>NZ_CM001979.1:2551643-2557723 GCF_000406205.1 Dickeya sp. NCPPB 3274 | reverse complement strand
TGATACCGATCCCGGCCCTTGCGCCGGGATCTTTGTTCTTACCGGTTAGATCCTAATCTCCGCCTCAATCACCAGCCGCCCGCGCTCGACGGTGACGGTAACGGGCTGTCCGGTGTTGAAGCCGAGATCTTCCAGCCAGCGGCCCTTCAGCGTGAGTTGCGGCGGCGGGTTGCCCTTCATGCCATTAGGGGCGTAGCCGACGGTGTAATGCCGTTGGGGTTCTTTTGCTTCAGTTGCGCGGGGTTCTGACTTAGAATCGCGTCCAGCCATAGTAACTACCTCGTTTAGTTGCTTGTGGTGAGCGGTTGGAGCAGGTTGCCGCCTGTTCTAACCGCGCTCAGTGATCTGTTTAGCCTGGTACTTCAGTATCATCCCATCCAGTAACGCCTTGATAATCCGGCGCTCTTCTTCCGGCATTCCGCTGACGGCCTCAAACTGCAACGCCAAATCATCAGACGGGCCACGCTCGTGGTCATCAAACACCAATCCATCCAGCGAGACCCGCAACACCTTAGCCAGCCGAATCAGGGCGTCTAAGGTGGGTTGCGCCGACCCCGCCTCATAGCGGCGTATCTGGTTGACATGAATGGAGGCGCTGTCGGCTAACGCCTGTTGAGTCAGGTCGGCGGCCTTGCGCAGTTGTATCAGACGAGCAGGAAAGTTCATCGGTAAGAACCACAAAGTTGACGTAGCCATACTGTAACCTGTCCCTCTAATACTGTTTGACAAATACACAGTATAAGGTATCTAATTAAAACATTAAACGGTTATTGACGGGTTTTTACGGGAGCAGCAGAGATGGGACGAATGACACCGGCAGAGCTGGAACAACTGAAACGCGGGGTGTCGCTGCGGGCCGTGGCGCAGTCTCAGGGTCATACACTGAAAAAGCAGGGGGCGGACAGTTATGTGTGCCGGTGCCCGTTCCATCAGGAAAACACGCCGTCCTGCGTCATCACGCCGTCGAAGAACCTGTACCACTGCTTCGGCTGCGGGGCGTCGGGGTCGGTGCTGGACTGGCTGCAACACACCGAGCGGCTGACGTATCCGCAAACCCTGCTGCGGCTGCGGGAGCTGGCCGGGACAGCCTCTTCTTTAGCCGCCGTCCCTGTCCCCGCCTCGTCGCCCCGCCAGAAACTCGCCGATCTGGATGATGACGGTCAGGCGCTGCTGAATCAGGTTATCCAGTTCTACCACCAGAGCCTGCTGGCGAGCGCGGAAGCCCAGCAGTGGCTGGTCAGTCGCGGGCTGGCTCATCCTGAACTGGTGAGCCACTTCCGGCTGGGGTTCGCCGGTCATCACGGTATCGGCGGCAGCGCGGGGCTGCTGCCGTCCTCGTCGAGTCAGGAAGGAAAACGGCTGCGCGAGAAACTGGCCGGGCTGGGGGTGCTGCGCGCCGCCACCAGACAGGACCACTTCCGGGGCTGCGTGGTGATGCCGGTGGTGGGCTGGGCGGAGTCGGCGAGCGTGGCGCAGCGGGGCCGGGTGATGCAGTTGTACGGGCGGCGGGTGCAGCCGGACCACAAAATCCTCAAAGGCTCGCCGAAGCACCTGTACCTGCCGTCGCCACTGGCCGGGGTGTGGAACGAGGAAACCCTGAAGGCGTCGTCAGAGGTCATCCTGTGCGAGTCGCTGATCGACGCGATGACGTTCTGGTGTGCGGGCTATCGCAATGTGACGACAGCTTACGGGGCCAACGGTTTTACCGCTGACCATCTGGCGGCGTTGCAGTATCACGGGGTGAAGCGGGTACAAATAGCCTATGACCGGGACGAAGCGGGCGACCGGGGCGCGGACAGTGTGGCGGCGGAGCTGCTGGAAGCGGGTATCGAGGCGTGGCGGGTGCGGTTCCCGCCGGGGCTGGATGCGAATGCGTATGCGCTGAACAGCGGCAGCCCGGAATCGGCGTTAGGGCTGGCACTGGAGCAGTCGCAGTGGATGGGAAACGGGTCCGGCCCCGGCGTGGTGTTCCGCGCTGACACGGTAGTAAACGGTGAGTCAGAACCTTCTTCCTTAGCCGCCCCGGCGGGCGTACCGGCACCGACGGTGGCGGGGGAGTTAACCGCGTCCGGCGACCTGCTGCTGACCCACGGCCCACGGGTGTGGCGGGTGCGCGGCTGGCAGAAAAACACCGTACAGGAGGTGATGAAGGTCAACGTGCAGGTGCGGGACGCGTCAACCGGCGCGCTGTATGTGGACTCGCTGGACCTGTACAGCTCGCGGCAGCGTCAGGGCTATGTGGCGGCGGCCGCGGCGGAACTGGGCTGTGAAGCGTCGGTCATCAAACGCGAATGCGGGCGGGTACTGCTGATGCTGGAGCAGCAACAGGAGCGTCAGCGGCAGGCGGCGGAGCAGGCCGAACGCGCTCCGGCGGTCACGGTCAGCGCGGAAGACGAGGCGGACGCACTGGCGTTACTCACATCCCCCGACCTTGCGGCGCGTATCGTGGACGACCTCGCGGCCTGCGGGGTGGTGGGGGAAAGCACCAATCTGCTGACCGGGTATCTGGCGGCGACGTCGCGCAAGCTGGATAAACCGCTGGCCGTGCTGATACAGAGCAGTTCGGCGGCGGGAAAAAGCAGCCTGATGGACGCGGTGCTGGGGATGATGCCGGAAGAAGAGCGTATCCAGTACAGCGCGATGACCGGGCAGAGTCTCTACTATCTGGGTGAAACCTCGCTGCAACACAAGATACTGGCGATAGCCGAGGAAGAAGGGGTCAGGCAGGCGGCGTATGCGCTGAAGCTGTTGCAGTCGGACGGGGAACTGAAAATCGCCAGTACCGGCAAGAACGAGCAGAGCGGCGAGCTGGTGACGCGGGAATACCGGGTGCAGGGGCCGGTGATGCTGATGCTGACCACCACGGCCAGCGACGTGGATGAAGAGCTGCTGAACCGCTGTCTGGTGTTGACGGTGAACGAATCCAGAGAGCAGACGCAGGCCATCCACGCGATGCAACGCCACGGTCAGACGCTGGCCGGGCTGCTTCAGTCATCAGAAAAGCAGTACCTGACGACGTTACACCAGAACGCGCAGCGGCTGCTGCGACCGCTGAAGGTGGTCAATCCGTATGCCGACCGGCTGACGTTCCTGTCGGACAAGACCCGCACCCGGCGCGACCACATGAAGTACCTGACCTTAATCCAGGCCATCGCGCTGCTGCATCAGTACCAGCGTGAAGTGAAACGGGTGACGCACCGGGGGCAGGTCATCGAGTATATCGAGGTGGAAAAAAGCGATATCGCGCTGGCCAACCACCTGGCCCACGAGGTGCTGGGCCGGACGCTGGATGAAATGCCGCCGCAGACGAGGAAGCTGCTGGTGTGGCTGAAGGGCTGGGTACAGGAGCGGGCGCAGGGTCAGGCGGTGAAGGCGGACGAGATACGGTTCACGCGGCGGGACGTGCGGGCAGCGCTGGGCTGGGGTGACACGCAACTGAAAATCCACCTTGGCAGGCTGCTGGAAATGGAATACCTGCTGCTGTTCCGTCGCGGTCTGACGTATGAATACGGGCTGCTGTGGGACGGTGACGACAACGGTGGGGCGCACCTGTGCGGGCTGCTGGAGGTGGAAGACGCGACCCCGGAGACAGAGGGCAATGCCGACCGGTCGGGGTATGGTCGGCAGCCGGTCGGTGGGTGAAAAACCGGTCTCAGGCCAGACGGCACAAGGGCTGACGGCAAAAGCGGTCGGGTCTGAGCCAGACACGGTAATCAGGGGAAAAGAAAAATCGCCTGCCGTGCCGCTGCCTGCGAGTAAAAACGGCGTGGCTGAGGGCAATGCCGGCCGGTCGGGGCTGGAGGTCACTCAGTCGGCCCCCGGTCGGGGTGTGGTCGGCAGCCGGTCGGGGCATGAAAAACTGGTGTCAGGCCAGACGGCACAAGGGTTGACGGCGGAACCGGTCGGGGTGAAGCCGGATACGGTAAACAGGCGGAAACAACAATCGCCATCCGCGCCGCTGCCTGCGGTCGGCGATACGCCGGTTGAGAACGCGGGGGTGACACATGGCCAACCGTAAACCGCGTGCCGATGCGCTGCTGACGGTGGATGAGGTCTACAGAAAGCCCATCGGCCCGGCCAGTGACCCGAAGAGCCTGTACGCGCTGCTGCTGCGGTTCGTGGCGTGGCGTCGGGAGCGGAACTGGTCAGAAACCACGCTGAAGACGCAAACCCATCATCAGTACCGGTTCATCCTGTGGGCGGCGGAGCGCGGGCTGCACTATGGCCGGGACATCACCTTACCGATACTGGAGCACTATCAGCGTCACCTGTACCAGTACCGCAAACCGAACGGGGAGCCACTGAGCACGCGGACGCAGCGCAGCCAGTTGGGGCCACTGGTGGTGTGGTTCGGCTGGATGACACGCCATCATCTGCTGCTGGCCGACCCGGCGTCGGGTCTGGTGTTGCCGCGTCTGGAAAAGCGGCTGCCGCGCCATATCCTGAGCGTGGCGGACGTGGAGCAGGTACTGGCGTTGCCGGACCTGACCACGCTTCAGGGCATCCGTGACCGGGCGCTGATGGAGCTGCTGTGGTCAACCGGGATACGGCGGGGTGAAGTGGCGATGCTGGAGGTGTACAGCGTGGATGCGAGCCGGCATATCGTGACCATCGTGCAGGGCAAGGGGAAGAAAGACCGGGTTATCCCGGTCGGGCAGCGGGCGCTGCGCTGGCTGGCGTATTACCTGCAGGCGGTGAGGCCGCAACTGCTGGTGAACCCGCACTGCCCGGCGCTGTTCGTGGCCCTGGATGGCATCGAGGGACTGACGCCGAACGGCATCACCACTCTGGTGAGTCACTACATCAGGGCATCGGGGATAGCGAAGTGGGGAAGCTGCCACCTGTTCCGTCACGCGATGGCGACGCAGATGCTGGAGAACGGGGCGGACCTGCGGTGGATACAGGCGATGCTGGGCCATGCGAGCGTGGAGAGCACGCAAATCTACACGCAGGTGAGCATCCGGGCGTTGCAGGCGGTTCATGCGAGTACCCATCCGGCGGAGCAGCCGGACAGTGATGAAACCGGGCTGCCGGCTGACCTGATGGCGGATGATGACGCGCATCAGGACGAAGGGGTTGACGGCGCGGCAAAGGAAGAAAATACTAACAGATAGTAATAGATATTATCCTGTGTGGTTGGAGGCAATGATGGCAACCAGTATCGCGTTAAGTCCGTACTTCGAGCAGTTTATCCGCGAACAAATCGACAGCGGGCGTTACAACAATGTCAGCGAAGTGGTACGCGCCGGGCTGCGGGCGCTGGAAGAGCGGGAGCAGCAGACGAAGCTGGATGCGCTGCGTGCGGCGGTAGAGCTGGGCGTGAACAGCGGGCCGGGCAAGGAGGCGCAGGCGGTGTTCGGTCGTCTGTCGGAGAAATACCGCCGGATGGCGGAAGGTGAGCAGCCGGAATGAACGTGAGCATATCGCCGCTGGCCGAGCAGGATATCGAGGCGATAGGCGACTATATCGCGCAGGATAATCCGGTACGGGCGGTGAGCTTCGTGGAAAGCCTGTACCAGCAGTGCATCCTGATAGGCGAAAATCCTTGGCTGTACCGTGAACGCCCGGAACTGGGGCGCAGCATCAGAAGTTGCAGCTACGGGCGTTATCTTATCCTGTACGGCACAACGGAAACGGCGGTGCGGATAGAGCGTGTGCTGCACGGTGCGCGTGATATCGACAGTCTGTTCAGTGCGTGGCCGGACAGCCCCAAAAGTTAGCGCTCTCCGGTTGAGTGCGGCGGGAGCGGGTTCGGCAGACAGCCCGTGGGGCTGACTGCCGTCATGCCACGTCGCGGGCGGGGCGCGGCGCGCAAGGCTTCGCCTTCCGCTGTCGGCGGCGGTGTTCCTTCTTCAGCACTCAGGTCAACCCCCAACCCCCAAGAAGAAGTCGGCCCGTCGGGCCTCCGCTGAAGGGCGTTACCTCGCCCCCGCCCCAACCCCGCTGCACTGGCTGCGCCCGGCTCGCAGTCGCAGGCTCCTTGCTCGTTCCCGTGCTCGGCCCCCGCCGGGGGCCTCCCCGGTGGTCGCCTTGTGGGTTGCTGTCCGGCGTGGTCATGCAGGCGCGCTGTCTCCTTAACC
>NZ_CM001979.1:2550860-2551543 GCF_000406205.1 Dickeya sp. NCPPB 3274 | reverse complement strand
GGCATCGTGGGTCAGGCGCGGCGCGCAAGGCTTCGCCTTCCGCTGTCGGCGGCGGTGTTCCTTCTTCAGCACTCAGGTCAACCCCCAACCCCCAAGAAGAAGTCGGCCCGTCGGGCCTCCGCTGAAGGGCGTTACCTCGCCCCCGCCCCAACCCCGCTGCACTGGCTGCGCCCGGCTCGCAGTCGCAGGCTCCTTGCTCGTTCCCGTGCTCGCCATCTCCGCCCCGTGCGGCCCCCGCCGGGGGCCTCCCCGGTGGTCGCCTTGTGGGTTGCTGTCCGGCGTGGTCATGCAGGCGCGCTGTCTCCTTAACCATCAGAGCCACAGAGCGCCGCAGGGCGTCGCTTGCGGACTCTGTGCCGTCCGCACCGGCAGAACCCGTGACGGGGCCACAGGCAAGCTGTGGCCCCGTCACGGGTTGCGATGAAACCCCAAACCGACCCCCCAACAGCAGATGGCAGCGGCTGCTGCCGCTGCTATGATGCGTGGGTTGCAGGCAAAAGCCACGGCAGGGCGGTAGCGTATCGGGGGCCAAAACCGCGTATCGGGGCGTCGGTGTCCGGGTATCGAAACGCATCAGGCAAAACCGGCTGTAACCGGCTGACCGCACAGGGAAAAGTGGTGTTCGGCGGCTGACTTCGCAACGGAAGAAGTTGTTGTGGAGAATAACCATCTGAGTCAACGGA
>NZ_CM001979.1:2517909-2550760 GCF_000406205.1 Dickeya sp. NCPPB 3274 | reverse complement strand
CACGCTCAGGGCTGTGGCGGATGGTTTTAAGCGCAGTGAGGTGGAGGACCGGCTGGGCTATCCAGAAAGAGATGACCTCGCTGGGTGTGCAGGCGATGGAGGCGTACGGGACATATAAACAGCGTGAGGCTGAAACGGCCGCGCGGGAGCGGTTGAGTCGGGAGGGCGTTCCGGCTGGTGAGATGGAAGGCCGGATAAAGAACAGCGAGGAAGTCAGGAAAGCGGAGGAGAGTTACGGGCCGGGAAGCGCCTACCGGCAGGCAGGCAGGCACCGCGCTGACGGCGGCGTCAATCCGGAGGCCTTCGAACAGGCCTTGTCGTGAGGACTGAATTCGTCTACTGACGTGGGGCAGTCCGCTCAGTTCCACCCCAATCATCAACCCCTTATCAACAATTCACCGGTTGCCCAGTGTTAAAACCCAACAGCCAGTTCCCCCTTAAAGATGAACCGCTGTTATGGTTCGCTTTCCGGCACAAAAAAGGGATCCAATCGGATCCCCTTAATACGGTAAATCTTAGTTCGCCAGCGGTGCTTCCGGGTGCAGGCCGAGCCAGCCTGGGGTCGGGTCGCCTTTGGCTTCGCCTACGTACAGACTCATCTGCGCGCGGAAGCGTTCGACCGCGCCGCGGTCAGACATGAAGTCGGCAAAAGCCTGCGGGCGGGTATTGCGGTATTCCCAGATGTGTTTGTAACCGGCCGGCGGGGCGACATCGGTGCGTACCGACCACATGCGTGAGACCTGGGTTTGCGTTTGCGGGTCCAGCAGCCAGCTCAGGTACAATTTGGCGCTTTCCGGGTGCTTGGCCTGTTTGAAGATGGCGGCGCGTTGCGCCCAGGAGACAAACGGGTCGGTCTTCGGCAGCACAAAGCGGGTTACTGAACCTGCCGCCGGGACCAGCGCGCCGGAGCTGGTGAAGGTGGCGCTGTATTTGCCGGTGGCAATCTGCGCGCCCGGTACGTTGGTGCCGCGCACGTAGACCGGATCCTGTTCCTGCAGTTTTTCGACAAACTCCCAGCCGTATTTATCCACTACCTGCTTGTACCAGAACAATACCGCGTCGTCGTCGTTGGGGTAGGCCAGAATCAGGTTGCCTTTCAGATCGGGGCGCAGATAGTCATTGGCTTCCCGCGGCCAGGATTTTTCATCTAGCAGTTGGGTGTTGACCAGGTTGCTGAAAGCGATGACATACGCACCGATCCAGGCGCCGTCCGCATCACGAAACTCCGGGTAGATTTTGTCCCAACCCACCGGTTTGTAGTTCAGCAGTACACCCTGTTTTTTCCAGCGCGGGAAATCCTGCACCGTTTGCAACTGCACCACATCCGGAATCAGGGTGTCGGTCGCCAGCTGGTTATCGATACGCGCGTCATGGTATTTGCTGTAATCGACTATCACGTTCAGTTTGATGCCGGGAAACCGGTTCTCAAAAGCCTGCTTGAAGCCCGTTTGCTGTGACTGTACATCGCCGCCGGCATAAACGGTGACCGTACCGCCTTCCTTTAATGCGCTCTGATAGATTTCATCCAGCGAACGGGTGTCCGGCGCGACCGCAGCCTGACTTTGCCAGGCGCTGAGGCCGGCCATCATGGTCAGCATCAATGCGGTTTTCTTCAGGTACTTCCCAGTGTATTGCATAGTGGTTTCCTTTACTTAGGATAAAAATCCGGGCCGACGTACACGGTGTAGTAAGCAGGTGCCGAACGACGGTCGCGGCGTGACCGGCGAATCACCAACGAATGACGCGCCGGGCTGGTCCGGCGATGCGAGATCGCCAGAGCCAGAATCAGGGGAAAATTACGGCGGAGAGCTGATAACGAATGAAAAGATCTGTCTGGCGAAGCGGGAGATAACGGGGCAAGAAACAGCATGGGCTGGCGCATGGCGGTGCCATAAAGCAAGCCGCGCTGACTTGCCGGTTACCGATATAGAACGCGCATGGACCTTCATGGTGATCTCTCCCGTCTGAGGCTAATTTCCCCTTTTTCCGTCAGGGAATTGAAATCGAGTGTATCGGATTGCATAAAAACGAACAGGAAGAAAAAGTGAATAATATAGTTAAAAACCTTGAATGATTAATAAGGATAGCTTGTTCTGAGCAAGGCGGATTTGCTGGTGTTAAATGACGTGTTGGCGTGGACGGAATAACGGAATTGTTTATTTTTTCTAATAATTTGCTGTTGGGTAATGTAATGGTCTGATTATGGCAAAAACAGAGGCGGATCACAGACAACCGATTGTGATATGAAAACGCCCTGCCAGGCAGGGCGGAGTAGCGCTATCAGGCGGCGGTATTAACCAGATTGCCCTGTGACGAGAACGAGGCCAGCGAGGACGAGAAGCTTTGCAGGAAAGACGACAGCGAGGCGTTGCTGCTGTCGCCGCCCAGTGCGCTGACCATTGAGCTGAACGCGCTCTGCAATTCGCTCAATTGGCTGCTGGAAACCGAACTGCTGCTGGAGGACGAGTCGGAAGAGAGCGCGCTGATCAGCGAAGACAGGTCGTTCTTCATCGGGTTGTCGGACAAGGACGACGAGTTGGACGACGCGCCGATGCTGTGCAACGTATCCATCAGCGTATGCAGGAAGGTCGCCACGGCTTCTTTCGCGCTGGAAGACGAGGTGTCCGACGTGCTGTCCGTCGAGGATGTTGTGGAACTGGTCGCGCTGGTTTCCGAGGTGCTGCTGGTGCCCAGCGTGATACCGATGGAGGACAAGGCGCTGGTCAGCGCCGCAAATAATCCCCCCTCCTGGTCATCGTCCGATTTACGGTAAGGGATCGCCGTAACGGCAGAGGATGTGGAGGATGACGCGGAACCGACGCCAGACACCTGCCAGACGGAATTGTATAATCCCGAATAGTTGGAGGAAATGGACATCACCATGGTATTTCTCCTTGTAATAGTCGCCAGAAAATTAACTGCTGTCTTACGTGTGAGCGTCGAAAATATAAAAAACACGACGCCGCATAGGTATATATACCCGTCATACTTCAAGTCGCAGGTGCGTTGGCTGTCCTCGCTCACCCCAGTCACTTACTGATGTAAGCTTCTTGGAATTCACTCGGTTTCCGCCTTCCTGCAACTCGAATTATTTGTGTATAGAATAATTGAAATTATTTTTCTATCAGGGGTGACTTTGCGCTGGAGTTAGTCAATAAAGCTCAAAAAATCAATTGAATGAAAAGACGGTGAATTATTTGTCATTTAAGAGGATAAACAAAAATTGAACGTGATTTGCGTAAGGAACAAGAAAGAAAAATAGCATGCCGTTCATAGATTGAAATAAATAACGCGAAGGGTAAGGAAAGCGTAAATTTATTATCAGCCAATCATAATAAATGAAAAAATGAATCACAGAACCAGCGGAAAATACGCCTGAAATGATGTGTGGGGAGGAACAGCCCGCGCCGCAGACCAGCGCTGGCGCCCATCCCCATTGGTTTTAGCGCGAGGACGGCAGGGGCGGGGCGCGTGGGACTGCTCAGCACCGAAAAGAAGACGTGTCCGGCAGGGCGTTCAGAGCTCGAAGCCGGGCGCCACTTCCTTCACCGGTTTTCGGCAGGCTTCCGGTAATTCAGATTTGGCTACCTGAGCGGCGCAGTCCGGTTTAAACGGATTGAGCGACTCGCGATTAGCGTAGATCAGCAGCAGAAGCAGAATGAGCAGAACGGTGCGCAGGCGTTTTCTCTTTTTCATCTTTATGTGTCGGATTGTGTCAAAAAAGGGGAGTCAGGTTACTGAAGTGATGCGCCGCTGTCTCGCTTTGCAAACTTTTGTCATCGCCGTTATTGCTCCAGACCGTTCAGGGAACCGGACGGGCTGGTGATCCACTCAGAGAGGGGACGTTATTGACCAAATTCTGAGGGGGATCGACACCATGAGTCGTATTGATAACCGCGTCGGTCTGTGGCCCGGCGCCGGACCGGCTGCACAGCCATTGACCACACCTGACCATCGCCCGCCGTTGTCGCCTGCTACCAGCGGGCAAGCGGTGGAGTTCGGCGGCCCGGCGCCGTCTTTCGCGACCGTGTCTGCCGCACCGGTTACGGCGGTGGGGCGAACCCGCGTCGCGCCGCCGGCAACAACGCTGGCGGCGGAACAGGCAACAGCCATGCTGGATCGATCGAGTTACAGCGATGCAAAGGCGCTGGAGAAATGGATGCCGTTGTTGGGTTCGTTGCCGGAGCAGGAGCGGGCGTCGGCGGCGAAAGCGCTGAACCGACCGATTGCCGCCGCCAATATGCTAAAAGCGGGCGGGGCGGAAGCGGAGGTAGCGATGATCTACCTGAAGGCAAATCCGGCGTTGATGACGGCGCTGGATACGGGCAAAGACGGTGGTAAAGCCGATGGTTACATTTCCCGGCGGGATAGTGGCGCGTTCATAAAAAACATGACACGCAGCGCCCAGAGCGCGCAGCGCAGCCTTGATGACTATCGGCAGGCGCATCCGCAGGCGGACGCGCGCTCGTTACGACTGGTGGAAACCTCGGCGCTGTTGCTGGCTAATGAGCCTTTGCTGCGCGCGGCCGACCCAAGCCGCTCGGCGGCAAATGCCGCACCGCAGAGCGTCTCGTCACTCTCCCGTCAGACCGATTTGGCCGCGCTGGCCAACGGCAATCCGCTGCTGTCGCCGGAATTGCAAAATGCGGCCCGGCTCTGGTCGCATCCGGGGTTATTTAGCCTGCTGGAGCATGCGGATGTGAAAGGGGAAAAGCTGGCGCGGGTGCCCCATGACGGTAAGCTGTCGGCAGGCGATATCAGAAGCTGGATAGCGGATCAGGCGCCGGCGGATGATGGGCAGGCGACGGCGCTGTTTCACGACGCCGCCGCGCTGGGGCTGGCAGGCAGAACCGATATCAGCCGTCTGAATGATGGCGTGTTTGCGCATCCCGACCGCTATAGCGGTGCGCAGAAAGCGGCCACGCTGGTCAAACTGCAACAGACGCTGGAACAGGTGGCGGCTGGCCGACAGTATCGCAAGACCGACGAAACCGAGCGGGCGTTAAATGAACGAATCGGCCAATTGCAGCAGGACGCCGATGTGGTGCGGCATTTCGAACAGGCGGTGCCTGCCGATGCGTTACGGCTACAGATGTCCGATCCGCAACTGGCGCGGTTAGCACGCCGCGGGGATGGCGGCCTGTTAACGCCGACCACCACCGGGCCTGGGGCAAATTCCGTCGCTCAAAACGCGGCTGATCGTCGCGCGCCCGGCGATGCGCAACTGGCCGGGCAGATGGGGCGTCACCTGATGGACGCCGCCAAAGCGTCGTTGCATATCACCGATCTGAGCAAGACGGCCGGCAGCAAGACCGCGATCGGCCTGGCGGGACGAGTCGGCGCGGCGGTAGCCGGCAAGGTGGTTGGCGCGGTGGCGGGCGAAGCCGCGGGGGCGGCGGCGGCATCGGCGGTGGGCGCCGCGGCCGGGCCGGTGGGCTGGGTGGTCAGCGGCGCGCTGAGTATCGGGATGGGGATTGCCGAACTGGTCAACTTCTTCAAGGCGAAAAGCAAGCTTAAACACCGCCGGGCGGATTTTGCCAACACCGTCAACCCAACCCTGACGCAGTTCAACATTCCCAAACCGCGCTGAGCGGTCTTATCCCCTCCGCTGATGTTACTGCGCGCCAGCCCCGGTTATCGGGCGCTGGCGCGCGGTATCACCATGCCAGCCGGTTGCCGGCATAGTCGACAAAATGGTGGCCGCCTTTGCCCTGATAACGTGCTATCTGTTGCAACAGGCCGTTGACGCTGCTCTCCACCGTTAGCGGCGCGCCGCTGCCGCCGAGGTCGGTTTGTACCCAGCCGGGGTGTAATGACAGCAGCGTAACCTGGCGGCCGGACACGGCGTCGCTTAGCCCGCGCGTCAGCATATTCAGCGCCGCCTTGCTGGCGGCATAAAAGGGCAGTTCCGCGCTGGCGTTTTCCGTCAGGCTGCCCAGCCGTGAAGTCATGAACGCCAGTGTGGCGTGCTCCGCCAGATGCGGCAGCAGCGCCGACGCCAGCGCGATCGGCGCCAGCGTGTTGGTCAGAAATAAGGGAATCAACTGCTCGGGATCGAGAGCGGTCAGATCCTGTCGCTCCGGGCCATAGACGCCTGCATTAATCAGCACCAGATCAAAATTGTCCTGCGCCAGCGTCTGGCAAAACGCGGCGCGCTGCGAGGCGTCATTGATATCCAGCGCCAGCCAGCGCACCGGCAGGTTGTCGGTGGCGGCGGAAGGCGAGCGTCGGGTAGCGGTGACGGTCCAACCCTGCTGATGCAGGGCGGTGGCGATGCCTAATCCCAGCCCGCGGGAAGCACCGATAATCAGTGCGCGTTGTCCTGAACTCATAACCTGTCATCTCCTGAGTGGTCTGATTTTTATCGGATGGTGTCGCCCGAATACCCTAATACCCGAGTAATTGTACGCGGCGCCGGCGCGGCGTCACAAGCGGAAACGGGCCGCTGAATTCGAGGCGTAAAAAAGCCAGCACCGGGTGCTGGCTTGTGATGAGGGATGTCGTTGATCGTTACAACGCATGCCGCTGCTGTTGCAGGGCGATCAGGTGGTCCGCTATCTGGCGAATCACCCAGAACGCCGTTTGCCCCACGTCGCTGTTCATCTCCGGATCCAGCGAGTTATCCACGCTTTTCAGGAAATCCGCTTCCAGTGAGTCGACAAAGGCGTCGAAATCGAACTGGCCGCTGCGCGGCAGCTCTTTCTGGCTCAGCACCAGATTGAGACGCCGGGTCACCATCTGGATGGCCTGCTCGAATGCCTGACGCTGCGCTGGCGTGATATATCCGCCCTGGTCGACCAGATCGGTCCAGCGGGTAGGGATGTCGGTGTCATGCTCGGTCATGTTTGGCTCCCGGTCAGCTTATCTGCAGATTGGCGGATTTGGGGACTTTGTAGTGATTGTTGACGTTGTCCAGGTTGGCGTTGTTGACCTTCACGTTCAGCCCCTCACTGTCGCTTTTCACAAACGAGAATTTGCCATTCTGCGCATCGATGTTGCTCAGGTTGAGATTCCAGTTACCCTGCTGGCCGCCGTTGGTGCGAACAAAAGTACCGAAATCTTTCGCTTTGAAGTTATCGACGTTGAAGTTGGCGTCGGCATTTAGCTGGAACACCTTGTCAGAAGCGCCCTGTGCGCTGCTGTTGGTGATGGAGACATTGGCCGGTTTGCCGGTGTTGCTCTTCACCGTCAGCGCGTCTTCACCGACGTTGGTCCAGTGTACGTTGTCGATTTTGGCGTCGCCGTGCAGGTGGATGCCGTCAGCCGCGTTGTTGCCGAAAATCACGTTCTTGACGGAACCGCCGTCAGCCACTTCAAACAGCGGTTTTTGCCCCTCTTTCTGGCCGCCATCGCCTAATGCCGGACCGGCAACGTAGGTTTTGCCCTTACCGTCAAACACTTCGCCCGGGCCAACCTTGATCGGCTCATTGACTACAATGGCGTTGGCGTTATCGGCGGTGGGGAACGACACGGGGCCAGCCTTGCCTGCGCTGCCCGTGGATGCCGAACTGTTAGCATCGCCGGTTGCGCCGGTGGCATTACCCCCACCTACGGTTGGCGTTGCGCCGCCGCCGACTGACGGCGTTGCGCCGCCACCGGCGCCGCCGCCGACTGACGGAGTTGCGCCGCCACCTGCGCCGCCGCCGACTGATGGAGTTGCGCCGCCACCTGCGCCGCTGCCGACTGACGGAGTTGCGCCACCACCGGCGCCGCCGCCGACTGATGGAGTTGCGCCACCGCCGGCACCGCCGCCGACTGACGGAGTTGCGCCGCCACCGGCGCCGCCGCCGACTGATGGAGTTGCACCACCACCGGCACCGCCGCCACCTGATGTTGGGGCAGCGCCGCCGCTATTGCCGCCTGAGCCGTCCTGCGGCTGACCAAACTGATTTTTCTGGTTTTCCATCAGCATGGCGATCAGCGCCAGCAGAATTTTCAGCAGCGGATTGTCGCTGATCTGGCCGCCGCCATCCTGGGTAGGGGAGATGCCATTGCTGAGCGCGCTTTCGCCGGTATCCTGCAGCAGCGATTTGCCAAGACCCTCAAGGCCGGATGAACCGCCCGTGCCCTGTGCTCCACCGGTTCCCTGTGCTCCGCCCGCCCCTTGTGCACCGGAAAGCCCGCCGTTGCCGCCCGCGCCGCTGGTCAGGCCGTTGCCTTGCTGCCCCTGACCGCCTTGTGCGCCGTTTTTCGGCATTAATATATCCAGCAACTTGGTCAGCAGGTCACCCAGGCCGTTCTGACCCTGTTGCCCGCCGCCCAGCCCCTGGCTGTTGCCCAGACCGCCGTTCTGCGCACCGCCCGCGCCGCCTGCGCCATTGTTGCTACCAAGTGTATTGTTGCCGCCGAGCGCGTCGTTGCTGCGTTCCAGCGGATTATTGCCGCTTCCTTGCGTACCGCCGTTGTTGCTCAGCAGAGCGGCCAGAACGATCGCCAGCGCTTCCAGTAACTTGGTGTCCTGCGAAGAGGATTTATTGCCGGAAAGCCCGTTATTGCCCAGCCCGCTGTTGCTGGTACGGTCCGCGCCGCCCAAACCGCCCAGTCCGCCTTGCAGACCTGAGTTGGGGATACTGAGTGTGATACTGATGTCAGCCATAATGTGCCTCTTTACCCAAAGATGAGATGCCGTTCCCGAAACAGGCAGACCTCTGCCTGCCACCAGATAAGTGAAAAAAGCGCCTGATGAGTTCCACGGTGTGGATAACGATCAGGCGCATAAGACGGTTAAACCGTGGTTTTCCCGCTATCAGCACCCACCGCGTCCGGTGCGGGCGTCAGGCCGGGTTGCCCTTTGCCGTCAGCCAGTTCGCCGGCGTTATTGCTGGCGCCAGCGGCGGCGATACCACCGATTTCAGGGGCGGCGCCACTGAGGATGGGGGCGGCACCGCCGGTCGCGTTGCCAACGCCGGGTGCGGCGCTGCCGCCGGCACTGCCACCGGAAACCGGCGCGGCGGCGCCAGCACCATTGCCGCCGCCCGAACCGCCTTGCGGCTGGCCGAACTGGTTTTTCTGGCTTTCCATCAGCAGCGCCACCAGCGCCAGCAGGATCTTCAACAGCGGGTTGTCGCTGATCTGGCCGCCGCCGTCCTGGGTCGGGGAAATGCCATTGCCGAGGCTGCTTTCACCGGTATCCTGCAACAGCGATTTACTTAGATCTTCCAGCCCGCCCGTGCCACCCGTGCCGGATGCGCCTCCAGCGCCTTGCGCGCCGGAAGCCCCGCCGCTACCGCCTGCGCCGCCCAGCCCGCCGCCTTGCAATCCCTGACCGCCTTGCGCCCCGTCTTTCGGCATCAGCAGATCCAGCAATTTGGTCAAAATGTCGGTCAGGCCGTTCTGACCCTGACCGCCGCTCGCGCCGAGCCCATCGGCCAGCCCGCCCGAACCGCTTCCCAGACCATTGTCCAGCCCGCCGCCCAACCCATTGCCCTGACCACCGCCGAGCGCGTTGCCCGCGCCGCCGCCGCCAAGCGCATCGCTGGTGCGGCCGAGCGGACTGTCACCGCCGCCCTGACCGCCGTTATTGTTCAACAGACTGGGCAGCAGGGCGGTCAGGACCACCGCCAGCGCCTCCAGCAGTTGGTTTTCCTGCGCAGTCGATTTCTTGCCGGAAAGCCCGTTATTGCCCAGACCGCTATTCAGATTGTCTGCGCCGCCAACGCCCCCCAGCCCGCCGTTCAGGCCGGCACTGGGAATACTGAGCGTGATGTTGATATCAGCCATAGTTCGCCTCTTTTCATCAGGATGTGGACGCCCGTTATCGAAAACGTGCGTGTGTCAGCACGGCAAATGCCTGCTGTTTGCTGAGTAAGAAAAGCGCGGCGGCGGTTCCGCGCCGTTAGCGACGACGCCGGAAAGAAATTCCGCGGCGGACGGGAACCGGCGACGACGGCATACCACTTAGCAGTCATCACCCCTATTCATCCAGCACACGGGAGAAGGCCAATGTTGGGCAATATCAATCATATTCAGCGTCAGCAGTCGGTGGCGGACATACAGCCCGCCGCCGCTAACGCAAGCCATGCGTTGACGCAAGGCAGCGCGTCGGTACCCGGGCAGTCCGCCTCGGCATCATTGCAGCGGGAAGGTATGCATGCCGGTATGGCGCAGGTCAGCCAGCAACCGTCGTTGCCAAAAAACGAAGGTGCGCAGATTGGCCGCTCTCCCAATCTGAAGGACATGCAGTCGGCTATCGATCGCGCGCTGTCGCCCGCATCGGGGGCGGCGTCGTCTGCCGTCGCCGCGCCAGCGAAAGACCTGGTGTCGCTGGATAAAAAGGGTCAGCTTACGTTGGGCGATGGGGTGTCCGATCACCTGAAAACGCTGCTGTCGCAGACAATAGGCAAAAACAGCCTGCCGTTTGTGGCGCATCAGGCCGCGGAGGACGGCAGCCAGCATCTGCTGATGGACAAAAGCGGCCGTCTGTTCAGCCTGCAACAATCCGGCGACAGCTTTGTGGCGCTGCACACCAGCATGCCGACGCAGGCCGGCAAAGCCGGCGAGGCGCTGTCGGGCAAGAATAAGGCCAGCTACACGCTGGGGATGGACGACACCCACGTGCGCGCGTCTGTCGTCAATCACAGCGGCGTCAACACCATCAACCTGCCGCAGCCCGGTCAGGCCGCGCAGGCGCAGTTGACCGGGGTGTATACCGACTCGGCGCACGGCAATGAAAAACTGCAAATACATGACAAGGCGCTTTACAGCCTGAACGCCGATCGGGTGTGGGAGAAGAAAAGCGATACGCCGCACAGCCAGCTTGCCGGGCAGGCGGATGGCAAGCTGTATGCCGTCAAAGACGACAAGACGCTGGCCAACCTGTCGGCGGGGCACGATTCGGCGCCGTTTGCCGACAAAATCAAGTCGTTCTCCGCCAATGCGCAGGGCAATGTGGCGGTGCTGACGGAAAAAGACGACAGCACCGCGCAGATTCATCTGCTGCCGAAGGCCGATGCGCCCGCCGCGGACCACAAAACGCTCGGCCTGAAACTTGACGGTCAGGTGGCGCTGGCGCGCGGCAGCGAGCAGGTGAACGCCAAGGCGGTTGGGCTGGAAGGCAATCGGCTGTTTGTCGCCGATGACGAAGGCAAGGTTTTCGCCGGCAAACTGCCGCAAGATGGCGGCAACACCGTCAAACTGGAACCGTATCATAGCCCGGCGCTGGAGGCGGCGTTTGGCGATAACCACAAGGTGCAGGGGTTTGTGGCCGGCGAGCACGGCGCGATGCATGCGCTGGTCAACGACGCTGCCGGTCAGAAGCATCTGGCGCCCCTGGCTGACGGCAGTAAACCGGGGGAAACCGAAGGATTCAAACCCGGCTGGAACCTGAGCGACGCGCTGGTGGTGGATAACAAGGCCGGATTAAATCCGGCGCGGCCGCAGCCCCACGATGTGATGGACATGGGGCGGCTCGGCACCATGGCGCTGCATGAAGGCAAAGTCCACTACCTTGACGGCACCACCCAGAACTGGACCAAAACCGACGTCGGCGCCAGCCAGTTAAAACGCGGTCTGGATAATCAGGCGTATGTGCTGGATGACGGGCAGGTGAAGAAGCTGTCCATCAATCAGAAGGCGGACAGCGTCACCCACGGCGACAATAACGTGTTTGCCGTGACGCAGGGGCGCAATTCGCCGTCGGCGGGCGACCCGCTGCCGGGGCTGGAGAAAAACAGCGGCACCACCGCGCTGGCAGTGATGGACGGCAACAAGTTCGTCACCGCTAATGATCAGGGCGAGTTGCAGTTACACCTCAACAAACCCGGCCTGCAGCGCGCGGCGGTGCCGCCGCAGCCACTGCCGACCGCCGGTTTGAGCGGCGAGGTGAAGGATCTGGCGCTGGACAAGGATCAGAACCTGTTTGCCCTGAATAAGGACGGCCAGTTATTCAAACTGGATAAACAGGCGTTACAGGGTAACGCCGAAGCGCGCGCCAATGCCCAGTGGCAACCGGTGACGCTACCGGACAATGTCAAAGCCGAACACCTGTCCACCACCAAAAACCATGAACCGGCGATCTCCGAAGACGGTCATCAGCAGCACCAACTGACCCAGGGCGGCTGGAAAACTGCGGTGCCGGAGGCGCACACCTCCGGCAGTCAGCCGCGTGCGGCTGAAACCACCTATGACCGGCTGGCTGGCGGCATCCACGCGGCCCGCATTCCGTTGACGAACCTCACCGGGAAAGTGGAGGCGCAGGTTCTGGGACGTTCAGGTATGGAAAGCCATAAGCTCAACAGCAACTTTGGCGACTTCCTGGGCGCCTACGGCAAAGAGACGGTAAAAGAGATGGTGAAAAGCACGGTCGACAGCCGGCAACACTACTTGAAAGGGTATGAAGGATTATCGTCGGTGTATGACTCACAGGCCGCCATGTTTAAAAATCTGGAGCGGGCGGTGTCATCCCATACCTGGAGCGCCAAACGCGAGGATCTGCAAAGCCGGCTCGACAAGCTCGATCTGGGCGATGCGGGCAAGCCGCTGATGGCGGAACTGAGATCGTTCCAGAACGATCTGGAAATGAGCGCCGCCAAATCCGCAACCCTGCTGGGTAAACATCAGGGCGTGCTGAAGAGCAGCGGCGAGGTGGATGACAAGTTTAAACCGTCATCTCTCAAACCACTGGTGCAGTCCATGAACCCGTTCCGTTCTGGTAAAGATTTGAGCGTGGCGCTGTCGACGGTGATGAACGCGGCCCCGCTGTCCAAAGACAGCAAGGCGGGGGAATTGCTGAACGCGTTTGTGGATAAGAAAGTCGACATGAGTTACCAGAGCGACAAGGTGGCGACCGGGCCGCGCCGCGATCTGAATGATGATATGGCGTTGACCAAATCCCGTCTGGCGCTGGATGTGATGACCGCGAGCGATCTGCACCGCGTCGTCGATAAGCTGGAAGCGTTGTCCGGCAAACAGCCGACCGCGGCTGACCTGAAACCGATTCAGGCGGCGCTCGGCGAACTGCGCGACCAGCAGTACGGCGGCAACGATGTGAAAAAGATCACCGATATGGGTTTTACCCGTTTTGGCGCGCTGGAAGCCGATTACGATGCGGTGAAAACCTTTACCCAGGCGTTTGGCAATGACAAGAGCGCGGTGAACCTGACTGCCCGTACCACGCTGGAAGCGGGCGACAAGGCGGGGCTGGCGAGCAAGCTGAAGGACACCATTCTGTCGCTGGACAACGGCGAAAGTCTGGCGGTGAACCGTAACTATAACGCCGGGGCCAGCACGGCCTATGTGCCGGCCAAAGCCAAAGTGATGCTCAACGCCACCGCGTTCCCGATTATCCCCAGCGGCGGCGTCACCGGCGACCGTGCCTACAGTCTCAGTTTCAGCCGCGGCGAAAACGGCATTGACGTCAACTTCGGGCGCAACGGCGGACTGAACGCCAAAGTGGGGGTGGCGACCGGTCAATCGCCGAATGACGCCAAAAAAGGTTTTGATTTTGATGACAAAAAACACGCGCTGGCGCTGGATGTCCGCTTTGGCGGCAGCGTCAACGCCGGGGTGGGAACCGTACAACAAAACGGCCTGAAGTTTACGCTGAGCGAAAAAGAGCTGCCCGGTTTTATCGACAACCTGATCGAGGGCAAGGTTAACCCGCTGGATCTGGTCACTAAGGGTAATGACCACCGGGTTAAAGAAGGTTTCTCGATTAAATTCGATCTGGATGCCGCGCTGACAGCCGATGCGCGCGCCGAGGTCAATCTGGCGGATAAACCCAGCGCGGCGCAAAAAGGCAAAGTGCCGACGTCGGCAGGTCGACTTTCCGTCGGGGTGGGCGCCGGGGCGAACCTGATGTCGGCGAGCCATGAGCACAGTACGGTGCGCGGTGAGTTCACCGAGCAGAACGCCACCACCAATAACCGGGCCCGTTTCATGAACCAGGTCAACGTGGGCGCGAATGCCACGGCGTTCGCCGGCATCACCAATCCGACGCCGAGTGGCTCGTGGACCGCGCCGATAACGAACAACGCGTCCGTCACGATGACGGTGGATACCAAAACCAACCACAGTATCAGTATGCAGATGAAACCGGCCCAGCCGTTGCAGGGCAAGGACATGGACAGCCTGATTTCATCACTGGAGAAAAACTTCGCCGATCCGGAAACGCAACAGGTGCTGAAAGGGGTGAAAGACCTGACGGATACCGGAGAAAAACTGGCGATCCTCAATAAGCATTTTGAGGCCAAAACCCCGACGGGCGATGCGCAATACGGCGCTATTCAGGGGTTGCAGTCCAAAACCCGGCAACATGAGGCGGCGGAAAAACGGGGGGCCACGCTGGATAGCGCCAGCTACAGCACGACTTACGCCAACCTGTCGAAACTTGACAGCAACGGTATTTTCCATGCGCTGCGTAAGCTGGTCAGCGATAACCTGCCGCCGACCAACGCCGAACGTATTCACGGTTTCATGGAGGAAAATCCGGCGCTGAAGGCCGTGGTGCAGAAGATGCAGTCGCTGACCAACGCCACCGCCGGCGTCAGCCTGGAA
The DNA here is from genome assembly GCF_000406205.1 of Dickeya sp. NCPPB 3274. Lineage (NCBI taxonomy): Bacteria > Pseudomonadati > Pseudomonadota > Gammaproteobacteria > Enterobacterales > Pectobacteriaceae > Dickeya > Dickeya sp. NCPPB 3274. The sequence continues at coordinate 2,536,267 of NZ_CM001979.1, read as the reverse complement.
CTGAAAGACGAGGTGAAAACCAAAGTCGAAAAAGGCATTCAGAACAATACGATGGGCAAGGACGACATCGCGGCGATTTTCCGCGACAGCAATAACCTGCGCATCAAATCCATCGATTTCACCCAGACGGTGAAAAACAAGGAAGGGCTGGCGTTCCCGCTGCCGATTGTCAGCGCCGGCAGTAGCGCTGACGTCAGCATGACCAAGCTGCTGGGCAAGATCAATTTCAGCTACGGTCAGAACCAGAACAGCCCGAGCAGCTTCAGTCTGGAAGGGGCGATCGCCAAAGCCAACCCGGACGTCTCTCAGGCGGTCAACCATATGCACCAGCAGGGCATCACGCTGGCGAAACAGTAACGCGGCAACGGAACGACAAACCACAGGAGCAAAGCGATGACATCAGCACAATACACCTCATCACAACAGACCACATCACAACAAACCCAGGCACAACAACTGGCGGCGCGGTTGCTGCAACATTTTAGCCAGTTCAACCGGCAGCGTCTGACGCTGAATAACGGCATCTGTGTACTGAACGGCGCGGACGGTCGGGAAGCGGCGGTGATTGAGGTGCCGGCGCAAAGCGACAATCTGCTGCTGCACTGCCAGTTGACTAGCCTGAAAGGCGAAGATCGACCGGCTGTCTACCGCCTGATGCTGCTGCTCAATTTCGAGATGGCGGCGATGCGCGGTTGCTGGCTGGCGCTGGATGAGTACGACAATTTGCGCCTGTGCAGTCAGTATCCGCTCGACAAGCTGGATGAAGCCGGTTTCAGCGCGCTGCTGAACGGCTATATTCGGCAGGTTGAAGAAACCCGTACCTTTATCGAACAGACGCTGGCGCAGGTTAACGCCGCCTGACCTCACTGCCGACAACGCACGTCCCTGATACCGCCGTATCAGGAACATCACACCGGTCAGGCATCCTGAGCCTGACCGGTTTCTCCCTGACTCGCTTCACAGTACCCCAGCCAATCTCATGAATGCTAAGATATTTACTGATTGTACCGTTATTCGGTACACCGGTGTGGCAACGAGCAGAGAGAGCGATGAGCAAAAACAGGCTACAACCCGGTTTGATGGCGATCCACAGCAACCATCCTGAGGCCCTGCGCGATGTGTTGGTGTCGTGGATGGCGGCCAATCCGCTGGCCGGGCTGGAAAACGAGCTGATTCTGGTACAGAGCAACGGTATCGGACAGTGGCTGAAACTGGCGCTGGCGCGCGATACCCGCGACGGCGGATGCGGCGTCGCGGCGGCGCTGGATGTGCAGTTGCCGTCGCGCTTTTTCTGGCAGGTCTACCGTTCGGTGCTGGGCAACGATCAGGTGCCGGAAACCTCGCCGTTCGATAAATCGCTGCTGGTGTGGCGGCTGGTGCGGCTACTGCCGGATCTGCTCGCGCAGCCCGAATTTGCCGCACTGGCGCGCTTTCTGCAGCAGGACGCCGACTTGCGCAAGCGCTATCAACTGGCCGAACGGCTGGCCGACCTGTTTGACCAGTATCAGGTGTATCGCGCCGACTGGCTGGCGGAGTGGGCCGCCGGGCATGATGTGCTGGCGACCAGCCGGCGCGGCGTGGAGCCATTGCCGGACGATCAGCGCTGGCAGCCCCTTCTGTGGCGGGCGCTGTTGCAGGATACCGGCGAGGCGCTGTCCGGCACCAGCCGTGCGGCGCTGCACCGGCGTTTTCTGGACGAAGTACAGCGACGGGGCGACGCCGACCGGCCGGCGGGATTGCCGTCCCGGGTGATGGTCTTCGGTATTTCATCACTGCCGCAGCAGGCGCTGGAACTGCTGGCGGCCATCGGTCGCTGGACCCAGATATTCATGTGCGTGCATAACCCGTGCGAGCACTACTGGGGCAATATCATTGCCGACAAGGATCTGCTGCGCGCCGAACGTGCCCGCCAGCAGCGTAAACCCGGTATGCCGGAGGCAATCGCGCTGGAGGAACTGCATCAGCATGCCCACCCGCTGCTGGCGGCCTGGGGTAAACAAGGGCGCGATTACATCGGCCTGCTGGATGAATACGACCAGCGCGAGCAGTACGAACCGCTGCTGCAGCCGTTGATTTCACGCATTGATCTGTTCGACAGCAACGGCGAAGGCTGCCTGCTCAATCAGTTACAGGACGATATTCGGGATTTGCGTCCGCTGGCGGAAAGCCGGGCGCGTTGGCCGGCCATCGATCCGCATCAGGATCGTTCGATCCGTTTTCATGTCGCTCATAGCGCGCAGCGCGAAGTAGAAGTGCTGCACGATCAACTGCTGGCGGCGTTTGCCGCCGATCCGACGCTGCGCCCGCGCGATGTGATTGTGATGGTGCCGGACATCAACGGCTATGCGCCGCATATTCAGGCGGTGTTCGGGCTGATCGACCGGCAGGACTCGCGTTATATCCCGTTCAGCGTAGCGGACCGCGGACCGCGTCAGAACAACCTGTTGCTGGCGGCGCTGGAGCGGTTGCTGAACCTGCCGCAGTCGCGCGTAGCGGTGAGCGACGTGCTGGATTTGCTGGAGGTGCCGGCGGTACGCCAGCGTTTTGCCATCGCCGAAGAGCAGTTGCCGCTGCTGCAACGCTGGATTCGGGCCGCCAACGTGCGCTGGGGGCTACATGCCCGCCAGCGTCAGAGCCTCGACCTGCCGGACGCGCCGGAACAGAACAGCTGGTTTTTCGGCCTGCGCCGTATGCTGCTGGGGTATGCGGTGGGGGCCGGCGACGCCTGGCGGGATATTGAGCCGCTGGATGAAATCGGCGGGTTGGATGCGGTGCTGGCCGGTCAACTGGCGTTGCTGCTCGACCGGCTGGATTACAGCTGGCAGCAGCTATGCCAGCCCGCGACGCCGGTGCAATGGGGCGAGCGGTTACGCGCGCTGCTGGACACGTTTTTTGCGGCGGATGAGGGCGAAGACGGCTTCATGCTGCTGCAACTGGATGAAGGGTTGCAGAATTGGCTGGAGGCCTGCGAGTCGGTAGCGCTGGAACAGGCATTGCCGCTGTCGGTGGTGCGGGAACACTGGCTGGGGCTGTTTGAGCAGTCGAGCCTGACCCAGCCGTTTTTTGCCGGCGCCGTCACCTTCGCCACGCTGATGCCGATGCGCGCCATCCCGTTTCGCCACGTCTGCCTGCTGGGCATGAACGATGGCGATTATCCCCGCAACCGGGTGCCGCTGGATTTCGACCTGATGGGGCAGGATTACCGCCCCGGCGACCGTTCCCGACGCGAAGACGACCGCTATCTGTTTCTGGAGGCGCTGCTGTCGGCGCGCGAGCAACTGTACATCAGTTGGGTCGGGCGCAGTATCCACGACAACAGCGAGCGGCCGCCCTCGGTGCTGGTGGCGCAGTTGCGCGACCATCTGAGCAACGGCTGGCAGACCGCCGACGGGCAGGCGGTGTTGTCGGCGCTGACGGTGGAACACCGGTTACAGCCATTCAGCCCGGATTATTTTACCGCCGGTAGCCCGTTGTTCAGCTATGCCCGCGAATGGCGCGCCGGTCTGTTGCCGCAAAACGCCCCGGCGCTGGATGCTGCGCTGGACGAGTATCGGCAGGATGGCGTGCTGACGTTGCGCCAACTGGCGGATTTTGTCCGCGACCCGGTGCGCAGCTTCTTCCGTCTGCGCCTTAACGTCTGGTTCGAGCAGGAAGACGCCACCAGTCAGGATCAGGAGCCGTTTGCCATTGATGCGCTGGAAAACTGGCGCCTGCAACATGAGTTGATCCAGGTGCAGAAAGCGGCGTTACGCCAGCATCTCCCCCGAGAGCAGGCGCTGACGGAACACCTGGCGCGCATCGCCCGACGCGGCGAACTGGCGCCGGGCGGTTTTACCGCGGTGCTGGAGCAGGATTTGGCGGAGCCGATGGCGGATTTGTTCACCCGTTATGAGCAGGAACGGGAAAAATGGCCGGAGTCGGCGCCTGACGAACCGCTGTCGCTACCCGATATCCCGCTGGAAGACTGGCTGAACGAGCTGCGCGCCGACGAGCAGGGCAATCGATGCCGGCTGGTGCTGGAAAGCGGCGGGTTGCTGCATCCCACACGTCGCAGCTACCGCCTCGACAAGCTGGTGCCGTTCTGGGTGGCGCATCTGGCCGGGCACCTTGGCGGGCAACCGTTGCACAGCACGCTGGTCAGCAAGAACGGCACCGTTCACCTGCCGGCGTTGGAGCCTGAGCAGGCGAAAGCCTACTGGCAGACGCTGGTGGAGGCCTGGAGGGAGGGGATGCGTTACCCGCTGCCGCTGGCGGTGAAGACCGGATTTCGCTGGCTGGAGGCGGGCGGAGAGCCGGATCAACCGCCGGACGGCGAGGCGGGCAAGGCGGCGCGCCAGTGCTACGACGAGCATGATCCCGCCAACCGCAAGTTTGCCGAGTCGGCGTCTAACGCCTATCTGGCGCGGGCTTTCCCGAATTTCGACCAACTGTGGGCCAATGGCGAGTTCGCCCGCTGGACGCAGCTATTGCTGGCGCCGCTGTACCAGACGCTGAAAGCGGCGTCGGCGAAAAATAAAAAACCAGGAGGCCAGTCATGACGGCGCGTGCGTTACCTTCTGTGCTGGATGTGCTGCGCTTTCCGCTTTCCGGCAGCCGCCTGATCGAAGCCAGCGCCGGTACCGGCAAAACCTTCACCATCGCCATGCTGTATGTGCGGCTGGTGTTGGGGCACGGCGGCGAGCAGGCGTTCTCGCGCCCGCTCAACCCGCCGGACATACTGGTGGTGACCTTTACCGATGCCGCCACCCGCGAGCTGCGCGACCGTATTCGCGCCCGGCTGGCGCAGGCGGCCGCTTACTTTCAGCCGGATGGCAAGGATGAGTCGGTCGATCCGCTGCTGTATGAACTGCGCGCCGACTACCCGCCGGAACAATGGCCGGACTGCGCGCGCAAATTGCAACTGGCCGCCGAATGGATGGATGAGGCGGCGGTGTCCACCATCCACAGCTGGTGTAACCGGATGCTGGGCGAACACGCCTTTGATAGCGGCAGCCTGTTTAACCAGACGTTGGAAACCGATCAGAGCGAATTGCTGCTGGAGGTGGTGCGCGATTACTGGCGGACGTTCTTTTTCCCGCTCGATGCCCGCGATGTGCTGGAACTGCGCGATAGCTGGCCGTCGCCGGAACGCTTTTATCGCAGCGTGACGCCGCTGCTGGAGTACGCCGACGACATCGGCATCGATGACCTGCCCGCGCAGATTTTCAGCGCGGTCCGCGAAGAGAGAACGCGCCAGTTGGCGGCCCTAAAAGCGCCCTGGCCGCAGTGGTGCGGCGAGTTGCGCGACCTGCTGAACGCGGCGGTGGCACAGAAAAAGGCGGACGGCCGCAAGTTGCAGGCCCGCTATTTCGAGCCGTGGCTGGATAAGTTGCAACACTGGGCCGTCGGCGACGAGACGACGCTGGATATCGGCACCGGCTGGACGCGGCTAACCCCACAAGGGCTGCGGGAAGTTTGGAAAATTCCCGAAGAGACGCCGCAGCATCCGGCATTGACCGCGATGGAGGCGCTGCAACAGCAGTTAGACCAACTGCCGGAACCGCGCAGTCAATTACTGAGACACGCCTGTCGCTGGATAAGTCAGCGATTCCAGCACGAGCAGGAGAGCCGGGCGCAAATGGGGTTTCAGGACCTGCTGACCCGGCTGGATGCCGCGTTGCGCGGCGATAACGGCGAGCGGCTGGCGCAGCGTATTCGCCGTCAGTTCCCGGTGGCGATGATCGACGAATTTCAGGACACCGACCCGCTGCAATACCGTATTTTCAATACCTTGTACCGGGTGGCGGACAACGACCCGCAGCAGGGGCTGATCCTGATCGGCGACCCGAAGCAGGCGATTTACGCGTTTCGCGGCGCCGATATCTATACCTATTTGCGCGCTCGCCGCGATACCGACGGGCGGCATTACACGCTGGGCACTAATTTCCGTTCTACTCAGGCGATGGTCGGCGCCGTCAATCAGGTGTTCATGCAGGCGGAAAACCGTGCCGACGGCGCGGGCGCGTTTCTGTTTCGGCAACGCGACGGCGGCAATCCGGTGCCGTTTTTGCCGGTGCAGGCCAACGGGCGCGACGAGGCGTGGGTACTGGAGGGCGCTGACGCCGCGGCGCTGACCTGCTGGACGCTGGCGACGGACGAGCCGCTGTCGTCGGCGGAATACCGCCAGCGCATGGCCGCCGGCTGCGCCCGTGAAATGGTGCGGCTGTTGCAGCTCGGCGGGCAAGGTCGGGCCGGTTTTGCCGTACCGGGGCAGCCGCTGCGCCCGGTCAGGCCGGGGGACATGGCGGTGCTGGTCAATACCGGGCGCGAAGCGATGGCGGTGCGTGCGCAACTGTCCGCCCGCGGCGTGCGCAGCGTGTATCTGTCGGATCGGGAGTCGGTCTTCGACAGTCCGCAGGCCGGCGAACTGCACTGCTGGCTGGCGGCCTGCGCCGATCCAGAGAACGATCGGCTGCTGCGCGCCGCGCTGGCGACCCCTTCGTTGGGGCTGAGCTGGCAGGCGCTTGACCGCCTTAACCACGACGAGCAGGAGTGGGAACGCCGGGTAATGCAATTTGTCCGCTACCAGAGTTGCTGGCGACAGCAGGGCGTATTGCCGATGCTGCGGCGGCTAATGTGGGAATTCGATGTGCCGCGCCGGTTGCTGGCCGCCGATAACGCCCGCGCGCTGACCGACGTGCTGCACCTGTCGGAGCTGTTGCAACAGGCCAGCGTGCATCTGGACGGCGAGCACGCGCTGATCCGCTATCTGGCGGAGCAGTGCCAGGCGGATAATCCCGGCGGCGATACCTTGAAACTGCGGTTGGAAAGCGATGCCGATCTGGTGAAGGTGGTTACCGTCCACAAGTCCAAAGGGCTGGAGTATCCGCTGGTGTTTCTGCCGTTTGCCTGCGCGTTTCGTGCCGTCAGCCAGCGGGATGTGCCGCTGAAATTTCATGATGACGACGGACAGCCGCGCCTTGAACTGACCGCCAGCGACGAGGCGGTGCGACGCGCCGACCATGAGCGGCTGGGCGAGGACCTGCGTAAATTTTATGTGGCGCTGACCCGCGCCCGCTACGCCATGTGGCTGGGCATGGCGCCGTTGAAAGAGCTGGAAAAAAGCGCGCCCGGTTACCTGCTCGGCGCCGGTGAACCGCTGGAACCGGCGCAGCTGGCGCAACAGTTGTCGGCCTGGTGCGGCACGGACAGCCAGATTACGCCGTTGCCGGAAACGGACGATGGCATTTACCGCGCCGAACAGGATACGTCGGCGCTGGGGCAGGAGCCGCCGTTGCCGGATATGCGCAGCCACCGCTGGCGCATCACCAGCTATTCCGGGTTACAACTGGCGCCGGAGGGGCATTACCGCGAATTCCGCGAGCCTGCTGCGGGCGACGTACCCGAAGTGCAGAGCGCGAAGCAGGAAACCTTTAGCGAACCGCAGGCGTCGGCGGAGCGTTTGCCGCCGTTGCCGACCGGCCACGATATGTACAGTTTTCCACGCGGGGCGGCGCCGGGCAGTTTTCTGCACGGCTTGCTGGAGTGGGCCGGAAAAGAGGGCTTTGCCGCGCTGGCGGCGGATCGACCCCGGGTGGAGGATCAGGTGGCGCGGCGCTGTAACCGACAAGGCTGGACACAGTGGATACCGATGCTCACCGACTGGCTGATGGCGCTGCTCAGTCAGCCGCTGGCGCTGCCGACGCAACCCGGCAGCGCGGTCTCGCTGGCCGGGTTGACGCGGTATCAGGTGGAAATGGAGTTCTGGTTTGCGCTCAGTCAGGTCGACACGCAAGTCTTGGATCAACAGGTCAGAGCCGCCACGCTGGCGGGCGAACCGCGAGCGATGCTGATGCGCGAACAGCTTAACGGCATGCTGAAAGGGTTTATCGATTTGGTGTTTGAACATCAGGGGCGCTACTACGTGCTGGACTACAAATCCAACTGGTTGGGGGCGGATGCCGCCGACTATGACCCACCGCGTATGGCGCGCGCCATGCTGGATCACCGTTACGATCTGCAACTGGCGTTGTATCTGTTTGCGTTGCACCGCTTGCTGAAGTCCCGCCTGCCGGATTACGACTACGACCGTCACGTCGGCGGCGCGTTATACCTGTTTTTGCGCGGCAGTCAGGCGCCGGGCGGCGGCGTCTGCGCCCAACGGCCGGACCGGGCGCTGATTGACGCGCTGGAGAGCCTGTTTAGCGGCGAAACGGAGGCGACGGCATGAACATGACCAGTCATGACGAATTAACCCGGTTGCTGGACCAGTGGGTTGGCTGCGGCTGGTTGCGGGAGCTGGACCGGGCGCTGGTGCGCTTCCTGCATCAGGAATGCCCTGATGCGTCGCCCTTGTTGCTGCTGGGCGCGGCGCTGGTCAGCTATCAGCTTGGGCGTGGGCATGTGTGCCTCGATCTGGACGCCACGCTTGCCGACAGCGGGTTTTCGCTGGCGTTGCCGCCGGAAGGCGATCGTAGCGAAAATCGTAAGATCGCGCGTCCGGCGGAGGTGCTGGCGGGCGTTACCCTGTCGGCCTGGCAGGCGGCGTTGCAACAGCCGCAGTTGGTATCGTCGGGGGAAGGCAGCACGCCGCTGGTGCTGGTCGGCGCGCGTCTTTATCTGCGTCGCTACTGGCGATACGAGCAGGATGTGCGGCACGCCATTACGCAGCAACTGAAACAAAACGACGCGTTGCGGGCGGCGATAGCGCCTGCGGCGCTGCGTCAACGGCTGGATGCGCTGTTTCCTGCCGCCGCGGCCGGCGCGACCAACTGGCAGAAACTGGCCTGCGCGCTGGCGGCGGGCAGCGCCTTTAGCATTATCACCGGCGGGCCGGGCACCGGAAAAACCACCACCGTGGTGAAACTGCTGGCGCTGTTGCAGTCGCTGGCGCTGGAACAGCACGGCAAACCGTTGCGTATCCGGCTGGCGGCGCCCACCGGCAAGGCGGCGGCCCGCCTGAACGAGTCGATTGCCGGAGCCATTGCCGGCCTGACGCTGGATGGGCTGGCGCAGGGCGAGGCTATCCGGGAACAGATCAACAGCGAGGTGGTGACCCTGCACCGTCTGCTGGGCAGTCGGCCGGATACCCGGCATTTCCGTCACCACGCCGATAACCCGCTGATGCTGGATGTGCTGGTGGTGGACGAAGCGTCGATGGTGGATCTGGAGATGATGGCGGCGCTGCTGGCGGCGATGCCGGTCCGCTCCCGCCTGATTCTGCTGGGCGACAAGGATCAACTGGCGTCGGTGGAAGCCGGCGCGTTGATGGGCGAGCTGTGTCAGCGCGCCGCACAGGGGCATTACCTGCCGCAGACCCGCGATTGGCTACGGCAGGTCGCGGGGGAGGCACCGGACGATGCGCTGCTCGACCCGCTGGGCAGCGCGCTGGATCAATCCATCGCCATGCTGCGCCACAGCTATCGCTTTGGCGCCCACAGCGGCATCGGCCAACTGGCGGAGGCGGTGAATGCCGGCGACGTGGCGGCGCTGGCGTCGATCTGGCGGCAGGGGTATGCCGACCTGGCGCAATTGACGGTGACGGCGAACGATAACCGTACGCTGCGTGAATGGGTTATCGACGGCGCCGCCGGCAGGTTCGGCACGCAGTCCCCTGCGGCTGCGCCGGTGGGCTACGGCGACTATCTGCGACGGATGGCCTCGACGCGGCCGGAACTGACGGCGCCGCAAAGCGAGTTCGACCTCTGGGCGGCGCAGATTCTGGACGCCTTCGGTCAGTTCCAACTGCTGTGCGCGTTGCGTAACGGGCCGTGGGGCGTCGACAGTATGAATGAGCGCATCGCCCATCTGCTGTATCGGGACGGCTTGCTGGCGGCCTGGCAAGGCTGGTATCCGGGGCGGCCGGTGATGGTGACCCGTAACGATTATAGTCAGCGACTGATGAACGGCGATATCGGCATCACCTTACAGGTGCCGCTGTTCCAGCCGGACGGCTCACGGACATGGGCTACCCGGGTGGCGTTTCCCGCCGGCGATGGTTCATCGGGCATCCGCTGGGTGCTGCCGGGGCGATTGTCCGCGGTGGAAACGGTGTTCGCCATGACGGTGCACAAATCGCAAGGGTCGGAATTCGCCCACACCGCCTTGCTGCTGCCGGATACCTTAAGCCCGATTCTGACCCGTGAACTGGTGTACACCGGCATTACCCGCGCCAAATACGCGTTCAGCCTCGGTTGCGTAGGGGAGCACAGTACGGTATTGGCGGAAGCGGTCGGTCGGCGGGTGTTGCGGGTGAGCGGACTGGTGGGATAAACGGCGGCTATTCTTAAGGCGGCATGATGGATTATGCAATGATGCCGCCTGTCTGGAACAATTGGTGCCGTAATATAGCGATTCTTTAGCGAATTATTATCTAAATAAGTAATTTATACCCGTCATACTTCAAGTTGCAGGTGTGTTGGCTGCCCTCGCTCACCCCAGTCACTTACTTATGTAAGCTCCTGGGGATTCACTCGGTTGCCGCCTTCCTGCAACTCGAATTATTTTGGGTATAGATAATGTATTGGCGCTGAAATACATTTGGGAAATTGGGGTAAGTTGGGTACACTCCGTGGCGTCAAAAGGGGCCGTGAGTTTGTCAGGCGACGTCGTAGGACATAATGAAAACAACTTACTGTTAATTTAATAATGCATACTGAACAAAGTGATAATAGTGAATTGCTGCTCGCTGAGTGGCAAGAGCTTGTTAATTTGACGTCTCCTGGCGCTCATGAATTATTGAGCGATTTATGCGAAGACGAATTGCGTCAGCTGGTCAGCGTGTTTTACGACTATATGCTCCAGGATAAACAGGCCAGTCTTTATCTCAATACCCAAAAAGTAGCCGATAAACTCAGTGAAAGTATGTATCACTGGTTGCGCTCGGTATTGGGCAGCGCCAAAGAGTCATTATCTGTATTGCTGGAACGACAGCAGCAGGTTGGCGTTATTCATGCGCGTATCGGCATTCCGACCGATCTGGTGGCCCGGGGTGCGCGTAAACTGAAAAATGAACTGTTCAGGTTGCTAGCCAGAAAACGAAACCTGGATATCGCGCTGATTAATCAGGCGGTCTGCTTTAGCAGTCTGGTCATGGATACCGCGATTGAAGCCATGACCACTGCGTATTCCCCCGGTTACAAAAGTGCGATGCGCGATCAGGAGCGCTATCGCATTTTGTCGATTTATGATGATGTGAATGTTGAAAGAGAGCGGCAGCTTGGCGCATTAATGAATTGGGAGAATCAGTTCATTTATAACGTGGCGACCGGGTTGCCGTCTGAAGAGATTATCCTGCTGGAGAAATCGGAATTTGGTCTGTGGTTTTTCCATAAAGGACGGCATTTGTTTAATGGCCCTGATTTATTGCACAAGCTGGAGGGATTGATCCGGCAGGTGGATAGTCGGGTGAGGGAGACATTTCCCCGTCACGTTGAAAATACGGCAATACGCACGCAATTATTACGCGACGTCCGTCAGTTAACGGGGCAGGTTAATTCAATTCTGTGCTCAATGTTTGATGAATTGATCAGATTCGAAAATGGTAAGGATCCGCTGACGAATCTGCTCAATCGCCGCTTCATCCCGACTATTATGCGGCGGGAAATCGCACTGGCGATCAGTTCGGGAAAGCCCTTTATTCTGGCGATGATTGATATCGATCATTTCAAAAAGATCAATGATAGTTACGGGCATGAAACCGGCAATCTGACACTTAAGACGATCGCGACGAGAATATACGAAAGCGTGCGAAGCAGCGATTATGTTTTTCGCTATGGCGGCGAAGAGTTTATGGTGCTGCTGGTCGAAACCCAGACGCAGCAGGCTTCCATGATCTTTGACTCGATTCGTCAATTGGTCGCCGGGTTGTCTATTCCGGCAATAGCGGAACAGGGGGGCTCGGTGACCATCAGCGTTGGTATTGCCGAGTTCGATAACCACCCTGATTATCAGCAGCTTATCAAAAAGGCCGATAGCGCGTTGTATCAGGCCAAGGCTAACGGCCGCAATCGGATCGAGATATTTAATTAACGCCAAAACGCCGGTATTTACCCGGTTCCGCCAACCGGGATAGTTGCGTTTGCCGTGGCGAAGTCGATTAGCGCATGGTTGAACGTTACGGCGCCTGTCCGGGTTTTTGTGCGGTCGTTTTTGTTTGTTTGACTGGGGAATGAATAAATCAGCTCCTTGAAGCGTTTACGTGTTGTCTGCTTTGAGGAGATTCTCGTTATGATGCGCATCATTCCCGTCGTGGCCGCTGGGCTGCTGATAAGCCCAACGCTTTACGCAACGCCTCTCAACTATACTATTTCAACGAATAAAACCGTCATTAAGCTTTCATGGCGCGCATTTGGCGGTACTTCACAGGCGTATCTGGATGGCGTAACCGGGGGCGTCATGCTGGATTCCGCCAAAGAAATTGATGACCGTATTGAAGTGAAAATCCCCGTTGCGACGCTCGAAGCGTCCAACAGCCTGCTGACCTACCAGCTGAAAAGCGGTCTGTTTTTTGACGCCTCGCACTACCCCTGGATTGTTTTCACCAGCAGCAGCGTGGTGGCGCAAGGGCATGGTCACTTTCGCGTGTTTGGTTCGCTGTCCGTCAAAAACGTTCAGCGCCCGGTCATTCTGGAGGCGACGCTGGAGGAATATGGCGGCGCATCGCCAGCGGGGGGGACGTTGTTTCTCCATGCGACAACCGCCATTTCACGTTCGGCCTTTAATATGGATCGGTTTACGGCGCTGGTGGATGACAAGGTAGCGATTAATATTGACCTCCAGGCGCAAGTCCGACGCGCATTATAGCGGTCCTCTCTTATAACAGCCCTCCCTTATAACAGTCTTCCCTTCGCGCTCTGGCTGCCGCAGCGTGGAGGGAAGCGCGTTTTTGGTCAATGCGTTATGTCAGTGACGTCTGCAATCTGAGCGCGCTATCGGCCAGTTGTGAGACCGGATTGCGGCCGATCAAGACGAACTGATAGCCTCCGGTATGCCACCAGGCAAGATGCATTCCATGCCGTTGTTCATTGTTGATCGCCGTTGCGCTTCGCTGTTGCTCAGGGGAGATGCACAATGCCATCGGCCCGTAATCGGCATGCATCCAGGCAATCTGGGCGATTGAGGTGCTGTCGTAGCGCAGCATCCGTACCATTTTCAGCTCGGCACCTTGAATAGATAGCTGCTGTTCGCTCAGATGGATGCCGATGTCCTGCGCGGTACGCGCCAGTCCCCGAGCCAGGGCGGACGCTGAGCTGTCCATATCGAGCAGTGTTTCTGCGCTGTACAGCGACATGTATTGGGCCTCAAGATCGCGAATTTTCTCGCTATCGCTATCGTTACGAACAGCCGAGGCGGGGCGCGCCAGATAGCCCAGCCCAGAGCCAATCACCAGAAAACTGAGCGAGGCGGCAATCAGCGAACGGCGGCTAACCCCGATGCGAGGCGGTTTTTCTCCCACGGCGGGAGTCGCCGCCAGCAGTTGCTCAAGTCGATTCTGCATCCGGGCCTGGGGCGCTGCATCAAGTAAAGGTGCGAAGGCTTCTCTAAACGCCAGATCGCTTTTCTGCAGCCTGGCGATGCGTTCGGCAAGCTGATCGTCACTCCTGAGCCACTGCTCGAACTTTTGCGCGTCGGTGTCATTCATCTCGCCGTCAAGCCAGGCGACGATAGCTTCGTCACTGTAGGGGGGCGTAAAATTCATTGTTCTCATGAACGTTTTTCCTTCGCGGGCGCCGGGGCATCAATCGATTTGGCCAGAATTGTCCGTGCCGCCGCCAACCGGCTCATAATCGTGCCGATCGGTACCGATAACGTGTCTGCCGCTTCCTGATAGGTAAACCCTTCGACATAAACTAAAAATATAGCGTTGCGCTGCGCTTCAGGAAGCGCGTTTACCCGTTGCATGATTTTCTGGTAATGCCGGCGATCGTCATTCAGCGCGTGGGTATCCGGCGCCGGCAATTCATCGCCTTCGACAAATCCTTGTCCCATACGCACACGGCTGGCGCGGAGATCGGAAATCCAGATGGAGTGAAGAATGGAAAATAACCATCTGTCGATGCGGGTTCCCGGCGTAAATTGCGCACTCTTTTCAAGCGCGCGAACGCAGGTGGACTGTACTAATTCCTCAGCAGCATCGTGACTGCGCGACAGTACCAGACCATAACGCCACAGGCGTGTCAGATGCGCGGCAAGCTGCTGGCGAACTTCACTGGTAGTGATTTTTTTGTCCTCGCGGTGATACTCAGGATTCAGGATGCCCGTTAATAGCGGCTTGTAAATCACGATACTCTTCACAGCTGTGGCCGCACAGACCGGCGATCGTTTTCAGCTGCTCCCGCGCCAGATCGGGTCGGCCTTTCACCAGCCACGCTTCACCAAGATATTCGCGCACTTTGGCATAATTCGGATTGAGCGCCAGCGAACGTTGATAATAGCCGATGCCTTCATCGGTACGCCCGAGTTTTCGCGTGGCGTAACCCCGGTAGTTCCAGGCTTCGGCGGTATTGCCATTTTTCAGGGTATCAAGCAGGTTCAGCGCCGCCTGATACTCACCTTTTTTAGCCAGGTGATAAGCGTAGTTTGTCTTATCCTGATCGCTCAGACGGCTGGTTTTCTCAGGGACACACTGTTTCGTCGCGCTGTTATAAACCTGTCCGGCCGGGCAATCCGGCGTTTTTCTGTTGGTATCGTCGTCGCCCGCAGCAAAGACCTGCGGGACATGCAAAGAAAATAGCAGTACCGGGATGGACAGACGGCGAGCGATGGAACGTTGGGAAAAAGAAACAGGGTTCATTTTATTTACTCCGGGGTGAATGTGTGGTGTCGGTGATGGGTAAACGCATCACCGGTCATTTCTATTCACCGGTCATTTCTATTCACTGATTATTTCTATTCACTGATTATTTCTATTCACTGATTATTTCTATTCGGAAAAAATTGAACTGGACTCATCCGCCTTGATGGAGAGCCGATATCGCCGAACCCGACGATGAGGTGAAAACTCCTCACGGCATGGCAGGAAAGGGGTGGTATCATACCGGCCTATTTCATCTGGAATTTTCACTGTGACCTCATTGACCTCATTTGCTGAACTGAACGCGCTTCCTGCGGAACAACTCACCACCCTTAACGAGCTGGGCTACCAGACCATGACGCCGATTCAGGCCGCGGCGTTACCGGCGATTCTCGCAGGAAAAGACGTCCGCGCGCAGGCGAAAACCGGCAGCGGCAAAACCGCTGCTTTCGGCCTGGGCCTGTTACAGCATCTTGATGCCGGGCAGTTCAACACTCAGTCGCTGGTGCTGTGTCCGACCCGCGAACTCGCCGATCAGGTAGCAAACGAACTGCGTCGTCTGGCTCGCTACATGTCGAACATCAAGGTGCTGACGCTCTGCGGCGGCGTACCGTTCAGCATCCAGCGCGACTCGCTGACCCATGCGCCCCACATCATTGTCGCTACGCCGGGCCGACTGCTGGATCACCTGAAAAAGGCGACCGTAAACCTTGATGCCCTGCAGACTCTGGTGCTGGATGAGGCTGACCGGATGCTCGATATGGGCTTTGCCGACGCCATCGACGAGGTTATCGCCCACGTCCCCGCTCAGCGTCAGACGCTGCTGTTTTCCGCCACCTGGCCGGATGCCATTGCCGCTATCAGTCATCGTATTCAGCACGACCCGCTGATTATTGAAATCGGCACGGTGGATGAACTGCCGGCGGTTGAACAGCAGTTTTATGAGGTCTCCCGCGGCGGCAAACTCGATCTGCTGCAAAAATTGCTGAGCCGCGAACAGCCCGCTTCCTGCGTGGTGTTCTGCAATACCAAAAAAGACTGTCAGGCGGTATACGACGCGCTGACCGCCAGTAACCAGAGCGTGCTGGCGCTGCATGGCGATATGGAACAGCGTGACCGCGACCAGACGCTGGTGCGCTTTGCTAACGGTAGCAGCCGTGTGCTGGTGGCAACCGACGTTGCGGCGCGCGGGCTGGATATCAAAGCGCTGGAGATGGTGGTGAATTACGAGCTGTCGTGGGATCCTGAGGTGCATATCCACCGCATCGGCCGTACCGCCCGCGCCGGTGAAAGCGGGCTGGCCGTCAGCCTCTGCGCGCCGGAAGAGGCTCAGCGTGCGAATGCGCTGGAAGAAATGCTCAATATGAAACTCAACTGGCACCCGCTGCCGACCGGACTGCGCATCACCCCGCTGGAGGCTACGATGGCGACGCTGTGCATCGACGGCGGCAAGAAAGCCAAAATGCGTCCCGGCGATATTCTGGGGGCGCTAACCGGCGACATGGGGCTGGATGGCGCCGATATTGGTAAAATTGCGATTCACCCGACGCATGCCTACGTGGCGGTGAAGCAGTCGGTGGCGCGCCATGCGTGGAAGCAGTTACAGCAGGGGAAAATTAAAGGCAAAGCGGTGAAAGTCCGGTTGCTGAAGTGATGTGATAACAATCAGTCACTTCACGCGTTGACGGATCTCTGCTAACTGATGACATCTGGGGTTCTGGCCGTTTCTGCGGCCAGAGCCTGCGGTGGTTCCCTTGTTCCAGCATTCAGGTAAAAGACAGAAAATAGGATTCAAGATAATTATTATCCGGGAATTAATTAATCTGGCTATACTGCTTGTTTAATATAAAAGCCGGGGCGGCATACTGCCACTGACAAGGCCCGGCATAAAAATGACATATAATTAAGTTACTATTACAATTTCAATCAAGATGGATTTACACGTTATCTCCATCGTTATTAGAAAGAATAAGTTAAATTATTTCCCAATGTTCATATTATTAAGGATGGATGCTATGAATGGAAATGTCATTTTCCGGGTTCGAAATTGTTTAAGTGCGGCTATTTTTGTATCAGCCACGGCAGGTTCTCTCTCTGCCTATGCTGATACCGTGAAAATTGACGCAAAAATCAATTACCAGACAATTCAAGGCTTTGGCGGAATGAGTGGGGTTGGGTGGATCAATGATCTGACAACAGAGCAAATTAATACTGCATTTGGTAGTGATGTCGACCAGATAGGGCTATCAATTATGCGAATCAGAATTGCTCCAGACTCCAGTAAATGGAATATACAGGTTCCGAGTGCACGTCAGGCCGTCTCGCTAGGGGCTAAGTTAATGGCAACCCCCTGGACGCCTCCTGCGTATATGAAAAGCAACAACAGCCTGATAAACGGTGGGCGTTTGCTGCCGGCATATTATTCTGCTTACACCTCGCACCTGCTGGATTTTTCCAAATACATGCAGACTAATGGTGCTCCCCTTTATGCCATTTCTATACAAAATGAACCTGACTGGAAACCGGACTATGAATCTTGTGAATGGAGTGGTGATGAATTTAAAAGCTACCTTAAATCGCAAGGCTCTAAATTTGGCTCTCTCAAAATAATTGTTGGAGAGTCATTAAGCTTTAATCCTAAATTAACTGACCCGGTATTGAATGATAGTGACGCATCAAAATACGTTGCAATCGTAGGGGGACACTTATATGGCACAACGCCTAAACCGTACCCCTTAGCTCAAAATACGGGTAAACAGATTTGGATGACCGAGCACTATGTTGATTCAAAGCAATCGGCTAACAACTGGACGTCAGCCCTTGAAGTGGGAACGGAACTGAATGCCAGCATGGTGGCAAACTATAACGCTTATGTATGGTGGTATATCCGCCGTTCCTATGGATTACTTACTGAAGACGGCAAAGTCAGTAAGCGTGGTTATGTGATGTCTCAATATGCCCGGTTCGTTCGTCCTGGTTTCCAGCGTATTCAGGCCACGGAAAACCCCCAGTCAAACGTTCATCTTACAGCCTACAAGAACGCGGATGGAAAAATGGTTATTGTTGCTGTAAACACGAACGATTCAGACCAAATGCTGTCGTTGAATATCACTAATGCCAACGTTGGTAAATTTGAAAAATACAGCACATCAGCGGTGCTGAATGTTGAATATGGCGGCTCATATCAGGTTGATAATAGCGGCAAAGCGACGGTATGGCTGAACCCGTTAAGTGTGACTACTTTTGTCAGTAAATAATCATTCGTATTAGCTAGATTGGTTCTGGCAGATCAGACTGAAAACATGAGAGTTACCGATTGTGATAGGGGATAGTGCCCTGATGAAAAAAGGTAACTCTCATTCTGCATACTAGTAATCTTCATTAAATACAAAGCGTGCTTACTGATTATGCCGTTATGGATACAGGTTCGCGGCATGGGAATGTCATGGGGAACGCGGATTGGCTGTATAGAATAAATATCCTCCGGCATAGCCGGAGGTTTTTCATATGCGCCTATAAGGCTCTGTTACCAGCCGCGCCCTAACAGGCGCATCGCAATCTGACATTTGCATCCAAATCCGTTAC
>NZ_CM001979.1:2409904-2517809 GCF_000406205.1 Dickeya sp. NCPPB 3274 | reverse complement strand
AGACAAAGAAAAATCCACGCAATTGCGTGGATTTTATAAGGTTCGTTACTCCGCATGAGATTTAATGCAACCTCATGAGACAACAAATTTTATTTAGACGTTAAACAGGAAGTTCATAATATCGCCATCCTTAACGATATATTCTTTCCCTTCTGAACGCATTTTGCCGGCTTCTTTGGCGCCTTGTTCACCTTTGTATGTGATGAAATCGTCAAAGGCGATGGTCTGGGCGCGGATAAAACCTTTTTCAAAGTCGGTGTGGATTTTACCGGCCGCCTGCGGGGCAGTGGCGCCGACCGGGATAGTCCATGCGCGAACTTCTTTCACGCCAGCGGTGAAGTAGGTTTGCAGATTCAGCAGTTCATACCCTGCGCGGATAACACGATTCAGGCCCGGTTCTTCCAGACCTAACTCAGCCATAAACTCTTCGCGATCGGCATCATCGAGTTCCGCAATATCTGATTCAACGGCGGCACAGACGGCCACGACAACAGAACCTTCAGCGGCAGCGATTTCACGTACTTTATCGAGGTACGGGTTGTTTTCGAAACCGTCTTCGTTGACGTTGGCGATGTACATGGTTGGCTTCAGTGTCAGGAAACTCAGATATTTGATTGCTGCTTTATCTTCATCGCTTAAATCCAGCGAACGCAGCATGCCTGCGTTTTCCAACTGCGGTAAGCATTTCTCCAACGCGGCCAGTTCAGCTTTCGCATCTTTATCGCCGCCTTTGGCTCTTTTCTGCACGCGATGAATGGCGCGCTCGCAGGTATCGAGGTCAGACAACGCCAGTTCGGTGTTGATCACGTCGATGTCATCGGCCGGATCAACTTTGTTGTTTACGTGGATGATGTTGTCGTTTTCAAAGCAACGCACCACGTGGCCGATGGCTTCGGTTTCACGGATGTTGGTCAGGAATTGGTTGCCCAAACCTTCGCCTTTGGACGCGCCTTTCACCAGACCGGCGATATCCACAAACTCCATGGTGGTGGGGACGGTACGCTGTGGTTTGACAATCTCGGCCAACTGGTCGAGGCGCAGGTCCGGCATCGGCACTACGCCGGTGTTTGGCTCGATAGTACAAAACGGAAAGTTGGCCGCTTCGATGCCGGCTTTGGTCAGCGCGTTGAACAGAGTGGATTTACCCACGTTAGGCAGCCCAACGATACCGCATTTGAATCCCATGTTTATCTCACCTTAAAAATCACTAATCATCAGGCTTTCGTTGCAAAAAGCCTGTCAGAATGGAAAAAGTCAGTCTTGATGCCAATTATACACATAATGCGGCATGAACTCGATCCGCCCGATTGCCCATCATGACGCTTTGAACGCGTGCAGACGGTTCATGGCTTTGATCATGTCTTCCTTCATCAGGATATCGGTGCAGCGCAACGATTCGTCAATCGCTTGATCGATCAGCGCCTGTTCGCTGGTGGGCGGTTTGCCCAACACGAATCCCACCACCTTGTTTTTATCGCCCGGATGGCCGATGCCGATGCGCAACCGGTGAAAATTGGGGTTGTTGCCGAGTTTGCTGGCGATATCCTTCAGCCCATTGTGGCCGCCGTTACCGCCGCCGAGCTTCAGCTTGGCGACGCCGGGCGGCAGATCCAGTTCATCATGCGCCACCAAAATTTCATCCGGCGCGATGCGGTAAAAGGTCGCCATCGCCGCCACCGCTTTGCCGCTCAGGTTCATGAACGTTGTGGGCACCAGCAGGCGCACATCGTTGCCTGCCAGCGTCAGGCGTGCGGTATAGCCGAAAAACTTGCTCTCTTCTTTCAGCGACTGCCGGTAGGCTTCCGCAAGACGGTCAACGTACCAGGCGCCGGCGTTATGGCGGGTAGCGGCGTATTCAGCGCCGGGGTTGGCCAGACCTACAATCAATTTGATGCCACTCACAGTTTGATACCACTCATCATTCGATACGACTCATGCGATACGTTTCCGGATTGGGTGTCGCCGCAGGCAACGCAACCCATCGGGATAATTGGCAAAGTCGTTAGTTTAACTCAGGGGAAGTTGATCACCAACATGTGATCCTTCACGCAACCCCATTGTGAAGTGCTGTTTATACTGTGAACAAATCAGAGAGACACGCAGCAATATTCTGATTATTTCCACTGGATATTTCTGGAGGTGAAATATGAAACGTAGAAATGCTGTGATGGTAGGCAACGCATTTATGGGATTAGGTATGTTGCTTATGATTGCCGGAATAGCCTACTCGATTGCCAATCAGCTGCCTGAATTGAATTTGCCGGGTTCGCTCTATTATATAGAGCTGCTGGCTATCTTTGCCGGTGCTATTCTGTGGCTGGCCGGCGCGCGCATTGGCGGGCGGGAAAACGTGACGGATCGTTATTGGTGGCTGAAGCACTTTGATAAGCGCTGCCGCCGCGAACGGCATCTAGTAAAAATTTATTTATATTAATGAATTATCCTTCTTCATTCTGCCGGATGACGTTGACCGGATAAAGCGGAAAGGCAGATAAGAACAAGGGTAATATTATATGCTCATATGGCTACTTAGGAGGGATGTGACAACTTTTCTTATTTATAAAAAAAATTGATTTTAATCTGGTAGTGGCTGAATGCGGTGGCGGACACCCGCAACGTTAATGCTTAAAAATCAGCATATAACCCCTGATGTTAATAGATCGAATTATATTTATTCAAATATTCATTGTACGTGAGCATATATCGATAAAGGCACGCAGCTTGGGTTGATTTCTGCCCGCCTTGGAAAAGTAGAGAAAAAGGCCATCATTGCCTGGAGAACTGTCAAGCAGCGCGGGCTCCAGGGTCCCCATTGCCAGTTCGCGCGAAGTATGAAACGTAGAAGAATAAATGAGCCCCACCCCTTTAACCGCAAGACTGCGCATAAGTTCGCCATCGTTGACCGTAATCGGGCCAGCCGGATCAATTCGTACTGTTTCATTGTTCTCAATAAACTCCCAACGGTAAATATCGCCTTTTTCCGGGCGACGGAATCGGATGCATTCATGATGAACAAGATCGCTGGTAACTTTGGGCTTCCCCTTTGCGCTGAAATAGGCGGGTGATCCAAAAACAGCCCATTGAAAAGGTTTGGAAAGCCTAATCGCAATCATATCCTGCTCAATGTATGAACCGATCAAAATACCAGCGTCATAACCTTCAGAAATAAAATTGTTGTGACGATTACTGACGGTAATGTCCAGGTTTACATTTGGCCATGCCTGGCGAAATGCAGGCAGTAGAGGCTCGATGACATGCGGTAAGGCCAGGCGTTCCACAATCAACCGCAATGTTCCGGCAGGCGCTCTGGAAGACTGAATGGTATCTTCAAGGCTGGCCGCAATTGCACGCGCGGCAGGTTCAATCTTCAAGAGCAGGTTCTTTCCTGCTTCTGTCAGTGCCATTTTGCGGGTAGTTCTGTGAAAGAGCAGGACGCCAAGACGGAGCTCCAGTTTCTGTAGCGCCTGGCTGATGGCCCCCGGTGTTTTGCCAAGATCAAGAGCTGCTTTCCGGATACTGAGCCTTTTCGAGATGGCTAGAAATTCTTGCAATCCATCAAAGTTATTGTCCTGACTCATCTCGCATTCTCATCTGTTTTAGCTCGTCCGCATATTGACATTCTGCGGTAATAATTCCCATCAATACAAGATTATTAGCCTGTTTTTTTAAACAATCTGTTCCGTTTTGGCTGTCTACCTCTGGTTATTGAACTTGGATACAGTGAGGTCACGCCAACAACCTGAAGGAAATCATATGTCACTTGCAAAGTATGTCGTTTGTCTCATCGTCGCAATTACCGCATTCACGGCTTCTACAATGTCGGAGGCAGCTCAAAACACTCAAAAGCGAGAAAAAATATTAATCGTCGTATCCAGTCTGGATAAGAAAACCGAGAATCTTGTCGGCGGGTTTTGGTTTCCAGAGCTGACTCATCCGGTTAAGGTGTTTGATAAAGCAGGCCTTGATTTTGATATCGCCAGTCCCAAAGGCGGTTTGGCTCCTTTCGATGGTTTTGACTTGAAAGATCAGGCCAGTCTGGATTTCTGGACCAATCCTCACCATCGAAACAAGCTGGGTCAAACGATTAAACTATCGGATATCGACCCGTCAAAATATTCTGCGATTCTGCTTGTCGGCGGTCATGGCCCGATGTGGGATTTTGTAAATAATACCGAGCTTAGTCGCATTGTACGGGCTATGTACGAAAACAACGACATTATCAGTGCCGTTTGTCATGGTCCCGCAGGGCTCATAAACGTGAAACTCAGCAACGGTGAAAACTTAATTAAAGGCCGTCGTCTCACGGGATTTACCGCTGAGGAAGAGGTTTCGCGTCAGTACGACAAGATCGTTCCATTTGAACTGGAGGACGCCCTGAAGAAAGGCGGCGCCAGGTTTGAACAGGCACCCATATTTGAGAACAAAGTCGTGGTTGATGGACGCCTGATCACCGGACAAAATCCAGCTTCGGCAACGGCGCTTGGAGAAGCTGTGGTCAAGGCGTTACAAGCCAGGACACGGTAAAAGACGACCGCATGGCCGATAGTGCCGCACGGTGAAGGATCAGGTGATGGTTCAGTGTCTCGGTCAAAATTCGGAAATATTTTTCGCTTCCTGTAAAAACGCCATCGGATAATCATTATCCGATGGCGTAGTCATTGCAGCAAAAATATCGATTAGTGCTCAAACATCGCAGAAATGGATTCTTCGTTGCTGATACGGCGGATGGCTTCCGCCAGCATGCCTGACAAGGTCAGCGTGCGTACGTTCGGCAGCGATTTGATATTTTCTGACAGCGGAATGGTGTCGCAGACAATCACTTCATCAATAACAGAGTTCTTGATGTTCTCGTAAGCGTTGCCAGAGAAAATCGGATGGGTGGCGTAGGCGAAGACACGTTTAGCGCCACGCTCTTTCAGGGCTTCCGCCGCTTTGCACAGGGTGCCGCCGGTGTCGATCATATCGTCGACCAGCACGCAATCGCGGCCGGCTACGTCACCGATGATATGCATCACCTGAGAGACGTTGGCGCGCGGGCGGCGCTTGTCGATGATCGCCATATCGGTGTCGTTCAGCAGTTTGGCGATAGCGCGGGCGCGAACCACGCCGCCGATATCCGGAGAAACGACGATCGGGTTGTCCAGATTCTGTTGCAACATGTCTTCCAGCAGGATAGGGCTGCCGAACACGTTGTCTACCGGCACGTCGAAGAACCCCTGAATCTGCTCGGCGTGGAGATCCACCGTCAGGACACGGTCAACGCCGACGCTGGAGAGGAAGTCAGCCACAACTTTGGCGGTAATCGGCACGCGGGCGGAACGTACACGGCGGTCCTGGCGGGCATAGCCGAAGTAGGGGATAACAGCGGTAATACGTCCTGCGGAAGCGCGGCGCAGGGCATCAACCATAACAACCAGCTCCATCAGATTGTCATTGGTGGGAGCACAGGTCGACTGGATGATGAAAATATCACCACCGCGTACATTTTCGTTGATTTGTACGCTGACCTCGCCGTCGCTAAAACGACCAACAGCAGCGTCGCCCAGACTGGTGTACAAACGGTTGGCAATACGTTGTGCTAGTTCCGGTGTGGCGTTACCAGCAAAAAGCTTCATATCAGGCACGAGAAGAACCTCAAGCTTGCGTCCAGAGAAATATCCGCCTGCGGAAGGCCGTGTGTCGTACCGCAAGCAGGATATACATACGGGTGTATGGAAAAGATCGCTAGAACATCACGGTCGGCGGTGGTGTTTTAGCAATCCTTGGATTGCCCGGAAAGCCGCCGTTGCAGCGGGGAAACGTTAACACCACGCGCAACAAAGCCATGCAATAATCCTTCCGGGGCCCGGTTTAGCACCTGACGAGCGGCGGACTCGGTGTCGAATTCGGCAAACACGCAAGCGCCAGTGCCAGTCAGGCGCGACGGTGCGTATTCTAACAGCCATAAAAGTCGCTCTTCAACCTCACGAAAACGTTTTCTTGCGACGGCTTCACAATCGTTGCTGAAAGTTTGTGTCAGTAATTGTGACAACGGGCGTACCGGCGTATCTCGCGTCAAATCCGGATCGGCAAAGATGAGCGGGGTCGGAATGCTGACGCCGGGATGAACCACCAGATACCATTTTTCCGGCGGCGACACCGGGGTCAGCCGTTCTCCCACGCCTTCGGCGAACGCGGCGTGCCCATGCACGAATACCGGGACATCCGCCCCCAGTTTCAGGCCCAGTGCGGCCAGCGTGTCGACCGGTATCTGGCAGCGCCACAACTGGTTCAGCGCCACTAATACGGTGGCGGCGTTTGACGAACCGCCGCCCAGGCCGCCGCCCATCGGCAGACGTTTGTCGACGGCGATATCGGCGCCGGCAAACGGTAATCCTGCCTGTTGACAATAGGCCTGCAACTGACGGGCGGCGCGAACCACCAGATTTTGTTCATCGGGGACGCCGGGCAACGGCGTCAATAACACAATGTGCTGATCCTGACGCGGGGTAATGGTCAGGGTGTCGCCGTAATCCAGAAACTGAAACAGCGTCTGCAGATTATGGTAGCCGTCCGGGCGGCGGCCGGTGATGTACAAAAACAGATTCAGCTTGGCCGGGGAAGGCCAGCGATTGCATGCGGTCGCCATGATTTATTGCGTCGTCCAGTTGTCCATTTTCAGTTTGATGCGCTGCTCGCCCTGCGTCAGTTCCAGGCTTTGCGGCAACGGCAGCGGACCATCGGTATAGGACTGATAGGACACGCTCCAGTGCTGGTCGCCCTGCTGATAGTTTACGCTGCGCAGCAGAGCGCGTTCATCCAGGGCGAAATCCTGCGCGTCGCCCGGCAGGCCAAGCATCCACTGGCGCAAATTATCGAGCGGAATAGCCATGCCGGTTAACTGCTGAACCATGTACTGTGCGTCTTTACCCACATAGCGCTTGCCCTGACCATCGGTAATTTGAACGCTGTTCGCGCCGGCCTGCAGTTCCAGTTCGGTACTGCCCAGCGGGCTGGTCAGCAGCAGACGGTAACGCTGCGGCGAAAATTGCTGCCAGAAGAAACGGGCATACAGCTTTTTCCTATCGGAAATATAGGCGAATGAGCCGCGGGTCTGATAGTTGGTCAGATTCTGCACTTTTTGCTCATGCTCGCGCCACTCGGGAGAGGTCGGTTTTTTACCCGGCAAGGTGGGCTGCGTCAGGGTACAGGCAGTCAGTAACACACTCGCCAAAGGCAGTAACCGTAAGGCGCGAACGGGATTATTGGGCATGTCGAAAAGGTCCTGTTACAAGCATCATGGGTTCACAACAAGGCGTCACGCTAGCGGGGTTGGCTGGCAGCGTCAATGCCTGTGATGCTGCCCGGCGCGCTGGCGACAACGTGAACGCGGTTGCCCTGGGTCACTTTTCTTGCCCGCAGGCTTCAAGTAGAATGCCCCTCAGATGAAACCCATACTAACACCGGGATTACTCTGTAAACCATGACCCTGCTTGCGCTTGGCATCAATCATAAAACAGCACCAGTCTCTCTGCGGGAGCGCGTAGCGTTCTCGCCGGACAGACAGGGGCAGGCGCTGCACAGTCTGTTACAGCAACCGTTAGTTCAGGGCGGCGTGTTGCTTTCCACCTGCAACCGTACCGAACTCTATCTCAGTGTGGACGCGCAGGAAAACCGCCACGAGCAGCTGATTGCCTGGCTGTGTGATTATCACCGGCTCAATCCCGATGAAATCCGCAAAAATCTCTACTGGCATGAAGGCAACGCCGCTGTCAGTCACCTGATGCGCGTCGCCAGCGGGCTGGATTCGCTGGTGCTGGGCGAACCCCAGATTCTGGGGCAGGTCAAGAAAGCGTTTGCCGATTCTCAGCGCGAACGTTCGCTGTCTGGCGATCTGGAGCGCATGTTCCAGAAATCGTTTACCGTCGCCAAACGGGTGCGTACCGAAACCGATATCGGCGCCAGCGCGGTGTCGGTGGCGTTTGCCGCCTGTACGCTGGCGCGGCAGATCTTCGAATCTTTGGCCGACGTCAATGTACTGCTGGTGGGCGCAGGCGAAACCATCGAGCTGGTGTCCCGCCATCTGCGCGAGCACCGCGTGAAGCGGATGGTAATTGCCAACCGGACGCGCGAGCGCGCTCAGGCGCTGGCAGAAGAAGTCGGCGCCGACGTGATTACGCTGGCGGAACTGGATACGTATTTACCGCAGGCGGACATTGTCATCAGTTCCACCGCCAGTACGCTGCCCATCATCGGCAAAGGGATGATGGAGCGTACGATGAAAACCCGCCGCAATCAGCCGATGCTGATGGTGGATATCGCCGTACCGCGCGACATCGAACCTGAAGTAGGGCGGCTGCCGAACATTTATCTGTATAGCGTCGACGACCTGCAGGCCATCATTCAGCACAATCTGGCGCAGCGCAAAGCGGCGGCCATTCAGGCTGAATCCATCGTGCAGCAGGAGTGTTCGGAGTTCATGGCCTGGCTGCGCGCGCAGGCGGCGGTGGACACCATCCGCGACTATCGCTCTCAGGCGGATCGCCTGCGTGAAGATATGACCGCCAAAGCGTTGGCGGCGATACAGAATGGCGGCGATGTGGATGCCATCGTACAGGAACTGGCGCACCGGCTGACCAACCGCCTGATCCATGCCCCCACCCGGTCATTGCAACAGGCCGCCCGCGACGGCGATCTGGAGCGTTTGCAGATTTTGCGTGACAGCCTCGGCCTGAACTAGCATTCTTCTTCCCCCATAATGATTCAACACAGGATTGAACCGCCCGCATGAAGTCTTCTATTGTTGCCAAACTGGAAGCGTTACAAGAGCGCCATGAAGAAGTGCAGGCGCTGCTGGGAGAACCCAGCGTGATTGCCGATATGGACCGTTTCCGGGCATTGTCCCGCGAGTACGCGCAACTTACCGACATTACCCGTTGCTTTCAGCGCTGGCAGCAGACGCAGGATGATCTCGCCACGGCCGAACTGATGCTGGATGACCCTGAAATGCGTGATTTGGCGCAGGACGAACTGAAAGCAGCCAAAGCGGCCAGCGAAGAACTGGAACAGCAACTGCAGGTGTTGCTGCTGCCGAAGGACCCGGATGACGAACGTGGTTGTTTCCTCGAAATCCGTGCCGGCACCGGTGGCGATGAAGCCGCGCTGTTTGCCGGCGACCTGTTCCGTATGTACAGCCGGTATGCCGAATCCCGTCGCTGGAAGATTGAAATCATGAGCGCAAACGACGGCGAACACGGCGGCTACAAAGAGATGATCGCCAAGGTGGTGGGCGAAGGCGCCTACGGCCAGTTGAAATTCGAGTCCGGCGGTCACCGGGTGCAACGCGTGCCGGCTACCGAGTCGCAGGGGCGTATCCATACCTCCGCCTGTACCGTCGCGGTAATGCCGGAAGTGCCGGAAGCGGAACTGCCGGATATCAACCCTTCCGATCTGAGAATCGATACCTTCCGCTCCTCCGGCGCGGGCGGACAGCACGTCAACACCACCGATTCCGCTATCCGTATCACCCATCTGCCGACCGGCATTGTGGTGGAGTGTCAGGATGAGCGTTCACAGCACAAGAACAAAGCCAAAGCGTTGTCGGTGCTGGCGGCCCGTATTCGCGCCGCGGAAATGCAAAAACGTCAGCAGGAAGAAGCCTCAACCCGACGTAACTTGTTGGGCAGCGGCGACCGCTCCGACCGTATCCGCACCTATAACTTTCCACAGGGAAGGGTGACCGATCACCGCATCAACCTGACGCTCTATCGGCTGGATGAAGCGATGGAAGGCAAACTGGATATGTTGATTCAGCCTATCGTGCAGGAATATCAGGCGGATCAACTGGCGGCGCTGGCCGAGCAGGATCAATGAATTATCAGCACTGGCTGAAACAGGCGGCGGCCCGGCTGCAGGCCAGCGACAGCCCGAAGCGAGACGCCGAGATCCTACTGGAACATGTAACCGGCAAACGACGTACGTTTCTGCTGGCTTTTGGTGAAACCGATTTGAGCGACGGTGAGATCTCGGCGCTTGACGCCTTGCTGGCGCGTCGCGCCACCGGCGAGCCGATTGCCTATCTGGTCGGGCAGCGGGAATTTTGGTCGCTGCCGCTGGCCGTATCGCCCGCGACGCTGATCCCGCGTCCAGATACCGAGTGTCTGGTCGAGCAGGCGCTGGCGCATTTACCCGCCGGCGCCTCATCGGTGCTGGATTTGGGCACCGGCACCGGGGCGATTGCGCTGGCGATTGCGCATGAGCGGCCGGACTGTCAGGTGGTGGGGATTGACAGTCAGCCCGACGCGGTAACGCTGGCCAGTCATAATGCCAGCCAGTTGGGGATCGTCAACGCCCGTTTTTTGCCGGGAGACTGGTTTTCGCCGTTGGATGGGCAACGTTTCGCCCTGATTGTCAGCAACCCGCCGTACATTGACGAGCATGACCCGCACTTGTCGCGCGGCGATGTGCGTTTCGAACCTGCCAGCGCGCTGGTGGCGGGAGACGCAGGGCTGGCTGATTTACGGCAGATTATCCGGCAGGCGGGGGCATTCTTGCTGGATAACGGCTGGTTGCTGCTGGAACATGGCTGGCAGCAGGGCGATGCGGTACGGTCATTATTGACGCAGTACGGTTTTGTACAGGTGAAAACCTGCCGTGATTATGGCGATAATGAGCGGGTGACGCTGGGGCAATGGCCCGCTGGGGCAACCTGCGTGTGTTGAGTGCGACCTCAGCCTGTGTCGTCGGGGCTTGAGCAGGATCACATTGGTAATGATTAGCCATGATTATCGCTTGTCGTTCCGGACAGACCAGCTGACGAACGCCAGGTTTGGCATTATTATCTGATCCGCTGGCTTCCGCGCCCGCAAGGCATGTATAGGCTGATAGAGAAGTTTGCCTTTTCAGACGTACAGCTGACGTTATCTTTGCTTGATGGAATAACTATGAGTTCTATTGCTGATTTTGAATTTAACCAGTCACCCTTAAGTGAAGGCGTGATTCTGGTTTCCCAGTCAATACGCCGCGATTTTTCCGCGCAGGAAGTGAGACAAAATCTGCAGCAACTCGTTGAAGAAGCGCGGGCGACCATCTCCGCCGATCTGGATCAGGATCAACAGCTGGAACAGCTCATTGAGCTCTTCTTCCGTACCTGGGGCTTTGGCGGCGCCAGCGGCGTTTACCATTTGTCCGACGTCCTGTGGTTGGACAACGTGCTGGCGACCCGACAGGGGATGCCGGTGTCGTTGGGAATCATCTTCCTGCATATTGCCAATCAGTTGGGATTGCCGCTGATGCCGGTGATTTTCCCTACCCAACTGATTTTACGCGCCGACTGGCTCGACGATGAAATGTGGCTGATTAATCCGCTGAACGGCGACACGCTGAGTGAACACGTGCTGGAAGTGTGGCTAAAAGGCAACATTGGTCTTTCCGCCAGGCTGATGGATAGCGATCTGGATGAAGCGGAAAACGTGATGATTGTCCGCAAGCTGCTGGATACGCTCAAGGTCGCGTTGATGGAAGAGAAACAGATGGAGCTGGCGTTGCGCGCCAGTGAGGCCGTGCTGCAGTTCGATCCGGAAGATCCGTATGAAATCCGTGACCGCGGCCTGATTTACGCACAACTGGAGTGCGACCATATCGCCTTGTCAGACCTGAGTTATTTCGTGGAACAATGCCCGGAAGATCCGGTCAGCGAAATGATAAAAGTGCAGATTCATTCCATCGAACAGAAGCAGATTGTGCTGCACTAGTTCGGGAAAGCGCCTAAACCCCGATCATCTGATTTATCCGACAATAAGGTAAGTTTATGAACAATAAAGTGGTTAACATCGGAGATATCCCGGTTGCCAACTCTCTGCCGTTTGTACTGTTTGGCGGCATGAATGTGCTCGAATCCCGCGATCTGGCGATGCGGATTTGCGAACATTATGTCGCGGTAACGCAGAAACTGGGCATCCCGTATGTCTTCAAGGCGTCTTTTGATAAGGCGAACCGCTCCTCCATCCACTCTTACCGTGGTCCGGGTCTGGAAGAAGGGATGAAGATTTTCCAGGAACTGAAGCAAACTTTTGGCGTAAAAATCATTACCGACGTGCATGAACCGCAGCAGGCACAACCGGTATCCGAGGTGGTGGATGTGATTCAGCTGCCGGCATTCCTCGCTCGCCAGACCGACCTGGTGGAAGCGATGGCGAAAACCGGCGCGGTCATCAACATCAAAAAACCGCAGTTCATCAGCCCAGGGCAGGTAGGCAATATCGTGGATAAATTCCGCGAGGGCGGCAACGAGCAGGTCATTCTGTGCGATCGCGGCAGCAACTTTGGTTACGACAACCTGGTAGTGGATATGCTGGGCTTTAATGTCATGAAGCAGGTTTCCCACGGCGCGCCGGTGATTTTCGATGTTACCCACGCGTTGCAATGCCGCGACCCGTTCGGCGCCGCGTCTGGCGGACGCCGTGCTCAGGTGGCTGAACTGGCGCGTGCCGGTATGGCGGTTGGGATTGCGGGGCTGTTTATTGAAGCCCATCCGGAGCCGAACAGCGCCATGTGTGACGGTCCTTCCGCTTTGCCGCTGGCTAAACTGGAACCGTTCCTGCAGCAAATGAAAGCGATCGATGAGCTGGTCAAAAGCTTCCCGGAACTGGATACCAGCAACTGAACCATCCGCCAGATGTAAAAAAACCGCCAGATGGCGGTTTTTTTATGCATCGTGTGCGTGCACAAATGGTTATTTGTACAAATCGGCGCTGATGGTGTAGTGGTCACCTTTTTCCTGCCACTCTTTGGTGATGTGGTAGAACTTGGCGCCTTTTTTCGCTGCCTGTTTGGCAACTTCTTCAGAGATATCGGTTGGGCTGTTGAAGCTACCACGCAGAGTGATGGAATCAAACGGCGCCATCTGTGCCGCGGTCGCGTTATTCAGTTCCTGAATGTTGCTGCCATCGGGCATGGTGACGGTATAACGTGAACCACCAGATGAAGACTGAGTCTGGAAGAAGTTGCCTACCTTGTTACTCAGGCTGGAAGACGTCGCCACGCCGGGGATTTCCACTTTGGAAGCAGCTGCGCCGCCAGCGGCAATCGCGGCCTTACCGGCTTCAGAGTTTGCCGGAATAGCGTCCGGGCTTTGCACCTGACGTTTCGGCGCATCTTTCTTGTAGACGAAAGCGGTGATGGACTGGGTTGCGCCGCTGGAATTGATATCGACCTGACGCACGATATAGAAGGAATAAGCGCCTTTTTTCTTAGCTGCGCTACCGATGGCTTCATTTACTTCCGGCTGGTTGCCGAAATAGCCGGTGACCGTGACGGTGTCATAGGGCTCCAGACGCACCGCTTCATCTTTCGGCAGTTCTTTCACGCCGCTGAATTCACGGTAACTCGTGTCTTTAGTCGCTTCCGGCGCGTCCTTGTGGTACAGATCCACAGTGATGGCCCAACGCCCGCCGTTCACTTCCGAGGTGCTTTGAATATAAAAAGCCGCGGCGCCGCGCTCGTCCGCCTTTTTAGAGGCATCGGCCGCTGCTTCGTAAATGGCATCGTAACGACCTAGAAAGGTAATACGCTCAAAGGGTTTTAGTGATTCTGCTTTCTCTGGCGTAAGTTCCTGCGCAGCCTGCGCCGAAAACGCTACTATTGATAAAAGAGTGGATGCAACAACGCTAGTTTTCAGCTTCATAAAAAATCCTTTCGCCTGACGCATACGGTAAATACGTACCAAGCCATCTTCTGTGGTAGCCGCTGATTATGGCACGGAACCTGACGTTATGCCTCTGCATTTTAAGCCAAATCCCGCAAAACCACCGAGCTGATAATGGAAGAAGAGAAAAATGGAAATAATCACTATTAATAACCGAATTCCTTTTATAAACGATATTTATCGAAATCAGTGCGCTTAACAAAGCGTTAACAGGGCCTTTTTGTGAGATGGCTCGAAACATTGACGTGGTAATAATGGTAGAAAAATCTGTTTTAGCTGTGATTTTTAACCACAAATAAGCATCGTAACCTGCCAAAATTCTGCTTTTAGAACCTAATGGTTTTAGCGGTGGATCATTAATTCCATTTTAAGTAGGTTATAAAGGGACTTATCGCTATCGCCGAGGGTGCTGGCAACGGCGACAAGTTAGTTTTTAGGTGATTGACACAACCATATAAAACCTTCGTGACAACGAAAAGGGATTCACAATGCGTATTGGTGTACCAAAAGAGAGGTTGGCCAATGAAGCCCGTGTCGCAGCCACGCCAAAAACGGTGGAGCAACTGCTGAAACTGGGCTTTGAGGTCGCCATTGAGCGTGGGGCTGGGAAACTCGCTAGTTTTGAGGATGAGGCTTACGAGCAAGCCGGCGCGACGATTCTGGATACGGCGGCTGTCTGGCAGAGCGATATCCTGCTCAAGGTTAACGCCCCGCTGGATGAGGAAGTGGAATGGACCCGTGCCGGCAGCACGATTATCAGCTTCATTTGGCCGGCACAGAACCCGGCATTGCTGGAAACGCTGGCGGCGCGCCAGGTGACGGTGCTGGCGATGGATTCCGTTCCCCGTATTTCGCGCGCCCAGTCCATGGATGCGCTGAGTTCGATGGCGAATATCGCCGGCTATCGTGCGATTGTTGAAGCCGCGCATGAATTCGGTCGTTTTTTCACCGGTCAGATCACGGCGGCAGGCAAAGTGCCGCCGGCCAAGGTGCTGATTATCGGCGCCGGTGTGGCTGGCCTGGCCGCGATTGGCGCGGCAGGCAGCCTGGGCGCCATTGTGCGTGCGTTTGATACCCGCCCGGAAGTGAAAGAACAGGTTAAAAGCATGGGCGCCGAGTTCCTGGAACTGGAATTCGAAGAAGAGGCCGGCAGCGGCGACGGCTACGCCAAGGTGATGTCCGAAGCCTTTATCAAGGCTGAAATGGCGTTGTTCGCGGCGCAGGCGCAAGAGGTGGATATTATTGTCACCACGGCGCTGATTCCTGGTAAACCGGCTCCACGTCTGATCACCAAAGAGATGGTGCAGGGCATGAAGCCCGGCAGCGTGATTGTCGATCTGGCGGCCCAGACCGGCGGCAACTGCGAACTGACCGTCGCGGATCGAGTCACGATGACGGAAAATGGTGTGAAAATCATCGGTTATACCGATCTGCCGAGCCGTTTGCCGACGCAATCTTCACAGCTGTACGGCACCAATCTGGTGAACCTGCTGAAGCTTCTGTGCAAAGAGAAAAACGGCGAGATCGATATCGATTTCGACGACAACGTCATTCGTGGCGTGACGGTCATCAAGTCTGGCGAAATCACCTGGCCGGCGCCGCCGATTCAGGTTTCCGCTCAGCCGCAGCAGGCCAAACCGGCCGCCGCTGCCGTCGCGCAGCAGGACGCTAAGCCCGCGTCGCCCTGGAAAAAATTCATTTTCATCGCTATCGCTATTGTGCTGTTTGGCTGGCTGGCGAACGTGGCGCCGAAAGAGTTCCTGTCGCACTTCACCGTATTCGCGTTGTCCTGCGTGGTGGGGTACTACGTGGTCTGGAACGTCAGCCACGCGCTGCATACGCCGTTGATGTCGGTCACCAATGCCATTTCCGGCATCATTGTGGTGGGCGCGTTGTTGCAGATCGGGCATGGTGGATGGGTGTCCTTTTTCTCCTTCATCGCCGTGCTGATCGCCAGCATCAATATTTTCGGCGGGTTTACCGTCACTCAGCGCATGCTGAAAATGTTCCGCAAGAATTAAGGGGTAACGGATGTCTGGAGGACTAGTGACGGCAGCGTATATCGTTGCTGCAATTTTGTTTATTTTCAGCCTGGCTGGCTTATCCAAACACGAGACGTCCCGTCAGGGGAACATTTTCGGCATCAGCGGGATGACCATTGCGCTGCTGGCGACCATTCTGGGGCCGAACGCCGGCAATGTGGGATGGATTATCGCGGCGATGGTAATCGGCGGCGCTATCGGCGTGCATCTGGCCCGCAAGGTGGAAATGACCGAAATGCCGGAACTGGTGGCGATTCTGCACAGTTTTGTCGGTTTTGCGGCGGTGCTGGTCGGTTTTAACAGCTTTATCGGCGAAGGCGATATTGCTGACCCGATCATGGAAAATATCCACCTGACTGAAGTGTTTCTGGGGATTTTCATCGGTTCGGTGACCTTTACCGGCTCGATCGTCGCGTTTGGCAAACTACGCGGTCTGATCTCATCCAAACCGCTGATGCTGCCTAACCGTCATAAGCTGAATCTGCTGGCGCTGGTATTGTCATTCCTACTGCTGCTGGTGTTTGTTAAAACCGGAAGCGTAGCAATGCAGGTGTTTGCGCTGTTGCTGATGACGCTGATTGCGCTGGCGTTTGGCTGGCATCTGGTGGCGTCTATCGGCGGCGCGGACATGCCGGTGGTGGTTTCCATGCTGAACTCCTATTCCGGTTGGGCCGCGGCGGCAGCGGGCTTCATGCTGAGCAACGATCTGCTGATCGTTACCGGCGCGCTGGTGGGTTCTTCCGGCGCCATCCTGTCCTACATCATGTGCAAGGCGATGAACCGGTCGTTCATTAGCGTGATTGCCGGCGGTTTCGGTACCGATGGTTCCTCCACCGGCAGCGATGAAGCGGTTGGCGAGCATCGTGAAACCACGGCGGAAGAGGTGGCGGAACTGCTGAAAAACTCCACGTCGGTGATCATTACGCCGGGGTACGGCATGGCGGTGGCGCAGGCGCAGTATCCGGTGCACGACATTACCGCCAAACTGCGGGCACGCGGCGTCAACGTGCGCTTCGGTATTCACCCGGTCGCCGGGCGTTTGCCGGGACATATGAACGTGCTGCTGGCGGAAGCCAAGGTGCCTTACGACATCGTGCTGGAAATGGATGAAATCAATGATGATTTCGCCGATACCGACACCGTGCTGGTGATTGGCGCCAACGACACCGTCAATCCGGCGGCGCAGGAAGATCCGCATAGCCCGATCGCCGGTATGCCGGTGCTGGAAGTGTGGAAGGCGCAAAACGTGATTGTGTTCAAGCGTTCGATGAATACCGGCTATGCCGGTGTGCAGAACCCGCTGTTCTTCAAAGAAAATACCCAGATGCTGTTTGGCGATGCCAAGGAAAGCGTCGAGGCGATTCTAAAAGCGCTGTAAGCCCGAGCCCGCCAGAAGGCGGTCGGTTGCAGAAACACAACGGGGGCCAGAAGGCCCCCGTTGTCATTTGATGGTATGCGCGACGGACGTCAGGCGTTTTCATCCGGATTGTCGGCTTCTCCCTGTTGCGTCACCGGCGAGACGAAGTCGTCCGGCTTGATAGCGAGCAGGTCGCACTTCAGGTGGTCAATGACATGCTCCACCGTGTTGCCGATAAACGCGGCGGACAAGCCGGTGCGCCCCAGCGATCCCAGCACCACTACGCCAGCCTGCAAATGTTCTGCCAGATCGGGAATAACTTCTTCCGGCAGCCCTTTCTCTACATGGGTCACACGTTCGTCCAGATTGAATTTTTGTCGCAGCGATTTCATCGCCAGCAGGTGCTGACCACGAATGGCGCCGTTGTAAACGCCGGGATCGAAATCCGGCAATTCAATGGCGATATTGATGGGCGTGACCGGATAGGCTCCCACCAGATGAACTTCGGTCTGATTGACCTGACGAGCCAGATCCAGCGCTTCCGCCACCAGTTTGATATTAAGCGGATCGTGATACGGGTCTTCGCTGGCCAGATTGACCGCCACCAGCGCACGGCCGTCTTCCGGCCACGGCTGATCTTTCACCATCCAGACCGGGCAGGGGCATTTACGCAACAGCTGCCAGTCGGTGGGGGTGAAAATCACCGCTTCCAGCCGGTCGTGCTGATGAGCCATTTTGAGCAATAAGTCGTGTTTACCGGCAATCACCTCCTGAATAATGGCTTCATAAGGTTTGTTATGCCAGACCACCTTGATATCAATGGCGATTCCCGCATCAAGATAGTATTTACACTGTTCCGCAATCCATTCGGTTCGTTGGGCGATAACCCCTTGTCTCATCTCGGTTCTTTCATCCGGAGAGAGCAGGGTGG
Source organism: Dickeya sp. NCPPB 3274 (assembly GCF_000406205.1). Lineage (NCBI taxonomy): Bacteria > Pseudomonadati > Pseudomonadota > Gammaproteobacteria > Enterobacterales > Pectobacteriaceae > Dickeya > Dickeya sp. NCPPB 3274. The sequence goes on along the minus strand of NZ_CM001979.1, from coordinate 2,499,795 downwards.
TCATTTCGTAGGAAAAGTCGTAGATAGGCAAAAACGCCTTGATACGGCCACCAAGTCGCTGGACCAGATAAACGGCCCGTCGCAACGCGGGCTGGTCATCCTGATTGGGGTCAATAGCTACCAGTAAGTTCTGATACTTCGCCATAGCTCCTCCTGTTGGCTGTCACTCTGCAGCCTGCCCGTTAAGAGTAACGCAAGGAAATCGCTTTGAACAACTGGTGATGAAGACCGGATCAACAATTCAGAGCAATCATTGATCCGGTCAGGGGAAGGCGGTGTTACGCTTTGCTACGTGAAGTGCCGGCCAGCTCGGCCAGCGTCTCGATATTTTCGATAGTGATGTATTTGCCTTTTACCGCCAGCATGCCGCTTTTCTGGAAACGACCGAGCAAGCGGCTGATGGTTTCCACCGTCAGGCCAAGATAGTTGCCGATGTCGCCGCGGGTCATGGTCAGGCGGAATTCGCGGGGTGAGAAGCCGCGCTGGGCGAAACGGCGAGACAGGTTGTAGATGAACGCCGCCAGACGCTCTTCAGCGTTTTTCTTTGACAACAGCAGGATCATGTCCTGATCGCCACGGATTTCGCCGCTCATCAGCCGCATCATCTGCTGACGCAGATTGGGCATCTTGCCGGACAGGTCATCCAGCGTTTCAAACGGAATCTCGCACACCATGGAAGTTTCCAGCGCCTGAGCAAAGCTGGGATGCTGGGCGTTGCCGATGGCGTCAAACCCGACCAGATCGCCCGCCAGATGGAAACCGGTGATCTGTTCATCACCCTGTTCGGTGATGGTGTAGCTTTTGATGGTGCCTGAGCGGATGGCGTACAGCGATTTCAGTTCATCACCGGCCTTGAACAACGCTTGCCCTTTCTGGATGGGTTTCTTCCTTTCGATGATGTTGTCGAGCTGGTCAAGTTCATGCTCGTTCAGCGTGAAAGGAATACACAGTTGGCTGATGCTGCAGTCCTGACAATGGATTGCGCAACCGCCAGACTGAATGCGTCGGATTATTCGCTTTTCAGGAATCATAGACTTTACTCAGGCGATAATTGATATCGGTCAATTTTAACAGCTTTTATTGGGTCTGATAAGATCTGCTATCTCTGGAACTGACCAATAAATAGTGAGCTTATTAATATTTTTACCATCACATTCGGATTTCTTACCCTGGCGCTACGGCATCCACGGTAAGTTAATGGTCGGTATTGAATAAATTCTGCTGCGGCAAATACCCTTCGTGAGTTAATAACCAGTGTTTGCGATGAATACCGCCGGCATAACCGGTGAGCGCGCCTTGCGCGCCGATGACCCGATGGCAGGGGACTACGATACTGATCGGGTTGGCGCCATTGGCCAGGCCGACGGCACGCGCGGCGCCCGGTTGCCCGAGTCTGGCGGCCAGCTCGCCATAAGTGGTTGTACTACCGCAGGATATAGTGCGAAGCGCCTGCCATACCTGGCGCTGAAAATCCGTCCCGGCGGCGGCTACCGGCAACGTTTCTATGCTATGCAGGTCACCGGCGAAATAGGCGTGCAGAGTATCGGTTAATCCACCAGGATTATTACAGGTTTTTAACACGAACGGATCGTGGCGATAACGCTTATTCAGAGATTGATATAATTTTTCTTCATATTCACGCCATTCCACTGCCCTAAGGTGATAATTTTCATCGGCAATCAATAATAATTCCCCGATGGGCGTTGATAGCGTGTCAAATAAAAATGTCTGCATGGATATCGTGTTGTGAAACGTCGGTCAATTAAGATGACGCTATAACCTGATTTAAGCGTGGTCAGCATTGTCGCTTTAATAGTGCCGTCTGTCACATAAAAACTGCATGATTTTTTCAACAAAGCGGCGGAGGCGGTGGCCGAGGAAAACGGCCTCCGCCGCGGGTTGTCGGCTGAGTCGGCTGACAAAACGTTAGTGAATAACGCCGCAGGCGATACGCATACCACCGCCGCCCAGCTCTTTCGGCGTATCCGCGTAGTTATCGCCGCCGGTGTGAATCATCAGCGCGTGGTCTTTCACCTCCGACAGCGACTTCAACCGTGGCGCCAGCAATTCATAACTGGCGGTGCCGTCGGCATTGACCACTAGCCCCGGCAGGTCGCCAAGATGTCCTTTGTCGTTGTAAGGGCCAAGGTGTCGGCCGGTTTTTTGTGGGTCCAGATGGCCGCCGGCCGCCAATGCCGGCACCTTGTTGCCGTTCTGCTCGCCCGGCGCGCAACTGGCGTTGGCATGCACGTGGAAGCCGTGAATGCCCGGCGGTAATCCTTTCAGACTGGGGATGAACAGCAGACCGTACTCTGTTTCGGTGATGGTGATATCGCCAAGCGTATCGCCGTCTCCGGTTGGCAGCGCTTCTTTGAGCGTGACCGTGGTGCTGGCCGCGCCGGCTATCGCGCTGACGAACAGGCTGGACAGAATCAATGCTTTCAGTTTCATGATGTTCCCTTCTTTGCCATTGTCATGGGTTTTCAGCGTGTTGGTTCACTGCGCCGCGCAACCGGCGGCCATGCGGAGGACTGAGTGGTGTCGGGTCACCCAACAACACTATAGTTGCCGTGGTACGGCGCGCCAGTCTTTATGGTGACGTTGTCACTTGTTGTTCCGCTGCCTGCCCGCGGACGATACGGCAAAAGGCGTACATAGCCTGTTCTGAGGTCCGGCTTCATTGTCGGTGCTGAACAGAGCAAGAAAGGTGGATCGTCTGGAAAAAGCCGAGTGGCGGATGACCGATCGTCGCGCTGAATCGCCGATGCCGTTTCGAGACAACCGAATTGCGGCAAAAATTGACGCTATCACACTGATAAAAAAACAATTCGATATATAGTGTTATCAGGGGATGGTTCATATCAAAAAATCAGGCGTATTAAGGAGAGAAGAAAATGAGTAAGGGCGTGATAACGAAAGGACTGTGTGGTTTGTTACTGGCTATGCCGCTCTATGGTTTTGCCGACAACAGCAATCCGGATCTGATCGCCGGTTATACCTCGCAACAACTGGCCGATGCACTGCCGACTGTTGTCGATGGTTTGAAACGGCAGAAGGTGGAGGTGGATGCGAAAGAGCATTCGGTACAGACGGAATATGTGGATACCGCAACCAAGCGTAAGGCGCTGGTAACCATTTATACCCCACCGGCGGCAAACGGGCAGGCGGTGGCTGGCGACAGCGAACTGGATGCCGTGGTCGCCAGCTCCGAGAAAGAGATGTTGCGCCAACGCATCCGGCCGGAAAAAAAGGATCTGGTTGCCGACGGCTCACCCAAATTCCGTTGCCTGTTGACCATTCTGAATGACCAGGTGGTGCATTCGCTGTGCTCTGCCGTGGTTAAAGGCCGTATCGTTGAAATCCAGCCGGTGACGCTGGTGGACAACAAAATGTTTGAGCCGGCGCAGCAGCGTCAGGCCAGCGTGGCGCTGGCGATTGGGAAAAGCCTGCTGGCGGCAAAATAATCACATTCTTGCCTGACTGCTACAGCCCTTGCCTTCCGGCAGGGGTCTTTTTTTGTTGAGCGCCAGATTCGTTGGTGATGATAACCAATCACTCTTGATTGAAATGAAGCATGATTTTGCATGAAGTGTGATTTTCATCACCCAATTTTGCTAAAAAAACACCATTTTGTTCCGATAAGTAAAAATATCTGTCGCCTTTTTCACGGCGCCTTTCACCCAGTCGGAGAAGCAAGGATGAGTGTGTTTGGGAATTATGTGCGAAATCTAAAGATCTCTCACAAGATGTATGGCGGATTTGGCCTTGTGCTGCTGCTGGTTATTTTGGCGTCGGCCTTCAGCTCGGTCCGTTTTTTCATGATTCAGGATTTGTATGTCAAAAGTTCGATCATGAATGAAATGGGAAACTTTATTGATCTGACTCGAATTGCCCGTATTAAATTCACGTATACGCTCAATAATGACAACCTCAACAACCTGAATAAATACCTTGAACAGGCTCGTCAGCTCAATGAAAAAGCCAACGCGCTGCGTTGGGATGCGACTTATCAGAGCGATTTTAGCAATGTGGCACAGGACTTTACGGAATACGCCAAAAATATTGATCGTGTCAAAAACAGTGTTGACGGCATGAACGATGTCACCAAAGAGATCGCCGCGCTTGACCAGAAAGAGGCCCTGAGCGATGGGCTTTACAGCAGTTCAAGCGATACCAATCTGTTACGTCAGTACCATCAAACCACCGTGCTCTACGCACAGTTGGTGGATAAAGTGCATCTGTTGCAAAAAGAAGGCAGCGAGGCGGCGTTTAAATCGATGCAGGGGGTTTATGACCAGGCGAAAAAATCCTTCGACAGCCTGAATGGATTGCTCCCTGCGGAGGCTAAAAATAGCGTCGATGAACTCGGTAACCGAATTGAGCGCTATAACCAGAGCGGGGTGAAATACAACGACAAGGTTAATCAGTTGAGAACGACTGATTCCGCGCTCAGGGCGACCGGGGATAAACTGATTAGCGATATCGATGGCATTCTCAAAAAAATCGGCGTTCGTAACAACGATATTATCAATAACTCGGTGTTCCAGACGGTCATTTCCGGCATCGCCGCTGTAGTGCTGGGGCTATTCATTGCCTGGTCGGTTACCCGCCAGATTACCCGACCGGTGATCGCCAATCTGAAATTGGCGGAGAAGATCGCCGGCGGCGATCTGTCGGCCAGCGTGGTGGTGGAGCGCCATGATGAGCTGGGGCAGTTGACGTTGGCGATGATGTCGATGACGGAAAAATTACGTCAGTTGATCGCTGATATTCGGCACAGCGTCTACAGTGTGGCGAAAGCCTCTTCGGATATCGCTGCCGGCAACAATGACCTGTCGTCGCGTACCGGACAGCAGTCGTCGGCGATCGTGGAAACCGCCGCCAGCATGGAGCAGTTGACCGCCACGGTGAAAAACAACGCTGACAACGCCCGACATGCCAGCCAGATTTCCGAGCAGGCTTCCGGTAACGCCAATCGGGGCGGCGAGATCATCCACAAGGTGATCCAGACTATGGATGATATTTCCGGTAGTTCGAAAAAGATTTCCGATATTACCACCGTCATCAACAGCATTGCGTTCCAGACCAATATCCTGGCGTTGAACGCCGCGGTGGAAGCGGCGCGCGCAGGGGAACAGGGGCGCGGTTTTGCGGTCGTGGCCGGCGAGGTGCGTAATCTGGCGCAGCGCAGTTCCCAGGCGGCCAAAGAGATTGAAGGGCTGATTTCAGAATCGGTAACCCGGGTGAATACCGGGTCGGTACTGGTGTCGGATGCGGGGAGCGCGATGGATGACATTATGGCATCCGTCAAACGGGTACACGATATCATGGGCGAAATCGCCTCGGCGTCGGATGAACAGAGCCGCGGCATCGCGCAAATAGGCGCGGCGGTATCGGAAATGGATACCACCATTCAGCAGAACGCCTCAATGGTGCATGAATCGTCTGCGGCGTCGAATTCGCTGGAAGACGAGGCGGCGAAGCTGTCGCGGCTGGTGTCGGTATTCCGCCTGTCGCCACAGGATGAGCCGGCGCTTGCCGCCCGCCCGCGCATGGCGGACAGCAGAGCGCAGATAGCGGATCGCAGCGCTCGTCCCGCCGCGTTGCCCGCCGGTCGTTCAGACAGTTCGTCAGCGGATAACTGGACGACTTTCTGAGCCGACGTATTCGGTATGACACAGAAAAACGGCAGGCCCTGTGGTCTGCCGTTGTGTTTTGGGATGGGCTGAGCGATACGTCAGTTAAACCAGCGCAGCAGACGATCCAGCATCAGCGCCGGCAGTGTGAAATCCGGGTCGGCGAACGTGACGCCCTGCGCGCCAAGATGCGAAAACAGCGGCAATGTCAGCGCCGGCAGCACGCACAGCAGCAGACCATTCAGACTGCTGGCGATCACCGCGCCGCGCACGCCGCCGGTGGCGTTGCCGAAAATGGCGGCGGCACCGCCGGTGATAAAACTGGCCATGATGCCGGGCACGATAATCGGCAGCCCGATCAGCGGGAACAGCAGAATGCACACCAGCTCCACCGAGAAGCTGATCAGAAAGCCGATCAGCGTGGCGTTGGGCGCTTTGGTGAATAGCACCATCACATCGACCGCCGGAATGGCGCCGGGGGCGAACACATTGGCGAAACCCTTGAACGCCGGCACGATTTCAGCCGTAAACAGGTTCACGCCGGCCTTGGCCAGATAAAGACCGCAGGCGAAGGTGGCGGACTGTTCCAGAATGAAAATCACCACGTTTTTATCCGCAGCGCCAGCGCCGTACACCATCACCATCGCGTCCCTGATTTGCGGCTGGGTGGCGAACAGGCAGGAAAGCAACAACAGCACCAGCATGGTCAACAGCGTGGCCACATTCGGTTCACGGAGAAAGTCGAAGCGCTGACTGAGCGTCAGGTGTTCGGTGTCGCTGTTTTTGTTGCCGAACCATTTTCCCATATAAGACCCCAACACATAGGACGAGATGGCGGCATGGGAAATGGCGTATTCGTTGGAGCCAATGATGGCGCGGCTGAACCGGCTGAGAATATAGGGCGACGCGGCCATGTAAAGGCCGATCAGCAGCGAGGACACCACAATGATGGTGGTATTGCTGTAATTGAGCTGAATCAGTACCGCGGTGAAGGCAAAGGCCATGAACAGCACCAGATGTAGCGACAGGTAGATGTATTTCAGCCGGGTAAATCGGGCCAACAGAATATTCAGCACCATGGCGAACAGCAGGATCAGCGCGGCGGTCGCGCCAATCTTGTCAATGGTCGCCGCCATGATGGCCTCATTGCTGGGCACCACGCCGACAATATCGAAGGCGTGAGAAAACAGCGAACTGAAGGCGGTCAGCACTTTCATCAGAATGCTGCCGCCAATTTTTATCATGGTGAAACCGATAAAAGATAGAAAGGTGCCGGTAATCAGGCGGGAAAGCGGGGCGCGCTGAAACAGCAACCCGAGAAACGCCACGATGGCGATAATCACCGACGGGGTTTTGACCAGACTAAGCAAAATATCCATATTTCTTCATCCATAAGTTGACGGTTATGTCGTGGGGGAGAAAACAGCAGTATCCATGCCTGACGCACGATATTTGCATTTTTCAAAACGGCGTTCCACTTCAATTTGATGATGTTTGATTTTGCCCGGTACAGGCGTATAGCGGTGGTGTGAATGCGGTATGGCAGGGGAAAAGAGACGGCGAACCGGGCGGCCCGCCGCGGGTGACTTAACGCAGGTTCTGCGGGAAATTGTCCGGCAGGTCGCTGGCCGGGCAATTGATGACGTTGTTATCGTCTTCGCCGCAGTCGCGCACAAAGGTAATGGTGGCGAATTCGTCAATCACTTCAGTCGGATAAGCTGGGCCTGCCGCACGATAAGATTCCATCAGTGGAATGTGATCGTTCTGGAAGCAGACGGTTTTCTCCGGATTATTGATGACCCAACGGGGGAAGAAAATGGTGCCGTGGAAAATCCGATCGTCCAGATTGATGATCAGGCTCACGTCGGTGCCGGTCGGCTCCGTCCAGGACATTTTGTAGACGTCGCGGGCGACGCGGGCGATCAACACCTGCTGGTCCTTCACCCAGCGATTGCCCACGATACCGCTGTGAATGCGGTAATCCAGCGTGTGGTCGTTTTTTACGTAGATCTCGTAATTCCAGCCGTTGTCATAGGTATAGACCAGATGTTTTCCCACAAAACCGCTGAGATCCTGTTTGTCGAAGCTACTCATACTGTTTTCCTTTTATTGACTTAGAGCCTGTCCCAATAGGCTATTTTACTTGCCATTTTGGCCCTGGGCCGTGCTCGAAATCCTCACGTACTCCGTGTACGCTCCGGTTTACTCGCTGCGCTCGCCCGTTGGGCCGGACAAATATTGTCCGTTCAACATGCGTTGCATGTTGTCTCCGCGCTGTCCGAGTCCAAACTGGCTACGCCAATTACGCCTATTGGGATAGGTTCTAACGGGAGTATAAAATCGGATTAAGTTGATGAATAACGCTGTTTTTAGCGCTAATTAATTCGATAATTAGATGAATTGAGGCGATGGCTGAACGATACATTCGGTACACAAAGGCGGGCTGAAGCATGATGTTGACGAAAACTACATTGGAACAATGGACGCTGCTGCAGGCGGTGGTGGAGCTGGGCGGTTTTGCCCCGGCGGCGCAAGCGTTCAACCGCAGTCAATCTTCGGTCAGTTATCAATTGTCGTTGATGCAGGAGCGGCTGGGGGTGTCGCTGCTGGAGCCATCCGGGCGCAGAACGGTGCTGACGGCGCAGGGGCAGCAATTGCTGGCGCAGGTGATTCCGTTGCTCAACGCCTTTCAGGCGCTGGAGTCGCGGGCGGAGGTGCTACGGCGTGGCGGACGCGCCAGAATCGATCTGGTGGTGGACAGCATTTTTCCCAAGTCCACGCTGTTCAGCGCGCTGCGCACCTTCCAGTCTCGCCATCCGCATACGCAGGTGCACCTGATGGAGGTACTACGCAGCGAGAACCGGGCGCAACTGGCGGATCGTCAGGCGGATATCTGGCTGATTTCCCGACCGTGGGAGGGCATCAACCGGGGACGGCTGCTGATGGAAATGGCGTTTGTGGCTGTTGCCCGGGCCGATCATCCGCTGCATCAGTTAGCTACGCCGCTGTCGTTTCAGGATCTCACGGCGTATCCGTTGATTGAAATCATCGACCGACAACAGCAAAAAGACAGTTTGCGTAAGCCGGCCAGCGCCGAAAACTGGACGTTCACCACGGTCGAAGCCGCGATAGAAGCCGTCATGCATGGCGTCGGTTATGGCTGGATGCCGGAGGCGCGCATCGCGCCCTGGCTGGCTTCCGGCGAGCTGAAACCGCTGTCGCTGCCGCAGGGCGGGCGGCGTTTCACACCGTTGTATCTGGTAGTGGAGGAAGAAAAACAGCCCTGCGACGCAGAGGTCGCCACTCTGGTGACTTTGCTGACGGCCGCGGCAACGCCAGTCTGAAAAGTGACATTGTCACCCTGGCTTGCCGACGGGTTACGCCAAACGGACGTCAGGCGAAATAACGCGCTTTGAACGGCATCAACGCCGCGCCAATCACCGACGGGTCGTGCTGGATCTGGCTTAGCAACAGACGGGGATATTGGGCGGCGAGGCCGTAACGCGGCGGCTGCTGGGTCGGCGGCACGTCGAGCAGCATCTTGCCCAGCGCCGTCGGCAATTCGCCGCCAAATACGATAGCGGCCGGGTCAACCACCGCCCGCAACGCGTCAATCGCCCGGTTCAGGTATGGCCTGACTTCCGCCACCCAGTCGTCTACGCCCGGCCATTGCGGGTCGAACTGCTGGCGCAGGGCGCTGACCCGCTGGATATCGATCCCGCGCGCATTAAGCCGCTTGAGCAGTTCGCCCAGCGCCGGGCGGGAGGTGAATTCCTGCTCGGTGTAGATGCGGCTGATCTCCCCGGCATTGCCGAACGCGCCGGAAAAAGGCTGCCCATTGAGGATGAGCCCGGCGCCAAAACCGTAATTAAACGATAGGTAGCCGAAGGTGGGGTATTGCAGCCCCGCGCCCAGCACGGATTCACCGATGGCGCCGGTGGTGGCGTTGTTCTCCGTCCAGACATCCAGATCGAACAAGGTCTCCAGCTCGCTTTTGAGATCCACCAGTGACCAGTCGCGTAGCGGTTCCGGTGCATTGAACAGCCGTTTCTCTTCCATCAGATAACCGGCGATGGCGAACCCGATGCCGGCGACGGCCGATGTCGGAATGGCGTAGCGTTGCAGCGCCTTGCGTACCCGGTCTTTCAGCGTAAACATCGCCCGCGTGCGGTCATCCAGCGCGATATCCAGCGTTTCTTCATGCACCACCTGGCAACTGAAATCGCACAGGCAGAACGCCAGCATATCCGTATTTACCGAAATGCCGATGCTGTAGCGCGCGGCGGGTGCCAGCTCCAGCGACGGGCTGGGTTTGCCGCGGCCGTGCACGATGCTTTCGCCCAGCCGCAGCAGCCCACGTTCCAGCAGGCTGTCGATGATGCGGTGTACCGACGGCTGGGTGAGGTTGGTCAGCGGGGAAACCGCCGAGCGCATGATGTGTCGGTGGCGGCGGACAATGTCCAGCACCATACGTTCGTTCACGGTAATGCTTTCGCTGGCATGAAGTATTGGCCGCATCAGACGTGGGTTCCAGAGCGAGTAGTCATGGTGTGCCGATCCTTTTTATATCGCTAAATCGTGCGGTTAAATCAGCGCCAACGGGCGTCGTCGCTAATGCATGGCGTGTTAATTATTAAACATAATGAATGATAATTTCACTATGCATGATATACAACCCCAAAATAATGGTGTCAAAAACGAATGCGCAGGACTTTTTTATATATTTATTTTTATATCAATAAATTAAGTCTTCTTGTTTTTGACTACATCTTTGCAACATATCTGTCATTATTATTATGCATACTGCATTATAAATTGAATTAACGACGTTTTCACCTTGCTGAACATGATGCCTTACGACTCACGGGAGACCATGCAATGAGTAGACTGGAAGTGGAACGCGCCAGTGTGGCCTACGGTGATGTTCCTGTCCTCAAAGGGGTGTCGTTTGACGTTAACGAGGGTGAGTTCGTCACTCTGCTGGGGCCGTCCGGGTGCGGCAAAACCACGCTGCTGCGCGCCATTGCCGGTTTTGTCCCGCTGGACGGCGGGCATATCCGCATCGGCGGCCGGGAAATGAACGGCCTGGAGCCGGAAAAACGCAATACGGCGATGTGCTTTCAGTCTTATGCGCTGTTTCCCCACCTGACGGTATCGGAAAACATCGCCTTTGGGTTACAGCAGCGCAAAGTAGCGCGGGAAGTGTTGAGCCACCGGGTAGTCGAAACCGCGCTGACCGTGGCGATGGCCGGGCATCTGGATAAATTGCCCACCCAGTTATCAGGCGGTCAGCAGCAGCGGGTGGCGCTGGCGCGATCAATGGCGGTGCGCCCGGATGTAATGCTGTTCGACGAACCGCTGTCTAATCTGGATGCCCGGCTGCGCGAGCAACTGCGGTTGCAGATCCGCGCCTTGCAGCGTAAGCACGGTTTTACCGCGGTTTATGTGACCCACGACCAGGCGGAGGCGCTGGCGATGTCCGACAAAGTTGTCGTGATGCACGGCGGCAGCGTGATTCAGGCTGGAACCCCGCAGGAGATTTATCACCGGCCGGTCAACCGCTTTGTGGCCGATTTTATCGGCACCGCCAACATTATGGTGGGGACGGTTACCGCGCGGGATGGGGACGCCGGGCTGTATCGGGTCACCACCGAGCTGGGCGAATTCACGGTGGCGTCGGACGAGCCACCGGCTCAGCAGCGGGTCTATCTCTGCTGGCGGCCGGAAAACGCCTGCCTGTTGTCGCTGCCCGCGCTGGGGCAGAATATCTTTTCGCTGCGGGTTAAGCGCCAGACTTTTCTCGGCAATCTGACGGAGGTCGAAGGTTGTCATCAGGATACCGACAGCGTCCAGTACCGGATCCAATTGTTGGGCTATCAGCCGCTGCTGGAGGGCGAAACCTATTATTTTTCGCTGGCGCCCGGCGCGTTGCGGTTTTTGCGCGAAGCGGTGGCGGCATGAGATCGTCGTTGATGGCTTACCTGATGCTGCTGCCGGGGCTGGGGATTATCGTACTGGCGATGAGCGCGGTGCTGGGGATGGCGTTTTCCCAGTCGCTGGGGTTCTTCAATTTTGCCGGTGACAGTGGGTTATCGCTGCGTTTCTGGCAAACCATGCTGACCGACGAACAGCTGTGGCGCGCTTTTTTCTACTCGGCGCGCATTGCGCTGCTCAGCGCGTTGCTGTCGGTGGCGCTGGCCTACCCACTGGCGATTTGGCTGCGCAAGCCGTTTCCGGGGGCCGTCACCCTGCGTGCGTTGCTGAAAGCGCCGCTGCTGGTGCCAGGGCTGACCGCGGCGTTTCTGTTCGTCAATTTCATCTCTTATCAGGGGTTTCTCAATCTAGCCATGCTGCGGCTGGGGCTGACGGAGCGGCCGATTCGTATGCAAAACGACGCCAGCGGCATCGGCGTGGTTCTGTTGCAGATCTGGAAACAGATGCCGTTTGCGTTGCTGTTGCTGAGCGGTTCGGTACAGGCCATCGGCGAAACGGTGCTGGACGCCGCCCGTAATCTCGGCGCCGGCGCCTGGGTCCGCTTTCGCCGCATTGTGCTGCCGTTGACGCTACGGGCGTTGCAGACGGCGATGATGCTGATATTTATCGGTGCCGCCGGTGATTTTTCCTTTCAGTCGGTGGCGGGGCCGGTCAACCTCAATTCCATGTCGCAACTGATGCTGCGCGTGCAGCAGTCGGGTGCTGAGGGCTGGAATCAGGCGGCGGTGGTGGCGGTGATGTTGATGCTGTTGTCGCTGGCGGGCGCCGGGATGCTGGCGGTGGCGGCCCGCGTGGTCGTGAACGGGATGAGGAGATAGCCGATGCAACAGGCTGTGATTGACCGACTCAATCGCCTGCTGGTGGGGGTGATCCTGCTGCTGGGGACCGTTTGGCTGATTCTGCCGTTTGCCATGGCGGTGCTGTGGTCATTGGTGGATCCGTCGCACCCGTGGGCTTACCCGGATGTCTTTCCGCCGGTATTGTCGCTGCTGCGCTGGCGTGAATTATGGCTCAACACATCGCTGCCCGATGCGCTGTTGCACAGCTATCTGCTGGCGCCGATGGTGACGCTGACCTGCCTGCTGCTGGCAATGCCGACCGCCTATGCGTTTGGTCGGCTGTCGTTCCCCGGCAAAGGGCTGGCGCAGGCGCTGACGCTGCTGCCGATTGTGTTGCCGGGGTTCGTGGTGGCGATCTTCTTCTCCTCATTGCTGACGCGGCTGGGCGTGTACTCGCGGTTCATGGGGATCTTTCTCGGTCATACGGTGCTGTTTCTGCCGTACGCCATCCGCATTCTGAGCGTCTCTTTCAGTCAGGTCCGGCAGGATCTGGTGGATGCGGCACGCAACCTGGGGGCCTCCCGACGGGAAATCTTCCGAGTGGCTTACTGGCCGGCACTTCAGTCCGGGGCGATGGCGGCGATGATCATGGTGTTCATTCTGTCGATCGAAGAGTTTTCCGTTTCCTACATTGTGGGCGCGCCAGACTTTATCACCGTGCCGACCATTCTGTATTCGTACCTGGGTTATAACTTCATCCGGCCCAACGCGGCGGTGGTGTCGCTGATTTTGGTGGTACCTAACGTGGTGTTGATGCTGCTGATGGAGCGCTGTCTCAAAAATGTTCCGGCGTCTGCGTTCGTCAACAAAGGATAGCGACGATGCCGCTTAACCATTCAGGGGAATCTTGCATGCTTACTCGACTCAAGCTGTCAAACCTAGGAAAGCTGATGGCGCTGCCGGCACTGCTGTTGCCGTTGTATCAGGCGCAGGCGGCGGATCTGAACACGATGTCCTGGCAGGATGTGGAGGCGCAGGCGCGTCGGGAAGGTCAGCTTACCTGGTTCAACTGGTACTATCAGGACCGGTTGCGCGAAGAGGTGAAAGCGTTCGAGAAACAGTATGGTATTCGGGTCACCATTCCGGATGGCGAGGCGATGGCCAGCATCAACAAGCTGCTGGCGGAGCAGCACCGTGAGCAAGGCGATATCGACGTGATCTCGGTGGGCGGCAGCCAGTTCGGGCAACTGAACGGGCCCAAACTGTTCTGGGGGCCGCTCAGGTCCCGATTACCAGGCGGCGACAAGCTGACCTATCAGATCGAAGGGGTAGATACCCAGGGCTACGCGGTGGCGTTCTGGGGCAATCAGACCGTGATCGCCTACAATTCGGCCCGCATCGACGCGGCCGCGCTGCCGCACTCGCTGCCTCAGTTCGAACAGTTTCTGGTGAAAAACCCCGGTGAGTTCGCTTTTAACGTGGAGAATGGCGGCTCCGGTCCGGCGTTCATCGAATCCGTCACCCGGGCATTGGTCACCGATGTGAACTACCGCGACGGCAATGCCGCGTCGGAGGTGTTGCAACGGCTTGCGCCGTCCTGGCGCTGGTTCAACCGTTACAAAAGCAGCATGGTGATCAGCGCGTCCAATGCAGACAGCATTACCCGACTGAATGCCGGCGAATTTAAGCTCGCCGCTTCATGGGAGGATCTGGTGCTTTCGCTGCAGCGCAAAGGCGAAGTGTCGCCGGACATTAAGTTCTATCTGCCTGATTTTGGCATGCCGGGCGGCGGCAATGTGGTGGGGATTCCGGCCAACGCCAAACACAAGGCGGCGGCGTTACTGTTTATCCACTGGCTGACGCAGCCGGACACGCAGCAGCGCTTTCACTCGCAGTTCGGCACCGCGCTGTTGGCGCCGGCCGGCGACGGCGCTCAGGCGGCGGATTCGCTGGAGCGGTCGCGCAGTTTTGCCTGGGCGGCCAAGCCGTTGGGCGACGAAATCAAAAAGCAGTTTATCCAAAACGTGATGCTGAAATGACATCGCGCGGCCTTGTTATGACGTTTGAACCGTTAACGTTTAAACAACTGATGTTTGAACAACTAGCGTTTGAACCACTGATGTTTGAAAACCGTTTTCGGTATCCGACGCGGGCAAGGCCGAACGCATTTTTAATTCAACATATTTTCTTACTCAACACCGATGCATTGAAACACCAGGGAAACCATTATGTCTGATGCGATAACTGATCACCGCCGTCGTCACCGCGTAGTGAATGACGCGCTAATCGCCCACCGCGGCGCTTCGGCGCTGGCACCGGAGAATACGCTGGCAGCCATGCGTAAAGCGGCGCAACTGGGGGCGAAGTGGCTGGAGGTGGATGTCAAACTGACGCGGGATAGCCAGCCGGTGATCATCCATGATGATCGGGTGGATCGCACCACCAACGGGCGCGGCTGGGTCGCCGGCCTGACGCTGGAGGAAATTCGCCGGCTGGATGCGCGCGCGCAATTCGGCGACGCGTTCGCCGGGGTGACCATCCCGACGCTGCAGGAGCTGATCGCGTGCGTGCTGGAGCTGGATATGGGATTACAGCTGGAGCTGAAACCGACGGCGGGCGACGACGTCGAAACGGCGGAGGTGGCGCTGGGCGTGCTGAAATCGATGTGGCCCGCCAACCGTGACCGCCTGTTTCTGTCGAGTTTTTCCGTTCGTTCCATTCAGGCGGCGGCGCGGCTGATGCCGGATGTGCCGCGAGCGTTTGCCGTGGTGGTGCCGCCCAAACGGCCGGTGGCGTTGTTGCAGGAAACCCACTGCCAGATTTTGCACTGCCTGTCGGAGCTGCTGGATGACGAAGCCCAGCACATTCTGGCGGACAGCGGCATCGAATACGCGGTGGCGGTCGTCAATGACGCCGCACAGGCCCGGCGCTTTCTCGACAATGGCGCGCAGACGATCCTGTCTGATATTCCCGATTTACTGGGTTGATAACCGGAGTGGTTGATAACGGGAGGATGTAATGTCTGATCTGCAGTTACGCTTTGAGACCGCCAACACGGTCATGGAGGAAGCCGCGTTGCTGGCGAGGCAGTTGTTTGCCCGGCGTGACAGCGTGGTGGTGGAACAGAAATCCGCCAATGATTTTGTGTCGGATGCGGACCGGCAGGTCGAGCAGTTGATCCGCGACCGCTTGCGGGAAGCGTTCCCGCAGGACGCCATTCTGGGCGAGGAAATGGGCGGCGAGGTCAGCGATAGCTTTTGGGCCATCGACCCGATAGACGGCACCACCAACTTTTTGCGCGGTTTGCCGTTGTGGGGCATTTCCATCGGATACGTCGAAAACGGGCTGGCGATGGTCGGCACCGTTGCGTTGCCGATGCTGAACCTGACGCTGTCGGCGGCGATCGGCTGCGGCGTATGGCGTAACGGGATGCCGTATCGCCGTCAGGTGCCGTTCAGCGAAGTCCGGCTGGTGGCGCTGGGGGAAAGCAATAAATGGGCGGCGGCGGAAGTGGCGATGCTGGACGGCTACCTGCGCGACGAAGGCTGGGCGGTGGCGCGCTATCGCTGCGCCACGGTCGGGCTGGGGTTTGCCGCGTTGGGGTTTACTGACGGTTATGTGGAGAAAAACACCAGCATTTGGGATATCGCCGCCGGGGTGGTGATCTGTACGGAAGCCGGGCTGGTGGTGAAATATCGGGGAAGCTATGAGGTAGGCGGTATGCATGTGGCGACGGCCACCCCTGACGTGCAACAGATTGTAGAGCCGTTTTTCAGCCTGTGACGCGCCCCAAAAAAAGCACCGCCAGACTGGCGGTGCGGGAAAGGGAAGCATCCGGGCGTGTTACTTATTCCGAATGCGTCACTTATTGATGAACGATCGTGGTTTCGACGGCGCCGCGGCCAGCGCGGCCTGAATACGCATCGGGTTGAAGTAGTTGCGCATCAGCCGGATACGGTGGTCGTCGGTGAATTCATACCGTATCGCCCAGTCGTAACTGTAAGGCACGCGGGTCGATTTGGTGATCCCCTGCTGGCTGCCGTAAGCCATCGCCTGATTGTCGCTGAAGAAGACTTTCTCCACCACTTCGCTACTGAACTCTACCGTCTGGCTCATCAGCGACCAGAAACGGGAGAAGCCTTCGTGGCCGTAGAAAACGCCGGTGTACGGTACATCCACCGGGCCGGTCATGTCCCATACCAATTGTTCGCTCAGGCAGGTCAGCGCCATCGGCAGATCGCCCGCGGCATAGGCCTGGCCGAGTTTCTCCAGCGTCGCCTGATTGTTGGAGAACGTCACCGCCTGACTTTTGGCCTGGAAACGCGGCGGCGGCGGCGGGGTATATTCGAACGTCGGCGCAGCGCGGTAGGCGTTGTCGCCGGGGAACGGGTGGGAGACGATCGCCCGGAAATCCTCACGTAGCGCGCCCATCGCCATCACCGCCGGGGTGAGTTTTAGCGGCCGGCCGGACAGCGCCAGTTGCAGGTTTTCCAGCAGTTCGCAGTAGCGACGGTTAAAACGCACAATCGCCTTGTGCAACTCGCCTTCCGGATAGTCGCTGACTTTGGCTGCGCTGTGGGTTCTGACCGCTTTGTCCCATTCGATCGTCAACGGTTCGCCGGTCGGGCCGCTGGCGATGGTGTCGCCGCGGGCGTACAGCCGCTCGCAGTAGATTTCGTTGAAGCGATAATAGTGCGGGACGTCATTGTCTTCGCCCTGCCAGATATTGTGCGGCGAACCCTCGCCCTGATCGCAAATCTGACGCAGACTGGCGACCGCGCTGTCCAGATCGGTCACCGGAATCACCGTGCCGTAGGAACCGTGGCAGAACTGCTCCGGCTCAATTTGGCGCGTGGGGTCGCCGCAGAACACGGCTTTTTCGCCGAAAGACTCCACCGCCGCCCGCAGGCGCGACTCGATATAGACGTAGTATTCACCGATCGACATGTCGCTGCAGACATGGCTGGCCACCACTTCCGGGCGCACATATTTCGGGTGTTCGATTTGCATCGCCTGATGTATGGCGTGCTGAGAAAACGGGTGCAGCTGAATTTCCAGGTCTTCAATGCCGAACGGCAGCGTGGCCGGGTAATCGGGCAAAAAGTCGGAGCCGCTGATATTCGGCGTGCCGCCCACCGCATTCAGCAGGTTGGCGACCATGACAAAATGCAGCATTTCTTCAATTACGACGGAATGGATCACTTCAGGGACACGCGGATCGATGTCGTCATCCATCGTATAAAGCATGGTCAGGTAAGGGGGGATTACCGCGTGTTCCAGCACCATCGCTTTTTGCAACAAGTCCCGGATATCGTCTAACTCGTGAGCCAAATCCTTATGGCTGGTTAATTTGACATAGCCTTTTTCCCTGAACATAGAGTCCAAATCTTGGTGTGCGGCGTGTTCATTTAAGTTCATGATGTTATTCCGTCTTAGTCAGTTGCGGCAGTGACGAAGTGTGTAGTTAGTCTTATCTATTTATTCGTAGCATGAAACCCGAATATCATCATCTTTTGTAGCGCTTTTTTCGCGTTTAACGTGTGCTGGCACACATTCTGTCCAGTTCGGAAAGAATTGTGTGCGCGGCCCATAGCGTCAGCGCCGCCAGCGTCAGGGTGGGCGGCGCCGTTCCCATGCTGACCATGTTTCCAGCCCCCACCAGATAGAGATTCTTATGAATCCAGCTGCGCTGTTGACGATCAACCACCGAATGGTGGGGCGAACTGCCCATGCAGTGAGTGCCGGCGATATGCCCAGCGCCGACAAACGCCAGCGGCTGCCCCTGACAGGTAAAGTAGCCAGGGTCGGCGGGCGAGTAATGGCTGTGATCGCGAATGCCGGTGTGGCGAAAAATCTGCCGCATGACGGTGCCGGCGCGCGCGACGCCGGTGCGGGTGTACAGCGACAGGTCATAGTGGATTACCGGACGGTAATTACCCAGCGCATCGCGATAGTCAGGATGAATGGTCACCCGGTTATTGTATTCCGGTAACTGCTCCACCAGGCAGCGCGCGCTGAATTGCCGTGATAGCCGTTCGCGCATTTGACTGCGCAAGCGGGTACCGCACAACGGCTCCGCCAGCAACTGTTCGACATCGTGATATAAGGCGTTGACCGGCCAGCGCCAGCCGTCGTTGCTCAGCTCGATACGATAGGCCGCCCGATGGGCGCGGGCCGAACCGCCCCGCATGGCCTCGATCCCCGAGGTGGTAAGCGGGCCACGCATCGGCCACAACGGCGCGTCAGCCCGACCCCAGACCGGCAGCACCGGGTGATCCATCAGATGTCGTCCCACCAGATCATTACCTTTGCAGGCGTCGGACGCCAGCAACAGCACCGCGTTGGCAATAGCATTGCCGGCCAGCACATAGCGTCTGGCGCTGACGGTATGCAGGTGATGCAACGCCGTTTCCTGATGCACATAATGGCGAAACTGTACGCCGGTGACGGCATCGGTCGATGGGTCGATCAGCAACTTGTGCGCCACGCTACAGGTGACGACATCCAGCAAGGCCGGATCGGCGTCTTCCAATGTTTTCAGTGCGTTGTAGCGAGCCTGCGTCGGGCAGAGCGGCGTGCAATAGCTATTGCCGGAGCAGCGCAGGCCAAGGTGCGGGCTGCCTGCCGCGCCGCGAGGATGATAGCCGCGGCCGTGGTCATAGCCGGGGTGCGGCACGCCGTTGCGCGCGGACGGCGTGCCGCGCAGGGTCAGCGGCGTAGCCTGCCCGTCTTCCATGACCGTCATGCCGTTGAGGCGGCGCGCCAGTTGTCGATCGCCCCAGGCGGGGGGCAGACCTTGCATCGGATAAACATAATCCGGCGGAAAGCGGATCCCCAGATAAGCCTGCTCCTCCACATTGGCTGAGACGCCCAGTTCGTACTCCGCCGCCCGATACCAGGGTTCAAGATCGTTATAGCGCAACGGCCAGTCCAGCCCGATGCCGTAGCGGCTTTGCAATTCGAAATCTTCCGGCAGCATGCGCATGGCGCTGCCAAGCCACTGTAGCGAGGTGCCGCCGAGCTGGCGGCAATAGGTGGAACTGAATGGCAACGGGCCGCGTTGCACCAGATAGCCGCGGTCGTCGTAACCGTCGGGCATCAGGGGCTGGAGGGCGGTATCGTGCGGCGCCGGCGCGTTGACGTTGCGCGGCCCGGATACCTGATGGCTTTTACCCGGGTGCTGTCGATAACGCTGTAGAGTCTGCCGGTATCCGGCGTAATGCAGGTTATCGCCGTCGCCCGCCTCCAGTATCAGGCAGCGTTTTCCCCCGCGGGTCAGGGTCTTGGCCATCAGCGAACCGGCAATGCCGCCGCCGACGATCACCACGTCGTAATCGGTCTGCTCAGCCTGATGAGGGGTGATGACATTCATCCGCGCGTTCTCCATTCAGCAATGGGCGGTTCGGCCCATGCGCCGAATTCCTGCTGACGGAGCGCCTGTGGATGGGCATGGATAGCCTGCCAGATCAACGCCTCGCGCCAGGCGGCGTCGCTGAGAAAATAGGCGGCGGCGTCCGGTTCCGGATTGATGGGGACCCACTGACCGGTGTACCACAGACGCAGCAGGCTGCGGGCGATTGGGCCGAGCGTCAGCGATGTCAGCACCGTGGCTTCCAGCCAGTTGAGCCGTAATGCGTCATCACTCGGTTGCGCCGCAAAGTCGTGCAGCAGCTGTTTGAACGGACCGGCGGCGTTGTGCTGCAGCCAGGTGAAATAATCGCGGGCCAGCCCGGTTCCGGTCAGTTCAAACTGACTGAAACCGGTAAGCAGGGCGGATAAGGTCATGAAATCGTCAAAGGCGGTGTCGGGTTCACTACTGTTACTCATGATGCGTTACCTGTGCCATGTCGTGAACAGCTGAGAGAAAACCGCGCGTCTGAGTCTGGCGTCAGGCGTCGTGGAACGGGGATATCAATCGTTTTCCGGCGACGTTGCCGTCAGGCGACATCACCGCAGTCTGGTATATCAATACGGGTGTTAGTGCGTTTTAGAACACACCCAATGGATAGTTGTAACCCGATATCCCTGGAAGAAGGGCCGCTCCGCTTTCCTTGGCAGGAATAGCAGCGTGGTCGTCATGATGGTGGAAAAAAGAGCGGGGTAGCCTGCGTTCCTTTTTTTAGCGTCAACAGTGTTGTTTTAAACCGGGCGAATCAAAGAAAAAACATGGCAATCAAAGTATTCGTTACACATTCGGTACAACAGTGCACACCCCGAATAAAACTATGACGTGAGAGCCGCGTTTTTGCAAGACCAGCCTGATTTCTAACGTGATTTTATCGAAATAGAGGATAAGGAAAGCAGCATAATTATTTGATTGTGTAAACTTTTATGCTGAAGGGGCGGAGCGTAGCGCTCCGCCGCAGGGGTCAGCTTTCGGCCGGTTTGATCAGACCCAGAATCGTTCCCAGACGTTCGCGCTGTTTGGGTTTGATATCGCGTCCGGCCGCATAGCCGGCGTTCTGGATAATCATCTCGTTCAGGCCGATCAGCCAGTCATAAATGTAATAGGCGGTATTGTTGACCGGCGTCGCCGACAGCCTGGTCAACCGGCGGGAGGTGCCGAAGTTGGCCGTCTGCTTTTCCGGTTTGGCAAAGATCTTGTTGCCTTTGTTGACGCGGCTGTCCGGTCGGCCGGCTTCGGGCACCTGCTGGAAGCCCAGCCAGGCGACGAAATCGCCGAGGACGTTGAGCGCGCGCGATACCTGACGATCCGCCTTGCTTTCCCGGTTAATACCCAGTTGCCCGGAATCCACCAGCATGGTTTGCAACTCATCGTCAATCTTCAGTCGCACGCTGGCCGTAATCAGTTCCTCCACCAGCATTTCGATGGTGGGGCGGTTAATCCCCAGCAATTCAATGATGGCGATGTTTTCCGGCAGGTTACGCAGGTGGTTGATCCAATACCGGTACAGATTACGGGCGAACTCCGCCTCATAGCTGTGGTTTTCGGTTTGCTCTTCCTCGGTCGGCGCCGGGACGATGACCGCTTCGTCTTCTTCGCTCGGGTCGGCGTCGTCGCTGAACAGGTCGATATCCATCCCGACGCCAAATGGCTCGTAGCTGGCCAGCGGCACCGCCGTATCCTGCGTTTCCTGGTAGGACGCGAAGTTGCGTTGCGTCTGCTCTTGCTGTTGCAGATACAGTCGGCGCAGTTCATCGCGGGAGGGCAATAACCGCTCCAGCAGCTCGCCGTGTACGCCGGTTCGGGTTTGCAACGCCTTGAGCATCGACTCGGCGATAGGCTGTTTGTGCGCCGGATCATCAGCGCCGGCCGGTTGATACCAACTGCCGAGCAGGTTATCGGACAGCTCGCGCTGCAATTCGCTCAGCTGCTCGTTGATACGCCCCAGTTTGACTTCACGGCGCACTTCCGCGTCCAGCCAGGCCGCCATCCGGTTGATGCCGCGCTTGTCCATCGCCAGCATGGTGCCCCAGGCATCGCCGGGGTTACCCACGTAACGCTGTACCGCTTCATCGTTGTTGTAGCCGTGGGTGAAACGCCGGTCATGACGGGTCACCGCCCAGATCAGGCCGGGTTTGCGGCGGCTGCGGACCTGCGGGTTTTCGCCCTGGGTATGACGCACCCAAAAATCCAGCGCCCGGCCGACGTGGCGCACGTCTGCTTTGCAGGCGGCGGCGGTACAGACCATCAGCAGATTCATTTCCTGATCGTCGGTATAACGTTCCAGCAGATAGGCGCGTTTGGCGCGCAACAATGCTCGGGACAACGGGTGAGGCTTGAGGCGCAACAGCCGCTCCGGGTGGTCCTCGTCCGGCTCGAATTCCGGCTCGTCCTGCAGGCTGAATCCTGGAAAATCGAGCAGGTCCACCTGTTCGAACAACGTTTCCTTTGGCGGCGACAGCAGCGGAATTTGCACTTCGGCCGCCAGCATAAGCAGTTCCGCCAGCGACAGCTCCACATTTCTGGCCGCGCGGCCGTTGACGATGGGGCGCACCTGCGCGCTGAGATCGGAAGGGCTATTGAGCCGGTCGAACAGGCTGGCGTTGAAAATACCGCTGTCGGGCTGCAACGATTCATCCACCAGCAGGCTGATCGGCGCCAGTACCTTACGGGCGCCGGACAATTGCTCCAGCGTGTGGGCGAAATGACGGTAGAGCGAGGTGTATTCCGACTGCTCGCCCCACAGCATCGAAAACAGGCTGGCGCGGTCATCGATGCTGAGATGCGGCGCCAACTCTACCGCCAGCGGCCAGAATTTGCGTTCCAGCGGCTTTTGACGCCGGGCGTCGTGGCGCACCAGATAATCCCACAGCGCGACCACGTCATCGCCGTCCAGCCCGGGCACCGCTTCTTGCTGACGGTGCAACGACAGGGTTTTCAGGTGCTCGACGATATGCTGTTCGTCGATCTCCGGCGCAGGGTTTTGGCTGTCTTCCAGTACGAAGGCATAGGCCATAATACGGGCGATATCGGCCTCGTTGAGCAACTGGACCTGCACCGGATTCGGGGTGTTTTTACCTTCAGCCTGCCGGGTAAAGCGGGTGACAAAGGCCGGCTGCTGGTTGTCCGGATTGATATTTTTCTGGTAATCCAGCGTGACGCCGCCGACGGACGTTTCAATGCGCCCGTTTTCGCCGCCGGCCAGCGAGGTCAGCAGATAGGTTTTGCCGCCCTGAGCCAGCCCGAACATGCCCATGGCGATCTCTTTAAGCGACGAATCGGACAGCCCGCGGGCTTTGTTGCGGCAACGCCGCAGCTTAACGATGAGCCGATCGGCTTCCATATCCAGGCGCGGAACGTTGCGCCGGGTTTCATCCACCCAGGCGATCGCCTGATCTACGCCTTGCGAAACGGATTGTAACTGACGGCTGAGACGGCTCGACAGCTGTTTGGGCGTTAATGGTTTCATTTCTTGAAGACGCTCCCGCTATCGATCCAGTAATGTGCCATGCCGGAAACCGTGCTGGACAAGGTATTGAGTTTCAGCCTTAACTGATGCGGCGAAATAGCGAGCCCGGAGCCGAGCACCGCATCGGCGATCTCGACGCGTTCCGGCGTGAGGTTATCGTCGCCCGGCACCACTTTCAGACGCACGTGCAGTACGCTGTCGCCGGCCACCTTGCGGGCCAGTTCCGGATCGACGATCGACAGTGAATAGAGCGGCGAGGCGGGCCAGCGTTCGTTGTCCAACTGGCGAAAGCCGAGGCACAGCGAGCCGCGCACTTCGAACCCGGACTGATCGTCCAGCGTGAAATCGGCGTCATCCAGATCGATATCGTTATAGTAGACGTTATCGGCGGTGAGGGTGTGGCTGCTGTCCAGCATCCCGAGGTAGCGCACGGTGGAATAGGGTTCGAAATCCCCGGCCTTGAAGTAGAAACCGGGCAGGCGCAGATCCAACGCCAGCAGACACAGCATCGCCCCCACCGCGGCGGTGGATTTCGGGTTTTCGATACGTCCGCGCTTGTTAAACGGATACCAGTCGCTGGTGTGATAGCCATCCAGCGACATCATGCGATTAATCGGCAGCGGCTGCAGGTGGCGGAATAGCGCCTGAATGCCCGGGAAACGGGATGGCCGGCCGGTCAGCAGCAGCACGTCGCAGGCATACAGCGACACCACTTCCGACATCAGCCGCAGGTGCTGAGTAATGCTCATGCGGTTGGCCAGAAATTCGCTGTGCAGCTTGGCAAGACGCAGGATCAACGGCACCTGCAGGATGTCGAACGGGGTTTCCTCGTCCGGCAGTTCACGCTGGATCTCGTTGTTGACGTACTCCAGCACTTTGCGCGTCGGCGTCTGCGGCAGCATTTCACCGAACGTAGTGTCGATTTCCGCGTTCAGATCGAGCGGATCGAACTGTTCGTAGGCTTCCAGAACCGCCTGGCCGATAGGAATGAACATCTGCAACGTGACCTGCTGACGTAGCGTCAACTGGCCGTCCATGCGGCCTTCGCTGCCGAACAGTCGGGTCATCAGGCTGTCCGGGCTGGTGACGCCGGCTTTTTTCAGCGCGACCTGCAACGCGGGCAGGACATATAACTGGATCACGTCCAGCAGGATGTCGTCGCCGGCGACTTTAAACCCTTCACGAAACAGCAGGCGGGGGATGATTTTGACGTTGCTGCCGACGCCGTCGTCCAGCCAGTATTGGGTAATCGCCAGATCGGTGGTGCCGCCGCCGATATCGATAGACGCGATACGCAGGGTTTTCCCCGGCTGCTCGTCGTCCGCCAGTTCTTTGTCCGGGCGCGCCATGCTGGCGAAGAACGCTTCCGCCCGGCCGCCGAAATTCACCTGCGCTTCGTTATAGAGGTACACCATCTGTCCGCAGGTGGCTTCATCCCACTCCATCTGGACTTCCGGCACCGGCACGCTGCTGCGGCGCTTGTCATCCGCCGTCAGGAAATCCTCATCGGCCGGGTGCCAGCCCATCGCTTTCCACACCAGCCCGATCGCTTCGATCATACGGCGGCGGAAGATCTCACGTTCCGGCTTAGGCATGGCCGAGGGCAGGGTCAGAATAATGTTGCGCAACTGGCGCGGCGCGTTGGCGTGAATCATCTTCAGGCGTTGGGCGGCGCTGTTCATTTGCATCAGCGCCTGCGCCAGCAGCTCGGAAAGCATGAACGTCATTACCGAACTGCGGCTGTAGTGCGGGTCGAACACCGGCAGGCGCTCGTCCAGCGGCAGGCTGAACAGCGGCTGGCCTTCATCGTTAACCAGCATGGTCAGCGGCATGGCGGTCGCCAGCGGCTCTTGCTGACGCGGGCTGTTGGTCTGGCTGAAACGCCAACCCGGCACATACGGCTCTTCGTCCCACAGATAGCGGCGCGGGCTGGAAATGCCGCTGGAGCCTTCGGTTCCCTGACGCTGTAGCGCCAGACGGCTGGCTTCGCGCCCGACACGGGTAATAGACGGCCAGACAAACGCATCGTCGCGGCCGCTTTCGAAGGAGAAATTCTG
The DNA here is from genome assembly GCF_000406205.1 of Dickeya sp. NCPPB 3274. Taxonomy (NCBI): domain Bacteria; kingdom Pseudomonadati; phylum Pseudomonadota; class Gammaproteobacteria; order Enterobacterales; family Pectobacteriaceae; genus Dickeya; species Dickeya sp. NCPPB 3274. The sequence continues at coordinate 2,474,455 of NZ_CM001979.1, read as the reverse complement.
CTTGCCGAAACGCGCCTGGGCGAATTCCACCCGGCTGTCGAACAGCTCGTTGTACAAATAATGCGGCTGGCCCAAATCGCGGATCTGTAGCTCGTAGGTCTGCTTGAGGCCGTTGCTCTCATCGGCGTGATCTTCCACCAGAATCCCGGCGGTGTGGGAATTGCCGACATCCAGAATCAGATCCACATTGATGGCCGGCTCTTTCAGCGTACTGCTGGTGATGCGGATTTCCGGCACATCCAGCAGCGTCGCCATAATATCCAGCAGATTCAGGTAATGCGCCTGATATTCAAATTCACGCAGATTCTGGCGGATATCGCGGGGCTTGCGGCTTTCCACCTGCAGCGCCTGCTGGGAAAACGCTTCGCGCAGCCAGCCGTCCACCCAGGTCTGGTCGAGAAAATCGTCCAGTTCTTCACTGCGATAGGCCAGCGTAAATAACCGCCCGGCGTTGATGTCGTTTTCGCTGGGCGCCAGCGCTTCCAGATCGTGGCTTTCCGGATAAACGCGGGTATCGAAGGCCAGACAGAGGCGGTGGGTGTTGCCGTCATCGTCCGGTTCGCCCAGTTCCAGCACCTGCACCCGCGCCCAGTTGTTCGGGCCGCCCATGAAGGTACGCGGCGGGTTAAAGCGGAAGAAGGGCAGCGGCAGCCATACGTTGCTCAGCAGGCGCAACGATTGTTCCAGCGTGTAACTGGATTCCGGGTTGACCGCTTCCGGCAGCACCTGCATGGCGCTCGGCAGCGCGTATTTGCCGCTGTGTTCGTTGTACGTCAGCCGCAACAGCGGCCCGTTGGCGCTCTTGCGAACAAAACGATTGGCGAAGCTTGACCGAGCTGGCGGGAGCTTTAACGCAAAATCGAGAAACTGAATACCGCTATTCTGAATCAGCGTAATTTGTTGTTTGTAATCTGTCAGGGTTGCCAGCATGGTTATTTGCTCTCACGCTTAATCGTCATCGGTAGCACAGTGTCGGCATCGTAGCGGCCTTTACATTCTGCGGCCTCGCTCGATTCCTGTCGGGTACAGACGATTTCCGGCATCGGATAACGGGAACCATCGCTGCAGCGCGCCCGATAGCGGCTGTTGATCACCAGATTGCCGGACTGGTGCAACCCGGCTTCCACCTCGGCCTGACAGGTGATTTTTTCGCCGTAGGTAAAGCGCACCCGGCCTTTGCCGTCTTTGATCTGGTAGCGGAGAACCGGCGGTTTGCCGGTCAGCGGATTTTTCGCCATGAGCATCGCCTGCCAGTTGCCGTCCAGAAAACGGATGGAGCCGATTTTTACCGCGTCGGCAGGCATCACCAGCGCGCCTTTCGGGGCGGCGCTTACCTCGACATGCGCGGGGGCTTCCGGCGCTTTTTCTTCGGGTTTTTTCTGCTCAGCCACCGCCGGCGGCGGCAACAGCGTAGCCACCTCCAGCGGCAGATTCGGCTGTGGAAGCGTATCCGCCGGCGTGGCGCTCAGCGCGCGTTTTTCCGGTTTAATGGTGGTCACCGCCGGCGGAGTGTTGTTTTCGGGTTGAGAAACGCAACTGCGAATCTGGAACGCCAACGTCGCCAATAGCGCGGCGCCCGGCGCCAGCAACCAGATGCTGGTCCACACCCGGCGCGGCGACGGGGCGGTTTGCGGCGGCGCGGCCGGTTCGGCAATCACGACGGGTTCCGGTTCGACCGGCAGCGCCGGTTGTTCCGGTTCGGGGTCGGCGACCTGCGTGGTCACTTCCGGCAGCGGTTCCGGAACCGGCTCGGGAATCTCGACCGGTTCAACCGGACGCAGGCACTCCAGCACATCAACGCGGGATTTTTTGCCCAGGCTGACAAATCCCCAGAAGGTGATGACCGGTTTATCGTCCACCAGATAGACATGATTGGAACCCGGAAACTGAAAGGCTTTCGCCAGCAAGACACCGAAGAGTTTCTGGGCTGGTTTGTTGGATTGACGCGCCCGCTCGCTAATAGCGTCAACGGTGCCGAGATACTGTTCCAGCAAGAGCAACGCCTGCTCGCGCTGCTCGTCGCTGGCCGCCATCCAGGAGGTGATTTTGCCGGCGAAGGGCGCATACCAGTCGATGCGATCGCCATCCTCGTTAGGTTGGGGAATGGCCAGACAGTCTGCGATGTGCTGTTGTTTGCGAAGACGCAGTGTCTCCCGTAATTGCAGCGCTGAAGCATAAACGGGCTGGCCGTTCTCTCCCAACGCAAGAAAATCGTCTAAATTTCCACTGCGTAAAAATAATTTTGCCACGCCAAAGAGACCCTTTGTGATAAACCGTCAAGGCAGAAAATCGTGTTCAATATCTGCGATTATAATTCTGATGATCACGAATCAAATACGTAAAGAAGTGACAAATATGACAAATATTTGCGTCATCAGCTCTCTGAAAAAGCAATATCGCATAAGTGCGATGTGACTGAAACTAAAAAACCGGCAGGTCGATTATCTTACAGGTTACCCGGCAGCATACCAGCGGGAAGCCGCTGGCGGGCATTCTGTGATGATGTCGGCATTTTTATTTAACACTAACATTTCTGTAAGTACTTACTAAAAGTGAGTTTGAGTCATATGCTGCTGGCACGAACTTCAACCTGTCTGGCGTTGAGCGTATTCGGGTTGAAGCATGGCGTAGGGTTTTCTCATTAACAGGAGTTCGTTATGTTTGCGATTACAGGAGCAACCGGCCAACTGGGCCGTCTGGTGATTGATTCGCTGGTGAAATCGGTACCGGCAGAACAGATCGTTGCGGTAGTACGCGACCCGGCTAAGGCCAGCGCTTTGGCCGCGCAGGGAATTCATGTACGACATGGCGATTATGACCGGCCGGATACGCTGGTCAGCGCGCTGAGCGGAGTAGACAAGTTGCTGTTGATTTCATCAAGTGAAGTCGGCAAGCGCGAAACCCAGCACAACGCGGTGATCGAGGCGGCGAAAAAAGCCGGTGTCGGGCTGATTGTCTACACCAGTCTGCTGCACGCGGATACCTCGTCGCTGGGGTTGGCGGCCGAGCATCTGGCGACCGAAGGCGCGCTGCGCGACTCAGGCATTCCTCATGTTATTTTGCGTAACGGCTGGTATACCGAAAACTATGCCGCCAGCATCGCGCCGGCTCTGGCGCACAGCGCGTTTATCGGCGCCGCCGGTGAAGGCCGTATTGCTTCGGCGGCGCGCAGCGACTATGCGCAAGCGGCTGCAATCGTGTTGCAACTGAATGGTCAGGAAGGGAAAGTTTATGAGCTGGCCGGCGATAACAGTTACACGCTGGCGGAATTTACCGCGGAAATTGCAAAGCAGAGCGGCAAACCGGTGCAGTATGTCAACCTGTCCCAGGCGGATTTCGCCAACGCGCTGAAAGGCGCGGGATTGCCGGATTTCCTGGCTGATATGTTGGCGGATTCCGACGCCGGCGCGGAAAAAGGCGGACTGTTTGATGATAAGAACGCGCTGGCGGCATTGCTGGGTCGCCCGACGACGCCCTATGCCGAGGTTATCCGCGGTACGCTGGCGTCGCTGTAATTTGTTTTCACATTATTAAACGCGGTGGCGCGTCTGGCGACAGATGCGCCACTTTTTATTCTGTCAATTTCCCCTTCCGCAATGTTCTGTCCGGTTTTTTTTCGTAGCCTGAACGCATGGTAATGAAACGTCGATTTTCCTGACAGAATCTTGTCATTTTATTTCTGTTTTACTAACCTGTCTGTGTTGTCAGCCTATGCCGCATTTCAATCTGATTAACGCGCCACAGGGAGCATTCACTTTCAATAGGACGAAAAGTGAATAGTTTGGTGTTTAGCAGCGGTTTTATGAACAAGCGGTTCTGTAAACAGATGTCATACCCGCAAGGGATAGCGCCATCAGATGTATACCCAGTGCAACTTGAAGTATGACGGGTATAAAGGCGAATTTCATGGAGGAAATGTTATGGCTTTATATGGAAAGAAAACCGATCTTTCTTCCGCATCGTCCGGCGGCTATACCGGCGTGGCGGATGTCTATCAATTATGGAATTACCACGCCCGTGGAAATGGCAACATCGGCGATAAACCATCCTATACGCTGGAACAGGCCCGCGACCAAATAACTCGTGGCAATATTACCTGGAATGGCGAAAAGGTTTTCGGTAAATCCGTTGCGCTGACTTACGCTTTTCTTCAGTCGGTTTCTGATGCCGACATGCCTGATAATTTCAAAGGCTTTGTCAAATTTAATGCCGCGCAGATTGAGCAGGCCAAACTGGCATTGCAATCCTGGGCTGATGTGGCGAACGTCACTTTTAGCGAAGTTAAGGATGATCAGCACGCCACCATTCAGTTTGGCAACTATACATTGAGTCCGGATGGCAATACCGATAACAACAGTCAGGCGTTTGGTTTCTATCCCGGCAACTGGAAATGGGCCGGTTCAGCCTGGTTTAATTATAATCAGGCTGATAATCAACGGCCGGATATCAATGAATTTGGCCGTAATACACTGGCGCATGAAATCGGCCATACGCTGGGGCTGTATCATCCAGGTGATTATGACGCGTCCGACGGTAACCCGGGCTATAAGGATGTGACCTACGCGGAGGATACCCGCCAGTTCAGCATTATGAGCTACTGGAATGAAGGGTACACCGGCGGCGATTTTCATGGCTATCATGCCGCCGCGCCGCTAATGGATGATATTGCGGCTATTCAAAAATTGTATGGCGCGAATATGTCGATTCGTACGGGCGATACGGTATACGGATTTCACTCCACTAGCGGTCGTGATTTTTATACGGCGACAGACAGCAAAACACCGCTGATATTCTCCGTTTGGGATGCGGGCGGCAACGATACGTTTGATTTTTCCGGTTATAGCGCGAATCAGCGAATCAGCCTGATTAGCGGCACGTTCTCGGATGTCGGCGGATTGAAAGGCAACGTTTCCATTGCCGCGGACGCGGTGATTGAAAATGCGATTGGCGGTTCAGGCCATGATGTGATTGTGGGAAATCTGTCTGATAATCGTATTGACAGCGGCGCCGGTAATGATGTGCTTTATGGCGACGGCGGCGCTGATATTTTAACCGGTGGCGCCGGTAAAGACATTTTTGTTTATGCCTGGGAAAAGGATTCGCTATTGTCGTCGCCGGATACCATTACCGATTTCCAGCGTGGAGAAGACAGGATCGATTTATCCGCATTTAATAAAAATCATGATCTCCGCTTTGTTGATAATTTCTCGGGAAAAGGAAACGAAGTGTTGTTGAATTGGGATAGTCAGTCTCATCAAACCAATATGTGGTTGCAGTTAAGCGGGCATGACTCGGCTGATTTTCTGGTAAACATTGTCGGTGCGGCATTACAGCCGTCGGATTTTATTGTTTAAAGATAATGGGGGCGTTCCCGTTATTTTCTGATTGATTGAATAACGGCAGGTATTTTCTCGCATTGGAGATATGCCTGCCGTTATCCACGTATTTAACACGATGGTTTCAATTATTAAACGCGTTCACTGATGACCGAATGATGGGAATATCATGAAACAGCTTATTATTGCGACATTATTGAGTGCACTGAGTGGAGGATGTATGGCGAGCAGTCTGAGATTGCCGTCCGCGGCAGAAATGAGCGGGCAGTGGGTATTGAGCGGAGCGGAGCAACACTGTGATATCCGCTTGAACACGGATGTGCTTGACGGCACGACCTGGCGGCTGGCTGGCGACAGCGCATGCCTGCAAAAATTGCTGCCGGAAGCGCCGGTCGGTTGGCGGCCTACGCCAGACGGTCTGACGCTGACGCAGGAAGACGGTTCGGCAGTGGCGTTTTTCAGCCGCAACCGCGATCACTACGAACATAAGCTGGCTGACGGCAGCGTTCGCACCCTGAAAAAGAAAGCCTGAGGGAGAATGCCCAGCCGTGAATGCTTCCTCTGAGCGAGATCGTTCGTTGTTCGGCGTGCTGCGCCAGTTCCGCCGCAGTTTCTGGAGCGTCGGGATTTTCAGCGCCGTCATCAATATACTGATGCTGGCGCCTTCGGTATATATGCTGCAGGTGTATGACCGGGTGCTGGCGTCCGGCAACGGTATCACCCTGCTGATGCTGACGTTGCTGATGGCGGGACTGTGTGCCTTTATGGGGGCGCTGGAGTGGGTTCGTAGTCTGTTGGTGGTGAGGCTGGGCACCCGTATCGATCTGGCGCTCAATCAGGATGTCTTCAATGCGGCGTTTGCCCGTAATCTGGAAGCCGGCGATAGCCGCGCCGGGCTGGCGCTGACCGATCTGACGCTGCTGCGCCAGTTCATCACCGGCAATGCGCTGTTTGCCTTCTTCGACGTGCCCTGGTTTCCGCTGTTTTTGCTGGTGCTGTTTTTGCTGCATCCCTGGCTGGGGATGCTGGCGCTGGGCGGCACCGTGGTGCTGGTGGCGCTAGCCTGGCTGAATCAGCGTCTGACCAATCAACCGCTGGCGCAAGCCAATCAGCAATCGCAACAGGCGACCCATCTGGCTGACGCCCAGTTGCGCAATGCCGACGTCATTGAAGCGATGGGAATGCTGGGCAACCTGCGTCGACGCTGGCTGGCGCGCCACTACCGTTTTATTTCCCTGCAGAATCTGGCCAGCGAGCGTGCCGCCGCGGTAGGCGGCGCGTCCAAGTACAGCCGCATTGCATTGCAGTCGCTGATGCTGGGGCTGGGGGCGTTGCTGGCGATCGACGGCAAGATCACGCCGGGGATGATGATCGCCGGTTCGATTCTGGTTGGCCGGGTGCTGAGCCCGATCGATCAGCTAATCGCGGTATGGAAACAATGGAGCAGCGCGCGCATTGCCTGGCAGCGCCTGACTCGGCTGATCGTCGCCTATCCGCCGCGCCCGGCGGCGATGGCGCTGCCTGCGCCGGAAGGGCATCTCAGCGTGGAACAGGTTTCGCTGCGCCCGGCCCAGGGCAACGCCCGACTGCAGAACATTCATTTCTCGTTGCAGGCTGGCGAAACGCTGGTGATTCTGGGCGCATCCGGATCCGGCAAATCCTCGCTGGCGCGTTTGCTGGTCGGCGCGCAGGCGCCGACGCAAGGCAAAGTGCGTTTGGATGGCGCTGATTTGAATCAGGTGGACAAAAACACGTTTGGGCCGACCATCGGTTATTTACCGCAGGATGTACAGCTGTTCAAGGGCACGCTGGTGGAAAACATCGCCCGTTTTGGCGATGCCGATCCGGAAAAAGTCGTGGCGGCCGCAAAGCTGGCGGGCGTGCATGAACTGATTTTGTCGTTGCCCAATGGCTATGACACCGAATTGGGCGATGGCGGCAGCGGTTTGTCCGGCGGTCAGCGGCAGCGTATCGGCCTGGCGCGCGCTATGTACGGTGACCCTTGTCTGCTGATTCTGGATGAACCGAACGCCAGCCTCGACAGCGAAGGCGATCAGGCCTTGATGCAGGCGATTGTCGCGTTGCAGAAGCGCGGCGCGACCGTGGTGCTGATCACCCATCGTCCGGCGTTGACGACGCTGGCGCAAAAAATTCTGATCCTCCATGAGGGCCAGCAGCAGCGTATGGGACTGGCGCGGGATGTGCTGACGGAACTGCAACAGCGCAGCGCCGCCAATCAGGCCCGGATGAACCCCACGGCCGCAATGCCGCAATGACAGGGATCTCGTGATGACAGGCATGGATATAACCACTCAGGATGAATTGAACGAAGCGGCAATGCGCGATCGCGCCAGCCGGGATGAAGAGCGGGCGTTACGGCTGGGCTGGTGGCTGGTGCTCGCCGGTTTTGGCGGTTTTCTGCTGTGGGCGTTGCTGGCGCCGCTGGATAAAGGCGTGGCGGTGCAAGGCAGTGTCGTGGTGTCCGGCAATCGCAAAGTGATCCAGCACATGCAGGGCGGCATTGTCGACCGGATTCAGGTGAAAGAGGGCGATCGCGTTGCCGCGGGTCAGGTGCTGCTGACGCTGAATGCGGTAGACGCTCGTACCACCAGCGAAGGGCTTGGCTCCCAATACGATCAACTGATTGCCCGCGAAGCCCGCCTGCTGGCGGAACAGCGTAATCAGTCGTCGCTGGTGGCGACGCCCCGATTGACGCAGGCGCGCCAGCGGCCGGAAATGGCCGCCATCATCGCGTTGCAGGAAGATTTGCTGCATAGCCGTCAACAGGCGCTAAAGCTGGAAACCGACGGAGTGCGTGCCAGTATTGATGGTCTGGAAACCTCGCTCGGCGCGTTGCAAAAGGTGATGACCAGCAAGCAGTCCGAGCAGGCGGCGTTGAGCCAGCAGTTGCAGGGGCTGCGGCCGTTGGCGGCGGATAACTATGTCCCGCGCAATAAGATGCTGGAAACGGAACGGTTGTTTGCGCAGGTCAGCGGCGAACTGGCTCAAACCAGCGGCGAAGTCGGGCGAACCCGGCGCGATATTCAGCAGCAGAAATTGCGCATCGCCCAGCGACAGCAGGAATACGATAAAGAGGTCAACAGCGAATTGTCCGACGTGCAGGCCAAACTGAATGAAGTGATCAGCCAGCGCGAGAAGGCGGATTTCAATCTGGCCAATGTGCAGGTGCGTGCGCCGGTTGCCGGCACCGTGGTGGACATGAAGATCTTCACCGAAGGCGGGGTGATCGCCCCCGGGCAGGTGATGATGGAAATCGTTCCCGAAGATCAACCGCTGCTGGTGGATGGGCGCATTCCGGTAGAAATGGTGGACAAGGTTTGGTCCGGGCTACCGGTGGAACTGCAGTTTACTGCGTTTAGCCAAAGCACCACGCCGCGAGTGCCGGGAACGGTGACCCTGCTTTCCGCTGACCGGCTGGTGGACGAAAAGGACGGCACGCCGTACTACAGCCTGCGCATTCAGGTGAGCGAAGAAGGCAAGCGTTCGTTGCACGGGCTGGAAATTAAACCCGGTATGCCGGTGCAGGGGTTTGTCCGCACCGGGGAACGTTCGTTTATCAATTATCTGTTTAAACCCCTGATGGATCGCATGCATCTGGCGTTGACGGAAGAGTAACGGAAGGAAGCAATGCGAAGGAAAGCGGTATTACTGATGGTGGTGTTATCCCTGTCGGGCGGCAGCGCCCAGGCGATGGGGCTGCTGGATGCGTGGGAACTGGCGCTGCGCAATGACGCACAGCTGCGGGCGGCCGGTTTCGAACGGGACGCCGGGCAGGAGGAAGTGGCGATCGGCCGCGCCGGATTGCTGCCGTCGCTGCAATACAGCTATGGCGCTAATTACAGTCATTCCAAGGTGACGCAACGAGACCGGACGCTGAATAACACGACGAAACGCGATTACGATAACTACGTCTCGACGTTGACGCTGCGTCAGCCGCTGCTGGACTATGCCGCCTGGGCGCGTTACCAGCAGGGCGTCACCCGCAAACTGATGGCCGATCAGCGATTTCGCGATCGCAGTCAGGACCTGATGGTGCGTCTGTATCAGTCCTGGAGCGAAGCATTGCTGGCACAGGAAAAACTGATGCTGCTGGATGCGCAGCGACGCGCCTATCAGGAACAACTGGCGCTGAACCGTCGTTTATTGGCGGCGGGGGAAGGAACGCAAACCGACCTGCGTGAAACGGAGGCACGTTACACTGTCACTGAAGCGCAGCGTATCGAACAGGAAGATACGCTGGACGCCGCGATGACCGACCTGGAAAACATGATTGGTTCGCCGTTGCAAATTCAGGACCTGTCGCCGCTGGCGCTGGACGCGTTGCCGGATAACGTCACCGAAAATCGGTCGTTGTCGCAATGGCGTGAACTGGCGGTGCGGCACAACGCCAAGCTGGCGGTACAGCGTGAAAGCGTCGATTACAGCCGCTACGAAATCGAGCGTAACCGCGCCGGCCACCTGCCGACATTGGATCTGGTGGCATCCACCCGCAACAGCCTGTCGGAGTCTGAATACAACTACAACCAGAAATACGATACCCAGACCGTTGGTCTGCAGGTGCGCGTGCCACTGTATTCCGGCGGCGCCGTTTCGGCATCGATGCGTCAGGCCGCGGCGGAATACCAGCAAAGTCAGGCGGAACTGGACAACCAGACCCGACAGACCTTTGCGGAACTGCGTCGGCAGTTCAATTTGTGCACCAACGGGGCCGCCAAAATCCGCGCCTGGCAGATGAGCGTGGCCGCCGCCGCGGAAGCGATCCGCGCTACGCGGCAAAGCGTCGCCGGCGGCGAGCGTATCAATCTGGACGTGCTGATGGCGGAACAGGAGTGGTACAACGCCCGCCGCGAGCTGACGGAAGTCAAATATCGCTGGTTACAGGCATGGCTGAATTTGCGCTATACCGCCGGTACGCTGAATGAGCAGGATATGATGCAATTGGCGGCCTGGTTTCAGGCTGCGCATCCAATAAATAAAAACGGAATGAATATGGCTACCGGTAATAAAGCGAATTAACGGTAACCTTTTGCGTTAATTGATTAACGTTTCCACGAAATTTCTTTCGCAGCCTGCTGCGAGGGATTGGTATGTCATTAAATTAGCCGTCGTGATAATGGTCGGCGACTTAATGGCGAAAAAAGGCATTCTGACAGTAATGCGTCAGACTTTATGGAAGAAGTTATATGCAACAAAACGAAAAAGCTTCGTTAAATACCTCTGCCGCCGCTGCCAAGGCAGGCAGTTATACCGGCTATGCCGATGTGTATGATTTTTGGTTTTACCATCAGCGTGGCGACGGTCTGACTGTTAATGGCAAACCGTCTTATACCACCGACAAGGCGGTGAGCGAGGGATTAACGCGGCCGCATACCACCTGGAACGGTGATAACGTATTCGGCAAGGCGGCAAATCTGACTTATTCGTTCCTGAACACGTTTACCTCGACGCCTAACGGTCATACCGGCCCGGTAAAATTTACGCCGGTACAGATGCAGCAGGCGAAACTGTCATTGCAGTCCTGGGCGGATGCGGCAAACCTGACGTTTACCGAAGTCAGCCCCAATCAAAAAGCCAACATCACATTCGCTAACTATACGCGCAATGCCGACGGCAGCCTGAATACGGATACGCAGGCTTATGCGGCTTATCCGGGCACGCATCCGGTGTCCGGCAGCGCCTGGTTCAACTACAACCAATCCAGTATTCGCAACCCGGATACCGATGAGTATGGACGTCATTCGTTCACGCATGAAATCGGCCATGCGCTGGGGCTGAGCCATCCGGCGGAATACAACGCCGGCGAAGGGGATATCAGTTACAAAAACAGCGCTGCCTATGCGGAAGATTCCCGTCAGTTCAGCATCATGAGCTACTGGGAAGTGGAAAACACCGGCGGCGACTTCAAAGGGCACTACTCCGCGGGTCCGCTGATGGATGATATCGCCGCGATCCAGAAACTGTACGGCGCCAACATGACCACCCGTACCGGCGATACTGTCTATGGCTTTAACTCCAACACCGATCGTGATTTCTATACCGCGACCGACAGCAGCAAGGCGCTGGTTTTCTCGGTATGGGATGCGGGCGGCAACGATACTTTCGACTTCTCCGGCTACAGCAACAATCAGCGCATCAACCTGAATGAAGGTTCGTTCTCGGATGTCGGCGGGCTGAAAGGCAACGTATCGATCGCGCACGGCGTGACCATCGAAAACGCGATTGGCGGTTCCGGCAACGATATTCTGGTGGGCAACAGCGTAGACAACGTGCTGCAGGGCGGCGCAGGCGATGACGTGCTGTACGGCAGCCTCGGTGCGGATACGCTGACCGGCGGCGCCGGGCGCGACATCTTCGTATACGGCAACGGTCAGGATTCCACCGCGTCGGCATACGACTGGATTACCGATTTCCAGACCGGCGTAGACAAGATCGATCTGTCGGCGTTCCGAAATGAGGGGCAGTTGAGCTTTGTGCAGGATCAGTTTACCGGCAAAGGACAGGAAGTGATGCTGCAGTGGGATGCGGCCAACAGCATTACCAATCTGTGGCTGCATGAAGCGGGTCACAGCTCAGTGGATTTTCTGGTGCGCATTGTCGGCCAGACTGCACAATCCGATATTATTGTGTAATCAGCCACTGAAAATATTAAACAGGGTGGTTTAACTACCCTGTTTAATAAGATTTCCAAGGGAATCTTATTATCATGTCATTCTGACAGGGCGTTGCTCGCCCTGAATAAATAATGACAATATTTCGTTATGTTATTTCCAGAGGATTTTATGGGAAAAAATCTGTCTTCTCGTCAAGATGACGCTCAACACGCATTATCAGCCAATACCAGCAGTGCGTATAATTCTGTTTATGATTTTCTGCATTACCACGACCGGGGTAATGGCCTGACAGTCAATGGCAAAACATCCTATTCCATCGACCAGGCTGCGGCGCAAATCACCCGGGAAAATGTCAGCTGGAATGGAAACAATGTATTTGGCAAGTCGGCCAATCTGACGTTTAAATTTCTGCAGTCAGTCAGCTCCATTCCATCCGGTGATACCGGGTTTGTGAAATTTAATGCCGAACAGATTGAGCAGGCGAAACTGTCGTTGCAATCCTGGTCGGACGTGGCCAACCTGACGTTCACCGAAGTGACGGGAAATAAGTCCGCCAATATCACCTTTGGTAACTATACGCGTGATGCGAGTGGTAACCTGGATTATGGCACGCAGGCTTATGCCTATTATCCGGGCAATTATCAGGGCGCTGGCAGCAGCTGGTACAACTATAACCAGTCTAATATCCGTAATCCGGGGTCGGAAGAGTACGGCCGCCAGACATTCACCCACGAGATTGGCCATGCGCTCGGCCTGGCGCATCCGGGTGAATACAACGCCGGGGAAGGGGATCCGTCTTATCACGATGCCGTGTATGCCGAGGATAGCTACCAGTTCAGCATTATGAGTTACTGGGGCGAGAATGAAACCGGCGCTGACTACAACGGTCACTATGGCGGCGCGCCGATGATCGATGATATCGCGGCGATTCAGCGGCTGTATGGCGCCAACATGACTACCCGCACCGGTGATAGCGTGTATGGCTTCAACTCCAATACCGACCGTGATTTCTATACCGCGACCGACAGCAGCAAGGCGCTGATTTTCTCGGTGTGGGATGCGGGCGGCAACGATACTTTCGACTTCTCCGGCTACAGCAACAACCAGCGTATCAACCTGAATGAAGGCTCGTTCTCGGATGTTGGCGGTCTGAAAGGCAACGTGTCGATCGCGCACGGCGTGACCATCGAAAACGCGATTGGCGGTTCCGGCAACGATATTCTGGTGGGCAACAGCGCAGACAACGTGCTGCAGGGCGGCGCGGGCAACGACGTGCTGTACGGCGGTGCAGGTGCGGATACGCTGTACGGCGGCGCCGGGCGTGATACGTTCGTTTACGGCAGCGGTCAGGACTCTACCGTGGCAGCGTATGACTGGATTGCCGATTTCCAGAAAGGCATTGATAAAATCGACCTGTCGGCGTTCCGCAACGAAGGCCAACTGAGCTTTGTACAGGATCAGTTCACCGGCAAAGGACAGGAAGTGATGCTGCAGTGGGATGCGGACAACAGCATCACCAACCTGTGGCTGCATGAAGCGGGTCACAGCTCGGTCGACTTCCTGGTGCGAATCGTCGGTCAGGCGACGCAGTCCGATATTATTGTGTAATGATATTCTGAAAATATTGCTCAGGGCAGTTAATCTGCCCTGTTTAATAATCCCTTTCTAATTGCCAAAAGTTTATTTGTGAAATAATTTCGCCTTGAGTTTAATTTCAAAATTAAAAAAGCAATCGTTTTCTTTTTTCTATTTCCCGCCATTCAAATAACTTATTTCAGTTTAATCAATTAGCGTCGTATTGAAGCTGTGGGTTAAACCCCCAATAAATAGAAAATTAATCAGTGATCCTTTACAAAAACATTACAGTGGCTTATATAAATAATTAGCGCCAGTGACGGCGCTGTTTGTTTGTGTCAAATATCATCAAGATCATATGTTGAAAAATATGCCATTAAATTGGCAGAGGTGTTCTTTGTCTGAAAATTTAATGGCTATGGAATTTTCTGATTATTTATACCAATGAGGGTTTTATGGAAAAAAATTTGTCTTCACGTGATGATGACGCGCTGCATTCATTATCCGCCAGCAGCAGTTATGACTCTGTCTATACTCTGTTGCATTATCACGAGCGGGGAAATGGATTGACGATTAACGGCAAACCATCCTATTCGATTGAGGATGCGGGCGAACAAATTACCCGCGATAACGTCAGCTGGAATGGTTCGAATGTATTTGGCAAATCCGCCAATCTGTCCTTCAAGTTTCTTCAGTCCGCGCGCTCTACACCGGACGGCGATACCGGGTTTGTCAAATTCAATGCCGCGCAGGTTGCTCAGGCCAAACTGGCATTACAGTCCTGGTCTGATCTGGCTAACATCACTTTCACGGAAGTGACAGGGAATCAGTCGGCCAACGTCACCTTTGGCAACTATACCCGTGACTCCAGCGGCCGTCTGGATTACGGCACGCAGGCGTATGCCTATCTGCCGGGGAGCGGCAGCGCGTCTGGTACCACCTGGTACAACTACAATGTGGATAACATTCGCAGCCCGGACAAAATGGAATACGGCCGTCAGACGCTGACGCATGAAATCGGCCACGCGCTGGGCCTGAATCATCCGGGCGACTATAACGCCGGCGAAGGTAACCCCAGCTACAGCGATGTGACCTATGCCGAAGATACCCGTCAGTTCAGCATCATGAGCTACTGGAGTGAGAAGAATACCGGTGGGGATTTCAAAGGCCATTATGCCGCCGGCCCGATGCTGGATGATATCGCAGCCATTCAGCGCTTGTACGGCGCCAACATGACCACCCGTACCGGCGATACCGTCTATGGCTTCAACTCCAACACCGATCGTGATTTCTACACCGCGACCAGCAGCAGCAAAGCGCTGATTTTCTCGGTATGGGATGCAGGCGGCAACGATACCTTCGATTTCTCTGGTTACAGCAACAACCAGCGTATCAATCTGAACGAAGGGTCATTGTCTGATGTCGGCGGGCTGAAAGGCAACGTGTCGATCGCGCACGGCGTGACCATTGAGAATGCCATCGGCGGTTCCGGCAACGATTTGCTGATCGGCAACAGCGCTGACAACATTCTGCAGGGCGGCGCCGGCGACGATATCCTGTACGGCGGTGGCGGGGCAGACCGTCTGTATGGCGGCAGCGGTCGTGATACCTTTGTGTATACCGCCGTATCCGATTCCAAAGCGGCGGCGCCGGACTGGATTCTCGATTTCCAGACCGGTGTCGATAAAATCGACCTTTCTGCGCTGAACACCGGTAATAACCTGCACTTTGTTAATCAGTTCAACGGCAGCGGCGGTGAGATCCTGCTCAACTGGGATTCGTCAGCCAACGTCAGCAATCTTTATCTGAACCTTGATAACAACACCTCGCCGGAATTCCTGGTGAAAATTGTAGGTCAGGTATCACAGACAGCCGATTTCGTTGTGTAATCGTCTGATGACCGAAGGGCGGGTTCTCCGCCCTTTATTTCTCGTATTTCTCACTGAGCATTTACCCACGGCATTTTGCCTTTTTAACGCCAATTTAGTTACAACATACTTATATCTTCGATACTCCCCTCTGCCTGAAATATTGGCGTACTTATCGCAAAGCAGCAGGGGAAAGGCGGATTTTACCCATGGCGCGAACAGTTTCACTGTCTTCCCTTTATCAAACAGAAAGACGTCGTGCGGAACGTGGGGGACAGGCCGGGAATATGCCTGTCCCGCATTGTAAGTGACTAGATGGCAATGCGTCGACCGATCTCGATCACCTGATTACCCGGCAGTTGGTAGTATTCCGTGACATGCAGGCAGTTTCGCATCATCCAGGCGAACAGGTAGGATTGCCAGCGCGGCAGGGCGTCCGCACTGTCTTTGGCGACGATCGATTCATGGCCGATATAATAGGTCACGGATTCGTGATCGGCACACGCTTTCAGCGGCGGCGTTTGCCTGAGCAGCTCGGGAATATTGGGCTTCTCCATAAATCCGTAGTAGGCCACGCCTTGCCAGAAACCGGGAAGTTTTTCGGTCAGTACCAGTTTGTCTTCCTCCCTGACGCGTGGCACATCCAGCACCTGAATGGTCAGGGCGATGATCTTGTCATGCAAGGCCTGGTTACGTTTGACATGCCAGCGCATCACCGGCGGTGCAACATTCTGCACTCGGGTTAAAAATACGGCGACGCCCGGTACGCGTGAAATGCCATCAGCCTGCAGCGATGAAAGAAACTCGTCTACCGGCAGCGTTTTTTCCGCCACGGTTTGCGATACGCGCGTCACCCCCTGACGCCAGATAAACATCACGCAGAAAATCAGCATCGCCAGCAGCAGCGGAACATAGCCGCCGTCGAACACTTTCAGCATGTTGGCGACGCAGAATCCCACGTCGATCAGGATAAAAATGGCGGTGATGCTGAGACTCAGCATCTTGTTCCAGTGCCAAATCTTACGCATTGCCATATACAACAACAGCGTCGTCATCAGCATCGTAATGGAAACGGCAATGCCATAAGCGGCGGCCAGCCGCTCCGAAGACTGGAAGAAAATCACCAGACTGAGCGTGACCACCATTAATAGCCAGTTGACGGTGCCCAGATAGATTTGCCCATAGCTTTGCTCCGCCGTTTGGGTGATTTTCATTCTGGGCAGCCAGCCAAGCTGAATCGCCTGTCGCGTCATGGAGAACGCGCCGGAGATAATCGCCTGACTGGCAATGATGGTGGCCAGCGTAGCGAGAATAACCAACGGCATCTGTAGCGCCGGGGGACACAGGCGGAAAAGAATATTATTGCTGGCATCCGTACCAGACAGGATAAAGGCTGCCTGACCGGCGTAATTGAGCAGCAGGCAGGGGAGCGCCATCGCATACCAGGCAATCCAGATGGGCTTGCGGCCAAAATGTCCCATGTCGGCATACAGCGCTTCCGCACCGGTGACGCACAGAAACACGCCGCCCAGAATCAGCAGGCCGATATGCCCGTGGGTGGCGAAAAATGTCAGCGCATGGACGGGGTTCAGCGCCCAGAGTACGGCCGGATAGTTAATGATGCTCCTGATGCCCAGCAGAGCCAGCGTAGCAAACCACAGCAACATCACCGGTGCGAAAAACCGACTGATTTTGTCCGTGCCCAGCGGCTGAATGGCGAAGATAAGAACCAGCAGGACCAGCGTCAGCGGCAGGATGTAATTGGCGGTTTCCGGGAAAACCAGTTCCAGCCCTTCCAGCGCCGACAACACCGAGATCGCCGGCGTGATCGCGCCGTCGCCATAGATAAAGGCCGCGCCCAGTAGCCCGGCGGCAATAATCCATTTCTGACGTTTGGCCTGGTTATTCTGCAATAGCGACATCAACGCCAGCACGCCGCCTTCGCCTTTGTTGTCGATCCGCATGGCGAACAATGCGTACTTGATGGAAGTGACAATGATCAACGTCCAGAACAATGTGGAAAGCAGGCCCAGTATGGTTTCCGGTCGGGCGGCGTCGCCGGCCAGTAGTATCACGGTATTGAAGGTATAAAGCGGGCTGGTACCGATATCGCCAAATACAATGCCCAGTGCGGAAATAGCCAGTAAACCTGGTGCTTTTTCTTGCTGCGTATGTGTCATATGCACATCCCGGTGAAGGATTAGAATCAGGAAAAATGCCGTGTAATCATAGTGTAGACTGTTATGTTCATCCGGACGTGACGGCGCCGAAATTCTGGATAACATCAGAAAACATAAAGTGATGCGAGGCGCGCTGAGGCTTGGCTTGCGGACGGGAATGGGTTTTCAGTGACGATAAAAAAGGGATTCCGAGACACATCGGAATCCCTGGCAAATGAGTGGTATGTCATTCACTCACGTATTACGTAGCGGATAACTTAATGCGGCAGCGCCTGTTCCGGGTGAAGGCCGAGCCAGCCCGGCGACGGTTCGCCTTTGACTTCGCCCAGATACAGACCGATCTGCGCTCTGAAACGTTCGACTGCCTCCCGGTCGCTCATGAAACGCTCAAACGCTTCCGGATTGGCATTCTTGTATTCCCAGATGTGCTTGTAACCGGCCGGCGGCGCCACATCGGTGCGAACCGACCACATATACCAGACGTCGGTCTGCGTTTTCGGGTCCAGCAGCCAGCTCAGGTACAGCCTGGCGGATTCCGGGTGTTTAGCCTGTTTGAAGATCGCCGCGCGCTGCGCCCAGGCGACAAACGGATCTTGCGCCGGCAGCACAAAGCGGGAATTGGCTTTGGCGTCAGGAACCAGCGCGCCGTCAGTGGAGAAGGTTACCGCGGACTTGCCGCTTTCCACATCGTCCGCCGGCGCCTGGGTGCCACGCACGTAAACCGGCTCTTGCTCGCTGAACTTCGCTACATAATCCCAGCCGTATTTATCCACCACCTGTTTGAACCAGAACAGCACGGCATCGTCGTCGTTCGGGTAGGTGACGACGATTTTCCCTTTCAGGTCCGGGCGCAGGTAATCATTGGCTTCACGCGGCCAGGCTTTCTGATCGACCAGTTTGGTGTTGACCACATTACTGAACGCATCGACGAAAACGCCGGTCCAGGCGCCGTCCTGATCCCGGAATGTCGGCCAGATTTTGTCCCAGCCCGCGGGTTTATAGTTCAGCAGCACGCCTTCTTTTTTCCAGCGCGGATAATCCTGCAACGTCTGCAACTGTACAACGTCCGGAATCAGGCTGTCGGTAGCCAGTTGGTTGTCGATGCGGGCGTCATGAAACTTGCTGTAATCCACGATGACATTCAGCGTCATGCCCGGAAAGCGTTTTTCGAACGCTTGCTTGATGCCATCCTGCTGGCCTGCGGTATCACCGCCGGCGTAGACCGTGACCACACCGCCTTCTCTCAGCGCGCTCTGGTAAATCTGGTCCAGCGATCGCTGTTCCGGCGCAGTGGCGGCATACCCAGAAAAGGCGGCCGTGCCTCCCGCGAGAGCCAGCATCAGCCCGGCTGCCTTCATCGCGTTATTCACATTCTTCATACGATAGTCCTTGGTTACGTGTAGGTACTTTCCCCATATAGGTATTTTTCCCATATAAGTACTTTTCCCGTGTAGGTACTGCTCCTGTTTTACCGGTCGCTTATTACCGGCAAAGTCATGCCTGCCGGGGCAGTTAGCCACCCCGGAGGAACATGTTTCGTTTCCATTTTCATTTCGAACCCGCGGGTGACGGTGACCCGCATCGGTGTGCCTTAAGGACCGATGGCGGACCTATTGGTGACGATGGCGTGAAAAGCCGCCCGAATCACATCCACATCCGGCAAGTCATCGACGCCGCTCAGAATGCCGCGCATCAGCCAGGCATCGGTGAACGATACCGCCGCTTGCGACACCGGGCGGCTGAAACCGAAATGCTCGCCCAATATCGTTTCGTGAGCATGTAGCCACTCGGCCGCGTGCGGCCGCAGGAGAGGGCGGGAAACCGCGGCGACGAACAGTTCGTACTCACGAGTCAACCTTGAGCGCTCGCCGATAGTCCAGAAGACGAAATCGGTCAGGATCCCGGCGGGATCATCGGTTCCCCGCAGAGAAAGCCAATGCCGGGTGCTGACCGCAAAGTCTTCAATCGCCTGATGCATCACCGCGGCCAGCAGATCATCCAGCGTTTTAAAGTGGTAGGTGGTGGCGCCCAGCGACATCTGCGCCTCTTCAGCGACTGCCCGGTGTGTACAAGCGTGCAGGCCATCACGCCGAATGATGGTCGCCGCGCTGCGTATCAGTTGTTCTGCTGTGATTTCGCTTTTCGATCTCATGGTTCCTCTCCGGGCGTCAGCGGGAACGCCAGCCCACGATAAAGGCGGGCGATATCGGCGTTCCGTAATCTGGCCTGCATCGTATCCTTGCCGGCAGTAAGAAGAGAATAGCGTGGATTTGACAGTCTTGCTCAAAAAAACAGAATGAACTTTTGGATCAAAAAACCATTTATGATTTTATAATCAGAATTTAATTCTTTTAAATTTTCATTTAAATCAATTTAAAGGACTTAAATATCTATTTTAATACAAATGTACAATTTTAAGTGCTGAACAAGCGGCTATCGAAATTCGCCTTACACATGATGGGAATGGTCGACGCCGCGCGGTTTCTTGAACCGCCGAAATATGGCATACTGCGACATAATTAAACTGTACTGTCCGGTTACCTAAAAATAGCGCTGACTGAACCATCCGGACAGGTGCCAGAGGAGGAGTAATGCGAACACTGACCGAGGAAAAACGGCAGGCGATTATTGATGCCGCCACTCAGCTTTTTCAGGAAACGGGATACGAGCGGGCATCCATGAATGAAGTGGCTAAACGAGTGGGGGGATCGAAAGCAACGCTCTATAACTACTTCGCCTCAAAGGAGGAGTTGTTTGAGACGATCGTACGCACCTACAGTACGCGCTTTTTGACGGAGGCGGCGGCAGAACTCAGCACGTCGGAAGCGGGGCTGCTTTCCCTGGAGAATAAGCTGACGCGCTTTGGTGAGAAAATGATGCACGTGCTGACCGGCGGGAATCCGGCGCTGCAAATCTATCGTATTGTGGTTGGCGAGGCCGGCCATTCTGACATTGGCGAGCTATTTCAGGGCTCGGGGACGCAAGAAAGCATGGCCAGGCTGGCCGATCTCATGGCCGATGCCATGCAAAAAGGTGAGCTGACACAGGCAGATCCCGCGCTAAGGGCCAAACAGTTTACGGCGCTGGTCAAGGCGGAAGCGGATGCAATGCTATTGCAGCGTGAACCGCCCGATTGTTCGCCGGCGCGAATCAGGGAAATGGTGAGAAATGGCGTCGAGCTTTTTCTGCATGGGGCATCTTTTCGGAAAGACCAATAAACCACTCGCAGGCCGGTGACTTGTTCAGAGAATGAATTCCCGCCGGCTGCTGATGTTCCCGTTTACCGTCGTTTGCGCGACGCCACTTCTCCGACACCTCCGATACCACACCATGACGCGCTGAGTTCGCTTTTATCCGCTTCTTTTCAGACCATCAGCGGCTTGACAGTGTTTTTTCTTTATATAAACTAAACCGTACAGTTTAATTATTGAGGAATAGAGCATGAAATTTCTGGCGTTGGCGGGATTTGCTGCGGCTGTCTGTATGCTGACCGGCTGTGTCTCCCTGTTCTAGGGGGAAGCCATCTTATTCGGTTGTGAGTGAGGAAAGAACATGAGAATTGTTGGTCTGGTTTGCATCATCATGGCCGCCATGATCCTGAACGGTTGTCTGTCCATCGGCAGCCATATTTAGCGCGACGCCTCTGGGTATGAAACAGGAGCCAGACCGGGTAACCGAGCTGGTTCCTGTTGCAGGAAACGCCTGCCATCACGCATTGACGCCTCCCACCGGTTTGTTCCTGCTGTTTATTTGCATGCCGCTTTTGTGCTTCACGATTGACAGGCTATGTTGTCCCCATGTTGTTGCCACCGCCGGGCGGTTTCCGTCATCTGCGTCGCGACCTGCTCAATAATCTTTTGCCAGGCAGAAAACAGGCGCGCGTTATCGCCGACGGCGCTTTCCGTCAACTGGCTGCGGCAAGACAGTTTGAGGCGTTTATCGCCGTTTTTGACGCTAAGACTCCAGTCGGCGTCTAGCGAGACGAACTGACCGGGCCAGCTGTCAAAGCGTCGAATCTGCATTCGGATTCGCAGCACCGGGATATCGCGCGGAAGGGGCTGCCCCGAGGCATTTGGGGCGCCCGTCCGCCGGACCAGCAGTGACGACAGTGCCGTGTGAATCTCATCGCTCAGCGGGCTCAACCAGCGATCGTTATCAAGAATCATGGCGCCATCCTGACCATCGCGAATCACCACCTGCTGCCTGTCCACCTGCGCCGGTACGTCGACCGGTAATAAATCAATCGCGAATGACGCCGGGTGCGGGTATACCACATCGGCGGCAGGGGGAACCAACGTATGGTAACGAACCTGTGGGGAACGGCAGGCCGGTAGCGTCAGAACCGCGATGACAGCGAGCAGCGGCAGCATCAATTTCATGGATGTTTTCCTTTGGGTGAAGCCGCGCGGTCATCCGCTGCGTCAGGGGGCTGATCCGGTGTGCGTCCACGCAGCAGCGACTCCGGGTTGCGCTCAAGCTGTTCGGTAAACGCCCTCAGGGTGTGTAACGTCCGGCTCGCCTCCTGCAACGTCTGGGTAAAATGAATCAGCAAGGGCGAGTCTTCCGCTATCAGTTCCTGGGCGTTTTCCGTCGTCAGCTGCGTTTGTTTCATCAGGCTATTCGCCGTCGGTAATGTCTGGCTATTGACCAGACGCAGCGTTTTGTTCAGTTCAACCAGGGTGTTGTTCAGGTTGTTGCCGATGGACTCCAGCGGCATTTTGTTAACTTTGGCGACGATACTGCCCAATTGCGCCTGCAGTTTATCCAGCCCGCCGCTGACGGTCGGTAATTCGATAGGGCGAGCGTTTGAATTAAAGGGAACGTTGGGGGCATCAGGCACAAAATCGAATGAAATATACAGTTGCCCGGTTAACAGGTTGCCGGGAACCGCCTGGGCCCGCAGCCCGTGGGCGACCAGATCGCGGGTGAATTGGGCGGCTCTGTTGGCGGTTGCAGCCGCCGAAGAGGGTGCAGATGGCGATGAACCAGACAGTTTATTCAGCAAACTCCCCAGATGTGCGGGGTACACCTCAACATCCACTACCGTCGGGAAACGGTAGCCGGTGGGATTATAATCCAGCGTGACGGCCACGACCCGGCCGATGGTAACACTGGAAAATTCTACCGGCGCGCCGACATCCAGACCATGCAAAGCACGTTCAAACCGAAGCCGGAATGGAATTGCCGGTCCGTCCGGCGCCGACATGGCGGATTCCTGATCCTGCGCCAGTCGGTAGCTGACCGGGGCGTTAATCGACGGCGTTTTATTGCCATCCGGTGTGGCAAACGCGATGCCGCCGGCCAGCACCGCGGCCACGGTCTGCGTTTTCAGGCGAAAGCCGTTGGTGCCGACGGATAAATCGACGCCGCTGACATTCCAGAAGCGGGTGTCAGGCTGCACCAGTCGGTCATAAGGCGCGTCAATGAAAACCTGCAGACTGACGCCACGGCCATCTTCTTTCAGATGATAAGAGGCAAGGCGCCCAACCTGTACCCGGCGGTAATAAACCGGCGAGCCGATATCCAGCGATCCCAGATCGTCGGCGTCAATGACAACGTGGCTGCCGGGCATGTCATTGATAATGGCGGGCGGGGTTTCCAGACCGGTAAATTCGCGCCGGGCTTCCGGGGAATAACCTTTGTCCACACCGATATAGGCGCCGGACAACAGGGTATCAATGCCGCTGACGCCGCTCATCCTTACGCGCGGCCTGACTACCCAAAACCGTGAGCCGGTACGTGCCAGATTCTCTGCGTTTTTGTTCAGTTGAACCCTGACCAGAACACGAGAGCCGTCATCGTTAAGAACGATATCTTTTACTATTCCGACCGTAACGTCTTTGTATTTGACCGTGGTTTTACCGGCTTCAAGCCCTGTCGCACCGCGAAAGGAAATGGTGATGTCAGGACCGGCGGACAGCCGAGACTGAACCAGCATGGCGAGGCTTACCGCCAGCGCGATAACCGCGACAAACCAGATAACGGCATGGCGCCAGTTACGACGAATGGCGGTGATCTCACCCGGTAACATCTGATTCATTGCTCATCCTCCCAGATCGAACGCGGGTCGAAACTCATGGCGGAGAGCATGGTCAGGATAACCACCAGCCCAAAAAACAGAATGCCGGGGCGGGGTTCCGCTTCGCCCAGCGTATGAAAACGAACCAGGCTGCACACCACCGCAACGACAATCACATCCAGCATGGACCAACGGCCTATCCATTCCGTTATGCGGTAGAGCCGGGTACGTTCGCGTCTTGCCCATCCGCTTTTCCGACGGGCGGTGACCAGCAGGGTCATCAGGGACAGGAATTTCATGCAAGGAATCACGACGCTGGCAATAAATATTATCAGGGCGATGCCATACGAACCGTGCTGCCAGAAGTCGATAACGCCAGTCATAATCGTGCTTTCGCCGCCGCTGGCGAGCAGACTGGTGTACATCACCGGCAGGGTATTGGCCGGAATATAAAGAATCAGGGCGGCAAGCAGCAAAGCCCACGACAAGGCGGTGCTTCCCGGGGAATATGCATCAAGTCGGGTGTGACAACGTGGGCAACGGGCCGCGCGGTCATTCGGCGCCGGCGCGTCGCAAACCAGACCGCAAACCGGGCAATCGCAGACATTCATCTGACGGGCTGAAGGCGCTTTATGCATGATGCGTCCTTCCACGATGAACGGCCGAATCAAGCGACCAAAGCCAATGATTATCCTGACGGGTAATGATCAGAACCAGCATCAATGAGGCAACCAGAAACCACCCTCCGGGCTCGACAGCAACATCCAGCAGGCCGGACAGTTTCACCGCCGCGATCAGAAAACCGGGCAGGCCCACTTCCATCATGTTCCAGGGGCGTAGCCAGCGTAGCGTTTTCATGAGGGCAATAAAGCCCGGCGCTCGTCGACCGGCGCTTGCGAACAACAAAATCCAGGTTAACAGCATGATTTGTAATGAAGGGGCAAGAATAAGAAACAACACCGCGCACCACGCCAGCAGGAAGGTATCGCCCTGAGCAAGCGACCACATGGATTGCCAGAGCGTTACGTCATGCGTTAGCCCATGAAAACTCACCGTCATGACAGGCCAGGCGTTGGCCATCAAAAAGGTGACGGCGGAAGCCAAGGCCAGAGGGAGTAAACGTGCCGGCTCCATCGGGGATGAGCGATAAAGAATGGCCAGACAACGCCCACATTGCGCCGCATCTTTACCGACCAGGGGGCGGAGGCGATACACGCAGCCGCAGTGTGGGCAGGCGATCAAATACGGGTAGCTTTTCATCGCGGCGGACAGACTCAGCAAGATTTAAGAGGTGAAACAGATAACCGGTTCTTCGTCTATCTGTTCTGTTGGCTTTAGCATTCACCGGTATAACCGCGAGGGGCCCGCGGGAACGCGTCGCGGGCGATTCTGCCGGTCAACGGGGATAGCTTATTTCAGGATGCCGGCCAGCTCTTCCGCGCCTTTATCGAGCCCGACTTCTGCCGCACTCAACGAACCAATGCTGGCAGAAACATTCATGGCGTTCGGGTATTGTTTGGCGACATAGGCATGGAGCAAGCGATTGGAAGTCGAGTCGTAGATCTCGACAGCGTAACTCACCGATCCGCTGAACATGCCTTCTTTCCCACGGATAGATTGCACAATGTTGTAAGGCCCGCCGGCAAGGTCGAATTTGGTGAATGTCCCCACGACCTGCGTGGTGGTTTCCGCGCCGGTAAGCGTCAATTTCAGCCGCAAAACATCTGGCGCAGATGCTGTCGCTGATCTGAAACGCGGGCGCAGCGCCTCTTCGAACTTTGTTTGCATATAGGCGGCAAGTTGTTGCCTGTCAGACGCGGACAGGTCGCCAAACTGATTGTCGCTGCCTGAATAAACCACGACAGGCTCAATGATCATGCTGTTGTATTTTTTCCAGTCAACCGGCGCGGCGTACTTGAAGGGGATTCGGTCGGATGCATCACCGCTGTTAGGGGTCAACTGGGCTGATGACCCAATACCGGTGTAGCGTAAGGGTTGTTGGCTACCAGAACAACCGGCCAAAAAGATGGCGAGAGTCACGATGGCTGGCTGGGCGGCCCGGGCGAATGCTTTCATTTGACGGATCCTGTAATAAAGAACTGTTGTTGAATGACGTAACACTTCCCTGATGAAGGCGGAAACCTTCTCTATACGGCGTTAGCTCCCTGGTTAACCCCGTTTAGCGATAAGTGCGTGCTGAGCTTTTAACTAAACCGTACGGTATAGTTTTGCATTGGCATTCTTGAACTGTCAAGGGAATGTTGCGGGCACGCAGCATGGCGTTGGCTATCAGCGGGGCAGGCGAGGCGTTGTCAGCAGCGGCAGTACACATGCGCAATACCGTGTGCGTTTAGCAAAGCACGGCGTGGATAACCGGCTTATGGGCAAAAACGCGAATGTTGTGAATGTTGCGATTACGGTTTAATGGAAAAAGCGAAGGGAATTGAAAAAAGAGTTACCGGTGTAACCGGTAACTCTCATTACTCAACGGCATCTTGTCATCATGGAGATTAGGGCAGTTGTACTTTCCCGGTGATCAAATAGGCGGATGACGTGCTGTCTGACATCGGCGGAAGCGTATCGCTTAATATATTGCCTTTGATATCGGTAAATTCGATCGGAATATCATTTTTGCCAACGAATTCCAGAATAAAATGATTGTAATCTGTTTTTGGCGCACTAACCCACTGACTGCCTTTCAGATACTTCATCCCAATAATCGGATATTTGACGTTTCTGAATTGCACTGCCGCCCAATAAGGATTAGAACCTTCTTTAACTCTGTACACTACATTGCCGCTTACCGGCGCTTTTACCAGCTCCCACTGGATATTAATTTTTCCATCCTGTAAATTGCCAATTTTCTCGAACGCATTGAATGACAAGTCCAGTGCGCAATCGCCGCCTTCAGGGTATAAATCAGTAACATATACAATGGTGCTTCCCTTCGGCCCGGTGACTTTGAGATAAGCTCCGGCGAGTGCGGCTTTAACACCTTTATAGTCCAGTTGTGTTCTGTTTAACGCGGTTATCTCCATATTGGCAGGGATCGGATCCAACAATAAAGCACCGCCGGAATAACCCGAGCCTGTGGCGGTCGCATAGCCATAGCAGATATCGCCAAGCTCCCAGGCAGCCTGAGAACTGTGAGACAGAGGTAATAATACTGAAGATATTAATAAAGCCGTTTTGAATTTCATCATATTCACGTCCATATATTATTTGATGTAAGATAGAAGCATGTCCAGCTTCACATTAACATTGTTAAATATTTATATTCCGGTGAATAAGATAAATCTTAAAATAAATTAATAAAATAATCATTCACCATAAATAAAGAAATTATTTTTCCCGGAGTTGTTTAAATATAATGCCAGGAGGAACAAGTAGGGAAATTACATGATGTAATGCAATGATACTCATCATCTTCAATCGAGAACTGATTGGAAATTAATGACAGCGGTCATGGGGATTCGTGCCAGCCTGACCGTTGCACCTCATTAGTGTCCGCGCATCATCTGAGATATCACCAGTAATGCCTGGATTCATAGAATACCCGTACGATCACGTACGCACCCGGCACGAGTCTGAACCGGTGTTTTTTCATGAGTCTTCCCCTGTTGTGATGAGTGGTACATAATTGATTGTTTTTCAAACACCAGACGGTACCTTCATGGCATCTGTTTTAAAACTGAGAGGGAGTTCTTGATGGGTGTGCCGCAAACAAAATCCGAACTGCTTTCCGCTATTGATAAAAATTTTGCTAAATTAATCGGTTACCTCAACGCTATTCCACCTGAACTCACTTCGGATAAATCGATGGATGGCCATGCAAAAGGCACGGAGATGAGCGTGTGTGATCTGGTTGCGTATTTGCTGGGATGGAACACGCTGGTGGTAAAATGGATTACCGGTGATGCAAAAGGTCAGCCTGTCGACTTCCCGGAAACCGGTTATAAGTGGAATCAACTTGGGCTCCTGGCCCAGAAATTTTACATAGATTACAAAGAATTAAATTACCAGTCGTTAATAAACCACCTTCAGTCGGCAAAAGATGAAATAGTGAAGCTTATTGATGAGCGCACTAATGAAGATCTGTATGGAAAGTCATGGTATGGCAAATGGACAATGGGACGCATGATCTCATTTAACACCTCATCACCCTATGCCAATGCTAATGGAAGATTAAGGCAGTGGGCAAAAAATAATCATATTTGCTTAAAGTAATCATCTGCGTGGAATCGCAATGGCGGTATGTCCGTAGTGAACATAACGCTAACTACCACTGGTTGCTCAGGCCGTGCTGACATGTAGTTAATCAGAAGGAGGGGGAGACCGATGACGCCTCGATCACAAACAATTTCACAAACAATTTCACAAACAATGAGGAGAAAATTTCTTTTATACCGTCAGTAGCGTGTTTTATGCGTGGAATGCTATTTTTACTGTGATATGATTAAGCTATTATCCCGTTAGGATGATTTTAGTTGTCACTTTTTAACCTGGTAGCCTCGATATCTTTACATATTCCAGGTTACTCGTTACGCTCGTCCATTGCTCCGGGCAATTCCCTTGCCTGTTAAAAATGCGTTATCCGGGTATACGTTCTGGTCACGCCAATCAACAGTTATTGCCTGGGATAAGTTCTAATTATTATCGATAAAACATAATGCATTGTTTATTATTCATGATAAATATAACAAAGAGAACATAATAGAATGGAATGGCTCTATATAGCTAGAATTGTGTCAACTTTTGCTGTTATTGTTTTGCATATCTCTGCTTATACTGTGACCCAGGCCGAACTTGGGGCTTTTTCCTGGTGGGCGGGTAATTTATATGACTCATCAGTTCGTTGGTGTGTCCCGGTTTTTATTATGATCAGCGGGGCGCTACTGCTTTCTCCTGAAAAGATCGACAGTCTATCTGTTTTTTATAAAAAAAGGATAGGTAAGATATTGGTTCCATTGTTGTTTTGGTCTTTTTTCTTTATTTCATGGGGTGTGTTTAAAACTAAACTCAATGGCGAGGGGGAGGGTGATATACTAAAAAGCATCATGAATGGAAGGCCTTATTATCATATGTGGTTTTTGTACATGATAATAGGGCTCTATATGTTCACTCCGCTGATTAGGATTTTAGTGGCTAATACGAGTGAAGAGCGGCTATTGTTTTTCGTTTTCCTGATGTTTGTTTTTTGCTCTTTAAGTGACATGTATAATTTTTTTATCGGGAATAGTGACTTCTTGTTTGTTGGTGAGTTCATTTATTATGTTCCGTATTACATCAGTGGTCATTTAATCGCGAAAACACACACCACTAAACCCCTTTCATTCTATATATTTCTGTTTTTAGTTTCATTGTCTTTAACTTGTGCCTGTTACTATTTACTGTCTTATTTTTCAGGGAAAGAGATAGGTCTTTATTTTTATAGTTATTTAAGTTTCAATGTCATAGTTATGTCTGTCTCTTTTATGCGGATTTTGAAATT
The DNA here is from genome assembly GCF_000406205.1 of Dickeya sp. NCPPB 3274. Lineage (NCBI taxonomy): Bacteria > Pseudomonadati > Pseudomonadota > Gammaproteobacteria > Enterobacterales > Pectobacteriaceae > Dickeya > Dickeya sp. NCPPB 3274. The sequence goes on along the minus strand of NZ_CM001979.1, from coordinate 2,445,354 downwards.
TATTCATCTGGATAAAGCCCATAGCAATAAATTAAAATTTTTATCTGATGTTAGCCTGGGTATTTATTTAATTCATCCTGTTTTCATTGAGGTTTTTTATTATCTGGCAGCAAGACGATGGATCGATTATTCCATCTTCTCCATACCGTTGATGTCCATGATTGTTTTCGTATGTTGCGTGGTTTCGGTTTTTTTATAAAAAAACTCCCTTACTTAAGAAGAATCGTGTGATTTTAGGCATCCGGCCGAGCCGGAGCACAGAAGCGCAGGGAATGGCATCAGATGGCGGCTGCAACTTTTGCAGGCACGTATTCGAGAGATGGAGTTTGAGAACGAGCGACAAGAACAGTTCGCTGACTGTCCATTCCGAACACGCTGAAGCCTGATGGGCGGAACCTGAGCGCTGAATCAAGTTCGTTGTAGGAACTCCTGGCCGCACAGAAATACTGGAGCGGAATTGCTCATCACAATCCAGAAAGAGAGATTCTGCTGGAAGGGGTGATGACGGTAGTCAAAATAGTGGACTAATGGATCCTAAGCATCTATCCGGTCAGGCTGCTTAATCTCAACGGTGTATGCCTTGGCTTCAGCTACCACGCAACGACATGGAAAGGGTAAGTGTATGATTGATTGTGACTTGAATGGGCTAGTTGCCCACCAGATGTAATTTAACATAATATACATTATGCGAACCATTGTAAGGTCAGGCGGATTCTGGCGTTCCTGGCTGGTATCGGTATTCAATATAATAAATCTTTCGCGCAGCTCTGACGTACTGATCTGCCCGCAGTTGCCTGACATTACAAAGTTCCCAGGCATACCAGCCATCTTCAAAGCTGGATGCGCCCGCCGCTGGGATATCATCTGGAGTGAACGACCTCTTCGTCTGGAGTGATATCCGGCAACCACTTTCGCACCTCAATGGTTTTTCTTCCGGATGCAATGAGCTGTCCTGCCGGCGACACAACTGACAATGCCTTCACCGATTTTTTATTCATGCTCTCTCCATGCCCGCGGGGATTCGAATGCGAACTTAATTTACTGTTCTTCCTTGTCACCTTAATGTTTTTTCCAGTCTGAGGATCTCCGTCGATTCACTGACCTGTCTGAAGCCATGACGCTGGTAAAGACCTTTGGCCGGGTTATCCCGAAAGGCACAAATGCGCAGGCTTTTTAGCCCCTGTTGTTGTGCTTGCCCTTCGATTTGTTCTAATACCCATGTCCCAATACCTTTTTGTTGCCATTGTGGGTAAAGCTGCAAATCGTTTATCAGGCAAAACGAATCCTGACTATTAATCTGCTGGCTGACAAACCCGGCGCTCTGCTGGCGAGAACAGATAACCAATACATTGAGTGAATGCAGTAAGGTACTGTAATGTTCTCCATTCCAGATCAGGCCATAACGCCGATATAAGCCATCATATTTGCTCTGCTTAATGCTTCTATCCATCGGTAATCCGTTTTACTGGCTGTGGCCAGCCGCAGATCTTGCATCCTGGTCGTCATGAACATTCTCTTTAGATTGAGATAATCAATAGTTTTTACCTTATGCTCAGTCCTGATTTTTCGCCAGCAGTTTGCTTCAACGGTCATTTTGGCGCTGAATTTGCGAAAACTGTGATCTGTGCATAGGCTTAATAAAGCACTCAAATCATTTTCATCAAAATAATCAGGCAAATAGCGTTTCCCGCCCGATCCGCATGTCAGTTTGTCTTGTGCCGTACTCTGGATAAATCAATACCTGTCGAGCGCTTATAGGAGACGAAATGCCTGAAGTGACTAAAAACTGGGTTATTTTTACCGATCTTGATGGCTCGTTGCTGGACCACCACAGCTACCGCTGGGATGAGGCTCTCCCGTGGCTGAGGCGGCTGCGGTCCCAACGTGTGCCGGTGGTTATCACGACCAGCAAAACCGCGGCAGAAATTATGTCGATTCAGCAAGAACTGGAATTGCACGACATGCCCGCCATCGCGGAAAACGGCGCGCATATTCTGCTGCCGGCATCCTGGCAAACACGATTGCAGACATCACGACCGCCCACTTCACGTACTTATCCCGACATTTGCCGACAGTTACAGGCTTTACGCGAGCAGTATGGATTTTTGTTTCATGGCTTTGTCGATATGGACGATGCCGCCGTGGCGGCCGCCACCGGTCTGACGCTGTCGCAAGCTGCTCTGGCCCGCCAACGTACCGCCTCAGAACCCGTGCTGTGGCAAGGGGATGCAGCATCACTGGAAATGTTTAGGGCGTGTCTGGCTCAAAAGCACTTATTGCTGACCGAAGGCGGCCGTTTTTTTCACGTGATGCACGAAGGCGTCAGTAAAGGCGCAGCCGTCAACTGGCTGAAGCATCGTATTGAATTAACAGCCCATTCATCGCCAATCACCCTCGGTTTAGGTGATGGACCGAATGACATTTCGCTGCTGGAAGCAACCGATTATGCCGTCATCATTAAAGGACACGTTAGCGAAAAGGTGACGTTGTCACCCTATTTTTGTGGTCAATCCTATCGCACACTGGCTGCCGGACCGGCTGGCTGGAGTGAAGGATTAACCTATTTTATCAGCCGTTATGGGGCTGAACTGCTTGATTGATTAGGGAGGCGCACAACATGAGTGAGTTTTATCAGGATGGTATTATCACCAACTTTCATAATCTTACCCGACGCAGCGTAGAGGAGCTGGAATACGAGCTGCAGGTGTTTTCTGGTCAAAGCAGCATGGGGCTAATCCTCCCTTCCCTGTTTTCAGAACTGGAAGGACCGGCGCTGGACAAGATTATCGATATGCTGGCCCAGGTACCCTATCTGTCTGAGATTGTCATCGGGCTTGATCGGGCGGACCGCGATCAGTTTCTGTTTGCCCGACAATTCTTTTCCCGACTCCCACAGCGGCACCGCATTTTGTGGAATGACGGCCCCCGTCTGACACGGCTCAGCCAGGAACTGGCCGATAAGGATCTGGCGCCGATGGAACAGGGAAAAGGCCGAAATGTCTGGTTTTGCGTCGGCTATACTCTGGCATCACGCCGTACTGCGTGCATCGCGCTGCATGATTGTGACATTGTCACCTATGACCGCGCCATGCTGGCCCGCCTGCTCTACCCGATCGCCAATCCCCATTTCCACTACGACTTTTGTAAAGGCTACTACGCTCGGGTAGCCGAAGGAAAATTAAACGGGCGCGTCGGGCGGCTACTGGTATTCCCACTGCTGAAATCGCTGCAAAGCGTTTACGGTAATTCGGATTATCTCGAATATATGCGCAGTTTCCGCTACCCGTTATCCGGTGAGTTCGCCATGCGCAGCCATGTGCTGCGTAATCTACGCATCCCGAGCGACTGGGGGCTGGAGATCGGCATGTTGTCGGAAATCCATCGGGGAACGGCGACCAGCCGTATCTGCCAGGTGGATATTGCCGATAACTATGACCACAAGCATCAGCCGATATCGGAAAACGACCCCAGCTCCGGGTTGCAGCGTATGGCGATGGACATCACCAAAGCGCTGTACCGCAAACTGGCGATTCAGGGCGTCAACATCACGACCGATTCATTCCGGGTGCTGCGCGCCACTTACTACCGCACCGCGCTGGATATGATCGATTCGTTTGAACACGATGCGCGCATGAACGGCCTGCATTTTGACCGGCATACCGAGGAATCGGCAGTGGAACTGTTTGCCGATGTCATTACCCAGTCCGGCCAGGCATACAGCGAAAGTCCGGGAGATAAACCGTTTGTACCCAGTTGGAACCGAGTTCAGTCGGCATTCCCTGATATTCTGGAGCGGCTGTACGACGCCGTTGAAGCAGATAATCAGGAAATGCACGGCGTATGACTCGTCGTATCGCCCCACCGGGGCGATACTATTACCCCTGGCTGACGACGATAAACGCAATATCGGTGGTGAAGGAGCCATCCTGTTGAATGTCATAATGCCGTGTGACCTCGGCCGACATCTGTTGCTGCAAAGCACGAATGGCGGTGACAAAATGTTCAGGGGTTCGCATGCGCGTCACCCAGCTCTGGAACTCCAGATGCAGGCGCGAAGTTTGCAGCGAACGTACTGTCAGCCCGGCCTCGCTCAGCAGCGTCAGCCATTCACCCGGCGTATAATCGCGTACGTGCGAGGTGTCGCGCAGCATTTCTACGGTTTGTAAATACACATCCAGCACCGGGTGCCCAGGTGAAATCACATCCATGAGGATGGCTTCGCCTCCTGGTTTCAGCACCCTTTTTACTTCCCGCAAGGCTTGCCCGACATCCTGCCAGTGATGGGCCGAATAACGGCTGATCACCACGTCAAAGCTATCGTCAGCAAACGGCAATGATTCCGCCACCGCTTGTTGCGTCCTGATATTACTCAGGCCTTTTTCCTGTGCGGCGCTGGCTACGACATCCAGCATGCGCGGCGACAAATCGCATGCCACTACGTTGTCGACCAGGCCGGCAACGGTAAAGCTGACATGACCGGCGCCGCAGCCCAAATCCAGCACGCTGGCATGACTTTTACCCTGCAGACGGCGAGCCAGTTCGGTCAAATCCTCTCCCTGCGCATGAACGGCACTGTTCAGGTAGGCGCTGGCCTGCTCGCCAAATTGTTGCTCGACGGACTGCTGGTGACTTTTACTGCTTTCCATATTTATTCCTTACCCGTGTTATCAATACCTGGACCAATAATTGCCTCGAAAAAGCAATATAGTGTGAAAAAACCACGTGTGACAAACTTGTTTTGGTCAGGCTGGAATCCTGCCCGACATTATGTTTGCAACATCCTGCAAGTATGAATCCCGTCTGCGAGGCTTACCGAAAAGATCAATGCTGACATAGAGATAGCATCAGGGTTAAGGTATGCTCATTGTTATGATGGTGTCACAGCGGCCGATAAGGCTGGCTTTTTCGATACGTAGCACAGAGTCATCAGGTTAGTTCGGGATCACTGCAGTCAGGAATGAAAGAGGAAAAACGCATGATTATTTTTGTTACCGGCGCAACGGCGGGATTTGGTGAAGCGATTACCCGGCGGTTTATCAAGGAAGGCCATCAGGTCATCGCTACAGGCCGCCGTCAGGATCGTCTTGATGCACTGAAAGCCGAGTTTGGCGCTGCGCTTCTCACGCTGCGTCTCGATGTTCGCGATCGACAGGCTATTGAGCAGGCCATCGCTTCTTTGCCCGCCGAATGGCGCAATATTGATGTGCTGGTCAACAACGCCGGTTTGGCATTAGGGCTGGAGCCGGCTCACAAAGCCAGCGTCAGCGACTGGGAAACCATGATCGATACCAACAATAAGGGGCTGGTGTTTATGACCCATGCGTTGTTGCCGGAAATGGTGACGCGCAATGCCGGTCATATCATTAATATCGGTTCCACTGCGGGCAACTGGCCTTATCAGGGCGGGAACGTCTACGGTGCCAGCAAGGCGTTCGTACGCCAGTTCAGCCTGGGATTGCGCGCCGACCTGTCCGGCACCCGGGTGCGGGTAACCAATATTGAGCCGGGTCTGGTGGGCGGAACCGAGTTCTCTGCCGTGCGTTTCAAAGGGGATGAGGCCAAGGTCAGTCAGACTTATGACAAATCCAACCCGCTGACGCCGGAAGATGTGACGGAAGCGGTATTCTGGGTAGCGACGCTGCCGGCTCACGTCAACATCAACACGCTGGAAATGATGCCGGTGAGCCAAACCTACGGCGGTCTGAAGGTTAATCGCGACGAGTAAATTCCCTTCTTCGCTTTTCGGCGCGGCAAACGGTTACCAATTGCCACGCCGTATGCCAACAGCGCGCAGGTGATTCAAGGATCAATCAATAACGGCTACGCAGCTCGTTCTCTGCTGTTCATGAGGTCTGCCTGGAAAATAGACGGCACCCATGTGGATACCGTATGCAGGGACCGGCTCTTTCGTCAGCACCCCAGCGGAAACTGAGCGCGCATTGCGTTTCAGCCATCTCTTTCAGGCGCTTCCTGTCACGGAGCTTATGCCGCTTGAACGGGCGAACGACGCGCTCAGCCGACTTAGAGAGGGAAAGGCGCGTTACCGGATTGTGCTGACAATACATCAGGATAAATAATCAGATGACCACAGAACACGCTCTGCCTGTCGCTGAGCAGAATAATAATATCATCCGCCTGGCGGCGGCCCAGGCACTCGCCGGGGCTAACTCGGTGGTCTTCTATGTAACCGGTGCGATTGTGGGTAATGCCATCGCACCCAGTGGCTCGCTGGCCACGCTTCCCATCACAATGTTCGTGCTGGGTATGGCGGCCTGTATCCTGCCGTTTGGCGCACTGGCGAGAAAAAACGGACGTAAAGCCGCCTTCATGACCGGCACTGGGGCCGGGGTCATTACTGGCCTGACGGCTGCACTGGCTGTCGTGATTGGCTCGTTTTTACTGTTTTGTATCGCTGCGTTTCTGGGGGGAGCCTATGCAGCGGTTGCGCTGAGTTTCCGCTTTGCAGCAACGGATGGCGTTACGAAAGAACGTCGTGCCCGCGCGTTGTCACTGGTTATGGGTGGAGGCGTGGTGGCAGGTGTAATCGGCCCCATGCTGGTGACGGGCACAATGAACCTCTGGCCGGCTCATCCGTTCGCGATTACCTTTATTGCGCAGGCGCTTGTTGCGGCAATTTCTGCCTTCATTCTGAAGGGGGTGACTCCCGCAGAGCCAGTGGCTGCAACAAAATCAGGAGGACGTCCTTTGCGGGAGATAGTTCGCCAGCCCGGTTTTCTGAGGACGGTATTCAGCGGCGCTGTGGCGTACATGGTCATGAATTTCCTGATGACGGCAGCGCCCCTTTCCATGCACATGCACGGGATCTCACAGCAGGCCGCCAATCTGGGAATTCAATGGCACGTCATTGCGATGTACGGGCCGGGATTTTTCACCGGCAGGCTGATTAACCGCTTTGGCGCCATGCGTATTGCGGCGGCAGGATTACTCATTACAGCAGGCTCAGTGTTTGTCGGATTAAGCGGAACAGACGTCTTTCATTACTGGCTGTCGTTGATTTTGCTGGGGATCGGCTGGAACTTTGGCTTCACCGGCGCATCAGCAAAAATCATTGACTTCCATCGACCAGAAGAAAAGACGCAGGTGCAGTCCCTGAATGATTTCGTGGTATTTGCCGTGATGATTGTTGGATCATTTTCGTCTGGCGCACTACTGAATCTGTATGGCTGGAATGCCGTGTTATGGGGGGCGCTTGTCCCGGTTTGTTTGGCATTTCTGAGTATTCAATGTGCTAGATATATGCCCCCACGCTCCTGATGTCACGTTTACGGCAAAGGCATTTTCCTGAATATTTTGGGTCGGTTATGGTTTGGTTATGGCGGCGGATGCTATAGTCACCGTAATGATTCTTGGTTATGACAACGATCGTATTTACAGAAATTCCTGTCTGGGTGAAACATGCAGAAAAAAACACGTAATCTACTCCTTCTTCTTACTTCATCGCTGTTTAGTCTGAGCCTCTGGCAGTCTGCACAGGCAGCGCAACATATCATTATTGATAACGGCAACAGTGCGTTATCCAAAGAAGCGGCGCGTCAGAGCAGCGAGGATTGGAACGAAACACGCACCTTGCGTAATAAGGTCAACAAGCATCTCGAAAAACGGGTCGACAAGGCGGACAGAGATTTCGACAAGGCCGATATGGCCGAAGCGCAGGAAGAGAAATGCAAAGCCAGCTCCAACTTCAATGCTTACTGGGAGCCCAATTCATTACGTTGCCTTGACCGTCGCTCTGGCCGCCCGGTAACGCCCTGATTTTTCACCTATACTGGCAACGGATTTATCGGCTTATCGCTGGGCTGGTAAATCCGTCGACTCGACAGGAGGATGTGATGAAGAAAACGATGCTGGCAGGTACGTTGTTACTGCTGCTTACACCGCTAATGGCGCAAGCGTCCTGCGAACGCGTTCGTGATGATATTGCCCGCAAGATTATCGCGAACGGTGTACCTGAATCGGGTTTCGAGCTGGATATTGTGCCTAATGATCAGGTTAGTCAGCATGGTGGGCAGGTTGTTGGCCATTGCGAACAGGATACGCAAAAAATCGTCTATATCCGTTTGTCGGATGACACCGATGTTCTGCTCCCACCTACGGCGCCGACCGGCAAGTCTCGCTGACCGGCTTTGAAAAACACGTCGTTACTGGCAGCAAATAGTTAACCGATACAACGCGTTGATGCTTAAACAGGTTAGCTAATCATCGGGGGACAATGTTCCCCCCTTTTTTTGCCCTTTATTCAGACAAGTGAAAAGCGAGTGGATACGGATAATCAGGCGCAGCGATAAGGAATGCCCTGCTCTTTGGAATAACGAACAGGGAATGTCTGCCAGATTAGAACGACTGGTTAATAGCGGAAAGGTCAATATAAGCGGACAGGTCCCGCTGTTCGGCACGCGGCAGATACGGTAATTCGCCCAGTTGGGGCGCGGGGATTTTTTCGCGCAGAGCGTGAATGATCTCGGCATAGTTGGCCAGACCTGGGTTGATGCGGTTCGCCACCCAGCCCACCAACGGCAGCCCATCATTAATAACGGCTTGCGCCGTCAGCAGCGCATGGTTAATACAACCGAGCTTGATCCCAACCACCAGCACGACCGGCAGTTGCTCCTGAACCACCCATTCCGAATAGGTTCGCATGTCGTTCATCAATGTACGCCAGCCGCCGCTGCCTTCGACGACAACCATATCCGACAACTCGCTGAGCTGGTTCAAGCCCTCGGTCATCGCACAGTAATTGATCTCCAGTTCACTGGCGCTGATTTCATCTTCCTGCAACGACACCGGATTAACCTGCTGGTAGGTCAATGGGATTGACGACGCTTCCTGCAACACCAGCGCATCTTTGTTACGCAATCCCTCTTCCGTTTCCGTACAGCTCTTGGCGACAGGTTTATAACCCACTACGGTTTTGCCCGTTTTCGTCAGCGCCTGTAATAACGCCTTCGATACCACCGTTTTCCCCACGGCAGTATCCGTTCCTGTAACAAACATACGCTTTAACATGAAAACACCACTCCGGCAGGCCCCACCTGAAAAAATAAACCTCAAAAAACTTACTGATGAAGTCTAAAGTCTAGGGGATGGGCCGCCGGAGCGGCTTGCGTTAGCGCAATGTTTTGTCGGTCAACGGGAAACCGCGCCTTGATTGCGCGGTTGATGGCTGGATTAGCCCTGCATCAGTTTAATCAGTAAAGAACCGTTATAGAGCGCATCCTTGATTAGCGCCGCGCCGGGTACGGTTCCCTGATTGTAGAAATGGGTGGACGTCACCTGCAGCTGATGACTATAGGCCGGCAACGCCTGACGGCGAATGCAGTCGATGATGGCGGGATACAGGATATCGGCGGCCTGATTCAGCGGCGACCCGATAAGAATTTTTTCCGGATTGAACAGGTTAACCATGATGGCGGTAATACGTCCTACGTTATTGCCGACATCTACAATGATATCTTTCGCCAATTGATCGCCCTTCAGCGCGGCGTCGCATAAAGACTCTACCGTTAACGGCGAGCCGTGCAGCAGCGAACTCATTGACCCTTTCAAGCGCTGCTGGGCCAGTTCCAGCATACTTTCTATGCTGGCGACGGTTTCCAGACAACCGTGATTGCCGCAATAGCAACGCTTGCCGTAAGGATCGACCTGGGTGTGGCCGATTTCCACCAGCGTCCGGCTGCCGGCATGCAGGATGCGGCCGCCGGTAATGACGCCGGCGCCCACGTTATGGTCGATGACAATCTGGATGACGTTTTGGCAACCGCGTGACGCGCCAAACAGCGCCTCCGCCATCGTCCAGGCACAGATGTCGTGCTGCAAATAAACCGGTACGCCGGTGCGTTTTTCCAGCTCCGGGCCAATTGCCATCTCTTCCACATCATAAAACGGCATACGATGAATCATGCCGGTGGACGAATCCACCATCCCCGGCGACGTGATGGCGATAGCCGTCAGACGCTCCAGTTTGCGCTGATGACGAATAAAAAATTGATCGATTTCAATCAGGATGCGTTCAAGCAACGATTGCGGATGTTCTGTAGGTAAATCAACCAGTTCTTCCACGACCAGATGACCGCTGAGATCGCGTAGCGCCAGCGTCATGACCTGATTGCTGATCCGTACCGACAGGTAGTGCCAGGCTTCGGTATCCAACACCAGACCGATAGCCGGGCGACCGCGGCTGCCCATTTCCTGATACTCCGTTTCCCGTACCAGATGGGCTTCCATCAGTTCACGCACAATCTTGGTAATGCTGGCAGGAGCAAGCTGGGCTCGTTTGGACAACTCAATGCGGGAGATGGGGCCATTTTCATCGATCAGCCGATAAACGCCACCTGCATTCATCTGTTTAATCTGATCGATGTGCCCCGGCTGACCACTGACAATCACTCTGAAACGGCTCCTGCGATTAGGCGTAATCGGTATTTTTTACGCTGTAAAATAAAAAACTGAGGCTATGGTGGAGCTTTTGTAAATAGCCGTCAAATATTTGATTCGATATGTGATTAACCGCACATATTTTTGACGGCGCTGCCCAGCATAAGTGTGATCAGCGTCTGGGCCGCAGTGTTCAGCGGCCGGTGTTGATGGGTGACCAGCCACATTTCGCTAATAGCGTCTTTTTCCTGCAACGACAGGTACTTGACGCCATCCACCCGGATGCGGCGGAATGACGCCGGCAGCAGGGACACCCCCAGGCCGGAAGACACCAGCCCGATAATGGTCATCGCCTCGCCCACTTCCTGAGTGATGTAAGGGGTAATGCCGTATTTCTTGAGCAACGTCAGTACTTCGTCGTACAACGCGGTTCCCACTTCCCGGGCAAAAAAGACAAACGGCTCGCTGGCCAATTGCTGAATACTGATGTGACCACCGGGGGCGGCGGCCAGCGGATGTTCTTCATGCACCACCGCGACCATCGGCTCATGCAGCAACAGCTGATGGCGTAGTGTTTCCGGCAGCGGGTTGTTACGCATCACGCCCAGATCCAGCTTGCCGTCAAGCAGTGGTTCAATCTGCTGTTTGGTGTTGATCTCCAGCATCTGGATATGCACTTCGGGGTAACTCTGACGAAACTGCAACAAACTGCGCGAAACCTGTTTGACGAAAGGCGCCGACGAGGTGAAACCGATATTGAGCTCCCCTATTTCCCCGCGCTGGATACGGGCGGCGCGTTCGGCCGCCTGATTAACCTGAGTGATGATGGCCCAGGCTTCCTTCAGAAACAGCTCACCCGCCTGGGTCAGACGCACGTTGCGGTTGTTACGTTCCAGCAACTGGGCGCCGATCTGCTCTTCCAGCGCCTGTATCTGCTGACTGAGCGGCGGTTGGGAGATATGCAGCTTTTCAGCGGCACGCCCGAAATGAAGTTCTTCCGCTACGGCAATAAAGTAGCGTAAATGTCTGAGTTCGATATTCATATTTATAAAGTATCATTATTAATGATTAATATATTATACAAAACAATCGAGCCAATTCTATGATGCGCTCACTGATGTTTCTGCCGTATTTTCTCCGGATAAGGATTGATTTTGAGTACCCCGCTGTCTGCACAAGGAATGTCCGTTTCTGTCACCGATGACATCCAACCTCAACGCAACACTCACGCGCCTGTTTATAAAAATCCGTTTATCACCCGAGGTACGCCGACGTTCATTCGCGTCACGCTGGCTCTGTTTTCCGCCGGCCTGGCGACGTTCGCCTTACTGTACTGTGTGCAACCGATACTGCCGGTGCTGTCGCAGGCATTTGGCGTGTCGCCGGCGACCAGCAGCCTGTCGCTCTCTGTCTCCACCATTACCATGGCGGTCGGGTTATTGTTTACCGGCCCGCTGTCGGACACTATCGGTCGTAAAAATGTGATGGTGGTGTCCCTGTTGCTAGCCTCGGTCTGTACCCTGATTGGTTCGATGATGACGGACTGGACGGGACTACTGGCCATGCGGGCGCTGGTCGGCTTATCGCTCAGCGGTGTGGCGGCGGTGGCGATGACGTATCTGAGCGAAGAAATTCACCCCAGCGTGGTGGCGTTCTCCATGGGGCTATACATCAGCGGCAACTCCATTGGCGGCATGAGCGGACGCCTGCTGACCGGGGTTATTACCGATTTTTTCAACTGGCGCGTCTCTGTCGCCTGCATCGGCGTGGTCGCTCTGCTGGCTTCGCTGACATTCTGGCGAATCTTGCCTGACTCCCGTCATTTTCGCGCGGGCTCGCTGCGGCCCAAAACACTGTGGATCAATGTCCGCCTGCACTGGCGTGACGCGGGTTTGCCGTTGTTGTTCGCCGAGGGTTTCCTGCTGATGGGGACCTTTGTCACCCTGTTCAACTACATTGGCTATCGGTTGCTGGGCGCTCCCTATAACCTGAGCCAGACTGTCGTGGGATTGTTGTCGGTGGTCTACCTGACTGGCAGCTACGCTTCCCCGCGTGCCGGGGCGATGATCGCCCGTTTTGGCCGGGGGCCGGTACTGGTCGGCAGTGTCGCCCTGATGTTATCCGGCTTGCTGTTGACCCTGTTCAGCTCGTTGCTGGTCATGTTCGTCGGGATGATGCTGTTTGCCGCCGGTTTTTTTGCTTCCCATTCGGTCGCCAGCAGTTGGATTGGCGTGCGGGCGCTGCGCGCCAGAGGCCAGGCATCATCCCAGTATCTGTTCTGCTATTATCTGGGGTCGAGCCTGGCTGGGACCTCCGGCGGTTTCTTCTGGTATCACTACGGCTGGACCGGTCTGGTGCTGTTTCTGTCATGCCTGCTGATACTGGCGCTGTGGATCGGCTTGAAACTGAAGTCCCTGAAAAACAGGGCGTGATTCACCAGTAATGGTATCATTTGCGACTCACCGCGCCTGAACGCGCCGGCCGGTGAGTCTCCCCACCGTCTTACCGCCTCTCTTCTCTCCGTTTTTTTCGCTGTTAAAACGATAACGATGCTGGTTGCTAAACGGAGCGTTTGTATTAGAATGCATAAGTATGTTGTAACTAAATGGATGTTATAATGGCAGCTTACGACCTGATCGAGCGGATGAATCATTGCTTCACCACCCTTGAAGCGCAATTGTCCGAAATGCATCAGCTGTTTCGGACCCTTCGCTTTGCCGGCGGGCATATCTTTACCCTTCCGCCGGTAGAGAAAGGCACCGAGCACGATCCGGTCTCGCAGATTCACGTCACCCCGGTCACAGGCGATGACGCGCGCGACGCCGGCTTACAGCATTTTCGTCATCTGTTTATTCACCACCACGCGGAAACCGTCAGCAGCAAAGCGGCGATTCGCTTGCCCGGCGTACTATGCTTTCGGGTTGATCAGCCGGAATACCTGCAGGCGCATCAGTTAATTACCGATATCAACGCGCGGAAAAAAGAACTGGAACAGATCATTACGGTGGAATCCGGGCTGGAACCGGAGCAGCGTTTCGATTTTGTTCATACGCACCTAAAAGGGCTGATCACGCTCAGCGCCTACCGCACTATTACCCTGCTGGTCGACCCGACGTCGGTGCGATTTGGCTGGGCGAATAAGAACATCATCAAAAATATCACCCGCGACGAGTTGCTGGAAAAGCTGGAGAAAAGCCTGCACGCCGGGCGTAGCCAGGCGCCGTACAGCAAGGAGCAGTGGGCGTCCCTGCTGGAGCAGGAAATCCGTGATGTAAAACGCCTGCCGGAGCAGGCGTTGCTGAAAATAAAACGACCGGTGAAAGTGCAGCCTATCGCCAGAGTCTGGTATCAGGAACAGCAGAAGCAGGTGCAATATCCCTGCCCTTCGCCGCTGCTGGTGTTATGCAGCCAGGACGCGGCCCCCGTGATGGGCGAACTGAACGACTACGACGCCGATAACATTCAGCACCGGCACCGCCCCAAAGCCAAGCCATTACGGCTATTGATCCCCCGGCTGCACCTGTACACCGATGACGGCATGTAAGCGTTAAGACTTCATACTGCCAACCATGTCTTCCGGACGTACCCACTGGGTGAACTGCTCTTCGGTCAGGTAGCCCAGCTTCAACGCCGACGCTTTCAGCGTCAGTCCTTCTTTATGGGCTTTTTTGGCGATTTCCGCCGCTTTGTCATAACCGATATGCGGATTGAGCGCCGTCACCAGCATCAGCGACTCATTCAGCAACTGGTTGATGCGCTCGCGGTTAGGTTCAATCCCGACGGCGCAATGCTCGTTGAAGCTCTTCATGCCGTCAGCCAGCAGCCGTACCGACTGCAGGAAGTTGTGGATCACCATCGGACGGAACACGTTCAATTCGAAATTACCGGACGCGCCGCCCATGTTTACCGCCACATCATTTCCTATCACCTGGCAACACAGCATGGTCATGGCTTCACACTGCGTTGGATTGACTTTGCCTGGCATGATGGAACTGCCCGGTTCGTTTTCCGGAATGGCGATTTCGCCGATACCGCAACGTGGCCCTGACGCCAGCCAGCGGACATCGTTGGCGATCTTCATCAACGATGCCGCCAGCCCTTTCAAGGCGCCGTGCCCGTGAACCAGTGCGTCACAGGTGGCTAACGCTTCAAACTTGTTCGGTGCGGTGACAAACGGGTGACCGGTCAGCGACGCCAGTTCCGCCGCCACCCGTACCGCGTATTCCGGGTGCGTATTTAATCCGGTGCCGACCGCGGTGCCGCCCAACGCCAGTTCGCACAGGTGCGGAATACTGTTTTCGATGTGACGCAGGTTATGCGCCAGCATCGCCACCCAGCCGGAAATCTCCTGCCCCAGCGTCAGCGGCGTCGCGTCCTGCAAATGGGTTCGGCCGATTTTGACGATATCGGCGAATTGCGCGGCTTTATCCGTCAGCGTTTGCTGCAACACCTTCAGCTCAGGGGTTAGGTGTTCCCGCACCACGGTGACCGCCGCCACATGCATCGCGGTGGGGAAAACATCGTTAGAACTCTGGCTTTTATTGACATCGTCATTCGGGTGCACCAGCCGTTCGTTGCCCCGAACCCCGCCCAACACTTCACTGGCCCGATTCGCCAGCACTTCGTTCATATTCATATTGGTCTGGGTACCGGAGCCGGTCTGCCAGATAGCCAGCGGGAATTCGCCGGCGTGCAGCCCGTTCAGCACCTCGTCCGCGGCCTGAAGAATGGCGTCGCCTTTGTCTGCGGACAACAACCCCAGATCCATATTAACGCGGGCGGCCGCTCGCTTGGTTTGCGCCAGCGCCACGATCAGCGCTCTCGGCATTTTCTCTTCCGAAATACGGAAATGCTCCAGCGAACGCTGAGTTTGAGCCCCCCAAAGGTGCGCTGCCGGTACGGCAATCGGCCCCATGGAGTCTTTTTCGATTCGAGTGTCTGACATGGTTTTCTCCTTTGCAAAACAAGTCACTTTCAGATGAGTGCGAATTTTTACCCTTCTGGAATCATGGCATATAAAGCATTAACATGGCGTGCATTAAGACGGTGCAGTCCTTTCCAGCGGAGTTTCCACCGTCGCCGTTATGGAAATTAACAATCTGTTTAATGACAGGAAAATATTATGCAAAAAATGCGCAACAGTGTGCAGAATTACGCCTGGGGCAGTAAACACGCGTTGACTGAACTGTATGGGATTGAAAACCCGGGTAACCTTCCAATGGCGGAACTGTGGATGGGCGCACATCCGAAAAGCAGTTCTCTGCTGCTTGACGAACAAGGGCAAGCGCACAATCTGCGGGAGTTGATCAATAGCGATCAGCCCGGTTTTCTGGGGAATGCGGTAGCCCAGCGCTTTGGCGAGTTGCCGTTCCTGTTCAAGGTATTATGCGCCGAACAACCGCTGTCGATTCAGGTACACCCGAATAAATCCGCCGCCGAGTCGGGATTCGCCCGGGAAAATGCCGCCGGTATCGCGCTGGATTCGCCCCAACGCAATTACAAGGACGCCAACCACAAACCGGAACTGGTCTTCGCCCTTACGCCCTATCTGGCGATGAACGGCTTTCGCGAGCTGACCGAGATAGCCAGCCTGCTGCAACCGCTGGCCGATGCTCATCCGGCGATCGCCGCGTTTTTACAGCGCCCGGACAGCCAGACGCTGACAACGTTGTTCTCCAGCCTGTTGAGCATGAACGGCGAACAGAAAGCGTCGGCCATTGCAGAACTGAAACGCGTGCTGGATAGTCAACACGGCGACCCCTGGGATACCATCCGATTTATTGCGCAGTTTTACCCTGATGACGGCGGCCTGTTCTCTCCGCTGTTGCTGAATGTCGTCACGCTGAAACCCGGCGAAGCCATGTTCCTGTATGCCGAAACTCCGCATGCCTACCTGCAGGGTGTGGCGCTGGAAGTGATGGCCAATTCGGACAACGTCCTGCGCGCCGGTCTGACGCCCAAATACATTGATATCCCCGAGCTGCTCGCCAACGTCCGTTTCGAATCGAAACCTGCCGCTTCTCTGCTCACCTCGCCGATAAAAACGGCCAATGAGCTGAGTTTCCCCATTCCGGTCGATGACTTTGCCTTTTCACTGCATTATCTTACGGATGCGCCGCAAACGCTCAGCCAACAGAGTGCGGCGATAATCTTTTGCGTCGAAGGCCAGGCGGTGCTGGAAAAAGGGGCTCAACAGGTCAAGCTGCTGCCAGGCGAATCCTGCTTTATCTCCGCCAGCGAATCACCGGTTCAGGTTCAGGGCCAGGGTCAGATTGCCCGCGTCTATAACCGGCCTTTAATGGTATAAAGCTATGTACTCCCCGACGAGGGATACGAAACCGTGAATCAACAAGGAAATATATAGCGTGGCCAAAAAAACAGTGGTAGCGGCGGGAATCGTTATTGCACTCGCAGCGGCCTGGGGGGGCGCCTCCTGGTTTACCGGTAAACAGATTGAGCAACACATTGGCGAAGTGACCGACAACCTGAACAACGGGCTGAAAAACGCCTACCCGCAGGCGGGCATCAAGGTGACATTCCGCGACTATCAGCGCGGCATATTCACAAGCCAGGTTGCCCTGGTGGTACAGTCAGACGGTTCCGACGCCCGTCAGCATCTGTTGGCCGCGAACGAAGAAGTGGTGTTTAACACGACCGTTTTCCACGGCCCTTTCCCGCTCACCGCCAGCCAGTTTAGCCTGAAGCCGGCGATGGCGGCCGTACACGGCGAACTGGCCAATACCGACTCGGTAAAAGCGCTGTTTGAACTGACCAAAAACAAACCGTTCATCACCGCCAATAGCCGTATCGATTACAGCGGCGACACGCACTCCGCCGTCACGCTGGAAGCGCTGGACGTTCAGAGTCCGGAAATGAAGGCCAATTTCAGCGGCACCACGCTGCTGGTAGACCTGGCTGGCGATCTGCGGGCGGGCAAAGTGATTGGCAATGTCGCGAATCTGGCGATGGAAAAACCGAATCTGCAGGGACAGAGCGAAAAACTGACGCTGCAGGATCTGGCGCTTAACAGCGATACCCGCAAAGGCAAATTCGATCTCGAAGTCGGCGACGTCAAGCTAACGCTGAAAAAACTGGCGCTGGACGTTCAGGGCGGCGATAGCCTGGCGTTGAACGACTTCGCGTTGGTCAATCACACCACGGAAGATGACGCCAACCTGGCAGGACAGATGACCCTGACCCTGGGATCGGCGCTGTTCCGCGATCAAAATCTGGGATCGCTGAACATGAACGTCAACTTCTCCGGGCTGGATGGCAAAGGCACTCGCCAGTTCATGACCGAATACCAGAAAAACCTGCAGGCGCTGTTGCAGAATATCGACCAGGTCACGCCGGAAGTCTACGACCAGCAACTGGCCGCGCTGGTTCTGCACAACCTGCCGCAGTTACTGAAAGGCAATCCAAGCGTCAAGGTCGCGCCGTTCAGTTGGAAGAGCGCCAAAGGCGAAAGTACCTTCACGCTGGCGCTGGACCTGACCGATCCGTTGCAGAAAAGCGCGGCGCCGACCGGTAATCTGTCCGATGAAGAAGCGATTATTCGCCAGTCGGTGAAAAATCTGGATGCTCGTCTCAACGTGCCGCTGGATATGATCACCGAACTGATGGTGCAAACCGCGCCGAAAGCCTCTTCTGACGACGAGAGAAAGCAACTGGAGCAGATGGCGCGTCAGCAGACGCAACTGATGGCGAACATCGGCCAGATGAGTCAGGTCACCGTAACCAAAGACAACGCCATCACCAGTTCGCTGCAGTACAGCGACGGCACTGTGGCCTTCAACGGCCGCAAGATTCCGCTGGCGGAGTTCATCGCCCCGTTCATCACACTGCCGTCGGAGAACGTGCCTGAAGAAGGCGATGATTCTCAGGCCGCGCCCGAAGAACAGCAGCCGGACGCCTCAGTCAGCCCGTAACCGTTCCCAGGCGCCCGACACCAGGGCGCCTGTTTCTCCCCCGCCTGCCTTATTCTCGCGCATCGACGTTTAGACAAATTTAACACCCACAGCGGTACGCGTTCGCCTGCCATGCCACAGGCAAGAATGGCGCGCTTATGCTAAACCTGTGTTATGCCTGTAGTGATATACAAATTTCTTTTTATCAATCAATAGCAAAGTGCGTGACTTTATTCTTATACTGCACAGCGAGTTATCAGACCGTGTCCCTCACGGCGTGGTGGCGATAAAGCCAACGTCATGAGGAATACCGCCTGACTGATGGATTTTTTTAATAAAAAAAGAGTAGAACATGATTAATCCGCACATTCCGCTGACGGATATCCATCGCCATCTCGATGGTAATATCCGTCCTCAGACCATCCTTGAATTGGGCCGCCAGTTTACTATCGAGCTGCCGGGTAACGACCTGGCTTCACTGCGCCCTCATGTCCAGATCGTCGACAACGAACCTGACCTGCTCCGTTTTCTGCAAAAACTGGACTGGGGCGTGGCCGTGCTGGGGTCGCTGGATGCCTGTCGCCGGGTGGCTTACGAAAACGTTGAAGACGCCATACGTGCCGGACTGGATTATGCCGAACTGCGCTTTTCCCCCTACTACATGGCCCGCAGCCATCAACTGCCGCTGGAAGGCGTAGTGGAAGCGGTGATTGACGGAATTGCCGCGGGTTGCCGCGACCATAACCACGACGTCATGATACGTCTGATCGGTATCATGAGCCGCACCTTTGGTACTCAGGCCTGCGAGCAGGAACTGAATGCATTGCTGGCGCACAAGGACAATATCGTCGCCATCGATCTGGCGGGCGATGAACTCGGTTTCCCCGGCGAACTGTTCACCACCCACTTTACCCGCGCCCGTGATGCGGGCTGGCATCTCACCACCCATGCTGGCGAGGCCGCCGGCCCTGAAAGCATCTGGCAAGCGATTAAACAACTGGGCGCCGAGCGCATCGGCCATGGCGTGACCGCCATCGTCGATCGCTCGTTAATGGAGTACATGGCTGAACACCAGATTGGTGTCGAGTCCTGCCTGACCTCCAATCTGCAAACCAGTACCGTAAAAGCGATGAATGAACACCCGCTGGTACATTTTCTGCGCCACGGTATTCCGGCCACCATCAACACCGATGATCCGGCGGTTCAGGGGATCGAAATCCGTCATGAGTATGAGATAGCGGCTCCGCAGGCCGGTCTGTCGCCGGATGATATTCGCCAGGCTCAGGAAAACGGGCTGCGTATCGCGTTTATCTCCGAACAGGAAAAGCAGCTGTTGCGCCAGCGAGCACAGCAACGGCAACCCTCCTGACGCTGGACGGGTAACGCTGCCCTGACGCAATACGCAAAAAGCGGATACCGAAGTATCCGCTTTTTTCATTTCGAGCTGCTTACTGCATCGTCGTCATACCGACAAGATCACATCAGTCTTGCGGCTGGACAGACGAGTGGTGGCTGGTGATAAGCCACTTCCCGTTCTTGAAGGCATAAGTGTAGGTATAGCGAGCCTTGGCCTGCGACTTGTCGCCGAAGGTAAAGGTGTAGTTTCCGGTATCCAGCGCTTCATTACAGCCGATTTTGATGACACGTTTGTCGATGCTGCCAACCGGTTTTTTCGGCAGGAAATGTTCAAAATAATCAATACGCTCGGCGTCATTCGTCCGCATTTTTGAAGACAGCGTCGGCAACAGGACGGCGTCAGATGCGTAATTGGCGTTCACTTTCTTTGCATCGCCGGTCTGCAGCGACTGATTCCAGCGATCGAACAAACTGGCGATAGTTTTTTCGTCAGTCTTAACACAGGTTTCGGTGTTGGCGGCATAAGCCTGAGAGGTGATGACAGCGCTGAGCAAACTCAGCGATAACAGGACCTTTTTATACATTGTATCCTCACTATAGTGACTAATCAGATACTGCGTGTGTCTGTGAGCCCATGATATGGGGCATCACAGATAGTCACTATAATAAAAGATTAACGTTATGAACTGTAACCAATTGAAACTATGTTAGCGATAGCCGCTGTCGATGAAATACATCATCTAACCACTTGTCTTACCAGTTATTTTTTTATCGCCTCGCCGCCAGCAGACTGTGCCGCTCGTTTTGCGTAACGTTGCGCCAGCGTCGCACACACCATCAGTTGAATCTGGTGGAAAATCATCAACGGCAGCACCATCGCGCCCACTGCCGCCGCGGGGAACAGCACATTCGCCATCGGAATACCGTTAGCCAGGCTCTTTTTCGAACCACAGAACACGATGGTGATTTCATCTTCCGTACTGAATCCCAGTTTGCGAGCCGCCAGCGTGGTGCATACCAGTACAATGCCCAACAGCACCAGCGAACAGACAACGACCGCCAGCAGCGACCAGCCATTGATCTGATGCCAAATCCCCTGTACCACCGCTTCACTGAACGCGACATACACCACCAACAGAATGGATGACCGGTCAGTGATATTGATCAGTTTGCGATGACGATCAACCCACTTGGCAATCAGCGGACGGGACAGGTGACCGATGACGAACGGCACCATCAGTTGCATGATAATCGCGCCAATCGCGTGCAGCGTATCAGTCTGTCCGCCCTGCGTATGCATCAGCAAGCCGACCAGCACCGGCGACAGAAAAACCCCGAGAATGCTGGACGCCGAGGCGCTGCAGATCGCGGCAGCCACGTTGCCGCGGGCCATAGAAGTAAAAGCAATGGCGGACTGTACGGTCGCCGGCAGCGCGCACAGATACAGGAAACCGAGATACAACCCCGGCGTTAATATCTGCGGCGACAGAAACGCCATGCCAATCCCCAACAGCGGGAACAGAATGAAGGTGCTGGCAAACACCACCAGATGCAAACGCCAATGGCCCATACCGGCGGTAATAGCGTCACGGGACAGCTTGGCGCCATGCATGAAAAACAGCAGTGCGATTGCCGCATTGGTCAGATTCTCAAAGAAAACCTTGGCCGCGCCTTCGCACGGGAAAATCGATGCGGTGATCACCACCGCAATCAAAACCAGCAAAAATTTGTCAATTTTTAAGCGTTGTAACCATGCCATAACGTGTTTGCATCCTCAGACATAAAAAATACAGGCGATCCTAAGATCGCCTGCTTAAACAATGCCCTACTATCGGCAATAAACACCCATAATGCAAGGCTGAAGCCCGCCCTGCGGTCAGGGTTTTCCGTCACAAATCATGACGAATCCCGGTTAGCTGTTTTTCAGGGTCATCGCCTTTTTCTGTTCATGAGAAGTCAGCCCCAGCTCAATCAGCTCCATCACTTTGATGGCCTGCTCGACCGGCACCGGGTTGTCGCCGCGCCCCAGCAACGCATCGCGGATCTCGGCGTAATAGGATTGATAATGTCCGGGGATGGTGGGCACCGTCTGCTCCGCCAGCACGCCGTCACGATGCAGCGTCAAAATGCCGTCGCGGCTATCCTGCCCCCAGTCGCTATGGGCTTGCGGCTTCTCGCCTGCTTTCAGCCGCGCTTCCTGCGGGTCGAGACCAAATTTCACATAACTGCCCTGGGTGCCGTGGACGATATAACGGGCGCTTTCCGCCGCCGCCAGCAGGCTACCGTGCACCACCACCCGACGCTGAGGATAGATCAAGGTGGCATGGAAGTAATCCGTGGACTTGCTGCCCGGCCGCAGTTGCGCCAGGTCGGCCTGAATCGCCACCGGCAGACCGAATAACTGCAACACCTGATCAATCAGATGCGGGGCCAAATCGAACCAGATGCCGCTGCCTTCGCCGCCGTCTTCACGCCAGCGCTGGCGCACTTCCGGGCGATAGCGATCAAAATGCGACTCCATGTACACCACATCGCCCAGCACGCCGGTTTTCAGCAATTGCTGCAGCGTCAGAAAATCGCTGTCCCAGCGTCGGTTATGAAAGACGGAAAGCAGCTTACCCGCATGCTCCGCCTGCTGATGCAGTTCCCGCGCTTGTGACAACGTCACAGTAAACGGTTTGTCGACGACCACATGCTTGCCGGCGATCAGCGCCTGGCGGGCCAGCGGGAAATGGGTATCATTCGGGGTAGGTATCACGATCAGATCGATATCCGGATCGTTGAACAGTTCCTGCGGCTCGCGCACGACCCGCATTGAGGGCCAGTCAGCCTGAACCTTCCCAGCATCACTGCTGGACACAGCCGCCAGTTTCATTCCTGACGTAGCGGCAATCAACGGCGCATGAAACGTCTTACTGGCATAACCATAGCCCAGCAGACCAACACGGATGGTATCCGTCATATATTTCCCCTCATTGGCGGATCTGAATTTCAGACCCGTTATCCTCATGAAATACGGCCGTGCACCGCAATCACGTTTTATGCTGTATTGCAATGCACAGCCTAGTATAGCACCGGGGAAACAGATGGTTATCGGACGGTTCCGTTATCCAAACCGGCATGACCACCATCGGCGGCCATGCCTGATTATACAATAACGTCAGACAGTTACGGCGTGACCACCCACGGGTGCGGCGCGGTTGATTCCCCTCGCCAGATGGCCGCTTCCGCTGGTTTTTCCAACGCCGGATGATGGATTTCGCTGTTGCGGCGGCGAAAATCGCTGGGGCTGACCCCCACCCGTTTGCGGAAGACACGGGAAAAATAGAGCTGGTCGTCGTAGCCGACCACCCGCCCGACGGCGGCGATTGACTCCTGCGTGGTTTGCAGCAGCAGTTTGGCGCGAATCACCCGTTGGTCTTCCCGCCAGCGCAGAATATTCACCCCCACCTGCTCGCGGAACAGGTGCGCCAGCCGCGACGGCGACAGGCAAACGTGGCGCGCCACCTCATCGATACGCAGTTCTCCGGCCAGATTGCCGGTAATGAACTGGCACGCTTCGATCACCCGCGGATCCATAATGCGCTGCGGGCTCTGCGGATCTTCTTCCATCGCGCGCAACAACAGGCGCTCCAGCAGATTCATCGCCAGCTCTTCGGCAAAACGCCGGCCGGAACGGTGGGTCTGCTCAATATTGGCGAACAGCTTATCGAACTCCTGCAGCAAACCGGTGCTGGACAGCGTTAGCCGCCCGACGTCGCACCCTTTGCTGTGCCATTCCAGCCAGTCGGCCCAGTAAGCGCGCGGTCGGAAATAGACCCAGCGGTGATACCAGTTGTCACTGCCGGGCGCGCGGCCGTAATAGTGGCGCGACCGGGGAGGAAACAGCAGCAGGTCGCCGGGATTGCAAAAAAAGGTGTCGTCGCCATCCAGCACCTTGCCCTGTCCCTTGATGGTCAGGTTAATGATGTAACCCTTCATACCATCCGGCCTGTCGATGAAGAAATCCAGCGGCCCGCCCGCCAGAATCGGCGTCAGCCCGGCCACCAGATAGGCGTTAAACGCATAACCGGGCAGCAACGGGTTGGGCTGGGACTCATGCGCCATACGGTGATACATGCGGCCTCCTGAAAAAAGAGTCTTGTTTGTCATGGATAGCGCCGGCTCATGCCGGCGCATCCGTCCATCAAACCGTTTTCTTCGCCAGTTGTTTGTAGCGGTCAAAAATCACCGCCGCCAGCAGAATCAACCCGCGCACCACATACTGAGCAAAAGGCGAGATATTCAGCAGGTTCATGGCGTTTTCCACCGTCCCCAAAATCAGCACCCCGGCCACCACATAGGATATCTTGCCGATGCCGCCTTTCAGTGACACGCCGCCCAGTACGCAGGCTGAAATCACGATCAGCTCATAACCAATCGACGTCATCGGCTGGCCGCTGGTCATACGCGACGCCAGGATGATGCCCGCCGCTGCGGAAACCAGCCCGGACAGGCCAAAAATAATGATTTTGGTCCGCACCACCGGCACCCCGGCCAGCCGTGCGGCTTCCTCATTGCCGCCGATCGCCAGCGTGTTACGGCCAAAGGTGGTCTTGTTCAACAGCAAACCGAACAGCACCATGCAAAAAACCGTCAGCCAGATCGGCGCCGGCAATCCCAGCCAGCTAGCGTATCCCAGCGTGAAAAAGCGCTCATCTTCGATACCGACCGCTTTACCGTCAGAGATGATGTACGCCAGACCGCGCACAATCTGCATAGTGGCCAACGTGGTGATCAGCGCGTTGATTTTTAGTTGGGCGATAACAAACCCGTTGAGCAGGCCGAACGCCACTCCCAGCAACAGCCCGGCGCCGACGCCCAGCCACAGGCTTTCGCTGACGTTGATCACCACCGCGGTGGTCACGCCGGCGCAGGCGATCACCGAAGCGACCGACAGGTCGAAATCGCCGGAAGCCAGACAAAACAACATGCCGCAGGCCACCATGCCCGACATGGAAATCGCCAGCCCCAGCCCTTTCATGTTGATGAAGGTGGCGAAATTCGGCACGAATAACATACAGGCCAGAAACAGCGCAGCAAACACCACCAACATGCCGTAGTTATCCCAGATACGGGACAGACTGAGGCCTTGAGATTTGCTGGCGTGGGAAGGAGAACTCACCGTAGACATTTATCGACTCCTTGGCGGTCAGGCAACCGCGGGTTCAGTGGCGGTCGTTTTCAACATCGCCAGACTCAGGACCTTCTGTTCGCTGGCCTCATCGTGCGGCACTTCGCCGGAGATGGCGCCCTCGCGCATCACCACGATGCGGTCCGCCAGCCCCAGCACTTCAGGCAGGTCGCTGGACGCAAACAGCACGGCAATCCCCTGACGGGCCAGTTCATAAATCACGTGGTAAATCTCGTGCTTGGCGCCGACGTCAATGCCGCGGGTCGGTTCGTCCAGCATGATCACTTTCATCTCCTCCGACAGCCAGCGGCCGAGAATCGCCTTCTGCTGGTTGCCGCCGGACAGGTTCATGATCAGCTGCGTAGGCGACGGCGTTTTGATATTCAGCGCCTGAATATGGTGGTCGGCGTTTTCCTCCTCCCAGGCTTCATTGATGATGAAACCGTTTTTGATATGTTTGCGGCGGGCGCTGATATTGATGTTATCCCGCACCGAGTGCACCGGAATAATGCCGTCGGCTTTACGGTCTTCCGGGCACAGCATCAGCCCGCGGCGGATCGCATCGCCGGGCGAACGGGCGTGCAGCGGCTGCCCATCCAACCGCACTTCGCCGCTGGTAATGCCGGTGGCGCCGAACAATGCCTTCATCAGTTCGCTGCGCCCGGCGCCCACCAACCCGAACAGGCCGACAATTTCGCCGCTGCGCACCGACAACGAAATCGGCGACTTCACCCCAACCGCTTTCACCTCATGCAGTTCCAGCCGCGGCTCGCCATGCGGGCGCGGCTGATACCCATAGATATCCCCCAGATTGCGGCCCACCATCGCCTGCACCAGTTGTTCATGGTCAACCTGCCGCATGTCGGCGAAGGTTTTGACGTAACGGCCGTCTTTGAACACGGTGATGGCATCGCTGAGAGCAAAGATTTCCTCCATACGGTGCGACACATACAGAATCACCCGCCCTTCGCTGCGCAACTCGCGGATCACCCGGAACAGCTGTTCGATTTCCCGCGCCGATAGCGAGCTGGTTGGCTCGTCGAACGCGATAATCTTGGCGTTGCGCGCCAGCGCCTTGGCGATTTCCACCATCTGCCACTGGCCGATGGACAGGTATTTCAGCGGCGTATCCGGGTCGATATCCAACCCCAGATGTTCCAGTTGCAGACGCGATTCATAACGCAGCAACGTACGGTTCACCACCCCGCCCTTGTGCGGCAACTGCCCCAGATAGATGTTCTCCGCCACCGTCATTTCCGGCACCAGGTGCAGTTCCTGATAGATGATCGCCACGCCGGCGTTCAGCGCGTCCATCGTATTGGCGAAGCGCACCGGCTGCCCTTTAATATGAATTTCTCCCTGTGACGGCGTGTAATTGCCGCTCAAAATTTTCAGCAATGTGGATTTTCCCGCGCCGTTTTCGCCCATCAGCGCATGGATTTGTCCGGCATGGCAGTCAAAACTGATGTCATCCAGCGCCTTGACGCCGGGAAACACTTTGCCAATCCCGCGAAAGGATAAATAAGGTGACTGTTCGGTCATTTCAGCATCCTCAATGGTCTGCGCCGTCATTTATGACGGATAACGGCGCGGCCAGTGTCCACTCCCGCCGGCTAAGGCGGGAATGGACAAGGGTCATTACATCAGGCCTTTCTTCTGCAGTTCAGTTTTGAAGTTATCGCGGGTGATCAGCACCACATCGGTCACTTCGGTGAATTTCTGCGGCTCGACGCCTTTGGTCACCCAGTCATGCAGCATCTGGATGCTCTTGTAGCCGTGCACGTCCGGGCTTGGCAGCAACGAACCGTAGAAACCGGTCGGCTGCGATTTGGACAGTTCGCTGACCGCATCCACCCCGTTGATGCCGATGCCGATCACGTTGCCCGCCTTGAATCCCTGCCCTTCAGTCGCACGCACGCCGCCCAGCACGGTGTTGTCGTTCATGCCGACCACCAGCCAGTTCTTCACGTTCGGATGCTGCACCAGCAGCGAGTTGGCGGCGTCAAACGCGCCGGGGATATCGTTGGATTTGGTGGGGACCTGATAAATCTGTTTTTCCGGGAATCCGGCCGCCTTCAGCGCCTCCATCGACCCGGACGTGCGGCGACGGGCGGTATCCAGTTCGTTGGCGGTGATCGCCATAACGCCGGTTTCCTGCGGTTTCCAGCCGCGTTTCTGCATCTCTTTCCACAGCTCTTGCCCCTGACGTTCGCCAATCTTGGTGGCGGCCATCATCACCAGCGGTACCGTGTCCATCGGCTGCCCTTTGGCGTTGACGAACTGGTCGTCGACGGCGATCACTTTCAGGTTATAGCTGCGCGCCTTGGCGACGATGGCCGCGCCCAGTTTCGGGTCAGGGGTACAGATGACAAACCCTTTGGCGCCGCTGGCCGCCAGGCTGTCGATAGCATTGAGGGTTTTTTCGCCATCCGGTACGGCGATCTTGATAACGTCAAATCCCAGGTCTTTACCGGCCTTGTCAGCAAACCGCCATTCGGTCTGGAACCAGGGTTCTTCCGGCTGTTTGACCAGAAAGCCCAGTTTCATGTTTTCCGCGATAGCCGATTGTGACATAACCGCGGCCAGGCCAATTGCTGCCAGAACCTTAGTGAATTTATGCATGGTCTTCTCCGCTCGTTGTTATCTTTAACACGCTGGCAACCGGGGATGCCCTCACGGGTGTAAACGCTCCCGGCAAGATGTTCCTTTTTGTAGCGATGAAAAAACAAAGGGTTATTGTGATTTCATCCTCCGGTTTCCTTCAGTCGCGTAAGTTGTAGCTGTTATTTTCATCACGAAGAGAGAGCATTATCACATTCAGAAACTACAGCTGATTCGTACATAGATTCAGCAAATTTAACCTGCCGTTAACTTATGACCGCCATCACAAAACCCCTGCCCGTGACAGAAAAATGCATACTTCCAGCCAACCGCTCCTCACGGCGCCAGAACGGCCTGTCTATCGTAAACAGCGTGATCCCTACGATTAACAGGAGCAGCAACGATGAGTGCGGGCGCCATTACTCTTGGTCTTGATTTTGGCAGTGATTCTGTCCGTGCGCTGGCGGTGGATTGCCGCAGCGGGCAGGAGCTGGAAACAGAAGTGGTCTACTATCCGCGCTGGCGTCAGGGACAATATTGTCATCCCGCCAGCAACCAGTTCCGCCACCATCCGCTGGATTACATCGAATCGCTGGAATTGGCGATCCGCGCGGTAGTGGCGCGGCTCACTCCTGAACAGCGCCAGCAGATAACCGGCATTGGCGTCGACTCCACCGGCTCCACTCCGGCGCCGATTGACGAACAGGGCAACGTGCTGGCATTGCGTTCGGAATTCGCGGACAACCCCAACGCCATGTTTGTGCTGTGGAAAGACCACACCGCGATTGACGAAGCGGAGGCCATCAACCAGCTGTGCCGCAGCGGCCAGTTCCCGGATTACACCCGCTACATCGGCGGGGTGTACTCGTCTGAATGGTTCTGGGCCAAAATTCTCCATATCACCCGTGAAGATCCATCGGTGCGCCAGGCAGCGGTGTCCTGGATCGAATTGTGCGATTGGGTGCCCGCCCTGCTCTCCGGCACCACGGCGCCTGACGCCATCCGCCGCGGCCGTTGCAGCGCCGGGCACAAATCGCTGTGGCATCCCGATTGGGGCGGCCTGCCGCCAAAAGACTTTTTGCAGGCGTTGGATCCCTGCCTGACGGAAAAACTGCAGTATCCGTTGTTCACCGACACCTGGACCGCCGATCGTCCGGTCGGCGCATTGACGCTGGAATGGGCTCGCCGGTTAGGGTTGTCTGAAAGCGTCGTGATATCCGGCGGCGCTTTCGATTGTCATATGGGCGCCGTCGGCGCCGGTGCGCAACCCTACACGTTGGTCAAGGTGATCGGCACCTCCACCTGCGACATCCTGATCGCCGATGCGGATCGGGTGGGCAGCAACACGATCGCCGGGATCTGCGGTCAGGTGGACGGCAGCGTGGTGCCCGGTTTCATCGGGCTGGAAGCCGGTCAATCCGCCTTTGGCGACATGTACGCCTGGTTTGGCCGCGTGCTGGGCTGGCCGCTGCAACTGGCCGCACGCGAGCACCCGGACTGGCAGCCGCAACTGGAACAGCTGCAATCCAGCCTGCTGGCGCAATTGACGCAAGCCTGGGCCAACGACCCGTCGCTCGATCACCTGCCGGTGGTGCTCGACTGGTTTAATGGTCGCCGCACGCCGTTCGCCAACCAACGGCTCAAAGGGGTGATCACCGACCTGAATCTCGGTACCGATGCGCCGGCGCTGTTCGGCGGGCTGATCGCCGCCACCGCGTTTGGCGCCCGCTCCATCATGGCCTGCTTCGAATCTCAGCAGATCCCGGTGGAAAACCTGCTGGCGCTGGGCGGCATCGCCCGGAAATCCACCACCATCATGCAAGTCTGTACCGACGTCATGAACCGCCCGATGCAGATCGTCGCCTCGGATCAATGCTGCGCACTGGGCGCCGCCATTTTCGCCGCCGTGGCTGCCGGCGTTCACCCGGATATCCCGATCGCCCAGCAGCATATGGCCTGCGGTATCGAACGCACCCTGATGCCCGACCCGAAACGGGTCGCCCGTTATCAACAGCTTTATGAACGCTATCAGCAGTGGTGCCGGCTGGCGGAGCCCGCCTACAGCCCCCGGACCGGGGCAGACCATTGAGCGTTTGCCGAACATCACTTTTACATCCCTTTGGGAACCCAAACAGGAGTCATCATGGAACAATTTAAGCCGCTCGAAGTCTGGTTTGTGATTGGCAGTCAACATCTGTATGGCCCGGAAGCGCTGCGTCAGGTGAAAGAGAACGCCGAAAAAGTGGTGAATGGCCTTAACCGCGACGCCAACCTGCCGGTGCGGCTGGTACTCAAACCGCTGGTCAAAACCCCGGATGAAATCACCGCGCTGTGCCGCGACGCTAATTATCAGGATAACTGCATCGGACTGCTGGCCTGGCTGCATACCTTCTCGCCCGCCAAAATGTGGATTGGCGGTCTGAGCATCCTCAACAAACCGCTGCTGCAGTTCCATACCCAGTTCAACGCCGACATTCCCTGGGACACCATGGACATGGATTTCATGAACCTGAACCAGACCGCCCACGGCGGGCGCGAGTTCGGTTTTATCGGCGCGCGCATGCGCCAGCCTCATCAGGTCGTCGTCGGCCACTGGCAGGATCGCCATGCCCATGAACGCATCGCCAAATGGATGCGGGTAGCGGCGGCGCTACAGGAAAGCCGCCAGCTCAAGGTAGCCCGTTTTGGCGATAACATGCGGGAAGTGGCGGTCACCGAAGGCGATAAAGTCGGGGCGCAAATCCAGTTTGGCTACGCGGTCAGCGCCTGGGGGCTGGGAGATTTGGTCGGCGTGGTGGACGATGTCAGCCAGGGCGATGTGAATTCGCTGATTGAAGAGTATGAAACCAGCTATACCCTCAGCGAAGCGCTCAAACTGCATGGTCCGAAACGGCAAAACCTGCTGGATGCGGCCCGTATCGAGCTCGGCCTGAAACGCTTTCTCGATCAGGGCGGCTTTAAGGCTTTCACCACCAATTTCGAAAACCTCTACGGCCTCAAGCAACTTCCCGGCGTGGCGGTACAGCGTCTGATGCAGCAGGGGTACGGTTTCGGCGCCGAAGGCGACTGGAAAACCGCCGCGCTGTTGCGCGTGATGAAGGTCATGGCGCAGGGATTACCCGGCGGCACCTCCTTCATGGAGGATTACACCTACCACTTCGCTCCCGGCAACAATCTGGTGCTGGGCGCCCATATGCTGGAAGTGTGCCCCAGCATCGCCAGCGAGGAAAAACCGCTGCTGGATGCGCAATACCTCGGGATCGGCGGCAAGGCGGATCCGGTGCGGTTGATCTTCTCCGCGCCGGCCGGATCGGCGCTGAACGTCAGCGTGATCGATCTGGGCGATCGTTTCCGTCTGCTGGTTAATCAGGTGGATACCGTCGCTCAGCCGCATCCCTTGCCGAAACTGCCGGTCGCCCGCGCGCTCTGGCAGGCGCAGCCATCGCTGGAAACGGCGGCCGAAGCCTGGATTCTGGCGGGCGGCGCTCACCATACCGTGTTTACCCAATCGCTCGATCTCGACTATCTGCGGCTGTACGCCGACCTGCACAACATCGAGCTGACGGTGATTGATCAGGACACCACCCTGCCGACCTTCAGAGACGGACTGCGCTGGAACGAGTTGTACTATAAACTGTGCGGACACCGGGCGTAATGCCGGCTATCCGCTAACCCACCTATCGTGACAACACCTGCCGGCGCCCTGGTGCCGGCAGGTGGCGATTTCGGTTATTTCATTCATATCTGTACCGCATCCGTGTTTGTACAATCCGTCTCTGTACAATCTGTCTCTGTACAATCTCTCTCTGTACAATCCGTCTCTGTGCATCCAACCTGGCAATACGTGATATTCCGAATAATAAAATAAAAGTTGTCATTATTATGCGTGAATATCACCGTATTTAAATGAAACAAAAGGTTTCCATAAACACGAAAAAAAATAATAACGAAGCCTAAAAATGTGACATAGATCGAGTGGGTTGCGCAAAAAACATCACAAGATGAATAAAATGTTAACCATCATATTCCAGCCTTTTTCAGCGCTGTATTTTCCATCGCCCTGCAATTAGTAGGATACGTTAATTAAATCAATGATAAAGCCACGATATTCGGCATTGGTAAGCAATGAGGTAGATTTATGCTTTTTTATTACGGCTGCCTATCATAAGCTACGTTTTTGAATTCAACACTGGACAGAATCCCCGAGGCGAATATACTGAATTCCCTTTAAACTCTATTTGATTATTTTACGCAAATGAGTGTCTACGAATATTTATTGAAATTCAGAAAAGTGAGTACATTGGAAAGTCTTGAGAAGTTGTTTGATCATTTGAATTATTCTCTGACTGACAATCACGACATTATCAATATGTATCGGGCTGCCGATCATCGCCGCGCCGAATTAGCCGCCGGCGGAAAACTGTTCGACATAGGACAAGTGCCGAAATCCGTCTGGCATTTTGTGATTTGATGATGCTGGTGATTTGATGGTGCAGATGGTCTGACGATACAGCATGGATGCGCGTGCCGCCGCCGCACGCTATCCCCACCCGTATTTTCCCGCACGACTCTTCGTATTTGCTTACTTTTTTTCTTGCCTTTATCGCGCCCGATGAGTGCGATCGGCTAATAACCCCACAGAGGGTAAGTTGCCGAATGCCGGACAATGCCCGATAATACGCCGGTTTTATTTTGTAGGCACTGTAATGAGCGAATATGTCTTGCTGCTTGTTGGCACGATTCTGGTCAACAACTTCGTACTGGTGAAATTCCTGGGCTTATGCCCGTTCATGGGCGTGTCCAAAAAGCTGGAAGCCGCCATCGGCATGGGGTTTGCCACGACATTTGTGATGACGTTGGGGTCGGTGTTCTCCTGGCTGGTCAACACCTACGTGCTGCTGCCGTTAAACCTGCTCTACCTGCGCACGCTGG
This sequence comes from Dickeya sp. NCPPB 3274, assembly GCF_000406205.1. Classification (NCBI taxonomy): domain Bacteria; kingdom Pseudomonadati; phylum Pseudomonadota; class Gammaproteobacteria; order Enterobacterales; family Pectobacteriaceae; genus Dickeya; species Dickeya sp. NCPPB 3274. The sequence continues at coordinate 2,412,993 of NZ_CM001979.1, read as the reverse complement.
CCTTTATCCTGGTTTTTGCCGTTGTGGTGCAATTCACCGAACTGGCGGTGCGGAAAACCAGCCCGGCGCTCTACCGTTTACTGGGCATCTTTCTGCCGCTGATCACCACCAACTGCGCCGTTCTCGGCGTCGCGTTGCTTAGCGTGAATCAATCGCACAACTTTCTGCAAGCAACCATCTATGGTTTCAGCGCCGCCGCCGGCTTTTCACTGGTATTGGTACTGTTCGCCGCGCTGCGCGAGCGCCTTGCCGTGGCCGATGTGCCCGCGCCGTTTCGCGGCTCGTCGATCGCACTGGTGACGGCCGGCCTGATGTCGCTGGCCTTTATGGGCTTTACCGGGCTGGTGAAACTTTGATGATCACAATCTGGATAGCCATAGCAGCGCTCAGCGCGCTGGCGCTGGTGTTCGGGTTAGTCCTGGGCTTTGCCTCGCGCCGCTTTCAGGTGGAAGAAGACCCGGTGGTTGAGCAACTGGACGCCATGCTGCCGCAAAGCCAGTGCGGCCAGTGCGGTTATCCCGGCTGCCGCCCCTACGCCGAGGCGATCGCCCTCAACAACGAACAAATCAACAAATGCGTGCCGGGCGGTGAACCGCTGATGCTGAAGCTGGCGGAGCGACTGAACGTCGATCCGCAGCCGCTTGGCGCCGAGGCGCCGCAAAAACCGGAGCCGCTGGTCGCCTGGGTTGACGAAAACAACTGCATCGGCTGCACCAAATGCATCCAGGCCTGCCCGGTGGACGCCATTGTCGGCACAACCCGCGCCGTCCATACCGTCATCCGCGATCTGTGTACCGGCTGCAACCTGTGCGTGCCGCTCTGCCCAACGGATTGTATTGACTTAAGACCTTTAGCCCCGACAACCGCCAGTTGGAAATGGAATCTCGACGCCATTCCGGTGCGCGTTATCCAGGCGGAAAACCGTGTGATCGAAAATCATGTTTAAGCTGTTCGCCGCCTTCAGAAAAGACAGAATCTGGGATTTTTCAGGCGGAATCCATCCCCCGGAAATGAAAACCCAATCCAGTCAGGTACCGCTACGGCAGGTTCCTATGCCTGACTATTTGATTATCCCGCTCAAGCAACATCTCGGGCCGGAAGGCGATCTGTGCGTCAAAGCCGGCGATCCGGTGCTGCGGGGACAACCGCTGACGCGCGGTACCGGCCGGATGCTGCCGGTGCACGCGCCGACCTCCGGAACGGTACACGCCATCCGCCAGCATATGAGCAATCACCCCTCCGGGCTGACCGAGCTTAGCATTATTATCATTCCCGACGGTCAGGACCGCTGGTGCGAACGTCGCCCTTTCACCGATTACCGTCAGGCAACGCCGTCCGAACTGGTTGAGCATCTGCATCAGGCCGGCATCGCCGGACTGGGCGGCGCCGGCTTTCCCACCGCCGCCAAACTGCAGGGCGGTCTGCGCGGCATCGACACCCTGATTATCAACGCCGCCGAGTGCGAGCCCTACATCACCGCCGACGATCGTCTGATGCAGGAGTGTGCGCAGGAGATCGCGCAAGGGATCGATATCCTCGACCATCTGCTGCAACCGCAACGTATCCTGCTGGGCATTGAAGACAACAAACCGGAAGCCATCGCGGCGCTGCGTTACGCCTTGGTGGATTACCCGCGTATCCAGATGCGGGTAATCCCCACGAAATACCCATCCGGCGGCGCCAAGCAGTTAACCAAGATCCTGACCGGCAAGGAAGTGCCCTTCGGCAAGCATTCGGCGTCTATCGGCGTATTGATGCAAAACGTCGGCACCGTGTACGCCATCAAACGGTCGGTCATTAACGGCGAGCCGCTGACCGAGCGGGTCGTCACCCTGACCGGCGATGCCTTGCGCCAGCCGGGCAACGTCTGGGCGCGGTTGGGCACGCCAGTGCGTCATCTGCTGCGCCACGCCGGCTACCATGTCACCACGACTCAGCCGATGGTGGTCATGGGCGGGCCGCTGATGGGGTTCACCCTGCCTGCGCTGGACGTACCGATCATCAAGACCAGTAACTGCATTCTGGCCCCCGCCCGCGATGAGATTCAGGCGCAGGAAGAAGAACAGGCCTGCATCCGTTGCGGTAAATGCGCCGATGCCTGCCCGGCCGGGCTGCTGCCACAGCAGCTTTACTGGTTTAGCCGGGGACAAGAGCACGAGAAGGCGCGCCAGCACCATCTGTTTGACTGTATCGAATGCGGCGCCTGCGCGTACGTTTGCCCGAGCAATATCCCGCTGGTGCAGTATTACCGTCAGGAAAAAGCCGAGATTCAGGCGCTGGATCAAGAATCCCGCAAGGCGGTAGAAGCCAAAGCGCGCTTTGATGCGCGTCAGGCCCGTCTGGAACGGGAAAAACAGGCGCGCGAGCAACGCCATAAACAGGCCGCCGCCAGCGTGGCCGCCACCGACAAAGACGCGGTGATGGCGGCGCTGGAAAGAGTGCGTACCAAACAGGCGACGGCCGTTCAGGCCGAAATCCGCATTGAACCGGGCCAGCAGCCGGATAACAGCGCCGTGATTGCCGCCCGCGAAGCCCGCAAGGCGCAGGCGCGCGAACATCAGGCGGAAAAAGCGCTGAACACGGCGGAAGACGACGCGCCGAAAGCCGCTATCGCGGCGGCGATCGCCCGCGTCAAAGCCAGACAGGCCGAGGCGCACGCGCCATCGTCTGTTACCGAAGTCGATTCGGTTGCCGGAACCGAAGAGCTCGCGGCGTTAGATCCACGCAAAGCGGCGGTTGAAGCGGCGATTGCCCGGGTTAAAGCCCGCCGGGATGAACAACAGGCGACCACGAGTCCCGCTGTCGCAACGAACGACGATATCGATCCCCGCAAAGCCGCTGTGGCCGCCGCCATCGACCGGGTCAAAGCCCGTAAGGCCGCGCAGTCTGGTAGCGCAGAAAACGTGACATCGTCACCCAATGCGCCGGTATCAACTGCGGCGAAAGCGCTGGAAAGTGCGCCCTCAGCCATATCGGCTGACGTCGCCCCAACCGAGATTACCGACCCACGCAAAGCCGCCGTCGCAGCCGCCATCGCCCGGGTTAAAGCCCGTAAGGCGGCGCAGTCTGATATCGCAGAAGACGTGACA
>NZ_CM001979.1:2073169-2409804 GCF_000406205.1 Dickeya sp. NCPPB 3274 | reverse complement strand
AAGGCGGCGCAGTCTGATATCGCAGAAGACGTGACATTGTCACCCAATGCACAGGTATCGACTGCGGCGAAAGCGCTGGAAAGTGCGCCCTCAGCCATATCGGCTGACGCCGCCCCAACCGAGATTACCGACCCGCGCAAAGCCGCCGTCGCAGCCGCCATCGCCCGGGTTAAAGCACGCAAGGCCGCCGCATCGCAGGCGTCGCAAGAGGATTAAATGGCTTTCAGAATCGCACCCTCACCGTTTACCCATAACCGCCAGTCCACCCGCAATATTATGCGCTGGGTTCTGGCCGCCTGCGTGCCCGGCATCGCGGCGCAAGCCTGGTTTTTCGGTTACGGCAACCTGATCCAGCTGGCGCTGGCCAGTATTACCGCGCTCTTTACCGAAGCGGCGATATTGTCATTACGAAAACGTCCGGTGCTGGAAACGCTGCAGGACAGTTCCGCGCTGTTGACGGCAGTTCTGCTGGCTATCAGTCTGCCGCCGTTTACGCCCTGGTGGATGGTGGTGTTGGGCACCCTCTTCGCCATTATTATCGCCAAGCAGCTGTACGGCGGGCTGGGGCAAAACCCGTTCAATCCGGCGATGATCGGCTATGTGGTGCTGCTGATTTCCTTCCCGGTGCAGATGACCAGTTGGTTGCCGCCGGACGGGTTGCAAGCGTCGCCGGTCGGGTTCATGGATGCGCTGACCGCGATCTTCACCGGTCACGGAACGGCGGGTCAGACTATCCAGCAGTTGATTCAGGGGGTGGATGGCGTTAGTCAGGCCACGCCGCTGGACGCGTTCAAAACCGGCCTGCGCAGCGGTCATCAACCCGAAGTGTTGCTGCATCAGCCGTTATTTGGCGGCGAACTGGCCGGGCTGGGCTGGCAATGGATTAATCTGGCTTTTCTGGCCGGCGGCCTGTTTATGCTGTTGCTGCGGGTCATCCACTGGCAGATTCCGTTCAGTTTCCTGCTCGCGTTGTCCGTATGCGCGCTGGCGGGTTGGTACCTGCATCCGGACGTCAGTGCCCCGCCGCTGCTGCACCTGTTTTCCGGCGCGACCATGCTGGGAGCGTTCTTTATCGCCACCGACCCGGTTACCGCCTCCACCACGCCCAGAGGCCGCCTGGTTTTCGGCGCGTTGATCGGCGTGCTGGTATGGACCATCCGCACCTACGGCGGTTACCCTGATGGCGTGGCTTTCGCCGTGCTGTTGGCCAACATTACCGTGCCGTTGATCGACTATTTCACTAAACCGCGCGCTTACGGCCATCGCTAAGGACGGATTATGCTGCTGACCACCATGCGCCGCCACGCCACCACGCTGGCTCTGTTTGCCGCCTTTACCACCGGGTTGACCGCACTGGTTAATTCCCTGACCGAAAAAACCATTTCGCAGCAGGTCGTCGCACAGCAGCGCGCGCTGCTGGACCAGGTGATCCCTGTCGATCGCTATAACAACGATCTGCTCGGCGAGTGCTATCTGGTAAGCGACCCGGCGCTGGGTTCCGCTTCGCCGCATCGTGTCTACATCGCTCGCCACGACGGCGCGCTGGTCGCCGCTGCGCTGGAAAGCACCGCGCCTGACGGTTATTCCGGCGCGATCCATCTGCTGATTGGCGCAGACTTTCATGGTACCGTGCTGGGCACGCGGGTCACCGAACATCATGAAACGCCGGGACTGGGCGACAAGATCGATATCCGTATTTCCGACTGGATAACGCGTTTTACCGGCCAGGCCGTTGCAGATTCACAGGATAGTCGCTGGGCGGTGAAAAAAGACGGCGGCCAGTTTGATCAGTTTACCGGCGCCACCATTACCCCGCGCGCGGTGGTCAATGCGGTGAAACGCGGCGCCCTGTTTTTACAAACCTTACCGCCGCGACTGTCCACCCTGACGCCATGTGGAGATAAACCATGAACCAGACCAAAGAACTGGCCCTGCAGGGATTGTGGAAAAACAACTCTGCACTGGTGCAACTGCTGGGGCTGTGCCCGCTGCTGGCGGTGACCTCCACCGCCACCAATGCGCTCGGACTGGGGCTCGCCACCACGCTGGTGCTGACATGCACCAATATTGCCGTTTCCGCGCTGCGCCGCTGGGTGCCGGATGAAATCCGCATTCCGATTTACGTCTTGCTGATTGCCTCGGTGGTCACCATCGTGCAGATGCTGATCAACGCTTACGCCTACGGTCTGTATCAATCGCTGGGGATTTTTATCCCGCTGATCGTCACCAACTGTATCGTGATTGGGCGCGCGGAAGCCTTCGCGTCGAAAAATACAGTGATGCTGTCGGCATTGGACGGCCTGTTCATGGGGCTGGGCGCCACCAGCGCGCTGTTTGTGCTGGGCGCGATACGAGAGATCCTCGGCAATGGCACGCTGTTTGACGGCGCCGACCTGCTGCTGGGCAGTTGGGCACGGGTGTTACGGGTCGAGGTCGTGCATATGGACTCGCCGTTCCTGCTGATGATTCTGCCGCCCGGCGCTTTTATCGGGCTGGGAATGATGCTGGCGGCCAAATATATTATCGATGAAAAACGCAAACAGCGCCGTGCCCGTACGGTGCGGCTGTCGCCTCTTAGCTCATCTACGCTGACGGAATAATATGAACAAAGAGAAACGGATTGCCATTCTTAGCCGCCTGCGGGAAAACAACCCGCATCCCACCACCGAACTGAAATTCAACTCACCGTTTGAACTGCTCATTTCGGTGCTGCTGTCCGCGCAGGCCACCGACGTCAGCGTTAACAAAGCCACGGAAAAGCTCTATCCGATAGCGAATACGCCGCAGGCGATGCTGGATTTAGGCGTGGACGGCGTGAAGTCATATATCAAGACCATCGGGCTGTTCAACAGCAAGGCTGAAAACATCATCAAAACCTGCCGCCTTTTGCTGGATAAACATCAGGGCCAGGTGCCGGAAGATCGCGACGCGCTGGAAGCCCTGCCCGGCGTCGGGCGTAAAACCGCCAACGTAGTGCTGAACACCGCCTTTGGCTGGCCAACCATCGCGGTGGATACCCATATCTTCCGCGTCTGCAATCGTACCCACTTTGCACCGGGTAAAACCGTCGAACAGGTGGAAGAAAAATTGCTGAAATACGTCCCGGCGGAATTCAAGGTCGACTGTCACCACTGGCTGATTCTGCACGGTCGTTATACCTGCGTCGCCCGCAAGCCGCGCTGCGGCGCCTGCCTGATAGAGGACTTGTGCGAATATAAGGAAAAGGTCGATATCTGACCGACGTCTCTTTTTACCACGTAATGTTATTCCGTAATGACAAGGGCAGGTTTTCACCTGCCCTTGTTGCATCATGCCGCACAGTAAAATGGATTGATTATTTCACCGGCAGTGTAACGTCCTTGAACATGGCTTCGATTTCTTCATTCGAACGCAGCGCAATCGCCGTATCCACCACATCACGCGTCAGGTGCGGCGCAAAACGATGAATAAAATCGTACATGTAGCTACGCAGGAACGTGCTGCGACGAAAACCGATTTTGGTGGTGCTATAGCTGAACAGGTTATCGGCGTTGATAGCCACCAGATCCGGATCGCTGGCCGGGTCCACCGCCATGTTGGCGATGACGCCGACGCCCAGCCCCAGACGGACGTAGGTTTTGATCACATCGGCATCGGTCGCGGTAAACACGATGCGCGGCGTCAGTCCGGCCCGGTTGAACGCGGTATCCAGCTCGGAACGGCCGGTAAAACCGAAGGTATAGGTGACGATCGGGTAGGCCGCCAGCTCCTCAATGCTGATATCGGTTTTACCCGCCAGCGGATGATCCGGCTTCACTACCACGGCGCGGTTCCAGTGGTAGCACGGCAGCATGATCAGGTCTTCATACAAATGCAGTGCCTCGGTGGCGATGGCGAAATCCGCTGAGCCTTTCGCCACGGCTTCGGCAATCTGCATCGGCGAACCTTGATGCATATGCAGCGAAACGCGCGGATAACGCTCGATAAATCCTTTGATCACCTCAGGCAACGCGTAACGCGCCTGAGTATGCGTGGTAGCGACGTACAGCGAGCCTTTGTCTGGATAAGTGTGCTCGCCTGCCACCGCCTTGATGGCATCGACCTTGGACAGCACCTCACGGGCGATACGAATGATTTCCTGCCCGGCGGGCGTCACCTGGGTCAAATGTTTTCCGCTGCGTGCAAAGATCTGAATACCCAGTTCATCTTCAAGCATCCGAACCTGTTTACTGATACCCGGCTGGGAGGTGTATAACCCCTCGGCAGTCGAGGAAACGTTCAGATTGTGATTAACAACTTCAACGATATAACGAAGCTGTTGCAGTTTCATAAGTTATCCCATTCCGTAATATGTCATGCGCGGCGGCATCTGTATTGTTGACGTTATCTGCGTTGACAAGGGGGCGACAGCTCAATGCAACGGTATAGATTCTCGCCACTTAAATGCCATTTAATCATAAAAAAAATATTTTATATAACCACTTTCTGTATTACTTAGACAGTACTGGTACTGGAAAACGGGTTTTTATTTCCTTTTTTGTTATCGGCTGCCGGCGGATGATATTCATGGTTGATGGATCAAAAAAGCCAGCCTATGCAGGCTGGCTTAACGTAATGTAACCGCAAACAGATGGAAAAAATGCGGTTTTAGTCAATTATCGGCGTAATTAGCGGCTGCTTTCCACCCATTTGCCGTCCACATAAAATGCCGACCATCCGGTAGCTTTGCCCTCTTTTTCAGAGGAAACATACTGCTGTTTGGTTTTGCGGCTGAACCGCACCAGCGTTTTGTTGCCTTCCGGGTCGGCCACCGGCGCCTCGGCCAGATACCGTAATTTCTCTGGCAAGCGATCGCGGAAACGAACCAGTTCTTCCACCAACGGCGCGCGGGTTTCACGCGATTTCGGGAAGGTATTGGCCGCCAGGAACACACCGGCGGCGCCATCGCGCAGCACAAAATAGGCGTCAGATTTCTCGCATGGCAACTCCGGCAACGGCACCGGATCTTCTTTCGGCGGCGCCACTTCCCCGTTACGCAGAATTTTGCGGGTGTTGCCGCAGCTTTCGCTGGTACAGGCCATATATTTGCCGAAACGCCCCATTTTCAGGTGCATTTCCGAACCGCACTTCTCACATTCCACCACCGGGCCGTCATAGCCTTTGAGGCGGAACTCGCCCTGTTCGATCTCATAACCATCGCAGGACGGGTTGTTGCCGCACACATGCAGTTTGCGCTGATTGTCGATCAGGTAGCTGTCCATCGCCGTGCCGCATTTCGAGCAACGACGGCGGGCGCGCAGCGCATTGGTTTCCGCCTCATCACCTTCCAGAATATTCAACACTTCCGCTTCCGGAATCAGGTTGATGGTGGTTTTGCAGCGCTCTTTGGGGGGCAACGCGTAACCGGAGCAGCCGAGGAATACCCCGGTGCTGGCGGTACGGATCCCCATTTTGCGGCCGCAGGTCGGGCAATCAATGCTGGTCAGCACCATCTGGTTCGGCTTCATGCCGCCTTCGTCCGGCTCCAGCTCGGCGGTTTCCAGCTGTTTACTGAATTCGGCGAAGAATTCATCCAGCACCGCTTTCCACTCGGCCTGGCTGTTCGCCACCAGGTCGAGGCTATTTTCCATACGGGCGGTGAAATCGTAGTTCATCAGCTCACGGAAGTTATCCTCCAGCCGATCGGTCACGATCTCCCCCATTTTCTCGGCGTAGAAACGACGGTTTTCCACCCGCACATAACCACGATCCTGAATGGTGGAGATGATGGCGGCATAGGTAGAAGGACGACCGATACCGCGTTTTTCCAGCTCCTTGACCAGCGATGCTTCGCTGTAACGCGCCGGCGGTTTGGTAAAGTGCTGGCTTGGCAACAGTTTTTCCAGCGACAGGGATTGCCCCACGTCGACGGCCGGCAACGTGCGGTCTTCGTCGCTCTTGCGCAGCGCCGGCATCACCTTGGTCCAGCCGTCGAAGCGCAGAGTGCGCCCTTTGGCACGCAGCTGATAGTCGCCGGCGCTGACCACCAACGTGGTGGAGTCATATTGGGCCGGCATCATCTGACAGGCCACAAACTGCCGCCAAATCAGCTGATACAGTTTTTGCGCATCCGCTTCCATGTCTTTAAGCTGGTCGGCCAGCACCTTCACATCGGAAGGACGAATGGCTTCGTGCGCTTCCTGCGAGTTTTCCTTGCTGGTATAAAGGTTGGGCGCTTCCGGCAGATAGCGTTTGCCAAATTCGTCATGGATATAATCACGCGCCATCGCCAGCGCATCCTGACTCAGGTTGGTTGAATCGGTACGCATGTAAGTGATATGGCCGGCTTCATACAACCGCTGCGCCATCATCATAGTCTTTTTCACGCCGAAGCCCAGACGGGTGCTGGCGGCCTGCTGCAGCGTAGAGGTAATGAACGGCGCGCCCGGCTTGCTGCTGGTCGGTTTATCTTCCCGTTCAGCCACCACATAGCTGGCTTTTTCCAGCAGGCTGACCGCCGCTTGCGTCTGCGCCTGATTTACCGGGCGGAACGGTTTGCCGTTGTGGTGTGTTACCTGCATCTGCAGCGCGATTTCCGGGTTCGCCAGCAAATCGGCGTGCAATTCCCAGTATTCTTCCGGCACAAATGCTTTGATTTCGCGCTCGCGCTCCACCACCAGACGTACCGCTACTGACTGTACGCGACCGGCGGACAGCCCACGGGCAATCTTTTTCCACAGCAGCGGCGACACCATATACCCCACCACGCGGTCCATGAAACGGCGGGCCTGCTGGGCGTTGACACGGTTAATATTCAGTTCGCCCGGATTGTCGAACGCCTGACGAATGGCGTTTTTGGTGATCTCGTTGAACACCACGCGGCTGAAACGCTTGTCGTCGCCGCCGATGATTTCCCGCAGGTGCCAGGCAATGGCTTCCCCTTCGCGGTCAAGGTCGGTTGCGAGATAGACGTGCTCGGCGTTCTGCGCCAGCGTTTTCAGTTCCGATACGACTTTTTCCTTGCCGGGCAGAATCTCATACTGGGCCTGCCAGCCTTGATAGGGATCCACCCCCATGCGGTTGACCAGCGCGGTTTTTTCATCTTTCTTGACGGCTTTTTTGGCTTTCTCCCCGTTGGCCTCAGCGCTTTTCTTGCTCGCCGAACCGGAGCCGCTGGTCGGCAAGTCGCGTACATGCCCCACGCTGGATTTCACCACGTAATCATTGCCAAGGTACTTATTAATCGTTTTGGCTTTTGCCGGGGACTCGACGATAACGAGAGCTTTACCCATAATATATTGTTACCTACTGAATTCTTTGAAAAAAGAAGAAATTTTCTCAGTTATTCGCTCTGGCTTTCCAGCCGGCGTAGCCTGAACCATCATGGTTGCGGGAAAATCGTTCTGTTGGTGCGTCGACGGCGCGCCGCACGCATTCACCGCGTCGCAACCCTATGATCATCCAGGATTATTCGTTTACTGCACCGCCCTTTGCGGTAGCCGGTTCCGTCCCGGCGCAAAGCAATTATTCCGCTTGACGATGCAAAATCCCACACTCTACCTGATAAATAACACCACGCAACCTAATTAGCATGTAAAACCCGTTTTCGCCAATCGTTACTCTCGTGTTTATCGGCAGACAGGCGACTAAAAATCAGTCAGTTTGCGATAAATTCCGTTCAGGCGGTACAATAGCGCCAGCAAAACAAGGGTTATTTGTAGGAGAACAATCCCATGTCTGGTTTTACACACATAAATGAAGAAAAAACGCCAATTGGCCGTGAGGCGCTGCTGCTGGAAGCTAACACACTGATCAAAAACCACGAAGACTACCTGCACGGCATGGTGGCCAATGCGGTAGAACAGAAGAATGGCGTGCTGGTGTTCCGTGGCGAATACTTTCTCGACGGTGATGGATTGCCGACGCACAAGACCACGGCGGTGTTCAATATGTTCAAACACCTGGCGCACGTTTTGTCGGAAAAATACCAGTTAATCGATTAACACCGAAATCCCGCCGGGCAATACCTCCTGATGCGAGCCATTCCCGGCGTTTCCTCCGCTGCATACAGCGGAGATCACGGTGTGATTTCCGTTATTGTGCGTTCAGATCATTATGATTCGTTGAATGCGCTACCCCCATTTTCCTCATATCCCGCAAAGATTAGGTTGATGCCGGACAACGCGCATGATGCCTGAATGGAAAACGCCGTCAGCATAGACAGAGTAATAATTTAAATGCTCTGGAAATTATTTTTTAATAAATATAATTCACCTGATTTAAAAAAATATCATTTCAATTGTATTAATTCCAAAAAGACGAAGTTAAAACAATTAAAAACAAATTTTTCGATTTATTTACAAACTAAATATCGTTATTTATACTCGCCACCGATGCCACCCAGGCATTAATTAAAAAACATTTACGGAGAGTGTTATGAAAAAGCAATTTGGATTGCCTTTGGTATTGTCACTCGCAGCTATTTTTAGCCATGCCGGCTATTCGCAAACCATCAATAATACCGATGAAGCAGGCCCACCGACCGAATTAGGTATGTCGGCGTTCGATGCACTGGAAAGCAACAGCCCGTTGTCTACGGCCAAAGACACGTCCCGCGCCTCCACCTCTGGCGCCTTGCGAGCCCCCGCTCCGGCGTTGTCACGGGTCGCCGTGTATGCGGTTGGTTCCTCAACCTGCGGCTGGGAATACATGACGTCTGTTGGTCAGTTCTCAACCACCTGTGACCACGGCGGCGCTCAGCTCAGAGTCGTGGTGCAGGAAATTGGCTACGGCAGCAACCCTGCGGCCTGGATGAATGCCGGCTTATTGCCCCGCTCGGCTAATTATCAAAGTGACGCCATTTGTATTGTCAACAATCAATACACCTTCCCTTGCCCAGCCGGATATACCGTTGTTGGCTGGATGCGCTATTACAATCTGGACGGGACTGATAACGGTCAGTTCAAATTCCAGGACACCTCTACCAACGCGCCAAGAAATACCTTATTCACACAGATCTATATTCAGTAATACGCCATCTGAACGGCCCCTTTTGGGCCGTTCACTCTAAATAAAACACACCTCGCCAACCGTATATCTCGATTTAAAATAGAAATCACCCGGACATTGGTACAAATGGAATGCGCTATTGCCAGAAACCAGAAAAAATAATAAGCCTACAGCCTGTATGACTATGGATAGGCGCGATGACAAAAATAACGAATTAAAAATGGCGCATTAATGACGGAATGGTGGGAAATAATAGTTATGGATGGAGACGGGCGTTCAGCAACCAGGTTTAGAGTCTGGAGAGACGGAGTGTAGCGATTAAATCTGGGAACGGGTTTACCCACCTATCCGGCCGCTGATAATGCGGATGACATTGCTCAACAGGCAGCGACGCGGACAGGCAGGCGGTTAAACGCTAAGGCGACTTACAACTGGGGGTTATTGCCCCGCTGCCACCAGCGCAGCATCAGGCGCTCCAGTGCGTCGCCGGTACTGCCGGTGAGGCGGTCCAGCAGGCGTTTGCGGCGGGTATAGCGCACTGCCAGCACTTCATGGTTTTCCATTTCCGCGATCAGCAGATCGTCGCTGGTACCGATAGCATCCACCAGCCCCATCGCTCTGGCCTGCGTGCCGAACCAGTGCTCGCCGGTAGCGACCGACTCAATATCCAGCGACGGGCGCATCTCGCTGACAAACTGTTTGAACAGCAGATGCGTTTCATTCAATTCCTCGCGAAACTTCTCCCGACCTTCTTCGGTATTTTCGCCGAACAGCGTCAGGGTACGCTTGTACTGACCCGCAGTATGCAGTTCCACATCGATATCTTTGCTTTTCAGCAGCCGGTTGAAGTTGGGGATTTGCGCTACCACGCCAATCGACCCGACAATGGCGAACGGCGCCGCCACAATGCGATCCGCCACGCACGCCATCATATAGCCGCCGCTGGCCGCTACCTTGTCTACCGCCACCGTCAGGCGGATACCGCGCTGACGAAAACGCTGCAGTTGCGAAGCCGCCAGCCCGTAGCCGTGCACCACGCCGCCAGGGCTTTCCAGCCGCAACAACACTTCATCTTCCGGACGGGCCACCGCCAGCACGGCGGACACCTCTTCACGCAGCGAACTCACCTCACCGGCATCCATGCTGCCGTTAAAATCGAGCACATACAAACACGGACGAGCGGATTTCTCTTCCCCCCGCTTGGCGCGTTTCTTCTCCTGTTTGGCGGTTTCCTTTTCTTCTTTCTTCTGCTTTTTCTCCAGCAGGCTGCGCGCGGTATCGCTCATGGCGGCGGACTGCATCTCCTGCCGCATTTCGCGGTATTGTTCGCCCAGATTAATCACCTGCAGTTCGCCCTTTCGATGGCGCTTACGCTGCGTCATACCGACTGTCAGCACCACCAATGCGCCGATGGCGACGACAAGGGTGACGACTTTTGCCAGGAATAAACCATACTGAGAAAGTAATTCCACAAATACCGCCTTCATTGACCAATGTGATATATGACGTTGATTCTTCAACAACCATTACGGTTCCAGCGCGGCGCGCCGAGCTTCTAACCTAACGTATGACGGACGCGATGGCGATGATCTTCATACATAAATTGTACTTTCCGCTGCTTTTTACCGCACAAACTGTGAGAAAACCGGACCTTCTGATTGAAAACGCCTATCGTTTCAGGCATAAAACACCCATTATGGCTTTTTCGGAAACACCTCATCATCCCCGGATGATGACAGCCAGAGGACACCGTTTTGCATTACCAACCCAAGCATGACCTGCTGCAACACCGTATCATTCTGGTCACCGGCGCCGGTGACGGCATTGGCCGCGAGGCGGCGCTGACCTACGCGCGCCACGGTGCGAGACTGGTGTTGCTGGGGCGCACAGAGAGCAAACTGCAAGAGGTGGAACAACAGATCCTGCAGGAATGCGGCGTCCACAGTTATCTGATTCCCTGCGATATGCTGACCGCCAGCCATCATGATTTCATACAGATCGCCGGGCAGATCGGTCAGGCGCTGCCGCGGCTGGACGGCGTATTGCATAATGCCGGTCTGCTGGGTGACGTCGTGCCGATGGAAGAGCAATCCGCCACCGTCTGGCATCAGGTGATGCAGGTCAACGTTAACGCGACCTTTATGCTGACGCAGGCGCTGTTGCCGTTATTGCTGAAATCAGCCAGTCCGTCGCTGATTTTCACCAGCTCCAGCGTCGGCCGTCAGGGGCGCGCCAACTGGGGCGCCTACTCGGTATCCAAATTCGCCACCGAAGGCATGATGCAGGTACTGGCCGAGGAATACCGCAACCGCAACCTAAGGGTCAACTGCATCAATCCGGGCGGTACCCGCACGTCAATGCGCGCCGCCGCGTTTCCCGATGAAGATCCGGATAAACTCAAAACCCCGGCCGACATCATGCCGCTTTACCTGTATTTAATGGGGGATGACAGCCGTCGCAAAACCGGCATGAGTTTCGATGCCCAACCCGGCCGCAAGCCCGGCCCGGCCGAGTGATAAAGGATACCGACGCATGAGTGATGATCGTCATCAGCAACGTCAGCAACGGCTGAAGGAAAAAGTAGACGCCCGCATCGCCGCCGCCACTGACGTGCGCGGCATAGTGATGGTGTTTACCGGCAACGGCAAAGGCAAGACCACTGCGGCCTTCGGCACCGTAACCCGAGCGGTGGGCCACGGTCTGAAAGCCGGGGTGATCCAGTTCATCAAAGGCGAATGGCCGAACGGCGAGAAAAATCTGCTGCAACAACACGGGGTAGAATTTCAGGTAATGGCGACCGGCTTTACCTGGGAAACCCAAAATCGCCAGACCGACACCGACGCGGCCAGGCGTGTCTGGCAGCATGGATTGCGTATGCTGGCGGATGACTCGCTCGATCTGGTGGTGCTCGACGAGTTGACTTACATGATCAGCTACGACTATTTGCCGCTGGACGAGGTCATCGCCGCCTTACGCCAGCGCCCGGCGCACCAGAGCGTCATCATTACCGGCCGGGGCTGCCATCGCGACCTGCTGGAACTGGCGGATACGGTGACGGAAATGCGGCCGGTGAAGCACGCTTTTGATGCCGGCATTCAGGCTCAGCAAGGTCTCGACTGGTAGGAATAAAAAAGGACAACGCTGCGCCAGCTGACGCAGCGTTAAACAGACGGGTTAACCGTTGCGCTTCGGCGCGCTACGGCGGCCGCCAGCCGGGCGGTTACTGCCCCCCACCTGACTGTGACGTTTCACCGCACGGCGGATCTGATTGGCTTTCACCCGGCGCCGCTCACGCTCCACCGGCAATTTGCTGACCGTTTCCGGCGTCAGTTGCACCAGTTCACGCAGGTAGTTGACGTCGGTCAGGCTCATCTCCATCCAGCCGCCGCGCGGCAATCCTTTCGGCAACTGAATGTCGCCGTAGCGCACACGAATCAGCCGGCTAACCTGCACGCCGACCGCTTCCCACAGACGACGCACTTCGCGGTTGCGGCCTTCGGTCAGGGTCACGTTGTACCACTGGTTCAACCCTTCGCCCCCCTGATAACGGATCGAGCGGAACGCCGCCGGACCGTCTTCCAGCTGTACGCCTTTACTCAGTTGACGGATTTTGTCATCGCCCACTTCGCCGAACACGCGCACGGCATATTCACGTTCCACTTCACGGCTGGGGTGCATCAGGCGATTCGCCAGCTCGCCGTCAGTCGTGAACAGCAACAGGCCGGAGGTATTCACATCCAGACGCCCTACCGCTACCCAGCGGTATCCCTGAATACGCGGCAGACGATCAAATACCGTTGGCCGCCCTTCCGGGTCGCTGCGGGTACAGAGTTCCCCTTCCGGTTTGTAATACATCAGCACACGGCACACGGCTTCTTCGGTTTCTCGCACCGACACCACATGTCCGTCAATACGAATTTTGGTCGCCCGGGTAACCTCAACGCGGTCCCCCAGCGTGGCAATCTTGCCGTCAACGCTAATGCGCCCGGCTTCAATCATACTTTCAATTTCGCGGCGTGAACCGTGCCCTGCACGCGCCAGCACTTTCTGTAGCTTTTCGCTCATTGAGCAACCTCTGATGTCGCCTTCACAGGCGTCGGGGGGAATGTCATGATGACCAGAAATCGCGTTAACTCATGAAAAATAAAGAGTTAACGCATATTTTCGCGATTATACCCTGATTCGTGCCGTTTGTATGCCAAATGTTAGCGGCCATGCATAGGCTTTGGGAAACGCCATTACGGCGTTTCAGCGTTACAGAAATGGCGTCACATCGCCGGTGCCTTCGCGCACCACCACCGGCACGGATTCGGTCAGATCGATAACCGTAGTGGGCTGTTGCCCCAGAAAACCGCCGTGAATGACCAAATCCACCCGTTTGCCCAGTTGCTCCTGAATTTCTTCCGGATCGGACTCGGCGAAATCGTTGCCCGGCAGCATCAGCGTGGTCGACATTAGCGGCTCATTCAACGCCGCCAGCAATTCCAGCGCAATCGGATTGGACGGCACGCGCATACCGATGGTTTTGCGTTTCTCACTCATCAGGCGACGCGGCACTTCCTTGGTCGCTTTGAGAATGAAGGTGTAATTGCCGGGGGTATTATTCTTGATCAACCGGAACGCGGCGTTATCCACATAGGCGTAAGAAGATAACTCCGACAGATCGCGGCACATCAGGGTGAAATTATGGTTCTGATCCAGATCACGAATGCGGCAGATGCGCTCCATCGCCGCTTTATCCTCCAGCATGCACCCTAGCGCGTACCCTGAATCGGTGGGATAAACAATCACCCCGCCCTTGTGCAGAATTTCCACCGTCTGGTTGATCAACCGCGGTTGCGGGTTCTGCGGATGAATATAGAAAAACTGACTCATGCTACGTCCTCTGCCTTCTGAAAACGTACACCCCGCCAGGCGACACCGCCATAACGGGTTGAACGAATGCTGTCGTGATATCTACCGGGGTTTAATCGGCCAACGCCGGATGTTGCCAGACCGGCTCCACGCCGGCGGGCAGCCACAATTTTCGTCCCAGTTCTATCCAGGCGCAGGGCTGATGAAAATCCGAACCCTGCGACCCCAGCAAATGGTAGTCCTGCGCATAACGCGCCAAATGTGAACGCTCGTCCGGCGCCTGTTGACACTGGGCTATTTCCATCGCTTCTCCGCCGCACCCGGCAAAGTGCCCGATCAACCGTTTCAGCCACTTGGCGGTCAGGTCATAGCGGCCAGGATGCGCCAGCACCGCGACCCCGCCCGACTGGCGGATAGCGTCCACGGCTTGCTGTATTGTACACCACTGCGGCGGCACATAACCGGTTTTCCCTTTGGCCAGATACTTTTTGAACACCTGCGCCACCGTGGCCGCTTTCCCTAATTCCACCAGATAACGCGCGAAATGCCCGCGGGTGATCATGCCGCCTTCCGCCAGCCGGGACGCCCCCGCCAGCGCATCCGGAATCAGCGCCTTTTCCAGCCGCTGCGCAATCTGTCCGGCCCGCTGCGCGCGGTACTGCATCTGCTGCTGCAGTAATGACGTCAGCGCCGGATGTCGGCAATCCAGCCCCAGCCCGACGATATGGATCTCATGGTTTTCCCACACGGTGGAAATCTCGACGCCGGCAATCAACCGCAGCGGCAGCGCCTGCTGCTGGATAGCGGTCTGCGCCTCATCCAGCGCCGCGGTGGTGTCGTGATCGGTGATCGCCAGCACGCTGACGCGCATGCTCACCGCGCGCTGCACCAGTTCGGTTGGCGTCAGCAAACCGTCGGAAGCCGTGGTGTGGCTGTGCAGATCATACAGGGGAAACGTCGGTGATACCGGCAACTCGTCTGGCACGTCAGGTGTCTCTCTGTTCAGGGAATTTCAGGCGGCATGATGCCACCAACCTCGCTAAAAAGGAAAAAAGATCGGTTGGCTTATGCGGGTGATCGATTGGCCGATGCGGATTGTCGGCCAGCCATCTACAGCCGGACATCTCCCCGAAAAAATCGTGTGAAATGTTATTGACTTCCCCCTCCCGTTCCAGTTAACTAGTACACAAGTTCAAACGTAGCGATAAATGAGGACAATGGCGATGACGGTAATGACCCTAACCCTGAAAAATCATGCTGGTTGGTGGCGCTTCTCCCTATTGCGGGCGAAGTGATGACGCATAGCCATTATCTGACATGCATATCCTGAAGCCCGCTGATTAGCGGGTTTTTTTATGGACAAAATACGAGTAGACATCATGCAAATACCACAACCTGAACTTGAGCTGCTGCGCGTCGGTGCCGAATACCGCAACGACCCCAGCGCGATGTTCCACCAGCTGTGCGGCGCTCGCCCGGCAACCCTGCTGCTGGAGTCGGCGGAAATCGATAGCAAACAAAATCTGCAAAGCCTGCTTATCGTCGACAGCGCCCTGCGTATTACCGCCCTCGGACCACAGGTGTCGATTCAGGCGCTGACCGCCAACGGCGCGTCGCTGTTGCCGCTGTTGGATAACGCACTGCCTGCTGATGTCATCGTCGATGCGCGCCCGAACAGCCGCGAACTGACCTTCCCGACCATCGATATCATGCAGGACGAAGACGCGCGTCTGCGCTCCCTGTCGGTATTTGACGCGCTGCGCCAACTGCTGGCGCTGGTGGCATGCCCGGAGCATGAGCGCGAGGCCATGTTCTTCGGCGGGCTGTTCGCCTACGATCTGGTGGCGGGTTTCGAAAGTCTGCCGCCGCTCAGCCAGCAACAACGTTGCCCGGATTATTGCTTCTACCTGGCCGAAACCCTGCTGGTGGTGGACCATCAACAACGCGCTACCCATCTGCAGGCCAGCCTGTTTACCCCTAACGCCGCGGAACGTCAGCGCCTGCAACAGCGTCTGGAACAGTTGCAGCATCAGTTGCGCCAGCCGGCCCCGGCGTTGCCGTGTCAGACGGTGGAGACCATGACGCTGGCCTGCAACCAGAGCGATGAAGATTACGGCGCCGTGGTCAGCCAGATGCAGCAGGCGATCCGCATCGGCGAAATTTTCCAGGTGGTGCCGTCCCGCCGCTTCTCGTTGCCGTGCCCGTCGCCGCTGGCCGCCTACCAGACCCTGAAAGACAACAACCCCAGTCCTTACATGTTCTACATGCAGGATCAGGATTTCACCCTGTTCGGCGCGTCGCCGGAAAGTTCGCTCAAATACGACGCCGCCAGCCGCCAGATCGAAATCTACCCCATCGCCGGCACTCGCCCGCGCGGCCGCCGCGCCGACGGCTCGCTGGACCGGGATCTGGACAGCCGTATCGAGCTGGAAATGCGTACCGACCATAAAGAACTGGCCGAACACCTGATGCTGGTGGACCTGGCCCGCAACGATCTGGCGCGAATCTGCGAACCCGGCAGCCGCTATGTAGCTGACCTGACCAAAGTGGACCGTTATTCGTTCGTGATGCATCTGGTGTCCCGCGTGGTCGGCACCCTGCGCGCGGATCTGGACGTGCTGCACGCCTACCGCGCCTGCATGAACATGGGTACGTTGAGCGGCGCCCCCAAAGTGCGCGCCATGCAGTTGATCGCGGAAAGCGAGAAAACCCGCCGCGGCAGCTACGGCGGCGCAGTGGGTTACTTCACCGCCCGTGGCGACCTCGACACCTGCATCGTGATCCGCTCCGCTTACGTGGAAGACGGCATCGCTACCGTGCAGGCCGGCGCCGGCGTGGTACTGGATTCCCACCCGCAGGCTGAAGCCGATGAAACCCGTAACAAAGCCCGCGCGGTTCTGCGCGCGATTGCCAGTGCGCATCATGCCCGGGAGGTGTTCTGATGGCCGATATCCTGTTGCTCGATAATATCGACTCCTTTACCTATAACCTGGTCGACCAGTTGCGCGCCAGCGGCCATAACGTGGTGGTGTACCGCAACCAACTGCCTGCGGACGTCATTATCGACCGCTTGCAGCAGATGGAAAACCCGGTGCTGATGCTCTCGCCCGGCCCCGGCACGCCGTCTGAAGCCGGCTGCATGCCGGCACTACTGCAACGCCTGCGCGGTCAGTTGCCGATCATCGGTATCTGTCTGGGCCATCAGGCCATCGTTGAAGCCTACGGCGGTCATGTCGGTCAGGCCGGTGAAATTTTGCATGGCAAAGCCTCCAGCATTGAGCACGACGGCCAGGCGATGTTCAGCGGCCTGCCCAATCCGCTGCCGGTGGCGCGCTACCACTCGCTGGTTGGCAGCAACATCCCGGCCGAGCTGGTGATTAACGCCAGTTTCAACGGCATGGTGATGGCGGTGCGCCACGACGAACATCGCGTTTGCGGTTTCCAGTTCCACCCGGAATCCATCCTCACCACTCACGGCGCACGTCTGCTGAACCAGACGCTGGACTGGGCACTGGCCTGATTTGAAGGAGACACCACTGATGCAACCGATTCTTGAAAAACTGTACCGCGCCGACATCCTGAGTCAGGCAGAAAGCCAGCAGCTGTTTGCCGCCATCATTCAGGGCGAACTAGAACCGACACAACTGGCTGCGGCGCTGATCAGCATGAAGGTACGCGGCGAGCACCCGGATGAAATCGCCGGGGCCGCCACCGCGCTGCTGGCCGACGCCAAACCGTTCCCGCGCCCGGACTACCTGTTCGCGGACATCGTCGGCACCGGCGGCGACGGCACCAACAGCATCAACATCTCCACCGCCAGCGCGTTTGTGGCCGCCGCCTGCGGGCTGAAAGTCGCCAAGCACGGCAACCGCAGCGTCTCCAGCCGTTCCGGTTCGTCGGATTTGCTGTCGGCGTTCGGCATCAAGCTCGATATGTCGGCTGAGGTATCGCGTCAGGCGCTGGACGATCTGGGGGTATGCTTTCTCTTTGCGCCGCAATACCACACCGGTTTCCGTCACGCGATGCCGGTGCGCCAGCAGTTGAAAACCCGTACCGTGTTTAACGTGCTGGGGCCGCTGATCAACCCGGCCCGTCCGCCGCTGGCGCTGATCGGCGTCTACCGGCCGGAACTGGTGCGGCCAATCGCCGAAACCCTGAAAGTGCTGGGATACCAGCGCGCGGCCGTGGTGCACGGCGGCGGCATGGATGAAGTCGCCATCCATGCGCCGACACAGGTTGCCGAACTGCGTGACGGTCAGGTGGAAACCTACCAGTTGACGCCTCATGATTTCGGGCTGGACTCCTTCGCACTGGATGATTTGCTGGGCGGCACGCCGGAAGAAAACCGTGATATTCTGGCCCGATTGCTGCAGGGTAAGGGCCAACCGGCGCACGACGCGGCTGTCGCGGCCAATGTGGCGCTGCTGCTGAAATTGTTCGGACAGGAAGATCTGCGGCAGAATGCCCAACGGGCGCTGGACGTGATTCACAGCGGTCAGGCTTACCAGCGCGTGCTGGAACTGGCGGCCAGAGGATGATGAAGAAAATGCAGGAAACCGTATTAACCAAAATTGTGCGCGACAAGGCGCAGTGGATCGCCGAACGGCGGCAACGACAGCCGCTCGACAGCTTCCAGTCACAGATAACGCCCAGTTCGCGCCACTTCTATCAGTCGCTGAAACAGGCCAACCCGGCGTTTATTCTGGAGTGCAAAAAAGCCTCGCCCTCCAAGGGGTTAATTCGCGCCGATTTCGACCCGGTCGCTATTGCGCAGGTTTATCAGGATTACGCATCCGCCATTTCGGTACTGACCGACGAGAAGTATTTCCAGGGCGATTTTGCTTTTCTGACCCAGGTCAGCGCGGCGGTTGCCCAGCCGGTGCTGTGCAAGGACTTTATTATCGACCCGTACCAGATCTATCTGGCTCGTTACTATCAGGCCGACGCGATTCTACTGATGTTGTCGGTACTGGATGATGAACAGTATCGCCAGTTGGCGCAGGTAGCGCACAGCCTGAATATGGGCATCCTGACGGAAGTCAGCAATGAAGCCGAGCTGGAACGCGCTATCGCGCTGGAAGCTCGCGTGGTCGGCATCAACAACCGCGACCTGCGCGATCTCTCTATCGATCTGAACCGTACCCGCACGCTGGCGCCGCGTCTGCCTGCCGGTGTAACGGTGATCAGCGAATCCGGCATCAGCCGTCATGCCCATATTCAGGAACTGAGCCAGTACGCCAATGGTTTTCTGATCGGCAGTTCTCTAATGGAAGAAGATGACCTAACGCTGGCGGTACGCCGGGTGATCCTCGGGGAAAACAAAGTGTGCGGGTTGACCCGGCCCGACGATGCCGCCGCGGCCTTTCAGGCGGGCGCGGTGTACGGCGGGCTGATTTTTGTCGCCAGCTCCCCGCGCTGCGTGACAACGTCACAGGCTCGTGCCGTGATGGCGGGCGCTCCCTTGCGTTATGTCGGGGTATTCCGTGATGCGCCGCTGGCCGACATCGTGGCAACCGCATCGTCGCTCCAACTGACGGCCGTACAGTTGCACGGCAGCGAAGACGAAACCGCCATCGCCGCCTTACGTGAACAACTGCCCGCTACCTGCCAGATCTGGAAAGCGCAAAGCGTCGGCGACGTACTGCCCCCGCTGGCGCTGGCGCAGGTTGACCGGGTGCTGCTCGACAACGGTCAGGGCGGCAGCGGTCAGTCGTTCGACTGGTCATTGCTGCAGGGTCAATCGCTGCAGCAGGTGCTGCTGGCCGGCGGCCTCGGCCCGGACAACGTGGCGCAAGCCGCGAAACTCGGTGCCGCCGGGCTGGATTTCAACTCTGGCGTGGAGTCGCAACCCGGCATCAAAGATCCGCAGAAAATCGCGGCGGTATTCCGGACGCTGCGTACGGCGCAACCCCGCCGTACCTCTCATGAATAACAAGATACAGGCTGATTATGACGTTACTTAATCCTTATTTTGGTGAATTTGGTGGTCAGTACGTACCACAGATCCTGATGCCGGCCCTGCGCCAGTTGGAAGAGGCATTTGTCAGCGCGCAGCGTGACCCGGCGTTTCAGGCTGAATTCAGCGACCTGCTGAAGAACTACGCCGGGCGGCCGACAGCGCTGACCCTGTGTAAAAACCTGACCGCAGGCACCCGCACCAAACTCTATCTGAAACGTGAAGACCTGCTGCATGGCGGCGCGCACAAGACCAATCAGGTACTGGGGCAAGCGCTGCTGGCGAAGCGCATGGGTAAAACCGAAATCATCGCCGAAACCGGCGCCGGCCAACATGGCGTCGCCACCGCGCTGGCCTGCGCTCTGTTGGGGTTGAAATGTCGCGTCTACATGGGCGCCAAGGACGTGGAACGCCAGTCGCCGAACGTGTTCCGTATGCGGTTGATGGGCGCAGAAGTCATTCCGGTGCATAGCGGCTCCGCCACACTGAAAGACGCCTGCAACGAAGCGTTACGCGACTGGTCCGGCAGCTATGAGACCGCCCACTACCTGCTAGGTACTGCCGCCGGTCCACATCCTTACCCCACCATCGTGCGGGAATTTCAGCGCATGATCGGGGAAGAAACCAAAGCCCAGATGAAAGAAAAAGAAGGTCGCCTGCCGGATGCGGTGCTGGCCTGTGTCGGCGGCGGCTCCAACGCCATCGGCATGTTTGCTGATTTCATTGACGAGCCGTCCGTGCGTTTGATCGGCGTGGAGCCGGCGGGGCTGGGTATCGAAACCGGGCAGCACGGCGCACCGCTGAAGCATGGCCGCGTCGGTATCTACTTCGGCATGAAATCACCGATGATGCAGACTGAAGACGGTCAAATCGAAGAGTCGTATTCTATTTCGGCCGGTCTGGACTTCCCCTCCGTCGGGCCGCAGCACGCGCATCTGAACAGTATCGGGCGGGCGGATTATGTGTCGATCACCGACGATGAAGCGTTGAACGCATTCCGGGAATTGTCGCGTCACGAAGGGATTATCCCGGCGCTGGAATCCTCCCATGCGCTGGCTCACGCGCTGAAAATGATCAAAGCGGAACCGGAAAAAGAGCAAATTCTGGTGGTCAACCTGTCCGGCCGTGGCGATAAAGACATTTTTACGGTTCACGACATTCTGAAATCCCGGGGAGAGATTTGATGGAACGCTACCACGCTTTGTTTAAACGGCTGTCGGAAAAACAGGAAGGGGCGTTTGTGCCGTTTGTCACGCTGGGCGACCCTTCTCCCGAACTTTCGCTGCGCATTATCGATGCGCTGGTGGCCGCAGGTGCGGACGCGCTGGAGCTGGGGATCCCGTTCTCCGATCCACTGGCGGATGGCCCGACCATTCAGAACGCCACGCTGCGCGCATTCGCCGCCGGCGTGACCCCGGCCCACTGTTTTGAAATGCTGGCGACCATCCGTCAGAAATACCCTGACCTGCCGATCGGCTTGCTGATGTACGCCAATCTGGTGTTCAGCAATGGTATCGACGCCTTTTATCAGCGTTGCGCCGAAACCGGTGTTGACTCGGTGCTGGTAGCCGACGTGCCGCTGGAAGAATCAGCGCCGTTTCGCGCGGCGGCAATGAAGCATGGCGTCGCGCCCATCTTCATCTGCCCGCCAAATGCGGATGACGACCTGCTGCGTGAAGTTTCATCTTTCGGTCGCGGCTATACCTACCTGCTCTCCCGGGCCGGCGTAACCGGCGCAGAAACCCGCGCCCAACTGCCGCTGCACCATCTGCTGGAAAAACTGCAGGAATACCATGCGGCTCCGCCGCTGCTTGGTTTTGGCATTTCTGAGCCGGCTCAGGTGCAAAAAGCGCTGGAATCCGGCGCCGCCGGCGCCATCTCTGGCTCCGCGATTGTCAAAATCATCGAGCAATACCATTCTCAGCCGGATGAAATGCTCGCAAAACTGACCGATTTTGTCCGCGGCATGAAAGCCGCTACCCGCGCACGTTAATCCCGCCAGGATTCCCCGCCATAGCCTGTTTTCCCGGCTATGGCGTTTTATTGTTCTGATCAAATGCTCCTGCCCCATCACCGCTGACGACCGTGGATAGCTACGGCACGTTTTACGCTATGCGAGTGGTTCCGTGTGCAACATGCCAATCAGGCCTCACGTCACAAAATGACAAACCTGTTCATAATTATGAATTTATTAAGAAGAAGTAAAAAAAGTTAAAATCAACAAAAAACAGAAATTAAAAAACCCAAGTCAATAAATAAAATGGTTTCAAAAAATTAAATTTGTAAAAATAAATATCAAATGAATTCAAATAATGAAATATTGTCTTTATTTTTATTGAAACACGTTTTTATTTCTATAAACATAGATTCCTTGCTATGTAAATAGACGCCCATCACACAAGTAAAATGGCTTTTCATTTTTTTGAGTTTGCCGTTCCGGATCACATATTTGTAAGCAGAGATAAATAAAAATCAGTGCCGTGCTGCGCCACGTCCGCCGCACAACACTAATAAAAATGATCTCTGAGAGGGTTATAGCGATGAAATTTAAAATTCTGACAGTGATGGTTGCATCTTTGGTAAGTATGAGCTCAATGGCGGTCACATTCGATTATCGCCATGAAATGCAGGACACCAAAAGTGCCGATCACAAAGATCGACTGCTGATTTCGCACCGTTTTGAGAATGGCTTCGGTTTGTCTTCCGAAGTGAAATGGAAACAATCCAGCAATGACTCCACGCCAAACAAACCTTATAACGAGCAAGTCAGTAATGGCACGGAAGTTACTGCCAGCTATCTGTATAAATTCAATAAAATGTTTAACACCGAAGTCGGTTTCAATCTGGTTTCCGACAACACGGGCAACACCTACCGTCCTTATATCAAAGGTGGGGTGAATTTTACCGACAGCCTTTACTATACACTGCGTTACCGTCCTTTCTACCAGCGCTTCAGCAGCAGCATCAATACCCCGACTCCTGCTGATAACACTAATATGAAGGGTTACACCATCACCAGCGTGCTGGGATACAAATTCCTGGACAACTTCACCGTTGAATACGAACTGGAATACAATAAAAACACCAAAGCGGGTGTCGCAGGCTATCGCTTCGACAATGATAGCGACAACTTTACGCATGATGTGAAGCTGGCCTATAAAATCGACAAAAACTAGGACCCCGTACCGTTCAGGTCGCCAATGTTGAAGGCTCTAAAGTTACTGACGAACGCCAGACCCGTTACCGCGTCGGTGTACAGTACAACTTCTAATACCGCCCCGGTTATCATCTGACGTAAAAAAGGCGGAACTCCGGTTCCGCCTTCTCTTTTTGTTTTTTACTTCGTTTATCAGAATTTGTAACCGAAGCCGAACATAAATACCCAGGGATCCAGCCGTGTTTTGATGCTCTGATCCTGGCCGGCAGCCTTGAATTTCACGGTGGTGTCGATATCCATCCACCACACCGACATATTCAACAACCAGTTTTTATTCAGGTTGTAATCCAGACCGGCCTGCGCGGCAACGCCCCAGGAGTTTTTCAGGCTCAGGTCGCTCAACTGCGCATCTTTACCGGTCTGGTTAAATTTCTCGTCAAAGAACATGGTGTAGTTCAGACCGACACCCAGATAAGGACGCAGCTTGTCCGTACTCTGCCCAAAATAATACTGCGCCATCAGCGTCGGCGGCAGGTGTTTGACTTCAGCGATCGGCCCGACATTACCTACGCCGACCTTGTGCTGGAACGGCGTCGCCGCCAGCAGTTCCACGCCGATATTATCCGTCACCATGTAGCCAAGGGTCAGTCCCAGTTGGGTATTGTTATCCACGTTGAATGAACCCAGCCCCAACACATTGTCCGAGCTTTCAACCGGGCGTACCGTCGCCGTTCCCGTGCGAACAATCACATCGCCAGCCTGATGCGCTTGCGCCAATGCCGGCATCAACGCGGCAGCCATCATCAATAAAGAAACCTTCTTCATTATCCACTCCATTTGTAAGGTTAATATCCGGGCGAACTATACCCACTAAGGGGTATTTTTGTTTGAAGCCAGATCACATCCCGACAGGATTTTTGCGGCATTATGTCATCAATCAAATCACCACAAGTCTCTAAAAAACAAAGAATTGATCCAAATCAAAAAGCACGAAAAAGGCGAATTGCGCCTCAGTACAAAAAAGGAGCTGCGCGACCCGATATTCGGGCGTAAATTCTTCTGTTCACCTGTGATTCAACACGATTGAGGCCGGTGGGTAATCAGCCATGAGCGATAACGTCAACCCTTGTATGGAATGCGGTGCTTGCTGCGGTTACTTTCGAGTGTCTTTTTACTGGTCGGAAGCTGATGACGGCGGAGGAACCGTTCCCGCCGTGCTGACGGAACCGGTAACGCCATTTCTGCGTTGCATGGCCGGCACCAGCAGTAAACCGATTCGCTGTTGCGCGCTGGAAGGCGAAATCGGTGAGTCGGTCAGTTGCCGTATCTATGCCCAACGGCCCACGCCTTGCCATGAATTTGCGCCGTCGGGAGAAAATGGTCAGCGCCATGACGCCTGCGATCGGGCGCGCGCGGCCTATGGCCTGCCACCGCTGATTCCAGCCGAATTACCGCTGCCGTGTGTATGAGTCAGAATAAAAAGCAGAACGTCACGCCGGGGTGCCACGGAACAGCTGAACGGGTTACAATAGCCGGATAATATTTTTTGCTAAAAGCCCTATTGCTAACCTTTGCCAAGGAGTTTTCATGCCTATCACGGCCAGCAGATTATACCGTGACACCTTGAATTTTACGCGTAACCAGTTTTTCAGCATCCTGATGCTGGCGCTGCTGACGTCATTGATCACCGTCGTCCTCGGGCACGTCTTTACGCCCGGCAACGATCAGCTGCAACTACTCAGCAACAGCAATGTGGATCTGTCCTCCATCGAGCAGCCTGGTATCAGCGATATCATCCAACAGCTTTCCCCCGAGCAACAAATGGTGCTGCTGAAAGCCTCCGCCGCCGGCACGTTTGCCACGCTGGTAGGCAACGCGCTGCTGACCGGCGGCATCCTGATGCTGATCCAACTAGTGTCGGCGGGTCATAAAATCAGCGCCCTGCGCGCCATTGGCGCCTCGGCGCCGCTGTTACCCCGCCTGTTTTTGCTGATACTGGTTTGCACCCTGTTGATTCAGTTAGGCATGTTATTGGTCGTGGTCCCGGGGATTTTGTTATCCATCGCCTTTAGCCTGTCACCCGTGATCGCCGTTACCGAAAAGCGCGGGATCTTTGCCTCCATGCGTGCCAGCAGCAAGCTGGCATTCACCCATTTCCGCCAGACTGCGCCGGCCGTAATACTGTGGCTGCTGGCCAAAGTCGCGCTGCTGTTGTTGCTGACCCGGTTACCGATGGTGTCGCCTACCGCCATGGCCGTCATTCTGAACGGCATCAGCAACGTGCTTTCCGCCATGCTGCTGGTCTATGTATTCCGCCTGTACATGCTGGTGCGCGGCTAAATCCACACCGCTTATTCCGGAGCAGCGACGGCGCTGCTCCGCTATCGTCGCCCGCCATAACGTAATTTTCTGCAAATTGTTACGATAAATCGGGAATCGCGCTGCGCAAACGGCGATAATAATCCAGAAATAGATTGGCCCTTTTGATACCTGCGGACCACCACCCCACACGGGTAAGTGACGGATTAAGATAATGAAGCAACTGATTGATTTTATTCCTCTTATTGTTTTCTTTGTTTGTTATAAACTGTATGACATCTATGTCGCCTCCGGAGCATTGATTGCGGCAACGGCGGCGGCGTTACTGTTAAGTTGGTTTATTTACCGCAAAATCGAAAAGATGATGCTGCTGACGTTCCTGATGGTTGCCGTATTCGGCACCCTGACGCTGGTATTCCACAATGACCAGTTCATTAAATGGAAAGTGACCATTATTTATACGCTGTTCGCCATCGCTTTGCTGTTCAGCCAGTTTGTAATGAAGAAAACCCTGATTCAGCGCATGCTGGGCAAAGAACTGTCGTTGCCGGAAATGGTATGGGCAAAACTGAATATTTCGTGGGCGATATTTTTCCTGCTGTGCGGGCTGGCTAATATTTATATTGCTTTCTGGCTGCCGCAAAGCGTTTGGGTTGACTTTAAAGTATTTGGCCTCACCGGCCTGACTCTGGTATTTACATTGCTGTGCGGCGTTTACATTTATCGCCATCTGCCGGCTGAGCCGGAAAAGACGGAAAATGAAAGCGACAAATGATCGCCCGACACAGACTGACATTGACTACTCACAAGCGGATTCGTTGACCCTATGAGCAAACAAGACGCATTACCTCACGGCGAACTGGTGCTGCGCACGCTGGCCATGCCGGCGGACACCAATGCCAACGGCGATATTTTTGGCGGCTGGCTGATGTCGCAGATGGATATCGGCGGCGCTATCCAGGCAAAAGAGATTGCAGAAGGTCGCGTCGTCACCGTTCGGGTTGACGGCATGACGTTCCTAAAACCCGTCGCCGTCGGCGATGTGGTGTGCTGCTATGCCCGCTGCGTCCGTACCGGCCGCAGCTCGATGACTATTAATGTGGAAGTGTGGGTGAAAAAGGTTTCGACCGACCCTATCGGCCAACGTTACCGCGCCACCGAAGCGCTGTTTACTTACGTTGCCGTGGACGAAGACGGCCGACCGCGCGAATTGCCGGAAGGGAAAAGCCATTTCGAGCCTGAGCAGTAATGACAAATGATTAAGGCACCGCTAGCGGTGCCTTAATTTTTTCAACGTCAACCGGGCGGCGATTTACTCCATCGCTGCGCCGCCATTGATTCTGAAGATGATCGTCACCACCAGGTCTTTCCCCGGCTTGCTCTCTTCATAACGCCATTTACGCATCGCCTGCTTGATATCTCGCTCAAACATGTTCTTAGGCTCAGCCGACAGTACACGAACGTTATCCACCCGTCCCGCTTCATCAACATCAAACTGCACCTTAACCCGGCCTTCGATGCGCAAGGCGAACGCCCGAGCCGGATATTCCGGCTGAGCCCGGCTCAGCGGTCTCGGCCCCGAGGGCTGAGCGCTGGCGGCCGGGGCCTGACTGACCGGCGCCGTGTTACGGCTGACGGTCTGGCTGGCAGACGGCGTCGCCGTTGGCTGCGGCGCGGTTTCACGCGGCGTTTCCTTCGGCTGTTCCACCTTTTTCACCGGTTTCGGTTCCGGTTTCGGCTTAGGTTTGGGCTGGGGTTTCGGCTCCGGCAACGGGACGGGAACCGGTTTTGGCAGCGGCGGCGGTTCTGGCTGAACTTCCGGCTCCGGCGTCGGCTCCGGCACCTTTTCCGGTTCCGGCTGAGGCGCAGCCGCCGGGGCTGGCGCAGCTTCCTCCGGCGCGGTATTAACCATCACGACCTGGATCGGCTGCGGCGTCGACGGCAGCTTGACTGATGTATTAAATGAAGCAAACAGCAACCCGGCAATCAATGATCCATGAAAACCCACGGAAACCAGCATCGGCCATGAATATCGGCGGGTCAGGAAAAATGTTTTCTGCGGCATAGTTATATGATGTCCTCTCACTGCGCAAGTTTAAATGCAAATGACAATCATATTCAATAGAAGCCGATCAATTCCCGCATGGGACGACTCAATCCGCATCGGTTTTCGTGCCGCAAGGCCGGACTGACGGTAACAGGGATTGTCCTGCCGGTATCATCGCGTATGATGGCGGTTCCGTCCCAAAATGGTCTGACAGACCGAGGTTTACCATGCTGTATGTGATTTATGCCACCGATGTGCCCGGCTCGCTGGAAAAACGTCTGGCCGCTCGCCCCGCTCATATCGCCCGCCTGCAAACACTGCGGGATCAAGGGCGTTTGTTAACCGCAGGCGCGCTGCCGGCTATCGACAGTGAAGACCCGGGCACCGCCGGATTTACCGGTTCAACGGTGATTGCCGAATTCCCGTCGCTGGAAGACGCCCGCCATTGGGCAGACGAAGATCCCTATGTCGCCGCCAGCGTCTACGAGTCTGTCAGCGTCAAGCCCTTCAGAAAAGCATTTTAATCCAAATTTGACGGAGGTCATGGCATTTTCACCAAATAACGCCTCCGTTTTCCTCTTAAATATCTGAAATATTTTAGTCATTTAATGATGTTATGTTGGCGGCAATTTATCTTTAGAGAGTAGATTGTCATGTCAACATCCGCCCCGTCACGCTCCGGTTTTCTGGGCAGAGTGCGTCAATACCGCCTGAGTTTTCTTTCCGGTTTGCTGCTAATCATTGGGTTATTTTCCTTACTACAGCTGTTGTCCGTAGGGATGATATCGAAAACCATGACTGAAGTGCGTCAGGACAGCGCCGCCAACGAAGCCCTGCGCCAACAACAGGCTCTGATGGATCAGGCTCGCATGGAAGTGATGAACGCCAGCGATAAGCTCAATCGCGCCGGCATCTACCTGATGTTTGACAAAGAAACCGGCTCGGTCGGCAGTTGGAACAGCCTGATGACCGAAGCGGAAGAGTCGTTAACCCACGCGCAGGCGTATTATCAAAAGCTGGAGCGCTTTTCCGGCGCCGCCCGCAATGACGCCGCCTTCACCGAGCTAAAAAGTAGCTATCAGCAGCTCTATAACGGGCTGCTCGAACTGGCGCAAGGCATCAAAAAAACCAACGAAATCGATATTTTCTTTGCCGTTCCCATCCAGGCTTACCAGACCCTGTTTACCCAAAAATACGCCCGGTACCTGCAGGAAAACGATGCCCGACAGAAACAGCATGCCCAACAGCTGTTGGATAATCTTGATGCCGCCCACACCCTGTTTATCGTCATTCTGGGGTTGTTGCTGACGATTTCGCTGGTCGTCTGGATTGGCGTGAACAAGGTGATCGTTCATCCGCTTAAGCGCATCACCGACCACCTGCGGCTGATCGCAGCCGGCGATCTGTCGCATGACATCGGCATAGAAAAGCGTGCAACCCGTGAAATCGTGCTGCTAAACAGCAGCGTGGTGCAGATGCAGAGCGGTCTGGTGGACCTGATAAGTCAGGTTCGTCAGGGTATGGAAACCATGATGCAACAGGTCAGCCATGTCACTACCGACAACCGTCTGCTGTCTGAACAGGCCAATCGGCAGTCCGCAGAGTTGAAGGTCACCACCGAGCACATCATCCAGATCAGTCAGCATCTGGAGCAAAACGCCCAGTACACCGAGCAAGCCAGTCATCATGCGCAAGAAACCAGTCACATCGCTGAACAGGGCGAAACCATGATGAGCGACGTCAGAGACGCGATGCAGGACATTTCCGGCCGCAGCAAGGAAATGACGGAAGTCATCTCGCTGATTGAAAACGTGGCGTTTCAGACGCATATCCTGTCGCTCAATGCCGCAATTGAAGCGGCTCGGGCCGGCGAGATGGGTAAAGGCTTCTCGGTCGTCGCCCGCGAGGTGGGCATGCTGGCTTCGCAGAGTAGTCAGTCAGCCCAAAATATCAATGCGTTGATTCATGAATCGGACAGCAGCGTCGCTACCGGCGCCAGACTGGTCGGTCACCTCAACGACAGTCTGCAGGAAATCATTCAGGCCGCCAAAGGCACCAGTACATTCCTGAATGAAATCACCGATATTTCGCAACAACAGAATCAGAGCATCCATGAAGTGACCAACCGCATCAGTTCACTCAACGATACGGTGAAACAGAATGCCCTGCAGGTTGAAGCCTCTGCCCACACCTGCCTTCAGTTGCTCGAGCAGACCGAACAGCTCAATTTGTCGGTATCCCTGTTCCAGTTGCCCGACACGGCGGTGGTTGAACCTGACGCCCCCCGCGCCACGCCGGCTCCGGTAGCCAATGGCTATGTCGCCCTGCCGCAACACTCGCCAGCCCTGTAATCCTCTATTCCAGATGACAAAAAGGCCCAACGATCTAACGACCGTTGGGCCTGGCAAGGACTACCTGGTGGTTACCACTCGTAAGCCACCGCATACAGCAACGCTCGACGCTGCTGTTTCTGGAGCAGATAGCGCACGTGATGGATATGCCGGTAACCGCGTGACTGGGCCTCAAGCCAGCGGCTGCGGCGGCGCTGCACCTGACGTTGCATGCGCCAACGGCTGACTTCATTCCGGCTGCGTTTCATGGCACGACTCTTGTTTCATGGCACAACTGTTTCATGGCACAACTCTGTAATCAGCGTGATGGGACCGGGTTATTATATCCCTCTGATATCCTCCGCCAAGCGATACGACAGGATTTTCCCAAATCCGCACACTTGCCATTCATGCGCTATAGTATTCAGAGTAAAGGACTTTCCCCTTTGGGGAACTATGCATACACTTGAACACGTAAACATTTCGCAGCAGGGAACCGTGCATTGTTACTATGACAGCATTTTATACTGTACTGAGCGGATTACTGGTTTTCAGCTATTGGCTACTCGTTGCCAGCATTACGCTGCGTATTCTGATGAAAAGGCGCGCGGTTCCTTCCGCTATGGCCTGGCTGTTGGTGATTTATATCCTGCCGCTGGTCGGGATCGTCGCTTATCTGTTATTCGGCGAACTGCACCTGGGGAAACGCCGTGCGGAACGCGCCCGGCAAATGTGGCCGGTTACCGCGCAGTGGCTCCGTGAACTGAAAGAGTATCGCCGCATTTTCGCCACTGAAAATAGCGAAGTAGCGCGATCGCTGTTTCAGCTCTGCGAGCGTCGTCAGGGCATTGGCGGCATCAAGGGCAATCAGTTGCAGTTGTTGACCTCATTCGACGACACCATCAGGACGTTGATCCGCGACATCGAGCTGGCCCGCAATAACATCGAGATGGTGTTCTATATCTGGCAGGCCGGCGGATTGGTGGATCAGGTGATGACCGCCCTGCTGGCGGCGTCGCGACGCGGAGTCAAATGCCGTATCCTGCTGGATTCGGCAGGCAGTGTGCAATTCTTTCACAGTACCTATCCGGAGATCATGCGCGCCGCCGACATCACGGTGGTGGATGCGTTACAGGTCAACCTGCTGCGCGCGTTTCTGCGCAGGATGGATTTACGCCAGCACCGTAAGGTGATCCTGATTGACAACCGAATCGCCTACACCGGCAGCATGAACATGGTGGATCCGCGTTATTTCAAGCAGGACTCCGGCGTCGGCCAGTGGGTGGACCTGATGGTGCGCATCGAAGGTCCGGTGACCACCACGATGGGCGTGATTTATAGCCTCGATTGGGAAATGGAAACCGGCCAGCGCCTGCCGCCGCCGCCGCCCGACGTGAATATCATGCCGTTTGAGCAAGAGCGCGGCCATACGGTGCAGGTCATCGCCTCCGGTCCCGGCTACCCCGAGGATATGATCCATCAGGCGTTGCTGACCGCCGTTTACTCTGCTCGTCATCAGTTGATCATGACTACGCCCTATTTTGTGCCCAGCGACGACCTGCAACACGCCATCTGCACCGCCGCTCAGCGCGGCGTAGAAGTCAGCGTCATCGTACCTTACAAAAACGATTCCATGATGGTTGGCTGGGCCTGCAAAGCTTTTTTCACCGAATTACTGGCGGCGGGCGTCAAAATCTATCAGTTCGAAGGTGGGCTGCTGCACACCAAAAGCGTGCTGGTAGACGGCCAGCTCAGTCTGGTGGGAACGGTCAATCTGGATATGCGCAGCCTGTGGCTGAACTTCGAAATCACTCTGGTGATTGACGACGACGGGTTTGGCAGCGATCTGGCCTGCGTGCAGGAGGATTACATGTCCCGCTCTCGCCTGCTGAACGCCAAAGAATGGCTAAAACGCCCTTACTGGCAGCGTATCGTCGAGCGGCTGTTTTACTTTTTTAGTCCGCTGCTGTAATCACACCGTCCTTCATGCTCTAATACCCCATCACGTTTTAACAGGAATGTTGTATGGATTTAAATAACCGCCTGACAGAAGATGAAACGCTGGAACAGGCTTACGATATCTTTCTGGAACTGGCGCCGGATAACCTGGACCCGGCAGATATCCTGCTGTTCAACCTACAGTTCGAAGAACGTGGCGGTGCGGAGCTGTTTGATCCGGCGGAAGACTGGCAGGAGCACGTGGATTTCGACCTGAATCCGGACTTTTTCGCCGAAGTAGTCATTGGTCTGGCCGAGCAGGAAGGTGAGGAAATCAATGATATTTTCGCCCGCATCCTGATCTGCCGCGAAAAGGACCACAAACTGTGCCACATTCTGTGGAAAGAGTAACCGCCGCGATCGCAGCCTAATCGGCCATCATTAGCGATCAGCGACGAACAGCAAAACGCCCCTGACGGGCTGACGGCTCCCCATAAATAAAGACAGGCATAGAAGGTTGTGATCTACTTAGTGTTCCACCAAAAAGTAAGGTCACTCCTCTATGCCTGCTTCTCAAGTTTGCCACAAATTTTTCAGTCAGTCCCTGAACTCACTTCATCAGTACCGCAAAAATGCGTTACTTGACATGACCGTTGCACTGACTCGCGGCGCCTCCCTTTCCCTCACCAGTATTGGACAATACCTCCCCGGTAGTGCCCGCGTTAAGCACAAGATTAAACGTGTCGACAGGCACCTCAGCAGTGAACGGATGTTCGGCGATATTCCTTCCGTTTATCAGCGGCTGATTTCCCGTCTGACTCGCCCCCTTTCCCTTTGTGTCATTGCCGTGGACTGGAGTGGTTATCCGTCATCAGAACTCAGCGTTCTGCGAGCCAGTTTACTGTGCGATGGCAGAGCTATCCCGCTGATGAGCAAAGTCATTTCCTCACGTTACCAGAACAACTCCACCGTGCAGAACGCCTTTCTTGACCAGATGGCTGCCGCCATCGGTAAGGATAAACAGGTCATTATCGTGACTGATGCCGGATTTCGCAGCAGCTGGTTTCATCACATCCGTTCTCTGGGCTGGCATTTTGTCGGACGTATCAGAGGAAGTCTTTACTTTCAGATAATCGGTAATACCGACTGGCAGATGGCACGGGATATTACGTCGACGGCAACGCCCCGCTATCTGGGCTTTGGCCGTTTGGCCCGTAACGCCAGCCGTGATTGCCTCGGGCATTTTTATACCGTTCATAAGCGGGGAAGCGGCAGAAAAAGCACCCAGCGCTTCCCCAGAACAGACAGAATGTACCAGAAGAATGCACGCGAACCGTGGCTGCTTTTTACCAGTCTGCTGGGTTATAAGCCGCGGGAAATCATCAAAATCTACAGCCGACGCATGCAGATAGAACAGAACTTCAGGGACGAAAAAAGCGAGCGCTATGGTTTGGGGCTGCGGGCAAGTAAAAGTCGGGGAGAAAGGCGGATATCAGTCCTGTGTCTGGTTGCCAGCCTCTACAGCATCATTATGTGGTTAACAGGCTATTACCTTGAAAAGAAGGGAATAAATCTCTGGTTTCAGGCGAACAGCGTGAAATCCAGAAGGGTACTGTCTTACCTGACATTGAGTGAAAATGCGATACGACAGTCACCGGGAATACTGTCGGGGATGAACCCCGACAGGGTTTATGTCGATATGGCGAGGGCTTATCAAAACATCATCATGGTGTATTGATGATTTTGTGGGGATCCCTCAGCCCTGACGGGGCGTTTTGTTTATTAACGCGTGGTGCTTAACCGAGCAACGCCGGATTACGACAGCGGATCCACCTTCAGGCAGGATACCGCATGACGGAAGCTGCCTTCGAGCACCGGCCGGGTTTTGGTGCATTCCGGCCCGACGACCGGGCAACGGGTGCAGAACACACAGCCGGTAGGCGGGTTAATCGGCGACGGCAGGTCGCCTTCCAGCAGTTGAATCTGCTTGTTGCGTTCCTTATCCGGGTCAGGAATCGGCACCGCCGACATCAGAGCGCGGGTATAAGGATGCTGCGGGTTGTGGTACAGCTCGTCATAGGTTCCCAGCTCTACCGCATGCCCCAGATACATCACCAGCACGCGGTCGGAGATGTGTTTGACCACCGACAAATCGTGGGCGATAAAGATCAGCGACAGCCCCATTTCCCGCTGTAACTGCTGCAGCAGGTTTACCACCTGAGCCTGGATCGACACATCCAGCGCGGACACCGGTTCGTCACAGATGATCAGTTTCGGTTCCAGAATCAGCGCGCGGGCAATACCGATACGCTGGCACTGACCACCGGAAAACTCGTGCGGGTAGCGGTTGATCAGGTTCGGCAGCAGGCCCACCTTCATCATCATCGCTTTGACGCGGTCTTTTACTTCCTGACGCGGCATATCCGGGTGATAGGTGCGCAACGGTTCGGCAATGATTTCGCCGATAGTCATACGCGGGTTCAGCGACGCCAGCGGATCCTGGAAAATCATCTGGATATCGCTGCGCACATTGCGCCATTCGGTATCACGCATCCCCAGCAGGTCTTTACCCAGCCAGCTAATGCGCCCGCTGGTGGCCTTCACCAGACCGATGATCGCGCGAGCCAGCGTGGATTTGCCGCAACCGGACTCCCCAACCACCCCCAGCGTTTCCCCTTCGTACAGCCGCAGGGTAACGCCATCAACCGCTTTCAGCTTCTTGGCGGGCTGCCAGAACCACTGTTTATCATCGCGGATATCAAAATGGACTTTCAGTTCATCCACTTCTAGCAAGACTTTTTTGTTTTCCAGCTCGCTCATACTAATTCCCCCACACTCCGGAAACAGGCACGCAGACGGCCCTCGCCAAACGGCGTCAATTCAGGCGCCTGCTGGCACCGGTCCTGCGCATAGGGGCAACGCGGCTGGAAAGGACATCCTTTCGGCAAGCGCAACAGGTTCGGCGGATTGCCCGGAATAGTGGCCAACTCCTCATTCTCCTCATCAAGACGAGGAATCGCTTTCAGCAGGCCAAGTGAGTAAGGATGCGTCGGCTCGTAGAAAATTTCGCGCGCGCTACCGTACTCCATAGTACGGCCGGCGTACATCACCAGCACTTTGTCGCAAATGCCCGCTACCACGCCCAGATCGTGGGTAATCATGATAATGGCGGTATTGAACTCGCGCTTCAGGTCGTTGAGCAACGTCATGATCTGCGCCTGCACCGTCACGTCGAGCGCGGTGGTCGGCTCGTCGGCGATCAGCAATTTGGGACGGCACAGCAGCGCCATCGCGATCATAACGCGCTGACGCATACCGCCGGAAAACTCGTGCGGGTACATGCGCATACGTTTTCTGGCCTCCGGCATTTTCACCGCGTCCAGCATGCGTACCGACTCGTCAAACGCTTCGCTTTTACCGAGCTTCTTGTGCTGCATCAGCACTTCCATCAGCTGGTCGCCGACACGCATGTACGGGTTCAGCGACGTCATCGGGTCCTGGAAAATCATGGCGATCTCTTCCGCGCGCAGGCGATTGAGCTCGCGCTCCGGCAGATTGAGAATCTCGCGACCGTTGAAACGGGCGGAACCGCCGATGCGGCCGTTAGAGGCCAGCAGCCCCATCAGCGCAAACGCAGTCTGGGATTTACCAGAGCCTGACTCCCCGACAATCCCCAGCGTCTCACCGGCGCTGAGAGAGAAATTAAGGTCGTTTACCGCCGTGACATCACCGTCAGGCGTACTGAAAGTCACGCGCAAATCTTTAACGTCAAGCAGCGCTTCACGAGGTTGTGACGTATTCATCATGGTATGAAGCGTCTCCTTAGCGGTCTTTCGGGTCGAGGGCATCACGCAGGCCATCGCCGATAAAGTTGAAACAGAACAGGGTCACCACCAGGAAACCGGCGGGATACAGCAGCAGCCACGGCGCCACTTCCATTGAATTGGCGCCATCGTTCAGCAGCGCGCCCCAGCTGCTCAGCGGTTCCTGGGTACCCAGGCCAAGGAAACTCAGAAAAGATTCGAACAGGATCATGCTCGGCACCAGCAGCGATGCGTACACCACGACCACGCCCAGCACGTTCGGCACGACATGGCGCAGTACGATACTGCGGGTGGATACACCGCACACCAGCGCGGCTTCAATGAACTCTTTACGTTTCAGGCTCAGGGTCTGGCCGCGAACGATACGGGCCATGTCCAGCCAGGACACCATGCCGATAGCCACAAAAATCAGCAGGATATTTTGCCCGAACAGCGTCACCAGCAGGATAACGAAGAACATGAACGGGAAGGAGTTAAGGATCTCCAGCAGGCGCATCATGACCGAGTCCACTTTCCCGCCTATATAGCCGGATGCGGCGCCATACAGCGTTCCCACGACCACCGCCACCAGCGCGGCGGCGACGCCGACCATCAGAGAAATACGTCCGCCGATCGCCACACGCACCAGCAGGTCGCGGCCGGACGAATCGGTGCCGAAATAGTGTTTGGACACCATATCAGGCGCGCTGGACATCATATTCCAGTCGGTATCGGCGTAGTTGAACGGCGCCACCATCGGGCCAATGACCACAAACAGCGTGATGAGCGTCAGTACGAACAGGCTGGCCAGCGCCGCCCGGTTGTGCATGAAGCGACGGCGCGCATCCTGCCATAGGCTGCGCCCTTCCACTTCCAGTTTTTCGCTGAAATTATCCAGCGCTTCGCGGTTACGTTTATTCCAAAACATCAGTGATTTACCTTAGTAACGGATCTTCGGATCGATGACCGCGTACAGCACATCGATGACCGCATTAAACAGAATGGTCAGCGCGCCCACCAAAACAGTCAGGCTGAGCACCAGCGAATAGTCACGGTTAAGCGCACCGTTAACAAACAACTGACCAATACCAGGTAAACCGAAAATGGTTTCAATCACCATGGAGCCAGTGATGATCCCCACGAACGCCGGCCCCATGTAGGAAAGCACAGGCAACAGCGCCGGCTTCAGGGCATGGCGCAGAATAATCCGGTGCAGCGGCAGCCCTTTGGCGCGCGCGGTGCGGATAAAGTTCGAATGAAGCACTTCAATCATGGAGCCGCGGGTAATACGAGCGATACTGGCGATATAGGACAGTGACAGCGCGACCATCGGCAGAATGATGTATTTCGGCGCGCCGCCGTTCCAGCCGCCCCCAGGCAGCCAGCGCAGGGTTATCGCGAAGACCAGCACCAGCAGCGGCGCCACTACAAAGCTCGGGATTACCACCCCGGTCATGGCAAACCCCATTACCGTGTAGTCCCATTTACTGTTTTGATTCAATGCGGCAATTACGCCGGAGGTCACCCCCAGCACCACAGCCAGCAGAAAAGCGGCGGCACCCAATTTAGCCGATACCGGAAAAGCCCGGACGACCAAATCATTTACCGAATAATCTTTGTACTTGAAAGACGGCCCGAAGTCGCCTTGCAGCAACTGCACCAGATAATTACCGTACTGTTTGATCATAGGATCGTTCAGATGGTATTTGGCTTCGATATTCGCCATAACTTCAGGTGGAAGGTTGCGTTCTCCAGTAAACGGACTTCCCGGGGCCAATCGCATCATGAAAAACGAGATGGTAATCAGGATGAACAGTGTCGGGATTGCTTCCAGGCAACGACGGAAAATAAATTTTAACATTGACCTTACCTATAAAACCGGTCTGAGATTTTCTCTTCTGTCTATCAAACCGAATAAGGACTGCGTGCCAGCACGCAGTCCTGTCATCATTAATGCTTGATAATGTATAGATTTTTAACGTTGAGGTTATCCAGCGGATCTTTACCGGTCAGGCCGCCTACATACGGTTTAACCAGACGGGTATTCGCGTAGTAGTAAACCGGAACGATAACCGCGTCTTTTTCCAGCAGCGATTCCGCTTCTCTGTAAACGCCAGCGCGTTCATCCTCTGTTTTGGCCGCCAACGCTCGCGCCATCAGCTTGTCGAAATCCGCACTCTTATAATGCGAGGTGTTGCTGCTGCTGTTGGCGATCATAATGTTCAGGAACGTAGTCGGTTCGTTATAGTCCGCGCACCAGCCGGCACGAGCTACGTCAAATGTCCCCTGATGACGGCTGTCCAGGAAGGTTTTCCACTCCTGGTTTTCCAGCTTCGCATCTACGCCGATATTGCTTTTCCAGATGGAAGACGCCGCGATCGCCAGTTTCTTGTGCAGATCGGAAGTATTGTACAGCAGGTTAAAGGTCAGCGGTTTTTCAGCAGTGAAACCCGCTTCAGCCAGCAGTTTCTTCGCTTCGGCATTACGTTTTTCACGCGACCAGCTCACCCACTCCGGCGGAGTCAGTTTGCCGTCCAGGCCGTCGATGTACGGCGGGGTGAAACCAAACGCCGGGGTGTCGCCCTGACCTTTCACCTTGTTAACCAGAATATCCTGATCCAGACCCAGCACCAGCGCCTGACGCACGCGGGCATCGTTAAACGGCGCTTTCTGGTTGTTGATCTCATAGTAGTAGGTGCACAGATACGGATCCGCCTTCACTTCGCTGGGAATCTCTTTCTTCAGCTTCTGGAACAGCTCGATCGGCAGGTTGTTATAAGTCATGTCGATCTCGCCGCTACGGTAGCGGTTCACGTCGGTGACTTCAGACGAGATCGGCAGATAGGTAACTTTGTTGATAATGGTGTTGGCGTTATCCCAGTAGTTCGGGTTGCGCTCCAGAACGATTTTTTCGTTCACGATCCATTCTTTCAGCTTGTAAGCGCCGTTGCCGACCCAGTTGGCCGGTTGGGTCCACTTGTCGCCAAACTGCTCAACCACTTTTTGGTTCACCGGGAAAGTGGACGGATGCACCAGCAGTTTATAGAAGTACGGAACCGGTTCGCTCAGGGTCACTTCCAGCGTGTGGTCATCAATGGCTTTTACGCCCAGCGTATCAGGAGATTTTTTGCCTGCCACCACGTCATCGATATTGACGATATGGCCGAACTGCAGGTAACTGGCATAAGGAGAGGCGGTTTTCGGATTAGAAATGCGCTGCCAGCTATAAACGAAGTCCTGAGCGGTAACCGGATCGCCGTTGGACCATTTGGCGTTTTTACGCAGATGGAAGGTCCATACTTTGAAATCTTTGTTGTCCCAGCTTTCCGCCACGCCCGGCGCCGGATGACCATCTGGGGACGTTACCAGCAACCCTTCCAGCAGATCGCGCGCAACGTTGGATTCCGGCACGCCTTCAATTTTATGCGGGTCCAGCGAGGCAACCTCGGAACCATTATTACGCACCAGTTCCTGTTTCTCAGCCAGTTGAACGCCGGCCGG
The DNA here is from genome assembly GCF_000406205.1 of Dickeya sp. NCPPB 3274. Taxonomy (NCBI): domain Bacteria; kingdom Pseudomonadati; phylum Pseudomonadota; class Gammaproteobacteria; order Enterobacterales; family Pectobacteriaceae; genus Dickeya; species Dickeya sp. NCPPB 3274. The sequence goes on along the minus strand of NZ_CM001979.1, from coordinate 2,370,932 downwards.
TACTGTAACAGCCCAGGCGGAAACGCCAGCAGAGGCAGTGATAGCAGCGAGAATGCTGACCGCCAGTCTTTTTTTAATAGTGTTGTTTACCATTATTTACCTTGCTCCTGTTCTACTGTTATCGCCCAATCAGGCACATAACTTTTTTTACGTATTAAGCGGACAGACATCATCGCCACCAGAGGAACGAATCTGGCAACACGGCCGCTCAATCACATCTAAATTGTTTTATCCACGCAACACGGCCAGATACGTCATAACGCCGCGCCAACGTGTTGGAAAAATCAACAGAGATAAAAACAGCACATTTCGGCAACCCAAAAACCGCCGCAGCCCTTTCCCAGACCCGGCAGCCCACAGCCATTTCCACTCTTCCCTGATGGTACGCCCCCCACAAAAAAGCAGCCACGGATAAGGCTCTAATAAAATTAACTTATCCATAACAGCCAAGGGGAATAGCGTGATGCCGAACGTATCAGAAGAATCCGTCTTCGCCAATAGATTTTGCAGCCTGTTACTTAAATTTCTTTTCCATCTCGGAAAGTCACAAAATGGCTCGAGCGCGTAAATGGATATAAAAACATCCATGACGAGCGTCACGGCGGTAAAGATTCACCCGGCAGCAGATTGTCCAATAACTTGTAAGTATGAAAGAATTAACAGTAGATCAGGATAAAAAACGCACGATAAAACACTTCCGTACACAATAACACCGTTCCTGGCTCTACGCCCTCCGCGTGTGAATAAATTAACAGCGAAAGCGCATATGCGACTCGCCATAATGCCTGTCGCCTTTTACATCATATGCATTAGCTTATCTAAGGCATGCGATAAAGAATGAAAATAAGCCAGACCATCCGAAGTGATAAATGGGTGATAAATAATAGTGGGCGACATGCTTTCCCCGGCCCAATTATTGCCGGGAAATAAACATAAGAAAAAAGTATCAATAAAAATAAAGCAGCAGCCCTTTCGGCTATAGCAAACCGGGAAACAAGGTGCGAATTCCGGTAACGATAAATTCGATGCCGAGCGACATCAACAGCAACCCCATGATGCGCGTTACCACGTTAATACCGGTCTGCCCCAGCAATCGCACCAGCGCCGGAGCGGCTCTGAACAACAGCCAGCAGCAGAATGCGAAAACGGCAATCGCCACCGACAGCCCCAGCAGATTCTGCCAGCCGTGATAACGGGAACTCCAGACAATGGTGGAACTGATTGCCCCCGGCCCTGCCATCAGCGGTAATGCCAGCGGCACCACGCCAATACTTTCCCGATTGGCGGTTTCCGTTTTCTCCTGCTTATTCTGTTTATCCTCACCCAGCTTGCCGCTGATCATCGACATGGCGATGGTGACAATCAGAATGCCGCCCGCAATCCGAAACGAATCAATGGAAATGCCGAACAACCGCAAAATAGTGTCGCCGAAAAACAAAGCGCCCCAGAGAATGATCACCACGGAGACATTCGCCGTCAGGTTGGTCTTCGACCGACCTTCCGCGCCCTGATAATTGGTCATGCTAATGAAGATAGGCAGAATGCCCACCGGGTTAATCAACGCAAACAACCCGATAAAGAATTTGATGTAACCGGAGAAGTCCAGGACAGGCTGAATCACATTCCACCTCTGAAGATTATTGTCAACGCCGGGAATCCCTGATAAGCCACAGCCGATGCCGTGATGCCTCCTACCATAATCTAAAGCATCGCGCGCCTCCATCCTCCGCCCTGATAATTATTCTCTGCGTCCATTCAGATTTTCGATACAAATCCATATAAACCCACTCATATTATGGTCATTTATTTTTAACAAATCGCCGCTATAAATGATATCAATTCTCAAACGCATCGTGCTGAATGGTGTCAGCATTGAAATTTAGCGAGCATGATCACAAAAAATCGGCTAACAACGGGGTATTCTGCCTTCATCGTAACAGGAAGGATTAAAGGCAGCAGATTCTACCGTCAAATCGCCGACAACTTTAGGAATAGGATTGAGAAACCTGGGTTTCTGTTATTAAACAAGGCGATCGCATTTATCGGGAGCGCTTTGAGTCAATGGATAATCACCGCAGCCAAAATCAGGTGTGTTAACCATTATCTATACTGCTTATTTACCGGGCTGACCATTGACTGAAAGAGCTTAACATTACAGGAGAGCATTATGGCCGTAACAAACGTTGCTGAACTTAACGCTTTGGTCGAACGCGTCAAAAAAGCGCAGCAGGAGTTCGCAAATTTCTCGCAGGAGCAGGTCGATCAGATCTTCCGCGCCGCCGCGCTGGCTGCTGCGGATGCCCGTATACCGCTGGCGAAAATGGCGGTCGCCGAATCCGGCATGGGTATCATTGAAGATAAAGTGATCAAAAACCACTTCGCTTCCGAATACATCTATAACGCTTACAAGGATGAACAGACCTGCGGCGTGCTGTCCGTCGATGATACATTCGGCACTATCACGATTGCCGAACCTATCGGCCTTATCTGCGGCATCGTTCCGACCACCAACCCGACCTCCACGGCTATCTTCAAAGCATTAATCAGCCTGAAAACCCGCAACGGCATTATTTTCTCCCCGCATCCGCGCGCAAAAAACGCCACCAACAAAGCGGCGGACATCGTTCTGCAGGCTGCTATCGCCGCAGGCGCGCCCCAGGACATCATCGGCTGGATTGATGAACCGTCGGTGGAGCTGTCCAATCAGCTGATGCATCACCCGGATATCAATCTGATCCTGGCAACGGGCGGCCCGGGCATGGTAAAAGCGGCTTACAGCTCCGGTAAGCCGGCAATCGGCGTAGGTGCGGGCAACACCCCGGTAGTGATCGATGAAACGGCCGACATCAAACGCGCCGTAGCCTCGATTCTGATGTCCAAAACCTTCGACAACGGCGTGATCTGTGCTTCCGAGCAGTCGGTGATCGTGGTCGATGAAATCTATGATGCCGTACGTGAACGCTTCTCGACCCACGGCGGCTACCTGCTTCAGGGCAAAGAACTCAGCGCGGTACAAGGCATTCTGCTGAAAAACGGCGCGCTCAACGCCGCTATCGTCGGCCAGCCGGCTATCAAGATTGCGGAAATGGCCGGTATTACCGTGCCTGCCAGCACCAAGGTGCTGATCGGTGAAGTGACGAACGCAGACGAGTCAGAACCGTTCGCTCACGAGAAACTTTCCCCGACGCTGGCCATGTACCGGGCGAAAGATTTTGAAGACGCTGTCGACAAAGCGGAAAAACTGGTTGCCATGGGCGGGATCGGCCACACCTCGTGCCTGTACACCGATCAGGACAATCAGGTTCGCCGCGTCAACCATTTTGGCGACAAGATGAAAACCGCGCGTATCCTGATCAACACTCCGGCTTCTCAGGGCGGGATCGGCGATCTGTACAACTTTAAACTAGCGCCGTCGCTGACGCTGGGTTGCGGTTCATGGGGCGGTAACTCCATCTCCGAGAACGTCGGGCCGAAACACCTGATCAACCGTAAAACCGTGGCTAAGCGAGCAGAGAATATGCTGTGGCACAAACTTCCCAAATCTATCTACTTCCGCCGCGGCTCTCTGCCGATCGCGCTGGAAGAAGTTGCGAGCGACGGCGCTAAACGCGCGTTCATCGTTACCGACCGCTTCCTGTTTAACAACGGCTATGCCGACCAGATTACGTCGGTGCTGAAACAACAGGGTCTGGATACCGATGTCTTCTTTGAAGTGGAAGCCGACCCGACGCTCAGCGTTGTTCGCAAAGGCGCCGAACAGATGAACGCCTTCAAACCCGACGTTATCATCGCGCTGGGCGGCGGTTCGCCGATGGATGCCGCCAAGATCATGTGGGTCATGTACGAACACCCGGATACCCATTTTGAAGAACTGGCGCTGCGTTTCATGGATATCCGCAAACGTATCTACAAGTTCCCGAAAATGGGCGTGAAAGCCAAGCTGATCGCCGTCACCACTACCTCCGGCACCGGTTCTGAAGTAACGCCGTTCGCCGTGGTGACCGATGACGCCACCGGTCAGAAATATCCGCTGGCGGACTACGCGCTGACCCCGGATATGGCGATTGTGGACGCCAATCTGGTGATGAACATGCCGAAATCGCTGTGTGCGTTCGGCGGCCTGGATGCGGTAACCCACTCGCTGGAAGCCTATGTATCCGTGCTGGCGAACGAATACTCCGACGGACAGGCGCTGCAGGCACTGAAGCTGCTGAAAGAAAACCTGCCGACCAGCTACCGTGAAGGCGCAAAAAACCCGGTTGCCCGCGAGCGCGTCCATAACGCGGCGACCATCGCCGGTATCGCCTTCGCTAACGCCTTCCTGGGCGTCTGCCACTCGATGGCGCACAAGCTGGGTTCCGAGTTCCATATCCCGCACGGGCTGGCCAATGCCCTGCTGATTAGTAACGTAATCCGCTATAACGCCAACGATAACCCGACCAAACAGACGGCGTTCAGCCAGTACGATCGTCCTCAGGCACGCCGCCGTTATGCGGAAGTGGCCGACCATCTGGGTCTGGGCGCCACTGGCGACCGTACGGCGCAGAAAATTGAAAAACTGCTGGCCTGGCTGGAAAGCATGAAGAAAGAGCTGGGGATTCCCACCTCGATTCGTGAAGCCGGCGTACAGGAAGCCGATTTCCTGGCCAGAGTGGATAAACTCTCTGAAGATGCGTTTGACGATCAGTGTACCGGCGCTAACCCGCGTTATCCGCTGATTGCCGAGTTGAAACAAATCCTGCTGGATTCGTTCTACGGCCGTCCGTTTGTCGAACATGCGGTCACCGAGAGCAAAGCTACCCCGGCGGCGGCCAGCGCGCCCGTCAAGGCGGAAAAAGCCGAGAAGAAAGAGAAGAAAGCCGTTAACTGATATCGCTGACGGCAGCATACGCAAAGCCCTGCGCGCACGCGCAGGGTCTTTTTTTTGGATTTGTCACATCATGGACAAGAAATAACTCGCCGCGTCGCCATTACCTGCTGAGGTACCAATTTGCCGAGAACGTACCGTCATCCCCCGGAATCTGGCGGAAGTCCCCGCATGCTCTCGATAACGGCTCTGTTACCGCTACGGGGAGCCTTATGCCGGTAAAGCGAGGTTGGTGCATCAAGCAGCATATCAGCGCTCAAACACCCTGCTGTCTCGTATACCGTCCGTGCCGCCGATAACTCCGCCAGCAGGTTATTACGGTGTCGATCCTGGCTGTGACGAACGCGGTGGCAGCACCTCTACATCAACAGAGGGGGCGGTGAGGGATTATTCGCCTCAGACGGCGAACAGCGGCCCGGAAATCGCATCAATAACACCGGGGGAAGCGTTAGTGAAAGCAACGACAAAAGCGACAAATACGCATCTGGTAACGAATATTTAATTTATATTATCAATTTTTACCAGAAGCGATAACCGGATAATCGCCTCCACTACCCGGTTATTAATAAGCCCGGCTAAATGCTTAGCCTATATAGATATGGATTATTCCGTTTCTGGTCGGGTCAATCCCAACGCGATTTTATAATGCTTTCGACACACCGACACGTAACTCTCATTTCCGCCGATAACGACTTGCTCGCCTTCAATGACGGGCTTGCCATGCGAATCCACCCGCAATACGTGATTCGCTTTACGCCCGCAATGGCAGACGGTTTTAAGTTCGACCAGTTTGTCTGCCCACGCCAATAAATAATGACTCCCGCTGAACAATTCACCGCGGAAATCGGTACGCAGGCCATAACAGAGAACCGGAATGTCTAATTGATCGACAACATCACACAGCGCATTCACTTGTTCACGTGTCAAAAACTGACTTTCATCAATTAACACACAGTGAATAGTTTGCTGACGATGCGCCAGCTCAAGCGTCTGGAATAAATCTGTCTGTTCGTTAAACAATAACGCTGGTGAAGACAGACCGATACGGGAACTAACGATGCCGCTTCGCCCGGAGCGGTCATCTATTTCAGCCGTAAACACCAGGGTTCGCATTCCCCTTTCCTGGTAGTTATATGAAGACTGTAACAGTGCGGTGGATTTCCCTGCATTCATCGCGGAATAATAAAAATAAAGCTGCGCCATGGCTCCTCGTTCAACGGCATTCACCGGTCAGTAATCGTTAAAATTTATTGTAACATAGGTATTGCCGCCGACGAGGGTTTAGTCGCGCCGCCCCTGCTCCGTACGCGCCCTGAATCATTCTGTGGTTTAGTAATATAGATAGTTCCATCGTGAGGGTTCAAAGAAACTATCGATGCGATCCACATGGCTATTTCCGCTGCAGATCGCGCTAACAGAATGTATTAGCTGGCTTGTCCGAAATTTATATTGGTTGGTCAACACGTGATTTCCGTTTTAAATTTGCTAAATTTTAACAACCTGACAATTTTACCTATTGCAGAAAATAAAACGGCACTCTATTATCTCTGTACTGTCACCGATAATATTTATTTTGAGATTAATCCAATGAGCGAAGCACTTAAGATTCTAAACAACATCCGCACCCTGCGCGCCCAGGCAAGAGAATGCAGCCTCGAAACGCTGGAAGAAATGCTGGAAAAGCTGGAAGTCGTGGTGAACGAGCGCCGCGAAGAAGAAAACCAGGCTCAGGCAGAAATTGAAGAACGCACACGCAAATTACAGCAGTACCGTGAAATGCTTATTGCCGACGGCATTGACCCGAACGAATTACTGCAATCGTTGGGTGCAAACAAAGTTGCCGGTAAAGCCAAACGTGCAGCGCGTCCGGCTAAATATCAGTACACCGACGAAAACGGTGAGCTGAAAACCTGGACCGGTCAGGGCCGCACCCCGGCAGTCATCAAGAAAGCAATCGAAGAACAAGGCAAGTCTCTGGATGACTTCCTGCTGTAATTCACAGCTCGAGAATAAAAACAAAAACACCCCTCTCAAAGGGGTGTTTTTTTATGCCCTGATTCAGGCACCCCCCCGTACTAACTAAAAGTACAGGGGGGAGAAGATTAATTGGCGTCTTCCTCTATCGCCTCTTTCAGCCACTGAGTAAAGTCTTCACCCAGAGCGTCATGGCGAATACCATATTCCACAAAAGCGGTCATGTATCCCAGCTTATTACCGCAGTCATGGCTTACCCCTTTCAGGTGATAAGCTTCAACGGTTTCTTTTTCCATCAGCATGGCGATAGCGTCGGTCAACTGAATTTCATTACCGGCACCCGGTTCTGTTTTCTTCAATAGATCCCAGATCTGTTCAGACAGCACATAACGTCCGACCACCGCCAAATTAGACGGCGCTTCCGACGCTTTGGGTTTTTCCACCACGCCGACCATCGGCGCGCTATCACCCGGTTTTAATTCCACGCCTTTGCAATCCACCACGCCGTAACTGCTGACATTTTCCACCGGCTCAACCATAATCTGGCTGTGACCTGTGCTATAAAAACGTTGCAGCATTTCGCTAAGGTTGTCTTTTTTCAGATCGGATTCATATTCATCGATGATCACGTCCGGCAAAATAACCGCCACCGGCTCGTCGCCAACCAGCGGATGAGCACAAAGTACCGCGTGCCCCAATCCTTTCGCCAGCCCCTGACGAACCTGCATAATAGTGACATGCTCCGGACAAATAGCCTGAACTTCTTTCAGCAACTGGCGCTGAACGCGTTTTTCCAGCATTGCTTCCAGTTCAAAACTGGTATCAAAATGGTTTTCTATTGAATTCTTAGAAGAATGTGTAACTAAAATTATTTCATTGATACCGGCAGCAATACATTCATTAACCACATACTGGATTAACGGCTTATCGACCAGCGGCAGCATTTCTTTGGGAATGGCCTTGGTAGCAGGCAACATACGCGTCCCCAACCCAGCCACTGGAATGACCGCTTTTTTTACTTTTTTATTAACAGTTGACATAAACAACCTCGTATATATCGTTCAAATAATGAGCTTTATTTGTCCGGTGCATAAAACCGCGAAAGTATATCAGGTTCAATGCGCGATGCTCGACCAATCTGGATGCGTGATTAAAAATCATAGGCCACATACTAGGGAATAAAAAATAACAACGATAGATACACCTAGTCTGAAGTGCGGGGAAGTTCGCAGCTATCGGATTAGTCTGTAGAAAGCATCAGTCGCAGACGACCGCCGCTGCCCCACATCTGGCATTGCCATGACTCGCACTGATAACTGAGCTGATTAAGATAAGCGGCTTCCAGCGTACCCAACGGCACCCCGTTATTTAGCCCGATGTGTTGCTCTTCCACACTCAGAGTGGCATGCAGCCCCGCCGAAATCAGGATCAGTCGTTTCAGTTCCCGATGATAGTAACCGACCAGCAAGGGAAACTGCCCTTGCAGATTAGCCTGACGCAATAATTGGTTAACCTGATTGAGTAATACCGGCAATTCGGGCAACCGGCGCTGCTGATGTACCAAATGCTCCTGCAACAGGCTGTTGAACAGCGCCCGTAACAGCAACGCCGCCAGCACGCCGTGATTATTGGCCGCCTGCGTCACATCAAGACAATAAAACGCCAGATCGTCCCCGGACAGCGCCGCAATATCAAGCACCAGCCCAGGTCGGTCCGCCGCCATCAGTTGCCGGTAATTGACCCGACAGCGCGCCAGCGTCTGCTGAACCGGCGGCTGCAACTGCTCAAGCAGCTTCAACGCCGCGCCGGGCGACTGATTCAGTGTGTCCAGGTCATGCATCAGTTGTTCGACTTCATTGGCCTGCGAAGTAAACATCGTCGGGTACAGGCAGGCCATCACCGACTCGCGCAAGCGGGTGTAATCATGGATAGGTTTGAGCAGCACATCCTGAACGCCAAGACGCAATATTCTGGCGATGTCCGCCAGATGACTGGTGGCGGACACCACCAGCACCGGCGTGGTGATATCGTGCAGCCGTAACCGCTCGACGAATTCGAAACCGCCCATCATGGGCATGTTGAGATCGCAGATAATCAGATCGGGCGGCTGATGAGCCATTTTCTCCAGCGCATCCTTGCCGTTATCCGCTTCATGCACATCTGCGCCCAGGGATGTCAGATAACCGGCCAGCACGGAACGGAAAACAGCCTCATCCTCAACAACCAAAATGTGTTTTCCCGTCAGTGGTTGTGCCATCAATGACCCCTTGCACCGCTCATCATCATTCGTTGCCGAATCCCAAATCGGAAATAACCCTACACACCCCGGTTCACCAGCGGTAACAGCCATTCCCGCTGTTTTTCCACCGCCAGCCTGCCGGACTCAATAGCCTCTTCCGCCCGATGAAAATCCAGCGTGGCGATTTGCGGACAATAGGGTTGAATCAATACATCCGGAGGATCGCCCGCCATGCGATTCATTTTCAGGCGATTCTCCAATACCTGTATGGAGGTGCTCATGATCTCCATCGCGGTAGGCGTCGCTTGGGTCTGTCGACGAAAACGGTGAGACAGCCGATACCGAAGACGCTGACGCCAGCCGTGCGGCGCGGCAATCGCTTCCGCCTGAGCCGCCGGCCTGGCAGACAGCAAATTATGCTGCTGCAAGCTAGCGTCGTGCTGCAAATCCACCGCAATCACCACATCCGCGCCCATCGCGCGAGTCAGTGAGACCGGTACCGGATTAACGACAGCCCCATCCACCAGCCAGTAACCGTTGAATTGTACGGGTGACAATAACCCCGGCATACTGCAGGAAGCGCGAACAGCCAAATGTAAGTCCCCTTGCGTCAGCCAAAGTTCCCTTCCCGTACTCAGATTAGTTGCCACTGCTCCATATTTGATAGCACACTCCTCAATATGTTGCGTACGTAGCAAATGCTTTACATGGTTGAAAACGCGATCCCCCCGCAATAATCCGCCGCGACTCCAGGAAAAGTCCATCAGGCGGATGACATCCCAGTAGCGAAAGCCACTCACCCAGTGCGCCATGCTGTCCAGTTGGTGCGTGGCGTAAGCGGCGCCGACCAGCGCCCCCACCGAACACCCCGCCACCACGTCAGGCACAACCCCCAGATCCTCCAGCGCCTTCAGCACACCGATATGCGCCCATCCTTTAGCCGCGCCGGATCCCAATGCCAGACCGATTGTTACCTTCCGCATGGTGCTTCTCCTGTATCTTATTCTAGGCGCTGCCCTGCTGTTATGTACCCGCCAGGCAGGATTATTGCGATACGCGAACCCTATTGGGTAACATAGCGCACGCCTTATCAGTGGCGTCTCAATTATTTAACCTTATTGCAGAATTTTGCAGGAGATATTGTGTCCGAATGTTGCCCGTGCGGCAGTGATCAGCCTTACGAACACTGCTGCCAGCCCTATCTGCGCGGTGATACCCAGGCTTCGCGCCCTGATCTGTTGATGCGCTCACGGTATAGCGCCTACGTCACACAGGATGTCGATTATCTGGTCGCCACCTGGCATCCGGATTGCCACGCGGAAAACTGGCGAGCCGACATCGCCGCCAGTTGTGCCGACACGCACTGGCTCGGTCTGCGGATACTGGACGTCGCGGCGGGAAAAACGGCGGACGAAGGCTATGTCGAGTTCGCGGCCAGCTACAGCACAACCGAACATCCGGACCGCCGGGTGCTGATGAGAGAACGTTCTCGCTTCCTTCGTTATCGCGATCGCTGGTACTATGTCGACGGCGTTCACCTGCAAACCGGCAGGAACGACGCCTGTCCGTGCGGCTCCGGCAAAAAATACAAAAAGTGCTGTGGACATTAATACTCTCGATTACCGCGGTGATTCCGGCATCGCGTAACGGCAACATCTGATTTATGTTTTGGACAGGATCCCAATTCCATGCAATCCCAGAATATCCAAAGAAAAATTTTACGGACAATCTGCCCTGACGCAAAAGGGCTTATCGCCAAGATCACCAACATCTGTTACAAGCACGAGCTGAATATCGTGCAGAACTCGGAATACGTTGATCACCGTACCGGTCGTTTCTTCATGCGTACGGAATTGGAAGGTATCTTCAACGACACCACACTGCTGGCCGATCTGGACAGCGCCTTACCGGAAGGCTCCGTGCGCGAACTGAGCAGCGCCGGGCGTCGCCGTGTCGTGATTCTGGTTACCAAGGAAGCTCACTGTCTCGGCGATCTGCTGATGAAAAGCGCCTATGGCGGTCTGGATGTCGAGATCGCGGCGATAATCGGCAACCACGAAACGCTGCGTACGCTGGTAGAACGCTTTGATATTCCGTTCCACCTGGTTAGCCACGAAGGCCTGACGCGCGAAGAGCACGATCTGAAAATGATCGCGCAGATCGACCAATACAAGCCTGACTATGTGGTGCTGGCGAAATACATGCGCGTGCTGACGCCCGCCTTTGTTCAGAACTACCCCAACCGGGTCATCAACATCCATCATTCGTTCCTGCCGGCGTTTATCGGGGCGCGCCCGTACCATCAGGCTTACGAGCGCGGCGTGAAGATCATCGGCGCCACCGCCCATTACGTGAACGACAATCTGGATGAAGGCCCGATCATCATGCAGGACGTGATTCACGTCGATCACACGTACACCGCGGACGACATGATGCGCGCCGGTCGCGACGTGGAAAAAAACGTACTCAGCCGGGCGTTGTACCATGTGCTGGCTCAGCGGGTGTTCGTTTACGGCAACCGCACGATTATTCTGCGTTGATTAGCACTTCGCCGCCCTTCGCCTACAATTGCAGCGGGCGGCATAAAAAACCGGCAAACGAACTTGTTTTTGTTTTTTCGGTCTTTACAGGGGCGCGGCATTTGGTATGATGCGCCCCGCTCGACACGAAAGAGCAATCAGGCCAGTGGTGGGGTTCCCGAGCGGCCAAAGGGAGCAGACTGTAAATCTGCCGTCACAGACTTCGAAGGTTCGAATCCTTCCCCCACCACCATCTCTCAAGTCGCTACGACGTATCCTCACTACATAGCTTCACCTTCAAACGAAAAGTCACCCGAAAGCACAGCAAGAAGAACACATCGTGACGTCACCACGACCGTTTTGCCGCATCATGAAAAATCGCCATGATGACTCCACGATATTCACATACCGGCGTCGCGGTGATAGCACAGCAGAATAACGTGATTACTCTTTCCAGCGTTCCGGCATATAGCTGAATACCGGCAACTGCCAGGACCAGAAAATAGCCGCCAGACGCAGCGATAACCCGACAGAGAAAGAGATCAGCTGGTTTAGATCGTGGTTGATGCCGATTTCGCGCAGGCCAAGGTAAACCAGCGCCACCAGCAATGAAACGCAGGCGTACAGCTCTTTGCGCAGCACCATCGGCGTCCGGTTGCAGAAAATATCCCGCAAGATCCCGCCGAAGATACCGGTGGTAATCCCCGCCATCACCACCACGGTCGGTGAATAACCCAGCTCAATCGCCACATTGCAACCGATAATGGTGAATGCCACCAGCCCCATGGCGTCCAGCACCAGAAACAGCCGGTGCAGATGGTGCATCACGCGCGCAGCCAGCACCGCCAGCAGTCCGGCGCCAATCGTGAGGTAGATATAGACAGGATGCTGAGTCCAGACGATGGGATAGTTACCCAGCAGAATATCGCGTACCGTACCGCCGCCCAGCGCGGTAATAAAAGCGATCATTGAAACACCGAAGATGTCCATGTTGCGGCGGCCAGCGGCCAGCGCGCCGGACATACCCTCAGCGGTAATAGCGATCAGATAGATATAGGTCAGCACACACGTACCCTTGTGAAATGTGCCCCTCCCTCTGTCCTTTTACCTGAGAGTTTACGCGGTAAAACCGCTTGCCCCTTCGGTGGGTTGTCTGGCAACCGCTCTCCAGTTGGCGTCATAGAAATGTGCAGTAAGGTAGCCTGAGCGATTATGGGAGTTTGCGCCTTCGGCGGGAAGGCGTGTCGTGACATTCGTGACATGTAATGCCTTCCGCTCTCCTGCAAGCCGCGGAGTATACGGGCTAACGCCGCCCGGTTCAACCAGCCATCACCGATAGTTATGACTGCTGATACAGCAGCATAGCCGCCGTGACTCGACTCCCGCCTTTCTGCTAACATCAGGGCACGTTTTTTTAACAACGGCAGCGAACATGAAGTTTGTTTCTTTCAATATCAACGGGCTGCGCGCCCGACCACACCAGTTGGCCGCAATCATCGAACAACATCAGCCTGATGTGATCGGTCTGCAGGAAACCAAAGTCCACGACGATATGTTTCCGCTCGAAGAGGTGAAGCAGTTTGGCTATCACGTCTTCTACCACGGGCAGAAAGGCCACTACGGCGTTGCGCTGCTGACCAAAGCCGAGCCGCTGGCGGTGCGTCGTGGATTCCCCACGGACGAAGAAGACGCCCAACGCCGTATCATCATGGCAGACCTGGCGACGCCGCTCGGCACGCTGACCGTGGTCAACGGCTACTTTCCACAGGGCGAAAGCCGCGACCACCCGGTGAAATTCCCGGCCAAGACCCGTTTCTATCAGGATTTGCAGCATTATCTTGACCAGCACCATCAGGCGGACCAACCGGTACTGATTATGGGTGACATGAACATCAGCCCGACCGATCTGGATATCGGTATTGGCGAGGACAATCGTAAACGCTGGCTGCGTACCGGCAAGTGCTCATTCCTGCCGGAAGAGCGCGAATGGATGGAACGGCTGAAAAACTGGGGATTGGTCGATACCTTCCGCGCCGCCAACCCCGAGTGTCAGGACCGGTTTTCGTGGTTTGATTACCGCTCGGCCGGATTTGACGACAACCGCGGCCTGCGCATCGACCTGATTATGGCCACGGCACCGCTGGCCAGCCGCTGCGCGGCCACCGGTATCGATTATGCTATCCGGGGAATGGAGAAACCTTCCGACCACGCGCCGGTGTGGGCGGAATTCACGCTCTGATGACGCGATCGGGGCTGCAAGCAGCCCCGCTATCACCACGTACGCTTACTGCTGTTCTTTGATGATACGCCACACCAGACTGTTGGTGCCGAGATTACTTTTGTCGCGCTGACATTGCAGCAACACGCCTTCCGCCCTCACCACCGAGCCTTCAGAGTAGTTTCTGTTCTGATAAATGCAGCAGCTCATGCAATTAACCTGGGCTTCGCGCTGCACGTTGCCGCCATTGCCGTTTCCCCAGACAACCTGAGGAGGAACCGGCACCACCACCTCGGTGTTGGTGCTGCCCTGCGTTGTGGATACCGTGCCGTGGGTACTGCTGCCATTACCCGGCAGCACCACCGGATTCCCCTGCGTAATCACCGTGGTTTGCATCGCCGCCTGCGCAGCGGAAGATAACAACAGGCCTGTTGCCATCAGGAAGGTGCCCCATGCTTTCATCTGCGTTACTCCTTTGTGCTGGCTGAACGTGACTGGCGACGTTTCCGCCCCGCGGGCGAAGAACGTTTAACCGGCGGTAATCCTCTGAATGCGGTGATATTACCACTTTGCCGGGCCTGCTGAATAAGTTCATGCAGCGACTGGGTCAAGGGCTGCATGAAATCCTGATAGCGGCAGCGCTTTTCGCTGATCTGCGTCAGCGTGGCTTCCCAGTGCGCCGTCATGTCCGGGTGCGCCGCCATCGGCGGCAAAGCGTGGATCAACGCTTTGCCCGCATCAGTGGAATGAATATAACGCCCTTTCTTGATCAGAAACGCGCGTTTAAACAGAAGCTCGATAATGCCTGCGCGTGTGGCTTCGGTGCCCAACCCATCAGTTTCGCGCAGGATTTTCTTCAGCGCCTTATCCTGCACAAAGCGTGCGATGCCGGTCATGGCGGACAACAAGGTCGCATCGGTGAAGTGTCGGGGCGGCTGGGTCTGCCGTTCCACCACCTCGCCCCGCTCGCACAAAAGTTCATCGTCTTTCGCCACCACCGGCAACGGCATCCCTTCGTTTTCCTCATCCCGCTCTTTGTTGCCAAGCAGCGTTCGCCAGCCTGCTTCAGCCAGAAATCGCGCCTTGGCGACAAACTTGCCGCCGGCGATATCCAGATCGATAACGCATTTACGAAACACCGCATCCGCGCAAAACTGCATCAGGTATTGCCGGGCAATCAGCCCATAAACCTGCTTTTCATGTTCCGTCAACGAGGTGCGGGCGCTGCGTGCCGTGGGAATAATGGCGTGGTGGGCATCGACCTTACCGTCATCCCAGCAGCGGTTGCGGCGCTCGGGATCAACGGCAGGCTGAGGCAGCAAATCCGGCTGATGCGCCGCAATCGCATTCAGCACCGCCTGTCGCCCGGCAAAATGCTCTTCCGGCAGATAACGGCAATCCGAACGCGGATAGGTGATCAACTTGTGAGTTTCATACAGCCGCTGGCAAACATCCAGCACCTGCTGGGCGCTAAGGCCAAAGCGTTTGGCGGCTTCAATCTGCAGAGCGGAAAGAGAATACGGCAACGGCGCGGTTTCCGATTCCCGTTTATCATTATAGGCGATAACCCGCGCCGGTTGCCCTTCGATGCGTTTGACGACGTGCTCGGCCAGCGGGCGATGCAGTAACCGCCCTTCTTCGTCCTGATACGGTTCGCAGGATTCACTGGGTTGCCACAAGGCGACAAACCGCTCGTCGGCCGGGGTGACGATATGCGCCTTAACCTCGAAATAGTCGCGGGACACAAAATTGTCGATCTCTTCGTCACGCCGCACCACCAGCCCCAACACCGGCGTCTGCACCCGACCAACCGACAGCACGCCTTCGTAACCGGCGTTTCGCCCCAGCAGGGTATAAGCGCGGGTCATGTTGATGCCGTACAGCCAATCGGCACGCGAGCGGGCCAGCGCGGAAACGCACAGCGGAACGAATTCCCGGTTTTCACGCAGGCGCGACACCGCCCGCTCCACCGCCTGCGGATTCAGGTCGTTGATCAGACAGCGGCTCACATGCTGGCGCTTCTCTTCCGGCAGCGCCAGATACTCCAGCACTTCGTCCACCAGTAACTGCCCTTCCCGATCCGGGTCGCCGGCATGAATGATTTCATCCGCCTGAGTCAGTAGTTTTTTTATAACATTCAGCTGTTTGCTGACAGAAGGTCGCGGCTGCAACAGCCATTTCTGCGGCACAATCGGCAGATCCGCCAGCGACCAGCGCGCATAACGGGCGTCGTACATATCCGGTTGCGCCTGTTCCAGCAGGTGCCCCACGCACCAGGTCACGACATCCTGTTCGCCACAGGCAATAAAGCCATCGCTGCGTCGCTGCGGTTTGGGCAGCACATCGGCAATGGCTCTGGCAAGACTGGGTTTTTCCGCAATAAACAGTCGCATGTCACACCGCAAGGCAGAACGGATATTTCCTGACGCGCGCCGTCAGGCGCGCGAATCAGGGGAAACATCGTCAATACAGAAATTAGAAATAGCTGACAAACTTCGCGCTATCAACGGGCGTGATCGCGGCGGAGGCTTTAAGCTGAGGCGTCCCTAAATAAAGGAAGCCGACAATTTCATCCTGCGCACGGCAGTCAAAAGCGTCGCGCACCCGCGGATGGTGGGTCCAGGCGCCGCTGCGCCAGATACCGTTGAACCCCTGAGCCAGCGCCGCCATTTGCATCGCCTGCACCGCACAGCCGGCGGACACCACTTGCTCCCAGTGCGGGACCTTATGGTTTTCTTCGCAGTGCGCCACCACGGTAATGATCATCGGGGCGCGGAATGGCGCCTGGCGCGCTTTTTCGACGGCGGCCTCGTCCAGATTATCCTGCAATGCCGCCTTAACCAACAGATCGCTGAAGCGGGATAATCCCTCATCCTGAATAATGGAGAAACGCCACGGCTGCAGCGCGCCATGATCCGGCGCCCGCAAGCCCGCGCGCAGAATATTCTCCAGCACGTCGCCCGTCGGGGCGGGTGCCGCCAGACGGGACGCCGAACGACGATTCAGTAGCAATTCCAGAGCATCCATCACATCTCTCCTGTCATGAAAATCTGCTGTCGGTGAATAAAATCCGGTTGCGCGCCACGGTAGCACAGGTAGAAGATTTGTTACAAGTTAGCGCCCCGCCGCCAACCCCGCGGCAAGATAAATAGCTGACTTTTATCCTGTCGCTCATTAGGATACCGCCAGTGCCCCGCGTGCGGGCGATGAGCGCTGATACATTTTTGGCAGCGTATCGCCCGGTAAACACGGGGCGCCGCTTAAACCCAGTTTTCTTTTGACGGAGTGGACATGCGCACAATGTGGCGAATTTTCAGTGGAATATTCAGATGGGGATGGCGCCTGCTGAATTTTATCCGCGAATTTATCCTCAACCTCTTTCTGGTATTTTTGATCCTGGTCGGCATCGGGGTCTATAGCCAGCTAAAAACCACGCCGGCTGAGCCGGCGCGAGGGGCGTTGATGCTGGATCTGACGGGCGTGGTGGTGGATAAACCGACCGTCAACAACAAACTGCGTCAGTTCGGACGGGAATTCTTCGGCGTGTCCGCCAGCCGTCATCAGGAAAATGCGTTGTTTGATATTGTCGACAGCATCCGTCAGGCCAAAGACGACAGCAATATTACCGGCATGGTGATGGATCTGTCCGACTTCGTCAGCGCAGATCAGCCTTCGCTGCAATACATCGGCAAGGCGCTGCGTGAATTCCGCGATGCCGGCAAACCGATTTTCGCCGTCGGCGACAACTTCAACCAGACGCAATACTATCTGGCCAGCTTTGCCAACAAAATCTACCTGACCCCGCAGGGAAATATCGACCTGCACGGCTTCGCCACCAATAACCTTTACTATAAGACGCTGCTGGACAAGCTGAAGGTCACCACGCATATCTTCCGCGTCGGCACTTATAAGTCGGCCGTCGAGCCGTTCATCCGCGACGACATGTCGCCGGCTGCCCGTGAGGCCGATAGCCGCTGGATTTCCACCCTGTGGCAGCATTATCTGGATACGGTGGCGGCCAACCGCCAGATCACGCCGCAACAGCTGTTCCCCGGCGCCGAAAACCTGCTCGCCGGCTTGCATGCGCTGAACGGCGACACCGCCCGCTATGCGCTGGAAAACAAGCTGGTGGACGAAGTCGCATCCCGTTCGGTGATTGAGCAATCATTCATCAAAGCCTTCGGGTGGGACGCCAAAAGCAAAAACTTCAACTTCACCAGCATCTATGACTATGCGCCGACCCCACCGGTAACCAACGCCAACGAAATCGCCGTGGTGTTTGCCAACGGTACCATCGTCGACGGCAAGGAAACCCCGGGATATGTCGGCGGCGATACCACGGCGGCGCAGATCCGCGACGCCCGTCTGGACCCGAAAGTCAAAGCCATCATCCTGCGGGTGAACAGCCCCGGCGGTAGCGTCACCGCCTCTGAGCTGATTCGTTCGGAACTGGCGGCGGCTCGACAGGCAGGCAAGCCGGTGGTGGTTTCCATGGGCGGCATGGCGGCTTCCGGCGGTTACTGGATTTCCACGCCGGCCAACGCCATCATCGCCAGTCCCAGTACCCTGACCGGCTCGATCGGGATTTTCGGCGTGGTCACCACCTTCGAAAATTCGCTGGACAGTATCGGCGTACACACCGACGGCGTCGCCACTTCTCCGCTGGCTGCGCTGTCCCAGACCAAGGCGTTGCCGACAGAAGCCAGCCAACTGATGCAACTCAATATTGAGCGTGGTTATCAGAACTTTATTTCACTGGTGGCGGAGTCACGCAAGAAAACGCCGCAGGAAGTGGATACCATCGCGCAGGGGCATGTTTGGGTCGGCAGCGATGCCAAAACCAACGGACTGGTGGATCAACTGGGCGACTTTGACGACGCCGTGAAGAAAGCGGCGGAACTGGCCAAGCTGGAACATTATCAATTGAGCTGGTATTCCGGTGAGCCGGACCTGCTTAATACGATGTTCAGCCAGGTCAGAAGTTCGGTCTACGCTATGTTGCCTTCCGCGTTGCAGGCGGTGATGCCGGCACCGGTGGCTCAGTTGGCGCAGACGGTTCGCGCGCAAACGTCGCTGCTGGATACGTTGAACGATCCGCAAAACCGTTACGCGCTGTGCCTGAATTGCGGCGACGTGCGTTAACGTTTCCCTGAACAGCCCGGCGCTGCCGGGCTGTTTTTACTGCCGAAACCTTTTTATTTACTACTGAACCTTTTTATAATCCTGGCCTTTGACGGCTAACCGTTTCTCTAACCAACAGTGTCCCGACCCAGACTATCCATGCAAAAGAAATCCATTTATGTCGCCTATACCGGCGGCACCATCGGTATGCAGCGCTCCGCCCACGGTTACATCCCGGTTTCCGGCCACCTGCAACAGCAACTGGCGCAAATGCCGGAATTTCATCGTCCGGAGATGCCTTCGTTCACGATTCACGAATATACGCCGCTGATCGACTCATCCGATATGACGCCGTCTGACTGGCAATCGATTGCGAATGACATCCAACAGAACTATGACCAGTACGATGGTTTCGTGATTCTGCATGGCACCGACACCATGGCATTCACCGCCTCCGCCCTGTCTTTCATGCTGGAGAATCTGTCTAAACCGGTCATTGTGACAGGGTCACAAATTCCGCTGGCGGAACTACGCTCCGATGGGCAAACCAACCTGCTCAATGCGTTGTACGTGGCGGCCAATCACCCGGTCAACGAAGTCAGCTTGTTCTTCAATAACAAACTGCTGCGCGGCAACCGTACCACCAAAGCGCACGCCGACGGTTTTGACGCCTTTGCCTCCCCGAACTTTCCGCCGCTGCTGGAAGCCGGTATTCACATCCGCCGTCTGACGCCGGCCAACCCCGACCCGATTAGCGGGCCGCTGGTCGTGCATGCCATCACGCCGCAGCCGATCGGCGTGGTGACGATTTATCCCGGCATCTCCGCCGACGTGGTGAGCAATTTCCTGCTTCAGCCGGTAAAAGCGCTGATTCTGCGCTCGTACGGCGTCGGCAACGCGCCCCAAAGTTCAGGCCTGCTTGATGAACTGCGCCGCGCGTCCGAACGCGGCATCGTGGTGGTTAACCTGACGCAATGCATTTCAGGGCGGGTCAACATGGACGGTTACGCCACCGGCAATGCGCTGGCGCAGGCCGGCGTCATCAGCGGGTTTGATATGACGGTTGAAGCGGCTCTGACGAAACTGCATTATCTGTTGAGCAGGAACGATCTTTCCCCTGACCAGATTCGCCAGCTAATGCAGCAAAACCTGCGCGGAGAACTGAGCGACAAAGATTAAATCGCCTGCAACCCACACACAGCATCCAGAACATAAAAATTTTAATAAGAAGAACACCATATGAACAGAGCACTCTTACTGGTGGATATCCAGAATGATTTCTGCGCAGGCGGGGCGCTGGTCGTCTCGGACGGCGATAGCGTGGTCGCGGTGGCGAATCAGGCTATCGCCGCCTGCCAGCAGGCCGGGGTAATAGTCATTGCCTGTCAGGACTGGCATCCGGCGGATCACCGCAGTTTTGCCGTCAATTCCGGCACCCGCATCGGCGACCAGGGCGAATTGGACGGCTTACCGCAGATCTGGTGGCCGGTGCATTGCGTACAGGGTTCGCCCGGCGCCGATTTCCATCCCCAGCTAAATCAGCAGGCGATCAACTGGGTGGTACGCAAAGGAACGCATCCCTTTATCGACAGCTACAGCGCATTTTTCGACAACGGCCGCCGCACTCGCACCGAACTTTATGACTGGTTGAAAGCCAGAGACATTACCCAACTGACCATCATGGGGCTAGCAACCGATTACTGCGTCAAATATACCGTGCTGGATGCGCTGGCGTTGGGTTATCAGACCGAGGTGCTGACGGACGGCTGTCGCGGCGTAAACCTGCACCCGAAAGATAGCCAGCAGGCGCTGGACGTGATGGCGAAACACGGCGCCACGCTGACGGACCTGCTTGCTTTTACCGCGTCGCTCAGCCGGTAATTCATGCTCGCATCACGCCAGTTGTCGATGCTGGCGCGATCGGGTTTAGTCTTGCGGTTTCAGGGTGGTGATAGGTTTCAGGGTAGCGGCAGGCGCTGAGGTCGTAGCAGACGTTGGGGTAGTAATAGCATCGCCGGCAAAACGCTGCTTGAGTTCCTGCTTGCTTTTCATTTCGATTTCACCACGGGTGTTGATCGTCATGTGGTCCGCCTCGGCGTTATTGCGCGCCTGCCACAGCATGACCATCTGCAACGCATTTTCCTTTTGTTCCGCCGTCAGGGTTACCCCGTCCGGCCATTTTCCCAGTTCCACCGCCGTAACCAGACGCTGATAGATTTCCGGGGTCATGCTGTTTATTAAATCATCCAGTTGCATGTTTTTTCTGCCTGCAGTCAGATTTTAGCTGAAACGTTTCAAGTCAAAGTATTGTATTAGCGATATTAACCATCCGTCTGTTGACCGTTTTCCGTATCGATAAAGCTAAGCGACGCGGAGTTCACGCAATAACGTTCGCCGGTGGTGTCCTGCGGACCATCGGGGAACACGTGCCCCAGATGCGCATCGCAATGACCACAGCGGATTTCGATCCGTTGCATATGGTGGGAGTTATCTTCCAGATAGCGGATGGCGTCCTCCGCCACCGGGCGATCGAAGCTCGGCCAGCCGCAACCGGAGTCATATTTGTCGTCGGAATAAAACAGCGGCTGATGACAGCACAGGCAGTGGTAAACCCCGGTACGCTTGTTGTGCAGCAGTTTGCCGGTGTAAGGACTTTCCGTCCCCCGTTGCTGCGTGACATGCCGCTGCAGATCGGTTAACTCGTCCAGATTACGTGGTGAAGCGGTTATCTTGGTCATCAGGTTCTCACTGAAACACGGTTTTTTCGCCAGCGCGATGAAGCATAATTCTAACAAAAAGTTAACACCGTCACAGCCTATTTTGGCCTACACTTAGCCCTACGCGGCAAAGGCACTTTTAATTGTGATCTCAATCACAATTACACCTATGGCAGGTGTTTTCATGCCTGTGTATTCCTCATATGATTAGGTTATGCACTTTAATTAGGCTGATAGCTGTTTATCGCGCAACTGTTGAACGGACTTTTGACTTACCGCAACGATTGACACGATTCCGCTTGACGCTCAGTAAGGTTTTTGTAATTTTACAACCAACCTTTTATTCACAAACCAATAGCTGGTGGAATATATGACTATCAAAGTAGGTATCAACGGGTTTGGCCGCATTGGCCGTATCGTTTTCCGCGCTGCCCAGGAGCGTTCTGACATCGAAATCGTTGCCATCAACGATTTGCTGGATGCGGATTACATGGCGTACATGCTGAAGTATGACTCCACCCACGGTCGTTTCAACGGCACCGTTGAAGTGAAAGACGGTCACCTGGTTGTCAACGGCAAAACCATCCGTGTTACCGCTGAGAAAGATCCGGCTAACCTGAAGTGGAATGAAATCGGTGTTGACGTTGTTGCTGAAGCAACAGGTATCTTCCTGACCGACGAAACTGCACGCAAACACATTCAGGCTGGCGCCAAGAAAGTGGTTCTGACTGGTCCGTCCAAAGACGACACCCCGATGTTCGTTATGGGTGTTAACCACGCCGCTTACGCTGGTCAGGACATCGTTTCCAACGCGTCCTGTACCACCAACTGCCTGGCGCCGCTGGCTAAAGTCATCAACGACAAATTCGGTATCGTTGAAGCACTGATGACCACCGTTCACGCGACCACCGCTACGCAGAAAACCGTTGACGGCCCGTCTCACAAAGACTGGCGCGGCGGCCGCGGCGCGTCTCAGAACATCATCCCGTCCTCTACCGGTGCAGCTAAAGCGGTAGGTAAAGTGATTCCGGCTCTGAACGGCAAACTGACTGGTATGGCGTTCCGCGTACCGACCCCGAACGTATCCGTGGTTGACCTGACTGCTCGTCTGGAAAAACCGGCTACTTACAAAGAAATTTGTGCCGCTATCAAAGCCGCTTCTGAAGGCGAGCTGAAAGGCGTTCTGGGCTACACCGAAGATGACGTGGTATCCACCGATTTCAACGGCGAAAAACTGACCTCCGTGTTCGATGCCAAAGCCGGTATCGCACTGAGCGACACCTTCGTGAAACTGGTTTCCTGGTATGACAACGAAACCGGCTACTCTAACAAGGTTCTGGATCTGATCGCCCACATCTCCAAATAATGTGGCGATGAACAGATGATGAAAGGGCGACATGAGTCGCCCTTTTTTATTGGGTATATGCCCGTCATACTTCAAGTTGCAGGTGCGTTGGCTGCCCTCGCTCACCCCAATCACTTACTTATGTAAGCTCCTGGGGACTCGCTCGATTGCCGCCTTCCTACCACTCGAATTATTTTGGGTATACAACAAGACCATCAAGGCAAGACCAATACCATGAACGATAAAATTTATTCACTCCCCATCAATAACGCGATCACCGCGCACCTTAGCCAGCGTCAACTGGACCAACTGCCGATTATCGTGGTGGATCACCCGCAGGTTCGTGCCGCCGTCGCGCTGCAGGGCGCGCATCTGATTAGCTGGCAGCCCAAAGGTGAACAACCGGTACTGTGGCTGAGCGACAATACGCCATTCGAGCACGGCGTGGCGATCCGCGGCGGCGTGCCTATCTGTTTCCCCTGGTTTGGTCCGGCCGCACAGCCCAACCACGGTTTCGGGCGCCTGCTGGCGTGGGAATTCACCTCTTACAGTGAAGATGCAAACGGCGTTACCCTCACCTTCACGCTGCGTGATTCCGAGCAAACACGCGCCGCCTGGCCGCACGCGTTTACCGTTCTGGCTCGTTTCCATTTAAGCGCGCAGGAATGCCGCATGGAACTTGAATGTCACGGCGACTACAGCATCACCAGCGCGCTGCACACCTATTTCCAGATTGGCGATATCAGCAAAATCAGCATCGGCGGCCTGGGCAACACCTTTATCGACAAGGTTAACGACGGCAAAACCGATACCCAGCAGGGCAACCTGACGTTTGCTACCCGTACCGACCGCATTTATACCCAGCCAGCGTCACTCAGCCTGATTGAAGACCCGGTGTTGCAACGCACTATTGAAGTGCATCATGCTCACCACAGCGACGTGGTGGCCTGGAACCCGGGCGCAGAACTGTCTCGCACCATCAGCGACATGACCGATGACGGCTACCAGACTTTTGTTTGCGTTGAAACCGCGCACGTGACCCAGCCGCTCGTGGCGACGACTCAGGCACCGGCGCGCCTTACTACCACCATTCGCCTGCGTAAATAATCTATTTTTGCTTCCTGCTCATGGCTGGCTTTCGCCAGCCATGCTTCGATTACACCACATCCAGCGGCTGTTTGCGGCGTGGGGCGGGATAAGCCTCATCCAGTATGGCGAGATCTGCAGGTGACAACGTCACTTGAAGCGCGGCGGCATTTTCTTTGACATGCGCCAGCGTACCGGCTTTGGGAATAGCGATAACGCCAGGCTGGCGCGTCACCCAGGCCAGCAGCACCTGTGCAGGCGTCAGTGCATGTTGCTGCGCCACGCGCACGACCGCCGGGTGAGCAAACAGGTCATGACGCAACTCCCCGGCCTGCGCTAGCGGGCAATAGGCCATGACGGGAAGCCGACGTTGCTGACACCAGGGCAGCAGGTCATACTCAATGCCCCGCGACGCCAGATGATACAGCACCTGATTGGTCTGACACTGTTCTCCACCCCGGCAGGACCACAGTTCCTCCATGTCGTCGGTATCCAGATTAGAGACACCCCAGCGCCCAATCTTGCCCGCTTGTTGCAACGACGCCATCGCGGCGATGGTATCCACCAGCGGAATGCCGCCGCGCCAGTGCAGCAAATACAGATCGATATAATCGGTTTGCAGGCGTTTCAGGCTACGTTCACAGGCGGCAATCGCCCGCTCGCCGCCCGCATTATGCGGATACACCTTGGATACCAGATAGACACGGTCGCGGCGGCCACGTATCGCCTCTCCCACGACCTCTTCCGCCCCGCCGTCAGCGTACATTTCCGCCGTATCGATCAACGTCATTCCCGCGTCGATGCCGGCCTGTAACGCGCTGACTTCACTGCTACGCCGTTGGGCGCTTTCTCCCATGAACCAGGTTCCCTGACCAATAGCGGGAACGGTGTTTCCATCCGGAAATGCTACCTGTTTCGTCATGTTATTCCTCCCTTGTAGCAGGGTAGCAAACCCCGCTCGCTCCATTAATGTGCAAATGGGGTGAACCCACCCCATTTTTGTGCAGCCGATGCACAATCACCGCGCAATTCGCTTTAGAAGGTATAACTGACGCCGCCTCCCAGCATCAGGTTATAATTTTTATCCACCATCGGGCTGTTTTTGATCTCATCCGACAGCCGGACATAGCGCCCGCTCACCCAGGTACTCCAGCTGGAATTGAGTTTATAGCCGGCGTTCAGTTCGACATACGGCGACCAGCCATCATCCGGCTGATAATTGCGTAGCCCAGAGCGGGCCGATTCGTCGCCAGTAACGCCATAGTAGTAGCGGTTCTGGTTTTCGCTCGACCAGGTAATCCCCACGCCCGGCGTCAGGCTCCAGTCGCCGTCGTTGAAGCGGTAAAGATAGGCGGAGTCCCACACCAGGCCATTGCTGTAATCCAGCGTGTCGCCGGCCAGCATGGTGCGCAAGGTGCCCCATTGCGCATCATAGCGATAGGATAACCCCGCCATCAGCGTACCGCGCCGACGTTCAAGCTGCTTCATCTGGTTATCATCGCTATCGCCCGGTTTGAAGCCGAACGGGTTGTAATACGCCGTCAGTGACAATTTGTTCTGCGCGTCATTCCACAGGTAATACCCGCCCAGCAGGCCGCGCAGGTAAAAACTCTCGCTTTCATAAGTCACCAGCGGAAAAGGATAAACGTGACCGCTATCGCCACGGTATACCGGGGTCTCTCCGACCGCGCCCAGCCCCAGAGCGAACTCGTCCGCAAACGCGGTCGGAGCCGCTACCGTTGCGGCCAACGCTGCCGTTAAGCAAGTTAATACGCAATTTTTCACGATTGTCGGTTCCCATTCAGTGTTACGTATTTGATCACTTCCAGCAGAATAGCAGCGCCGGAGTCCTACATACATCACATTAATGTGAAAGATACATAAGTTATAACGATTTCATCTGCCCGCCAGCACCCCGCATCGGGGCTGAGCTGACGGATAAAAAAGTCGGTTGCAGGCCGCCGCGCCGAAGTGAGTCATTGAAATATCTTAAAAATGCGACGCAAGAATAGAGGAAATTTTATGGATGCAAACTACGCTTTAAACAAGGATGAGGATTTCCGCTGAGTGTAGCCGGGTGCCAGTTGCCCGCCCCTTCCCGCCAACCAAAGTTGGCATAAGGGTTGCTGTATTTCAGCAGCGGTCTTCTTCCGGGAGAGCCATCCATTACAGGCTGTATACATACCATTCGCTCTCTTACTCTGTGTTAATCGACGAAGGACGGGCAACGCTATGAACATATTTGATCATTATCGCCAGCGTTACGACGCTGCCAAAGACGAAGAGTTCACTCTGCAAGAGTTCCTTACCATCTGCCAGCAGGATCGCAGTGCGTATGTGAACGCTGCTGAGCGATTGTTAATGGCTATCGGTGAACCGGTTATGGTCGACACCGCTCAGGAACCGCGTCTGTCTCGTTTATTTTCCAACCGGGTAATTGCCCGCTACCCTGCGTTCGAAGAGTTCTATGGTATGGAAGAAGCCATCGAACAAATCGTTTCCTACCTGAAACACGCCGCGCAAGGGCTCGAAGAGAAGAAGCAAATCCTCTATCTGCTGGGTCCGGTGGGCGGCGGTAAATCTTCGCTGGCTGAACGGCTGAAATCGCTGATGCAGCGCGTTCCCATCTACATTCTGAGCGCCAACGGCGAGCACAGCCCGGTCAACGACCATCCGCTCAGCCTGTTTAACCCGCAGGAGGATGCCTCGATTCTGGAGAAAGAATACGGTATCCCGCGTCGCTATCTGGGCACCATCATGTCGCCCTGGGCGGCCAAACGGCTGCAGGAATTCGGCGGCGACATCACCAAATTCCGCGTCGTCAAGGTGTGGCCGTCCATTCTGGCCCAACTGGCGATCGCCAAAACCGAACCGGGCGATGAAAACAATCAGGACATTTCAGCGCTGGTCGGGAAAGTGGACATCCGTAAGCTGGAGCATTTCGCCCAGAATGACCCGGACGCCTATGGCTACTCTGGCGCGCTGTGCCGGGCCAACCAGGGCGTGATGGAATTTGTGGAAATGTTCAAAGCGCCGATCAAGGTGCTCCACCCGTTGCTGACCGCGACTCAGGAAGGCAACTACAACGGCACCGAAGGCATCGCCGCCCTGCCGTTCAACGGCATCATTCTGGCTCACTCCAACGAATCGGAATGGGTGCAGTTCCGCAACAACAAAAATAACGAGGCGTTCCTTGACCGTGTCTACATCGTCAAAGTGCCTTACTGCCTGCGGGTTTCCGAAGAGGTCAGAATTTACGACAAGCTGTTGATAAACAGTGAGCTGAGCCGCGCCCCCTGCGCGCCCGGCACGCTGGAAACACTGGCTCGCTTTTCCATTCTGTCGCGGCTGAAAGATCCGGAAAATTCCAGTATCTACTCCAAAATGCGGGTATACGATGGCGAAAGCCTGAAGGATACCGACCCGAAGGCCAAGTCGTATCAGGAATACCGCGATTACGCCGGCGTCGACGAAGGCATGAAGGGGCTTTCCACCCGTTTCGCCTTCAAGATCCTCTCCCGTGTGTTCAACTTTGATCACAGCGAAGTGGCGGCCAACCCGGTCCACCTGTTTTACGTGCTGGAACAGCAGATTGAACGGGAACAATTCCCGCAGGATGTGGCGGAAAAATACCTGGAACACCTGAAAGGCTACCTGATTCCGAAATACGCCGAGTTTATCGGCAAGGAAATTCAGACCGCCTACCTTGAGTCTTACTCGGAATACGGTCAGAACATTTTTGATCGCTACGTGACCTATGCCGACTTCTGGATTCAGGATCAGGAATACCGCGATCCGGACACTGGCCAGCTGTTTGACCGTGAGTCTCTGAACGCCGAACTGGAGAAAATCGAAAAACCGGCGGGTATCAGCAACCCGAAAGACTTCCGCAACGAGATCGTCAACTTTGTGTTGCGCGCCCGCGCCAGCAACAGCGGCCGCAATCCGAACTGGACCAGCTATGAAAAACTGCGTACGGTCATTGAGAAGAAGATGTTCTCCAATACCGAAGAGCTGCTGCCGGTGATTTCGTTCAACACCAAAACGTCGACGGAAGAGCAGAAAAAACACGACGACTTTGTCGATCGCATGATGGAAAAAGGCTACACCCGCAAACAGGTGCGTTTGCTGTGCGAATGGTACCTGCGTGTGAGGAAGTCATCCTGATGCCGTACATCGACAGGCATGTCGTTTGGGGGAAACATGGCCTATTTCATTGATCGGCGTTTGAACGGCAAAAATAAAAGCGCGGTTAACCGCCAGCGCTTTTTGCGCCGCTACAAGTCGCAAATAAAACAGTCGATTGCCGGGGCCATCAACAAGCGTTCGGTTACCGACGTGGAAAACGGAGAGTCTATTTCGATCTCCAATTCGGATATCAGTGAACCGATGTTCCATCAGGGCCGTGGTGGGATTCGTCACCGGGTGCACCCCGGTAACGACCACTTCGTGCAGAACGACAAGATCGAACGGCCTCAAGGCGGTGGCGGAGGCGGCGGATCGGGTCAGGGCGACGCCGGTCAGGATGGCGAAGGTCAGGATGACTTCGTGTTCCAGATATCCAAAGACGAGTATCTTGACCTGCTGTTCGAGGATCTGGCGCTGCCCAACCTGAAAAAAACCGAACACCGGCAGCTCAATGAGTACAAAACCCACCGTGCGGGGTACACCGCCAACGGCGTCCCCGCCAATATCAGCGTGGTGCGCTCGCTGCAGAACTCGCTAGCGCGCCGTATGGCGATGACCGCAGGTAAACGACGCGAGCTTCACCAGCGGGAAGAAGATCTGGCGTTGCTGGAAAACACCGAGCCGGTCCAGTTGCTGGAGGAGGAGCGACTGCGGCAGGAAATCGCCGAACTGCGCCAGCGCATCGCCAGCGTACCGTTTATCGATACCTTCGACCTGCGTTACAAGAACTACGAACGCCGGCCGGAACCGTCAAGTCAGGCGGTGATGTTCTGTTTGATGGACGTTTCCGGTTCTATGGATCAGGCCACCAAGGACATCGCCAAACGTTTTTACATCCTGTTGTATCTGTTCCTGAGCCGCACCTATAAAAACGTGGAAGTGGTGTATATCCGCCACCATACGCAGGCCAAGGAAGTGGACGAGCAGGAGTTTTTCTACTCTCAGGAAACCGGCGGCACCATCGTCTCCAGCGCCCTGAAACTGATGGAGGATGTGGTCAAAGAACGCTACGACCCTGCGCAATGGAACATTTACGCCGCGCAGGCTTCCGATGGCGACAACTGGGCCGACGATTCGCCGCTGTGCCGTGAATTACTCGCCACCCGCCTACTGCCGGTGGTGCGTTACTACAGCTACATCGAAATTACCCGTCGTTCACACCAGACGCTGTGGCGGGAATATGAGATGTTGCAGGACAGCTTTGATAATTTCGCCATGCAGCATATTCGCGATCAGGACGATATCTATCCGGTCTTCCGGGAAATCTTCCACAAACAAACCGTCAACAACTAACCAACCTGTCCCAGCCAGCCGTTTACGCGCTGGCTGTTTTCCCTTCCATATGTCATGTATTGCCTGTTGTTGAGAGCGGCCATAAACCCGTCGTTGAACAATCCAGGCCCGAATACCGGCACGAACGCACGCAACGCGAAGATCACCCGGTTTATCCACCCATCGCCTCTGCCTGAACCGTACCTCATGCCCCTCAACGTCAGCCACAGAAGCCATCTGGGGTACTTCTTCCCACCGCTTCCCTCTTTTTAATAAGGGTTTTTATTTAAAATGTTATGTTATAACATAAATGTTATTGCAATAAATTTTCACATTTTTGGAGTATCGAGTGCTGGATGTCAGGCAGTTAACGCTTTGTATCGATGGGGACCTCAAGATTCATGACCTCAGTTTCTCCCTCGCCCCCGGTGAGCGCGTCTGTCTGCTGGGCGGTTCCGGTTCCGGTAAATCTCTGACGGCGCGTTGCCTGCTGGGCGCGCTGCCCATCGGTAGCCAACTCAGCGGCAGCATCCGTCTTCAGGGCCACGACGTGGCGGGGTTGCCGTTGTCACAGCGCCCGCCAGCCGAACGCCCGGCGGCCATTTTTCAGGATTCGGCCACGTCGCTAAACCCGTTATTCACGATTGAAGCGCAACTGCGCATGGCGCTAAAACACCAGCAAACTCATCAGGCGCTACCGGACTTGCTGCGTGCGGTCGGTTTTTCCGATCCGCACGCCGTGCTCACGCGCTACCCCGGCGAACTCTCCGGCGGCCAGCGCCAGCGCCTTTGCATCGCGCTGGCGTTACTGTGCGAGCGTCCGTTATTGATCGCCGATGAACCCACCACGGCGCTGGACGTGGTCACACAGGCGCAGGTCCTGCAAACCCTACAAGATCGGCTGCAACAATCCCCACGCACCAGCCTGCTGTTCATCACCCACGACATCACGGTAGCGGCCATGGTCTGCCAGCGCGCGCTGGTGATGGAAAACGGCCGGCTGGTCGAGCAAGGCGAAATGCGCCAGTTGCTGACGCATCCCCGCCATTCTTATACTCGTGCGCTGGTGTCGGCGGCCCGTCAGGCATCCGCCGGCGCCGTTTTTTCCCGCCAGAACCGCGCGCCATCCGTATCATGGTCACAGGCCAGTTAATGCTATGCGCCAAACCTCTTGCATGCTAAGTGAAGCCCCTTTTTTGCAACTTCATCAGGTCAGCCACCATTATCGAACGGCGGGTGTGTTTACGCGCCGGACTGCGGCCACCCTGTCGCTACAGCACGTCAGCCTCGATCTTCATGCGGGAGAACGCGTGGCGCTGGTGGGCGCATCCGGCTGCGGCAAATCTACCTTGCTGAAAATTCTGCTGGCGCTGGAGTCGCCGATTCGAGGCACGGTGCATTGTCAAGGGCGCGAGGTGCGCCCGGCTCGCGTATCCCGCTTGCGCTGGTATCGGCGGCTGGTGCAGTACATCCCGCAGGATCCGGCGGGATCGCTGGCGCCGCACGCCTCAGTATTCGCGCTGATCGCCGAACCGCTGCGCCAACTGGGGATGACGGAAAACCTGAAACAGACGGTCTGTGAGGTGCTGGAGCAGGTTGATTTGCCGTTAACCCTATTGCATCAGCGAGCCGAATCGCTATCCGGCGGTCAGGCCCAACGGGTCGCCATTGCCAGGGCCATTGCGCTGCGTCCGGCGTTTCTGCTGGCGGACGAACCGGTCAGCGGGCTTGACCTGCCTCTGCGTCAACAAATCACCACGCTGCTCGATACGCTGTCGCGCCGTCATGGCATGGGACTCTTGCTGGTTTCCCATGACCTGTCGGTCGTGGCGGCACTCTGCCAGCGGGTACTGGTCATGTACAACGGCAGTCTGGTGGAAGACCGCCCGCTGCCCGATTTACTCGCCGAGCCGTTCCATTTTCATACCCAGGCATTGTTGGTGGCCGTGCCGACGCTGCCTGCTTTTGATTGATTTTTCCAATACCACAAGGAATGCGTATGTTTCGTTTCCCTTCTCTGACGATGGCCGCCACGCTGGCATCCACCCTGCTGCTCGCCGGTTGTTTTGACAAACCGGAGCCCGCCGCCACCGGCGCGGACAATCCGCGCATTCGTCTGGCGATGTTGCTGCCGCCGCGCTCAGCGCTGTCGCCTTTCAGTGATGATGCGTTCAAACTGTCGCGCTGGCGCGCCGGTGAAACGCTGGTGGTGCTTGATGCCAACGGCGATGCGCAACCCGCGCTGGCGACGCACTGGCAACAGATAGATGAGCTGACCTGGCGCTTTACCCTGCGCGACGGCGTCAAATTTCACGACGGCAGCGATTTCAACGCCAGCGCCGTGGTCAACGCCCTGACCGCCGCCACGCGCGCCACCCCCAAGCCACGCATCCTTGACGGCGTGACGCTAAGCGTGACGGCGGAAGACGCGCGCACCGTGCAGATTAAAACCGCCACCCGCGACCCGCTGCTGCCGCAACGCTTGTCCAGCCCTCAGTTAACCTTACTCTCGCCCGCCGCTTACGGCGCCAACGGCGTGGTCAGCCCAGTCAGAACCGGCACCGGCCCGTTCGTGCTGACGCAGGTTAACGGCACCAGCAGCGCCCGATTGGATCGTTTTGACGGTTACTGGGGCAGCAAAGCCACGGCGCCGGGCATTGATGTCGATTTCGTGCCGGACAGCGCCGCCCGCACCGCCGCACTGCGTACCGGCACGGCCGATCTGGTGGAAGCGATACCGGTTTCGCAGGCGCCGCTGCTGGACCCGGCTTTGGTGCATGAGGTGCCGATGCCCCGCACCAACACGCTGTACCTCAACACCCGGCGCGGCGTTTTCAGCGATCCGGGCCTGCGGGCCGCGGCGCGTGATGCGATCCAACGGGACGTTCTGGTCAAAAACGTGTATGAAAACCGGGCCGACGTGGCGGCCGGGCTGCTTGGCCCGGCGGTGCAATGGGCCGCGGCGTTGCGTCAACCGGTGGCAGCGCCCACCGCAGCCCGTTCCCCTAACGGCGCGACGATCACGCTGGCGACCTTCAGCGATCGGGCGGAACTGCCGGAGGTGGCGGTGTATCTGGCTCAACAGTTGACCGCCGCCGGCTTCACGGTGAAGCAGGAGGTCCGCGAATATTCGCAGATAGAAGCGGATGCGCTGGCCGGCCATTTCGATGCCTTTATTTTATCTCGCGCCACCGTGCTGGATTCCGGCGATCCGGTGGCTTACCTGTATAGCGATTTTTCCTGCAAAGGCTCATTCAATATTTCGCAACTGTGTAATCCTGCGGTGGACGACGCGTTGAAACACGCTGCCGCCACCCCGGCTGGAGAGGCGCGTCGCCAGGCGATCATGGCCGCCGAGAACCTGATTCTGGCGACTAACGCCGCCATTCCATTGCTGCACGAACGGGTGATTCAGGGCGAGTCCGCTCGTTTGCGTCAGGCTATCCGGGACCCGCGTGAACGTGCCTTGATCGACGTACAGACGCACATCGATGGAGCGCATGCCAAGCCATGAGCGATACGCGGTTTCGGTTACCGGCAGAACTGCAACCATCGCTGCTGGTCATGACCTCGCGCCTGTTGACCGCCCTGACCATCATCGTATTGATCGGGCTGCTGCCCTGGCTGTCTGACACCGATCCGGCGCTCAGTCTGCTGCGCGCCCGCTCCAGCGAGCAGGAAGCCACGGCGGAAGCGCTGGATGCCATTCGTCAGCATCTGGGGCTGGCGCAAGGGCCGTGGGCGTTGCTGAGGCACTGGTTAACCGGTTTATTGCACGGCGATGCCGGCCTGTCGTGGGTATCCGGCAAGCCGGTGTTGCCCGGTATGCTGGATGCCGCAGGCGTGTCGCTCACACTGATGCTGGCGGCACTGGCGGTAGCGCTCCTGCTGGCCCTGCTGCTGAGCTGGCCAACCCTGCAGCGCGGGCTGACCGGCGATAACCGGCGCAGCAACGGTGCGTTAGCCACCGCCTTCACCGCCATGCCGGAGTTTCTGCTGGCGTCGTTCCTGCTGATCGTCGGCGCGGTCTGGTTGAAGCTGTTGCCGCCTTATGGCTGGCAATCATGGCAACACCTGATTCTCCCCGCGCTGGCATTGGGTATTCCGGCGGGCGGCTTGCTGGGCAAATTATTCAGCGATGCGTTGACCACCACCTTCAGCGAACCCTGGCTGCTGACCTGGCATATGGCCGGTATTTCCCGCCGCGACTGCCTGCGGGGCGTAGTTCGTCGCGCCCTGCCCGCGATTCTGCCGCAGGTTAGTCTGGTGCTGGTCGGGCTGACCGGCGGCGCGGTCGCGGTGGAAAAAGTGTTCGCCATTCCCGGACTGGGGCGGGCGACGCTCGGCGCGGCGGCGGCGCAGGACCTGCCGGCGTTGCAATGCGGTGTGCTGATTCTACTGGTTATCGCGGTGATCGCCGGGATAGGGTCGACGCTGCTGCGCCGCTGTCTGCTTGGTCATGCGCTGGAAAACGGCTCCCTCTCTACGCCTGCCAGCGCCATTAAGGTGACACGCCGTCATTATCGTCTGCCGCTGTTCATCGCGTTGCTGCTGGCGGCGATCGTGATTACCGGCCTGCCGCGTGATCCCTTCGGTTCCGACTTCGCCCGTCTACAGCCGCCTGACTGGTCGTTGCCGTTCGGCGCTGATGCCACAGGCCGCGACATGCTGGCGCGGGTTGCGCACGGAGCGCTGTCCACCCTGTTCACCGCGCTGGCGGTGACGCTCTGCTGCCTGCTGCTCGGCCTGCTCCTCGGGCTGTTTCCACGCCTGTTCAGCGGCCCGGCCGAAGTAGCCAACGCCATGCCGCCGGTGATCGCCGGCATGGTGGTCGCCGCGTTGTACGGCCCTTCCACATCAGGTGCGGCGCTTGCCGTGGCGCTGGTTGCCTGGGCGCCGCTGGCGGCACACACCGCGTCGCTGGTGACCGAAATCACCGCCCAACCGTACATTCGCATCACGCCGCTGTTTGGCCTCAGCCGTCTCCGTTGCCTGATACGCTATGTTATTCCCGCGCTAATCGGGCCGGTCACCCGCCATGCCATGCTCCGCCTGCCCGGCATCGCGCTGGCGCTGGCATCGCTGGGTTTTCTGGGGTTAGGCGAACAACCGCCGACGCCGGAATGGGGACGCGTGCTGGCGGAAGGCATGCCCTATGTCGAACGCGCCGTCTGGACGGTATTGCCGCCCGTTTTCGCATTGATTCTGCTATCGGTACTGGCTGTTTCACTCAGCCAATGGTCACGGCGATGAAAAGCGCCATCAGGTTGTGCCATAGCGCACAACCTGATGTTATCGAATGATATCTGGTTGGTTATGACAGGCAAAAAACGCGGCTATCTGGCGGAATACTGTCGGTCCCCCGCATCAATCGCGCACTTTACGGTAGACCCATAACACCACAATGGCGCCGATTACCGCCACCGCAAAACTGCCGAAATTAAAGCCATCGACTTTACCAAAACCCAAGAACGTGCTTATCCAGCCGCCGACCACCGCACCGACCACGCCCAGCAGCACGGTCATGATAAACCCACCGCCATCCCTGCCCGGCATGATCCACTTTGCCAGAATACCGGCAACGAGACCGAAAATAACCCATGAAATGATTCCCATTGTGTCCTCTCTGTCAGTCGCACATAAGGCGGCGTTCCGCAATTGATGTGTAACAGCTGTGATTAGCTATTCCTATAAAAGCGTAGCATAAGATGCATCGCTTACTTTGCTGTGGTCGTGAACCCGCCTCTGGCGGTCATGGCTCAACACCGAACACGGCAAAATAGACAATATAACGAGGGAGTGACAACAAATTGACAATCACGCC
Organism: Dickeya sp. NCPPB 3274; assembly: GCF_000406205.1. Classification (NCBI taxonomy): domain Bacteria; kingdom Pseudomonadati; phylum Pseudomonadota; class Gammaproteobacteria; order Enterobacterales; family Pectobacteriaceae; genus Dickeya; species Dickeya sp. NCPPB 3274. The sequence goes on along the minus strand of NZ_CM001979.1, from coordinate 2,335,562 downwards.
AAACAGAAGAATAACGACGGTTTTTGACAGGAAATAAAAAAGCGCCCGAACCGTCATTCAGAGCGCTGCCAATGCTCGTATCAACATGAATACGGTAGCTGTGCTATCTGCCTGCGGCAGGTCAGAGACGATTATTTGTCGGCAACAAAATAATCATTATTATCGGTCATCGGAATATAAACCCTGACCCATTCGTCACCTTCCAGCAGTTCCCAACTGTGCCCTTCGCCATTGGTATCTTCAGCCAGCAGAACCGTTCCCGGCGACAGAATAAACGTAGAACCGTCGCTGACTTTGAATTTCAGCTTACCTTTCAGTGTAATAACATATTGTTTTCTCGGCGCCGGATGCGTGCTTTTTTCCCACTCTTCAACCGAGTTATTAATCCAGAAATTTTGTGAGGGTATTTTTTCCAGCGCAGGAATGCTGCCTTTCAGATAAGCAGAATGGTTATCCGGTGTGGTGATGAGTTTAATTGCCGGGATGCGTGCAGGATTGGTTGACGTTTCTGCTATGCCTTTCAACGGCATTAACGATGCTATAACCATAAATAAGAATATTTTAAATTTACTCATTACCACCTCGACTCCCTGTTTAATTTAACGCCATCGATGACCGATAATCATCGCTCTAAAAATTTCGCCGTGAATTATACGAGAATAATCCGCCAGGTAAACAAACACGCATTCTGAATATAATTATTCATTCAATAGGCAATAACGATGAAGATATAGCGCATCATCCCGCTGTGCGGGTGGGAAACTGGAACGTAAAATCAGGTAACTGATCGCCTGGCAAACAGGTATTGCACGGCCACTCACCTGTTGTTGCACCTCGCCTCTGGCAAGAAAATCAACGGTACGTTTCCATCGACCGGAGATAACGCGCGTTACTTCCTCCTTCTTCGGCCACTCGCCTGCTCATGGGTAAGGTCAATGCCGGTCTGGCTGACTCGACTTCATCAGACCCGGCCGTTATGATCGCCTTTCCGGGCCTGCGACTCGCTGTCTCTTCATGGTGTGTCTCGTTTCGCCCGGCGGTAGACCTGAGGTCATCTCCCGTCTGGGGAGCTTTACATGGAATATCACAATGAAAAAAGTAGTGCTGTCGCTTATTGTCTCTGTGCTGTCTGCGCAGGCGTTGGCCGCGCCGCAACTGGCTAACCTGAGCAAGCTGGAATATGGTCCGCGCTGGGCGTTCAACCGTGAAGAAGTTCAGTTGATCTGCCGCCCCGGCCATGCCATGTACGTGATCAATCCCAGTACGCTGGTGCAATATCCGCTCAATGACGTGGCGCGTGAGCAGGTCAACACCGGCAAGGTGAACGCTCGCCCGCTGGAAACCATTCTTCTGGACGACCCGCAGAATCCGGGGCAAAAAATGAGTCTGCAACCCTTTATCGACCGGGCCAAAGACCTCTGTCAGTAGCGCATATAGCACTCCTGAAGCGAGTGTGGATCGCGAATACGCGGGTTTGCGCTGGTTGTCACAAAGTGTACAGATTGTTTCAGAATTGGCCGTCAAAAACCGGGCCAGACTGGAAAACAAAAGTGAGTCGTCTACGCTTAAAGTGCGGGCTGTGATGCAACCCGCAACAAATGCCAACTTTTAGCGCACGGCTCTCTCCCAAGAGCCATTTCCCTAGACCGGGCACAGGAATCGTGTTCGGTCTTTTTTTATCGCATTGATTTTTTAAATAAAAAATACTACATGGCCCGAAACTCCATATCCGGTGTAAATTGTAACAGGCCAGATAACCGCCATTATCTATCGCAAGATGAGTCTTTCAATAACAAGGATGTAACAAAAAATGCAAGCCAAACACATCTAAATCGATCAGCACTACACTACTATCGCTTGCAACTCGAATAAATGCTTAGCATATCTCACAAACTGGCGTTCAAAATCAGAGAACTCATCTGGCTGCTGAATATTCAGGTTTGCCGGTTATTATTCGTTATGTTGCAGTTTTATCTACTACGATTCATGGGGCATTCTGGACTCCAGAATTCAGGCATAAAAAAGCCTCGCAGTTTAAGTCGAGGCTTGCTGTCATATTTAGAGATACTTAGCCCATTTCGAGTTCAAAAGAAAGCAGCTTATTTTTATCAACCGTAATAAAACTTACCCTATTCAAGAAAAACAATGAATCAGAAAATCATTCGAAAATCCATGTTGAAATTTCAACATACAACCATTACCTAGTATAGCTCTCAACTAAATCAGCATGTAAGACAGTCCCTTTCTCATCAAAGGAAAGATTTAATACTTTATCCACTCCAGTCAATGCTGAAACAGGAGGAAGAAAAAATGGTATTTTTTCGTGCCTATAATGATTAGGCCAATAACGCTATCCGAAAATTGAGAACGCCGTCAAAAACACGCCTTTTTAGTCTGATTTTTAACTCAAAATTCAGCACGAAACTCTCAGGTAAAACCTCGCGGTAATGAGCAAAAATTTTCCGTATCATAATCAAACCCATCAGTTGGCTAACGCCTTATTCTATTTCGTACTTGTTATCAAAACGATAGCTGAACCGCCTACGCATATGACACTAGCCACATCACGATGCATTTTATTGAAATTCCCCAGCCCGGACTGGCAGAAGAGATACTCCAGCACAACTTCAGTTTCCCGCCACTGGGGTTAGGTGCCAGAACATAAAATTTCACTTTAATCATGAGGCGGGTTAGGCAAATCTTTCCCGTTTCCAGTTCTTTAGTGACTTGCTTCTCGTCTTTGACAAATCAGGATGCGAGAGGAAAAGCCAGCGCTTTATCTATTCATCATTTTCTTTAATGATATTGCAGCACAGCGCTTAACGGATCAGATGTCCCGTTTACGCGCCTGCGTTCATTGTTGGAAACGCAATAACATCATTTTCATGGAGGATTCGTATATGTCACACAAACTCACTCGCCTGTCGCTCATTAGTTTGAGTCTGCTGGCCGGTTTATCCGCCAGCATTCAGGCCCACGCAGCATCAGTGGGGTGTAATCAGAACTGCATCGACTATCTGCGCGAGAATGTGCAGGCCAGGCCGCTCACCGCAGCAAACATCGCCACGTTGGGTAATACCACCTTGCAATCGCAATTTACGTCTTATCTCAACACCTCAATCAGCGCCCGTAATTCAGATAAAGCAGCGCTCGCCGCCGAGCGAAATAACCTGACCAACATACCGGCGCCGCGATCGTCAGATGAAGGGCACGACCTTGATACCATGCCACTGAATAAACCGGCATCGTATTATCAGTCGACAGAAGCGCTCAATATCGCCAGGGATATATTGAGTTTCCAAATCCCTTCTGGCGGCTGGGGCAAGAATATGCCGCATACCGGCGTCAAGCGCGCTAAAGGGCAATCGTACACCATCGACAACATTGAGCCGTCAGAGTCCGGGCGCTGGCGCTATGTCGGCACGATTGATAATGGGTCAACCACGACCGAACTACGTTATCTCGCCAAAGTACAGGCTACTCGGGCAGAGGGTGCCGATACAGCCAGCATACGAGCCGGTATTGTACGTGGTCTAAAATATCTGCTCGCCGCACAGTACCCTAACGGCGGCTGGCCGCAGGTCTATCCGCTGGCGGGCGGATACAACGACGCCATTACGATCAATGACGATGCCATGTTAAGGGTGGTTATGCTGTTAAATGAGATTGGCAACGGCAGTAACAGCGATTTTGCTTTCCTCGATAACCGTACCCGCAACAGCATTGCCCAGAGCGCGGCGAAAGGCATCACATGGCTGCTCGACAATCAGGTGTCGATCGGCGGTACGCTGACGGTCTGGGGGCAGCAACATGATGTGCTGACACAGGAGCCAACCGCCGCGCGGGCCTTCGAAATGGCATCGCTGACATCGGGAGAAAGCGCAAAAATCGTGGAGTTTCTGATGACGTTGCCTAATCCCAACGCGGCGGTACGGCGGTCGGTTTACGCCGCAGCGGATTTTTTTACCGCCACCCGCATAACCGGTCAGTCCTGGTCTAACGGCAAACTGTCCAGTTCGCCGAACGGCGTGCTGTGGGCGCGTTATTACGACCTGGCCTCCTACACGCCGGGAGCAAGCCGTGTGGAAAAACGTGCGCAAACCTTATTCGGCGACTTCCCGAAAACACACGACAGCAGTGCTTACGGCCTTGTCTTCGGCTCTATTGCCTCGGTGTCGACCGAGCGACTGACCGGTTACGCCCAGTACGTTTCCAGCCCGCAAAGAGTGCTGACGACATTCGCCGTCTGGAGCAAAAGTAACGCCCGCCCCTGACGTCCAACGCTAGCGGAAAAACTCACTGCGCAATCCGCCCTGAAGACGGATTGCGTTTTCACCGTTAGCGCGCCAGCCAGCGAGGCTGGCCGCTCTATTGATATGCATAGATAAGATAAAATTCTACATATTTGCTATTTGTAACACCACCACCTAACCTCTCTGAAGAGGGATAGATTACAGAGGGATACTGACAGAGGATAACGGGATAAAGCAGGAGCGCGGGCGAAGGTTTCTGCTTACTATCGGGAGAACTCGTCATGAATTTCCAACCCAAATATGCCAGTAGCGAATCGCCGAACCCGGTCCAGGCTGTCGCCGAATTTGCCAGCCAGATTGGTCATGAAGGCATCGATACCGTCATTTTCTTCTGTTCTCCAGACTACGACCTGGACGTCCTGGGTCGGGAGTTGAAGAACACCTTCTCCTGCCCCTGCATAGGTTGCACATCTTCTGGTCAGATTGGTACAGAAGGCTTCCAGCATTCCGGACTGTTGGGGCTGGGATTGGGCAAAGACTTTCGCACTCGCTCCTTCATGATTCAGCCTTTGGTCAACTACACCGCGGTCGTGGCCGACATCGCCGAAGCCATTCGCCGCGACAGCGAGGCCAGGCCGAACCTGCATCGCTTCGGCCTGCTGCTGGTAGACGGGCTTTCTATGGTTGAAGAGCGCCTGGTGGCGAACCTCTACCAGCAGATCGGCAACGTTCCGATCATCGGCGGTTCCGCTGGCGATGACCTGCGTTTCGAGAAGACCCACGTCTATGATGGAAATGGACGATTCATTTCCGATGCGGCTGTATTCGCCGTTATCGAGACCAATTCGCCCGTCACCACCTTCAAAGTGCAGCACTTCGAACCCAGCGAGGTGGAGCTAGTCATCACCGAGGCCGATCCGGAGAAGCGACTCATTCTGGAGATAAACGGCGAACCTGCCGCTCAGGTTTATGCGGAAGCCCTTGGCCTCACGGTGCACGAATTGACGCCGACGGTCTTTTCCCGCAATCCGCTGATGCTCTCCTTCGGCGATGAGCCCTACGTCCGTTCCATACAGAAATGGAACGAAGACCTCTCTCTCACCTGCTACTGCGCCATCGAAGAAGGACTGGTCGTCGCCATCGGCAAGGCGGAGGACCCGGTCCGAACCCTCAGACAGGCTTTTGACAAGGTCCGCGAGACAATTCCGGAGCCCGCGGTAATTATCGGCTGCGATTGCATCCTGCGTCGTCTCCAGTTCGAACAGGAAGGACTTGAGCAGCAGATAGGCGATGTAATGATGCAGAATCGGGTGGTGGGCTTTTCCACCTACGGCGAACAGTACAACGGATTGCACGTGAACCAAACCTTCACGGGCATCGCGATTGGAGGACAGAGCGTTGACTGAAGGAACATTTTCCGAAGCGTCCGCCGTTGTTTTGTCCGCCGCCGAATACCAGCGCAAGCTCGCCGCCCGGGACAAGACCATTGAGGTACTCAAGCGCCGCATCGCACAGGAAGCCAGGCACAGCCACGCCACGCCTTTTGCCATTCTGGAGCAGAACGTGGGCCTGGAAAAGGTGGTCGCCCGCAAGACCCTGGAGTTAGAGAACGAACGCCAGGAGCTAGAAAAAGCCCTCACCGAGTTGCGCTTCACTCAGGCTCAGTTGCTGCAGGCTCAGAAGATGGAGTCCATCGGCCAACTCGCCGCCGGTATCGCCCACGAGATCAACACGCCAACCCAATACGTCTCCGACAATGTGGGTTTCGTTAAGACCGCCACCGTTTCCCTGCTAAGTCTGCTGGACTCCGCCCTCGCGCTGGCTGAGGCCACGCGAGGGAACCTGGCAGAAGAACCCATCCTGGCGGAGTTCGACGCTGTCCTCAAGCGTACTAAAGTGGAGTTCCTGCGCCGCCAGATCCCAAACGCCTTAGACGAATCGCTGGAAGGTCTTGGTCATATCGCCAAGATCGTGGCCGCCATGAAGGAATTCTCCCACCCCTCCCACAACGAGAAAGAATTGGTGGATGTGCGCGAGGTCATCAACACGACGGTGACCGTCGCCCGCAACGAATGGAAATACGTGGCGGAACTTGAGACCCACTTCGAAGACGATTTGCCGCAACTGCCGTGTCTGCGTGACATGATCGGCCAGGCCATTATCAACCTGGTGGTGAACGCCGCCCACGCCATCGCCGACACCATCCAGCAAGGCATCAAGGAGAAGGGCCGCATCATCATCTCCGCGGCGCGGGACGGCGAACATATGGAAATCCGGGTCAAAGACGACGGAGGCGGTATCCCCGCGGGGATCCGTGCCCGCATCTTCGATCCCTTCTTCACCACCAAAGCCGTAGGCAAAGGCACCGGCCAGGGGCTCGCCATTGTCTATTCAACCGTAGTGGACAAACATGATGGCCTGATCCGTTGCGAGTCGGAAGAAGGCGTGGGCACGACGTTTATCCTGAAACTGCCTCTCCATTGCCACAAAGAGGAAGGCCCGGCATGCAAGTGATGTTCGTCGATGACGAAAGTCGGGTGCTCTCGGGTATTGAGCGGGCCCTCATGATGCAAGACACCGAATGGGAATGCCGCTTCGCCAACAGTGGTCAGGAGGCCCTTGCGATGCTGGAGGAAAAGCCGGCCGACGTGGTGGTGTCCGACATGCGAATGCCCTTCATGGACGGCGCTGAATTGCTTACTCAGGTACGCAACCGCTGGCCTGGTACGATACGAATTATCCTGTCCGGCTACTCTGAACCCGACGCCACCTTGCGTATGTTGGACGTGGCTCACCGGTTCGTTTCCAAGCCCTGCGACAGCACGGTGCTACTGGATATGGTAGGAAGCGCTCTGGCCCTGCGCGACATGTTCCAGGACCCCACCGTAGTCGAGATAGTGGGCAGAACCAGCCGGCTACCGGCGGCCCCCAACGTGTTCACCGAAGTATGCAGCCTCATTGCCAACCCCGGCAGCGATACCCGGCACATCGCCGAGCTTCTGGGCAGAGACCCGGCCCTGAGCACCAAGATTATGCAGCTTGCTAATTCAGCCTATTTCGCCAGAGGCGGACACATTAATGACATCGGAAACGCCATCACCCACTTAGGGCTGGATCAGGTGAAGTTGCTCGTTCTGGCTTCTCAGGTCTTTGCGGACGCGAAGACCGACCCTTATGTGGACCGGCTACAGCAACGCGCCCTGCTCGCCTCCACACTAGCCGCCCGCATTTCCGGCCATCAGGGAGTGGAAGCCACCGCCGCCCTGCTCGCCAACATTGCGCGGCTCATCCCCGAACTGAAGGAGCCCGACGGCGAGGCTGCCACCACACGCTGCAACACCCCCATGCACGCCGCGGTAGGCGCGTATCTGCTGGCCTTGTGGGGTTTGCCCATGGACATCGTGGAAGCCGTGGCCTGTCATATGCAGCCTTCCCGTGCTACGGAAAAAGTCTTCGGCGTGATCGGTACCGTGCATGTCGCGGTCACCCTCGCCAACAACGGTGCCCTCGATCTGGACTATCTCGAACAGACTGGCGTGCTGAACAAACTGCCCCAGTGGCAGGAGATGCTCGCCCACACGCAGGAAACTCTCAATGACTGAAACCGCTTTGCCCCGGGTTCTGTGCGTAGACGATGAACCCAATGTGCTCGCTGCGATGGAACGAAACCTGTTTGGCGAATTCGACGTCGTGGTCGCTCCCAGTGGTGAAGCCGGCCTGGACGCCGTGCGCTGGGGCCAGCGTTTTGCCGTGATCATGTCCGATATGCGCATGCCCGGCATGGACGGCGCCGCCTTCCTCGCCAAAGCACGGGAAATCTCCCCCGACAGCGTGCGTATCCTCCTCACCGGGCAGGCCGACGTGGAATCCTCCATCGCCGCCATCAACAAAGGGGCTATTTTTCGCTACCTCTGCAAACCGTGCCCCAAAGAGGAACTGGTTTCGGCGCTTAATGACGCAGTCAGTCAGTACCGTCTCATTTGTGCGGAAAAGGAATTGCTGGAAACCACCCTCACCGCCTCGGTCAAGACGCTGACTGAAGTGCTCGCCATGGTCGCGCCGTGGGCGTTTCAGCGGGCGGCTTTCGCCCAGTCCTGTATCCGCCACGCGCTGCCCAAGCTGGAGTGGCCTGATGGATGGATATACACCATCGCCGCCTCATTAAGCCAAATCGGCTGTGTGGGTATCCCCGCCGATATCGTCCAGGCCGACGCAGCCCAGCGCGACCTCACGGAGGAGGAGAAAAAACTCCTTCAGGAACACCCGGATGTCGCCGGTCGTCTGGTGGAACACATCCCCCGCCTCGAACTGGTGGCCGAGATCATCCGCCACCAGGCCAGAGTTGCCCCGCCCAGCGCCCCTACTGAGGTTATCCGCGGCGCTCACCTTCTGCGCGCCGCTCTCGAGCTGGAGCGCTATTCAGCCCGGGGGCCTGCATTGGAACACCCTGGGGAAATTCTGCGCGCGGCACGGCCGGCGATCCCTGAGTACATCATCAAAACCCTGGCTGATTTCCGCGCCAATGTAGCCGGCGTCCGTTCTGTGCGCATTTGCGAATTGAAGTCCGGCTGGGTGATAGATGAAGATATCCGCACCACCAACGACTTGATGGTGCTCACCAAAGGTCATGAACTCACCGACACCGCTATCTCCGCCCTTCAACATCTCCTCGCCGCCAACGCCGTTAAGGAGCCGATTCGGGTGCGTGGCATTCCCGACACCGCGGCGTCTTAGCGACGTTATGGACGGAATCGCCAAACCCGACTAGCGCAGACGTGGGGCATCGTTGAAGGTCAGGCTGGCGGCCATTCTGCTGCGGAGGATTAGCGTCTTTTACGCTCGCATTGGGGCAATGATTGGTGCAGTGAATATGGTGGAAGTGAGAATGTTGTGGCAATGAGAATATTGTGGCAGTGAGTAGTGCAATGCTCAGTGAGCAGGCGCCAAAGGCCGAGCACGGATAAAACCGCTTAGTCCGGCACCATAATAAATGCGTAATAATAATATTGGCCGTTCGATAATCGCCGACCGTGGTATTCGCTAAAAACCCACTGATTGCTCAGTGGGCCGTTTCCCTGGCGTTCAAATTAGCGTTTAGCATTGACATCATGTCATTAGAAGCGGTTATTTTATAGACGTTTTTACAGATCAATTTTTTGAAATTGATCGCTGCCACCGATCGGTTTAACCCGCACCGCCCTACAAATTATTAGCAGCGTTCACCGGTGTTCCCGCCATCGGCATTCAGGGCTGTTTAAGAGCCGGAAAGGGGTCGATGGAATACCGGGCGGAAAAGTCGCTGACTGACAGACGGGTGACAACACCGGTCGTGTTATCGCCCACAAAAACCTGTTGGGCAGACTGACTGCTGATGGCTTTATAAATCAGGGTCGGCACCGATACGCCGTTGCCGATTCTCCTGTTGCCGAATACGGCTCCCGTCACTACCCATACCTCGCCATCCTGCAACGCCAGTTTACGCACCGACGCTTCGATTTTACGCCAGGATACCCGGTTCAGTTTCGGCAACTGCGGCGTCATATTCGACATGGAAAAAGACTCATGCTGCGCCAGAGGATTTGGCATATCCCCCGCTGGCGTCATATGCCCCTGATCGTACCCTGAATACTCATAATCTTCAGTTGCTGATCGCATGGACTGAGGTATTAATGGCTCAACATGAAATGAGTCGCGCCGGGAAATGCCGTCCGCAGCCTTGACCCGCTCGGCGGTTAAACGTTGTGCGGAAATTAATGGCGCTTTATTCGCATAGCTATAAAGCACGACAAATTCAGTGAAACAAATCTCTTCGTCATAATGAATATTGGGTGTTTCATCATTGATAAATTTACCGGGACATAACGACTGACCCGCTATTACCGGTAAATACGCCATCATCAGCATCAATGACAATAATAAATAACGCATCGTTTGTTTTAATGCCATCAGCTCGCTCTCTTACGGAAGTACGGTGAATTCGATTAATCCTGCTGGGCATCAACTTATCGAGCCCATCGCTAACCGACGGCGGCCCAGACTGAATCCGCCGGGAAGCCCCGTTATTATTCCGTCGGCCGTCGAAATAATCGTGTGTGTCCGGTACGTTCCGCGTTCACCAAACCGCAATGTCCACCAACGATGCATGCGATGGCGCATCAGCATCCGGGCAACAGACATCTCACCGCCCATATAATATTCAGGCGGCGGATAAAATGATCACAATCTGAAAGAAGGCAACGTATATGCACAGAGCAGTCCTGCCTGATTGCAGAACAAGAATTGGCATGTTGCTACGAAATGACGTTTAAACTGTGAAGAGAGTATGGCTGTGGGAAACACCGTAAATATACCGCATGCAGTGCGATAATAGTTCGATAATACCGTGTTGTTCCAGAAAAATAGGCGGGAAATAACAGTAAACCGGGCAGCCGGATAATCCAGCTGCCCGACCATCATCAGGCGGACGGCGTGGCGGATGCTGCCATTTTCTTCAGATCCTGATCAATAAAGAACAAACCGCCTTCCTGAGCATTCACCATGCCCATCTTGTCGAGGATAGACTTGAACAGTTTTTCTTCTTCATGCTGTTCCGCTACGTACCATTGCAGGAAGTTGAAGGTGGAGTAATCCTGCAACGTCATGGCTGCATGAGCCAGCTCATTGATTTTACTGGTGATCAATTGCTCATGTTCATAGGTCAGTTTGAACACATCCTGCAGCGAGTTGAAATCGACCGGCGGTGCGGCGATTGCACCCAGCACGGGCAGGCTGCCGGTATCGTCCAGATAATCGAACAAACGTTGCATGTGTTCCATTTCTTCACGGGAATGCGATTTCAGGAAAGTCGACGCCCCTTCAAAACCTTTGTCGCCGCACCAGGCGCTCATCTGCAGGTATAAATTGGCGGAGTAAAATTCAAGATTAAGCTGCTCATTCAGCTTTTGAATCATTTCTTTTTTTAACATGGCCGTTCCTTATTTTTACTGGCAGGTGACTGATGGATTGGCATTATGCCTGCAAATAATAAAATTTAAAACATTCCATTAACCAATAAGTGAATAATTTCGCTATAAATTCAAAGCATTATCATTTAGCCATGATAATGCTTTTCATTATGGTAAAAATGATCGCAGATTATGATTTGATAATTATTTTCATTATCAACACTTGCTGTTAGAAAATAGGCCTGCGGTATTTCTCTCACTCGTGCAATACGGTACAAGGCATATTTCCCGCTGCGCGACTCAAACCGGCGATAACGTAGCAAAAAAGCTGACCAGCGCGATGATCAGCACGGATAACGCCAGTTCCACGGTGGTTAAGCGCAGAAAATAGCCATACGCGGCGGTATGTGCCCGCCGAAAACGCGGCACCACCCAATACCGATTGAATAACGCCAGCAGCGCCATCACGGCCACCAGCAGAGTTTTCACTGCCAGCAACACGCCGTACAGCCCGGCAGCCGGTAATGGCCAGCCGAGTATCAGCCAGGTATTCACCAACCCGGTCAGGATCGCCAATGCAACAGCCAGATGACCATAACGGGAAAAAAGCATCATCGTCAGGATAGCGTCCGTTCGTGTCTGCGGCTGCCGCGCATCCTGCAACACAAACAGCAGTGGCAGCAGCCCTCCGACCCAAAACGTCACGGACAGCAAATGCACGATCTGATTGATGCAATGCAATACGCCGGGCCATCCTTCCAGCATCGCCGCGTGTCCCACCCACCCCATGCCGCATAATTGCAGTATGCCAAGCACCAGCACGCCCGCTTGCCGGCTACGGCTACGCCAGAAAAACACCACGCAGGCCATCAGCGCCAGCACGGGCTGCCAGAGCCATATTTCCCCGAAGCGAGTGCCCAATACGGCGCGCCAGATGCCGGCATCGCCGATATTACGCCAGTCGCCACTCATCAAACCGGTTTGCGCCGCCAGTATGGCTACGGCGGTCAATAATGCCGCCACGCAGCTGATCGCCATCAGACCATGCAACTGCGACGCCAGCCGGACCCGATACGTTCGGGGAGCAAGCAGCGTGCCGTAACATGCCGAGCCGACCAGCAACATAAGGCTGGAAAAATGTCCGAGGCGCGATAACGCGTAAAGCCACTCCAGCGTCATCGATTACTTAACGCCAAAGCGATAGCTTCCTTCCGTCTTGTGACCGTCAACCGACAGCACATGCCAGCGAACTTGATAACTGCCGCTGACCAGCGGCTTCTCAAGCGGCACCACCAGAACATTGTGATGGTCGCTTTCCACTGTCGCTTTGCCCACAGGCACGGTCTGTCCCGCCGACGTCAATTCAACACCGCTGAAAGCCGGTTCGATATCTTCGGAAAAAAGCAGCGTCAGAGAAGAAGGCGCTTTTTGTACCGGGGTATCTTTATCCGCTACCGGCGTCTGGCTTTTGAGGTGCGCATGCGCCAGTGCCGAGTGGGAAATAACCAGACTCCCCATCAACACCGCGACATGCAAGGCCGGAAAAACTTTACGTTTCAACATGATTTCATCCTTTCTGGCGATCCCCATTGCGTTCGGGAGACCAAGAGTCAGCGGCAAGAATACGAGCCCCCTGTCGCCTTGTCGAGGGACAGGACGGTAACAGAATTTGCCAATTCCACACTTCTGCTTTAATTTTGTGGCGCAACAGAGAGGAGGCAATCATGGGATACAATCTGGCCGAACTTCCTTATGAAGAAATGGAAAAGGTCAATGTGGATCTGGCGGCATCGGGCGTGGCGTTTCGCGAACGCTACAACATGCCGGTGATCCTGGATGAAATCGAACAGCAGCAACCCGCGCACCTGCGCACCTATTTCCGGGAAAGGGTCAGCTATTACCGGGAGATGTCCCACCAGTTCTCCACCCTGCCTTACGACCCCAACAGTAAATAATAATCCCGTTTTCCGGCATGGTTTCGGAGAGGCGCTATCCGGTACGGCCGGGTAGCGCTTGTTTACCCTCAGATTCCAGGTTCTGCCGTCTTGTCTGAACCGGCCGCCTGACGCGGCGCCAGTCAAAAAAACGCTTTTTTTTCTTGCATCCCTGCGCAAACAGGAGGTTAATAAACAGGCGAACCAACCTTTTACCAAGCGAGGCACAACATGAGTAAAGGAATGGACAGCAAGAAAAACGCCAAGAAAAAACCGCTGAAAACCGCCGCGCAGAAACGGGCGGAAAAGCGGGCTAAACGGGCTCAACCACAGCCTGAAACCAACTGAGTTGCCGCCGTTCTTCCGGTCAATTAAACGACATATCGCCAAGGCAACATTTCTGCGATCACCCTCTGCCTCCTGACACCCGGTGATCGCAGTTTCAAACGCTGGCCGACTTCCCTTGTTCCTCTTGTTTCCCTTATTTCCCGACACAGCGGTCTTGATAATACGCGAGAAAGTGACCGGCTAACCCAGGGCGCTACTTCACGTCGGCTGGCGCTCCAGCACCATCAGCAGGAAGGTGAACTCCTGGGCGATATCTTCAAACTGAGCCAGACGGCCGGATTTACCGCCGTGCCCTGACCCCATATCGGTATGCAACAGCAGCAGGTGATCATCGGTTTTCAGTTCACGCAGTTTCGCAACCCATTTGGCCGGTTCCCAGTACTGAACCTGAGAATCATGCAGACCAGTGGTCACCAGCAGGTGCGGATACGCCTGCGCCGAGACATTGTCATAAGGGCTGTATTGTTTGATGTACTGGTAATCCCGCGCGTTGTTTGGGTTGCCCCATTCGTCGTATTCACCGGTGGTGAGCGGAATGGACTCGTCCAGCATGGTGGTAAGCACGTCGACAAACGGCACCTGCGCCACCACGCCACTGAACAACGACGGCGCCAGATTAATCACCGCCCCCATCAGCAACCCGCCCGCGCTGCCTCCCATCGCGAAGGTTTTCGCCGGTTCGCCGTAACCGCGCGCCAGCAACGCCTGCGTGACATCAATGAAATCCGTAAAGGTATTCATCTTGTTGAACAGACGCCCCTGGTCATGCCATTGCTGCCCCAACTCGCCGCCACCGCGAATATGCGCCAGCGCATACACGAAGCCGCGATCCAGCAAACTAAGACGACTGCTGCTAAATTCCGGATCCATACTGCTGCCATAAGCGCCGTAGCCATAGACCAGCAGCGGGCTTTGGCTCAGTTCGCAATCCTTGTGATACACCAGCGATACCGGCACCGACTCGCCATCGCGGGCCGTCACCCACAACCGCTCGCTCCGGTAATTTCCGGCGTCAAAGTTTTTCACCTCTGATTGCTTGAGCACCACCTGCACGCCGGTCGTCATATCCAGCTCATAGATAGTCATCGGCGTGGTCATGGAAGAATAGCCGTAACGCAGTTGCGTGCTCTCCGGCGTCGGGTTATAGCTCAACCAGGTCACATAGGCCGGGTCGTTAAAGGCAATCTGGCGAGATTCTTCCGTTTGCCAGTGAATGTAGCGGATGTGAGTCAGCCCGCGCTCGCGCTCTTCGACCACGTACCAGTCGTCAAACAGCGAAAATCCTTCCAGCACCCGTTCCGGACGCGGGGCAATCAAGGCATCCCATGCCGACTCGCTGGCGTCGTGGGCGCGGTAGAAACCAAAGGTTTTGCCGTCTTTGTTGGAGCGGACATAAAATGCGTCGCGGAAATGATCGACCACATACTCGTGATCCGGCCGCCGCGGCACAAACACGCGCGGCGTTGCCTGTGGGTCGGCGGCGTCCAGCAACAGAATTTCCGTGCTGGTGGTGCTGTCGAGATAAATCAGGATATAACGCTCGGACGTGGTTTTATCCAGACTAAGATAGAACGCGTCATCCGTTTCTTCGTACACCAGTTCGTCCTGCTGCGGATCCTCGCCCAGGCGATGGCGATAAACCTGATAAGGCAGCAGGGTCTGCGGATTTTTACGCACGTAATAGAGAGTACGGGAGTCCGCCGCCCACTCACTGCCGGCCGAGACATTTTCCAGCCGATCCGCCAGCCACTCGCCGGTGTCGAGGTCGCGAAACGTCACCACATACTGCCGACGGGACAGCAAATCTTCCGCCACGCTCATCAAACGGTTGTCAGGGCTGACGCCCAGCGCGCCCAGACTGTAGAACTCGCTGCCTGTCGCCCGCTGATTACCATCCAGCAATACCTGCCAGGCGTCGCTTCCCGTCTCCTGCTCCGGCTGACGCTGATAGATAGCGTAATCCTTGCCAGGCTCATAGCGGCTCTGGTAACGATAGCCGCGTTTCACATAGGGCACGGAGACGTCTTCACCGGGGATCCGCGCCACCATTTCCTCGTACAAGGTCTGACGCAGCGCGGCATGGGGCGCCATAATCTGATCGCAATAGCGATTCTCCTCCTGCAGCCAGGCCAGCACATCCGGGTTGTTGCGTTCATCATTTCGCAGCCAGTAGTAATTATCGATGCGGGTATCGCCATGCATCGTCATCACATGCGGGCGTTTTTCGGCTTGCGGCGCTTTCATCCACGTCACTCCTTTCCATTCATTGATCAGGCTCTGCCTTACATCCCGCCCCACGCTGGCGAGCCAGCGATGGTGAGACGGCAAATGCCCAAAGCCTGTCATGAATCATCGGGGGAATCCAGCTTGTGCCGAGATCTGCATGAATTTTCACTCGCTTTTGCGTACCGGTACGCGGGTAATGCCAAACGCAAACGTTTTCGTTTATACTGCGGCCACGTTCGGGCCCCGGTCTGCCCGGTTTTTACTGCAAGCTCTTTTTTACAACACCATCAGGTATCAGGTTATGTTAACAATGGGAACAGCCCTGCGTCCCGGAGCCACCCGCGTTATGCTGTTAGGCTCCGGCGAGCTGGGAAAAGAAGTGGCGATTGAGTGTCAGCGTCTGGGTATTGAGGTCATCGCGGTCGATCGCTACGCCGATGCCCCGGCCATGCAAGTCGCCCACCGCTGCCACGTCATCAACATGCTGGATGGCGACGCGCTGAAACAACTGGTGGCGCAGGAACGCCCGGATTACATCGTGCCTGAAATCGAAGCTATCGCCACGGATATGCTGGTCGCGCTGGAACAGCAGGGGCAACGAGTGGTGCCGTGCGCCGAAGCCACTCGTCTGACCATGAACCGCGAAGGCATCCGCCGGCTGGCGGCGGAAACGCTGGGCCTGCCGACGTCCAGTTACCGTTTTGCCGCTGACGAAACCGCGTTCCGTCAGGCTGCCAATGAGCTGGGTTTTCCCTGTATCGTCAAGCCGGTGATGAGCTCATCGGGGAAAGGTCAAAGCTTGATCCGGTCGCCGGAACAGCTGGACCACGCCTGGCGCTATGCGCAGGAAGGCGGTCGGGCCGGCGGCGGAAAAGTGATTGTGGAAGGGCTGGTGAAATTCGATTTCGAGATCACGCTGCTGACCATCCATGCGGTTGACGGTCTGCACTTCTGCGAGCCGATCGGCCATCGTCAGGAAGACGGTGATTACCGCGAATCCTGGCAGCCGCAGCAGATGAGCGAGCTGGCGCTGACGCGAGCCAAAGAGATTGCCGGTAACGTGGTGAAAGCGTTGGGCGGTTTCGGCCTGTTTGGCGTGGAACTGTTTATTTGCGGCGACGAGGTCATCTTCAGCGAAGTGTCGCCACGCCCGCACGATACCGGTATGGTGACGCTCATTTCACAGGATCTGTCCGAGTTTGCGCTGCATGTTCGTGCGTTCCTCGGTCTGCCGATCGGTGCGATCCGCCAGTACGGCCCGTCGGCTTCCGCGGTTATCCTGCCGGAACTGACCAGCAGCGATGTGCGCTATCAGGGACTGGAGCAGGCATTGCGGCCGTATACCCAGATTCGCCTGTTCGGCAAGCCGGACATCAGCGGTCGTCGTCGCATGGGCGTCGCGCTGGCGACCGCCGACAGCACGGATGCCGCCGTGCAACTGGCGAAGTCCACCGCGTCAGCCGTTAAGGTCAGCGGCTGACATGACGTCAGGCTCATGCGGTCGCGTGGGCCTGAATCCTTCCCAATAACACCAGAATCAGACGGCAGATTTGTTGTAACGACCACTGCCGCCACAACAGGTTCAAGACGGTTTGCCGGCCCGCCGGGTAAAAACAAAAAAAGACCCGCTGACGCGGGCTTGCAAGCATTTAAGACGGGGAAACGTCGGTCAGGCTGTCGCGCCGGCAACGGCTTCACGCGCCAACGCCGTGATGCGATCGTAATCGCCGCTTTCCAGCGCATCGGCCGGCACCAGCCAGGAGCCGCCGACACACAGCACGCTTTTCAGCGCCAGGTAGTCGCGGTAATTCTTCAGCGAGATCCCGCCGGTCGGGCAGAAACGGATCTTGCCGAACGGACCCGCAATCGCCTGCAGCGCTTTCACCCCGCCGTTAGCTTCCGCCGGGAAGAATTTAAATTCGCGCAAACCGTAATCCATCCCCAGCATCAGTTCGGATACGGTGCTGATCCCTGGGATCAACGGAATAGTGCCTTCCGTTGCGGCTTTCAGCAGCGGCTCGGTCAGGCCGGGGCTGATGGCAAACTGCGCACCGGCTGCAGTCACTTCCGCCAGCTGCTGCGGGTTGGTGACCGTACCGGCGCCGACGATAGCGTCCGGCACTTCCTGCGCGATCAGGCGAATCGCCTCTACCGCACAATCGGTACGCAGCGTGAGCTCCAGTACACGAACACCACCCGCTACCAGGGCTTTCGCCATCGGCACCGCGTGTTCCAGTTTGTTAATCACAATCACAGGAACAACCGGACCGGCTGTCAGAATCTGTTCCGCACTGGTTTTCCAGTTTTTCATCGAGGGTAATCTCCAGTCATGCCCAACGGGCATCGATTAATGATCTGGCGCGCCCCTGCCACAGGGATCCGCAGTTACCCACGGACGTCCGACCGCACCGTCAGCCAAAAAACGCTAACGGCTTCGCCCCGCCTTACGACGGGGCAAAACCGCTTATTCCACTTCGTTCCAGGAACGTCCATCGCGGGTAATCATGGCGACGGACGCTACCGGCCCCCAGGTTCCTGCTTGGTACGGCTTGGGCGAATCATTGTCCATTGCCCAGGCATCCATAATGGAGTCCACCCATTTCCAGGCTTCTTCTACTTCGTCGCGGCGCACGAACAGTGCCTGAATACCGCGCATGGTTTCCAGCAGCAGGCGCTCATAGGCGTCCGCCAGATGCTGCTGGTTAAAGGTTTCCGAGAAGCTCAGGTCAAGCTTGGTGGTCTGCAACCGATGTTTGTGGTCCAGTCCCGGAATCTTGTTCAGAATCTGAATTTCCACCCCTTCGTCCGGCTGCAGGCGGATGATCAGCTTGTTCTGCGGCAACTGCTGATAGGAATCGTGGAACAAATTGAGCGCCGGGTTTTTAAAGTAGACCACCACTTCCGAGCATTTTGACGGCAGACGCTTGCCGGTACGCAGATAAAACGGCACGCCGGACCAGCGCCAGTCGTCGATATCGACGCGAATGGCCACAAAGGTTTCGGTATTGCTGGTCTTATTGGCCCCGTCTTCTTCCAGGTAGCCCGGCACTTTCTTACCTTGCACGAAACCGCTGGTGTACTGCCCGCGCACCGTCACTTCATGCACATTGGAACGATCGATACGGCGCAGCGAACGCAACACCTTAACCTTTTCATCACGAATGCGGTCGGTGCTCAGATCCGCCGGCGGCGACATGGCGATCATGGTCAGAATCTGCAACAGGTGATTCTGGATCATGTCGCGCATTTGCCCGGCCTGATCGAAATATCCCCAGCGCCCTTCAATACCCACCTCTTCCGCCACGGTAATCTGCACGTGATCGATAGTGCGGTTATCCCAGTTGTTGGCAAACAGGGAATTGGCGAAACGCAGCGCCAGCAGATTCAGCACGGTTTCCTTGCCGAGATAGTGGTCGATGCGGTAGACCTGACATTCGTTGAAAAACTCCGCCACCTGATTGTTGATCACCCGTGACGATGCCAGGTCGGTGCCCAGCGGTTTTTCCATCACCACGCGCGCCGGTTCCTTATTCAGGCCGGCCTTCCCCAGGCCGCGGCAGATAGCGCCGAAGGTGCTCGGCGGCATGGCGAAATAATTGATGGTGGTGCGATTCTGCTGATCGAGCATCGTTCCCAACCGATTGAACCCTTCGGTGTCTTCCACATCAAGGTTGCAGAAGTCGAGCCGGTTGCTCAGGGTTGTCCACAATGCCGGGTCGAGCGGCTCCTTGAGAAAGGTTTCCAGCGCTTCGCGCACCACTTTGATATAGGCGTCTCGGTCCCACTCCGCCCGTCCCACACCGATAATGCGGGTTTCCGGATGAATATGGCCTGCTTTTTCCAGTTGATACAGTGAAGGCAGCAATTTACGGCGCGCAAGGTCGCCCTTTGCACCGAAAATAACCAGGTCACACGCCTGGGCTGTTGACGTTACCGCCATTTTCAATCTCCTCATTGCAGGACGCTGTAATTTTATTACATTAATAATGTACTCTTTTTGACACAAACCAGTAAACCCGTAATAAAACCACATTATCGGCTGATTCTGATACGACAAGGCTTCAGAACCTATTGTGCCGATGGAGAAAACGAGTCTGGCATCTGCCTAAAAGAGAAATTTCCCATCGTTTCTGACAGCCAGTTACTGTTCTGAAAGTTAGACACAGGTCATATTCTGACAAAAAAAGCCGATGACTTGTTGTGTCGACCTCTGCCAACCGTTACGGGCTCGTAGTATATTTCACAAAATCCGCATCGGTTTCACCTTTGGCTGAAATCCAAAATACCATAGATGGTCGTTGTCATATGAATATGCTGGAAAAAATCCAGGGTCATCTGGAGCTGTTGAGCAAGTCGGAGCGAAAAGTGGCGGAAGTCATTCTCGCGTCGCCTCAGACAGCCATCCACTCCAGTATCGCCACCCTCGCCGGTATGGCCGAGGTCAGCGAACCCACGGTCAACCGCTTCTGCCGCCGGCTGGATACCAAAGGCTTTCCTGATTTTAAACTGCATCTGGCGCAGAGTCTGGCCAACGGCACGCCTTATGTGAACCGCAACGTGGAAGAAGACGATTCGGTGGAGTCTTACACCAGCAAAATCTTCGAGTCCACCATGGCCGGGCTGGAACATGTGAAATCCTGCCTGGACATTCAGGCTATCAACCGTGCGGTGGATTTACTCACCCAGGCGCGCAAGATTTCCTTCTTCGGCTTCGGCGCCTCGGCGGCGGTGGCCCACGATGCGATGAACAAATTTTTTCGCTTCAATATTCCGGTGGTTTACTTCGATGACCTGGTCATGCAGCGCATGAGCTGCATGAATTCCGGCGAAGGCGACGTAGTCGTGCTGATTTCGCACACCGGGCGTACCAAAAGTCTGGTGGATATGGCGCGGCTGGCGCGGGAAAACGACGCCACCGTTATCGCCATTACGTCGGACGGCTCCCCTCTTTCGCGGGAAGCCTCGCTTACGCTGCGGGTCGAGGTGCCGGAAGACACTGATGTTTACATGCCGATGGTATCGCGCATCGCCCAGCTAACGCTGATTGATGTGTTAGCCACCGGTTTTACTCTACGGCGCGGCGCAAAATTCCGCGATAACTTGAAGCGGGTCAAGGAAGCGTTACGCGAATCGAGATTTGATAAGGAAGAACGATTCAGCAACCCGTTTAACTAATTATGTTATAACATCGGGTGACAAGGGGTGATGCCCAACGGGAAGAAATCCTGTCACTCAATCATAATTACAGGCACGGCATCCGGACAGTGCAGAGCGGCAGAGACGGCACCCATAGTTATGTCCTCTCCTGACGGCGTTACCACATTACAACAAGCTTCACCAGTCAACGGAGTTATACATGTCCAGACGGCTCAGAAGAACCAAAATCGTTACCACGCTGGGGCCGGCTACAGACCGCGACAATAATCTGGAAAAGATCATTGCCGCAGGCGCAAACGTAGTCCGCCTGAACTTTTCTCACGGTTCGCCGGAAGATCATCTTCTGCGCGCCAACAAAGTTCGCGAAATTGCGGCTAAACTTGGCCGTCATGTTGCTATTCTGGGCGACCTCCAGGGCCCCAAAATCCGTGTGTCCACCTTCAAAGAAGGGAAAATTTTCCTCAACGTGGGTGACAAGTTCCTGCTGGACGCCAGCCTTGGCAAAGGCGAAGGCGATAAAGAAAGAGTCGGTATCGACTACAAAGGACTGCCCAGCGATGTGGTTCCCGGCGACATCCTGCTGCTGGATGATGGCCGTGTGCAGTTGAAAGTTCTGGCCGTGGACGACATGAAAGTGTTCACCGAAGTCACCGTCGGCGGCCCGTTGTCCAACAACAAAGGCATCAACAAACTGGGTGGCGGTCTGTCCGCCGAAGCGCTGACTGAAAAAGACAAGGCCGACATCATTACCGCGGCTAAAATCGGCGTGGATTTTCTGGCGGTGTCATTCCCACGTACCGGTGAAGACCTGCACTATGCCCGTCGTCTGGCGCGCGAAGCCGGCAGCAACGCCAAAATCGTCTCCAAAGTAGAACGCGCAGAAGCGGTGTCAACCGACGAAGCGATGGACGACATCATTCTTGCCTCCGATATCGTGATGGTCGCTCGTGGCGATCTGGGCGTGGAAATCGGCGACCCGGAGCTGGTTGGTATCCAGAAAAAACTGATTCGCCGCGCTCGCCAGTTGAACCGTGCGGTGATTACCGCTACGCAGATGATGGAGTCGATGATCACCAACCCGATGCCGACCCGCGCCGAAGTGATGGACGTCGCCAACGCCGTGCTGGACGGTACCGATGCGGTGATGCTCTCGGCGGAAACCGCTGCCGGTCAATACCCGGCGGAAACCGTCGCGGCCATGGCGAAAGTGTGCCTGGGTGCGGAAAAGATCCCCAGCATCAACGTATCCAAACACCGCCTTGATGTGCAGTTCGACAACGTGGAAGAGTCGATCGCCATGTCCGCCATGTACGCGGCCAACCACCTCAACGGCGTTACCGCGATTATCGCCATGACCGAATCCGGCCGCACCGCGCTGATGATGTCCCGTATCAGTTCCGGCCTGCCGATTTTCGCCATGTCTCGTCACGAGCATACGCTGAATCTGACCGCGCTTTATCGTGGCGTCACTCCGGTGCAGTTCACCAGCTACACTGACGGCGTAGCTGCGGCTAACGACGCCGTGCTCCTGCTGCGCGACAAAGGTTTCCTGGTGTCCGGCGACCTGGTTATCGTGACCCAGGGGGACGTGATGGGAACGGTCGGCACCACCAATACGGTGCGTGTACTGCGGGTGGAATAATCGCGTAGCGCTCGCGATACCACAACGTTCAAACGGGGCGCGGTTATCGCCCCGCTCTGTTTTGTCATCACACATCGTGTTCTGGCGGCTTAATCCCCTACCTGCCGCGACTCATCCGCTTATTGGCTATCCAGCCCACCAGACAGATTAGCCCGGCTGGAACTGGACTTGCCATCGCTATAATAAACGTCATAACCGCCGTAGAGATTGGCTCGGCTGGAGCTGGCGTTACCATCGCTGTACCGGGTATCCAGCCCGCCTGACAGATTCGCGCGGCTGGTGCTGTGGGTGCCGTCACTAAAGTGGGTGTCATAACCACCGGACAGGTTGGTCCGGCTGGTGCTGGTGCGCCCATCGCTGTAGCGGGTATCGAATCCGCCCGATAAATTGGCGCGGCTGGTGGATGTCGAACCATCGTTATAACGGCAGTCCTGACCACCGGACAGATTGGCCCGACAGCTGTCAGCCTGGGAAAAAGGAATGTGTGCAGTCAGTAATGCAAGACATAAAAGTGATTTGTTCATAAAACTCAACCTTTCTCCAAAAGGAATAAGTCATATTTCCCCGGTCAGGAATAACTCTTTGGTTATTTTAAAATAACCCATATTGTTATTTCCTGACCGGGTCAATTATTGCCATCTGCGCGAATACTACTATTCCTTTTATTATCGCGCGATGTTCATCTTATTGTACGTTGACTGGCGGACGGTTTTCCTGGGTATCGCTACTATTGCTTTTCTTATCGTCCGTTTTTTCCCCGGTGCTGGCTTTGGTTTTTCCCTTGGTATTGGCGCTGTCGGCGTGGTGCTTTTTCACCGCCTTTTTCGCTGTTTTCTCTTCACCTTTCACGTGAGTTTCAGCGGCGACTTTTTCAGTCTTCGCCACGTTATCTCCCTCGACATTCGCTTTCACCGCTGAAACGTCACGTTCAGCTTTGGCTGCAGCGTCAGTGTTGGCTTTATCCACCGCCTTGCCCAGCGCAGATTCGGCGGATGCCGGTACTGTGCTGGTTGCCGTGGCGTCAGTTGCGCTTTTTTCCACCGTGGTGGTCGCTGCGTTGGCAGTTGCATAGGTTGTTGCCAGTAAAACGCCTAAAAACAGTGGTTTCAGATTCATGATATAAATCCTTTAACAGAGATTCTTTTATTAGCCTGAATTAAATAGGCGGATAAATTATCCCGCAGTATTTACAGTGGCTAACGGTTGAAGTCATGCATGCAGTGACCTCGGGGGTTATTAAATCAAAAGCAATAACAAAAAGAATATGGAATACTCCGAGAAAAGTTCAGGGGTAAACAACGCTATTTTTAAAGTTTTTTATAAGTTCCGATGCAGATAAAATGAAATAAGATTTAACTGTTACAGGTTATGTATTCCCGACAACGGACTCATCGAGTTTGAATAAATAACGGATTGATTATTCAATACATAAACTCTGCGACAGGCTGTGCAGACCACGGATCGCGTTTATGTCTATACGCGTTTATGCCTATACCGCAGCGGACACAGATAAAAAAAGCGGAGCTCCAGCTCCGCCTTTGTCGTTTTCCTGTTGTGATCGCCTACGGTTCACGATTTTTTGCGCGGGTACAGATCCTTACGCAGATAGGGCTCGGTTTCCCCCGGCTTACGGGTTTTCAACAGTTTCAAAATCCAGGTGTACTGTTCCGGATTAGGCGTTACCAGATGCTCAACCTCTTCATTCATGCGGCGGGCAATCGTGTGATCATCGGCGCCATTAATATCGCTCATCGGCGGGCGAATATAGACATTTAGCTGAGAGGTTTTGCCATCATACACCGGAAACAGCGGCACGATTTCAGCACGACATACCTTCATCAGCCGACCGACAGCGGGCAGCGTGGCTTTATACGTCGCAAAAAAATCGACGAACTCGCTGTGCTCGGCGCCATGATCCTGATCCGGCAGATAGTAGCCCCAGTAGCCTTCACGCACTGAACTGATAAAAGGTTTAATGCCATCGTTGCGGGTATGCAGACGTCCACCAAAACGGCGGCGCAGGGTATTCCAAAGATAATCCTGCAACGGGTTTTTCTGATTGTGCATCATGGCGGCCATTTTCTGGCCGCGCAGGCTCATCAGCATGGCGGGAACGTCCACTGCCCAGCCGTGGGGCACCATGAAAATAATGTTACGCTGCTGTTCCCGCAACGCATCGACAATCTCCATGCCATGCCAGCGGACACGACGTTCAGCCCGGCTGGCGGGTAATATCGCCAGTTCAACCATCATCAGCATCGCCTGCGGCGCGGTCGCAAACATCTGATCGATGATATGCTCGCGTTCGGTTTCCGACAGCTGCGGCATACACAACAGCAAATTGATGCGGGCGCGTCGTCTCGCGCCTTTGGAAAACCGCCCTACAAGTCGGCCTAACGCGCCCAGTACCGGATCACGCAAGCGGGCTGGAATGCAGGCGAGCAACGCTGTCACCCCCACAACCAGCCAGAGCGCCCAGTAGCGCGGATGAAAGAAGGCAGACGTAAACTGCGGGATAAACTCAGCGTTGGTTTTCTTCTCTTGTTTCTCTTGTTCCATGCAGCCACTCTTCATCACAAAATCGGGTTAATGATAATAGCTACCCGACGTTTTGCAATTGAACACGCACTGGTCTGATATTGCCCGTGCGACATAAAAAAACAGCCGGCAGCGCAAACTGCCGGCTGTCACTTATCCGCAACGGTTATTAGTCCAGTTGCAGTTGAGGTAATACTTCGCGCACGTGCGCCAGATAATCGCGACGCTCTTTGCCCATCAGCCCTTCGGAGCGCGGCAGTTTCGCAGTGAGCGGGTTGACGGCTTGCTGGTTAACCCACAGTTCATAATGCAGGTGTGGGCCGGTGGAGCGCCCGGTATTGCCGGACAGACCAATGCGATCGCCACGCTTGATCTTCTGCCCCGGTTTAACCAGCAAACGGTTCATGTGCATGTAACGGGTGGTGTATTGCCGCCCGTGGCGCACAGCCACAAAGTTGCCGGCTTCACTGTCCCGTTCAGCCACCACGACCTCGCCATCACCGACGGCCAGTACCGGCGTCCCCACCGGCATGGAGAAATCAACGCCACGGTGCGGCGCGATACGACCGGTTACCGGATTAAGACGGCGCGGGTTGAAGTTGGAGGATACCTTGAACTGCTTCATGGTCGGGAAACGCAGGAAGCCGCGGGTCAGGCCGGAAGCTTCGCGGTCATAAAATTTGCCGTCTTCAGCGCGGAACGCGTAGTAGTTTTTCCCGCCGGTACGCAACCGTACGCCCTGCAGTTCGCTCTGCTCGCTACGGCCATCCAGTATTTCACGGGAAATCAGCACGGCAAAACTGTCATCTTTACGCAGTTTGCGGAAATCCAGCTGCCATTGCAGCGCACGAATCACTTCCCGCACTTCGCTGCTGGTCAGCCCGGCAGCCTGCGCGCTACTAGCGAAACTGCCGTCCAGACGACCGACCAGCACCTTGTTCTGCCAGTCCCCTTCCACGTTCTCGATTTCTTCACGGAACGCATCGCCGCTACGGGTGTAAGTGCGGGTTTCCCGACGAGACACCTGCCAGGTCAGGGTTTGCAACGCGCCGTCGCTATCCAGCGTCCAGGTCAGTTGCTGGCCAATCTTCAGATTCCGCAACGCCGCATTACGATCCGCCAGAGCCGCGATATCCGACATATCAATACCGTATTGCGTCAGAATACTGCTCAGCGTATCGCCGGTAGACACCACGTACTCATGGGTGTCGTCGGCGTCTTTGTCGTCGAGTTCGTCTTTGATAATGCCATTGGTGGTGGACGGCTGATCCAGCGGTTCGCTGTTGGCTTCGGTAACATCCGCCGTCGGCGCCGAACCGGCGATCTGCGACGTCGCTACCGGCGGCAACGGATTGCTGTCCAGGGGTTCACTGGCAGGAGGATTCAGAGCCTGGCTCTGAGTCTGGGTTTGATTTTTTTCGCTTTCCGCGTCTTTTACGATAACAGGTGCGTCATTGACCGGGGGATATGTCATCGGCCGCCAAACCGCGGCGGCCAGTGTGACGACAGTCAGTGACCCCAGCATCACGCGGTGAGGCCGGGGCAGGCTGTTATACGCCAGAGCGATAGTTCGGACTATCTGCTGCACTTGTTCCTATCCTCATTATTTTTCCTTCAGGCAGCTCAAATACTGTCCGGACAGTTGCAACAGGAACCGCGCATAGCTGTCCTTATCCAGTGCAATGTCACTTCCCAACGGGTCCAGCACGCCGATGCGCACGTCAGTTCCCTTGGCGACAGCATTTATGACCGCTGGCCTGAATTGTGGTTCAGCAAAAACGCAAACCGCTTTATGCTCAACCAACTGTGTTCGTATCTGGTTTAAGCGCTGTGCGCCGGGCGCAATAGCCGGGTTGATAGTAAAATGCCCCAACGGGGTCAACCCATAATGCTGTTCGAAGTAGCCGTAGGCATCGTGAAACACGAAGTAACCCTTGCTACGCACAGGCGTCAGCATATTAACAACATTTTTATCTGTCTGCGCAAGTTTCTCAGTGAATTTACGCAGATTTGCATCTAGTTTGTCTTTATTCTGCGGCATGAGTTCCAGCAATTTTGCATGAATTGCGACGGCAGAAGCCTGCGCCATCTCCGGCGACAGCCAGATATGCATGTTGAACTCACCGTGATGATGCCCATCATCATCGCTATCCTGATGATTTTCAGGCTCATTGCCGTGATCATGACCGTTGTCGGCATGGCTGTCATGATCGGAGTCATGGTGCGCACCGTTTTCCACCGCCGCATGCTCAGGATGTGACTCCCGTAACAATAGCGATTTGACGGCCGGTTGCAGCCCTAATGCGATTTGGCGCTCCGCCGGCAGCGGTTGCAACGCCTTGGGCAGAAACGCTTCCATTTCCGGTCCAACCCAAATCACCAGTTCTGCCGATTTAAGACGCTGTACATCGGACGGGCGTAGAGCATAATCATGCGGCGACGCGCCATCCGGCAACAGCACTTCCGTGGGCGTAACGCCATCGGTTATCGCCGCGGCGATAAACGCCAGCGGGCGAATCGAGGTAACCACGGCGGCAGAGGCAACCGGCGCGGCAGACAACGAAGCCAGTAATGTACCGGCCGCAAGTACGGCGTTTAGCCATTTATAGTGAGTAACTCGCAACATACCCAATCATCCGTCGATTTATCAATAAAAACGCGTTATATTATAACGTCACAAACCCTCTGCAAACAGAATTCTATGTCAACGCTGGTTTCACTGGAAAATATTGGCGTGCAGTTTGGCAACAAACCTGTACTCAATGATATTTCTCTCACATTGCAGGCTGGTCGTATTCTGACGCTGCTCGGACCTAATGGCGCGGGGAAATCCACGCTGGTCCGGGTGGTGTTGGGATTACAGGCTCCAACCCGCGGTACGCTGACCCAGGCGGCGAATCTCCGCATCGGCTACGTACCGCAAAAGCTGCATCTGGACCCAACCCTACCCCTGACCGTCAAACGCTTTATGCAACTGCGCCCTGGCGTCAATAAACCGGACATCATGCCGGCATTGAAGCGCGTGCAGGCGGGTCATCTGCTTGAACAACCGATGCAAAAGCTCTCCGGCGGCGAAACCCAGCGTGTTCTGCTGGCGCGTGCTATCCTCGCCCGCCCGCAATTGCTGGTGCTGGATGAGCCTACCCAAGGGGTGGACGTCAACGGTCAGTTGGCGCTGTACGAGTTGATCAACCAGTTGCGGCAGGAATATCAATGCGGTGTGCTGATGGTCTCCCACGACCTGCATCTGGTGATGGCAAAAACCGATGAGGTTCTGTGCCTCAATCAGCACATCTGCTGTTCCGGTACCCCGGAAGTAGTGTCGCTGCACCCGGAATTTCTGGCTATGTTCGGTCACCGCGGCGCCGGACAACTGGCGATTTACCGCCACCATCACAATCACCGTCACGATCTGAACGGAAAAATCATTTTAAAACGACAGGATGGTAATCACGCATGATTGAGTTGTTGTTGCCCGGCTGGCTGGCAGGGGTGTGTCTGGCGGTGGCGGCAGGGCCGCTCGGTTCCTTCGTGGTATGGCGCCGTATGTCCTATTTTGGCGATACCCTCGCCCACGCCTCATTACTTGGCGTTGCGCTGGGTCTGTTGCTGGACATCAACCTGTTCTATGCGGTGATTGCGATAACCCTGCTGCTGGCCGTGGGGCTGGTCTGGCTGGAGCGCCGCCCCGGACTGGCGATCGATACTCTGCTCGGCATCATGGCGCACAGCGCGCTGTCGCTGGGTCTGGTGGTGGTCAGCCTGATGAACAACGTCCGTGTCGATTTGATGGCTTACCTGTTTGGCGACCTGCTCGCGGTCACCAGCGAAGACTTATGGCTGATCGGCCCCGGCGTGTTGCTGGTGCTCGGCGTGCTGGGGTGGCAATGGCGCGCCCTACTCTCCATGACCGTCAGCCCGGAACTGGCGCACGTCGACGGCGTAGCCATCGCCCGTACCAAGCTGGTGTTAATGCTCATCACCGCCCTGACTATCGGTCTGGCGATGAAGTTTGTCGGCGCGCTGATCATCACCTCGCTGCTGATTATTCCTGCCGCTACCGCACGCCGATTTGCCCGCACACCGGAGCAGATGGCCGTTTACGCGGTGGGCGTCGGCATTCTGGCCGTCACCGGCGGACTTGCATTCTCAGCTGAAGCTAATACGCCCGCCGGCCCTTCCGTGGTGCTATGCGCTTCGCTGCTGTTTATGTTTAGCCTGCTGAAAAAACAGGTCGCCTGACGCAGCCGTATCTTGGTCGCTAGAGTGAAGAGGCAAATCAGTCTGTCGATGTGTTTTAACGTTGTCTGACTTATCGCCAGCCGACTGGCTGGCGATAACAATAACTGGCGATAACAATGAAAGGCGGCCTGCTGCTCTTCCTACTTTTTTCCTACTCTTCGCGGGTCAGACCGAAATGGCGATACGCGTGCTGTGTAGCGATGCGGCCTCGCGGGGTGCGTTGCAAAAACCCCTGCTGAATCAGATAGGGTTCCAGCACATCTTCAATGGTTTCACGTTCTTCGCCGATCGCCGCCGCCAGGTTGTCCAGCCCCACCGGACCGCCCATAAACTTGTCGATCACCGCCAGCAGTAACTTGCGGTCCATGTAATCGAACCCTTCAGAGTCAACCGCCAGCATATCCAGTGCCTGAATTGCCACCTCGGCCGAAATAACCCCGTCCGATTTCACTTCAGAAAAATCTCGTACCCGGCGTAACAGCCGGTTGCCGATACGCGGCGTACCGCGCGAGCGGCGGGCCACCTCCAGCGCGCCGTCCTCGGTCATATCCAGCCCCAGACACTGGGCGCTGCGTCGAACGATATGTTGTAAATCAGCCACCTGGTAGAATTCGAGCCGCTGCACGATGCCGAAACGGTCGCGCAGCGGCGAGGTCAGCGAGCCGGCGCGCGTTGTCGCCCCGACCAGGGTAAACGGCGGCAAGTCCAGCTTGATGGAACGCGCCGCCGGCCCTTCGCCGATCATGATATCCAGTTGGTAATCTTCCATCGCCGGGTAGAGCACTTCTTCCACCACCGGCGAAAGACGATGAATCTCGTCGATGAACAACACGTCGTGCGGTTCAAGGTTGGTGAGCAACGCCGCCAGATCGCCCGCTTTTTCCAGCACCGGACCGGACGTGGTGCGCAAATTCACGCCCATTTCGTTGGCAACGATATTAGCCAACGTGGTTTTGCCCAACCCCGGCGGACCAAAAATCAGCAGATGATCGAGCGCATCGCCGCGCTTGCGGGCCGCCTCGATAAAAATTTCCATCTGCTCGCGGACTACCGGCTGCCCGACGTATTCTGACAGCAGTTTCGGCCGGATCGCGCGATCCTGCAGTTCTTCGTCGGCAACGGCGCCGGGTGAAATCAGACGATCGGCTTCAATCATACATACCTCACAGCGCAGCGCGCAGCGCTTCCCTGATCAGAGTTTCGCAGTCGGCGCCCGGCCGCGCCACTTTGCTCACCATCCGGCCGGCCTCCTGCGGTTTATAACCGAGGGCGACCAACGCCGCCTCGGCCTCCGCCTGCGGGTCAGCTTCCGGCTCTGTGTTGCCCGTCGCGGCCGGCAAGGTGATATCGCTGGCGGCGTTGAACAGATCGCCGTTCAACCCTTTAAAGCGGTCTTTCATTTCCACCACCAGACGCTCTGCCGTTTTCTTGCCCACGCCCGGCAATTTCACCAGCGCGTTAATTTCCTGACGCTCCACCGCGCTGACGAACTGCTGGGCCGACATGCCGGAGAGAATCGCCAGCGCCAGTTTCGGCCCCACGCCATTCACTTTGATCAGTTCGCGGAACAGAGAACGTTCTTGTTTATTGTTGAAGCCAAACAATAATTGTGCGTCTTCACGTACCACAAAGTGGGTAAAAATCACCGCTTCCTGGCCGAGATCCGGCAACTCGTAAAAGCAGGTCATCGGCATATGCACTTCATATCCGACGCCGCTGGCTTCAATCAGCACCAGCGGCGGCTGTTTTTCCAATACGATGCCTCTCAGACGACCTATCACGCGATTTTTCCTTTTTCAGTAGCACCAAAACGTTGGCGTATAGCTTATAACACAAAAAAAGTGGCGCATACAAAAAAGCTGTATGCATATCCAGATTGCAACACGCCCCGCATTTCAAACGCCCGGAGAACGGGCGTTCGGCGCGATCGCGGTGGACTGAAACAAGGAGAGGCCGGCACGTCGCCGTGCGAGTCAGAGTGTTCTGACAAGGGAAAACCGAGCGTATCGCCCGGTGAAGGAATAACTCACACGACGACGGCCCGGTCGATAGGCGCTCAAACTCAGGGATGTCGAGGCTCGCCGCCAGGTGACACGTCTGGCTCGCCCCCGAGATCTCCCGTTCAACGACGTCAGGCGGCCTGATTATCCAGCGAGTCGTACTTTTTCCAGCGGTAGTTACACAGAGAAATCACCCAGCAGGCGACAAACAGCGCGATAACGTAAAAACCGGCGTTGCCCAGTTGGTCGTTCATGGCGTCCACCAGACTCCACGCGCCGGAATGCAGATCGAGCTTGTCCGCCAGCAGGCCGAGCGCCTCCAGCCCGCCGATAAACACCGCCACCACCACCGACGTGGCGGTAATGGTCATGTTGTAGTAGAGCTTGCGCTGCGGCTTGCTAAATGCCCAGCCGTAGGCGCCCACCATCAGTACGTTATCGAGCGTATCCACCAGCGCCATGCCGCAGGTGAACAGGGCGGGAAACAGCATGATCGACCAGATTGACATACCCTGCGATGCGCCCGCCGCCGAGATGCCCAGCACGCCGATTTCCGTCGCGGTATCAAACCCCAGCCCGAACAGAAAACCCACCAGATACATGTGCCAGCTTTTGCGCACCAGCCGGAACGTGGCGCGAAACAGCCAGCCCAGCACGCCGGAAGCCGGCACCGCGTCTATCACCTCCGGCGTCAGGCGGTGCCCTTGTTTGAAGCGTTGGAAATTCCGCCAGACGCTGCGCAGAATCACCAGATTCACCAACGCCATCAGCAGCAGAAAACCGGCAGACACCGAGGTGCCGATAACGCCGCCCACCTCGTGGAACCAGATCATATCGTCCTGAAACGCCGCGGCGGTCGCCGCCAGCGCCAGCGACGCCAGCACCACGATGGTGGAGTGACCGAGCGAAAACCAGGTGCCGACGCCCAACGGGCGCTTCCCTTCCTGCATCATTTTGCGGGTCACATTGTCGATGGCGGCGATATGGTCCGCATCCACCGCATGACGCAACCCGAAACACCAGGCCAGCAGGCAGGTCGCCATCAGCGCGGCATCATCGTGAAACATCGACACGGCCAGCAGCCATACCGCAACATTGACAACCACCAGCGTTCCTAACATAACCACAGCGCGCGGGTTTTCCCGCAGTAGCGAAGACAACATGAGAGCCCTTCCAATCGATCCGGCGGCAAACGTCGTCGGGGGAAAATGAGTATGAAAGTTTATTTATTTTTCATACATCGTCATGTTGTCGCAGATCAAAGGCGGGCGGAATTTTCAGGCTGAACATCTGAACCTGGATATGTGAGACAAAAACCGGGCGCCCGCCGAATGACGGAAGCCCGGTATACGCCGACAGGAGATACGTTAGCGCGTCAGCAGCGCTTCCACCTGCCGCAGCAGGTTATCGACGGTGAAGCCATAGCGCTCAAACAGTTGCCCGGCCGGTGCCGATTCGCCGAAATCGGTCATCCCCACCACCGCGCCGTGCAGCCCGACGTACTTGTACCAGTAATCGGCAACGCTCGCCTCGACCGCTATGCGCGCGCTCACGGCCGCCGGCAGCACCGCTTCACGGTAACCGGCCTCCTGCTGGTCAAACACGTCGCAAGACGGCATCGATACCACGCGAACCGCCACCCCGCGCGCCGACAGCACTTCCCACGCGGCCACCGCCAGCGCAACTTCAGAACCGGTGGCGATCAAAATCAGCCTTGGCGGCAGCGCACTGTCTTTCAGGACACTTTCTTTAAGTACATAGCCGCCCCGGGCAATCGCCGCCAGCTGTGCGTCATTGCGCGGCTGCTGCGCCAGATTCTGGCGCGACAGGATCAGCGCCGTCGGGCCGTCATGCCGCTGCACCGCCTGTTGCCAGGCCACCGCGGTTTCCACCTGATCGCACGGGCGCCAGACGCTCAGGTGCGGCGTCACCCGCAGCATCGCCAGCTGTTCCACCGGCTGGTGGGTTGGGCCATCCTCCCCCAGCCCGATAGAGTCGTGGGTGTAGACCAGCACCTGACGTTGCTTCATCAGCGCCGCCATACGCACCGCGTTACGGGCATATTCGACGAACATCAGGAAGGTGGCGGTATACGGCAGGAAGCCGCCGTGCAACGCCATCCCGTTGGCGAGAGCGGTCATTCCGAACTCCCTCACACCGTAGTGCACGTAGTTGCCTGCCGGATCCTCATTCAACGGCCGGGAACCGGACCACAGGGTCAGGTTGCTCGGCGCCAGATCGGCGGAGCCGCCCAACAGCTCCGGCAGCAGCGGGCCAAAAGCATTCAGGGCGAGCTGCGACGCCTTGCGGCTGGCGATATCCGCCGGGTTGGCCTGCAACCCGGCGATGAACGCCTGCGCGTCATCCGCGAACGTTGACGGCAACTCGCCGCGCATGCGGCGGGTGAACTCCGCCGCCAGCTCGGGGAACGCGCGCGCATAGTCCGCAAACCGCGCCGCCCAGGCGCTTTCTCGCGCCTGACCGACCTCACGAGCATCCCACTGCGCGCGGATTTCCGACGGAATCACGAACGGCGGGTATGGCCAGCCCAGCGCCTCGCGGGCCGCCGCTACCTCCGCCAGCCCCAGCGGCGCGCCGTGCGACTCATGGCTGCCGGCCTTGGCGGGCGAACCGAAGCCTATGACGGTTTTGCACATCAATAGCGACGGCTTATCGCCGACCGCGCGCGCGGCGTTGATCGCCACGCGGATCGCCTGCTCATCGTGCCCGTCAATGCCGCGCACCACATGCCAACCGTAAGCCTCAAAACGGGCGGCGGTGTCATCGGTAAACCACCCCTCGACATGCCCATCGATGGAGATGCCGTTGTCGTCATAAAACGCCACCAGCTTGCCTAACTTCAGCGTCCCCGCCAGCGAGCAAACCTCGTGAGAAATGCCCTCCATCATGCAGCCGTCGCCCAGGAACACATAGGTGTAATGGTCAACGATAGTATGCCCCGGCCGGTTGAACTGCGCCGCCAGAGTACGTTCGGCCAGCGCCATCCCAACGGCGTTGGCGATCCCCTGCCCCAACGGCCCGGTGGTGGTTTCCACGCCGGGCGTGACGTCCACCTCCGGGTGTCCCGGTGTTTTGCTGTGCAACTGCCGGAAATTTTTTAGCTCCTCCAGCGGTAGCGCATAGCCGGTCAGATGTAGCAGGCTGTAAAGCAGCATCGAGGCGTGGCCGTTGGAGAGCACAAACCGGTCGCGGTTAGCCCAATCGGGATTGGCGGGGTTATGTTGCAGAAATTCGCGCCACAGCACCGTGGCCATATCCGCCATGCCCATCGGCGCGCCCGGGTGGCCGGAATTGGCTCGCTGTACCGCGTCCATACTCAGCGCGCGGACAGCATTGGCCAATGGCCGCGCGGCGTAATCAGAGTGCTTCATCGTTAGTCTCCCGGCACGTTACATCAGGCTGTGCAGCATATTTTCCAGCCGGACCTGATCGGCGGCGAACAGCCGGATGCCTTCCGCCAGTTTTTCCACCGCCATCGGGTCGTTGTGGTGCTGCCACAGGAATTCCGCCTGCGTCATCAGGCTGGGGCGCGTTTCGCTTACCGTCTCGGCGAGCAGTTGGCGCGGCAACGGCTCATCACACGCCTTCAGCTCGTTGAGCAACGCCGGGGAGATGGTCAGCCGGTCGCAGCCGGCCAGCGCCGTCACCTGCGATTTTTTGCGGAAACTGGCCCCCATCACCACGGTGTCGTAGCCGTGCGTTTTGTAGTACTGGTAAATGCGCCGCACCGAGGCCACCCCCGGGTCGTCGCCGGTTTCCGCCAGCGTCTGCGGCTGATGCGCCTGATACCAGTCATAAATGCGCCCGACAAACGGCGAGATCAGATAGACGCCCGCTTCCGCACAGGCACGCGCCTGCGCAAAAGAGAACAGCAGCGTCAGGTTGCATTGGATCCCCTCCTGCTCCAGTTCTTCGGCCGCGCGGATCCCTTCCCAGGTCGCCGCCAGCTTGATCAGAATACGCGAGCGGTCGATGCCCTGTTCCTGATACAGCGCGATCAACCGCCGCGCTCTGGCGACGCACAGGCCGCGATCCCAGGACAACCGGGCGTCCACCTCGGTCGATACCCGTCCCGGCACCTGCCGCAGCACTTCCGCGCCGATGTTGACCGCCACCTGATCGCACGCGTTGAGCAACCGGGTTGCCTCACTGCCGCCCTGCCGCTGCGCCTGTCCGACCGCATCGCGGATCAGGCCCTGATACAGCGGCAATTGCGCCGCCTTCAGGATCAAAGAGGGATTGGTGGTGGCGTCCTGCGGCGCGAACTGCCGGATGGCGTCGATATCGCCGGTATCCGCCACCACTACCGTGTACTGTTTTAAGGCTTCCAGTTGGTTCATGGTTATTCCCCTGCGTTAGGTCTTCCGACGGGTTATTCGGCAATGTGTTGATTTTGATAGTAATCAATACGCTCTACCTTCGGCGCCGAACCGCCGCCTTCATACTCGGCGTTCAGCCAGGCATGAATAATCTGCTTGCCCAGTTCGGCGCCGATCACCCGCGCGCCCAGCGTGACGATCTGCGCGTTATTGCTTTTACGCGCCCGCTCCGCCGAAAACGTATCGTGGCACTGGGCGGCGCGAATACCGGGCACCTTATTCGCCACAATGCTCATCCCGATGCCGGTGCCGCACATCAAAATGCCACGATCCTGCCGGCCCGCTTTAATCGACATGGCGACGGCGTGCGCCACGTCCGGGTAATAACGGTTATCCGCATTTTTATCGCTGCTGAAATCCACCCAGGGAATAGTTAACGAATCGAGATAACGGGTAATAATGCTGCGTAATTCATATGCAGCGTCATCCGCACCAATGGCGATTGGTTTCATGATTAACATCCTTACTTCAGATTAATGAAAATTTAATTCAGTCGATTTTTAACTCAGTTCAAAAATCGTGATATTTCCTGAGATCGGTAATTTGTCCGGTATATTCCCCCTGACATGAACCGTGCCGGGTAATTCCGCCGCGGCACCGCCGTCAAATAACAGCGTGATATGCCCTAACTCGCGTAAATTATGGTTGGCGATATCACCGACGGCGGTAATCACATAACTCTTGCCGTCTAATTCCAGTTGCTGATTCACCGCCAGCGGCCGGCGCCATTCGCCATCCTGATGCAGCAGGCAATACACGCCCAGCTCCGGCGGCACGCGATCGCTGAACAGAATCAGGCGATTTTCCTGCCGCATCGCCTCCGCCTGATGGCCGATAGCGCGGATCGTCGCTTGCCACGCCACCTGTCTCATCCCTGCGCCCTCACTTCGCCTTATCCGCGGGCGAGCTGAACGGCTGTGCCGCCGGTTGCGGCGCCGTCGCATCGGCATCGGTTTTGCGCAAGCGCTTGTCAAACCAGGCCACCAGCACCGGCGCGGTAAGCATGGTGATGATGCTGGCGGTCGCTAGCTGGGCGGTGGCGGCATCGACAAACCCCTGCAGCGTCGGATCCGCCTGGGCCACCATCGCCGGCGTCAATGCCGAACTGGCCGCCGTGGTGCCGAGCGCCGCGCCAAGCGCGGTTTTCTTCTTTAGAAACAGGTTGTACAGGAAGTAGAAGACAATGGCGGTCAAGGCGGAAATACCGCCCAGCAGGATACCGGACAGCCCGGCGCTGAACACCGTACTCATGCTGGAGTTGGCGCCGATCGCAAACGACATGATGATGATGACCAGCGGCTGAGAGGCAGCGCATAACTGCTTGAATTTTTCGTCAATATTGCCCCACATCATCCCGACCAGCAGCGGCACCAGCATCGACAACAGCGCCTCAAACGGAATATTGGCCAAACCGCTGACCCCCAGTACCACCATGGTAACGAACGGCCCATCCTTGATGCAGAACACGGAGATGGCCCCGGCGTCGCTGGCGTCGCCATAGTTGCTGCACAGCGCGATATACAATGAGCTGTTCGAACTGGTGATACAGGCCACCAGCGCCAGCGTGGAGATGCCGAAAAAGCCCGCCGGCCCGAACAACGTCCCCATGATCCACACCGCCAGCGCGCCGGCGGCAAATTTCAGCACCAGCAGCACCGCGCCCTTATATAACGGTAACCCGGCCTGGCGAATATTGATCGACGCCCCGCAAATTAATAGAAATATCCCCATCATCGCGCTTGAACCGGCTTTAAATAAGGCGGTGGTCGGGCCGCCAATTTTTAGCAATGACGGAAAGAAGGTATTAATTAATATGGCGAGAATCAATGGAATAATAATCAACCCGCCGGGGAATTTATTCATCTTGTCAAACAGATTTATATTTTTCATGGTGTTTCTCTTTTGTAGGGTAGAGTCACTTCAGGCCTATTTTTATTGAATAGATTCGGCCCATATCCTGAATAATACCAATAGCAAAAATAAGCTGAGGCACCCGCGCGCTGAATCAGTACGAAATAGCCCACCCGCGGATACGTTATTTTCCGGTTATGTTACTGCGTCGCTTCGCGATAAATATGTTCGACGATGGTATGAATCACCTCATCCGAACCGGTCAAGCCGCCCTTGCCCACACATACCAGCCCGTTGTAATCGCCGCCGATAATCCTGACCAGATCGGTTTGCGGTATCACGTAATCCACCATTTCGATGCCGCTGGCGCCAAGCCGCCTGAGCACGTTCACCATGGTGTCACCCCCGGTCATATACAATCCGCGGATTTCACCGCCGCCCGCATCCAACACCGCCCGGACGATATCCCCCAGCCCGCGGTTGATATTGTCGGCCGCCTGGCCGTGCGCCAGCCCAAAACGCTGCTCCTCCTGCGCCAAATCCAGCAGCCGGCCGGTCAACGCCGATTCGAACACGAAAATGGCGTTATGATGCGTACGCACGCACTCCTGCGCCTGACGCACCACCCGCTGCACTTCAATCGAGGCGGAATGCTCCCGGTCAATCAGCAGCTCCGCATCCACCGGGATATGGCACACGCGCGAGTCCTGTTCGATCAGTCGGGTCAGTTGCCGTTTGGTCACCGGCGTGGCGCTACCCGCCACTACCACGATCGATCCTTGCTGTTGGCTCACCGGTACCGCGATCGATTCCGGACGCGGTTCATCGCGGATCATCTCCCGCGCCCAGGCCAGCCGTTCGGTAAACGGCCCCGGATCCACCGCCAGCACGTTCCAGTTCAGCAGCGTCACCGCCTGGGCGATGGTTTCAACATCCGCCAGCGAGATAGCGTCCACCACCATGATACGCGCGCCGTCCTGTTGCAGCTGGCTCAGTGCCTGGCTGACCGCATCGTACCCCTTGAGCACGCAAGACAAGGCGAGATGGCCGACGTGATGGTGCGTCTGCGCGGCCAGCAGCTCCGGCACAAAGGTTTCCGTCACCGGCGTGCGGACGTCTTTAGCCACATCGGTGCACGACAGCGCCACCGAGTCGATGACCGAATAGCCCCCCACCAGAATCCGGCGCGACTGCGGCATCGCCGGCACGACGACCGCCACGGTTTCCTGCGGCAGCACCTCCAGCATGGCATCGATTTCATAACCAATGCCGCCGCGCAGCGTGGTATCGACGCGCTTGGTGAAGTAGCGCGCGCCCCGCGCCTGCAACGACAGCGTGGCCTGACGCACCAGTTGTTGCGCTTCCGCTTTCGGCAGCGGTCGGCTATTGCTGCTGATCACCATCGCCTGCCACTCCGAATCGCAGGCGTCAAAGGAATCGGTGTCAAAAAACGCCGCGGTTCGGATCCCGCTGCGCGCCAGCAGTACCCCGACGGTGGTCGCGCCGGTCAAGTCATCCGCCACAATGCCCAGCCGGTCGCCCTGCCCGCCTTCACTGCGTAACTGAACCCCGGCCGGCGTCACGCCGGACACGTAAATATCTTCACCAATAAACGCCGCCAGCGGCCCGGTTTTGCCGGTCGGATGCAGGTTAACGGTGGGAATGCCGCGCTTGGGGTACAGGCCGCAGCGCAGCGTGCCGCCGCAATCGATCACCACCAGCCCGATGTCCTGCTCCGCCGGCTCGCCATGTTTGAACACATCCACGCTTTCCCAGCCGGTCAGTTCCATCAGTCGATCCACCACCGCGGGCCGGATCCCCCCGGTGATATAAGCAATCTTTTTCCCCGCCGCCACTTCGATGGTCAGCGGCCCGCCCCAGCCTTTGCTGCCGCGGGTAATTTCCAGATAACGTTTCATGCGGTTCTCCTTTCTCAGGAAAGGCACGTACCCGGCTCGCGGGTACGTGCCGCGGTTACCGGTGTTTCATCTTCCAGTAGCGGGCCGCCACCAGAGTGGACTCCAGCATGCTTACGGTGCCGGCCTTGCCGGTCCCGGCGATATCAAACGCCGTGCCGTGGTCTACGGAACTGCGCATAAACGGCAGGCCGAAGGTGATGGTGACCGAACGCTCGAAGTCCAGCGTTTTGCAGGCGATATGCCCCTGATCGTGGTAGAGAGAAAGGATCGCGTCGTAATGCCCCAGTTTGCCCAGATGGAAAACCGAGTCGGCCGGAACCGGCCCGATAGCGTTGATGCCAAGCGCCTGCGCCGCCTGTACCGCCGGAATGAGGTTGTCTTTCTCCTCGTGTCCGAACAGCCCGTTGTCGGAGGCGTGGGGATTGAGCGCCGCGACCGCAATGCGCGGTTGCTTGATATTCAGCGCGGTGAATTCGTGGTGAATCTGTTGTACGCAGGCCAGCACCCGTTCCTTATTGGCGTAGTCGCACGCGTCTTTCAGCGCCATGTGGCGACTGACGAAGAACACGCGCAGCTTCTGCACGTGGAACATGGTCAGGCCGTAATCGGAGCCGGTTTCCACCTGATAGATCTCGGTGTGGCCGGGCAGCTTGCAGCCCGCCAGCTTGATGGCTTCCTTATGGATGGGCGCGGTAGATACCACGTCAATCTCGCCGGCCATCCCCAGCGCAATGGATTTCATCACGTAATCCAGCGACATCTGGCCGGCCAGTTTCTGCACTTTCCCCCAGACAATGCCGTCGCAGTCGTAGTCGCCGGTTTCCAGCACGTCCAGCGTTCCCCAGGTGAAGCGGGCTTCGGCCGGCGAGTGAATCACATTGATGGCGAAGTCGCAGTTCCAGATTGCCATCGCCCGCCGGATGATGGGCACAGAACCAATCAGGAACGGCCGGCACTCCTCATACACCGCTTGATTCATCATGGTGGCAACGGAGATTTCCGGGCCGATGCCCGCCGGATCGCCGATGGTAAGGGCTACTACAGGCTTTCTCTCAACCACAGGTTTTTTCTCAACCGACATAGTTTTCACCTTTTTCACATGGTCAGAACAACCAAATGTTCATATGTTCAATTAAATAACTTTTGTTAGGTGGCAGTTTACGGTAAGAAAAACAAATAACCTTGAATTAGGTCACGTTTTATACGGAAACATCCTTGACCGGGGAAATGTGTGATCGAACATTTGTTTTAGTCATGATTATAAGTAACAGCGTGGGGACTTTTGTTACCCTCACCTCAGGCGAATAGTGATAACGGGAGTGATTAATGAGAAACCTGATGCTGGGCACCAGCTGGAAAATGAACAAAACCCTGGACGACGCCAAAGCCTATTGCGATGTGCTGGCCGCCCGGCTCAATGCCGCCGCCGGCCCCCGCATCCAGCCGTTCGTCATCCCCCCTTTTACGCTGATCCGGGAGGTGACCGAACGGTTGCGCCAGCACGGCGTCAACTGCCTGACCGGCGCCCAGAACATGCACTATGCCGACGCGGGCGCCTGGACCGGGGAAATCTCACCGGCCATGGTGCGCGACTGCGGCGCCGCGCTGGTAGAGCTGGGCCATTCGGAGCGGCGCCGCGACTTTGCTGAAAGTGACGCGAATATCCGGAAAAAAGTGCAGGCCGCGCTACGCTATCAGCTACGGCCGCTGGTGTGTGTCGGCGACAGCGCGCAGGAAAAAGGCTGGGGGGTCTCTACCGAAACCGTCGTGCGCCAGATGAAAATCGCCCTGGCCGGGCTGGAGCGCACGCAGGTTGAACAGGTGATCATCGCGTATGAACCCGTATGGGCGATCGGCGACGGCGGTACCCCGGCGACGGCCGCCGAAGCGCAGGCTATCCATCGCGCCCTACGGCAGGCGCTGGCGGACGCTTACGGCGCCGCCACCGCGGAAAACGTGACGTTGCTGTACGGTGGCAGCGTAAATCAGCATAATAGCCCCGAGCTGATCCAATGCCCTGATATCGATGGATTATTCATCGGCCGGTCAGCATGGGACGCCGAGGATTTTTGTCGGTTGGTACACGGCGTCGCGACGTTACTGGATCGCTAAGAGTACCGCCGAGCCGCAGTTGGCGCTGTACAGGCGTCATTTTCAATTTTCGTCGCCCAGCCTACATTCAGTCAGCGGGCCGGCGACGGAATAATGACGAGACACGGCCTGGAGCCGCTTTGCAACCACACAATGGCGAGTTAATCCATGAGTGAATTCGATTCAGACAGCGAACTACTGACGGAAATTGCCGTCGCCTATTACGAAAACGAACAGACGCAAGAGGAGATCGCCAGCCGTTTCGGCATCTCCCGCATCAAGGTGGGGCGCCTGCTGAAACGCGCGCGCGCGGAAGGTATCGTCGAAATCAATGTGCGCTACCATCCGGTTTTCAGTTCGCAGATCGAACAGCAGTTCATCCGGAGTTTCGGCATCAAACGCGCGCTGATCGCCCTCGACCATCATGATGAAGAGGAGCAGCGTCAGCAGGTGGCGTCGCTGGTTTCCACCTATCTGTCCAGCATTATCAAAAACGGCATGACCATCGCGGTGGGACAAGGCCGCAACGTCGCCGCCGTCGCCAGCCATGTCGGCGTCTTTCCCGAACGGCAGTGCAAATTCATTTGCGGCATCGGCGGTACCAAACGCGACGGCGAGCTGATCGACGCCGACCACATCAGCCGCCATCTGGCGCGCAAGTTCAGCGCCAGCAGCGAAACCCTGTACGCCCCGGCTTACGTGGAAAACCCGGCGATGAAAGCCGCCTTCATGCAGAACCGGTTGATTAGCGAAACGCTGGAACGCGCCAGCAAAGCGGACATCGCGCTGGTGGGGCTGGGGGATATGAATGAAAACAGTTTCATGGTGCAACTGGGCTGGTTTACCTCGCAGGAGATCATCACCGCGCGTCAGGAACAGGGGGTAGTGGGCGACATTGCCGGTTACGCCTTCCTCGATATGCAGGGTACTCCGGTGGACACCGTGATGAACGACCGGGTGATTGGGCTCAGCCCGGAGCAACTGCGCAAAATTCCCTGCGTCATCGCCATCGCCGCCGAGAATACCAAAGCTACGGCGATACTGGCGGCCTTACGCTCCGGGATTATCGATGTGATTGCCACCAGCGCCAGCAATGCCCGCACGGTGCTGAATCTGGAACAGGCGAAATAGCGCCCGGGCGGAAAAGCGGCCGCGCATGGCGGCCGATGGGAAACCGATTATCGGGCCTCGCCCCTCACTTGACGAGCGGTGCCCACGGTGCAGCGTGAATAGCGAGGGAAACGGGCCGTCAACGTAGCCGGCCACGCGCCAGCGTCAGTTTGTCATGGCTGATACGCGACAAGTTCTGACTGAAATGACAGTGCGTAATGGCAATCGCCAGTGCGTCGGCGGCGTCGGCCTGTGGGCTGGCGGGCAATTTGAGCAGCGTTTTTACCATGTGTTGCACCTGGCTTTTTTCTGCCGCACCGGTGCCGACCACCGTTTGTTTCACCTGCCGCGCGGCGTATTCAAACACCGGCAGCGACTGGTTCACCGCCGCGACGATCGCCGCGCCGCGCGCCTGCCCCAGCTTCAACGCCGAATCCGCATTGCGAGCCATAAAAACCTGCTCGATAGCGAAATAGTCGGGTTGAAACTGGGTGATAATTTCACTGACGCCGGCATAAATCAGCTTGAGGCGAGTTGGCAGATCATCCACCGCGGTACGGAT
Source organism: Dickeya sp. NCPPB 3274 (assembly GCF_000406205.1). NCBI lineage: Bacteria > Pseudomonadati > Pseudomonadota > Gammaproteobacteria > Enterobacterales > Pectobacteriaceae > Dickeya > Dickeya sp. NCPPB 3274. The sequence goes on along the minus strand of NZ_CM001979.1, from coordinate 2,292,345 downwards.
GCAACCGCTGCCCAGATAGCTGATCTGCCGGCCTTGCTGACGGACAATGCCATACCCGGTGACACGGGAACCAGGGTCGATGCCGAGAATAATACTCATCGCTCTCCCCCGGTTGCCTGCTGAGCAAGGAAAACTGCCATTACAGCAGTGCCGCTACCTCGTCGGAGATCTCACCGTTGTGGTAAACCTCCTGCACGTCGTCGCAGTCTTCCAGCATGTCGATAAGACGCATCAGTTTCGGTGCTGTGTCAGCATCCATGTCCGCTTTGGTGGACGGAATCATCGACACTTCGGCCGACTCGGCCACCAGACCGGCCGCGTCCAGCGCGTCTTTTACCTGACCGAAAATTTCCCACGGCGTAAACACGTCGATCGCGCCATCGTCATAGGACACTACGTCGTCAGCGCCGGCTTCCAGCGCCGCATTCATCACCGTATCTTCATCCAGACCCGGCGCATAGGAAATCACGCCTTTTTTGGTGAACAGGTAGGACACGGAGCCGTCGGTTCCCAGGTTGCCGCCGCATTTAGTGAAAGCATGACGGACTTCGGACACGGTACGGTTACGGTTGTCGCTCAGACACTCGACCATCACCGCGGTGCCGCCCGGGCCATAGCCTTCATAAATGATGGTTTCCATGTTGGCGTCTTCATCGCCGCCCACGCCGCGCGCAATCGCCCGGTTCAGGGTGTCGCGCGTCATGTTGTTGGACAGCGCTTTATCGATGGCGGCACGCAGGCGGGGGTTGGAGCCGGGATCGCCGCCGCCCAAACGGGCCGCGGTAACCAGTTCGCGGATAATCTTGGTAAAAATCTTGCCGCGCTTGGCGTCCTGTGCTGCTTTGCGATGCTTAGTGTTGGCCCACTTACTATGACCTGCCATAAAAATCTCCGAAAAAAGCCTGTTATCCCTTTCATCTTTCGAGCCGCCGTGGCGTTGGCTCCCTCGTTCACCCCGGTCGCTTACGCTGGTAAGCACCGGGATTTACTCGGTCGCCGCGTTGCCGCAACGCGAAATCTATCGGGCTAGGCTGGACAAATAACAAATTCTTCAATCGCCTGCCGGTTGCTCCAGGATTTGGTCAACCGCGCCGCATCGGGCGCACCCAGCCACTGGTAAGCCAGATGTTCACTGATCTCCACCGGGCGTTCATCAGGTAACGCCAGGCAAAACCAGTGTTCCAGGTTATGCGTGACGCCAGGGGCATAGCGACGTCTCAAATGAGCAAAAAGCTCGAATTCCACACTGCGTTGACAGTCAACCAGCGTCAGCGCCTCGGCAGCGATGTCGATGTTAACTTCTTCTTTCACTTCACGCTGTGCGGCACATCGCGCGCTTTCATCCTCCTCCAGGCTGCCGGTGACCGACTGCCAGAAATCCGGATCATCGCGCCGCTGAAGCATGAGCACCCGTCCGGTATTCCGGGCATAAATTACCACCAGCACCGAAACGGGTCGCTTATAGTTCATCTTACTGATTCTCTGCATCCTGCGCGGCTTTGCCCTTACCCACCACCGCAATGGAGAGTTCATCCAGCGCCGACGGGTTGGCGAAGCTCGGCGCTTCGGTCATCAGGCAGGCGGCTGCGGTGGTTTTCGGGAACGCTATCACGTCGCGGATATTGTCGGTACCGGTCAGCAGCATCACCAGACGGTCAAGACCGAAGGCCAGGCCGGCGTGCGGCGGGGTACCGAATTTCAGGGCATCCAGCAGGAAGCCGAATTTTTCGCGCTGCTGCCGCTCGTCAATGCCGAGAATGCGGAATACCGTCTGTTGCATTTCGCTACGGTGGATACGCACCGAACCGCCGCCGACTTCGTAGCCGTTCAGCACCATATCGTAAGCGTTGGCGATAGCGGCTGTCGGGTTGGCTTCCAGCTCCGTCGGCGACATATCGCGCGGCGCGGTGAACGGGTGGTGCATCGCGGCCAGGCCGCCTTCGCCGTCATCCTCGAACATCGGGAAGTCGATGACCCACAGCGGCTGCCAGCTGTTTTCGTTGGTGATTTTCAGGTCGCGACCCAGTTTCAGGCGCAGTGCGCCCAGCGCGTCCGTCACCACTTTGGCGCTGTCGGCGCCGAAGAACAGGATGTCGCCGTCTTCCGCCGCGGTACGCTCCAGCAACGCCGCCAGAATACCGTCGTTCAGGAACTTGGCGACCGGGCTCTGAATACCTTCCAGGCCGTTGGCTTTCTCGTTAACCTTGATGTAAGCCAACCCTTTGGCGCCGTAGATTTCGATAAATTTGGCGTATTCGTCAATCTGTTTGCGGCTCAGCTGTGCGCCGCCCGGTACGCGAATAGCGGCAACGCGGCCTTTCGGATCGTTGGCCGGACCGGAGAAGACTTTGAAGTCCACGTCTTTGAGCAGATCGGCCACGTCCACCAGTTCCAGCGGGTTGCGCAGGTCCGGTTTGTCGGAGCCGAAGCGACGCATGGCTTCAGCAAACGTCATGATCGGGAAGTCGCCCAGATCCACACCGTGAACTTCCAGCCACAGCTCGCGCACCAGTTTTTCCATCACTTCACGCACCTGCGGCGCGGTCATGAAGGAGGTTTCCACGTCGATCTGGGTAAATTCCGGCTGACGGTCGGCACGCAGGTCTTCGTCGCGGAAGCATTTGACGATCTGATAGTAACGGTCAAAGCCGGACATCATCAGCAACTGCTTGAACAACTGCGGCGACTGCGGCAGCGCGTAGAATTTGCCTTTATGCACACGGCTCGGCACCAGATAGTCACGGGCGCCTTCCGGCGTGGCTTTGGTCAGCATCGGGGTTTCGATATCAAGGAAACCGTGGCTGTCCATGAAGCGGCGCACAAAGCTGGTGATGCGGGCGCGGGTTTTCAGGCGCTGAGCCATTTCCGGACGACGCAGGTCAAGGTAACGGTACTTCAGGCGCGCTTCTTCGCTGTTGGTTTGGTTGGCATCCAGCGGCAGCGGTTCGGCCCGGTTGATGATGGTCAGCGCGGTCGCCAGCACTTCCACTTCGCCGGTCGCCATCTCTTTGTTGACCTGATTGTCCGGACGGGCGCGCACCACACCGGTCAGTTGGATGCAGAACTCGTTGCGCAATTCGGAAGCCAGAGTGAAGGCCTCCTGACGATCCGGGTCGAAGAACACCTGCACCAGACCTTCGCGGTCACGCATATCAATAAAAATCAGCCCACCCAGATCGCGGCGACGATTGACCCAGCCGCACAATGTCACTTCCTGACCCACATGGGACGAATTCAACAGCCCGCAATATTCAGTACGCATTACGATGTCCTTTTACACCGCCGCCGGTGCCCTGTTTCATACGCCAATTGGCGGCGACACAGGGTCTGTGAACCGGTCGGCATGGTTTTTCTGGATTACAGTCCAATGAAAAAAGGGGAGCATTATAAAGGAATTTCCCCACAACGATAAGTACGATGGTAGCGGTCTGCGGGCCGCCCCGCATACTCTTTTTTGCTTTTTGCCGCGCTTTTGCCTGTCGGTTAAACAATTGCGGGGTATTATGCTAAAAGCCTGTTACATCAGCCGTCATGACGACCGGCTATCTCAGGACGTTCACTCGCAGAGAAACCTATCGGGACAAGGATTTATGTATATCGGCTTACCGCAGTGGCAGCACCCCGGCTGGAACCGGCTGGGCCTGCGCGATCTGGCGGATTATGCCCGCCACTTCAACTGCGTGGAGGGAAACACCACCTTTTATGCGCTGCCGTCGGCGGAGTCCGTGTTGCGCTGGCGCGATATGACGCATGACGATTTCCGATTCTGCTTCAAATTTCCCTCCGTCATCAGCCATCAGGCTGGATTGCGCCATTGCCAGCAACAGGTGGCGGAGTTTTTCCGTTGTCTGGAACCCATCCACCACCGGCTGGGACAGTTGTGGCTACAGTTGCCGTCCGCGTTTGGGCCAGACCAGACAGACACGCTGTGGCAATTTATGGACTCCTTGCCGGCAGGGGGATTCAGTTATGGCGTGGAAGTCCGCCACCCGCTGTTTTTCGCTAAAGGCGATGAAGAACGCCAGCTCAATCAAGGGTTGCACCAGCGCGGACTCAACCGGGTGATCATGGATAGCCGGCCGGTGCATCATGCCGCTCCCACCAGCGAAGCGCTGCGAGACGCCCAGCGCAAAAAGCCGAAAGTGCCGCTGCATGTGGTGCGCACCGCCGAAGAACCGCTGATCCGGTTTATCGGCAACGAAGATCCGGACGATAACCTGCGCTGGTTCATGCCCTGGCTCGCCAAACTGGCGGAGTGGCAAACGCATTCCCCTTATCTGTTCATCCACACTGCCGGTACGGCCAGCGCGCCGGAACTGGCGCAACGGCTATGGCCGCATCTGAGCGCGGTAATTTCCGGCATGCCGCCCTGCCCGGACTGGCCACAGCAGTCGTCGCTGTTTTAGGACGCCATTATGAAAAACGCCGGGCAAAAATCGCCGTCGGCTTTTATCACAGTTTCTTATTAATAGCGTTTGATATCCGCCAATTTCACCTACAATATCTTCGCGTTATGCAGGCGACAGGTCGGCGACAGACACGTTATGATAGCGTCTGCCGCTTCTGGTCAGGCAATGGAGTAAAAAATGGTAAGCGCGCTTTATGTGGTGCTCAGCGCATTGTTGTTAGTCAAATTGTCGGTTGATGTGGTGAAACTGCGGATGCAGTACCGGGTGGCCTACGGCGACGGCGGTTTTTACGAGTTGCAAACCGCCATTCGCGTCCACGGCAACGCGGTGGAATACATCCCTATCGGCGGCCTGCTGTTGGTGCTGATGGAGATGAATGGGGCGATGAACGCGATGATTCATCTGTGTGGAATTATGTTGTTGCTCGGACGGTTGTGTCACTACTACGGCCTGCGACACCGTGAGCTGAACTGGCGGCGCTCCGGTATGGCGGCCACCTATGTTTCATTGCTGCTGATGATTCTGTTCAACCTCTACTACCTGCCCTGGGATCTGGTATTTACCCTACGTTAATCCCGCCGGGTATCCACGGTAAGGCCTGCTGACTGCGCCTTACCGTCTTTCTCTCATACATCTTTGCCCCATCTTTCTGCTAGAATGCGCCCTTGTTCTTCCCTGTATGCATTTTCCCTGCTATGTCAAACCGCGATATGCTTTTTTCCGCGCCCATCGCCAACCTGGGCGACTGGACGTTTGATGAACGCGTTGCTGAAGTGTTTCCGGACATGATTCAGCGCTCCGTTCCTGGCTATTCGAATATTATTTCCATGATCGGCATGCTGGCGGAGCGCTTTGTTCAGGCCGACACCCAGGTCTACGATCTCGGTTGTTCGCTGGGCGCCGCCACCTTGTCGATGCGCCGCAATATCCGCGTGCCCGGTTGCCGAATCATCGCCGTCGATAACTCGTCGGCAATGGTGGCCCGCTGCCGCCGCCATATCGAGGCGTTTCGCGCCGATACGCCCGTCGACGTTCGTGAAGCGGACATTCTGGACACCGATATTGAAAACGCCTCGCTGGTGGTGCTCAATTTCACGCTGCAGTTTGTCCCACCCGAGCGTCGTCTGATGCTGTTAAAACGGATCTGGCAAGGATTACGTCCCGGCGGCGCGCTGGTGCTATCGGAAAAATTCAGTTTTGCCGATGTGCAGATAGGCGAACTGCTGTTCAACATGCATCTGGATTTCAAACGCGCCAACGGGTATAGCGAACTGGAAATCAGCCAGAAACGCAGCATGCTGGAAAACGTCATGCTCACCGACTCGGTAGAAACCCATAAGGCCCGGTTGCGTGAAGCCGGCTTCAGCCACAGCGACGTCTGGTTCCAGTGTTTTAACTTCGGTTCCCTGCTGGCGTTGAAAGCGGAGCACGGTTCATGATCGATTTCGGCAATTTCTATCAGTTGATCGCCAAAGGCCCGCTCAGTCACTGGCTTAATACGCTTCCGGCCCAGATCAGCCAATGGCAGCAGGAATCGCTGCACGGCGAATTCAAGCACTGGGTTAATACCGTGGAACACCTGCCGACGCTGACGCCAGAGCAGCTCGATCTCACACATGGCGTCACCGCCCAGATGAACACACCGCTGTCAGCCGGCCAGCAGTCGGGCATTGAGAGTCTGCTGCGTAACCTGATGCCCTGGCGCAAAGGACCGTTTTCACTCTATGGCGTCGACATCGATACCGAATGGCGTTCCGACTGGAAATGGGATCGGGTGTTCCCGCATCTCAGCCCGTTGCAAGATCGGCTGATTCTGGATGTCGGCTGCGGCAGCGGTTACCACCTGTGGCGCATGATCGGCGCCGGCGCTCGTCTGGCGGTCGGCATCGACCCGATGCAACTGTTCCTGTGCCAGTTCGAATCGGTGCGCAAGCTGCTGGGCAACGACCAGCGCGCCCACCTGCTGCCGCTGGGTATTGAACAACTTCCGGCGCTGGCCGCGTTTGATACCGTGTTTTCAATGGGCGTGCTGTACCACCGCCGCTCTCCGCTCGACCATCTGTGGCAACTCAAGAATCAGCTGGTTTCCGGCGGGGAACTGGTGCTGGAAACGCTGGTGGTGGAAGGCGACGAGCACTGCGTTCTGCTGCCGGGCGAGCGTTATGCCCAGATGCGTAACGTCTATTTTCTGCCCTCGTCCGCCGCGCTCGCACGCTGGCTGGAAAAATGCGGTTTTGTTGATATTCGCGTGGTAGACCAGTGCGTCACCACGCTAGAGGAGCAACGTCGTACTAGCTGGATGCGCACGGCTTCGCTGGCGGACTTTCTCGACCCGGACGATCGCAGCAAAACCCTTGAAGGTTATCCGGCGCCGTTACGAGCAGTGCTGGTGGCACGCAAACCCTAAAGCGGGAACGACTCATCGCCAACATCAGGGCGGCGCGGCGCATCCGTCGATCGCAGACCGCCGCCCCAATCATCCTCAATACGGATCATCAGTTCCGATTTTTAACGATCAGATCGATGGCCGCATCCTCGGTCATATCGGTATTTTGGATCTCGACGTGAATATCCTGACTGCTGGTTTCATTAAAAAGCGTCGTAGTGCCGACGGTCTGGAAATCGCCGGTTATCGCATCTCCCCTTTCCACTTCATAAATGTCCAGCAACTTAGCGACGATAAATCCATCTTCCGGATCGCGGATAACGATGAAACCAATGCGATGCTCATGATGCACAACGATTCCACGCATAACAGGATTCCTTTTGGCTGTTGGGATAACAGGCAGCATATCACCGGCTCAGGGCGATAAAAGATAAACGTATAACAATTCAACACATTTTCTGGGCGTGATCACATTCAGTCCGGTAATAACCGTGACGTACAGCAACTGACGTATAACAACTATAGCGTACAGCAAGTGATGCAGCGGTCGGTCGACCGCCGTTATCATGGCAGAAAAAAAGCCCCGACAAGGCCGTCGGGGCCTGGTACTCGCAAGCAGACCGATAAGGGGAATGCTGCGCGGCAAAGGGCATCGGGATATGCCAGACGGTGCCAACGCCCCATGCAGGCACGGTCTAGGAGGTGGATGTCGTAGAGGGAGCCGGTTCCGGGCTCAAGGCGTTTTTCATGGCCGCCACAACATCACCATCAACACAGTAGTGCTGGAATTCATCCATTTCAGTTTCGGAACAGAGCGTGACACCCAATTTGCGATAACGCATCGGCGATGGCAACCATTGGCCCGCCGAGGTGTGCAATTCCTGAATACCACAGGCGCGGAATTTATGCAGGTTGGTCAGCCTTACGCCCGCCCCTGCCATAATGATAGGACCGCAACTGGCCGCATTAAGTTCCCGTAACAGCGTTAACCCATTTTCGGCACTTTGCTGCTGACCGGAAGTCAGCACGCGGGCGACGCCCAAATCCGCCAGTTGATTCAGCGCCAGACGCGGGTTCAGGCACATATCGAACGCACGATGGAACGTGACCGCCAGCCCTTCGCACCGCGCCATAACCTGCCGCATACGCGCCATATCAATATGGCCTTCCTCATCCAGAACTCCTACCACCAAACCGGGAAACCCCATCGACCTGATCTGATCGATGTCATACAGCATCGCCGTAAATTCCTGATGACTGTAACAAAAATCCCCCCCACGCGGCCGCACCATCGGGTGCACCGGAATAGAGAGCGTTTCCCGCGCCTGTCGCAATACGCCATACCCGGGCGTCAGGCCACCCTCACGTTGCGCGGCGCAAAGTTCTATCCGATCCGCCCCCGCCTGCTGTGCCGTCAGTGCGCAATCAAGGCTATAACAGCAGACCTCCAGCATTGGCATACCCGCCTCCCTCGCAAAAAATAACGAAACTGGAAAAACAACGTATTTCCGAAAGAATTGCCCGCTCATCACCCTATGCTGGCGTGATACACGCCTAATACTGGCATCCCCTTGCCGGCGGCGGAGAGAGGCGTGTCACACTGGCGACAGGATTTGCGCGTGGAATATGACACGCCACACAATTTAAATAGCCGCGAGCTAACCTACTGACCGGCCGACTGTTCGCTGGCTACGATCTCCTGAATACGATAGGGATGAAATTTCAGCGTGACCCGTCCGTTGCTTACCGCCAGCGTCGGATTAGGCAGGCGTTCACGTTCACCCTGCGGATGGCTGAATTTCAGTTTAATGCCGGGGGCGGTCAGAGCCGCGTCCGGCAGGCAGGCCAGCGCGCGGGGATGTAAGGTAGCCGGGTCGCCGGGCAATACCAGCTCCACGTGCTCCCACCCTTCGTGCGGATAATGCTGACTACCCGGCCACGGCAGTTCCACGCAATCAATCCGCCACGGCCCCACCGTTAACGGTTGATAAAGGGTAAACAGACAGATAGGCCGGCCGTTAATCATGTTTTCCGACAGCAGCGACCCACAGGCCAGCAACGCCGTACGCCATTGTTCCGCCGTACTGTTCTGATGACAGCGCAGAGAAATGTGGTCGGCTTCAAACGCGGCAAGGTCAAGTTCGAGCTGCTGTGCGAGTTGCTGAAGTTCAGTTTCAAAACGGGAAAGGTCATTCATTAAGGAGGGGGGAAGCGTCGACGGTAACAAAGCGGTCATTATTTCCTCATTAACCTGAATAAATAGTTTATCCAGTCTAATTTAACATAGACAGAAATAACCTCCATCTTTTTGCGACTTTTGTATCATACCGTGCTGACATTAGCCCGACTTTCTTGTCTTTTCATGCCATTATTTGCAACGGTGGACAAACTTCATTTCAATCAAAGAATAATAACAACAAATACTGTTAACAAAATGACAGAAATATAATAAAAATTACAATGTATTGATTTTTAATGAATTTAAAAACCCGATGAGAGTATTCTTAAATATTCTCTGTAACATTGAGAAATAAACAAAAAACGGATAACTTCGAAACTACCCAACCTCCACTAAATGACCAAAGGGCATTTACCATGTTGCTAATAACCTTCTCTATGCTAGTTGTCATTGCCGGTTATTCACTGTTCCGTCATTTTAAAACGATGCAGAGCACGCGACTGAGCACGGACCGTCGACACAAACGACGTTAAATTTTTTATTAATACTCCCCTTCCGCTATTCAGGCTTGCCGGAAAGCCGCGCCTTTCACCTTAAATTTTATTATCGATAATGGCAGCAGACATCTCGCCGCATTATCGGATGCATTGTTTTATTTTTATTGACGCCCCGCCAGGGGCGCTTGTCATGGTGCTCTGCTGACTACACAACCCAAATATGGTATAAAGAAAGGCTTGATTCGTCATTTAGGGTAAACCGGTGAATATTCAGGCTCTTCTTTCAGAAAAAGTCCATCAGGCAATGATTGCGGCGGGCGCGCCCGCTGACAGCGAAGCAATGGTTCGCCAGTCAGCAAAAGCGCAATTTGGTGATTATCAGGCAAATGGCATCATGGCGGCCGCCAAAAAACTGGGCATGCCCCCGCGCCAGCTTGCCGAGAAAGTAGTACAAACGCTGCAGCTGGATGGCATTGCAGCCAAAACGGAAATTGCCGGTCCCGGTTTCATCAATATTTTCCTCGACCCCCAGTGGCTATCCGGCCAGCTGGAGCACGCGCTGACCGCCCCAAAACTGGGCGTCGCTGCGGTTGAGCCGCAAACTATCGTCGTTGACTACTCGGCTCCCAACGTGGCCAAAGAGATGCACGTCGGCAACCTGCGCTCGACCATCATTGGCGATGCCGCCGTACGTACCCTGGAATTCCTCGGTCATAACGTTATTCGCGCCAACCACGTCGGTGACTGGGGTACCCAGTTCGGTATGCTGATTGCTCATCTGGAAGATGTGCAAAACGACAATACCAGCGATCTGGAACTGGCGGATCTGGAAGCGTTCTATCGTGAAGCGAAAAAACACTACGATGACGATGCCGTCTTCGCCGAACGCGCCCGCGGTTACGTAGTAAAATTGCAAAGCGGCGACGAATATTGTCGTTCGATGTGGCGCAAGCTGGTGGACATCACCATGGTCCAGAACCAGCATAGCTATGACCGTCTGAACGTGTCGCTGACCTCAAATGACGTCATGGGCGAAAGCCTCTACAACGCCATGCTGCCGGAAATCGTCGCCGACCTGAAAGCCAAAGGGCTGGCGGTGGAAAGCGAAGGCGCCATCGTGGTCTATCTGGACGAGTACAAAAACAAAGAAGGCGAAGCGATGGGCGTCATCATCCAGAAAAAGGATGGCGGCTACCTTTATACCACCACCGATATCGCCTGCGCCAAATACCGTTATGAGAAACTGGGCGCCAACCGTGTGCTGTACTATATCGACTCCCGCCAGCATCAACACCTGATGCAAGCCTGGAGCATCGTGCGTAAAGCCGGTTACGTGCCGGAATCCGTCAGCCTGGAACACCACATGTTCGGCATGATGCTGGGTAAAGACGGTAAGCCGTTTAAAACCCGCGCCGGCGGCACTATCAAGCTGTCCGAGCTGCTGGACGAAGCCTACGAACGCGCGCTGACGCTGATTGCCGGCAAAAACCCGGAGATGGAGCGCGGCGAACTGGAACAACTGGCGCAGGTGGTATCGGTGGGCGCGGTCAAATACGCCGACCTGTCGAAAAACCGCACCACCGACTACATCTTCGACTGGGATAACATGCTGGCGTTTGAAGGCAACACCGCGCCCTATATGCAGTATGCCTACACCCGCGTTGCGTCGATCTTCAAACGCGCCGGGGTGGAAGAAGCCAGTCTGACCCAGCCGATTACGCTGACCGCCGAGCATGAACAAGCGCTGGCGACACGCCTGCTGCAATTCGAAGAGACTGTTACCACGGTGGCCCGCGACGGCACGCCGCATGTGATGTGCGCTTACCTGTACGATCTGGCCGGGCTGTTCTCCGGTTTTTACGAAAACTGCCCGATCCTCAACGCCGACAGCGACAGCGCACGCCAAAGCCGCCTCAAACTGGCGCGGCTGACCGCCAAAACGCTGAAAACCGGCCTGGATACGCTCGGCATCCAGACCGTCGAGAAGATGTAATTCGCATCGTCCTCATCGCAGTAAAAAAGCCAGTCAGTTAACTGACTGGCTTTTTTTCTACCGCAACGCCTTGTCAAACGTCATCAGTCAGGCGCCGTCAAGGCATCTGAATGAATAGCATCAAATGCTACGGCGGGAAAAATCTTTCGGGCGGAAACCCAGCAAGGCCAGCATGGCGAAATAACTGCCGGCGCCGGCGACAACCACCGCCGACAAGCGCAACAGCCGCATGGTCATGTTGCCCTGATCCCAGGGCGGCATCCACAGGCATAAGGCGACCAGAACCAGCGACATGACGATGACCGCGACCACCAGTTTGCTCAGAAACGCCGTCCAGCCCTGTTGAGGTTCAAAGATACGCTGACGACGCAGCTGCCAGAACAACAACCCAGCGTTGATACAGGATGCCAGACCAATCGACAGCGACAGCCCGGCATGTTGCAGCGGGCCGATGAATATCAGGTTCATCAGTTGGGTCATCGCCAGCGTCGCTATGCCAATTTTCACCGGCGTTTTAATATCCTGTCGTGCGTAAAAACCCGGCACCAGCACTTTTACCAGAATCAACCCCATCAGCCCGATGGAGTAAGCGACCAGCGCACGTTGGGTCATCAGTGCGTCGAAGGCGCTGAATTTACCGTACTGGAACAAGGCCACGGTCAGCGGCTTGGCCAGCAACCCCAGTGCGACCGTGGCCGGCAGCGCCAGCAGGAAACAGAGCCGCAGCCCCCAGTCCAGCAGCCGCGAATACTCCTGCTGATTGCCGCTGGCGACGCTTTTCGACAGCGACGGCAGCAGAATCGTCCCCAGCGCCACGCCCAGCACGCCGGACGGAAACTCCATCAACCGGTCGGCGTAGTACATCCAGGACACCGCCCCCTGGCTGAGGAACGACGCAAAAATAGTATTGATGATCAGGGAAATCTGGCTGACCGACACGCCGAGGATCGCCGGCGCCATCAGCTTCATCACCCGGCTAACGCTGGGGTCGCGGAACTTGATGCGCGGCAGCACCAGCATGCCGATTTTCTTCAGATGCGGCAGTTGGTAGCCCAGTTGCAATACCCCGCCCACTACGACCGCCCAGCCCAGCGCCATCACCGGCGGGTTAAACCAGCGGGCGGCCAGCAACGCAAAACCAATCATGCTGACGTTCAGTAACGTCGGCGCAAACGCCGGCACCGAAAAACGGTTCCAGGTATTCAGCACCGACCCCGCCATCGACGTAAGCGAAATCAGCAAAATATAGGGAAAGGTAATCCGCAGCAGCGCCGAGGTCAGCTCAAAGCGTTCCGGCGTCGAGGCAAATCCCGGCGCGGTCACCATGATCACCCAGGGCGCGGCCAGCATCCCGGCCACCGTCACCAACGCCAGTATCAGCGTCAGCATCCCGGACACATAGGCCAGAAAGGTGCGCGTCGCCTCCTCGCCCTGCTGACTCTTGTATTCCGCCAGGATGGGCACAAACGCCTGAGAAAACGCGCCTTCGGCAAAAATGCGCCGCAACAGATTCGGCAGCTTGAACGCCACAAAAAACGCGTCGGTCGCCATACCGGCGCCGAACACGCGAGCGACGATCGCGTCGCGCACGAACCCCAGCACACGGGAAAGCATGGTCATGGAACTGACCGCAGCCAGTGATTTCAGTAAATTCATTAAGTTGTTCTGACTATGGGAAAGAGAGGGATGGCGGGGAAAACCGGCTCGTCCGCCATGTCCACGACGGTCAAACCGCCCGCGACGGCCCGTGCCGGCAACAGAAGTACTGACTCTGAGCTGTAACGCCGCTGCGGCTATCGCGGCACACAGCCTAGTCGATTGCACCGCCAATAGCCACACGGATGCCCGGTGGTCGCCGTTTTTTTCAGCGTTTTCTCAACAACATTTCGATCACCCGTTGCGCGTGCAACGCCTGATCGCCGGAGGTTAACGGCGGCGTGTGCGAAACCACCGCGTCGATAAAATGCCGGACCGCGCCCGCAAAACCACGCTGTTCCAGCGTGCTCTGCCAGGACGGCGTCGGATGCAACGACACCGTACCGTCGTGCTCTTCACGCCACTCCCGCAGGTTATCCACCTGATACCAGCCGCCATCATTCACCAGTTGCACGCTTTCGCGCTGGCTGCCGGCCTGACGGTGCATGCTGGTGGTGATCGCTCCATGAGCGCTCTGGAACTGGTGCTCGGCGTAAATCAGTTGCCCCTGCGGATTGCAGCGTAGCAGGCCGCCGCACAGCGTGGCCGGCGCGTCTGCCAGCCACAAGGCGGTGTCCACCACGTGCAGATAGTCATCCAGCAGAGTAAACGCCAGCGGATGCGGCCCGATATTATCGATGCGGTGTTTTTCCATGCGCAGGCTGTCCGGAAAAGGCCGCAGTTGCCGGAGTCGTTGATAAAGCGGCGCAAAGCGACGGTTGAACCCCACCATCAGCAACAGATTGCGGCTGGCCGCCAGCGCCACCAGCTCTTCCGCCTGCGCCAGCGTTTCCGCCAGCGGCTTGTCTACATAGACGTGTTTGCCTGCCAGCAGCAGCGCTTTGACGACGTCGTAGTGGCTGGCGGTGCTGCTGTGCACAAACACTGCATCGCACTGGCTGCTCAACGCCGCCAGAGAGGAAAAGCAAGGAATGCGATACTGCTGACACAGCTGCCGGGCCCGCTCCTGCCCCGGCGACCAGGCACCCGTCAGTTGCCAGTGCTCGGCGTGCGACAAGATCGGCAAGTAGGCCTTGCGGGCGATATCGCCCAACCCGGCTACTCCGATGCGTAATGATTTCATGCTCTCGCTCCCGGTAACGTGCTGCATTCAGGCTGTCGTCAGACAAGGCGCGCCTGTAAATCGGCTAACTGCGCCCGTAACTCGGCGACCTCGTGTTCCAGTGCGCAAACCCGCGCGGCCAGCCCGCCTTCGGCAGGTTCATCGACGGGTTCAGAGGGCGCGACATCCGCCACCTCGCCGCTGAACAGATGCATGAAGCGGCTTTCGCGCTTGCCCGGCTCCCGCGCCAGTCTTGCCACAAACGGCCCGTCCTCGCGCTGTTGCAGTTGCTGCAGCACGTTTTCCACCTCTTCCATATCGGCAAACTCGTATAAGCGGGCAGCCCGGGTACGAAGCTCGCCCGGCGTCTGTGCGCCGCGCAGCAGCAAGGTGCTCACCAGCGCCACTTCGGCCGTCGAAAATTTCAGGTCGCCGAACTCGGAATTGCAGAAGCGGTGCTCATATTTCATCACCCGGTTGCCAAAACCGCTGACGGTGCGCAGGAAATGCCGTTTAACCAGCAGGTCCAACGTTTGCTGCACCTCACTTTCGGTTAGGTCCATCACCGGCTCACGGTTGGTTTTCTGATTACAGGCGGCGGTCAGACCGTTCAGGGACATCGGGTACTGTTCCGGGGTGGTCACCTGTTTTTCCAGCAGGCACCCGATTACCCGCGCTTCGCGGGGCGTCAGTTGATATTTCATGGCTCATCCTCATTGACCCGCATGCTCAGCGCATCGGCGTCCATTCATTATTGGTCAGGGCGGTCAGCACGTGGTCCTGCCACTTGCCGTCAATCAACAGGTAGTTTTTGGCGTAGCCTTCCTTTTCGAACCCAAGCCGGGCCAGCAGGTTGCCGCTGCGCTGATTGTGCGGCATATAGTTAGCCATGATGCGGTGCATATGTTGCTGACGCTGCATGTAACGCAGCGCCGACTGCAACGCCTCGTACATCATCCCTTGTCCCTGCCACTTTTCACCCAGCGAATAGCCGAGGTAGCAGGCGTGAAAAGAACCGCGCAGCACGTTGCTGAAGTTGGCGACGCCCCGCACCTCGTTTTCATCCGGGTCCAGCAGCAAAAAGTAGTAGGCGCTGCCCTGTTTGTGCATATCGCAGATCACGCTCAGCCGCGCCTGCCAGCCGGAAGGATAACAGTGGCTGGCATCGCGTACCGGCTCCCAGGGTTTCAAAAAATCACGGTTTTCCGCGTAATACTCAGCCAGACGCCAGGCATCGCGTTCGTGCGCCAGACGGACCACCAGCCGATCCGTGGTCAGACGGACCCTGGGTGTCGTTGAGCGATAGCCAAACATGCCTTCCCCCTCAGGTGACGGATTGTCGATGAATAAATTTTATTGATGCGGTCAACGCCGACACGGCGGACGCCATAACAGGATAAATCACCAATAGCGCTTACTATAAACACATAAATTCCATAGCGTAAAATCATGACCGCCGAGTTATTGCACAATCGACACGCCATACTGACTTTTTTTCTTAAACTGCGCGTCAGGTAACTGTTGGACGATAAAAAAATTTATTAGCCGGGTAGTCTATCGCAACGGCGCAATCGGCGAGAGAATAGACAGGCTGCATTCCTTTCTTCTTTCCTCGTGGTGAAACATGTCATTGATGACGCAGGCCCGCAGCCTGGGTAAATATTTTCTGCTGCTGGATAACATGCTGGTGGTATTGGGTTTCTTCGTGGTATTTCCGTTGATTTCCATTCGCTTTGTCGATCAGATGGGCTGGGCGGCGCTAACGGTCGGGATAGCGCTTGGCCTGCGTCAGTTCACCCAGCAGGGACTCGGCATTTTCGGCGGCGCCATCGCCGACCGGTTCGGCGCCAAACCGATGATCGTCACCGGCATGCTGCTACGCGCCTCCGGTTTTGTGTTCATGGCGCTGGCCACTACGCCGCTGATGCTGATGCTCTCCTGCGTGCTGTCGGCGCTGGGCGGCACCCTGTTCGAGCCGCCGCGCAACGCGATGGTCATCAAGCTGACCCGGCCGCACGAGCGCAGCCGCTTCTTCTCGCTGTTAATGATGCAGGACAACGCCGGCGCGGTGATTGGCGCGCTGATCGGTAGCTGGTTGATGCAATACAACTTTTCGGTGGTGTGCTGGGCCGGCGCGGCGGTCTTCGTGCTGGCGGCCGCGCTGAATGCCCTGCTGCTGCCCGCCTATCGCATTTCCACCATTCGCACCCCCATTCGCGAAGGAATGATGCGGGTAATGCGCGACCGTCGCTTCGTCGTCTATGTGCTGACGCTGACCGGTTACTTCATGCTGGGCGTACAGGTGCTGCTGATGATGCCGATCATGGTGAACGAACTGGCCGGCACGCCGTCCGCGGTGAAATGGATGTACGCCATTGAAGCCATGCTGTCGCTGACGCTGCTTTACCCGATCGCCCGCTGGAGCGAAAAACGCTACCGTCTGGAACAGCGGCTGATGTTCGGGCTATTCATCATGACCCTGAGCCTGATTCCGATGGGCATGGCCACCAGCCTGCAATGGCTGCTGGGTCTGATCGGGCTGTTTTACATTGGCTCTATCATCGCCGAACCGGCGCGGGAAACGCTGGGCGCATCGCTGGCCGACGCCCGCGCCCGCGGCAGCTATATGGGGTTCAGCCGAATGGGGCTGGCGCTGGGCGGCGCGCTCGGCTACAGCGGCGGCGGCTGGCTGTTTGATACCGGAAAGGCGCTCGGCCAACCGGCCTTACCCTGGTGCATGCTGGGCATCATCGGCATGCTGACCTTGGCCGCCCTGTACTGGCAGTTCCATCTGAAACGCATCGAACCCGCCATGCTGAGCGAGCACTGATCCACCGCACCAGACCCTGCCATCGCACGGGGCGCTATCGTCGCCCCGCTTTTATCTTCAATTTCCGGCTGTTGCAGCGCACATTCGCTACGACGAACATTTTTTGCGACGTACATTGCACATGGACGAGCCGGCGCTGAGCATGGATAATCCCGCACGACATCATGATCACGGTAGCGTCCGATACGACGCCGCTCAACCCAAGGAGTTCCGGTATGAAACTGTTTGTCTATGAACATTGTCCTTTCTGCGTGAAGGCACGCATGATTTTCGGCCTGAAGCAGTTGCCGGTGGAATTGCGCGTGTTGTCCAACGAAGATGAAGCCACGCCGATTTCGATGGTTGGTCAGAAAATGGTGCCGATTCTGCAAAAAGAGGACGGCAGCTACATGCCGGAAAGTCTGGATATCGTGAAATACGTCGACGAGCTGGACGGCAAACCGGTACTGACCGGCCCCGTCAATCCGGCCATCGACGCCTGGATCCGCAAGGTGTATGAATACGCGCCGCGCCTGCTGATTCCGCGTTTCTCCCGCGCCGACTTTGAAGAGTTCGCTACCGACGCCGGCCGCAACTACTTTATTCACAAGAAAGAGGGGCAAATCGGCAGCTTCGATACCCACTTCAGCCAGACGGCCGCGTTGATCAGCCAACTGGAAGGCGACCTGCAAGCGCTGGCGCCGCTGATTGTTTCGCCGCAGGCGTGCAACGGCACGCTGTCGCTGGACGACATCAACCTGTTCGCCCTGCTGCGCTCACTGACCATCGTCGCCGACGTCAATGTCCCGCCGGCCGTCGCCGCCTACTGCAACACCTTGTCCCAGAACGCCGATATCGATCTGCTGATCGAACAGGCGCAATAACCCCTTGTTGCCGCCGTCACTACCGGCTGACGGCGGCGTTTAGGCCTATTCCGATTGGCGATATCACCGGAATAACGCACCCTGCCGGCATTCCTCGCCCGGCGAGGGAATATTGGAAAACAAGAGGTTATAACAATGAAAAAATCGGGACTGGCCGCTCTGGCGCTGTTGGGAACACTGCTGATAAGCGGTTGCAACCAGTTGGCGCAATACAGCCTGAGCGAGCAGGAAATCAATCAGTATTTACAACAGCATAATGACTACCAGAAGCAACTGGGCGTTCCCGGCGTGGTGGATGCGCAAATTACGCTGACCGAACTGACCAGCCAGATTGGTCGCGCGGAGCCCGGCAAAGTGACGTTAAGCGGCAACGCCAAGGTCGATATCAGTTCGCTGCTGGGTAAACAGCAGGCAGACATGAAACTGACGCTGAAAGCCCAGCCGGTGTTCAACAAGGAAGAAGGCGCCATCTATCTGAAAGACATGGAACTGGTGGATTACAGCGTTCAACCGGAGAAATTACAAACGGTGCTGCAAACGCTGACGCCCTACCTGAATCAGTCGCTGAAAAGCTACTTTGACCAGAAACCCGCCTACGTGCTGAACCCGGAGCGCAGCAACAAAGAAGCGCTGGCGAAGAAACTGGCCAAAGGCATCGAAGTGAAGCCCGGCCAACTGGTTATCATGTTGACCGATTAAGAAACAAACGAGTGGCGTTCGCCACCCGTTTGAAGCTGTTGACAAACAGCATTGTTGTTTTGTTACCGTCGATTTATGCCAGAACGGTGCGTAGTTTCGTGCTTGATGACATCGGTATTCCTTTGCAACATCACCGCACGCACGACGAGGAAAGGCTCAAACGCCGCCTCTCCTTGACCACTGGCTAAGGGCTAAACTGTGCCGCTGCGCGGTACCTTCGGCGTTCGCCTTCGCTGTTCGGGCCGCCCGTGACGCTCTCCCGGAGCGGCACGGGCTTTCGCGACGTCCTGTCGCTCACCCGGCGAAGTCGCCTGCCTCAGCACAGTTTTTTACGCCGGAAAACCCTTTCATTTTGTACTGAAAGGGTTTGTCAGTAATACAGGACGGGTGGTTTTACTGTTCAGACGCCTCGTCATCCGCCTCTTCGTCGTCTTCCGCCAGCTCATCCCGCATCGCTTCCAGCGCTTCACGGCAAATGATCGCCAGCGTGCGATAAAACGCGGAGGTGGCATGGCTTTCCACCTTGCCCAGAAAGCGATCGCTCCATGTCAGCAGGTAGCGGTCAAAAAATTCCGACTGCGCGGCGGTTTCATCCTCCTGCGCCTGATCTTCCAGCCAGGAAGCGGCCAACAGCAAAGCGCCGAAATGGTCCACCGGCCCGTCGCCCAGCGGCATGCCGCGCTGTTGCAAAAACGCGCGCACCTCGGCCTCTTGCTCTGCCGGATCCCAACTGGAACGCCGCGGCGGCACCGACGGCTGCGCGCCGAATAACGCGTCATAATCCGCGCTCATCGCCGGCAAATCAACGCTGCGTTGCCAGCGCGCCATCAGCTCATCCTGCGCCAGCGGCCATTGTTGCGCCAGCTTGCCTTGCGCAATCAGATTAAACAACGGCGCCAGCAGCGGATCCTGCGGCGGGCGGTTAAACAGCGTGCCGAGAATACGGCACACGACGGAAAATTCATTCATCTCATCAACCTGTAAAAAGACATGGCGGCGCATTTAGGTGACAACGTCACAAATCCGCAAACTCCGGAATCGCGGGCTTACCGCGCTGCTCCAGAAAATCCAGCACCCGGCGCGGGCTGACATTCAACACGCGATCCTGTGGAAAATCAATGTCCCGCATAATGCGTTCACAATGCGGAAACTCGCCCAGCGACCAGGCGATATGCGAATCCGACCCCAGCGCCAGATAACCGCCGGCATCGCGCACCGCTTCGGCAACCGCTCGGCAATTCGGCTCACTGCCCTTACGGGAATGGGTAAAAGACGAGTTATTCAGTTCCAGCGCCACGTTATATTTGGCGGCGGCTTGCGCAACCGCGCGGATATCGATCGGGAATTTCGGGTTGCCGGGATGACTAATGATATGCACCGAACCCTGCGCCATCGCGGCAATCATCGCTTCGGTATGGGTATCGCGGTCCTTCGGAGGGAATACCGGCTCGTGGAAACCGGCGATAATCAGGTCCATGCAATCCAGCATCGGCCCGGTGCAATCAATATCGCCCGCCAGATTCTTGATATTGGCCTCAATGCCGCGCAGGATGCCGATACCGTCCACGACGCGCGGCCAGACGCGCATATTGATGAAATGCCAGTAATGCGGCGCATCCGCCATATCCGGGCCGTGATCGGTAATAGCAAACAGGCGGATCTGTTTGGCTTTGGCTTCAGCCACGTAGTCATGCAGGGTGCTATAGGCGTGGGTGCTGGCGACGGTGTGCATGTGTAAATCGACGGGATACATGGTTTCTCCTGACTCGGCATTGATAAGCCAGCATAGCATTTATCCCGCACCGACACAGCCGAGGCGTCGGCGCGATAACCGCAAATTAACAGAAGTGAAACATACGCCGCCTTGTTGTACCCCCGAACGACCGGCTGACGAGACGAACTGGCGAGTAAAGCAGCATATTGCGCTAAGTTTGGCTAAACGCACGTTTTTATGAAAGAAGTGTGTTGACGCTGCAGCGGATTTTCCCTAGAGTAGCGCCCCGTTGCCCCTGACGGCGACGATCCGGTGAGGTGTCCGAGTGGCTGAAGGAGCACGCCTGGAAAGTGTGTATACGTGAAAACGTATCGAGGGTTCGAATCCCTCCCTCACCGCCAGATTAAAAACAAAAACCCCAGACGCAAGTCTGGGGTTTTTGTTTTTAAACCGATGATGGACCGGCGAAAATCCGCGACAGGGTTCGACAAAACGGCTCGCCGATAACCAATTTAGATAAACATACGTACTGCGCAATAGACCAACATGGCAGACAAAATAAAATTAACAATACGTCCGTGCCGCTGGAATACCGACTGAAATAGATGCCCCGCTAGTGCCCAACACCAATTTCCGATACACCCAATAGCCGTTAATAAAAGACTGACGCTCAATACCCAGAAAAGGTCCTGTGTATAAGGCAACACGAAGGTAGAAAGCGCAG
The DNA here is from genome assembly GCF_000406205.1 of Dickeya sp. NCPPB 3274. NCBI lineage: Bacteria > Pseudomonadati > Pseudomonadota > Gammaproteobacteria > Enterobacterales > Pectobacteriaceae > Dickeya > Dickeya sp. NCPPB 3274. The sequence continues at coordinate 2,271,293 of NZ_CM001979.1, read as the reverse complement.
TGATACCGTATAGGATAATCTTTACATTGATAAATTGCAGACTGAAACTCGCCCAAAAACTCAACGGCTTTGTATCCGCGCCAGTTGACGACACATCGCTCGTGGCAATGACCCACGCCAGCCACAAAATATAAGCTGCTCCAGCCCACGTCAGCCAGTTGGAGACAGCCGGCAGGATACGGATCAGCGTCAGGGTGAAAGCCGCGCACAGTAGCATAATGATTAAAAATCCCACGCACATGCCGACAAGTACCCCCGAACTTCGACGAATGCCATACTGATTGACAGTACTTAACGCCAAAATGTTATTAGGCCCGGGTGTTAATGCGGTGATGAACGTGTAGGTGAAAAACGCAGTAATGATGGCTGGTGTCACTTGTATTCTCCTTATGTTTGCCACACAGTACTGCCTTTCATGCAATCGAAAAAACGAATGTTTTCGCACCCTGAATTCGACAATTTCGATAAATAAAGGCGGCTAACCTATGGATCTGCGTCGATTCATTACACTTAAAACCGTGGTGGAAGAAGGCTCTTTCGTACGAGCTTCGCGTAAGTTGTGCTGTACACAATCTACCGTCACGTTTCATATCCAGCAGTTGGAGCAGGAACTGTCATTACAGCTGTTTGAAAAAATCGGCCGCCGCATGTGCCTCACTAAGGCAGGCAAAAAAATCCTTCCCCATGTGCATGAATTGACACGGGTTCTTGATGGCTTACGTCAGGCAGCAAAGCAAGACGAAGAGCCGACCGGAGAGCTTCGGGTTGTTATAGGAGAAAGCCTGCTGGCCTATAAAATGCCAGAAGTGTTGCGACGTTTCAGAATGCAGGCACCGCAAGTACAGTTGTACCTTCAATCGCTCAATTGCTATGTCATTCGCGATGCATTGCTGGCCGATGAAGCTGATTTAGGCATTTTTTACCGTGTCGGAAACGATGCTGCACTGCACATGGAACAATTCGGCAATGAGCCGCTGGTCTTAGTGGCGTCTCCTTTACTGGAAGGCATTGATTTTACTCGTTCAAATCAGCATTTACCGATCAGTTTCATTATCAATGAGCCGCAGTGCATATTTCGACAGTTGTTCGAGAGTACCTTGCGGCAACGCGCTATTACGCTACAAAACACCATTGAATTGTGGAGTATCGAAAGTATTAAGCGATGCGTTGCCAGTAACCTTGGCGTATCGTATTTACCCCGTTTCGCTGTAGAGAAAGAGCTACTGTCGGGCGAGCTGCAGGAACTTCCTTTTTCCGATCCGCCCCTGACGATTACCGCGTTGTGTGCCCATCACGCGGGCAAGTATGTAAGTCCGGCGATGAGTGTGTTTATGCAATGTATGCAGGAGAGTTTATCGACCACTGCAACGTCACCCGCGGGCTTTAAAGACTGACCTGACGTTACTGATAGCCTATCATCAACACGGTTTCCCCTATCCGTTGCCGGAGTACGTCACATGATGCGAATCCGTAGGGTAGTACTGGCGCTGGCGTTGTCTCTGACCTTCCCCGCTATCGCCGGTGAGCTGTTTCCCTTTACTTTGCCGCTGGATGTCCGCTCCGACGGCAGCCTTACCGACCTTTCGTCATGGAACGACAAACCGGCAGGCGCACGCGGGTTTGTGACGGTCGACGGCAGCCACCTGACAGTTGGCGGCAAACGGCTGCGATTCCTCGGCGTTAATATCGTCTTTGGTTCGACCGCGCCGACACATGCCGACACAGACGCTATCGCCCGCCGCCTGGCACGCTTCGGCATCAATCTGGTGCGTTTTCATCTGATGGACGCCCGCCCTGCGCCCGACGGCATCCTGCAGCGCGATCTGCGCACCCTTGACCCAGACACCCTCGACCGCGTCGATTATTTTATCTCGACGCTGGCGCGAGAAGGCATCTACGCCGATCTCAACTTGCACGTCGGCCGACAATATCCCGGCATGGGAGAGAGTTGGGCGGATGGGCCCAAATACTGGAAAGGCGTCGACCTGTTTTATCCGCCGATGTTTGTACAGCAGCAGGAGTATGCCCGCGCCCTGCTGACGCACCGCAATCCTTACACCGGTCATCGCTATACTGAAGAACCCGCCGTGGCGTTCGTCGAGATCAATAACGAAGACGGATTGATCCGGGAATGGCGGTCTGGCTCGCTCGACATGATGCCCGCGCCGTTTCGCACTGAGCTCGCCCGCCAATGGCGTGTCTGGCTCGGACATCGTTATGCTGGTGACGACGCGTTACGCGCGGGCTGGGGCGTGCGGGAAGAGCCTTACGGCGCGGAAATGCTGTCAGAGCGGATCGGGTCGAAAAGCAGCGACCCAGGCTGGGTGCTGCAAACCCTTGGCGGCGCCAACGCGACGCTCGCCACAACAGATTCCGGACTGATGCTGTCGATGACGACACCGGGGCAGCTCGGCTGGCATACGCAGTTGCACTACAATCACCTCTCGTTCCAGACCCGCCACGCCTATACATTGTCGCTCCGGTTACGTGCCGATCACCCGCTGACGCTGTCCGTACAGGCGATGCAATCGCACGCCCCCTGGCAAACGTTGTGGTCGCAGAAAATCCCGGTCGGCACCGACTGGCAGGATGTCACGGTGACATTTATGCCGCAGCAGGACGACGCGACGGCACGGCTCACACTGGGTGGCCTCGGGCTGGATACCGGTCGTCTGGATATCGCCCATGCGCGGCTTCGTACCGGCGGGTTGCTCGGACTACAACCCGGCGAAAGCCTCACGCACGGCACGCTCGATATCATTCCGTTTGCCTCCCGGTTGAACCGAACCGTCGCGGCACAGCGCGACTGGCTGAGTTTTCTGTGGGACACCGAAGCGCAGTATTGGCGAAGCATGCGGGACTTTCTGAAAGGTGAACTGGGCGTACGCTCGCCAGTCATCGGAACGCAGGTCTCCTACAGCCCGGCGGCCATCCAGCAGACGCTGGACGTGGTTGACGGCCACGCCTACTGGCAGCACCCGCGTTTTCCGGGCAAACCCTGGGATCGCAACAACTGGTTTATCGGCAACTCGCCAATGGCCGGTATTCCCGGCGGCGGCACGCTTGCCGACCTAGCATTGCATCGTGTCCCCGGCAAGCCGTTTATCGTCAGCGAGTACAACCATCCTGCGCCCAGCCTCTGGCAAGGCGAGGCGATGCCGCTGGCCGCCGCCTATGGCGCCCTGCAGGACTGGGATGGCATCGCCGTTTACAACTATGGCGCCAGTAAGCGTAACTGGCAGGCCGACTTTATCACCGACTACTTCGACAGCGTCGCTAACCCGGTCAAGATGACCAGTCTGGTGGCTGCCGCCGCGCTGCTGCGGCGTGAGGATGTGCGCGCCGACAAGCCGCAACCACAGCCGATGCCGGATCGCACCGTCTTTATCGACGCGCTGCGTCAGGGCGGCCGCCTGCCGGGTGCGGACAGCCTGGGCGCGCCACGTGACGCCGCGCTGGCGGGATGGGTCAGCATCGCCACGCCAGCGGGCGAACCGCCGTCATGGCCGGTACGTAGCCGCACCGGGCAACTGATCTGGGGTGTGGACGGCATCGGCGGCAAAACCGTGGTGGTCGATACGCCGCGCAGTAAAGGGCTTATCGGCGCCCGGCTCGGTCAGGTTTATGACGCGCACGGCGTCGGGCTGGAAGTGACGGCGGCGCGCAACGACTGGGGAGTCCTGCTGGCGACCGTACTGGACGGGCAGAGTTTCACCGCGCCGAGCCGCATTCTGCTGACGACGCTGGGGCAGGAGGAAAACACCGGCCAGCGCTGGCTTGATGCCGCAAAAACCACCATTGGCAGCCATTTCGGCACCGGCCCGGTGCTGGTCGAAGGCATCGGCGCCCGCATCACCCTGCCGGTTGCGCCGTCCCGGGTCAGCGCCTGGGCGCTTGACGCGCGCGGCCAGCGGCAGACGCCGATACCGGTCGGCGGCACGCAACATGCCACACTGGACGTCGATGAGCGCTATCGTACTCTGTGGTATGAAATCGACATTCGATAAGCGGTATCAGGTGCGGTTTTCTCCTTCTTCACCGAACACCACGCCGGGACGGCTTATCACCGTTGATATTTCACTGATGAGCGCTCCCGCTCATCCACCGTCAGCGCGAACACATCCGGTCGGGCGTAGTGGCCGACCACATCCAGATCGTAACGGGCGCCGACCAGCAGATCGGTGTCGATTTCCGCCGTCAGTAAACCGGCCTGACCGGTCAGCGGCCCGGCCAATACGTTGCCCAACGGATCGACGATCAGGCTGCCGCCGTTGATCAGCGGCCGTTGCGGATCCCAACCGGGCACCTCAATGCCCAACGCGGCAGGCGATGGCTGCACCTGACAGGCGGTAATCACGAAGCAGCGCCCTTCGTGGGCGATATGCCGCATCGAGGCTTGCCAGATATCGCGTTCGTCCACCGTCGGCGCGCACCAGATCTGTACCCCTTTGCCGTACATCGCCATACGCAGCAATGGCATGTGGTTTTCCCAACAGATCGCCGCACCGACTTTACCCGCCGGCGAATCCAGCACCGTCAGGGTGGAACCGTCGCCCTGCCCCCAGATTAGCCGCTCGGTGCCGGTGGGCATCAGTTTGCGGTGCTTGCCCGCCAGCCCGACCTCCGGCGTGAAAAACAACGCCGTGCAATATAACGTGTTGCCGTCGCGTTCAATAGCGCCCACCACCAGCGTAGCGCCGGTACGAGCCGACAACGCCGCCAGCGCCGCGCACTCTTCGCCATCCAGATCGACGGCGTGGTGGTAATACTGTGCAAACGCTTCACGCCCTTGCGGCAGGCGATAGCCCAGATAGGTGCCGAACGTCTCGCCCTTCGGGTATCCCCCCAACAGCGCTTCCGGCATTACCACCAGCTTCGCGCCGCTGCGGGTTATGTCCCCTTCCCATGCCAGAATCGCCTCCAGCGTCGCTGCTTTGCCGGCGGGTGAACTCCCGATTTGCAATGCGGCCACCACCGATGTCGCCATAGTTTGTTCTCCGGTTCGTTGAGATGGCCCGACGGGCCAGCGATAGTGGTATGCTGCCTCTCCCGCTGAGTTGAATGAAGCCCATTTCGTTGTTGATTGATATGAATGAAATAAATATCAGCAGTCTGGATTTGAACCTGCTCAAAACCTTTGAAGCGTTATACGAGGAAGGCAGCGCCAGCCGTGCCGGTTTACGCCTCGGCATCACCCAGTCCGCCGTCAGCGCGGCGCTGAAACGGCTGAAGCAGTGGTACGGCGATCCGCTGTTCGTGCGCACCGGGCGGGGTTTGATGCCGACGCCGCGGGCGCACGAGCTGCAACCGCTGGTCAGCGATGCGCTCAACAAGTGCCGTGAAACGCTAACGTTGCTTCAGCCCAATCCGCAGGCGTATGCCGGCCGCACCGTAACCCTGGGGCTGTCGGATGATTTTGAACTGGCGCTGGGGCAGGCACTGATCGCCCGTCTGCAACAGCGGGCGCCGGGATTACGGCTGGTGTTTCGTCAGGCCCACAGCCAGATCGCGGCGGACCTGCTGCTGCGCCACGAGCTGGATCTGGCGCTGACGGCTGGCGGCTTCAGCTATCGCTCGCTTTCGAAGGTACAGGTCGCCAGCGGCGGCTATGCCTGTCTGGTGGTCCGTGACGTGACCGAACTGTCTTTAGAGCGGTTTATTCAGACGCCGCACCTGCTGATCTCGCACGGCGGGCATATCGGGCTGGTGGATGAACAGCTGGCGGAACAGCGGCTCAGTCGGCGTATTGCCGCCTCCACCACCCATTTTGCCGCGATCCCCTGGCTGTTGCAGGATGATAGCCTGCTGGCGACGCTGCCCGCCCACGCCGCTCAGGCCATCGCCGCCCGTGCGCCGCATCTGCGTTGCCTGCCTTGCCCGTTGTCCATGCCGGATTATGCCATCGAGCTGGGATTCCGGCCGACCGTCATCCGTGACAGCGCGGTTCGCCTGGTGCGTGAAACGCTTAGCCAGTTGGCGGGCGAGTTTCCGTGGTTCGCGCCGGCTCGCCCGTTATCTGAGTGGTGATAGCCGTCGTTTGCGACGGGCGTATAGGCCGCGTCATGCACGTTTCTGCACGATCTCCCATTGCGATAGCGCTCACGTCGTATTACCGAGCCTAAGCCCGAACCAGACTTAACCCGGCCTGCGCAAAAGGCGCGATAACCTCATCAGGGACAGTGGATTCCACAATCAGCGTGCTGGCCATGACTAATTCGCCAATCGCATAGCGGGAGGCCACATTCAGCTTATCCTGCGTCGCCATGACCACCGTTTCCGCCGCGCGCGCCGCCAGCGCCCGCTTGATATACGCCTCTTCCAGATCGCCGGTGCTGAACCCCGCCTGTGGATGCACGCCGGTCACCCCCATAAAAAATACGTCGGCCCGAATCGTGGCCAGCGCTTCCACCGCGGCGGCGCCCACCGCCACCAGAGAGTGTTTGTAGAGACGCCCGCCAATCAACACCACCTCAATGCCGGGATGGTTTACCAGCGCCACCGCCACACTCGGGCTGTGGGTCACCACCGTGGCGGTCAGCGTAAGCGGCAGAGCTTTCACCAGCTCGCCGCTGGTGGTGCCGCCGTCAATCATGACCACCTGCCCCGGCAGGATCATGGCGGCCGCAGCTCGCGCCAGCTGATGCTTGGCGCCTGTCGCCATCCGGCTGCGCGCTTCAAAGCTGACCACCGTACCGGACGCGGGCAACGCGCCGCCATGTACCCGTTGCAATCGGCCCTCGCTGGCCAGCTCCCGCAAATCACGCCGGATGGTATCTTCCGATACGCCAAATACCTCGCTCAATTGTTTCGCCAGCACCTGCCCTTCGGCCGCCAGTTGTTCCAGAATCCGCTGTTTACGCTGCGTGGTCAGCATGGTGTTCCCCGAATGAGTCAGTGACACCACCTTATTTACCTGATACTGCCTGATTTTGCACGTTTTATGGTTACCATCGATCTTTTCGGGCCAAAATACGCACGAAATTGCATGATAACAATTGAGAATGCACGAAAGGTTACGTTAGGATGACCGTTCACTACTTGTTCAGGAGAGTCATGATGCTTGCCACACGAGACCGGATACGCATTATCGATAGCGTTGTATTGGCTAACGACTGGTACCTGCTGAAAAAAACCACCTTTGACTTTCTGCGCCAGGACGGCACCTGGCAGCGACAGAGCCGGGAAACCTATGATCGCGGCAACGGCGCCGTCATCCTGCTGTACCATCGCCAGAAACAGACGCTGCTGCTGACCCGCCAGTTTCGCTTCCCCGTGTTTGTCAACGGGCACGACGGGATGCTGATTGAAGCCGCCGCCGGCCTGCTCGATCACGCGGAACCGGAGGTGCGTATTCGCGCCGAAGCAGAGGAAGAAACCGGCTACCGGGTATTTAATGTCCGCAAGGTGATGGAGTCGTACATGAGCCCCGGTTCGGTGACGGAAAAACTCTACTTCTTTCTGGGCGAGTATGACGACCATTCCCGTGTCGGCACGGGCGGCGGCGTGGAGGACGAAGGCGAAGACGTAGAAACGCTGGAAATGACCCTGCCGCAGGCACTGGCGGCGATTGACGATGGCGCCATTATGGACGCCAAAACCATCATGTTGGTGCAATACGTCGCGTTGCATCGCTGTTTGCCGTTCGACGGCACGAAGCGTTAATGCCAATTCACTGAATTCTGATAAGTTTTTCGGCGAGTGTAATAACTCGCCGTTCCCCTGAACATAATCCTGAACGTAATAATGGATGACTGAATCATCATGATGAAACTGTATTATTCTCCCGGCGCCTGCTCAATGGCATCGCATATCATTCTGCGCGAATCCGGGCTGCCTTTTACCGCAGTACCCGTGAACCTTGCCACCCATACGCTGGAAGACGGCAGCGATTACTACCACATCCATGCCGCCGGGCAAGTGCCGTTGCTGGAGCTGGAAAATGGCGCGCGCCTGAGCGAAGGCGTCGCTATCCTGCAATATCTGGCCGATCAGGCTCCCGCCAAAGCGCTGGCGCCGGAAAACGGCACGCTGGGCCGTTACCAGTTGCAGGAAGCCCTGAACTTCATCAGTTCCGAACTGCACAAATCCTTCTCGCCACTCTTTCGCCCGAATACGCACGAAAGTACGCAGGCCACGGCGCGTGAACGTCTACGCACCCTGTTTAGCCGAATTAATCAGCGCCTGAGCACACAACCCTGGTTTTGCGGCGACACCTTCAGTGTGGCGGACGCTTACCTGTTCACCGTGACGCGCTGGGCTGGTTACGTCGGTATTGAGCTTGCCGATCTGAACGCGCTTAACGCCTATATGACGCGCGTCGCCGAACGGCCAGCGGTAAAAGCAACGCTGGCGGCGGAACACCGCGACTGATGGTTATTCATGTGCGCGCACCGCGCACATGTTTCTTTTCCCTACCTGGCGGCGAAAAATAATAATTAGCCAAAGAATTACTTGTCATCCTTATTTATTTCACCTCGATTATTACGCATCTTTCTTTTTTTAGGATGACAGCCAACGATAAATCTCCCCTTACATTCGCCACTCTCCAACCCGTTTATTCAACAGATGTTTTTAATAAAAATTCCCCTGAAAATTGACATTTCGCGTTTTTATCTTCATACACTATTACACCTGCTTGCGATCATCGCACAGGTTTTACGGTTATTTATTCCCCGTTTTCGATCTTAAAAAATAAGGTCAATGGCAAAGGTTCATTGGTTATTTATCCGTGTTCCGGGATGTGTTCATCGCATCCGGATGCGCTCATCAACACAAATTGGGCACGAGACTGCGCGCCTGAAACACAGAAATACACGACAGGAGAGGGTTATGAAGAAAATAGGTTCGTTACTGGCCGGATTGATGCTGGCTGCCGGCGTCATGTCTAGTCCCGCCGTTCAGGCTAAAGGTCAGGCGGGCGTTTTTGATTACTACCTGCTGACCTTATCCTGGTCGCCCACGTTTTGCCTGACTCACGCCAATAACGAGCAATGCACCAAAGGGTATGGTTTTGTATTGCACGGTTTATGGCCGCAATATGCCAACGGCGGCTGGCCGCAGGACTGCCCGCCGATTACCGCGCTCACCGCGCAGGAACGCAAATACGGCAATACCCTGTTCCCCACCGATACGTTGCTCACCCACGAATGGACCAAGCACGGCACCTGCAGCGGACTGGGAGCGAACGGTTACCTGCAGGCGGCAGACAACGCGCTGACCAAGGTGAAAATTCCGGCCAGTTTCCAGGCTCCGACCAAGCCGTTGCAACTGACGGCGCAGCAGATTCTGACCGCGTTTCATCAGAGCAATCCCGCGCTGCCGCAAGAGAGTATCGTCGCAATCTGCGGCGGCGCGGAACTGTCTGAAATCCGTGTCTGCATGGACAAAAACCTGAACTTCCAGTCCTGCGGCAAAGCGGTAAAAACCCAGTGTCGCGACGGTAACATCCGCGTTCCTAACGTGCGTTGATCCATCCTCTCGTGCCTGACGCACGGCAGAATATTCCTTTTAGCCCGCCTGGCGGCGGGCTTATGTCAGTTAATGTAGATACATTGAATAACAATATTTACTTTTGTAAAGATTTCTATTGTATTTATTCTGCATGTGAAATATCACTGTCATCCGGGATCGTTAGCATGCCCGGTTGGACATACCCCATTCACCCCAGTGCAGGTATACAGCATGTTTTTGTTTTCACCTCAGGACAGCACCTACACCAGGATGTTGTGCCAGTTTGAATTTCAGGCGCAACAGGAAGGGATTACCCGTCAGACAATGGCTGCCGCGGTGGTATTCCGGGGCGGGATTCTGCTGGTGCGTCGCAGCGCCAACGATCCGGTGCTGCCCGGCCACTGGGAGATCCCCGGCGGCAGCCGCGAGCCCAGCGATCACAACCTGCTGGCCACCCTGATGCGGCAATTACAGGAAGAGACCGGCCTGCGATTGCGTTATATCCGTCATTATCTGGGCTTTTTCGATTATCTGACGCCGGTTAACGAGAAAGTTCGTCAGTGGAATTTTCTGGTCGACGTCATGCAGGAAGAAGTCTGTCTGAATGAACAAGAGCACGATGCCTGGCAGATCGTGCGTCAGCCTGCGGATATTCCGGAGGACTGCCCCATCAGCGAAGAGAGTCGCTTTGTCGTCAACGCCGCGATTCGGATGCTATAACCGCCATAGCGACGCTAACCGTAAACGATGCAGGCCCCGGTGCGGCGGGGCCTGATAACGCTTACACCAATTGGCCGAGGGAAGCCGGTTCGAACCCTTTGAGGGTTTCCAGTTCCTGCTGACGGACTTTCGCAGCCCAGTGTGGATCGGTCAGCAGCGCACGCCCCACCGCGATCAAATCAAACTCATCACGCGCCATGCGATCCAGCAGCTTATCGAGGCTAGCCGGGTTGGAGCCTTTGCCGGCAAAGGCGCTGAAGAATTCATCCGACAGCCCGACGGAACCGACGCTGATCGTGGCCGCGCCGGTCACTTTCTTGGTCCAGCCGGCGAAGTTCAGACCGTTCTCGCCATCCACATCCGGGAATTCCGGCTCCCAGAAACGGCGCTGGGAGCAGTGCAGAATATCCACACCGGCGGACACCAGCGGCGCCAGCCAGTCTTCCAGCGCCAGCGGGGTCGGTGCCAGACGGGCGCTGTAATCCTGCTGTTTCCACTGGCTGACGCGCAGAATCAACGGGAAGTCCGGCCCTACCGCGTCGCGGACGCTCTTCACTACCTCGGCGGCAAACCGTGCGCGTTGTTTGATCGTCGCGCCGCCGAATGCATCGGTGCGCTGATTGGTTCCTCCCCAGAAGAACTGGTCGATCAGGTAGCCGTGCGCGCCGTGCAGTTCCAGCGTATCAAAACCCAGACGTTTCGCGTCGGCGGCAGCGCGGCCAAACGCGGAAATGGTATCGGCGATGTCTTCATCGGTCATGGCATGGCCGCGTTCTACCTCTGGCGAGAACAGACCAGACGGGCTTTCGATGTAATCCGGCTCCCAATCCACGTCGTTAAGCGGCGCCGAACCGACATGCCACAGCTGCGGCCCCATTTTGCCGCCCGCGGCGTGAACCTCGTGAATCACCTGCTGCCAACCATTCAGCGCGCGTTCGCCGTGGAAGAACGGAATGCCGGGATGGTTGCGCGAACCGGGACGATCCACCACGGTACCTTCCGACAAAATCAGTCCTACTTCGCCTTCCGCCCGACGGCGGTAATAGGCGGCAATATCATCGCCCGGAATGCCTTCAGGCGCGAAGGTGCGGGTCATCGGCGCCATCACAATACGGTTTTTCAATTCCAGTGTTTTCAGCGTAAAAGGACGGAACAGAACATCAGTATTAGCCATGTAATTCATCTCCTTGGGCATGAACCCGTGATGGTATACAATGTAAACCTGGTGTCAATCAGGCACATGAATGCTACCAGGTAGCCTAAAGGAAACCACTATGCTAAAACCCTGCGTATCGCCGTTCTCGCATGCCAACTGTCCCAGCCGTTTTCTGCTGGAACAGATCGCCGATAAATGGTCGGTACTGGTGCTGGGCGCGCTGTGTGAAAAACCGCTGCGCTTTAACGAAATCAAACGCAGCCTGGAAGGCATTACGCAAAAAGCGCTGACGCAGTGTCTGCGCAAACTGGAGCGCAACGGTATCGTGGAGCGGCGGGTGCTGACTTTCTCGCCGATTGCGGTGGAATACCACATCACCCCGCTCGGACACACCCTGAAAGAACCGTTTCAGGCGCTTTACCGCTGGACGGTGGAATACCTGCCGCAGGTGGCGCTGGCGCGGGAAGTCTTTGATCAACGACAGGAAGAACAAACCCGAGCGATGTCCGACAGCAACGCCTGAATGGAGGCGGTCATGCGCGGACATCGCCATTCAGGCGTTATACCCGTCATACTTCACGTTGCAGATGCGTTGGCTGCCCTCGCTCACCCCAGTCACTTACTTGAGTAAGCTCCTGGGGATTCACTCGGTTGCCGCGTTACAAGGCTCATTCTGAGCCTTGCCCTAAAGGGGCCAACGCGCTGCGTTGTTCAAAACGCAACGCGTTTTGTCCTGCAACTCGAATTATTTAGGGTATATCAGGACACGGTAAACGACATCATCATGCCGGTGTCTTCATGCTCCAGCAGATGGCAGTGCGCCATAAATGCCCGCTCTTTCGGCGCCGGATGATTGAACTGCACCAGTACCTCGCTGCGGGCGCCTTCCACATGCACAATGTCTTTCCAGCCTCGCCGGTGTGCGGCGGGCGGTTTGCCATTTTCGGACAGGATGCGAAAACGGGTGCCATGAATATGGAAAGGGTGCAGCATCATGTCGCCTTGCCCGGAAATGTTCCACACCTCGACGTCGCCGCGCCGAACGTCAAACAGAGGCTGCCCCATCTGGAACGCCGCGCCATTGATGCGGTTGCCGGACAAGATATCCAGCGCCGCCGACGCCTGTCCCGTTTGGTGGTTCATACCGCCGTGGTTCATTCCTCCGTGGCTCATTCCCTCCTGAGCCATGCCGCCATGATTCATGCTCATACCGCCATGCTGCATTCCGGTCGATGCGGGTGACGACATGTCCATACCGCCATGCGACATCCCCTGCATCGCGCCGTGTCCCGCCATATCCATGCCCGACATCGCTTTCATACCATAGCGCTGCATCAGCGCCTGCATGCCCAGCATATCGAGCTGCGGGTCCATGGTTAGCTGCAACTGGCGCGTTTTCAGCCCCGACGTTGACGGCAACGGCGGTAGTGTCGCCAGCGTTTCCGGCAGCGTACCGGCGCCGGGTTGCAGGGTTGGCTGAATGCGTAATACCGGCAAGGGCTGATCAAACGGCGGCACGCTCATCCCCATCTGCGTAACCGGCAGCGTCACTACATCGAACGCCTTACCGTCACGCGCATCCACCAGTACCTCAAAGCGTTCGCCCATCAGTACGTTCAATGCGCTTACTGCCACCGGTTCCGCCAGCAGGCCGCCATCGCTGCCAATCACATACAGCGGTCGCCCGTCGCTGGCCGCCAGCGTCAGCGGACGCGCGTTACAGCCGTTCAGGACCCGCAGCCGCAGCCACCCGCGCGGCGCAGCGTGTTGCGGGTAGCGCACGCCGTTGGTCAGCATCAGATCGCCAAACCAGCCGACCGCCGCCGACATAACATCCAGCTGGTAGTCAATTTGCCCTTTCGTATCCAGACGTTTGTCCTGCAGGATCAGGGGAATATCATCCACGCCCCACTGCGACGGCAGCGACAATGCCCGGCTGGCGGCATCCTGAATCAGAATCAGGCCGCCCAGCCCCATCGCCACCTGACGGCCGGTCACCCCGTGAGTATGCGGGTGAAACCACGCTGTCGCCGCCGGCTGCTCAACCCGGAACGCGGCGGTCCAGGTTTTGCCCGGCGCGATCTCCGCCTGCGGACCGCCATCCGCATTACCCGGAATTTCCATCCCATGCCAGTGCAGCGTTGTGGTTTCAGGTAGGGTGTTGGTGACGTTGAGGGTCACCGCCTGCCCCTGCTCCAGTTGCAGCGCCGGCCCCAAAAATCCGCCGTTGACGCCCCAGGTGGCGGTTTCCAGCCCCGTCAGCCAGCGCATGCTGCCGGTCTGCAATTTCAGGGCGATATTGCCGCCCGCATCCGGCGCCAGCAGCGGCGGCACCGGCAAGGTCGGGCGCTCCTCAGCCCAGACGGAACGGCTCCACCAGGGTAAGGCGCTAGCCGCCCCCAGCATGGCACTCAATTTGATAAACTCGCGGCGACGCATACGTCTCTCCTCCGTGCGGATATCATTCAGGAAAATGATTGGTAGTCGCTGGCAGACTGCACCTTCCAGTAACAGGAAGGTCAAGCGTTTTTATTCCATTCCACGTTGTATTTACATACGATGAATATAAGGCTCGGCGGAATCCAGCTCCGGTTCAGATACAATAAAAAAGGCATTTTTATTAAGCAGAAGGCATGTTTTTATTTATCTTTCTCATCAGCCAGCCGTTTTAATCGTTGCATTTTCACTCGGACCACTCTGATTTTATTCCGGTGCATTTCATCGCCCGTACCGGATTGCAATAATAACGCCGAAGACAATCTCATCACCGGTAATACGCCGTATAGCGAGATGAAAAATGACTTATCCTTTTGTTTCCGCTTTGCTCTCAGAAATAGCACCTACATTAGGTATCCGGATCGAATTTGAGCCGGAGTTCAGTTTTGTCGGTGAAATAATATTTCCTGACGGAAAGAAACATTTATTCAAAAACACTAATCTCAACCTTAATCCTTCCGCATCCTCGGCTATCGCTCAGGACAAGTCCTACACGAAATATTTCTTGCGCAAAAATGGGTTTAACGTGCCGCAGGGCAAAACCTTCTTTTCGGAAACGCTGAATAACAGACTGGCGCCGGAAAGCAGAAGAGGCATTGAGGACGCCAGGCGGTTTGCCGGCTCGCTGGGGTTGCCGGTGTTTGTAAAACCCAACAATCTTAGTCAGGGAGCGTGGGTCACCAAAATTTATGATATGCCGTCGATGGCGGTAGTCTGCAACCATATTTTTTCCCGCTCGGATGTATTACTGGTAGAACAAGTGTGTCAGGGGCGGGATTACCGGGTGGTGGTGCTGGGTGAAACCGTGATCTCGGCATACGAGCGATTTCCATTGGCCGTTTATGGCGATGGCGTGCGGACAATCCAGCAGTTGCTGGTCGCGGCTCAACAGAGTCTGACCCGTCGCGGACGCCCCGGCAGCCAGATTAACCCGCATGACCCGCGTATCGATATCAAGCTGGCCGATATGGGTCTGAGTCGCAAGACCATCCTGCCTGCGGGGCAGAAAACCTTTCTTCTTGATAACGCCAATCTCTCCACTGGCGGAACCTCGGTGGATTTTACCGATACCATTCATCAAAGCTTTGCCGCGTTGGCAATAACGGCCACGGCGTCATTGGGGCTGCGTATCGCCGGCGTTGATATTATCTGCCGTGATTTATGTATGGATGCCGCTACGCAGTCATGGAATATTATCGAAATCAATTCTGCGCCGGGATTAAATAATTACGCGGCGCTAGGGCCGCAACAGCGAGAACGCGTGAAAGCGCTTTACCGGCAAATCCTGCTGCTGATTCAACAGGAAAACACCATCACACGGCATTAATCGAGCGGATAAAAACGTCGCCACTCAGCAACTGGAAAAAGCCCGTCATCCATGACGTTGCTCGGTTTAAAGGGTGCTCTGTTTAAATGGCGCTTCGCAATTATTCGCGAGCGCGCCAGACGTGAATAATTGCAGAGCGGTGCCTAGTATTCTTTTCGTCCCAGCCAGCACTCTTTCAAAATACTGCCGCGTACGCCCATATCCAGCAACGGACGTGGCGGGATATAACTGGGTCTACCCAACGCCTGCATATCAGCGATCAGCGGGTTATCGACACCGGTCGCCAGATCCGCCAGCGTGCTGCCTGCGACGGTCTGCTTAGAGATGCCGGCGCCGTTGCACCCTACGGCGGCATACACATTATCGCCATATTTTCCCCAGCCCGGCGCCCCGTTACGGGTGACGCTGATCATGCCGGACCAGGTATGAGCGACCGATACCTCGGCCAACTGCGGGAAGCGGGACAGAAAAATCGCCTGATGCTGCCGCGTGATCTCCGCGGTGTGGCGCGCCGTGACAGTGTAACCCGGAACATAAGCCACATGCTGGCGAATCAGGAAACGGCGATCGCGGGTGTAACGCAGCGTAGCGCCCGCGATGGCATTGGCCGGCGTCATACCCCACTCGTCAATCTGACCGATCCGCTGTTGCTGTTCCGCCGTCAGCGGTTCAGTGAGCGTGGCAAACGTCGACAATCCCACCACCTGGCGGGAGAACATCGGCAGTTGCCGGGCGCAGCCATTGGTCGCCACCATCAGATGCCGGGCCCGCACCTCGCCGTAAGGCGTGCGCACCCGCACCGTTTTGCCGGGTTGAATCTCCAGCGCCGGCGAGCGCTCATACAGCGTCACGTTATCGGGCAGACTATCCGCCAGCCCTCGCACCAGCGCCGCCGGGTTGAGCAACACGCAATTCGGCGTATGGATCGCCGCATGGTAATAGGAGGTGCCCAGCTTGCGGGCCAGCGCATCGCCCTGCACTAACTGGTACGGTTCCGACAGCGCCTGCAATTCGTGGGCGTAGTGTTCCAGCAATCCATTCAGTTCAGGTCGAACAATGCAATGATACTTGCCGTGGCGGTTCCAGTCGCAATCAATGCCATGACGGGCGATCAGCGTTTCCAGTTGCGCCAGCCCGGCATGCAGCAGGCGGCGATAGTTGGCGGCTTTCTCCAGCTCCGCGGTGGAGCTGCCGATATTGTGCGGCAGGTCGATAGCGAAGCCGGAATTTCGCGCGGACGCGCTGTCGTCAATGTCAACGGCATCCAGCACCACTACCTGCTCATGCGGGCGATGCTCCGCTATCCGGCGGGCGAACGCCAACCCGGCGTAACCCGCGCCTATTACCAGCCAGTCGGCGGTGATCGAACGACGCAACGCGGGGCGGCTTTCTCGCGGCGACAACATCGCCGACCAGCCATTGATATTGGCATCCAGCGGTAATGCATTGATATTCAAATTATTCTCCTATTTAAAACCGTTCGCTGTACAGCATACCGCCCACTGCCGATTGCGGCGTGCAATTGGCTCTTTCACCGGCGCATTTCATCATCGCTATTGATGAGTCGCAGTAACAAATTACAGCGGCATCCACATTATGTTTAACGTTAGTACTTGATTTTATATGTAAATGAATCAACCATTAATCCACTTTTTTTAAAAGGATATTTTGATATGAACAAGACAGTAAAAAAATTAATCATTGCTTCCTCGTTGGCCGCCACTTCACTGTTAATGTCTCACTCTGCACTGGCCGATTGGCAATCGTATAAGACCGTTACGTTGGACGGGTATGGAAACCTTATTCCGGGCGGCTCCGCCTATGTCGAAAAGGATGTTCAGGCCGGTGTCTATCGATTCAGAATTGATCCAACCTCAGCAGGTGTTGACTATGCCAGCGGGCAGGCCGGCAACACGCAATCCAAATCCGCTGCGCTGCGGGTCTACAACCGGACCAGCACAGCCGATCATACGGCTTCCGTCAATTACTATGGGTTAAATAATGATGGTATCCAGGCCGCGGGAATTATCCATGCATTTCCGCAGGGTGGCGGCTTCGATTTATTTCTTGAAGACTGGCAAAGATCGGATGACTCCGGATCGGTAAAAGTCATTATTGAAAAATGGGGTGGTGGCTCCAATTAGTAGAACATATATTTTTCTATGAAGGCCCCGATCACTTTTTCATGTACCTCAGTTGAACGTGAGAAACAGATTGTTTTACGTGCCAGACGCTTAATTCGGGTTCTTAGCGTCAGATTGTTACGTTCGATACGCTGGGTGAAAATCTTTCCGGTGAGATGCTTATCCTTTGGCACTTCACGACTATAGCTGCCCCAGTCGTCGCTGGTTATCATGCCAATAGCGAACGGTGTAAGTAACGCCAATAATTCACGGCAGACTTCATCAGTTCGGGGACCGAAAGTATACGCCAGAATACCGCCTGTTTTGGTGTTGTATGCATACCAACGCCAGTGCTGGCGGGCTTTACTGCCAACAAAACTCCATTGTTCATCAAGCTCGCAGATAAGTGACACATCGGCATGAGCAACTGGCGAAGACATTATTCGCTTTGGTGTGCGTTTTTTAATGTGCGGATGACAGTATTGAATCAGCAAATGACTGAATCAGTCCTTTCATCAAAATGCTTTCCACTAAATTTACGAATTTATGTTTTGAGTATAATGAATTATCGCCAGTTCATTTTAGTGCCTAAGCCCTGAGCGGCAGGACATGCCTCGTTAGCCTGTGGAGAGATGGCAGCTTTAAGCCGCTCGATGAAGCAGGAACCCACCGAGGCAAGTCAGGCTCCGGTCTGAACGCTGTAGGAATCCTCTCCCTTTAGGGCGGGGAGATATCAAATCGTTGAAAGTGCAATTTCAATGAAATACCATTTTCCTCCCGTGAGTACAGGAGAAGTTCTCTGTTAGCGGTAGCAATGCTCGTAGCGGTCAGTGCCTTGGCGGGATGTATTACATCGCCGAAACCACCGCAAGAACCCAATATGTCGCGGCTCGTTCCGGTCAACAAGACCTTGCCGAGTGAGCTTTATGGCCAGACTCCTTCTTCGGAAGGGGAAAAAAGGGGGGCAGTAACTATGGGCATAGTCAACAAGGGCGCGAGCCCGGCCGCTGTAACCCGCGACACCATCGACCACTACCGCCAGAAGCGCCGCGGTCTGGAGGTCGATATCCTTGATGAGATCCTGCTATCCCGGAAACCACCACTTCCCCGATCCCAACATCCTTGAGAGGAGTCGCCCCCTGATGAAAACCCGACAACTGCAAAAACGTATGGCAGCCATCGCAATAGCCATTGTCGCCACCCTCGCATCCTCGGTCGCCACGGCGCAAACCCCGCCCGTCGTGCAGCCTCGCAACCCCGACCGCGCCGTCCTGCCGCTCATCTCCGGCTCGAAGGTCGGCGTTCCCTTTGGATCATGCACCGTAGGGGCGGTTGTGGTGCCCACGAGCATCTTCTCCAGACTGACGCCGTACCAACGTGCCACACGATGGATCGTGCTGGCCAGGCACTGTGCGCCGATGTACGCGACTATCCACCTGGGTGGTACCTCCACTGCCATCGGCAACGTCGTGTGGCAGTCGGCCGGCTCAGACATTGAGCTTGTGCGGGTTTCGCCCCAGCCGAATCCGATGGCGCTGCACTGCGCCTCCCACAACAGCGCGGTGCTCTGCAATCCGATCCAGACCTACACCCCCCGTGCACATAACCAGGTCTTCATGCCGCGTGGCGGGCCGGAAGCGCGAGTTGCTGTTACCGGGTGGACGAACGCGCCGGATGGGCGGTTCTGCACAAGCGGTTGGCGCACCGGCGTCCGCTGCGTGTGGCGAGGCATGTCTCTCGCGCCGGGAATTTGGCGACCGAGTTATGATCACATCGAGGCCGCCGACGGGGACGAGTTCAATAGCATCGACGCCGGCGACTCCGGCGGACCAGTCGTCACCTACGAGCGGCAACTGATCGGGATCATCTCCTCCGGCGAGCCTAACGGCCGTGCCTTCATCTACTACACGCCGATGCAGCAGGTGCTGCACGAGCTGTATAGCTACACCCTCGCCCCGTCCGACCTGCCCACCGCTGCCGGCGAGGACAATCCGCTCTCCCACGGCAGTGAAAACGATGGGTGGGAACTGGCGCCGTCCGACGAGTGAGGCGCACGGCCGCGACCCACTGCCGGATGAAGGCGAGCGGGCGGCGCGTTCAGGTGGGTAGTCGGGAAGCTCTTCAGTCAGCAAAGCGCTGCACGGAGGCGGCGTTTTGCTATGTGGTTGAACAGCGACTGCCTACAAGGCCGCCAGTTGCTGAGCCGCGCTCTTGCAAGATCAGAGTAATGTGAAGTCATCTCCACACCTGTAAAGCTGTATCCCCCCGCCTGCGCCGCAACCAGGGTCGTTCCGCTTCCGGCAAACGAAGTGGCAGAAGGAAAATAACGAAGCGCTGGAAGCTCTTAACCGCTTTCACGATGAACACGGTTGTTTCAGCGATGAGTACAGGACATTTTAAGAATGCAATTCACTGTATACAGTAACATCGGGAAGAGCGCCGTCTATCCCCTGCTGCTTGATGTAACCAGCGATATTATCGGCCAGTTGAACCGCAGGATTGTGCACCCCCTGCTGCCTGTTGAAAAGTACCCAAGCAGCACACGCCCCGAATGGCTGGTTCCGCTTGTCAGACTAACCGACGATAAAGAATAAAACGGGCTGTATCACACAGCCCGAACAGGTTTGTTCTCAACATTATACCGTCCCGCCAGCGGCAGACGTCACTCAGAACTCAACGATGACGGTTGTGCCCGGATCATTGCCCACATAAACCCCGCCCATATCCTTCAGATCCTGCACGGTTATCTTCGCTTTGGGCGTATAACTGACCGTACCGCCGGATTCCACCCGTTCCAGGCGCAGCTTGCTGCCGACAATATCCTTTAACGCTCCCCATGAGGAGGTCCAAATCCGAGTGCCGGTACAATCCGCGGCATTAATATTTCCCGCCAGAGACTGCCCTTCACCGGAGCCTATCCCCATCACATTGCACACCTCCACATAGGCCACCGCCTTGCCGTCCAGCATGAATTCCCGCTCGGCCGCCACCTTCGATTTAGCCGTCGTTCCCGCCATCGCCGTTATCACCTGCGGAGATACATAATCACTTATGCTAAACCCCAGCAAAGGTTCGCTGGGATAATCGCTGGTAGCACCGGCGGTATTCAGGAATGCGGTCAGTTTGTCCATGCAGGTTTTCACCGCCAGCTCGACTTTCAGCTTGGTGTCGTTGCTCTTGATGATTCGGATGTCCTTGCCATTCACGTTATCCACCGGCGCGCCGTCAGGGTATTTAATGTTGTACCATTCCGACGCCATAGTACCGGCATAATGGGGTAGCCACTGCAACCGGTTATAGACCACTTTGTTATCGCCGATCAGCTTATTCCAGGTTGCCAGAAAACACTTCGCACGGTTGCTGCCAATCTCTTTATCCGGCGTATCCGCATAAGGAACCAGCGCTTCTCCCGGCTCCACATCGACGATCAGGTAACGGTCGTTAACATTCAGGGGACGCTGGTTCAACAGCAGGGCTTTGTGCAAACCGAACGATCGCAGCAGTCCATAGGGTATGGTTTTCAGCCTGTTCGTCCGCAATGACAATTTGCCTTTCACTATCGATGAATCCGCATCGGCGGGCGCAGCGGCATTGTCCAGCCTCCGATGCTCCCGGTTCATCAACCAGGCGCTGCAATCAATGGCAAACCGGATTTTTACCGCCCCCTTTCCCTGTGTATCCAGTTCTTTGATCAGATTCGCGGCTCCCGTCGTGATAACCCAGTCGGTCATCAGAGGTGAATTCAGGTGCAGATGGATCAGCCATTCGACGTTCTGGAATTTCACTGCATCCGATGTTGCGGCGTCACTCAGCGTCTTCGCCCACGCCTTCATGGTCGCCAGCCCGCTCATTAGTTGATTGGAAATGATCAGAATCGTGCCGATGGATTTGCCTGCGGAGATCGCATTATAACCAAATAGTTTCGTTTCATGCGTTTGCAGCAAAATGCCCGACTTGTTGAGGGCGCTATACCCTTCGGCGTTCAGGTTATTGGTCATCACATAATTGCTGACGTTCTTCACGTAATTCGACACTACCGCCTCATCCGCCAGCGGCGCCAGCTTATAGGGTGTCAGTCTGTCTACCATGTTCATCTCCATGAGTCTGCATATCGGAATAGCATTGCCAGCGCGGTGAGGGAACAGCGATCACCACGCTGACGCCCACCGAAAAATTACGTCATGCAAGCCGGGATGACTCGGCGAAACGCCGTGCCTGACAAGGGGAAAATCGCATTCGGATGAAAACCGGGCGGCGCAAACAAAAACGCCGCGCCAGCGAAAAGACAGGGATCCCGGGGACAATGCGCCATACCCGACGGTATGGCGCATTGTTGCTCAGATGAGAATTACGCAGAGGAAATTACGGCGTCAGCAGGTTCTCTTTCGTTTCAGAAGCAAACCCACGCAGCCCGACCACGTGTACATGCTCGTGGTTCTGGAACACTTTTCGCACCAGTTTGTAAGTGGTGCCTTTTTCCGGGCTGATGTTCTCCGGCGCGGCGATAATCAGCTGCATTTCCAGCCGTTCGCACAGTTCGAACAAGGTGGCGATGGACTTGGCGTCCAGACGCGCCGCTTCGTCGAGGAACAGCAGACGGCACGGTGAAATATCCTTGCCGCGCAGGCGACGGGACTCTTCTTCCCAGCTCTGCACCACCATCACCAGAATCGACATCCCGGTACCGATCGCTTCACCGGTGGACAGCGCCCCGCTCTCGGCACGCAGCCAGCCGTCGGCGCCGCGGTTGACTTCCACTTCCATCTCCAGATAGTTGCGGTAATCCAGCAGCTCTTCGCCGATGGTCTGCGGCGTGCGCTGCCCCATGTCGATTTCCGGGTTCAGGCGCTGATACAGCTTCGCCAGCGCTTCGGAGAAGGTCAGGCGGGTGCTGTTGAACAGGTCCTGATGCAGTTCCTGCTGCTCGGACAGCACATTAAGCAGCGTGGTGTGGGTTTCGCGTACGTTGACATTCAGCCGCACGCTCTTCACCTGACCGAACGCTACCGCCTGCAGCCCCTGGTTGAGCATGCGGATGCGGTTCTGCTCGCGCTGAATGGTCTTGCGGATGATGTTCGCCACGCTGCGGGAACTGATCGCCAGCGTCTTCTCGCGAGCCGTCAGCTCTTCGGTCAG
The DNA here is from genome assembly GCF_000406205.1 of Dickeya sp. NCPPB 3274. Classification (NCBI taxonomy): domain Bacteria; kingdom Pseudomonadati; phylum Pseudomonadota; class Gammaproteobacteria; order Enterobacterales; family Pectobacteriaceae; genus Dickeya; species Dickeya sp. NCPPB 3274. Next base: position 2,248,885 of record NZ_CM001979.1, on the reverse strand, counting down.
CCGGTTCAGCTCAATTTCCATCTGTTCGATGGCTTCCACCGGGTCATCGGTGCGGATGATATCCTGCCGGATACGCTCACGCAGATGCTGGTACACCGCAATGTAGAACTGCACTTTGCGTTCCGGCCGTTTCGGGTCTTCCGACATACGCAGCACATCACGCAGATGTTCGTTGTCCGCCACCGCCTGGCGCAACGCCCCCAGCGCCTTATCCGACATGGAACGCAGTTCGTCGCCGCTCATGTACGCCAGTTCACGACGGTGCAGACGGCGCTCGACGCCATTGTCTTTCACCAGCCGCATCACCGCGCACCAGCCCGCCTTGGCGGTCACCACCTGCTCGCGCATGACGTGGTAATCGCGCTCCAGCTTGCGCAGTTTCTTCTGCAAACCGTCCATCTCCGCTTCACAGAAGGTGATCTGTTTCTCCAGCTGATTGCGGCGGGAACGGTTGGCGCTCAAGGCGGCGTGCAGTTCATCGCGACGCGTACGAGCGCGCGCTTCGGCGTCCGCATCGGCGCGCACGCCGATGTCCGACAGTTCCTGCGTCAGTTCCTTGAGCATGTCGCGCTTGGCGTCGTAAGAGCTCTTCAGCGACGCCTGCAACTGGCTGTACTGCGTCAGTTGCGCCTGCTGCTGGCGCAGTTGTTCGCGGGCGCGGGTACGTTCCTGCTCCGCCTGCTCCAGCCGCTGACGCAGTTTATCGTTGAGATCGGCGTTGGCGTTAAGCATGCCCGCCGAATCGGTGTAGCTGAAATGGGCGCGGCGTTGGACCACTTCGGTCAGGGAGAAAGCCTGCTGTTTGGCGGCGCGCTGCGACGCCTGCGCCTGCGCGTAATCTTCGCGCATCTGTTCATGCTGTTGCGGGTCGTTCTGCAACACCGCCGCCAGCGGCTCCAGTTTCACCAGCGACGCACCGTGCTGCTGCATGAAACGGGCGGCCTCTTCGGCTTCGTCCAGCTCTTCGCGCAATACTTCCACCCGATCCGCCAGCGCGTCGTCGCACAACAGGCTGATACGCGGAATCAGGCGGTTCAGCATGCCGGCCTGCTCTTTGGCTTGTTCATACTGCTGACGCTGCTGCTGGTTTTCGCTATCGAAATTGCTGATGGCGCGCTCCAGCTCGCCGCGCCGGGTGCTGATCTGGCGAATTTCCGCTTCCGGATCCGATTCGAACACCACCGCCAGGTGGCTGCCGATAAAGCGGCTGAACGCCTGATGCAGACGCTGAATCTTCTGCACGTCAAACGACAGCGTGGCGTACTGCTCGGCCAGTTGCTCGCGCTCTTCACGCAGGCTCTCCAGCCGCTGCTCGCGGGCGGCGCGGCCGAACAGCGGCACCTCCGGGAAGCGCGAGTAGCGCCACTGGCGCTCGGCGGTTTTCACCACCACCGCTTTCTCCAGCTCCTCCACCTCGAACACGCTGTCGTCGAACGATTGCGGATCTCCCTCGATCAGGTAGAGATCTTCCGGGCAATCGTCCAGGCCGGCCAGTTGTTCGCGCACCAGCGACAGATCCGCCACCACGATGGCATGACGCGACGGGCCGTATAACGCGGAGAAGTACGGCGCGTCATCCAACGTGACGTCGTCATAAATTTCGGATAGCAGCACCCCGCCAAACCGTTCCGCCAGCGCGTTAAGGCGCGGATCTTCGGAACCGCCCGGCTGGCTCAGGCGCTCAATCTGCGCATCCACCTGCTGCTTGCGCACCGCCACGCGGTCGCGCTCCACCGTGGTTTCACGCTCGCGCTCCAGCAGTTGCTGCATGAATTCGGTGACCTGCTGACTGTCGACAAAGTTTTCGCCACTCTGCTCGCCAAGCTGGGTCAGCGCTTCCTGCGCCGCCAGCCATACCGGCGCGCGGGTGGTCAACTGCGCGATACGCTGCTGGATCTGCTCCAGTTCCTGACGCAGCGCCAGGCGGTGCTCGCCGGCTTCCGACACGCGAACGGACAGGTCTTCGATACGGGCTTCCAGCTCCTGCTGCAGGCTGTCGAGATCTTCCGGCTGGTAATCCTGACCGCTGCGCTTGACGAACTCCTGCAACAGACGCTCGGCGTCCTGCTGCTCGCGCCGGCGTTGTTCCAGTTCCGACAACCGCATACGCAGCGGCTGCACCTGCTCGGCCAGATAGCGCTGAGAAGAGCTGTCGCGCAGCACATCGCGGGCCACGTCCCAGGCTTCGCTGCGGCTGATGGCGCCGGCGATGCGGCACACCAGTTGGTATGCTTGTTCGAACTGGCTGTTGGCGGCGTCCGCCACGCTCAGTTTCTGCTCCAGCATCAACAGCAGTTCGGTGGCTTCCTGCTCTTTAGCCTGGAAACTGTCGAGCCATTCATCGGCATTGTCCGGCGTCAGTTCCGGCACCTGACACAAGCTGCGGGCGCGCTCCAGCGCCTGCTGCGCCTGATTGTACTGAATGGCGCGCGTCTGCTGCACATCCAGCGCCTGCTGGTAGTCGGCCAGTTGGCTTTTCAGTTCATCCACTTCCTGCTCGGCGGCGTCGGCGCGGGCTTCGCTCTCTTCCAACTGATCGCGCGCCTCTTCCACCACCTCGTTTTGCTCTTCCAGCCGGTAGCTCAGTTCTTCCAGATCGGCGTTGTAACGTTCGATCTTCTCCTGCTGACGCATCGCGGTTTGCACCAGATTGAGGTGATCGCTGGCGGCCTGATAATCGGTTTCCAGATCGCTTTCAGCGCCGCTCTGCTCTTGCAGTTCCCGCGCCATTTCCACATGACGGGTCTGCTCGGTGATCAACTGCTTGCGGCTGGCGAACAATTCGCGACGCAGCGCCAGCGAGCCGTCCAGATGGATGCGCCGTTCATTGGCGTGGCGCATGTAATCCGCCGCCACGTAAGAGGTGGCTTCGGAAATCAGGTGCTTGAACAGGTCACGGTCCGACTGGGTGACGCGAATCGCCTCCAGCGTCATGCGGTTTTCGCGCAGCGCGGCCTCCATGTCCTGGAAAGCTTTACGCACCCCGCTGTTTTCCGGCAGCAGGTAGTCGCGCAGCGACCGGGTGATGGCGCTGGAAATCCCGCCGTACAGCGAGGCTTCGATCAGGCGATAGAACTTGCTGCGGTCCGATGCCGAACGCAGGCGCCGCGGCACGACGCCGAGATCGAACATCAGCGAATGGTAATCGGTAATGGAGTTGAACTGCTTGAACTGGACGCTTTCGTACTCGTCGAGCCGGTCTTTCACTTCCTGCAGCGACAACACCCGCGCCTGACGATCGCCCACCGTCTGGGTGAGGATCTGCGTCGGCGAGACGGCGACCGGCAGCCCCTGAATGGTGAAGGGTTTGATGTCGACCTTGCGGTCGCGCCCGGCGACCTGCTGCAGCCGGACCCCGACCAGCACGCGCTGATGGCGCGAATTGACCACATCCAGCACCGAGTAACACACGCCGGCGCGCAGCTTGCCGTGCAGCCCCTTGTCGCGGGAGCCGCTGGTGGCGCCCGCTTCCGTGGTATTACGGAAGTGCAGCAGCGTCAGGTCCGGGATCAGCGCGGTGATAAACGCCGCCATGGTAGTGGATTTTCCGGCGCCGTTGCCCCCGGACAGGGTGGTCACCAGCTCGTCCAGATCAAAGGTGCGGGCAAAGAAACCGTTCCAGTTAACCAGCGTCAGTGAGCGAAATTTACCGCGTTCAATCATTCCTGTTCATCCTCAGCACGTTGGTCATCACTGGAAGCGTTATCGCCAGCGCCGTCGCCATCATCGCTATCGTCCAGCGACAGGCTGCCATCAACCGGCATGGCTTCGCCGTCGCGAATCATCCGCAGTTGTGCTTCGCGCGGATCGTCGCCGCTGCGCACATCGGCGCCGAAGCGGAACACCGCCTCGGTAATGCGGAATTTGCTGCTGTCGGTCCCCATGAAATAAATCATGCCGAGACGGCGTAGACGGTTGAGCGAGGTGCGGACTTTCTCCTGCAGTTTCTGCCGGTCGAGGTCCGACCCGGTGGAACGCTGGTTCACCAGCTTCAGCAGTTTGTTTTCGTCCGCCAGGCTCAGCAGTTCCTCGTACAGTTCCTGCTGGCTGAAAATCCCCTCGTGCGCCAGACGTTCCGGGCTGAGGTAGAGGTAGCAAAGGATCTTGCCCACCATCATGTCCAGCTCGGACAGCACCGAGCGCGGGATCAGCGTGGTGGAGCGCGGCCGCAGGTAGAAAAAGCCTTCCGGCGCGCGAATCAGCTCCACGTTGTAACGGCCGTAGAATTGTTCCAGCTCATCCTGAAAATCCATCAGGAAAACGTGATTCTCCAGCTCCTCCACGCCAATGTGGCGCCCGGCGCGCAACTGGCTGTCCAGCGCCGGAAACAATGTGTTGGAGAGCGCGGTCATCAGCCGCGCAGAAACGTGTTGATCAATATTTATCGATGACATGGGCCTGCACCTTGGCTCCGTAATCATTGATTGCCTGCCACAGCGCAGGCAATCCAGTGAAATCAGCTTCGGCCACGCCCAGGCGAACCGCCTGGTCGACCACGATTCGGGCAACGTCGAAATGCTGCGAGCGCGGATACTGCGTCAGGTACTCCCGCACTACGTCGCCCAGATTAAGCGGTATTTGTTGCTGTTTGTATTTTTGCAGCGCCTGCTCGATCATCGCGGCGATCTGCTCACGGATTTCGCTAAAGGCTTCATACTCCAAATCCGGCGGCAATTCGCCGGTGACTTCCTCGGAACGCAGCGCCAGCTCTTCATCGCGCATATCCAGCAGACGATCGGCATTGGCGTAGGTCAGCGCCCACGGCGCCTCGAAATAGCTCTGTACCGACTGGCGCAAACGCTGGGAAAACACGCGATTTTTATCCATATCGATGGCGGTACGGATGAATTTATGTACGTGACGGTCATAGCCGATCCACAGGTCGATGCTCTGCTGACCCCAGCTAATGATGCGATCGAGTTTGCCCTGCAGGTCGAAGACCAGATTGTCGACAAACGACAGCGCCGCCTGACCGAGCGTGGCGTCCTGAATACGCAGCAGGCTGGTCTGTAGCTTGTCGCCCGCCGCTTCCAGCGTGTCCTGCAATTCCCGCAGGGTATCGGAAGTTTCGGTCAGCAGCTTTTCACAGCTGGAAATCGCAGCGCGCCAGTCCTGATTGAGCAGCCCGGCGATATTCTCTTTCACCCCTTGTTGCTGCTCATCCATCACCCGCTGCGACAGGTCGATGCTGTCGAAAATCTCCGCCACCGAATACTTGAGTGGCGCGAAGACATTGCGATGCCAGTGGAACTCGTCGCCGCCCTCTTCCGCCGCTTCCGCCGCTCGTCCCAACTCCTGCGCCACGATCGACAACTGCATCGACAGGCGCAGCGCGGAAAACTCGCGCTGACGAATGTAATAGTCGGTGATGCCGATACCCAGCGGCGTCAGGCGATAGATAGCGTTGCCGTCCGCCAGTTCGCTGGTAAAACGGTTAATCAACCGCTGACGCACCAGATCGTTGATCGCATTATTGGCGCGCACCGGAATGGTTTCATTGGTCTGCTCAAAACCCTTGCTGACGTGACGGAAGGCGTCCACCAGTTCCCCTTCGCTCATTTCGCCGTCCATACGTTCGCCGTTCAGGGTGGCGATAGCCAGCAAAAACGCCAGACGCTCGGTGGGCAGCGTAATGGCGAAGTCATTTTTTCTCGCCCAGGCAACCAGTTCGGGTACGGTCTGGGAAAAATCACTCATAATGCATCCTTCATAGGGGGCTTGTGCGCCATGACATGCTTGTGCGCCATAACATGAATGTAGCGCCCCAGGCTGACAAAGGGTTCCTGCCGGCAGTAGCGCTGTTCCAGCGCCAGCAGCAGGTCAAAATCGTCAATCTGTTGTTGCTTGTTCTGTAGGTAGTCATGAAACACCCGTATGCCGGTCTTGCCGTTCAGCTGTAGCCCCAGTTCGGCGAGCCACTGATAGACCTGCGGCGGGTCAAGCGGGTGATCCGGCGACAGCGAACGGCGTTTGCGCTTGGGCATGCCGGCGTCCACATAGCCGAAATTGCCCAGCACCATGTTGCGCATCACCAGCGCCTGATGGTTGTAAAACATCAGCGACAGCGCGCCGCCCGGCGCCAGACAGTCGGTCAATGCCCGCAACGCCTGCTGCGGCTCCGCCACCCACTCCAGCACGGCGTGAAACAGCACCAGATCCACCGGCTGCGACAAATGCGCGCCGACGTCCTGCGCGGCGCACCGCACGAAGCGCATATTATCAGCCACCCCCGCTTCCTGCGCCGCCTCACGGGCGCGCGCAATCATCTCATCGGACAGGTCGCACAACAACACCTGATGCCCCAACGCGGCCAGCCGACGTGACATCGGCCCTTCGCCGCCGCCTGCATCCAGAATGCGCAGCGGTTGCGACGGCAGGCGCGTCAGCAGAATTTCCAGATCCTGCCACAATACCGCCTGACGCAACCGCCCTTTGGTGGTGCCATAAATGTTTCGGGCAAATTTGTCAGCGATATCGTTAAAATTACGATCCTGCATTCCACGGTTCCGCATGATGGGTGACTGCACTACCTAAACAACTGGTTTTTCTCTGAACCTGACATTCTGTCACAGGCTGGCCTAGAATAAATGGTCTGAACGCCTATTTTCGCCCGTATGGCGTTTTTTCATTCAAAAGGGACGCTATTTTATGCTGTTTGCCGTCAAAAAATACATCGGTAGTCTGTTGCTGCCGCTACCGTTGCTGATGCTGGTGATGGGTCTTGCCCTCGCCCTGCTGTGGTTTTCCCGTTGGCAGAAAACCGCCCGGATCCTGCTGACCGGAGGCTGGCTGGCGTTGCTGTTGCTGAGTCTGCAGCCGGTGGCCGATCGGCTGCTGTTGCCGCTGGAGTCACGCTACCCGACCTGGACGCCGGATTTCCCCACGGCGAATTACATCGTGGTGCTGGGCGGCGGTTACACCTTCAACCCGGACTGGCCCCCCAGCGCCAACCTGATCAATAACAGTCTGGCGCGCGTCACCGAAGGCATCAGGCTATGGCGCGCCAACCCTGGATCCAAGCTGATTTTCACCGGCGCCGCCGCGCAGGGCAATCCGGTTACCAGCGCCAGCACCTCCGCCCGCGTCGCCGAAAGCCTGGGCGTCCCGGCGCAGGATATCCTGTTGGTGGACCAGGCTCGCGATACCGAAGAAGAGGCGGCCGGAACCGAAGCGCTGGTCGGCAAACAGCCGTTCCTGCTGGTGACGTCCGCCAACCATCTGCCGCGCGCCATCCGCTTTTTCCAGGCGCGCGGGCTGCATCCGATCCCGGCGCCGGCCAACCAGTTGGCCATCACCTCGCCGCTTAACCCATGGGAACGGGTATTTCCGTCCGCACTCTATCTGTCGCACAGCGAGCGCGCCTGGTATGAAGGATTGGGTCTGATCTGGCAACAAATGAAAGGCGTTACGCCACCGCCGGAGTCCTGATGCCTGTACGCGGGTGATCAAAGATCGCCCGCGTCGCCGATTATTCCAGCCAGGGCAGTAATTCGCGGGTCGCGGTATCGAACAACGGGCGGTCCAACTGGCCGGTGTGGATGTAACGGGAAACCGCGGCCCACAAGATGTACAGCCAGCGGCGGCAGACGAAGGATTCGGCCAGCGGCGCCTGCTTCAGGTAGTGGTAAAACAGTTGTTCCGGCATGCCCGACTCTTCACATAAACGGAACAGGTCGTACTCACGCGGCGCCCACAGCATCATGCCGGGATTGATCATCGCCAGCAGTTGATCGCTGCGCGGATCTTTCAGCATGCTGCGCAGAGTCAGGTTGCCGTGCACCAGCACGCAATTGTCATCGAAATCCGCAAACAGCGCGGGCAGGCTCTGCCGGGATCGGTACAGTACGGCGCGGTCCTGCTGCGTCAGCTGCGCGGCGTTGACATTCATCAGCGTAGCCCACAGCACTTCCAGCCGCTGGCGATACCAGTTCGGCCAGCTGTTGTCCTGCGTGCTGTCCACTGTGCCGACGCAGCCGTGGCTATCGATACGATGCCAGGCCAGCATGCTTTCGACGATCTGGTCCATCAGCAGCGTCCAACGCTGAGGCGAACGGGACGGCGCCTCCACCGACACGCCACGCAGACGCTCGATAAGCAGCAGCTCTTTGTAAGGCGCCTGATGGGTCATCACCATCCCGTAGACCGTCGGCAGCCTGACTTCACCTTCCCGGGCCAGCATGGTCAGCTTGTAGGCTTCCTGCCCGGCAATCCCCTGGCAGATGTAACTTTTCGCCAGCAGCGGCATAGCGTTGCCCGCGCGGTCATACAAGGCATACAGATGCGCATAGGGTTGTTCACTGATGCGTTCAAGACGGCTGAGCGACTCGCCCAGCACCGTACTCAACTCGGCTTTTAACAGTTCCATAGGCGATAAGATCTCGCGGTTACAGGCACGCTCTTGCACTTATCATGCGAGCAGCACACAACAATTTCCCCAATACAGATCAAAGAAAACAGGATATGTAGCGACGCATGTCGGTTAACGAAATGCGGGATGGAGCATAGACAGAGCGCCCACGCTGCAATTGCCGTCGTCATCGGCAAAAAAATGCCCGCCGAAGCGGGCATCTGTTACGTCATCCGACAGTTTTTCCGATAATTACCGCGGATAGCAGCATTTTCTCCGCTTATTTCAGCTCAAACGCACCCAGATCCGGCGCGGCGCCTTTATAGGCGATTTTGACATCGCCGCCCTTGTCGATCATCCAGCTGTCTGACGCCAGACGCAGGTTTTTCAGCACCGGCAGGCTGCCGTCAGCCTGACGCGCCGCATCCCAACCGGTAGTGGACACGCTCTGGAATTCAGAATCGGAAATCACGTTGCTGAAGTTCCAGGAGTTGTAACGCATGTTGGCGCCATCGGTATAGGCCAGCGATTGCGAACGTGCAGCATAAGAGATGTTGTTACGCAACGTGCCCAACGCGATGGCGTTACCGCTCGCATCGATGCCACGCATGCTGTAATTGACGGTATTTTTGAACGACGTATTGTTGAAGAAATCATTCGCCACCGGGTGATGGTTGGCATAGAAACCCGCGGCTTTATTCAGGAATGCCACCGAGTTCCGCACGATGTGTTTCGGCGCATTGCTCACGTACTGAGCGCCGTAACCCCCGGCTTTGAAACCGTTGCCATTACCAGCGGGCAGCGAAGTGGTGGTGCCCGGCAGGTAACCGTGCGACCAGGCCCAGGAGTTCTCAATCGTCACCGATGAGTAGGCGTTGATCAGGTCAAAGCCGTCATCCGAGTTAGCCCAGGCGCGACAGCCGCTGAAAATGTTGCCCGGCATATTGGCGGCAATGTGCGCGCCGAAACCATCGCCGCTCTGACCTGCGCCATTGGAGGTCAGCGGGTCATAGTTGTGATGAGAGTCGGTGTTGAGTACGGTGTTGTTGGCTCCGTTCTTTAAAAACAGCCCGGTCCCCATGATGTGGTGGATATTGAGTTGTTCGAAACGGTTGTTGCTGCCGTTAATCCACACCCCCCAGGATTCGTGGTTCTTGTTGTTATTTTGCGGTACCCCTTTGATTTCCAAACCTTTGAGGGTAACCCAGTTGGCTACTACGTTAAATCCTTTAACGCGGCAATCATCTTTCATCTGGCTAAAATCAAACACCGGCGTTTCGCCGCTATAAGCCACATATTCGATGCGTTTACCCGAAGTACCACTCTTATTCAGGGTAATGGCGTTCACGATATCCGTCTGGCTGGCGCAGCTGTTAAGCCCGGCGGTGAAGGTGTAGGTTCCACCGCGGACCCACAGGCGGTCGCCGGGAGAGAGGGTCTGCTGCGCGCGGGAAAAGGACTTCCAGGGTGCGCTCTTGCTGCCGCTGGCTGAATCACTGCCATTCGGCGCCAGATAATATTCGGCTGCCAGACTTTGTGCTGCCGTCCCGGCCAACACGCATCCAATTATTGCGGGTAAAAATTTTTTATTCACTTTCATTGTGTCACTCCATCCTTAAGTAAAACAAAACCCAGAGCATTCACCGCCATCGGATAAATGCCGACCAATAATAAGTCATGATTAACAATTGTGCACCTGCGGCACGGGCTTTTATTATTCCTGCTAATAGATTTATTAATTAAGCTATACCATTTGTGGCATAACAATAGCGGCGGGTGATTAGCGTATTTACTGGCTTTAGTGATAGCCGATAATCTGCGGGATAAAAAAAGCGTATACGCCAACAACGCATACGCTTATCGAAAAGATTCGTGGGGAGCCGGAATCAGGCTGCCGACATCACCGCTCTGACACGAGCCAGATCTTCAGGCGTGTCCACCCCGACGCTCGGCACTTCTTTGGCGACGGCTACATGGATTTTCTCGCCATACCAGAGCACGCGCAGCTGCTCCAGCATTTCGATTTTCTCCAGCTGGCTGGGCGCCCAGCCGACATAACGGCGAATAAATCCGGCACGATAGGCATAAATACCGATATGGCGCAGGAAATGATCGCCGATGGCATCACGGGATTCGGCAAACCGGTCCCGTTCCCACGGAATGGTCGCGCGCGAGAAGTAAAGCGCATACCCTTCGGCATCCGTCACCACTTTTACCGCGTTTGGATTGAACGCTTCTTCACACGTGGTAATCGGCACCGCTAGCGTAGCCATACCCGCGCGGCTGCCGGCCAGATTGTCCGCTACCTGACGGATGATTACAGGCGGAATCAGCGGTTCATCGCCCTGCACGTTGACGATGATTTCATCATCGGCAAAACCGTAACGGTCGATAACCTCGGCCAGTCGTTCGGTGCCGGAGTTATGATCCGGGCTGGTCAGGCACACTTCGCCGCCCGCCTGTTCAATGGCACGGGCGACATCCGCGTGATCGGTTGCCACTACTACACGGCTGGCGCCAGACTCGCGGGCGCGTTCCATTACGTGCACCACCATCGGCTTGCCATGAATATCCGCCAGCGGCTTGCCCGGTAACCGGGTGGATGCATAGCGGGCGGGAATAATTGCAGTAAACGTCATTGTGCGATCTCATCCGGCGCCAGCGTACGGGCTTCATTTTCCAGCAGGACAGGAATGCCGTCCCGCACCGGGTAAGCCAGCCCTTCGATTTTGCAAATCAGTTCCTGCTTTTCTTTGTCAAAAATCAGCCGTCCGTTACACACCGGACAAGCCACGATTTCAAGCAAACGATGATCCATGCTTCCTCCATCAAGAAGCGATTATCAAAAATATAGCCGGTCACCCGGTTTCCGTCTGGCGCGATACGCAATGCGCATCAATCAGGCGCGTCAGACGCTGTAGAAGTAATGCCGATTCTGGCGCTGATAATACGGCGTCAACCGGCAGATACCACCAGTTGGCGCGAGCAAAGGCGCGACATTTCACCGCGTCCTTTTCCGTCATGATCAGGGGCTGCTGGTCATTGTCGGTCAGCGCCTGCAATTCTTCCGGTTGCCAATGCTGATGGTCGGCAAACGCTACTTCACGCACCAGCGTGCTTCCCAGCGCTTTCAGCGTAGCAAAGAAGCGCGGTGGATGACCGATCCCCGCCATAGCGACCAGCGGAGGCAATGTTGATACCGGGCGGCGTTCTCCGGTCAGCAGATTAACCGCGTCCCCCGCCGTGAGCTGCATGGCGATTTCGCCGCTTTTCGCCTCGCCGCCATTCACAATGACAGCGTCAACCGAACTCAGGCGCGAGGCCCGCTCCCGCATCGGCCCGGCTGGCAGCCACCAGCCATTGCCAAAACGGCGCACGCCATCCACCACCACCAATTCCATATCCCGCGCCAGCGCGTAATGCTGCAGGCCATCATCAGTCACGATAACGTCCAGCGGCTGATGCGCCAGCAACGCCGCTACCGCGTCGCGCCGTTTGGGCGCTACAGCGACCGGCGCGCCGGTGCGCTGGTAAATCAGCACCGGCTCATCGCCGGCCTGGGCAGAAGTCACCTCATCGGTGACCCGCAGCGGATAGCGCTCCGTCTTACCGCCATAACCACGTGATACCACGCCGACGCGATATCCTTGCTGTTGCAACTGCTCTACCAGCCAGATCACCACCGGGGTTTTGCCGTTACCGCCGGCGGTCAGGTTACCCACCACTACCACCGGCACCGGTGCTCGCCACACGTTGCGCCAGCCGCAACGGTAGCTCAACCGGATAAGATGACTGATCAGGCCATAGAGCAACGACAACGGCAGCAACAGCCGGTATAGAGGGGAACGCCCCGACCAGATGCGTTCAATCATGCGCCAAACTGCAGTTTGTGCAACTGGGCATACGCCCCGTTTCGGGCCAGCAACTCACCGTGCTGACCGCGTTCGATGATCTGCCCGTCTTCCACCACCAGAATTTCGTCCGCCTTCTCAATGGTGGACAACCGGTGGGCGATCACCAATGCGGTGCGGTTTTTCTGCAATTCGTCCAGCGCCGCCTGAATAGCGCGCTCCGACTCGGTATCCAGCGCCGAGGTAGCCTCATCCAGCACCAGAATCGGGCAATCGCGCAACAGGGCGCGGGCAATCGCGATACGCTGACGCTGGCCGCCGGACAGCAGCACGCCGTTTTCGCCGATCACCGTATCCAGGCCCTGCTCCAGCTTGCCGATGAAATCCATCGCATGCGCCATTTTAGCGGCGCGCTCAATATCTTCGCGGCTGTAGCGGTCACCGCAGGCATACGCGATATTGTTGGCAATCGTATCATTGAACAGGTGAACGTTCTGGGACACCAACGCAACCTGGCTGCGCAATGACGGCAACGTGTAATCGCGCAGGTCGTGTCCATCCAGCAAAATTTCACCGGACTGAATATCGTAAAACCGGGTGATGAGGTTGGCGATAGTCGATTTACCTGAACCGGAACGCCCTACCAGCGCCACCGTTTTCCCCGGCGGGATATGCAGGCTGATATTTTTCAGCGCCAGCGTTTCTTTTCCAGGGTAAGCGAAGTTGACGCCACGGAACTCGATATCGCCCTTCGCGTGCTCCAGTACACGTGTGCCGGTATCTTTTTCCTGCTCCATATCCAGAATGGTGAACAGGGTCTGGCAAGCCGCCATGCCGCGCTGGAACTGGGCATTGACGTTGGTGAGCGACTTAAGCGGGCGCATCAGGGTAAACATGGAAGAGAACACCACCGTGATGGTGCCGGCGGTCAGGGTTGCCATTACCGCCGGGAAACTGGCGGCGTACAGCACAAATGCCAGCGCCAGCGAGGCAATCAGCTGGACTACCGGATCAGAAATGGAGGATGCCGATACCATCTTCATGCCTTGTTGACGCATGCGATTGCTGACCGCGTCGAAACGCTCCACTTCCACGGTTTGCCCGCCGAAAATCAGCACTTCTTTGTGCCCTTTCAACATTTGCTCGGCGCTGGTCGTCACCTGCCCCATCGTGTTCTGCATGTTTTTGCTGATACTGCGAAAACGTTTGGACACCACGCGCATGCTGTAGGAAACAATCGGCGCGATCAGCACCAGAATCAGCGACAACTGCCAGCTATACCAGAACATCAGCACGAACAAGCCAATGATGGAGGCCCCTTCCCGCACCACGGTCACCAGCGCGTTTGACGAAGAGGCGGCCACCTGCTCGGAATCATAGGTAATACGTGACAACAACGTACCAGTGGACTGCTGATCGAAGAAGGAAACCGGCATCCCCATGATGTGGCTGAACAGACGACGACGCATGTTCATCACCACTTTGCCTGATACCCAGGCCACACAATAACTGGAAATATAGCTGGAGATACCGCGCATAATCATCAGTCCGATGATAGCCAGCGGCATCCACACCAGCACGCTGCGGTCGGCCTTACCGAATCCGTCATCCAGCAGCGGCTTGAGCAGGGACAGCATCAGCGTATCGCCAGCGGCGTTAACCACCAGCGCCACCGCCGCGACCGCAAGCCCGGCCTTATAAGGGGTGATCATCGGCCATAGGCGACGAAACGTCTGCCACGTGGAGAGATCTTTATCATTAATCATGCAATAAACCTGAGCCTTTGATAAATAGCCGTCTATTATTACTCATTATCCCGGTAAGCGCCAAACCACTGATGGTACCAGAGAGGGGATATTTCACCCCGGTAGCGCAACATTTCGATGCCTTCGTCGAAAAAACGCACACTCAGCTGCCCGTCGCTGGCGGTATCGTGCCAGCGCTCTCCACCCTGACGGTAACGACGCACCACGCTGACAGCCGGTAAACGCCACGGATTGTATCGGGAGTTGGACGACAACGCCGGCCCAACCCCCACCGCCCGTAAAAATGGCGGCGATGATGACGTGGTACTGCCATGATGCGGCACCTGCAGGATATCCGCCGCCAGCATTTCGCGTTGAGTACGCAGCAGTATGGCTTCATCTTCACGCTCCAGATCGCCCGTCAGCAGCACCCGATAGCGGCCATCGTCCACCCGCACCACGCAGGAGTCGTGATTACCGGCTTCACGCACCCGTAGCGGCGGCCAGATAACGCTGAACGTCAACCCTTGCCAGCGCCATCGTTCGCCTTGTATGCAAGGTCGATGCCCCGGTTCAAGCAACGGACTGTATACCGGGACATGCGAAAACGCGCGCTGTAATGCCTCCAGCCCGCCGCGGTGATCCAGATGGCTATGACTGAGGATGATCCCTTCCAGCTGTAATCCCCGCCATTTAAGATAAGGCAGGATTTCACGATCGGCCATGTTGCCGCCGTCCCAGCCGGGACCGGTATCATACAGCCAGGCTTTACCCTGTCGTTCAATCACCACCGCCAGTCCGTGACCGACATCCAGCATGTCAACCCGCCACGACGGCGCGGGCGATTTGGGGCGCAGCAGCATCACCAGTACCAAAGCCAGCAGGCTGAGCGGATAAGTTCGCCACCAGGAAAAACGCCAGACGATCACCGTCAGCCATCCCGCCACACTGTAAGGCACCACACTTTCGCCCAGCGACAACCAGCCCGGCGGCATAGCCTGCAACGGCAGGAAAACCAGTGCCAGCGAACGATCGGCCAGCCACCATAGGCCTTGCGCCGCCACCGGGATGACCATCAGCGGCAACGCCAGCAGAATCAATGGCGTTGTAATAAACGATACCAACGGCACCGCCCACAGATTGGCCGGCAACGAACTCAGGCTGACGCCATGAAACAACAACACTTGCAGCGGCATCAGCAACAGTGTGATTCCCGTCTGCAAATGCAATCCTCGCAGCCATACCCAGCGTTTGGGCCGTTGCAAATGCTGAGGTAGCGGCGCCCACTGGTACCAGAAAATCAGCGCGGCGACCGCCAGCGCGGAGAGCCAGAAACTGTCCGACAACACGCTCAGCGGGTCACTAACCAGAATCAGCGCCACGCACCATAACCATACCTGCCACGATGAAACCGATACGCCGCGTATCCTTAGCAACGTCCAGCATGATAACGCCAGCGCAGCCCTTACCGCCGGCGGGTTTCCTCCGGCCAACCAGACGTATCCCCAGGCACAGCACAACCCACACCACAACGGCGCGCGATGTTCTACCCAATGAACCGGCAATAGATATTGCACCGCACGAACCACGCCCCAGCCAGACAATGCCGCCAGCACGATATGCAGTCCCGATATCGCCATCAGGTGCATGATTCCGGTTTGCCGCAGCACATCGAGGATGTCATCCTCCACCAGAGTCATCTCACCGATCGCCAACGCCAGTATGATCGACCGCCACGGCAATGCCCGTGTTTGCCGTTCCGCCTGTTCAACCAGACGCTGGCGCAAACCACATTCTGGCGCCAGCACCGCGGCAGAGAGTATCCGTCCGGTCAATGGCTGCGCCTTAGCCAGCGCCCAACGCTGACGGTCAAAGCCGCCCTCGTTCAACCGGCTATGCACCGGACGCAACCGCAACCGGGCTTCCCACTGCTGCCCGCCGCACCAGTCCGCCATCTGCGGCTGTGCATCCAGCCGTGCATAGATCGGCGGGAACACCCAGCGCCCGTTGATCTCCCATAACCGCACCACAACCTGCCCGGCATCCGCCTGCGCAAATCGGACGCTACTGACGCCAACCCTTGCCGTCACCGGTCGCTGGGTAAATTGTTCCACCTGATTCAGTATCACCCGGCCACTGTAGAGGCTCCAGATCACCCCCAGCGCCACCAGACCGACCGGGTAAAAACGTGTTTTAAGCAGCCACAGTGCGGACAGCCCCCACACCAGCGAACGTCTTTCCGGCAAATCCGGCAATATCAGCAATAACAACGGGCCTGCTATCAACGCCGCCGCCAGTTGGTTCAATGAAATTCTGATGGTTTGTCCCTTACCATTTGTCGCCGAATTTCCGGCGGTCATCCTGCCTGGGAGGCAGTGTGCCGACCCATGAACGTTTGCGAAAGCAACGCATGGCAACCCCGGAACCGGCTACGCAAACAACCGCAACGGTTGCAATCCGTTGCAACAACAATGCGAAGCGGCATGAGCGCGACAACAACCCGCAGACTCTCATCTTGACAAGCAGCAGCAGCTCATTGAATGGTATGCCTCAGGCCACGTCTGGCGGTTATGTTAATCGTGGCGCAAGCAGGGATATGCCACGGATTATTGGCGAAAAGCGAAAATTGGCGAAAAACGAAAGGGAACATTGGCACATGCCGTATAAAAACAGGATTTCCATCATCAGTGTATTGGCGTTGTCAGCCTGCTCAATGGCGCCGCGGAACGCTCCGACCGATACCGACTTCCAGCATGTGGCGCGCGCCGCCAACGAATGCACCACCGATTTACTGACGCAGGTAAGACACCTCGACGGGAAATACCGGGTAATGACGCGGTATTACATCAAAAACCAGACTATCGACACCACCGGCGGCAAGGTCATCGACACACGGGTGCGGGAGATCCCCGCCATCAACGCAGACGCGCTGGATAAAAGCGAGGCAGGCAGCGCATGGCGCGACTGTATGAAGCAGAAAAACGCGCTGGCGCCGGAGATCGTGATGAGACAGTCATAGATAGGCGGCCTGAATAATCACCCCGCCCCAAAAGCATCAGGGCCGGAAACCGGCCCTGAACATCAGTGAAGTTATTTCGCGTCCACCGGCGGTTTGATTTCACCCATTTCCTTGATTTTACGGGACAGCTCGCGGCGCTCTTTCGACAGTTCCGCGTTTTTGATGATGTATTCATCCACACGGTCCTCATAGTCGCTACGCATGTTGGCGATAATGTTCTGGATATCTTCAATCGACATACCCGGTTTGATGTACTCGCTCAGGTTATCCAGCAGCAGCACACGTTTCTGGTTATCGCGGATTTTCTTTTCATTATCCGCAATTTCACGCTGCAGCTTGTTCTTGCGACGGAACATACGCACGAATTCCAGCACATCCTGGAAACATGGCTTAGTGTTACCCTTCTCCATTTTTCTACCCTTACTTAACGATCAAAATTCGTTATGCGGAGACCGCGTTACTCCAGGCTGTATCCCATAATAATGCGCATCCTCCTCCGCCCTGATAACAATCGTTGCTTTGATAACACTGTGTGAGCGATACCAGCGACGCGCATCATTGCGGAACATAGACTAACCATACAGGTTAGCCACTATCGTCGACAAGGTGGTTTTCCCATATCGCCGATGCAATCGTTGTCTTTATGTGCACCCTATCACTCCCGCGTTCTGATTGCACCTGACTCGATTCAACACCGCAGGGCGGCACACATGTCGGCTTCTGTCAGACAGCAGGATGGTTTACCATGACGGCTTTGTGTTGTCCGTCACCGTTTTTACTGAAAGAACGATGATTTGCCCTTAAACTGGCGGGCCGTTCCGCATGGCGCTTACGCCGGGCAAAACCGACGGTGACAAACACGCTTCGCGGCGGTATGACTGGTTTACCAGCGCTTGCCGTCGCCAGGCTGAACAGAGAGAAACCGTGCAAAATCAACACACCGAACCCACTTTTTTCATTCATGACTATGAGACCTTTGGTAAACATCCGGCCAAAGATCGCCCGGCGCAGTTCGCCGGCATCCGTACCGATTTGAATTTTAACGTGATTGGCGAGCCGGTAGTGATCTACTGCCAGCCAACCGACGATTATCTGCCCGACCCGGAAGCGGTGATGATTACCGGCATCACGCCACAGGTGGCGCAAAGCCGTGGGATACGCGAAGCGGAGTTCGCCCGCCATATCCATGAGGCGTTCAGCGTGCCGGGCACCTGCATCATGGGGTACAACAACATTCGGTTTGATGACGAAGTCAGCCGGAATCTGTTCTACCGCAACTTCTACGATCCTTATGCCTACAGTTGGCAAAACGGCAACTCCCGCTGGGATTTACTGGACATGCTGCGGGCGTGCTATGCCTTGCGCCCGGATGGCATTGTCTGGCCGGAAAATGACGACGGTTTTCCCAGCTTCAGGCTGGAACACCTGACGCGCGCCAATGGCGTCGAACACACCCAGGCGCACGACGCCATGTCGGATGTGTATGCCACTATCGCCATGGCGCGCCTGCTCAAACAATCGCAGCCGAAACTGTTCGACTATCTCTACACGTTGCGTAACAAGAACAAAGTCAGCGCGTTAATCGATATTCCGCAAATGAAACCGCTGGTACACGTTTCCGGCATGTTTGGCGCCGCACGCGGTAATACTAGCTGGATTGTGCCGCTGGCCTGGCATCCGGATAACCGCAATGCGGTCATCGTCTGCGATCTGGTAGGCGATATTCAGCCGTTGCTGGAGCTGAATGCGGATGAACTGCGCACCCGGCTTTATACCCGCCGTGCGCTGCTGGCGGAAGACGAATCGCCGGTGCCGATCAAACTGGTGCATATCAATAAATGCCCGGTTCTGGCGCCGGCCAGCACGTTGCGTCCGGAAGACGCGGAGCGGCTGGGTATTGACCGTCAGCACTGCCTGAACAATCTGCAACTGCTGCGTCAGCATGGCGGCGTACGGGAGAAAGTGGTGGCGCTGTTTGCCGATGCCCCGCCGTTTGAAGCATCGACGGATGTGGACCTACAGCTGTACGATGGTTTTTTCAGCGACGCCGATCGGGCCGCAATGGACATCATCCGTAAAACCGACTCCCAGCACCTTCCGGCCCTGAACCTCCAGTTTGCCGATCGCCGGGTGGAGGAATTGCTGTTCCGCTACCGGGCGCGCAATTTCCCCGGCACGCTTGATGAGCAGGAGCAGCAGCGCTGGCTGGCGCATCGTCGTGAGGTCTTTACCCCAGAGCGGTTGCAGTCTTATTCAGATTTGCTGGAGAGTTTGTATCAGCAGTACGCGGATGACGAGAAAAAAACCGCGCTACTAAAAGCACTGGTTGCCTATGCCCAACGGCTGGTCGCCTGAGATGTGGCAACATCGCAACGAGACACACATCATGCGTTTACCACCGCGGTTACACCGGACTACTCGTTGCGGCCCTGGTATCGTCTTTTCTGCTGTTTTGTCGGTCATCATGTTATCGACAGCCAGTGCCGCGCCGTTTATTCAGCCCGCGTCCGCTCAGGTCCAGTTAGTATCGCCGCCCCAGCAGGTCGTAGAAAAATCTTTTGCTATCACGCCTCGGGAATTGGTCACGCGCATTAATGACAACCTGCTCCGTCTGCACTGCACTTTCAGGTTCACGATGAGCAACGATCCGCTTAGTAGCGAAGCCTCTTCCGGCATTCACTCACACATCAAACTCACCAGTGAAGTTTCTCAAACCACCGGGCGAGTCACCGTGCTGAAACTGATAGTTACCGGCGATGGGACGCAGCAGTCCGGCATTGATAATCTTGCCGCGGTTGTCGCTGCCTATGGCGCGTTGCTGGACGAAAAAGATGAAATGACGACCGTGTCGCCAACCGTTAAGCAACTTCTGAACGCGAAAACGTCACCCGCTACACTGGTGCTAGACCATATCCGTTTTATTCGTGTATGGCAGGGTGGCACCAATTTGTTCGCCGCCGCTCCGCTATAAGCGCAATATACAGATAAGCGCCGCGCACCCTGCGTATAAAAGAACAGGCTCCCGCGGGAGCCTGTCATCATCAGTCAGAGCATTACGCCAGATCTTCGTTGTACTGCGGTACCGGCTGTTTGAAACTGCGCGTCACAAACGTCAGATAGAGCAGACCAATCGCTGCCCATACCAGCCCCAGCGTCATTGAGGTGCTTTCCAGATTCAGCCATAGCGCGCCGACGGTCAACGCGCCCATGACCGGCAGAATCAGGTAGTTCACGTTATCTTTCAGCGTCTTGTTGCGGCGCTCACGGATATAGAACTGAGAAATCACCGACAAATTGACGAAGGTGAAAGCCACCAGCGCCCCGAAGTTGATCAACGCCGTCGCGGTAACCAGATCGAACGAAATGGCAGACAGCGCGATAACGCCGACCAGCAGTACGTTCAGCGCCGGCGTCCGCCAGTGCGGATGTACATAGCCGAAGAAGCGCTCCGGGAATACGCCGTCACGCCCCATTACGTACATCAGACGGGACACGCCGGCGTGCGCCGCCATACCGGACGCCAGTACGGTAACGCAGGAGAAAATCAGAATGCCGAACTGGAAGGCCTTACCCGCCACGTACAGCATGATTTCAGGCTGAGAGGCATCCGGATGTTGAAAACGTGAAATATCCGGGAAGTACAGTTGCAGGAAGTAGGACACCACCACGAAAATTACGCCGCCGAGCAACGCCGTCAGAAAAATGGCTTTCGGAATCACACGGCCTGCATCTTTGGTCTCTTCAGACAGCGAACTAATGCCGTCAAAGCCGAGGAACGAAAAGCACAGGATCGTCGCGCCAGTGATCATCGGCACCACATGGGCGTTATCGGACCAGAACGGACGGCTGCTGGTCAGCGTCCCGGCGCCCTCGCCATGCGCCACGCCATAAATCACCATGCCGGTGATGGCCACCATCACGGCGACCTGCAGCACGACGATCAGGCTATTGAAGTTGGCGACGGTTTTGATGCCGCGCAGGTTGGACAGCGTCATGAAGCCCACCAGCAGCACCACAAAGATCCACGACGGAATGCTGGGGATCAGGGTTTCAAAATAGATTTTCGCCAGCAGGATGTTGATCATCGGCATGAACAGATAATCCAGCAGCGACGACCATCCCACCATGAAGCCGACAGTCGGGCTAATGGCTTTCTGGGCATAGGTATAGGCCGACCCGGCGGACGGGAAACGACGAACCAGCTTGCCGTAGCTAAGCGCGGTAAACAGAATGGCAATCAGTGCAAATGCGTATGCGGTGGCGACGTGACCATCGGTCAGACCGGAAACGATACCGAAGGTATCAAACAGCGTCATCGGCTGCATGTAGGCCAGGCCCATCATTACTACAGGAACCAGCGTCAGAGTTTTGCGCAGTTGTACCCGCGGCGTAGAAACAGTGGAATCAGTCATGACGCAGACCTCCTTTACCATCAGCGACCTTACCGGCATCACTCATCATCCGTGCTCTCGCAATCAATGACGAAGACGCCGTGCGGCGGTATTTCAGGTATCCAGAACGTCCGGAAGCGAACGGACGAGCGGTGTCGCCGTAGCCGAGGTGAGCAGCCGATACGCCACCCGATGTCAGGCAGGCCAGCATGGCGCCCTTGTCGCTGCGCTTGCAGCACCAGCCGGCGGGCACCGGCTCCAAAACAACTGATTGCCCCATTATGTCTCTCTGTTAACTCTACGCAGCCCGTAGCATGCGTTTTACCGATATCTGTCCGGTGCCATCAACAGCGCCGGCCTCTTAAATTAAATACAAAAAAATAACCGACGCGATAGGTATGCGTCGGTTTTTCAGGGCGCGTATTTTGCCCCAGCCAGCAATCAGAGACAAGACCTGTGAAGCCAATCGTGTACGACTTGCGCAGTTAGCTCTGTCGCCGGCACGAATCAAACTGCTTAGCGAAGCCGTTTGCGTTTTTCGTTTTGATCCAGTTCCAGTTCGGTTATCACCTGCTGTAATCCCCGCTCCTGCGCGGCACTTAGCGTCGAAAACTTGAAGCTCAGACGCTCGATCTGTTTCACTTCGCCTTTACTGTCAACGACTTTGGTGGTGGCATGATTGACAAAATGCAAGTCCAGACAGAATTGCCCATAACTGGCGAGATCCACATCGATATTTTTCAGGAGCATGCCCGGCTCAAACAGTTCAGCCATGGCTTTGTCGTCGGTGTACATGGACAGGCCGCCCAGCGACAAATCTTTCAGACTAAATTCGAAATGGATGTTGTCCGGCAGTTCGCCCCGACAGCTCATAGGCGGCCAGGCAGGCGAGTTGATACGGAAAAAATTACGGCGCTGGATATAGTACAGCACATCGGGAACCGCCGCGCAGAAGGCGGGAAAACCGTCATGTTCGACCGTTCTGATGATCGTGGAACGAAATTCAACCTTGGCGCCAGCCGTTTCTGCCGCAAACTCCAATTCACCCGCAAACAGCGCACGACTGTTTTCACGCTCCAGCGCGCCGAGGTCAAACAAGAATTCCTCTTCGTCCGAATCAACCTCAAGGATCTTGCTGATAAACTGACCGTGCGTGTGATACACCATTACTGTGGCGTCTTGCTTTTGCAGTCCGCGTAATGTGGCGCAAATAGCCATTTTATTGCGCCTGGCGTACTGCTCTTTCATATTGTTATCCACTACATCCATCCCCACCGTCAATTGAATGGTTAATGCGTCATTCAGTGTCCCAGAACCCCCAGGATACAGCATGGCACTAGTATCGACATTCATGCCATCAACTTTAGGGCTTTATCCGTTCATTCGCTTATGCACTGTCCGCATGGAACATCCGGCACACAGCAAAGCCCCGCAAGCGCGAGGCAAAAACTCATGAAAAGAATGGGGGGACTGCTTGCCAATAATAGACGAGGTTCAGACGTGAGGATAGTGAGAAAGCAGCCAGGTTAACGCCAGCAGATCGGCGCTGCCGCCAGGGCTGATGTTACGCTCGACCAGCGCCTGATTCATATCCTGCAGCCCTTGTCGGGTCACACCGTCTGACAGTAATGCCCGCGCATTCGACTGTACGAACGCTAGCCCCTCTATTCCGCCACGGGAGACTACGTTGGTATCCGGATTGTGGGCCATTAAGACCACCAGCGTCTGCAATAAGGCGGATTCGTCGTCCTGCCCCTGTGCGCGGGCGCGCAGATAAGCGGGCAGCGCATACTGGCGAATGGTAGCAAAGCCGCTGGCGGCTTCTCCCCGCGCACCGGTCAAGCCGTGACGCCGGAACAGATTTTCTCCGGCCGTCGCGGTGTGCTGGCTGTTCTCCAGCTCATTACGCACCAAATCGGCGCTCATCTGCGCAGCGCATTGACACAGGCTGTCCTGCGTCAATCGTAGCCGACGCCCCGCCAGCCAGCCCGCTGCACTGCACAATAACCCAAAGGCGAAAATGCCGCCTTTGTGCGTATTCACGCCGCCCGTCGCGGCCAGCATCGCCTGCTCGGCGGCGATGCCGATAGGTCGTACCTGCGGCAGGAGCTGGGTTATCGGCAACGCGCTATGCGACATGCCCGCTTCGGTAAAACGTGAAAACCAGGGCGCCAGCGCGTCGATACTGGCCTGAAACAGCGGCACATCCATATCGCGATGAGCGCCGTTGTTATCCCGATCCACCAGACCGGGTTTTGGCGTCAGCATCACCTCGACGGTCAGGGCGGCGGCCACCTGCTGATGAATAGTGGGGATAGCCACCAGCGCGCCGGTGGCATCAGGAAATAGCGTTGTCAGTAACGGAGAGGAAACACTCGACTCAGTGTGCGTTAAACCAGGCATGGAGGATACCCTCGATTTTTTCAATCACGTCCGGTAACGCATGGCGGCGCGAACGCGCGCAGGCATGCGCCGATTCATCACAGAGTATACATCGACGACGATCATGCGCCAGTAACGTTCGGCTGATCGAGCCTTCCTGCGGGCAAAATACGTCAAAATCCCACAGCCGCCCCAGCGGGTGCTGATCTTCCAGTGCAATGGCCGCCGCCTTAACGCTCAACGCATCCTTGGTGATGACCCAGAATGCCTCTGCGCCGGTATCCAGCCAGTGTAACTGTTGCTCCAGCGCTTCCCAACCGCGCGCCAGGCACAAGTCATTGAACGCCGCAACCGCTTCCGTCATCGCCCGACGATACAGCGGCGAATCTTTAACCGGACCCGGCGTCACCAACGTCAGCGACACCAGCGTAGACTGGTGCCGCGCCAGCAATTGCTGCTGGCGGGCACAGCGGCGTTCCTTCGCCGCCAGCAGGCTTTCCAGTGAGACGGCGACTGTTGAGTCTATCGCGACATCGCTCACTCGTTGTCCTCTTTGACCTGACGTACCACGTCAATCACGCTGCCGTCACGATAACGAATCACCCCGACGATGCGATCGTGGAATTCAATGGCTTTAGGCTCGCCTACCAGTTGAATCGCACGCTGGTACAGTTCTTCAATCGACATCACGCTCAGACCGGCTTTGATCAGGCGTTCCGCTACATCCGGACGCGCCGGGTTAACGGCGATGCCGTGGTCGGTCACCAACACGTCGATGGCGCTGCCCGGCGTCACGCAGGTCGTTACCTGACGTACTACCGTCGGAATACGGCTGCGAATCAACGGCGCGACCACGATAGTCAGGTTAGCCGCCGTCGCCACGTCGCAATGGCCGCCGGACGCGCCGCGCATTACGCCGTCGGAACCGGTGATCACGTTGACGTTAAACTGGGTATCGATTTCCAGCGCGCTCAGAATCACCACGTCCAGTTGGTCGCAACAGGCGGCCTTGGAGCTGGGGTTGGCGTAGACATTGGTGGAGATTTCCACATGATTGGGGTTCTTCGCCAGCGATGCCGCGGCGTTGGCGTCAAAGCACTGGGTGTCCAGCAGCTTTTCAATCAGCCCTTTTTCATGCAGGTCGACGATGCTGCCGGTGATGCCGCCGAGTGCGAAACTCGCCACCACGCCCTGCTTCTGCATGCGATCTTCCAGAAAACGGGTACAAGCGGTAGACGCTGCGCCGGAGCCGGTCTGGATCGAAAAGCCCGGTTTGAAATAGCCGGAGTGTTCGATCACGTCCGCCGCGCTGCGGGCAATCAGCAATTCACGCGGGTTGCTGGTAACGCGCGCCGCGCCTACGCTGATTTTCGCCGGGTCGCCCACTTCTTCCACCGGCACCACAAAGTCCACCTGATCCTGCACCAGACTGGCCGGCATGTTAGGGAACGGCACCAGACTTTCGGTCAGCAGCACGACTTTACCGGCGTACTGGGCATCGACCATCGCGTAGCCGAGCGAACCGCAGCGGGATTTACCCGAGGTGCCGTTGGCGTTGCCGAATTCGTCGCTGCTCGGTACCCCGAGGAATGCGACGTCAATCTTCAGTTCGCCGCTCTGCAGCAGGTGCACGCGACCGCCGTGAGAGTGAATCTGCACCGGCTCTTTCATCAGGCCGTGAGAGATGGCGTCCGCCAGCTTGCCGCGCATGCCGGAGGTGTAGATGCGGGTAATCACGCCATTGCGGATATGCTCGATCAGCGGCGCGTTGCAGGTCATCAACGAACTGGAAGCCAGCGTCAGGTTTTTAAAACCCAGACGGGCCAGGGTGTCCACCACGTGGTTAATCACCTTGTCCCCTTCACGGAACGCGTGGTGGAACGAAATCGTCATGCCGTCCTGCAGCCCGCTTTTGCGAATGGCTTCTTCCAGATCGGCGCACAGCTTGCGCTGGTGTTTTTCGGTGACGTCATTCAGCCAGGGGGTACTGTGGTTGGCATTGACGAACGGTTGCAGATGGCTTTTTTCTGGATATTGCTTCTGCAGTGCTTCAATAAAGTTACTCATGATCCAATCCTGTCATTGCGAGGCCCGCTAGCGCGATATCACGCCGCCAGCTGGCCAGTGCGGAAACTATCGGTTACCCGGTCGGCGTTTATTTGCGCACGCCGGAGGCCAGCGCACGCTCCACCACCCGGCGGGCGTGGTCGATAATCGGGCCGTCGATCATTTTTCCGTTCAGCGAAATGACCCCCAGTCCGGCGCGTTCGCCGTCTTCCGCCGCCTTGATGACCAGATGAGCGTAGTCCACCTCATCCTGAGTCGGCGCGTAGGCGTTGTGCAGCAGTTCGATCTGGCGCGGGTTGATCAGCGACTTGCCGTTGAAGCCCAGTTTGCGGATCAGTTCCACTTCTTTCAGGAACCCTTCTTCGTCGTTGACGTTGGAGTACACCACGTCAAAGGCGTCGATACCGGCAGCGCGAGCGGCATGCAGCACCGCACAGCGGGCATAGAACAACTCGGTGCCGTCGCCGCGTTCGGTTTGCATATCCATCACATAGTCGAACGCCGCCAGCGCGATGCCGATCATGCGCTCGGAAGAGCGGGCGATAGACACGGCGTTGATCACCCCGACCGCGGACTCGATCGCCGCCATGATGCGGGTAGAGCCGACTTCACGACCGCACTCTTTTTCGATGCGCGCCAGATGGTGTTCCAACTCGGCCACATCGTCGGTAGAGTCGGTTTTCGGCAAGCGGATGACATCCGCACCACCTCGTACAGACGCTTCCAGATCCTTAAGACCGAACGGCGTATTGAGCTGATTGATACGCACCACGGTTTCGATGTCCTGATACATCGGGTGTTGCAACGCATGGTGAACCAGCAGGCGTGCGGTATCTTTCTCACGCAGGGAAACGGCGTCCTCCAGGTCAAACATGATGGAGTCCGGTTTGTAGATGAAGGCGTTGGACAACATGGCGGCATTTGCGCCCGGCAGGAACAGCATGCTACGGCGCAGTTTTTTCGGCTGAGTGGTGCTCATCACAGTTTCTCCCAGTCAATCTGATCAACATCGGCGGCACGCAGCACGGCGCTCTGCACCCGGGCACGAATCACGCAATCCAGCGCGCCCTTGTCTTCAACCACGATGGTGCCGGACTCTACGCCCAGCGTGCTCAGGGTGTCGTTCACCACCTGCTTGATCTGTGCGCCAAACTGTTTGATGACTTCACTGTTTATCACCACGGTCAACTGGCCTTCCGCCGGCGCTACCTTGACCAGCAAGTCGCTGGATTCAAAGGTGCCCGCCAGGGCCTCCTTGATAATTTTCATGTTGTTTACCTGCTTAATACATTAAAAACACGTTACGCACAGGCGAGCTCGCCATAGCGTTGTAAATGCGCAAACGTAGTCGCCGGGACGATCTCACGGATATGTTCAAACTGACGCAGCTTCAGTAACCGGCGCACTTCAGAGGCGGAAATCGCCAGGCCGGAGTGTTCGCGAGTGCGTTCAATTTCCACCACTTCCAGCGCCGGCGCGGCAACCTGCCCGGCCTGCTCCAGCCAGTGGTGCATATCCTGGTTATAGCGATGCGTTACCGGGCAGAAGGGTTCCGTGCCGACAAAGCGCCGGGTAATACCGAGCGCCGGTGCGATGTACTGGCGAAAGATGATCAGATCCAGCGCCGCATGGGCCTGAGTAATCAACTGCTCTTCTTTCAGGAAATAGCCCGGAAACGTGGCTTTGGAGATCATGTATTCCGACCCGGCGTGAACCGTCAGATTCGGGATGTGCGCTACCCCCTGACGTACCATGTCCAGCCGTTCGGTGAACGGGAAAAAGGACACATCTTCCCGTACCACGAAGATATGCAGCCAGTCACAGGCGCGGGCGGCTTGCTCCGCCAGATAACAATGCCCCAGCGTGAACGGGTTGGCGTTCATCACGATGGCGCCGATATCCCGGCCCGGTTTGACCTGCGCCGCCAGGGACTGGCAATACTGTTTGATGCCGATAGGCGTGTTTTCCATCAGCACGGCCTTGTCTTCATAACAGGCCAGCGGGTAGAAACCGCAACCGCGGAAAACCGTGATATTGCAGGGGCGGGTGTAGAGAAACAGATGGAACTGGCCACGTTCGGCGGCGAACTGCACCACCTCGTTCACCACTTTCACCCCCAGATTGAGGTCACGATAGCCGGGATCCACCGCCACACACTTGATGGTATTCGCGCACAGCCCGGCACAGGCAACCAGTTGGCCGTTATGCCTGCCCACCACAAAAAACTCGATATCCTTGTCCATGCCCAACTGGCACATGCCGAGAAACTGACTGACTTCAGCCACTTCACGGGGTTGGACGCGGACATCCAGCGTGGAAAAAGTAAAACTCTCATCGGCGTACATAACGGTTATCCTGCTTTTTGCTGTACCACATAACACGTGGGGTCGACGCCCCCGGCGAACCGGAGGCGATGCCTGTCAGTGACCCACAGCGGCGGGCGCCGCTAGCGGGGTTTTCACCGGCTGGGCGACTTCACCAATGGTGTTGCGCAGGTGACCCACGTTTTCAATTTCCACTTCAATGCTGTCGCCCGGTTTCATGAACAGCGGCGGAGTACGTTTCTTACCAACGCCGCCAGGCGAACCGGTAATGATCACGTCGCCGGCGCTCAGCGCGGTGAAGGTACTGATGTATTCAATCAGATCCGCCACTTTGTGAATCATGCTGGCGGTGTTGTCGTCCTGCACCATGCGGCCATTCAGGTAGGTACGGATGGCCAGAGCGTGCGGATCCGGGATTTCGTCACGGGTAGTGAGATAAGGCCCGAACGCACCGGTTTTCTGCCAGTTCTTACCGGCGGTAAACCAGCTGTGCTGCCAGTCGCGAGCGGAGCCGTCCATATAGCAGCTGTAACCGGCGACAAACGACAGCGCCTCGTCGCGGCTGATGTTCTGACCGTCTTTACCGATGATGACCGCCAGCTCGCCTTCATAGTCGAACTCGCTGGAGTAGTGCGGCTTGAGCACCTGGGTGCCGTGGCCGGTCTGCGAGTCGGCGAAACGCACAAACAGCGTCGGCGCCGGGTTCTGTTCGTTGAACTCTTTACGTTTATCGGCGTAGTTCATGCCGACGCACAGGATTTTGGACGGTGCCACAATCACCGGCAGGAAGGTCACGTCTGCCACGGCGACGTCCGGAGTCTCGCTCTGGAAAGCAGCGGCTTCCTGGAGCGCATCGCCAGCCAGCAACGCTTTCAGGTCCGGGTAACGGTCGCCGAGCCGGCTTCCCAAATCAATCAGGCCCGCAGGCGTGTGGATCCCGTAGCTGTTTTTGCCGTGATGGCGGTAACTTGCAAGTTTCATAATCTTTCCCGTTTAAATAAGGCCGCTTGCTATCGCGGCGTTATTTGTTTTTGTCATACAACCGTCACACCAGGAACTTGCCGAGAACCAGCAAGGCCACGGAGACGTTGATTGCCCCACCGATACGGGTGGCAATCTGAGCGAACGGCATCAGCACCATACGGTTGCCGGCGGTGAGAATAGCCACATCGCCGGTACCGCCCTGCCCGCTCTGGCAGCAGGAGATGATGGCAACATCAATCGGGTGCATACCGATTTTCTTGCCGACGAAGAAGCCAGTGGTAACCAGCGCCACCACGGTGGACACGATGACGGCCAGGTTAGTGAGGGTAAACGCATGAACCAGTTCTTCCCACGGCGTGATGGCGACGCCCACAGCGAAAAGAATCGGGTAAGTCACTGACGTCTGGAAGAATTTGTACACCACCTGAGAACCTTCCAGCAGGCGGGGAGACGCACCGTTCAACAGCTTCACGATGACCGCCGCGAACAGCATGCCAACCGGTGCCGGCAGGCCAATCAGTTTGTGACCCAGCATACCGATCATGTACAACAGGATGGCCAGCAAGGCGCCCGCAGCCAGATTGGCCGGGTCCATTTTGCCGCTCAGCGCGCTGGTGAGCGTGGCCGGAGCCTGTTCGGTGCCGTTTGGCTTGTTCGGCATCAGGTCGCCTTCGCCCGTCAGGTGCGGATAACGTTTACCCAACTGGTTCAGTACACCGGCAAGAACGATAGCGGTCAGGCTGCCCAGCATAACGATCGGCAGGATGCGGCCCAATGCAACGCCTTGCTCCATATGCAGCAACGTCGCGTAACCAATCGACAGCGGAATAGCGCCTTCACCCACGCCGCCAGCCATGATCGGCAGTACCAGGAAGAAGAAGATCTGGAACGGGTCCATACCCAACGTAATGCCGACGCCCATACCGACAATCATGCCCACTATTTCACCGCACAGCATGGGGAAGAAAATACGCAGGAAGCCCTGAATCAGCGTCTGCCGGTTCATGCTCATGATGCTGCCGACGATAATGCAGCAAATATACAGATACAGAATGTTGGTGGATTTGTAGAACTTGGTGGTGGAGTCTACGACCACCTGCGGCAGCAGGCCGTAATACACCAGCGCGGACGGAATAAAGGTGGCGCAGATGGCCGCCGCACCCATTTTGCCGATAAGCGGCAAACGTTTACCGAACTCACCGCAGGCAAAACCGAAGAACGCCAACGTGGCAACCATCACCACGATATCGCTGGGCAGCTTGCCTTCAAGGCAGTCCAGCGCAATCAATAGCCCGGCCAGGATAAACAGCGGCACTGGAATAACGCCAATCTTATAGTTATCCAGAACGTGCCACCATTTTTCTTTTAATGAAACCTTCCCAGAGGCCTCATCTTTTACAACGATATAAGAATCATCAGTGGTACTCATAACTTTCTCCCCTTGTTATTTTCCCGGGCATAGTAAGAGGTCGACACCAATTATTATGTGACAATCTTCAAATTAAAAAATGAGTTTTAATGGTGCTTATGGTTTTTATGGTTTTTATTAATTTTCCAATATAAATCAATAAAATAAAAGATCATTGGGCAGGGATTATTTTCGTGGTTTTTATGGTTTCTATGAAGCGAATGGCACCTATTCCGCCAATGGAATTATATGTTGAAAAAAAGTAATTAAAATGTCCTCTCTCCGTGACGTTTAATTTACGCTTTATTTAAAACTGCAGAAATAAGAATACTATTTTCACAATTTACGCGGAGCGCTTCACAAGACTATTTTTTATACCCTTTCTTGTACGCCTTTCATGATAAATTAGCCATCTTCGTTTCCGCGCTTTACCGGTGATTAGCACATTATGACTGTCAGGCTCCCGTTCCATCTCAAGCTGTTCATCTACCTGATGATCTTTTTTTCTCTGCTGCTTATCACCGCGGGGCTTTACTATTACCGGGCGGTAGACCAGCAACTTTATGATGAACTGGGCAGCCGGGCGCAGATTCAGGCGCGTGAAATCGCGATTATTCCCTCACTGGTTGAGGCGGTAAAACACGGCGACACTACCACCATCGACGACCTGGTCGACCAAATCAAGGCACGCAGCGACGCCAGTTTTATCGTCATCGGCGATCGCAACGCCACCCACCTTTATCACTCGGAAGAACCCTCGCTGCTCGGCACCGAAATGATCGGCGGCGATAACAAAGAGGTGCTGGAAGGGCAAAGCACCATCACGCTGCGTCGCGGTGCCATCGGTATTTCGCTGCGCAGCAAAGCGCCGATCATGGAAGGCGACCGGGTCATCGGCATTGTGTCGGTGGGGTATCTGAAAAAGCGTATCGACAACCTGACGCTCAGCAAAGTCGCCCATGTCGGCTTGCCTATCGTCGCCATGCTGGTTGCGCTGTTCTTTTTCTCCTGGTGGTTCTCCCGCAATCTGAAAAAACAGATGTTTGGGCTCGAGCCGCTGGAAATACGCCTGCTGGTCAGGCAGCAAAAGGCACTGCTGGAGTCTATTTACGAAGGCGTGATCGCCATCGACAAGCAGCGCAACATCGCGGTGATCAACCATGCGGCAAAAGATTTGCTTGGTCTGACCATGCCCTCATATCAGTTACGCGGTAAACCGATCGATGATGTCATCGCACCGGTGCCGTTTTTCTCTAATGAAGATATATGGGTCAACGATACCCATGATGAAATCTGCCGTTTCAACCAGATTACGGTTATCGCCAGCCGTGTACGCATCATGCTGGAGGATGAACTGCAGGGCTGGGTCATCAGTTTTCGCGACAAGAATGACATTCATACCCTGAGCATGCAGCTCAGCCAAGTGAAACGCTACGCCAACAGCCTGCGCATTCTGCGACACGAACAACTGAACTGGACCGCCACGCTGGCCGGGCTGCTGCACCTGCGGCGCTATGACGAAGCCGTGCGCTACATCGAGGCGCAATCCGAAGGCGCGCAGGTGGTGCTGGATTTTATCTCCAGCCGTTTCTGCTCCCCGGCGCTCTGCGGCCTGCTGCTGGGCAAATACGCCAGCGCCCGTGAAAAAGGCATCGAACTGCATTTTGATCCACGCTGCCAGCTCAACGATATCCCCGTGTCCCTCGGTGAAACCGAGTTGATGTCAATTATTGGGAATTTAATCGATAATGCAGTAGAAGCCACGCTGGCCAGTACCCCGGCTTATCATCCTGTCGAAGTGTATATCCACGATGGTGAGCAGGAACTGGTCATTGAAGTCGCCGATCAAGGTACAGGGATTGACCCCGCCATTGCGGATCGGGTATTTGAAATGGGCGTCACCAGCAAACAGGAAGGCGATCACGGGCTGGGCCTGCATCTGGTTTCCAGCTATGTCAGCCAGGCACAGGGTGTGATCGAGGTTTCTGACAATTCGCCTCACGGCGCTATTTTTTCTATTTTCATTCCGAAAACCACCATATAACCAAAAACAGGGAATACGAGCACCATGCCGATTGCGAGCACCATGCCGACTGAACGAACCATTGAAAACTTCGACGTACTGATCGTTGAAGATGAAAGAAAGCTGGCAAATATCCACGCGGAATTTATCGAAAAGAATTTCGCGCTGCGGGTGGTGGGCACTGCGTCAACCCTGAACGAAGCCAAACGCATGCTGCAACAGTACAAACCCCGGTTGATGCTGCTGGATAACTACCTGCCGGACGGCGAAGGCGTTCAGTTGATCGAAAGCGACCTGATGCGCAGCATCAACTGTTCGGTGATTTTCATCACCGCCGCCAGCGACATGAACACCTGCGCGCAAGCCATTCGGTGCGGCGCCTTTGATTACATCATCAAGCCGGTGTCTTATCCGCGGCTGCGCTCATCGCTGGAACGCTTTATCCAGTTCGTCAAAACCCAGCATACCTACAAGGTCGTCGATCAGCAGAACGTAGACGTGCTTTACCAGTTGCAGGCGTCTACCGTACCTAACGGGCCGGGCAGCAAAGGCATTGAAGAAAACACCCTTAGTCTGATCAAACAGATCTTTCAGGACGATCCGGAGGCGCTGTTCTCCGTGGATGAAGTGGTGGAGAAAACCGGATTAAGCAAAACCACGGCCCGGCGTTATCTGGAGTTTGGGCTTGAAAACCATTTTCTGGATGTAGAAATGCGCTACGGCAAGATCGGCCACCCCCGGCGTCTCTACCGCAAAAAGCACCTGGACTGACACGCGCGTTCGAGCGCCCTTTCCTGCCCGCGATACCGGCCGCCTCTTGCCGGTATCGCGTCCCCCTCGCCAGCCGCCTCTTCACGGTATGTTTTTACGGTAGAAAAGCCTCGTGTGACGTCAGGAGACCTGGGTGGGGCGTAGCTCGGTCAGCGGCAGAATAGCGTGTTTCCAGCCGGCCGTCGGTTTCAGTCAACAGACCTAATTTGCTTAGGCATTTCGCCAGATAAACAGCCTCACGTCACAAAAAACTATCAAGCAGCGCAAGTACAACTAAATCTCTATACTGCTGGCACCGATAACACACTGACCGGGCGTCACAAAACGTGGCTTATGCACCACCGACGTTCACGGCACCAGACCAATAACAACACTCAGGTAATTTATTTCAAGGAGTACGGCAATGGGGTTCAGCAGCACGATAAAAAATACCAAAATTTCTCACAAACTCTACCTGGGATTCGGCGTAGTGTTATTGCTGGTGGTAATGGCGTCCTCACTCAGCGCGATACGCTTTCGCGACATTCGCGATATCTACGAAAAAACCAATCTGATTTACAACATCAACATTGAAGTCTTCCAGGCCAAAATCAACCGTCTGAAATATTTCTATACCCCGGACGACAGCACGCAAGCCGTTCTGACCGGCTTCGTCAAACACGCCGCCGACCTGACCCAAAGCGCCCACACGCTCTCCTGGCACAGCGACGAACTCGATTACATCAACGATCTGGACAAGATCATGGTGGATTTCCAGAAATCGGTCGCAGATATGTCAACCGCCACGCAACAGGTGGTCGCACTGAGAAAGCAGATCGCCGCGCTGAATGCGCAGGATGCCGTCAAAAGCTTTCGCGACGGCCTGCAAAATCAGCAACTGGACAACGCGTTGTACCAGCGCGTGGAGGAATTGGCTTACGCCACCGCGTCGCTGAAAAACCTCTCGTATGAATTGCAGCTTAGCGGCACTGACGATGCCGCCAAGGCGTTTAGCAGCCGCTATGCCGAGGCGCAGAAGGCTTATCAGGCCCTGCTGCCGACGCTTTCCGGCGAAACGCAGAAACTGGTGGAAGACCTCTGGAAATACACCGGGCAATACGCCTCGCAGAATCAGGACTATTCCCGTGCCTGGAGCGATTTGAAAAAAGCGGAAAATGCCGTGAAGACCGGTGGGGATAAAAGCAGCGCGGTGATCAAGTCCCTGATCACGACGGTGAAAAACCAGAACGATGCGCTGGCGTATGGTTCGGCCAACATTACGCTGCTGATCGGGTTGATCGCGGTGATCATCGGTATCCTGATTGCCGTCTATATCATTCGCCAAATCACCCGCCCGGTGATGCATAACCTGATGCTGGCGGAACGCATCGCCAGCGGCGACCTGACCGCCACTATCAACGTGGATCGCCACGATGAACTGGGCAAGCTGACCGCCGCGATGGCCGCCATGAACGATCGTCTGCGTCAGATGATTTCCGATGTCCGCGACAGCGTTGGTCATGTCACCCATTCTGCCGCCGACATTGCCGCCGGCAATAGCGATCTCGCCTCCCGAACTGAACAACAATCCGCCGCCGTGGTGCAAACCGCCGCCAGCATGGAAGAACTGACGTCAACGGTGAAGAACAACACGGAAAACGCCCGTCATGCCAGCCAGATTGCTTCCGACGCGTCCCAAAATGCGCATAAAGGCGGCGAAGTGGTGCAAAACGTGGTGAAAACCATGGATGATATCGCCGCCAGCTCGCGGAAAATCGCCGATATCACAGCGGTCATCAATAGCATCGCTTTCCAGACCAACATTCTGGCGCTGAACGCCGCCGTGGAAGCCGCTCGTGCCGGCGAACAAGGGCGCGGTTTTGCCGTAGTAGCCGGCGAAGTGCGCAACCTCTCCCAGCGCAGTTCCCAGGCCGCCAAAGATATCGCCGCCCTGATTGCCGAATCCGTGGAAAGAACCAATGCCGGCAGTACGCTGGTGGCGGAAGCGGGACAAACCATGGAGAGCATCGTTAACTCGGTATCCCGCGTTAACGATATTATGGGCGAGATTTCTTCCGCCTCGGAAGAGCAAAGCCGCGGTATCGAACAGATCTCCCGCGCCATCACTGAGCTGGACAGCACCACGCAGCAAAACGCCGCGCTGGTTTCGCAGTCATCCTCTGCCGCCAATGCGCTGGAAGAGCAGGCGATGCTGCTGGAAAAACTGGTCGCCACGTTCCGGCTGTCCGAATCCTCAGCGCCGTCACCGCACCCTACGGCGCTAAACAACCCGCGTCGCCCGCTGCAAGCCCTGCCCGCCGCCGGTAAGGCGTCGGCAAAACCGGCCGCTAAAAACCATCAGGACGACTGGGCTTCCTTTTGAGCACGCTGACTTGTGAGCGCGCTGACTTGATCGTTCCGACGTTATCCTGACAAACGGCCCGTCTCTGACGGGCCGTTTCTTTTGGGTACACACGAAAATCAGAGGGGGCGGATGTTAACGAGGGAACCGCCGCCATCCAGACCTAAAACACCATCGTCATCGGGTCCGGGTGCTGATACTCAAATCCCAGTTCGCTGCAGATCCGTTGCCCGTCAATCAATCTGGCCTGCGCGGGGTCGCCCGGCAGAAACTGTGGCGGCTCCATCCCCATCTGGCGCGCCTGCGCCGGATAGAAATCCTGTTTAGCCGGATGCGCCGGCGCGCACAGGTTATAGAGATGCCCGCCATGCGGACGCCGCAGCAACAGCGTAATCGCGCCGATCACGTCCTCCAGATGGACCAGATTCACGCCGTGACTACCATCCGGCAGATCGCGCCGTCCGGCAAGAAAACGCCCCGGATGGCGATTGCTCCCCACCAGTCCGGCCAGCCGCAAAATATCCACCTCGGTGTGAGGCAAGGCGTGCAGCCACTGCTCCAGCGCCAGTAAGACCTTGCCCGTACCGGTTTCCGGCTGTAACGGACTGTTTTCTTTCACCCGGCCGCTGAGCGGTCCGTAGACCGAAATGGAACTGGTGTACATAATGCGCGGCACCCCCAGCGCCAGCGCGCTATTTACCACCTGCTGCACCGCCTGCAGATAAGCGCCGCCAGCCCGCTCAAGGCGCCCCGGCGGCAAGGTGATAATCAGCGTGTCCACATTCAACAGTATGTCCAGTTCGTCCGGCTCGCACTCCAGCTCCGGCGTCAGGCACAGGCGATAGCACTCCACACCGGATAGCCGCGCCGCCGTTACGCCATCATCGGTGCTCTTGCTGCCCACCACCCGATACCCCCGGCTCTGTAACGCCAGCGCCAGCGGCATACCCAGCCAGCCTAGTCCGATTATCGCTACCTTTTTCATCGTCGTTCTCCCGCCCTTCCGGCATGTCTGTTTCCGGATGCATACTCCGCGCTTTTCATTATGTACCCTTATCGCCCATCTGGCGGCAATGTGATTTGCGCACACGATGATTTGTACACGCCATAGATTTGTACACACCATAGATTTGTACACTGTGGGGTAAAAAAATGTTGCGCTATCACATCAACATGGTTTAGGTTAACCAACAGACAACATCACTCTACTTTGACGACAAAGAGACGAATTCATGTTACGCGTTAAATTCAACCACCATCATCACCATCACCCTGACTAGTCTTTCAGGCGATAGGTGCTGGAAGACACTCAGATCTTCCAGTGGCGGTAGACGCGTAAGAAAAGCCCCCGGAAGATCGATTCCGGGGGCTTTTTTTTGGCCGGAATTTTTAAAAAAGCCTGCTTAACAGGCATCACAGACAGGATAAATTGAGGTTCACATGCTGGATAAAACACGTTTACGTATCGCGATGCAGAAATCAGGCCGCCTGAGCGACGACTCTCGGGAGCTGCTGGCCCGCTGCGGCATTAAAATCAACCTGCACCAGCAGCGCCTGATCGCGTTTGCCGAAAACATGCCTATCGATATTCTGCGCGTACGCGATGACGATATTCCGGGGCTGGTAATGGATGGCGTGGTGGATTTGGGCATCATCGGCGAAAACGTGCTGGAAGAAGAGTTGCTCAACCGTCGCGCACAGGGCGAAGACCCGCGCTACTTCACGCTGCGCCGTCTGGATTTCGGCGGTTGTCGCCTGTCGCTGGCGATGCCGCTCGACGAGGAATACACCGGCCCGCAATGTCTGCACAATAAACGTATCGCTACCTCCTACCCGCACCTGCTCAAACAGTACCTCGATAAGCAAGGCGTCAATTTCAAATCCTGTCTGCTCAATGGCTCGGTGGAAGTGGCGCCGCGCGCCGGTCTGGCTGACGCCATCTGCGATCTGGTTTCCACCGGCGCGACGCTGGAAGCCAACGGCCTGCGCGAAGTAGAAGTGATTTACCGCTCCAAAGCCTGCCTGATTCAGCGCGACGGCGAGATGCCGGCCGAGAAACAACAGCTGATCGACAAACTGTTGACCCGTATGCAGGGCGTGATTCAGGCGCGCGAATCCAAGTACATCATGCTGCACGCGCCCAGCGAGCGTCTGGACGAAGTCATCGCGCTGTTGCCGGGCGCCGAACGTCCCACCATTCTGCCGCTGGCCGGCGATCAGAATCGCGTCGCCATGCACATGGTCAGCAGCGAAACCCTGTTCTGGGAAACCATGGAAAAACTGAAAGTGCTGGGCGCCAGCTCTATTCTGGTGTTGCCGATTGAGAAGATGATGGAGTAACGCCATGAGCAACCGCTTCAACACCCTGATTGACTGGCAGGCCTGCACCGAAGAGGAGCAGCGCCGGTTGCTGACCCGCCCGGCCATCTCCGCTTCCGATCGCATCAGCGCAACTGTCGGCGAAATTCTGGCAAAGGTGCGTGATAACGGCGATGCCGCGCTGCGTGAATACAGCGCCCGCTTTGACAAGGTGCAGGTCGACAGCCTGCGCGTATCCGCCGAAGCCATTGACGCCGCCGCCGCACGTCTGGGCGACGACATCAAACAGGCGATGGCGACCGCCGTTCGTAATATCGAAACCTTCCACAACGCGCAGAAGCTGCCATCGATCAATGTGGAAACCCAACCGGGCGTGTGTTGCCAGCAGGTAACCCGCCCGATCGCCAGCGTCGGTCTGTATATTCCGGGCGGCTCCGCTCCGCTGCTGTCCACGGTATTGATGCTGGCGACGCCGGCGCGCATCGCCGGCTGCCAGCGTGTGATTCTGTGTTCGCCGCCGCCGATCGCCGACGAGATCCTGTATGCGGCAAAACTGTGCGGCGTGCAGGAAGTATTCCAGCTGGGCGGCGCGCAGGCGATTGCCGCTATGGCGTTCGGCACCGACAGCGTGCCGAAGGTGGACAAGATTTTCGGCCCCGGCAATGCCTATGTGACGGAAGCCAAACGTCAGGTTAGCCAGTTGCTTGACGGTGCGGCCATCGACATGCCGGCCGGTCCGTCCGAAGTGCTGGTGATTGCCGACAGCGGCGCTACACCGGATTTTGTCGCGTCCGACCTGCTGTCGCAGGCGGAACACGGCCCGGATTCGCAGGTCATCCTGCTGACGCCGGATGCCGGCATGGCACAGGCGGTAATCGAAGCGGTGGAACGCCAGTTGGCAACGCTGTCCCGCGCCGACATCGCCCGTCAGGCGCTGGCCAGCAGCCGGGTGATCGTGGCGCGCGATCTGGACCAGTGCATCGACATCAGCAATCAATACGGCCCGGAGCACCTGATTATCCAGACCCGTAATGCCGAGACGCTTGTCGAGCGCATCACCAGCGCCGGGTCGGTTTTTTTGGGTGACTGGTCACCGGAATCTGCCGGCGACTATGCGTCCGGCACCAACCACGTGCTGCCGACCTACGGCTACACCGCCACCTACTCCAGTCTGGGACTGGCGGATTTCCAGAAACGCATGACGGTACAACAGCTGTCGCCGCAAGGTTTGCTGGGGCTGGCGTCAACCATTGAAATCATGGCGCAAGCCGAACAGCTGACCGCCCACAAAAATGCCGTTACCCTGCGCGTCAACGCCCTCAAGGAGCAAGCATGAGTATTGAGAATCTGGCTCGCGACAACGTCCGCCGCCTGACCCCGTATCAATCCGCGCGCCGTCTGGGCGGTAATGGCGATGTCTGGTTGAACGCCAACGAATACCCGCAAGCGCCGCAGTACCAACTGACCTTGCAGACGCTGAATCGTTACCCGGAATGCCAGCCCGTGCAGGTGATTGAACGCTATGCCGCCTATGCCGGGGTGAAACCGGAGCAGGTGCTGGCGAGCCGCGGCGCGGACGAAGGCATCGAGCTGCTGATCCGCGCGTTCTGCGAACCGGGCAAAGACGCCATTCTGTTCTGTCCGCCGACCTACGGCATGTACGCCGTCAGCGCCGAAACCTTCGGCGTGGAGCGTCGCATCGTGCCGTCGACCGTCGACTGGCAACTGGACCTGGCCGCTATCGAAGGCGCACTGGATAACGTCAAAGTGATTTATGTCTGTTCGCCCAACAACCCGACCGGCAACCTTATCAACCCGGAGGATCTGCGCCGCCTGCTGGAACTGGCGCGCGGTCGGGCCATCGTCGCCATCGACGAAGCCTATATCGAGTTCTGCCCGCAGGCGAGCACGGTCGGCTGGCTGGCGGAATACCCGCATCAGGTGGTGCTGCGCACACTGTCCAAAGCTTTCGCCCTTGCCGGCCTGCGTTGCGGTTTCACCCTCGCCAGCGCCGAGGTGATTCAACTGCTGCTCAAAGTGATCGCCCCCTATCCGCTGGCGCTGCCGGTGGCGGATATCGCCGCGCAGGCGTTGAGCGAGGCCGGGCTGGCGGACATGCGCCGCAATGTGGCCGAGGTGAGCGAAAACCGCCGCTGGCTGAGTGAATCGCTGAAAACCCTGCCGAACGTAGAAACGGTATACGCCAGCGAAAGCAACTACCTGCTGGTGCGCTTCGCCGATTCGCCAACCGTCTTCAAAACCTTGTGGGATCAGGGCATTATTTTACGCGATCAGAACAAACAGCCGGGGCTGGCGGGTTGTCTGCGCATTACCATCGGCAACCGCTACGAGTGCGAGCGCGTCATCGGCGCATTGCAGGCGTTGTCCGGCAAAACGGCATAATTTGAGGAATCACCGTGGGATTAAAGTATCTTTTCATCGACCGTGACGGCACGCTGATTGCCGAACCGCCCGAGGACTTTCAGGTAGACCGGCTGGACAAGCTGGCGCTGGAGCCGGATGTCATTCCGTCGCTGCTTTCCTTGCAAAAGGCCGGTTTCAAACTGGTGATGATCACTAATCAGGAC
The DNA here is from genome assembly GCF_000406205.1 of Dickeya sp. NCPPB 3274. Taxonomy (NCBI): domain Bacteria; kingdom Pseudomonadati; phylum Pseudomonadota; class Gammaproteobacteria; order Enterobacterales; family Pectobacteriaceae; genus Dickeya; species Dickeya sp. NCPPB 3274. Next base: position 2,208,325 of record NZ_CM001979.1, on the reverse strand, counting down.
GGCCTGGGCACCAGCAGTTTCCCGCAGGAGAATTTCGATCCGCCGCACAATCTGATGATGCAGATTTTCACCTCGCAGGGCGTGCGTTTCGAGCGAGTGCTGATTTGCCCGCACTTCCCCGGCGACAACTGCGACTGCCGCAAACCGAAAACCGCGCTGGTGGACGCGTTCCTGAAAGACAACGTGATGGACAACGCCAACAGCTACGTGATTGGCGACCGCGAAACCGACGTCCAGTTGGCGCAGAACATGGGCATCACCGGCCTGCGTTACCAACGCGACGGCCTTAACTGGCAGGCAATTACCGCCCAGTTGACCAAACGCGACCGTCATGCCCACGTCAACCGCGTTACCCGTGAAACCGCTATTGACGTTAACGTCTGGCTGGACCGCGAAGGCGGCAGCAAGATCCATACCGGCGTCGGCTTTTTCGACCACATGCTGGATCAGATTGCCACCCACGGCGGTTTTCGCATGAATATCGACGTAAAAGGCGATCTGTACATCGACGACCACCACACGGTGGAAGATACCGGGCTGGCGCTGGGCGAAGCGCTGAACAGCGCGCTGGGCGACAAACGCGGCATCGGCCGTTTCGGCTTTGTACTGCCGATGGATGAATGTCTGGCGCGCTGCGCGCTCGATATCTCCGGCCGCCCGCATCTGGAATACAAGGCGGAGTTCAGCTATCAGCGTGTCGGCGACCTCAGCACCGAAATGGTGGAACACTTCTTCCGTTCCCTCTCCTACGCGATGGGTTGCACGCTGCACCTGAAAACCAAGGGCCGCAACGACCATCACCGTGTCGAAAGCCTGTTTAAGGTCTTTGGCCGCGCGCTGCGTCAGGCCATCCGGGTGGAAGGCGACACCTTGCCCAGCTCCAAAGGAGTGCTGTGATGAATGTGGTGATTCTGGATACCGGTTGCGCCAACCTGTCGTCCGTGATGTACGCGGTCAAGCGGCTGGGGTATGACCCGCAGGTCAGCCGCGAACCGGAAGTGGTGCTGCGCGCCGATAAACTGTTTCTGCCGGGCGTCGGCACCGCGCAGGCGGCGATGGATCAACTGGCCGAACGTCAGTTGATCGACCTGGTTAAAGCCTGTACCCAGCCGGTGCTGGGCATCTGTCTCGGTATGCAGCTGCTGGGCCGCCGTAGCGACGAGAATAACGGCGTGGATACGCTGGGCATCATCGATACGCCGGTGGTGCCGATGGTCGATCGCGGCCTGCCCTTGCCGCACATGGGGTGGAATCAGGTGACGCCGCAGGCCGGTCACCGCCTGTTCCGCGATATTCCGGACGGCTCGTACTTCTACTTCGTGCATAGCTACGCCATGCCGGTTTGCGCCAGTACCATTGCCCAGTCCCACTATGGCGACGCCTTTACCGCCGCGGTGCAGAAGGATAACTTCTATGGCGTCCAGTTCCATCCGGAACGCTCTGGTGCTGCGGGTGCCCAGCTACTGAAGAATTTTCTGGAGATGTAAACGGACATGATTATTCCCGCATTAGACCTGATTGATGGACAGGTGGTCCGTTTGCATCAGGGCGATTATGGTCAACAACGCCAATACGGCAGCGACCCGCTGCCCCGCTTGCAGGATTACCAGCAGCAAGGGGCGCAGGTACTGCATCTGGTGGATTTGACCGGCGCCAAAGATCCGGCGGCGCGCCAGATTCCGTTGCTGAAAACCTTGCTGGCCGGCGTTTCCGTGCCGGTGCAGGTTGGCGGCGGCATCCGCACCGAGCAGGATGTGGACGCGCGTTGCTGGCGGCCGGCGCCAGCCGGGTGGTGATCGGTTCCACCGCGGTAAAACAGCCGGAACAGGTGCAGCAATGGTTCACCCGCTATGGCGCGGACGCGCTGGTACTGGCGCTGGATGTACGTATTGACGCCGACGGCGTGAAAAATATCGCCATCAGCGGCTGGCAGGAAAACTCCGGCATCACGCTGGAGCAAACGGTAGAACGTTATCTGCCCTTCGGTCTGAAGCACGTGCTGTGTACGGATATCTCCCGCGACGGTACGCTGCAGGGTTCCAACGTCGAGCTATACCGTGAAATCAGCGCCCGCTATCCGCAGGTGGCGTTTCAGGCATCCGGCGGCATCGGCTCGCTGGCGGATATCGCCGCTCTGCGCGGCAGCGGCGTACAAGGCGTGATTGTCGGTCGGGCCTTGCTGGAAGGTAAATTCAACGTGACGGAGGCGATTTCATGCTGGCAAAACGGATAATCCCTTGTCTGGACGTGCGTGACGGCCAGGTGGTGAAAGGCGTACAGTTCCGTAATCACGAAATCATCGGCGATATCGTACCGCTGGCTCAGCGTTACGCGCAGGAAGGCGCCGACGAGCTGGTGTTCTACGATATCACCGCGTCATCCGACGGCCGTGTGGTAGATAAAAGCTGGGTGTCCCGCGTGGCGGAAGTGATCGACATTCCGTTCTGCGTCGCCGGCGGCATCAAAAGCGTGGAAGACGCCGGACAGATCCTGTCTTTCGGCGCGGATAAAATCTCCATTAACTCGCCGGCGCTGGCGGATCCGGACCTGATCTCGCGTCTGGCGGATCGCTACGGCGTACAGTGCATCGTCGTCGGCATCGATACCTGGCATGACGCCGACACCGGCCGCTATCATGTCAATCAGTATACCGGCGATGAAAAGCGTACCCGCGTTACGCAGTGGGAAACGCTCGACTGGGTGCAGGAAGTACAGAAACGCGGCGCCGGTGAAATCGTACTGAACATGATGAATCAGGACGGCGTGCGCAATGGTTATGACCTGACGCAACTCAATCAGGTGCGCGACGTCTGCCGCGTTCCGCTGATCGCTTCCGGCGGCGCCGGCACCATGCAGCACTTCCTTGAAGCGTTTCAGGACGCCGGGGTGGATGGTGCGCTGGCCGCGTCGGTATTCCATAAGCAAATCATCAATATTGGCGAACTCAAACAGTTCCTTAAGCAACAAGGCGTGGAGATCCGGGTGTGTTAACCGAACAACAGCGAAACCAGCTCGACTGGCAAAAAACCGATGGCATGATACCCGCCATCGTACAACATGCGGTTTCCGGCGAAGTACTGATGCTGGGCTATATGAATCAGGACGCATTACGGGTTACGGAAGAGACGGGTAACGTCACGTTCTATTCCCGCACCAAGCAGCGCTTATGGACCAAAGGTGAATCCTCCGGCCACTTTCTCAACGTTGTATCGATCACGCCGGATTGCGACAACGACACGCTGCTGATTCTGGTCAACCCGATTGGCCCGACCTGCCATCTGGGCAACAACAGCTGTTTCCACCCGGCAGAAACACAGTGGCAGTTTTTGTACCAGTTGGAGCAACTGCTGGCGGAGCGTAAGCACGCCGATCCGGCCAGTTCCTATACCGCACAGCTGTATGCCAGCGGTACCAAGCGCATCGCCCAGAAGGTCGGTGAAGAGGGTCTGGAAACCGCGCTGGCGGCCACGGTGCATGACCGCGAAGAATTGACCAATGAAGCCTCCGATCTGGTCTATCACCTGCTGGTGCTGCTGCAGGATCAGGAGCTGGATCTGGGTACGATCATTCAGCGCCTGAAAGCGCGCCATAACCGCTAATGCGTCATCCGCTTCACCAGCCATCCCCCGCCGGTGAAGCGTTTCCCCCTTTCCCCGTTCTTTCCCATCCTTGGCAAAACATTCGGCCGGTTTAACCGCGTCTGCGTGTATCGCGTTGATTAAACTTTATTCGCTTACAGCAGCTGCGGACGCAGCAGAGTTTCGCTACCGCAGTCAACCTGGCCCACTCCTGTGAGACGGAAATGCATCGCAGGATGCGGCCATTTCACCCAGCAAGGAAAACGATATGCAACAAAAAATACGAGACTACAAACTCACAATGTTAGGTGCTGTGCTGGCGTCCCTGATTAGCCAGGGTGCATCAGCGGCGGACGCAAAAGTGGAAAGCCTGATCAAAAAGAACGGACTGGATAATACGCGGGTACTGAGCATGTACCAGAATGGCGGCCTACAGATTCAAACTGAAACGCCAAACAAGCTTATCCTTGTTAATCCCAAAGTCCGCGCTACCGATGAGAATGCGGCCAAAGCGATGTACTGGTATCGAGGTATGCAATTTGCCGAATACAAAACTTTCGACGCCAATAAATATACCACCCTACCCTGCGTGCAACAGGACAGCTTTTGCGGCATTACACCGGAATATACTTACGCAGCTCAATATCTGACCATCGAAAAACCCGGTGTCATGATTCAATTCAGTACGATAGAACCAGGCTGGCTTTACAGTGAATTCAACAGTAAGCATCACTGCCAAATCAAAGCGGAAGGCGGCGGCACCTTTGGGCTCGGGGTAAAAGGAACATCGGGCAGTTGCGATGCCGAATATAAGCAAAAGGGCCTAGGTAACGTTTTCAACACCTGGCTGCGCTCTCCTCAAAAAATAGAACCCATTCTCGCCTACGTGCTTCTGGCGAAATAATCCCGAACCAGTGTGTCGTCGGTTCACTGCCAAAGAAACGCTGCGGTATTTATCCTCAGAGCGTAAACGGCATCAATAATTACGTATTCAGCTACAGGAATGACCTGTAGCTGATGTGCAACGGTCTGGATTTATGACGCTGATTTTGGATACGTCTGCCAGCCGCCTTTCCAGGTTTCCAGGACGGGAATATCGCGCATACCCGCCACAGGGTTATTTTTATCGGCGCTATGATAAGTGATGGGGGAATCGGCCAGAATGACAAAATCAGCGCATTTTCCGGCGGTCAGTGACCCAACCCATTGCTCAGCATGACATTGCCAGGCGGCATCATAAGTCATGGCTTTTAGCGCGTCGAACCGGGAAATGGACTCCTGCTCATTCAGCACAGGCGACTCACCACTAGCCGGCGCTCCTTCCATCACACGGGAAATCGCCTGCTCCATCATGCGCAGAGGCCCCAGCGGCGTCACGCTGTTATCGCTATGCAGGGTAATTCTCATGCCTTGTTTTAACGCGGATTGGCAGCGGTCAAGCAAGCTGGCACGCTGTTCGCCAAGAATGGTCTGCTGAAATACCCATCCCCAATACCCTACATGACCGATCAAAAAACTGGGAGAAATACCTAGCGCTTTCATATCATCAAGATTCTGATCGGAAAGCAGCGAGGCATGTTCCATGCGATCTCGCCGCTCGTTATATGTGCTCTGTGTCACTCCCGCCTGCTTGAAGGCCAGCAGGGTACGGTCAATCGCCTGCCCGCCATTGGCATGAATCATTAACGGCCAGTTATATTGCACCGCTTCTCTCACCAAATGATTAAATACCGTTGGGTAATCAAAGTTGAAGACCCCAATATTCTGCTCTGATGCGTTTTTTTCATAATTATTATCGCAGCAATACGGCTGTAGTTGGTATCCCGTCAATCCCTGATTCGACCCATCGGAAACAACCTTAATACATGGCAGGTTAAAGCGACTATCACCTGTATTTGGGAGGTATCGATTATTTATTTTGTTTTTAAAATCATCCGGGCTTGTCACTACCAGCGCCCCGCCAACTCTGGTGGGGCAACGGCTGGCACGCGCTTTTAACTTCAACAACAACGGCTGGTTGAGCAGAGATTTTCCATCCCAGGGCTCAATCCCCGCATCAAATAAATAAGTCACGCCCCGCTGACTGGCTTGCACAAATAAATTGTCAATGGCTTGGTTTAACTGGAATGGGAAGGTTAACGGATTCTGGCTGCTGGTAATAACAGCGATAACGGGGGCAATACCTTCTATTTCAGCCAGAATACCATCGGGACTGATGGTGATCGGCTGGCCTTTGTCTTTATAGTACTGCTGAACGACAGTGATCGCATGGTTGTTAATATAGGCAAGATGCATCGACGCATTCATGATAAAAACCGGCTTATCCGTCCCTATTTCCTGATCGAGGATAGTGGCATTGAACGCCTTATCATCGCCAAGGAAAAGGGAGGGATCGACGTTATGACCAATCACCCATCCCCCCATATACGGACCACTTTTCATGACACGCTTCAACTGTGATGTCACCCATTGCCTGGTGTATTGATCTTCTGGTTTCTGAGCCACCTGAGAGCGCAAATTCTGTCCAATAAATGGGCCAACATCCGTTGCCAGATTCAGAACCGCAGTAGGAATGATATGCACATGGGGTTCAATCAAACCGGGAATGAGCGTTTGGCTGCCCGACAGTACGCGTTCCTCCGTACCGGGCGGCATCTGCGTTTTGACATAATCATATGACCCGGTGGCAACAATGATGCCGTCCTGAATCCCCATCGACTCAACTGATACGCTCTGACCATTCTCCAGCGTCAGGATGGTTCCCCCAGCGGCGCCATTAGCGTCCGTTGTAATACGGAAGATACGTGTTTCTGTTTTTACCTTATTGATATCATTGGAGATGTTGATAATAATATCCGGGATGAAAGACTTCCATAATGGGCTACAACAGGAACAGGTAATACTGTCAGAATGATTGCATGCGTGCGTCATAAAATTTCCTTCCAACAATGAATTATTTAGAAAAACCAATATAAAGCTGGTCTACAATGCAGAATTCTTCAAGTTTGGAAATCAACTCATGACTTCTATCGAAAATTGTTATTGATATTTAATAATTTTTTATGGAGTCAGTCGTTCTTTGAAACATACCGTGCCTATATCGGCTTAATAGTTAAATTACCATTTTTTATGTATTGCCACAGTCATGGCATTTTCAGGAAATTAGTCATGAATCTAAGGGCTAGGCAGTATTTCTGCATCAGAAAAACATGTGGACCGGGCAAAAAAAGCGCATCAATGAAGAGTATTTCAGGCAGGAAACAGAGGGGAAAATGTTCAACAACGCCTTGTTGTGACAAAAAAATAGCACCCGGCTGGGTGCTATCTATGAAACAGGCGTATGGCTGGTTAATCAGCCATAAATGTTGGCGCGATCGCGTAATTCTTTACCCGGTTTGAAATGAGGAACGTATTTACCTTCCAGTTCCACTTTCTCGCCAGTTTTCGGATTACGGCCCACACGCGGTGCACGGTAGTGGAGTGAAAAACTGCCAAACCCGCGGATTTCGATGCGATCACCGCTGGCCAATGTTGTGGCCATCTGTTCCAGCATCTCTTTTACCGCATCCTCAACCACCTTGGCCGGGATATGAGATTGCTGTCCAGCAAGTCTTTCGATAAGTTCAGACTTGGTCATGATTCCTCCAAGCATGTGGTCAATTACTGCCACGTTAACTTACTACCGTTTGAGGCCGGGCGGCAAGCATCGCCGCCCAACCCACCGTCATTACTCGCCTTTTGCAGCTTTGAAAGCTTCCGCCATGGCGTTAGAGAAGTTGCCTTCTTCCTGTTTGTTGTTAACAGAAGCGATAGCATCTTTCTCGTCAGCTTCATCCTTGGCACGGATGGACAGGCTGACAACGCGGTTTTTGCGATCAACGCCAGTGTATTTGGCTTCGATCTCATCACCCACGCTCAGAACCAGGGTTGCGTCTTCGATGCGGTCACGAGAGGCTTCAGAAGCGCGCAGGTAACCTTCAACACCGTCGGCTAATTCAACTGTAGCACCTTTGGCGTCAACAGCGGTGACTTTACCTGTAACAATTGCACCTTTCTTGTTAACAGACAGGTAGTTGTTGAACGGGTCTTCAGCCAGTTGTTTCACGCCCAGGGAGATACGCTCACGCTCGGCATCAACCTGCAGAACCACAGCAGCGATTTCGTCGCCTTTCTTGTATTCGCGAACGGCTTCTTCGCCAGCTACGTTCCAGGAGATGTCAGACAGGTGCACCAGACCATCGATGCCGCCATCCAGACCGATGAAGATACCAAAGTCAGTGATGGACTTGATTTTGCCTTCTACGCGGTCACCCTTGTTGTGGGTTTCAGCGAACTGCTGCCACGGGTTGGCTTTGCACTGTTTCAGGCCCAGGGAGATACGACGACGTTCTTCGTCGATGTCCAGAACCATAACTTCCACCACGTCGCCCACGTTAACCACTTTGGACGGATGGATGTTTTTGTTGGTCCAGTCCATTTCAGATACGTGTACCAGACCTTCAACGCCTTCTTCGATTTCTACGAAGCAGCCGTAATCAGTCAGGTTGGTTACGCGACCAGTCAGCTTGGTGCCTTCCGGATAGCGTTTAGCGATAGCAACCCACGGATCTTCGCCCAGCTGTTTCAGGCCCAGGGAGACACGGGTACGCTCGCGGTCGAACTTCAGCACTTTAACAGTGATTTCGTCGCCCACATTGACGATTTCGCTCGGATGCTTAACGCGTTTCCAGGCCATGTCGGTGATGTGCAGCAGGCCGTCAACGCCGCCCAGGTCAACGAATGCACCGTAGTCAGTGAGGTTCTTGACGATACCTTTGACTTCCATGCCTTCCTGCAGGTTTTCCAGCAGCTGATCGCGCTCGGCGCTGTTTTCGGATTCGATAACGGCACGACGGGAAACAACAACGTTGTTGCGTTTCTGGTCCAGCTTGATCACTTTGAACTCAAGCTCTTTGCCTTCCAGATGCAGGGTGTCACGTACCGGACGGACATCAACCAGAGAACCCGGCAGGAACGCACGGATACCGTTCAGCTCAACGGTGAAACCGCCTTTCACTTTACCGTTGATAACACCGGTAACAGTGGCAGATTCTTCGTAAGCTTTTTCCAGCATCAGCCATGCTTCGTGACGTTTAGCTTTTTCACGGGACAGCAGAGTTTCGCCGAAGCCGTCTTCTACCGCGTCCAGAGCTACGTCTACTTCATCACCAATCTGGATTTCAATTTCACCCTGGGCGTTTTTGAACTGCTCTACCGGAATGGCAGATTCAGATTTCAGGCCGGCATCAACCAGGACAACGTCCTTGTCAATAGCAACCACAACGCCGCGAACGATGGAACCCGGACGGGTTTCAATTTCTTTCAGGGATTCTTCAAAGAGTTGAGCAAAAGATTCAGTCATGTTGATAATCTTTGGGTTTTTAAATTTAACGTCCATCTGGCTTCCTGCTCGATGGGGTTGTTTCACATCCCCGCCACATCCTTGCGGCGAGGTAAAAAATAATATCAGGCCAATTGAGGCAATATCTGGCGCACATGCGCCAATGCCAGCCCGACCACTTCATCCAGCGTCATATGCGTGGAATCCAACACCAGTGCATCCGGTGCCGGCACCAACGGCGCAACCGGTCGATTACGGTCGCGCTCGTCACGCTCTTTAATCTCGGACAAAAGACGTTCAAAGTTAACATTAAAGCCCTTTGCCTGCAACTGGAGCATGCGACGTTTGGCGCGTTCTTCCGCACTGGCATCCAGAAAAATCTTCACTGGCGCATCAGGGAACACCACCGTTCCCATGTCGCGACCGTCGGCAATCAGCCCCGGTATTTCGCGAAATGCGCGCTGACGACGCAACAACGCTTCGCGTACCCGCGGGAATACGGCGGCCTGAGACGCCGTATTGCTCACTTCCTGGCTGCGAATCTCATTGCTGACATCTTCGCCTTCCAGGATAACTTTCAGTTGCCCGTTTTCCGGCACAAACCGCACATCCAGATGCGACGCTATCGGCACCAGCGCCTCCTCGGAGGCAATGTCCACCTGATGATGCAGGGCTGCCAACGCCAGCACACGATAAATCGCGCCCGAATCCAGCAGATTCCACTGCAGCGCGTTAGCCAGCGCCTTGCACAGGGTTCCCTTGCCCGCACCACTTGGCCCGTCAACCGTAATTACCGGTGCAGTCACCGCCATCTCTTACTCCTTACAAAACAGGGAAATCGCATGTCATTGTAGACAATACAATAAGTCATTATACCCTGCTGTGGCAGCAAGCGTGAAATTAAAGACTTATTACTGCAGAAGATCGGGAAAATATTGTGATACCCAGAGTATAACGCTAAATGTTGACGCACAGGGCCATATCGCGGACCTGTGCGTCAGAAACATCAGTCGTGCTGGCTCAGGCGCTCCAGTTGCTGGAAGTAATCCGGGAACGTTTTGGCGGTGCATTTAGGGTCGAGAATGGTCACCGGTGTGTCGGACAACGCCACCAGCGAAAAGCACATCGCCATACGGTGGTCATTATAAGTGCCGATTTCAGCTGCTTTCAGCTGCGCTGGCGGTGTAATGCGGATGTAGTCATGCCCTTCTTCCACCTCGGCGCCGACCTTGCGCAGCTCCGTCGCCATAGCCGTCAGACGATCGGTTTCTTTTACGCGCCAGTTGTAGATATTACGCAGCGTCGTCGTCCCGCCTTCGGCAAACAGCGCGGTAGTGGCGATGGTCATTGCCGCATCGGGGATATGGTTCATATCCATATCGATGGCGTGGAGATTACCGCGCTGACATTCGATATAGTCGTCTCCCCAGTGGATCTCCGCGCCCATTTTCTCCAGCACATCTGCAAAACGGATATCGCCCTGCACGCTATGACGGCCGACGCCGGTCACACGTACCGTTCCCCCGCGAATAGCCGCTGCCGCCAGGAAATAAGAGGCGGACGATGCATCGCCTTCCACCAGATAGTGTCCAGGCGACTGGTAATGCTGATTACCGGCTACCACGAAAGTCTGGTAATCGTTATTGATCACCGTGATGCCGAAGGTCTCCATCATGTGCAGGGTGATATCAATATAAGGTTTGGAGACCAGGTCGCCTTTAATACTGATGCGCGTATCCTGCGCAGCTAATGGCGCTGTCATTAACAGCGCAGTGAGAAACTGGCTGGATACCGAACCGTCGACACTGATGTCGCCGCCTTTGAAGCCCCCTTGCAGGCGCAACGGCGGATAATTTTCCTGCTCCAGATAGTCAATACGCGCGCCCCCCTGCCGCAACGCATCCACCAGATGACCAATCGGACGTTCTTTCATGCGAGGTTCACCGGTCAGCACGATATCGGCATCAGTCAGACACAGTGCGGCGGCCAGCGGACGCATTGCCGTCCCGGCATTCCCTAAAAACAGTTCCAGCGGCGCAGACGCCATCAGTGCGCCGCCTACTCCGACGATTTCGCACTCTGTGCGACTGCCCGACAGGTGGTATTCAACGCCCAATGCACTCAGCGCATTAAGCATATGACGGACATCGTCGCTGTCCAGCAGGTTGGTCAGGCGAGTCGTGCCTTTGGCTAATGCCGCCAACAGCAACGCACGGTTAGAAACGCTTTTGGAACCCGGCAGATTGATCGTGCCGTTAATCAATGAAATCGGTTGTAGGGTCAGGGATTCCTGCATGTGAAACATGTTCTCCAAGAGTTAACACAAAAACCCCGGCCAGATACCGGGGTTTAAAATCAAAAGCAGCACGTTGTCGCGCTATACCCGTCATACTTCAACTCGAATTATTTAGGGCATATATTTATCAGCCGTGGCGACGCTCAAAGTCGACCATGAATTCCGTGAGCGCTTTTACACCCGCCAACGGCATGGCGTTGTAGATGGACGCACGCATGCCGCCGACGACACGGTGGCCTTTCAGCGCATGCAGACCGGCAGCCTGAGCTTCCTGCAGGAACACCGGGTCCAATGCGGCATCTGCCAGTTGGAACGGCACGTTCATACGGGAACGGCTGCCCAGCACAACGTCGTTACGATAGAAATCGCTGCCGTCAATCGCGGCATACAGCAATTCGGCCTTAGCTTGATTACGCTTTTCCATCTCCAGCAGGCCGCCCTGCTCTTTCAGCCATTTGAACACCATACCGGACAGATACCAGGCAAACGTCGGCGGCGTGTTGAACATGGAATCGTTATCAGCCAGGATTTTGTAATCCAGAATCGACGGAAGTTCACGACGCGCCTTGCCGAGCAGGTCTTCACGCACAATCACCAGCGTCAGGCCGGCAGGCCCTACGTTTTTCTGCGCGCCAGCGTAAATCACGCCATAGCGACTGACATCCAGCGGGCGAGAAAGGATGCTGGAGGAGTAATCCGCCACCACGATTTTGTCGCCGAAATCCGGCGTTTCTTCGATCGCCAGACCGTCAATGGTTTCATTCGGGCAATAATGAACATAAGCGGCGTCATCCGACAGCGCCCATTCACTCATCGGTTTCACGCCGCGCAAACCGTCAACGCGGGTTTTCACGTCAATCACATTCGGGGTGAGGTATTTTTCAGCTTCCTTGACCGCGCTGTGCGCCCAGTAACCGCCATCAATATAGTCGGCTTTGGTGTTATCGCCCAGCAGGTTGAGCGGAACCGCCGCAAATTGCGCACGAGCACCGCCATGACAGAACAACACTTTGTAATTCGAGGGGATTTTTAGCAAATCACGCAAATCCTGTTCAGACTCGCTGGCCACTTGCATGAATTCTTTACTGCGGTGGCTGATTTCCATCACCGATGTACCCAGCCCATGCCAGTTGCACAGTTCCTGTTCTGCACGACGCAACACTTCTACCGGTAACATGGCCGGACCGGCACTAAAATTAAAAACCTGAGTCATTTCCCCTCACCACCTATCACTATAAATAGCGACCTGTCTAAGTCGCATCAGTTTACCCTGCTATCGGTTTTATCACTCGTTTTTCCTGCCTGCAATGCTTATTGCCCCTGATGTCGGAAAACTTGCGCGCTCGTTCGCCTGTTATCGTCCCCGACGATACATCTGTTACATCATCGCCGGAACACGCCGCGCAATACGCAACATGCAGGATAGAGTCAGCACACAAAACCACGTATGATGCAGCCTCCTCATAACACATTCAGGTTCGAACCATGACCCAAACGTTTATCCCAGGCAAAGACGCCGCCCTGGAAGATTCCATCGCCCGTTTTCAACAGCAGCTCCTCAACCTGGGGTTCAACATCGAAGAAGCCTCATGGCTGAATCCGGTGCCCAACGTCTGGTCGGTACATATTCGTGACCGCGACTGCGCGCTATGCTTCACCAACGGCAAGGGCGCAACCCAAAAAGCCGCACTGGCTTCCGCACTGGGCGAGTACTTCGAACGTCTGTCCACCAACTACTTTTTTGCCGATTTCTATCTGGGTCAGCAGATCGCCGAAAGCGACTTTGTGCATTACCCTGACGAGAAGTGGTTCCCGCTGCCCGAAGACGACAGCCTGCCGGAAGGCATTCTGGATGCGCGCCTGCACGCCTTTTATGACCCGGAACAGCAGTTGATCGCCAGCGACCTGGTGGACCTGCAATCAGGCAACCACAACCGCGGCATCTGCGCCCTGCCGTTTACCCGTCAGTCCGACCAGCAGACGGTTTATATCCCGATGAACATCGTCGGCAACCTGTATGTGTCGAACGGTATGTCCGCAGGCAATACCCGTAATGAAGCACGGGTGCAGGGGTTGTCTGAAGTATTCGAACGCTATGTGAAGAATCGTATTATCGCCGAAGCCATCAGCCTGCCGGCGATTCCGGCCGAGGTGCTGTCGCGTTATCCGGGCGTGGTGGAAGCCATTGCCACACTTGAGCAGGAAGGCTTCCCGATTTTCGCCTATGACGCTTCTCTCGGCGGTCAGTACCCGGTGATCTGCGTGGTACTGTTCAACCCGGCCAACGGCACCTGCTTTGCTTCGTTTGGCGCACATCCGGATTTCGGCGTGGCGCTGGAGCGTACCGTCACCGAATTGCTGCAAGGCCGCGGGCTGAAAGATCTGGACGTGTTTACGCCGCCAACGTTCGATGATGAAGAAGTTGCGGAGCATACCAACCTGGAAACTCACTTTATCGATTCCAGCGGCCTGATTTCCTGGGATCTGTTTAAAACCCAGGCAGACTATGCATTCGCCGACTGGAACTTCAGCGGCACCACCGAGCAGGAATTCGCAACGCTGATGGCGATCTTCAATAAAGAAGACAAGGAAGTGTATATCGCGGATTACGAACACCTGTCGGTATACGCCTGCCGCATTCTGGTACCGGGCATGTCGGACATCTATCCGGCGGAAGACTTGTTGCTGGCGAACAACAGCATGGGCGCGCATCTGCGCGAAACCCTGCTGTCCTTGCCGGACAGCCAATGGGAAAAAGCGGATTATCTGGCTCTGCTGCAGCAACTGGACGATGAAGGGCTGGATGATTTCACCCGCGTACGCGAGCTGTTAGGGATAGCGACCGGCAAAGACAATGGCTGGTTCACACTCCGCATTGGCGAACTGAAATCCATGCTGGCTCTGGCCGGCGGCGACCTGGAGCAGGCGTTGAGCTGGGCGGAATGGTCGCTGGATTTCAACCAATCCGTCTTCGCCCCGGCGCGCAGTAATTACTACCGCTGCCTGCAAACGCTGCTGCAACTGGCAATGGAACCTGAACGCGACCCCGCCCAGTACTACGATGCGTTCGTGCGCATGTACGGGCAGGACGCCGTCGACGCCGCAAGCGCCGCCATTACCGGCGAGCAGTGCTTCTATGGCCTGTTCACCGTCGATGCTGACCTGAAAGCGCTGCCGGCTCACCAGTCGTTGCTGGCTGCTTACGAAAAATTGCAACGCGCTAAGCGCCAGCACTGGCAGGTAAAATAAGCCGGTCCTGTAGCTGACCGGGTGACCTTCCGTCATCCGGTCAGGTCTTCACCACAGGCAACGGCTGCATTTCCGTATATATCTTTTTTACAGTATCACCAGCGGGCAACACGACTGCTGTTATTTTAAGCCTCGCTTATTCCCTTATTTTTTATATGGGTATATTGCCTCGCTGCGGAATATTTATTTTTAATAAGCGCATTATTGTTATCGAATGGTAAATAACAAATTAAATAATATAAAACTCAGGTGTAGAATCACTACAAAAACTTATTTTATTTAACGCTAAATAGGTAAGCACAGCCCTTAATTCAACTGTTTTTATAATTTTTAAAAAATATTTTTTTAATAAAAATCAATACATTAAGTGGAAAACACCCTATAAAGCCGCTCCTGATCAGCCTAATAAATTCCAGCGGTATGATCCACGTCAAATTATGACGAATAACCCTTTGTTAGTATCTCACCGTAGATAAACTTTAAGAGAGAGTTAGTGTGAAAGCTGACAACCCCTTCACCCTGTTATTACCGCCGGCGATGGCGAAAGTCGCTGAAGATGCCGGTGTCTATAAAGCAACGAAACAACCGCTTACTGCGTTTTTTCTGGCGATTACCGCCGGTGTATTCATCTCAATAGCGTTCGTTTTTTACATCACCGCCACTACTGGTTCTTCATCCATGCCGTATGGTATGGCTAAACTGGTAGGAGGCATCTGCTTCTCTATGGGGTTGATGCTGGTGGTAGTCTGCGGCGCAGACCTGTTTACCTCTACCGTGCTTACCGTGATTGCCAAGGCCAGCGGCCGCATCACCTGGAAGCAGTTGGGGATGAACTGGCTCAACGTTTATGTCGGCAACCTGGTTGGCGCCTTGTTCTTCGTGGCCCTGATCTGGTTTTCCGGCGAATTCATGGTAGCGAATGGCGCCTGGGGGCTGAATGTATTGCAGACCGCCAGCCATAAACTGGAGCATTCATTCGTTGAAGCGCTGTGCCTTGGTATTCTGGCGAACCTGATGGTTTGTCTGGCGGTGTGGATGAGCTACTCTGGTCATACCCTGACCGACAAGATGCTGGCCATGATCCTGCCGGTCGCCATGTTCGTTGCCAGCGGCTTTGAACATAGCATCGCCAACATGTTCATGATCCCGATGGGGATTGTGATTAAGAACTTCGCTCCAGATGCATTCTGGCACGCCATCAGCATGACGCCGGGCCAGTTTGAGCACTTGACCGTCAGCAACTTTATTGTCGATAACCTGATTCCTGTCACGATCGGCAACATCATTGGCGGTGGATTGCTGGTAGGGTTGACTTACTGGGTCATCTATTTGCGCGGTGGAGATCAGCACTAAGCTGCTGTCGGCCGCAACGTCGGGTTATAAAAATCCAAATCAAAGGTAGGTGTAATATGACCGAACTTAATCAGAAACTCGCCCAGGCTTGGGAAGGTTTTAGCAAAGGCGAATGGCAGAATGGCGTCAACGTACGTGACTTCATTCAGAAAAACTACGCGCCGTATGAAGGTGATGAATCATTCCTGGCTGGCGCTACCCCGGCAACCACTAAATTGTGGGATGCCGTTATGGAAGGCATCAAACAGGAAAACCGCACTCACGCGCCGGTTGACTTCGATACCAATGTAGCTGCCACCATTACCTCTCATGATGCCGGTTATATCGACCAGAAACTGGAACAAATCGTCGGTCTGCAAACTGATGAGCCATTGAAACGCGCGCTGATTCCGTTCGGCGGTATCAAAATGGTTGAAGGCTCCTGTAAGGTTTACGGCCGTGAACTGGATCCGCAACTGAAAAAAATCTTCACCGAATACCGTAAAACCCACAACCAGGGCGTATTCGATGTTTATACCCCGGATATCCTGCGCTGCCGTAAATCTGGCGTACTGACCGGTCTGCCGGACGCTTACGGCCGTGGCCGTATCATCGGCGACTATCGTCGTGTTGCTCTGTACGGTATCGACTACCTGATGGCGGACAAATTCGCCCAGTTCACTTCCCTGCAGACCAAACTGGAAAACGGCGAAGATCTGGAAGCGACTATCCGCCTGCGTGAAGAAATCGCTGACCAGCACCATGCTCTGTCGCAGATCAAAGAGATGGCAGCGAAGTATGGCTGCGATATCTCCGGCCCGGCAACCAATGCCAAAGAAGCGGTTCAATGGACTTACTTCGGCTATCTGGCTGCGGTGAAATCTCAGAACGGCGCCGCCATGTCCTTCGGTCGTGTCTCCACCTTCCTGGATATCTTCATTGAACGTGACATGAAAGCGGGCAAAATCACCGAACAGGACGCTCAGGAACTGATCGACCACCTGGTGATGAAACTGCGTATGGTGCGCTTCCTGCGTACCCCGGAATACGATGAACTGTTCTCCGGCGACCCGATCTGGGCAACTGAGTCTCTGGCCGGTATGGGTCTGGATGGCCGCACGCTGGTCACTAAAAACAGCTTCCGTTTCCTGAACACCCTGTACACCATGGGGCCGTCTCCGGAACCGAACATGACCATCCTGTGGTCTGAAAAACTGCCGCTGAACTTCAAGAAATTCGCCGCTAAAGTGTCTATCGATACCTCTTCTCTGCAGTACGAGAACGATGACCTGATGCGTCCGGACTTCAATAACGACGATTACGCGATCGCTTGTTGTGTAAGCCCGATGGTAGTGGGTAAACAAATGCAGTTCTTCGGCGCCCGCGCTAACCTGGCGAAAACCATGCTGTACGCTATCAACGGCGGCGTGGACGAAAAACTGAAAATGCAGGTAGGTCCGAAATCCGAACCGATCAAAGGCGATGTGCTGAACTTTGACGAAGTCATGGATCGTATGGATCACTTCATGGATTGGCTGGCTAAGCAGTACGTCACCGCACTGAACATCATTCACTACATGCACGACAAGTACAGCTATGAAGCATCGCTGATGGCTCTGCATGACCGTGACGTGTTCCGCACCATGGCTTGTGGTATCGCGGGTCTGTCCGTTGCTGCTGACTCCCTGTCTGCTATCAAGTACGCGAAAGTTAAACCGGTTCGTGACGAAAACGGTCTGGCTGTCGACTTCGACATCGAAGGCGAATACCCGCAGTTCGGTAACAACGACCCGCGTGTTGACGACCTGGCTTGTGATCTGGTTGAACGTTTCATGAAGAAAATTCAGAAACTGAATACCTACCGTGGCGCTACCCCGACTCAGTCCGTACTGACCATCACCTCCAACGTGGTATACGGTAAGAAAACGGGTAACACCCCGGATGGTCGTCGCGCTGGCGCGCCGTTCGGACCGGGTGCCAACCCGATGCACGGCCGTGACCAGAAAGGTGCCGTCGCCTCTCTGACCTCCGTAGCTAAACTGCCGTTCGCCTACGCGAAAGATGGTATCTCTTATACCTTCTCTATCGTGCCGAACGCGCTGGGTAAAGACGACGACGTGCGTAAAACCAACCTGGCAGGCCTGATGGACGGTTACTTCCATCACGAAACCAGCATCGAAGGTGGCCAGCACCTGAACGTTAACGTGATGAACCGTGAAATGCTGCTGGACGCAATGGAAAACCCGGAAAAATATCCGCAGTTGACCATCCGCGTATCTGGTTATGCCGTTCGCTTCAACTCGCTGACCAAAGAACAGCAGCAAGACGTCATTACCCGTACTTTCACTCAGTCCATGTAATTACATGTCTGTCTGAAAAAGCGTAAACTAAAGGCTCCACATCGGTGGGGCCTTTTTATAGCGGGTGTCTTGTCCGTTCTCCCTGTGGATTGCCGCAAACGGCGTTAAAATTTCTTCCAGAAATTTTTCACCACTCCCACCGAAAAAACCAGAACTTGTTTTGTCAGCCAGCTACTTTTCCGGCTGGCTGACAAAACAGATTCGACGCAGAACGAATGCTGTGGCCGTCCGCGCCGCAGTCTTGTTACTGTGCTCATCGAAGGCCGCTATTTCTCGGCCCAACCTGGAGAAACCTTGCATGTCAGTTATTGGTCGCATTCACTCTTTCGAATCCTGCGGCACCGTAGACGGTCCCGGTATTCGCTTCATCACTTTTTTTCAGGGTTGCCTGATGCGTTGCCTCTACTGCCACAACCGCGATACCTGGGATACTCATGGCGGCAAGGAAGTGACCGTGGAAGAGTTGATGAAGGAAGTGGTGACTTATCGCCATTTTATGAATGCGTCCGGCGGCGGCGTGACGGCATCCGGCGGCGAGGCCATTCTGCAGGCAGAATTCGTCCGTGACTGGTTCCGGGCCTGCCACGAACAAGGCATTAATACCTGTCTGGACACCAACGGCTTTGTCCGCCGTTACGACCCGGTTATTGACGAACTGCTGGACGTGACGGATTTGGTCATGCTCGATCTCAAGCAACTCAACGATGAGGTGCATCAAAATCTGGTGGGGGTATCCAACCACCGTACGCTGGATTTTGCCCGTTATCTCGCCAAACGTAACCAACGCACCTGGATTCGCTATGTGGTGGTCCCCGGCTGGAGCGATGACGACGCTTCCGCTCATCAGTTGGGTGAGTTCACCAAAGACATGCACAACATTGAGAAGATCGAACTGTTGCCTTACCACGAGCTGGGCAAACACAAGTGGACGGCCATGGGCGAAGAATACAAGCTGGATGGCGTCAAGCCGCCCAAAGCGGATACCATGGACCGCATCAAGTCTATTCTGACCAGTTACGGCCACAAAGTGGTGTACTAACCCTCCGTCCCAGGTGGAGAATGGCGCCGGTGGTTCAACACCGAATACGCCTCTCCACCAAAACCATCCCATTTAGCCAGCGTTAACATCAGTCGTAGACCAAAATCGGCTGACGTTGATAATCAACGCCCTGCCACCCGCAGCCAAATACCGGCGATAACACGTGACTGAACCGCCCTTCTGGGCTATCCATGCTTACCATGCGCCACAATCAGCGAGATAGTATATCGGGGTTCCACGTCGTTTGAGAGGCAGCGTGTTATGTTCATTGTCCGCGTGGAATGAATGACCTTGTTTTGCTGTGTTTTTTCCTTCCCGCAACAATCAGAAGCAAACTTACGGCAAAAAAATAGATGATCATGGATATTATATGGCAGATAACGGTATGCCCGCCCTAATGCGACATACTGAAAAAGAGCCCTGGTGTCGTGCATAAACCACATTATTGCGGTGTGAAAACCGCCCAAATCGAGCAGTTTGCGCGTACCATAAAGGGAAAGTACATTGAATAAAACCGATTTATTTCAATGCTAACATTTAAAATGGCTATGTGTTCAGGGGCACATTTATGCGGCTCGACAAACTGGAAATTCGCTGGCTGAAACTATTTTGCAAAATTGTTGAGAAAAAAGGCATCACCAATGCTCAGGACGCCACCGGGCTGAGCCAGCCGGTACTCAGTCACTACCTTTCCCGACTAGAAGACACACTGGGACTAATTCTGTGTGAACGCGGCCGCGGCGGTTTCTCGCTGACTACCGAAGGCGAAGTGGTCTATCAGGAAGCACGCTCGGTGATTGCCACGCTGGATGACTTTGCCAACCGCCTGGCCCGTATCAAACATGAACTGATCGGCGAAGTACGAATTGGTTGTCTGGATAATATCGTCTCGCATCCCGATCAAGCCGTTTCACTGGCGATTCAACGTCTGTTCGAGCTAAGTCCTGATGCATCGATGAACCTGAGCATCAGCGACCACCACACATTGATGGAACGACTGCGCAGCAGCGAGCTGGACGTGGTATTAACCGCTCTACCGGCCGATGTGCCGCCGGATATCTTCTTCCAACCCGCATTCATTGAGCACAGTTCATTTTACGCCGTGACCGAACACGCCGAGCGCATCGAACAAGAGTGGCGAGACGGTACCCTGAACCCGAAACGGCTGCTGGTTGGCGGCTACCCCATGAATGAAATCTGCAAACAGCTGGGACCAGTGGCCAAACAAGGACAACAGAACATAGCCTGTAGCGAGGAAAGTTGCATGCTGCTGATTCTGGCCGGCACCCATGTGGGGTTCCTGCCAGACCACTACGCTTCGCGTTGGGTACAGGAAGGAAAACTGACCGCAGTCGCACCGGAAAATCTGCAACTCAGCAGTATTTTTTATCTGGTCCGCAATGCCAAACAGCGACTGAGCCCGGTCGCCGAAGTCCTGTGGAACAATATCATTGAAGCCGGGCAGCCTTCCCTGAACGGCCGTCGTCGCCAGTCATGATCCTGTAGGTTCTGAAATCGCTCACACTGCCAGCGGCCGGGGATGATGATCGGCTTTCTTCAGCAGAATGATCAGGTACCCCAGCGATACCGCCGCAATCAGTACGAACAGTAACTGGTCGGAGTAAGTCTGCATCAGCATTGCCGCCAGGCTCGGGCCACACAGGCTGCCGATAGTATAACTGAGCAGCAACGCCTGATTCATGGCTACCAACTCGCTGGGCGCCACCTTTTCACAAGCCCACGACATCGCCACCGGATATAACGTAAACCCAGCGGCGCCGAGCAGAAACAGCGACGGAGCCATGCCGTATCGCCCCGGAACCAGCATAGCCAGCGAGCCGAGAATGACGGCGAAGACCAGCACCCGCAGCACCAGCAATCGCCCATAACGATCCGCCATTCGCCCGACCGGCCATTGCCCGAGGATACCGGCGCTGATCAATAACGCCATCCAGTAGCCGACGTTGGCGTCGCTCATGCCCTGATGGGCCAGATACAACGGCATCAATCCATACAACGAACCGAGAATGATCCCGGAAATCACGCATCCCTGAATGCCCAACCGAGCGGTGCGATAACGCAACATGCGCCAAACGTTGACACGCTGGGTCACGGGTTGCGGCGGCGGAATGCGGGCGAACAATAGCGGCAGCACCGCCAGCAGCGCCAACGCCACCAGCCAGGGCAGAATGCTGAACAGTGCGGTTGGCACCATCCCCAACAGCAACTGCCCCACTACGCTGCCCAGATAGTAGGCCATCATGTAAGCGGCCAACAGTTGCCCACGATTGAGCGCATTACCACTGCACAGCAGCGCGCTTTCCACTACCACCCAAATCAACGCGCAAGCGATCCCGGCGACAAAGCGCCACAAAATCCAGCTCCCGATATCCGGCGACAGTGCCAACGCCGCGGTTGCCAGCCCAAACATTAGGGTCGCCAGATAATAACTGCGGTTAAAGCCATAGATCCGAATCAACCCGCCAGCCACCAACGTTCCCAGCAGGTTGCCGCTAAAATAGGCCGAGCCCACCACGCCAACCTGCCAGACCGGCAATTGGCGAGCATTGAGCCATAACGGCACCAGCGTATTCAAAACGGCCAGACAAACAGTAAGCAGCAACAGCCCGCAGATCAGCAGTAAAACCGGGCGCGTATAGGTGGTTGACATGGGAAGACAAACCGGAAAGAGAGGATATTTTGCGCGCATCATGCCACTGGCAATGGCAAAGTCAATCGCCTTGTTATCCGCTGCCGCACAATTTGCTCATCCGTCGATATTTCGGCAGCACAGGCTCGTTTCAGCGGCGAGAAACCCGCTTCCACTCCAGGTTGCTATCGAACCATTCCGCCAGAAAATCCACCAATGCTCGCAGTGCGGACGGCATACGTTCACGGGAATGATAAGCCGCATAAATGTCCAGTTCCTGCGGTTGCGCTTCGGGAAACAGGGCGATAAGCCGCTTGCTGGCGATCAGGTCCGTGACGGAATAAACCGGTTGCAGACTGATGCCTGCGCCATTCAATGCCGCCTCCAGCAACATCAGCGAGTCATTGGCGCTGAAACTGCCGCTGACCGGTATCGCCACCGCTTCGCCTTTACGGGTAAAACGCCACAGGCTTTTACCAAAGAAGGAATAGGTCAGGCAGTTATGCACCGCCAGATCCTCCACATGCTGCGGCGTGCCATGCGCGGCCAGATAGGATGGCGCTGCGCACACTACCGACGGGCATCCCCCCAGCCGACGAGCAATCAGCCCCGAGTCCAGCTGGTTGGTAATGCGAATCGCCAGATCGATGCGCTCTTCGATCAGATTCAGGGTATGACTCGCCACCTGCAGGTCAATGGCGGTCTTGGGATAACGCCGCAAATAGACGGTGATCGCCGCCACCAATGTCGTTTGCGCCAGTGACGGAGAGCAGGTCACTCGCATCAACCCGGATGGCTCCTTCTTACCGCGGGAAGGCATCTCCAGTTTTTGCGACACCGCCAGCAATTCTCGACAGTGCCGCAATGCCGTTTCGCCTTCACCGGTCAGACTCAGTTGTCGGGTGCTACGATGTAGTAATCGGGCTTCAGCCCAGCGCTCCATCTCGGCCAGATAGCGCGTCACCATAGCACGCGACATCTCCAGCGCCTGTGCCGCCCCCGTCAGGCTGCCTTGTTCGGTTATGGCGACAAAGACCCGGGCAGCGGTAATTCTATCCATCATTCGTCCGTTTTATGCAACAAAGCTGTTCGACAGAAAGGGTTTTTCTTGATGAAAATGAAATTTACCATGACGCCATCTTATTCAGGAAGGAGTATTACCGTGTTAAAACAAACCCTGCTCGCCACCCTCTTCGCTTCTATGGCGTTTTCCGCCTCCGCCGCGCTGAAGATGGAGGTTTACAACCCCGGCGAAAAATCAGTCTTCCCGGTATCGTCTGAAATCATTACCGGCGAACACGATGCATTGCTGATCGATGCCCAGTTCCAGCGTAACGATGCCGAAAAGCTGGTGGAAAAAATCCGCGCCACCGGAAAGAACCTGAAAACCATCTATATCAGCCATCACGATCCGGATTTTTATTTCGGCCTGGATGTGCTGAAAGCCGCCTTCCCTAACGCGCAGATCGTCGCTACGCCGCAGACCATCGCCGCCATCAACGCCACCAAAGACAAAAAAGTGGCTTACTGGGGACCGATTCTGAAAGACAACGCGCCGAAACAGGTGGTGGTGCCGCAAGCGCTGAACACTGACCACCTGACACTCGAAGGCAACAACATCGACATCGTTGGTCTGAAAGGCGCGACGCCGGATCGCACCTTCGTCTGGATTCCCTCGCTGAAAGCCGTCGTCGGCGGCGTGCATACCTCGGCGAATATCCATGTGTGGGTAGCGGATACGCAGACGGTTGCTTCACGTCAGCACTGGCTTGCGGATCTGGATGCTATCGATAAACTCAAACCGACCACCGTGGTGCCAAGTCACTATCTGCCGAACAAAGACGGCTCCGCGCCCTGGTCACCGAAAAATGTGGACTTTACCCGCCAGTATCTGAAGACCTTCGAGCAAAACGTCTCGTCATCGGCCAACAGTACGGCGCTGATCGACGCGATGAAACGCGCCTACCCGGACCTCGGCGAGCCCGCATCGCTGGAACTGGGTGCCAAGGTCATCAAAGGCGAGATGCAGTGGCCCTGAGAACCGACAGCTAAACGCCAGAGGCGACCGCCAGCGGATCGCCTCTGGTGCCAGAACGGGTCACTTTTCTTTCAGGTTTGCGATCCCTGATCGCAGAACGGATACAGAAAATGATGTCATCGCCTGCTAACTCTCAGGAAATAGACAATAATTAAGGCAGAGCGCCACACAGGCGATAATAACGGGCTGCCATTCCCACACTCTCTCGGAAAGGCGCGTGGCGCGATAACCAGTCTCTTTCCCTTTTCTGGTGTGCCCGGGACACCGGGCAACATACGGAGCGTATGAATGAACAGGCTACACTACATCTTCGACCCTCTGTGCGGTTGGTGTTACGCCGCGGCGCCGTTAATCCATGCAGCCCGTAAAATCGAAGGGTTGCCTGTTGTGCTGCATGCCGGCGGCATGATGACCGGCCCGAACCGACGTCGTATTACTCCGGAATGGCGGGATTATGTTCAACCCCATGACCGCCGCATTGCACAGATGAGCGGTCAGCCGTTCGGCGATGGCTATTTCAATGGCCTGTTGTGGGACGTGACGGCAACGCTCGACTCTGAGCCGCCAACGACGGCTATTCTGGCGGCGGAAGAGCTGGGCGGCCGGGGGCTCGACCTGCTTGAACGCCTGCAACGCGCCCACTATGTCGAGGGGCTGCGCATCTCCGATCCCCCGGTACTGATGAAAATGGCGGTAGAAATCGGCCTGTCGCTGGACGACTTCGAGAACGCCTGTACTCACTGGCGCGGTTTGCCGACCCGCAAGCATATCGAAGAGAGCCGTCAATGGCTTACCCAGTCGGGCGGTGCGGGTTTCCCGACGCTGGTCTTCGCGGTAGACGATATCTTCACCACACTGAATATTGCCCCCTGGCTGGGTCGCCCTGACGACTGGCATGACTATCTGGCAAAACTGGTGGCGGAAAATCAGTAAACTGCGCCAACCCGCTTTTTCATAGCGACCGCACGGTTGGAAACAGCGGGTTGCCGACGTAGCTGGCAGGAAAAGGCAAAAACATGGCGGAAAGAAGATGGCAACACCGTCGTTCATACTGATGATGTGCATGTCGGCGGCCCTGTTCTCATTACATCGACAATAACTCAACGTCTGCACCATACGCAGACCGCTGAACTGACGCCACCGGGCCAGGGTGAACTTTCAACGCCGGTCTTTTCATCCTTATTCGTTTTTAGCCCTATGACTCTTTCATCGTGGCCTGCGATGTGAAATCGCAGCACTTCTCCCCCCCACTCGACAGGATGCCCCATGATTCGTGTTCATCATCTGAATACCTCCCGTTCACAGCGGGTTTTATGGCTACTGGAAGAACTGGATGTCCCTTATGAGGTGATCAATTATCAGCGCAATAAAGCCACCATGCGCGCCCCGAATGCCTTGCGTGATATTCATCCGCTGGGGAAAGCGCCAGTGGTTGAACACGACGGTCAGGTGCTGGCGGAAACCGGTTTAATCCTGGAATATCTGGTCGCCACATTTGGCCCGCAGTTGGCTCCATCGAGCGACAGCCCAAACATCTGGCGTTACCGCTACTGGATGCACTACGCTGAAGGTTCACTGATGTCGGCCATGCTGCTGAAACTGGTCGCTCACAAGATGGGACCATTTGGCTGGCCGATTCGCGGCATGGTCACTACTCAGCTCAATCTGCATTATGATTTTCTGGAACAGGAAGCCGGGAAATTTCGCTGGCTGGCAGGCGATGCGTTTTCAGCGGCGGACATCATGATGGGATTCCCGCTGGATATTGCCGCTCAGCGTGGCTGGCTGACCCCGTCGCGCGCCGGTCTCTGGCGTCTACTGGAAGCAATGCGGGCGCGGCCTGCCTGGCAGCGCGCCGCCCGCTACGGTTAACAACAGTGCACACCATGACAGTCCCTATTCATCATGGTACGCGCGGCGAGCGATATCGCTCAGCAACCCGCGCCAGGATTTCCGCCCTACGGCATTACAGCCGGTTAATAAGACAACCGCCAATAAGGCACTGTTCAATAAAACGCTATTCCCTAAAAACGCCATTCAATAGAACAGTGCCTTTTCCATCTGGAGCAACTGGAATCGTGCCTGCCAGTCCTGCAGCGTGATACGGGTTAACCGCGCCACGCCCTGATAAAACGGGTGGCGACAGTGGCACTCCAGCAAATCCAGGTAGCGCATCGCCCAGGGTAGCAAATGCTCGGTAAGCAATTCCGACAGGCTGTCCGGCTGATTTTCCGCACACCACGCCGCCAGCATCAGCATCAGACCAATGTGATCCTCCGGTTCATGCCGATCGCAGCGCGGCTCAATCCCCAGTTCCCGCAACCAGCGCCGCAATGCCAATGTCGAATCACCAAACAATACATTTTGCCGGTCAAGATATACCGACCCCCAGGGCGGCGCCGGCACGCCCTCGCCACTATTGAATAATCGCCGCCAGGCGACCGACAACGTTTCATCGTAGCCCGGCTGCAAGCCAAGCTGAATTTGCCGGGCGGCAATGGCGATGTCTGCCCGATCGCCACACGGCCATGCCTGCTGCCACGCCTGATGTCTCAGGCGTTCAATCCACGCCGCGTTATGTTCATCATCCGGTGCATAATACAGCAAAGCGCCTAGCAACCGTCCGGTCAGGCTGACGATATGTTTTGGCATAAATCACCTCGTTGACTCTGTCTTCAGGAGGTTTCCCTCCTGTTGTTATCGTGCGTTGTTATCGTGCGTTTTCATTCTGCCTCTACCGGTTCTTTCCTCGGTTGAGTTCAGTGCCGGCCAGTGCAACGACAAAAAACTTAGAACCCAGCGAGCCAGCTCTCCATAAGAGGATGCCTGAATCCTCTCATCCATACCGATATCCGGCCGGAATCAGATAATTCCGCGCGCCATAACCACAGCGAGGCTGTGATTTTAGTCGTAAAAAAAGCGCCCCGAAGGGCGCTTTAGTAAGAGTGTGAATACCGTCATGATTGACGGTATTCACCGATAAATTGCAGACCATTCATGTACGGACGCAACACTTCCGGCACTTCAATCCGGCCGTCGGCCTGCTGGTAGTTTTCCAGCACCGCGACCAGCGCGCGCCCTACCGCCAGACCAGAACCGTTCAGGGTGTGCACCAGACGGGTTTTCTTATCACCCTTGCTGCGGCAACGCGCCTGCATACGACGAGCCTGGAAATCCCAACAGTTGGAACAGGAAGAGATTTCACGGTAGGTATTCTGCGCCGGCAACCAGACTTCCAGATCGTACGTTTTGCATGCGCCGAAGCCCATATCGCCGCTGCACAGCAGCATTTTGCGATACGGCAGTTTCAGCAGTTGCAGTACTTTTTCCGCATGGCCGGTCAGTTCTTCCAGCGCTTGCATGGAGTCTTCCGGACGGACGATCTGTACCATTTCGACTTTATCGAACTGGTGTACACGGATAAGACCGCGCATATCCCGACCATAAGAGCCAGCCTCAGAGCGGAAGCATGGTGTATGTGCGGTTAGTTTGATCGGCAGCGACTCTTCATCCAGAATTTCATCACGCACCAGATTGGTTAACGGTACTTCCGCGGTTGGAATCAACGCATAGTTGCTGGTTTCAGCTTCTTCTTCCAACGGACGGGTGTGAAACAAATCCTCTTTAAACTTAGGCAACTGCCCCGTGCCATACAATGTGGCATGGTTGACCAGATAAGGGACATACGCCTCCTCATAGCCATGCTCAGCGGTATGCAGGTTGAGCATAAACTGCGCCAGTGCGCGATGTAACCGGGCTACCTGGCCTTTCATCACCGAGAAACGGGAGCCAGTCAGCTTCACGCCCAGCGCCATGCTCAAACCGCCCGTCACGTCGCCCAGGTCCACATGGTCGCGCACCGGGAAATCAAACTGACGGGGTTCTCCCCAGCGAAAGACTTCCTGATTTTCAGAATCATCTTTACCCAGCGGTACACAGTCGTCAGGAAGGTTGGGAATCGTCAGCGCAATGTTCTGAATCTCGCTCTGAATCTCTTCCAGCTCAGCTTTAGCAACGTCCAGCCTTTCACCCAGCGTGTTTTTACTTCTCGACGCAGCGGCTCAATATCTTCCCCACGCGATTTAGCCGCCCCGATCTCTTTCGATCGGGAGTTACGTTCTGCCTGCAAATTTTCCGTTTCGACCTGAAGCACTTTACGGCGTTCTTCCAGCGTACGCAGCGCTTCCACATCCAGTTTAAAATTTCGGCGAGCCAGTAATTTTTCGGCAACTGCGTCTAGCTCATTACGCAGTAAATTGGGATCGAGCATGCTAGTCCTGTGCTTGTATTATTAAGGGGATATCGATAATTACAGGGCGCCGACAGCGGCGCCGTGCAGCAGAAAATCTCGGAATAACCTTACCGCAACGTTAATGCTAGCGGTAGCGTTTTGTCGGGCTATTTTGATCCTGAGCAGCGAGCCAGGCCAGCTTTTCGCCAATCTTGGCTTCCAAACCCCGCGAAGTCGGCTGATAGTAGTGCGTTTCTGCCATTTCAGGCGGGAAATACACTTCACCGGCGGCGTAAGCGTTATCTTCATCGTGCGCGTAACGATATTCGGCACCCAATCCCATCTCTTTCATCAGGCGGGTTGGCGCATTACGCAAGTGCTCCGGCACGTCGTAATCCGGCTTCTCACGGGCATCGTGCATCGCGGCTTTAAACGCGGTATACACCGCATTACTTTTCGGCGCACACGCCAGATAAACGATCGCCTGAGCGATGGCGCGTTCCCCCTCCGCCGGACCGACACGAGTGAAACAATCCCAGGCGGCAATCGCTACCTGCATCGCCCGCGGATCGGCGTTGCCCACATCTTCAGACGCGATAGCCAGCAAGCGCCGCGCGACATACAAAGGATCGCCGCCAGCGGTGATGATACGGGCATACCAGTACAATGCGGCATCCGGCGCCGAACCGCGCACCGATTTATGCAGCGCGGAAATCAGGTCGTAATAGCGATCGCCTTTATTGTCAAAGCGGGCGCTGCGTTCGCCGGAGACTTCCTTCAACAATGCCGAGGTCAACAGGCGCTGACCGCTGGCGTCCACTTCCGCCATATCGGCCATCATTTCCAGCAGATTCAGCGAGCGCCGGGCATCGCCGTTTACCAGCTCAGCCAGCAGGCGACGAGTATCATCCGGCAAGACAATCTGCTGTCCGCCCAGCCCCCGTTCCTTATCCTGCAGCGCCTGCTCCAGCACCTGTTCGATATCGTCGGCGCTCAGCGCTTTAAGCAGATAGACGCGAGCGCGGGACAGCAGCGCCGAGTTCAGCTCAAAAGACGGGTTCTCGGTAGTGGCGCCAATAAACGTGATAGTGCCGTCTTCAATATGCGGCAGAAAGGCGTCCTGCTGGCTTTTATTGAAGCGATGCACTTCATCCACAAACAGGATGGTGCGACGCCCGGCATCACGGTTCTGGCGCGCGCGCTCAATCGCCTCGCGAATCTCCTTGATACCGGAGGTTACTGCGGAAATCCGCTCCACATCGGCGGATCCATAGCGTCCAATCAACTCGGCCAGTGTCGTTTTCCCAGTCCCCGGCGGCCCCCACAGAATCATGGAGTGAAGCTGCCCCGCTTCAATCGCGCGCGGCAGCGGTTTGCCAGGCCCCAACAGATGCTGTTGACCGATATATTGCGCCAGCTTGACCGGCCGCATCCTCGCGGCCAGCGGCTGGAACTGATTACTGGAAAAATCGAGTGACAGGTTGCTCACACACGCCTCACTGACGCTGATCGTCCACCGCTACGCCTTTCGGCGGCGTAAAGCGGAACTTCGCGGCATCCACCTCGCCATTTTGCTGATTCTTCAGCGTATAGGCGCTGCGCTGCCCATCCTGTTCGGTGGCGGTAAATCCGTGGATAGTGCCGTCACTGGTCACGTTGATGGAAAACTGTTTCAGATTGCCATTAGCCGCACGGGGAATCAGGTCGAAGTCATCCCCTTTCTGACTCACGTTGTACTTACCCCAGTCTTTCGGATCGTTGCGGGTGATCAGAATAAACGGCGTGTTACCGGTCGCATCCTTCACCCAGGTTGCCGTCACCTGCTCGACGAACGGGTTATAAAACCACAGTGTTTTACCATCGGACACCAGCGTACTTTCATCCGGCGACGTGGTTTTCCAGTTGAACAGATTCGGGCGTTTTACCCACAGTTCACCGGCGCCTTCCTGCACCGCGGCACCGTCATTGGTAGTGACTTTTTGCGTGAAGCTGGCGTGGAAGCTGTTCACTTTACTCAAGCGGCTCTGTAAATCACCGGCTGCGTCGGCATAGACTGCACCGGAAACCAGGCTGGTCAGTAAACAACCAGCCATCAACCCTGTTCTTATCATACAAAAAATCCTTTGCGTGTTCTTACCGCGTCGCGGCTCCCGGCGGGAGCCGATTTCAGTTGAACGCTAATGTAGCCCAGCCGGGCATGGCATGACAGGCGAATTGTCTGTTACCCAATACTTTTACGCTTCTTTGCAGGGGCATACACCGCACCGAAAATTACTCCATCGGCGGCGGCGCCAGCACCTCGCGGTTGCCGTTATGGCCGGGAGCGCTGACAATGCCCTGCATCTCCATCTGCTCGACGATACGGGCCGCACGGTTATAGCCGATGCGGAACTGGCGCTGCACCCCGGAGATCGAGGCGCGGCGTTTCTCCACCACAAAGGCCACCGCCTGATCAAACAGCGGATCCAGCTCTTCGTCTCCGTCAAAGCCAAGGCTGCCGCCCTCACCGTCGTCATCGCCGCTAATAATGCTGTCGATGTACTCCGGACGACCGCGCGCTTTCCAGTCCTGCACCACGGCATGCACTTCCTGATCGCGCACGAACGCGCCATGAACGCGAATCGGGAGCGAGGAGTTGGGCGCCATGTACAGCATATCCCCCATGCCGAGCAGCGATTCCGCGCCGCCCTGATCGAGGATGGTACGGGAGTCGATCTTACTCGACACGGTAAAAGCGATACGGGTAGGTATGTTGGCTTTAATAAGGCCGGTGATCACATCCACCGACGGGCGCTGCGTCGCCAGCACCAGATGAATCCCGGCGGCACGCGCCTTCTGGGCCAGTCGAGCGATCAGCTCTTCCACTTTCTTGCCCACCGCCATCATCAGGTCGGCGAACTCGTCCACCATCACCACGATATACGGCAGCTTTTCCAGTACCGGCGGCTGGGCATCCATGCTGTCACCCGGCTTCCAGAACGGATCCGGCACCGGACGCCCCATCGCTTCCGCCTGCATCACGCGTTCGTTATAACCGCTGAGGTTACGCACGCCGAGCGCCGACATCAGCTTGTAGCGGCGTTCCATCTCACCCACGCACCAGCGCAAAGCATTGGCGGCGTCTTTCATGTCCGTCACGACTTCGGTAAGCAGATGCGGAATCCCCTCATACACCGACAGTTCCAGCATTTTCGGGTCGATCATAATGAAACGCACATCTGCCGGCGTCGCTTTGTACAGCATGCTGATAATCATGGCGTTGACGCCGACCGATTTACCGGAACCGGTGGTACCAGCCACCAGCAAGTGCGGCATTTTCGCCAGGTCAGCCACAACCGGCTGCCCGGAAATATCCTTGCCGAGCACCACCGCCAACGGCGAGGCATTGTCACGGAATCGGTCGCAATCCAGTACCTCCCGCAGGAATACCGTCTGGCGATGGCGGTTCGGCAGTTCAAGACCGACGTAGGGTTTGCCGGGGATAACCTCGACAATACGCACCGCCACGACCGACAATGAACGCGCCAGATCTCTGGCCAGATTGGAGATACGAGCCGCTTTGACGCCCGGCGCCAGATCCAGCTCAAACCGGGTGATCACCGGGCCCGGATGGTAATCCACCACCGTTGCTTTAACGCGATAGTCCGCCAGCCGGGTTTCGATCAGACGCGCCATGTCATCCAGCGCGTCCCGATCCACCGGCGCGTCATTCATGGAAGGCGGCGTCAGCAGGTCCAGCGACGGCAACGGCGTCGTCGGCTTCTGCAGCGGTTGGTCGTTACGCATCAGGAACGGATGAATCAGGCTGTCCATAATTGATGACGATTCGGCTTCCGCCTCAGGTTCGTTCGGCACAGCAGCCTGCAACGCAGGTGCCGTCACTGGCGGTTGCGCCTGCTGCTCAGGGAAACTCTCCTGTGGCGGCAGCGTGAACAGCGGCTCTAACGGACCGTCATCCACCAGGTCGGCAAAAGGCGAAATGGCGAAGGCGCTGTCCAGCGGAGCCTCGGTTTTCGGCGTCATGTCAGGCAGTCTGTTTTCTGCCGCAGCAGGCACCACCGCGGGTGGTTCAGCCGCAAAAATGGCTGGCGCAGCCTGCACCGTATCCGACTCATGCTCTTCTCCGTAACGGGAACGCTGCATGGCGGCGAAATCACGCGCCAGTTGCGCCTGCAACAGCGTTTCCTCGTCCTCTTCATGATCGGGATAGGTTTCGCCGTAGCGTTGGCGTTGCTGGTCGGCAAAGGCCTGTCGTAACGCCGCGTCTTGTATCAACGCATCCTGTTCATCGTCAGGCAACGCTGTCTGCGCCGTTACATTGTCTGGCAAGGGCGCTGGCGCGGCAAACGACGCCGACGCGCCGCTTTGCTCAACGTGGGCGGCCTGCGCCTGTTGCTCCGCTTCGCGGGCCTGCTGTTCAGCCAGCCGCTGCGAGGGCAATTTGATGCCATACGACGCCAATTCACGGCGAGTAGGAATGCGCACCGGATTGGGCCGCGGCAACTCCGGCCCCATACCGCGCTTGACCTGCGGATTGTTGTCTTCATCGGTAGTAAACGCCGGCATAAACGGCGTTGCGTTTTGCGGTTCCGGTTTCGGCTCGGGGGCAACCCCGGCGCTTCCCGAAACAACCGTCGCCGCCGTGACCGCCGCCGCCGCCGCTGCCGTGCGGGCAATGCGATCGTCAGCCTGCAAGGTCAGCGGTTGCCAGTCAGGCAACGGTTCAGACAGTGAGGACGCAAGACCAGCCGGTGCAGGCATTGTCTCCGCAGGCGCTGGCGTCAATGGCGATGCCGGCGAGACATCCGCTCCCGGCCTGAATTCAGGCGCAGGCGTTGCAACCGGCGGGACATAGGATTCAGACCCGGCTAACGGCGTAACGGCTATCGGTTCAGGGTGCGGCTTCAGCACCGGCTCCGCATCAGGCGTTGCGGCAGCGGCAAATGCAGGTTCGTTCGCTTCGTCCGCGACCGGCATCCCAGCGGCGGCCGATGCGGCGGCAACCACGCCTGACGTCGCCGTCACACCCGGCGCGGAAAACAGCACGTCATCGTCATCGTCCTCTGCCGCTGACGACATAGCGGCGGGTTCGTCTTCGTGAGGCGCTGCTGTGCGCTGAACGTCTTTCCGCGCTTCTACTGGTGATTCATCAACCTCTTCGTCATCATCGTAAAGATAGTCGTCTTCACGCCGACGCCCGGAAAACAGCGTCAGACACCCCATCACCCCGGCGCCGAGCTTTTCAGCGATCGTTAGCCAGGACCAGCCGGTGAACAGCGTCAGCCCGGCGGCCCAGACGCACAGCAGAATCATGGTGCCGCCAATATTATTGAAACGCGGAATCATCGAACTGCTGAGCAAGCTGCCCAGCACCCCGCCGGAGGCAAAATAGTAGATGTCATCCACGTTGAGCGCAGCCAGCCCGCACGAGGTCAAAATCAGGGCCAGCGTGCCGATCAGGCGCAGCGAGAGGGTAAAGTAATCCAGCGTGGCACGTTGACCGCGCTGGCGATGAATCACCCAGCACAACGACACCATTACCACGGGGATGGCATACGCCAGTACGCCAAAAATGAAAAACAGGGTATCCGCCAGCCAGGCGCCTACCCCGCCCCCCAGATTGTGAATCGGTTCATGCCAGGCGGTCTGCGACCAACTGGGATCCGAGGGACTGAAACTCAGCAGCGCCACCGCCAGATAAATGGCAAAAAGCACCACAACGATTAATATCGCTTCCAGTAAACGTCGACCCGCGCTGAGTTTTTCCAGCGTGACGTCTTTATCTTCTGTATATTCCTGGCTCAAGCGTCTCTCCAGGTTCCCTGTAAATGTTTCATGATAAAGCGCCGAGTCGTCCCCGGCGCCATACTGTACATATTCACAGGAGTGTAGCTGAATTTATCGGGTTATGCACCCTTGCCGTCAGCGGGTCTTGATGACCAGCCGGTTGCTTTGCTTCACTTCTTCCATCACCACATAGGTGCGGGTATCGTTCACGCCCGGCAGACGCAACAGCGTTTCTCCCAGCAACTTACGGTATGCCGACATATCCGGCACGCGGGTTTTGAGCAAATAGTCAAAATCCCCGGAAACCAGATGACACTCCTGAATTTCCTCAAGCTTCTGCACGGCTGCATTGAACTGTTCAAACACATCCGGCGCGCCGCGATTGAGAGTGATCTCAACGAACACCAGCAATGACGCATCCAGATAATGTGGGTTCAGCAGCGCGGTATAGCCATTGATAAAACCCTGTCGTTCCAGACGACGAACGCGCTCCAGACAAGGGGTTGGCGAAAGACCGACCCGCTTGGAAAGCTCCACGTTGGAGATACGTCCATCTTTTTGCAATTCGTTCAGGATATTGCGATCGATACGATCAAGATCTTTTCCCGGACGTTTTTTCGTGTCTACCATTCTTATTGTCTCTCTTCATCCTTCCCTGTTTAACCGCTGTCTCTGACCAACCTCAATGTACCAGAGCCACCCCTAAAGAAGACCCCTGCCTTTTGTAATGTGTTCATTCTCTGTTCCGACCGCGTTTCCCAGAAACGTCGCAAAACGCCGGTTATCCATCGGCAGACAAACGCCGCCGCTATAGACCCCAAACGCATAAAAGCCGGAGCATTTAACTATTCACATACAAAAAATTTCCTCTTCCAAGGATGTTTTCGCAAAAGCGCAGCCGATTGTCAAAGTAAAACAATTAAAATCAGAAGAAAGTGCCAGATTCGCTCCTGGCAGTCCATTCGGGCAGCGTTTTCACACGTTACCCGCCCGCCGTCAGGCTATCAGCCGTTCCCGACTAATATTCCGTAACGATTGAACCGATAGCCAACAACATTCCTCCACACTTTTTTTACGCAGGTAATTTCCTTACAATCGGTCATATCGTCCGTTCGAGTGAATGAGGAACTCATGAGCACTGCCAAACACCGTAAATTATTGATTCTGGGTTCAGGCCCGGCAGGTTATACCGCCGCGGTCTATGCTGCGCGGGCAAACCTAAATCCGTTGTTGATTACCGGCATGGAAAAAGGCGGTCAGTTGACCACCACCACCGAAGTGGAAAACTGGCCCGGCGACCCGGACGATCTGACCGGTCCGCTGCTGATGGAGCGTATGCACGCCCATGCCGCCAAATTCAATACCGAAATCGTCTTTGACCACATCACGCGCGTCGACCTGCAAACCCGCCCGTTCCGTCTGTTCGGCGACAGCGATGAGTACACCTGCGACGCATTGATCATCGCCACCGGCGCGTCCGCCCGCTATCTGGGTCTGCCGTCTGAAGACGCGTTCAAAGGGAAAGGCGTCTCCGCCTGCGCGACCTGCGACGGTTTCTTCTATCGCAACCAGAAGGTCGCGGTAGTCGGCGGCGGCAATACCGCCGTGGAAGAAGCGCTGTATCTGTCCAACATCGCCGCCGAAGTGCATCTGATCCATCGTCGCGACAGCTTCCGCGCGGAGAAAATCCTGATCGACCGCCTGATGGCGAAGGTCAGCAGCGGCAATATCGTGCTGCATACCAATCGCACGCTGGATGAAGTGCTGGGCGACGATATGGGCGTAACCGGCGTGCGCCTGCGCGACGCGGCTGGGGCAACCGAACAGTTGGATGTAGCGGGAGTGTTTATCGCTATCGGTCACAGCCCGAATACCGCCATATTCGGCGATCAGTTGGAGCTGGAAAACGGCTACATCAAGGTGCAATCCGGTATCCACGGTAACGCGACCCAGACCAGCATTCCCGGTGTGTTCGCCGCCGGCGACGTCATGGACCACATTTATCGCCAGGCTATCACCTCCGCCGGCACCGGTTGCATGGCGGCACTGGATGCCGAACGCTATCTGGACGCCCTCGTCAAGTAAGCCTTGATGACCAACAATGCCAACCCGGGCGTGATCGCGTCCGGGTTTTTTATTGCAGTTCATCACTGCAAAAATTGATCGACACCCCGTTCCGCCGTCTGCTTTTCGTTTGCACAACCCCGCCGCCGCGGTAACATGGCGCATCGCAACCGTTACGTTCGCGATTGTGTTAAGTAACGGTTATATAAGCGTTATTTTCATGTACCAACTGGAAGCGATCGGCACCTGATGAAAGACACCCGACAACGAGAACTGACCCGCTGGCTGAAACAGCAAAGCCGTCTGGCGCACCGCTGGCTACGACTATCGCTGATGCTCGGTCTGGCAAGCGGCCTGCTGATTATGGCGCAGGCCTGGTTACTGGCCTCATTGCTGCACGCCCTGATTATCACCCACACCCCGCGCAACGAACTGACTACGACGTTTCTGCTACTGGCAACCACGTTCGTCTTACGGGCGTTGATCAACTGGATACGGGAACGCGTCGGTTTTCGTTGTGGTCAGACGATTCGCCAGCATATCCGCCAGCAGGTTCTGGATCGACTGCAACAGCTGGGGCCAGCCTGGATTCAGGGAAAACCAGCCGGCAGTTGGGCCACGCTGATACTGGAGCAGGTGGACGATATGCACGATTACTACGCCCGCTATCTGCCCCAGATGTATCTGGCCGTACTGATTCCGGTGCTGATCCTGATTATCGTGTTTCCGGTGAACTGGGCCGCAGGGGTCATTCTGTTAGCCACCGCGCCGTTGATCCCGTTGTTCATGGCGATGGTCGGCATGGGCGCCGCCGACGCCAACCGCCGCAACTTTCAGGCGTTGGCCAGACTGAGCGGCAACTTTCTTGATCGACTGCGTGGTCTGGATACCCTGCGCCTGTTCTATCGCGGCGAGGCGGAAACCGCACAGATTCGCCAGGCGTCGGAACAGTTTCGCAGTCGCACAATGGAAGTGCTGCGCATGGCCTTTCTGTCTTCCGGCGTGCTGGAATTCTTCGCGTCTATCTCGATCGCGGTGGTAGCGGTTTATTTCGGTTTCTCATATCTCGGCGAGTTGCATTTTGGCAGCTACGGCGTCGGCGTAACGCTGTTTGCCGGTTTTCTGGTGCTGATTCTGGCGCCGGAGTTCTTCCAGCCGCTGCGCGACCTCGGCACGTTTTACCACGCTAAGGCGCAGGCGGTCGGGGCGGCGGAAGCCCTGCACCGTTTCATGACGGCCGAAAGCGAGGAAACCGGAGCCGGCACGCACCTATTTCAAAGCGATACGCCTGTAACACTGGTAGCCCATGAGCTGATTATTCTGTCGCCCTCAGGTAAAACGTTGGCCGAGCCGCTCACCTTTACACTGGACGCCGGGCAACGGGTCGCGCTGGTCGGTCCCAGCGGCGCCGGGAAAAGCTCACTGCTGAACCTGCTGCTGGGCTTTCTGCCCTACCGCGGTTCACTGACGGTCAATGGCGAGGAACTGCGCACCCTGTCGTCCACGTCATGGCGGCAGCACCTGAGTTGGGTGGGGCAAAATCCTCAGTTGCCGGAACCCACGCTACGGCAGAACGTACTGCTGGGTCGCCCGGAGGCCAGCGACCATACGCTGCAACAAGCGCTTGAGCGCGCTTATGTGCACGAATTTCTGCCACAGTTGCCGCAAGGACTGGACACGCAGTTGGGCGACGATGCCGCCCGCCTGTCTGTCGGTCAGGCCCAGCGGGTCGCCGTGGCGCGCGCATTGCTGCACCCATGCCGATTACTGCTGCTGGATGAACCCTCAGCCAGCCTTGATGCGCACAGCGAACAGCGGGTCATGAGCGCGCTGAGCGAGGCGTCGCGCGCTCAGACCACATTGCTGGTGACCCACCAACTGAGCGAAATTCGGGACTATGACGAAATCTGGGTCATGGTCAACGGCCAGTTGGTCCAGCAGGGGAACTACCTTACCCTGAGTCAGGCCGCCGGGCCGTTTGCCGACTTACTGGCGCAACGCCGGGGAGAACTGTGAGATGGAAAAGATTCGGGCAATGCAGGTACTCAAACCCTTTCTGGCACTATATCGCCGCCACCTGTTCCGGCTTGGGCTGGGCATTGTGCTGGCGATTCTTACTCTGCTAGCCAGTATTGGCCTGTTGACGCTGTCAGGCTGGTTTCTGGCGGCCTCGGCCATCGCCGGTCTGGCCGGGCTGACCACGTTCAACTATATGCTGCCGGCGGCCGGGGTGCGCGGCGCGGCCATTCTGCGTACCGCCAGCCGTTACTTTGAGCGACTGGTAAGCCACGACGGCACCTTCCGCGTCCTGCTGCATCTGCGTGTGTTCACCTTCAGCCGTATCCTGCCGCTGGCGCCGGGCGGGCTGATTCGTTTTCGTCAGGCCGAGCTGCTCAACCGGCTGGTGGCGGATGTGGATACGCTGGACCATCTCTACCTGCGGGTAATTTCGCCGCTGGTGAGCGCGCTGGCCGTGATTCTGGCGCTGGCTTATGGCTTGAGCTGGCTGGATGCGTCGCTGGCGCTAACGCTGGCCGCCATCATGCTGGCGCTGCTGCTGGTGTTGCCTCTGGCGTTTTACCGTGCGGGACAACCGATCGGCGCCGACCTGACCGCGCTGCGCGCCCACTATCGGGTACAACTGACCACCTGGATTCAGGGGCAGGCCGAACTGGCGGTATTCGGCGCACTGGCGCCTTTTCGTCAGCAATTGGAAGTACTGGAACAGCGCTGGTTTGAACGGCAACGACAACAGGCCGGGCTGAGCGCGCTGTCACAGGCCATTCTGATTGCCGCCGGCGGCCTGACCGCTACCTTAATGCTGTGGCTGGCCGCCGGCGGCGTCGGCAGCGACCAGCAGCCAGGCGCGCTCATCGCGCTGTTTGTGTTCGCCGCGCTCGCCGCTTTCGAAGCGCTGGCTCCGGTCGCCGGCGCCTTCCAGCATATCGGGCAAGTCGTCGCGTCGGCGGCTCGAGTCGATCAGCTACTGAAACTGCGTCCGCCGGTCGCTTTTCCGTCTCAGGGCCCCACGCCGTTGGGACAGGTTCAGCTTACGCTGGATAAAGTGAGTTTTACCTACCCGGAACAAAACCAACCGGCGCTGAGCGGAATTTCGCTGACGCTTGCGCCGGGCGAGCATGTCGCGTTGCTGGGGCGTACCGGCTGCGGCAAATCGACGCTGTTGCAATTGCTGACCCGCGCCTGGGATTGCAGCGCCGGCGAAATCCATCTTAACGACACGCCGATCGCGGCATTCCCGGAGTCTACGCTGCGCGATGCCATGAGCGTGGTGCCGCAGCGGGTGCATATTTTCAGCGCGACGCTGCGTGAAAACCTACGCCTGGCGGCCCCTGCGGCCAGCGATGAGCGGTTGCAGGCGGTGCTAACGCAAGTCGGACTGGAAAAACTGCTGGAGGATCAGGGGCTCAACGCCTGGCTGGGCGAAGGGGGTCGCCAGTTGTCCGGCGGCGAACAACGCCGTATCGGCGTGGCGCGCGCCCTGCTCCACCCGGCGCCGCTGGTGTTGCTGGATGAACCGACCGAAGGGCTAGACGCCGATACCGAACAGCGCATACTGCAGTTATTACGTCAGCACTGCCTGGGTAAGACCCTGATCGTCATCACCCATCGCCTGAACGGACTGGAGAGTATGGACCGGCTGTGCGTGATGGATGGCGGACAACTGGTGGAACAAGGTTCGCATCATAGCCTGATGGCGTTGCAAGGGCGCTACTGGCAATTTCATCAACACCTGTAGGCCGAGGTGCGCATGCTGTTGTATGAACTGTCTCCGTTATCGCTGCAGTTTCCTAACCCGGAAACCGCGCTGCGGGATCCCAATGGTCTGCTGGCCTACGGCGGCGATCTGTCGCCCGAGCGCCTGCTAAGCGCCTATCGTCAGGGGATTTTTCCGTGGTTTTCACCGGGAGAGCCGATCCAGTGGTGGAGCCCGGACCCACGAGCGGTGCTGTTCCCGGCGCAGTTTCACCTTAGCCGCAGCATGAAAAAGTTCATTCGCCGCACCGATTATCGGGTCACCCTGAATCAGGCGTTTGAAGCGGTGATTTCCGCCTGCGCCAGCGAGCGCGAGGAAGGCACCTGGATTGGCAGGGACATCGTGCGCGCCTATGTTCAGTTGCACCTGTCCGGCCTGGCGCACTCGGTCGAGGTCTGGCGTGGTACCCAGTTGGTCGGCGGCCTGTACGGTATCGCTCAGGGCGCGCTATTTTGCGGCGAGTCGATGTTCAGCCGGGCGGATAACGCGTCCAAATACGCGCTGGCGGCGTTTCTGCAGCATTTCGTGCGCCACGGCGGCCAGTTGATTGATTGCCAGGTGCTCAACGACCATACTGCCTCGCTGGGCGCTTGTGACATTCCACGACGCGAGTTTCTGCATGAGCTGAATCGGCTGCAACAGACCGCATTGATCGATGGTTGCTGGCATCCGCAACCCCTGAATACCCAAGGTGCCGACACCCCTTGCGAAGGGGATAAATGAGCGGCAGCTACTTACGCGCCTTTACATAATGAGGGTTTTTCGGCATTATCTTGCCGGTTAAAAACTAAGGTAATTAAACCTAGAGGATTCGATGGCCAAAGAAGACAATATTGAAATGCAAGGCACCGTGCTGGATACGCTGCCCAACACCATGTTCCGCGTTGAGCTGGAAAACGGGCACGTGGTTACCGCTCATATCTCCGGTAAAATGCGTAAAAACTATATCCGCATCCTGACGGGTGACAAAGTGACTGTGGAACTGACCCCGTACGACCTGAGCAAAGGCCGCATTGTCTTCCGTAGCCGTTAACAACCGCGCTATCGCCTGAGGCGATGCGCCAGGGTGTTTACCTCTCTGCCCTTACCGTTCGGTGAGGGCGTTTGCATTTTAAGCCGGTCAATAACTTACCCGCCTATTAATTCGGACACCGCTGTAAGTACAGTCAGATAAAACGGTGTGGTGACCAACATAAATGCGACCGACATGAAAAAGGGCATCTGACGATGCCCTTGTGCGTTTTTAGCGTGATGGCGTAATCAATTCACTCAGTGAACCGCGCCTTCGGCTTTGGTCTTTTGCGCGCTCAGGAAGCGATACGTCAACTGTTGAGCTGCCTTATCCAGTTCCACTTTCACGGAACCGCCGTCCACCAGCGAGCCGAACAACAGTTCATTGGCCAGCGGTTTCTTGAGGTTTTCCTGAATGACGCGCGCCATCGGCCGCGCGCCCATCGCTTTGTCATAGCCTTTTTCCGCCAGCCAGTTGCGCGCTTCTTCGCTCACTTCCAGCGACACGCCTTTGGCGTCCAGCTGCGCCTGCAGTTCGACAATAAACTTGTCCACCACCTGCTGAATCACTTCCGCCGACAGATGGTTGAACCAGATGATGCCATCCAGACGGTTGCGGAATTCCGGCGTGAAAACTTTTTTGATCTCTTCCATCGCATCGCTGCTGTTGTCCTGCTGGATAAGACCAATGGACTTACGCTGTGTTTCCCGCACCCCGGCATTGGTGGTCATCACCACGATCACATTGCGGAAATCCGCC
Source organism: Dickeya sp. NCPPB 3274 (assembly GCF_000406205.1). Taxonomy (NCBI): domain Bacteria; kingdom Pseudomonadati; phylum Pseudomonadota; class Gammaproteobacteria; order Enterobacterales; family Pectobacteriaceae; genus Dickeya; species Dickeya sp. NCPPB 3274. The sequence continues at coordinate 2,166,775 of NZ_CM001979.1, read as the reverse complement.
TTGCGGCCGTTGTTATCGGTCAGCGTACCGTTGTCCATAACCTGCAACAGCAGGTTGAACACATCCGGATGCGCCTTCTCGATCTCATCAAGCAGCAGTACCGAATGAGGATGCTTGATCACCGCATCGGTGAGCAAGCCGCCCTGATCGTAGCCCACGTAGCCCGGAGGCGCGCCAATCAAACGGCTGACCGTATGGCGTTCCATGTATTCAGACATATCGAAGCGCAGCAGCTCAATATCCAGCGCCTTCGCCAGCTGTACCGTTACTTCCGTTTTCCCGACCCCGGTCGGACCGGCAAACAGGAACGACCCGACCGGCTTGCGCTCATGCCCCAGACCGGCACGGCTCATCTTGATGGCTTCAGTCAGCGCCTCAATGGCTTTATCCTGCCCGAATACCAGCATCTTCAGACGATCGCCCAGATTGCGCAGCACATCACGGTCGCTGGCGGAAACGGTTTTCTCCGGAATACGGGCGATGCGGGCGACCACCGCTTCAATATCCGCCACATTGACGGTTTTCTTGCGTTTGCTCGCCGGCAACAGACGGCAGCGGGCGCCGGCCTCATCGATCACGTCGATCGCTTTATCCGGCAGATGACGGTCATTAATGTATTTCACCGCCAGTTCCACCGCCGCACGAATCGCCTTGGCGGTATAACGCACGTCGTGGTGCGCTTCGTATTTCGGCTTCAGACCGTTGATGATCTGCACCGTCTCTTCCACGCTCGGCTCGGTGATATCGATTTTCTGGAAGCGACGCGCCAGCGCGCGGTCTTTTTCGAAGATATTGCTGAATTCCTGATACGTGGTGGAGCCAATCACGCGAATCTTGCCGCTGGACAGCAACGGTTTGATCAGGTTGGCGGCGTCCACCTGGCCGCCGGAAGCCGCGCCAGCGCCGATAATAGTGTGGATCTCGTCGATAAACAGGATGCTGCTCTGATCCTGTTCCAACTGCTTGAGCAGCGATTTAAAGCGTTTTTCAAAGTCGCCGCGGTATTTGGTGCCGGCCAGCAACGAGCCGATATCCAGCGAGTAGAGCGTGCAGTCGGCCATCACTTCCGGCACGTCGCCCTGCACGATGCGCCAGGCCAGCCCTTCGGCGATAGCGGTTTTCCCCACGCCGGATTCGCCCACCAGCAACGGGTTGTTTTTACGGCGACGGCACAGCACCTGAATCGTGCGCTCCAGTTCGCTGTCGCGGCCGATCAGCGGGTCGATGCCTCCCACCCGGGCAAGCTGGTTGAGATTTGTGGTGAAGTTTTCCATACGCTCCTCCCCGCCAGCCTGTTCTTCGTTAACCGGATTTTCCGGGTTTGCCGCCGGACCGGTCTCTTCTTTGCGCGTACCGTGGGAAATGAAATTCACCACATCCAACCGGCTGACGTCGTGTTTGCGCAGCAGGTAAGCAGCCTGCGACTCCTGCTCGCTGAAGATGGCGACCAGCACGTTGGCGCCGGACACTTCGCTGCGCCCGGACGACTGCACGTGGAACACGGCGCGCTGCAGCACCCGCTGAAAACTCAGCGTCGGCTGGGTATCCCGTTCTTCATCATTTTGCGGCAGCGTGGGCGTGGTCTGTTCGATAAAGGTTTCCAGTTCCTGTCGCAGAACCGCCAGATCAACCGTACAGGCTTCCAGAGCCTCTCGTGCGGAGGGATTGCTGAGCAACGCCAGCAACAGATGTTCCACGGTCATAAACTCATGCCGGTGCTCGCGCGCTCTGGCGAAAGCCATGTTGAGACTGAGTTCCAGTTCTTGATTGAGCATAGGCACCTCCCCCAATAAATTGCCCTATTCAGGCTTTTTCCAGCGTACAAAGCAATGGATGCTCGTTCTCCCGGGCATAACGGTTCACTTGAGCCACCTTGGTTTCAGCCACCTCGGCGCTGTAGACGCCGCAAATGGCCTTGCCCTGATAGTGAACCGTAAGCATCAGTTGCGTTGCACGTTCAATATCATAAGAAAAGAACTTTTGCAGAACGTCAATAACAAATTCCATCGGCGTGTAATCATCGTTGTTAAGTATCACTTTATACATCGATGGAGGCTGTAAGGCTTCAGTATAATGCTCTTTGGTCAGGTCGTCGGTCTGCGCCCCGGTGCTATGATTTCCCATCTTCTACCCAAATCAGTTCTGATACTTATCCGCTGGCTGTCTTCACAGCAGCATGCCTGATTTTTATTGTATCACCGCCCGGTCAAAATCGCTCAGACCCCAAAAACGCGCCCTTCCTGATATTAACGGCAATAAAACCCGACGATAGCGTTATCTGTATCAAATTTTCACAAACCTGCGGCAAAGTGTCGGATTCGGGTGCTTGACGGCAAGGGCGATTTCACTAGAGTGTAGAGTTGAATTGATGTCGTTTTAATCAATTCGGTTTTGCCTTAACCCAATAACCTCACCTTAGAGAACACTCTAGCGAAGGATGAAGATTCATGGAGACAGGTACTGTTAAATGGTTCAATAACGCCAAAGGCTTTGGCTTTATTTGTCCCGAGAGCGGCGGTGAAGATATCTTCGCCCACTATTCAACCATTCAGATGGACGGCTACAGGACGCTGAAAGCAGGTCAGGTGGTGCAATTCACCGTGCACCAGGGACCCAAAGGAAATCACGCCAGTCTGATCGTGCCGGTAGTCGGCGAAACGGTCGCCTGAATGTTCACCCCACGCTTTCCGGTCTTTCTCCTTTAATTCCTGTGACCAGGTCAAACGAGTCCAATGCCGGTCGCAAAGCGGCCGGCATTCTTTATGCTCCCGTCACATGCTTGCTACACGCGACAGGCTCGTTCCGCCGGGTCACACGCCTAATCCGCCCGCCCGCGCGCCAGCCACAATACCCGTGAAAACATGCTGCGAATCAGCGGCGGAATGGCCGATTCCCCCTGAGACGCCGCCTCCAGCGCCACTTCAATCGCCAGATCCGGTTTAGAGGTACGGTGAATCGCCTTGGTGATGACCTTGGCCGCCGACAGCGGCACCGGCTCAGGCAACTGCGCAACCCGGTGATAGACCTGACTAAAGCCGTTGCGATACATGAAATGCTCCATATCCAGCGCCGGCAGCACGGTCAAATGATCGCGTTCGGACTCACTCTGCGATTGCAGCAGGCTACGAACCGTGGCGGCGTATTTCTTCCCGGCATCATCGCCATCCACCAGCACATGCCATTCGATACCCATCCGATAGGCGAATTTCAGCAGCGGTTTTAACCCCACCTGCGCAAACTCGATCACCCTCACGCCTTCCGCCTCGAAGTGGTGACCGCACTGACGCGCCAGTTCACTGAGCATCCAGACCTCGGTTTCGCCTTCCACCAGCAGCCAGCAACGCGCGAATAACGACGCCGGGCGATTAAACCGAATGTGAAAGGTAATGCGGCGGCTATCTTCCTGCGTCATGCCCTGGCGGCCGATACGGTAGGTCGCGACCTTCGCCGATTCGCGCACCAGACGGCAAACCTGTTCTACCGGCACCAGCGACAGCAGTTCGCCGGAATTGGTGGTGGTGATTTTTTGCAGCGGCAACTGCGTCAGCAGCCCCCACGCCACCGACAGCATAATCGGGTGCAGCCGGGTTTCCGGGTCTTCAATCAGCAACAGCGGCCGGGCGTGCGGATCAAGCGCCGCGGAGCCCTTGGCCTGCAGCAGGGTAGAAAACAGCTCCAGCAGGATAATACGGCGGCTGCGGCTGTTGGGGCCGGAAATCATGCGGTTGATGTTATCCAGCGAGCGCCATGCCCGGCCATTGCCCGCGCGGGCATGGCGATGGTGACGCCGATCGTTCGGATCCGCGCCCTGCTCGGAAAAATAGTGCTCGACCAGTTGACGCATCGCCACCAGACCTTGCCGCAGCTCCTGATTGGTCAACCGATTGGGATTTTGCGCCAGTTCGCGCACCAGCGTCTCAAACTGGCGCGATAGCCGATCGTTATCATCGATTTGCGGCATCAACGTGCCGGTGCGAAAACGGCGAATAAAGCGGGCGTCGCGCAGCCGCAGCACCGGATGCAGACGAACCACTTCGCCGGCCAGCCAGTCGATATTGTCCAGCGGCAATGCCTGACCATTGGCATCAAGAAAACTGCGCCAGGTAAAAATCGCCTGGCTTTCATCCATTTCCCCTTCCAGCCGATAGAAAATGCGGTGCAACCGCCCGTCGCCCTTGATCCATACCGGCGACAACGAACGATAACGGGGAGCCAGATGGTGGCCGGGCTCAGATTCGCAAAACGTGAAGATCACCTGCAGATGACGCTCGCGACTGGTTTCGTTGCCCGGCGTAAAATGAAAATCCTGCAGATCAAAGTGATAAAGCGGTGGTGACGGCGTCAGCAGCAGCGACAGCGCATCCAGCAGGCTGGATTTGCCCCAGGCGTTTTCGCCGATCAGCACGGTATTGTCGTCCAGCGTCAGCGACAGTCGGTTGATACCACGGAATCCAAGAATCTCGACTCTTTCCAGATACATCCGTGCCTCCTGTTCGGTGGTCTTCTCACGAGAATGACGATAAAAGCGCAGCAGGGTCAAGCCCTATGCCTCGGATCTGCCTCGCGACGCATAAAAATGCCCTGCGGATGCGAGTGATTGTCATCCACAAGTAAAAATTGAGCTAAATCAACTTGGCCTTAAATTGCCTATAAAAGATCTTTTTAGTCACCGGCAAACCGTTCTATGCTTCAAAACAAGCATTATAAATGCAACTTTAAACAAGGAAGCCATTATGTATTGTGTGCAATGTGAACAGACCATCCGAACCCCGGCCGGCAATGGCTGCGCCTACGCGCAGGGCATGTGCGGCAAAACCGCCGAAACTTCCGACCTGCAGGACCTGCTGGTCGCCGTTCTCCAGGGGCTGTCCGCCTGGGCGCTGCAGGCGCGCGCATTGGGCATCATCGACCATGAGATCGACAATTTTACGCCCCGCGCGTTCTTCGCCACCCTGACCAACGTGAATTTTGATTCGCCGCGTATCATCGGCTACGCCCGCGAAGCAATTAGCCTGCGCCAGGGGCTGGCCGCCCGTTGCCGGCTGCTGGACGCCGCCGTCGCGGTCGATCATCCGATGGCGGAACTGCAACTGGCGGGCGACGATATCCCGACGCTGCTGCAACAAGCGGCGATGTTCGCGCTTAATAAGGATAAAGCCGCTATCGGCGAGGATATTCACGGGTTGCGCATGCTGTGCCTGTATGGTCTGAAAGGCGCAGCCGCCTATATGGAACATGCCCACGTGCTGGGGCAGTACGATGACGCGCTGTACGCCGATTTCCATGCGTTTATGGCCTGGCTCGGCACCGCGCCCACCGATGTCGACACCTTGCTCGGCAACGCGCTGGCTATCGGCAAGATGAATTTCGGCGTAATGGCGATACTGGATCAGGGGGAAACCTCCGCCTACGGTCATCCGCAGCCGACTCAGGTTAACGTACGCCCGGTGGCGGGCAAGGCGATTCTGATTTCCGGTCATGACCTGAAAGACCTGCGTATGCTGCTGGAACAGACCGAAGGCACCGGTATCAACATCTATACCCACGGCGAAATGCTGCCGGCGCACGGCTATCCGGAACTGAAGAAATTTGCTCATCTGGTCGGCAACTACGGCAGCGGCTGGCAGAATCAGCAAAGCGAATTCGCTAAATTCCCTGGCCCAATCCTGATGACCTCCAACTGCATCATCGACCCCAACGTAGGCCAGTATACCGACCGTATCTGGACCCGTAGCATCGTCGGCTGGCCGGGCGCGCAGCACCTCGAAGGCGATGATTTCAGCGCGGTGATCGCTCAGGCGCAGCAACTGCCGGGGTTCCCGTACAGTGAAATCGAGCACCTGATTACCGTCGGTTTTGGTCGCCAGACCCTGTTGAACGCCGCCGATACCGTGATTGATCTGGTCGCCAGTAAGAAACTGCGGCACGTATTTCTGGTCGGCGGTTGCGACGGCAGCCGTACCGAACGCAGCTACTACACCGATTTCGCGCTCAACGTCCCGCAAGACTGCCTGATCATGACGCTGGCGTGCGGTAAATATCGCTTCAATAAACTGGACTTCGGCACGCTGGAAGGCTTGCCGCGTCTGCTGGATGTCGGCCAGTGCAACGACGCCTACTCCGCCATCATGCTGGCGGTCAATCTGGCGGAAAAACTGGGCTGCGGCGTCAACGACCTGCCGCTGAGTCTGGTACTGTCCTGGTTTGAACAGAAAGCCATCGTCATCCTGCTGACGCTGCTGGCGCTGGGCGTAAAAAATATTTATACCGGCCCGACCGCCCCTGGCTTCCTGACGCCGTCGCTGCTGGCGATCCTGAACGAAAAGTTCGGCATGCGCGCCATCACCACCGTGGAACAGGACCTCAAAGACATCCTCGCCGCCTGATTTTTTGTTGACCTTCGCCTTCCGCCGTCGCATGGCGGAAGGCTGTTATGGAGACCGCCATGACCATGCCTACCCCGCAGTGCCCCAACCGCATGCAGGTGCACTCTCTTCATCAGGAAACGCCGGATGTATGGACGCTTTCCCTGATCAACCATGACTTCTATCCCTGGCAACCCGGCCAGTACGCGCTGGTCAGCATCGCCAACAGCAGTGAAACGCTGCGCGCTTATACCCTGTCTTCCTCGCCCGGACTGAGCCCGTTCATCACCTTCACGGTACGTCGGTTGGAAAACGGCGTCGGTTCGCGCTGGCTGACCGAACAGGTGAAGCCCGGCGATTATTTATGGATCTCCGATGCGCAAGGTGAATTCACCTGCACCCGCGCCGTCAGCGACCGTTACCTCATGCTGGCGGCGGGCTGCGGCGTTACGCCGATCATGTCGATGACGCGCTGGCTGCTGGTCAATCGCCCGCACACGGACATTCAGGTCATTTTCAATGTACGCTCCCCGCAGCACGTGATTTTTGCCGACGAATGGCAAGCACTCCGCCAGCGTTATCCACAGCAACTGCAACTGACCCTGATGGCGGAACAGCAGGCTGAAGCCGATTTTCTCAACGGCCGCCTCACTGAGTCGGTCCTGTCGCAACAGGTACCGGATATCGCCAGTCGCACCGTGATGACCTGCGGCCCGCAACCCTATATGCAACAGGTGGAAACCCTCTGTCTACAGGCCGGCGTTCCACGCGAGCGCATCTTCAAAGAGCAGTTCGGCGCGCCGGAAGCCGCCGTGGACGAAGATGGCGAACAACTCACCATGACCATCCGCCATTCGTTGCAACAGCTGAAAGTTCCGGTCGGCATCAGCCTGCTGGCGGCGCTGGAAAGCCACCAGTTACCGGTAAACGCCGCCTGCCGCGCCGGGGTATGCGGTAGCTGCAAGACCCGGATTCTCAGCGGCAGCTACACCACCACCAGCACCATGACGCTGACGCCTGACGAAATTGAAAACGGCTATGTGTTGGCCTGTAGTTGCCAGTTGCAAGGCGATGTCGAACTGGCCTGATTTTTCCGCTCGTCCTTGCCATGCCGCTTACACCACGCTCTGGATCCACCCCGCACTTTCGTTAAGAAACCGTTAAGGCGGGGTTTTTCCCCTTTCTGCTTCCGGCTATATTAGGTTGTGTCACGTATATTGAAAGGCACAGCCTACGCTGTATTAAATATGCATACCCAAAATAATTCGAGTTGCAGGCCAACGCATCTGCAACGTGAAGTATGACGGGTATATTGCGGGTGTGAACATCGACAGGGACACCGCTGCAGTTTCAATCGCGCTGTTGTGGCAGGAGCAAACACCATAATGACCAGACCCGCCCCGATTCTGATCCTTGGCGCCAGTGGCTACATTGGCCGTCATCTCCTCACGCGTCTAAGCCAACAAGGTCAAACGGTGATTGCCGCGTCGCGTCACATCGACTCGCTGGCGGCCCTGAATCTTCCCGGCATACGCTGTGAATACGTTGATCTGATGAAGCCGTACACGCTGCCGGAAGGATTATGGCAGGCAGACACCCTCTACTATCTGGCGCACAGCATGGGCGATGGCGCCGATTTTCTGGAGCGGGAATACCAGTCGGCGCAAAATCTGCGTCAGGTGCTGCGAAGCAGCCGGATTCGGCAGATAATTTATCTCGGTTCGGCGCAGGCGGTGTGTCACCCTTCCACCCATATGCAGGCGCGCAAACTGACCGGCGACATTCTGCGCAGCAGCGGTATCCCGATCACCGAATTGCGCGCCGGCATTATCGTCGGCCCCGGTTCCGCCGCATTCGAAATCCTGCGCGATATGGTGAACAATTTGCCGGTGCTGACGCCGCCGCGCTGGGTGCGGTCGAAATCCGCGCCGATTGCGCTGGAAAACCTGCTTACCTACCTGACGGAACTGCGCCACTACCCTGCGGAGCGTCATCGGGTTTTCGATGCCGCCGGGCCGGAATACCTTAGCTATCAGACCCTGTTCGAACGATTCATTCGTATTACCGGCAAACGTCGCCTGTTGCTGCCGATTCCGGTGCCGACCGGGTTGGTATCGGCCTGGTTTCTGAACATGGTGACCTCCGTTCCCGGCTCTACCGCACGGGCGCTGGTACAGGGGTTGCGACACGATCTACCGATGGACGACGGCGAACTGCGTCGCCTGATTCCCCAGCGGCTGATCGGGTTTGATGAAGCGGTGCGGGCCACGCTGGCCGATGAAAAAGCGGCGGCGCAACACCCGGACTGGGGGTATGACCCCGATGTTCTGGCGCGCTGGCAACCCAATTACGCGTTCTACCCCAAACAGGCGGGTTACAGCCACAAAACCGGGGCCAGCAGCCAGGCATTGTGGCAGGTCATCCAGCAGGTCGGAGGCCGGGAAGGCTACTTTTACGCCAACCTGCTGTGGGCTATCCGCGCCCGAATAGATGATTTATGCGGCAATCAGGTGATTTACCACCGTCCGGAGCGGGCTGAATTAATGGAAGGCGACTTCGTCAACGGCTGGAAGGTCATCCGGGTCAGGCCTCATCAGCAGTTGGTGCTGCTGTTTGGCATGAAAGCGCCTGGACTGGGACGTCTGGTCTTCTCCATTGACGATCGTGGCGCGTATCGGGTGTTGGATGTTCGTGCCTGGTGGCACCCCGCCGGCAGCCGCGGGCTGGGTTACTGGTTCCTGATGATGCCCGCGCATCTGTTTGTGTTTCGGGGCATGGCGCGCCGTATCGCCGTACTGGCGCAGGAGGCCGAACAGCGGGACATCGTTCGCCTCCCCCACAGCGATTAAGCCGCCTATCTTCCTGCCGCGCCGCCGGCGGCGCAGATTATCGCCCAGCCCCCGCACTGCTGCGGGGCGCGGCGCCGTACTTCTCCAGCAGCGCATCGGCGATCGCTTCGGTTTCTGCATCGGCCTCACCATCATACCGTTGCGGCCGGAAATGCATTTGGAATGCCGCCACCACCTGCTGTTGCTGGCGCACGCTCATGCCCGGATTGACCTCATAACCATAACGCGCCAGTTTCTCCAGCAGCGTCTGTCTGTCCACCGGTGTAGATTCTGGTCGTCCTCTGAGATAGAAATGCACCCGTTGCGGCTCCGGCCAGGCGCCAACGCCCGCCATCGCCAGTTGATGCCAGGGAAACAGCGGCCCCGGGTCGACCTTGCGCTGGGGAGCAATATCGCTGTGCCCTACCACATCCTGCGGCGCAATCTGGTAACGGGCGATGATGTCCCGGGCGAGGTGGGTCACCAGCGTGATCTGTTGCGGAGTATAAGGCTGCCACCAGCGGGTACCGGACGCCGTTTGCCGCCAGCCGGGGTTTTCCTGTTCGATGCCGATCGAGGTGGCGTTCAACTGACTGTAACCGCGCCAGTAGCTGGTGCCTGCATGCCAGGCCGCCTGCGACTCCGGCACCAGTTTCCACACCACGGGCTTGCCATTAACCTGCGGCGGATAGGCCGGCACCAGATAATGCGCGCTGACATGTTCGGCGGTGAGTTTTTCCAGCGAATTGCCTAAATCTTCGGCCGTATAGTGAAATACCAGAAAGCGGACCCGTTCTCCCCGGCTGACAGCCGGAGACGACAGATCCAACTGGTAATCGCCCTCATCGACATAGCGTTCGCGAGTCTGACAACCTGCCAGCAGCGTTAACGCCGCCAACGCCACACTCCGCCATGTCAGCCCGATGCGCCCGCAGGTCATGATCGGCGAACCACCACCGCGGTGCCGCTGACGGACACCATCAGCATGCTGGCGTCCTTACCCACGGTTTCATAATCGATGTCGATGCCAACCACCGCGTTCGCGCCCAGTTCCTGCGCCTGCTGCTGCATTTCACGAAACGCTATCTGCCGGGCGTTGCGTAACTCTTTTTCATAGGCGCCGGAACGGCCGCCGACGATATCGCGGATACCGGCGAAGAAATCCCGAAAAATATTGGCGCCAAGGATGGCTTCGCCCGTCACCACGCCGCAGTAGCTTTCAATAACCTGTCCTTCCAGGGTTGGTGTGGTGGATAATTGCATCATGCCTCCTCGTCTCAGATGTTCGGCAGCCGGCTCGACTGCACATTCTCACAGCCTTCTTACGCTTTTATAGCAATTTCTGCCACTAAAAGACTTTTTCACAACACAGAAGTCATCAATCGCGCTTTTCAGCAACGTAGCTCGCTACAGCCGGGGTTGGTTATAGCTGAGGATTGTCCGCCGCAAGTCGGCTCTCGCCCTGACAAATCCGCCTGCCATCGCAGCAAAGCACGATTTTGTGCTAAAATATCGACAATAAGTCGTGTATTTGCAAATTTTAACCCACGACGATTGCATAACTATTCTGCCGAGGCTACCATTTGCGGCATCAATGTCTATTCAATTCTTGCGCATGAGTATTCAACTAAACAGCATTAACTGTTTCTATGGCGCACATCAGGCGCTGTTCGATGTCACCCTTGATTGTCCATCCGGAGAAACGCTGGTGTTGCTGGGTCCCAGCGGGGCCGGTAAAAGTTCGTTATTGCGGGTGCTGAACCTGCTGGAAACGCCCCGTTCCGGTACGCTCAACATCGGCGGCAATACCTTCGATTTCAGCCAGACGCCCGGCGAAAACGCCATTCGCGAACTGCGCCGCAATGTCGGCATGGTGTTCCAGCAGTACAATTTGTGGCCGCACCTCACCGTGCAGCAGAATCTGGTCGAAGCGCCCTGCCGCGTGCTGGGGCTGGGTCGTCAGGAAGCGCGGGAGCGGGCGGACAAGTTGTTGAGCCGTCTGCGACTGAACGACTTCGCCGATCGCTACCCGTTGCACCTCTCCGGCGGCCAGCAGCAGCGTGTCGCTATCGCCCGCGCGTTGATGATGGAACCGCAGGTGCTGCTGTTTGACGAGCCGACCGCAGCGCTCGATCCGGAAATCACCGCTCAGGTCGTCAGCATTATTCAGGAATTGAGCGAAACCGGCATCACCCAGGTGATCGTCACCCACGAAGTCGATTTCGCACGTAAAACCGCCAGCCGCGTGGTGTACATGGAAAACGGCCGTATTGTGGAACAAGGCGACGCCTCGCATTTTACCCAACCTCAGACACCGGAATTTGCTGGCTATTTATCTCACTGATAGATAAGGATAATAAGATGAAAAATTTGTTCGTTGCCGCCCTGCTCGGCGGGTTAAGCCTTTCCGCTGGCGCAGCCGAAACTATCCGTTTTGCCACTGAAGCGTCCTACCCTCCGTTTGAATCGGTGGACGCCAGTAACCAGATCGTCGGGTTCGATATCGACCTGGCCAACGCGCTGTGCAAACAGATCCAGGCCACCTGTACTTTCAGCAATCAGGCATTCGATAGTTTGATCCCCGGCCTGAAATTCCGCCGTTACGATGCGGTGATTGCCGGTATGGATATCACGCCGGAGCGCCAGCAACAGGTGACCTTCACCCAGCCGTACTATGAAAACTCGGCGCTGTTCATCGCCCAGAAAGGCAAGCTGGCCGATATCACCGCGCTGAACGGCAAGCGTGTCGGTGTACAGAACGGCACCACCCACCAGAAATTCCTGCTGGACAAGCATAAAGACATCACCGTGGTGCCGTACGACAGCTACCAGAACGCGGTGCTGGACCTGAAAAACGGTCGTCTGGACGCCGTCTTCGGCGACACCGCCGTCGTGAACGAGTGGCTGAAACAGAACGAGAATCTGGCGTCGGTGGGCGACAAGGTTACCGATAAAGACTACTTTGGCATCGGCCTGGGGATTGCCGTTCGTCAGAACAACGACGAGCTGGTGAAAAAATTCAACGATGCGCTGAACAAGATCAAGCAGGATGGCACCTACCAGACCATCTACAAGAAATGGTTCCAGCAGTAAGCCGACTAAGACTCAATGACTGAATTCCAACCTCTTGCAAGCGCCGCCGGGATGACCGTCGGCCTTGCCGTTTGCGCCCTGGTGCTGGGGCTGCTGCTGGCGATGCTGTTTGCCCTGTGGGAAACGGCGCGCTGGAAAGCCGTCAGCGCCTGCGGCACCGCTGTCGTCACCCTGCTGCGCGGCCTGCCGGAAATTCTGGTGGTGCTGTTTATCTATTTTGGTTCGTCGCAGTTGCTGCTGATGTTGTCCGATGGCTTCACGCTTAATCTCGGCCTGACGCAGGTGCCGGTCAAACTGAATATCGATAACTTTGAAGTCAGCCCGTTTCTGTGCGGCGTCATTGCGCTGTCGCTGCTGTATGCCGCCTATGCGTCTCAGACGTTGCGTGGCGCGCTGAAAGCGGTACCGCGCGGCCAATGGGAGTCCGGGCAGGCGCTGGGAATGAGCAAAAGCGTGATTTTCCGTCGGTTGATCATGCCACAAATGTGGCGTCATGCGCTGCCGGGGCTGGGCAACCAGTGGCTGGTGCTGCTGAAAGATACCGCGCTGGTATCGCTGATCAGCGTCAACGACCTGATGCTGCAAACCAAAAGCATCGCCACCCGTACTCAGGAACCCTTTACCTGGTACATGATTGCGGCGGCGATCTATCTGGTGATTACCCTGTTGAGTCAGACAGTCCTGAACAGGATTGAAGCTCGCGCCACGCGCTTTGAACGGAGGCCGTCCTGATGCTGAGCTACATTCCCGAACTGCTGAAAGGGCTGCACACCAGCCTGCTGCTGACGCTGGCCGCGCTGCTGCTGGCGTTGCTGCTGTCGCTATTGCTGACGGTGATCCTGACGCTGAAAACCCCGGTAGCGTCGCAGATAGCCAAAGGCTACATCACATTGTTCACCGGTACTCCGCTGCTGGTGCAGATTTTCCTGATTTACTACGGTCCCGGTCAGTTCGCTGCGATCCGCCAGACCGACTGGTTGTGGAGTCTGCTGTCTCAGCCGTGGTTGTGTGCGGTCAGCGCGTTGGCGCTTAACAGCGCGGCTTATACCACGCAGCTGTTCTACGGCGCGGTACGAGCAATTCCGTCCGGACAGTGGCAATCCTGCGCCGCGCTGGGCATGAATCAACGCCAGACGCTGCGCATCCTGCTGCCGTTTGCGTTCAAGCGCGCGCTCTCTTCGTACTCTAACGAAGTGGTACTGGTGTTCAAAGGCACCTCGCTGGCGTACACCATTACGCTGATGGAAGTGATGGGCTACGGCCAGCTGCTGTACGGCCGCACCTATGATGTGCTGGTGTTTGGCGCGGCAGGCATCGTCTACCTGTGCGTCAATGGCTTGCTGACGCTGCTGATGCGTCTGGTCGAACGGCGCGCATTGCGCTTCGAACAGCGCAACACCTGAACCATCAGTAAATGTAACCTAATTACTGACTACGCCGGCGTTCATGCCGGCGTTTTTTATGCATCGCATCCAGCCTGTCCATCGATTTAAATCTGCTTTATTTTTATTCAATTACCCCAATCACGTCTTAACCACACTGCCACACCGCAAATTAAAATGAATTTATAATCATATTATTTGCATATAAATACATTTAATGGCATGGTGTCGTCATCCTTTTCAGCGACCATCACGTTGATAAACATAAGTTAAGCTGGAGTACTCCATGAAGAAGTTCGTCCTTGCCGCACTGCTGGCCAGCACCACCTTTAGCACCATGACCTTTAACGCCACGGCGGCTGATACCATCCGCTTCGCCGCGTCGGCGACGTATCCGCCGTTCGAATCACTGGATGCCGGCAACCAGATCGTCGGGTTTGATATCGATCTCGCCAACGCGCTGTGCAAACAATTACAGGCTACTTGTACCTTCACCAATCAGGCGTTCGACAGCCTGATTCCGGCGCTGAAATTCCGCCGTTATGACGCCGTTATTTCCGGCATGGACATCACGCCGGAACGCAGCAAGCAAGTGGCGTTTACCCAGCCTTACTACGCCAACTCGGCGATCGTTATCGCTCAGAAAGGCAAATTCCACACGCTGGCGGACCTGAAAGGTAAACGCATCGGCATGGAAAACGGCACCACGCACCAGAAATTCCTGCAGGACAAGCATCCTGAAGTGAAAACCGTCCCGTACGACAGTTACCAGAATGCGCTGATCGACCTGAAAAACGGTCGTCTGGACGGCGTGTTCGGCGATACCGCGGTGGTGAACGAATGGCTGAAAACCAATCCTGATCTGTCCACCGTGGGCGAGAAAGTCACCGATCCCGCCTACTTCGGCATCGGGCTGGGTATTGCGGTGCGCCCGGACAATCAGGCGCTGCTGGAAAAATTGAACAGCGCGCTGAACGCCATCAAAGCCGACGGCACCTACAAGGCCATCAACGATAAGTGGTTCCCGCAGCAGTAATCCCGCTCTTGTTTTTATGATGCTGTTTTTATAATGCCGTTCTTATAATGTTACTTTCACGCTGCCGGGTGCCGCCGGCAGCGCGCCGCGCCGGCCATCGATTTGCACCCGCCTTGTATTTTGTACTTATCAAATCCCCTGCGGATTGATTTAATAGCGTTTTCTCTTTACGGGTCATCACCTTCAGGCAGGAAATCGATGTCGCTGGATTTTTCAACATTGAAACGCATCCCGAAAGGGGTATGGGTATTGGGCGGCGTCAGCCTGTTGATGGACATTTCGTCGGAAATGATCCACAGCCTGCTGCCGTTATTCATGACGACGGTCCTCGGCACCAGCGTGGTCTTGATCGGATTGATTGAAGGACTGGCGGAAGCGACCGCGCTGATCATCAAAGTGTTCTCCGGCGCGCTCAGCGATTACCTCGGCAAACGCAAAGGGCTGGCGCTGCTAGGATATGGTCTGGGCGCCGTCAGCAAGCCGTTGTTTGCGCTTGCGACCTCATCCGGTCTGGTGCTGGGCGCCCGCCTGCTCGACCGGGTAGGCAAAGGCATTCGCGGCGCGCCGCGCGATGCACTGGTCGCGGACGTCACGCCGCCCGATATTCGGGGCGCGGCGTTTGGCCTGCGTCAGTCGCTGGACACCATCGGCGCCTTCGCCGGTCCGCTGCTGGCGGTCGCGCTGATGTTGCTGTGGCAGGACGATTTTCGCGCTATTTTCTGGGTGGCGTTCATCCCCGGCGCCCTGGCGATCGCCCTGCTGTTTTTCGGCTTGCGCGAACCTGAACAAAGCAATGCAGCCAAACGTACCAACCCGATCCGGCGCGATAACCTGAAACGGCTATCCGCCCAGTATTGGTGGGTGGTCGGTCTGGGGGCGGTATTTACGCTGGCGCGCTTCAGCGAAGCTTTTTTGGTGCTGCGCGCGCAGCAGGTCGAGATTCCCGTGGCGCTGATTCCGCTGGTGATGGTGGCGATGAATCTGGTTTATGCCTGTTCCGCCTATCCATTCGGCAAACTTTCCGACCGGATGGATCATCATCGTCTGCTGAAAATGGGCCTGTTGGTGCTGATTGCCGCCGATGTGGTACTCGCCATCAGCCAGCACTGGCTCGGCGTGATTATCGGCGTCGCGTTATGGGGCGTACACATGGGAATGACGCAGGGGTTGCTGGCTGCGATGGTGGCTAACACCGCACCGGCGGACCTGCGCGGGACCGCCTACGGCGTCTTCAACCTGATAAGCGGCGTAGCACTGCTGCTGGCCAGTCTGAGCGCCGGGATTCTGTGGGACGTCTGGGGCGCGGCGTCCACCTTTTACGCCGGCGCGCTGATCTGCCTGATCACGCTGGCCGGCATGGCGCTGATGCCGCGCTCGCGGTTATCTCGTTAAACGGTTATCGCGTTAAACCGTCATCACGTTAAACGCGCCGGTACAGCAGCGCCAGTACCTCGTAATGCGCGGTATGCGGGAACATATCGAATAGCTGCGCCTGCTGTATCTGGTACGCCGGCAGGCGCGCAATGTCTCTCGCCATGCTCTCGGCATTGCAACTGGAGTACAACAGATACGGCGGCGCCATCCGGCTCAGGTAATCGCACAATTCAGCGCCGATACCGCGCCGGGGCGGATTGACGATCACCAGATCCGGCGTCTGGCTTTCGCCAACGGCAAAGCGGGTGGAATCAAGCGCGGCGAAACTGACGTCCGTCAGCCCCAGTTGCGCCGCCGAACGCCGGGCACAGGCGATAGCTTCCGGGCTGATCTCAATGCCGGTAAGCGGCGTATCAGGACTGGCGCAATGCAGGCCGAATCCGCCTACGCCACAAAACAGATCCCACAGGCTGCGCACCGGCAACGCTGACACCCACTGCCGGGCGGTGTCATACAACGCCGCCGCTACCTGCGGGTTGGTCTGGAAGAAACTTTGCGGCCGGATATACAGCGGCACCTGATTAAAGCGCTCTTCCAGCGCCTGCGCGTCCGTCAGCGCAATCTCCTGCTCCCCTTCCAGTATCGCCTGATGAACCGGCTGAATATTCGCCGATATCACCGCCAGCTGCGGCAATTGTTGTTGCAGCCAGGGCAACGCGGCGCGCAATTGCGCCAGCTTGGTTTCGGATCGCAGCACAAAGCGCAGCATGAAGCGACCGCTCAAGGTGCTTTGCGTCAACAACAGGTATTTCAATTCTCCCCGACGCCGGGCGACGTTATAGGGGGTTAAACCGGCCCGGGCGATGAAGGCTTTCAGTATGGCTAACACCGGCGCAAAGCTGTCGGGATACAGCGGGCAATCGCAGAGATCCACCGCCGAACCGTCACGGTGCAACATTCCCAACAACGGGCGTTCCACACTGCCGCTGACCACCATCTTGGCTTTATTGCGAAAGGCGATTTCCGCCGAGGTTACCGGCGTCAGCCATTGTTGAACCGGATGGGCGGACAGCAATCCGATCAGGTGTTGCTGCTTATCGCTCACCTGCTGCGGATAGCCGATTTCCAGCCATTGGCAGGAATGGCACGAACCGTCGTTATAGCGGGCACATTGCATGGAAAATCTGAAATCTGTCGTCAACATCAAAAGGGGGCTGATTGTATCACCCCCGTGCGGGAAAGTTAGGGATGGCGCGTAAAAAAACGCTGGCTGCGTCGGGGCAGGAACAGGAGCACAATCAGCAGAAAATCCGGCAGCCGTTGCATCAGTAAATGGTTAAGGATTTCACCGACGCCGTCGCCATTGACATGAAAGATCGGCGGCAGAAACTCCACCAGCGATGCGGTCAGCATGTAAACCGTCACCAGGCACTGGGTCAACAGGAAACACCAGCGTCCCCAGTTCACCCCGCTGAGTACAGCAAACCCGCAGCGGATTTCAAGACAAACCACCAGCAACGCAGCCAGCAGCACCAGCGTGCTGTCCCACTGTTTAGCGCTGCTGCTGAGCCAGCCGCCAAAACCGCTTAAACCCAGCTCGCTGATGGTCAGGACGATCCCCAGACAGCGGGTGGCGATAATCGCCGAACCCGCCACCATGATGGCGACCGGAGCGAACATCCCCCGCCGCAGCAGTTCCCGCTTACCGTACAGTATGATTGCGTTCCCCCTGAAATCACCGCGCCACCAGAAAGTATGGCGGCGCGGCGAGAATTGGCAAATACAGGGCGGAAACGACGTTGCCGTCAGCCGCGTCTCGCTTTTTGCAAATCGCGCTGGCGCTGTTTTTCCGCCCGGGCCATAAACCACCAGGCAATCAAACCGATAATGCCTACCACCAACAATATCAGGGATGCCAGTGCGTTAATCTGCGGGTTAACGCCCATTCTTACGCTGGAAAAGACCAGCATCGGCAAGGTGGTGGCGCCGGGACCGGAGACAAAGCTGGCAATCACCAGATCGTCCAGCGACAGAGTAAAGGCCAGCAACCAGCCGGAAACCAGCGCCGGCGCAATCATCGGCACGGTAATGATGAAGAACACTTTCAGCGGCGTCGCGCCCAGATCCATCGCGGCTTCTTCAATCGAGTGATCCAGTTCGCGCAGGCGGGCGCTGATGACCACGGTGACATACGCCGAACAGAAGGTGACGTGTGCCAGCCAGATGGTCAGCATACCGCGCTCCGCCGGCCAGCCGATGGCCTGCGCCAGCGACACGAACAGCAGCAGCAGCGACAACCCGGTAATCACGTCCGGCATTACCAGCGGCGCGGTCAGCATAAAAGCAAAGCCGTTGGAACCGCGGAAATTGCCGAAACGCACCATCACCACCGCCGCCAGCGTTCCCAACACCACCGCCATCGTGGCCGACGCCGCCGCGATGGTCAGGCTGAGCGCCACCGCGCTGATCATGGCTGAATCCTCGAACAGCGCGCGGTACCACTGCGTAGACCAGCCGGCCCACACCGTCACCAGCCGGGAGCTGTTGAAGGAGTAAATCACCAGCATCAGCATCGGCGCATACAGGAAGCTATATCCCAAGACCAGAATCAGTGTCCGCCACGGCGAACGCACGACCGGTAAATTGTTCATGCCTGATCCTCCGCGGCTTTATTCTGATGCTTATGGAACCAGATGATCGGAACAATCAGCAGGAACAACATCACCATCGCCACCGCCGACGCCACCGGCCAGTCGCGGTTATTGAAGAATTCCTGCCACAGGATACGACCGATCATGATGCTATCCGGCCCGCCCAACAGCTCAGGAATCACGTACTCGCCGACGGTTGGAATAAACACCAGCATCGACCCGGCGATGATGCCGCCTTTGGTGAGCGGCACAATAACGCTGAAGAAGGTTCTTACCGGGCGCGCGCCCAAATCCAGCGACGCCTCCACCAGCGAATAATCGAGGCGGGTCAGCGCGGTGTAAATCGGCAGCACCATGAACGGCAGATAGGAATAGACCACGCCGATATACACCGCCAGATTGGTATGCAGAATCACCAGCGGTTGATCGATAACGCCCAACCAGATCAGGAAATTATTCAGGATACCGTTGTCTTTCAGAATTCCCATCCAGGCGTACACGCGGATCAGGAATGACGTCCATGACGGCAGAATTACCAGCAGCAACAGAATGTTACGGGTAGACGACTTGCTGTGCGCCACCGCCCAGGCCATCGGATACCCCACCACCAGACAGCACAGGGTGGAAATCGCCGCCACTTTCAGCGACTGCAGGTAAGCGTCGATGTACAGCGGGTCGGACAGCAGTTGCAGATAGTTGCCGATATTCAGGCTGATTTGCAGGCGGTTCTCCGCCCACTCCAGCAGATCGGTGTAAGGCGGTACGGTACGCGCCATTTCCGCAAAGCTGATCTTGAATACGATCAGGAACGGCAGCATAAACAGGCACAATAACCACAGATACGGCAGCGCGATCACCAGCTTGCGGCCATGCGCCAAACGCAGCCGCGCCAGCGTGGCGCGCAACGGGCTCATCGGCTGGCCCGGCGGTTCATGTTGTTCAGATAACATCGCCATTGCGTCTTCCCCCGTTATACCGTCAACACCACACAGCTGTCCGCATCCCAACACAGGCGGACTTCATCCCCCCAGGTAGGCGAGCCTTTGCGGAACCGGTCGGCGTTTTGCAATTGGGCGCTGATGATCTGACCGCTGTTCAGCCGGACATGGTAAATAGAGAGATCGCCCAGATAAGCGATGTGCACCACTTCGCCTACGGCGAAGTTGCAGCCGTCGGCCGGCACCTCGTCGCACAGCATGATTTTTTCCGGACGCAGCGCGATATACACCGGCACGCCGTCCACCACCGAGACATCGGAGTTGACCTTCAGCGGATGTACCAGCCCCGGACTCTGCACAATCAGCGCATCGTCCTGACGCTCTTTCAGCAATCCTTCGAACATATTGACCGACCCGATGAACTCGGCGCTAAACCGGCTGTTCGGGTTTTCGTAGATCTCTTCCGGCTCGCCAATCTGTACGAATTTACCGCGGTTCATGATGGCGATACGGCCCGCCATGGTCATGGCTTCTTCCTGATCGTGCGTCACCATCACGCAGGTCACCCCTACCCGCTCCAGAATGTCGACCACTTCCAGTTGCATACGGTCACGCAGTTTTTTATCCAGCGCGCCCATCGGTTCGTCCAGCAACAGCAGTTTGGGACGCTTGGCCAGACTGCGCGCCAGCGCCACGCGTTGACGCTGCCCGCCGGAAAGCTGATGCGGTTTGCGTCCGGCGAATTCCTGCATGTGCACCAGCGTCAGCATCTCTTCCACGCGATCTTTGATTTCGCCGCGCGACAGCTTGTCCTGTTTCAGGCCAAAGGCGATATTCTTCTCCACCGTCATGTGCGGGAACAGCGCGTAAGACTGAAACATCATATTGATCGGGCGCTGGTAAGGCGGCACCAGAGACAGGTCCTGCCCGTCCAGCACAATCTGCCCCTGGGTAGGCTGTTCAAAACCCGCCAGCATGCGCAGCAGCGTGGATTTACCACACCCCGAGGCGCCCAGCAGGGCAAAAATCTCGCCTTTATAGATGGTCAGGCTGACATCATCAACCGCGAACTGGCCGTCATAGGATTTCGTCAGGTTGCGCACTTCCAGCAACGGCGTGGCCGCTTTCTGAGGCTTTGGCTGGGGGCGGGGAATCGCTTCGTTCACTTAATATTGCTCTCCGGCAGAAGCAGAACAAAGTCGCAGCCACATGACTGCGACACAAATACAAATAGCACAAACAGGCGGGGTTGAGCCGCCTGTTGCATGAAGTAGAATCAAGGGTGGCGGTTATTTCCCGCTTTTCACCTTGGTCCACGAACGCGTAATCACGCGATCGATTTTCGGTGACTGCACCTTGAGCGTAAACAGCTTGGCACGAATATCCGCAGGCGGATAAATGTTCGGGTTGTTACGTACTTCGTCTTTCACCAGCGCGGTCGCTTCCTTGTTGGGGTTGGCGTAATACACATGGTTACTGACGTTGGCAATCACCTCCGGTTTCAGCAGGTAGTTAAGGAACTGATAGGCTGAATCCAGGTTTTTGGCGTCTTTCGGAATCGCGAACACGTCAAAGAACGCCAGCGCCCCTTCCTTCGGAATGCTGTAGGTGATGTTCACGCCGTTTTTCGCTTCTTTCGCACGGTTGGCCGCCTGCATGACGTCGCCGGCCCAGCCGATAGCCACGCAAATATCGCCATTGGCCAGATCGTTGATGTACTGCGACGAGTGGAAATAGCGGATGCTCGGACGCAGTTTCAACAGCAGGTCGGTCGCGTCTTTGGTGTAATCGGACTCATTGGTGCTGTTCGGGTTTTTGCCCTGGTAGTTGAGTACCGTGGCATAAATTTCAGCCGGTGCGTCGAGGAAGGAGACGCCGCAGCTCTTCAACTTTTCCAGGTTTTCCGGTTTCAACACCAGATCCCAGCTGTTGACCGGCGCATCTTTGCCCAGTACCGCTTTTACCTTATCCACGTTGTAGCCAATACCGGTGGTGGCCCACAGATACGGCACCGCATATTTATGGCCCGGATCGTGTTCCTCGATCAGCTTCATCAGCTCGGGATCAAGGTTTTTGTAGTTCGGCAGCTTGCTCTTATCCAGCGGCTGGAAGACACCGGCGCTGATCTGGCGCCCCAGGAAGCTGGCGGAAGGCACCACCAGGTCGAACCCCGTGCTGCCGGCCATCAGTTTGCCTTCCAGCACTTCGTTGGAGTCAAACACGTCATACACGACTTTAATACCGCTCTCTTTCTGGAAATTTTCCAGCGTGTCCGGCGCGATATAATCAGACCAGTTATAGACGTGCAGCGTTTTCTCTTCCGCAGATGCGGTGACGGACGCGGCCATCATTAAGCCGGCTAAAACACCCGAAAGCCATTTTTTACGTTGGGTGAACATCCGTTCCTTCCTCCATACCAGGGGGTAAATATAGGGGGTGAATGTACGGCGCCCGGAAACCACACCGCTCTTTGTTTCTCCGGGCTCAGAGTGACGGCGCGATGAATGGCTATGCACCCGCTTTTTTCATCGTTAACACACAACCAACCGCGACGTTATTACCTGAACCATACAGAAATAAAGCATAACCGCACTGTTACGCCCGTACCATACCGGAACACAAAAAACAGGTTTTATCGATTATTTATTCACAATTTATCTATGTGCTGCGTCCTGAAACGATAAACGCAGAAAAACATCTGGTTTAGACAACAAAAAACCGCATTAAATGCGGTTTTAAAAAATAAGAAAAGCTGATGGTCGGCTATTGATACATAACGCAATCAGTGCAGACTTGAGGTGTTAAAACGCTCAGCAGGGCTCTCTTCCTCATCTCCCAAAAACAGCAGATTATTGGCGCTGGCTTCCATGATCACCATAGAGATCTGCTCCTCAGCCTGCTGCATGAAATGGCGGAACTGCTCCAGCGTGATGCCGGCGCCGGCGCTGAATGTCTGGCAGACGATCAATTTAGGCAGGTTGTCGTCCTGAATATCGAGAAACGCCTTGGCAGTCAATGAGCTGGCATTGATCTGGCTCAGGTTGCCCACCAGCGGAATCAATGCGGTCGGTTTCACCTCCGCCAGTGCGGAGAACAGGATGACGCTGTCGGCCATATCGACCTTGGCGTCGAACACGCCGTCAAAATTCTGCATGTGCGGCAGATGCAAAGCCTGACAAGAGTCGCACTCGAAGTAAATGATGCCCAGTTGATCCAGCCACCGCCGAAGCAAATTCAAATCAGGGACGATGATTGAATCCATCTGACCGCCTCATATTTCATGGATGATAAAAAACCCTGACCTACGCAATGCCTAACCCAGGAATAGAGGGCCAATCCTCATCGCTGACTGACCACGACGGCACGCGCCTGCGCGCCCAAAAGACTGCGTCCGCGCCGGGCATTCACCCTGCTCTGACTGGACGGGATGCCGCACGGTGATGGTGTTCAATGTATTCGATCATCATCCCTGCGATATCCAGCCCGGTGGCGGTTTCAATGCCTTCCAGCCCGGGCGAGGCGTTGACCTCCATGACCAGAGGCCCACGCGCCGACCGCAGTATATCAACACCCGCCACATTGAGTCCCAATGTTTTTGCGGCCTTGACCGCAATTGCGCGCTCCTGCGGCGTGATCCGCACCCGGCTGGCTGACCCGCCCCGATGCAGGTTGGAGCGAAAATCACCCGGTTTGGCCTGTCGTTCGATCGCCGCCACTACCCGTTCGCCGACCACCAGACAGCGAATATCCTTGCCGTGAGCTTCACGTACATATTCCTGTACCAGAATGTGGGCATTGAGGCCGCGAAAGGCATCAATGACGCTTTCCGCCGCCTGATGGGTTTCCGCCAGCACCACGCCGATGCCCTGCGTGCCCTCCACCAGTTTCACCACCAGCGGCGCACCGCCGACCATCTTGATCAGGTCGGCGGTATCGTCCGGCGAGTGCGCAAAGCCGGTAATCGGCAAATCGATGCCCTGACGGGCCAGCAATTGCAGCGAATGCAGTTTGTCGCGGGCGCGAATCACCGACATAGCGTTATTCAGCACGACGCTGCCCAGCATCTCAAACTGGCGCAACACGGCCGTGCCGTAGAAGGTAATCGCGGCGCCGATACGCGGAATAACCGCGTCATAATGGTCCAACTGGCGCCCCCGATAATGAACAGACGGCGCGGCCGAATTAATGTTCATATAGCACGACAGCGGATTGATCACCTCGATGCTGTGCTGTCGCTCCTCCGCCGCTTCGCATAGCCGCTTGCAGGAATAGAGAGAACCGTCCTGTGACAGAATAGCGATTTTCATAGCGCTCCGGTGCTATCGGGTGGCCCAGCCCTGCTGTCGCAGGTAGTCCAGCATGAACGGACGACGTTCCTTGCTCAGGGTGCGTCGGATTTGGTCGCTCCAGCTTTCCATTCGCTGATTGCTGTCGCGGTGACGATAATACTCGACGATATGCTGGTCATATTCCGCCAGCACGGCGTGATCCAGCGGCTGGTAGCGGTTTTCATGCACCACCAGCGCCGCCGGCAGACGCGGTTTGAGATCGGGCTGCGCGGCCGGATACCCCAGACACAGCCCAAACAGCGGCAATACCTGTTGCGGCAACGCCAGCAACCGGGTTACTTCGGCGATCTGGTTGCGCACGCCGCCAATAAAGACGCCGCCCAATCCGAGCGATTCGGCCGCCACCAGCGCATTCTGCCCCATCAGCGCGGTATCGACGCAGCCGAGCAACAACTGTTCCGCCAGCCCCAGTTCAGCTTGCGGATAAATCTGCTGATGACGATGAAAATCGGCGCAGAACACCCAGAACTCCGCCGCCTGCCCGACCCAGGGCTGTTCGCCGGTCAGATGCACCAGATGCGAGCGTAATACGGGCTCGGTAATACGAATAATCGAACTGCATTGCAGGAAACTGGAGGTGGACGCGCTCTGCGCGGCCGCAATGATGGCATTGCGCTGCTCATCGCTGAGCGGCTGGTCGGTAAACGATCGGATGGAGCGGTGTTGGCGTAACAGTGAAATGGTTGGCGTCACGTTGAATATCCCTGAAACACAATGTTGAGATGACACAACGCCGGCTGCGCTTTCCGGCGCGCAACGCAGGCAGACAAGCGCGGTACCGGCGTGCTGCCATCCGGCGTCGCCGTTCTGTTGATAAAACGACCATCGACAGCGTCCTGTACTGATTTCGCGCCGACAAGCGGAGGCGGGTTCACCACAGCCGTCACGCATCACGAACAGGAACAACCTGGATGCAACCTACCTTTCGGCATTAAGTGGCAAGTATATGTCAGACCGTCAGACAGACCAATGCCACCGGCGATTTTAGGCTATATCTGGCGTCGAACGCGGTTGCAATAGATGACGCTAATCGTTATGACAGGCAATGACTGCTTCAGATCGACCCTGATTGCAGGCATAGTAACGCCGTTGGCTACACTAAATAGTAACGCGGTTGACTAGCAACCGTTTACAACATGGGTATCTCCCTGATTACAGGGAAACCCAGACAAAATTAGAACGTAAGGAGTTCACATGTACGCTGTTATTTTCGGTCGCCCCGGCTGTCCTTATTGTGTCCGCGCCAAAGAGCTGGCTGAGAAACTGACCGAAGAGCGTGACGATTTCAATTACCGTTACGTTGACATTCACGCAGAAGGCATCACTAAAGACGACTTGTCCAAAACGGTAGGTAAACCGGTGGAAACCGTCCCGCAGATTTTCCTGGACGAAAAACACATTGGCGGCTGCACCGACTTCGAAGCCTACGCCAGAGAAAACCTGTTCCAGTAATCCCGGTTACCGGCAAAAAAAGGCGCCACGGCGCCTTTTTTGTTTTTCTGCCATACGGGCTAGCACGTCGCCTCGCGGCTATATGGCGCTGGGTAACGCATCTCTGGCGAAAACCTTCTGGCTGAAACAGCCTTAGTGGAAATAGTGCCGGCTGACCGCTCGCAAGAACAGAAACACCAGCCCTCCCATCAGGCACCAAAATACCGCGCTGCTGACATAAGCCAGCTCCTGCCAGAACGACAGGCTGGAAAACTGCCACAGTTGCAGCACCAGCAGGCAGATCGGCATCGCCACCAACGCCCCCATCAGGGGATAATGCAATCGTCGGTTGCGCGACAGGTAGCTCGATACTATTCCCGGCAGCAAAAACAGCAGCATTCCGGGGTCGCCCCGAAAACCGTCTTCCAGCGACGTGCCGACGATTCGCATTTTCTGACTTAGAAACACCAGCGTAAACAAGACAAAACAGCTGACCACGCCTAACCAACCTCTGTTGTTGCCTGTCATGTGAGCCTCCCCCGAAATAGACTGAAGCCACGCATGACGAGCGACGATCGTCGCCCACATCGATCATGCCGCGGCAGGTATCCCTAATGGGACGAAAAGCCAGCGATGAGATGATTTATCAGCATCATCAGCTGGTTGTCCGCTGGAGAAATCACTAAAATGGCGTTGCCATACCAGACGGTGCCGCCGCTGTTTCGGGGCATTGCCGGATAATGAGTAACGGGGCCAAGCCTTTCTTATCATCATGTTGTCGTCCAGACATGGCCGGAACCCCTGTAATGGGGTAAATTTAGTCTAAATTATTTTTTATATCAATAATTTACCAGTAAACAACAAGTTACATTCCATGAATATAAACGTCGCTGATTTGTTAAACGGGAATTACATTCTGCTGCTGTTCGTGGTTCTCTGTTTAGGTCTTTGTCTGGGAAAATTGCGGCTCGGTTCGGTTCAACTCGGCAATTCCATTGGCGTTCTGGTGGTATCGCTGTTGCTCGGGCAGCAGCATTTCGCCATCAACACCGACGCGCTCAACCTCGGTTTTATGCTGTTTATTTTCTGCGTCGGCGTGGAAGCCGGCCCCAACTTCTTCTCGATTTTTTTTCGCGACGGCAAGAATTACCTGATGCTGGCACTGGTCATGGTCAGCAGCGCATTGCTGATCGCTCTGGTGCTGGGCAAGGTATTCGGCTGGGGAATCGGCCTGACCGCCGGCATGTTGGCAGGCGCGATGACATCGACGCCGGTGCTGGTGGGCGCCGGTGATACGCTGCGCAACACCATCAGCCTCGGGCCACAGTTAGCGATGACGCAGGAGCAACTGAGTCTGGGCTACGCGCTGACCTACCTGATCGGTCTGGTCAGTCTGATTTTCGGCGCCCGTTACCTGCCCAAACTGCAACATCAGGATCTGCCGACCAGCGCCCAGCAGATTGCCCGCGAACGTGGGCTGGACGCCGACAGTCAGCGCAAGATCTACCTGCCGATCATTCGCGCCTACCGAGTCGGGCCGGAGCTGGTGGCCTGGGCTGACGGCAAAAACCTGCGCGAACTGGGCATTTATCGTCAGACCGGTTGCTACATTGAGCGCATCCGTCGCAATGGCATTCTGGCGACGCCGGATGGCGACGCCGTGCTGCAATTAGGCGATGAAATCGCGCTGGTGGGGTATCCGGACGCTCACGCCCGCCTCAACCCCAATTTCCGCGACGGCAAGGAAGTGTTTGAGCGCGACCTGCTGGATATGCGGATCGTGACCGAGGAAATCGTGGTGAAAAACCACAACGCCGTGGGCAAACGCTTGAGTCAATTGAAACTGACCGACCACGGTTGCTTCCTTAACCGCATCGTCCGTAGCCAGATTGAAATGCCGATCGACGACGGCGTGGTGCTGAACAAAGGGGACGTTTTGCAGGTCAGCGGCGATGCCCGCCGGGTAAAAAGCATCGCTGACCGCATCGGGTTTATTTCCATTCATAGCCAGGTTACCGACCTGCTGGCCTTCTGCGCCTTTTTCATCATCGGCATCATGGTGGGGTTAATCACCTTCCAGTTCCGCAATTTTTCCTTCGGCATCGGCAATGCGGCAGGCTTGTTGTTTTCCGGCATCATGCTCGGTTTTCTGCGCGCCAACCACCCGACGTTCGGTTACATCCCGCAGGGTGCGCTGAATATGGTGAAAGAGTTCGGCCTGATGGTCTTCATGGCCGGCGTCGGGCTCAGCGCCGGTAGCACCATCAACCACAGCTTCGGCGACGTAGGCATCCAGATGGTGTTGTCCGGGCTTATCGTCAGCCTGTTGCCGGTGGTGATCTGCTTTCTGTTTGGCGCCTATGTGCTGCGCATGAACCGGGCGCTGCTGTTCGGCGCCATTATGGGCGCACGCACCTGTGCCCCGGCGATGGAAATCATCAGCGACGCCGCCCGCAGTAATATCCCGGCATTGGGCTACGCCGGTACTTATGCCATCGCCAACGTATTGCTGACGCTGGCCGGGTCGTTGATTGTGATTATCTGGCCGCAACTGCCCGGTTGAGTCACTTTGTAAATCAACGTCAATTTTTTTTCGAAAAACGCAGAACTTTTTTCCAGAGGTAAAGTCTGAATGAATGCCACTGCTTTTCTTTGATATCCCTGAATTGAGGAGCCCGTCGTTCACGCCGGTTAGGTTCAAGAGCGACGGGCATTTTCTTTTTTATGGTTTCCCTCTGCTGTTATCTACCAGCGTCACGCGAATTACCCATTAGTTTATTTACGTTAATTAGCCGATCTAATAAGGTCCGGTGCGTTATAACATTTTCATGATGGATTTGCGCCCCAGCTTTCATGAAGGTTATATTAATGCCCCATCTGCTGAGCAGTCAGCGCACATTGCCTGCGGTTAACCGTCCCCGGTGCATTTCACTTTCATCCCTATCACGTATCCCGATTCAGGCAATTGCCATGAAGGATGGCGTAGTGCATGGTGAAGATCCTGCATCGGAGCACGTCTGACCGGGCATATCGAGGAAAAACATGGAAACGCGTCGCGCAGCACGGCTCAACAAACTGGCTCAGGCTTTAAAAAAGGCCGATAAGCTGCACCTGAAAGATGCGGCGCAACTGCTCGGCGTCTCAGAGATGACCGTCCGACGCGATCTGAACGCCCAACCGGAGGCGTCGGTGGTGCTGCTGGGCGGCTACGTGGTTTGTGATCTAAAAACCAACGGCGCCACCAGTTATTTTGTCTCCGATCAGCAGACCAAGCACGTGGTGGAAAAAAGCATCGTGGGCGAACTGGCCGCCGCCTGCATCGAACCGAACGATACCGTGTTTTTTGACTGCGGCACCACCATCCCTTTCATCATTGCCGCCATTCCGGATGACCTGCCGTTTACCGGCATTTGCTATTCGCTCAATACGTTTCTGGCGCTGCAGGGCAAACCGAACGGCCGGGTGATCCTGTGCGGTGGGGAGTTTCATCCTGACAACGCCATTTTTACTCCGCTGGGGCGTCAGCATGAACTGGATCAGATCTGCCCGACCAAAGCGTTTATCTCGGCGGGAGGAATCGACCCGGAGGCAGGCGCCACCTGTTTTAACTTCGCCGAGCTGGCGATGAAACACCGCGCCATGGCGTTATCCCAGCGCGTGATTCTGGTGGCGGACGGCAGCAAATTCGGCAAACGCAAGCCCGCACGCATCGGCGCGCTGACCTTATTTGATACGGTCATTACCAACCGCACGCCGGACGCTGACTGCATACACTATCTCAAAGCCAACAACATTCGACTGCTGACGCCCTGAGGCTGACGTTCTTACCTCCGGCAGATGACCCGACCGGGCCATCTGCTCGCCGTTTCAGGCCGGTTAACCGAATAACCAGCCTGACAGCGTCATCAGCACTCTGTCCCACAGGCGGCTCAAGAAGCCGGCTTCCGGTATATCCTCCATCACCACCAACGGGCGCTGGCCGATACTGTTGCCATCCAGTTGGAAATCAATGGTTCCGACCACCTGTCCTTTCTTCAACGGCGCCTGCAACTGCGGCTGCGCCAGCGTGAAACTGGCCTTCAGGTTTTTCATCTGCCCTTTCGGCACGGTCAGCGCGGCGTCCTGCGCGACGCTCAGTCTGGCCTGTTTTTCGGTGCCGAACCACACTCGCGACGTGGTGAACGGCGTATCGCTGCGCACCGGCGTCACGGTTTCAAAGAAGCGGAACCCCCAGGTCAACAGTTTTTCACTCTCCCGGAAGCGTACCGCATCGGACGGCGCGCCCAGCACGACCGAAATCAGCCGCATGTCGCCATCGACGGCGGACGCCACCAGACTGTGGCCCGCCCCGCCGGTATAACCGGTTTTCACGCCATCCACGCGCAGATTGCTGTTCCACAGCAGGCGGTTGCGGTTTGGCTGGCGGATATTATTGAACGTAAATTCTTTTTCGCTGTGCAGCGCGTATTCGCCCGGCACATCGCGGATCAACGCCTGAGTCAGGCGCGCCATGTCGCGGGCCGTGCTGTACTGCCCGGGCGTATCCAGGCCATGAACCGTGAGAAAATGGGTATTCGCCAGCCCGAGGGTGGCGGCGTACTGGTTCATCAGGTTGACGAACGCATCCTGGCTGCCGGCGACATAATCCGCCAGCGCGATGCTGGCATCGTTGCCGGACTGAATCACCATACCTTTATTAAGATCGGACACCGGAATCTGGTCACCCGGCTTGAGGAACATCAACGACGACCCGCGCAGCGCCGGATTACCGGTAGCCCAGGCGTCTTTCCCAACGGTGACTTTATCTTCCGGCGTGATCTTCCCCACCTTGATGGCCTGACCAATCACATAGCTGGACATGATTTTAGTCAGGCTGGCGGGATCCAGCCTGACATCGGCATTCGACTCCGCCAGCACTCGCCCGCTGGCGTAATCGATCAGAATAAAGGCTTTGGCCTCAATTTGCGGCGGAGGCGGCGTCTGCTCAGCCCGAAGTACCGGCGAAACCGTCATCAGCACCGTGGCGGCCACCACGACTACGCGTCCCCAGGAAATGAGAGGTGTCATTATCTTCATGCGCGCTGCCCATAAATTGTTAAAAGTGAAGAGGATCAATCGGTTTACCCAGTCCAACCTGTACTAAGGTAGCCCGGCATACCTGAGAATAAAATCGTTCACTCTGTAAAGTTCGTCAAAGAAAATAAAAAATCAGCAGAATCCGCCCGAGGACACAGTCAAATTCACTACCAACAGGCGATAATGCCCTTGTTTACGCCACCACAGCACGCTCCCGCCCACACATCTATCGAAATCATTAAAATTAATTATCAAATCATCTTTGCATACCGCTTAGGTCAACATTTTTAATCCATTATTTCTTTTTGGAAAGCTTAATACTGCGAATAAATTAAGCGGCATTTATCTCATCCTAAATAATGTGATAAATTAACGATGTCAATATATTAACAACAAGGATAGAAACGGTTTTCCTTCAGATTTTTTCAGAGGGAGAATTATTAATTCGGTTAAATCTCACAACTAAAAACGCTCTAGCGATAGCGCCATGCCTTGGCCGGGCAAACAAAAGGGAATTTATCATGTCCATAGAAAAATGCATTGTCATATATGACTCATGGAAAATATATGTTGAAAAGCATATTTCCGATCCTGCACATGAAACCATCATTATGGTTAACGGAGCACTATCGACAACCGCAGCATTCAAAAATACCGTCAAAAACCTGTCCAGCAGGTTTAATATAATTCTTTTTGATTTGCCGTTTATTGGTGAATCCCTGCCTCACAACACGCTGGATAGAGTCATCACCAAAAGCGATGAGGTCAATATCCTGCTTCATCTCATCGATACGCTTGAGCCGGACCATATCCTGTCGATCTCGTGGGGCGGCCTGTCCTCAATGCTTGCCTTATCAAACAAGCCAAAACAGATCAAGAAAGCCGTGATCGCGTCATTTTCAGCGCATCTTAACGATAAAATGCGAGATTATATCCAACGCGCCAGGCATTATATTCACTCGAAGGAATTCGAAAGCGCGGCAGAGCTGCTCAATAATGAAGTAGGTAAATTCCTGCCGCCTTTATTGAAACATATTAATCTGAAACATATCTCCTCCATGAGCGAATTTGCATTCCAGCAGGTCAATTTTCATATCGACCAGGTTCTCACGCTCAAGGAAGAGCATTATATCGAAATGTTCAAAGATATTAACGCTGAGGTACTTTTTCTGAATGGCGAAAATGACGAGTACACCACCGCCGACGATATCAAGAAAATGGAAAAATATATCAGGATCTGCGAATTCAGTACGATTCCTGAGGCGGGTCACTTCCTTGACCTCGAAAACAGGAAAGCCGCAAAGCAGGTAGCGGAAAGAATAATATCGTTCTTCGCATAACAAGACACTTATTCACCAAGCCGCTGAACCAATATCAGCGGCTTGATCACTAAGTAAATTATCAAAAAATATTTAATTATCGGCGACGTTCGCGCTTGTCAGCGCGTTTTGCCAGCCAATCACCCAACGTTTGTACGATCTGTACCAGGATAACCAGCGCAATCACGGTAATCACCATCACCTGGGTTTCATAGCGGTAATAACCGAAACGAATCGCCAGATCGCCCACGCCGCCGCCGCCGACAATCCCGGCCATCGCGGAGTAACCAATCAGACTGACCAGCGTAATGGTCAACCCTCGCAGCAACCCGGCGCGCGCCTCGGGCAGCAGCACCGTGCAGATGATACGCAACGGACTGGCGCCAAACGCTTCCGCCGCTTCGACAATCCCCGGATCCACGTCACGCAGAGCGCTGTCGACCAGACGCGCATAGAACGCGATCGCCGCCACCGACATCGGCACCGCCGCCGCTACCGGGCCGATGGTGTTCCCCAGCAGGAACTGGGTCAACGGCAGCAGCAATACCAGCAAAATGACGAACGGAATCGAACGGATGATATTCACCAGCACCGTACCGAACAGATAGAGAAACCGGTTTTCCCAGAACAGATGACGATCGGTGACATAGATCAGGAACCCAAGCGGCAACCCGCCCAGCAAAGCAAACAGCGTCGAAATGCCTACCATCTGGAAGGTCTCGCCAAAGGCATTGAACAGATCGGCCAGCAACTCAGCCATGCAGCACCTCCACCTGAGCCGTGCGTTGTTGAATGTGTTTCACCGCGTCCGCTACAACCCGATCGTCGTTGGGATGGGTCAGCAGCGCGACCAGAATGCCTAACGCCCGATGACCGATATACTCGATTTTGCCGTGCAGGATATTGACCGATACGCCATAGCGGGTCGCGACATCCGACAGCACCGGTTGCTCGGCCGACTCGCCGATGAACAGGATTTTCAGCAACGTGCCGCGCAGCTCTTCCTTCAGGCGCGTCGGCAGTTCCAGGTTGAGGGTGTGCGACACCAACTGCCGGGTAAACGCATGTTGCGGCGTGGCGAAAATATCGAACACATCGCCCTCTTCCACTACACGACCGCCGGTCATCACCGCCACCCGATCGCAAATCGCCTTGATCACGCTCATTTCGTGGGAGATCAACACAATGGTGATGCCCAGCTTCTGATTAATCTCTTTCAGCAAATCCAGAATCGCCGCTGACGTTTCCAGATCCAATGCCGACGTCGGCTCATCACAGAGCAGCACTTCCGGGTGATTGGCGATGGCGCGGGCGATGCCCACACGCTGTTTTTGACCGCCGCTCAACTGCGACGGATAAGCGCCGGCTTTATCCGCCAGCCCGACCAGCGCCAGAATTTCCGGGACCCGCTGATCGATAACCTGCGTCGGTTTACCGGCGGCGCGCAGGCTGAATGCCACGTTCTGCGCCACGGTGCGCGTCTGCATCAAATTAAAATGCTGAAAAATCATGCCAATCTTCTGACGCTCGGTACGCAGCGCCTGACCGCTCAGGTCGCTGACCTGCACGCCATTGACCCGCACCTGGCCCGAAACCGGGCGTTGCAACAGATTAATGGTGCGCAGCAGCGTACTCTTTCCCGCCCCGCTGGCCCCGACAATCCCGTAGACTTCGCCTTGACGAATGTGCAGGCTGACGTCATCCACCGCCCGCGCGCCCGCGCCTTTTCCCTGAGGAAATTCTACGCAGATATTTTCTAACTGAATCATTATCCGCATGACTCCTGATACCCAATGGAAAAAAAACAGAAAGCCGGTCGAAGACCGGCTCATGCTGATACTACGCGATCCTTGTGCTGAATCGGCGTACTGCCGATGGCGCCATACCTTAAACACCATCGGCTTCAGGTGATTATTATTTGGCCGGCGCCGGCGTTTGCGCCGTCATCCAGTCAGGACGCTGGAACTGGCTGAACATCGTGGCCGGGTCGTTAATCACCGCGGCATACGCTGGGGATTCCACCACCGCTTTAATCTCTTTCACAAACGGCTTGTCCAGATCATCGGTACGCACCGCAATCACGTTTTTCAGGTTTTCATCCAGCGTTTCCAGCTTCAACGCGGAAGAAAGCTTCAGCCCGGCGGCGATGGCAAAGTTGCCGTTCACCAGCGACGCGGTCACGCTATCCAGCGTACGCGGCAGTTGCGCGGCCTCCAGCGGCTTGAACACCAGCCCGCGCGGGTTATCCTGAATATCTTTTTCCGACGCTTTGGTCGGATCGATATTCGGTTTGATGGTGATCAACCCCAACGATTGCAGAAAACGCAGACCGCGCGCCAAATTGGTCGGGTCGTTGGACAGGGTGATCACATCGCCTTTCTTCAATTGATCCAGCAAGGTGATTTTACGGGAGTAGAACCCCATACTGGCGGTCGGCACCGTGATCAGGCGGGTGAGTTTCAGCCCTTTGTCGGCGGAGAATTTCTCCAGATACAGCGTATGCTGGAACAGGTTGGCGTCGATGCTGCCGTTAGACAACGCCAGATTGGGCTGTACATAGTCGCTGAATTCACGCACCACCACGTTGTAGCCTTTTTTGGTCAGCTCCGGCTTGATGGCCTGATTAACCATATCCCCGTATGGCCCTGGCGCCACGCCGAATACGATGGTGTGCGGGTCGCTCTGCGCTAACGCCAGCGAGGTTCCAGAAGCCAAAAGCGCAACCGTCAGCACGGCGCGAATCGAATGGGTTAATGTCGTGTAATGGGTTAATGGGTTGGGTTAATGCCATGTAATAGTTATCCCGTCTGCTAATAAATAGCGGTTATTATTGGAAATATCAGCCTGATTGGTAAATAGAAAAAAGCTATATCAATATTTCCTGTCTGTCTGTTGCACCGAATGACGAATAAATCGCCACCTCAGAAGCGGTTACATCCCACCGCGGGTATGGGTATAGTGACAGCAGCGTTATTTAAAGCACTAGCATGAGCGTCAGGCGGCGCGATAACCGCCGGCTTCATTGCGTAACAAAACCAACGGGAAGGAGTGATGTGATGCTGATAATCTGGGGTCGTGAAAATTCGACCAATGTGAAGAAGGCGCGCTGGTGTGCGGCAGAACTCGGCTTGGCGTATGAACTGGTGCCGGCGGGCGGGCAATTCGGCCGCAACCGCGACCCGGACTATCTGTCCATGAACCCCAACGGGCTGGTGCCTTGCCTGCAGGATGACGATCTGGTGCTGTGGGAATCGCATGCCATCGTGCGTTATCTGGCCACGCAATATGGTCAGGGCCGCTTCTGGCATACCGACCCGAAGACCCAGGCCGGCATCGATAAATGGCTGGACTGGGCCGCGGGGTTCACCGAGCCTTACAAACAGGTCTTTATCAACCTGGTGCGTACCGCGCCGGAAAAACGCAATATGCAGGATGTCGAAACCGGCATCGTCGGCTGCGAAAAATTGTTTGCTATCGCCGATGCGGTACTGGCGAAGCAGCGCTGGCTTTCCGGCGATGAATTCGGCATTGGCGACATTCCGTTAGGGTGCATCGCTTATAGCTGGTTCAACCTGCCGATTAGCCGCCAGCCTCGCCCGCATCTGGAACGCTGGTATCAGCAACTGACTGAACGGGACGCATTCCGTCAGACCGTGATGTTGCCGCTGACTTAATCTTGCTGGAGCGCCCGACGCGGGCGCTCCGTTACACCGGATGTCGTCACTCCGCCAGCCCGACTTTCAGCAACTTGCCGTTATCCTGATCGGTCAGCACATAAAGATAGCCATCCGGCCCCACCCGCACATCGCGGATACGCTCTCCCCGATCCGCCAGCAGACGCTCTTCCGCAACCACCCGATCCCCTTCCAGCGACAGCCGGATCAGGCTGGTGCCCGCCAGCGCGCCGATGAATAACGAGTGACGCCAGGCCGGGAAACGGCCGCTGTTGTAAAACGCCATCCCGCTGATGGCCGGCGACACTTTCCAGTAGTAAACCGGGTTGGCGGCGCCGGCCACTTCCGTTCCCCGAAATTCAGGAATTTTTTGCCCCGAATAATCGATGCCGTACGTCGCCAGCGGCCAGCCGTAATTTTCGCCCGGCCGGGGAATATTCACCTCGTCACCGCCTCGTGGCCCATGTTCGCTTTCCCAGATATCGCCGGACCACGGATTCAGGGCCAGCCCCTGCGGATTGCGCAATCCGTAGGACCAGATTTCCGGTCTGGCGCCCGAGTGGTTAGCAAACGGGTTATCAGCCGGTACCTCGCCCTCCGGGGTGAGTCGCACCAGCTTGCCCTGCAAACTGCCCAGATCCTGAGCCAACATACGCTGCTGATTTTCGCCCAGTGCGATAAACAGGTACCCCTGCCGGTCAAACGCCATACGTCCGCCAAAATGGGCGCCGGTCGAGCGCTTCGGCAGTTGCCGGAAAATCACGGTGAAATTGTTCAACCGCCGCATATCATCCGATAGAACGCCAAATCCTACCGCCGTTCCCGCCAGCCCTTCCGGCCCCGATTCGGCATAACTCAGGTATACGCGGCGATCCAGCCGAAAATTCGGCGACAGCATCACATCCAGCAAACCGCCCTGCGAACGGGCAAACACCGCCGGAACGCCGTCGAGCGGCGCCGACAACCCTTTTCCAGCCTGCCAGTACCGCAACTGGCCGGAGCGTTCCGTCAGCAACAATCCCTGATCGTCCGGCAAAAACGCCAGCGACCACGGATGATCAAGATTATCCTGCAGCACCGTGACTGTCGGCGCGGCAAACAGACTCATGGAAAACAGCCAGCCTACCGCCAGCAGCGGCAGGGTAAGAAAACGAACGCGGGGAAAAAACATGCAGGTTCTCCCTGTTGTGGGTCATGGCGATGAAATCACCACATGTAACACACGAACGACACAGAATGTAAAAACTAATAGCATGTTGAACCAGACCGCCAGGTAAAATTTACTCAAATTTGCACCCTGTTCCACCAAACCGCGCCAGCCGTCTGCAGCCGGTTCTCGCTGATTGTTTTATAATCATACGGGACTGTTTCCTGACGATGATTCAGGTATAATCCGCCGCATTTTTCCGCCCCAACCCGATGTATGAGACGCTATGACTGTTAACACCTTCGATCCATCCCAGACCACCACGCTGTCGGCACCGCAAAAAGCCCTGAGCGATCACTCCGGTGGCGCCGGCAAAGACCTGTCCCGCAAGATTGGCTTTGTCAGCCTCGGTTGCCCGAAAAACCTGGTGGACTCTGAGCGCATCCTGACCGAACTGCGTACCGAAGGGTATCAGGTGGTGCCAAGTTACAATGACGCCGATCTGGTGATCGTCAATACCTGCGGTTTCATCGACAGCGCGGTGCAGGAATCGCTGGAAGCGATTGGCGAAGCGCTCAACGAAAACGGCAAGGTGATTGTGACCGGCTGTCTGGGTGCGAAAGAGAATCAGATCCGCGAAGTGCACCCCAAAGTGCTGGAAATCACCGGCCCGCACAGCTACGAGCAGGTGCTTAACCATGTGCACCACTACGTTCCCAAACCGGAACACGACCCGTTCACCAGCCTGATCCCGGCGCAGGGTGTGAAACTGACGCCGCGCCACTACGCCTATCTGAAAATTTCCGAAGGCTGCGATCACCGTTGCACTTTCTGCATCATTCCGTCGATGCGCGGCGACCTGGACAGCCGTCCGATCGGTTCAGTGCTGGATGAAGCCAAACGGCTGGCGGATGCCGGCGTGAAGGAACTGCTGGTCATCTCCCAGGACACGTCCGCCTATGGCGCCGACGTCAAACACCGCACCGGGTTCTGGAACGGACAGCCGGTGAAAACCAGCATGGCCAGCCTGTGCGAGCAACTGGCGACGCTGGGGCTGTGGGTGCGCCTGCACTATGTGTATCCCTACCCGCACGTGGACGACATCATTCCGCTGATGGCGGCCGGCAAGGTGCTGCCGTATCTGGATATTCCGCTGCAGCATGCCAGCCCGAAAATCCTCAAGCTGATGAAGCGCCCTGGTGCGGTGGAGCGAACGCTGGAACGCAT
The DNA here is from genome assembly GCF_000406205.1 of Dickeya sp. NCPPB 3274. NCBI lineage: Bacteria > Pseudomonadati > Pseudomonadota > Gammaproteobacteria > Enterobacterales > Pectobacteriaceae > Dickeya > Dickeya sp. NCPPB 3274. Next base: position 2,128,885 of record NZ_CM001979.1, on the reverse strand, counting down.
CAAGCGCTGGCGTGAGATTTGCCCGGAGTTGACGCTGCGTTCAACCTTTATTGTCGGCTTCCCCGGCGAAACCGAAGAAGATTTCCAGATGCTGCTGGACTTCCTGCAGGAAGCGCAGTTGGATCGCGTGGGCTGCTTCCGTTACAGCCCGGTAGAAGGCGCGACGGCAAACGACCTGCCGGATCAGGTGCCGGAAGCGGTGAAAGAAGAGCGTTATCACCGTTTCATGCAGATACAACAACAGATTTCCAGCCAGCGTCTGCAAGCCAAAGTGGGCCGCGAACTGAAAGTGCTGATCGATGAAGTCGACGAAGAAGGCGCTATCGGCCGCAGCATGGCGGATGCGCCGGAGATCGACGGCGCGGTCTATCTGAACGGCGAAAAACGGGTCAAAGTGGGCGACCTGGTTACCGTGAAAATCGAACACGCCGACGAATACGACCTGTGGGGCAGCCTGGTCTGATCCCGTCCAAACCAGTCGGGTTGATAACCCGGCTGGTGCTTTCCACCCCGTCATTCTGACCAAAAAACCAGCAACGTTTATCGCTTCCGGACAGTTCGCCTTGCGTCGTTCCAGCGCCTCAAGTAGCCTTGCCTCATGACTATCTACTCCATGCGGACGAAGGCAGCAGCATGTGGAAACGCCTGATATTTGGTCTTTTCACCGCCATTCTGGTGATGGCCTGCGGCGCTTTTCTGCTTGACCGCTGTATCAGCTGGCGCACCGCGCCCTACATTTACGAGGATGTGCAGGATCTGCCGCCGCGTCAGGTCGGGGTAGTGTTAGGCACCGCCAAGTATTATCGCGCCGGCGTCATCAACCAGTATTATCTGTTCCGGATTCAGGGCGCGCTCAATGCCTACAACAGCGGCAAGGTCAGCTACCTGCTGCTGAGCGGCGACAATGCCCAGCAAAGTTATAACGAACCCATGACCATGCGGCGCGACCTGATCGCCGCCGGGGTTCCTCCCACCAATATTGTGCTGGACTATGCCGGATTCCGTACGCTGGACTCCATCGTGCGCACCCGCAAAGTGTTCGATACCAACGATTTCACCATTATTACCCAACGATTCCACTGCGAGCGTGCGCTATTTATCGCGCTGCACAAAGGTATTCAGGCGCAGTGCTTCGCGGTGCCGTCGCCCAAGGATATCTGGCAGGTACGTATGCGGGAGTTCGGCGCCCGGTTGGGTACGTTGTTCGATCTCTACATTCTCAAGCGCGAACCCCGCTTTCTGGGGCCGCAGGTGCCGATTCCATCCGAGTACAAGATTTCGGATGACGAGCCCAGTTACCCGGCGGTGCCGCCTGAATTCATGAACGACCTGGATTCGCGCGTGGAGCCGCCGCTGCGGCAGAAACCGTCGCCGCCGGCATCCCGCTGATCAGGGTTCGTGCGCGGATTGCGCTGAAACCGGTCCGGCAACCCAGGCCGTCAGCCAGCGCCATACGCCCTCTAGCGGCCCTTGCCGGAAAGCGCCCAACCAGATACGCGCCGCCAGCAAATTGCATAGCCATACCGGCGGCACCACCAGCAATAGCTGCCAGCGATCCAACTGCATGAACCAGCCGAGGCGGTTGAACAGCGCGGTACAAATCAGGGTCTGCAACAGATAGCTGCTTAACGCCATACGCCCGACATCGACAATCCAGCGAGTCAGCCGCCAGTTCGCCAGCGTCGGCCAGAAGCCGTAGCACAGCGCCAGATACGCAATCGCCTGCAGCGGCGCGCCCACTTCCCGCGGGATTTGCAACAGCAAACCACACCAGCGGTAGTCCCATTGCAGTTGCCACTGCACGGCGACGCCCAACCCATCAATCAGCAACGCCAACGGCAGCAGCCATAGCGCGACGCGGCGATAATGCCGCTGGCTAAACTGCCCCCGTAGCCAGCCGCTGCGCATCAGCGCCGCCCCCATCAGCATCGACCCAGCCAGCAGCCAGCCATACTGGATGCCCAGCGACAACAGGCTTTCATTCAGCAACGACAGTCGATTACGCCAGGCTTCCGGCCCGCCTTGCGCCAGCCACCAGGCTTCATAGGTGACCTCGGCCGGCCCCGGCTGCCAGAAACTGCCGCCGTCCGGGCTTAGCACCTGACTCAGCACCACCAGCATCGCCAGCCCCATCAGGTACAGCACCACGCCGGTACGCAGCAACATGCGGGTGCTGTCGGCGTGCCGCAACAGGCCGTAGCACACCAGTCCGATCAGGCCATAGTCCAGCAAGATGTCGCCATCCCACATAAAAATGCTGTGCAACAGACCGAACACCATCAGCCAGAACAATCGCGCATGGATCCAACGCTTGCCGCGTTTTAACAACAGCTGCAACCCAGCGCCAAACAGCAGGGCAAACAGGGTGAGAAATTTCCCCTGCGCCACCATATCCATCAGCGCCCACGTCCAGGCATCCGCGGCGGAAGGCGGCCCTTGCCACGCCGGGTTGAGGTAGGCCGCGTGCGGCAGACCGAACGAGATAATATTCATTAACAGAATGCCGAGCATCGCCAGACCACGGGCGAAGTCCAACATAGGAATACGGGATGAAGAATGAGGCGGTGGCGACATGGCTTTTAGCAAATACAGGGAAGTATCAGCGAATTGTAGTGACTGCCACGGCAAATGCCCATGATTTTATGGCGGCCGACACCGGCCGCCGGAGGACAACCGACCGGGACGATCAGTTGTGATGATGACGTACCGCGCGCAGGAATTCCTGCCGGGTATTCTGACTGGACTTGAACAGGCCGCCCAGCGACGTGGTGGTGGTGGCGCTGGTGGCGTCGCGAATACCGCGCGCTTTGACGCAGTAGTGCACCGCGTCAATCGACACCGCCACGTTGTTGGTACCGAGCAGCGTCTGCAACGCCACCAGAATCTGCTGGGTCAGACGCTCCTGCACTTGTGGGCGCTGGGAGAAAAACTGCACGATACGGTTGATTTTGGACAGCCCAATCACGCCCTCTTTCGGGATGTACGCCACCGTGGCTTTGCCGTCGATAGTCACAAAGTGGTGTTCGCAGGTGCTGGTCAGGGTGATATCACGTACCGTCACCATTTCGTCCACTTTCATCTTGTTTTCGATAATGGTGATTTTCGGGAAATTGGCGTAATCCAGACCGGAAAAGATCTCTTCCACGTACATTTTGGCGATGCGGTGAGGAGTTTCCGCCAGACTATCGTCTTCCAGATCGAGATTCAGCAGGTTCATGATTTCCGTCATGTGCTCAGCGATGAGGCGCTTACGGGTTTCACTCTCCAGCATCTTGCCGCGCAGTGGGGTTTCCAGGCCACGCGCCAACAGCGCCTCGTGAACCAGGGCCGCTTCTTTTGTTAATACAGCCGACATGTTTTTCTCCAGCAGGTGTCTCTCAGTCTGACGTTGCCCAGGGCCAACGCCGGCCACAACTCTAATGGAGTGCCTGAAGATTATCCAGTGATTGTGTGTCATGGCTGATGAAAAGACTTCAACTTGCCACGGCGCTTACCACGACAAACACCACGCCCGCCGTATCCGTTACCACGAACACGGCGGGCGATCGGACAGGATCAGAATTTTTCCCAGTTATCCTGCTCGTTGGCCTTACGGGCAGGCGGCAAAGCCGGCGTCGTTCCCCTGAGCGCCGGGCGCTTTAGCGCCATGTTATCCGCCGGGTTTGGCGCGCGCCCGGCTGCAGTCTTGTGTTCAGTGCCGAGGTGGAACACTTCTACCGCCTGCGTCAGCTGTCGCGCCTGTTCTTCCAGCGAGGAAATCGCCGCCATCGCCTGTTGCACCAGCGTGGCATTCTGCTGGGTTACGCCGTCCATTTCGTTGACGGCCTGCCCGATTTGCGCAATCCCCCGGCTCTGTTCATCCGATGCCGAGGCTATCTCGCCAATCAGATCGCTGACATGCGATACGGCGGTGATAATCGTGCCCATCGCCTCCCCCGCCTGTTTGACCTGCGATGAGCCGATATCCACCCGGGATACCGATTCCGCAATCAGCCCCTCGATCTCTTTGGCCGCCTGCGCGCTACGCTGCGCCAGACTACGCACTTCCCCCGCCACCACCGCGAATCCCCGCCCCTGCTCGCCGGCTCGTGCGGCTTCCACCGCGGCATTTAGCGCCAGGATATTAGTCTGAAAGGCAATGCCGTTGATGACCGAGGTAATATCGGCAATTTTGCGGGAACTGGCGGTAATACTGTCCATGGTTTCCACCACGTTATCGGTAATTTTCCCGCCCTGCTTCGCCGCATCGGTGGCTTCATGCGCCAACTTGGTTGCCTGATGTACGTTTTCAGCGTTGTGCTGCACGGTGGAGCTAAGCTGTTCCATGCTGGCGGCGGTTTCCTGCAGCGCGGACGCCTGCTGCTCGGTACGACTGGATAAATCGTTATTGCCTTGCCTGATTTCGGTCGCCCCCTGATAAATCGCTTCGGCGGTACTGCTGATCAACGCCACGGTATCCTTCAGGCTGTGCTGCAATTGTTTGATATCAGGGATAATACGCCCGGCGCAGTTGCGGCCAAACTCGGCCAGATGCTGATCGAGCCGGCCAGCGATCAGTTTTCCAAGGTGTGCCTTGATCACCGCAATCGGATTAACCAAATACACGGTCAGGTAGCGTTCGCTGACCAGGAAAATCGCCACGCTAATAACCAGCGCCAGAATCAATACATTTCGAGTCCAGTTATTATGAGCATTAACCGTATCAATATAATCCGAGTTGGTCGCCACGCCGGCATATTTCTGCGCCACTTCGCCAAACGCCACACTGGCTGGCGGATAGACTGTGCGGAAAATACGGCGGAACTCATCCAGATTATTGCTTTGCAACGCCCGATACATGGGTTCAATACCATTACTGATCAATGCTGACCAGGTCGTAACCATATTATCCACCAGCGCTTTATCTACACCTACCTGGTCGGCCGCTTTAAACTTTTCCAGCGCGTTTTTCGTGTTATTGATCGCTATCTGTGCCGAATCCAGCGTTTTTTTAGCATTCTCGACATCGTTAAACTGCGAATAATCCAGAACTCGCGCCATACGAGTGACCGAGCGGAAATATTGATCATTACCATAAACCAGATAAGTATAGGTCCGCCCCTGAGTCGAACTGTCGTGCAATAACGTAGTGACCTGTTTTAAGGAATAAAGGCTGAATCCGGATGCCCCTCCCCATAGAACCACGAAAAACCCCATAATAAATAACATCATCACTCTTATGCTGATATTTCTTAGAAAAGTCATAGTTAACTCCAGATCGTTATTTGACGTTTTTCCACGATTCACTGATTAGCAGAGCATCCTTCACCCCTTAATACGGCAATACATAAATATCGGAACGCTAACGTTGCCACACCCCAACGGCAGACATGTCATGCATAGAAAAAGCAAAAGTAACGCCAACCGGCGGTTATAAGCAGGAGAATCAATATCTGGTCAAGTGCGTTCTGATTACCAGCAAGTATAGGCAGGGATAGAAAAAAATGAGATGGCTCATCCGGCTATTCGCCTAAAAACCGTACCGGAAAAAATGCCGATACAGCGTTCACCCCGCCGACGTTATGATCAAAAAATGCACCGGCAAGCCGGTGCATTCGACGATAAAACGGAAGTCCGAAACGCGTCAGAACGTTTCCCAGTCACCGTGAGACGAACTGGCCGGCAGGGAGGCTTTCAGCGCCGGTCGTTTCAACGCCGGCACGGCGGCGCGAGGAGAAATAAACACGGTCTGCTTGTCGCCAAGATCGAACGCCGCCACCGCCGCCGACAGACTCTGCGCCTGCTCTTCCAGCGACGCCGCCGCCGTAGTGGCTTCTTGTACCAGCGCCGCGTTCTGCTGCGTCACGCCGTCCATTTCCGTTACCGCCTGACCGATTTGCGCAATGCCCCGGCTCTGCTCATCGGACGCCGCCGAAATCTCGCCCATCAGGTCATGCACCCGCGACACCGAGGAGATAATCACCTCCATGGCGCTGCCCGCTTCCCGCACCAGTCCAGAACCGGTATTCACCCGGCCGACCGATTCGTTGATCAGCGTTTCAATCTCTTTGGCGGCCTGCGCGCTGCGCTGCGCCAGACTGCGCACTTCCCCGGCCACCACCGCGAAGCCACGCCCCTGCTCGCCGGCCCGCGCCGCTTCCACCGCCGCGTTCAGCGCCAGGATATTGGTCTGAAAGGCGATGCCGTTAATCACATTGGTAATATCGGCAATTTTGCGGGAACTGTCGGAAATACTCTGCATGGTGGTCACCACGCTGTCGGTAATATCGCCGCCCTGCCGGGCCATCTGCTGCGCTTCTTCCGAAATCTGCCGCGCCTGACGCACGTTGTCGGCGTTGTTTTTCACCGTTGAAGTCAGCTCTTCCATGCTGGCGGCGGTTTGCTGCAACGCCGCCGCCTGCTGGTCGGTACGGCGCGACAGCTCGTCATTGCCCTGGCGAATTTCGCTGGTGCCGGTATGAATTACCGACGAGCTGGTATGAATGGTCTGTACGGTATCGCTCAAACTGTGCTGCATCGCCCGGATATAGGGGATCAACTGGCCGGCGCAGTTGCGGCCGAATTCATTCAGTTCCACGCCGAGCTTACCGCTGGTCAGCAACTCCAGGTGACGTTTAATCTGACCAATCGGCGTCACCAGATACTTGACCAGATAGCGGTCGCTCAGGAACAGCACGATAACGCCGATAATCAGCGCAACCAGCAACACGTTTTTATTGAAGGCGATGTGTTCCTTCAACGCCGTGATGGTATTGTCCGCCTGGATGGCATTGACGTATTTATTCGCCACATCGCCAAACTCCACGCTCAGCGCCATATACTGTTTGCGATAAAGCTGCAGGAAATCATCGTTCCGGCCTTCGTTAACCGCCGCCAGCATCGGCGCCATTCCGTTTTGCAGCAGCCGACTCCAGACATCGACCATCTGCTTCGCCAGCGCCTCATCCACGCCGACATGCCCGCTGCTTCTAAACTGCGCCAGCGCCTCTTCGCTATTTTTCAGTGCGGTGGTGGCCGAGAGCAGGGTTTTCTGCGCATTGTCGGTATCGCCGGCCTGCCGGTAATCCACCACCCGCATCATCCGCGTTACCGAGCGGAAATACTGATCATTGCCTTTGACCAGATTCGAATAACTTTTCTTTTGATCTATCGTGTCATCCAGCAGGTTGTTCATGCTGCTGAAGGAGTTCAGTGTGTAAATAGAGGCGATACCCCAGATAACGGTAAACAGTGCCAGAATCACCAGCATCATTCTTCTGACGGTAATATTTCTTAAAAAAGTCATAACAGGCTCCGGACAATTAATCGCGCGTTAAGCACATGTTTGATAGTAGCCACCTGCGTTTGGTTGACCCCGACTGTAGCCAGACGCATCCATCGCCACAGCCATCCGCTTCGCACCATGACAAAAAAGCGCCTGGCTCAACAAAAATCATCGGGAAGAAGTCAGTAATAACATTTATGTTTCTGGTACGAATGATTACTGAAAAATCAAAGCAACACGCCAGCGTTGACGACGATCTATTTAGTCAGCCATGACCGATAACGCCTTCAATGGTTTTCACGTCGCTAAAATTATACGGTAAAAGCAAAAAAATACGGTAAAAACCAAGAGAATCCTGATCTAAACGGAATAAAACCAATCAGGATCACGCCTTCTCATTTCGCTTGCTTACACTTTAATTTCTCCCGTTACTGAGTTTAAGACAATCATCCCATATGACAACTGTTCAGTTTTTCACCCCTTTATCCCTATCCTGCCACGCGTTATCGCCTCCCCAAGTGACGCCTCTGCCCGATGCTCAAAAGCGTGGTTCTGCTGACTCGACACCGGAGCTAGCTGCAGAGACCCGTCGATATCGCTGACGACCGACATCTGGTTTCCAGATGTTTCAGGTTGTTTCAATCGAGTATAGAAGCGATAAGAAATTATTAAAGTGCGCAGACGTCCGATTGACGGTCAATATCCGTTCCAGCCAGATGTCGGGTGTCGTGGTGAGGTATATACGGCGTGAAAAAAACAAATGCACCGGCTGGCCGGTGCATTTGAAGAAGATAAAGCAGATGTCGCCAATACGTCAGAACGTTTCCCAGTCGCCGTGGGACGAACTGGCCGGCAGAGACGCTTTCACAGCCGGTCGTTTCAGCGCCGGAGCGCTAACACGCGGGGAGCGCAGTGCCGTCGGCGCATCGCCCAGATCAAACGCCGCCACCGCCGCCGCCAGACTCTGCGCCTGATCCTCCAGCGACGCCGCCGCCGTGGTGGCTTCCTGTACCAGCGCCGCGTTCTGCTGCGTCACGCCGTCCATTTCCGTTACCGCCTGACCGATTTGCGCAATGCCCCGGCTCTGCTCGTCGGACGCCGCCGAAATCTCGCCCATCAGGTCATGTACCCGCGACACCGAGGAGATAATCCCTTCCATCGCGTTGCCCGCCTCCCGCACCAGTTCAGAGCCGGTATTCACCCGGCTGACCGATTCGCCGATCAGCGTTTCAATCTCTTTGGCCGCCTGCGCGCTGCGCTGCGCCAGATTTCTCACTTCCCCGGCCACCACCGCGAAGCCGCGCCCCTCGCTCGCGAGCCCGCGCCGCTTCCACCGCCGCGTTCAGCGCCAGAATATTGGTCTGGAACGCAATGCCGTTAATCACGCTGGTAATATCGGCAATCCTGCGGGAACTGTCGGAAATGCTCTGCATGGTGGTCACGACATTGTCGGTAATCTCACCGCCCTGCCGGGCCATCTGCTGCGCGTCTTCCGAAATCTGCCGCGCCTGACGCACGTTATCGGCGTTGTTTTTCACCGTCGAAGTCAGCTCTTCCATACTGGCGGCGGTTTCCTGCAACGCCGCGGCCTGCTGGTCGGTACGACGCGACAGCTCGTCATTGCCCTGACGGATTTCGCTGGTGCCGGTGTAAATCACCGACGAGCTGGCATGGATGGTCTGCACCGTATTGCGCAGGCTGTGCTGCATCGCCCGGATGTAGGGGATCAGCTGGCCGGCGCAGTTGCGGCCGAATTCATCCAGTTCCACCCCAAGCTTACCGCTGGTCAGCAATTCCAGGTGACGTTTAATCTGACCAATCGGCGTTACCAGATAACTGACCAGATAGCGGTCGCTCAGGAACAGTATGATAACGCCAATAATCAGGGCGGCCAGCAGCACATTTTTGTTGATGGCAATGTGTTTCGATGCCGACATGATGGCGTCGTCAGATTGAATTGCCGCCGCGTATTTATCCGCCACGCCGCCGAATTCCACACTCAACGGCGGATACTGCTTGCGAAACAGCTGGCGGAAATCGTCCATCCGACCGTCTTTAACCGCCGTCAGCATCGGCTCCACTCCGCTTTGCAGCAACCGGCCCCAGACATCGGTCATCTGCTGCACTACATCTTTGTCCACACCGATATGCTCGCTGCTTTTAAACTGCGCCAGCGCCTCTTCGCTATTTTTCAGCGCGCTGTCGGCTGAGCTCAGGGTTTTCTGCGCATTATCGGTATCGCCGGTCTGCAGGAAATCCACCGCACGCAGCATCCGGGTTACCGCACGAAAATATTGATCGTTGCCTTTGACCAGCATCGAGTAACTCTTCTTTTGCGCCATGTTGTCATTCAGCAAATCGCTCATGCTGCTAAATGAGTTCAGAGTAAAAATGGAGGCAATTCCCCAGATGACGGTAAACAGTGTCAGGATAATTAACATCATCCTTCTGACAGTGATGTGTCTTAAAATATTCATAACAGGCTCCGGATAATTAGTCGCGCATTCAGCGCTTGCTTAGTCATAGCCACCTGCGATTGGTATTCCCCAGTGTAAATAGATGCATCGCTCACCACTGTGCTGCGCATTGTGACAAGAAAAACCCTGGCTCAATAAAATTATTTTCAACAACGTAATAACAATTTTTATTCCGGCATGAATTACGGTTAAATAAATCCGCATTCCTTTTTAGCGCCCCGCGTTCACTCTCATCACCGGCAACACGTTCTATGTGTCTTCATCTTTAAGACTACAGATTGAAAATTAAGTGAGCCTTAAAATAAAAAAGTAAAATCGACCCGGATCACGTTATTTCATTCCCGCCTTGTTTATTTTTTAATTCCCTCCGTTATTGAATACCGGGTAACCATCTCGACGGCAACCACCCGCATAAAAATTTAATCCATCGCCATAAAACAGAATGCACCGGCAAGCCGGTGCATTCTGAGATAACACGAGAGAACCAGCAGCGTATCAGAACGTTTCCCAGTCCCCCTGAGAGGACGCCGCGACCGGCCGCGCGCTCACCGAAGACGTCAGTACAGGCCGTTTCAGCGCCGGTGCGCTAACACGCGGAGCGTTCAGCGCCGTCTGCGCATCGCCCAGATCAAACGCCGCCACCGCCGCCGCCAGACTCTGCGCCTGATCCTCCAGCGACGCCGCCGCCGTGGTGGCTTCCTGCACCAACGCCGCGTTCTGCTGCGTCACGCCGTCCATTTCCGTTACCGCCTGACCGATTTGCGCAATGCCCCGGCTCTGCTCGTCGGACGCCGCCGAAATCTCGCCCATCAGGTCATGCACCCGCGATACCGAGGAGATAATCCCTTCCATGGCGTTGCCCGCTTCCCGCACCAGTCCAGAGCCGGTATTCACCCGGCTGACCGATTCGCCGATCAGCGTCTCAATCTCTTTGGCGGCCTGCGCGCTGCGCTGCGCCAGATTTCTCACTTCCCCGGCCACCACCGCGAAGCCGCGCCCCTGCTCGCCGGCCCGCGCCGCTTCCACCGCCGCGTTCAGCGCCAGAATATTGGTCTGGAAGGCGATGCCGTTAATCACGTTGGTAATATCGGCAATCTTGCGGGAACTGTCGGAAATACTCTGCATGGTGGTCACGACATTGTCGGTAATCTCGCCGCCCTGCCGGGCCATCTGCTGCGCGTCTTCCGAAATCTGTCGCGCCTGACGCACGTTGTCGGCGTTGTTTTTCACCGTCGAAGTCAGCTCTTCCATGCTGGCGGCGGTTTCCTGCAACGCCGCGGCCTGCTGGTCGGTACGACGCGACAGCTCGTCATTACCCTGACGGATTTCGCTGGTGCCGGTATAAATCACCGACGAGCTGGCATGGATGGTCTGCACCGTATTGCGCAGGCTGTGCTGCATCGCCCGGATGTAGGGGATCAGCTGGCCGGCGCAGTTGCGGCCGAATTCATTCAGTTCCACGCCGAGTTTACCGCTGGTCAGCAATTCCAGATGACGTTTAATCTGACCAATCGGCGTCACCAGATAACTGACCAGATAGCGGTCGCTCAGGAACAGTATGGTAATCCCGATAATCAGCGCGGCCAGTAATACGTTTCTGCTAATCGTGATGTAGTGTTCCACGTTCATAATGGTATTGTCGGACTGGATAGCGGCGGCGTATTTTTCTGTCAACTCGCCGAACTCCACGCTCATCGGCGGATATTGTTTCAGGAAAATGCGTTTAAATTCATCCATTCGCCCGTCTTTCAGCGCGCTCATCATTGGCTCGACCGCATTGCTGATAATCTGTTCCCACGATGCGGTCAGTTGCTGAACCTGCTCATCGCTGACGCCGACCTGCCGGCTGCGCTTAAACTGCGCCAATGACTCTTTGGCATTGTTCAGCGCATCCGCCGCAGAGCTCAACGTTTTCTGGGCATTATCCATATCGCCTTGCTGTATAAATTCCGGTATGCGCGACATACGCATTACCGCACGGGAATATTGGTCGTTGCCGCGAACCAGAATCGAATAGCTTTTCTTCTGATCCTGATTGTCACTTAATAAACCATTGACATTGCCAAGTGAATACAGGGTAAACGAGGAGGCCATTCCCCACACAACCGTAAATAGCGCCAGGATAATTAACATCATTCTTCTGACGGTAATATTTTTTAAGAAATTCATAACAGGCTCCGAATCATTTTCTGCGTGCATGGCACGTATAGTAGTCATAGTCACCTGCGTTGGTTGCTACCCATGTAATCAGACGTATTCTTTACCGCCGCTTACTTATCTTCGCATCGTGACAAGAAAAACCCTGGTCAAACCGGCAAAGCCAATGCTGAAAATCAGTCACAGCACTAATCTTTCCGGTATAAACTATTGCCAATTAAACGAGTGAAATAGCACTCCAGTTTATCGTTTTCGTTGCTCAGAAAAATAATCCGAGAACCCGACAATCTTCATTTCAAAGATTACCCGGTAAAAATTAAGCCAGCCTTAAACTAAAAAAGATAATTCCGTCAGCGCTCACATTATAAAATAGCCATGCACTTCCCCATTAATATTGCTGGCTATTTTCCTCTCCATTAAAGATACCTATTGTTGTCATCGTTATAACCTAAATTAAGCGGATGACGGGAAAGCCTTAAGCAAATGCGCCGCCATGCCGAAAAGGCAAAGCCGAGGAAGGGGATACAGGGCCGCCGACGCGGACAACCTGCAAAATGATGGGGCATGATGCAGGCGGCGCCAGCCATAAAAAAACCACCGGTACTGGACAGGTGGTGTTTATTACGCGATCGGTGAACAAGACGCCGTGGCGTTCACGACACGGCCATTAATATTACCGGGACGGCGATGCGCTCAATGCCAGTGGTGAAGAAGGCAGCATGCCGTTGGCGGAATAGCGATGCTCCTCCTCCGACAGGCTGAATACGGTGACGGCGTCCGACAGTTGCCGGGCCTGGGATTCCAGCGATGCCGCCGATGATGCCGCTTCCTCCACCAACGCCGCATTCTGCTGGGTCACACTGTCCATTTCCGTCACCGCCTGACTGACCTGCATGATGCCATTCTTCTGCTCTTCAGACGCCGACGCGATATCGCGGATCAGCGCATCCACGCTCATGATGCTGTTAATAATATCGCTCATTGCCGCACCAGCCTGCGTCAATTGGATGGAGCCAGCTTCGACGCGCTGAACGGAATCGCCGATCAATGCGCCGATATCCTTGGCCGCCTGGCCGCTACGTTGAGCCAGATTACGCACTTCGCCCGCCACCACGGCGAAACCGCGTCCTGCTTCGCCAGCGCGCGCCGCTTCCACCGCGGCGTTCAGCGCCAGGATATTGGTCTGGAAAGCGATGCCGTTGATCAGGGTGATGATGTCATTGATTTGACGTGAACTGTCAGAAATCCCCTTCATCATCGATTCCAGCGATTTGCCTGCTTCACCGCCGCTGAGCGCGCGCTCGGTGGCTTCCTGCGCCAGCTTGCTCGCCTGCTTAAGGTTATCCGCGTTCTGGATAACCGTGGCGCTCAACTGTTCCATGCTGGCGGCCGTCTGTTGCAACGCCGCGGCCTGTTCTTCCGTCCGGCTGGCCAGCTCGTCGTTGCCACTTTTAATCTCGCTCGCGCCAACGTGCAGCGCCGCTGAACTATCGCGGATCACGCTCACGGTATCACGCAGATTGCTCTGCATTTGCCGGATGTAGGGGATCAGTTGCCCGACGCAGTTACGGCCGAACTCCTGCAAATCCGCGCCAAGGCGCCCCTCCGTCAGAGCAGTCAGATGACGCTTGATATCCCCTACCGGTTTAACCAAATAGTTGACCAGATAGCGATCGCACAGCAGCAGCGCCAGCAGCCCCAAAATCAGGGCGGCGCTCAGCACATCCCGGCTGATGGAGGCCAGACGATTCGCTTTGCTCAACGAATCGTCGACCTGTATCGCCTCGCCGTACTGCGCCACGTTGTTGCCAAACGCCTGCGCCAGCGCGGGGTAAACGTCCAGATAATAATGCTGGTATTCATCGAAGCGGCCGGCGCGGCTGGCGTTCAGCATCGGCGTCAGCGCCTGGGAAATGGCGTTATCCCACGAGTCGGCGATTTGTCCCGCCAGCGTAGCGTTGATGCCGTCATGGCCGGCGGCGCGAAAGGCGGTCAGCAGGGTTCGGGTGCTGTCGACGTTACTTTGCACTTTTTGCAGCAGCGCCTGAGCCTGAGCGGTATCCCCCCGTTGCTGGAACAGCGTACTGCGGTTAAGCAGCGCGATGGACTGGGTAAAGGCTTCGCGGCCGTTGGACAGAATAGTGTAATTTTTTTTCTCGGTCTGATTGGTGTCCAATAAGGACTCGATTTTATTTAATGACACGATAGTGGTAATCGCGCTGCCTCCCCAGATTAAGGTGAATCCGATGAGTATGATTAACAGCATGGCCCTGATGGTGATATTTTTTAAAATGCGCATCATGATATCCAGATAGTGTGTGTCTGATTTGAATAATGTCTCATCCGCAGCGCAGCAAACGCGATGGCGCAAGGATGCATGGAGCTATTTACCCTAAATAATTCAAGTCGCGCGCAGGCGGCAATCCAGCGGCTCCCCGGTCGCCTACACGGGTAAGAGACGGGAGTCAGGGAAAGCGACCAACACATCCGCAATTGAAATATGGCGGGTATAACGGGTAGGAGATCAGTCAGTTCTGACCGTCTGTGTCGTCCATAGGATGTCACAAAGAAAAAAAGAGGAATAAACAGGCTCCGTGCCAAAACCCGAATCCCATCTTATCCTTACTCGGCGATAAAAAAAAAGCCGCGCTATTACCCAGCGGCGGATTTAAATGTCACAAAAAATAAAAACGGCGTCGGCGTACAGCCGATGTTTATCTATAACCTGATAGCAAAATATTGCCTTTCAATATAACTGAGTCACCGTATTACTGCACCAATGCGCTATGGCGCCGCCGGCGAAACGACCGGACATCGTTTATTCCCCACTGCTTTTGCCTGCTTTACCAGCGGACAGGCAAACAACCGGGTTGCCAGCGTCGGACACAACCGTTACACTCAATAAAAATAAACAACTCAATTCAAGTTATTCACGAAAAGAGAATATATGGATCTAACCCAATTACGTATGTTCTGTCTGGTGGCGGAAACCGGCTCATTGGTGCGCGCAGCCGCGCAGCTCGGCCGTGTGCCTTCCAATCTCACCACCCGGCTGCGCCAGTTGGAACAGGAACTGGGTACCGATCTGTTTATTCGTGAGCGCCAGCGCGTTCGTCTTTCACCGGCAGGCCATAATTTCCTGTGCTACGCCCAGCGTATTCTGGCGTTGAGCGATGAAGCGCTGGCGATGGCGCACACCAGCGAACCCGCCGGCCTGTTCGCGCTGGGCGCGGTGGAAAGTTTGCTGATCACCGCGCTGCCCGAATTGCTGGCGCTGTACCACCGCCGCTACCCGCAGGTTCAGTTAGCGTTGCGCAGCGACACCTGCGGCGCGTTGCTGGATGCCGTGAACGCCGGCGAACTGGCTGCGGCGCTGGTGACCGGGCCGATTAATCATGACGCCGTCAACAGTTGCCGGGTCTTTTCACAGCAGTTGGCGCTGATTACCGCCGCCGGCATACCGCCGGTTTCTCAGGCGGCGCAGGTGCGTAATCTGCCGTTGCTGGCCTTCGCGTCCGGCTGCGGCTACCGCCAGCGGCTGGAAGGCTGGTTTCGCGGGCAGGGCATCTCCCCCGCCGCCGTGCTGGAAATGCCGTCGTATAGCGCCCTGCTGGCGGGCGTGGCCGGCGGCAGCGGCGTGGCGATGGTACCGCTCAGCGTACTGGAAGCCCTGCCTGCCGGTCAGCAGGTTCAGGTCCATCACCTGCCTACCGATATCGCATCGGTCGGCACCTGGCTTATCTGGCGGCGGGACGCCTTCGGTCCCAATGTCGAAGCGCTGAAAAAACTGATGATTGAAATCGGCGCCTGATGCATTCCCTGTCGGCATTCGATGTCAATGCCGCATTATCCCTGGCAGCCGCTGCGTCATTCCGGCGGCTGCGCCACTCTGAATAAGGAGCTTCACCATGCAAATGATCAAAACCCGCGCCGCCGTCGCCTGGGGTCCCAACCAGCCGCTGTCCATTGAAGAAGTGGACCTGATGCCGCCGCAGAAAGGCGAAGTACTGGTGCGCATCCTCGCCAGCGGCGTCTGCCATACCGATGCCTACACCCTGTCCGGCAAGGATCCGGAGGGCGTTTTCCCGGCGATCCTCGGCCATGAAGGCGCCGGCATCGTGGAAGCGGTGGGCGAAGGCGTGACCAGCGTGGCGGTCGGCGACCACGTCATTCCGCTGTACACCCCGGAGTGCGGCGAGTGCAAATTCTGTCGTTCCGGCAAAACCAACCTGTGTCAGGCTATCCGCGCCACCCAGGGCAAAGGCCTGATGCCGGACGGCACCACCCGTTTCTTCAAAGACGGCAAGCCGATTTTCCACTACATGGGCACCTCTACCTTTGCAGAACGCACCGTCGTGGCGGAAATCTCTCTGGCGAAAATCAATAAGGAAGCGCCGCTGGAAGAAGTGTGCCTGCTGGGTTGCGGCGTGACCACCGGCATGGGCGCCGTGACCAACACCGCCAAGGTGAAACCGGGCGACACCGTGGCGGTCTTCGGTCTGGGCGGCATCGGTCTGTCCGCCATCATCGGCGCGAAAATGGCGGGCGCCGGTCGCATCATCGGTATTGACCTCAATACCAGCAAGTTCGAACTGGCCCGCAAACTGGGCGCGACCGATCTGGTCAATCCGAAAGACTACGACAAGCCGATTCAGGAAGTGATCGTCGAAATGACCGACGGCGGCGTGGATTTCTCCTTCGAATGTATCGGTAATGTCAACGTGATGCGTTCCGCGCTGGAATGTTGTCATAAAGGTTGGGGCGAGTCGGTCATCATCGGCGTGGCAGGCGCAGGCGAAGAGATCGCCACCCGTCCGTTCCAGTTGGTGACCGGGCGCGTATGGCGCGGTTCCGCCTTCGGCGGCGTCAAAGGCCGCAGTCAGTTGCCGGGGATCGTTCAACGCTATCTGGACGGTGAATTCCAGCTCAACGACTTCATCACCCACACCATGCCGCTTGAGCAGATCAACGAGGCATTCGATCTGATGCACGAAGGCAAATCCATTCGCTCCGTGGTTCATTTCAACTGATGACAGGAAACTCGCACACCATGACTGCGTCACTGGAATTGCTGGAGGAACACCGCTTGTTCGGCGGCTGGCAGCGGCGTTACCGCCATGCCTCCGCCACGTTGAACTGCGACATGACCTTCAGCGTGTATTACCCTCCCCTCGCCGGGGAGGCTGCGCCGCCGGTGCTGTACTGGCTGTCGGGGCTGACCTGCAACGACGAGAATTTCACCTTCAAGTCCGGCGCCCAGCGGGTAGCGGCGGAACTGGGGCTGGCGCTGGTGATGCCGGACACCAGTCCGCGCGGCGATGAGGTTGCGGACGACGCCCAGTACGATCTGGGCAAAGGCGCCGGTTTTTATGTCAACGCCACGCAATCGCCCTGGGACCGGCATTTCCGGATGTTCGACTATCTCAGCGACGAGCTGCCGGCGCTGGTGCGCCAGCACGTCAGCGCCAGCGATCGGGTCGCCATCAGCGGTCATTCGATGGGCGGGCACGGCGCGCTGATGCTGGCGCTGCGCCATCCGGGGCGTTTTCGTTCGGTGTCGGCCTTTGCGCCAATCGTCAACCCGACGCAGGTGCCCTGGGGGCAGAAAGCCTTCGGCGCCTATCTGGGCGACGACCGCCAGCAGTGGTTGCAGTACGACAGTTGTCACCTGCTTGCTCACAGCGACGCGCCGCTGCCGACGTTGATCGATCAGGGCGACGGCGACAACTTCCTGCCAGTCCAGCTTCAGCCCGAGCAGTTGGAAGCCGTCGCCAGCGCTCGGCAATGGCCGCTGACGCTGCGTATTCAGCCGGGTTATGACCACAGCTACTACTTCATCGCCAGCTTTATCGACGATCATCTGCGTTTTCATGCAAAGCACTTGCAGTCGAACTGATCAGAGTTGTTTAATAATGCGATAAACCCGGCACAACCGCCGGTTCAGATTGAACCATCGCGGAATGTGCCGGTATGACATTAAAAACGTGATCGCCACCAAAACGGGAATCCATCCTGACAGCCGATCGTTGACTGACGGATAGATTCCTGCAAACGTGGCATCATCTGCCGATGTGCAGGTGAAATAGGGAAATAATAAGCTTTTCTTGTATTCTTTCGTCTGCTTTGCTGACGATTTTTTCGGCCCTCTGGCGTCGACATTGACCAAAAAAAACACAGCAAGTAACATTGCCGTTACATCGCAACCATCAACAGGGAGCAATTTGTTTTGCAACGCAAACGTGTATCTTCCACCGAGCTGTTTGCCGTAGGTTACGATTCGGAAACCAGCACATTAGAAGTAGAATTACTGAACGGCAGTCTGTATCAGTACAAAAACGTAGCACGAATGATTTATGAGGAGTTGATGGCCTCTAACGCCAAAGCGCGTTATTACGCACGTTACATCAGGAATTCCTTTCCGTATGACAAACTGCAATAACACAACCCTCAATGACGGGGCGGTTTAAAAAAACCGCCCCGTTGCTTTATTAGCCGTTCGCCAGTTCCACTGTCCGGAACGCGGTCAGCAGCGTGTCAGCGTCCAGCGGGCCGGGCAGATAATGAATGGATTCGCCGGTCTGCAAGGTACGGGCGATAACCGCCCGCAATGCCGCTTCATCGCTAATATCCACATCCAGTTCGGCCAGCGACACCGGCAGCCCGAAGACCCGGAACGCCGCTTTTAACTGACGCAGCGTATCGGTTTGCCCCAGCAGCGCGCACTGCACCAGAATGCCGTAGGCCACTTTGGTGCCATGCAGAAAATGCGCCGTCTGCGGCAGTACCGTCAAACCGTTGTGCACCGCATGCGCCGCCGCCACCCGGGTGTAACGCTCGCCCAACCCGCCCACCATGCCGCCGCCGGCGATAATCGCGTCGACAACATCCAGAAAATCCTGGTTCAGCGTGGCGTCATGCGCCGCCTTCAACGCGGATTCGCTCTGGTTCAGCAGCACGTCGCGGATATCCTGCGCGGTCTGCAAACCCAGACGCACGGTCAGCGACAGGGTTTCCGGCTGCGGACTTAACACCACGGCTTCATACCATTTCGCCAGCGTATCGCCGATCCCCGCCAACAGGTATTCCACCGGCGCCGCCAGTAGAATACGCGGTTCCACCAGCACCAGATGATTGGCATCGTTGAAAATCTCGAATCGCAGCGCCTGCCCGGCCTCGTTGTACCAGACCGAGAGCGGCGTCCAGGCGGCGCAGGTCGCGGCAATGGTCGGAATCGCCACCAGCGGCAGACCAAGACGACGCGCCACCACCTTGGCGGTGTCCAGCACCGCGCCGCCGCCCACGCCAATCACCACGGTGCGGTCATCGCCCGCCGCCGCCGTCAACCGCGCAATTTCATTTTCGCTGCAGTGTGCGGAAAAACCGGCCGACCGGGCCGTCGGCGCGGAAAACGCCGCCGGCAGATAAGCGCGCGTCGCCGCCAGCGCGCGTTCACCGTGTATCCAGAATGCGCGGGCCAGCACCTCGTCCGGATAAAATTCGTTCAGCTTGTCGATAGCCCCCGGGAAAGAAAAATAGTTGGCCGGTCCCACCTGGACCCGAATATCAGTGCTACTCATTACGGATACATTCCTGTCTGAATAAATTCTTGTCGTCACACAAAATAATTCGAGTTGCGGTCAGACGGCAACCGTGTAAATGCCCAGGCGATTACATGGATCAGTGACCGAGGTGAACGAGGGCGGTCGACGCACCGGCAACGTAAAGCATGACGGGTAGAGATAATGCGCTGTTTAATCTGGAATCCTGCGCGGAAAAGCCCTCTTTAGGGATAGCCGGCGCGGGTCTTAATAACGTTTTTGCTTAAGTTATGCTTTTTCATTTCTTCTCTGGGGCGTCCGCAAGCCCATTCAGGCATTCCATTCTGCGGTTAATATGATATTTTTCAACGTCGACCTCCCGTCATTATCGCTGTTAAGAACCCGTTGTTGTCAATTATGTCCATAAACCCGCGTTCGCGTCTGGAAATGCGCTACATTTCCATCTCTTTTGCCGGATTCCCGGCGCTCAGACAGGTGAATTTCACGCTGGAAGGTGGATCTATCCACGCGCTGACCGGCGCCAACGGCGCGGGAAAATCCACGCTGATGGCGATTCTTTCTGGATCTTATGACCATTACAGCGGAGATATCCTGCTGGATGGCGAAAAAGTCGCAATTCATTCTCCCCGCGACGCCAAACGCCACGGTATTCATCTGGTTCAGCAGGAAGTGGACGCCGCGCTGGTCCCTACGCTGTCGGTGGCGGAAAATATCATGCTGGACCAGTTAGCACAGAGCGGCCACGTGCTCAACTGGTCGGCGCTTTACCAGCAGGCGCAAGCGCTGCTGGTGCAACTGGGGGTCAGCATCAACGTCCGCCAGCGGCTGGAACAGTGCACGCTGGCGGAAAAACAGCAAATCCTGCTGGCGCGCGCCCTCTCCCACCGCTGCCGGTTTCTGATTCTTGACGAACCCACCGCCCCGCTCGACCAGGAAGAAAGCGCCCGGCTGTTCGCCGTCGTGCGCCGTCTGCAGCAGGACGGTATCGGCATCGTCTTCATTTCGCACCGTATCCACGAACTGAAAGCCATCTGCGATACGTTGACCGTGTTGCGCGATGGGCAGTTTGTCAGCAGCGGCCCAATGCAGGGGCTAAGCGGCGGGGAAATTGTCGAGCGGATGCTGGGTCACCGGCTGGATGATATTTTCCCGCCGCGCCGCACGCTCACTGACGCAGAGCCGCTGTTACAGGTAGACGGCCTACATGACGACACCTTGCTGCACAACATTTCGCTCCGGCTGCGTAAAGGCGAGATTCTCGGCATCGCCGGTCTGGCCGGCGCCGGTAAGACCGAGTTGTGCAAGGCGCTGTTCGGCGCCGCCCGCAGCCGCATCGATTCCGGGCGCTATCAGGGGAAATCCTGGCGCCCTACCTCGCCGGCCGACGCGGTCCAGCAGGGTATCGCGCTGGTGCCGGAAGAACGGCGCAAAGAAGGCATATTTATCGACGAATCCGTCACCATGAATCTCAGCATCAGCGCCAGCGACAGCTTTTCCCGCTACGGCGTTTTCGGGCACGGTCAGGCGCTGGCCTGGGCCCGCGATTTGATCCAGCGGCTAACCATCCGCACCAGCGGGCCGCAGCAGCGGTTGCGCCGTCTGTCCGGCGGCAATCAGCAAAAGGTGGCGATCGGCAAATGGCTGCGCAGCGACGTGCAGGTGCTGATTCTGGATGAGCCCACCAAAGGCGTAGACATCAAAGCCAAACAGGATTTGTTTACCCTGATCGATTCGCTGGCGCAGCAGGGTAAAGGCGTGATTTACGCCTCCGGCGAGTTCTCCGAGCTGGTGGGCCTGTGCGACCGAATCTGCGTGCTATGGGACGGGCGCATCGTCGCCGAACTGAACGGCGCCGACGCCGACGAAGAAACGTTGTTACTTTATTCAACCGGAGGAACTCCCGCGTGAGTCAGCCACTTGCATCCAACGACGCGCCCAACGGAGCGCTCTCCTTTCATCACCGCCTGTTTGACCTGTTCTACAAATGGGGGATGCTGATTACCGTCGTCGCGCTGATCGCCCTGTTCGGGCTGGCGTCGGACAATTTCCTGGATCCGAACAACATCATCAACATCCTGCGTTCCATCGCCATCGTCACGGTGATCGCGATAGCCGTTTCCATCTCGCTGTCGGTCGGCGGTTTCGACCTGTCGGTCGGGTCGACCGCTTCGCTGGCGAACGCGCTGGTTGTCTCGCTGTTCGTCTGGCACGGGTTTGGCACCACCGGCGCGATTGTGTTGACGCTGACGCTGTGTCTGCTGGTGGGGCTGTTCAATGCGTTTTTGATTGTGATATTGCGGATCCCCGACATGCTGGCGACGCTGGCCAGCCTGTTTGTGATTCAGGGCGTCGCCATGACCTACAGTTACGGCGGCTCCATCACCCAAAATATGCTGTTGCCAAGCGGCGAGATGGCGGAAGGCGTGATCCCCGAGGTGTTCGCCACGCTGGGGCAGGTGCCGGTGATTGTGGTAATCATGCTGGTGGTGACGGTGCTGGTACAGCTGTATATGTCGCTGACCAAGCACGGCCGCCGCATGTACGCGATTGGCGGTAATCCGGAAGCCGCGCGGCTGGCCGGTATTCGCACCGCCCGCTACCGCGTGCTGGCCTATCTGCTGTCGTCGCTGTTGGCCGCGCTGGGCGGCATCCTGCTGGCATCCCGTATCGGCTCTTCGCAGGTTAACGCCGGCGGTGGTTACCTGATGGACGCGGTGGCCGCCGCCTATATCGGTTTTTCGCTGGCCGGTTCCGGCAAACCCAATGCGTTGGGAACGCTGGTCGGCGCGGTGATCCTCGGCGTGCTGCAAAACGGGCTGGTGATGCTGTCCGTGCCTTACTACGCCATGGATATCATCAAAGGTCTGGTGCTGGCGCTGGCGCTGGCGATGACCTATTTCCAGAAACGCTGACGCCTGCAGCGCAACGTTTCCCTCACGCCGACCGACGAGACGGCTGGCATATAAAAAATGGGGCCGGTATTACCGCCCCAACACGCCGCTTCCGGTATTGCCGACTCCGCGTACCGGCCCGCTCGGTACGACGATCGCCGCGTTTGGGATCCGCGTCGGCACGCGAATCCTGGCAAGACGCCGCCTATCGTTTCAGGCGCCGCAGGACGCAAAAACCCAGCCTGGCGACGCTGGGCAGAACCCGCGACAGGCGCAACGAATCCAGCAACGACCACAGCAAATAAACCCGCACGGTTTTGCCGTACCCGGGCGATCCATGCACGTCATCCAGCGACAGAATATGGTGCTGCCGGGACAACCGGCGGATCGTGTCCGCTTCAACGTTCGGGATCACTTCGTCGCGCAGGCTCTGAACGTAATACAGCCTGACGCTATGGTTGATATCCTCCTGGCGCATCACGAACGTTGTATCGAGGTAACCAAATACCTTGTCGTCGTCATCCAGTTCCGGATGCGTTTTCCCCACGTTATGCCCGATAACCAGCCGTGTAACGTAAGGCAGCCGCCGATAGACATCCCGATCGTGGTACAACGAATCCAGCGGCGTACCCGCCATGGTGATGCCCACGATGCGGCTATCAGTCAGGCTGTTCTTGTACGCGATAAACCCACTGAAGCTCAGGCCGAAAATATGGCACCGGATGTCGGATCGATCCTGTGCGAGGTAATCCAGCACATCGCTGTACATGCGGAAGGATTGTTCGTTGTAGGGCAGTTGGTTTTCCCCCACCCCCGGCATTTCCGTCAACACCACGGTAACATCGAAACGTTCGAACAGCCCCACCAGATGCACCCACTGCTCTTTCAGCGAGATAATGCCCCCATTAATAATGACGACGTTGCCGGTGTTCTTTTTTCTGACGTAGCACACCTGCCGCCCCTGCGACAGACTCACCCTGGTCACCGCTCCGCTCTCGATATACTGCTGGCGGAACAACCGCTGACAATGCCGGTTGCTCTCATGCTGGAGCGGTGTTTCCGGGTAGGGGAAACGCGCCAGATTGTAAAGCGAACACGCTTTGAGTAATTCGCCTTTATTTTCGTGATGTTGCGCCTGACGGTAAAATACCTGACTCCAGCTATGCGGCAAATCGTCACCCAGATGATGGATATCCGGCAGGATGGCGCGGGTTTCCGCGCCGACATTCAGCACATTGCTGTGCAGCAGCACAAAATTCTTGAGCTCATCAAGCATCATGATGATGACTCCAGCGCAAAACCTTCCATGTTGCTTTTTATCTGCGCCAAAAATGCTGACGCCAGCCGGCCGTCCAACACGCGGTGGTCGAAAATCATCGACAGATTCGCCACGTGCGACATCGCCACGTCATGCGAGTGTCGCGACAACTTTTCGTTAATCAACCCTAGCGTAAACGTGAACGTGGAGCCGGAAATGGGGATACAGGCGTCGGGGCCGTTTTTCCCCAGCGATGTCACGGTGAAGCTGCCCCAGGTTTCCGCCTGCAGTTTCGGCGACAACATCGCCAGCCGCAGCAGCAGGCCGGCCAGTAACGGCGGCAAACGCTGAATAAAGCGAATTTTCTCGTAATGCTCGCTGGTAGCGGCGTCCTCCTGCTTGAACTGCTGCAGCGCTCGTTCGATATCGACGACAGACAGCCGATCCGTGTCTCTGATCACCCGTGAATACACCCCGGACACGCCGTTCAGCGCCTTTTCCAGCGTCACCCGGGTACTGATGTTATCCGGGCAAATCAGCGTGCTGTCGCTGCCGAATCTGATCATCGCGTTCAGTTGCGGAAACTGGCGCAGCGCCTCGCTGATCGCCTTGATGGTAATCGCCGTCATGCTGCGCTGCAGCCCACCCGCCACAATGCGCGAAACATCTATCTCGCGCATGACGGTAATGGCCGGAATGCCCCTGGATATCGCCAGAAAAGAGAGCGTCTGGCGTCTTTCCCTAGAAACTTTCAGTAACTTCATGGCTCACGACCCTGTAAATGTCATTCAGCGTGGTGCACTGCAATACCTTCTCGACATCGATTTTGACGCTCTGCTGTTTTTCGATTTCCATCAACAGATAGACGAAGGTCAACGAGTCCCACTCCGGAAGATTGGTCAAATCTTCCTGCGCCTGTTCGGTCGCCAGCGCCATGCCGGTTTTGGTGTTGATAAAGCCGATAAAATCGTCCAGTTTCATGGTCATTCCCCTTCTTTGACAGTGACGGTATTACTGTTTTCGGCCAGCAACGCGGGCGCCGGGTCGATAACGGTGAACACATTGCTTGCGGTTTCGGCGAACCCGCAATCCGGATAAAAGCGCTGGAATTTTCTATTTTTTTCGGTCGGGACGTACGCGGCGGTAATCCGGTCGACACCCCGCGCCCGGCACAAGCCAAACAGCCAGCGCATCGCCGCGAACTCGACCTGACGCCCGAAGATACGGCAGCTCATGATGAAATTGTCGATGTGACAGCCATCGCCGTCGAAACGCAGGAATATCGCGCCAATGGTGCCGTAGTCGCCGACTCGGTCGCGGCACGCCAGCGTAACCGCCAAATGCCCTTCCCGTGCGAGGTAGCCGGCCACGTCCTGCGTGGTCATCCGTTGCGTCGTCATATTGAACTGGTTGGTGCGCAGCGTCAGTTGCGATACGCGATCCAGCGTGGACGATTCCACCGGCAGGATAGTCAGCGTCATACCCAGGCTGGCCAGAAAGTCGTGGTCATCCGCAAATTCTTTTTGCAGCTCCGTGCGGAGTTTATTCTGCGCATAGCTCAGATTGCGCATACGATCATCGCTGCTGATGGTCGGACGCAGGAAATAGTCGGCGGCGATCAGCGCGGCGACGTTCTCCGCCACATCGCCGGAAAATTCCAGCACGGTGATTGCCGGAATGTGGGCCTTGACTTCCGCGCATTCGAACGCCGAGTCGTCAATAAAAAGCATGTGTTCCGGGGAGATGTTCAACTCGTTGGCGATGTTCAGGATGTTGCCGCTTTTCCCCTGCCAGTTGGCGCTGACCACGGAAAACTTGTCCAGCGAAATGCGCATCTCGTCGGCGCGGCGTTTAAACGCCTCCTCCACATTCTCCAGATTGTTTTTGCTACAAATGGCCAGAATGACGCCCTGATCGTACAGATTACGCAGATACTCCTGATAGCGCAGGTGCCCCGTGCCGATATGTTTATCCGCCATCAGGATGCCGTCGACGCCGTCGTCGGCCAAAATGCCCTTCCACAACGTGTTATCCAGATCGCTGACCACGCATTTCAGCGTTTTCCCCAGCGCTTGCCGGATAGCGGCGACGCCGGCGCGCGCCATGAGGTCCAGCGCATCCAGACCAACGCCCAGCCCGAGTAACTGCGCCGTTCGGCGGGTGGCAGAATCCTCCACTATCCCGCCGTTTTCCTGAAGATCGACCACCGTCACGCGATCTTCCGTCTGCCCCAGCGCCAAAAGATACGTGTTGAACTCGCCGATCAGCTGCTTCAACGCCGCCCGCTGGTCCTGCGCGATAATCTGTTTGAGCTGCGATTCAGCGATATGAACGGTGTTCAGCACAATGTGGGCATCGCAGCCGGTAGCGGAAAAATTCAGCAGATACGCCAGCCGACTTTTGTGCTCCCGGATATTTTCGCGGATATCGTCCGCCGGCAGCAGCGAACCAATGTCGTTTTCGATAAAGGAGGAATCAAGGACATAAAAATGAAATTGCGCTCCGAACGTCTTGATGTCGGCGGCATTACCCAAAACGTGGGGAAAATAGTCGCTGTAAATACCGTCATAAAAGGATGGATAACAACCCAGGTCATTCAGGTTGAACGTAATCAGGTCATTCAATGCCTTATGATTAAAATTACTGAAAGTGGCGATGTTGACGATGCGCTTTCCTTCCACTGCGATTTTTTTCGAGGCGGCGATCCGACTTAATGCATTATCCTGTTTCATAAATGTCCTTATTCTCTTTATCCTTATCAGATTTCAGGTTGCAGGCGTATCCGCGTCACGACTCGGCCATCAATGCACCTATTGGCCTTTTCTCTTTGGGCTACAGTAGATTTCATTCCACATGGTTTATGACCGCGTTGGCGTACCCCTGGTTATTTACTGATATAACCACCTAAGGATTCACGCTATTGTCGTGTCACAAGGCTCATGACGAGCCTTGCCCTGAAAAGCAAACGCATTACATTGCGCAATACGCCTGTCGGTTGCCTGCAACTCGAATCATTTCGGATATAGATAAGAAGTCTTTTTACATGATGCTATAAAAGGCCTTTCCTGTTTCTTAGAATCAGACCACCTGCCAGCCAACGCGATGACTCAACAGAAATACCGATGGCGCATTCATTGGCAAGGGAGATATCGCTGAATTCTTTTATCTGAAAAAATAACGCAGCATTGGCAGTATTACCGATTTCATCCACCAGGCTGAATATCTCATCTACCGTATAACCGATATCGGATAAAATTTTCTCCAGCATCGAACCGGAAAGTTGCGGCGGCAGTAGCCAGTCCGGACGCCCGCCTAATTTATCCGTTAATGCATTGACCGTATCCTGGGTAATAACCGGCACCAGCTTTTCAATCAATTTATATTCTTCATTCAGCAAAGCGCCATAATCAATATCATTACGGGAGCCACGCCAATTTGCCAGTTGCCCGACCGTTTCATCAATGCCCAGATATTTAAAAGAAATATGCTCAATCTCAATACTGGATGCGGATGACTGATTGGAAATCAGGCATCCGCCGACGCCGTCGCCAAACAGCGTATAATTCACCAGTTCCTTCGTTTCTTTCTTACCGGCATGTTCATCAAAAACATCCAGGAATTTATAGGCTGTCTCAACCCCGATGACCAGACCGTTGTCCAGACCATTGTCCGGCGCCGCCACCAGCTCGCGAGCCAGCTTGAGCGCCTGTACCGCACCGGAACAGCCCGAAACAATCTGGTAGGTTTCTATCTGCCCAAACCCCATAGCATGACACGCCTGATTTACACTACTTGGCAAGAGCGTATCAGGCGTGGCGGACGCTACGATAATAAAATCGATACGTTCTTTACTTATACCGGAACTGGAGAGAAGTTTCTTGATTACGATAGTAATTAATTCCGCTGACGACGCGATAGGTTTACCGGTATTCATATTAACGGAAAAATGCCGACCGGTATTCCCGAAAAGCTTTTTAATTAACTCAGGTTTAAATCCAATTTTATTTCCTAACTCCTGATTACTAATAATCGGACCAGGCAAATAGGTTTCCACCGCATTAATATATACGCTCATTGCTGTTCCCTCATCGAAGCTTGTGATAAAGCTCTCACAATTGTTTTTCTTTTGCAACTGCAATTTTATGCATCATTATAAAAAACTATTCTACCTTATATATGTTACCACTCTGTGAAATAAAACATTACCAGGGTAATTCTTAGGCACAGCAATTTCTTTTTCTATTGCCAGACATAAGGAAATAGTAAAAAGCCCATAAAACAAATAGAAAGGCTACTGAACAGAAGCTATAAACCCCTGCCAAAAGTAAAATATATGATATTCGTTTTGAAAAAATAAAGCGTAAGAATAGTGTCATAGCTTCGCATCCAAAGGATATTCATAATTAATATTTTCGTTGCGCCACAATAGCCAAACACCAAAGAAAACAAATAATATTTAT
This sequence comes from Dickeya sp. NCPPB 3274, assembly GCF_000406205.1. Lineage (NCBI taxonomy): Bacteria > Pseudomonadati > Pseudomonadota > Gammaproteobacteria > Enterobacterales > Pectobacteriaceae > Dickeya > Dickeya sp. NCPPB 3274. The sequence goes on along the minus strand of NZ_CM001979.1, from coordinate 2,100,819 downwards.
TTATGTAGCTTATTTAAAATAAACAAATATAACAAACTAATAATATTCATTCTGTCGCATAAATTTGAACACCAATTATTGGCGGCATCATGCTATCTACGATAATAAGCAGCATGCCGTCGCTCACACGCCGTGGCGAATGCCAACCCGCCTGGTGCATATCGGTCTTGCACATGACGAACACCCTAGCTTATAGCGGTCTTCGCAGCGGTGCCGGCTATCGGCGCGGATCGTCGAAAGCCGCGCGTCGAGCCACGATTCAGGCGCGGCGTCTCCTGGCTGAAATGTGATCGTAATCGCATTTTAACCCACGATTGACTACAATAGGCCGTCCGCAATTTGTAATACCCGACTGGAACCTGACTATGACATCCGCTTCCCCCTCACGCTCCACCGCCTGGTTACGCGTGGTGACGCTGGCTGTGGCCGCGTTTATCTTCAACACCACGGAATTTATTCCGGTGGGGCTGCTGAGCGACATCGCCAACACCTTTGCCATGAAAACCGAAGATGTCGGTCTGATGATTACTATTTATGCCTGGATCGTGGCGGTGGCTTCGCTGATCTGCATGTTGCTGACCAGCGGGATTGAGCGTCGTAAATTGCTGATTGGCCTGTTTAGCCTGTTTATCGTCAGCCACCTGTTGTCTGCCGTGGCCTGGAATTTTACCGTGCTGGTCATTTCCCGCGCCGGGGTGGCGCTGGCGCACTCGGTATTCTGGTCGATTACCGCCTCACTGGCGATTCGCATGGCGCCGCCCGGCAAACGCGCGCAGGCGCTGGGGCTGATCGCCACCGGGTCGTCGCTGGCGATGGTGCTGGGGCTACCGCTGGGGCGGGTGATTGGTCAGTACCTCGGCTGGCGCGTGACCTTCCTGACCATTGCCGCCGGCGCCACGGTCGCCATGATCATGCTGGCGCGCTTGCTGCCGTTGCTGCCAAGCGAGCATTCCGGCTCGCTGTCCAGCGTGCCGAAGCTGTTCCGCCGCCCGGCGCTGGTCGGCATCTACCTGCTGACCGTGGTGGTGGTGACCGCGCATTTCACCGCCTACAGCTATATCGAACCGTTTATCCAGACGGTAGCCGGTCTGCCGGAAAACTTCACTACCCTGATTTTGCTGTTGTTCGGCTGCGCCGGGATCGTGGGCAGTATGCTCTACAGCCGTTACAGCGAACGCTTCCCGATTGGCTTTCTGGTGACCGCCATGTTGCTGCTGCTGGTCTGTCTGACGCTGCTGATGCCGCTGTCCGGTTATCCGTTCGGCCTGACGCTGCTGTGTCTGGTGTGGGGTCTGGCGATGATGTCCATCGGGCTGGCTATGCAGGCCAAAGTGCTGTCGCTCGCGCCTGACGCCAGCGATGTCGCCATGTCGATTTTCTCCGGGTTGTTCAACCTCGGCATCGGCGGCGGCGCGCTGCTGGGCAGTCAGGTCAGCCTGCATCTGGGGATGGACAAAATCGGTTATGTCGGCGCGCCGCTGGTGCTGGCGGCGCTGTTCGCCACCCTGCTCAGCGTTTACCGCAACGTACGGCTGGTGCATTCCCGCGTTTGAGTTCCGTCTCTTTCGTTCATAAAGCGCGTTCATAAAAAAAGCCAGTCGCTAATCCGACTGGCTTTTTTGTTTACGAAACGGTTAGTTATGTTCCTGGGATATATGTTCAGGAAAAGTCATCTCGCTGTATTTCACCACCCGCGAACCTTTTACTAACCGGTAGCCGAACCAGATAACCAGAAACAGCGGAATACCGATGTAAGTCGCCGTCACCGCGGACCAGTCGATCTTGTCAGCCAGAAACGCCTGATAGTTCTGGCCCAGCGTAATAATCAGGCACAGTACGAAGGCAAAGATCGGGCCCAGCGGGAAGAAACCGGAACGGTACGGCAGCGAGCTCAGATCGCGCCCCTGCATAACGTAGCCGCGGCGGAAACGGTAGTGGCTGATGGCAATCCCCAGCCAGGCGATGAACCCGGTCATGCCGGAAGTATTCAGCAGCCACAGATACACCGTCTGGTTGCCGAACATGGAAGACAGGAAGCACAGGCCCGCCACCACCGTGGTGGCGTACAGCGCGTTGCGCGGCACCCCACCTTTAGACAGCTTGCCGAAGCAGGCCGGCGCTTTGCCTTCCTGCGCCAGCGTAAACAGCATGCGGGTGGACGCGTACATGCCGGAATTGCCCGCCGACAGTACCGCGGTCAGGATCACCGCATTCATCACCGCCGCCGCCGACAGCAGACCAGCGTTCTCGAACACCAGTGTGAACGGGCTGACGCTGATGTCTTTCACATCATTGCGCAGCAGGTTCGGGTCGGTGTAAGGGACCAGCAGACTGATGATCAGAATGGCGAAAATATAGAACAGCAGAATACGCCAGAACACCTGACGAACCGCTCGCGGAATGTTGGTCTGCGGATCTTTTGATTCCCCCGCCGCCACGCCAATCAGCTCCGTGCCCTGGAACGAGAAGCCGACAATCATCGCCACGCCGATCATGGCGGAAAAACCGCCGGCGAACGGCGCATCGCCAATCTGCCAGTTATGCCAGCCCGCGTGCTCGCCTCCGCGCAGAATGCCGAAGATCATCATCAGCCCGACCGCGATAAACAGGATTACGGTGGTGACCTTAATCAGCGAGAACCAGTATTCCGCTTCGCCAAACCCTTTGACGGAGATGTAGTTCAGCAAAAACATCAGCGACAGGAACAGCGCGCTCCACACCCAGCCCGGCACCGACGGGAACCAGTATCCCATCACCAGTTGAGCAGCCACCAGGTCGACCGCGATGGTCACCGCCCAGTTGTACCAGTAGTTCCAGCCCAGCGCGAAGCCAAACCCTTCTTCCACATAGCGCGCGCCATAGGTGGAGAACGAGCCGGAAACCGGCATGAATGCCGCCAACTCGCCAAGACTGGTCATCAGGAAATAGACCATCAGGCCGATCAGCGCGTAGGACAGCAGCGCGCCGCCGGGGCCGGCCTGCGACACCGTCGCGCCGGAGGCGACAAACAATCCGGTTCCGATCGAACCGCCAATGGCGATCATCGTCAAATGCCGCGCTTTCAGCTCACGGCGCAGTGTGGTTCCCCGCTGTTCGGCGGAGTGAGTGTCATGTTGAGCCATTACAATCCATGCCCTTGAAAATTTGAGGGCGGATTGTAGGCAATCCGCTACCCGCTGAATAGCGCACAGCGCGGATTATAAGAGACCTTCATAACTCACCCGGCATCATAAGAAATCCCTCTGACTTAAGACCCGGTTCGTTACATTGGTGTTGCCAGTCTGTTTAGATACCGTCATCGCCCTGACAGTACCCCAGAAAACATTGCAGCACGCCGGATAAATGTTTCTGACGGTGGTGCACCAGATACAGCGTGCGGTTCAGCGGCGGCAAAGGAACCGGCAGTTCCACCAGCGTGCCGGCATCAAGCTGATCGGCGATCACATGGCGCGACAGACAGCTGATGCCGATACCATGCCGCACCGCGTGCTTGATCGCCTCCGAGTTGCCCAGCTCCATCACCAGCCGGAAATGCGGCAGGCGCGCCAGCAGCAGGTGGTCCAGCACTTCGCGCGTTCCCGAACCGTGCTCACGCAGGATCCAGGGAGCATCCGCCAGCATCTGCAACGTAAACTCATGATCAATCAGGGGATTGCCCGGAGCACAAAACACTACCAGTTCATCTTCCCGCCAGGGCTGGGTGATCAGATCGGGATGATGGCACGGCCCTTCAATCAGCCCCAGATCGACCCGGAACTCAGAAACGGCATTGACCACATCCAGCGTATTGCCCACGTACAGCTCCAGCGGAATGGCCGGAAAATCCTGACGGTAGCGGGCGATCATCGCCGGCATCAGATAATTGCCGATGGTACTGCTGGCATAAATGCGCAGCGCGCCGTTATCGCGCCGAAACAGTTGCTCGATTTCAGCCGACTGTTCCAGCAGCGCCAGCGCTTTGGGATACAGCAGGCGACCGTGCTCATTGACCACCAGCCGTTTGCCGACGCGGTCAAACAGTTGCACCCCCAACTGACTTTCAAGGTCAGCCAGCGCCGCGCTGACGGCCGACTGTGACAGCGACAACACCACCGATGCCTGCGTTGTTGAACCGCTTTTCAGGACTTCGGTAAACACTTCCAGTTGACGTAACGTAATATGCATAGGGGCTCTTATCGTAAATATCTATAGGTTATAAATATATAATCAATTTCTATTTTAAGTGTGCTGATCATAGGCTGTGCCCTCAACCTCTATCATCCAGAGTGGGTATGGCTATGTTTTCATTTTCTTCCAGGGTACAACGCTTTTCCCCTTTGTCCGCCGTCGGCCATCTGCTGACCGGCATCATCCTGATCGGCCTGCTGACCCGAGGCGTGTTATGGTTATCCGGCCAGCCAACGATAACCGGATTAGGATTGGGTTCCCTGACGCTGGCAATACTGGTTGGCATGATACTGGGCAATACCGTCTACGCACATCTGCAACCCTGGTGCGACGCCGGCGTTCAGTGGTCCCGGCATCATCTGCTGCGCTGGGGCATCATCCTGTACGGCTTCAAACTCAGCTTTCAGCAAATCACCGCCATCGGCGCCGCCGGTCTGGTGATCGACCTGCTGACGCTCACCTCCACCCTGTTGCTCGCCTGCTGGCTGGGACAACGCTGGTTCCGGCTGGATCGTCACACCGTATTGCTGATCGGCGCGGGCAGCAGCATTTGCGGCGCCGCCGCCGTGCTGGCCACCGCGCCGGTGCTGAAAAGCAGCGCCGACAAGGTGGCGGTAGCGGTATCGACCGTGGTGCTGTTCGGCACCACCGCCATGTTTTTTTACCCGTGGCTGTACCAACATTTTATCCAGTATAGCGGCTGGTTATTTACCCCGCAGACTTTCGGACTCTACCTCGGCTCAACGGTGCATGAAGTCGCACAGGTGGTGGCCGCCGGTCATGCCATTGGCCCGGAGACCGAGAATACGGCGGTTATCGGCAAGATGCTGCGTGTGATGATGCTGGCGCCGTTCCTGTTTCTCCTCGGCCTGTGGCTGAAACAGCGTCAACCCGCGCATCAGGCCGCCGCGTCCGCCACCGCTGGTTATCCGTGGTTCGCCCTGGGTTTTGTGTTGATGTGCGGAGTTAATTCGCTGAACTGGCTACCGGCGGGCTGGGTCGCCATGCTGACGCAACTGGATAATGCGTTGTTGACCATGGCGATGGTGGCGCTGGGGTTGGCTACGCGCCTGAGCACGCTGCGGCAGGCCGGCATCAAGCCGTTGCTGCTGGCGGCGGTCCTGTTTATCTGGCTGGTGGCGGGCGGCGCGGCCATCAATCTGGCGGTACAGCATCTCTTCGCCTGAGCGAAACGACATGGGTGAAACAAGGCTACAGCCAGCTAAGCAGTAATGTCATAATGCGCGGGCATGAAAAGGAGAAAAGCATGAAATATGTCGGAGCCCACGTCAGCGCCTCGGGCGGCGTGGATCAGGCGGTTGCCCGCGCCCATGACATCGGCGCCACCGCGTTTGCGCTGTTTACCAAAAATCAGCGCCAGTGGCAGGCCCCGCCGTTGACGGCGGATGTCATCGATCGTTTCCGGGCCGCCTGCGCGCAGTATCAGTTCGCCCCGGCTCAGATTCTGCCGCACGACAGTTACCTGATCAATCTGGGGCACCCGGACGACGACGCCTTACAGAAATCCCAGACGGCGTTTATCGACGAAATGTCGCGTTGTCAGCAACTGGGGCTGACGCTGCTGAATTTCCATCCCGGCAGTCACCTGCGTCAGATCGACGAAAGCGCCTGCCTGAGCCGTATCGCCCAGTCTATCAATCTGGCGTTGGACGCCACCGTCGGCGTGACCGCGGTGATCGAGAACACCGCCGGTCAGGGCAGCAACCTGGGATTTCGGTTTGAACATCTGGCGGAAATCATCGATCAGGTGGAAGACAAAAGCCGGGTCGGCGTCTGCATCGATACCTGCCACGCCTTTGCCGGCGGCTATGATCTGCGCACCGAGGCCGATTGCGAGCACACGTTTGCCGAGCTGGAGCGCATAGTCGGTTTCCGCTACTTGCGCGGCATGCACCTGAATGACGCCAAAAGCGAATTCAACAGCCGGGTCGACCGTCACCACAGCCTGGGAGAAGGCAACATCGGTAAAACCGTGTTCAGCTATATTATGCGCGACCCGCGCTTTGACGGTATTCCGCTGATTCTGGAAACCATCAACCCGGATATCTGGGCGCAGGAGATCGCCTGGCTGAAGTCACAGCAATCGTCTGCCGACATCGCCTGAACACTCATATCGCGGCCTGTTTTTAGGCCGCCCAACTGCTCGACTTCCAACTGTTCGACGTCCAACTACTCGACGTCCTGCCGCCGCAATTGCCCCGCCCACTGGAATATTTTGCCCGATACCGTGCGCGGCTTATGCCCCTGGCCGCTGGGTTGCACCACACACTGAAAGGCATCGCGCAGTTGCATCGGCTTGCCGTGCGTATCCCGCCCAATCGCGTATTTATCGTGGAAGGGCGAAATCGCCAGCGCCAGGTTCTCGACGATAGTATCGCGATCGGCGAATGCCTTCTTTTTTAGCGACAGCATCTGATTGATGATGGCGCAGTCAATCAGCGTGCCGGTAAGCCATTCGGTTTCTGAGGCATATCCGGCGCACCAGCGCAGATGATTGCCGCTGGTAAACGTTTCCATCAAGTCGGTATGGGCGCCCACGAAACAAGCGCCGAGCAGCAGCCCGGTAATATTGAAATGATGGGACAATTCACCAACCGGGACGAGAACATCCCGGATATGCGTACCGCCAAGCTTTTTTCCCTGACCGTGCGCGGCGACATAAATAATGATGTTTTTGAACGGGATCTTGCACAGGCAATGCAGTGCGGTGCGAAAACTCTTCTTATCGTAGAAATTCGCGTAATACACCTCGGTATCACCGGCGACTTTGGCAATGCCTTCAATAAACGGCACTACGGATGAACGGTTGGCATCGTGCTCATCCAGTTCCCAGGGCGATTCCAGCACCAAAATTCCACGACTGGCATGGTGACGCGGCATACGGTTCTCCTTCTATTCCCTCACAGCAATGTAAAATCATACCGCTATTACCCGACTCGGCGGAAAAAACATAAAAAAAACGCCAGTCGCAAGACTGGCGTTTGTCATCAGGTTCGCAACTATCAGGCTTTGGCCAGTTGCTCTTCCGGACGTTTCAGCACGGCGTACAGCACGCCAGCCACTACCGTACCGGCCACGATGGAGAACAGGTAACCCAGTACCGGCGTAATCGCACCCGGAATCAGTAGCACGAACAGACCGCCGTGCGGCGCCATCAACTTAGCGCCAATCGCCATGGAGATCGCACCGGTCAGCGCGCCGCCCAGGATACAGCACGGCAGCACACGCATCGGGTCGCGGGCAGCATAAGGAATGGCCCCTTCGGAGATGAAGCACAGCCCCAGCACCACCGCCGCCTTGCCGCCTTCACGTTCGTTGGAAGTGAATTTCTTACCGGCAATGAAGGTCGCCAGCCCCATCGCCAGCGGCGGCACCATACCGGCAGCCATGACGGCGGCCATCGGCGCATACACCTGGCTACTCAGCAGCGTAGTGCCGAACACGTAGGCCACCTTGTTCACCGGGCCGCCCATGTCGGTACACATCATGCCGCCCAGAATCGCGCCCAGGATGACCGCGTTGGCGGTGCCCATGGACTGCAGCCAGCCGGTCAGACCGGTCAGGATTTTCGCTACCGGCGTACCCACCACGTAGATCATGATCAAACCGGTGATTAACGTAGCGACCAGTGGAATAATCAGGATCGGTTTCAGCGCCGACATACTCTGCGGCAGCGTCACATGGTTACTAATGGCGCGCGCCAGATAACCGGCCAGGAAGCCGGCGATGATGCCGCCGAGGAAACCCGCGCCGGTGCTAACGGCCAGCATACCGCCGACCAGACCCGGCGTCAGACCCGGACGGTCAGCAATCGAGAACGCAATATAACCGGCCAGTACCGGCACCATCAGAGCAAAAGCCGACCCGCCGCCGATCTTCATCAGCGCGGCAGCCAGCGTCCCCTCTTCCTTGAACGCCGTAATACCGAACACGAACGACAGGGCGATACACAGACCGCCGGCCACCACCATCGGCAGCATGTAGGACACGCCGGTCAGCAGGTGACGGTACGGACCTGCGCCGCCTTTCTTGGCGGACTCGCCGCCGGCCGCCGCACCGCTTTGGGCGGACGGCTGGAACACCGTCGCTTCGGACAGCGCCTTGTCAAACTCCTGCGCCGTCTTCTTCAACGCCAGACCGGTGGAGGTGCGATACATCTTTTTGCCAGCGAATTTGCCGAGGTCGACTTCAATGTCCGCCGCCACGATCACCAGATCCGCCTGCTCCACTTCTTCCGGGCTGATCGGGTTGCCGGCGCCCACGGAACCGCGGGTTTCCACTTTCACCCACCAGCCGCGTTTTTTCGCTTCGCTTTCAATCGCTTCCGCCGCCATGAAGGTGTGCGCCACCCCGGTCGGACAGGCGGTTACCGCCACGATGCGTTTGGCGGCAGCCGGAGCCGCTGCAGTGGCAACAGCTGCGGCAGGCGCCTGATACGTCTGCGCTTGCGCTTTGGCTTGTTCCAGAAACACCGCCGGTTGGCTCAGCGCCAGTTCACTATCCCCGGCAAACACTTTTTTGCCATTCAGACCACTGTCTGCCTGTACGGGCGCGCCCAGCACGATGGCCAGCTCCGCGTCGGCAAACTGCTCAGTGAGGGTAAGTCCTGCGTTAGCTGCAGCAGCACCGAGCAAATTTTTCACCAGACGGCTTTTCGCCAGTCCCAGTGATTTATCAAGTATCAGCAGCGTTTTCATTGTTTATCTCCTGCTGTCAGTTAAATGGTTTGAGATCGACACGCGCCATCATCGCAGCCAGCTGCGGACGATCGCTAATGCCTACGTTGCTCTGGCTGACGGCCAATGCTGCCACCGCCGTGGCCAGGCGCAACGTGTGTTCACTGGACTCACGCATCAATAAGCCATAAATCAATCCCCCCACCATGGAGTCACCCGCACCTACCGTACTGATCACTTCACAGGCCGGCGGCTTCGCCAACCAGGCACCAGACGCATTAACCCACAGCGCGCCTTCCGCTCCCAGCGAAATCACGACATGGGCAATACCCTGTTCACGCAGCGCATGCGCCGCATCCACCACATCCGCCAGCGTGGGCAACTTACGTCCGGCCCAGATTTCCAGCTCCCGGCGGTTGGGTTTCACCAGCCACGGCGAGGCTTTCAGGCCTGCCACCAGCGCTTCGCGGCTGCTGTCAAAAATAATGCACGGACACTGGCTGCGCAGGCGCGACATCCAGTCGGTAAACGCATCCGGGTCAACGCCGCTCGGCAGACTGCCGCTAACGGCGACCATGTCAAACTGTCCCAGCCAGCTCAGCGAATCGTTGACGAAACGCTGCCAGTCCTGCTGGGTTACCTCGAAACCGGAGAAGTTCAGGTCGGTTACATCGCCATCCTGCTCGGTGAGTTTGACATTAATGCGAGTACGCCCCGACACCACCTGAAAACGGTTGGCGATGCCCAGTTCGCTGAACAGCTGCTGAAAACCGTCCTGATTGTCTTTACCCAAAAAGCCGCCCACGGTGACATCAATCCCAAGGTCTTTCAGCACTTTGGCGACGTTGATGCCCTTGCCTGCCGCATGCAGGCCGGTGGTCTGAACCAGGTTGACTTCGCCGCGTTCGATTTCCGGGCAGTACCCTACTAAATCATAGGCGGGATTCAGGGTGATGGTGGCAACGCGCCTGCTCATGCTGCACCCTCCCCAAGGCCGGACTGAATAGCTTCGCCGATGGCTTTCAGCGCCGCTTCAGCATCGCTGCCGTTGGCTGTAAAACGCAGACGGTGACCGCTCTTGACGCCCAGCGCCACCACTTTCATCAGGCTGCGGCCGTTAGCCGGTTTGCCGGTGCCGTCAAGGTTCGCCACGGTGATCTCGCTGGAGAACTGTTTGATGACGTTAACCAGCATCGCGCCCGGACGGGCATGCAGACCGTGCTCGTTGCGGACGGTAAATTCCGCCACCAGCGCGTTGCTCTCTTCTTCTTCGTCCTCTTCTTCGCTGGTCAGCAGCGCCAGCAGCGTGGCTTCGTCAGCGGACAACAGACGATCGGCCTTGCCGGCGATCAGCAGCTTGCTGAGATAATCCAGCGACGCGAATACCTGCTCATCAGCCGCCGAGACCGTCAGCAGCAGCGCCACGTTTTCGCCATCCACCGCGAAAGGCTCCGCCGGGCGGCTCACCGCCAGCGCGCTCACCAGATTGCCGTTCAGGCTGTCGCTCAGCCAGACGCCCTGCCCCAGATGTACCGGCTTATTGCCGACCACATGGCTGACAAAGCTGGCGTCGACCGCGCCAATCTGTTGCAGACGGCCGGCGTTCAGCGCCTGCAGCGTCATCAGGTTGTCGGTCGCCACATTCAGGCTAATCAGCGAGGTATCAAAACGGAACGCGCCCGCCAGTTGTTCGCCCATCAGCAACCCGCGCAGTTCGTCGGCTGACGTGGTGCTGGCCAGACGGGCCGCGACGCGATCATCGCTCAGCACGTGGGTCAGTTGACGCAGCAGCGCCAGATGCTCATCGGAACGGGCGGCAATCCCCAGCACCACATACGCGGTCTGGTCTTCGCCCCACGCGATCCCCTGCGGGAACTGGAACACCTGAACACCGGTTTTCTGCACCAGATCGCGCGTATCGGTGGTGCCGTGCGGAATAGCAATACCGCTGCCGAGATAGGTAGAGGTCTGCTGCTCGCGCTGAAGCATCCCCTCGACATAGCCCTCGCTCACGCAACCGGCTTCGGTCAGTGCGGCAGCCACCTGACGGATGGCCTCCTCTTTACTGCCGGCGGAAGCACCTAAATGAATGTCGTGCTGTGACAACTGAAACATAACGCTCCTCTCTTGCTGAACTTGAATCGTTTCAGCTTTTATGAGAAATAATTTGCTGACTCTCTCAGGGTGGTTTCAGCAAAACCTCGCTGAAACGTTTCAAAAATTCTGCGTTTTTCACTATATGTATGCAAGCATTCTGCACAGATAAAATGACAGATCTTAGAGGTCACGCACATTTTCACCACGAAACGCCAAAATCTGTAACACTTTGACACACCAATGCTGAATAGGTGCTGAAGAAAAAAAAATTGAAACGGACTTTCGTTTCTATTCCATCAGCGTAAGATAGCGCGTTCAGTTTCCTTCCTGCTTCTTTTTTAACCTGAATTCAGCATGACAATTTCTTCTGCCCGCGCGGCCCGACGCCTGCCCGACCTGACGTCTTCGGCGTTTCTGGTCATTGCTTTTCTGACCGGGATTGCCGGTGCGCTGCAGCTTCCTACGCTCAGCCTGTTTTTATCAACGGAAGTACAGGTACGTCCGTTCATGGTCGGGCTGTTTTATACCGGCAGCGCGGTGATCGGCATCGTCGTCAGCCAGATCCTGGCGACCTATTCCGATCGTCAGGGCGACCGCAAAACGCTGATATTGCAGTGCTGCCTGTTGGGCGCGCTGTCGTGTCTGCTGTATGCCTGGAACCGCAACTATTTTGTTCTGCTGTTTATCGGCGTACTACTGTCAAGTTTCGGCTCCACCGCCAACCCGCAACTGTTTGCGCTGGCGCGGGAACACGCCGACCGCACCGGTCGCGGCGCAGCCATGTTCAGTTCGGTGATGCGGGCGCAGATTTCGTTATCCTGGGTGATCGGGCCGCCGGTCGCCTTCGCGCTGGTGCTGGGCTTCGGTTTCCCGGCGATGTATCTGACGGCCGCGGTGGTATTCGTACTGTGCGGGCTGTTGGTGTGGCTGCTGTTGCCGTCAATGCCCAAAACCCGGGTTAAATCCGCCGCGACGCTGGAATCGCCCCGCCAGAACCGACGCGACACGCTGTTGCTGTTTACCGCCTGTACGCTGATGTGGACCTGCAACGGCATCTATCTGATCAATATGCCGTTGTATCTGGTCAATGAATTGCAGTTACCCGAAAAGCTGGCCGGGGTCATGATGGGCACCGCCGCCGGGCTGGAAATTCCGGTGATGTTGCTGGCCGGTTACCTGACCAGTCGGTTAGGCAAGCGCCTGCTGATGCGGCTGGCGGTGATCGCCGGGCTGATTTTTTATGTCGGGCTGACGCTGCTGAACGGTTCGTGGGCCTTGCTGGCGCTGCAACTGCTGAACGCGATTTTCATCGGCATTCTGGCCGGGATGGGGATGCTGTATTTTCAGGATCTGATGCCGGGTCAGGCGGGCGCCGCCACGACGCTGTTCACCAACACCACCCGGGTAGGCTGGATCATCTCCGGTTCACTGGCGGGCATCGTGGCCGAAGTCTGGAGTTACCATGCGGGCTTTGTCATCGCCATCGTCATGCTGGCCGGCGCCGCCGTCTGCATGTGGCGCATCCGCGACGCCTGATTCCGTCAGGGCGCGGTAGCCTCTTCCAGTTGAATAAGGTACAGCATCGCTTCATCACGGTGATTTCGGCACATATCGCGGCTCGGTTGCAGGCCACGACACACCGCCGGGCGCAACGGCGAATGGAACAGGCCGCAGCGCATACGTTCATCCAGATGGATGCAGGGCGTATTGGCCGGTTTTCCCTGCGGCATGCCGGGAATCGGGCTGGAGATAGAAGGCGCGGTGCAGCAGGCGCCGCAATCAGGACGACATTCCATCAGCATAACCTCCGGGGATTCCCGTTACTCTTTCAGGCCGCAGAGCCTAACAGGCTGTCGCTCGCAAGGCCAATATTTCCCGCCGGTTTGTTTGGCGTCCGGCTGCCGCAAATCCCGCTTGCCTGAACCCATCCTGACGGGTAACGTGTCGCCACAAAAATTTCTCTTCTTTATTTAAGGTATGTTTCATGGCAAGAGCGAATGAGATCAAACGCGGCATGGCCGTTAATTACAACGGTAAGCTGCTGCTGGTAAAAGATATCGATATCCAGAGCCCCAGCGCCCGCGGCGCCAGTACGCTGTACAAAATGCGTTTCTCCGATGTCCGCACCGGTCTGAAAGTGGAAGAACGCTTCAAGGGCGATGACATCCTGGACACCATCACCCTGACCCGCCGTTCCGTGACCTTCTCTTATATTGATGGCGACGAATACATCTTTATGGACGAGGAAGACTATACCCCGTATACCTTCAAGAAAGAGCAGATCGAAGATGAACTGCTGTTTATTCCTGAAGGCGGCATGCCGGGCATTCAGGTATTAACTATGGACGGACAGTTGCTGGCGCTGGAACTGCCGCAGACAGTCGATCTGGAAATCGTGGAAACCGCACCGGGCATCAAAGGCGCGTCCGCCAGCGCCCGCAACAAACCGGCCACGCTGACCACCGGTCTGGTGATTCAGGTGCCGGAATACCTGAGCGCCGGCGAAAAAATTCGTATTCATATCGCCGAGCGCCGTTACATGGGTCGCGCGGACTAACCCCGCCGGTGATACCCGCGTCTGGCGGGCACGCCAGACGCTTCCCCGCAGACTCAAGGAGGCTCCTGTGTTGACGAAAGTAAACCTGATCACCGGTTTTCTCGGCAGCGGCAAAACCACCACCATCAAGCACCTGCTATCTCGTAAGCCCGAAGACGAAATCTGGGCGGTGCTGGTCAATGAGTTCGGTGAAATCGGTATCGACGGCGCATTGCTGAGCGATACCGGCGCACTGCTCAAAGAGATCCCCGGCGGTTGCATGTGCTGTGTGAATGGCTTGCCGATGCAGGTGGGGCTCAATATGTTGCTGCAGAAAAAGCCCCACCGTTTGCTGATCGAACCCACCGGTCTCGGTCATCCAAAACAGATTCTGAACTTGCTGACCGCAGAAGCCTATCAACCGTGGCTCCAGTTGCAGGCTACGCTGTGTCTGCTGGATGCGCGTCAGCTCGGCGACAAACGTTGCCTGGAAAATGAAAACTTTCGCGACCAGTTGGCCGCCGCGGACGTGATTGTCGCTAATAAGCAAGATACCTGGCAGGACAGCGACCGTGAAGCCCTGATGGCATGGTATCAACAGCAGGGGCAGGATCGTCGCCTGATCACGTTAGCTCAGGGGCAGTTGGATACTGCGGTGCTGGACCTGCCGCGGGAAAACCACAATGCGCTGCCGGATGCCCGCCACCACCATCACTCCGCCGTCGCCAAAACCGGGCTGGCCGCACTGAAACTGACCGGCCGTGAAAGCTGGCGTCGAGCCTTGAATCAGGGCCAGGGCTATTATGCCTGTGGCTGGATTTTCGATGGCGATACCCAGTTCAACACCGCCAGTCTGCTTGACTGGGTGCGCCTGGCACCGGTAAGCCGCGTTAAAGGTGTGATGCGTATCCCGGAAGGCACGCTGGTGGTCAACCGCCAGGGATTCGACCTGCGCATTGAAACACAATCGGCCCCGCCGCCGGACAGCCGCATCGAAATCATTAATGAATCTGAAGCGGAATGGAACACGTTGCAAAAGCAGTTGTTAAATTCCCGTTTAATGTAAGCGGTGTAAGTTACACGCCTGGACAAATTTGACAGTGAGTCAGGATGTATGTCAAAGCGTAATACACTACTTATTCTATTCTTCAATCTTCTGGGTTTTGCTCTGTTCTTCTCCTGGTATTTACCAGCACAGCACGGGTTCTGGTTCGACATAGACACATCGCTGTTTTTCTATTTCAACCAGCGCCTGGCGACATCCAGCGCGTTTCTCCATTTGGTGGCGATTACCAACAATCGCGCCTTTGACGCCTGCGCGCTGCTGGCGATGGGACTGCTTTATCTGTTCTATTACCTGCGTCGCTCCCATGACGCACGCCGTCAGATGCTGCTTATCGGCCTGGCCATGCTGGCGACCGCGGTAGTGCTCAACCAACTGGGGCATCTGATACCGGTGCAGCACAGTAGCCCGACGCTCTTTTTCAGCGGCATCAACCGGGTGGGCGAGCTGACCGGCATTCCCACCAAAGATGCGTCCAGCGACAGTTTCCCCGGCGATCACGGTATGATGCTGATGATCTTCGCCGTATTTATGCTGCGCTACTTTGGCCGGGCCGCCTTTGCCGTCAGCATGCTGATTCTGCTGGTGTTCGCCACGCCGCGTATCATGATCGGCGCACATTGGTTTACCGATGTCGCCGTCGGGTCGCTATCGGTGGTGCTGGTGGGGTTAAGCTGGTGGTTGTTGACCCCTGCCTGCGACGCCCTGATTAGCCGCATTGACCGCCTGCTACCTGGCAAAAAGTCGCTCAGTCGGCAAGCCTGACTGGCGGTGACCACAGCAAACGTGTATCGCCCGCTGTGGTCACGTCTACCCGCCTATTCAATTTTTTTGGTCATTTTGCGCACGTTTTCTCGTTCCTCTCTCCCACCGCAGGTTTTTATAGGGCTGGCGTGAAAGATTTCATCAGGAAATCGTATAAACAAAAGAGACAAAAAAACTCGCAATCTGATATTCGTTAAGGTATGGTCACCGAGGTTCATGATTTATGGGCAGACATCCGGCCAGTTAAACAACTGTTGCCACACCAATAATAATGTGCGTTATTGCACAATTTGGTTGACGGATAATTGTCCCATTAAAAGTAGTGCTTTAGTCTGACACTCGTTTTGTTTGGCATAGATACATCGTTCATAAACACAGCGATAGCGATTGAATCGTTAAGGACATCAAGGGAACATAACAACAATGGTCAAATCTCAACCGACTCTGAGATATATCTGGCGGGCCTTGCCTGCCGTGGCGGTAGCGGTGATGCTTTCCGCCTGTACCGGCAATATTGCAAGTGTTAATAATCAAACTGATAGGCGTGTGGTTAACGGTGGTGACCCTTCACTACAAGCCTCTCAGGATGAATTCGAAGCGATGGTTCGCAACGTGGAAGTCAAATCCAAGTTGCTTGAACAATACGCCAGTTGGAAAGGCGTGCGTTATCGCCTCGGCGGGGACAGCCGGAAAGGCATTGATTGCTCCGGTTTCGTTCAGCGAACCTTCCGTGAACAATTCGGTATGGATTTGCCGCGTTCCAGCTATGAACAGCAGGACATTGGCGTTCAAATCCAGCGCAATAAGCTGCGCCCGGGTGATCTGGTTGTGTTCCATGCCGGCTCTACCGGCCGTCATATGGGCATCTACATCGGCAACCAGCAGTTTGTCCACGCGTCCACCAGCATTGGCGTGACCATTTCCAGTATGGATGATAGCTACTGGAAACCCCGTTACCGCGAAGCGCGTCGGGTGCTGAAGCAGGATTCGCACAGCTGATTTTCTTTTCCCTTGATGTCGTCCAAACAAATTCAAAACGCCGCTCGTCAGACAGCGGCGTTTTTTATTGCGTCACTCTCCTTCCCGGTAACAACTCGGATCGATTAACAGTAGGTTTGACGCCTTATTTCATGGTAAAACAGAACACCATAGCGTCCGGCATCGTGATTGCCAGGAATTTCAGGCACTTTCTCCGGTAAACCGGCTTTTCGTTCGGGGAAACATGAGGTTATCAGGAGTCCGCCATTTCGATGTTTACACGTGCACTTATCGCCGCCTTGCTGTCTGCCTGCGCCTGGCTGGCCTATGCGGAACCGACCACACAGCAGACTTATGCATTCGCCACGCTGGGCGAACCGAAATACCGGCAGGGCTTTACCCACTACGATTACACCAATCCATCGGCCCCCAAAGGCGGCAAAGCCACACTCAGCGCGCTGGGCACCTTCGATAACTTTAACCGCTTTGCCTTGCGCGGTCTGGCCGCCGCCCGTACCGAAAGCCTGTACGACGCCCTTTACGTCAGTTCGGAAGACGAACCCGCCAGTTACTACCCGTTGATTGCGCTTACCGCGCGTTACGCCAGCGATTACAGCTGGATTGAAGTGGAAATGAATCCCGCCGCGCGTTTTCATGACGGCTCACCGATTACCGCCGCCGACGTGGCGTTCACCTTCAATATGTTCATGACGCAGGGCGTGCCGCAGTTCCGTCTGTACTACAAAGGCGCCGAAGTCAAAGCCGTCACCTCGCACACCGTCCGCTTTACTTTCCCTGAGCCAGACAAGGAAAAGATGCTGGGGATGCTGACCTTGCCGGTCATGCCGGAGAAATTTTGGCGCGACCACAAACTCAGCGACCCGCTGAACACCCCGCCGCTGGCCAGCGGCCCCTATCGCATTACCGATTACCGCATGGGCCAGTACGTGATTTATTCGCGCGTGACCGACTACTGGGCTGCCGACCTGCCGGTCAACCGCGGCCGTTACAACTTTGACCAGCTGCGTTATGACTACTATCTGGACGACAGCGTAGCGCTGGAAGCCTTCAAGGCCGGCGCGTTTGATCTGCGCATAGAGGGTTCACCCAAGCACTGGGCGACCCAGTACGAAGGCGGCAATTTCGCCCGCGGCTACATTCTAAAGAAAGATGAAACCAATCAGGCGGCGCAGGATACCCGCTGGCTGGTGTTTAACATCCAGCGGCCGCAGTTTAGCGATCGCCGGGTGCGTCAGGCGCTGGCGCTGGCCTTTGACTTCAACTGGATGAACAAGGCGCTGTTTTTTAATAGCTATCAGCGCCCCAACAGCTTTTTCCAGAACACCGAGTACGCGGCGCAGGGAACGCCATCGGCGGAAGAACTGGCCTGGCTGACGCCGCTGAAAGACAAGATCCCCACCGAAGTCTTCGGCCCGGCATACCGGCCGGAAGGCTCCGACGGTAGCGGTTACGACCGCGCCGGCCTGCTTAACGCGCTGCAACTGCTGCAACAGGCGGGTTGGGAACTGAAGAATCAGGTGCTGGTGAATAAACAAACCGGTCAGCCTTTCCGTTTCGAACTGTTGCTGCCAAGCGCCGCCAACTCCATCTATGTGCTGCCGCTCCAGCATAGTCTGGCGCGACTGGGTATCCGCATGGAAGTGCGCAGCGTCGATAGCCCGCAGTTCAACAACCGGTTTCGCAAGCGCGATTTCGACATGATCCCGAAGCTGTACCCGGCGATGCCCTACCCCAGCTCCGACCTTGCCGTCAGTTGGAGTTCCGGGTATATCAATTCCTCCTATAACTCGCCGGGAGTGCAGGACGCCGCCATCGACCAGCTGATTGACAACATTATTCGCCATCAGGGCGACAAACCGGCGCTATTGTCGCTGGGACCGGCGCTGGACAGAGTGCTGACCTGGAACCAGTTCGCCATACCGATGTGGTATTCCAATCACGACCGTTTCGCCTACTGGAACAAATTTGCCATGCCTGCAACCCGCCCGGCCTATACGCTGGGTATCGACAGCTGGTGGTATGACGCTGATAAAGCGGCCACCCTGCCGGCAGCGCGTCGATAAGGAGCCGATGTGGGAACTTACCTGTTACGTCGACTATTGCTGGTGATCCCCACACTGTGGGCAATCATCACCATCAACTTTTTTATTGTGCAGGTCGCGCCGGGCGGCCCGGTCGATCAGGCCATCGCCTCGATTGAAATGGGCCAGGGCAGCGGTTTTAGCGCCGGCGGGGACGGCGGCGGCGGGCTGGCGCGTGGGCCGGGCGGCAAGCCGTCGGTGGAAAACACCTATCGCGGCGCTCGCGGGCTGGACCCGGAAATCATCGCGGAAATCACCAAACGTTACGGCTTCGATAAACCGCTGCACGAGCGCTATTTCAAATTGATCTGGGATTACATGCGGTTCGACTTCGGCAACAGCCTGTTTCGCGGCTCGTCGGTCATTGCGCTGATTAAAGAAAGTATGCCGGTTTCGATATCTCTTGGGCTGTGGAGCACGCTGATCATCTATCTGGTTTCCATTCCGCTCGGCATCAAAAAAGCGGTGCGCAACGGCTCGGCCTTTGACGTCTGGAGCAGTACGCTGATTATCGTCGGCTACGCTATCCCGGCGTTCCTGTTCGCGATTCTGCTGATCGTGCTGTTCGCCGGCGGCAGTTATCTCGACTGGTTCCCGCTGCGCGGGCTGGTGTCGCCGCATTTTGACAGTCTGTCCTGGTTTGACAAGGTTACCGATTATCTGTGGCACATTGCGCTGCCGGTGCTGGCGATGGTGATTGGCGGTTTCGCCACGCTGACCATGTTGACCAAGAACTCGTTTCTGGATGAAATCCGCAAACAGTACGTGGTCACCGCCCGCGCCAAAGGGCTGGATGAAAAGCGGATTCTCTATCGCCACGTATTTCGCAACGCCATGCTGTTGGTGATCGCCGGTTTCCCCGCCACGTTCATCAGCATGTTTTTTACCGGCTCGCTGCTGATTGAGGTGATGTTCTCCCTCAACGGCCTGGGGCTGCTGGGATATGACGCCACCCTGCAGCGCGATTACCCGGTGATGTTCGGCACCCTGTACATTTTCACCCTCATCGGCCTGCTGCTGAACATTCTCAGCGACATGACCTATACGCTGGTTGACCCGCGTATCGACTTCGAGGAGCGCCAATGAGCCGTCTAAGCCCCATTAATCAGGCGCGTTGGGCGCGCTTTCGCGCTAATCGTCGCGGCTACTGGTCGCTGTGGATTTTTCTGGTGTTATTTGTCGTTACCCTGTGTTCGGAGCTGGTCGCCAACGACAGGCCGTTGCTGGTGCGCTACCAGGGGCAGTGGTACGCGCCGTTTATGGTGGACTACAGTGAAACCGCCTTCGGCGGCCAGTTGGCGACGCCGGCGGATTACCGCGATCCCTGGCTGGAGCAGCGGCTGGAGCAAGGCGGCTGGACGCTGTGGCCGCTGATTCACTACCGCTACGACACCATCAACTACGCCACCCAGAGCGCGTTTCCGTCGCCGCCGTCGCGCCAGAATTTGCTCGGCACCGACAGTCAGGGGCGCGATGTGCTGGCGCAGGTGCTGTATGGCTTTCGCATTTCCATTCTATTCGGGCTGGCGCTGACGCTGTTGTCCAGCCTGATCGGCATCGTGGTGGGCGCATCTCAGGGGTATTACGGCGGACGTGTTGACCTGTGGGGACAGCGCTTTATCGAAGTCTGGTCCGGGATGCCGACGCTGTTTTTGATTATCCTGCTCTCCAGCGTGATCCAGCCGAATTTCTGGTGGCTGCTGGGCATTACCGTGCTGTTTGGCTGGATGGCGCTGGTCGGCGTGGTGCGGGCGGAATTCCTGCGTACCCGCAATTTCGACTATATCCGCGCGGCACAGGCGATGGGCGTCAGCGATCGCGCCATCATGTTTCGCTGTATGTTGCCCAACGCGATGGTCGCCACCCTCACCTACCTGCCGTTCATTCTCTGCGGCTCCATCACCACCCTGACCTCGCTCGACTTTCTCGGTTTTGGTCTACCGATGGGGTCCGCTTCGCTCGGCGGGCTGTTGCTGGAAGGGAAAAACAACCTGCAGGCGCCGTGGCTTGGCATCACGGTCTTCATGGTACTGGCGGTAGTACTGTCACTGCTTATCTTTATCGGCGAAGCGGTTCGCGACGCTTTTGACCCTAGCAAGGCGCATTGATATGTCCGCACAACCTTTACTTGAAATCCGGGACCTGAGCATTGCGTTTCGCAACGGCGGCCAGCAGCGGCAGGTGGTCGACCAGGTCTCGCTGAGCATTGAAGCCGGAGAAACGCTGGCGCTGGTCGGCGAGTCCGGCTCAGGCAAAAGCGTGACCGCGCTGTCGGTGCTGCGTTTGTTGCCCTCGCCGCCGGTGGTCTACCCGAACGGCGACATTCTGTTTGCCGGCGAATCATTGCTGAACGCCAGCGAGCAGCGGCTGCGTCAGATTCGCGGCGACCGGATTGCCATGATCTTTCAGGAACCGATGGTGTCCCTCAACCCGCTTCACACCATCGAAAAACAATTGGTGGAAGTGCTCTCGCTGCACCGGGGCATGCGCCACGAAGCCGCGCGGGGCGAAATCGTCGGCTGTCTTGAGCGCGTCGGTATTCGTCAGGCGGCGCGGCGGCTGGCGGATTTTCCCCACCAGCTTTCCGGCGGCGAACGCCAGCGGGTGATGATCGCAATGGCGTTGCTGACGCAACCCGCCTTGCTGATTGCCGACGAACCGACTACCGCGCTGGATGTCACCGTACAGGCGCAAATTCTGGATCTGCTCAACGAGCTGAAACAGGAACTGAACATGGGGCTGCTGTTCATTACCCACAACCTGAACATTGTGCGCCGGCTGGCGGACCGGGTGGCGGTGATGCAGGCCGGGCGTTGCGTGGAGCAGAACCAAACCCGTGAGCTGTTCAGCGCGCCGCAGCATCCGTATACCCGGCAGTTGCTGGATGCCGAGCCGACAGGGGAAGCCTTGCCGCTGGAACAGACCGCCGCGACGCTGCTGGATGTTCGGGAGCTGGGCGTCAGCTTCCCCATCAGGCGTGGTCTGCTGCGTCGTACCGTGGGGGAAAAATCGGTGCTGCAGGCGCTCAGCTTTAGCCTGCGCCGCGGAGAAAGCATCGGGCTGGTGGGCGAATCCGGCTCCGGCAAGAGCACCACCGGGCTGGCATTGCTGCGGCTGCTGCGCAGTCGTGGCGAGATCTGGTTCGACGGCCAGCCGCTGCACCATTTTAACCGCAAGCAAATGCTGCCGGTACGTCGCCGTATTCAGGTGGTGTTTCAGGATCCAAACGGTTCGCTGAATCCCCGTCTGAATGTGGAGCAGATTATCGCGGAAGGGCTGCGGGTGCATCACCAGTTAAGCCCGGCGGAACAGACGCAGCGAGTGATCCAGTCCATGCAGGAAGTCGGGCTGGACCCGGACAGCCGCCATCGCTATCCGTCAGAGTTTTCCGGCGGCCAGCGCCAGCGTATCGCTATCGCCCGGGCGCTGATCCTACAACCGGAACTGCTGATTCTCGATGAACCTACCTCATCGCTCGATCGCACGGTACAGGCGCAGATTCTGACGCTGCTGAAAACCCTGCAGCAGACCCACCAGTTGGCCTACCTGTTCATCAGCCACGATCTGCACGTGGTACGTTCATTGTGTCATCAGGTCATTGTGCTGCGGCACGGCGAAGTGGTGGAGCAAGGCGAATGTCGGCAACTGTTTGAACACCCACAGCAGGATTATACCCGGCAGTTACTGCAACTCTCGGCCTGAATATTGCCGCCCGCTCGGGAAAGCATGGGGAAAAGCGTTACAGCAGCATCGTTACCGATGCTGCCGCTTCAGAAAGGGTATTGGGCGCAGACGGATTCGGCGATCGCCACGCCGACGTCTTTCAGGCGGCACATGGCGGCGCTCTCATCCTGACGATGCAGGAACAGGCATGGCTCACCCTCCCACTCCACTATTGCGCATTGCAGCTGGATATCATCCAGCGACTGGTTGAGGTGGCGCATAATCTGACGAGCTTCTTCGCCGTCGTGGCTGAGCAGTTTAAAACCGATCAGATAACTGTCGTCATCCATGCTGCAAAGCGGAATCGGTTCAACTTTGATGCCAGTAAAACCGGATAACCAGCGGTAACTTTGCGGCAAGCGATGAACTACCGAAAGTTGAAGAGTATTCACAGCGGTCTTCCTCAGCTAAGCTGCTTTAAAATTCACAAAATTATAACATAA
This sequence comes from Dickeya sp. NCPPB 3274, assembly GCF_000406205.1. Lineage (NCBI taxonomy): Bacteria > Pseudomonadati > Pseudomonadota > Gammaproteobacteria > Enterobacterales > Pectobacteriaceae > Dickeya > Dickeya sp. NCPPB 3274. The sequence continues at coordinate 2,078,248 of NZ_CM001979.1, read as the reverse complement.
ATCAGCAAACTTTTTTGCTCTACACCCTTCTTTCTCACTATCGGGATACAAAAAAGCAACATGTTTTCATAATGAGGCCGTCCCAGAAGCATGGCGCTCAGATTGGTAACCGTTCAAAACGTTAACGAGATCACGATTTTGACTGGTTTTGCGCTATATGTAACCTTTTATTCCCGATATCTCAATCATTTTCTTCAAATCGTTCACTTTTGATTCAATATTTTCACATTTTAGGAACAACAGGCGGGAGCGCTGCCGGTGAGGTACCGGCAGCAGAAGCGGGAAAGAGGAGAACGGAAGAGAGGTCTTAACGCCGACTCGCGTACAGGAATAAGCCGAATGCGCCTGTCGAGCAGAACGCCATCGCGCCCACCATCGGCCATACGCTCTGAAACGTCGCCAGCGACAATAACGTTCCCACCAGCGAGCCCAGCCCAAAGCGCATGGTGCCGGCCAGCGAAGACGCCGTTCCGGCCATATGGGGGAAATCGTCAAGAATCACCGCCATCGCGTTGGACGCCACCGTGGCGACACAGCCCACGAATGCCGCGACACCGATCACCAGCGGGATAAACCCTAAATGGAAACTACTGACCACGACCAGCCATATCCCCATCACAAACTGGATAATCAGCCCCAGCCGGAACATAAACATCGCCCCCATACGCGACACGATACGGCTGTTGAGCAATGTCATCAGGAACAGGAACACGATGTTCAGCGCAAAATAGTAGCCAAAATGCTGGGGCGACACGCCATTAAGGTCGATATACACAAACGGCCCGGCGCTCAGAAAAGCGAACATGCCGGAAAACGACAGTCCGCTGGCAAACATATAGCTGAAGACGCGACGATGGCGCACCAACAGCAAAAAGTTCCCCATCGTAGTACGCAAATGGAAACGCTGCCGCCGCTCCGCCGGTAGGGTTTCACGGATAAACAGCCACACCAGCACGGTCGCCACCAGCGACGCGGCGGCGATAGTCCAAAAGATCGCGTGCCAACTGAGCCAGAACAGCAATGCGCCGCCGATGATCGGCGCCAGCAGCGGCGCCACCGTCATCACCAGGATCACGAACGACATCATGCGCGAGAATTCATCCTTCGAGAACATGTCCCGCATCAGCGCGTTGATCACCACGTTGGCCGACGCGGCCGACAAGCCGTGCAGGAAACGCATATGAATCAACTGGTCGACCGTTTGCGACAGCGCGCAGGCGGCGGCGGCCAGAGTAAAAATCAGCACCCCGCCCAGAATAACCGGCCTACGGCCGATACTGTCCGACATCGGGCCGTAAAAAACCTGCCCGATGGCAAAACCGAGCACATAGGAGCTGAGGGTCATCTGCACCCGACCCGGATCGACCGAAAACTCTTTTGCGATCACCGGCAGCGCCGGTAAATACATATCGATGGCGATTGGCATCAGCATCGATATCAACCCCAGAATAAAAATCAGACCGACGCGCGAGGATGATTGTGGTTGCACGAAAAACGGTTCTCCAGGTAGACGACGGTTTCCCGCCACCTGACGGCGGCGGACAAAAGGACTTAACAAAGAACAAGGCGATAGCCAACGGTCTTGCGACTATTGCCCGATGCTGGCCACCTCTTCCGGCGTCAGCGGCCGATATTCACCGGGCTCCAGCGCGTCATCCAGCGCAATGGCGCCGATGCGTTCACGATGCAATGCCACGACATGGTTGCCAACCGCGGCAAACATGCGTTTTACCTGATGGTAGCGACCTTCGCTGATGGTCAACCGTACCTGGTGCTCAGAAATCGGCTCCAGCGTCGCCGGACGGGTCAGGTCTTTCTCGCCGTGTAATTGCACGCCTGCCTGAAAATGCTCCGCGGTGTCTGGCGCCAGCGGCTGTTCCAGCGTCACCAGATAGGTTTTTTCGCAATGGTGCTTCGGCGAGGTAATGCGGTGCGACCACTGGCCGTCGTCGGTCAGCAACACCAGACCGCTGGTATCGATATCCAGCCGGCCGGCGGCATGCAGCTTGTGCGCCACCGGTTCATCGATAAAATATAAAATCGTCGGATGGTCAGGGTCGTCGGTTGAACACACATACCCCTGCGGCTTATTCAGCATGAAATAACGCGGCCCGTTCTGCTGTTCAAGCACATTGTCGTCAAACGCCACTTCATGGTCCGGCAGCAGTTTGAACGCGCCGTTCTTCACCACCTCGCCATTTACCGTTACACGCTGCGCACGCAGTTCACGCGCTATCAGCGAACGGCTGATCCCCAACTGTTGGGAAAGAAATTTATCCAATCGCATTAATGAATACTGCCTATGGTCGTCACGAATTGCCGGTCAGGCATGGCGCTGAGCGCCACCTGATAGGAAAAGACGCTGGCTTTCACACCGGATATTGATGTAACCCGCCCTTCTGCGCCGTTTAAAAAAGCATAATAAAAGCAACTTTACTGTTCTTCACCGCTCTTCCGCCCTGCTCGTCACCGGACAGGAAAAGGAGAGTATACCGCGACGTTTCGCCGTATTGGCGGCATTTCATCGCCCGATAATTATCAGGAGCCCTATTATGTCATCGATTCACGGTCATGAAGTATTACATATGATGGTGGCCGCCAACAGATCCTTTACCACCGATGAACTGATTGCCGCTATTGAGGCGCGTTTTGGCCGCGATGCCCGTTTTCACACCTGCTCCGCCGCCGACATGACCGCCGCCGGGCTGGTGCAATTTCTGGCTGACAAAGGCAAATTCATTCCGCAAGATAACGGGTTTACCACACATGAAAGTAAAATCTGCCGCCACTGATGTCATTTACACTGCGCCCGTACCAGCAAGAAGCGGTTGACGCCACCCTTGCCTATTTTCGTCAGCATACCGCCCCGGCGGTCATCGTTTTACCCACCGGCGCCGGCAAAAGCCTGGTAATCGCCGAGCTGGCGCGGCTGGCGCGCGGCCGGGTATTGGTGCTGGCGCACGTCAGGGAACTGGTGGAGCAGAATCACGCCAAATATTGCGCGCTGGGACTACAGGCAGACATTTTCGCCGCCGGGCTCAACCAGCGCGACAGCGAAGGCAAGGTGGTGTTTGGCAGCGTACAGTCGGTGGCGCGCCACCCCGACAAATTTGATGACGCCTTCTCGCTGCTGATCGTCGATGAATGTCACCGGATTAGCGACGATGAAAACAGCCAGTACCAGCAAATCATCCAGCATTTGCAGCAATCCAATCCCCAGTTGCGGTTGCTGGGATTGACCGCCACCCCTTATCGCCTCGGCCGAGGCTGGATCTATCAGTACCACTATCACGGTATGATCCGCGGCGACGACAGTTGCCTGTTTCGCGACTGTATCTACGAACTGCCGCTGCGCTACATGATCCGACATGGTTTTCTGGTGCCGCCGGAGCGGCTGGACATGCCGGTGGTGCAGTACGATTTCAGCCAACTGGCGGCGCGCAGCAACGGGCTGTTCAATAACAGATCGCTCAATAACGGATCGTTCAGCGATGTTGAGCTGAACCGGGAATTGAAGCGTCAGCAACGGGTCACGCCGCACATCGTCCGCCAGATTACGGAGTACGCCGCTAACCGACGGGGCGTGATGATTTTCGCCGCCACGGTTGAACACGCACGGGAAGTCGAAGGGCTGCTGCCGGCCGGCGAAGCGGCGTTGATCAGCGGCGAAACGCCCGCACCGCAGCGGGATGCGTTGATCGCCGCCTTCAAGCAGCAACAGCTGCGCTATCTGGTCAACGTATCGGTGTTGACTACCGGCTTTGATGCGCCGCACGTCGATGTGATCGCCATTTTGCGCCCGACGGAATCCGTCAGCCTCTATCAGCAGATAGTCGGCCGCGGCCTACGCTTGTTTCCCGGCAAAACCGACTGCCTGATTCTGGACTACGCCGGCAACCCATTCGACCTCTATACGCCCGAAGTCGGCCACAGCAAACCGCACAGCGACAGCCAGCCGGTGCAGGTGTTCTGCCCACAGTGCGGCTTCGCCAACCTGTTCTGGGGAAAATGCACCGATGACGGCAGCGTGATTGAGCATTATGGCCGCCGTTGTCAGGGCTGGCAGGCGGGTGAATCGGGCCGGCGGCAACAATGCGATTACCGCTTCCGTTTCAAAAGCTGCCCGCATTGCGGTGCGGAAAACGATATCGCCGCCCGGCGCTGTCAGACGTGCGAAGCGGTGCTGGTCGATCCGGACGACATGCTGAAAGCGGCGCTAAAACTGAAAGACGCGTTGGTGCTGCGTTGCAGCGGCATGAATCTGCAACACGGCGCCGACGCCAAAGGCGAATGGTTGCGCATCACCTACTACGATGAAGACGGCGCCGACGTCAGCGAACGTTTTCGGCTGCACACCGCCGCTCAGCGCAACGCCTTTACGCATGTTTTTCTGCGAGCGCACCAGCGCGCGCCCGGCGTCCCCTTCAACTGGCAGCGTGCCGACGATGTAGTCGCGCAGCAGGCGCTGCTGCGTGCGCCGGATTTCGTGGTAGCCCGTTTGCAGGGCAAATTTTGGCAGGTGCGGGAAAAAATCTTCGATTATCAGGGCCGCTATCGCCGCGCCCATGAGCTACGCGGCTAATTTGCGGCGGTTTTATTTGCCCGCGCCGCCATATTCCGCTAGAATCTCGCCCGCTTTTATTTCGAATAACAGCATCGTTATTTGAATGACAAGCATGATTATCCTGCCTGTTGCTGGGTCGCCTGTAACAGGTTCATTTTATCAAGTAGAGAAAGCAATGATTACTATCAACGCAGAAGTACGTAAAGAGCAGGGTAAGGGTGCGAGCCGCCGCCTGCGCACTACCGGTAAATTCCCCGCCATCGTTTACGGCGGTAGCGAAGCACCGGTTTCCATCGAACTGGACCACGATATCGTTAAAAACCTGGAAGATCGTAACAGCGAAGGTCTGTACGGTGAAATCGTCCTGGTTGTCGATGGCAAAGAAACCAAAGTAAAAATCCAGGCTGTTCAGCGTCACCCGTTCAAGCCGAAACTGACTCACATCGACTTCGTTCGCGTTTAATCACGCATAACGTCTTCGACGAGCCAGCAAAAACGCCGCACATGTTGCGCGT
>NZ_CM001979.1:2052709-2073069 GCF_000406205.1 Dickeya sp. NCPPB 3274 | reverse complement strand
ATGCGATGAAATAGCAAAGAAACGACACCGTTTATCCCGCACGAAACTATTCACTGAACAGACAAATTCAGCATTCACAAGACAACATGGCTGTTTGTCAACAGCCTCACGCCACCGCATGATGCCGGTGGCGTGAGGCTACACGAAGTTAGCTACACACGAAGAACGTGAGGTTTATCAGGCGTGACTACCCTGTGCGACCAGGGGCGCATCCTGCTCGTGCGGCGCTTTCGGCGGCTGGATGAACAGGGTAATCACCAGCGACACTACCGACAACAGCGCAATGGCGATAAAGGTGCTGTGGAATCCACCCAGCGCGGCGGCGATAAAGGAACCGGCCAACGGGCCCAGACCAAATCCCTGGTAAATCAGTCCGTAGTTTTTACTGTGATGCTTCAGGCCGAAGAAATCCGCCACAATCGCCGGATACACGGTGATATTGCCGCCAAAACAGAAGGCCACCGCACCCGTGCACAGGAAGAACGTCATGCCGTTAAGCGGCAGGAACGCCATGACCGTCACCGCCAGCGCGGTCACCAACAGCGTAAAGTTCAGCACCCGCAGACGACCCACTTTGTCGGACAGATAGCCGAGAATAAGTCGCCCGGCGGTGTTGCAGATAGCGATCGCCGATACCACGCTGGCAGCGGTCACCGCATCCAGCCCGGCCATTTTCACGCCGATATCCTTCGCGATGCCAATCAGGTACAAACCGCTCATGCAGGAGGTGAAGAACACCACAAACAGCAGCCAGGCTTCTTTGCGACGCAGCATTTCGCTGACGGTAAAGTTGACGTCGCCGCCGTTAACAGCCGTCTGAGCCGGCTGCACCGGTGCATCTTTCAGCAGCATGGCGCCGCCGGTGATCATCAACAATGCCATCGCGCCCCACCAGAAGAAGGTCTGAGACACGCCGACTTGCGCCAGCAACGCGCTGTTGATGTATTTGAACACCAGGCTGCCGGTGCCATACGCACCGACCGAAATCCCGGCGATAACGCCCTTGCGATTCGGGAACCATTTAATCAGATTGGACAAGGTGGTGATGTACGCCGCGCCGTCGGCAAATCCGACCACCACGCCCACCAGCAGCCACAGCATCGACAACGACGACACCATAGAGGCGGCCATCAGCGCCGTCCCCAGCACCAGGCCGGCGATCAGCGTCAGTTTACGGATACCGATGCGTTCCTGAATGCGCCCGGCAAACAGCGTGGCGAACGCCAGGAAAAAGCTGGTTAGAGAAAAGGTGGTAGCCACCGAACTGAGCGGCCAGTCGAATTTGTCGACCAGCGGTTGGTTGTAAAGACTCCAGGTGTAAATGGTCCCCAGCCCCATCTGGGCGAGGATAGTCCCTGCAATAATAACGCCGCGATTTGCCGGTTTACTGTTCATGCCGGTGCCCTTAATTTTGCTGATGTGAAGATAAAACAGGCCGCAGCCTGCCGAATGGCACCAGTATAAAGAGGGGCTAAATCCACGGGGTTAATAAGGGCATGAACGGCATGAATCAGGGAATGAAATGCATCCAGGATGGTATCAATGACATTGAAGACATTTCATGCCTGACCTATTCGTTGTTACAGCCGCATCAGCTGGCGAAACTCCCGCACTTTGCTGCGGCTGACCGGCACCTGAAAATCCAGGTCGCTCAGTTTGAGAATATAGGTGTTGTTGAACCAGGGTTCGATCTCGCGGATCTTGCTCAGGTTGACGCAGTACGAACGGTGGCACCGGAAGAAATAGGCTTCCGGCAACCGGCTGCAAAACTCGGTGATGTTCATCGACATCACGAATTCGTCACGCCGGGTATAGACAAAGGTCAGTTTTTCGTGGGATTCGGCGTAATAGATATCGTGAATATTGGTGACGATAATCCGTTTATCCTTGACCAGATTGATGGTCATCGGCGCCGGGCGGTTATCGCCGCCGACATGACTGGGCAACTGCTGTTGCTGCCAGGCCGCCTCAAGTTTTTGCAGCATGCCGACAATGCGGGTCTCATGATAAGGCTTGAGGATATAATCGAACGCTTCCAGTTCAAACGCCTCCACCGCATGATTCTTATACGCGGTGATGAAAACGATCAATGGCTTATGGGCAAACTGGCTGATGTTTTTCGCCAGCATCACCCCATCCAGCGATGGAATATTGATATCAAGGAAGATCACATCCACCCGGTTATCCTGCAGGTATTTCAGCACATCGAGGCCATCGTCAAACACGGCGTCGACCTCGATCTGACTGTGTTGTTTAATCAGCCAGCTCAGCTCCTGCTGCGCCAGAAATTCATCTTCGACAATGATCGCTTTCACGCTTTTCTCCTACCGCCAGCCCCGTTCACGAGGGAAACGCCACCATACTGTCCGAACGGTTGACGTTGTCCCGGGTGATAAAAAATTCGATTTCCGTGCCGGGGTTGAGCCGGCGAATCCGCAGCCCCTCACCATACAGCAGTTTAATCCGGTGATGCACATTGAGCAGGCCAATCTTGTTGCCCGGCAGTTCATTGCGCTCGACGCGGGCGATCACCTCATCACTGATGCCGCTGCCGGTATCCCGAACCGCCACCCGAATGCGTTCCCCTTGCTCCTGAATACTCAGCGTCACCACGCCCTTGCCTTTACAAGGCCGGATGCCGTGCACAATCGCGTTTTCAATCAGCGGCTGAATCAACAGGCTGGGAATATGGCAACTGACTTCTTCATCAATGTCGTAAATCACCGTCAGCTTGTCGCCGAAACGGGCCTGCTCAATGGCGATATAATCCTTGACCTGATAAAGCTCGCTTTTAATATCAATCAGTTCCTCGTCATTGCGCTCCAGGTTATAGCGCAGATAACGCGACAAATTGATAATCAGCTGACGCGCCGTATCCGGGTTCAGCCGGATAGAGGTGGAAATGGCATTAAGCGCATTAAACAGGAAATGCGGGTTGATTTTACTTTGCAGCGCCCGCAATTCGGCACGGTTGGCCATATCGCGCAATTGTTCGGCCCGCGAGACTTCAAGCTGGGTGGAAATGATCTGCGACAGCCCGATCGCCATCTCTTTCAGCGACCAGGTGATACGATGCGCCCGCCGGTAATAGATCTTGAGCGTGCCGGTCACTTCGCCCTTTTCCCGCAGCGGAATCACGATCATCGAATGAATTTCCGGGGTGCGATAGGCCTCATCGTTATTTTTGATGATGATCTTCCCGCTCTTTAACGCCAGTTGGGTGGTCGGGCTGAGATCGCGATCGCCGCTGTGGTAATTCTCCTCCCCTACCCCAACGTAGGCCAGCACCTGCGAAGTATTGGTGATCGCCACCGCGTCGGCATCGATGTCACGGCGGATAATATCGCATACCGTACTCAATGACTGGCTATTGATATGGCGGAATAGAGGTAGCGTTTTGTTGGCGATATCCAGCGCCAGTTTGGCCTGTTGGGCGGCAATCGCCTCCTTTTCCCCTTCCACGCTGCGCACCAGCAGCACAATCAGGCCAATGCTGACCGCCCCCAGAATCATCGGAATAGCGATATGGGCGACGATATCCAGCCCCAGCGAGAACGGCCGCGCCCACAGCACCACCAGCAACATGGTCAGCGACTCGCACAGCATGCCGCCGGCAATACCCACGCTCCAGTGGCGATCGCGCGGAATACGCCGGTGAATCCAGGCGGACATAAACCCGGCCACAATACTGGTGATCAGACAAGGTATCGAGGTAATGCCATGAATATCGATCAGATAGCGGTGCACACCGGCGATGACCCCGGTGGTGATGCCGACCCACGGCCCAAACAGGATACCGCCGGACATCACCGCCACCACCCTTACGTTGACCAGCGAACCTTCCACATTGATGCCGGACCAGGTGCTAAACAGCGCGAACAGAGAAAAAATAGCGGTGACCACGGCCAGGTCAAAGCGGGAATGCTCGTCCTGCTGAAGCAACTGGCGGAAATGACGGGTTCGCGTCAGGAAAAACAGGCAAATAAGCATCAATGCCGCACGGTCGTACACCGCCAGCAACATGTCAAAGGTCGAACGCACGGGAATCTCACAACACAAGCAGTCGAATGCCCATCATAAAACAGCGGGCAAGCGCTGCCAAACCGGTTTACAGGCAGGGATAGCCCCTGCCTGAACGCGCCGCTCGCCGCACACGGCGGAAAACGGGCCGAAGAAAAGAAAAAATCAGCGCTCGCCGCCGCCAAGCCGGCGCTGTAATTGATCGCGCAGATTAGGCGGCGTGCCTTTGATGGTCAGGGTATCGGTAGCCGCATCCCAGAAAATGCGTTCGCCCAGCAACAGCGCGTCAAAATTGATGCTAAGCCCGCCGCCGCTGCCGGCGAACTTGGTCAACTGGCGCAGCGTGCCGCGATCCGCCGGAAAACTCTCTTCCAGCTCATAGCCCTGCTCGGCCGTGAACGCCTGAAACGTCTTGTCGCCCAGCGGCGGTAACTCGTTCGACAGCGCTTCCAGTTCAATCTCTTCGCCCGCCTGCAACTGCTCGTTGCAGTAACTGTACACTTGCTGACGGTATTGCTGACGCTCGTTCTTGTCCAGTTCCGCGTCGGCGCAATAGTCATCCACCGCCTTTAGCAGCCCCTTGTTCTGCGCCTTGGTATCCAGCCCTTCCGCCGCAGCCAGAAAATCCATGAAGAAATCAGATACTTTGCGGCCGACACGGCCTTTGAGGAAGGTCAGGTAGCGGGTCGACTCCGGGCTGGTTTCCCATTCGGTCAGGTCGATGCGCGCCACGATATCCGCATGGTGGATGTCCAGATAATGGGTACTGCTGATATCCAGCTGTTCGTTGACCCGCAGACTGTTGCAACTGTTCAGCACCGCAATCAGCAGGTACTCCACCGCCAGGTAGCGATACTGACAGAACAGCACCACGCCGCCTTCGGCGAACGGGTATTTGGCCAGTTCATCACGTAACCGGCCGGTGGCGGCGCGAGAGAATGCCAGAAAGTCATCATCGCCCTTGCGACAGGAACGCAATGCCGTCGCCAGCTCGCTCTCTTCATTAAACAGGCCGTACGCCTTGCTTTTGGCGCTGTAAACGCGGTGCAGTTCCGCCATCATATCGCTGACCGCGCCGTTCACGGTCAACAGCGAATCCCGCAACACCATCTCCAGTGACTGCTCGTCACGCTTGATCAACTGGTGCAGGGCAATCTGGTCGATATCCAGACTCATGGTAAACTCTCCTTCTAGTAAGGCGCGTATTCAAGCACCTGACGTTTCGGCATGCAACTCAAAGCATCCCGGTTCTGACGATCATCATTGATAAAAGTGCGGAAAACCACGCCCCTATACGGTAATATATTTGCCTTTCATCACCTGAGATACACGATTTTATGCCACAATCATCCCGTTACAGTGACGAACAAATCGAACAGCTGCTGTCTGATCTGGTCAATGTGCTGGAAAAGCACCACACCCCGACCGATCTCGCACTGATGGTGCTCGGCAACATGGTCACCAATCTGCTCAATACCAGCATCGCTAATCCGAAACAACGCGAAGCGCTGGCTGGTTCGTTTGCCGACGCGTTGCAGGCGTCCATAAAAACCAACGACATCCACTGATGCCGGCCCGTTTATGGTAACCAACCGTCCGCGCTACCGTGAAAAAGTCTCCCAGATGATCAGCTGGGGGCACTGGTTCGCCCTGTTCAACATTCTGCTCGCACTGGGGCTGGGTAGCCGCTATCTGTTCGTTGCCGACTGGCCGTCGTCGCTGGCCGGGCGAGTCTATTCGCTGGTGAGTTGGCTGGGACATTTCAGCTTTATCGGTTTTTCAGCCTACCTGCTGATCATTTTCCCGCTGACATTTATTGTGATGTCGCAGCGCTTGCTGCGCTTCCTATCCGCTGCGCTCGCCACCACCGGGCAGACGCTACTGATTGTCGATGCCGCGGTGTTCGGCCGCTTCCATTTGCACCTGAACATGACCGTCTGGGATCTGGTGACCAACCCGGATCAAAGCGAGATGGTGCGCGACTGGCAGTTGCTGTTTATCAGCGTGCCGGTGATCTTCATGGTGGAGATGCTGTTCGGCACCTGGTGCTGGCAGAAGTTGCGCAGCCTGGGCCGACGCCATTTCGCCAAGCCGCTGGCGGCGGTATTCATCGTCGCGTTTTGCCTGTCTCACCTGATGTACATCTGGGCGGACGCCAACTTCTACCGTCCGATTACCATGCAGCGCGCCAATCTGCCGCTCTCCTACCCGATGACGGCGCGTCGTTTCCTGGAAAAACACGGCCTGCTCAACGCGCAGGAGTATGAACGTCGTCTGGCGTTGCAGGGCAACCCCGACGCGGTATCGGTGGAATACCCGCTCAGCGACATCAGCTTCCGCGACGCCGGCAGCGGCTACAACCTGCTGCTGGTGGTGATGGACAGCGTACCGGATCAGGATACGCCCCGCTCCATGCCCAATCTGGCGCGCTTCGCCGAAGAAAACGTACGCTTCAGCAACCATTTCAGCGCCGGAACCCAGCAGGATGGCGGTCTGTTCAACCTGTTTTATGGCATCTCCACCACCTACATGGATGGCGTGCTGGGCAGCAGCAAACCGTCGGCGCTGATCAATGCGCTGAGTCGGCAGGGCTACCAGTTCGGCCTGTTCTCGGCCAGCGGATTCAGCAGCCCGCTTTACCGTCAGGCGCTGCTATCCGACTTTTCGCTGCCGCCGGCGCAACCGCAGAGCGATGAGGCCATTACCACCCAGTGGACCAAATGGCTGGACAACAATACCGATGCACGCTCTCCGTGGTTCTCGTTTATCGAATTCAACCACAGTGAGCTTAGCAGCAGCGGCCGCCCGGTTTCGGCCAATGAACGACAGCGCCGTTATCGTCAGGACACCGCCAGCATTGATGAACAGATCGATCGCATCATCACTACGCTGCGCGAGAAAAACCTGCTCGACAAGACGGTGGTGGTGATTACTGCCGAGCAAAGCAGCGCCGAGCGTCTCAAAGACGACGACCCGTCGCCGATGAACCGTGAGCATCGTCAGGTGCCGCTGGTCGTGCACTGGCCGGATACTCCGGCGCAGACCATCAGCAAAATGACCGATCCGAAAGACGTGATGACCACGCTGATGCAGCGTCTGCTGCATGTGAAAACCGCAACCGAGGATTACGCTCAGGGTGAGGACCTGTTCAGCGCCGAGCGCCGCACCAACTGGCTGCTCAACGGGGACAACAATGCACTGACCATCATCACGCCGCAGCAGGTTATTGTGTTGGGACGCAACGGCAACTACCGTGCTTACGACGCCAGCGGTCAGCTATTGCCAAACGAGAAACCCCAGTTGGGGCTGCTCTTGCAGGTGCTGACGACCGAACGGCGATTTATTGCCAACTAACTGCCTAAATCTAAAGCAGTCGTTCGGAGCGGCTATTGCAATCGGGTCAGGAAACGGTAGTATAGCGGCCCATAGCATCGGCACGTAGCGCAGCCTGGTAGCGCACCGTCATGGGGTGTCGGGGGTCGGAGGTTCAAATCCTCTCGTGCCGACCAAATACATATTCGGTTAGTATCGTTTACTACCGGAAACCCCACAGAAACCCGCATCCTCTCTGAGTTTGCGGGTTTTTTGTTGCCTGTTATCTGCCGGGACACCCCGTTTACAGCCGGAAAGTTTAGTTATACGCTTAGTTATACCGCCCCATATAACTACAAAAGCGTATAACTACGATGGCTCGTATAACTACCCCTCTGACCAATACCGAGATCAAAGCCGCCAAACCTGCCGAGAAGGAATACACGCTACAAGACGGGGACGGGTTGTATCTGTTGGTGAAACCAAGTGGCTCTAAAATCTGGCGCTTTAACTATTACCGCCCTGATACGAAGAAACGTGCATTAATCAGCTTTGGCGCATTCCCTGCGGTTTCTTTGGCTGAAGCCAGGCAACGGCGTGAATCAGCAAAAGCACTGATAAGCAAAGGCATCGATCCGCAATTCCACCAGCAACAGCAGCGCGAACAAGAACAGGCAATCAGCCTGAACACGTTCGCCAAAGTCGCCGCCGACTGGTATGAAGTGAAAAAATCTCAACCTCTGGCCGCAAACACGATTAAAGATATCTGGCGCTCATTGGAAAAATACGTGTTCCCGTTCATCGGAAACCAGCCTATCAGCCAACTTACCGCCCGCCATTTCATCACCGCGCTGGAACCGATACAGGCCAGTGGCAAACTGGAAACCGTTAAACGGGTTATCCAGCGCATCAACGAAGTGATGGACTATGCCGTTAATTCCGGCCTGATACCGGCTAACCCGGCGGCGAAGATCCGCAAAGCCTTTCAGACGCCGGTGAAAACCCATATGCCGACCATCCGGCCAGAGGCATTACCTGGCCTGATGAAAACGCTATCGGTCGCCAGCATCGAGCTACAAACCCGGTTATTGATTGAATGGCAATTGTTGACTGTTGCCCGCCCGGCTGAAGCCGCAGAAACCCGCTGGAGCGAGATAGACCTTACGCAGAACACCTGGACAATTCCGGCTGGCCGCATGAAGATGCGCCGCGAGCACGTTATTCCCCTGCCCCCACAAGCGTTAGCCATTCTGGACGCCATGAAGCCAATCAGCGGCCACCGGGAATATCTATTCCCTTCCGCTAAAGACCCCAAACAGCCGATGAACAGCCAAACCGCTAACGCCGCATTGCGTCGCATGGGTTACAAAGGCGTGCTGGTGTCCCACGGCTTGCGGGCTATCTTCAGTACCGCCGCCAACGAAGCGGGTTTCCCGCCGGATGTGATCGAAGCCGCGCTAGCTCACGTTGACACCAATGAAGTGCGCCGCGCCTACAACCGTTCCACCTATCTGGATCAACGCAAGGTACTGATGTGCTGGTGGGGTGCGTTTGTTGAAACAGCCGCCACCGGGAAGGCATTAGCATCCGACGGGGCGCGAGGTTTGAGGGTGGTTGGAGAGTAGTGGATAAAATCACAGTAGGGGTCTTCCCACACCTCCCCTATACGCGCTACGATTCCGGTGTATACCAATGATAACCGAATAAAACCGCGTCTAGGGTAGCTCCCGAACGTCCGAACCCTACGGGCTGGCGCTGGCTTCTATCACATAGGGCTATGCGAGGGGCACAGATGACTGATTCGGTATTGAATATTCCACGACATATTCGGCGATTGAGAATTGTCAGTGCGGAACTAGTGGCACTAGTAATGGCTGGCGTCTCTTACGAAGCTGAAAGTATCGTAGATGCGGAAAATAATAACTACACATTCTGGAGAGAAGCCAAAATTTATAAAGAATCAATTTTACAGGCCATAAAATTAAAAGAAATAACTCCTATTAAAGTTCTTACCCCAATGCCTGCATCATTTAATGGTTCCATAGATGACGAAACCATTTTAGAACCACATGAAATAAATATTAATACTTATATAACCAATGCTGATTTTCTTGCATCTGATATATGGCCTTGGGCAGAAAAAGAACTATCCGAAGATTCATTTTCTGAAGGAGGTCGCCAACACCACAAGCAAGAGCCAATATCGCCAGGAATCGCAGAGGAATCAAAAGAATCAATAGCCGCTCTGAAAAACAAAATAACCGAACTGGAAAAGGATATCCAAGAGTTAAAGAAATCCCTCCCTTGCCACATTGGATCATTTGTCGGAGGTGCCGATAAAGACCCTCTATTTCAGGCTATCAGAATAAGAAATACCGAATGGGTAAACTATGACCCTAACAATAGCGATACCAGAGTAAACCAGCAGGCCATAATCACAGATCTGAGAACCAATTATGGGTTTGTTGAAATCACAGCCAAAGCTATTGAAAAAGTCGCCTGCCCCATTGACCGTAACCCGTCTAAATCTGCTTAAAGTCTACCGTGAGGGTAAACACCCTCAACCCTCACGGTAGATTACCATTACCCTAAATGATGTTGCCCTGACACTAATCGCCTATGCCAACATCCCCATATCGCCGGAATCTACCGGTATCGTTGGAGATAGATGAAATGGCACCAGCAGAAAGAAAAATCCTACTGAAAAAAGAAGTTAAAGCGATTTTACGCCTGAAGTCTGATAGCGCGTTTCAGGGCATGATCAATGCAGGGGAATTCCCCAAAGGCTTTCGTATTGGTCTGCGTCGTGTGGGTTGGTTTGAGGATGACGTTAATACCTGGCTGAATCAGCGCATCGCAGAACGCGACCAGATGACGGGGGTGTGATATGTCACAAACAAAAAACGCCCGTGCTACCGGGCGTCAATGTGAACAAAATAAACCTGCTGCGCAAACTCATATTGCTGGCGGACATAATAGCCAGCCAGAGCGGATAAGACCAGTCCCTAAAAAGCATCGCGCACGGGTTTTCATGCTGCGTTCCGGCGCGGGTGGTTTTACTGAGAATGACATTCTCCACCACTGCCGCCTTTCTTCTGGCCGGAATTACGCCACGGAATTAGAACGCCTGCTTGATATTCAGTTAGCACGTATTGACGAACCCAACGCTGACAGGATCGGCAGTCATTACCGCTATCGATTTACAGCGCGTGATGATATTTCCCGCGTTATTCGACTGGTCAATAGCAACGCCGAGATTAACGGCCATCAGCCACTTACCCGGCAGGAAATAAACCATATCCTGAGCCTGTACCCGGATTACGCCGCCCGCTAACGGAGCCTAAATTTATGACATCAAAAAATAATGACCTTAACGGTCAGGGACTCGCTCACCCTGAAAACAGCCAGAGCGATATTTCCAGTAATGGCTTTGCCGAATTAATCCCGGTGATTTCTGGCCGGATAGGCGAACACGAAACCAACATTGTGAGCGCCAAATCCCTGCATATTGCGTTAGGGGTGGGGCGTGATTTCTCCACCTGGATTAAAAGCCGTATTGAAGAATATGGCTTTATCGACAATGTTGATTTTTTAACCTTTGATTCCCCCATTCCGGTGAATCAATACACTGAAAACGGCCAGCCAGCCCGGCAATGGAAAACAAGCCGGGGTGGTGATCGCCGCAGTAAAGATTATGTGCTGTCACTTAACATGGCAAAAGAACTGGCAATGGTTGAGCGCAACGAGCAGGGCCGTGCCGTTCGTCGTTACTTCATCCAGTGCGAGGAAGTCTTACACCGTAGCGTACCGGAAGTGGCCGCCCGTTTTCGCCGCCAGCTCAAAACCCGTCTGACCGCCGCGAATTACTTCAAACCGATGTGCGCCGCGCTGGAAACCGCCCGTTCTGAGCTGGGCAAGAAAACCCTGCCGCACCACTACACCACCGAAAGCAACATGATCGCCCGCCTGGTACTGGGTGGCCTGACGGCAAAAGACTGGGCGCAGGTCAATGGTGTAACCGGTGAACCCCGCGACAGCATGAGCGCCGACCAACTGGAACACCTTTCCTACCTTGAGCAGACCAACATCACGCTGATTGAACTGGGGCAGGACTACCACCAGCGCAAAGCTGAATTAACCCGGCTGTCGCAGCGCTGGATGGCAAAACGGCTGGGAGTGAACCATGCGTAACTTACGCGACGTTGCCCACAGGGTACGCAAAAAACGCTTGCCGTTTGCTTTACAGATGGGCTACTTTCAACAGGCACCAGCAAAATCTGGTGCCGGGATTGGCGTCCCGGTAATTCTGAAGGCGACACATGACGCGCCGAGCGTCTTTTTTTGTGCCGTTAGCCTGACTCACCCTTTTTTCAGGTGCTGGTATATAATCCAGCGCTTTTCAAGAGTAATGGTGGCTCAGGCGGGGGAACCGCAAGGTTCGCCGGTATCCTTCAGAGCCGGTTACGCCAACCCCGTCTGGGCTACCACCAGTGAAATTGGCGTTTCCGGTGGTAGCGTTACCCGCTATCTGAAGGAGGCTGCCACATGCTGGCTACTACCCCTACCCCAAAACCGCAATTTATCTGGCTTATTGCCGCAATCCGCCGCGACTGTCTCACACAAAAACCGGTCATTCACCGTATCCCTGCCGTTTCTGAACACGAAGCCCGCCGCACACTGGCTGGCGATCACCTCTGCTTTTTCGCGGGCCGCCTGCCGGTTAAGGCGGTGTGCCATGTTTGATAACACCCCGTTAGAACTGGATGAAATTATCGACCAGTGCCGGGCGCCGGCCTATGCCACCGTCAACACGGGTGAGCCGCAGGCGCGTGAAATCCTGCTGTTTGTCCTGCAGGAGCGCATCGACCATCTGTATCGCGCCAGCCAGAAAGAGCCTGAACAAGCGGGGGTGTCCCATGCCTAATAACGCGCAAAACACAGTTACTGAAGAGTTCAAGGGTATGGCGATGGATCCTGAGGATGCGATCACCAATATTGCCGGATTGTTGAATGCAGGCATGTTTCTGATGAATACCAAGTGCCACCGTAACGTAGGCATTGAATTAATTAACATCGCCCATGACTACGCCTGTGAAGTTTCCAAAGGGGGTAACCATGCCTAACCAAACTCCAACCATTACCGCCACACTGCAAGTTACCTCTGATTTTACCGGGCGCGTGCTGGTGTATGTGGAGAACGGCAGAGCCACCAACGACCGCCGGTTATTCGATGATGAGCATGTCGCTTGTCTGGATGCCTTTCTGGAGCTGGCCCGGCTGGCGGGCTGGCAGGTTGCGCCAACGGGAGAACCACAGTGAACAACATACGTCCCCTTTCTATGCTGGCGGCGCAATCCGCCGGTAGTCACGTTGAAGTGCTGCCCGATAGCATCCGCATTTCGCATCAACACCCCGTTACAAAAGGCGATGAGGTGCTGCTGATAGCCTTTGATGAGGCCGTTTCCCGTCTGGGCAGCAACGAGTATGACCGGGCGTTACAGCTATTCATGCTGGACAGCGTACTGCCGCCACCGGCAACGCACTGAGGGCAATGGAATGCGTAATATCGATTTTATCCGTGATGTGACCCGCTCGGCGGTGGGCTGCTGGCCTGATGTGCTGGCCCTGCTGGGGATTGAGGTTCCCCGCCACCCCACCACGCTCACCCCCTGCCCGGCGTGCGGCGGCACAGACCGTTTCCAGTTCGATAATCTGGACGGGCGCGGCACCTGGCATTGCCGCCACTGTGACCCGGAAGCCGGTGACGGGCTGGCGCTGGTGATGAATGTTCGCCAGTGTAATGCGGCAGACGCCGCCCGCCTGGTGGCCGACGTGCTGGGAATGGCGGACGATGCGCCAGCGCCGGACACGCACGACACCCGGCAATCACCGTCTGCCGACGAGCAGGCCCGTACCGCAGAAAAAGCCCGACGCTTTGCCGCTCGGCTGAAAAAGCTGACCGCACAGGCACAGCCGGGTGAGTCCGCCTATCTGGCCGGAAAAGGCTTGACCGGGTTGTCGTATCCACTGCTGCCCGATGGCACCCTGCTGCTGACGTTACAGGACGCCAGCGGCGGCACCACCGCCGCACAGACGATAAGCCCCGATGGCCGCAAGCGACAGGTGGCGGACTCGGCAAAACGCGGAGCCTATCATGCGGTGAATGCGCCCGCACAACCCGATACGGTGATTATCGCCGAAGGGCTGGCGACGGCATTAAGCGTTCACCAGATGCGCCCGGAGGCGCTGACCCTCGCCGCTATCGACGCGGGCAACATGGTGCCGGTGGCAAAGGCCATGCACACCCGGTATGCCAGCGCTCATATTATTCTGGCCGCCGATAACGACATCAAACCGGATACGCCGAACGCAGGGAAAAACTGGGCGGAGAAAGCCGCCCGTGCGGTGAACGGCCAGGTGGCGCTGCCGCCCACCGATACCAAGGCCGACTGGGACGATTACCGACAGCAATGCGGGCTGATGGCCGCGACACAGGCATTTGCCGCCTCACTGTATTCGCCGCCAGCGGATGAACCGGACAGCAGCAAGCCAACGCATAGCGACCCGTTAAAACCGCATGTGCAAAGTCGCCGGGACGGCGTGTTCTGGATAACCCCCAAAGTGGATAAAGACAGCGGCGAGATTATCAACAACGAAAGCTGGCTGTGCTCCCCGCTGACGGTGGTGGGCATTGGCCGGGACGACAAAGACCAGTACCTGATGATGCGCTGGCGGCCCATCGGCGCGACGGCTGACACCACACAGGCCATTCCGCTGGCGGATATCGGCGAGCGCGAGGGCTGGCGAACGCTGAAAAACGGCGGCGTGAACGTCACCACCAAAAACAGCCTGCGCGCCATTCTGGCCGACTGGCTCCAGCGCAGTGCCGCACAGGATATCTGGCATATCGCACACGCGACCGGCTGGCAGTGTGGGGCTTACCTCATGCCAGACGGGGAAATCATCGGAACCCCTGACAGGCCGGTACTGTTCAGCGGGCGCAGCGCTGCCGCCGCAGGCTACACCGTCAGCGGCACGGCAGAAGGCTGGCGCGACACCGTGGCCCGCCTTGCCGGGGGCAATTACGCCATGATGACCGGTATGGCGGCGGCGCTGGCAGCCCCGTTAATCGGTCTGGTGGGCGCTGACGGGTTCGGCATCCATTTCTATGAGCAATCGAGCGCCGGGAAAACCACCACCGCCAGTGTTGCCACCAGCCTGTACGGCAACCCGGAGTTACTGCGCCTGACGTGGTACGGCACCGCGCTGGGGCTGGCGAACGAAGCTGCCGCCCACAACGACGCGCTGATGCCGCTGGATGAAGTCGGTCAGGGCGCTGACCCGGTGAGCGTGGCGCAGGCCGCCTATGCACTGTTTAACGGCGTCGGCAAATTGCAGGGAGCCAAAGAAGGCGGCAACCGGGAGTTAAAGCGCTGGCGCACGGTGGCAATCAGCACCGGTGAAATGGATTTGGAAACGTTCATTGCCAGCGTGGGCAGAAAGACCAAGGCGGGCCAGTTGGTACGGCTGCTGAACATCCCCTTAAGCAAAACGGCGCGCTTTCATGAACATGCCAACGGCAAACAGCACGCCGACGCACTGAAAGACGCCTGCCAACAGTACCACGGTGCCGCAGGTCGGGCGTGGATTAAGCACCTTGCCGACCACCCGCAACAGGCCATCGAGTCCGTCAGGGCCGCAGAAACCCGCTGGCGCAGTCTCATTCCAGCCGACTATGGCGAGCAGGTTCACCGGGTAGCCACCCGCTTTGCCGTGATGGAGGCGGCGCTGTCGCTGGGCCGGATCATTACCGGCTGGGATGAACAGATGGGCCGGGATGCGATACAGCACAGCTTTAATGCCTGGGTGCGCGAATTCGGTACCGGCAACAAGGAGCACCAGCAGATTATCGAGCAGTGCGAAGCGTTCCTGAACGTCCACGGCCTGAGCCGGTTTGCCCCGCTGCCCTACAACCCGCAAGACCTGCCCATACGTGACCTTGCCGGATACCGGGACAGAGGCAAGCACGATGCCGCCCCGATGATGTTCTACACCTTCCCGGCCACCTTTGAGGGCGAAATCGCCAGGGGGTTTAATGTCAGGCAGTTTGCGAAAGTGCTGGCCGATGCGGGGATGTTAGAGCCGGGGAAAGACCGGTTTAAAAAGAAGGCGGTGCGTGTGGAGGGGCGTCAGCCGGTTTTCTATGTCCTGATGTACGCCCCGGATGCGGAGTAACAGCCCCCTTGTGTTGCTCACACACGAATAAAACATAACGGTTCAGCGGGTTCAACGGGTTCACTCTGTAAAAAGGTCTGTTTTATAAGGGAAACAGGTTTCCTGTTGAACCCGTCTTGAACCCGTTTTGCCGCAATCTGAACCCGTTTCCTTTTGGGCCTCATTTTCTGGCGGGCGGCGTGAACCCGTGGCGAAACCCCATCAAACGGGTTCAGCGCACAGCTTTACGGGTTCAATTTTTAGCGCAAAAAGCGAGCAATATTTTTTAACCCGATGTTTGAAAAGACAAAAAAATAGTAACGGCACGCAACTGAACCCGTAAACCCGCTGAACTCGTGATGTTTTGTGTCTGTATATCGTCGTCATGCCAACGTTTCAGCACCAGCCAGAGGACAACCGGTCAGAACAGGATGCTTTCACACACGTAGAAAGGAGAAAAACAACCATGACAGCACAGATTTCAGCTTATGGCCGTCTGGTCGCCGATGTGCAGAGCAGCACCACCCGCACCGGCAACACCATGAGTTTCACCCGGATAGCCGTCCCGCTGCCCTGTCAGAAGGCAGAGAACGGCGAAGCCACTTTCTGGCTGGCGGTGACAGCCTTTGGTAAACAGGCTGACGCACTGGCAAAACATCAGAAAGGCGACCGGGTGAGCGTATCGGGCAACATGCAGATCACCCAGTGGACAGACAGCACCGGCACGATGCAAACCGGTTATCAGGTGATTGCCGACAGCGTGGTGAGCGCCAGAACGGTGCGCCCCGGCGGGCGTAAAGGCGCTGCCGGTCAGCCAACCGATGCGCTACGCCGGGCGCAGGAGGCAAACGCACCGGATATGGCCGATTTCCGTGATGACACACCATTTTGAGGAGCGCCGACATGACAGAGAGCACACGCAGCGTATTGCGCCTGGAATGTGAAACAGGCTTGCACACAGCGGGGGCAACATGCGACTGACACCGGAACAAAAAGCGGAGATTATCCGCCTCAAGCGCGGCGGAATGGGTTATCGCACAATAGCTGCCCGCATGGAGATAAAGCACGCTACCGTGCGCAGTGTCTGCCAGCGAAGCGGACTGTTTGCGGACAACCCGGCGCATGTGGCGATGTTCTCCATTCCAGAGGCACGCTATGGCACTGCGCCGGCGGGCATTAAACCGTTGCCCCCGCAGCGGGTGATCACCGGCCACCACCAGACAGATGCGTACCTGTGGGTGCTGGAGGTGATCAAGCTGGACGAGCCTGCACACCTGCCAGCGGCAGAAATGGCCCTGCAAAAACTCACCATCACCCCGCAGGAGGCTGAACAGCGTTACCGTCACTGGCTGATGGCACAAGGCCATGAGCCGTTTATCGCGGCATTCAGCACCCTCGGCATGGACAACCCACAAAGCTGTATTGAGAACGCGCGACGGGCTATTAGCAAAGCCAGTCAGGTGCGGGCGCACTTTGGCAGTTACGCCGCTGCGATGGAGCCAACCGAACCGGAGCGACGCATTACGCAATCCGGTTTTCAGGTGGATGAACACTACGGCATGACGCCGGAAGAGGCAGACAGTGGCGAGCTGAAGGGGTGGCGCATCGTGGAGGTACAGGATGCCCGCTCAATGGCTCACCGGGGCTTTTGCGACGTGCTGCCCGACCCGCACACGCTGTCTGATGTGGTGCGTGAATTCGAATACTGGGACTGGCTTTATGTGATGCGCAGCGCCGCCAGCAAAGCGCTGGGGGATGGGTTTTACGAACATCACCAATGTATCTGTGACCGGGAAGCGTGGCTGGATGGCAAACTCTCCACGACAGGGCCGGTTCACCAGCGGGAAGCGCTGGCGATACTGAAATGGTTCCTCAGGAGCGAACGGCACCAGGACCGTGGCGAGGATAACGATGCAGTGTATCTGAATTTACTGGGAGCCGGGCTGGAGCCGTGAATTCTCGTGGCGTTCGGGGTGTACAGCGCATCGGCACTAGCGAGCTTCCTTGCGCTCAATCATCCCTATGTTCGCAACGCACATTGATATCATTTCAATTTATGAAGCAATAAACACTGTATAAATATCATGTTCAGGGGGATTTATGGACGCGGGCTGCAAGGTCAAACCGGTTTTGCTCGGCAGGCACCAAGACACCACACACCAAGTATCTGAGCATAGAATGTTCTATAGCTGGATAGACGATGGTAAACGCTGTGTAGCATTCCACGAAGCAGGCCATGCGATAGCGGCATGGCTTATTCGCCTTAATATACATGTTATTGCCGTTATGGATGAATTTGGCTATGTTGCTGACAAACACGTACATGAAGCCCAATGTTTGGGCGTTGTTAAGCACGACATAATCCACACTAGCGATCTTGGGCATCTGCGGGAAAGCAAGTCGGGTGTTGTTGGACATGATGGCAAGGTTATTCCCTTCCTTCGCTATTATGCAGACGATATAAAGCGCGACGCCAAAAAAGCGATTTTTGTAGCCCTCGCCGGACCAGCAAGCGAAGCGCTTTACGAAAATAATGATGTTTTCAACAAAAAGTATTCACGAGCTCACAGCTACGATATGGCTAACGTCAATGACATGCTCGATTTGATATGCGCCGCGGATGACCAAATTAACAGGAAGTTAATGCTTTCTGAGCTGGTTGAAAAGACTAAATTGCTCATAGCCCAACACTGGATAAAAGTGGAAAAAATAGCTCGTATACTTGAGCGTGATTGTGTTGTTAAGGGTTGCAATGTCAACGCTATAATCGGCGTCAACTCCATTGACCAGGCAACGCCATTTTTGCTGGCGGACTAACACGCAGCCCGAACTAATTCGACGATCTATTACCCGACAGATAAGCTATACCTGTCTACCTAACTGCAGGCACAAGGATGATGAATAATTTTATCAATCGTATTGCTTTAACCTCTCTGGCGTTAATGTTCACAGGTTGCACGGCGGGGAAAATAGATCCCGCAAAAGCGTTAACACAAATGCATGTCGTTAAAAGCGATGGTTATAAGGAACGCGCAGGGTGGCCCGCATTAATTCGCTTGGGGATAGATGATTGCGAGACATACAAAAACGGTGGCAAAAGTCTCTTTCAATGGGATGGACTTGCATGTGACGATAAAAGCATTGTCCAAGCTGTTAATGGCAAACCACAGACAATTCCTCTGTTCTATGCTGCCTACCATGAATATGGAAGTTATGAGGTTGGCGCGCTATCAACTTTTGACAGTAGCAATCACGCTGGCGAGGAAGCAGTTAAGATCTTGGTTAATTTGACCTCGGCGCTGGACAATCCAGCAAAAGTTGATGCCATCTATACCGATTACGAAAAAGACCGCTGGAGTATGGGGCTAAATAAGGTTAGTGAAAGCGACTTTAAAAAAAGTGTAGCCTCGTTCACCAAGGAAAAGGAAAAAATTGCCAACTATTACCAGAAAATTCAGGCTGATAATCAGCAGAAGTATAAGGCTGAAAACGAAGCCAGGGATAAACTGGACAGAGAAAATCTGTTGGCCTCAGATAGGCCTGTCCGCCTTATTTTGTGGGCAAAACCCACGCCAGAGCAGCAACTGATTATTGACGCGTTGAACACAATTAAATTCACAGTAAGAAGTGACGATGTGGTTTATGCCAATAATCGCCAGTTTATGTCTGCTGGTGGGCTCGAGTATTTCAGAAATAGCCTTGATATGACCATGTCGTCATGTTCAGACGTTGGGGCATATGTTGGTGAAAAAGTATTAAGGCACTCATGTGTACAAAGTATGGCAAAGGATATTGTGAAATGGGGGGAAACAGCTAAAGATCGCTCTATTTCTGATAGAGCATGGCGCTACGCGGCAGCCAATGGAAGCATTAACTACAACCCCATAAAGTACGAAATCCTTTTCTCTCACTGGGCTGGAATGGCTCGCGTTTACGCTTCGCGCGGTTACTGAGCTGACGGTGATCTATTCATCCGAGCGCTGTAAGTTACACGGGGCATGATTAATGGGGCCAAGGCAGCAGATAGTAAGGCGAGCCAGTTAGAGGGGATCGCCGCCGACAGGAGAAGAAGCAAGAGCGAATAACGGCATTACAGAAGCCATTCATTGAGTGGCTTTGATAATGTCAAAGCGAGGACCAAGTTATGGTAATACCGGACTGGGAGGCCATCGAATCGGCATACCGGGCCGGAGTCCTTAGTCTCCGTGATATAGGCGAGAAATACGGCGTTACTGAAGGGGCTATCAGGAAAAGGGCCCAAAAGATTGGGTGGGTACGCAATAGCGGTGCGCAGGTGCGCAAAAATGGTACGCAAAATAGCAAAGCGCGTACCAGCGAAAAGCCTGCCAGCGCTGGCCGTACGCAAAAAAGTAACGCAACCAAAAGCTGAACCCCCACCAGATACGAAACCGATACGCGGGGTGCGTACCGATCCCCCAACCAACCCATTCCAACCTGGTAACCAGCAGGCGTTAAAGCACGGTGGACATAGTCGGCAGTCATTCATCCAAAAGCTAAACAGGGACGCACGGAACGCAAGGGAATTTCTTGAGTCCATAAAAAAGGGAGAACTGCACAATGACGGCGACATACAGCAGGCCGAAAGTTGCTCATATCGATGTTGCCAGGGCGTGCGGGACTTGCATATTGAGGCTGGCGTAAATATTGGACTGTATTGGACGGATTGATTATGCCAATTCACCACAGAGCCTTATTCAGATTGGCTTACAGCGTAACTTCTCAAAAAACCCGTCTTAAATTCTTCTCCCGTCTTGCACGACCTATGTCACCAAGAGTTTGGAAGAATTGGGGTA
>NZ_CM001979.1:1959257-2052609 GCF_000406205.1 Dickeya sp. NCPPB 3274 | reverse complement strand
GTAACGAAAAACGGCTAAAGCCTTATCTGGCAAGAGATGCGGGCCAACTGCTATAGCCCCCCATCCAATGTACGTGAGTGTTAACGCTGCAGGAGTTACAGGTGCGGGAAAATTCCCCTGGCGGGTGAAATTCCTTACACAATTTGTTATCTGTGATTGGTGGCGTTGCGAAGTATCGCATCAAAGGAATCCTGTACCCTGCGGATACATCGCACCATTTCACGATCTTTCAGCACGATAGAAATGAGCGCGACCGATATATCGCGTAGCAGCACTGATACCAGATAATCATGCTGATCGTCATTAATGTGCGCCCGCCGTTCAGCAGGTAGAGCGGCGATAATGGCGGGCATCAATGCCTCTACCTTGACTCGCGATACGCGGGAATCAGAACGCAGCCAGCGAAATATCTGTTGCCGATTATTGTTGATAGCACGCCAGTCCGCGGCACCGTTATGCTCCATTGGGTACAGACGAACGGAATCATTGCTGCCTAATAGAAAAAACTGCTTAGTTATTTCGATCGCCACATGTTCCTGACCGACTTCCACCGCCCATCGCTCAATTTCGGCCTTTAAGCGCTCCATAGTGCTCCTCTCTGATAAATTGATTTGGCTTAATCAGATTTAAATCATCCTTGAGCGCTTCAATACCGATGTAGTGTAAAAATGGTCTGCATAGTGTGACATGTCACTCTATGTCGGTATTGGCTCTGTTCGGAAGGCTGATTGGCAAAAGCATAAAGGGGATAAGGTGGAATCACGCGATCCAAATATGACACTCATTACCGATGAGGAAATGATTGAAATCACTGGGGCGCGCTATCCGGGTGTGCAATGTCAGATACTGCAGGAGCATTGTATCGCGTTCGTACGACGCCGCGATGGACGCCCACGTACAACCTGGTACAACTTCAATCACCCTTTGAACACGCGCAACCAACTGCCTGAGCCAAAGCCCAAAATAGAGCCTAATTTTGCTGCTTTGGATCTGCCTTCTCCGAAGAGAGGCAAGAAATCTGCGTGATGTGTGGTAAATTCCTGTGCATGAGAAAAATTACTTATTCAGAACTCACGTTAAGGCGGTCATGCGAAGGTGTGGCCGCTCCATTTAATACGGTGGAGTTCTCGTATGAAGAAAAGAAATCGCTCATGGCGCAAGCATCATGAGTCTCGTCTGAAGAAAAAACGTACCCATTACCATAATGCAGGGGATGGAAGCGCCATTGCCATCGGATCATGCTGTCAAACCCCGTGTTCGTGCTCATGCTGGATGTGTGGTAACCGGCGTAAACATCATGGTATGAATATGCAGGAAAGAAGAGCCCGAACGCGCAACACTGATTAGAACACTTACCCGCCCCTGGCGGGTTTTCTGTAGATCAATCTTTGAAACCTTTCTTCGCCTTACTGCCCCTGTTGGTTCTGAGGGGCATATCGGGCAGATTATCAAGTGATGAAAAATCAAACTCTCTACCGCCATTTTTCAGGATGACTTTTCGCTTTAGTTATACGCTTAGTTATACAAGAAAAAATAAAATTATATAAAATCAAATAAAAACATTACATTGCATCGAAAATTCAATTTCTCTCGTGACTTCCGTTAGTACCGGTTACTGACGGAAACCCCACAGAAACCCGCATCCTCTCTGAGTTTGCGGGTTTTTTGTTGCCTGTTATCTGCCGGGATACCCCGTTTACAGCCGGAAACTTTGGGCTCGCCTCCTTAATTGGGAATCGCTTTAAAAACGGAACCCAACGGACACACTGTTTTACCCTCCTTTTCTCCTGCTAACTTGCTCCATTCGCCCACAGAAACTACAATGTATACAAAATAAACAATGTAGTGAGGTATACATCATGGGTGTTATGTCGGTTCGCTTGAATGACAACGCCTCCGCCCAGTTAGACGCGCTGGCAAAGGCGACGGGGCGTACACGCTCTTTTCTCGCAGGTCAGGCTATTGAAGAGTATCTCGCACGGGAAGCCTGGCAAATTGCCGAGGTTGAGCTAGCGATTAAAGAGGCTGACGCGGGTGATTTTGTTGCGGCTGATGAAATGGACAAGCTGTTTCAAAAACTAGGTGCAACAACGCATGGAAATTAAATGGCTGCGCAAAGCTGCCGCCAATCTGGAAGCCGAATACCACCATATTGCACAGGATGATCCGCAGGCAGCAGGCCAGTTTGTCAGTGAGGTCAGACGATTAACACAACTCCTGCCAGAGCAGCCATCACTGGGGCGACCGGGTCGCGTTCCAGGCACACGCGAACTGGTGTTATCGCACTATCCCTATATCATCCCTTACCGTGTCAAAAACAACACCATTCAGATCTTACGCATTTTCCACACCCACAGGCGTTTACCGTCCACATGGTGAGTGGTGAAACTGGCCGCTCACGGGTTACAGCAAAACGATACGCAATAAAGTACGCAGCATCATGCGTCATTTTCAGTGCGTACCACGGCGCAAACATCCTTACTCCATGTGCGGTTAGCTTTTGTTCGTGTATTTCCTGTTTCGTCCGGCGCTAAATGTTCAGCCTGTTATCAGATAGGTAAGTTCCAGTAGTGCTGGTCTTCTGAAAAAACGGCGCGGTTTGGATTATGGAAGGTTTCTGCCCAACGATTAAGAGCTGTTATACGGCGGGGAATATTCCTGACTTTTGTGCGGTAATCTTTGCTGAGGCGCCTGCTCATATATTTTATGCTCCTTATCTACTTAACGGACTCATGCTATCCTCTCACATTTAGCATTTTCCTAGCCCAATAGATTAGCTTATAGTCATTCATTGTCACGGACAATATTCATTGGGTTGAGAGCCATAACCTCCGCTCCATTCTCCTCTGGTTGACCAAGACCGCTGTTGGACAATTTTGTGCCAGCAGCGGACATTACTAACTTTATGACGAGTTAATTAATGGGGTAAGGACAGACGGTCAAAAAATGATTAATAAAAATTAATAATAAAATGCATATGGGGATAAGCGTCAACCGTTATAGCCTGAGGAGCGCTGCAAATTCCTTGTGCTTTCTTGTAGCCCATTCGGGCTTGATGGAAAGCATTAGATGATACTGTCTTCGGAAATATACATCTCTGAACGTTCTGTCTGGAGAGCTATTCAAAGCCGCATAGTTTGAAGCCATACCACGTACACCACAGTCAGTGAACCAATAAAGGATGTCTTCGTCGCTACGGGTCACATTACGCTCCCTTTCGATGCCTCTTTCACTGACGATGAAGTGATATTCCTCCCCATGAATTTCCAGATGTGGAGTAGCGAGACCATCAGGTTTGTCAGGGATGATGAAGTAATGATTTGGCCTTACTCCTCCACCAAGTTGCTGACCAATTTTAAGGAGCTCCGCTCTCAGTTCTTCGATTATTTTCATCGGAATATGCTTTTCTTGTATTTCAGCCACTCATCCCAGACGAATTCTGCGTCAATATCAGGATAGCCGCGGTCCCTAACCATCTCCTTTGCAATTTCCTCTGGCAGTTGAACGGCGGTAGCATCATCGCGTATTGACTCAATTTCTTGCCGGGTCAACTCACGACCAGCTGCTTTCTCTTTTGCCTCCAACAATACGACCAGCGCAGGGATGAATACTATAGTCATTTCTTGTTCAACTCTGATATTTCAACATAAAGCAGATAGCTACTCTTCAGGATCATCATCGACTTTTCACGATAAAACTTCAGGCTTACATAGAGTCGTCCCTAAGATGCTTCGGCTGCCGCGTATCGCCTGTAGGACTTTGACCGGCATGTGAGGCACTACCTACACGTTACATCAGGCACCGCAAGGTTAAACTTGTCCTTTCTGGCCCGTTGTTGCGATATTCAAATTACTCAAGGGATACGTTGTAGTCATCGATAACCCGCATTAAAACTACTCTTGGTGTATCTTTTGTACTAATTCTGAAGTTGCTCTTCAGCCGCTGCACGATCATCACCGTAGAGAGTTCGTTACCCAAATATGAGATAGTCAATTTTTTCCCCATGTTCTTATCGGTAATATCCGCCAATCGCTCGCCACATCTATCCGTAAGATAAATTCCTAAACTATCCGCCCCCGTTTCATCCTGCCTCACGTAATGAATGGACTTTATGCACGACGAATCGAAGATATGATTTTGGGTTCCAACCGAAAATTTAAACTCCCCTTTTTCTGCATACGACGCAAATGGTATGAGTAAAGACAAACATAATAAGCCGAACTTACTAGACATTTTATCCTCTATTATGGGAGAAAAGCCGCTATGGACCGCCCCAGGACATGGCGAAACCTCAGAAAGAAATTTGCGAACATAATAATGCGCGTTGGTTGCATACCAACGTCCTGGATAGATGTGCCGGACGATAATACCAGAAGTTAAATTAAGCTTCGCACGTTCATCTGTAGGTCACAGGGAAAATTGGTTTATGAAATGTGATAAATGCTTAGCGTCTTTATCAGCAGCACGTAAACGATGCTGCACAAACGAGTGTTCTCACACACTTCCTGCACATTCCAGATGTTCAATTCCATTCTATTCCACTCGCCTCCCGAATTTATCGACAACTTGTTCTCCATCCTCTTTGATAAACTCCCCTTGCTGCGCATCGGGTAAAATATCCAGCACCACTTCTGACGGGCGGCATAAGCGGGTGCCAAGCGGCGTCACGACAATCGGGCGATTGATAAGAATCGGGTGCGTCAGCATGAAGGAGATCAATTGCTCATCACTGAACCTATCTTCGTCCAGCCCCAGTTGTGCATAAGGCTCTACATTTTGGCGTAATAGCGCACGCGGGGAGATTCTCATTGCGGAGATTAATCTGACCAGTTCGTCTCTCGACGGGGGGGTTTCAAGGTAGTGAATGATGGTGGGTTCGACCCCGCTATTACGAATCAGCGCCAGTGTATTGCGGGACGTTCCGCACGCCGGATTATGATAGATAGTAATGTCTGTCATCGCTTTTCTCTTCAAAAGGATCTGCGGTGTACCACCGCGCAAGTCAGATGGAAAGACGCAGCGCCAGAGCGGCCAGCGTCACAAACAGCACAGGAAATGTCATCACCACGCCAACCCGAAAATAATATCCCCAACTGATGCGGATCTCTTTCTGCGCCAGTACATGTAGCCACAGCAACGTGGCAAGGCTACCGATGGGTGTCAGCTTTGGTCCTAAATCACAGCCGATAATGTTGGCGTAAATCATCGCGTCACGGATCACGCCATCGGCGGTGGATGCGTCAATCGAAAGCGCCCCGATCAGTACCGTTGGCATATTGTTCATCACTGACGACAGAATCGCCGTCAGGAAACCGGTGCCCAATGTCGCCGCCCATAATCCATGCGCAGCCAACTCATTCAGCAACGGTGTCAGATAACCGGTCAGACCTGCATTGCGCAGCCCATACACCACCAGATACATTCCCAGCGAGAACACCACAATCTGCCAGGGAGCATCGCGCACCACTTTGCCTGTATCAATAATTTGCCCGCGCCGGGCCACCAGCCAGAGAATCCCGGCGGCGACAGCAGCGACCAGGCTGACAGGCACGCCCAGCGGTTCTAGTACGAAAAAACCACTCAGCAATAGCAACAAAACACACCAACCGGCTGTGAATGTCCGCCGATCGCGAATGACGGCAGCGGGATTTTGCAACTTGTCCAGATCATAACGGGCAGGAATTTCCCGACGAAAGAAGACGTGCAGGACGCCCAGCGTGGCAATGACCGCGGCAATATTCACCGGCACCATAACCGCCGCATAGGTATTAAAGCCAATGCGAAAATAGTCCGCGCTAACAATATTGACCAGATTGGATACCACCAACGGTAGACTCGATGTATCGGCGATAAACCCGGCCGCCATCACGAATGCCAACGTTGCGCCACGACTAAAACCGAGCGCCGCCAGCATAGCCACGACAATGGGCGTCAGGATAAGTGCTGCGCCATCATTAGCGAATAAAGCCGCAACCAGTGCTCCCAGTACAATCATCAAGGTAAATAAGCGTTTTCCCCTCCCCTGACCTCTGCGCGCCATGTGTAATGCCGCCCACTCAAAAAAACCGGACTTATCGAGGAGCAAGCTGATAATAATCACGGCAATAAACGCCGTAGTCGCATTCCAGACGATATGCCACACCACCGGAATATCCGCCAGGTGAATAACCCCGGTCACCCATGCCAGCACGGCTCCAAACGACGCACTCCAGCCGATACCCAAACCACGCGGTTGCCAAATGACCAGTATCAACGTCAGTATAAAAATGGCTCCAGCCAGTAGCATACGATGTCCCCACCCTTACATATATGAAATAACAAATATATTAAGATAAATTTTTTATTCGCAGACCCGCTGATGCCCAAGCCTGTTCATCACTGCGGCAACCGCATGCCGTTGGCTCAACCACGCCTGCTCCACAACGGCGGCACACCAGGCTGGGACATGCGGTGAAAGCCGATAATGAATCCACTTTCCCTGACGGCGATCCAGTAATAGCCCGGTTTCCCGCAACAGCGCAAGATGGCGGGATATCTTGGGCTGAGATTGCTGAAGCCCCGCGCAAAGATCGCAAACACACAATTCACCTGCTTCACGAAGCAAGAGAATGATCGAGAGACGGGTTTCATCAGACAAGGCTTTAAACAGTTCCAATGGGGTAAGCGCGCTCACAAAAACCTCCAGAGCATGGTTTCACATATGGTAAAACAAATATGTTAGCGATGGCAATCTACCCGTATCTAACGCTCTATTACGCGGTATTTTTTGACAGGTCTGGGTGGAAAACACAACGCTGGCGGTGATACGGCTTCCATCGCTCGCCCAACCGTTCTCGTGCCGGCATGTATCATGCGCCGTCAGGGTAATGACCAAGAGAGACAGTCCGCCGTTTTAACACGAGTGCGGGTCATCGGGAGCGTTTGACCGCAAGATTTCCCCCCCTCAAAATAGCCGGAAGGAAATAACCGGATAATATCGAATTTTTTGTCTGCCGGTTAAAAGCGCATTGAAGGAATAATTAAAGCGCAGCCCGTTATAGTAAACATTTCCCTGCCGTCAGAAATCAGGCATTCCAGCCTGTACTTAAAAATCAATATAATGCGCCATAAATAAAGTGCGTTTTCACCAGGGAACATCGCAGGTGGAGTAAGTGATGGAGCCAGATGAGCGACAGGTTATCCGGCAGCGACAATACCACACTCATTACGCGGCTCATTATTTACCACGCCAACAGCACGCTGGTTTATTAATAAAAGTTAAATAATTCTATTTCTGCCGTTTTATTCTTTATATAGTCGCCATAGAAAATAACTCCGCATGATGAAAAATGTCGCCGCAATACAAATCACGCACCACGCTAAGATATTTATGTGATATTAATTTGCCATTTTCATATCTTGTGCCATCTTTTATAAAACATAAATAAAGCTTATTTGTGAGGTAACCCTATGTCGCTACACATTTATTATCCTCCTGTTGCTTTCCCGCCATATTCATTGCCTGAACACAGAGTGCTCTCTTCTTATATCGCTGATTATCATGGCGAGTATTACTACCTGCCGATGCAAAAACATGGGCCATAATCACCAATATGCAGGCCGTATTTTACTGTATTCACGATTATCTCTGGAGAACTTCATGAAAAGATTCGCTTTTGCAGTTGGTTTGATGTTCCCGCTGAGTGTCATGGCAGCCACGGCTGTCGATAACCAGCACAAAGAAACCAAAGTCGGCGAGCAGTTTGAAGTGACGCTGCCGGCCAACCCCAGCACCGGTTATACCTGGGCGATTAAAAAATTGCCTGACGTCGTCGTGCTGACCGGCAAAACCTACAAGCCCGGCGCAGACTGTCACGACAAAGTCGGATGCGGTGGCCATGAGATGTTTCACTTCAAGGCGGTAAAAGCAGGTGAAGGCGAAATCGACCTGTCCTATGCCCGCCCGTGGGAAAAACAACCTCAGCCTGATGATAAAGAAGCGGTTATTAAGGTGACCGTGAAGTAATCCCCCCTGCCGTCAGGTAACTGGCCCTCAGCCGGTTTCCATTTCGTTGCCTGACGGCACCGGCTCCCTCTTTCCTCTTACGCAGATATTGTCTATCACTATCCCACCAGCCAGAAACAGCCTCGCCGCTACTTGCTATTTTTCTTTTCGCGCCCCGATGTTTCAGCATAGCGATAGCGCTGAACCGGGAATCATTGCCCCCCATACCAGCACGCCACCCGGTGTCCAGCGGCAATGTCGCGTAACGGCGGCGCAGCGGCGCGGCACTGTTCGCTCGCCTGAAGGCAACGGGCATAAAACGGGCAACCGGCCGCCGCCGACCCGCCTGACTCGGCGACAATCGGCTCATCCGGCGTAACCGCGCGCGGATCCGGTATCGGGATTGATGCCAGCAGCATACGGGTGTAGGGGTGTGTCGGATGCAGATACAACTGTTCTGCGGGCGCTTCCTCGACCAGCCGCCCTTGATACATCACCCCAATCCGGTCCGAAATATGGCGCACCATCGACAGGTCATGGGCAATAAACAGATACGTCAGCCCCCGCTCCTGCTGTAAGTCCTGCAACAGATTAACCACCTGCGCCTGCACCGACACATCCAGCGCCGACAGCGGTTCATCGCACACCACGAATTGCGGATTCACCGACAACGCCCGGGCAATACAAATACGTTGTCGCTGGCCGCCGCTGAACTCGTGGGGAAAACGATGCAGGTGTTCCGCCTTCAACCCCACCCGATTCAGCAATTCCAGCGTGCGCGCCTGTCGCTCACCCCGCGCATAGCCGTGAATCCGCATCGGTTCGGCGATCAGTTGCGCCACCGTCATCCCCGGATTGAGTGAGGAATAAGGGTCCTGAAAGATAGCCTGCACACGCCGGCGGAACGGCTTTAGCGCCGCTTCCGGCAACGCGCTGATAAGCTCGCCGTCAAAATGGATCTCCCCGGCGGTAATCTCGACCAGCCGCAGCAGGCTGCGCCCGAGGGTCGACTTGCCGCAGCCCGACTCGCCCACCAGCCCATAGGTTTCGCCCGGCCAGATGTCAAAACTGACGCCATCCAGCGCCCGCACCGGTTGGCCTGGCTTGCGCCAGCCCCGCCGCACGGCGTAGTGCTTTTTGAGTTCGCGGATGCGCAGCAGCGGTTGTCGGTTACTTTGCATGTCGCGCCTCCGCGGAATCCGCCAGCCAGCACTGCACCCAGTGATGATCGCCACACTGTCGCCGGTCCGGCTGCTGCTGATCGCACACAGCCATACGTTGCGGGCAACGCGCGGCAAATGGGCAGCCCGTCGGCGGATGCAACAAACCCGGCGGCGCGCCCTCAATCGGCGACAGCCGCCGACGCACGTCGTCATGCCGCGGCAACGACGCCAGCAATCCCTGGGTGTAAGGGTGTGCCGGTCGGTAGAAAATATCTTCCACGCCCCCTTCTTCCATCACCAGACCGCCATACATCACCACCACCCGAGAACAAAGCTGCGCGACCACGCCCAGATCGTGGGTAATCAGCATGATGGCGGCGCCGGTTTGCCGTTGCAGCTGTTTAAGCAAGCGAAGAATCTGCGCCTGAATAGTGACATCCAGCGCGGTGGTGGGTTCATCGGCAATCAACAGCGCCGGGTGGCAGGACAGCGCGATGGCGATCATCACCCGCTGGCGCATGCCGCCGCTGAATTCGTGGGGATACTGATCGTAGCGCTGCTCGGCATCAGCGATGCCCACCTGTTGCAGCATGGCGATCGCCCGTAGCCTGGCCGTTTTCTTATCGAGCCGCTGATTGCGCATCAGGATGTCGCACATCTGCCGTCCAACCGTCAGCACCGGGTTAAGAGCGGTCATGGAATCCTGAAAAATCATGGCGATATCGTTGCCCCGCAGTCGCCGCAGCGCCCTGGGGCTATAACCGGCCAGGTCGTCGCCGCGAAAGCGGATCTGCCCGCCGACGATACGGCCGTTGCCACCCAGCAGTTGAATCACCGATTTGCAGGTGACGCTTTTCCCGCAGCCGGATTCGCCGACGATACCGACGATTTCACCCGCGTTGACGCTGAAACTGACGCCGCGCACCGCCTGCACTTCCCCATCGCGGGTAAAAAAGGAGGTCCGCAGACCTTCAATCGACAACAGATCTTCAATCGACGGTTCTTCACTCGACAGTTCTTTATTCAACAACGCTTTATTCGATAGATCTTTATTCAGCAAGAATGCGTTACTCATTGATGCCTCACTCATCGCGTTGCGCCCCCGGCTCAAAAGCGGTACGGAACACATCGCCCAGCACGTTGAAGCTGAGCACCGTCAGCAGGATCAGCATGCCGGGGAACAGCGCCAGCCAGGTGGCTTCGCCAATATAGGCCTGCGCGTTGTTGAGCATGCTGCCCCAGGAGGCGTTGGGCTGTTGCACGCCCAGCCCGAGAAAGCTGAGCGTGGATTCCATCAGGATCGCCGAGGCGATATTCAGCGTCGCCGCCACCATAATGGTCGGCAGAATATTGGGGATAATATGACGCAGGATGATACGCCACGCCCGTTCGCCGGATGCGCGCGCGTACAACACATATTCCCGCTCTTTCAGCGACAGGGTTTCCGCCCGCACCAGCCGCGACAGGTTCATCCAGGTCAGCGCGCTGATGATCAAAATGATGTTGGCGACCCCCGGTTTAAGATAGGCATTCAGCACCAACAGCAAAAAGAAGGCCGGGATAGACATCAGCATATCCACCGCCCGCATCAGCACCGTATCCAGACGGCCGCCGACGTAACCGCTGACGGTCCCCACCAGCGTGCCGATCAGGGTGGAAAACGTCATCGCCAGCACACCGACCATCAGTGAAATCTGCCCGCCATAGAGCGCGCGGGTAAAATAATCCCGGCCGTATTCATCGGTGCCGAACCAGTGCGCGCTATCCGGCGGCAGCATCCGCGCCTGAATCGCCATGGCGTTCGGGTCCCACGGGCTGAGCCATGCCAGCGCCGACGTGACGCCAAACACCGCCAGAATCGCCAGCGCCAGCTGTGCCGGCCGGTTGCGGCGCAACTGTTGTTTTGCCTGTTGCCATCGTCTCCCCATCGGCCCTACCTCATCGCCTTGATGCGCGGATCGGCCACGCGGTACAGCACGTCCGCCAGCAGATTGCCGATCACTAGCATCAATGCCGACAGCATCACTATCGCCATGATTAACGGGTAATCCAATGACGTGATGGACTGAATACCCAGCAATCCCATACCCGGCCAGGAGAACACGCTCTCCGTCACGTAGGCACCTACCACCAGCTCGGAAAACGACAGGCCGAACAGGGTGATAACCGGCAGCATCACATTTTTCAGCACGTGCCGAAACAGGATATGAGCGCGCGTCGCGCCGTACGCCAGCTGCGTTTGCACGTAGTCGGCGGATAGCTGGGTAATGGTATGGGAACGGATGTAACGCACATAGTGCGACAGGTTGTAAAAGGTCAACGCGATGCACGGCAGCACGCCGTGTCGCGCCACATCGAGCCAGGAGTCCGCCGCCCCGATGGTGCGCATTCCCATACTCGGCAGCCAGTTAAGCTGGACCGAAAAAATGATGATCAACAGGATGCCGAACCAGAAAATCGGCACCGAAATACCGATATAGGCGAACAGATTGAGCAGATGATCCAGCCAGCGGTGGCGAAACGCGCCCGCCAGCAGCCCCAGCGGTATGGCGATCGCCACCGCCAGCAGCAGCGACGCGCCCATCAGGCCCAGCGTCGCCGGCAGCCGCTCGACGATCAGGGTCAGCACCGGGCGGTGGGAAATCAGCGAATAGCCCAGATCGCCCTGCGCCACGTTTTTCAGCCACAGCAGGTACTGCATCGCCAGCGGCCGGTCTAATCCGAGACTGTGACGCACCCGCTCGATGTCATCCTGACTCATACGCGGCGTGATATACGCCTGCACCGGATCGCCCGGCGCCAGCTTCACCAGCAGAAACGACACCAGTGAAATAAAAAATAGCATCGGCAGCAGTTGCACAAGCCGACGCGCCACTATGTTATCCATGAACTGTGTTATCCATGAGCGATGTTATCCATGAGTCTTCCGCACCGGTTGCCGGCGGCCGCCCGCCACGCTGCGAGCGGCCGGGGGAGATTATTTCTGATAGATTTTCGACAAATCCTGGAACAGGTAGACCGGTTTCGGCTCCGCCTCCTGCGTGCCGCCAAAGCGTTTGTCTACCGCCACCACCGCGTTGGTGTAGGCGATGGGGTACCAGACCATCTCGCTCGCCACCGTCTGCTGGATGTCTTTGTAGATCGCCGCGCGCCGCGCCGTATCGGTTTCAATCGCGCCTTTGTCCCACAGCGCGTCAAACACCGGGTTCTTGTAGTGGGCGTAGTTGTAATCCTCGTTGCTCATAAACAGCGACTTGTAGCCGTCCGGCTCGGCGCCCATGATGTAACCGCCCAGACTCAGCTCGTAAGCGGTGTTGTTCTTGTCGCGCCCTTTTTGCGACATGGCGTTGGCGTCCAGCGGCAGCAACTCCACATCAATGCCGATATCTTTGAGTTTCTGCTGGATATACAGCCCCATGCTCTCCTGGGTCTTGTTGGCGTTGATATACGCCAGACGCAGCTTCAACCCTTGCGGCTGGCCGGACTCGCTGAACAAGGCTTTGGCCTTATCGAGGTTGTAGGGATACGCCTCGACATCCCCGGTCTGGTAGAGCGTATCCGGCGTCAGGATCGAATTGGCGGGCTTGGCGTAATCCAGCGAGGTAAAGGCGGTCTGCACCAGTTCGTCCTTGTTGATGGCATAGGCGATCGCCTGACGCAGCGCCTTGTTCTTCATACTGTCGACGTTCTGATTGAACACCATGTAAGCCAGACGGCCTTCCGGATAGATAATGAAGTCAAAACGACCGGTGGCCTTGAGCTGCCTGACGTCCTGCGGGTCGATCAGCTTGAGATTGATTTCACCGTTCTGCATCGCCAGCCTGGCGGCGTTGGCATCTCTGGCGAAGCGATACGTCACCGCCTCCAGCTTCGGCTTGCCGTTCCAGTAATCATCAAAGCGGCTCAGCGCGTAGTACTGACCGGAGCGGTATTCGCCGAATTTGAACGGGCCGGAACCGACCGGCGCATCGTTTTTGGCGCTCTTCGACAAATCCTCTTCTGTGGCAAAGATATGCTGAGGGATGGGGTAAATCTGCACCAGCGAACCGACAAAAGCGGCGCTGACCTGCGGCAGCGTGAATTTCACCGTCAGATCGTCCACCTTGCTGACTGCCACCGGCTGGTTGTTATACACAAACATACTGCGGAAAAAGCTATGTTGCTTCTCATCCAGCAACTTATTAAAAGTGAACACCACATCATCGGCCGTGATCGGCTGCCCATCCTGCCACGTAAGGCCGGGTTTTAGTTTTAGCGTATAGGACAGGTTGTCGGCCGATGGCGTCAGGCTTTGCGCCAGCCCCCACTCCACCTTGCCGTCGTTAAAACTGTACAGCGGTGAATACAGCGCCTGCATGATAGTTAGCGTGGTTCGGTCGCTGGCATACAGCGGATTCATCACCAGCGGGTCGCCGCTGGTGATGCCGATGATCAGATTGCCGCCCGCGCTGGCTGTCGTCTCCGCCGCGGCCTGACCGCTGACGCCCAGCGACAGCATGATGGCCGCCGCCCATGCTGAAAATGCCGATTTACGCATTGTGTTTTACGTCCCCTGGAATGATAAAAATTCGAATATTGCACCGGGGAGCAGGCTTACCAAAGCGCGTAAATCGCATAAGGTTAGCGAAAAAAAAGCTAATCAAATCTCGTTATCATCATCCGATTTGCGCCGAATCCGATAATGCGCGCGTCAGCGGCTATCACCGCCATTTCGCTGGCGGTCGTATCCGCCGGGAAAACCCGCTAGAGTAAGTGGATAAACCGGATATAACGCGGGAAACATAATGCTGTTCGATGACTGGTTATGGCGTAAAAAGCTGATTGTCCTACTGATTGTGGTAGTCGTGATTGAACTGGTGCTGCTGCTGGTTCCCTGGGATCGTTTCTGAGCGCCCGAGCGGCGTTTAGCCATAGCAAATAAATCGTTCTGAGAATCCGACAGTCGACGTAAGATAGACGAATGATTACCGCCAAGCCCATACGGTCCCTGTCCCCCGTCAGGCGCAAGGCCCATTACCATAGCAACATACAATCACGAGGGATCTCATGAACAGGCCACATACCCCCTTGCTGGCGCTTGCCCTGTCGCTGCTGTCGCTGACGGCATCCGCCGCCGATGGCTACAAAAACCTGAAATTCGGCGCCTCCGCCGCCGCCATTCGGCAGCAGGCCAACTGTTCACTGCGCGGCCCGGAAATGATTATGGGGCAGACGGTGTATATCTGCCCGGACTTCAGTTTCGCCGACAAAAAAACGCAGGCGATCTTCAGTTTCAACAATGACAAGTTCAACCGTCTGGCTATTTCGATAACGCTGGCCGACGTGCCCAGCGTAGTGGAAGGGCTGAAGAGCAAATACGGCATGACAACGCCGTTATCCGCCAGCGATGTCGATACCTTCATGAACACGCCCAATACTCGTGTGGCCGCCAGGTTCGACAAGAACAACATCACGCTGGTGTTCGACAACGGCATCGACAGCCAGAAGAACATCTACCTGGTATACAACGCCGAAAACAGCGTCAGCGCCGGCCCAACCGCCGCACCGGCCACCAAGGGCATCACCAAGGACGACCTGTAACATCGCACGCCCGGCGCTTGCTGCGCCGGACGTTTTTCCCGCCAGCACCGCGCCGTTATCGCCCATCCGGTGCTATCCAGCATAGTAGCTTCTATCCGACATAGTAGCTTCTATCCGACATAGTAACTGCTATCCGGTATAGTAACTGCTACCCGGCATAATAACTGCTCCACACTTTCACCAGCACCGCCGCCGACAGGCTCCAGCACACCACTGCCAACGCCAGCGCCGGCGGCAGACGCATCACGCCGGTAAAGTAATAGAGCGAAATCAGGTACACCAGATAAGGGATCACCGCCCAGATGCCAAACAGAATGGTGGCGCGCAGCGCTTCCATGCCGCGCTCCGCCCCCACGATGTAATGCGCTATCAGCGCGAACGTTGGGAACAGCGGCACCAGCCCGGCAATATAGTAATTACGGGTTTTGGCCAGCAGGCCGATCAGTACTACCACGATAGCGCCCAGCGCTGCTTTTATCAGTAATGCCATGTTTTATGATGTTCAGTTATCGGTTTGCCACCCGACGCGTCTGTCACGTCCGCCCTTTCCGCCGTCAATCTCCGACGGAACGCTCTTATATCTAACAGAAACACCGCCAAAAATCAGGATTGCGCCCTATTTCGTCGCGGCTGTCCGCAGACAAAAATGAAACACAGGTTTATTTTTCAGAAATTATGATCCCGCTTCGCGTTTTTTCGTACCGGGTTGAGTAGGCTGCCACAGCTTAACGTTCACGAATACAACCACATGACCTCAACCTGAAAGGAGTATGCTGTGAGTCTGACACACTATTCCGGGCTGGCCGCCGCGGTGTCCATGTCACTGATCCTGGCCGCCTGCGCCAGCCAGACGCCGAATTCGGCGCGTTTCCAGCCGGTGTTTCCCGGTACTGCCAGCCGTCCGGTGCTGTCGGCACAGGAAGCCGGGCGTTTTACCCCGCAACACTATTTCGCCCACGGCGGCGAATACGCCAGACCGGTGGCGGATGGCTGGACGCCAGCGCCGATTGACACCTCTCGCGTTACTGCCGCCTATGTGGTCGGCCCCCGCGCCGGCGTGGCGGGCGTCACCCACACCAGCATCCAGCAGGCGGTGAACGCGGCGCTGCGCCAGCATCCGGGTAAAGAGCGTGTGTACATCAAACTGCTGCCGGGCACGTACACCGGCACGGTATACATACCGGAAGACGCGCCGCCGCTGACGCTGTTCGGCGCCGGCAATCAACCGGATCAGGTCGTGGTTTCGCTGGCGCTGGATTCAATGATGTCGCCGACCGATTATCGCGCCCGCGTTAATCCGCACGGCCAGTATCAGCCGACAGACCCGGCCTGGTATATGTACGACGCCTGCGCCTCGAAAGCAGGCACGACCATCAACACCACCTGCTCGGCGGTGATGTGGTCGCAGAGCGACGGTTTTCAGTTGAAAAACCTGACGGTGGTCAACGCGCTGCTGGACACGGTTGACAACGGCACCCATCAGGCCGTCGCGCTGCGCACCGACGGCGATCGGGTGCAGTTGGAAAATGTTCGCCTGCTCAGCCGTCAGGACACCTTCTTCGTCAATACCAGCGACCGCAAAAACAGCTACGTCACCGACCATTACAGCCGCGCCTACATCAAGGACAGCTACATCGAAGGGGATGTCGATTACGTGTTTGGCCGCGCCACCGCCGTGTTTGACGGCGTGCGTTTCCATACCGTGTCCAGCCGTGGTTCGAAAGAAGCCTATGTGTTCGCTCCGGACAGTATCCCGTCGGTGAAATACGGCTTTTTGGTGATCAACAGCCAATTGACCGGGGATAGCGGCTATCGCGGCGCGCTGAAAGCCAAACTGGGCCGCGCCTGGGATCAGGGGGCGAAGCAGACCGGTTACCTGCCGGGCAAAACCGCCAACGGCCAGTTGGTGATCCGCGACAGTACCATTGATAGCAGCTACGACCTCGCCAACCCGTGGGGCGCGGCGGCCACCACCGACCGGCCGTTCAAGGGTAATATCAGCCCGCAGCGGGATCTGGACGACATCCATTTCAACCGGCTGTGGGAATACAACACCCAGGTTTCACTGCGTGATTAATCCCAACGGGTAATCTGGTTTTCAGCTACGAGGGGACGGCGCTGGCAAGGCGTCGTCGTTACTTATGCGCTCAGTTCGCGGCGGAGTGGCAACAGTCCCACTTTCTGACTTCGCCGGGCGCCAGCCCTTTTACCAGAATGCCTTGCGGCAACGGTCCGACGACGTCAATTTGCCGTACTTCTTCAGGCGCCTGTGGCGTGCGGCGATAATAGACCGCGGTCTTCCCCTGTTCATTCTGGCCGACCTCATCCGGCAACAGAACCATGCCATTGGGGTCGGAAAAGGTGGTGATTTTCAGTAGCGCGGACATGCCGAACCGCGGCACAGCCTGCCCGGCGCGGCAGCAGTCGAGATCGAAGACAACATCATAGGTGGCGCCCGGCTGCCCTTCGATATAGTTGGCCTGTGGGCTGACCGCCCGTAGCGTGCCGGCCAGCGACTGCCCCGACAGCGCTTCGCTGGTGAGGACCGCCGGCATGCCCGGCCGCAGGTGCTCGATGTCGGCTTCGTCCGCTTTGGTTCGTGCTTCAAAGCGCGTCACGCCCGCCAGAATGAATAGCGGTTCCCCCGCGTTGACCCGCTGCCCTAAGCGGGGAAAGACGACCTTCTCCTTGTCGCCGTTTTGTATACGCACCGCATAGCCATCGCTGGGGGCATACACCTCGCTGCGAGCCTGCTGATCGCGGATTTGCTGTAACTTCTGTTCGGCGTTATTCAGTTCCAGTTCGGCCATCGCCTGATTTTCCTCGTTTCCCGGCACCTGGGCGGCCGTCAGCGCCTGACGCGCCGCCTGCAACTCCAGCCGCCGGCTGGCCAACTGCTGAAGCAGGCTGTCGCGCTCCGAACGCGCGATGATCCCCTGCTGATACAGCGGCTCCGCCGCACTCAGTTGGCTGGACGCGTCTCGTTCGCTCATTTCCGCCATCAGTAACGCCCGCCGGGCCGACATGACTTCGCTGCTGTTTTCCCAATAGCGCAGATTCCGCAGCGACTGACGCGCTTTGAGAAACTGCGCCTGCGCGTCGCGATACGCGAGCTGCAACGGCGTGGTATCCAGCGTCAGCAAGGCATCGCCTTTATGCACCTGTTGCCCTTCCTGAACGTTCAACTGACCGATGTCACTCTCAAAAGGGGCGTTTATCAGATACTGCTGCGCCGCCTGCACGTGCGCCAGCAGCGTAATGTGGTTCTCCACCGGCGACGGCGCAACCGCGCGCCAGTTGGTTCCGGCCTCCTCCTCCTTTGCAGACGGCCGGAATAAAAGCACCGCCGCCAGCGCTATCGCCACGCCTGCGAACAACACCAGCCGCCGCCAGCGAACACCACCGTTCAGAACATTACCGATCATTCTGTTGTATTCCCCAGTGATCAAGGGTGGCGCCCAGCACGCGATCCAGCTCAGCACGTGTGTTGAGATAGGCGATCTGCGCGGACACGCGCGCGTTTTGCGCCGCACGCAGACTGCCCTGATAACTCAGTACCTGAAAGTTTGATGAACGTCCCGCCAGCAGTTTGGCCTGCTCCGCCTGCAGCGTTTTTTCCGACAGCCGCGTCAGGCGGTCGGCAATCAGAAACTGCTGCCAGTTGCTGTTAAGCGCGTTGACCTGCTGCGTGACCGTTTCCTCCAGTTGCTGACGCACGTCCGCCATCTGTAATAGCTGTATTTTCCCCGCCACCCAGGCGCGCTGCTCCTCCTGACGGGCTTGCAGGTCGTTCAACGGGATAGAGACGTTCAGGCCGACATAGCGCTGCCAGCGGCTATCACTCTGGATATCCGCCGCCCGGGTGTTGACCCGCCCGGCCCCGGCGACCAGATCCACGCCCCACAGGCGCTGGTTTTTCGCCTGCATCAGGTAGATTTGCTGTTTGTCCGCCGTGAGCTGCTGAATCAGATAGTCAGGTTGACTTTTCATCGCCATCGCTATCGCCTGCGGCGTTTTCAGGGCGATCGGGCGTATTTCGATACGATCGCTGGCGCTCAGTTGGGTACGGGTATCGATGCCCAATAAGCCGCACAGCGCCAGACGGCGCTCGGTCAGGGCATTTTCTTGCTGTTCCAGACTTAACTGCTGCGAGGAGATATCGGTATCGCTTTGCAGCCTGTCGAGCGCGGCCTGCCTGCCGCTGGCGATCAATGCCAGCATCACGTCGCGCTGTGCGCCGGCGCGTTGCAGAGATTCCTGCGCCAGCCTCACCCCTTGCTGCGCTTCCAGCAATCCGTAGTAAGCCTGGATAATCCGGGTAATGGCATCGGCGATCTGCCTTTGCTGATTCAGGTGACCAATGCGCTCATCAAGCCGGGCCAGACGCACCGGCGCGGTATTAAATTCGACGCCGGCGCCTTTTAGCAACGGCTGCACGACAGTGATCGTGTTGCCCCGGCTTCGGGTGCTTCCGGACGAGGTCAAGCCGGAATAGTCCTCGTTCCAGTCCG
This sequence comes from Dickeya sp. NCPPB 3274, assembly GCF_000406205.1. NCBI lineage: Bacteria > Pseudomonadati > Pseudomonadota > Gammaproteobacteria > Enterobacterales > Pectobacteriaceae > Dickeya > Dickeya sp. NCPPB 3274. Next base: position 2,033,371 of record NZ_CM001979.1, on the reverse strand, counting down.
CCTCAAGCTGCGTCCCCAATGGCGTCAGCAGGCTGGTGGACAGGCCGGAATGGCTTTCCTGTCCGGGCAATTGCTCGCCCATATTGCGGCGATACTCACTGTTCAACACCAGATGCGGCCGGAAACCGTCTTCGGCAACCACCAGATCAAACTTATCCATCAGCCGGGTTAGCGCGACACTTTTCAGCGTATTGCTGTTGCGTACGCCCAGCGCGACCGCATCGGCCAGCGTGAGCGGCACCGTTTCGCGCGCTAACGGCGATTCGGCCATCGGGACATTCGCCGCCGACAGCCAGGGCGACATCAGTAACGATAAAAAAGCGACGGCATGTGACGATTTAATGTTCACGCAACGCCTCCGCAGGGGATAAACGGGCAGCCGTGAGAGAAGGCTTTAGACCAAAAAACACCGCCAGCATCAACGCACTGCCGATAGCCAGCGGAAACACCCACGGGTCGGCCATCAGCGGCCAGTCGACGTAACGGGTATAAACCCAGGCAAGCAGCGCACCCGCCACGCAGCCCAGCACTGCGCCGGGCAGCGAAAGCAGCGCCGCTTCCAGCAAAAACAAGACGCCGATATCCAGCGAACGAGCGCCGATGGCCTGGCGCAGGCCGATTTCATGGCGCCGCGTCGACACGCTCATCACCATGACATTCATTACGCCAATGCCTCCCATCAGCAGCGCGACGGCGGCCAGCGCAGCCAGCAGGTAGCGGAAGGTCGCGTTCTGCTTCGCCATGCTGTCGATAAGCTGCTGTTGAATTTGAATCTGGATCGTCCGCGTCGGCAGCATCTGCTCAAGCCAGGGGCGGATCGCATTGACAACCGGCGTCAGGAGCGCGGTCGACGTCACCTGTATGTACAGCAGGTCCGTGCTCGCAAAAGGAGAAATCCGCGTGATCGTTTCTATCGGCACCAGCACCACGTGGTCGATAGTCTGACCGCCAATCGACACCGTCGCCGGTTTCAGGATACCGATAACATCGAAGGCGTAACGGCCGAGCTGAAGAGCGCGCGTCGATGAGGCACCCGCCAGCCGGGACGCCAGCTCCGCGCTGACAATGCTATAGGTGCTGCGGCTGTCGTAACGGGAAAACGCCCGCCCCCGCGTCAGCGTCAGCCCCAGCAACGGCATCAGATCAGGTGTAGAGCCGATCACCACCAGCGGGATGCCGTCGTCATCATCATTCTTTTGCGGCAGCCTGATATTCCAGCGAGCCAGCGGGACGACGCGCCGAATGCCGCGATGGACGCGGGCCAGCGCGGAAAAATCCAGATTAACCGGCAGCGGCACTGCCGATTGCGACGAGTTGTCCTCCTTTACGCCGATTTCAACCACGATGATATCGCCGCCCAGATTGTCAAACGCGCTCAACGCCATCTGCTGGGCGCTTTTGCCCAGCAGCAACAGCGCCACCACCAGCGCACTGCCAACGCCGATGCCCAGCATCGCCAGCGACGCGCGCTGATGGAACGCGATCAGATTGCGGCAGGCTTCAAGCCACTGTTGCATAACATTCATGGCGTGTTCACTCCCCGACCAGCGTACCGTCATGCATGCGGCAACGCCGCTGCAGCCGCTGCGCCAATCGTTCGTCATGGGTCACCATGACGATGGTTAACGCCCGCTGGCGGTTGATGTCCAGCAACAGGTTGAGGATTTCCTGCGCGGTTTCAGCATCCAGATTGCCGGTCGGTTCATCAGCCAGCAACACGGCCGGCTCGCCCACCAGCGCCCGGGCTAATGCGACCCGCTGGCGCTGCCCGCCGGACAGCGTTGCCGGGCGTTGCAGACGATGCGAATACATGCCCAATTCGCCCAGAACCCCGGCGGCGCGGCGGCGGGCCTGCACAACCGGGACGTTCCGATACAATAGCGGCAACGCCACGTTATCCAGCACGTTATGGCTGGTCAGCAAATGAAAATGCTGGAACACAAACCCCAGTTTTTGATTACGCAACCGGGCCCGCAAACTGGCGGAACACTGCCGGATATCCTCGCCATCCAGGTGATAGCTGCCCTGCTGTAGCGGCTCCAGCAGCCCCAGCACATTGAGCAGCGTACTCTTGCCGCTGCCGGAGCGGCCGAGAATGGCGCAGGTTTCTCCGTGCCGGATATGTAATGAAAGCGCACGCAAGATCACCGTGTCACCATAGCGGTGGTGCAAATTTTCGATCCGAATCACAGGTATCTGTTTCCCGTCCCCACCCCCACGAAAAGCAGTGAGCGATTACCGCCGTGGAATACGACAGAGAGAAAAAGCTATAACAGAAGCAGAAAGAAATTTTTTTCAACATGCTCCATGATTCACTCCTGATGAGTATTAAATAAAAAACGTTTTATTTCACACTCAATCAAGCGAGTATAAATTTAGCAAAAAAAAGCACCATTAACCTGGTGGGTTTAAATTAACGAACGTGAGATTAAAATGCACATTCTTTCTTTTTTTATTCGATGGATCCTCCACACTACTACTCCCACAACTGGTTTTAGTATCTGAAGATGACACAGGCACAAAAATAATATTAAGCTTTTCGGGATGATCCGCAGGCAACTGATTGAAATGATTATTACCAATTTCAAAGTAATGCGCATTATTTATATTTTTACCATCTGGTCGATATAGCGCAACACAATAGCCACTCATATTATACACACCCGTTTCGGTTTTTCCTGATTGATATTTTTTGAATATAGATTTTGTCCTGTCAGCAGTCTGCACCTCCGCGTGTACCATATTAGCAAACAACACTCCTACGACAGCGAAGGGGAAAAACCATTTACCATATTTCATATTCATAACTCACCTCTAAAGCATCGTAAAAATCGAAAAACAAGGAAATACATTTAAACCTACACAACGCCCCAGATTAAAGGCTCTCAATCCGGACTCGTAAAATAGATATTATTCGGCATTTCCCATATCGACATCGGAATACTCTCAACCCTCAAATCAGAAAAACTATCGCTATAAAATAAAAGAGAATAAATATTTCCATACAGCAATAGACAACCTGCAACGCTCCCATCAATATCAGATAAACGTTCCTGAATTATTAAAAATAAAAGCCCCGATACCATCGGGGCAAACATCGTAATGAGGAACAATAAAAAATTAATGTTGATGTTCCAATGCCTAAACTCCCACCTGATTGCGGTTTTCTATGGCAATGTTTTCCGGCTTCTCATTTTCCGGAATGCCCTGCTGTAACGTGACGGTCAGCAGGTCATATTCCAGCTGTGTACTCTCTACATTACATGGTCCGGCAGTGAATAGCCGGGACCAGCGGGCATCCCTGCCCTGCGCTTTCAGGCGCTACGCTTGTGCGGCAACAACCCGTACAGCGCCAGCGCGACGGCAAAGGTCACCGGCGCGGAAAACGACTGCCATACGGCGCTGCCGTGCATCAGCGCCACCCCGGCTATCACGCTCAGCAGCCAGGCGCCGAGACCGGTCGGATTAAACGCGCGCACTGGCGCGGCGGTGGGTTGCGCACGCTGAAAGACGATATGCGCCAGCGCCACGCCGACCCACGCCACCACAAATACGCCCTGGTAGGCCAGCGCCTGCAAAATATAGGCGAACACATCCGCCAGCATTAGCACATAGACCGCCGCCCCTACCACGCAGGCCCAGACAATCTTGCGGTAACGCAGCCGCAGCAGGCGATCAAAAAACACCTGCATGTTGACGGTGGCCAGATAATAGTTGGCGGTATTGATGCGTGTCTGGGTCACCCACACGAACAGCAGCCCCCAGAAACCCAGCAGATTGAGGATATTCACCACCACCGCGGTTTCACTGACGCCATTCTGCTGGGCAAAACTGCTGACCAGATAGATGCCGACCACCCCGTTCAACAGAAACGTGATCAGATAGAACGGCATGCCGAAATTGATGCGCGCGTGGTACCGGCTGTCTTCCTGACGGCCAAACCGGGCGTAATCGAAGGTGTACATCATCAAAATCCACACCCCCATGTAGTAAGTGAAGCAGTTCCACCAGCCATAGGCGGGCGGCGATGCCGGGCCGAATGACAACCATTGCGGCTGATAGCCGTAATGCTGAATGGACACCGCCACCGTCAGTGCCAGCCCAAGCAGATAAAACGGCAGCAGCACGCCGTTGAACTTGTCCAGCCAGTGCTGCACGCTGCCGAAAATCAGCGGCACGCTGTAGAGCACCACCAGCAACGCGGCCCAGTGATAATCCAGCGACGGAAACAGGTGATTGATGGCGAATGCAATCACCGAACCTTCAAACACCGCGTAATAAATGGCGGTGGAGAAAAAGATCAGCGTCGCCAGCGCCGACCCCGCCTGGCCGAACAACTGGCCGGAAAATGCCGCCACCGACAGGCCGCTGCGAATAGCGAAGCGGCTAATGGCCGCGTTGATCAAACCGTAGCACACGACGGATAGCACCATACCGATAATGGCGTTGCGCGCGCCGTAATTCAGCGCCAGCGACGCCCCCACGACAATATAAAAAATCGCGCTGCACACCGCCCACCAGGCCATGGTCAGCGATAGTTTTCCCATGCGCTCCGTTCCGGACACCGTATCGGCAGGCGATGCCGCCGCTGCCCCCTGAACATCAGATACCTCAGCCATCGCAACCCCTCCACAGACCCGTATTTAATGACACGCCGCCAGCGTCATACCACGCTACACATCTACAACGTCATACGACATGGCGGCATGCGTTATGGCCGAACCCACCCGCCGCCGCGGCAAAAGCCGCACGGTCGCGCAGGTAGTTCGGTATGTCAGACGAGGTCCCGCCGCCGTCGCCGTTCCTGGTGTTGGCGCAGGGGAAAATCGGCGGGACCGTCTGAAATCAGTGCGTTAACATCTAGTTCGTTAACAACAGCGTCAGCCGTTCAAGACGGCGGCGATAATGTTGCCGGGCGGCCAGCGCCTCCTCCAGCGATACGGGCGCAAAACGAACGCCATAGTGGGGTTGTAGTTGCCCGATGATGTCCAGATCGCTGCTTATCACCGTCCCCAGCGTCATGTAACCACCGCCGGACACCGCATCGCGCAACAGAATGATCGGCTCCAGACCGCCCGGCACCTGCACCGAGCCGATGGGGTAACAGGCATCGACGATATTGGACGGATCCGAGCCGGCGCCAAACGGCGGCGTGCGCGGCTCAAACGCCAGCGGCGCCCCGCCCTTGAGGCGGTAGCCGATGCGGTCGGCTTCGGTGCCGACCCGCCAGTCATCGGCAAAAAATTGTTCTACCGCCGCCGGGGTCAGGCGGTGAATGTATAACCCGGTCACCATGCGCAGCGTCACGCGCTTGTCGAGCGTCTGGAGACAGTCGGCCGGCACGGTCACACCCGGCGCCGTTTTACGGTACGCCTCCCCCACCGGTAGCACATCATTGGCGGCCAGTCGGCGCCCCTGATAACCGCCCAGCGCGCCAAGCGCATAGGTCGAACGGCTGCCCAGCACCTCCGGCACCGCGATGCCGCCCGCCACCGCCAGATAGGCGCGGCACCCGGCCGTCGTCGGCGCAAACCGCAGCACCTGACCGGCACGCACCGCAAACGAGGTATCCAGCGGCATCGCCATACCGTCCAGCAGCGGCGACATCCGCGCCCCGCACACCGCCACCAGCGCATCGCCCTCAAACTGCAGTTCCGGCCCCAGCAACGTCATTTCCAGCACGGCCGCCTGCGCCGGATTGCCCACCAGCAAATTCGCCAGTTGCAACGAATACTGATCCAGCCCGCCGGACGGCGGAATACCAAGGTGGTAATAGCCTTCGCGACCGCCATCTTGTATTGAGGTCGCCAGCCCCGGCCGGATGACATTGATCCGTACATTCGATATCCGCACACTCGATATCTGCGCGCTACTACCCTGCATACAGTACCCCCTGAAGATAGTGTTGATAGCCGGCCGGGTCGGCGAGGAACTTATCCAGTTCAAACGTTACCGGGCGAATGCGCAGGCTGAAGCGACCGGCGTCAACCGCCTGTACGTCCTGTTCATAACGCGCCAGATCGATCGGTTTGAACTGCACGATGTCGCCCGCGCGGAAAAACACCATCGACGATTGCAGATAGTCCAGACGTTGTTCCGGGTCGTAAATCGGTGCCGGGGTGACGCCAAACAGCTGGTAGCCGCCCGCCCCCCGCACCGAATAGATACAGCCGAAACAGCCGCCGTGCCCCAGCGACAATTTTGGGGTATCGGTACGCGGTCGCAGGTATTTCGGCACCTGAAGCTGTTGCGCCTGTTCCACCATCTGAAACATGAACGGCAATCCCGCCACGAATCCCACCATCGACACGAACCACGGCGTGCCGCTGTGCGCCGCAATAAACGCCGCCACGTCCTGATAACCGTTGATGCGCGCGGCATATTCCAGATCGGTAGCCGCCGGATCCTGATGGCGATCGCGAAACCGCATCAGGGTTTCGTGGGTCCAGGGGTCGTTGTACAGCACCGGAATTTCGATGATGCGCGTGTCGAGCACCGTCATCGTCTGTGCCTGCTGTTCAGTGCTCTGCACCGTCTCCAGCAGCGTCTGCGGCGCGATAACATCCGGATTGAAGCGCACCTGAAAGGACGCATTAGCCAGGCAAATATCCAGCACGCCGGGCAGCGCCTGCTGCTCCAGCGCACGGGTCATCGCCAGTCCGCGGAAAAACGCGCTCAGCGACATCGCTTGGTCAATCTCGGCAAACAGGTGCTCATCGCCGCCAAAGGTGTAGCGTATTGCAGGAAACGTCATCTCAGGCCTCCTTCGACAGCGACAGTGATTCGGCTTCTCGCGCCTGCAACCAGCTTTCCAGCGAGGTGGTATCAAAGTGCCCGGCGCGCAGCCGGGTATCCGCCAGCAGCCATTGATGCAATGACTGCGTGGTGGTGATGCCGCCGATTCGCAACTGATTCAACGCCTGCTCGGCGCGAGCCAGCGTCTGCTGGCGCGTCGGTCCGGATACCACCAGCTTGGCCAGCAGAGAGTCGTAATACGGCGGGACGCGGTAACCGCTAAACAAATGGCTGTCGATGCGAATACCGGGGCCTTGCGGCCAGGTCAGCGAGTCCACCACGCCGGGGCAGGGGAAGAAATTACGCGCAGGGTCTTCAGCGTTGATGCGCATTTCACAGGCATGACCATGCAGACCAATCGTCTCCTGGCGCAGACTGAGCGGTTCGCCGCCGGCGATACGCAACATCCACTGCACCAGATCGACGCCGGTAACCCGCTCCGTTACCGGATGTTCAACCTGAATGCGGGTATTCATTTCGATGAAATAAAACTGTTCCCGCTCGGCATCGAACAGGTATTCCAGCGTACCGGCGCTGCGGTAACGCAACTGCTGCGCCAGTTGCAAGGCGCTGCCACACAACGCCTCGCGCTGTGTCGGCGTCAGCGCCGGCGATGGGGCTTCTTCGAATACTTTCTGGCGGCGACGTTGCAACGAGCATTCGCGCTCATACAGATGCACCGCCCGCTCGCCGTCGCCCAGAATTTGCACTTCGATATGACGGGCGTGGCGGATAAACAACTCCAGATAGACATCGCCGCATCCGAACGCGGCCCTCGCCTCGCTCTGGGCAATCGGAAACTCGCGTTTCAGGTCGTCCTCATGATTGACGACCCGGATGCCGCGCCCGCCGCCGCCGGCCGCCGCCTTGATTAGCAGCGGATAGCCGATCGCTGTGGCGGCCTGTAACGCCGCCTCCAGCGACGACAACACCCCCGAGCCGGGCACAACCGGCACCCCCGCCGCCTGCGCGGTGTGCCGCGCCACGGCCTTGTCGCCCATCATGCGAATGGTTTCGGCCGTCGGGCCGACAAACACCAGCCCAGCCTGCTCCACCGCGTCGGCGAAGGCGGCGTTCTCAGACAGAAAACCGTATCCCGGATGTACCGCATCCGCCCCGCTGTCGCTGGCCGCCTGCAACAACGCGGCCTGATTCAGGTAACTCTGGTCGGCGCGCGCCGGCCCCAGCAGCACCTTTTCATCCGCCAGACGCACGGGCAGCGAATCGACATCGGCCTCGCTACAGGCGGCCACTGTGGCAATCCCCAGACTACGGGCGGCATGAATAATGCGAACGGCAATTTCCCCCCGGTTGGCGATAAGCAATTTTTTGATCGGCTGACGCATCTTCGCTTTGCTCCTGATGACGTAATAATGAGGATATAGGGTAGGTTTTACCGTTATTCATCGATTTTTATGATGGCTATTACCTGCCCCGGCTCCAGCGCATCACCGCTATTCACACAGAAAGACACCAATTCACCAGCCTGCTCCGCATAAATTTCACTGAACTGTTTCATGACCTCGACCAGACCAATAACGCTATTTGCGGTAACCGGGGTATTTTCTTCAATAAACGCGGGAGTGTCCGGTGCGGGCTGACGATAAAAAATACCCGGTAACGGAGAACAAACCTCATATGTTTTCATTAGCCTCAATCCTTATATACCCGTCATACTTCAAGTTGCAGGTGCGTTGGCTACACTCGTTCACCCGAATCACTTACCTGAGTAAGCTCATCGGGATTCACTCACTTGCCGCCTTCCTGCAACTCGAATTATTTTGGGTATAATTATTTATCAATTACCGATTATTAAAACTATTCCGCAATGGCGAACGCACGTGAATATTGGCGTTATTCAATGCTTCCCGGGTCGTTTTAATTAATGTCAGCGCGCCGGGCGTATCGCTATGAATACAAATCGAATCAAACTCGACGTGAATATCGTCGCCGTCAACCGTCGTCACTTTGCCTTCCACACAGGCGCGCACCACTTTCGCCGCCACCCGCGCCGGGTCCAGCTCGCCCACCCGGCGGGTAAATACGATAGAGCCGCTGGCGTCGTATTCCCTGTCGCCATAAAATTCACAAATAACCGGATGTTGCAGTTTTTTTGCTTCCTGCCAGACCCATGACCCATGCAGGCAAAACAGCCGTAATTCGGGGTCTAACCGATGTAGGGTTTCCACAAACAGCTGCGCGGACGGCTGATCGCGCGCCAGATGCATATAAAGCGCACCGTGCGGTTTGACGTGCTGCAACGGTAATTGATACAGCCGGGTAAATTCACGCAATGCCCCAAGCTGATACAGAATGTCATTCACCACTTCCTGCGGCTGACTATGAATATGCCGCCGGCCAAAACCGACCAAATCGCGAAATCCGGGATGCGCGCCGACCGCGACGCCATAATCGCTGGCCCACTCAATGGTCTGCCGCATGGTAGAAGGATCGCCGGCGTGAAATCCGGCGGCAATATTGGCGGAACTTATATAAGGCATAATCTGCCGATCAACGTCATCGCCTATTTTCCAGGGACCAAAGTTTTCGCCCATATCGGAATTCAGATCGATTTCATATTTCATAATTATTTCTTATTTGTGATGGTTTTGTTTAAAAATAATATAGAACCACTATTTTCTATTCGGAAAGACGTATTTTCAGAATGCTCGCTATCTGAAAAACAGAACGCTCACCGACAAGGGGCATGCCATGGTCACATTGCGCCAAATCCGCTACTTCATCGCCACCGCGGAGATGGGCCAGATATCCCAGGCGGCGATTCACCTCAATATCTCGCAGTCGGCGGTCACCACCGCGATTCAGGAGCTGGAAAACCTGCTGGGAAAACCGCTGTTCCTGCGCTCGGTGCACGGCATGACGCTGACCGAAAACGGCAGCTACTTCCTTAATCACGCCTACGCCGTGCTGCGCAGCGTGGATGACGCCATGCATATTCCGCTGACCGACAACCGTATCGCCGGTTCGCTTAACATGGCCGCCAGCTATACGGTGATGGGGTATTTTCTGCCGTTTCATCTGCAGCGGCTGTCATACGGCTTTCCTCACGTCACCATTCATCTCAACGAACGCGAGCGGCAGGACATCGAAACGGGGTTGCTGGATCGTTCGCTGGATTTATCGCTGGTGCTGACCGCCAACATTACCCACCCGGAAATCACCGCCGAGCCCCTGTTTAATTCGGAGCGACGGCTATGGCTGCCCAGCCGTCACCCATTGTGCGACAAACCGGAGGTGAGTCTGGCGGATGTCGCCGACGAACCGTTTATCATGTTGACGGTGGATGAAGCGGATCACAGCGCCATGCGCTATTGGGAATTGAGCGGGCATCGCCCGAAAGTGATGCTGCGCACCAGTTCCGTGGAGGCGGTGCGCAGCATGGTGGCGAACGGGCTGGGAGTGGCGATCCTGTCCGATCTGGTGTACCGCCCCTGGTCGCTTGAGGGGCGGCGTATCGAAACCCGATCGCTGAAAGACCGGGTGCATCCGATGAGCGTCGGGCTAGCCTGGTCTCACGACGCCGAGTTTACCCCGGCGATGCAGGCGGTTCGGGAATACTTCCGCAACCTGTTCCTGACGCCGCAGTTGGCGTTTTCACGCCGTTAGGCCGACGCCGGAACCTGACGGCGCGGAGCGAAACGCAGCGCCATCAGGATCAGCACCACGACCCCCGCCGCCATGATAAGCCAGGCCTGCCCCAGACCGCTGGTGTACTGCCGGATGACACCCGCCAGCAGCGGCATCAGGCTGGCGATCAGATAACCGCCTCCTTGCACAAACCCCATCAGCGCGCCCGCCTGACGCGGGTCGTCCACCTGATCCAGCGCGATAATCAGCGACAGCGGAAACAGCGCGCCAATGCCCAACCCCAGCGCAATCATGATCGGCAACACCAGCGTCTGCGGCGCCAGCATCAGGCCGGCCATTCCCAGCAGCAGCAATACCAATACCGGCAACAACAGATAACGCCGGTCCGGGAAGCGGTTGATCAGCAACGAAACCAGCAGCCCGGCCACCACTTCGGTCAGCGTCAGCCCGCCCAGCAATAACCCGCTACGGGCGGGGCTCCAGCCAAGCTGGGTGTAATACGGCGGCAGCCAGGCCAGCACCAGGGTATACGCGGCGGTGCCGATGCCGAAAAAGATCATCAGCGCCCAGGCCCGGTTCTGCGACGACGCAGGCGCTGAACCCGAACGCGGCGCGGTATCCGGCATCGGACTCAGCGACACCGTAATCAGCCAGGCCAGCGTCGCCAGCGTCGCCAGCCCGCCCCATATCGCCAGCGCGCCGTCCCAGTCAATGATGTCCGCCAGCGGCGAGATGCTGGCCGCCGCCAGCGCTGCGCCGGCCATGATGGCGGTCGTGTACAACCCCATAAGCCGGCTGCTTTGCCGACTGAAACTGCGCCGCAAAAACGATGGCATCAACGCCTGAATCAGCGCGATGCCGATACCGGCCAGCGCAGCGGTCAGCAACAACCCGGCGGTGCTGGTCAGCCAGCAGCGCAGCAGGCAGGCGACCGCAATCCCGACAATGCCGATGCCGATGCCGCGGTATTCTCCCAGTCTGGCCTGTAGCCAGCCGCCATACAGGGCGCAGATTCCCATGGCGAATACCGGCAACGTAGTCAGCAGGCCAGCCTGCGTATCCCCCATGCCGGTCGCCGCCTGAATCCGCGACAGCAGCGGCCCGACGCCTGCCAGCACCGGCCGGAGATTCAGCCCCAGCAACATGACGGTAATGACGACAAAAAACAGTGATCCTGCACGAATTGCGTGTGACATAACGCTCCTTATGACCCTCTGATACTTGAACGACGACATGTATTGTCCGTAGAATATCTTCACAAAAAGAATCTTAACGTCAAGATAAATTACACTTATGACAGATCGTGCAGATAACGCTTATGAACAATGGCGGCGGGAAAGGCCGGATATTGACCCGTTCCCGATGCAGGTACTGGGTCGGCTGTTCGAAGCCGCCCAGCGACTCGAACGGGACCATCTCAACCCGCTGTTCACCCGTTTCGGTCTGCGTCCCGGCGAGTTTGACGTGCTGGCGACGTTGCGGCGCAGCGGCGCGCCCTATGCGCTGACGCCCACGCAGTTGTACGAAGCGCTGATGATGTCGTCAGGCGGCATGACCAACCGCATCGACAGGCTGGAACAAGCGCAGTGGGTGGCGCGTCAGAGCAACCCGCAGGATCGTCGTGGGACGCTGGTGACGCTGACGGAACAAGGGCGGGAACTGATGGATACGCTGGTGACGCTGCATACTGACAATGAGCGACAGGTGCTGGCGTCACTGAATGAAGACGAACAGCAACAGCTCAACCTGCTGCTCAAAAAATTGCTGGCGGGCTTGCCGCAGCCATAAAAAAATCCGCCCTGTCGGGCGGATTTTTCAGAACACATCGTTTCACGCAGTGCGTGCAACGCATGGCGCGATTAGAAACGGTAGCCTACGCCCACGTTCCAGCTGCCTACGTCAACGCTGCGGACACGGCTCTGCTCGTAACCAACATCAAAGGCTACGTTCTGAACCGGGTTGAACTGCAGACCGGCCCCGTATACAAAGCCCGCATCGCTGGAGCTGTTGTTGGAAGAACCGTTGGTGTTGTTGGCGGTGAATTTAGCCGCGCTCACGCCAACCAGACCGTAGATGCTCGCCCAGTCGTTGAAACGGAAAGACGGACCCGCGCTGAAGCCGTAGTACTGCGCTTTGTCGTAAGTACCGTTAACAGTCTGGCTGTCTTGCAGGTAGGTGAAAGACCCTACTACGCCCAGCTGGCTGTTATCGAATTCGTAACGGTATTTCAGGTTGAAACCCGGCAGCTTGTTCTGCACGCCCTGAGCATCGCCCTGAGCATAACCAAGAGATACAGTGCTTTCACCAGCCACTGCAGTACCTGCGCTTACGGCCAGAACACAAGCCAGAGCGGAAAGACACGCGATTTTTTTCATAATATGCCTCGAATTATCTTACGAAAGAAGATTTAAGCGAGGCAAATATAACAAAAAATTAGGGCACATGCCGCCTGGTTATTATTTTTCAATTAGGTCAAACATGTAACAATTCATTTCATTTTCAATTTAAGCCATTGATTTAAAATCACAAATAAAGTTCAAAGTGATATGAAAAAATAAATGTTCCGCTGCGCTTCGATACGGAGTTTTCTTAATTTTTTGATTAATTTTCAAACTGAATTTATATCAAAAAAAAGATTTTCAAATGGAGAGTAAATTAAGGTCAATAAGAGTAAACTAACCTGGAATAATTTGTTCATTTATTGCCTGCTTTTTTCTGGTTGCACATTGAATTTTAAGGCCCTGCAATGACCTTGATTTCCACATTCAAAAACTCTGTATTCCTGCCGGTATTACTGATCATCATCGCCATGCTTTCTATCCAGACCGGCGCGGCGATGGCCAAGATGGTCTTCCCGCTGATCGGCGCGTCCGGCATGACGGCGCTGCGCCTGGCGATAGGCGCGTTGATCCTGCTGGTGGTGTTCAAACCCTGGCGGCTGCATTTCGGCTCGGATCGGTTGCCGTTGCTGGTCTACGGCATCACGTTGGGCGGCATGAATTATCTGTTCTATCTGGCGCTGCGCACCGTACCACTGGGGATCGTGGTGGCGCTGGAGTTCACCGGGCCGCTGGCGGTGGCGATTCTGGCCTCTCGTCGTCTGCTGGACTTCATGTGGGTATTGCTGGCCGCCGCCGGGCTGTGGCTACTGCTGCCGCTTGGGCAACATATTGATAATGTGGATCTGACCGGCGCCGCCTTCGCGGTTGGCGCCGGCGCCTGCTGGGCGGGCTATATTCTGTTTGGTCAGAAAGCGGGCGCCAGCCACGGCGCCGGTACCGTGGCGATGGGGTCGCTGATCGCCGCGCTGGTGTATTGCCCGATAGGTCTGCTGTTTTCCGACATCAACAGCCTGTTTTCACTCAGTATTCTGCCGATCGGCATTGCGGTGGCGGTGCTCTCTACCGCCTTGCCGTATACGCTGGAGATGTTGGCGCTGACCCGGTTGCCGACGCGCACCTTCAGCACGCTGATGAGTCTGGAACCCGCCGTGGCGGCCATATCCGGCATTATCTTTCTGAACGAGCATCTATCACTCATCCAGTGGCTGGCGCTGGCGTTTATCATTATCGCCTCGCTGGGCACCACGCTTAGCGCGAAAAAGAACGCTGCATCGGCCTCGTCCTGAGATTCGCCTCGTCCTGAATAAGCGGCGTCATCGCCGCTCCGCCTGAAAATAACCGTTTCCCCGGCCAGTCCCGGCCGGGAAATATCATTTCGTGTGACTATCCCGTCGGCTGACTTAATTTCCAGCGGACACATTCTGAAAAGAATTGCATATTAAAATAGCACTAAAGGTGAAATATCGCCGATTTTCCCTCGTCACGAATCAACGCAACATATTGTAATTTATATCAATATCCAACCCATCCTTTTCGACTATTTTACCGGCTGATTCGAATGATAAATAGCGTGCCGGCAAGGCGATGCCCTTAGATGACTGAGTCTATTCCTGTAATAGACCGAACTGAGCATCTTCCGCTCACATCGGCTGCTATAATTCGCTTCGTTGACAGCCAGAATCATTATCAGTAATAACGGAAATAAAGAGGATAATACTATGCGTACAGCCAAACTGGTAAAAGCAGCTTCCGCTGATCTTATTTTCACCCGTAACGATCTGGACGATAACGTTAAAGCCTCGACCATCGCCCTGCTCAATCAGCTGGTCGTGGACTTTACCGATCTGTCGCTGATCACCAAGCAGGCGCACTGGAACATGCGCGGGGCGAACTTCATCGCCGTACATGAGATGCTGGATACCTTCCGCACCTCGCTGATTACCCACCTGGACACCTTCGCCGAGCGCGTGGTGCAGTTGGGCGGCGTGGCGACCGGCACCACTCAGGTCGTCCACGAGAAAACCGCGCTGAAGAGCTACCCGCTCACTATCCACAGCGTACAGGACCACCTGAAGGCCCTGGCGGATCGCTACGCCGTCGTGGCGAACACCGTCCGCAAAGCCATCAGTCAGGCACAGGACGAAGATACCGCGGACATGCTCACCGCCGCGTCCCGCGATCTGGATCAGTACCTGTGGTTCATCGAAGCCAACATCGAATAATTCATCAATGACGACCGGCGGCCCAGCCGCCGGGTTTCCCCGCCCTTCCCACTGACTCATCCTCCTTTTGCGGTTTCATCCACGCCGTTTCCCGCTATTTTAGCGCCATGAGACAACCTGAAATAATATGCGTTTTTTTTGCATCACTACGCAAATCGCTCGAATGTGCGGTGCAAAACGTACAAAAAGTTAGCGCTTGTTAGCAATATTGTCCCCGGAACGTAATCAACGGTTGTGTCCCCTGCACAATTCAGTTATTCATAGCAGCGCATTCCATAGGCGTTTCTGATGGATGCACCATAATAATTAGCGGGTCTACCCGTCCTGTTTTGGCAACGACTCCCCCTGTTTTCTCCACCGCCCCCTGAATAACAGTACGGCGGGTGACCAGACCGATGCCGGGCCATCGGCCCCATGCCTGCATGCCGGGGCTGACGCAGCAAACCCGTAAGGTGCGGTAAGACAGCGGAATATATAACCAACGAGAGGAAGGACGTTTTGATGAAATCGTTATTTAAAGCTTCACTGGCCGCACTTGCGCTGGCCTTCAGCCTGTCCGGTCAGGCGGCGGAGAAACCGCTGCTCGTGGCGACCGACACCGCGTTCGTGCCGTTTGAATTCAAGCAAGGCGACAAGTACGTCGGTTTTGACATCGACCTGTGGGATGCCATCGCCAAGCAACTGAACCTGAATTACACCCTGAAGCCGATGGATTTCAGCGGCATCATCCCGGCGCTGCAGACCCGCAACGTGGATCTGGCGCTGGCAGGCATTACCATTACCGAAGAGCGCAAACGCGCAATCGATTTCTCGGACGGTTACTACAACAGCGGCCTGCTGGTGATGGTGCGCGCCGACAATCAGGACATCAAAGGCGAGCAGGATCTGGCCGGCAAAGTGGTGGCGGTGAAGAGCGGCACCGGTTCGGTCGATTACGCTAAAGCCAACATCAAAACCAAGGAACTGCGCCAGTTCCCGAACATCGACAACGCCTATCTGGAACTGGGCACCAACCGTGCCGACGCCGTGTTGCATGACACGCCGAATATCCTGTACTTCATCAAAACCGCCGGCAACGGCAAGTTCAAAACCGTAGGCGAATCGATCAAGGCACAGCAGTACGGCGTCGCCTTCCCGAAAGGCAGCGACGAGCTGCGTAACAAGGTAAACGGCGCGCTGAAAACCCTGCGCGACAACGGCACCTACGCCGCCATCTACAAAAAATGGTTCGGTACCGACCCGAAATAACGGGTAGGACACCTGACAGGTTGAATCGCTTTTGCGGTGCCGCCGGGAAGACCGGGCGGCGCCTTGCCATTATGGCGTTATCATTGCTGGAGAATGTTCATGCAGTTTGACTGGAGTGTCATTTGGCCGTCTATCCCTCAGTTGCTGGAAGGGGCCCAAATGACTCTGCTGATTTCCGTGCTGGGTCTATTGGGCGGCCTGGTTATTGGCGTCGTTGCGGGATTTGCCCGCGTCTATGGCGGGTGGCTATCCAATCGCATCGCGTTGGTCTTTATCGAAGTGATCCGTGGCACCCCCATGGTGATACAGATAATGTACATCTACTTCGCCCTCCCCATGGTATTGACATCGGTTCGTATCGACCCTGTTACCGCAGCCGTAATCACTATCATGATTAACTCGGGCGCCTACATCGCCGAAATTACGCGTGGTGCGGTGCTGTCCATCCATAAAGGCTTTACCGAAGCCGGCCTGGCGCTGGGATTATCGCACCGCGCCACGTTGCGTCATGTCATTACGCCGCTGGCATTGCGCCGTATGTTGCCCCCGCTGGGTAACCAGTGGATCATCAGTATTAAAGACACGTCATTGTGTATCGTGATTGGTGTATCTGAGCTGACGCGTCAGGCACAGGAAATCATTGCGGGTAATTTCCGCGCGCTGGAAATACTGACTGCCACGGCGATTATCTACCTGGTCATTACACTGGTTCTTACCATTGGAATGCGCTGGCTGGAAAGAAGACTGAAGATTATATGATTGAATTCAAAAACGTATCGAAACACTACGGTCAGACTCAGGTACTGCACGACATCAACCTGAACATCAATCA
This sequence comes from Dickeya sp. NCPPB 3274, assembly GCF_000406205.1. Lineage (NCBI taxonomy): Bacteria > Pseudomonadati > Pseudomonadota > Gammaproteobacteria > Enterobacterales > Pectobacteriaceae > Dickeya > Dickeya sp. NCPPB 3274. The sequence continues at coordinate 2,016,323 of NZ_CM001979.1, read as the reverse complement.
GGGTGAAGTGGTGGTGATTATCGGGCCGTCCGGCTCCGGGAAATCCACCCTGCTGCGCTGCATCAACAAGCTGGAAGAAATCAGCAGCGGCGAGCTGGTGGTGGACGGTCTGACCGTCAACGATCCGAAAGTGGACGAGCGCCTGATTCGTCAGGAGGCCGGCATGGTGTTCCAGCAGTTCTACCTGTTCCCGCACCTGACCGCGCTGGAAAACGTCGCCTTCGGCCCGATTCGGGTGCGCGGCGCCAGCAAGGCCGACGCGGAGAAACTGGCCCGTGAGCTGTTGGGCAAAGTGGGTCTGGCGGAACGCGCGCATCACTACCCGTCCGAACTGTCCGGCGGGCAGCAGCAACGTGTGGCGATCGCCCGGGCGCTGGCGGTCAAACCTAAGCTGATGCTGTTTGACGAGCCGACCTCGGCGCTGGACCCGGAGCTGCGCCATGAAGTGCTGAACGTGATGAAGGATCTGGCCGAAGAAGGCATGACTATGGTCATCGTGACCCACGAAGTGGGTTTTGCCCAGAAAGTGGCTTCCCGCCTGATCTTCATCGATAAAGGCCGTATTGCCGAAGACGGCCATCCGGATGCGTTGATTTCGAATCCGCCCAGCGATCGTCTGCGCGAGTTTCTGCAACACGTTTCCTGATCGCGCAATCAGGCCGCCGCTGGCGGCCTGATTGGCAACATGCCTCGATACCAATACCGCGCGCTATACCGTACCCCTGCGCGTCAGGGCTGGATATTCAGCTTAACCACACCCCGGATTTAACGCCGCCGCTCAGGCTGTTTCCATCGCCTGACACACCATCGCGCTGTCCACATACTGCTCCATGCGGATAATCTGCCCTGCGCGCAGTTGATAAAGATGGGCGAACGTCGCCGTCATCGCCTTGCCCGTCGCACGGTACGTCCCTGAATAGACGCCAAAGGCCGCCACCCGATCGCCGTCCGCCAGATAGGTGTGGACCTGCGCCTGATACCCTTCCCATTCGGTCGCCAGCCGATGAAACACGCCATCGACAATCTGCTGCGGACCGACGTAAGTACCGGCATAAGGGAAGCCCGCCGCCTCAATCCAGACCGCGTCCGGTGCCAGTACCGATAACAACTGCTTGCCATTCTCTTCGGATGTGCCTTCATAGGTGGCACGGATAATATCCAAATTGGTCTGCATCTCACGTTTCCTCGTTCATGTATCGCCGCCGCAAAGGCCGCGGACGCTGCTGGTGGTATGGCTATACCATCACGCCGACAGCAACTGTTTGATAAACGCCTGCGGATCGGAATAGACGGCGTCACTGCGGACGAGTTGGTGCCGCCCGCCTTCCTCAAGGATAAACGTCGGCACACCGTGAACCCCTAACGCCGACATCAACCCCCGCGTTTGCCCGATGCGCGCCTGAGTGGCTGCCAGCAAAGCCGCGTCGGGTTGCGACAACCGCACCGCCGCCAGCGTCATTCCCGCCTCACTCAGCAACACCGCCAGGCTTTCGCGGCGCGTGACATCCCGGGCGTCTACATAACGCGCCTGCTGAATCGCCTTGAGCGCCGCGACTTCCCGCGATGGCTCGGTCAACGCAACCGCGGTCAGCGCCAGCGTCGCCGCGCCGCTGTCAAACACCTGCTGACGGTCACCCAACACCTGCTGGCGATAACGCTCGGAAAAAGGCTGGCCGGTTAACCGGGCGATACGCTGGTCATTGCTCCAGGCATAAGCGGCAAACTCGTCATTCATCGGCCGCGCGCCCTCATCGGCGAACAGCCCGCTCGGCGACAGTTCCAAACGAAACGCCGGGTGATCGGCCAGCGCGGCGACGGTTGGGGAGGCGCCGTAACACCATCCACACAGGGGATCAAAAACATAATGCAGGATTTTACTCATCACCGACTCCATTGTTTTGCAGAATGTCGCTTATGATAAGCAAAACCCATTGGCGTAAAAATACCGACCAACCTTATAGAGCGTATGCTAAAAGCAAACAATCACAGCGATACCGGACTGGGTGATGTTCCCCACCTGCGGCGCATGGCCTATTTCGCCGCCGTCGTCGAAACCGGTTCATTCACCGCGGCCGCTGAACGGCTTGGCATCACCAAGGCCGTCGTCAGCCAGCAGATCGCCCGTCTTGAACGCGAGTTCAATACCGCCCTACTGATTCGAACCACGCGCCATGTACAACCCACCGAGGCCGGATACCGCTTCTACCAACGCTGCGCGCTGATTCTGCATGAAGCGGGGGATGCCTTTGCCGAGCTGGCCGAAGCTGCGTCAGAGCCGTCCGGGTTGTTACGGCTGACCGCGCCGCTTGATTACGGCATCAGCGTGGTTGTCCCGGCGCTGGCGGATTTCACTCGCCAGTACCCGCGCTGCAAGGTGGACATGAAGCTGAGCGATCAACCGCTGGATTTGTTATCGGACAATATCGAACTGGCTATCCGGGTTGGCTGGCTGACCGACCTTCATGTGCAGGCCCGGCAAATAGGCACCTTCCAGCAATGGCTAGTGGCGCCGGCGGCGTGGCGGGAACGCATCGCCCACCTGACATCGCCTGCGGCCATCACCGCACTACCGTTTATCGCTAATACCGCCCTGCGCGACCCATTACGCTGGGTCTTCTCCCGCCCCGGCGCCGATAGTTGCCCGGTCACAGTCAAGGCCGATCTGTTTTTTAGCGCCACCTTCGCCGTGCGCGAAGCCGTAAGGCAAGGCGCCGGGCTGTCCGTATTGCCGGATTTCGCAGTGGCGGAGGATCTGGCGCGTGGCCATGTGATACAGGTATTGCCCGACTGGCAGTTGCCCGGCGGGGGCATCCATGCGGTCTTCCCCGCTTCGCGTTTTCGCCCTGCCAAGGTACGCGCCTTTGTCGATTTGCTGGCCGAGCGGGAAAAAACATCGCCGACCGCCATCACCCCGTCTCTGCCTGCCAGCGACGGTTGACCGAGGCTCCGGCGTGGGCTGCCCGCCGGAAAATTCTGATAACACCAATGATGAGTTTGGCATTTTCCGCCAATTACTATACGCTGCCCGGGCGCATGGTCTGGCGTTTATCAATATCAATTAAAATCAATAATTTATAAATTCACCAGGATACACTTATGGAAACTCTCCGTCATCGCCTGCCCCGACGCCAACTCAGCGCCCTGCTTGGCGGATTGCTGTTCGGCGCATACGGGTTCGCCGGTAAAGCTGCCGCCGTCGACACGCAACGCTGTGCGGGGTCCGTCGCGGCGGCCGAGCATGCGGCGTTCGATAAGGGCGATCAGGATCTGTCCTACCCAAAGATCAACGGCCTGTATCAGCGACCGGCGGCGACCGGCGTCACGCTGGTCGGCAACAACGATGGCGAGGCGAATAAATACGTCGAACCCATTAAAGGCTCAAAGGAAGGGAAGTACCTGTTGTTGCACGCCGGCGAGCACCTGACCCTGACCGGTCAGGGATACTTTCTGATGCACTGGGAACTGAACTATTTCAATCGCGGCGGCACCCTGCTGGCGGAAAATGCGCCGCTGGTGACGACGACGCAGGGCTTTATCAAAAAGGTCGCGTTGACCGATCGCTACGCGCCGGATTATCCCCTTGACGGTGCGCCCGGCCGCTCCGCCGTGTGGAATGCCGGCATCCAAACCAGCACCGGTAATCCGATGGTTCCCTTTACCGTCGGGGCGCCGGCCGGTAACGGCGAAATCATGCCCAGCCTGTGGCTCAACGAAATTTTCTATCTGGACGGCACCGCCACCCTCACCCAGCGCGAAGGTCCGGTGGATTACGACGTCAGCATCACGCCGCTGACGCTCGCCGACGTAAACAACCGGCTGGCCGCGACGCGCCATCGCGTCAGCGCCAAAATCCTGCGCGCAGGGATATCGCTGGATCCCTACACCGGCGAAGATAAGCCGCCAGCCTCGCCGGACAGCCTGACCGCCGGCGCGATCTCCAGTTCGGTGGTTCAACTGGACTGGAACGACTGTTCGGATAACGAGCGCGGCTTTATCGTCGAATATTCCTATGCCGGTACCTTTGGCGACGGCGCTTACGACACCACGCCCCGTGCCTATGAGGCGGGCGGCGCCTACACCAGCGCCGAATCGCTGGGGCCGGACGCCACCTCGGTGGACGTGGGCACGCTGGCCCCCAACACCACCTACGCTTTCCGGGTCAAAGCCTACAATCAGGCTGGCGACTCCGTTTATTCCAACGTGGTCAGCGTGACGACGCCGCCGGCGTCTCCAATCAGCGACGCATGGAAACGGCAGGACATCGGTAAAACCGATACGCCCGGTACCGCTACCGAAGATCAGGATGTGATTGCGCTGGAAGCGCACACCGGCGATATGTGGGGCGCCGCCGACGCCTTCAATTTCGTCTATCAAACCCTGAAAGGCGACGGCAGCATTACGGCGCGGCTGATCGATCTGCGTTATAGCGATCCCTACGCCAAAGCCGGCCTGATGATACGCAATACGCTTGCCGACAGCAGCGCCTATATGCTGACGGGGTATACCGCGTCGTCCGGCGCGATGTCGCAATGGCGCAGTAAAGACGGCACCGCTACCGGCAGCAGAGGCGTGTTCGCCAAATCTGAAAACGGCAGCCAGCCTACCTGGCTGCGGTTAACCCGCGATGGCAACACCTTTACCTCGGAGGTCTCCGACGACGGGCTGACCTGGACCACACTCAACAAGCGCATCAACCCCAACATGAACGATACGCTGTATATCGGGCTGGCGCTGTCATCCCGCAATAGCAGCAACGGCAAAGTCAGTTTCGATAACGTCAGCATCAAGCGCTGACCAAAACCCGCCGGACCCGGTTTAATCGCAGGACATCAGTTACAGGAGGGCTTCACGAGAAGCCCTCCTGTTTATCTTGCGGATGCCGGCAACCGTTATTGTTTCACTGAATCGCTATTACCTCACTGAATCGCTATTACCTCACTGAATCACTATTGCTTCACCGATTGCTCCGCGGCTTCCACCGCGTCATGCAGGTTCAGGCGCTGCCAGAAATTGGCATCCTCCCCGCCGGAAGACAGCGGATAGCCGTCGTCAATGGCGGTTTTCGCCATCAACGCCCGCCGCTGGGCTGCGCTCAGCTGCGGCAGCGGCCCTTCCAGCAGCACTTCCGCCCCTTCCGGCACCTTGACCTGCTGGGCGGTCACCTCCGCCATCGGCAGGCTGTAGGTCATGGTGTAGCGGTAAAACGATTTCATCGCCGGATCGGTATAAGGGTCATTCCTGCCTTGTGGTTTGGCGCACTCGGCCAGCGTGGTGCCGCAGGCTTTTTCCAGCGCGGCGCGCAACTGGGTTTTGGCGTCGTTGAACAGCACGCGGTACTCCGGATCGTTCAGGATATACGCCACGTTGCGCTCGGCCATCATACGTCCGCCGATCACGTCCAGCGGATAATGTACGCCCAGCACCAGACGGGAATAGCCGTAGGTGGCGGCGCGATCAACCAGCGGGACGAAGCGTTCCGGCAGCATCTGCCCCATCAGCAAGGCGGTAGTAAACCCGCCGCTGGTATGGCCGCTGGGAAAGGCGCCATCAGAAGCCGTGTAAGGCTGCTTATCCATCACTACCGCGGTATCCGGCACCAGATGGATGCGGTTGCCGGGTTGTTTGAACGGGCGCGGATAGTTAAAGGCGTTTTTTGCCGCAGACGTGCTGACGTTGGAGGCTTTGATCAACACCGCGGCCTTACCTATTTCGCCTTGCTGGTACACCTCCAGAAACGCCTCGCCCAGCTTCGGCCCCAGCGCTTCCGCCAGCGCGTACAGGTAGCGGGTATTTTCCGCATCAATCAGCGCCTTCTGGCGCAGCGCGGGCGACGCATCCTGATTGATACGCTCCACGATAACCATATTCTCCTGCAAGACATCCACCGGCAGCGCTCTGAACCCTACTAGCAATGTGATGCTGTCCTGCTGCTGAGTGGTGGCGTTAAAGCGATAGTTGGCGGCTTTCAGCCACCTTAAATCATCCCACGGCTCGCTCAGGTAGGGCGCATTATCCATCACCGTGCGGGTTAGCCGCGGCGCGTTTCCCTGCAACGCTTTTTGCAGATAGCGCCGCACCTTTTGCTGCATGGCGACCACCGGCTTACTGGTGCTGGCTTCGGTCGTCGTTTGCAGAAAAATCATTTGCTGCCGAGTGTCATCCCCCTCAGCGGCTTGCGCTCGCCATACCGCCAGCGTGCAGACCACTGACATGAAAACTATTGACATAAAAACAACAGGATACCGCATGCTACCCCCTCATTTTTCTGCTAACAGGAAACGGCATAGGTGATGGTGAACGGTGGACGAGCCGTCCCTTCATCGCTCAAATATCACCCAACCAGCGTAGAATTAAACGCCCTTTCCACGCGAGAAATCCTCACCGGTTTAACGATACAAAATGTGACGTTACGGCCAGCCCGCTGCGGGTAGAGCCGCTACCGCCGTGCGCATGACCAGGAAGTGAAAACAGAGGACGACGCGAAAAAAACAGCCAATGTCGATATGGCATTGGCTGTTCATCAGGCGGTACGGAGAAAGGTGTCTTTTAGGGTGAAAACGATTATTTGGTTACAGTCTTCGCCGCTTCCACCGCGTCATGCAGGTTCAGACGCTGCCAGAAATTGGCATCCACCCCGCCGGAAGACAGCGGATAGCCGTCGGCAATCGCCGTCTTCACCATCAATGCGCGGCGCTGGGCTGCGCTCAGCTGCGGCAGCGGCCCTTCCAGCAGCACTTCCGCCCCTTCCGGCACCTTGACCGGCTGAGCTTTCACCTTCGCCGCCGGCAGGTTGTAGGTCATGGTGTAGCGGTAGAACGACTTCATCGCCGGGTCGGTATAAGGGTCGTTTTTACCCTGCGGTTTGGCGCATTCGGCCAGCGTCGTGCCGCAGGCTTTTTCCAGCGCGACACGCAGTTGAGCTTTGGCTTCATTGAACAGCACACGGTATTTCGGGTCGTTCAGGAAATGCGCCACGCTGCGCTCGGCCGCCATGCGACCGCCGATCACGTCCAGCGGATAATGCACCCCCAGCACCAGACGGGAATAGCCGTAGGTGGCGGCGCGGTCAATCAGCGGCACAAAGCGTTCCGGCAGCATCTGCGCCAGCAGCAGCGCATCGTTATACCCGCCGTTGGTATGGCCGCTGGGGAACGAGCCGCCCGACGCCGTGTAACGGGCGTTATCCGCCACCACGGCGGTATCCGGCACCAGATGGATGTTGTTGCCCGGCTGTTTGAATGGGCGCGGATAGTTAAAGGCGTTTTTCGCCGCGGATGTGCTGACGTTGGTGGCTTTGATCAACGCGGCGGCCTTACCCATTTCGCCTTGCTGGTAAACCTCCAGAAACGCCTTGCCCAGCTTCGGCCCCAGCGCTTCCGCCAGCGCATACAGATAGCGGGTATTTTCTGCATCAATCAGCGCTTTCTGGCGCAACGGCAGGGTCGATTCCAGATTGATGCGCTCAACCGTCGCCAGGTTTTTCTGCAACACCGGCGCCGGCAGGGTTCTGAACCCTTCCAGCAGTTTCACGCTGGCCTGCTGTTGATCTTTCGGGTTGAAAACGTAACCGGTCGCTTTCAGCCATTTCATGTCGCCCTGCGGTTCGCCCTGATCCGGCGCTTTGTCCAGCACCGCGCGGGTCAGCTTCGGCGCGGTTCCCAGCAAGGCTTTTTGCAGATATTGCTGCACCTGCTGCTGCATTTCGATCACCGGGGCGCTATTGCTGGCCTCGGTGGTGGTTTGCAGCAGGCTGACTTGCGGCAGTTGGGAATCGCTTTGGGAAGCGGCCTGCGCCTGGACTGTCGCCAGTGAGCAAACCACCGCCATAAACACGTAAGAATAGCGCATGATATGTCCTTTTTATTGTCACGGATTATCGTCAAGGATAGAAAACCGCATCAGCCTAATCGGCGCAGATGACAGTTCGGTGAAACTTTTTTAATAACAGGCACTTTCATTGCGGATATCGCCAGACCAGTATAGGCACGGGCGACTCCCGGCGCGAGAGAGCCGTACCGGTTTAGCGATACAAAATGAGTATGGAGTGTTGCCCGGCGGCCGGTTTACGCTGGAAATGACCTTGATATGACCGAGCGAGTGGCGAGGCACAGAATTACCCTCGACTCAGGCTCACTACTGAGAGGTCATATGATGGATATTTTCGAGTATTTCTGTAATAAATGGCAGGATAAAGGCCTTCGCTCGCTGGGCAACAACCGCTACAACGCGCTGGATTTCAACAATATTTCACACGGTATCAACGTGCTGGAGGAAATGCGCCAGGATACCACCATCGCAGAATGCATCAGCATTCTGGCGCCCGAAGCCTGGTTTGCGCTGGATGTGCATATCAACCTGCTGAATGAGGTCAGAGTGGGTGCGAAACCTCAGGCGACACAATGTGAAGCCTTGGGACAAAAGCTATCAAGGGCAGGCAGTTATCTGTTCGCCTCACAGCCGATAGACACGTACAGAAAACTGTATGACCATTTTGATACTTACCTGAAAGCCGCCACGCCCTCCGCGCGTGAATTATCATCCATTCTCTTTGCGACACCGGTCACAACCACGAGCGAAGTCTCGGCACCAGACCCATTCGACCAGGCCCTGCGGTTGATCTCCACCGACAAACCCGGATTGTTGCCTGCGTTTGTGTCAGCCCGTTCGATACTGGCGCTGGAAAGTTTGCCGGTAAAAGATCTGTCAAAAGACAAAACGGGTGATTATATCAAGCTCGTGCTGGAAAAAGGGTCGGCCTACGTCGCCTCAAAAGGGCTTGGCGCCGTCATTGGGACAGTGAGTCCGTTGACATCCGGCAGCATGGTGCTGGCGCCCTGGATGGCCTTGAGCAGTTTCTCCGGCTACATGGAAAAACAGGCTCGCCTGTACGATATGCTGGAAATCATTACGTCACTGCAAATCACTAACGAAACGGTAAAAGACGGGCTCAAAACGGCCATTCATGATATCGATATCGGCGCCATGAAATCCGCCTTTTCCGTCACACCATTCGGGGTGCTGTTTACCGCTTACGATGGAATAAAGAAGTGTGCCGAACTGATTAACTTCAAAGCTAAAGATCATCAGAAGTTGGCTGAATCGCTGCTGGCGCTGGCGAAATCATGGAACGATAAATCCCTCAACCGACTGATGTGCCTGATGTTGCTATCTAACCTGTCCAAAAACATCGGGGACGTGATTACCGTACTCTGTCACCCTGACAGCCATGCCGCAGCAAAAGACATTGCCGGCTGGCTGGAGCCCTGACCGGCAGAGTTCAACTCAATAACCGGCTTGAATCACCGTCTCCCTCAAACACATTGCCGGGGGAGACGGCCTTGCCTGACGATTACTCGCTCAGGCGTGAGTCGGGTAAGCGTCTTCAATTACGCGAGCGAACGCCTGGCACATGGCCTCGTCGCCGTCCTGGTTGTCCGCCAGCACCGCATCGCCGTCCACCACCCGGATACGGGCGTTGAGGTCAAAGTCCGCCGCCGGTTGCGGGCGCGTCACGGCGGCGTCGATAGTCGCCTGCGCCTGCCGCCACGCCTCCTCCACCGTCAGGTTGCATTCACGGGCCAGATAATCCGGATTGAACCCTTCGCCGGTCAGGCTGCGCAACGTTTCATCATGGGTCAGGCTGTTGCCGGGCTGCCAGTAATGGCGCGTCAGATCCGGTCCGATCGCCGGGTTATCGGTCAGGTAGCCGTCGCGTTGCCGGAAGAAATGCCGCGTTTGTTCCACCGCCATCATCGCCAGCAGATAGCCCTGATACGAACAGGCCGACTCCATCGACAGCAGATGCGGAATCGCCATGGTCGGACGAGGGCTGCCGTTGATGCCGAGAATGCGCAATTCAGTGTCGCGCGCCAGTTGCAAAATCGCCTCGGGGGTACGTTCCGCGTCATCCATGCAGTACAGTTGCCATTCAAAATACGGCACCAGCAGAATATGGCGTTCGTTGAAGGCACGCATCGGCTGACGAGCACGGATATCGGCCTGAATCAGCGCATCGGGGATCGGTTCGCCCTGTGCGTTATGCGCATAGCGTTTCAGCCAGTCTGCATCCTGCAGCAAGCTATCGCAAAACATCGACTGGGTTTCGGCGTAGGCCATCGAGGTCGGCGGAAACTCCTGGGCGAAACAGGGCGCATTCTGGCGGATATTGGCGAAATGCGCCGCATGGCCGCCTTCATGGAACAGCGTGTTGATGCCGTTGGCGCCGCTGCCGACCTGATCCGGCTGCGCCAGACTGGTAAAGTTGATGCGCGCGGGCAACCACTGGCCCTGATCCACAAACGGCGGCACCGGCTGGTGCATGAAGCCGTTTTCATATTTGCCTTTGCGCACCAGCAGGTCGAGTTGCATCTGCGCGCCGCTAAAACCGATATGCAGGCGCTTGAAGCTGTTGACCCAGCGGGACAGCGAAGCGGCAAACGGGAAATAAGGATCCAGTTGGCGGGTCACATCGCCGGTGCTGGCGTAACGCACATTCCACGGCTGCAACGCCGCTTCGCCTTTTTCCGCCGCCAGCTGACGCAGGCTGCGCAGGTTGGCGTCACGCGTTTGCGCTTCAAAACGGTCCAGAATGGCGAACAGCTGTTCCGGCGTCATCCGCTCGGTTTTGTTCACCTTGTAATCAAAGTAGTTGCGATAGCCCATCTGGCGCGCAAAACGGTTACGCAGGCTGACCAGCGCCGGGAATCCGTGATTGACCAGCCACTGTTCCAAATCGCGCAGCGCCTGCTGCGAACTGCGGCGGTACTCCTCGTTATCATTGGTGGCCTGATTAGTCAGCAGCTCGCCCAGCGAAGCGGAAACCCGCTCGCCCTGCTCATTGAGGTGGGTGGGTTGATGGGTTTTGCGGCGGGAAAACAGATCGTTTTCGGCGGCGATTAACTCATCCATCAGCGCCTGCGCCTGCGGATCTTCAATCACATTGCAGTCAAAAAAGCGGTACCAGCCGCGTAAGCCGTGCAGCAGCGCATCACGCGGCTCGCCGGCGGGGGCGGCCTCAACGGCGGCGAGGTGTTGTCGCAGTTCGGCCAGCCGGGATGATTGCGAGATAAAACGTTTCCAGGCGCTTTCCGCTTCGGTGAAACGGGCGGAAACGGTCTCGTCGCCGGTTCCCATATAACGCTGCCAGAAAAGATCCTCTTTGGTTTGATGCACCGCCAGATAATCGCGGTTCAGAGCGTCAAAGTACGCCTTAGCCTGTTGCATGTGGTTGTTCCTTTCTTATATCCGTCCTACTTCGAGTCGCAGGCGCGTTGGCGTTCCTACAACCCGAATTATTTTGGGTATATCGTTAATCGTTACGATTAACCCAGCCGTTTTCGTATCGTCGAGACCGCCTGCTCCATCGAGGTCGCCTCGCCGCTGCCGACCAGACAGCTTGCCAGTTGCAGGCGAATCGCCTGCGGTATCGGCTGTTCGCCCGCCAGACAGGCCTCCGTCCAGCGGGCGGTGGTGGCGGCATCCTTCGCCGGAGGCAACGCCGCGCTGTCTGCCACGATATCCTGCCGCCATTGCAGGATGTCCCGCCGTTGCTCACGGATGAAATGGATTTCCGGGCAGCGCAGCGGGTTAGCGTAGACCTCGCCTTCGGTGCCGTGCATCAACAACGCGCGGCCGTTGATATCCTGAAAGAACGTGCCGACCCGGCCGACGTACTCCGGATGCGACACGCTTGCCAGCCGCAACGCCGCCGACGCATCAAACGGCGTGGCCAGTTTGGCCAGCGTGTGGGCGCTGTTGCGCACGCCCATGCGCCAGCGTAGATCCAATTGACGCTCAATGGCGGGGCACAGCAGCGACACCGGCATGAATACCGGCTCGCCCCGATCGAGGCGCTGCTGCGCTGCCTGCGCGTCGTCCACCGGCGCGATGCCCAGTTCACGAAAAATCGCCTCGCTGGTGACACGGGTCGGATCGTGGCTCACGCCGTGCACCACCACCGGCAGCCCCAGCCGGTGCAGCAGCAACGCCAGCAATGGCGTCAGGTTGGCTTGTTTGCGGGCGCCGTTATAGCTGGGGATCACCACCGGCATCGGGCCGCCCGCCGGCGCGGACAGACGCAACGTCTGTTCGCTCATCGCCTGATAAAAGCCGCGCATTTCGGCTTCGGACTCACCCTTGATGCGAAACGCGATCAGCAGCCCGCCCAGCTCCAGCTCAGGCACCTGATCATTCAGTATCTGACCATACAGCTGATAAGCCGTGTCCTGATCCAGATCGCGCGCATGATTTTTGCCGCGGCCAACCTCTTTAATGATTCGGGTGTAATCCATGATGTGCTCTCATTGGTAAGGCGACGGTTAGACGGTGTCCCATAGATCGGACGAACCGATGACGCCCGTCATGGCAGGACAACTGTTTGGAAACATAGCATGAATTTGTCACAGGGGAAGCGCGAAATCGCCGTTGCCGCCCCGGAGCCGGAGCGGCAGAGAAACGCGGTCAGCCGTTACATCTTGCTTTTGATGCGGCTGATGGCCTGATCGTAAGTGGCGCTGTCTTTCTGCGCCTTGGCCAGTTGATAATGGCGCAGGGCGTCGTCCAGTTGTCCGGCCGCTTCATAGATTCTGGCGATGTTATAGTAGGAGCTGGCGCGCACCGTTGCCGCGTTCGCTCCATCCGCCAGCGCAATCGCCTTACGGTTTGCCCAAATGGCTTCCGCGATCCGATCCAGTTTCTGGTAGGCCAGCCCCAGATTACTGTACGCCTGGCTGAATACCCCATCCTGCTCGATCGCCTGCTGGTAAAACGCAATCGCGCTTTCCAGATCGCCGCGGCGATAGGCCTCTTCGCCCTGACGGTTCAGCGCTTTCGCCGCCGCCTGATTGACGTTGACCGCACCGGTCGCGGCCCGGCCGGACAGCTGGCCGCTCACCCCGGTAGCCACGTTATTGGGGTCCTGATAGCCGGTTTGTTTGATGGTGTTGATATCCTCAAAGTCACCGTTCGGGTTCAGGCGGAACACCGTCCACAGGTTGCCGACCTGATTGCGCGGCACATTATAGGTTCTGACCAGCGATTGCCCGACGTAGACAAACACTTTCGCCTGACTGTTCGAGAGCGCGGCCTGATCCGGTTGATGAATATGCGTGTAGTCGTGTACCGCGTACAGGTAGCTTTCGCCAAAACGCTTTTTCTCGATGGTGATGGTTTCCGGGCCGTAGCTGTCGATGTCATCCACATCCAGATTGGCGTCCGGCCCATTTTTATGTTCGAAGTAGATATGGCTGTTGCCATAGACCAGATGCGAATCGAGGTCGGCTGGATTCGCGCCCCAGGTCAGCACGATGCGCATCCCGTCCAGATTTTTCATCACCGGGCTGATGGCGTAGGTCAGGCCGTCGCACGGGCACTTGACCACCAGGTTGGAAAACCCCGGTTTTTTGATAATCAGCAAGGCACTCTCATCGGCGGTAAACGCCGGCGACAACTGTGCCTGTCCCTGGGTATTGGTACGCCCTACCGCCGTCTGTGCGCCGTCACGTTGCAGCAACACATCGGCATCAGCGATTTTTTTATCTTTAATGGTGGCGTCAAGCACTTCAATACTGACCGGCGCGGCCGATGCCTGCGCCAGAAATAGCAGTGCGCCAAGCACCATGATCTTTTTATTCATCACACATCCTTATCGAATCATCAAACGTCAGACTGCCTTGTACCAGCACCGCTCGCCGCGACGCGACGTGCGGCGCACAGTCTGTCACGCCGCGGCCAACAGACCACGGCGACGATATGATAGGGATTTGATGGTCGTTTGTCAGAAAAAATGCATGAATAACAGCAAGCTACTCATCATCCGGCATGGCGCGCTGCTCGATGGGAAACACCGGCAAGGCGGCCAGCAGTTGGGCGCCATACCCCTTGGTCAGTAAGCGACGGTCGTAGATGACGATTTCACCGAAACAGTCATGGCTGCGAATCAATCGGCCAACCTGCTGAATCAGGCTGAATGAGGCGCTCGGCAGGCTCTGCACCACAAACGGGTGACGTTTGAGGCTTTTCAGCCATTCGCCTTCGGTAAGGACAAGCGGGCTGTCCACCGGCGGAAAAGCAATCTTGTGGATATGCACCTGCGACAGCAGTTCGCCTTTGAGATCCAGCCCTTCGGCAAAGGATTGCAGGCCGATCAACACGCTGGTCTGGCCCTGCTGTACCCGCTGGCGGTGCAATTCCACCAGCCGGTAGCGCGGTTGATCGCCCTGCACCAGCAACATCAGCCGCAGATCGGGCACCTCGGTGAGAAATTGCTGCATCGCCCGCTGGCTGGCGAACAGCATTAGCATGCCCTTGTGGACTTCCCGCCGCAGTTCGGCACGGAAAAATCGCGCCATCTCGGCGAGATGTTCAGCTTCGTGCGCGATCAGCGGTTCATGGCGCATGCGCGGGATCACCAGTTTTCCCTGCTCGCGGTGATTGAACGGCGAATCCAGCGCGATGAAGGTATCGCCCTCTTCCTCGTCCAGACCGGACAGCTCTTTCAGGCGGGAAAAACTGTTGAGCGAGCGCAGCGTCGCCGAGGTGACCACCACATGCGACAGATTGCGCCACAGCAACCGGTCCAGTTGGTCGCACACGCGGATACCGGCGCAGTGAAAATACAGATGCAGTTGATTGTCGCGCCGTTCCCGCAGCAGCCATTTCGACACCGGCGCGTTAGAGGATTTCTCCAGCGCCGCCAGCCGCCATAACTTGCCCTGCGCTTCCCAGTAACCACTCAGACGGCTGATGCGCAGCATCGCCTGATGCAGCTTGACCACATCATGCTTGCCGGTTTTTTCCGCCAGGTCGTTGAGCAGGTATTCCGCCAGCCCGCGCAGGCTGTCGGCAAGCTTAAACAGCCGACTGCAGCACTCGCGCATCTCTTCCGGCAATTCCCCCATCGGGAAACGGTAATCGGCGTCCGGCTGGGCCGGCGGCAGAAACAGGCTGCTCAGCCGTTCGAACAGTTGTAACTGCTCCCGTATCTCGCCGCAGTGATCGCCCAGCCTGTCGGGCTGCATCAGCCGCGGCGGCGATTTGGGCGGAAACTGCGCCAGGCAGAGCCCCACCTGCTGAATCAGCTGATCCATCTGGTGCTGCACCGCGCTGACCGTCACCTCGCCGGACATCTCCAGCGCGTCGCGCGCCACATCCGGCACGTGATGGCCTTCGTCCAGCACCAGCAGCATGTTTTTCGCCTGCGGCAGCACCGAGTCGCTTTCCATTGCCGCCATGACCAGCGCGTGGTTGGTCACCACCACATCGGCGTCTTCGATTTCCCGGCGGGCGAGAAAGAACGGGCATTCGCGGTAATAATGGCAGTTGCGCCCCAGACAGTTGGCCTTGTCGGTACTGATGCGTTGCCACAGCGCGTCGCCGATCGATTCCTGACAATGGTCGCGCAAGCCGTCCCAGGCATAGCTTTGCAGCGCCTGTTGCAACCGGGCGCTGGTGGTTTGCTCCTCGCGGCTGGACGGCAAGTGGTCATCCATAAACAGCATCAGATCGCCCTGCGCCGACGCCTCGGTCGCCATCGCCGCCAGATTGCGCGGGCACACATAGCGCCCGCGGCCGAACGCCGCGGTGAATTTCAGTTCGGGAATAAACTGCCGCAGCAGCGGCAAATCCTTGTTAAAAATCTGATCCTGCAACGCCACGTTGGCGGTGCTGACCACCAGCGTTTTCAGCTCCGCTCGCCCGACGGCAATGCCGGGAATCAGGTAGGAAAGCGTTTTACCCACGCCGGTCGGCGCTTCAATCACCAGATGACGTTGGTAGTCGCCCGCCAGCGCTTTCGCCACTTCGGCAATCATCTGGCGCTGTGGCGCACGGGAGACAAAATCGGGAATCTGCTGTTGCAGCGCTTTATACCAGTCGCCAATCTGCTGCTTTAACGCGGGGGTAAGGGTCATGCCGTCTCACTGTCGTTCAATCTGGCCGCTATTGTCCCACAGACCGGCGGCAACGTCAGTAACCATAATTGTGACCATAATTGTGACGTTGTCACATTTATCCGGGTATTGCGGATTGACACCGACAAATGCGGTTGGCTTGTATCCGGTGCAGGAGGCTCTATAATCGCCGGAACGTAATCATCACCGGAACGTAACCATTTACCGGCCGGGACGTAACAAAAGGATAACCGGATGAATATCAAAAAACTGGGGGTTGTCAGCCTGTTTGCGCTCTGCGCGTTGGGCGGCATCGGCGGCGTGATGCTGGTGGGTTATATCATTATCGTGCACGGCGGCTGACGCCAAACCGGTCGGATCCGGCCGCCCGTGGCGGCGCAGCCGGTTTTCCTGCCAGGCCCCTGAGTCACCGCAGGGGCCGTCGTTTATTTACAGCAACGAGTTACCTCAACAGGCGCTTACAGCAAGGTAAAGCTGCCGGTTTTCACGCGCTGGGAATCCAGCCCAATCATCACCTCAAACTTGCCCGGTTCCGCCACCTGCTGCATCTGCGCGTTGTAGAACATCAGATCCTGCGGCGACAGGGTGAACGTCAGGGTACGGCTTTCACCCGGCTGCAACATGACTTTCTGGAAGCCGCGCAGTTCTTTCACCGGGCGGCTTACCGATGCCACCACGTCATGCAGATAAAGCTGCGCCACGGTTTCCCCGGCGCGCTTGCCGGTATTGGTGACCGTGACCGACGCTTTAATGCTGCCGTTACGCTTCATCGTCGGGCTGGAGAGTTTCACGTCCGACACGTCGAAGGTGGTGTAACTCAGACCGTAACCGAACGGATACAGCGGCCCGTTAGCCTCGTCAAAATAGTGTGAGGTGTACTTGTTGGGCGCTTCCGCCGAATACGGACGGCCGGTCGGCAGGTGGCTGTAGTACATCGGGATTTGCCCCACCGAGCGCGGGAAGGTCATCGGCAGCTTACCGGACGGGTTGTAATCGCCAAACAGCACATCGGCGATGGCGTTGCCCCCTTCGGTACCGCTGAACCAGGTTTCCAGCAGCGCGTTAGCCTGCTGATCTTCACGACTCAGGTCCAGTGGACGGCCATTCATCAGCACCAGCACCAGCGGCTTGCCGGTGGCTTTCAGCGCAGAAATCAGCGCCTTTTGCTCCGGCGGAATGGTGATTTTGGCGCGGCTGGACGCTTCGTGCGCCATCCCCTGGGATTCACCCACCACCGCGATCACGACGTCGGATTTCTTCGCCACGTCCACCGCTTCATCAATCATCGCCTGCGGCGTGCGCGGGTCGATTTCCACCGACTGGTCATACTGGTTAAGGAACTGGACCAACCCCGGGTGATTGGTGACATTGGAACCTTTGGCGTAATAAACGCGGGCGTTATACCCCACCGCCTTGCGGATCCCTTCGTATACCGTTACCGCCTGCGCCGGACGACCCGCGGCGGACCAACTGCCGATAATGTCGCGCTTGCTGTCGGCCAGCGGCCCCACCACCGCGATGGCGCCGGATTTTTTCAGCGGCAGGACATCAAGACGGTTTTTCAGCAACACCAGACTACGGCGCGCCACGTCACGCGCTTCCTCGCGGTGCAGGCGGCTTTCGGCATTGGTGTCCACCGGGTCGGAACCGACCGGGCCGAGATGGTTGTACGGGTCCTGGAACAGCCCCATATCGTATTTCATGTTCAGCACCTGACGGCAGGCGTCATCAATGTCCTTCATGCTGACCAGCCCGCGCTTGACCAGATCCGGCAGATAACGCACGAAATACTCGTCGCTCATGCTCATGCCGATACCGGACTGCACCGCAATGCGCGACGCATCGCTCGGGTCCGCCGCCACGCCGTGTTTGATCAGTTCCTTGATGGCGCCGTGGTCGCTGATGGTGATGCCTTTGAAATGCCACTGGTCGCGCAACACGTCTTTCAGCAACCAGCGGTTGGCGGTAGCCGGCACGCCGTTGATGGAGTTGAGCGACGCCATCACGCCGTAGCTGCCGGCGTCGATCGCCGCTTTATACGGCGGCATGTAATCCTGAAACATGCGCTGCGGGCTCATATCGACGGTGTTGTAGTCACGTCCGCCTTCCGCCGCGCCATACAGCGCATAGTGTTTCACGCTGGTCATCAGCGAATGACGGCCGGTCAGGTCATCGCCCTGAAAGCCTTTCACCATTACGCGAGCAATTTCGCTGGTCAGATAGGTATCTTCACCAAAACCTTCGGAGACACGGCCCCAGCGCGGATCGCGGGTGATGTCCACCATCGGCGCCCAGGTCATGTTCAGGCCATCTTCGGTCGCTTCATAAGCCGCGATCTTCGCCGACAGCTCCACCGCGCTCATGTCCCAACTGGACGCCAGCCCCAGACCGATCGGGAACACGGTACGCTGGCCGTGCACCACATCGTAAGCGAAAAACAGCGGAATTTTCAGGCGACTCAGTTGCATCACCTGATCCTGCATCACCCGGATGTCCTGCCGGGTGACGGTGTTGAAAATCCCGCCGACCTGACCGTTGCGGATCATTTCGCGAATGGCGTGTTTCGGGTTATCCGGGCCGACGCTGATCAGACGGAGCTGCCCGATCTTTTCATCCAGCGTCATTTTTTTCATTAAGTCGTTAACGAAGGCATCACGCTGTTGCTGGCCGGAAGCCGCCTGCGGCGTAGTCGGTTGCAGCATAGAACCGGGCGTCTGCGCCCAAAGCGGGTTACAGGCCAGACCGACCGCAAGCGCCAGTGAAGTAAACCATTTCATTATTATTGCGAATTCCTTGTGCAGCTGCCGGTTAAGGAACGACAACCTGCCCGCTGATAGTGACAAGACAAGGCGGCTAATGTGCCACAAAACCGTCAGCGGAAAAATGGATATCGCGTATTTCCCGTTACGTATGTGATGTTGAACAAACGCAATAATGACAAAACACAATGATGGCCTTAACACTGCGCTGCGACTGTTCCTAAAAGACGCGGCGCGTACTGGACAAAGGCCCACGCCATTCATAAGCCCTGCCCCTGCAGAACCAACGCGCTTCACCGTTTAAAAATGCGATCGATGCTTCCTGCAACTCGAATTATTTGGGTATATTGATTAATGTTATTCATTCCCATTTTCAAATGGAAAATAACGCCCCTCTTCATTTTCCGTATACATAAAGCCTATTCCATCGCCCCCTAACTCGTTTGAGCCTGTAATAAGGTAGATACCCGCTGAATCAGGCAGCAATAAAATTGGTCAATCACAGGAAGTTCGGAGAAAGCCAACATACCTGAAAATTGAATTATCACGAACTTAATTGGAAATA
The DNA here is from genome assembly GCF_000406205.1 of Dickeya sp. NCPPB 3274. NCBI lineage: Bacteria > Pseudomonadati > Pseudomonadota > Gammaproteobacteria > Enterobacterales > Pectobacteriaceae > Dickeya > Dickeya sp. NCPPB 3274. The sequence continues at coordinate 1,997,091 of NZ_CM001979.1, read as the reverse complement.
TACTAAATTATACAACGATCACTTTTACCTCAAGTTAATAATTAGCAATCAATAAAAAATCGCCATTTAAGCCTTGAGCAATATTTTTATAAAAACATTAAAAACAAATAGTTAATTGAAAATTCCGTTATAAAAACACTAAAAATGGCGTGATAGATAAAAATATTTCCCTTCTGCCAGCAGCCAGTCAATATGCGTAAGCTGGTCCGTCATCAAATGCCCTGCGTAGTCGATTAGGTTATATTTGATCTGCCTCATTTATTGATTACACCGACGGCGTAATCTTGTCTCAACATTATTTTAATAATCGCAAAATTATTCGACTATTTCCCGACGACGCGACCAAAACCGGCCACGTGATTGTCTCTATTTGTGATTAGTCTGTTTGTGATTAGCCCTGTTTTCGAATTGTTCCTGTTTGCGAATCGTCCCTGTTTAAACATTGCCCTTTGCACATTATCCCCCTGCAAAGGCGCGCCACACCGCCGGACGGCAGCACACAGTGACATGGTAAGCCCCACATATAACAACGAGTCAACATTGGACGTAGAGAAGCAATACGATGAGCAACGTAAAACACGATATGACGCAGCCGCCGAACCTGAAGGTAACCTCAGGCACCGGCCCCGTACGCAGCAAACATCCGGTCTATCAGGATTCCCTGCCCCCATGCAATCATGCCTGCCCCGCCGGCGAGAACATCCAGTCCTGGCTATCGCTGGTGCAGGAACAGCGTTATGAAGAGGCGTGGCAACGCCTGATCGAGAACAACCCCATGCCGGCGATCCACGGCCGCGTGTGTTACCACCCGTGCGAAAGCGCCTGCAACCGCCTGCAGGTCGATCAGTCGGTCAGCATCCATGCCGTCGAACGCTTTCTCGGCGACATGGCGCTGGAACAAGGCTGGACGCCGCGGATTACCGCGCCGGACAGCGGCAAAAAAGTCCTGGTGATCGGCGCCGGTCCGTCCGGCCTGTCCTGCGCCTGGCACCTGCGTCGTCTTGGGCACCAGGTGGAAATCCGTGAGGCCGGGCCGATGGCCGGCGGCATGATGCGCTTTGGCATCCCCGCCTACCGCATGCCGCGCGACGTACTGGATAGTGAAATCCGTAACCTGCTCTCCAGCGGTATTACCCTGAAGCTGAACCACAAAGTCGAAGATGTGCTGCAGGAAAAGCAGCAAGGCGGTTTCGATGCGGTTTTCATGGCTATCGGCGCCCATCTGGCGAAGAAAACCGAGATTCCGGCGCGCGAAGCGGGCAAGATTCTGGATGCGGTCAGCTACCTGTCGGCGGTAGAGCGCGGCGACGCGCCGAAGCTGGGGCGCCGGGTCGCCATCTACGGCGGCGGCAATACCGCGATGGATGCCGCCCGCACCGCCCGCCGTCTGGGCGCCGATGAAGCGATGATTATTTATCGCCGCGACATCGAACACATGCCGGCGCACCGCTTTGAAGCGGAAGAGGCGATGGAGGAAGGGGTCAAAATCAACTGGCTGCGCACCATCCGCAATATCGACAGCACCACCTTCACCGTGGAAGAGATGGCGATCGATGCCAACGGCCGCCCGCAGCCCACCGGGCGCTTCGAGACGTTACAGGCCGACAGCCTGATTCTGGCGCTGGGCCAGGATGTGGACACCCGCGTGCTGGAGCGCATCCCCGGCCTGACCATCCGCCCGGACGGTATCATCGATGTCGATGAACACATGATGACCACGGCGACGGGTATCTTTGCCGGCGGCGATATGGTGCCGTCGGAACGTACCGTCACCATCGCCACCGGGCACGGCAAAAAAGCGGCGCGTCATATCGACGGCTGGCTGAAAAACCAGCCCTACCACAAACCGGCCAGCGCCCAGGTACTGGAATATCCCCATCTGCACCTGTGGTTCAATACCGAAGCCAACGCCAGCAGCCAGCCGGCGATCGCCCCCGAACAGCGCGGCAGCTTTGACGAAATCATCGGCGGGCTGAGCCGTGAACAGGCCACCTATGAAGCCACCCGCTGTTACTCCTGCGGCAACTGTTTCGAGTGCGACGGCTGCTACGGCGCCTGCCCGGAAAACGCGGTGATCAAACTGGGTAAAGGACTGCACTACCGTTTTGATTACGACAAATGCACCGGCTGCGAAGCCTGCTACCGGCAATGTCCTTGCCATGCCATTGAGATGAATGCCGAGGAGGTGGCGCAATGAGCCAGCAAAATGAATTTGTCATGGTGGACGGCAACGAAGCCGCCGCCTGGGTCGCCTATAAAGTCAGCGAAGTGTGCGCCATCTACCCGATCACCCCCAGCTCCACCATGGCGGAACTGGCGGACGAATGGGCCAGCAAACGCCTGAATAACATCTGGGGCAACGTCCCGGACATCATGGAGATGCAGCACGAAGGCGGCGCCGCCGGCACCGTGCACGGCGCATTGCAGGCCGGGGCGCTCAGCACCACCTTTACCGCCTCGCAGGGGTTAATGCTGATGCTGCCGAACATGTACAAGATCGCCGGCGAGCTGACCAGCGCCGTGTTCCACGTCGCGGCGCGTTCGCTGGCGACGCAGGGGCTGTCGATTTTCGGCGACCATCAGGACGTTATGGCGGCGCGCACCACCGGTTTCGCCCTGCTCTCCAGCGTTTCGGTACAGCAGGCGCAGGATATGGCGATGATCGCCCACAGCGCGACGCTGGAAGCGCGGGTGCCGTTCCTGCATTTCTTCGACGGCTTCCGTACCTCGCACGAGGTTAACAAAATCAGCAAGCTGAGCGATGCGCAGATTCGCGCCATGATCGATGACGAGCGGGTGCGAGCCCACCGCGAGCGCGCGCTCAACCCGGATAAACCGGTGATGCGCGGCACGGCACAGAATCCGGACACCTACTTTCAGGGGCGCGAGAGCGTCAACCGCTTCTACGACAGCGTGCCGGGTATCGTCGAACGTCACATGGCGCGTTTCGCCGCGCTGACCGGCCGCCATTACGGACTGGTGGACTATCACGGCGCGGTGGACGCCCGCCACGTGGTGGTGGTGATGGGGTCCGCGTCGGCCACCCTGTGCCAGGCCGCGGATCGGCTTAACCGCGAAGGCGGCCGCTACGGCGTGCTGACCATTCATCTGTACCGGCCGTTCCCGGTGGACGCGCTGCTAAAAGCGCTACCGGCCAGCGCCGAGGTGGTAACGGTGCTGGATCGCACCAAAGAGCCGGGCGCGCAAGGCGAGCCGCTGTATCAGGACGTACTGGCCGCGCTGGTGCATGGTCTGCAACAGGGCGTGCGCCCGTCGCTACCGCGTCTGAGCGGCGGGCGTTACGGCCTGTCGTCGAAAGAATTCACCCCGGCGATGGCGCGTGCGGTATTTGAGCAGCAACAATCAGCGCAGGCGAAACCGACATTCACCATCGGCATCCATGATGATGTGACCGGCCTGAGCCTACCGTGGGACGACAGCTGGAAACCTGAGCCGGACGAACAGATCCGCGCGCTGTTTTTCGGCCTCGGCGCCGATGGCACCGTCGGCGCCAACAAGAACAGCATCAAGATCATCGGCGAGCAGCCGGAATTCTACGCGCAGGGCTACTTCGTCTATGACTCGAAGAAATCCGGCTCGCGCACCACGTCGCACCTGCGTTTCGGCCCGACGCCCATCGATTCGCCTTACCTGATCGGCACCGCCAACTTCATTGGCTGCCATCAGTTCAACTTCGTCTATACCGTCGACATTTTGAGCTATGCGCTGCCCGGCGCCACCTTCCTGCTCAACAGCCCCTACCCGGCGGATAGCGTCTGGTCTTATCTGCCGCGTGAGATGCAACAAACCATTCAGCAGAAACAGCTCACACTCTACGTCATCGACGCCGCCTCGGTGGCGCACGACGTCGGCATGGGCAGCCGCATCAACACCATCATGCAAACCTGTTTCTTCGCGCTCTCCGGCGTGATGCCTAAAGAAAAGGCCATCGAGCTTATCAAGAACAGCATCCGCAAAACCTACGGCAAGAAAGGCGACGACGTGGTGCAGAAAAACTTCCGCGCGGTGGATGAAACGCTGGCGCACCTGCATCAGGTCACGGTGCCGCAGGGCGACGGCCCGTCGGTCGATCAGGGCTGGACGCTGTCGGAACAGGCGCCGCGCTTTGTGCGCGAAGTGACCGCGGAGATGATGCTGGACCGCGGCGACCGTATCCCGGTGTCCATGCTGCCGGTAGACGGCACCTACCCCACCGGCACCACGCGCTGGGAAAAGCGCAATATCGCGCTGGAGATCCCGCAGTGGCGCGACGACCTGTGTATCCAGTGCGGCAACTGCTCGTTTGTCTGCCCGCATGCGGCCATTCGCGCCAAGTTCTACCATCAGGACCAACTCGCTGACGCGCCGGACGGATTCCGCTCCGCGCCGATCAGCGCCCGCGGCTTTCCGGAAACCCGCTACACCCTGCAAGTGTATCCGGAAGATTGCACCGGCTGCGGATTGTGCGTCGAAGCCTGCCCGGTACGGCATCACGAAGGGGAAACCGAGGTCCGCGCCGTCAACATGGTGGACAAACTGCCGGTGCTGGCGCAGGAAAAAGCCGCGCTGGGCTGGTTCGAACAACTGCCCTGGCCGGACCGCGCCGCGGTGGATTTCTCCACCATTCGCGGCGTGCAGTTCCTTGAGCCGCTGTTTGAGTTTTCCGGCGCCTGCAGCGGCTGCGGCGAAACCCCGTACCTCAAAACGCTGACCCAACTGTTCGGCGAACGCATGATGGTGGCTAACGCCACCGGCTGCTCCTCCATCTATGGCGGCAACCTGCCCACCACGCCGTGGGCGCACAATCAGGAAGGGCGCGGCCCGGCCTGGTCCAACTCGCTGTTTGAGGACAATGCCGAGTTCGGCCTTGGCTTCCGGCTGGCGGCCGACAAACATATGGAGATAGCCAAAGCGCAACTGCGGGAGTCAGCGCCGCTGATTGGCGCCGATCTGGTTGACGATATTATCCGCGCGCCACAGCAGACGGAGAGCCAAATCGTCGCGCAGCGCCGCCGCCTCGGACAGGCACGCGCCAGACTGGCGGAGCAACAGACTCCCGAAGCGGAATCGCTGTTAAGCCTGATCGACCATCTGGTGCGCCGCTCGGTGTGGATCATCGGTGGGGACGGTTGGGCCTACGACATCGGCTCCTCCGGGTTGGATCATGTGCTGGCTTCCGGGCGCAACGTCAACGTGCTGGTGATGGATACCGAAGTTTACTCCAACACCGGCGGGCAGATGTCTAAATCCACGCCGCTTGGCGCGATGGCCAAATTTGCCGCCGGCGGCAAGACCATGGCGAAAAAGGACGTGGCGTTGCAGGCCATCGCCTATGGCGACGTTTATGTGGCGCGCATCGCCTTCGGCGCCAATCCGCAACAGACGCTGGAAGTACTGCGCGAAGCCGAAGCCTACCCCGGACCGTCGCTGATCATCGCCTACAGTCACTGTATTGCCCACGGCATCGATATGCGTCAGGGGTTGATGCAGCAGAAACGGGCGGTGCAGGCCGGCCACTGGCCGCTGATCCGCTACAACCCGGTGCTGCGCGAACAGCACACCAACCCGTTCCAGCTCGACAGCCTGCGGCCGACCCTGCCGTTGTCTGAGTACCGTAAGCACGAGACGCGCTTTAAGGCGCTGATGCGTGCGCACCCGGAAGACGCGGAACGGATGATGGCGACGGCGCAGCAGGTGGCGCGGCAGAAATGGGCCAACTACGAGACTATGGCTCGCCGGGACGAAACCGCCTTCCCGGATACCCACTAAGCGAAAAAAAACCGGCGCACAGCGCCGGTGAGGCTGTTGACAAACAGCCATGTTGTCTTGTGAATGCTGAATTTGTCCGTTCAGTGAATAGTTTCGTGCGGGATAAGCGGTGTCATTTCTTTGCGGCTTCGTCGCACGCACGACAAGGCGAGGTTCAAACGCCACCTCCCCTTGACCACTGGCTGGTGGCTAAACTGTGCCGCTGACGCGGTTCCTTCGGCGTTTGCCTTCGCTGTTCGGGCCACCCGTGACGCGTTCCAGACGCGACACGGGCTTTCGCGACGTCCTGTCGCTCACCCGGCGAAGTCACCCACCTCAGCACAGTTTTTGACGCCAGAAAAATGCTTCATCCTGTACTTAAGGACTTTGTCAGCAGTCTGACCGGCGCACAGCGCCGGTTTTCATTTTTCAGCGCACCGCGCGCCGGGGCGAAGCCTCAGGAAGCGGTGGCGCTCAGCGCCTTATCTAACGCGCCAACCAGCCAGTCGATATCGTGTTCCTGAAACGCCAGCGTCGGACGCAGTTTCAGCACGTTGCCGTACGGGCCGGCCACCGATGTCAACACCCGCTGTTCACGCAGTTGTTCGATCACGTTCAGCGCCCGCGTTTTATCCGGCGTCTTGTTGTCACGGTCGCTGACCAGTTCGAAACCGATAAACAGCCCGGCGCCGCGCACGTCGCCGACGCTGGCATGGCGATCCGCCAATCCGGCCAGTTCCTTCAGCAGCCGTGCGCCCACCACCTTGCTGTGTTCCTGCAGTTTCTCTTCCTGAATCACCTTCAGCACCGCTTGCGCGGCCGCCATCGACACCGGGTTGCCGCCAAAAGTATTGAAATAGGGAATTTCGTCGCTAAATGCCGCCAGCACATCAGGTTTCGCCAGCAACGCCGATACCGGGATACCATTGCCCATCGGTTTACCCATCGTGATGATGTCCGGCACGATGCCGTGACGGGCAAAGCCCCAGAAGGCGTCGCCGGTGCGGGCAAAGCCCGGTTGCACTTCGTCGGCGATGAAGATGCCGCCGTTGGCGTGCACCACATCAATAGCCGCCTGCAGATAGCCAGCCGGCCCCGGCAACACGCCGTCGGAGGAGAAAATCGAATCGGCGAGGAAACCGGCGAATTTGATGCCGTGAGCGGCCATGTCATCGATCTGCTTCTGGATTTCATTGGCGAACCAGACGCCCAGATCCGGCGCGTCCACGCGGTAACGGTCCGGCGCCGGCACCAGCCGGGTGGTCGCGGCAATCGGCTGACCGCTGCCCAGCGCCGGCGACGCGCCGGAGGTCAGCTCGCTGGTGCCGTGATACGCTTCGCGGGTGACGATAATCCCGGTACCGCCGCTGTAGGCGCGCGCCACCCGAATCGCCAGATCGTTGGCCTCGGAACCGGTACACATGTACATCGCTTTGGTGATCTCCTGCGGCACCAGCGTCAGCAGGTCCTCGGTGTAATCAAGAATGCGATCGTGCAGGTAGCGGGTATGGGTGTTGAGCTGACACATCTGCGCGTGCACCGCCTCAATCACCGCCGGGTGGCAATGACCGATGCTGGCGACGTTGTTGTACACATCCAGATACTGGTTGCCTGCCGCGTCCCACAGATATTGCTTCTCGCCGCGCACCAGATGCACCGGGTTGCGGTAGAACAGTCGGTAAGAATCGCCCAGCACTCTGCCGCGTTTTTCCGTCAGCGTGCGGATGTCGTCTGTCAGTGCCGCCGCATGTTCCGCACGGAAGCTGTTGGTATCCATGATGGTTGAACGTGTCGCCATGATGACTCCAGATGAAAGTAATGTGCCCAACGCGTAATGGCCGCCGGCTCTCCGGCGCCGCTTGATGAACATACCCTACACCAAAAGCAACAAAATACACAAATACAAAAATACGCACTATTTTGCGGCGTGCAACTCACCAAAAAAGTGCATCAACACAGCAGACCGACACACCAATCCACTGCGTCACGCCACAATAAAAATAACTTTAAAAACAAACAAATAAATCAAAATCGCTCGATGCGACCTGTTTCTCCATACACAATTGCCAAAATCTGCACACCTGTTATGCTAAAAAGCACAAATTTACACAAGACGACTTATTACCTGTCGAACCTGATCGTCCGCCGCCTTGCCGTTATAATGGCGGCGACCGACACCTGACCGAGAGAATGCCCGCTGATGCTTGAAGAAACTCGCCTGCACCGTATCCGCCTGCTGCTGTCGTCCCTTAACCGGGTCACTACCGACCACATCATTCAGCATCTGGGGGTGTCGCGGGAAACCGTGCGGCGTGATGTGCTCAAGCTGGAAGCGCAGGGTGTGCTGCGCCGGGTACACGGCGGTATCGTTGCGACCGGCGCCGAACCGGAGCCGCCGCTGTCGGTGCGCAACACAGTGCGGGAACAGGAAAAGCTGGCGATTGCCCGGCTGGCGGTCCAACAATTAACAGCCGGTCAGACGCTATTTATCGACGCCGGCAGCACCACCACCCTGCTGGCTGGCGAACTGCTCCCGCTTCCGGGCATGACTATCATCACCAACAGCCTGAATGTGGCGCTGAAACTCACCGCCGGCGACGCTGACGAGCGCCTGCCGCACGAGGTGATTCTGCTCGGCGGGCACATGGGCGCGTCCGCACAGGCCACCAGCGGCGCGCTAACGGTAACGGAAATCCAGCGCTACCGCGCCGATATCGCTCTGTTGTCGCCGGTCGGCATCGCCAGTCAGTCCGGCGCCAGCAGCTTCTCTCATCATGAAGCGGCGATTGCGGGGGCGATGGCGCGCTGCGCCAGACAGCGCATCATGCTGGCGGACCACAGCAAGATAGGCGTGACCAGCCGCATTATCTATGCCGCCCCCACCGGCATCGACATGCTGATTACCGACGGCGCCAGCGTCCACAATGCCGATTACCCGGCGCTGCAGGCCGCATGCGGGCAGGTGCTGCTGGCCTGAGACGGTTTTCGCGCCAACCAGGCGGTGCCATGCCGCTGATTTCGTGGTAGATCTAGACGATACGGTTCACCGCCTTATCTCTCCACGGAGGAAAACATGTATCAGTTGCACATCGCCAACAAAAACTATTCATCCTGGTCGCTGCGCCCCTGGATCCTGCTGAAAGCGCTGGGTATCCCGTTTGAAGAGGTGCTGACCCCGTTTGCACCCGGCCCGGTGCAGGCGGCCTTCAAAACCTTCTCGCCGACCGGCAAAGTGCCTTGCCTGACGGATGGCGGCATCACCGTCTGGGATTCGCTGGCTATCACCGAGTATCTGGCGGAAAACCATCCGTCGGTCTGGCCGCAGGATAAAGCCGCCCGCGCCTGGGCACGAAGCGCCGCGGCGGAAATGCATTCCGGCTTTAGCGCGCTGCGTAATCAGTGCTCGATGAGCTGCGGCATACGAGTGAAGCTGCACGCCATCACCCCGGCGTTGCAGAACGATGTCGCCAGGCTAAATCAGTTGTGGCAGGAAGGCATACAGCGGTTTGGCGGGCCGTTTCTGGCGGGCGCGCAGTTCAGCGCGGTAGACGCATTTTTCGCCCCGGTGGTGTTCCGGGCGCAAACCTATGGCCTGACGCTAACCGGCGAGGCTGAGCGTTACGCACAGCATCTGCTGGCGCAGCCGGCTATGCAGTTATGGTATCAGCAAGCGCTGGCGGAAACCTGGCGCGAAGCGAGTCATGAAAAAGAAGTAGCGGAATGGGGCCAGATCGTGCAGGACTGGCGGGCGGCGCCGTAACGCCGCCCTAGCCTGTCGGTTACTCGTCCACGGCGGCCGTCACGTCGGCGCCGTGCGGCTGGCGTGACGCCAGCGACTTCTGTTTCTTGTAGCTCAGCGCCGCTTCCGGCACCGGGCTGACCTTGCCGGTTTCCAGCCAGTTGCGCAGGCGGTTGGCGTCGGCGAAGTGGGTGAACTTGCCAAATGCATCCAGCACCACCAGCGACACCGGCCGCCCGTTGATCACCGTACGCATCACCAGACAATGACCGGCCTGATTGGTAAAGCCGGTCTTGGTCAGCTGGATGTTCCAGTCCTGACGATAGATCAGGTGGTTGGTGTTGCGAAACGGCAGACTGTAGGACGGCTGGGTAAAGACCGCTGTTTTTTCATGCGTGGTGCTGAGCTGGCTCAACAGCGGATACTGTTTGGAGGCGATCAGCAGTTTGGTCAGGTCGCGGGCGGTGGAGACATTGCTGGTCGACAGCCCGGTCGGTTCCACATAGCGGGTATGCGTCATGCCCAGCGCTTTCGCTTTGGCGTTCATCGCGGCGATAAACGCCTGATAGCCGCCGCGGTAATGGTGCGCCAGACTGGCCGCCGCGCGGTTTTCCGACGACATCAACGCCAGCAACAGCATGTCGTGGCGGCTGATTTCACTGCCCAGACGCACGCGGGAATACACCCCTTTCATCTCTTTGGTCTGGCTGATATCAACGGAAATGCGCTCGTCCAGCGGCTGATTGGCATCCAGCACCACCATGGCGGTCATCAGTTTAGTGACCGAGGCAATCGGCACCACCACATCCGGATTGGTGGAATAGAGCACCTCGTTATTACGTAAATCCACCACCATCGCGCTGCCGGAAGCAATCTCCTGACGGGATGTGACATGTTGTGTCGCGGGCGTTTTGGCGACGGCCTGCGGCGCAAACCAGACAGGCGCGGAAAGCAACAGCAGGCTTACAGCGGAAAGCCGAAATTTTTTATTCATTATTCAATAGCTTAAACAGTGTACTGTTAACTGAAAAAAGAGAACGACGCATTATAATGCGCCCCAGGAAAGCGTGCACTCCGCCTGCCGAAAAAGCTTTGTGACAAAGTTTGACAGCCGCGCTGCCTGCCCGTTCGGCGGTTGTCATCCGGTTAATGATAACGGATACTGGCCGCGCGTATCGCCCGGCGGTCAGACCGGGCGACGCCTCGACGACAATCCAGACCATCGACGACCAAAAAAGGATGAGACCGTGTCCGACAAGGAACAGACTGCGGGCCTTCAGCGCCCGGTGCTGACACTGCCCAATCAGGCCGACAAACTGTTGCTGCACTCCTGCTGCGCGCCCTGCTCCGGCGAAGTGATGGAAGCCATCACCGCTTCCGGCATCGATTACACCATCTTCTTTTATAACCCGAATATTCACCCGCAGCGCGAATATCTGATCCGCAAGGAAGAAAATATCCGTTTTGCCGAAAAACATGGCGTCCCTTTTGTCGATGCGGATTACGACAGCGATAACTGGTTTGAACGCGCCAAAGGCATGGAATGGGAGCCGGAACGCGGCATTCGCTGCACCATGTGCTTCGATATGCGCTTCGAACGCACCGCGCTGTACGCCCATGAACACGGCTTTTCGGTTATCTCCAGCTCGCTGGGCATTTCCCGCTGGAAGAACATGCAACAGATCAATCAGTGCGGCGTCACCGCCGCCGGCCGCTATCCCGGCATGACGTACTGGGACTATAACTGGCGTAAAGGCGGCGGCTCGGCGCGCATGATTGAAATCAGCAAGCGGGAACACTTCTATCAACAGGAGTACTGCGGTTGCATCTACTCGCTGCGCGACACCAACAAACACCGTAAAGCGCAGGGCCGCGACATCATCCGTATCGGCAAACTCTATTACGGCGAAGACGCCCCGTCCGATAGCTAACCCGCGATTCCGCGATCTGCTCAGCTCGCCCGGCAGCGCCGGGCGTTCAGGTTATATTTCGCTATGGTCATATTAATTACGCCCCGCTATAGCGCCTAATACCCCAGCAACTGCCGATAGGAGCGGGTTTCGATGCTGCTCATCTGCAACCCCAGCCGCAAGGCGCAATCCTGACAATGCTCGCCCAGAATATCCAGTTCCGCCTCATCCTCCGTCATGCAGGAAATTTCCACGAAATGCCCCAGCGACTCGATATAATCCAGCGTGATATGAAACCGGTCGAGAAAATAGATGCTGCGGGTTTTATTCACTTCGAAAATCGGCAGGAACCCCAGCGTTCTCAGCATACTATCCGTCATGTCGCACGACTCGACGTTGACGGCCTCGCAGCGTCCGGTACGCGGCCCTTTTACAATCCAGAGCTTAATTCCCGAGGGCGCCATGCGGCGCAATAACATGCTGATATTCTGGTGCCTCAGCGCCTTTTCCGCCGAATCATAATAAATATCGTGTTCCTTATTTTCGAAGACAAACGACTCAGGATGGTGGCTGAATAAATTTTCACGAAAAGCGCTAATATCCTGAATACGAAATTTCAATTCAACTTCATATTTCCCTCTGAAATGCTCGTGCACGTTCTTTCTCCGCTTATCGGTTCTCTCTGACGCGTCTCATTATGGGATGAATACGGGCAGGGACGGGCGTCCGGACAACGTTACATTTGTCATCAGACAATATTATTATCATGCTTAATTTTTTATTCGAGCTGCCATCGCTGCACAGCGAATCATTGCGGCTTACCGCTGCACGCAAACCGGGAATCGCCCCGGATAGCGGCAAGCGGGCCGCGCCAGCCGGCAATCTTATCGGCACGTTTTGCTGAAATGAGAACCATAAACACAAGCACAGTGCGCGCGCACCATGCTAAAAAAGAGAACGGATTAAACTGACGCCCCATTATTCCTTACCAGAAAACAAATCCCTCATTTTTCATCATGATTGATTTGCAAAAGAAATCTCACTCAGTAAATGCCAACCAGTCCGGTTTTACCGAAATTCATCATGCTGAATTCCGATTACCGGATTCTCGCGCTACCCCGAATTGACCGCAATACGGAACACGGTGTTTTACACCAATAGCCGCTATTTCATCGTGTATTATTACAAAACGGTTTTTTCGCTAATCATGTATAGATACGAAAGCGTAATAATTCAATCCGCCAGTGCGCGTTTTGCCGATTAAACAGACACATTGTTGTAAATTTTCTTTTCACGAATAAATCGTCACCGCCACGCAGAGGTCTGCCGGCAACGCGCCCGCCGCCGTTCCGATCGGATGAACATGCTCAAACTACGGCGACCATGACCCCGCAGCGCGATATCCGCTCATCCAATGGCGTCGATAACCCGTGCAATATCGTCCGAGGTAGTCAGCGCGCGAATCCGGCTGAACAGCTCGCTCGCCTCGTCGTACTCCTTACGCAGGTAGCCCAGCCACTGCTTGATGCGCGCCACGTGATACAGGCCGGTGTCGCCCTGCTTTTCCAGCCGCACGTATTTCTGCAATAGCTGCACCACGTCCGGCCACGGCATACGCGCCTCGCGGTATTTGATCACCCGGCTCAGGTTGGGCACATTGAGCGCGCCGCGGCCAATCATTACCGCGTCGCAGCCGGTGGCGGCCATGCAGTCCTGCGCGCTTTGCCAGTCCCAGATCTCGCCGTTGGCGATCACCGGAATACGCAGACGCCGACGGATCTCGCCAATCGCCGCCCAGTTGATGCGATCCGCCCGGTAGCCGTCCTCCTTGGTGCGGCCGTGCACCACCAGCTCGCTGGCCCCCGCCTGTTGCACCGCATCGGCAATCTCAAACTGGCGATCGCCGGAGTCCCAGCCCAGCCGTACTTTCACCGTCACCGGCAACGAGCTAGGCACCGCCTCGCGCATCGCTTTGGCGGCCCGGTAGATCAAATCGGGGTCTTTGAGCAACGTGGCGCCGCCGCCGCTGCCGTTGACCATTTTCGATGGGCAGCCGCAGTTAAGATCAACGCCCCAGGAGCCAAGTTCCACCGCCCGGGCCGCGTTTTCCGCCAGCCACTGCGGATACTGGCCGAGCAGTTGCACCCGCACCCGCGTGCCGGACGGCGTACGGCTGCCGTGGCGCAATTCCGGACACAGGCGATAGAACGCTTTTACCGGCAGACGGCTATCCACCACCCGCAAAAACTCGGTGATGCACAGATCGTAATCATTCACTTCGGTGAGCAATTCCCGCACCAGTGAATCCAACACCCCTTCCATCGGGGCCAGCAAAACACGCATAACTCGACTCATCATAAAAAAGGCAGGCAATGGTACTGTCGGCGGGAGAAACTGTCGATGAGAGATACTGTCGATGAGGAAACAACGCAATGGGAACCGGTGAAAGAACCAGCGGGAAAGTCTCGACTTTCCCGCTACGGCGTGAGGTTACTGCCGGATATCCACCTGGTAGAAAATGTGCTTGCCGAACGGATCGATTTCATACCCGGTCACCGCATTGCGCACCGGTTCAAAGATAGTCGAATGAGCGATCATCACCGCCGGCGCCTGCTCATGCATCACGAACTGCGCCTGTCGATATAATTCCACGCGTTTCTGGTGATCCTGCTCGGCGCGTGCGTCGGTAATCAGCTTATCAAACGGCGGGTAACACCATTTGGACGAATTAGAGCCGCCATTGGCGGAAGTACAGGTAAACAGCGGGCCGAAGAAATTATCCGGATCGCCGGTGGCGGTGGTCCAGCCCATCAGCGCCGCCTGATGCTCGCCGCTCTTCACCCGTTTGAGGTATTCGCCCCACTCGTAACTGACGATATTCGCTTTTACCCCCACCTTCGCCCAGTCGGCCTGAATCATTTCCGCCATGCGACGCGCATTCGGGTTATACGGCCGCTGTACCGGCATCGCCCACAGATCGATAGCGGTCCCTTCCTCCAGCCCGGCCTCTTTCAGCAGTGCTCTGGCTTTTTCCGGATCGTAGTCATAGTCCTTCAGGTCGGCTGCCGCGCTCCATACGCTGGGCGGCAGCAGATTTTTGGCGGCGGTGCCGGTGCCCTGAAACACCGCCTCGATAATCGCCGGTTTGTTGATCGCCATCGTCAGCGCCTGGCGCACTTTGAGGTTATCCAGCGGCGCTTTGCGGGTGTTGAAAGCCAGAAAACCGATGTTCAACCCGGCTTTCTGCATCAGCGTGATGTCCTTGTTGCTCTTCATGTCCGCCAGTTCCGCCGGATTGGGAAACGGCATCACCTGACACTCGTTCTTGCGCAGCTTGGCGTAACGCACCGAGGCGTCCGGCGTGATGCTGAACACCAGACGGTCCAGTTTGGCTTTGCCCTGCCAGTAGTCTGGAAATGCCTGATACAGGATGCGGGAATCTTTCTGGTACTGCGCCAGCTGGAACGGGCCGGTGCCGACAGGCTCCAGATCCACTTTCTCCGGCGTCCCGGCCTTCAGCATCTGGTCGGCGTATTCAGCGGATAAGATCGAGGCGAAATACCAGGCCAGATCGGCCAGAAACGGCGCTTCCGCATGGCTCAGGGTAAAGCGCACCGTATAGTCATCCACCCGATCGATGGCGGTAATCAGGCTGCGGAACGACAGGCTCTCGAAATTGGCATAGGTGCCGCCGGACACCTTGTGATACGGGTGATTAGGGTCGCGCTGGCGCTGAAAAGAGAAAATCACGTCATCGGCGTTAAAATCGCGGCTCGGGGTAAACTGCGCGTTGCGATGAAACTTCACCCCCTTGCGCAGATGAAACGTATATTGCGTACCATCCGGACTGATGTCCCAGCTTTCCGCCAGGCTCGGCACCAGTTCGGTGGTGCCGACCTTGAAATCCACCAGCCGGTTGTAGATCGGCACCGCGCTGGCATCCACGCTGGTGCCGGAGGTATACAGCTGCGGGTTAAAGTTTTCCGGCGATCCTTCAGAACAGTACACCAGCGTTTTGGCGCACGCCGCCTGCGCGGCCGCCTGCGTCAGCGCCGCCAGCGCAACGCGCGTTATTACGTTTTTCATCCCCATCCTCGCTTTTTATTGACTTCCGGGCGGCTCGCTGAGTACAACGAAGCCTTTGATTATTGTTGAATAACGATACCTAATCTTTCGAATGGTTTACCAATAAGGATCCGCTATGAGCCATAACCAGGCGCGTCAGTTGACCGACCGTTTCTACCGCTATCTGGCGGTCACCAGCCAAAGCGACGCCGCCGCGGCCACCTTGCCGAGCACGCCAGGCCAGATGACGATGGCCCGCCTGCTGGCGGAAGAGCTGCGCGCGCTGGGGCTAAGTCAGGTGGAAATCGACGAGCACGCTACCGTTACCGCCGTGAAACCGGGCAACACGCCGTCCGCGCCGCGCATCGGCTTTATCACCCATATCGACACCGTGGATGTCGGCCTGTCGCCGGATATTCATCCGCAAGTCCTGCGCTTTACCGGCGAAGACCTGTGTCTCAATCCGGCGCAGGACATCTGGCTGCGGGTCAGCGAACATCCGGAAATCCTGCCCTATCGCGATCAGGAGATTATTTTCAGCGACGGCACCAGCGTGCTGGGCGCGGACAACAAAGCCGCCGTCACCGTGGTGATGACGCTGCTGGAAAACCTGCGCGACGACCAGCCGCACGGCGATATCGTGGTGGCGTTCGTGCCGGATGAGGAGATCGGGCTAAGAGGCGCCAAGGCGCTGGACCTGGCGCGTTTCGACGTCGATTTCGCCTACACCATCGACTGTTGCGAACTGGGCGAAGTGGTGTACGAAAACTTTAACGCCGCCGCGGCGGAAATCCGCTTTACCGGCGTGACGGCGCACCCGATGTCGGCCAAAGGCGTGCTGGTCAACCCGATTCTGATGGCGCACGACTTCATCAGCCGGTTTGACCGCAAGCACACGCCGGAACACACCGAAGGCCGCGAAGGCTACGTCTGGTTCAACGATATTCACGCCAACGCCAATGAGGCGGTGCTGAAAGCCTCGATTCGCGATTTCGATCTGGCAGGATTTGAGCAGCGCAAACAACAAATTCGCGACGTCACCGCGCAGATTGCCGCCCAATACCCAACCGGTCAGGTCAGTTGCGCCATCGCCGATATCTACAGCAACATCAGCAACGCGCTGGGAGACGACCGGCGGGCGCTGGACTTGTTGTTCGACGCCATGAACACGCTGTCGATTACGCCGAAGGTAATCCCGATGCGCGGCGGCACCGACGGCGCGGCGCTGTCGGCCAAAGGCATTCTGACGCCGAACTTTTTTACCGGCGCGCACAACTTCCATTCACGCTTTGAGTTTCTGCCGCTGCCGTCGTTCGTCAAATCCTATCAGGTGGCGTTGACGCTGTGCCTGCTGGCGGCGCAACAGCCTTCAGCCTGAACATTGCTGGCGTAGCGCCGAAGGCGTGATGCCGTATTCGGCGCGAAAACGCTGGCTGAAATGACTGGCGGAACTGAACCCGCAGGCCAGCGCGATATCGGTGATGGAGCGGCTGCTGTGGCGCAGCCACTGTTCCGCCTGCGCCAGCCGCCGCTTCATCACATACTGATGCGGCGCCATGCCTTCGTTCTGGCGAAACATGCGGGAGAAATGAAACTCGCTAAGATCGGCTTCCGCCGCCAGTTCGGCCAGCGTTAACGCCTCCCCCAGCCCAGCGTCAATCCGCGCTTTTACCCGCCGTAACACCGCCGGAGCCAGCCCACCGCGGCTGTTCGGCGCCTGCCACTGCAACTGGCTGTACTGACGCAGCATATGCAACATCACCATCGTAGACGCGGAACTCAGCATCATCTGGCTGGCCGGATCGCTCCAGTTGCCAGCCAGCAGAAAATGGCGGTACAGCGCTTCCAGCGCCGGGTCGGCGATAAAAATGCGCTCATCAAGACGGATCGACGCCGGGCTGCGGTCCCAGGTTTGCTCCGCCAACTGGCGCAAGTGTTGATCGGTGCAGTAAAAGTGGGCGAACCGCAGGCTGCCGCGAATATCCCAGGTGGACTGGCTCTCTTTCGGCATCAGACAAAAACGCCCCGGCGCGCCGCCGTTGAACCAACCGTCCGGACGCTTGTGGTAGCTTTCGTAGCCATCCTGTACGTACATGCTGAAGGTGTGGTGACGGGTGTTTTCCAGCGTCACCCGATCATGGGCATTCTGCCAGACCGCCAGTTGCACCTGATTATCGAGCGTCACCGTCTCCTGCAGCCGGGTTTTATAATGTTGTAACGTCTCGAACGCCTCATACTGGTTCATGCCTGCCGCCCTGTAATCCTATTGCCTTGTAAACCTATTAACTTGCCCTGCAATAAAAAGTACTACCTCAGGCAACAAATTAAAACAAGCGCCCGCCATTAGGAATCGCTCAGACTGCTGACAAAGTCCTTAAGTACAGGATGAAGCATCTTTCCGGCGTCAAAAACTGTGCTGAGGTGGACGACTTCGCCGGGTGAGCGACAGGACGTCGCGAAAGCCAGTGCCGTGCCGGGAGCACGTCACTGGCGGCCCGAACAGCGAAGGCGAACGCCGAAGGTAGCGCGCAGCGACACAGTTTAGCCTCCAGCCAGTGGTCAAGGAGAGGTGGCGTTGAACCTCTCCTTGTCGTGCGTGTGATGAAGCAGCAAAGAAATGACACCGCTTATCCCGCACGAAACTATTCACTGACCGGACAAACTTCACCATTGACAAGACAACATAGCTGTTTGTCAACATCCTCCGTCATTAAGCATGGCTCTCTTCGCGCCTATCAGGACAACCCGGTTTTTAAGCCGGTATCCGCAGTATGTGGCGCACGCTTCCGGTGTGCCGCGACACAGGACATCACGCTGCAAACCACCAGCGTGAAGGCGGCGGCCTCCAGCCAGGTGGGCAGACGCTGCTCCCACAGGAAGCCGTACATCAGCGCAAACAGGGTTTCGAACAGAATCATTTGCCCAACCAGCGTTAGCGGCAGCAACCGGCTCATCCGGTTCCAGAATAGATTGCCGACAATCGAAGCCAGCACCGCTACGCCCGCCGATACACCGGCGAACTGCGCCCATGCGACGCCGCTGTGGCTGTAGGTGTTAAACATGACGGCCAGAGGAATCAGGACCAGCGACTGCGCGCCGGTGACGAGGCCCATCAGGAGGTTCCAGTCGTGGGCCGAGACAGACGACGCGCGGGCCAGCCAGCGGCTGTTGCCAACGGCGAAACTGCTCCAGGATATCAGTGCGCCGAGCGCACACAGCAGGCCGATGGTCTGCGCGCCTGTGGTTGCGGACGCCGGCCCGCCCAATGCCTGCCAGCCGATACAAATGGCGCCGGCCGCGCACATCAGCAGCGACGGCAACAGTCTGCGCAGCGGAACCGCGCCCCGGTCGCGGCTGCCGATGAGGGTCACCGCCACCGGCATAAAGCCAATCACCAGCGAGGTGATGGCGATGCCCGCCATCTGCACCGCGCTGGATAGAAGAATGTAATACAGGGTGTTGCCCGCCAGCGACAGCCAGCCCAGCGCAAACCATTCACGGCGCGTCAACCGCCGCATCAGAGACGACCAGCGCGGCGCCAGCAACATCAGCGAAATCAGGCCATAGGCGCTATAGCGGCCAATGGCGATCTGCAACGGGCTAAACGCACGCACCAGCTCCGGCGCCAGGAAAACCAGCCCCCACAACGCACCGGCTCCCATGCCGCATGCCACGCCCGCTAACGTTCTTTTGCCATCCACTCTACGATTCTCCGCACTTGCATTGGCCGGAGAGTATCGCGCGGCGAATCACCCACGTCTTGATTAAGACTCGCGTTCTTTAGGCCCAGACTCCTGCGACTGCTGTCGAAACGCTGAGGGCGTCAACCCCGTCGCCTTACGCATGGCCCGGGTCAGGGCGCTTTGGTCGGCATAACGGCCCCGGTAGGCAATCTCGGCGATGGGCAGAGTCGTCGTCGCCAGCCAATGCTGCACCCGGCCCAGCCGTAGGCGCGCCAGCCAGGCGTGCGGCGTGGTATCCCGCTCGCTGCGGAAAACGGCGTGCAGCCGACTGACGCTCATCCCCGCCTGCTGCGCCATGAACTCGGTGGTCCAGTCCAGAAACGGGTCGCTTTCGATAGCCGCCATCAGCCCTGCCAGCCGTGAACGCGGCTGCGCCCCCTCGCCGGTCAGCGCATCCAACAGCAGCGGCGCCCACAGTTGAATCCGCGATTCAGACACCCGACCGTTGGTCAGCATCCCGCCCATATAATCGATCAGATGATTGGCTTCCGGCGCAAGGCTCATAAACCGGCACGACGCCAGATACTCCGCCACGCGGGGATCCAGATGACCGGGCTCAACATCCACGATCAAAAACTGGTTGGTCCCGCGGCTTTCCTGGGCATGGGGAGAATTGCTGTCGACATAGGCGGCCAGACGGCGATCCAACTGAGCGCGCTGACCGGATATGTCGATACAGAGCGAACCTGACAGCGGTAAAACCAGTTGTGAGTGGTCGTGACGATGAGGCGCCTCCAGCGCGCCGTAGCCGCGGATGGACAGCATGAAGGCATTAGGTCTGAACATGTCTCACCACCACGATCGCTGAGGTATGAATGTTAGTGAAATGAACTAGCTCAAGGCCGTGTCTGCTGCAAATACTGTCTGCTTCAAATACTGTCTACTTCAAGTACTGTCTACTTCAAACAACGGCTGCGACAAACAGTGTGGTTTACGGCGCAGGGAACGGTCAATCATTTCCGGCGCCATCGGCGTGCGTATCAGCCGCAAGCTTGCTGTTTAAGCCTTGCCACCTGTGCAACGTCATCGCCAAGCAGTTGATCCAACTGGCCGTCACGAATCCATTGAACCACCTGACCTTCGATATCGACGCCGTAGTCCTTGCGTTTCTGGTGTTCCTGGCCCGGCAGGTATAGGAATGCGGCAAAGCCCTCGTCATGCAGTTGGCGCGCCTCTCCGCTGGCAAAGTGGTAGATCTCAATGTTCATCGCATCGAGATTGGCTTGCCGGGCCAGCGCGGCAGGGTCGATCAAGCGCGAATGCATCAGGCCGACGGTCGGCACTTCAGGTATCGCTGCTTTCACCGCTTTTAGTTGAACGTAGTCAAACGAGGAGAATTGCAGCAGGTCGGCGCAGTCCAGTTCATCAATCAGCGCGCTTAGCTTCGGGAATAGCACCTCATTCCGATCGTATAACTTGAGCTCAAGCTGATAGATAATGCCAAGCTCGCGGGCCAGCTGTAGCGCATCTTTGAGCCGTGGAACGCGCTCTCCGGCGAATTCATGGCTAAACCATTGCCCGGCATCGAGTTGGGAGAGTTCGGCATAGCTCATGTTTTGCACCAGGCCGCGGCCGTTGGTGGTGCGGTCAACCGTATTGTCGTGAATCAGGACCAGTTCGCCATCGCGGGTGATGCCGAGGTCGGTTTCACAGAGCACGCCGCGGCCGCCGTATTCAAACGCCTGTTTAAACGCGGCGAGGGTATTTTCCGGTGCCCCGGCGCTATGGCCGCGGTGGCCGCCGAGACGTAGGGTCGCTGGCGTCATTCTTAGCGGATTCATGTTCACTTCCTCCTGTTTACTTTCGTTTAGCATTGTTTCGCTCAACCGCGCTGCGCGGTGAAATCAGCGCGGTTCGATCACTTCAGCGTCGGGTCGAAAATATCGCGTAGCTGGTCGCCGATAAGACTGATGGTTAGCGACAGGACGAAGATGACCACGCCAGGCGCGATGGCGATCCACCACTCGGTCATGATGTAGTCGCGGCCGGCGCCGACCAATGACCCCAAACTGACCAGTGGCGGCTGTACGCCGAGGCCAAGGAAACTCAGCGACGATTCCAGAATGAGGATTTCAGGCATCACCACCGTGAATGTAACCAGTACGACGGCAAGGATATTGGGAAGCACGTGAACCATCGCTATACGAAAACGGCCTGCGCCGTTGCGATGCAACGCGGCGATATAGGGCTTTGCCAGTTCAAGTCCGGCCATGGTCCGCGTCAGTCGTGCAAACCGTTCCCAGCCAAACAAACCAAGCAGGCAGATGAACAGCGTGAGGCTGTTGCCGAGAAACGCCAGCACCGTGAGGGCGATGATGATAAACGGCATGGACGCCTGAAAATCGACCGCCACCCGGATGATGGCGTCGGCAAAACCGCGCCGGAAACTCGCGATGAGGCCCAGCGCCGTACCGATAATCATGCTGATGATCGACGCACCGAGCGATATCAACATGCTCATCCGCAACGCAAAGAAGATACGGCTTAGAATGTCGCGCCCCATCTCGTCGGTGCCGAGCCAGTGCGTGGAACCGACCCCGACGTGAAGTGGCGGCATTTTGCGTGCCCTCAGGTCGATCTGAGCAAAGCCGTATGGCGCCAGCGCGTCGGCGAATACCGCAACACCGACGGCAAGCACGATGATCGACACGCATACCGCCAGCAGCGGATTGATGCGCGGGAGTCTGGCGAAAAAGCCGGAAGTCAGCTTTGGCGACGCGGGGGTGATATCGGCCATGAGACCCTCCTTCAAGAACGTTTCGCGTAGCGCAGGCGGGGGTCGGCCATCACATGCAGGAAATCGACCAGCAGGTTTGCGCTGACCATAGCGACGGTGATGAGAATAACAATCGCCTGAACCACCGCGACGTCGCGGGAAGCGACCGAACTGATCAGCAGCAGGCCGACGCCGGGCCAGGCGTATACCGCTTCAACCACCGCGGAGCCGCCAATCATTCCGCCGAGCAGGAATCCGAGCAGCGTCAGCAAGGGAAGCGCCGCGTTCGGCATCACATGCCTCACGATGATCCCCCACTCCGATACACGCTTCGCCCGGGCGGCGAGGATGTAGCGTTGCCCAATCACCTCCAGCGCGCTTGAGCGCACGAACCTCGCGATGACGCCGGCATTGTAAAGGCCGATCACCAGCGTGGGCATCACCATGTGGGCGAGCGTCGCCCCGCCGCCAGAGGGCAGGAGCCGCAGCTTTACGGCAAACAGCTGGATCAGGAGAATGCCGGTCAGGAAGGTCGGCACAGAGTGCGTCAGCACGGCGAGGCTAATCACCGCGCGGTCGACAACGCCGCCGCGATAGCGTGCCGCGACGATACCTAGCGGGACGCCAGCCGCCAGCGCCAGTACCAGCGCGGCCGCCATCAGCCGCAGCGTCGCCGGAACCTTCTCGATGATGATGGCAAGCGCGTCCTGACCGCTTCGCAGCGAGGTGCCGAAATCGCCGGTCAACATGCGGCCGAGATAGGTGAAATACTGTTCGGCCACGGGACGATCCAGGCCCCATTGCTGGCGCAGCATGTCGACCACCTGCGGCGGGGCTTCGACGCCGAGGAGTGACGTCATCGGGTCGCCGCTGATGCGAAGCATGACGAAGGTAAAAGTCACCACCAGGAACACCGTCAATATCGCGCGCAACAATGAGCCGGTCATGATGTTCAGCATGCTCTCGCCTCCGCCGGCATTGAGCGGCTGCACGCCGTATCCGCCGACGTTGCCCGCCGCTTGCCTTTCGGCACGGCAGCCAGCAGCTTCGCGGTATAAGGATCGGACGGTGCGGCGAAGACGGTTGACGTCGGCCCGCTCTCCACCACGCGACCGGCCTGCATCACGACGACCCGATGCGACACATGGCGCACCACGCGCACATCGTGGCTGATGAACAGGATTGAAAGACCGCGCGTCTGCTGAAGGTCGAGCAGCAGATTGAGCACCTGAGCCTGAACCGACACATCCAGCGCCGAAACGGGTTCATCGCACAGCAGGATGTTGGGTTCGGTCACCAGCGCCCGGGCGATGGCGGCGCGCTGCCTCTGCCCTCCCGACATCTGATGCGGATAACGCTCCAGCATGGCGACCGGCAGCGCAACGGCGCCGAGCGCTTCTTTAGCCCTATCGCGCCGCTCGCTCTTGCTGCCGATAGCATGAATTAGCAGCACTTCTTCAATCTGCCGACCGATGGTATGACGCGGGTCGAAAGCGCCGAGCGTATCCTGTGCGACAACCTGAAGAACGCGGGCCAGACGCCGGCGATTCGGCCTGAGATAGCCAGCGAAGGGGGCGTCGAAGAGTTCCAGCGTGCCGCTATCCGGCTGGCGGTCGCCGCACAGCAGCGCGGCGAGGGTCGATTTCCCGCATCCAGACTCGCCGACCAGACCGAGCGTTTCACCCTGACCAAGCGCGAGGGAAACGCCGCGGACGGCATGGTGACCAGCCCGGTTGCCCGGCAGAAGAGAAAATCCAGCGGGGTAAGTGAAATCCAGATCGCGGGCTTCAAGGACTGTCGTCCTGCCTGGCGCGTTCAAACTCATGGCAAGCGCTCCGCTGAGGTTAAGGATACGGCAGCGTCGAGCCGCCAGCTGTGGGGCATCTCCACCAGTCGGGTGAGCGGTTCGCCGTGCCCTGGCATCGCATCCAGCAAAAGCCGGGTGTAGGGATGGCTCGGTCGTTCATAGATATTTTCAGTCGTGCCGACCTCCATGATCTCGCCGCCGTACATCACGACGATGCGATCGCAGACCTCCGCGATCAGGTCAAGATCGTGGCTGATGAAAATCATGGCAATGCCGCGGTTGCGCACCAACGACACCAGCAGCGACACCACCTGAGTCTGAACCGTAACGTCGAGTGCGGTCGTCGGTTCGTCGGCGATGACGAGCTGCGGCTCCAGCGCAAGCGCCGTGGCGATCATGACGCGCTGGCACATGCCGCCGGAAAATTGCGAAGGGTAGTCATGGTAACGCGTCTCCGGCTCGTCGATGGCGACGTCTTTCAGGAGTTGCAGCGCAATCTTGCGGGCCTGTTCCGCAGAATGCCCGGCACTTCGCGCCGCCTCGGCGATTTGCTCGCCAACGGTGCGTACCGGATTGAGGCAGGATACCGGTTCCTGAAAAATCATGCCGATCGGCGCAAGTTGTTTCGACGCCAGCGCCTGTTGCAGGTAGTCGGCGGCGAACGTCCGACCGCCGATGGCGACCGAACCGCAAGCCTGGGCCGTAGCTGGCAGCAGGCCGGCAACGGCGAGGCACGACAGCGATTTTCCGGAACCGCTTTCCCCCACAATGCCCAGGATTTCGCCCTTTCTGACGTCAAAGGATACCGACCTGACCGGCGTCGTCCTGTGCTTTCCGGCGGCAAAGGAAATGCTCAAGTCGTGAATGGAGAGAACGGATTCGCGCATTGTGACAACCTCATCTGGCGGCATTGACGAAGGACAGGTTTTGCGGACCCAGATCCATCGCGAAGGCGTGCTGCGGTTTCCACTTCACCTTGTTGGAGACGCCGAAGAAGACGGCGTTCTGGTGAAGAACCGTGATGCCTGGGTCCTTCCATTCAATGATGTCCAGCATGTCGGAGAAGATTTTGGCGCGATCCGCCGGAGCTACGGCCTGTTCAAGCTTCGCGCCAAGAGCGTCGAATTCGTCATTGACCCAGATCTTCTGCGTGCCCATCGTTGCGGTTCTGGCGAACGACAGCGAGTAGATGGAAACGTAAGGATCGGCAATGACCGCGGTGCTGGACCAGTTGCCGGTCGCCCGACCGCTGGCGTTATCGAAGAGCTTACCGGCTTCAACAAACTCCAGTTTGGCGTTGACGCCAACCGCCTGCCACATGGCGACGACCGCTTCGCTGACCGGGTTTTCCGCCGTGTAATAGTTGTTCTGCGAGCGGATCGTGATCGGTTCGCCCTTATAGCCGCCCTCCTTCAGGAGCTGCCGGGCTTTTTCCGGGTTGTATTCGTATTTCGGCCGGTCCTTCAGGTAGATGGGGCCGAACTCCTTGAACTGCTCGCCGTTCGGGACCACGGTCAGGCCGTTCCAGATGGTGTCGACGATCGCCTGACGGTCGATAGCAAGAATCAACGCCTGACGCACGCGCGGATCCTTGAGCGCAGGGTTGTATTTGTCGAAAAAGAGGATGCGGTTGTTTGGAACCGGGCCCCCGACGATCGTCGCAGTGCCGGACTTGTTCACCACGTCGAGCTGGTCCGGCGGCAGATCGGTCGCGATGTCATAGTCGCCCGCAAGAAGACCGGCGATACGGGATGACACTTCCGGCACCACCTTGAAGGTGACGCGCTTCGCGTTGGGCTTTCCGCCGAAATACCGGTCGTGAGCGACCAGCGTGACATGATCGTTAGCGACGGATTCGAGAACCTTGTAGGGGCCGGCGCCGACCGGCTTTTGCTTCCACTTCGCCCAGTCGCCGTCCATCTTGACCCAGGCATCTTTGCTGATGACCACCGCGGCATAGCTGGCCAGCCGCTGTAACAAGATCGGATCCTTAAACTTGGTGACGAAACGGACAGTTTCCGGATCCACCACATCGACATGAGCAAGGCTGCTGAAGCTTGTCAGATAGGTGGGATAACCGGGTGCCTGCGGGTCGGTCAAACGTTGCGGCCCGAACGAAAAGGCCACGTCGTCAGCGGTCATCTCACGGCCGTCATGGAAAATGACGCCTTTGCGAAGCGTGACGTCGAGGGTTTTGTCGTCTACCCATCGCCACGAGGTCGCCAGGTTCGGCTGCACCGAGAAGTGACCATCAAGGTCAAGTTTCAGCAGCGTCTCGTGAATCGAGGGATTGTTGCGAAAAGCGACGTTGGACGCCGCGTCAACCGGCTCCTGCGTCTCCGGGTTTTTCTGAACCGCGATCCGTAACTCAGGACGATTGTCTTCCTGAGCGGCCGCGCCGTCTGCAAGGGAGACGGCGATCAACGCCGCCATAGCAATAAAAATGCGTATCTTCATCCAAACCACTCCTTAAGTAAGCAGGTCCGTCGAGCCGTGCCCGCGATTGTTCTTTTTTCACTACCCATCACCGCCGGGATGGCAGCGATTTCCCCCGTACAGAAACGCGTGCCGGAAGATACTTAAGCGAGCCGTCGTGCCCGGATTAGTCCGGGCGGTTCAGCCGGATCCCCATCTCCGCCGACCAGAGGGCCGGATTTCAGTGCGCGATGACAAACTTCTTGCGCAATTTCTCAGGTACGGTGTCGATGATGCTGCGGGCGCCGGCATCGGTAACAATGACGCCCACGTCTTCTATCCGGGTGATGACCGAGAGGCTTGATTTCGTGAATTTCGAGTGGTCAGCCACAACAATGACGCGGTTCGACACGTCGATCATGGCTCGCGCGACGCTCGCATTCACTGGCGATGAGGTGCAGATCAAACCACGGTCGACGTCGATCGATGCGGCATTCAGGATGAGTTTGTCGACATTGAACTGCCGTATGAAATACTCGGCCAGCGGCCCTCTGAATGAGCGGTTCGTGGCGGTAAATTCTCCCCCGACCGAGTAAATGCTCTGCCCCTCGCTGCGCGAAAATTCAGCAACGATGTCAAGGCCATTCGAGATCAGCGTCAGACTTCGACGACCAACGAGCTTTTTAGCCACTTCCAGCGCGGTCGTACCGGCATCCAGAAGCACGGTGTCGCCATCGGCAATCATGCCGGCGACGGCGGCGGCGATGGCCGCCTTCTCCGCCTGATTCCAGACGGCGCGGGCCTCATTTGTCGCATCCAGCGCGACCTGATTGATATTGACCGCGCCGCCATGCGTTCTGCGCAGCAATCCGGCTTCCTCAAGGTCGCACAGGTCCCGACGAACGGTGGCGACCGAAACCTCGAATCGATCCGTTAACGTGCGCAAATCAGCAAAATTCTCTTCGCGCAAAAATTCAACGATTTTCGCCTGACGCTCTTCCGCCTGAGTCAGCATAGGGTGGTTCCTTGTCATCATCATGACCGTTATCGATCAACAATCTGAGCGAACCCTATCCTTTCCAGATGACACTCGTATGAAGAAAATGCGTCGATTACCACCATCGAAGCGTTGCCGGACAAGAAGACTGCGCAATAAACCCTGAACCCATCTTAATGAACGAAATCGCTCACTTACCAACGGCGGCGACGGCTCGTGCCGGACTCTGGCGCCCCGCCAACCGCCGATCGATAGCCCTGGCGTTATTCTGCGTAATCTGAAGGAAAACGTGCTGCGGCGGGGTGCGGCGCAGGTCGCCCCCTGTCGGTGCTGGAAGCCGTTTGAAATAAAAAAACCGCAGGATTCTGCTACTCGCCGCAAGCTGCTGACAGCCGCCGCCCTGCCAATCCCAGATACTCAATGTTTACGGTTGCTTGCGGATTGTTTGCGGAATTACCGGTGAAACTGTTTGTGAAATTGACTGTTTGTGAAATTGACTGTTTGTGAAATTGATTGTTCGTGAAATTGATTATTAGCGGAGTCTGACGATGAATAGCCTGCTTTATTGCGCCGTGGTGCTGATTTGGGGCACCACCTGGATCGCCATCAGTCTACAGCAAGGTAGCGTGCCGCCAGAAGTGTCGATTTTCTGGCGTTTCGCCATCGCTTCGGCGTTGTTAATGGCGTTTTTGATCCTGACTCGTCGCCTGCGCCCGCTGAGCGGCCGCGCGCATTTGCTGTGTATGGCTCAGGGGGTGACGGTTTTCGGCATGAATTTCTTTTGCTTTTATCATGCCGTCGCCTGGATCCCCAGCGGGCTGGAATCGGTGATCTTTTCGATGGCGGTGCTGTTCAATGCCTTCAACAGCCGGCTGTTTTTCGGCACCCGTCTCAGCCGCAACGTGAAGCTGGCTGCGCCGTTGGGGCTGGCCGGCATCATCCTGCTGTTCTGGCACGATCTGCTACAACTTGGCAGCAGCCCACAATTGCTGTGGGGGGTCGGCATGAGCCTGATCGCCACCTACTGCTTTTCGCTCGGCAACATCATCAGCGCCCAGCACCAACGCATGGGCCGGGACATCATGACCACCAACGGCTGGGGCATGCTGTACGGCGCGCTGGCGATGGGTTTCATCGCACTGCTGCTGGGTTACCGCTTTACGCCGGAATTCTCGCTGCGCTATCTCGGTTCGCTGTCTTACCTGGCGCTGTTCGGCTCGGTGATTGGTTTTGGCGCCTACTTCGCGCTGGTTGGGCGTATCGGCGCCAGCCAGGCGGCTTATGCCACCTTGCTGTTTCCGTTGGTCGCGCTCTCCGCCTCTACCCTGTACGAAGGGTACGTATGGCGAAGCAACGCCGTGCTGGGTTTACTGCTGATTCTGGCGGGCAATGCGGTGATGTTTTATCGCCCCCGGCCGCAACCGGTGGCGAAAACCGCCGCGTAAACGGTCGTCTTCTCATCATGGGAAGACGACCTGGGCGATAACTGACTGGATAACAAGGTTTGCCGACGAATAGCTACCCGACCGGGTAGCTATTTTGTTTGCTGCGTGACCGGATAGCGACCTTGCCGGGTAACCC
This sequence comes from Dickeya sp. NCPPB 3274, assembly GCF_000406205.1. Taxonomy (NCBI): domain Bacteria; kingdom Pseudomonadati; phylum Pseudomonadota; class Gammaproteobacteria; order Enterobacterales; family Pectobacteriaceae; genus Dickeya; species Dickeya sp. NCPPB 3274. Next base: position 1,968,370 of record NZ_CM001979.1, on the reverse strand, counting down.
GCTTACTGGCCGCCGGCAGGCTTGCGCGGCGGGCGACGACGGGCGGATTGCCCTTCCGGGCGCTGTCCGGCCGGGCGCGCTGCGCCATCACGACGCGGCTGATGAGGACGGTCGCCCTGCGGGCGTCCGGATGCGCGTTCGCCTTGCGGACGATCGCCCTGACGCGGCGCACCGCCGCCGCGACCACCGCGCCCGCCCTGCCGGCCGTTCTGGATCGGTTCGGCCTTGATCGTTGGGTCCGGCTCATAACCCGGAATCTCCATCCGCGGGATTTCCCGCTTCAGCAGACGTTCAATGTCGCGCAGCAGTTTGTGTTCATCGACGCACACCAGCGACAACGCCTCGCCAGTCGACGCCGCCCGACCGGTACGGCCGATACGGTGCACGTAATCTTCCGGCACATTCGGCAGCTCGTAGTTCACCACATGCGGCAACTGGTCGATATCCAGCCCACGGGCGGCGATGTCGGTCGCCACCAGCACGCGAATGTCGCCGTCTTTGAAATTAGCCAGCGCACGGGTACGCGCTCCCTGGCTCTTGTTACCGTGGATAGCGGCGGCGGTGATGCCGTCTTTATTCAGTTGTTCCGCCAGATGGTTGGCGCCGTGCTTGGTGCGGGTAAACACCAGCACCTGCTGCCAGTTGTGTTTGCCGATCAGCAGCGACAGCAGTTCGCGCTTGCGTTTCTTGTCCACGAAATGCACGTGCTGGGTCACCAGTTCGGACGGCGTATTGCGGCGCACCACTTCCACCGATGCCGGATTGGTGAGCAGCTTCCCGGCCAGTTCCTTGATCTCGTCGGAGAAGGTGGCGGAAAACAGCAGGTTCTGACGTTTGGGCGGCAGCTTCGCCAGCACCCGGCGGATGTCGTGGATAAAGCCCATATCCAGCATACGGTCGGCTTCATCCAGCACCAGAATTTCCACCTGCGACAGGTCGACCGCGTTCTGGTGCTCCAGATCCAACAGACGGCCCGGCGTGGCAATCAGAATATCGACGCCGCCGCGCAGCTTCATCATCTGCGGGTTAATGCTGACGCCGCCGAACACCACCAGCGAACGCAGACGCAGGTATTTGCTGTACGCCAGCACGTTCTCGCCGATCTGCGCCGCCAGTTCGCGGGTCGGCGTCAGGATCAACGCCCGCACCGGACGGCGGCCTTTCGCCTGCGACGGACGGTGGCTCAGCAATTGCAGCAGCGGCAGAGTGAAGCCGGCGGTTTTGCCGGTACCCGTCTGGGCGCTGGCCATCAGGTCGCGCCCTTCCAGCACCACCGGAATCGCCTGACGCTGAACCGGCGTCGGCTCACGGTAGCCCTGTTCTTCCACAGCGCGCAAAATATCGGCACTCAGGCCGAGAGATTCAAAAGACATAACGAGAACAACTCCAGATTCACCCTACCCGGCATCCGCCGGTGCAGTTTTCAGGGTGACAACAGATGGGTTCAGCGCCGCGTCGGCGTACACGCCTTACAACGCTGACTCCAGATGAATGGGCACAAACTACGGTGCGTGACTGCGCGCGATTGTAACAGAAAATCGCTTGTTTGAGGAATTTTTATCTGTCGATCACATTTTATCCTCCGCATTCTGCGCAAAATGGCCGTGCTCTTCATGGATATCAATCGTTTACTGATTAAAAAGCCGGTTCTCTCCTGCCACGGCAGCGCATATCCGCGCTGAATCAGCACGCCGTCAGTCAGAACACGGCAATCTGTTGAATATCGGATTATTCTTAAGTGATGTCGTCGTAATAGCGGGATCGGCAATCACACGAAGTCATATCGGGAGCGCTATGAATAAAAAAACAGGGGTATGGTTGGTGCTGGCGTTGTTCGCCGTCACCACCGCCGGCTACGGCTTGATGCACTACCGTAGCCAGCAGGATGCGCCGCTGACGCTGTACGGTAATGTGGATATCCGCAGCGTCAATTTGGGGTTCCGGGTCAGCGGACGCCTGACCGCTCTAAATGTGGATGAAGGGGAGGTTGTCCAGCCGGGGCAGTTGCTGGCCCGACTGGATAACGCGCCGCAGCAGAACGCGCTACGGCAGGAAAAAGCCAGCGTAGCCAGCGCGCAGGCGCAACTGGCGCTGCTGCGGGAAGGCTACCGCAGCGAGGAAATCGCCCAGGTGCGTTCGCAACTGGAGCAGGCGCAGGCCGCCTACGACTACGCCAACAGCTTCTACCAGCGCCAGCTTGGCCTGTGGAAGCAACACACCCTAGCCGCCAACGCGCTGGAAGACGCCCGTTCCACCCGCAATCAAACGCAGGCGACGTTGCAGGCGGCGCGGGAAAAACTGAGCCAATATGAGCGCGGCAACCGGCCGCAGGAAATAGCCGCCGCCGAAGCATCGCTGGCGCAGGCGCAGGCCGCTGAAGCGCAGGCGCAACTCAGTCTGCAGGATACGCGCCTGTACGCGCCCTCTCCCGGCGTGATTCTGACCCGGGCCGCCGAAGCCGGCAGCATGCTGAGCGCCGGCAGCACCGTCTTTACCCTGTCGTTGACCCAGCCGGTATGGATTCGCGCCTACGTCAATGAAACCCAGTTAGGCCGCGCCGCGCCCGGGCGCGAGGTGCTGATCTACACCGACGGCCGCCCGAACCGCCCCTATCACGGCAGAATCGGCTTTGTGTCGCCCAGCGCCGAATTTACGCCGAAAAATGTCGAAACCACGGAGTTGCGCACCGACCTGGTGTACCGGCTGCGCATCATCGTCAGCGACGCGGACGACGGTCTGCGTCAGGGGATGCCGGTAACCCTCACGCTGATGCAGGATCGGTCGCGCCATGACCAGTGACCCGCCGCTGATCCGCCTCGACGCGCTGGAAAAACGCTTCGACGGCATGACGAAACCGGCGCTGGCGCAGTTGAGCGCCGAGATTCGCGCCGGCGCGGTCACCGGGCTGGTGGGGCCGGACGGCGCCGGCAAGACTACGCTGATGCGCATGCTGGCCGGATTGCTGACGCCCAGCGCGGGCACGATTCGGGTGCTGGGGCTGGACCCGATCGCCGATGACCGCCAGTTGCATGCCCGGCTCGGTTACATGCCGCAGAAATTCGGCCTGTACGAAGACCTCACCGTGATGGAAAACCTGACGCTGTACGCCGACCTGCGCGGCATCACCGGCGACATCCGGCGCGCCACCTTTGATCGACTGTTGCAGTTTACCGACCTCACCCGCTTCACCACCCGGCTGGCGGGCAAACTCTCCGGCGGCATGAAGCAGAAACTGGGGCTGGCCTGCACCCTGCTGGGGCAGCCCGGCGTATTGCTGTTGGATGAACCGGGGGTCGGCGTCGACCCGATCTCCCGCCGCGAACTGTGGCGGATGGTGCACGAACTGGCGGACGACGGCATGCTGATTCTGTGGAGCACCTCCTATCTGGACGAGGCCGAACAGTGCCGCGACGTGCTGCTGCTCAACGAAGGCGAATTGCTCTACCGGGGCGCGCCCGCCGACCTGACGCAACGGATGGCGGGCCGCTGCCTGCTGCTCGACCAGCCGGGCAGCAACCACCGCCGTCTGCTGCAACAGGCGCTGCGTCAGCCGCAGGTGAGCGACGGCGTGATTCAGGGGCGCTACGTGCGGCTGATTCTGAAACCGCAGGCGGACCGCGCCACGCTGCTGCATACCCTTAAATTGCCGCCGGACAGCGTGCAGGACACCGCGCCGCGTTTTGAAGATGCGTTCATCGACCTGCTGGGCGGCGGGCCGAGCGCCACCTCATCGCTGGCGGCAACCCTGCCGCAGTTGGACACCCATCTTGGGGAAACGGTGATCGAAGCGCGGAATCTGACCAAAAAATTCGGCGATTTCGCCGCCACCGACCGGGTGAATTTTCAGGTGCGCCGCGGTGAAATCTTCGGTCTGCTGGGGCCGAACGGCGCTGGGAAATCCACCACCTTTCGCATGATGTGCGGCCTGCTGACGCCGACCGAAGGTCAGGCGCTGGTGCTGGATATGGACCTCAAGACCCGTTCCGGCCGGGCGCGGCAGCATCTCGGCTACATGGCGCAAAAATTTTCGCTGTACGGCAACCTGACAGTGGAACAAAACCTACGCTTTTTCTCCGGCGTTTACGGCCTGCGCGGCCAGCATCAGCAGGATAAGGTGGACAGTATGGCGCAGGCGTTCAACTTTCATCCGATCTTCCAGCAAACGCCCGACGCGCTGCCGCTCGGTTTCCGCCAGCGGCTGGCGCTGGCCTGCGCGCTGATGCACGAACCGGATATCCTGTTTCTTGACGAGCCCACCTCCGGCGTCGACCCGTTTACCCGCCGGGAGTTCTGGCAACACATCAACGGCATGGTGGACAAAGGCGTGACGGTGATGGTCACCACCCATTTTATGGACGAAGCCGAATACTGCGACCGCATCGGGCTGGTGTACCGCGGCCGGCTCATCGCCAGCGGCACGCCGGATGACCTGAAACGTCAGGCCGCCAGCGACGACACGCCGGAGCCGACCATGGAGCAGGCGTTCATCACGCTGGTGCAGGCCTATGATCAGGAGGCCGGCCATGTCACCACCAATTGACGATAAACGTTTTTCCTGGCGACGCTTACGCGCGCTGTGCCTGAAGGAAACCCGCCAGATCCTGCGCGACCCCAGCAGCGCGCTGATCGCTTTCGTCATCCCGCTGTTGCTGCTGTTCATCTTCGGCTACGGCATCAACCTCGACTCCAGCCGTCTGAACGTCGGCGTCCTGATGGAGCAGCACAGCGCCGAGGCCGACAGCCTGGCGCGCGCCTTTACCGGCTCGCCCTTTCTGTCGGTCACCCTCAGCGATAACCGCCCGGCGCTGATAGCACGGATGCAGGCCGGGCAGATTCGCGGTCTGGTGGTCATTCCAGCCGATTTCGCCAAACGGCTGGCGCACCCGCAGGACCGCGCGCCGATTCAGGTCATCACCGACGGCAGCGAACCGAATACCGCGCAATTCGTGCAGGGCTACGCTCAGGGGGTGTGGCAACTCTGGCAGCAGCAATACGCGCAGGACCACGGCGACCGTTATCAACCGCTGATTGAGGTGCAGACCCGCTACTGGTTCAACGCCGCCGCCATCAGCCGGAACTTCATTATTCCCGGCGCCATTACCATCATCATGACGGTGATCGGCGCAATCCTGACTTCGCTGGTGATCGCCCGCGAGTGGGAGCGCGGCACGATGGAGGCGCTGCTTTCAACACAGGTCACCCGCGCTGAACTGCTGCTCACCAAATTGCTCCCCTATTATGTGCTGGGGATGATCGCTATGGCTCTGTGCGTGGTGGTGGCGGTGTTTGTGCTGGGGGTGCCTTATCGCGGCTCGCTGTGGCTGCTGTTCGGCCTGAGCAGTCTGTTTCTCGCCAGTACGCTGGGGATGGGATTACTGATTTCCACCCTGACCCGCAATCAGTTCAACGCGGCGATGGTGGCGCTCAACGCCGCCTTTCTGCCGGCGGTAATGCTGTCCGGGTTTATTTTCGAAATCCACAGCATGCCGGTGCCGGTACAGGCGGTGTCGTACCTGATCCCCGCCCGCTATTTCGTCAGCACGCTGCAAACCCTGTTTCTGGCCGGGAATATCGGTAGCGTGCTGCTGATGAACCTGCTGTTTTTAATGACGTCCGCGGTGTTTTTCATCGGCCTGACCGCCTGGAAAACCCGCCGCCGACTGGATTAGGTGCGGTAATTCATCCACCGGGCCGTGCCGGATGTATGCCGGCACGCTGATGAGGGAAAAGAGTATGTTGCATCGTCTGTGGACGCTGATCCGCAAAGAGCTTCAGTCATTGCTGCGCGAGCCGCAAACCCGCGCCATTCTGGTGTTGCCGGTGCTGCTGCAAGTGTTACTGTTCCCGTTCGCCGCCACGCTGGACGTCACCGACGCCACGCTCGCCATTTACAGCGAAGACAACGGCCCGGCTTCGGTGGAGCTGACGCAGCGTTTCGCCAGCGCCAGCGCCTTTTCGCGGGTCATCACCCTGCACAGCCCGCAGGACATCGCGCCCACGATCGATAACCAGCGGGCGCTGCTGCTGGTGCGCTTCCCGCCCGATTTCTCACGCCAGTTGGTCAGCGGCACGCCGACCAGCATCCAGCTTCTACTCGACGGGCGCCACTCCAACAGCGCCCAGATCGCCGCCCGCTATGTGCAACAGATCGTGCAGGATTATCAGTTAGAGCAGTTGAACGATCCGGCGCTGACGCACCAGAGCGAGCTGGTGATTCGTCACTGGTACAACCCGAATCTGGACTACAAATGGTTTGTGGTGCCGTCGCTGGTGGCGCTGATCACCACCATTGGCGTGTTGATCGTCACCGCGCTGTCGGTGGCGCGCGAACGGGAACAAGGCACGCTGGAACAGTTGCTGGTTTCGCCGTTATCCACCGGGCAGATCTTTGTCGGTAAGGCGGTGCCGGCGTTGATTGTCGCCACCGTTCAGGCCAGCATCGTGCTGGCGGCCGGCATCCTCGCCTACCGCATCCCGTTTTCCGGCTCGCTGCTGCTGTTCTACCTCTGCATACTGGTGTACGGGTTGTCGCTGGTGGGGTTCGGGCTGCTGATTTCCTCGCTCTGTTCCACCCAGCAACAGGCGTTCATCGGCGTATTTGTCTTCGTGATGCCCGCCATTCTGCTGTCCGGCTATGTGTCGCCCGTCGAGAATATGCCGTTGTGGCTGCAACAGCTTACCTGGGTCAACCCGGTGCGCCATTTCACCGATATTACTAAACAGATATATCTGAAAAACGCCAGCCTGGCCGTGGTCTGGCGCGGGGTGTGGCCGCTGCTGGCAATCACCGCCACCACCGGCAGCGCCGCCTACGCCCTGTTTCGGCGCAAGATTGGCTAGGCTGGCGCAAACCGCCGGCGCCCGCCGTCAGCGACGCTTTGCCAAACACTGACTACACTGATTATTCAGCTACTTGGGAACGAGGGAAAACAATGGATACCGTCTCGCAACCGTCATTGGGGTTTTCTTTCACCGTGCTGACCATCAATACCCATAAAGGGTTCAGCGCACTGAACCGCCGCTTCATCCTGCCGGAACTGCGCGATGCCGTACGCTCGGTTTCCGCCGATATCGTCTGTCTGCAGGAAGTGCTGGGCCGCCATTCCACCCATCCGCTGCAGGTAGAACACTGGCCGGACACCTCGCACTACGAGTTTCTGGCGGAAACCATGTGGAACGATTACGCCTACGGGCGCAATGCGGTCTACCCGGAAGGCGAGCACGGCAACGCGGTGCTGTCGCGCTTTCCCATTTTCAGCTATCGCAATCTGGACGTATCGGTATCCGAAAAAGCCAAACGCGGCATCCTGCATTGCGTACTGAAAGTCCCCAACCGGGATTTACATATCCACATCGTGTGCGTACACATGGGGCTCACCGCCTCGCACCGGCGACAGCAAATGGCATTACTGTGCGACCTGCTGACGACGCTACCCGCCGAGGCGCCTCTGATCGTCGCCGGGGATTTCAATGACTGGCAGATGAAAGCCAGCGCCCTGCTGAAACGCAGCGCCGGTCTGGAAGAGGTATTCAGCCAGCATTTCGGCAAACCGGCACGGACCTTTCCGGCTCGCTTTCCGTTGCTGCGTCTCGACCGCATCTATGTGCGCAACGCCCGGACCAGCGTACCGAAGTTGCTGCCGTCCAAACCCTGGTCGCACCTGTCCGATCATGCGCCGCTGGCGGTGGAGATTCACTTGTGAAAACCGAATGGCGCGACGGCAACCAGATTGAACTACTGGTGAATGGCGACGAATTCTATCCCAGCGTGTTTGACGCGATCCGCCAGGCCCGCAACCGGGTGGTGCTGGAAACCTTCATCTGGTTTGAAGACAAGGTCGGCTACGCGTTGCGGGAGGCGCTGATCGCGGCGGCGCGGCGCGGCGTCAGCGTGGATGCCACCGCCGACGGCTACGGTTCGCACGACCTGTCGCCCGCCTTTCTGGCGCCGATGGTGGAAGCCGGCGTACGCTTCCATTTTTACGATCCGCGCCCGCGCCTGTTCGGCCTGATGCGTACCAACCTGTTCCGGCGGCTACACCGCAAGATTGTGGTAGTGGACAGCCACACCGCCTGGATAGGCGGCATCAACTATTCGGCCGACCACCTGAGCGACTACGGCCCGGAAGCCAAGCAGGATTACGCCGTTAAAGTGCGCGGCCCGGTGGTGGACGATATCTACCGGTTTGTGCTGGCGGCGCTGGCCCACGATGAGGAGCCGCGCATCTGGTGGCGGCGACGCTTTCGCCGCGCGGTGCGTAACACCCACCCCGGTAACGCGCAGGCGCTGTTTGCCTGGCGCGACAACGGTCTGCACCGCCGCGACATCGAGCGTCAATACCTGCTGATGCTGCGACGGGCTAAACGCGAGGTGGTGATCGCCAATGCCTATTTTTTCCCCGGCTATCGACTGCTGCGGGCGATGCGCAAGGCCGCGCGACGGGATGTGCGGGTGCGGTTGATCATTCAGGGACAGCCGGATATGCCGATCGTTCTGGTCGGAGCCCGCCTGCTCTATCCCTGGCTGGTGAAAGCCGGGGTGGACATTTATGAATACCGCCGTCAGCCGCTGCACGGCAAGGTCGCGTTGCAGGATGAATACTGGACCACCATCGGTTCCAGCAACCTGGATCCGCTCAGTCTGGCGCTCAACCTCGAAGCCAATCTGATCATCAATGACCGCAACTTCAACCAGCAACTGCGGGACAACCTGCACCAGCTTATTCGTGAAGACTGCGTACGGGTTGACCCTTCGCAACTACCCAAACGCTCGTACTGGCAGATTTTCAAAAACGTAGTGGTGTTCCACTTCCTGAAACGCTTCCCATCGCTGGTCGGCTGGCTGCCAGCGCACCGCCCACAGTTGACCCGGGTGGGACACCCGCCGGCGGATGACAGCGAAAAGAAATAACAAAACTCTAAGGCTGTCGACAAACAGCCGTGTTGTTTTGTAAACGGAGATGTATGTCTGGTCAGTGAATGGTTTCGTGCGGGATAAACGGTGTGGTTTCTTTGCCACTTCATAGCACGCACGACAAGGAGAGGTTCAAACGCCACCTCTCCTTGACCACTGGCTAGTAGCTAAACTGTGGCGCTACGCGCTACCTTCGGCA
>NZ_CM001979.1:1652740-1959157 GCF_000406205.1 Dickeya sp. NCPPB 3274 | reverse complement strand
AACCTCTCCTTGTCGTGCGTGCTATGAAGTGGCAAAGAAACCACACCGCGAAGTCGCTCGCACGAAACACAGTTTCAACGACCAGAAAGCCACATTATCCGTTAACTAAAAAAACACGCCAGTAATCTGTCAACACCCTCACCGACGGCTGCCGAACAAACGCAGCAGCATCAGGAACAGGTTGATGAAATCGAGGTACAGGGTCAGCGCGCCCATGATCGAGTACTTGCGGAAACTGTCCCGGTCATCGACCGACAGCTCTTCACCGATGTTTTTCAGTTTCTGCGTGTCGTAAGCGGTCAGGCCGACAAACACCAGCACCCCAATGTAGGTAATGGCAAGCTGCAACCCTTCGCTTTTCAGCCAGAAGTTCACCAGCGTGGCCAGCAGGATACCGATCAGCGCCATGAACAGCATGCTGCCCATGCCGGTCAGGTCGCGTTTGGTGACATAGCCGTACAGGCTCATGGCGCCGAACATGCCGGCGGTAATCACAAAGGTGCTGGCGATGGATTCGCCGGAGTAGACGATGAAAATGCTGGAAAGCGTCAGGCCGGTCAGCGCGGAATAGAGCATAAACAGCGTGGTGGCAACGCCGCCGCTCAGACGGTGCACCATGCCGGACAGCACGAACACCAGCCCCAATTGGGCAATCACCAGCCCAAAGAAGGTAATCTTGCTGGAGAACACCATCTGCAACACCGCCGGGGTGTTAGCGGCATACCAGGCAACAAACGCGGTCAGCAACAGACCGCAGGTCATCCAGCCATAGACCTGCGCCATATAAGTTTGCAGACCGGTGCCGGCCTGCTGAACGATGGAACCGTTAGAACGTGGAAATCGATCCATGATGCAACCTTTGCATTGAGTGAAACAGAACGGGCTTACGCCCACCTGTTTTTCAGCTTAACACAAAATGCTACACGCGACGGATAACGCTTCCTCAACGGTCATCGCAATTTATGCAGGCTATGCGCCCGCACAGCATGTGACCACTGCCAGCGCCCATTAGTGAAAGCGGCTGTCGGAACTAATCCAGCCGGTGCGCCCGCCCGGCCACCGTCAGATTGACGCCGCAACCGACGACGATATCTTCCCGGCTGACGCTTTTCAGTTCGATCACCTGCGCGCTATTGGTCATTCGCAGGCGCAGCGTGGACACGAATCCGGCAAACTCGATGTTCGCCACCACCGCCTGCGGTGGCGCTGATGGCTCGGCCAGCGAGAGCTGAATCTGCTCCGGGCGCAGCATGATGCGTGCGGCGCCAGCGGACTGATTATCGTCGACCGCGATGTCGCCCAGCGCGCACGCGGCGCGCCCGTCTTTCAATTGCGCCGACAGCACCAGCGTGTCGCCAAGAAATGCGGCGGCGGCTTCATCCACCGGGCGCAGATACAGCGACTGCGGCGATCCTACCTGCACCAGCCGCCCTTGCCGCATGACGGCCACCTGATCGGCAAACGACAACGCCTCCGCCTGATCGTGGGTCACCAGAATCGACGCCACGCCCGCCTCCGCCAGCAGGGCGGAAACCGCTTGCCGGGTCGCGGCGCGCAGGCCGGTATCCAGCGCCGAGAAAGGTTCATCCAACAGCATCAGCGTCGGGCGCTGAGACAACGCGCGCGCCAGCGCCACCCGCTGCTGCTGGCCGCCGGATAATTCATGCGGCCACAGTGCTGCCAGCCGCGAGTCCAGCGACACCATCGCCATCAGTTCATCGATGCGTCGCTGTTTATCCTGTTTACTGCCATCAAGCCCAAAACCGATGTTCTGCGCCACGGTAAAGTGCGGAAACAGCGCGCCGTCCTGCGGGACAAAGCCGATGCCGCGCTGGTGCGCCGGCACCCACTGGTTCGCATCCGCCACGACGCGCGTTTGCAGACGCACGGTGCCGCTATCCGGCGCTTCGAAACCGGCAATGATACGCAGCAACGTCGTCTTGCCGGAACCGGAGGGGCCGACAATCGCGGTACGGCTGCCCGGCGCAACCTGCAAATCGATACCCTCCAGCACCGAGACGGCATTGAAAGATTTGCCAATGCCATAAAGTTCAAGCGTATTCATAAACCTGCCGTACGTTTCGATTGAGAATAGAGCAACCAGGTCAGCGGGAGCGACAGCACGACCATAATCAGCGCGTAGGGCGCGGCCGCCATATAGTCGATTTCACTGGTTAACGCCCAGAAGCCGGTCGCCAGCGTGCGGGTGCCGTTCGGCGCCAGCAACAGCGTGGCGGTTAATTCGTTGGTGACGGCGAGAAACACCATCGCCGCCCCGGCCGCCGCGCCCGGCGCCGCCAACCGCAGCGTGATGCGCCACAGCGCCCGTCCGGGCGAGCAACCCAGACTGCGCGCCACGTTTTCCAGTTCCACCGGCGCTTGCGCAATGCCGGCGCGCAGGTTAATCAGCGCTCGCGGCATAAACATCAGCACATAGGCCAGCAGCAGGGTGAATTCGGTCTGGTATAGCGGCCGCAGGGTATGAATGGTTACGGTGACCAGCGCCAGCGCCACCACAATACCCGGCAGCGCGCTGGTGATGTAATTGCAGCCTTCCAGCAGGCGATACAGCCGCGACGGATGGCGCACCGACAGCCAGGCCATCGGAAACGCACACAGCGTTACCAGCGCCGCGCCGCTAACGCCCAGCCACAGCGTCTGACGCAGCGCGGGCCACAGCTCGTTGTTGCGCCACACCTCCATGCCGCCGAGCCACAGCCAACGGGCGAGCGTCATCAGCGGCACGCCCAGCGCCAGCACGGTTAACGCCAGCGGCAACAACACGCAAACCAGCGCCGCCGCCGGCGACAGCCGCCAGGGCTTCAGGTTACGGGCGCTGCCGGAACCGACGCGGGCATAGCGCGCGCGTCCGCGGGTCAGCGCTTCCAGCAACAACAGCCCCATACAGCACAACACCAGCACGCCCGCCAACATGTTTGCCGCCAGGCCGTTAAAGGTAGACTGGAACTGTTCGAAAATGGCGGTGGTGAAGGTATCGAAGCGAATCATGGCGTACAGGCCGTATTCCGCCAGCAGATGCAATGCAATCAGCAGCGAACCGCCCCACACCGCCAGCCGTAGCTGCGGCAGCACCACGCGAAAAAAAACGCGCCAGGGTCTGGCGCCCAGCGAGGTCGCCACATCTTCCAGGCTGGGATCAAGCCGGCGCAGCACCGCCGCCGCCGGCAGATAAATAAACGGGAAATAGGCGAGAACCGACAGGAACACGCCCGCCGCCAGGCCATGCATGCCGGGCAACAGGCTGATCCAGGCGTAACTTTGAACAAAGGCCGGCACCGCCAGCGGCGCGGTCAACAACAGCGACCACGCGCGGCGCCCAGGCAATGTGGTGCGCTCGGTCAGCCAGGCCAGCGCTACCCCGAGCAGCGTGCAGAGCGGCAGCGTCACCGCCACCAGCAATACGGTATTAAGCAGCAGTTCCCCGACCCGAGGCCGGAACACCAGCGCTTTTATCGTTTCCCAGTCGGTTTCAAGGGTGATGCCCACCACGAAACCCAACGGCAGCAACGCCAGCAACGACAACAGCAAAGCCATCAGCGCCATGCCGCCGCCAGCAATCCGGTATGGCCGCGCCCCCGGTCGCGCCGGTTGGGTCACACCGACGCCGGCGACTTTCCATTCCACATCGGCCATATGCCTTATTGTACTCCCGCCCTGCACTGACGCATTACAGCAGACCTGCTTCGGTCATCAGTTCAACCACTTTCTTGCCGTTGAGTTTAGCGGCGTCCACTTTCGGCGCCTGCAGGTCTTTCAGCGGTACCAGTTTCGGGTTGGACTCGGCATTCACGCCCACCGCGTATTCAAAGGCGGTGTTGGTACGCAGCACTTCCTGACCTTTCTTACCGGTGATCCACTTGATGAAAGCCTGAGCCTGTTGTTTATGCTTGCTGGACGCCAGCACGCCGCCGCCGGAGATGCTGACGAACGCGCCCGGATCCTGATGTTTGAAGTAGTACAGACGGATATTTTTGCTGTTTTCGCCGGTTTTCGCGCCGTCGACAAACGGGTAGTAGTGGTAAATAACGCCGCTGTCGATCTGGCCGGCGTTCACCGCTTTCATCACCGTGCTATTGCCTTTATAAGCGGTGAAGTTGGTTTTCATCGCCTTCAGCCATTCCAGCGTTGCTTTCTCGCCTTTCAGCTCCAGCACCGCGCTGACGATCGCCTGGAAGTCGGCGCCGGACGGGGATGCGGCCCAGCGGCCTTTCCATTCCGGTTTAGCCAGGTCCATCAGCGATTTCGGCAGTTGCGCCTCGGTCAGTTTCTCCGGATTGTAGACAAACACCGTCGAACGAGCGGCGATGCCGACCCAGCGACCGTGAGACGGACGATACTCCGGCGCCACCTGCGCCAGCGTGTCGGCCTCCAGCGGCGCGAACAGGTTGGCGTTATCCACCAGCACCATCGACGGCGAGTTTTCCGTCAGGAACACGTCGGCCGGAGAAGCATTGCCTTCCTGCACCAGTTGGTTGCCCAATTCGCTATCGCCGCCATTACGCAGCGTGACTTTGATGCCGGTGTCCTGAGTAAAACCATCTACCCAGGACTTCACCAGGTTTTCGTGCTGCGCGTTGTAAATCACAAGACCTTCATCTTCAGCCTGCGCGCCGAAGGAGAACCCCATCATCAGGGAAGACGCCAGCAGGGTGGCGGGGAACAGGGAAGCTATACGCCGTTTCATACCATTATCCTTTTCACTGTATGGCAATTAACTGTATGACAATAAAAGCGAATCAGGCGGAACATAACCGCTGGCTCATTATCGTTGCACCAAAATGGAAATAAAAATGATTCTTATTAATTATTCCCTTAACACTATTTTAATGCAAAATTTATAATTTACTGCTTTTTATCGCTTTTTTTTCGGCGGTGAAATTATTTCGGTGAAAATCATACAGCGGCGGCAATCAATTCGCCGCCGCTGCCATCACCAACGCTCCGCCGCCTGTCGATCGCTATCGCGGGCGTCCACCCAGCGGTCGCCATCCGACGTCGCTTCCCGTTTCCAGAACGGCGCGCGCGTTTTGAGGTAATCCATGATGAATTGCGCCGCATCGAACGATGCATGGCGGTGGGCGCCGCTGACGCCGACAAAGACGATCTCGTCGCCGGGATAGAGCGCGCCGACGCGGTGGATCAGGCTGACGCGCTGAATCGGCCAACGCTGCCGCGCCGCGTCGACAATCTCCGTCAGCGCCTTTTCCGTCATGCCCGGATAATGCTCCAGCGTCAGCGCGCTGACGTGATCGCCCAGATTATGATTACGCACTTTGCCGGTGAACGTCACCACCGCGCCGTCCGCATCGCTCGCCGCCAGCCAGGCGTACTCGTCGCCCACGCTGAACGGCGCTTCCCCTACCTGAATACGCGTCTCCATCGCTTAACCTCCGGTAACCGGCGGGAAAAACGCCACTTCGTCGCCATCGGTCAGCGGGTGCGACATCGCCACCAGCGACTGATTCACCGCCGCCAGCAACTTACCGTCTTCCAGCGCCAGCGCCCAGCGGTCGCTCTGTGCGCACAGCGCTTGTCGCAACGACGCCACGTCCCGATATTCCGCCGACAGCGAGAGCCGATCGGTGCCGGTCAGTTCCCGTACCTGCGCAAAAAACAACACGGTAATCATGATGCCTCCGCCCTGAAATCACCGGATTTGCCGCCGCTTTTCGCCAGCAACCGCACCGGGCCGATCACCATGTCTTTCTGCACCGCTTTGCACATGTCGTAAATGGTCAGCGCCGCCACCGAGGCGGCGGTCAGCGCTTCCATTTCCACCCCGGTCTTGCCGGTCAGTCGGCACAGGGATTCAATTCGTACCCGGTTGTGCTCCGGCTGGGCTTCCAGTTCCACCGCCACTTTGCTCAACAACAGCGGATGGCACAGCGGGATCAGCTCCCAGGTGCGCTTGGCGGCCTGGATACCGGCGATGCGCGCGGTGGCGAAGACATCGCCCTTGTGATGCCGCCCGTCGATGATCATCGACAGGGTCTGCGGCGCCATTTCCACAAAGGCTTCGGCACGCGCCTCGCGCACCGTGTCCGCCTTGTCGGAAACATCCACCATCGCCGCTTCGCCGGCTGCGTTAATGTGGGTCAGTTGTGACATAACAGCTTACTTTTTCAAATGAGGATAGAGGTTACAGGGCTTCTGGCGCGCATCCAGTTGCTCACTGATGATGCGTTCCCAGGCGGTATGACAGGCCTTGGTCGACCCCGGCACGCCGAAAATCGCCGTCTGGTTAGCCAGACCGGCAATGGCGCGGGACTGAATGGTGGCGGTGCCGATCTCTTCGTACGACACCATGCGGAACAGTTCGCCAAATCCGTCGATTTCCCGGTCGAACAGCACCCGGACGGCCTCCGGCACCAGGTCGCCTGGCGTAAAGCCGGTGCCGCCGTTGATCAGGATAACCTGTACATCGTCGCTGGCGATCCAGGCGGAGACCTGTGCGCGGATCTGGTACAGGTTTTCGCTGACAATCGCGCTGCCCGCCAGTTGATGCCCATCATGCTGCAACGCCTCACGCAGATAATCGCCGGACGTATCGTCGGCGGCGGTGCGGCGCGACGACACCGTCATCACCGCCACGCGCAGAGGAATAAATTCGCTGCTGACCTTGCTCATAAACACTCCTTAACGCTATTGCGCGGCCTGTTCAGCCGCCGATAAAGGACAGATTCGGGGTAATGCCGCTGTTGCCGTCGTGCAGGAAATGCGACTGCCGTTTGCTGCTCAGACCGCCGGAAATACGCAGCTTCAGCGCCTCCTGCTGGTCGTCATCCGTCAGCAAATCGCGCAGCGGAATGCCCTGCTCGCCAAACAGGCACAGGTGCAGATTGCCGATGGCCGACACCCGCAGCCGATTGCAGCTCTGACAAAAGTCTTTTTCGTACGGCATGATTAACCCCACCTCACCCTGATAATCCGGGTGCGAGAACACCTGCGCCGGGCCGTCGCTGCGCGCCCGCGCCTGCTGTTGCCAACCTTGTTGCAACAAGCGCTCGCGGATCACCTGACCGGATACATGGTGACGGCGGAACATCTCCCGCCCTTCGCCGGTTTCCATCAGTTCAATAAAACGCAGTTGGATCGGCCGGGTGCGGATCCAGTCGAGAAAGGTGTGCAGGCTGCTGTCGTTGACATCACGCATCAGTACGGTATTGACTTTCACCCGGCGAAATCCGTTGGCGAAGGCGGCATCAATGCCGTCCATCACCTGACGAAACTTGTCCTGCCCGGTAATGGCGTGAAACTGACGGGCATCCAGGCTGTCGACGCTGACGTTAAGCGCCGTCAACCCGGCCTCGCGCCAGCTCGCCACATCCCGCGCCAGCCGGTAACCGTTGGTGGTGACCGCCAGCGTGCGAATCGCCGGGTTTTCGCGGATAGCGGCAATAATGTCGACAAAATCGCGGCGCAAAGACGGCTCGCCTCCGGTCAGACGCACCTTTTCGGTGCCCAGATCGGCAAACGCGCGGCCGACGCGGCGGATTTCATCCAGCGACAGAAAACGGTGGGGCGTCGCGCCGTTCGGCTGGTAACCGTCCGGCAGACAATAGGTACAGCGGAAATTACAGACGTCCGTTATCGACAGGCGCAAATAGTAAAACTTGCGCGCAAACGCATCGGTCAGTTGACTCACCATAAACACCTTTCCAAATACGGGAGATGCGGGCATTTCTACCCTGCACCCTGGTGACCATCGGCCACGGCCAGGGAACCGTATCCTCGCTTGCGCGCGAACTTAGGCTCCGGGGCTAGGAGTTTGATTTCCCGGCATCGCTTCACCGACGCCGGACAACCGTGATTGCTTCATGAAGTCTATCGCCAAATCAGGTAATCCGTCACTGAAAATGCGGTATATAACCCTGTATATAGCGGATTTCATTCACTATTTTGGCGCTCAGCATAGCGGAAATCCACGCCACTTTCCTGACCTGAGTCATAGGATGACGCTTATCCCCTACCCCTCTGGAGGTAAGGCGCGCGAAATGAACCGGTTTGCCCGGTTAACGAAACATGCCCGCCGGACAACCGGCAGGCATGGGGTGCGGATAAAACATACGGCAGATACTACGGCGAATAGTCAGTGCGTTTTCAACCCGGCGGCGGTCATCAGCAGACGAAACAGCGTCGCGACCACGCCGAGCGTCAGCACGCTGGCGCTCCATAGCACCGCCATCCATACCAGCCGCCGCCACAGCGGTCGCGCCGGCTGTGGCGATGTTGCCATGTCCATTGCACTTTCCCTGACAACGGTTCGTACGGTAAACCGCTTCATCAGTGGTACCCCTCATCCGGCCGGACTTTTCCCCGGAAGACGTAATAACTCCAAAAGGTGTAGCCCAGGATCACCGGGATGATCAGCAGCGCGCCGACCAACATGAACCCCTGACTCTGCGGCGGCGCGGCGGCGTCCCACAGCGTCAGCGATGGCGGAATGATCATCGGCCACAGGCTGATGCCGAGTCCGGTGAAGCCGAGAAAAATCAGCGCCAGCGTCAGCAGGAACGGAGAATAGTGCGCGTGGCGACGCACGCCGCGCACTATTCCCGCCGCGCAGGCCGCCACCAGCAGCGGAACCGGCAGGAACCAGAACAGATTGGGCAGCGAGAACCAACGCTGTTTGACAGCGGGATGCGCCAGCGGAGTCCACAGGCTAATAACCGCGATCACCGCCAGTAGCGCCACCACCAGCGACGGCGCCAGCGCCGACATGCGGCGATGCAGCTCCTGCCCGGTTTTCATGATAAGCCAGGTACACCCCAGCAGCGCATACGCCACCACCAGTCCAACGCCGCAAAACAGTGAAAACGGCGTCAGCCAGCCCAATACCGGACCGGAAAACTGGCGATCGGTCACCTCAAAGCCGTTGAGCACCGCGCCGACGGTAACGCCCTGAAAGAAGGTGGCGACCAGCGAGCCCCACATAAAAGCGCTATCCCAGAACGGACGGTGCGACGGCGTCGCCTTGAAACGAAACTCAAAAGCGACGCCGCGAAAAATCAGCCCAACCAGCATCAGCGTCAGCGGAATAGTCAGCGCATCCACAATCACCGCGTAAGCCAGCGGGAACGCGCCGAACAATCCGGCGCCGCCCAGCACCAGCCAGGTTTCGTTGCCATCCCATACCGGCGCGACGGTATTGACCATCAGGTCCCGATCGGCGGCGTGACGATGAAAAGGAAACAAGATGCCGATACCCAGATCAAAGCCGTCCATCACGATATACATCAGCGTGGCGAAGATGATGATGGCGAACCAGATGACAGAAAGTTCGATACCCACGTTATTTCCCCTCTTCCAGCGTTTCCGGTACCGCGGACAACGGCCGCGCCGGCGTAGACGATTGCCCCGGCCCGCCGGCAGGTGCGGCGTCGCCTTCTCCCGATTGCGGCCCTTTCTTGATCAGCCGCACCAGATAGACATAACCAACGCCGAATACCGACAGATATACCGCGATAAACAGCAGCAGGCTGATGCTCATTTGCAGGTCGCCGTGCGCCGATACCGCGTCACGGGTGCGCTGCAGACCGTAAACCACCCACGGCTGGCGCCCCACCTCGGTGGTAAACCCCCCCGCCAGAATCGCGATCAGCCCCGACGGCCCCATCAGCAGGGTGAACCACAAAAACGGCCGCGACTGATACAACCGGTGACGCCAGCGCAGCCACAAACCGATAACGCCCAGCAGGATCATCAGCATGCCCAGACCGACCATGATGCGAAACGACCAGAACACCACCGTCGAATTGGGGCGTTCGTCTTTCGGGAAACGTTTCAATGCCGGCACCTGCTTGTCCAGGCTGTGGGTCAGAATCAGGCTGCCCAGATAAGGAATGTCCAGCGCATAGCGGGTGGTTTCGCGTTCCATATCCGGCCAGCCCACCAGGATCAACGGCGTCGGTTCGCCGGGCGGGTTATCCCAGTGGCCTTCTATCGCCGCGATCTTGGCAGGCTGGTATTTCAGCGTATTCAGGCCGTGCATATCCCCCAGCAGCGCCTGAACCGGCGCCACGATTAACGCCATCCAGAGCGCCATCGACAGCATTTTGCGAATCGCCGGCGTGTCGTTGTTACGCAGCAAATGCCAGGCGGCGGACGCGCCGACAAAGAAGGCGCTGGCAAGAAACGCCGCCGTCGCCATGTGCATCAGCCGGTACGGAAAAGACGGGTTGAAGATCACCGCCAGCCAGTCCACCGGCACCACTACGCCGTTATGGATTTCATGGCCCTGCGGGGTCTGCATCCAGCTGTTGGACGCGAGGATCCAGAACGTGGAAATGATCGTGCCAAGCGCCACCATGCAGGTGGCGAAGAAGTGTAGCCCCGGCCCTACCCGCTGCCAGCCAAACAGCATCACGCCAAGGAAACCGGCTTCCAGAAAAAAGGCGGTCAGCACCTCGTAGGTCAGCAACGGGCCGGTGATACTGCCGGCAAACTGGGAAAATCCGCTCCAGTTGGTGCCAAACTGATAAGCCATCACCAGGCCGGACACCACGCCCATGCCAAAATTGACGGCAAAGATTTTCGACCAGAAATGGTAGAGATCGCGGTAGTCGCGGTTATTGGTTTTCAGCCATAATCCTTCCAGCACCGCCAGAAAACTGGCCAGCCCGATGGTGATGGCGGGAAAAATGATATGGAAGGATACCGTGAACGCAAACTGGATCCTTGCCAGATGAAATGCATCGAGTCCGAACATGTCTTACCTCTGGACTGCAAACAGCCCTGCTATCGATTTACTTGTCGGCTGGGTGCGGGCCGGAATGGGAGCTATCGCCGACGCGCGCCGAACGAAAGAGCGCCAGCCGTACTCACGCTGGCGGCGGAATACCGCTGGCAAGGATCTTAGAATGGGTGAGAATAAATGGACATAAACAGTCTGTATTATTTACGCCATAACAGTTTACGTTATAACAGCATGATTTATCTGTGCGTAATTTTTATTTTTCGATAAAAAACATGGGAAGTGTAAATTTAAATATATTTAAAAAACATAAAGATAAAAAAATTAATGAAAAATATAACAGCATAGTTTATTACATCATTTATCAAGCCATCATATTTTAAAAAATCCGCTTTCCTGTTATTAACGATTATCAGCTAGCCATTGATTTCCGCTGAAAAATCGAACCACCGACGGACCTTTTTCTGGTTAACCGGCAGGCACCTCCTGCACCGCCGCACACCGCTTTTTGGCGACCATGTGTACAACCGGTAACCATCCAGTAAGACGCGTGGAAAATTTCTGCCGGCGCTTATGCTGCTTCAATCAAAGATGTGGTATATATCCGCTACTTTTTACGGCAGATAACCGAAAGATAAGGGTATTTATGGGGAATCGCACATTGGCGGAGCTGGATCGCGTTGTGGCGCTGGGCGGCGGTCACGGACTGGGGCGCGTCATGTCGTCGCTCTCCTTTCTGGGGTCACGACTGACCGGCATCGTCACCACAACCGACAACGGCGGCTCCACCGGGCGAATTCGCCGTTCGGAAGGCGGCATTGCCTGGGGCGATACCCGTAACTGCCTGAACCAGTTGATCACCGCTCCCAGCGTGGCGTCGGCAATGTTCGAGTACCGCTTCAGCGGCAACGGCGAACTGTCCGGCCATAATCTTGGCAATCTGATGCTCAAAGCGATGGATCACCTCAGTGTGCGTCCGCTGGAAGCCATCAACCTGATCCGCAATCTGCTCAAGGTGGACGCGCTGCTGATCCCGATGTCGGAACAACCGGTAGACCTGATGGCGATTGATGCCCAGGGCAATCCAGTGTACGGCGAAGTGGCGGTGGACCAGCTCGCCGCCCTGCCGCAGGATCTGATGCTCTACCCGGCCGCCCCCGCCACACGGGAAGCGCTGACGGCCATTGCCGAGGCGGACCTGATCCTGATCGGCCCCGGCAGCTTTCTCACCAGCCTGATGCCGCCGTTACTGCTCGCCGATCTGGCGCAATCGCTGCATGACGCCCGCGCCCCGGTGGTGTACATCGGTAATCTGGGGGACGAACAAAGCCAAATCGCCACCCGCCTGACGCTGGCGCAAAAGCTGCAGCTTATCGAGAGCAAAATTGACCGGCGCATTATTGACGCCGTGGTCGTCGCGCCCCGAACGGACACCCGCGGGGTGGACGACCGCCTGATTATCCAGCAGCCGCTGGCAGCGCAGGACGTGCCGCACCATCATGACCGCGTACTGTTGCGCGCGGCGCTGGAGCAGGCGGCACAGTCGCTGGGACTATGCCCCGCCTGAGGCTCACTCTCTGAGCCACGGCGTGTGGGTCATGCCCAGCAGCAGGCCCTCCGGGCTGAGGAAGCGGGTTACCGTCTGCCCCCAGGGCTCCAGTCGGTTCTCCACTAACAGCGGATATCCCTGTTGTTTGACCGCCTCGGTAGCGGCGGCGATATCCGCCACTTCCAGCTCCATCCAGCCCTGCGGCGTCGGATACGCCGATGGCCAGTCATCACTGCCGAAACAAGACTGACTGGCCTGCGCCAGCGGCCATAGCGCGAAATGCTTCACGCCGCCCAGCTCGTCGCAGGAGAGGTAGATATCGTTGCCTTCCATCGGCTTCAGCGGCAGATTCAACATCGTCTGATAGAACGTCTGGCTAGCCGGAGCGGATACCGTTACCGGCCCAAAGCCAGCGACGAACAGCACGTCTACGCCAGAAATCGGATTATTCATCACTCAGCCTCTCTCTCTGTATGCTTTATATCTGTGTATAGGTTCTGCATCTGTATATAGATTCTTGCCGCCGGCCGGACAACAACGCCGGCACGGCTCTCACGCCGGTATCATCATGATGCGGCGATAAACTGTTCGCGCAGCGCGTGAATCTCGTCGCGCAGACGGGCGGCTTCCTCGAACTCCAGATTCTGCGCATGGGCCAGCATCTGACTTTCCAGCTCGCGGATTTTTTGATCCAGCGCTTTTGGCGACAGTTGTTGGTAATGCGCCGCCGGTTCGGCCGCTTTTTTGCCGCGCCCTTTGCCCCGGCCGTTAGTCGGCTGACCAATCTGCAGAATGTCGCCAATCTTCTTGTTAAGGCCCTGCGGCACGATGCCATGTTGCTCGTTGTATGCCTGCTGTTTCTCGCGACGGCGCAGGGTCTCATTCATGGCACGTTCCATCGACGGCGTAATCTTGTCGGCATACAAAATCGCCTTGCCGTTGAGGTTACGCGCCGCCCGGCCGATGGTCTGAATCAGCGATCGTTCCGAACGCAGGAACCCTTCCTTATCGGCATCCAGAATCGCCACCAGCGACACTTCCGGCATGTCCAGACCTTCACGCAACAGGTTGATACCCACCAGCACATCGAACTCGCCCAGACGCAAGTCGCGGATGATCTCCACCCGCTCCACGGTATCAATATCAGAGTGCAGATAACGCACCCGCTCGCCGTGCTCTTCCAGATACTCGGTCAGGTCTTCCGCCATCCGTTTGGTCAGGGTGGTGACCAGCACGCGCTCGTTGATAACGGAGCGCTTGCGAATTTCCGACAGCAAATCATCCACCTGGGTAGTCACCGGGCGTACTTCCAGTTCCGGGTCCAGCAGACCGGTCGGCCGCACTACCTGATCGATCACCTCGCCGCCGGATTTTTCCAGCTCGTAATTGCCCGGCGTCGCCGACACATAGATTGTCTGCGGCGCCAGCGCTTCGAACTCCTCGAATTTCATCGGCCGGTTGTCCAGCGCCGACGGCAGGCGAAAACCGTACTCCACCAGCGTTTCCTTGCGCGCCCGGTCGCCGCGGTACATCCCGCCCAGTTGCGGAATGGTGACGTGGGATTCGTCGATCACCAGCAAACCGTCGGCCGGCAGGTAATCGAACAGCGTCGGCGGCGGTTCGCCCGGCCCGCGGCCGGACAGAAAGCGGGAGTAGTTTTCAATGCCGGAGCAATAGCCCAGCTCATTCATCATCTCCAGATCGAAGGTGGTGCGCTGCGCCAGCCGCTGTTCTTCCAGTAATTTATTGCCGGCGAGCAGCACCTGACGGCGCTCCGCCAGCTCGACCTTGATCTCTTCCATCGCCTGCAGGATACGTTCGCGCGGCGTGACGTAGTGGGTTTTGGGGTAGATGGTGTAACGCGGCACCGTCTGCACAATATGCCCGGTGAGCGGGTCGAACAGCGACAGCCGCTCCACCTCTTCGTCGAACAGTTCCACCCGCAGGGCGATGTCTTCAGATTCCGCCGGAAAAATATCGATGATCTCGCCGCGCACGCGGAAGGTGCCGCGCGAAAACGCCTGATCGTTGCGGGCGTACTGCAACTCCGCCAGCCGCCGCAGGATGGCGCGCTGGTCGATCAGCATGCCCTGAGTCAGGTGCAGCATCATCTTTAAATACAGGTCCGGATCGCCCAGACCGTAAATGGCGGACACCGACGCCACCACCACCACGTCGCGCCGCTCCAGCAGCGCCTTGGTGGCGGACAACCGCATCTGTTCGATGTGTTCGTTGACCGAGGCGTCCTTCTCGATGAAGGTGTCCGAACTCGGCACGTAGGCTTCGGGCTGGTAGTAGTCGTAGTAAGAGACGAAATACTCCACCGCATTATCCGGAAAAAACGCTTTCATCTCGCCATACAACTGCGCCGCCAGCGTCTTGTTGGGCGCCAGCACCATGGTCGGCCGGTTGAGGTCGGCAATCACGTTGGCGATGGTGAACGTTTTACCGGACCCCGTTACCCCCAGCAGCGTCTGGTGCGCCAGCCCGTCTTCCAGACCTTCTTCCAGGCGGCGTATCGCCTCGGGCTGGTCGCCGGCGGGTTTGAAATCAGAATGCAGTTTGAACGCTTTACTCATGGATAAGACACCCGGATAAAAAACGGTTGGAATCATGCAACGGACATCAGCGGGTTAGGCCAGCGTCGCCGACAGGGAGAGACACAACTAGTATGAAAATCCCCGGTCAGATTTGCCAGCCACATATTACTGGATATAAAAACAGCATCAAGCAATTCTTAACCATTGACGGCACAACCATAGCGTCCTGGTTGACTAGCACAGAGTGATGCCGCTAATCCAGCAAAAAATAATGCATTTATCCCCAGAAATGCCGTTTCTCAAATTAGCTGCTACGACCAGTGCCGGTGATTTATTCAAACGGGTCCCGCTGCAATAAAAGTGACTTGCTTTTAATTAATTATTTGATTTTTAATTGTTTTGTAAAAAAGAGGAGATTAGCATCAAACCAAGCGCAACCCGCGCCGGCTCTTGGCTGGCGCGTTTTTTCTAACCCTAATGCACACAGTTATCCACAGAAATAGTGGATAACTCCCACAAGCGCCCGCGCCTCCTGTATTGGCGTGTTTCACGGTCTTTTTCCGCCATGAAAGCGCAAGGCGCTTTTAAACAAGATTTCCGTGTTTGACCCGGCGATCATTATAAAAAAAAGTGCTAAATGACACAGACTTAGCAAGAAGAAAAACTGCTGGCCCAGTGGATTCAGCAGCTGTTTTCAAGATGGTTTTTTCTATCAATTTCAACCAGAAGAGGGGGAAAAGCCGCGATTCATGCAACATTTGCTCAGAATCGTTAACCTCTCAGTAAAGTGATGTTTAAGTAATCACCGATATCCTGCTGAATTGGCTCGGATAAGTAAGGGATTTCCCCCAGCAGCGGCGCCGGAATCCGCGCTTGCAATGTTTGCAGGTAGGCGTGATGGTGACGGCCGGGCGGCTGCACCACGTTGGCGACCCAGCCCGCCAGCCGCAAACCGACTTGCTGCACCGCCTGCGCCGTCAGCATCGCGTGGTTGATGCACCCCAGCTTCACCCCCACCACCAGAATCACCGGCAACGCCTCTTGCTGTACCCAATCGGCGAAGGTCTGCCGCGCGGAAAGCGGCGTAAACCAACCGCCGGCGCCCTCTATCAGCACCCAGTCAGCCTGACGCTCCAGCTCACGCAATCCACCGCTGAGGGTGGAAAACGCAATCGGCCGCTGTTCGGCCGCGCTGACGATATGAGGCGACGTCGGTTCCAGAAACGCCAGCGGATTGACCGCATCGTAGGGCAGCGCCACGCTGCTGTTGGCCTGCAACTGCAATGCATCGCTGTTGCGGATGCCGTGCGGCGTCACGTCGCAGCCGGAGGCCACCGGCTTATACCCGGCGGTACGGTATCCGGCGCGGCGGGCGGCCTGCAGCAGCGCCACGCTGGCGACCGTTTTGCCTACTTCAGTGTCGGTTCCGGTAACAAACCAGCGTTCAGTCACGATAAATCACTCCAAAAACACGTTGATACGTCAGGGGATAGCCCTGCGGATGACGGCTGTAACGCGTGGTCAGTTCGGTCAGTTTCCGACGGCTCAGGCCGCCGTGGTCACGGCCGTCACGCAGCCAGGTGGCGCCTACCCCTTTGACCGAACGCATCAGGCTCAGCACATCGGGGAAATAGCAGGTCACCGGCGCCAGCGAGACATCAGCGTGGTAGAGACGGAAGGAGGAGACGATCGCCTCCAGCGACATAAAGCGGTTAATGCGACGCGAGCCGTCCAGTTGCTGCCAGGCCGCATCCAGTTCAGCCAGCGTGCCTTCCGCCAGGGTACAGACGGCAATCGCCCCGCCCGGCCGGGTGACCCGGTAAAGTTCAGCCAGCCCGGCGTCGAAATCATCGCACCATTGCATCGCCATGTTGCTAAAGCTGATATCCACGCAGCCATCCGCTAACGGCAGATGTTCGATATCGCCTTGCAGATAGCGCGTCGCCGCCCGCCGCTGACGCGCTATCGCCAGCATCTCCGCCGATAAATCCAGCGCCGTCACCTGTTTTCCGATCGCCTGCCAGCGGGCGCTGAAATAGCCGGTGCCGCAACCGGCATCCAGCACCTCGCGGCCGGCATGGTCGCCGACCAGCGCCATCAACTGTTCCCCACTCTCGCGCTGCAGGGCGGCAAAGCGGTCGTAATATCCGGCCGCCCGGCCGAAGGCGCGGGCAATCGCCTGCTTATGGGGAGGATGCGGCATCGGGAAGGCGTTAACCGGCGTCATACAATACCTCCAGCAGACGGTCGATATCCTCCGGCTGATGACTGGCGGTCAGGGTAATGCGCAGGCGAGCGGTGCCCGGCGGCACGGTGGGCGGCCGGATGGCGTTCACCCACAACCCTTGCGTACGCAGTTGCTGCGCCAATGCCAGCGCCCAGGCGTTATCGCCGACGATCAGCGGCTGGATAGCGCTCGTCGACTCCAGCAGACGAAACGGCAACCCGGCCGCACCGTCGCGGAAACGGCGGACCGTCTGCGCCAGCGCGGCACGTCGCGCCTCGCCGTCAGCGCCGCGAACGACCGCCAGCGCCGCGTCCAGCGCGCACGCCTGCGCCGGCGGCATGGCGGTGCTGTAAATCAGATGTCGGGCGAACTGCAACAGGTATTCCGCCACCAACTGGTTACACAACACCGCCGCCCCGCTAACGCCAAACGCTTTGCCGAAAGTCACAATCAGCAGTTCGGGTTTCACCCCTTGCTGCCAGCTACAGCCGCGCCCCTGTTCCCCGACGATGCCGATGCCGTGGGCATCATCCACCATCAGCCAGGCGCCATGCTCGCGGCAGCGCGAGTGCAACGCCGCCAGCGGCGCGGTGTCGCCATCCATGCTGAACACCCCTTCGGTGACCACCAGCGTCTGGCCGCCGACCGGTTTTTCCAGCAGTTGCTGCAACGAATCCGGCTGATTATGGTGAAAACGGCGTAACGTAGCAGGCGACAGGCTGGCCGCTTCCAGTAACGAGGCATGACTGAGGCGATCCGCCAGAATACGGTCCCCCTCCGTCAACAGCGCCGTCACCACCGCCTGATTGGCGGCGAACCCGGAGATCATCAACAGCGCCCGGTCGTACCCCAGCCAGTCCGCCAACTGCTGTTCCAGTTGCTCATGCGCGTTGGTATACCCGGTCACATGACCGGAACCGCCGCTGCCCACGCCGTAGTGTTCTGCGCCCTGCTGCCAGGCGCGCACAATCGCCGGGTGCTGACTCAGCCCCAGGTAGTCATTACAGGAGAAATTGAGATAACGCCGCTGCTCGCGCACCAGCCAGCGACCGCTGCCGCCGTCATTGGGCAAGCGCACCCGGTAGGCGTCCTCCGCCTGCCGCTGCGCCAGCGCCTGATCGATCCGTTGTTGCCAGCCCATTCACACCGCCGCGTTGTAGTACTGCGCGGTATCGGCATGCAGCAGTCGTTCGGTCAGATGCTGCTGTTGCTGGTTGTCGCCGTATTCGGTTTGGGTCTGCTGCGGATTAATCCCCAGTTTGCGGAACAGCAGCAGATCCTTGTCTTCTTTCGGATTCGGCGTGGTCAACAGCTTGCAACCGTAGAAAATCGAATTGGCGCCGGCCATAAAACACATCGCCTGCGTCTGCTCGCTCATCTGCTCGCGCCCGGCCGACAGCCGCACGTAAGAAGCCGGCATCATGATACGCGCCACAGCGATGGTGCGGATAAAATCGAACGGATCCACATCCTCGTTTTCCGCCAGCGGCGTCCCCTTCACTTTCACCAGCATGTTGATCGGCACGCTTTCCGGCGGCGTCGGCAGATTCGCCAGCTGTACCAGCAGCCCGGCGCGGTCACGCACCGTTTCCCCCAGGCCGACGATGCCGCCGGAGCACACTTTGATGCCGGCTCCACGCACTTTGCCCAGCGTATCCAGCCGTTCCTGATAAGTTCGGGTGGTGATGATATTGCCGTAAAATTCCGGCGACGTATCCAGATTGTGGTTGTAGAAATCAAGCCCGGCCGCCGCCAGCCGTTCGGCCTGATCGCCATGCAGCGTGCCCAGCGTCATGCAGGTTTCCATTCCCATCGCTTTTACGCCGCGCACCATTGACTCCAGATACGGCATATCGCGCTCATGGGGGTTTTTCCACGCCGCGCCCATGCAGAAGCGGGTAGAACCGGCCGCTTTGGCCTGTCGGGCGGAATCCAGCACCTGCTCGACCTGCATCAGCCGTTCGGTTTCAATGCCGGTACGGTAGCGAGCGCTTTGCGGGCAGTATTTGCAGTCTTCCGGGCAGGCGCCGGTTTTGATGGATAGCAGCGTGCTGACCTGCACCTGGCGGGGATCAAAGTGCTGGCGGTGCGCCTGTTGCGCTTCAAACATCAGTTCCAGAAACGGCTTATCGAACAGGGCCTGCGCCTGTTCCAATGTCCAGTTTACGCGTTCGGTCATCATCATTGCTCCGGGTAAAAAAGTATCGCCAGTGTAATTTATGTGGGTATACTGTCAACCAAATTGAGATCCGATTGGTTTACATCAGTATGAATCAGGATGACCTGAACTTCGACCAGCGCCATATCTGGCACCCCTACACCTCCATGACCGCTCCCCTGCCTTGTTACCCGGTGATCGCCGCCAGCGGTTGTCAGTTGCAACTGGCCGACGGCCGCCAACTGGTGGACGGTATGTCTTCATGGTGGGCGGCCATTCACGGCTACAATCACCCGCGGCTGAATCAGGCGCTGACGGACCAACTGGCGCAGATGTCGCACGTGATGTTCGGCGGCATTACCCATCCGGCGGCGGTGGCGTTGTGCCGCCAACTGGTGGCGATAACCCCGACGGCGCTGGAGTGCGTGTTTCTGGCGGATTCCGGCTCGGTGGCGGTGGAAGTGGCGATGAAGATGGCGCTGCAATACTGGCAAGCGCGCGGCGAGCGCCGCCAGCGCTTCCTGACGCTGCGCCACGGCTATCATGGCGACACCTTTGGCGCCATGTCGGTGTGCGATCCGGATAATTCGATGCACAGTCTTTATCAGGGATATTTGCCGCCGCATCTGTTCGCCGACGCGCCGCGCTGCCGTTTTGACCAGCCCTGGCAGCCGGAAGACATCACCGCCTTCAGCGCACTGTTGCAGCAGCATCAGCATGACATCGCCGCCGTGATCCTGGAGCCGATCGTGCAGGGCGCGGGTGGTATGCTGTTTTATCATCCCGAGTATCTGCGGCAGGTCCGCCAGTTATGCGATCGGCACGGCATTCTGCTGATCGCCGACGAAATCGCCACCGGGTTTGGCCGTACCGGACGCCTGTTCGCCTGCGAGCACGCCGGGGTGACGCCGGATATCCTGTGTCTTGGCAAAGCGCTGACCGGCGGTTATATGACGCTCTCCGCCACGCTCACCACCCGCGCGGTGGCGGAAACCATCAGCAACGGCGAGGCCGGATGTTTCATGCACGGCCCCACCTTCATGGGTAACCCGCTGGCCTGCGCCGTGGCCCATGCCAGCCTGACCCTGCTGGCGGAAAACCGCTGGCAGACGCAGGTCGCCGCTATTGAAGCGCAGTTGCGTCAGGCGTTGTTGCCGCTCAGGGAGGCGCCGACCGTGGCCGACGTGCGGGTGCTGGGCGCCATCGGCGTGGTGGAAACGCGTCAGCCGGTCAATATGGCGCGTCTGCAACGGTTCTTTGTCGAGCGAGGAGTGTGGATTCGGCCGTTCGGCAAGCTTGTCTATCTCATGCCGCCCTTCATCATTCAGCCGGACGAGTTGCAAGCGCTGACCGATGCGGTTAGGCAGGCGGTTTTCAGTCCGGCGCTGTGGTAAATCCGGCGTAAGGTAAATCCGGCGTGAGGTAAATCCCACGCCTACCAAAGCCGGGCCGCAAATAGCGCCCGGTTTTATTTTCCTTTATTTGCCGCCCGCGCTTTTCGCCCTCTTCCTTGTTATTTTCCAGCAATTGAAATCGAACAATCACAATAAGAAATTATCACCAATGATGGTGATTGAATAATTCTCATCCACCAGCAACCACCTGCGCCAATTCTTTGATCCATCTTCAGAATTGCTATTTACCCGCTTGAATCCCCAATTAAGACTGGCATAGCGTGACAGGAATTAATCGCTGGCGCTCACCGTTATTCCACTCAGCGGACACAGCCTGTCTTTTCTTTTTTCCGATGGTCTGTCGCGTTGAACCGTCACGGGTGCCCGCTGTTTTTTCCTCTGGCCCATACATAATGAGAAAGACCACCATGAAATCACGATTTTCGCCGCACACTGCGGTGGTTCTGCCCTGGATTGCCACCCTCCCCTTGCTGTTTTCCCCGCTGGCGGGAGCCGTACAGCAAGCGGTGCTTGATACCCGCGAAGCCCCGCTGATCACCGTCAATGGACTGACATTCAAGGATCTCAACCGCGACGGTAAACTCAATCCGTACGAAGACTGGCGTTTGCCGCCGGCGCAACGTGCGGCGGACCTGGTGTCGCGCATGACGCTGGCCGAAAAAGCCGGGGTGATGATGCACGGCTCCGCCCCCACCGCCGGCAGCGTCACCGGCGCCGGCGCCCAGTACGACCTCACGGCGGCCAAAGCCATGATCGCCGAACGCTACGTCAACAGCTTTATTACCCGGCTTTCCGGCGACAACCCGGCCCAGATGGCGGAAGAAAACAACAAATTGCAGCAACTGGCGGAAGCCACCCGGCTGGGCATCCCCGCCACCATCAGCACCGACCCGCGCAACTCATTCCAGTCGCTGGTCGGCGTTAGCGTGTCGGTCGGCAAATTCAGCAAATGGCCGGAAACCCTCGGTCTGGCCGCCATCGGCGACGAAGAACGGGTGCGGCGCTTCGCCGATATCGTGCGTCAGGAATATCGCGCGGTCGGCATCACCGAAGCCCTGTCGCCCCAGGCCGACCTGTCCACCGAGCCACGCTGGCCGCGTATCGACGGCACCTTCGGCGAAGACCCCGATCTGACCAAAAAGATGGTGCGCGGTTATGTCACCGGCATGCAGAACGGCAAAAACGGCCTTAACGGCCAGAGCGTGATTTCAGTGGTGAAACACTGGGTCGGCTACGGCGCGGCGCAGGACGGCTGGGACAGCCACAACGCCTATGGCAAATACGCGCTGTTCCGTCAAAATAACCTGCAATGGCATATCGACCCGTTTACCGGCGCGTTTGAAGCCCACGCCGCCGGCATCATGCCCACTTATTCCATTCTGCGAAACGCCCGCTGGCACGGTAAACCGATCGAGCCGGTCGGCGCCGGTTTCAACCGTTTCCTGCTCACCGACCTGCTGCGCGGCCAGTACGGTTTTGATGGCGTGATCCTCAGCGACTGGCTGATCACCAACGACTGCAAAGGGGACTGCCTGACCGGCGTCAAACCCGGTGAAAAACCGGTGCCGCGCGGCATGCCGTGGGGCGTGGAAAACCTGACGCCCGCCGAGCGTTTCATCAAGGCGGTTAACGCCGGGGTTGATCAGTTCGGCGGCGTAACCGACTCGGCCTTGCTGGTGAAAGCGGTACAGGACGGCTTGCTGAGCGAAGCCCGGCTGGATACCTCGGTCAACCGTATCCTGAAACAGAAATTCCAGACCGGGTTATTCGAGCGCCCTTACGTCAATGCCGCGCAGGCCAACGATGTCGTCGGCAGAACGGACTGGCAGCAACTGGCGGACGATACCCAGGCGCGGGCGCTGGTGTTGCTGCAAAACAACAATCTACTGCCGCTGCGTACAGGCAGCCGGGTCTGGCTGCACGGCATTGAAGCAAAAGCCGCGCAGGCGGCAGGGTTTATCGTCGTGGATGCGCCGGAAAAGGCGGACGTGGCGCTGATTCGTACTCACGCCCCGTACGAGCAGCCGCACAAAAACTTCTTTTTCGGTAGCCGTCACCATGAAGGGTCGCTGGCGTTTCACGCCGACAACCCGGACTATCAGGCCATCGTGCGCGCCAGCGCCCGCGTGCCGACGCTGGTCACCGTCTACATGGAGCGCCCGGCGATCCTCACCAACGTGGTGGACAAAACCCGGGCGCTGGTCGCCAACTTCGGCGTCAGCGATAGCGTACTGTTGAACCGGCTGGTCTCCGGCGCGGCTTACACCGCAAAATTGCCCTTCGAACTGCCGTCTTCCATGCAGGCGGTGCTGAAACAGCAGCCCGACCTGCCGTACGACAGCAATAAGCCGTTGTTCCCGTTCGGCTACGGCCTGCCCCACTAGCCCTCGTTGCCCCGGTTCGTCCGGGGCGACCATTCCCGCCGAAGGGCTCGTCCAGGGAAAACCACACTCCGCGTTTTGTGATTCGTAGCACACTGACAATATTAGCGTTATCATCACTTCTACGGTTAATCAGGATTTTCCCTTATGCGTAATACCATCACGCTTTGCTGGCAGTATTTACGCGCTTTCGCATTGATTTATCTGTGTCTGTTCGCCGGCAATGCGATATCCGCGTTACTTCCCATCACCATTCCCGGCAGCATCCTCGGCATGCTGATTCTGTTCGCGCTGCTGGCGTCGCAGATTCTGCCTCCCGACTGGGTCAAACCCGGTTGTCATCTGCTGATTCGCTACATGGCGCTGCTGTTCGTGCCCATCGGGGTCGGGGTGATGAACTACTATGGCGTGCTGCGCGACCAGTTCGGCCCGATTGTCGTTTCCTGTCTGGTCAGCACCTTTGTGGTGATGATCGTCGTCGGCTACACCACCCAGATGATGCACGGCGACCGGCAGGCTGGCAGCCGGAACGGCGCAGAAACGAAGGAAGAAAAATAATGCTGACTTATCTGTGGTGGTCGCTGCCGCTGACGCTGGCGGTGTTCTTTGGCGCCCGCAAGGTGGCGATGACGCTAAAAATGCCGTTGCTGAACCCGTTGCTGGTGTCGATGCTGGTGATCATTCCGCTGCTGCTGGTGCTGGATATCCCCTACAACCACTATTTTAGCGGCAGCGCCATCCTCAACAGCCTGTTGCAACCGGCGGTGGTGGCGCTGGCGTTTCCGCTGTATGAACAGCTACATCAAATCCGCGCGCGCTGGAAATCCATCATCAGCGTCTGTTTTATCGGCAGCGTCACCGCCATTATTTCCGGCACCGTCATCGCCCTGTGGCTGGGCGCGTCGCGGGAAATCGCCGCCTCGGTGTTGCCGAAATCGGTCACCACGCCGATCGCCATGGCGGTCGCCAGTTCCATCGGCGGCATTCCGGCCATCAGCGCCATGTGCGTGATATTCGTTGGCATCGTCGGCGCAGTACTCGGCCACGCGCTGTTCAATCGACTGAAAATCCATGCCAAATCCGCCCGCGGGCTGGCGATGGGTACGGCGTCGCACGCGCTGGGCACCGCCCGCTGCGCGGAAGTGGACTTTCAGGAAGGCGCCTTCAGTTCGCTGGCGCTGGTGATTTGCGGCATCATCACCTCGTTGATCGCCCCGTTTCTGTTTCCGGTGATCGTGCGCCTGATGGGCTAACCGCCGCCAGACGCCCTGACGTCATCTACGTTGCAGGTCCGCACCTCGAAACGCAGGTCGGCCTGCTTCCCGCCACATGATAAGAAAACATTCAGACGGCCACATGGACGAACAGACATTTTATACCTTTCTTGAAGATAAACATTTCATCGAGTTACAAGAGCTGCTCAAGACATCGGATGACATCCTTGATGTGATTACGCTAACGGAAAATCAGCACTCCCATATGTTGGCCTGGTGCCTGAATCCGCATGAAGGCCACGGTCAGCGAGACGCGATAATTAAAGATTTTCTGACCGCCGCCTATTACGCCAGTACCGAACATAAATACGACAATAAAAAATTCTTCCACATCTGGACCCCCGGCTTAATTCATCAGAGCAGTTTTGGTTCGCTGTTTGTCTGCCGGGAATTCAGCATTGTCGACCTTGACGGGGGTCGCCGCCGTCTTGACCTGTTTTTGATCGACCCGCAAAACAAATTTATCGTCACGATAGAGAATAAAGCCGGCTCAACCCCCGATGTCACTCAGCTTGACGACTATCACGCCGCGGTGAAAAAAGCGCTGGCGCGCAACGCCTGCTTTCACGGCTATAACTTCCTGTTCGTCGCCATCGACAAATGGTTTAATCAGTCAGCCGATAACGATTTTGTCAGCCAGGCCAATCGCTGGGCATTTATGAACTACCAGTGGCTGGATAAAGCGGCGTATCGCGCCCGCCTGCAATCCGAAAATCATCATGCCGCGGTGCAGTTGTTGTTGTCGTACTGCCAGAAACAGGCCGACTGGCAAAGCCCGGCCGAGCAAAGAATCTCAGAACTCTCCGCCACGCTGGCAATCCGCTATGCGCCGCTGGTGGAACACTTTTACCAGCAAAGAAATTGCTCGCCTGTGCAGTGGCGCGTCAGCAAATTCGCCGGCATAGACGCCGAAATGCTGCTGTTCCTGCAACAGCACCGCCCGCTCTGCGACAAGCTGATCCAATCCCGCGGCATCGCCGGCGTGCTGGTTAACATGAAAAAAGCCCTGCCGGACTTGCAGGGTGACGATGGGTCGTACAGCAATAATCTGCAAATCAGCCGCACCTGGTTTAATTTTGTCACCGACGCCATGCTGGAAATCAGCGCGGAAACGTACTGGCCTCTCTACGTGAACATTTTCAGAGAGAAAAGCGAAAACAGCCGTCATCCTCGCTTCGGCTTACGGGTGTTTTATGCCGAGGCCTACCTGAATGAAGCCTTCTCCTCTTCGCATTCCGCATTCAACGACTTGCTCTATCAACACTTTCCTGAGGGAAGAAAATCCAGAGCTTATGACTGGAAAACACTCAGTCATCAATACGGGTTGAGCGCAACGGAGGTGGTTGAGCAGGCGAAAAGACTCGCACAAAAAATAGATGCGATCATTCAGCAGGAAAATAAAGCGGCATGACCGGACGGCGGTTCATAACCGCCGCCGCACTGCCAACCTGGATTGCGCCGATAAACTTGAGATACATCTCGCATTTGTGATTTCTTTTTCATGTATTTCATATAAAAAGTGATAATAATCACAAATAATCGCCGTGTGGCTGACCAGACTCTGGTTAACACGCTCTGAAAACCGGGAAAGAGAGACCATCATGCAAGCACGCTTCCACGACGCTTTCACGCAACTGCCTGCGGCGCTGCAAGCCGCGCTGGCGCCGATACTGGCGCGTGATGATTTTGCCGCCATGCTGACCGCCGATGATGTCGGCAGAATTTGCGCCCAGTGCCGACTCGACGCCGACAGTCTGGCCTTCGCCCTGCTGCCGCTGGCCGCCGCCTGCGCACTGACGCCGGTGTCTCACTTTCACGTCGGCGCGATAGCACAGGGCGTTAGCGGCGCCTTCTACTGGGGCGCCAATATGGAGTTCGACGGCCTGCCGCTGCAACAGACCGTCCACGCCGAGCAAAGCGCCGTCAGCCATGCCTGGCTGCGCGACGAACCGGCGCTGCGGGCAGTGACGGTGAACTACACGCCCTGCGGGCACTGCCGCCAGTTCATGAACGAACTCAATAGCGCGCCCGAACTGCGTATCTGCCTGCCGGGGCGTTCACCCGCACTGCTCGGCCACTACCTGCCGGATGCGTTTGGCCCGCGCGATCTGGCGATCAACACCCTGTTGATGGATGACATCGATAACGGATTGACGCTGACGACGGACGATGCCCTGCGTCAGCTGGCGCTGGCGGCGGCCAACCGCAGCCACGCACCGTACAGTAAAGCATTCAGCGGCATCGCGCTGGAAACCCGTCGCGGCCGCCGTTACGCCGGGCGTTATGCGGAAAACGCCGCGTTCAATCCCAGCCTGCCGCCATTGCAGGCGGCGTTGAATCTGGTCAATCTGGCCGGCGAGCCGTTCAGCGACATTCAGCGGGCGGTGTTGGTGGAATCCAGCCATGTGACGCTCAGCCAGTGGAGTCTGGCCCAGCCGTTGCTGGCGTCATTCGGCTGTACCGCTCTGTGCCGCGAACCGGCGCACTAAACCATGACGCGCCGCCATGACATTCATATGGCGGCGCGGCTTCGATCCGGTGGTGGAAAATTCACACCGTGTGAGTAAGACCAGCCTCCCAATCCCCCTCTTTTTCCAGCAGAAGCGCGATAATATGTGACTTTCCCCACATATTTTTCATATGCAAGTCATCTGTAATTATTTTAATTAACAATCCCTGTACATATTTTTGGGGTACTTTAAGATCCGCGTTATCCTATCGTTTCGTTGGTTCTTCGAACCGATTTCCGCTACCCAAAGAGTCGAAAGTCATGGAATTGGAATACGAAAGTAAACGTCCGCTTTATATCCCTTATGCCGGTCCTATCCTGCTCGAATTTCCCCTGCTGAACAAAGGCAGCGCCTTTACCGAGGCGGAGCGCGCCCAGTTCAACCTGCACGGCCTGCTGCCCGAAGCGGTGGAAACCATTGAAGAACAGGCAGAGCGCGCCTGGCGGCAGTATCAGGAATTCAAGAACGACATGGAAAAGCACGTGTACCTGCGTAACATTCAGGACACCAACGAAACCCTGTTCTACCGTCTGCTGGAAAACCACCTGAGCGAAATGATGCCGATCATTTATACGCCGACGGTGGGCGCCGCCTGTGAACACTTCTCCGACATTTACCGTCGTGCCCGCGGCCTGTTTATCTCCTACCCCAACCGCGAGCATATCGACGATATGCTGCAAAACGCCACCAAACAAAACGTAAAAGTCATCGTGGTGACGGACGGCGAGCGTATCCTCGGTCTGGGCGACCAGGGCATCGGCGGTATGGGTATTCCGATCGGTAAACTGTCGCTGTACACCGCCTGCGGCGGCATCAGCCCGGCCTACACCCTGCCGGTGGTGCTGGACGTCGGCACCAACAACCCGCAACTGCTCAACGACCCGCTGTACATGGGTTGGCGTCACCCGCGTATTACCGGCGACGAATACTACGAGTTCGTGAACGAATTCATTCAGGCGGTGAAACGCCGCTGGCCGAACGTGCTGCTGCAGTTTGAAGACTTCGCCCAGAACAACGCCATGCCGCTGCTGAACCGCTACCGCGACGAAATCTGCAGCTTCAACGACGACATTCAGGGTACCGCCGCCGTAGCGCTGGGCAGCCTGATCGCCGCCAGCCGCGCGGCCGGCAGCCAGCTGCGCGACCAGACCGTAGCCTTCCTTGGCGCCGGTTCCGCCGGTTGCGGCATCGCCGAGCAGATCATCGCCCAAATGAAATCCGAAGGCCTGAGCGATGAAGAGGCCCGCGCCCGCGTATTCATGGTGGACCGTTTTGGCCTGTTGACCGACAAACTGCCGAACCTGCTCGACTTCCAGAGCAAACTGGTGCAAAAAAGCGAAAACCTGGCCAAATGGGACATCAACAGCGACGCCATCTCGCTGATGGACGTCATGCGCAACGGCAAGCCGACCATCCTGATCGGCGTATCCGGCCAGCCCGGCCTGTTCACGGAAGAGATCATCCGTGAAATGCACAGCCACTGCGCCCGCCCGATCGTGATGCCGTTGTCCAACCCGACCTCCCGCGTGGAAGCGCGTCCGGAAGACATCATCCGTTGGACCGACGGCGCGGCGCTGGTAGCGACCGGCAGCCCGTTCGCCCCGGTACAGCACAAGGACAAGGTTTATCCGATTGCGCAGTGCAACAACTCCTACATTTTCCCCGGCATCGGTCTGGGCGTACTGGCCTGTGGCGCCAAGCGCATCACCGACGGCATGCTGATGGCCTCCAGCCGCGCGCTGGCCGACTGCTCGCCGCTGGCAAGCCAGGGCGAAGGCCCGTTGTTGCCGGAAGTCAGCACCATTCAGGAAGTCTCCAAGCACATTGCGCTGGAAGTCGCCAAAGCGGCCCAGTTGCAGGGCGTTGCGGAAGTCACATCCGAAGACGCGCTGGTGAAAGCGATTGCCCACAACTTCTGGCAGCCGCAGTACCGCACCTACAAGCGTACCTCTTTCTGATCGCGCTTTCCGGTCGCGCTGATTTCAGCGCGACCATCTCAGACGCGGCTCCGGCCGCGTTTTTTTACCACCCGCGCCTCTGACACGCCTCATTCTCCCGCCCGGCGATTTCTGCCATAATGGCAACCTATAGACGACACATCAATACGATACCTGTTTTCAATACACTACCTGTTTTCAATACGATGCCTGTTCTGCCCGCCCATTGATGCGGCGAACAGAACTGTGGAGCTGTCATGGATACTTCGGGTTTACTCTCTCTGGAACAGGCGCTGCAAACCATGCTGGCGCAGGTTTCGCCACTCACCGCCACAGAAACGGTTTCGATTTATCAAGCCGCCGGTCGCATCACGGCGACAGCGGTGAACTCCCCCCTCGACGTGCCCCCGTTCGACAATTCTGCGATGGATGGCTATGCCGTGCGTTGTCATGAACTGACCGGCCAGCTGTTGCCGGTGGCGGGCAAAGCGTTTGCCGGCGCGCCGTTCGACGCCAACTGGCCCGCAGGCAGTTGCATCCGCATCATGACCGGCGCACCGATTCCCATCGGCGCCGACGCGGTCGTAATGCAGGAAGACACGGAAAGCGATGCCGACGGCCGGGTCCATTTCACCCGCGCGGTTAAACCGGGCCAGAACATCCGCCGCACCGGTGAGGATATCCGCCGTCAGGCGCAGGTGCTGCCAGCCGGCAGCCGACTGGGCGCCGCCGAACTGCCATTGCTGGCGTCGCTTGGCATTGCTACGGTCGAGGTGGTGCGCCGCCTGCGAGTGGCGCTGTTTTCCACCGGCGACGAATTGCAGCCGGTCGGCAAGCCGTTACAGGCCGGGCAGATTTACGATACCAACCGCTTTACCGTGCGCCTGATGCTGGAACAACTGGGCTATGAGGTGATCGACCTCGGTATCGTGCGTGACGACCCGGCGGCGCTGCGTCAGGTATTTCAGGAAGCGGATCAGGCGGCTGACGTCGTGATCAGCAGCGGCGGCGTGTCGGTGGGAGAAGCGGACTACACCAAACAGATGCTGGAAACGTTGGGCGATATCCGCTTCTGGAAGCTGGCGATCAAACCCGGCAAGCCGTTTGCCTTTGGCAAGCTGAGCCACGCCTGGTTCTGCGGGCTACCGGGTAACCCGGTGTCCACCGCCGTCACCTTTTACCAACTGGTGCAACCGCTGCTGGCACGGCTGTCCGGTCATACCGGCTGGTCATTACCGGCGCGTTTTCGGGTTAAGACGGCGACAGCGTTAAAAAAATCGCCCGGTCGGCTGGACTTCCAGCGCGGCATTTTGACCCGCACCGCCGAGGGCGATCTGGAAGTGCGCACCACCGGGCACCAGGGGTCCCATGTGTT
Organism: Dickeya sp. NCPPB 3274; assembly: GCF_000406205.1. Classification (NCBI taxonomy): domain Bacteria; kingdom Pseudomonadati; phylum Pseudomonadota; class Gammaproteobacteria; order Enterobacterales; family Pectobacteriaceae; genus Dickeya; species Dickeya sp. NCPPB 3274. Next base: position 1,929,077 of record NZ_CM001979.1, on the reverse strand, counting down.
CAGTTCATTCAGCCAGGGCAACTGCTTCATCGTGCTGGAAGCCGAGCGCGGCCGGGTGGAAGCGGGCGAATGGGTCGACGTCGAACCGTTTAACGCCTTGTTGCAGAGTCATTACTGATGTTGCCTGAACTGACTGATGAAGAAACCCTGCGCTATAACCGGCAAATCGTCCTGCGCGGATTTGATTTTGACGCGCAGGAGCGCCTGAAAGCCTCACGGGTGTTGATCGTCGGGCTGGGCGGCCTGGGTTGCGCCGCCGCGCAGTACCTGGCCTCAGCAGGGGTCGGTCGGTTGACCCTGCTGGATTTTGATACCGTTTCATTGTCCAACCTGCAACGTCAGGTGCTGCACCGCGACGATCGTATCGGTATGCCGAAGGTGGAGTCCGCCCGCCTGACCTTGCAGGGCATCAACCCGCATGTTCATATCACGCCGGTTCAGGATAATCTGGACGATGACGCGCTGCTGGCGTTGGTGATGCAACACGATACCGTAGTGGATTGCACCGACAACGTGTCGATTCGCGATCGGCTCAACCGCCTCTGCTTTATGCAAAAAACGCCGCTGGTATCCGGCGCGGCGATTCGGATGGAGGGGCAAATCAGCGTCTTTACCTATCAGCCAGAGGAGCCCTGCTACCGCTGTCTCAGCCGCCTGTTTGGCGACGGCGCGCTAACCTGCGTCGAAGCCGGCGTCATGGCGCCGCTGGTCGGCGTGATCGGTTCATTGCAGGCACTGGAAACCATCAAGCTGCTGGCCCACTATGGTCAGCCGCTGGCCGGTAAACTGCTGCTGTTTGACGCCATGACGATGCAATTTCGTGAGATGCGATTGCCGAAAAATCCGGACTGCGACATCTGCGGGCAGACAAGCTAAGAGCCAATCCCAATAGGCGTCATTGGCGCAGCCAGTTTGGACTCGGACAGCGCGGAGAACCTGGAGCGTACACGCAGTACGTGAGGAGCTCGAGCACCGCCCAGGTCCAAAATGGCAAGTAAAATAGCCCTGGTGGGATAGGCTCTAAGTCCCGCCGGGGATGAAATTGATGTAACATGACGTTGTTCTGATTATCCACAAGGTCGCCGTATCATGACGCAATCCTTAACTATTGAAGAGCGTATTCAGCATTCCATCACCCGGGTCGCCAAAGTGGTTTTCCCCACCAATATCAACCACCATTCAACGCTGTTTGGCGGCACCGCGCTGGCGTGGATGGATGAAATTTCGTTTATTACCGCCACCCGTTTCTGCCATAAACCGCTGGTTACCGTCTCCACCGAAAAGATCAACTTCACTACCCCTATCCCGTCGGGCACCATTGTGGAGCTGGTCGGGCAGGTCAGCCGGGTCGGACGCACCAGCCTGACGGTGGATGTGTCGGTGTATCTGGAGCAAATGTACGCCGAAGGCCGCACCAAAGTGATTACCGGTCAGTTCAATTTTGTGGCGGTCAATGACGAAGGGCGCCCGATTCCGTTATTGTGATGGCCGGTCGCTTTCATTTTTCGGTGAATAAGGCAACACTGACACACTAACGTTTCGTCAACGGTTGCCTCTGGTCGCCTTGGCATCATCAAACTTTTTTCTGGCGGGTGAAAATAATGATTTCCGTCTGCATGATAATCAAAAACGAGGCCAGGCATCTTGCCGGCACGCTGGCATCCATCGCCGCCCATTTTGACGATATCGTTATTGTCGATACCGGCTCCACCGATAACTCCAGGGCCATCGCCAGTCAGTTCACAACCAATATCCATGATTTCGAGTGGGTAGCCGATTTCTCCGCCGCGCGTAATGCATCGCTGGATTATGCCCGTCACGATTGGGTGCTGGTGATCGATGCCGATGAAGAAATCGAATCGATTGATATCGATGCGTTATACGCACAGATAAAAGCACACCCGCAGGCGATCGGTCGTGTGGAACGTATCAATTATCTGGATGAGGGAAGCGATACCACGACCGTCCGGGAATCAATCAATCGGTTATTTCGAAAAGATCGTTATCATTACAGCGGCATTATTCATGAGCAGGTGACGCCGCGGGAAATCAGCGCGCCGCCCGTCCCCTCATTTATCGCCCCGATACGCCTGAATCATGTGGGATATAAAAAAGAAATCCTGCAGGAAACCGATAAAATCTCACGAAACATCACCCTGCTGAAACAGGCGCTTGAAACACAGGCTGACGATCCTTACCTGCTGTTTCAACTGGGGAAAAGTTATTATCTGCAGCGAGATTATCCTTCCGCGATTGACTATTTCCGGCAGGCATTACGTTTTGAAACCAATTTTGCGTACGAATATACCGAAGACCTGGTCGAGACCTATGGTTATGCGCTGATCAATCAGGGCGACTATGCGGCGGCCATGGATATTCTTCATTATGAATCCCATTTCTCATCCACCGATTTTATGTTTTTAAAAGCATTGATTCTGATGAATAATGGTCAGCTTCAAAACGCGGTTGACTTGTTTATCCACTGTACAAAGATGCCGCCGGGAAATAAAGAAGGCGTCAACTCGTATAAAGCCAATTATAATATCGGCGTTATTCTGGAATGTGTCGACATGAAGCAGAAAGCGCTGGAATTTTATCAAAAATGCGGTGATTACGCGCTGGCGCGCGACGGTATTCAACGACTGGTTCATTGAAACGACTTGATACGCCTCCTCTGACATGTTTTTCCAGCGGAGGCGTGTAAAGCCGAATCACTTATTCATATTCTTCATAATCTATTTTAAAACGATACGGCACCGCTGCATTCTATTAATATCCCTGATCATATTACCGTTATATGGTTACCGCGAAGTAACCTAGGCACTTTCAGGTAATTCATTGTTTATGCAAATTTGACGCGATAATATGTCGCCATACCTGAGCAGAACTTATCGTTTTTAAGCTCTGTTTTTATCTGGCCATACTTGAGGAAATGCTATGAGCAAGATTGCAGTTGTCTACTATTCTGGCTACGGCCACACCAAACTTATCGCTGAACTGGTTGCGGAAAGCGCCAAAGCCAGCCTGATCGCTATCGATAACAATGGCGATATCACCGACGCGGATTGGGAAACACTGAACGCCGCAGACGGCATCATCTTCGGCGCGCCGACCTACATGGGCAACGCCCCCTGGCAGTTCAAGAAATTCGCCGACGCCAGCTCCAAAGTCTGGTTTACCCGCGGCTGGCAGGACAAGGTGTTTGGCGGTTTCGTCAACAGCGCCAGCCTGAACGGCGACAAACAAGTGACGCTGATTTATCTGCAGACGCTGGCTGCACAGCACGGCGGCATCTGGGTCAGCCTGGGTCAACTGCCGGCTAACGCTCTGGCTTCCACCCGCAACGACGCCAACAACCTCGGTGGTTCCGGCGGTGCGCTGATTCAGTCTCCGTCCGACGCCGGCGCCGATGCGATTCCGGCAGGCGATCTGGAAACCGCCAAACTGTACGGCGCGCGCGTTGCTGAAATTACCCGTCGCCTGCACGGTTAATCACCCCATCCCTTCTAAGATTCAAATGCCCGGTTTTCCGGGCATTTTTTATTGATCACTATGTTTTCCCGGCTAATACCGTTCGGGTCGCGTTTGAATCCAGAACGCATGGATCAGGCCCGGCAGATAGCCCAGCAGCGTCAGCACGATATTCAACAAGAATGCCCAGCCAAGACCTTTGCCCAACAACACCCCAAACGGCGGCAAAATAATGGTGAACAGAATACGCCAGAAACCCATTGGTAACCTCCATTGCGGCCAGTAATCGGGTTAGATACACCAGCATAATCGGTTGAATGTCAGTTTCTGATGACAGCGGGTAAGGTTTTGTCGCTGATATGCGTTAACACAGATAAAAAAAGCGGACTGAGAATATCAGTCCGCCCGTGTTGTTTAGGGATACAGTCAGGTATTACGGCTGTTGATAGGCCAGCTTGTAGTTACCCGCCGCGACGGTTTTAAACGTCACTTTATCGGGATACCAGCGGATCTCCACTTCGGCTTCGGTCTGTTTCTTCCAGGCGGAGCCGTTGGTCACATTAAGAGTCAGATCATTGACTACAACACCATCTATTGATGGATCAGGTACACTCAGCACTAACGCAAACGCCAGATTATCAGGCACACCATTGGTATTAGGAAACAACAAAGCCCATTGTGTTGCGGTAATTTGGCCCAAGGACGATGCAGTCATACCACTCGCTATCAGCTTATTTGCCCCAGCTGCATCTGCAGACAATGAACCAATAGACACCCAGGAATTCCCACTCCATACAACCCAGTCATTCAAGTCACGCGATACCGCTATAGATACTGCTCCCTTGCCGGACAGAGTTGCTGACAATTGTGCTGAGCTAATCGCCTGTAAGGATCTAACACTGGTCAGCGATTTGGGTATGATAATCTGAGGGGTTGTTCCGTAGGATGTTTTAACATAATTGTTTGTCGGGTTTGATGCGAACCAAACTTTGATTGGCAGTTTACCTGATAGCGTGGAACTGCTAATAACGCCGGAGTAAACGAAGCCAAATGTAGAAAATTCTGATGCAGAGGATGGCGAGTTTACTTTCGTTAACACACCTGATGATGCTGTATAGAAATTCCCGAAGGGATCAGAAATCAGGCACTTATCACCAACAACCAGTTTCAGTTTTTTGATACTAACAAACGCATAGGAAGAATTTTTATCAGTAATATATAAGCGATATTTTGAATAATTCGCGGCAATCGATAAAGGGAACTCTTGATCGATGTCAGCCGTGTTATTCGTGCTGTTGCTGACAGAATGAACAGTTGTCCAAACACTGCCGTCATTGCTACCCTGCAACAACCACGATTTCGGACTGGCAAGGCCGCCAATCACTGAGTTTGGGTTCGTTATTATGTAGCCCGTGATCTGAGTTTGAGACGGCAACTCAATCTCTAACCACTGCGGCGTAGCAGCAGTAGGCGCACTAGCGCTGATCCAGCCATTACCTGATACACTGCCGTCAAAGGCGTAATAGGCGGCATATGATGCGTTGTATGCTGAAGACGCCGAGGCAACATATCCAGCAGGTGTGTTTGCTGACGTCATTGCTGGGACTACTGTGGACTTTGAGTAGCTCGACACTGATAATGACATGCCGTCCGCTTTGATAACTGAAGAATAAAAAGAACCGTCGGAATCAATTGAATAGGTTTCACCAGTATACGGCTTCAGTTGCCCATCAAATACAACGTTGTTTGTCTGATCATAGTTGGCGGAACTTGTGCTTGAAAATGTATCAATAACTGCCGTCTGTGATGTTAACCCCGCCTCCTCCTTCAACGCATAAGCATCGAAGCTATAGTCCATCTGACCATTCGGGCTAATCGGGAAGGCAAACACCTGATTTGCCGTCGCGCCACTACGCGTCAGCACGGTATAACCAGTGCCGCCATTACCACCACTGCCGCCTGTCGCACTAACAACTAACTGATTGCTGTTTGTATCATAATTCAGTGAAACACCCTGTCCAGCCGCCAGCGTCGTCGCCAGTACCTTGCGCACCGCGTCGGTGAAATCGGTAATTTGCGAGGCAGTATGGGTGTGGTTTGCAAGATCAGACTTATGCACCACATCGCTCAATCCAAGATTAGCGACAAACTGGGCTTTATCCGGGATATCCGCGCCATTGAGGGTTTTATCCATCATCCGGCTGACGGCGTCGGTCAAATCCGGCAGCGTTTTCACCACCACGCTCTGACCGTTGCTGTCCGTCAGGGCCACCTGACCGTGCTCGGTCAGTACCTGTTTCCACTGCGTCAGTTGGGATTGATAACCTGCCAGTATCGCCGCAATCTGCGCCACATAGGCGGCGTGATCGAAGGTATCGTTACTGCCAAATGCGGGAATAGCGTAATGCACACCATTTGCCGTACAACCACTATATTCACTGGCCAGCACCAGCTCGGTATCCGATACCACGGATGCAATTTCATAAATCTTAATGCTGCAATCAGCAAAAATCAGTAACATGCCGCCGGCAATAACGCCATTATTCTTATCCGCCCAAAGGGTATTATCCCCCAGAACAACCTTACTACCAGAAAATAAAGATAAACTACCTGACTTATACCACATAACATTATGTCCTTTATTCCATGAAGCAGTCAAAAGTCGACCACTCCAATACCAGGATGGAGATTGACCGAGATAGAAAATAAAATCCGCACACACAAAGATAATTAACGAGAAATATCAACCTCCAGTGTCATACGGAACTTCTCATATTCCACATCGAAGTCGTTATATTCGACTGTTTTATTCGGCAGCAATACTGACAGAGCTGTTCTGGCCTGTTCGCATAAGGCTCGAACCTCTACTACCGTATGAGCATAGCAATCCACAGTGACGGTAATTTTCTGGCCATTTAGCTGTTGCGAGGTATTATAATTATTCTCCTGGCTCAACGAGAAAAGAATAAACGAACATTTCTGATGAGGTACATGATAATCGCAACACGGTACGGCATACGCATAGATACGACCATTAGCCAATTTACCCAACAGTGGATAGATATCTTCTTCAGTCATTTTAATCGCCTATTTTGATAATAAATAAAATCAAATCCATTCTCACATAAGAAACCAGAAAATAGATTTTTTCGAAAACTTATCGTTTCGAGCATTATCATAATGACTTTATGACTATGTTTCTCGCATTCACTATTGTGCCATTAACCAGAAATAACAATTCTGGTCTATTAATATTCATCCCTGTCGAACGATAAGAACTGAAAAAATGACGATAACTACGAAATTAGGTCGTTTACCATAAATCAACGCATCAACGATGATAATTCATGATGTAAAAATAGTGATTTCATGACGCTTCTGCCAGAAACATCATCCAATTGGGTGTTAGGCTATGTCATACGTAATTGCGAGAGAAACCGACATACAATGTATCAGGAAGAAAAATGATATTCAGACAGGAAAAAACAAAGAACTGAAGAAAGTTAAGTGGCGGAGAGAGGGGGATTTGAACCCCCGGTAGAGTTGCCCCTACTCCGGTTTTCGAGACCGGTCCGTTCAGCCGCTCCGGCATCTCTCCGTAAAAGTGGTGCCTATAATGCCCTGTTTTATGGCATGTTAACAAGAACAAACCGACGCCTTTGAATTCAAGTGATGACTTAGCGAGCAACACCATGATGAAGTGGCAATGGAAATCCCCTACCCCCGACGCTTTTTCGGACTGGCAGCAGGCATTGTCTATCCCGCTGCTGACGCCGCTGGCAGAGACTGAGCGCCAGCGTATCGTCATGCTGGCCAGGCAGTTTCTGCGCCAGAAACGCCTGGTGCCGCTGCAGGGGCTGGCGCTGACTGAACTAATGGCGCAGCGCATCGCGCTCTTGTTTGCGCTCCCGGTGCTGGAACTGGGTATCGAATGGCTTGACGGCTTTCATGACGTACTGATTCACCCCGAACCTTTTATGGTTGATGGCGAATGGATGGACGAATTCGGTCTGGTGCATAGCGGCCCCAGCGTACAATCGGGTCAGAGCTGGGATCAGGGACCGATCGTACTGAACTGGCTGGAGATTCAGGATTCGTTTGATCTTTCCGGCTTCAATCTGGTTATCCACGAAGTCGCGCACAAACTGGATATGCGCGGCAACGAACGCCCGTCTGGCGTTCCTTCCATGCCGCTGCGTGATGTAGCACGCTGGGAGCAAGTACTGCATGCCGCGATGGAAGAACTGCGCGAGGAAATAGAGCTGGTGGGAGAAGACGCCGCCAGTATGGACCCTTACGCCGCAACCGATCCAGCGGAGTGCTTCGCCGTGCTGTCCGAGTATTTTTTCAGCGCGCCAGACCTGCTGGCGGAGCGCTTCCCGACGGTATACCAACACTTTTGCGGTTTTTACCGCCAAAGTCCGCTAGAACGTTTGCAGCACTGGCAAGCGAGCCATCCACAGGCTGATTTGTCATCAGAATGACGCGGAATCCTACGGATTGTACAGAAGCCAAGCAGTCAGCGCAGAATGTCGGTTTTGCCCGTTGACAGCTTACGGGCACCACGGATAAGATGCGCCCCGTTCAAGCGATTCCTCTGTAGTTCAGTCGGTAGAACGGCGGACTGTTAATCCGTATGTCACTGGTTCGAGTCCAGTCAGAGGAGCCAAATTTATCAAGGGGTTGCGTATGCAGCCCTTTGCATTTCAGAATACTTTCAGAAAAACTCCATAAGAAAAACCAAGCCTGACATTTCGATACACTGCATAAGAAAAACCAAGCCTGACATTTTTGACCCTGACCCAAAATCCTGCTCCATTCAGAAACAGAATTCCGGCATGATAATGCTTCCCCTGAATGGACTGACCCCACAACTATAGGGCAGGATCGTCTACCGGTGTGGGCGCAGTCCAATAGTGAATGTCTTGTCACCATCTTCAGATGGCATGCAGTAACAGTGTGTCACTGTCCTGTTTTCTGCATCAATGCCGATCAGCATACAATGCCGATCTGCATGATGCTGACCACCTCAATAGCCGTAAAAACGCAATGAGCCACGGGTTCATTGCCGGAGTAAACAGCGTGCGCCCCGTCATGACTGGCGGGGCTTGGTGTCTGACCGTCAGGCCGTCGGTTTGCTGCGCGACCAGATCAAGTGGTGCTTGCCATTCTCTTCTTCGATAAGGCGAGCATAGAGGGTTGCCGGGAAGGAAGGATCGTCGAGCGTCACCCGTATCACAATAAACGTTGCCGCTGCATACGCTTGAGCGGCTTACTCTCTTTTCGGTGTTTGACTAAGCACTGTGCATCATTCGGTGAATACTGCGGGGCGGCCATCGGTTAAATCAACAATGGTTACATATTGCTGTTCAGGCAATACCTTAAAATAACCGCGTAAGATTTTACCTTTGACAAGCTGCGGGCTCAGTGTCTTTTTTAAGACAAAATCCATGCTCTGATGGGTAAAATCAATCTTGAATATTGAAATTGCCTCAAAACCAAAATAGCGGCCGACATGACTGTAAGCCGCCTTAAAAAAACTTTCTTTGAGGGAAAAGAATAAGGTAAAGCACGCCTGATACAACGCCGGATTGACAGAAATTACGTCAATTTCATGCTCATCAAGAGTTTGAGTCAGTACATTGCCAATCACCTCATGACTGATTTCATCTTCAACATCGATGCCGACACCGATTCTCCCCGCGGCATGGCCAACCAGCGCCACAGCTCGGTTATGGCAATGACTAATCGAGCCGATCATGCCTTGCGGCCAGAGCGGCTCGCCATGCTCACCCCGGCCGATATGCCGCACATGGATTCCCCATTTTTTTAACGCCTGTACGGCACAGAAGCGGCCCGCTAAATACTCGGCGCGCCTTTTGACTACGGCGCGACTCAAATACCCGGCGTTCCTTATCTGATACAGCTGGAACAAGCTATCGTGATAGTGCTCTCTGGCAAAAATACAATGATAAAGTTCAACGTCGGTATCAAACCAATCACCAGACTGATTTTCCTGAAAAAACATCGTTCAATCCCTGTTGCCGTCATACCCGGCCTATCCACCTTATACCGGCTTCAGTTCATCCAGCTCGAAATAACCGTTGTAACCTTTCAGATAGATCGCCGCACGATGCTGAAACAGCAAAACAGCGTCTGTCCGGGTTTCCACCTCGGTGTTCAAAATACTGGAGTAAACCTTTTGCCCGATCCGGAACCGGCTATTCCATTGTTCCACCCTCCGGGCGGCCGCTAATGCTCTGCTATGCATCGACCGGTTTGTAGATTCAGTCATCCCCTTCACACCATTGGCCTCAGAGTGTGACCGAATGGCCTGTAGTTCGGCTTCTGTCGTCTCTGCTTTTATTTTTTCGACCAGCCCACCGACAACGTTACCCTGCCCCATCTCCGTAAACGTAACCGTTCCCAGACTCATCAAATATTGAATACTTTCGCTCCAACGTACCGGGCTGGCAATTTGTTGGGCAAGGCAGGTTAATAGCATCTCTTCTTGATAGGGTCGCGCCGTTTTATTGGCGATAACCGGGATTTTCAACGCCAAGAATTGAAAGCTCTGCAAGTATTTTTCAAATTGAACCATTGCCTCCTGCATCAATCTGGAGTGAAAAGCACCACTGGTATTTAAAGGGACGCATCTGATATTACTCTCTTCAAATGCGTCTACGGCGTTCATAATATCGCTACGAGGCCCCGAGATCACAATTTGCGATGGCGTATTAAAATTAGCCAAATCAATATGACCCAATCTTTTGATTTGCAATAACTCTCGTATCTGTGCTTCGCTTGCTCCCAGTACCGCAGCCATACCACCACCGTCGGCCTGCCCCATCAGTTCGCCGCGTCTTTTCACCAGCTTCAACCCGGTGGAAAAATCAAAACACTCGGCGGCCAGTAATGCATTAAACTCCCCTAAGCTATGGCCTAAAACGAAATCCGGACGTGTACCGGTTTCCTCCAGCGTCATGAAATAAGACAGCGCATTAACGACATAAATTGCAGGTTGGGTATATTGCGTCCGATTTAGATTGCCGTCGGGATCATCAAGGCAGAGTGTTTCAATAGAATAACCCAGGATATTGTCGGCGATACGGGTTAAATCAGCAAATCGCCTAAATAACCCCTCCCCCATTCCTCGCTTTTGGGAGCCTTGTCCAGGGAACATATAAACCTGAATTGACATGATGGTTCACTCCTTTGAATAGATTTTATTAGCTCTCTTTGCGTATTGCCTGTTTAACAGGCTCCCCGTCACGCATTCAATTGCGATAACAGATAATCAAGCGATTTCACTCCGTCACCGAACTGGTTCAATACATAGCCATGCCGACATTCGATACCTTTCGAATACTTCAGAAAGTTGGACAAGCTACCCGTAGCCGATACATCAATAAAGAAAGGGTCCTTCATTACGGTAAAGGTTGAACTGACGAGGGCAGAAAAATCGACTTTACTTCTGATTATTTGCCATAAGTAAGCCTGAGCATCAGCGTGTGATAACTCACCGACAGCCCGCCCCAGTACGGATGAATAAAGGGGAATAGTAGGAGTAAATACCGGTGTCTGATGCAGTAGTTTCTGATATTCCGGTTTGATCGCTTCAATCTCATCCGAATGAAAGCCATAGCGTACCGGCAGCGTAACAGACAGGATGCCTTTATCAGACAGTTTCCGTTTCGCTTCTGTGATGGCTGTTTTATCTCCGGAAATGAAGAAGTTATTGTCAAAATTCACTCCAGCCAGCGTACATCGTGAAAAAATGTCTGCGTAGCTATAGAACGTCTCCGTCGGAGCCAGTACCACGACCAGCTCCCCCTCCGGCGCATACTGCACCAGCAACCGGGCCTGTTCAACAACCAGCTTAAGCGCATCATCCAGTCGCAGCATACCGGCAACAACGGCGGCAATGTACTCACCTAAGCTATGGCCGACCACCGCCGAGGGCTGGATACCACGGGCAATCAACATCTGAGTCAGGCTATAGCCCAGACAAAACAGTGCCGGATGCGTGTAACGAATATCATCAAACGCCTCCCCGGAATGACCTTCTCCGTAGAGTTTTTCCAGCAGATTGACACCGTTCAGCTTATAGACTTTGTGACAAAGGCTGTCCATCGCCTGCCGGAAATGCTCATCATTATGGTAAAAAACACGCCCCATCTGATAATACTGGCTGCCCTGGCCTGCATACATGAAAACGCACGGGGGCGGTGTTGCCGGTATCGGCCCGCCTGGCTCCTGAATTGACATCAAGGCCGGAGAGACAACAGGGGCTGAAAGCGCTTCACCGATCGGCATCGGGTCTTCGACAATACGCTGATGGAGTTTCGTCAACACATCACCAGGGCCAACTTCCGTGAAATCATCATAGCCTTGCGCCAGCAACCAGGAGATAGACTCATACCAGCAAACCGGGCTGGAAATTTGCCGGGTCAACAGTGTCTGGTATCCTGTCGTGGGATACGCTCTGGCTGTTACATTCGACATCACAGGAACAGCCAAAGGATGAAAAGTGAATGTAGACAAGAAATCGGCGAACTCCCGCTCAATATCCACCATACAGCGAGAATGGAACGCCGCACTGACGTTCAATTGGACAAAACGGGCTCCGGCATCCAGAAAACGCTGCTCAAGCGTTGGCGACAAGATTTCGTCATAATTCCCCGAGATAATGCACTGCCGCCGGGAGTTAATATTGGCGATATCCACATGTTGAAAGCCGCTATCGGCCAGAATACGCTCAATATCATCCAGATTAATCTCCAGCAATGCGACCATGGCCCCCTTGGGGGCCTGGCTCATCAACTGACCACGTTTTTGCACCAGCCGGAGCCCGGTGACAAAATCAAAAGCGCCGGCAGCAAACAACGCGTTGTATTCCCCCAGACTGTGTCCGGCGAGAAAATCAGGCGGCGGCATTCCACGCGCCTTACGCTCTAAATAGGTCAGCGCATTCACGGTGTACAATGCCGGTTGGGTATACTGCGTCTGATTTAACACCCGCTGAGGATCTTTCACGCACAGGTTGGCTATGTCATAGCCCAGAACCTGATTTGCTTGTTCGACCAGATCCGGATAGTGCTCAAATAGGTCATAGCCCATCGTACGATATTGCGATCCCTGCCCTGGAAAGGTATAGACTGTCTTCATAAGTTTCCCCGCTGTACTATTCTGTCAGGCCATCGCCGTCAGACCGTCGAGCCGTTAGCCGCGCGTTGCTACGCAGATAACGTGTAGTTTTACATGTGGTTTTCCAGTGAACCGATTTGTCGTGATAACAGGGAAGCCGCTTCCTGCATCAACATTTTCCCGATTTCATCGACGTGGCGAGCGCGCCAGCTTTCATAAACCGTACCTTTCACCCACTGATTAAACGCGCCTAAAGCCGGCCCGCAATGCACCTGATAATCCACTTTGTTCTCCGGATCGCCGGCCAGCGCCAGCCGCGAGCTATAGGCGAAATACCAGCGAAAGATTGCTGCCATTTTACGCTTGGGATTCGCTTCGATTTGCGCCAGCATCTGAGAACGATTAGCCTGATAATATTGCCTGACATCGTTCCAGACATCGGATAACGGGCGCTTAAAGTACTTGTCTTCAAGCTGCCGTTTAACCTCCGGCGGAATGGCCTCCAACGAAGCATATTGTTGATAGAGCTGATAAAGCCGATTAGCTCGCAAAGGGAAAAAGACACCGCGCTTTAGCACCTGAACTTTGGCGCCCTGTTCAAACATATCGCCGGCAGGCGCATAGTCGGTATCCTGAATATTGATACGTTGCAGGAGATCTTTCACTTCATCGCTGGTGGCCGCTTCAACCGAACATTGATTGACTGAACCGGTGACAACAAAATCAGCACCTAGCATAAAAGCCGCCATTACGGCTTCCGGCGTACCGATACCGCCTGCAGCGCCGACTCTGATAGACCGGGGATATTGCTGTCGGGCTGAAATCTCCCGGCAAAGCCGGGCTATGGCCGGGAATAGCACATACGCATTCCCCTGATCGGTGTGGCCTGCCGAATCCGATTCAACGCAGATATCCTGGGCCATCGGCACCAGTGGCGCCAATTCAGCCTCCTGAGCACTAATCAACCCTTGCTGATATAAATGGGCGACCAGCTCAGGCGGCGCCGGGTGAGCAAAAATATCGGCAACTTCGGGGCGTGACACTTTCGCCATCAGCGTATTGGGGATCACTAATCGCTGATCCTCTCCCCGATGAATCCCACTCAGCCGATAACGGACTAATGCCGGCGTCATCGTTATATAAGCGGCCGCTTCAATAAAACGAATGCCATGGGTCAGAAACAGTTCAATCCGCTGCATTTCCCTTTCAGGGAAATCGTAATCCGCCAGCATATTCATGCCGAAAGATTCCCCGTTCAAATCAGATTGAATCCCTAAAATAGCCTCTTCCAGCGCACGAAGACTCACCCCCCCTGAACCGAAAAAGCTCATCATGCCGGCTCGGGCCATCGCCACAACCAGTTCGCGGGAGGCAATACCCTGATACATGGCACCACTGACATAGGCATACTTAATCCCATAGTCCTGACGAAATGCCGCACTTCCCAATTGTTCGGCCTGAACACGCGGCTCTTGTCGGCGGCCCCCCCCCTGAGGGGGAGGACCTTCACGGCGTTCAGCCGGCCTCGTTTGCCCAACATGTGTCATCATCGCGCTCTCCCCATTTAGCCTGTTCAGAAAGCGTCGCCTTTCATATCAAAGGGGGGATAAGCAGGAAAATTGGTCGTCGACGGGTACTTACTGAAAGTCATCACCTCACGGCCATTGGTCAACACGGTATTACCGCCACGCAATTCAAACTCATAACTGACGTAACTTTGCCCTTCGCCCCAGAGTTTGCTGTGAGTTCTGGTATTAAACGTCGTTCGCAGACGGTCCGGAGATATCACCGCCATCTCATTCGACTCGTAATTAATAATGATCTCTCTCGGTTTATTGAAATCACTGCTCACCAGAATGTTATAGCTCCCGTAGTACATCTGATTCAGCGGTGTTGCCGTTTCACCGCTATGGTTGCCGGCCAGAGGAATGCCATTACTATCCAGTACCGAAATATAGAAACCACCGTCACGGGCAATCCAACCTTCGGAAGGTAAGATCATCCCGGCCATCGAATACAGCCGATAATGACCATCCGGGTTGCCGGTATATGTTTTCAGCTCAATACGTTTTTGAGCCACGAGCGTCTCAACATCAATACCGAATTCCCGATTAAAATAAGCAATCGCCTCTTCTCTTTTTTGTGCTAATTCACTTTCATTCAGCCCCATAATCTGGGTGTAGAAATAATCACTGCTGCATAACGTTCCCTGACATCCTGATATGCCGGGGAATGGTTCAGTATTCGCAATATTGAGCGAGCCGGTCCCCATAAAAACCAGTACCTGCTTAAATCCCATGGGTTTAGGTAAACGCTCGCCGGCGTGCGCATTAAATGTCATCAAAGCCATAGAGAAAACGGCGATGGCTGCGGCTTTTCGTTTAAATGTACGTAACTGCATAGAAGCTCCTTGTTGTTTTTCACTGATAACCGGCAAGCCGGTTATAGATGGCTTTGTCGTTCCCTAAGACTTCCGGATGTTAAACATCCAACACCGTCAAGGTCGATATATCTTCCGGCGACAAACGTTCCAGCAGTATTTTCGGAACAGGAATGTCGTCAATGGTCAGATCTGGCTGTTCCACCATCATGTCCAATAAGACCAATACGTGATCGGCAAGTATTGAGATCACATCCGGTGAAAAATAACGACGGTCATATATAAACGGCAGACTCAACTTGCCGTGCGTTTTCAATAACCCTACCCACAGTGGAGCGACTGCTTCCCGGTCTTCCAGCACCATCGGCAGCAATTTGTGGGCGAACGCCGTCACCTCAACGAAGGTATCGCGGTCATTACTATCAACCGCCAGGCTACCTAACAAAGTATGGTCGTGCGCATCTTGCCCTTCAGGAGCAAGCTGTTGGTGCAGCGCAACAAAATCAAAGTGTTTATATTTCTGTACCCGTAATACGGCGTCGTCATAGATGCGACAGACTTGCCGTAAGCTAAAATGGGGCTGAAGCGTTAACACCAGCGGAACCGATGAAGAGAAATCACCGTAAACGGATTCAAATTCATAGCGGTCTCTGAGGTTATATGCCATCTGGATCGGCATATTTTTCCCGGTGATGCGATACACCAATGCGGCAAGAGCACAGGTAACCAGCTGTGTGAGCGTGGTATTTTGGCGACGATTCGATAATTGCAGCCGCTCAAGTCTCTCATCAGAGATATTCAGTTCATAGGCCCCTGCTTTTTCCGGCTGCTCGTTGTCTGTCTCCGAACTGTGAATCTGCTTATCCCGCAGCGTAAAAGACGTCCGCTTGTCATGTAATTGGCTCAACCAATATCGGGTCGCCGTCTCCTGATGTTCACCGAACTGGCTCAAGGCAAAATGTGCATATTCGGCTGTCGGTGCGGAGCAAGAAAAATGCGTACCGTTGCACAAAGCGTGATAGCGGTGATACAGCTCCTGCAAAAACAGGAATAACGTAAACCCATCGGCATGGAAATGGTGCGTAACAAAGTAGACCACGCCCAGGTCTGCGCCGTTATGAACAAGATACAGTTCAAACATCGGCATCCGATCCGCCTGAAACAGCTTCATATTGGTCGCTTTCTGAAAACCGGCGACGGTTTGCTCAAACGTCTCTTTGTCAGAGATATGGGGCCAACAGATTTCCCGGAATTGCCGTATTACGCCGTCGTGAACGACCTGCACCCATTGTTGCTCGACCCATTCAGCGCCGGTTCTCAGAATGGCATGGTGGCGCACCATCTCGTTCAACGCCTGATTCAACAACGGCAGATCGACAGGCATCTCAATCCAGAAGCCCTGACCGATATTAAAGGTCGACCGCTTTTTCACCTCGGTCTCATGCAGAATAAACGCCTGAATATGGCTGACCGGATAGTAGCGAACGCCTTCTGCTAAACACGACCATAAGCAAGCCGGCCGCTGCACGCGATCAAGCACCTCTTCGGCACGGTGAGCCTGCCGGTAAAACTCAAAATGAAGACCGGTTGCATCTTTCCAGACGCCGATGCCTTGTTGTAATAACCGGCTTAACTCGGCGCGGCCCAGCGTCGGATCGTCGGCTGGAGTCGCCGCCAACGGTAAAGCCAGCGAAACCGACTGAATAAATGCTGGGCGACTCTCTGCTATTTGATTGCAAGAAACAAGCGGCGGTACCTCGGCATCGGATGAAGAAGATGCCGCGTGCGCGACATGGCGCGAACTATCCGCAAGATGCGCGGCAATCTCCACCGCAACAGACCGAAGAGACTCTTTCGTCAGCAGGTAAGCATCAAACTCAGTCGCAAAAGCGGCATTGATCCTGTTTAACAAACGCAGCCCCAACAGTGAATCGATACCGTAGCTGGCTGCCGGTTCATCCAGATCAATTTCCGTGACAGACAAACCCGCGAGCTCCGCCAAAATCCCCGTCAGTCGTTGCGCGACCTGCTGTACTTGCGCTGGTTGCTTCGCCGTACGATCTGGGGCTTCCCTGACCGGGTCACTCTGAACGGTGCCGGACCAACACCAACGTTTGTCGAAAGGATACCCAGGCAACGATAACGGGAATTTTTCCGCCGGAGAAAATGCGGCCTCGATTCGAGCATCAGCGTTGAAGTCCGGCGAGAAAAGATCAACGCCGCTGACGTACAGCCGCGCCAGCGCCAGCAAATTATCGCTATCTGCCGGCGCCAGAACGGCCTGGCGGACTCGTTCAGCGACAGGCAAATCACCCTCTGCCGGTGCCTGACGGCCAGAGTCGACTTTCCCCTGATAGCCGTTGTCCTGCGGTGTCAATGCCGCACCGGCGATCACCCGCGCCAGAAACGTGTGCAACGCGTTGACGTCAGAAACTACACAGGCACACCGATAGGAGAAATGACTACGGCGCAACAACAAGTTTGCGGCCAGTTGTTTCAAATTCAACGTTTGTCCGGTCTGCACAATCTGTTGCAGATCCCGACAGCGTTGCTGCAACGCACCGAAGCTTTTTCCAGACAACACAATACATACCGGCGGGTTACCGCCATGCTCCGGCGACGCTCCTGTTTGTGGCGATCCAGGCTGGGCTATTGTTTCCGGCGCCCCCTGGCGCAGCCCCTCGTTTTTATGAGGCTCCGCGACAACAATATGCACATTGATCCCCGTCGCCCCTAACGAGCTGATCGCCGCCCGGCGTGTCTCACCGGGCTCCACATTCCAGGGAACGGTTTCCGGATTGATATAAAAGGCACTCTGGTCGTGCGCCAACAAGGAGGCCTGGTCTTGCGTATTTGGCGTTCCGGGAATTTTCCGATGCCTGAGCGCTAACAACACTTTGAATAGATGGTTCATCCCCGCACTGTGGAAAGCATGGCCGACGTTATTCTCAACACTCCCTAATGCACAGCATGCAGGCTGACCTGAACGCGCTTGCCGGCGATGCGGTCGAAAGACATTTGTCAGAGCCTCGACTTCTGCGGCATCTGCCGCCGGCATCCCGGTAGCATGCGCTTCGACCAACGTAATACTCTCCGGCTGGATATCAAACCGTTGGTATACATCAGATAGCAGCGCCTCCTGTGCATCGGCGCTCGGCGCCATGATCCCATTGGTTTTACCATTGTGATTACTGCCCCAGGCTTCGATCACACCATGAATTCTGTCGCCATCCGCCAGCGCCTGCTGCAATGGCTTCAGCACCACCACCCCAACAGACTCTCCAGGCATCATGCCGTCGGCATGTGCCGAAAATGCACCGCCACGATCAGACGAAGACAACAACCCAAGGCGAGAGGCGCTGCGCAACATATTCGGCGTGGAATAAATCATCGCCCCGCCGGCAATCGCCACCTCACACTGCCCCAGCACCAGTTGATCACAAGCCTGTGCGACAGCCAGCAGAGAAGATGCGCACCCCGCTTCGACCGTCTGGCAAGGCCCTGTCAGGTTCAGCGTGTAAGAGACCCGCCCGGGAACCTGAGACAAGGTAATGTTCGGAGCAAAATGCTCGCCCTCGGCAAAACGCAGCGTATAGTCGCCGGCACTGCCGCAGAAAACGCCCCAACGCTTGCCGGACAACGTTTGCGGAACAACCCCAGCATCTTCAATGGCTTTCCAACTTTCCTGTAAAAACAGACGCTCACAAGGATCCAGCATTGATGCTTCGTGTGGCGATATCTGAAAAAACAGCGGATCGAAATATTCAATATCTGAGAGAAAACCGCCATAACCGGCATACTCGCCCTCACTCGCCGGGGCCATCGACCACCCGCGGCTATCCGGCGGCGTGGTAAACGCGGATTGACCTTGTTCAAGCAGGCGCCAAAAGTCGTCAGGGGTTTTCGCCCCGGGAAATTGCCCGGACATGCCGATAATCGCGATTGAATTCCGGCCCTCGCTCTGCGGCGGTTCTGCCTGGAGAGGCTGTTCATGCGCCATGGTGTTACCCGCCGCCCCATGCTGATAAATCTCCCGACAATGCTCAGAAATCATGTCAACGCTCTCGCGTTCAGACAACAGATGGAAATGATCCCTGGCGTGGGTGCGAAATACCTGAGCGCCCGGCAAATAACGCAGCCAGCGCTGGCAATGGCTTTCATCATGGGTCAACGCTTCACCCAGCACGTGACGATTATTCTCAGCCAGTGCCGATAACCTGTCCCGGCGGTGTGGACTGTCATCGTATGATGACGTGATGGTGATATAGTGCAGGTCAATCTCATGGGCATTCGGTAACGCGTTTACTGAATAAGCCGCCATGGCTTCGCGGTTACGCGTCAGGATCTGCGCCATGTTTTCAATTTTGTCCTTCACTACCGCTAGCGGCTGCGTCACCCCTTTTTTCAGGCACCCTTCAGCCAGCCACGCCAGTTGTTCATCGGCATCCACACTCAGCAATTCTTGTTCGGTGTAGGCGATGCTTTCAAACCTGATCCGACCGGATGCCAGCACGTCGCTCAGGCTGTAATGCAAGAAGAAATTTGCACTCATCAGTAACGCGTCGCGGTAACAGAATGGTGACGAGACAGGATGATTGTCCGGCTGTGAAAACGGCGGCTCTAAAAGAATCAGGCTCGATACCCGATAGCCGGCCAGTTGCAATTGTCTGGCCATCTCATAGGCGATAATGCCGCCCATAGAATACCCAGCCAGCGCGTACGGCCCGGTCGCATCGGCAGCCTGAATGATTTCAATATAGTAACGCGCCATACTTTCGATGCTTTCCAGCGGCTGGAACCGGGTAAGGAATCCACGCGACTGAATGCCCCAGATGGCATATTCATCTCCCAGATTGTCGGCGATCTTCAGATATAACCCTGTCGAGCCGGTGAGTGGATGAATCCAGAACCGGGCACTTTCGGGCTTCGGTTGATCGGTAATCCCGACCTGACGCAATCGCGCGCTCAGCGGAATACACTCCGGATAGTGTTTCAACCACGCATTAACCGGAGGCCAGCCCTGCAATGCCGCGACTGTTTCACCCGATGCCCTGAGCGAATCATTCTCCTCTTTCTGAACAACCGCTTCACCCGCGCTCACCGATACCGATGCAAGGGTATTGTCCTTTGGGCTGGGCACCGAAGACGGCATCTGGTCATCAAGATACAACGACAGTGCATCAATATTGGGGTGGTCAAAAATGGCCTTGACCGTCAGCCTGGATGCAAACGCCCGGTTCACCGCGTCAATAAAGCCAACCGCATTGATTGAGTTGAGTCCCAGTTCGGTAAACGGTTGATGGTTCTCAATTTCGCTCTCTTCAAAATAGAGAGTTTGCATTAATAAAGCGCGAAGCTGACGGACAATGCTCTCACGCGGCGAGGTATCGTCTTGACGCCTCGCGCCATCCTCTAGCGTCACTACCTTTTTCTCGCCACTAACCACAGATGCACTGTCAGCTCGAGCCTGCGCGGTTAGCTGGGTCGGGGCCGACGTGGCCCAGTAACGCCGGCCCTGAAACGGGTAACCCGGCAGACTGATTCGTTGCGGCAATGGGGCTCCACGATATAAATCAAACCAATCCACCTCGACGTCGTTAACCCAGGCTCGCGCCAATTCTTGCCATTGTTCCGATACGATCCACTCCTGACGCTGCACACGCTGTGCCGCCGCGTATCCATCATCCCATGTATTCTCTCTTGCCCATTCAGCATCATCGCTTGATGCTTCGCCAAGGTAATACGCGCCGGGAGACGCAGTCCCGGTAATAAACAACGCTAATTTTTCGCGCAACTCCGTGATATCGGATACCACAAAAGCGACGCGTTTGGTCATCGCCTCTCGCCCGGTTTGCAGGCTATAGGCCAGTTGATCCAGTCGCGTTGCCGGATGACGCAGCAGAAATTGCGCCAGGGCCTGGGCATAGGCTTGCAGGGCGGTAGTGGTTTTCGCCGATAGCGGAACAATCGCCTGACGGGCGGCGAGGCCCAACGGGCGTCGAGCACCCGCTCCCGGCGAATAGTTATCCGTTCCTGTTAACGATTCGGGGTCATCGGCAATGTATTCTTCAATCACCGCGTGCGCATTGGTACCGCTGATCCCCGTCGCGCTGATGGCACCGATCCTCGGTTGCCGGCCCTGACGCAACCAGGGTTGATTCTGCTGCTGAATCGTAAAGGGAGTCCGCTCTAATTTAATGTAGCGGTTACACGTCTCAAATCCCTGGGTTGCCGGAATCGTCTGATGCGCCATAGCCTTGAGCATAGCTATCAGACTCACAACGCCGGACGCAGCGAACGTATGGCCGATGACGGGCTTAATCGAGCCTAAGACGCAGCGATGCGAATCGCTGCATCGGCCGGCAAAGGCATCGGTGAGCGCCTGAACCTCAATCGGGTCGCCCAACTGAGAACCGGTACTGTGGGAAATCACATAGTGAATATTCCCCGGGTCGATTCGGTATCGGTCATAGATATTTTTCAGAAGTTCAGCCTGGCGAACCGGGTTCGGCGCCGTAATGCCATTGGTTTTTCCATCGTAGTTCACCCCGCTGGCTTTGATACACCCATAGATTCGATCGCCATCGGCCTTGGCTTTTGATAAGGGTTTGAGTAAAACCACGGCCACGGCTTCTCCCGGAACCAGCCCGTTGGCGCGTTGATCAAACACGCTGGCTTTGCCGTCGGGAGACAGCATTCCCGTCCGATGCATACTCTGATACACCCACGGAGTCATCAACAGGTTGATCCCCCCGGCCAGTGCCATCTCGCAATCCCCCTGACGCAGCGCCAGACAAGCCTGATGAACAGCCACCAGCCCCGATGCACACGCGGCTGTAAGGGCCATATTCGGGCCTTTCAGATCGAGAGCATAAGAAATACGCGCGGCCAGGGTCGCATTCTGATTGCCATTTATCGATCCCTGATCGCCAACAATGGCACCGTAATCACTCTCTTCCGCCCCGACATACACACCACAGGACATTCCCTGAATGCGTTGCCCCATATAGCCGGCATCTTCAAATGTGTGCCAAGCCTCCTGCAGGAAGAGACGCTGTCTGGGATCCATATCCATCGCTTCTTTCGGTGCAATATCAAAGAATGCGGCGTCGAACTGCATAATATCCGTCATGAACGCGCCCCACTGCGGCAACGTTTTATGCTTGTCCCGACCATCTGGCGATCCTGAAGACTGGCTATCGCTGACAGACTGCCAATCCCAGCGCGCGCCGGACATCTCGCCGATACAGCTTTCCCCCTGAATCAGCGTATCCCAGAAGTCATCAATATTATCCGCCTGCGGAAAACGCCCACTCATCCCGATCACGGCGATGGGTTCATCCATGACGTCGTCGGCAACCGTACTCGCCGTCGCCACAGTTGGCTGGTGAAACACGGTAGTTGTGTTTGTCTTCCCGGTGTCGTGGCCCAAGGCCGGATTAGCCTCTTCTTGCCCGGCGATCAATAGCTCATGGTCTGCTACCGAGGATACGTGGCTTGCTTCTGCCTCCGGCAACGCCTGACGTGAAAACAGCGCATCCAACACCTGTGCGTGTTCACGACAAAAATATTCCGTCAGCCGCTTAACCGAGGAGTGACCGAACAGCACCGCCGGCGTGATTTCAACGTCAAAATATTTACTCAATTCCCGGGAAAATGACGCCAGCGTAATCGAATCAAAGCCAAAATCAGCAAAACTGCTATTCAACCCGATACGTTCAACCGGCGTACCCAGTAACCGGCCAATCTGCGTTTTCAGAATGTGGCTCACCGCAGTCCGCCGGTCTGTGACATCGGCGGGCAGCGGTACACTGAGCCCTCCGGGGCGCGACGTCGTCTCCTGATGGTGTTTTTGCCCCGCCGCACGGATAGCCGCTTGATTGGCGATATCCGCCTTGCCGCTTACCGGATGATGTTCGTTGCGTTCGTCAGCCAAAGGCGCTGCCAGCTTCAGAAAGCGGGCGACACGGCTGGGTTTTCCCGCCATCACCAGATGCTGACCTTCACTTTGCCGCAGCAATTGCTCAACGATCCGCACCCCTTCGTCGCTTTCCAGCGCTCGCTGGCCGCTGGACCTGAGATAAAACTCGGTGCTATCCCTGTCACGGACGCCCATTTTTCCCTCTTTCCAGAAGGGCCAGTTAATCACCAGCGTCTTACCACGCAGCGTACCCTGCTGAACCTGCGCCATTCGGTGTTTGCCATACCCCATCTGGAAACGGTTCCCCATGGCGTAGTCACAAGAACCAAAGTCCCCTAATAACGCGGCACTGGAGGAGAAATAACAGACAAAATCCAACGGATCCTGCATCAGCAGTTCGTCTAATAATTGCGTTCCGTCGACTTTCGGGCGGAGGATGGCATCAAACGCCCGGCGGGATTTCTCGAATACCGGCTCGCTGGCTTCCAAACCTGCCGCGTGGATAACACCGAGGATCGGGCCCATCACTTGTCTGGCCTGCACCAGATTAAAACGCATCGTGCCGACATCGCAGACATCGGCCTGAATATAATGTACCAGCCCTCCCAGGCTAGTCAGTTCCTCAGCAAGCGCCTGGCGCTCAGCATCCATCGCGGAACGCCCGGTCAGAATCAGTCTGGCTGAATATTGCTGTGCCAGATACCGGGCGAAGATCAGCCCCAGTCCACCGAATCCACCGGTGATCAGGTAGGTTCCTCCCTGTTTAATCGCCGATTCCGCCACCGAGGCATGGGCCAAAGAGACCGGGCTAGGTTGCACCTTCAGGACATATCGTTCCGCGCCTTCATAGCAGACACTGTCGAAATGTTGCCCCGTCAACTCCTGATAAAGCATTGTTATATATTGCTCGCTGAAGGCCGGTTGCACGGTAACAGCCGTTATCGCTCCCGCCGTACCCACCTCTGGCGCAACGCTGATAGCAACCGCGCATTGCGTGCCGGGTAAGGCCGGCGTAAGGGAACGTTCGATGCCGATCCATGATTCCAGGTAAGCACGCTCCAGTGAGTGATGGCTCACACCGGCCAGCAGTAAGCGCGCCGGTGCCATGTTTGCCGCTACCATCGAAAACAACAACGCGTGCAGCGCAGCGGCATCTTGTAGATGACTACGATCCTCCAGTGGCCATAAGTATAAAATTGCACTGTGCTGAGGTTCTATCCGGGCGGATTTCAGTTGTGCAAAACAGCGTTGATAGCTTTCGGTATTTTCCTGATCCGTTTCGACTGGTGGCAGATGAACACCATTCACCCCATCCGCCAGCGGATGCCGGGATACAAACACAATGTCCGTCTGTGGTGCCAGCACCGCCATCTGCGATTGCAGCAAACGCTGGTTTTCCAGTTCCGACAAAAAGCAGATCACGGTGTTAAATCGATGGTCCTGCGAGGATGCGGCCGGATGAGGCATCTTCTGCCAGGATTCGGTAAACAGCATCAGCGCTTCGCGTTCTTCCTGCGGCGCTGATTCCTGCGTCGATACCGCCCGGGGCAATGCCTCGCCAGATGATGCATTCTGACCGATCCGTCCCAGATCATCCGGCGCCTCAATCCAATGCCGCTCCCGGGCGAACGGATAACCCGGCAGGCTGATACGGCGCGGCGTTTCTATCGAATAGAGCGAATACCAGTCCACATGAAAGCCTTCCACCCAGAATCGGGCTATTTTGTGAAAAGCGTGTTGTTCCACCCAGAGCTGAAGCAGAGTGCGGCTGTCCTCAGCCGACATAAACCCGGTATCCCGGCCATTTTCCTTAGCACCGCTACCGGCAGCCCCTCGCCAGCAGCGCTCCGGTAAGGCGTCATCTTCAGCAAACGCAGTCAGTTTTTTCTGCAGTTCTCTGAGATCTTGCACGACAAAAACCACCCGTTCTTCCAGCGTCCGCCGTCCAACTTGCAGCGTAAAGGCCAGATCCGCAGGATGAATGCCGTCAATATCCGGGTGCGTCGCCAGAAATTGAGCCAGATTTCGGGCCATCTCCTGAAGCCGCTCTTCCGTTTTCGCTGATAACGGAACAATCAGCGGCGTACTCTGTTGTTGGCGGTTACCCACTTGCCTGACGTCTGGCGGCAGAAATTCTTCGACGATCACATGGGCATTCGATCCGGTAGCACCAAACGAGCTGATCCCCGCCCGCCGTGGAACGTTGATCTGTTCACCGTTGTGGTTGACCGTAGGTTGTTCCCAATGCTGGGTTTCACGCTGGATATAGAAAGGTGAATGATCCAATTCCAGATAAGGGTTAACGTGCTCTGCATGCAACAGTGACGGAACCAGCGTCTTATGATGCAACTGGAGAATAACTTTACTTAACCCGCTGATGCCGGCCGCCGACTCGGCATGGCCGATGTTCGATTTGACCGATCCGATCGCACAGAACTGGTTGTCTTTCGTGTATTGCCTGAAGGCCTTCACCAAGCCCTGAACTTCGATCGGATCACCCAGTGCCGTGCCTGTGCCGTGCGCTTCGATATAACTGATGGTGCGTGGATCAATCCCGGTTTTTTCGTAACAGCGCAACATCAAATCGGCCTGCGCAACCGGGCTGGGCACCGTAATTCCGCTCACGTGCCCGACGTGATTGATGGCGCTGCCCTTGATCACCGCATAAATATTGTCCTGATCTTTGACAGCCTGCGACAACGGTTTGAGCAACACCGCCCCGACCCCTTCGCCGGAAACAAAGCCATTACCGCCGTCGCCGAACGTTCGGCAACGACCATCCGTGGAATACATATCGGCCAGCCCATAAGTCATATACTTATAGGGATGTAACGACAGGTTTACTCCGCCGGCTAATGCAACTTTACTTTCTCCTCGGAGCAAGCTTTCCAGAGCCAGATGCAACGCGGTCAGAGAAGAAGAACACACCGTATCTACGGCAAAAGAAGGGCCATGGAAGCCGCAGAAATACGATACCCGGTTAGCAATCGGAGCATAATTCATTGACAGCGGCACTATCTGGCCACGATTGACGATTTCAGATGCGATCAAGGCGTAATCATTGTGCATGACCCCAACAAAAACCCCGACATCACGACGCTTGTTCGGCCCCTGTTCTGCTACCAACGTTTCCGGGGTGTAGCCCGCATCTTCGATTGCCGCCCAGCATGTTTCCAGAAATAACCGCTCCTGAGGATCAAGCCACTGTGCTTCTCTGGGAGAGACCCGGAAAAACTGGGAATCAAAACAGTCCACATCCTCAATAAATCCGCCCCATTGAGGAATCGGCCGGCCAGACGGCGACGTAATGCCATCCAGTACGCTTTTCTGCCATCTCGAATCTGGAATTTCGGTGACACAATCTTTACCGGCTTTGAGATTATCCCAAAACTCCGCCATCTGCTTCGCACCGGGATAACGGCCCGACATGCCGATCACGGCAATATCTTCGCTTTCCGATGCCGACTGGATGATCGAAGCGGAATGAGAAACCGACTGACCGGCGTTTATCTGCGCCGCACCGGCCTGAGTAACGCCGGCGGACACCCCCGTATCCGATAACGTTGATGCCACCCGATGAACCTCATCCTGCCCGGCGACGGCGGCGACATCGGTCTCGACGTCGGCAAGCGCACCGAATGATTCCGGGTAACGTTCCAGCAAATACTCAGCCAGTGCGCCGACATTGGCATATTCAAACAGCAACGTTGGATTCAACTTGACCTTGAGCGACTGTTCCAGTGACTGCACCATTTGCAACAGCCCCGCCGAATCCAACCCCAACTCGTAATAACCGATATCGCTCTCGATTTCCGTCGTACTTTTCGCCAGCGTATTGGCAAGTATCTTTTTCACCGTATTTTCAGCATGTTCCAATGCCGACGCATTCTCACTCGTCGAGATAGCCGAAGCCTCCGACGCCACAGACCAAGCGTCATTTTTCATCGGTGCAACCGGTTTGACAGGCGCAGTGACGAGCTCATCAGCATGGGTTGGCGCCGCCGGGGTTCGTGATGCGTTGATCGCTGCAGGATCGCGCACGCGCTTACAGGTGAAATTTTTCAATTCGCCAATCTTTTCACCGCTTGGCTTAAAAAACTCCATAGTCAGGTAAGAGAGTTGGCTGGTTTGCTTGAGCGAGTCACGGCTGACACGGGTAATACAGCGCCCTGACAACGGTTCTGAAGCGCGGAAGGACTCATAATAAAGCGGTAAAAAGATATCTTGCTGTTGGTTTTGCTCCAGAAACAGATCCCCTGATCCGATAGCGCTCCCGTCAATCAGAACCGGGTGAAACAGATACTGTTCCGCACCAAACAACGCATCGTCAGGAACGGCAATATCAATCAGATTTGCCGAAGGCAGGTGATAGATCACGCCGTCACCGACCATCGGCCCGCGGTGACGGATGTCATCTCCACCAAATTCCGCATACGCATCCTGTAACCTGAGCTGACTGACCGCCGCCTTTTTCAGCCCGTCGAGATCGAGTGTTTCATGAAATACCGACGCCGAAACCGGGTGCATTTCCGCACTCATATACAACTTCACCCCGGACTGCGAGTGCTCATCCGACACTTCACTGCCTTCCACTTTCAACTGCCAGTATCCTTGCGCCTGCTTTTGGCAGCTGATTTGTGCCTCCACGCCATAGTCATCACCGATAGTAAAAGGGTAATGAATTGTGAGGTTCCGCATTTCCAGTTGCCGGTAATCCATCCCCTGCCGATGGAAAAACTGAAAAAGCAGATCGATATATGCCAGTCCGGGCAGCAGCGATTGGCCGAACGCCTGATGGTTACGCAAAATGCGATGATGGTGGTTAAATGGTTGACTCCACGGATGATTTTCCGCGAAAAACCCTGCACGACCGATAGGATAACGCCCTTCGCCAATGCGGCTGCCGTCAGTTGCGATGTTTTCAGCCATACGGGTTTCTGATGCCGGTAACTGCGCCCGAAAAACGTCTTCCGCAAAGACATAGCCGGGCAAATGAATTCGCGTTGGCGGCTGCGGATAGAAACTTTGCCACTCAACCGGTTTACCCTGTAGCCAGGTGAGCCCAATCGCCTCCAACTCGGGTCGGGAGAGTTGGTGCATACCACGGTGTTGATAAGCGTCGGCAGTCAGAGGCGGCTGTTTTTTCCCCGCAGTCGGGGACTGACCGAAAGCGTGACTCGTCGCTATATGCCGGCGGCAGAATGCCTGTAACTGCTGCAAACAATCGTGATTGTCCGTCGCAATCAGGAAAAAGCGTTCCGGCATCGCTTCCCTCCCAACCTGCAACGTATACGCCATTGACTGGATGAAGGACAAGCCATCATCAGGTTGCACGCGACCTTGTCGCTCAGCATCAGCAAGATAGAGGCTCAGCGCCTGAATCTGAGCGTGCAGGCTTTGCGTCGTTTTCGCCGATAACGGAATAATCCACCCGGCGGTAGCGGGCTCAGCAACCGCAACCCGCGTCGATACATACTCTTCGATAACCAAATGCGCATTAGTGCCGCTGTGACCGAAAGAGTTCAGGGCCGCCAGTCGTGGTCTGCCGGCATGGCTTTTCCAGGCCGACGTAGCGTTTTGAATGTAAAAAGCAGAATCCTGCAGCTCAAATAGCGGATTTGCCTGCTGATAATGCCTTAAACCCGGTAGCTGACCATGGCGCATCGACAACAATATCTTGATGAGGCCGATCACCCCGGACGCCGCCGAAGTATGGCCGATATGAGATTTCACGCTGCCCAGAGCACAGTAATGTCGTTTGTCGGTTAACGCCTTAAATGTTCGCGCCAGGGCATTGACCTCAATGGTATCGCCCAATTTACCGCCGGTTGCATGGGCTTCAACGTAACTGATCTCTTCAGGATTGATGTGATATTGCTGGTAGACCTGCTCCAGTAATTGTTGTTGAGCCGTACCGCTCGGCGCGGTAATACCGTTACTCGCACCATCCTGATTGATACCGGAAGCACGAATCACTCCGTGGATAGGATCCCCCTGCGCGATGGCCTGATCCAGACGTTTCAATGCAACGATCCCGACCCCTTCAGAGAGCAGCATGCCGTCGGCTACCTGCTCAAAAATCGGGCACTCTGCGCGGTGAGACAACATGCCGATACTGGACAAACTGGCCAACGCGCCGGCATCCAATGCTGCGAAGACACCGCCGGCCAGCGCCAAATCGGTCTCACCACGACGCAGGCTTTCACACGCCAGATGTATCGCTACCGCAGAAGATGAACAACCGGTATTCACCACCAGTGCCGGACCTTTCATGTCCAGAAAGTAAGACACACGTGATGCAACAATCGCCTCAGACGACCCGACAAAAGAGCCATGATGATAATTCGATGGTTCAGCGCCGATAAAAACGCCCGTATGACTACCGGCCAGCGCTTTGGGGTTATAGCCCGCGTCTTCCAGTGCTTTCCAGCTTTCCTGCAATATCAGGCGCTGGTGCGGGCTCATCGACAACGCATCCTGCTCGGTAATCCGGAAGAACGTCGCGTCAAAGCAGTGTCGGTCTTTGACGATCCCTCCCCATTTGCAATAGGTTTTTCCGCTCTGTGTTGCTTCTTTTGTGCCTGTATCGCTGCTGTTCGTATCGACAAAATATCTGGCTTGATCCAGATAATCCTCAGGTAACTCTTCTATTCCTGAGCGGTTGGCAATCAGGTTCTCCCAGAAACGCTGGGTATTCTCCGCGCCGGGAAATTGCCCCGACATACCAATCACGGCAATGGCCACCGGCTCGGCCGGTTGTCTCGCCAGCCCTGAGTCCTGGTGGAACGTCGGCTGTGCGGCAGACGGGGATGTCGCCGATGGCGGCGGCGTGGGCTCATACTGTAGTGGCGCCTGCCACTGTGGTGACGTGGGTTGCCGTGATGGGGACGACGCCTGCGGGATAACCATCTGATCGGCACACGTCAGCGCGATATGCGCACTTAATGTTTCGACCGTCGAATAATCATAGAGCAACGCCGGATTTAGCGTGATCCCCAGTGATTGGTTGACCTGATTGATAAAGTTAACGCTAAGAATCGAATCAATACCAAAATCGGAAAACGCCCGCTGCTCATCAATCTGCTCAGGCGGTAAATTAACTGAACTGACTAATGCATTGATTACACGGCGCGTTATATATTCCCGTGTTGTTTCATCATGCCTATTTGCTCGCCCGGCGTCATACGTCTGGCGGACCGGGGCCACAGGCTGGGCTATCACCGCCACTTCCTCATCGGCCGGCAACGACAGATTATCACTACGCCTGAATGGCGTTTTCGTATCGGCAAACAGCGTCTCGCGTGTACCGACAGAAAGCACGTCACGCTCCGCAGTACGGACGATATGGCGGCTCAACGCGGTGGCCGAGCTGTAGTCATACAGGATGGCGGGATTCAGGTGAACGCCGAGTATTTCATTGATTTTATTTACAAAATTGACACTTAAAATAGAATCGATTCCGTATTCGGAAAAAGCGATGTCTGCATCGATTTGCGCAGCCGACAGATTAACCGCCTGCGCCAAAGCAGACACGATGGCCTTATGGACATGTTCCGCAATGTGCTCGTCGGTTACGTGATCGTCTGTTATCGGCGTAGTGAGTATGGCCGCCGCCGATGAACGCGCGGCCAACGGAACCGCTGGCGACGCCTCTGCCGTCAGCGCCTGCTCGGCGGGTTGCATTGGCTGGCGAATCATCCCGTCGCTTCTGGCGACAATAACGGTTTGCCCCAATCCATGTCCACGTTGCGCCGGGAACTCAACCGCAAAGAACCCTTCTTCTTCCAGTATCTCCCGCCAGGTTTCAGGCGCGATGGCCGGGCTACCGACAATGCGTAATGCCGTGTCCTGATGTAACCACCATCCTTTGAGTAACCCGAACGTTAAATGAGTAAAAACAGACTTATCGCTCAGCTCATTAATGACCACCATTCCCCCGCGGCGCAGGGCAGCTTTGCAATGCCGCAGCGTGATCCGAATATCTTTGGTGGCGTGTAGTACATTTGTCGCAATCGCCACGTCAAACGATCCCTGCGCAATCGGCTGTGTCACCAGCGGTTGTTCAATGTCCCACAATGCATAGCCAAGAAACGGGCACGTCGGCCCATAGTGACGGCGGGCGTGCATCAAAAATGCCTGAGAGAGATCCGTATACAGATATTCCTGAATATTGTGCCGATATTTCATCAACTCGGGCAAAACCATGGCCGTTGTTCCACCGGTACCGGCACCGATTTCAACCAGACGCAACAGCGCATCATGATCAAACTGCAAGACTTCATTCACGTAGTCGCTCACCGCGGCCGTCAACACCCGATTAAAAAAATCAGAGACCGGATTATTTTTATAAATCCCTTCGACTTTCTCCATCGATGCATTGGGGAATAGCACCTCCGTTGCCTGCACCTGCCCCGTCAGGATCTGGGGCAAATGGCGCAGGCAGGTCTCGACAAGGCTCATCTGCGTCATGCGTGCGTGATCATGTCGATAACGGTCACGATATGCCTCCCACGCCTGCCATACCGCCTCCGGCGACTCCGCCGACGGCTGTCGGCGAATCAACGCGTCGCCTTGCCGGGTTAGATATCCCGCCTCGCATAACTGCGCCATTGACTCCGCCCACCAGGCGCGGAACTGCTGTTCCAGCCCAATACGGCCGGCAAGCGAAGAAAAATCCGCGGCATCCAGCGACGCCGAAAAAACGCCAAGCCTGTCAAGCTGTACATAAAGCAGTTTCACCAACCACTGATTAATGGCATCAGGATGATGGGATTGCAGCAGTGCATCGGCCTCTTCATCCCATTGATTGTCAGAGATATTATGCATTTTTCAGCCTCCTGCTGCGTTTATCAGATGAAGATGGCGTGGATGATGGTTGGCGTTGATGGCTCAACAGAATGGACTCCTGCGGATGCAGGTTCATCAGTTGCTGTACCGGTGCAGAAGCATTCAGGCACACCAGCTGTTCCAGGCGTCCTTGCTGTAACAGCGTGACAAAACGTTCAAAACAGGCAAAACCCTCTGCATCGCTCAGAGCAGAAATGCTTTGACTGGCGGGTAACCCGGCAAGAGAAGCTTGCCAGAATCCCCAATTGATAATCCCTACGGGAAAATCGGCGTGATGCTGTAAAGCCCGCACCAACGTATCAGAGAAAGTAATCCCTGCGGCATAAGCCGATAGCGTCGCGGCACCCGAGAAAGAGAAAGCCTGGCAGGAGGAGAAATAGACCAGAAAATCCAGTGCTTCGTGCCGAAGTGCCTGGTAGAAATTAAAACTCCCCGACGCCTTGACCTGAAGTATCCGCCAGAATGTTTCTTCTGTTGTCTGGCTGACGGTATTCTCGGCATCAAAGACCAGACCGGCGAATATCGCGCCGTTAATGCGGGAATATTTCTGCTTGATCTGAGCCATCGCCGCCTGCAAAGAGGCTGGATCCGTTGCATCTGCCTGAACATAATCCGGTCGGATACCGACGGTTGCCATCGCCTCCAACGCATTCTGAACGGCGGGACTGGATGCCGACTGACGCCCCAGCCAGACCACGGTTGCCTGATAATGCTCCAGCAACTGCCGGGTCACCACACGGCCGACAGTCCCGCTGCCTCCCAGAATCAGGTAGACGCCGCCATGCTTGATCCCATTCTCATTACTGAAACTCTGCGGATCCAGGCGAAAGAAGGTCTGCCGGTAGCGACGTCCGCAGAGCAACCGAATCTGTTCGCCCCGCTCACTCATCCGCTCGCCGACGATCTGCTGCATCAGTTTTTCTCGCCGCTCCGGCGTCTGTAAATCGCGGCTGGACACATCCAGATTTCTGACTCTGAAACGGTGATCCCCCTGAGCAACCGAGTAAGCCAGCCCACTGACTCCGGCACCGTGATAACGAAT
Source organism: Dickeya sp. NCPPB 3274 (assembly GCF_000406205.1). Classification (NCBI taxonomy): domain Bacteria; kingdom Pseudomonadati; phylum Pseudomonadota; class Gammaproteobacteria; order Enterobacterales; family Pectobacteriaceae; genus Dickeya; species Dickeya sp. NCPPB 3274. The sequence continues at coordinate 1,896,269 of NZ_CM001979.1, read as the reverse complement.
TTCCCGGGGAGAAGATGGATGGTTATCCTGCGTGATCACGCTAAAGTCTATCGTTGCCTCTTTTGCCAACCGCTGTTGTAGCGACTTCACCAGACGCAGCAGTTGCAGTTCGTTCTGTTTCAGGCTATCCGTGATCGCTTCCGCGTCGGCCAGCGACTGCTCGACGGCGGCGGCAATAAAAAAGACCTGCTGTACCGCGCCTATCTCATCCAGACAATCGTGGATCGCGTTTTCATCCTGAATATCACCCCCCCAGTGATCCAGCCCGATCCGGTACACTTTTTGACCTTCCTGGCTGCTCAGCGAGAGACGTAGCAGGCGCCCGGACTGACCGGCCAGTTCAGCGACTAACGCATTTTCCAGTTCGTTTTCCTGTCTGCTCCCGACCACCAGCACGTTATCCGCCCTTCCCGTTGCCGAGGTTCTGACGTGAGGGGTTTCATCCGATTCCCACCGCGCAACATAGCTGAAGTACTCATCAGCCCGGTTTATGGCCGGCACCTCAGCGAGAGCACCCGGCGTGGCGTCGCGCCCGGCCAGCTCATTGACCGGTTCCGCCGTCGGCGACTGACTCGCGCGCAGCGGCGTGACTGAAGCGTTTATCGTTGCATCAGGCGGCACGGTCATCGCGGCATGACGGGGATTGCTGATCCAGTATCGGTCGGTGGCGAACGGGTAAGTCGGCAGGCTGATTCTTTTTGGGCGCGGTTGCGGGTATAACCGGTACCAGTCAACCGGCATTCCCTTGACCCATAACGCCAGAATTCTGGCGTATTTACGTTTATGGAACCACTGATCAAGCGTGGACATCATGTCTTCATCGGTTGCGAATATGTCCAGCATTTCTTTGTTTTGCCTGACATTACCGAGAAACAAATCATCAATGATGTCTTCTCCCGCCAGAAATTCCCTCAGCTTTTCAGCCAGATCATCAATAGACGAGGTAAGGATCCCCAGACGCTGTTCCATCGTGTCCCGCCCAACTTGCAGGGTATAAGCCAGTTCGCTCAGTGCCGGTTGTGGTTTATTTTCCGCTGTAATCCGGGCCAAAAGATTTCCCGCAGCCGCCATCAGACGATCCGCATTTTTTGCCGACAGTATGACCATGACGGATTCCGATTTCCCTGCCTGCTGGCCGACATCCGGCGCTTTCTGTCCTCCGGTATACTCCTCAAGCACGACGTGTGCATTGGCACCGCCAAAACCGAAAGAACTGACGCCGGCCCGGCGAGGCAGCGCCTGCCCTTGACTGCCCACAGGCGCGGCCCAGGGCCGGTTCTCCTGCACCACATAAAAAGGGGAATCGTCCAGCCGGATGTAAGGATTAATTTGTTCAGAATGCAGGCTTTTCACCAGCGTTTTATGCTGAAGCTGCAGTAAGACTTTAATGACTCCGGCAATACCGGCGGCCATCTCCAGGTGGCCGACATTCGTCTTAACCGATCCCAGACCGCAATGTTGCGGCGAGTTTCCCAGATCCGTTGTGGCTGGCGTGTGACGATAGAGATCCTGAAAAGCGCTTTTCAGCCCATCAATTTCTATCGGGTCGCCAAGCGGCGTCCCCGTACCATGGGCCTCAATGTATCCGACGCTGCGCGGATCGATCCCGGCGTCGGTGTAAGCTCGCGTCAACAATGCCGTTTGCGCTCTCGGATTCGGTGCGGTTAATGAGTTGGCTCGGCCGCCGTGGTTTTCAGCACTGGCCCGAATCACACCATAAATATGATCGCCTGCGGCCTCAGCAACACTGAGCTTGCGAAGAAAGAGCATCCCGACCCCTTCCCCCCGAACATAGCCGTTGGCCGCACTGGAGAACGTTTTGCAACGACCGTCCTGGCACAACATGCCGGCTTTGCTAAAGCTGATATAACCATCGGGAGTCACCAGCGTGTTCACTCCACCAACAATAGCTTGTTCGCATTCGCCGGCAGCGATGGACTGAACAGCCCGGTGAATCGCAATCAGGGATGACGAACACGCCGTTTCTATCGGCTCGCTGGGGCCGTGGATATTCAGGAAAAAGCTCATTCGGTTCGGTCCGACCGACGGAACGATCCCGGTCAGGGAATAACCTTCAATCGGCAGCCGGGCTTCACTGAGCAGAGCGCCGTAACCGCTCATGCCGGTTCCCACGAAAATCGCCGTCTCGGTGCCGGAAATTTCACCGGCACTGTAACCGGCATCTTCAATGGCACTCCATATGTAAGTCATCAGCAACCGTTGCTGGGGATCCATCAACTCGGCTTCTTTCGGCGAAATCCCAAAAAACAGCGGATCGAATTCATCAACACCCTCAATGAATCCTCCCCATTTCACATTGGATTTATTGACTTCGCGAACCGGATCGCCATACAACGCCTGCCAGTCCCACCGCTGTTTCGGGATCTCCTGAATACAATCTTTTCCGCTAACCAGGTTGTCCCAAAAGGCGTCCAAATCCCGGGCCATCGGGAAACGACCGCTCATTCCGACAATCGCTATCGGCTCACTGGCAGGAGCCGTTGTTTTTATAGCGAGTGTTTTTTTATCAGACGGTAGCGGTGGTAAAACCGGATTCGCATGCCCCGGGGAGCGGAATGTTGCGCGTTGGGAAACTTCACGCTGAGAAGGGACATCGTTTAAGGTGCGTTCGTGTATCGCCGCCTTGGTCGGCGTTGATACCGTGGTTAACGCCGACGGCAAACGTGATTCATGCTCAGAATGCGGCGTTGTGAATGCCGCCGGGTGCGTCGCCGCCAGATAATCAACAAACTCGCCCAAAGTCGGGTATTCAAAAAATACCGTTGGCGTCAGCGACAGATGATATTGGCGATTCAACTGATTGCTAAACTCCGTCAGCAAAATCGAATCCAGACCAAACTGCGACAGTTCAGTATTAAGACTGATCTTGCCCGGCTCCAGCTTACGTAGCCTTGCCAGTGATTTTTGCATCAGCGGGATCAGCGTTTCTCGCAGCGCCCCTGTCGTTGTACTCGCCGTCGGGGCTGCGTCCGCCAAAGCCTTCCCTGCGGCGGTCGTTTCATTTGCTTCAGGCTCCGCCCGCATCACCGAATGCGTATCGGCATCGGCGGATATCGTCAATGCCGCGGTTCCTTTCGTCGCCTCGTCAACCACTCTGGATGAAAAACCACGGAGCCTGACCCAGACATAACCGCGCTCATCGCATAAGTCATAATCCATTTTTCTGACTCGGTCGGTTTTCGATGAACCGGAGGTAAAACGCACCCACACCCAAAGATTCTCAGGTAAAGCCGTCGCCGTATCCCGAGGGGACATTTCCAGACTTTCCAACGCAAACGGCAAGGCAAATTCAGGGTGTTCAGCATCCACCAGTAAGCCGGCCGCTATCTGTAATGCTGAATCCATCACACTTGGATGCAAAAAAAACTGATGTCGGGTATCCGCCACACAGTCGGGTAATACAATCCTGGCAATAGCCTGGCTATCGCCTTCATCAATCGATATCACACCTTGATAAGCTGGCCCATGCAGGATGTCCATCGCGGTATAAGCGCGATAACACGCGGAGCTGTCGAGATGTCTGGCGGTGCACTGGGCCTGCAACGCGGCGATATCGACGACTGATGATGTAGCAGGAGTCGGAAGCGGCGCATCGCCATCAGGCGACGCCGTCATCTGAGCCATGCCCCGGCAATGCGTGACGCGGTCGGTTCCGCCAGCAGACGTTTCCTCGCTGTATATCTCAAAACTGATATAACCGCTGTCTTCAGGATGCAGGTCGACGGACACATTCAATCCTACCTCCTGAACAATCATCGGCCTCAACCAACTCACATTTTTCAGCATGACCGACTGAGAATGGCCGGCCGCATCCGCTATCGCCGCTCTGGCCAATTCCAGATAGGCCACCCCGGGCAACACCTTCTGCCTTTTAACAATATGGTCGGCCAGAAAAAACTCGAGTCCGCTAAAAAAACTGCGGTAACGTTGAGTGCTGAAATCCGACGTGTTTTGCTGCACAAGCGGGTGAATCTCTCGCCACATCCGATGTTCACGAGGCTCCGGCGTTGATAATGCCGCGGTATCGGCGGTACTCCAGTAGGGCTCAAGGTGGAAAGGATACCGGGGCAACGAGATCTTACTAAAACCCGATGTCCCGGCGAGGTCGGTCAGAGGGAAATCGACACCCCTCATCCAAAGTTCCATCAGCGCACTTTTGTCATTTTCCCAGCTAAGCGTTTTTAGCAAATCAGACAGTCGGTTATGGCGGGTAAATATGTCGAGGGCTTTATTTTCATCGTGTTGCCCGGTTTTCAGGTAGTACGATTTCTGTCCATTCGCAGCAATAAACTGAGCCAGTTTTTCCTGTAAATTGTCGATACTGGTGTAACGGAAAACCACCCGCCGCTCAAACTTGTTTCTTGCCGTCAGATAGAAATATTCCAGCGCATCGGGATGAATATCATGAGATTGCTGCAAAAAGGCCAGAATGGATTTAGCGTAATGAATCCACTGCCATTCATGCATGACTGACAGCGCCAGAAAGTAGACGCCCCCCTGCGGCTTCATTGCATCGTCAACGGCATTTCCGTGTGCCGGAACATCAGCGACGCGGGGATATTCCTCCAGCAACAAATGGGCATTGACTCCTCCGGCGCCAAAGTTATTAATTGCGGCCCGGCGGGGAATGTCTCTGCCGTGCTCATCCTGCAGAGGCGACCACTCTTCTGTGCTGTCATTGATATAAAAGCGTGAGCCATCCAGCCTGATTTTGTCACTACAGACTGAAAAGTCTTTAATTCCCGGTTTTTTCTGCGTTTTAAATGCATGCAGTACGCGAACCAGCGAGACCATCCCGGAAGCCGAGTTAGCGTGCCCCATATTAGGCTTGAGCGTACTGATTTTACATGGGTTTCTCTTTGACGGTTCCGCCTGCGTCGTGAGTTGCGCATCGGCATGTTTCAACCCTTTAATTTCTTCGGCATCAGCCAGAAGCGACGACGCGCCGTGGGCCTCGACATAAGTAACGGTGTCCGTATCAATGCCGGCCTGGCGGTATGCATTTACCATCACCTTCGCCTGCGATTCCGCTGAAGGCATCGTCAGGCTGCCATAGCCTCCGGTGTGGTTTACATCCGAACCTAAAATCACCCCATGAATATTGTCTTGATCGGCAATGGCCTGCGATAAGCGTTTAAGCAAAACGGTCGCCGCGGCTTCGGCGGGCAAAAAGCCCTGCGCATTGGCCTGAAAAGGGAAACAGGCCATCGCTCCGCCGAGAATACCTAAAGACTCCTGCCCTAAATACGAACCGGCCAGCGCATCGCCGAATAAAAGGTTGGCCGCTCCCACCAGCGCGTAATCGGCCTCACCCCGCAGTAGTGCCTCTTTCGCCTGATGCAAGGCAACACTCGCACCGGAGCAGGCGGTATCGATATAGAGGCTTTTACCGTTGAAACGAAAAGCATGAGAGAGATAATTCGGCAAAGACCAGGACATCATGCCCAAGATGGAATAACTGGTCAGTTCGGCTTTGGAGAGAAAAGGCGTATAAGCAGCCCCTTCAGAAGCAATATAAACATCGACTTTCGCCTCCCGTAACTGCTGAGGCAGATAACAGGCATCCTCCAGCGTGTGCCAGGCTGACATCAACAATAAGCGGGTCCTGGGGTCCATATATTCGGCTTCCATCGGCCCCATATTGAACAGCTCGGGATCGAATCCGGCTATATCATTCAGAAATGCCCCATACCGGGTTTGCATCTCCGACCCCGGAAAATGATTCTTCGGCACGAGAGAAAACAGCGACTCCTGTTGATCCAGTTTCCGGCAAAAATCTTCGATAGAATCAGAGCCGGGAAAAAATCCGCCCACGCCGATAATAGCCACGGCTTCTTTTTCGTAAACCGAAAAAAGATCATTAGCCCAGAACGCGTTATTAGTAACCTCGTCCTGTATCTCCGTTAATACCGCAGCCTCTTTATTGTCGTTATTCTGCTTCGTCACGTTCAAGCCTCCAATTGCCTTACCTGACGCCGTTACCCGATCGCTGCACACGGTTTTTTGTGCTTAGTGCAGCGACCGGGAATTAAACGATGGCGTGCATTCCTTTTCTCTTCAGATGAACAGTTCGCTAATTCGCCGACAATTGCAATTTGTCCCGCTTAAATACTTTGATGGTCCCGTCCTGAGAATCCCTGACCGCGACCAGACTGCCAAAGTTAAATTTCTTCAATACAAAACGGTCGATCAGTTCTGCTTCAGAAAGCTCCCGCCCTAAACGGTATTCTTTTTTATCAAAATCCTGCCACGATTCATCAGCCCGATACCGAAACCAGAGAGGCTTAAGCCGACTATACTGGACTTTCCCTCCTGCCAGAAACTCCTTTATCGTCTCTTCCGATGCCTGATCATCATTCAGAATATAGTAGGCTTTATCCGCCGGACAGATAATCATATTAAAGTTTCCGGAATTTATCAGATACTCGCTCATCATTAATCTTCCTTACTCAGAACTTCACTGGTGGTGTTGTAGGCAGAAAAATAGTTATCATCTCCGATAGTTTTGGATTTTTTACCCAGACTATTGAAAATATCGAATTTGAATTTGATAAAGGATGGATCAGAATTCAGGATATTGTCATACACCGGCATAAGCGTGGGGACATCTTTCCCTTTTGTCATGGTCTCCAGATTCACTTCCGTCATCCGCATATTAGCCATGATCTGCAGCGGCGTCGTATTGATGACGGCATGAGGCCAGTATTTGGTGAAAAAGAGGACATCGCCCGGTTCCAAATCGACATAGAACTTGGGCGCATAAGCGTAAAGTGGGTTGTGAATTTTATGGAAGTTGATATCCAGACGCGCATCCATTTTCGCTGACATCCCATTTGCCCCATCAAGGAATGGGCGCAAGATATACCCCAACCGGGGATCGACAAAGTACCAGCGTTTTACCCCGCTGATCATCAACGCACAGGAAATATCATTCCCCTGATGCCAGTTAGTTCCCCAGGTTCGCAGATTACCAACAAATAACTGACTAAAACTATTCGCTGAGTGACCATGGAAAAGATCAAGGATTTTACCCGCCCCCACTTCATCAATCAGGTCAGGATAGTCATTAAAAATTTCCGCCGAGTTATTAATGTAATAACTGACTCTGGAATCTTTGTCCAATTGAGAACGGAGTATTTTCTCCAGCTTGAGTTTTTTCAAACTGTTTCCCTTCTCATCATAACCGACTGCAATAATCTCCGTATCTTTATAGTGTTCAATCAGATAATCATGGCTCCACTCCTGAACGGCTTTCGTATCATTGAGAAAACCTTTTGCAATAATCGGCGGCGTACTGGCATCATTGATCATTTTCTGAAAAGTCGTGCGATCCATATCTGAAAAATCGTAAGACTTCATTTTAATAAACGTATCGGCACAGTCCGTATCGGCCAAATCAGGATACGCTGCCTGCAAATCCGCCAATTTTTTCTCGAATAAATCACGCTCGAACGTATCCATAAAATCGGGGGATTTCAATAGCAGACGCATATGCATCATAAAGTGAAAATTTGCCTGTTCTTCCTGATCAAGAAAGAAAGACGGCATCATTTCAAACACTTTCCGTTGCGTTTCGCTTTGGATGTCATATTTTTCCATAAATATCTTCCTTTTGGATTCAGACTCAGAGAAGAGCGGTTTCAAGGTTATTGAAATGATGCTTTTTCAAATAGTCACTCAACCCCTGAAGCGAATTAACTTCCAGAAAAACCACCGGGGTTAACTTGATAGAAAAAAACGTGTTCAACTCAGCACAATATTGATTCACTTCCATCGACTCAAAACCATATTCATCAATATCGCTTTCCCACTCGATATTCGCTTGCTCACATTTCAGTATCCTGGCTGCCAATGCAACCAGATAGCCTGACAACGCTTCATCTAACTCATTCATTATTCACCTCTATTTCATCCGGAAATAACTACACTCACTCCGTGTTTACGCCACAACAGAGCGCGGCTCCGCGTCTGTCGATACTGAATTGTTTTCATCAAATGTATTGATATCGTCGAAACCCTCATGCCAGCAAAAGACCTTTCGCAATGGATTAGCCGGCAGATGGAGTTTTTGTAACGTTCTCCCCCGGCCTTCAGCCTGACGCAACGTCATCCAATCCACCGACTGCCCCGCCAGCCAATCCATCACCGCTTGCCGTATGGCATTGCTGCAATCGGACAGTTCGCCGGAAATATCCGGTGATGGCTGGCGGCTATCATCAATATTGAGGGGATTGCCCGCATGGGCCTGCCAACGCTGTAAACGTTCCTGCAACTGCGCCATGTTTACAGCGCAAACCGCCAGCCGCACCGCCCGGTGTTCCCGCCCCTGTTGCAGGGTATATTCGAGTTGCTCCAGATAGGACGCCTCACGCGCAGGTTGCGTTTCCGCCGCCGGCACGGGTGCCATCCACCGACCCGCAGCAATATCGGCCTGGATGCGGGGCAAGAAATCCAGGTAGTCGCCCACCAGGGTATGTAACCCGGCGTCATCGGCTTCGGAAAACAGGAAAACAAAAGGTTGGTTCGCCTGCCCGGAAGACGGCTGAAATACCTCATCGCCGTGAACGACCTGCGGCTTAACCTCGAATTCTTCCAGCAGCAGGTGCGCATTCACCCCGCCGATACTCATGGAATGGATAGCGCCTCGCCGGGGTACATCGCCCTGTTTCTCCCAGGTGCGGTCCTCTCTGATCAGCTCAAACCCATCAGCCAGCGTGATACCTTCGTTCAGTTCTCCCAACCCGTCGATTTTTGCCAGACGGCGGTAGCACATCGACAACACCATTTTCACTAGTACCGGGAAGGTCGATGCCGTTTCCGCGTGCCCGGTCAGCGGCTTCAGAGACCCGATGGCAATCGACGGCGTCGGTCGGCCTGCCGGGAGAGGATGTGCCGGCGTCGTACGCTGTTTCTTCTGCAAATACGGACCATACACCGCCTGAATAGCAACCAATTCAGACGCGTCCCCCAACTGGGAACCGTTGGCTTCCGGTTCGATATAAGAAACGGTGGCTGGATCAATGCCAGCCTCGCTGAGCGCGGCCTCAATGGCTGATTTCTGCCCTTCGATATTCGGGCTATACCACTTCAGCGGTGCTTTGCCGCCATGGCTGACCCCGACTGCCTTCACATTGGCATAAATGGCATCGCCTTGCGCCAGTGCCGTATCCTCTGCTTTCAGGATAATGGCGCCGATCACCTCGCTTTTCACATAACCATCTGAGTCATGACCAAAACTTTTCGTGACAGGATGAGAGCTATATAAGGCCTGATCATCCGTACGATTCTGCACAAAAGGAGAGAGCCCCAACTCCGCCGTGGCGACAATCGCCTGCTGGCAGCGGCCTTCCCTGATGGCGCACATGGCGTGCCGGATTGCCACCAGAAAGCTGGCACAGCCGGTTTCAACAATTTCGCTTAACCCTGCCAGGTTCAGGATATTGGAGATACGGTTGGCATAAGCGGATATCTGCTCTGCCTGAAAGCGCCACTGTGCCGTCTGGGCCGGGTCCAGTCTGGCGGGAATATCCTGATAACCGGAATGTCCCCGTGTCGCGACAAACAATCCGGTTCGTTTTTCACGGAACTGACTGAGGGTATATCCGGCATCCGCCACCGCCTGCCAGATAACTTCGAGCAACTTGCGTAGCTGAGGATCCAACTTTTGCGCCTCTTTGTGCGGAATTTTGAACAGCTTATGATCGAAATACTCCACTCCGTCGAGATAACCGCCAATACGGCTGTAGCCGCTGTCTCGCGTCTGCAACGTCATCAGATATTTGCGCTTGTCGCTCAAGACAGAAAGCGTCGTACGACCGGCATTCAGGTTTTCCCAAAATTCGGCGATCTGCTCTGCCTGAGGGAAAATACCGGCCATGCCGATAATACTGACATTCCGCCCCGGTTCGTCTTGGGCCGGCGCGCTATCGGCGCTCGCCGGGTTGGTGTGAACCACGCGTTCTGCCGCCACGGTTGGGCTGCCCGGCATAATCCGTTGCCCGCCGAGATGGCTACGCAGATGCTGCTGAATTTCCCCCAGGGTGTGGTACTCCATAAACAGCGAGCGAGACACCTCAGGGAATGTTTCCCGAATGGTGTTCAACAACGCGACGGAGACGACGGAATCCATCCCCAGTTCATCGAGCGCGCGATCCGGGCTAATCATCTCTTCGGCGACTTTGAGCTGCCGACTGATGAGCTGTTTCAGATAGGTTTCAAGATTAACGTCAGCGCTGTCGCTCTCAGCCCCTCCGTCTTGCGATAACGACGGCGGCATCTCGGCAGACTCGTCCGGCACCAGGTGGTCGGCACGGCACTCAGGTAATTGCCTGACAACGCCGTTTTTCTCCTGACTCGCCGGAAGCCAGAACGTCTGACGATCGAAGGGATACGTCGGCAGGCTGAGGCGGCGCGGGCGCAGCCCCCGATACAGAGCCGACCAGTCGAACGCCAGCCCCTGGCACCACAGATTCAACAACCTGGCGTACTTGCCGCGCTCGGCCCATTTGGCAACGGCTTCGCGCAACTCTTCGTCCGCCGAGAACTGGGCCATCAGGCTTTTATGAGCGCCGCGTTGGCCCCGGTATGTATCGTCAGGGTTCGCGGTACCTTGCAGAAAATCGTCGATCTTCGCCATCAGGTCGTCGAGTGACGTGACGATCCATCCCAAACGTTCATCCATGGCATCGCGCCCGACTTGCAGCGTATAAGCCAGATTGGTCAAGGTCAGTTCGGCATCGCCTTGATGTCGCTCCAGATACTGCCTGAGATTCCGGGCAACCGACAGTAAACGCACCTCGTCTTTGGCAGACAACAGAATCACATACCGATCCTGTACTGCCTGCGATACCGGGCGGGTATCACGATATTCTTCAATTACTACGTGCGCGTTAGCGCCCCCAAAGCCAAAAGAACTGACGCCAGCCCGGCGCGGCAGTTGCTCGCCCTGCGCATTTTTCGGCGCTTGCCAGGGGCGATTTTCGCTAACGATATAGAACGGCGTTCCGGTGAAATCGATGTAGGGGTTCAGCGCCTCACTGTGCAAGCTCTTTACCAAGGTTTGATGCTTCATTTGCAGCAGCACTTTAATCACGCCAGCAATACCCGCCGCCATTTCCAGATGTCCGATATTGGTTTTTACCGAACCGATACCACAGCCGACGTTGTGGTCTCCCTCCTGCGGAGAGGTGGCTTTTACGGCTTTAAATGCGGCTTTCAGACTATTGATTTCGATCGGATCACCGAGTTTCGTTCCCGTACCGTGGGCTTCGATATAACTGACGCTGCCGGGGTCAATGCCGGCATTCCGGTAGGCGCTTTCCAGCAAGGCCACCTGAGCCTTCGGATTCGGCGCCGTCAACGAGCTGGCTCGACCGCCATGATTCTGCGCACTGCCGCGGATCACACCATAGATGTGATCACCGTCCGCTTCTGCCGCCGGTAAGCGTTTTAGCAACAACATCCCGACCCCTTCGCCTCTGACATAACCGTCAGCCTGGCTGGAGAAGGTTTTACAGCGGCCATCGGCAGCAAGCATGCCGGCTTTGCAGAAGCTGACAAACGTATCCGGCGTGACCAGCGTATTAATCCCACCGACAATCACCATGTCGCAACCTTCATGGCGCAGTGCCGATACCCCACGGTGGATCGCGATCAACGAGGATGAACACGCCGTTTCAATCGGCTCGCTTGGACCGTGGACATTGAGAAAATAGCTCATGCGGTTCGGCCCGATCGACGGCACAATTCCCGTGGCAGTGAAACCTTCCGCCGGCAGCTTCGCATCAACAATCAGACCGGAATAACCGGTGTTCCCCGTTCCAACATAAATACCCAGCGTGCTGCCGGACAGAGAAGCAGCGGAATAACCGGCATCTTCAATGACTTTCCAGGCATGGGTCATCAACAAACGTTGTTGTGGATCCATTAATTCAGCTTCACGGGGAGAAATGCCGAAAAACAGCGGATCGAATTCCGCCATATCCTGGATAAATCCCCCCCAACGAATACTGTCGCGGTTTTCAGCGGCATGCACCTCTTGCAGGTAATCCCGCCAATTCCAACGCGCCGGCGGCACTTCGCTGATACAGTCTTTTCCCTGAAGCAGGTTTTCCCAGTACGTTTCAAGATCCGGCGCCATAGGGAAACTACCGCTCATTCCTACAATCGCAATCGCTTCGTGTTCATCACGTGGGTAACCTGGCGCCGGCGGCAGGTGGCTCGCGGCCTGCACGCCACTGCATGTATCTTCCTGCGAGGTTCGAACGTCATGCAGTGGTGAGGCGTCATCTGCCGACGGATGGCTGGATAGCGGTGATTGCAACATCACTTTTGCGGCAAACAAGCGACTGAAGTAGTCCTGATAGTTCTCGGTCAGGTAGTGGGTCAACCCGGCAATGGTCGGGTATTCAAAAAACACGGTCGGAAGCAGCTCCAGCGTATATTGCCGGTTTAGCTTATTGGCAAACCCGGTTGTCAGAATCGAGTCGAAGCCCAGTTCATTCAGCTCGGTATCGATATCAATGTCGGCCGTCTCCACATGCAACAACGTGGAGACTTCCTGCACCAGCAACGACGCAATCGCCTCATGCAACGCCTGCCTGTCAGGCTCAGTATGGCGCGCCTCGACGGCCTCGCCTGGCCGGAAGCTGGCCATCGCGGGTTCTGCATGATCCGCCTGAGACGGGTCAACGCGCTCATGATGAACAAACGCGCCACGCGCGCCTGCCTGGTGCAAGAAATCGGCGAATTTCGCCGCCAACACCGTCTGATAAGTGTTAGCCAGATAACCACTTAATGCTGAAAGGGTCGGGTATTCAAAAAAGACCGTCGGCAACAAATCAAGCCCGTACTGACGATTCAACTTGTTGGCAAACCCGGTGGTCAGAATTGAGTCAAAACCCAATTCCGTCAACTCAAGATCCGCATCAATTTCTGCAGCGTCCACATCAAGTAATGCCGAAACTTCTCGCATCAAACGTTGCTGAACTACACCTGCCAACTCTTGCTTATCAATCCCGGTTGCCGTCATAGGGCCAAATCCTTTTGCCTGTTCTGCTACTACCGGAGCGTCACTGCGCTTTTCATCTTGTACCGGCTGCAACCCTCGGAGCGTTCGGCGTAATTTTTCAACGTCACCGGCAATGACCAACACCTGATTGTCTTCACGCTCAAGAGCCTGATAAAAAGCCTGCAGGCCGGCATCCGTAGACATCGCCACCATGCCGGTACTTTGGTACATCATGGTTTCGACCGCTTCATCAACCTGCATCCCACCCTCTTTCCAGAGTGGCCAATTGATCGCAAGGGTTCTTCCCATCCGCAACTGCGCAACCACCTGTTGCTGGCGGTAGTGGGCGTAGGCATCCATGAAACTATTGGCTGTAACATAGTCGGCCTGCCCCGGATTACCCAATCCTGCTGCGGTTGAGGAAAACAGAATAAAGAAATCCAGCGGATGCTGTGCCAGGGCTTGATCCAGATTCACGGTTCCCTGCACTTTGGGGGCCAACACTGCCTGAAAATCCGCCTCGGACTTTTTCAGCATGTAGCCGTCACGCAACACGCCGGCGCAATGCAGCACTCCGTTGAGAGTCCCATATTGCGTCGTTAGGGTCGCTATCAGTGCGTCAACCCCTTGCCGATCACACACATCAAGACTGTGGTAATCGACCTGTGCGCCCAACGCTTCCAACTGGCTGACCGATGTCTGAATGCGGGCGTTCATGGCAGAGCGTCCGGTTAAAATCAACCGGGCATGCTGGGTCTGACGCGCAATCTCCGTGGCGAAAACAAGACCCAGCCCTCCGGCGCCGCCGGTAATCAAATAAACCCCCTGCTCCTTCCACGGCATGCGGGGAAGTATGGGCAGCGCAGGCAAGGCGCCGGCAGTAGGGTTCGCCATCACGCCGACTTCCTGCCAGAACAGCACTTGCCGCCCTTCACGGCCATAGCGAATATGACGTTCGTCCGGCACAAGGCTACTTTCACGCAGCATCTCGCCCACCGTATCGACGCTGACCGACTCATCCAGCTCAATCAATTGGCCGATAACATGGGGGTTCTCTAAACATGCCGTTTTTAACAACCCGCCGAGTGCGGCCAGTAACCGAGCCGGGAAATCACCCACCACCACCAGTTGCAGGAATATCGCCTGTTTGGGCTTGTCGGCTAACATCGTTTTTACATGCGCAAACAGCGCCAACGCATTCTGATGAAAGTTCAGGGCGATATCGTCCCGGTTCATTCCCGGTAACACGACGGCGCCCGTCAGGCCACGCTCGGTTGCGCTAGCGAGATCACCACACAATAAGATTTGGCGGCTCGCGTATGAGTGAGGAACAACGGTATTGACCGGAGCCGGTTTACGACGCCACTGCGGTACCAGCAGTAGCGTCCCCTTCTCCGGCGTCGTCATCGGCTCAGGCGTGCGTGCGCTAAAGCCGCGCAGAGAAACACACAGCACGCCGGCATCGTCGTACAACTTGATGGTCAGTCTTTGCACTTTTGCCCGGGGATCCGGCTGCACGCCACCGTCATAGGAAATGCTGGCCCACATGGCGGGCGTGCAGCGATGCAATATATCTATTGACTCCATATCAAAAGGCAATCCCAGCCGATGCTCGCGGGACAACCCCAGCGTCGCCTGTAATGCCGAATCCATCAGGCCAGGGTGCAGGACATAATCGGCCAGTGTGTCATGGTACGCTTCAGGCAATACCAGCCGCGCCAGAACGCGTCCTTTCGCCAGATACAGCCTTTCAATGCCCTGATGTCCTGGCCCGTAGATGATCCCCAGCCGGCGAAAAGCCTGGTAACACTCAGACTTATCCATGGTACCGTCCTGGTGCCCGGCCATCGCGACAGACAAGTCGAGTGTTTCCCTGTCATCCGATAGCGGGTCTATGACACGCACATTCCCCTGACAATGCGTCTGGGTTTGACCATCCGCCATCAGAGAACAGATTTCAAACCGCATCACCTTCGTTGACTGCGGCGACAAGTTAACCGTTAACGGGTAAATTCCATCGGCAGCCGCAGATGCCTGCGGATGTTCGGCAATGAACGGGCGCACCCACACAATCTGCATCAATTGCAGATGCAGCCCGGCACCAACGACTTGCTCAACGGCGGCGCGCGCCATTTCGAGATAAGCCACGCCGGGCAACAGTTTTTTCCCTCTAACCAGATGATCAGCCAGAAAAAACTCATGACCATCAAACCAGGAGGTAAAGCTGAGCGCATGAATATCTGACGTGTTGCGATGCACCAACGGATGCAGACGATGCGGACTGGTTTTTACAGCGGACGCCATCGTGTCTTGTCGATCACGCTCCGGCGTCTTGATCTTCAGCCAGAAGCGATCGCGTGCGAACGGATACGTCGGCAAACCGATGCGACGAGGTTTTGCCGCGGCCGGATACCATTGCTTCCAGTCAACCTGTTCGCCTTTCACCCAAACATCGAGCAGTTTGTCGTAGTGGCCTTTTTGTAGCCATGTTCCGACCATCGCTTGCCGGGTTTCGTCATCAGCCAGCATCGACAACGATTCTTTACCGGCTTTAACACTACCGCGATAGATCCCTTCCGGCATGTCTGCGCCGGCAAGATACGCGGCCAAGGTTTGTTTCAACTCCTGCACTGAACGAACGACAAAGGCCAGGCGCTCCTCCATCGCTTCGCGCCCCACTTGTAGGGTATAAGCGATCTCCGTCAGGCTGGGCTGCTGGTCTGCACACGCGGCGGAATCCAGAAATGCGGCCAGGCCTTGCACCACGTCATCCAGGCGCACCGCCTTTTTGGCCGACAGCACAATAGCTGCCGGAATAGCCGCCGGAAGCGCAGATGACGCATGGCCGACGTCAGACTCCGGCGCATACTCTTCGAGAACAATATGTGCATTCGCCCCACCGATACCAAAGCTACTGACACCGGCACGTCTCGGCACCGGCTGACCGGCCGCATCTTCCCCGGCAAGCCATGCCTGTGTCTCCCTGACCAGATAGAATGGGCTACCGGCCAGCTCCAGATAGGGATTTGCCGTCTTAAGGTGCACATTGCCGGGAATTTTCCGGTGGCGGAACATCAGCAGAATCTTCAGAACACCAGAAATACCGGCGGCCGCTTCCAGATGCCCGATATTGGTTTTCACCGATCCCAGACCACAATACGCCTGTTGGGGCATCGGCTTATTCTGTTCCCGGTACAGGGTTTCAAACGCTTTTTTCAACCCATTGATTTCAATTGGGTCGCCCAGTTTCGTTCCCGTACCGTGGGTTTCGATATAGCCGACCGTCTCGGGATCAATGCCACTACGACGATAAGCCTGAACCAGCAGTTCTTGCTGTGCCAGCGGATTC
Source organism: Dickeya sp. NCPPB 3274 (assembly GCF_000406205.1). Classification (NCBI taxonomy): domain Bacteria; kingdom Pseudomonadati; phylum Pseudomonadota; class Gammaproteobacteria; order Enterobacterales; family Pectobacteriaceae; genus Dickeya; species Dickeya sp. NCPPB 3274. Next base: position 1,879,890 of record NZ_CM001979.1, on the reverse strand, counting down.
GGCGCCGTCGGCGAGGTGGCTTTGCCGCCATGATTCTCGGCACTGCCGCGAATCAGGCCGTGAATACGATCGCCATCGGCTTTCGCCTGACTGAGGGGCTTGAGCATAATGGCTCCGACCCCTTCACCACGGCCATAGCCATCGGCACTGATATCAAATGTTTTGCAGCGACCGTCTTCACTCAGAATGCCGGCCTCCCCGGCGGTAATCGTGATCCCTGGGTTGACGATAATGTTGACGCCCCCCACAATCGCCCGATCACAGCTACCAGAGCGAATCGCCTCTATCGCACGGTGAATGGCGACCAGTGAACTGGAGCACGCCGTATCGATAGGCTCGCTGGGGCCACGCAGGTTCAATACATAAGAAACACGGTTTGCCAGCGCGAAATGAGACAGCCAGGGCGGGTCACCGATCCCGAATTTATCGTGAGAGTACTTCAGCCAGGCGTCTTTATACTCAGACGTTGATACGCCGACAAAAACCCCGGTATTGCTGCCCGATAAATCACTGGCGCAATAGCCGGCATCCTCGATCGTAGCCCATACCGTTTCCAGAAAAACCCTGAATTGCGGATCCAGTGATTGCGCCTCACGAGGAGAAATCCCGAAAAACAGCGGGTCGAAACAATCGACATCCTGCATGAACCCGCCGCAATTCACTTTGGTTTTTCCGGGGGTTTCATGCGGATCGCCATAGTATTCCCGCCAGTTCCAGCGATCTGCCGGCACCGGACTGATCAAGTCGCGATTCGCCTCCAGCTGTTGCCAGAATTCGTCCAGATTGCGGGATTGAGGAAACCGACCGCTCATCCCGATAATCGCTATCGCGTCGGATGTGGGTAACGCGCTCGCCTCGGGGGTTATCACGCGGGAAGACGGAACGCCTGATACAGCCTCGTCGGACACGGCTTCGTCTAAGGGCGCGACCGTCGGTGCTGCCGATGGCCGGCTTTGCGATGCCGTCCATCGGCCAAAGACTTTCCTGCCCTCACCCACTTTCGCCGTGCTGGTGACGGTAACCTGAGGCAGGCGTACAGCGGCCGCCATACCAGATACTGCTCCGGCGGTGACAGTGGGCGCAGCGGTTTTATCCGCAAAAGCGTCAGGGTAAGTGCACGCCAGATAGTTTCCCATCGCCCTCAAGGTTGAATGCTCAAAGAAAACCGTCGGCATCAGTGCCAGTCCATAGGTTTTATTGAGACGGCTGGCGAATTCGGTGAAATCGATAGAGTTGAAACCGTATTTGGATAACTCCATATCCAGCTCTATCTTTTTCTCATCAAGCTTTTGCAGTTGCGCGACCATACTGACCAACAAGGCGCAAACCTTCCCAACCTGAACCGGGCTGCCGGCTGTTGCCGGCTCATGGATAACCGATGAATGCACCGGTGATGAATGCGACTGCGCTTGCCCGCCGGAGAGCCTGGACTGGATTTTTTCTGCGTCCCCATATATCACGCCAAGCTGGGACTCCTGACTGCGCAGCCCACGAATCAATGCCCGGATCCCCGCATCGGTGGGCATCGGCATCAACCCGGTCTGCTGCCTGAACAATTTTTCATCCGGGGCGGAAATCCCCATACCGCCATCGCGCCACAACGGCCAGTTTACCGCCAGGGTTTTCCCCCGACGCAGACCTGCGGCGACCTGCTGATTACGCTGGACGGCGAACCCATCCATAAACCCATTGGCACCGGCATAATCCGCCTGACCAGCATTACCAAAAGCACTGCTCAGCGAAGAGAACAGCACCATAAAATCCAGATTGCAGTCCTGGGTTGCGTCGTCAAGAGCCAGCGTTCCCGCCACTTTCGGGGCTAAAACATCAAGGAGTTCCGACTCCGTTTTATTCACAATCAACGCGTCACGAATGATGCCTGCGCTATGAATAACGCCGTTCAATTGACCTTCGTTTTGCAGAATCTGCCGTACCATATGCCGGGTTTGTACCGGATCGGCCACATCCCCTTGCAGGTAAGTCACCTCAATCCCTTGATGCCGTAAATCCACAAGGCGCTGTTCACCTTGTGCATTCAGGGCAGAACGACCACTGAGCACCAACCTGGCCTGATATCTCGTCCCCAGTTCACGGGCAATCTGATAGCCGATTCCCCCCAAACCGCCGGTAATCCAAATGACGCTGCCGGAAGAAACCGGCAGTGCTTCTTCCGCCATGTCTGACTGCGTTATCCGGTGCCATTCCTTCACGGAGCGCTTGCCTGCGCCATCGTAATAAATCTCGGTGGCGTCATTCGCATCATGCATTTCGCACGACAACTGCGTCAGCAGCAATGACACCGCTTCTGAGGAGTCGTGGTATCGGACCACTTTTCCATTGATGCCAGCGTGTTCTTGCCGGGCCGTTTTGAGCACCCCTGAAACAGCGGATAACCACGCTTCATTTACCGGTTCCGACGCCAGCAACAATATGGCCTGCCGACGAGATGTTGCGCGGCAAGCACGCATGCTTTCTTTGATGTGGGCAAACAGCTGTTGCAAACAATGCGTAAATTGCTGTGGCGCATCGCCCTGCCCGACAGACAAGTTCACCACCTGACAATCGGACCAGCTATTTTGTAACGCGGTTTGCAGCGCCGTGTTTTCGTCCGCCAGAATAAAACACGGCGGCAGCAGCGCTGAATCATCGCCATGTTCCGGCGCGATGCCTATATCCTGCGAGACCCACTGAGGCCGAGCAAAAACCAGCTCCACGCGTGGTGAAGCCGGAGCACTGACCATGCTCAGCCCTTTCATCTCAACCAAAACATGCCCGCGTTCATCGGTAAGCCAGATGTCGCAACGCACGACCCGATGTTCAGCCCCTGCATCGGACTGTGTTTGGCGAATATAAGCCCGGACACTTGCAGGTAATGGCTGATAGACTCGTAGCGCATCCATGCTAAACGGCATCAGTGGATGAGCACCTTGCCGTTCGCCGCCGACAGCCAACATAATGCCGGCCAAAACAGCGCCATTCATCAGTGCCGGGGGTAATCCCCGCTCTTCTTGTGCACCGATGCAACCCGGATGCACCGCCAGCGTCACCAGCGCTTCCTGATGCCCTTGCTTATAGTCGGTGATGCCAAGCAATCTGGGGCCAATGGCGGCGCCGAAAAATTCGGCGCAGTCATGATGAGAACGCCACTGGCGACAGCGTTGCGCAATATCGCCGAGTTGCAGAGGCTGGGGCTCCGCTCCATCTGCACGCCCGGTCATCACCCGTCCTTGCGCATGAATCTGTCCCAGCCGACTGATTACGCAGTAATAACCCTGCTCGTCCTGATGCAGGCACAGATCGATATCCGCTCCCTGTTCACCCACCATCACTGGTTGGCGCCAGACCACATCGCTGAGGCCGACCACCGCTTCACCACGGCTTGCCGGAAGGTGCGATACCGCCAGTTCTCTCATCCATTCCAGCGACAACATGCCGGGAAGCAAGCCACCGTGATCCTGCAAAAAATACTCTGTGCCGTTTAACACTTTACTCGTGCGGTTGACGGCCTGTGCTGTGCTCAACGCCGCCTCAACGGTAGCCTCTGGCCGCTGACGAGTAGCGTTATTCGCTGTGTGGGATACCGGTAAAATTCGCGTAGAGAACCCACGCATACTGACGCAGATACGGCCATGATCGTCGCAGAGATCGATATCCATTTTCTGTACCTGCTCATCCTTCGGGCTTGCTGTTGACGCCAGTCGCAGCCACACCCAGAGACGAGAGTCGATCTCACCGAAAACATCCAGTTGTTCCAGAGCAAAAGGCACATACGCTGCGCCAGACAAAGCGCCCGCGCGATTCAGCCCCAGGCTGGTTTGCAAGGCCGCATCCATCAGGCTCGGATGCAGAACGAATGCTGAGGATACCGCGGCATCCGGCAGCGCAATTCGCGCCAATACCTGACGCTCCCCGGTCAGCAACCGTTCTATGCCCTGAAAGGCTTCACCATAATTCAACCCCATGTCGAGAAACGTTTGATAACAGTGTTCAGCCTGATACTCAGGGCCTGTCATCTGTTGCTTCAATAGGTTGAGATCCAGGTAGTGCAGCTCTGATGCCGGCCCTCCTGCGGTGGCGTCATCAAGGGGCGGAGCAATGATTCCCTGCCCATGAACAGTGCGTTGCCGACGGTCGTTTTCCGAATAAACCTGGTAGTCAATGAGGCCATCATCCTGCTCGCTTAGCCCCAGATAGAGCGTGGTGGTCTGTTGTTCGGCCACCACTGGTTGAAGCCAGAGCACGTGCTTCAGGCTGAAATACGGCAAGTGCGCAACGGGCATAACGGGAGCGGCGGCATACGCGTACGCCGCCCGGGCCATTTCCAGATAGCTGACGCCCGGCAGCACCTTCTGCCCATGAATCTGATGATCGGTAAGGAAAAACTCCTCGCCACTGAACTCAGCGCGAAAACGAAGCTCAGCCAGCGTTGACGCATTCTCTTTCAGCAGCGGATGTAGCGCCCCGGCGTCGGCGACTCGCTCCGGTGATGAAGATAACGCCGTGGTGTCTTCTATCCAGTAATGTTCTCTGGCAAATGGATACGTCGGTAAGACAACGCACCGGGACACATCCGGCAATAACGCTGCCCCATCCAGCTCATACCCCTGACAATAATAATCTGCCAGCGCGGACAGGATTTCCTGATACTCCTGTCCCTTCGCGTGTTGCGACTGGTGTAATAAAGCATCGACATGTTGCCGAATGGTTTTCTGCCCGCTGAAGTTCAGCGGGACTTTACCGCGAAACAGATTCGGACGTTGCGAATGCTCCGCCTGCCGTAAACTGACGATGACGCCTTCCCGATCTTCAACCACCACCGCGAGACGGTATTGGAAATGTCCTCGTCCCCGTAGCAGGGTATAACTGATCGCCGCCAATCCCTGAGCGCTGGTCTGCGGTTTCTGCAAGTGCGCGATCAGATCATCAACTTTCCGGTATAACGCCTCGTCGGTTTTGGCCGACAAGCAGAGAAGATAGTGGCTGCGCGTCGGCCCCAGGGCTGAAACCGGCTGCGGGTATTCCTGCATCACCAGATGAGCGTTGGTTCCACTCATGCCGAAAGCGCTCACGGCCCCCATTCTCGGCTGGCCCTGCCTCAACGGCCAAGCTCTGGCGGTTTTATTGACATAAAACGGACTCTCCGTCCAGGTAATGTAGTCATTTTCCTGTTGGCAGTGCAGGCTTGCGGGGATGATTTGCTGATTCAGCGCCTGAATCAGGCTGACGGCGCTAACCAGTCCCGAGGCGGCAAACGTATGGCCGAAATTGGTTTTTGTCGACGTCAGGGCGCAAAAAGCCTGTTTATCGGTATAAGCGCCGAATGTATCACTCAGCGCATTAATTTCGACCGGGTCGCCAAGGCGGGTCCCTGTTCCGTGCGTCACGATATAGTCGATCTGCTCGGGATTGATATGCGCACGCTGATACACGGTGTTGAGCAACTCGGTCTGCGCAACGCCATTCGGTGCAGTGATCCCGTTCGTTTTACCGTCATAATTGATACCGCTGGCGCGAATCAGGCCATGGATCAGATCGCCATCGGCTTCAGCCTGCGACAAACGTTTCAGAACCAGCACCACCACCGCTTCACCCGGCACCATGCCGTTAGCGCGCTGATCAAAGGTATAGCAAACGCCATCCTCAGAGATCATCCCTGAACGCGCCATGATGTCGAAGCCTTCCGTCGAGAGCTGCAGGCTCACGCCGGCTGCCAGTGCGGTATCGCATTCCCGGTTACGCAGACTGGCGCACGCCAGATGCGCCGCGACCAACCCGGATGAACAGGCCGTATTGATCGCCAGCACGGGGCCGTGCAGGTCAAGAAAATAGGCCAGCCGTGAAGCCAGAATACCATTGTGATTGGCAGTAATTTCAACGTGTTCGGTAGATGCGAAACGCCCGTATGTTCCCTCTTCCACACCAACGAACGTACCGATGTGATGCTGCCGCACCGTTTGCGCACCGTAACCGGCGTGCTCCAGCGCTTTCCAGGCTTCCTGTAAAAGCTGGCGCTGACCGGGGTCCATGTTCTGTGCTTCGCGGGGCGAAATTTCAAAAAACAGCGGGTCAAACTCGGCCGCGCCAGGTATAACGCCGCACCATAACCCCTGCTCAGTCGACGTATCGCCATCACGACAAGATTCGTCCCGGCCGCGCAGGTATTCAGCACTCACCCGGCTTACAGACGATTTCCCCTCGGCCAGATACTGCCACATCTCATCAATATCGCGGGCACCGGGAAAACGACCGCTCATACCGATAATCGCAATCGGCTCTTCGCCATCGAATGAGGTGTCCTGCACATCGTGGCGAGCCGCTTCCCCAACAGCCGGGCGGATACCATGATGGGCATCCGCTCGTGCCGATTCGGCGCTCGGGTCAAACACCTCGCCTGCCTCGCTCAATCCGCTGTAATAGGCCTGCATCAACGCGCCGTACGTCGACATAAAGTACCGGCAGAGTTGCGACAAGGTGGCATGCCCGAAGAACAGGGCCGGCGAGACCGTGATTTTCCAGTGCTTGCTAAGGCTGGATGCAAATTCAGCCAGGCTTATCGAATCAAACCCGAAATCGGCCAGGTTCATTTCATGATGCAGGCGGTGTCGCTCAATCGCTAAAATATGCCCCACCGTCTGCTGCAATTCCCACAGGACACATTGCTCAACCGTCAGCCCCTGCATTTCCGGACGACGGATAGATGCGATGGCTGTTGTTGTTGCTGCCGTGACTGACCGCTGCTGCACGCTATCCTGACGCGCAGCGGATTCACCCGGCAAGCCGTTACCCAGTAAACGCTGAATACTGGCAGGTTGCCCGACCATCACCAGTGACGAACCGGCGTCACTGACGAGCAGTTGCTCAAACACCCTCACCCCTTCTTCACTGCGTAACGCACGTTGCCCACTGGTTTTTAAGTAAAGGGATGTGGCCTGCTCTCGCTCAGTTGAACGTTGCGTCATTCCTCCGTCCTGCCAGACCGGCCAACTGATCGCGATGGTCTTTCCTGTCAGCGAAGGCACCTGTTCGCCAGCGCATGCCTGGCTGTTCCGGGTGTTGGCATAGGCCATTTGAAAACGGTTCGCTACGGCATAATCACAGCCGCCAAAATCGCCAAAAATCGCCGCACTGGAAGAAAAATAGGCAACAAAGTCCAATATCTCTTCCGTACCGAAGACGTTTTGCCATGCCTGTTCCAGGACCAGCGTCCCCTGAATTTTGGGCGCCAATACCTGACGCACCTCATCAAGATCTTTTTCTGCCAATGTCCGTGTCGTTTGAATACCGGCGGTATGTAATATGCCGTTGATCTTGATGCCCTGACGCTGACAATCGGCGAACAGCGATTGCATCTGAGACAATTCACTGACGTCCGCCTGAAGATAAATCGCCTGGCCGCCGAGCTGCTCAATTGCCTGTAAACTCGCCTGTTTTTCTGAATCCAGGGGGGAGCGGCCGACCAGAAGGACCTTCGCCATAAAGTGCTCACACAGATAGCGCGCAAATATTTGCCCTAATCCGCCGAGTCCACCGGTAATCAGGTAACATCCGCCAATTTTTAACGCACTCTCTGTTTTCAACCTGTCATCGGGTTTTGAAACACCATTCTCGTTTAAAACCTCGTTGGCGTTTAAAACATCATCGTTTCCTAAACCGCCGTTTTCTAAACCGCTGTTTCCTAACCGTGCCGATTCGAAAGTCAATACATGGCGCTTGCCCTGGCTATACCGCACACCGTGAACCGGTTCACTCTGCAGCTCCGCCCAGATGTCGGACAAACATCCGCTGACCAAAGGCCATTGATCTGTATCGGCGGCCTCTGTCAGTTCAACCCCGGCAAACGTGACTTGTGTTCCCGGCAGCACAAAACGTAAAGAGGCGCCGAACGCGACTAACGCATCGGCATAGCAACGCGCCAGCTCGTCGGTAAACGCGCTGACCACCAAAACACGGCCCACATTCAATCCGCTGGATAGCAGCCCCTGAAACAGGGGCACTAATTGATTCATACCGGATTCAGGTTCAACAAAACACAGCAATGCGTCTACCGCTCCCGGCCCGCTCTGCGTCTGGAGGCCAGCCTGTACCTGAGCAAAATAGCGGCGATAGGCACCGACATCGTTAGCCGACCAGTCATCCAGGGTAAAAAATTCCGTCGTTGTCTCACCGGCAATGTGCCTGATACCACGGTGTAGCGTTGTCTGAGCCGCCGCGGGCGCGACACAAAGCAAGCGCTTTATCTGACGTTCAGCGCGATGCGGCGCATCCGGCAACGGTTGCTGTCGCCACCGTTCGCGATAGACCAGCACGGCATCACCCTGTTCCTGGGCGGTTGCCTTATCCGGCTCAATCGGTACATGACGTAAAGCCTGCTCAACTTTTCGGCTCTGCTGACCCGGTGCGGATAGCGTTGCGGCAGGCGTAGTTGTGACGGGGTTATCCGCCGCAGGGATCCAATAACTTTCCTGTTCGAACGGATAGGTTGGCAAGTGCAGCCTGCGTGGTGTCTGCCCTGGATATAAAACCCGCCAATCTGTCGGTTCTCCCCGAAGCCAACATGCCAACTGCCCGCCAATCAGCACAGAGGTTACGCCGGACCTTTCACCCTCGGTAAGTAACGCTTCGGCGGCGCTGGAATACGTTGCGGCGGGCACATCGGCATAATACAGATCGGGACATGACCGGAATCCCTCTTCAGCCGTAAGATAGCATCCCACGCTCTCCCGTAAGGTTGACCAGTTGTCGGCAATCCACGCCAGACGATGAGACATCGCCGTTCGCCCGCACTGCAGGGTATACGCCAAATCCCTCATATTTTCCGGTTCATCCCCGGCTATCAGGTTTGCGGCCATCTGCTTTAACTGCGGTTCACTTTTCGCAGACAAGACGATCAGGAACTGCTCGCCGGTACCTGACGGTGCATCCTGACGTCCCTCTTGTTCATCCGCGTTCTGCAACACCAAATGTGCATTGGTTCCCGAATGTCCGAAAGAACTGACTGCGGCAAAACGCCGTTCCTGTTCCCAGCGTTTGAGCTCGGTATTGACATAAAAAGGGCTGTCGGCAAAGTTAATATCTTCATTTGGCCGGACATAATTGAGCGACGGCGGGATTTCCCGGTTTTTCAACGCCAGCGCCGCCGTAATGACATTCACGATACCGGAAGCGGCTTGCGTATGGCCGATGTTGGTCTTTGGCGAGGTCAATGCGCAGTACTGCTTTTTATCCGTACCGGCACCATGAAACGCATCAATCAGTGCATTGCATTCGATCGGGTCGCCTAACATGGTGCCGGTACCGTGGCTGACGACATAGCCTATCTGGTCGGGAGAAACTCCGCTTTTCTGGTAAATCTGGGTGTAAAGCTCACGCTGCCGGGCACCGTTGGGCGCGGTCAGGCCGTTGGTTTTACCATCATAGTTAATCCCGCTACCTTTAATGACGGCATAAATATCATCACCATCTCGCCGTGCTTCGCTATAACGCTTTAACACGACCGTCGCGCAGCCTTCACCGACCACCATGCCGTTGGCACGGTCATCAAACGCGTAGCACGTGCCGTCTGGCGAGAGCATGTCGCCCATGCGGGACAAGGCATGCAACATCCGCTCCGGCTGGCAGATCAGGTTACAACCGCCGGCAAGTGCCAATTCGCTTTCACCGCTTAAAATGCTCTGACAAGCGTAATGTACGGCAACCAACGATGAGGAGCAGGCTGTCCCGATAGAAAGCAACGGACCTTTGGTATCAAGGAAATAACCAATGCGAGCCGGCGCGGTTCCCGTATGCACTGAGGTAATGGCAGACTCGTCGGTCAGCGGATAATCAGACTCCTCCATACCGACAAAGATGCCATGCTTTTGCCCGTACCACCCATGCGGGTCATAGCCTGCATCTTCAATCGCCCGCCATGCCGATTGCAGTAGCAAGCGATGGTGGGGATCCATGTAATGCGCTTCCCGGGGAGAGATCTTGAAAAACAGCGGGTCAAAGCGGTCGATGTGCGTCATAAAACCACCCCGGGTGGTTTTCATCTGAAGATCACTGCGGGCCAGCCGATTAGCAGGCACCGGTCCGATACGACACCGACCTTCTCGTAACACTTGCCAGAATTCCGCGGCGTTGTCGGCTCCGGCAACGTTAATATCGATGCCGATAATGGCGATATCATCATGATGATGGCTGTTTTGCGAGGACGCCGCATCGTGGTGACGTCTGTTGGCCGAACCGTTGTCGCGCATTTGTGCGGCGAGCATGTCGGCTAACGCCGCCGGCGTGGTGTAGCTGAATAAATCCGAACGCCGTAATGTAATCGGATATGCCGCCTCCAGCCGCCTGACGAAAGCCGCAACAGAAACGGAGTCCAGGCCAAGATCGGTAAATGCCTGATGGTCTGAGTCTTCACCTGAACCTTTCAGCCCCAGCAAACGGCTTATTGCCGCTCGTAGCTCCGCGCTGGCATCCGCAGCCGAATCGCTGGCCCGGTTTTTTTCACGGCTAAACGGCTTATCATCAGTCGGCGGTGTTTGAGATACAGGGGGTTGAAACCAGTAGTACTCACCAGCCAACGCCTCATGAGCCCGTGGGAAATCGGCGCCAGCGACCTGAGCGCCCCGATATTCTTCAATCACGATATGGGCATTGTTGCCACCTGAGCCATAGCTATGAATCGCCGCAAGCCGGGGGTGATCATCCGCCGGCCATGCCTGCGTTTCAGTCGCCAAACGACAGGGGACATCTTGCGTATCGCAATATTCATTCGCTTGTTCAAAGTCCGGAATTTTATGAATTTTATCGGTCTGAAGACTGCGGATCACTTTCAGCAACGCCCCCAGAGAGGAAGCGGAGTGCATGTGCCCCAATAGCGGCTTTAGACTACTCACCCGGCAGTAACCGTGCTCGAATGCCAGCCCTTGTTCATCACATAGCTGGCGTAATGCCCGGTTTATCGCGGTCCATTCCGCAATATCCGCGACAGGCAGCCCCATGCCCTGCGCCTCAATGTAAGACACCCGCCGCGGGTCGATCCCCGCCTCCCGGTAACAGTCCTTGATCAGTTCACAATGAGCATCCGTATTCGGTGATGCCATTGAAATACCACCCTGACCATTGAAGTTAACCCGGGTGTGTTTGATGACGGCATAGATCCGTCGGCCGGCGGCTTCAGCGTCCCGCAGACGTTCCAGCAGAATGGTGCCCACCCCTTCTGAGCGAATGAACCCATCCCCGTCTTTACCGAAAGAACGTACCGTTTTCCCGTGGGTCAATTGATTGGAATCGTTCAGCCGGTTAGTGACATCCGGCATCAGCATCACATTAGCGGCACCAACAATGGCACGATCAATCACACCGGCTCTGAGCGCCAGCGTCGCTCTGTGCAGCGCCACGGCAAACCCGGCACAGGTTGCATTGATTAATTCGCTGGGCCCGGCTAAATCAAACTGGTAAGAAATCCGGTTCGCAATCATACTGTCGGCCTGCGACAGGCCGAACTCAGGTCGATAGCCGTGGCGCGCCATCAGCGCCGCGTACTCATTGGACTCACAGCCGATAAACACCCCGGTCTGCGTTTTTCGCAGAGATTCGGCAGAAATGCCGGCATCTTTCAGCATGTGATAGGTTGACATCAGCAACAGGCGTTGCCTGGGATCCAGCTCTTCGGCCTCTATCGGTAAAATACCGAACACCTCTGGCGCAAATGACGCGATGTCAGGAATAAATCCCCCCGACAACACAGACCATTGGTCATCGCCCCCGTTTTCCCCCTGTCGATACCATGCCTGGCGCTGCGCCGGTAGTTCGGTGATTAAGGCGTCATCCGCATCCAGATGTCGCCATAACTCAGCCACACTCATACATTGCGGGAAATAACCGGCCAGACCCGTAATCGCCAACGGCTCATTGTTTCCGTGCGTCGCGGACACATCCAATACCGAATCCGATGTAGTCGTTTTATGGTGTTGAATCCACTGCTCAATGAAAGACAGGTGTTCTGATTGATCATGCATAAGCAACCCTCTCCCGCTTGAGATTGAATTCGACTAATTGCTGTAAATAACCAAAAGCATTGCGGACTGCGGTGTAGTCGATGCCAAAGTCTTGAAGGAAGGCAATTTCATTGACGCCAGAGGCGATGGCTAAATCAATCTGTTTCTGGCACTCCTCAAGCGGGCCAAAGATGCCTCCGGTTTTGAAATAACGGGCATAGGCATAATCAAGAATGTGGTCAATCTGGCTGTTGTCGAAATGCTTATCCCGGGCTTTCATCTGCGGAATAATGCTGCTGCGGATATAAGCTTTGAAGGGCTCGCGCACCACCTGCTGTACCCACTCCTGATCCGGGTGAACAAAGGCATGCATCATCAGGGTGACCCGACCACTTTGCGGGTCCAGCCCGGCTTCCGCCCGTGCGGCGCGGTAAACATCTACGTGTTTTCTGAACTCGTGCAGGTCGATACCATGCAGCATGCCGAATACGTTATAACCATGCAGGCCCGCATGCCGAAACCCCTGTTCGGAAAGGCTGAAATACCAGATGTTTATTTCTTGCTGAATGGGGCGTGGATAAACCACCGTCGGAAAAATCTCTCCGCCGGGACCGGGAAAATCCACCGTTTCTCCCCGCCATAGTTTCTGTATCACCGGAATACGCTGATCGCGTATTTTTGCCCGGTCCTCATAAGTTTCCGGCGACAGGATAAAATCCGCTTTGTTCCAGCCGCTCCCTACCCCCAGGTCAACCCGGCCGTCAGAGAGGATATCCACCATCGCCCAGTTTTCGACAATTTCGACCGGATGATGCAGCGTGTTCGTCACCGCAGCTGAACGTAACCGCACGTTTTTGGTTAGCGGTGCAAAGTAGGCGGCAGCGATGCTGTTATTGGCGTAAATAGAGCCGAACTCATAAAAATGGCGCTCAGGAAAGCAAACCGCTTCAAAACCTGCCTGATCGGCAAATTCGACCAGCTCACGGGCAAAGCGGTATTTATCCCGGTCTGAGACATCTTTTCGAACATCCGAAAAAAACAGATAACTAAAAGAAATGCCAGCCCCGAATTCACCAGCCTTCACCGTAGAACCCAGGCTGCAGTTGCCGGAGAAAAAATCGTCCAGTTTTTGATTTATCGTCGTCATAGCCGGATGTCTCCTGTCCCCACCTGTTGCCGCAATTTATTCATCAGTAGATTGGGCGTCGGATGTTCGATCAGCCAATTCGGCTGCACGGGAACTTTCATCTGTTTTTCCAGCGTGGTACTCAATTGCATCGCAATAATCGAGTCCATCCCGTAGTCTTGCAGGGGTTTGTCCCAGTCAAGATCGCTGCCCAGTTTCATGACCCTCTCGATCCCGAAAGCCAACACGCGACGAAGCTCTCCATCACGTTCAGCCGGTGTGGTAACGTCAGGCGCGACTGCCGCCTCAGGCTGGGGGTATTGGGGTACGGAGCGCTGAGTCTCCAGCGGCTGTGGAACAGGCCGGGCGGTGGTTATCACGCTTTCCACTTCTTGCCGTAGTTCGGCGGGTAAGTCGGCTAACGACAGCGCCGAGAGATAATCCGCAAATTCTGCCGTCGATAACCGCCCTGCGCTGAAAAGGTGGATTTTTTGTCGAACCGTATCTGCGATGGAACGGCTGGGGCTGACAGACAGCGGCACGGTCTGATCATCGCCAAGGCCCAGTAACGCTTTGGCTTTTTGTCTGTCCGTGATGGCAACCAGCGCCGTGACCACGTCGTTCCCTTCTGTTTGTAGCGCCTGCACCGCAGCCATGGCATCAATACTTCCCATGCCCTGTTGCGCCAAAGACGCTAACCGCTCGGCCAGCCGATTACCGTCAACAGCGCCATCGACGTTCCATTGTCCCCAGCAAATCGAGGAAACCCGTCCCTGCCTTTGTCTGAGAGAAACCAGCCGTTGCCGGTATCGGGCAAACGCATTCTGGAACGCGGCGGAATAGGCATAATCAGGAGAACCCTGAATGCCGAACGCCGCAACGGAAGAAAACATCAGGAAGAACTCCAGCGGTTCATCAGCGGTTGCCGCATCAATGTTCAGGGTTCCCGATACTTTCGCCGCCATCACCTGCCGGAACTTATCCCAGGGTTTATCCAGAATCGAACCGTCATTCACCTGCCGGGCCAGGTGTATTACCCCATGCAGGGTGATGCCTGCCGATTTCAGGGACTGCATCGCCTGGTTAAGGTTATCGATATCCAGAATATCGACGGCACGGTAAATCACCTGAGCGCCGGACGCCCTGATACGCGCCAAAATCGGAGCAACCTGATGTTCCGGACGACGGGAAAAAATCACCAACCGTGCCTGATAGTTGCGAGCTAACACCTGACACACCTGTTCCCCCGTCTCGCCCAGCGCGCCGACCATTAAATAGGTCGCCCCGGTGCGAAAGCGCGTTTCAGGCACCGGGTGTTCATCGGTTTCGCTGACACGTAGCTCATAGCGGCGGCCACGGCTGAAACGGATCGTCGGGGTATTGACGGCCTGAGTATGTTTTCCCGGTTCAGAAAGCGGCATCTCATCGCATAGCCAGGCTCGCATCAATTGCAGCGCGACATCCTGAGCTGTTGCCTGAGTCTCGACAATGACGTTCCGATAGCGATGCCCGACAGTTTCCAGAATCGCAGACCGGAACAATCCGGAAAGCGCTTCATGTCGTACATCCGTCATCGTCAGGCCTTGCTCATAATCCGCCCGATGGCAGCAATAGAACTGTACCGGATTCAGCCGGGCAACCGCCTGCACAGCCTGAACACAAAGGTACGCAAGTTGCAGGCCATACCCGGTTTCGGCGTCTGCGCCATGGGGTAAGAACAGAAAAACCACCAGTGGTTTACCCGCATCGGCGATCGCCGCCGAGAGTGCGGATTTCAGCGCATTAATCCCCGTTTGTGCCTGTAACACATTGTGCTGCAACGTGATATTCCGCACATCCCAGGTCGACGGTGGCATATCGGCAATATGTTGAATCTGTTGACAAACCTGCTCGATATCCCGGCAATCCGAAGGGGTATGGCTGAGGACCAGAATTTGCCGATCGCGGTTGGCCTTGATCCGCTCAACCCATTGGTTGCCTTCATGTTCCGTTACCTCGACCCACGTCTCTGTGGCTCGCAGCCAGTGGGTTTCTCCGGTTTCAACGGCCGGCGTTTTCGCTGTATCTTCCGGCAAACTCTCCGCCGCCTTCACCGCCGACGCTGCTTTTTCTTCAAACCAGCACGATTGTTTGAAAAACGGATAAGTAGGCAGGCTTATTCTTCCCGGGGAACGACGGCCGGCGGACCGCCCCGCAGTCTTGGCCTCGGGGTAGAGTAAATCCCACGGAATATCCAGACCTGTCACCCATAATCCCGCGAGCTGATTCAGGTTTTGCTGATGTGCCCATTGTTCGATAACAGCACTGAACTCGGGGGTATCGACAAACGCTGTATAAGAAGGCGCGTTGTAATTCACCCGGCCTCTAAACAGCGGTGGAGCGGAAATATCGCCGTGAACGCATTGGGTTAATTTCTCTTGCAGCTCACTGGCCGAGCCCGCAACAAAAGCGAGACGCTCCTCCATGGGCTGGCGTCCACGCTGCAAGGTATAAGCCAGTTGCTGCAAGTCGACGTCATGCCCATCGGTCTGTTCCCGCTGGAGCCAGACCAGCAGATTTTCCGCCATCAGCGGCAAACGATCGGCTCGCATTGCCGAGAGCACGATCAACACCGGTTTAGCCGCCGGAACGGTTTCAACCGCCGGAGCCAGATACTCCTCAATCACCAGGTGGGCATTGGTACCGCTGTAACCAAAGGAGCTCACTGCCGCTCTTCGCGGTTGCCTTTCATCATGCTGCCACGGCTTAAGTTGGGTATTGACGTAGAAAGGCGAGTCATCGAAACCAAAGTGTTGGTTCGGCGTACGAAAGTGCAGCGACGGTACCAGTTGCCGGTGTTTCATCGACAGCAACACCTTCTGCACGCTCGCCATGCCAGACGCTGCCGACGTATGACCAATATTGCTTTTTACCGATCCCAGACCGCAGAAGTTTTTGCGCGCAGTCCATTCCCTGAACACCGATGCCAACGCTTCAAGCTCAATCGGATCGCCCAGTTTGGTGCCGGTTCCGTGTGTTTCAACGTAACTGATTGAATCTGGGTCAATCTGATATTTCCGGTAAATCTCTCTTTCCAGTTCTACCTGACTGTTGACGCTGGGTGCCGTGATCCCATTCGTCTTACCGTCTTGATTGATGCCCGAACCAATGATGACGCCATAAATATGGTCGCCATCCTGTTCAGCCTGCGACAAGCGTTTCAGTACCAGACACCCGGCCCCTTCGCCAGGTACAAAGCCATCCGCCGTATTATCAAACGCTTTACACTGACCTTCGGGAGACAACATACCGGCAGAACACATGCCGATATACGTTTCCGGCATCAGATACAGGCTAACCCCGCCGACCAATGCCAGATCGATTTCACCATTTTGCAGCGCCTGAATAGCCAGGTGCGTGGTAACCAGGGACGAGGAGCACGCCGTATCGACAGGAATAGCCGGCCCTTTCAGGTTCAGGAAATACGGAATCCGCGCTGCACCAATCGCAAAACTGTTACCGGTACCGGACAGCGGCGTAGCGGAATTGAGCATCATATGAGCATATTCATAACTCATAATCCCCATATAAACGCCGCACTTCTTATGGCTCAGTTCTTCAGGGCTGTAACCCGCATCTTCAAACGCTTTATACCCTTCCTGCAGGAAGATCCGATGCTGAGGGTCCATTCCCTCTGCTTCTGCGGGTGAGATCGAGAAAAATAGCGGGTCAAAACGGTCGATATCACTTAATGCCCCGAGCCACTTGCAATATATTTTGCCGTCTTTGCTACGGTCAGGATCGAAATAGTGATCGACGTCCCAACGCGTTTTAGGCACTTCACGAATCGCGTTATGTCCATCCGTTAAGTTATTCCAGTATTGGTCCAGATTGTCTGCATCGGGGTAGCGCCCCGACATCCCGATAATGGCTATTTTCTCGGCCGTCTGGTTAATCACCCGATCATTTTCGGGTATCGATACCGATGCCGGCACGGCCAGATTTTGCGCATCCCGAGGCAAATCCGGCGGTTCAGGGATATCGGTTAATGTGACCGTTACCGGCTTTGGGGGCAACCTGCCTCCATCCTGCCGGGTGGCAATGTACTCAGCCAAAGCATGAATAGTCGGATAATCGTACAGGCGGGTAGCAGAAAGGTGGATGCCCAATCCCTTGTTAATCTGATTGATCCATTCAGCACCGATAATGGAATCCAATCCCAATTCCGAGAATGCGCGATCGTTGCCGATTTTTTCCGGTGTCATGTAGAGTGCGTCGGCCAGGCTGTTTTTCAGTAACCGGGTTATCTCGGTAACGTGCTCACTCTGAACCGATGACCGGTCAGTGGCTGGTGGTGCATGGGTCGTTTGTGGTGAATAAGCCGTACTGCCGTGCAGTTCCCTTATTATCTTATTATCTTCATGCCGTAACAGCGCGTCAGTCTCGGGGCTTTCCGACAAGGGTTTATCCGCCGCATCGCTGTGATCCCCATTGAGCACAATAAACTGTGCCAGTTGACGCACACTGGAGTAGTCATAAAGTCGCGTGGCGGACAGCGAGCTGCCCAGTTGTCGATTGATGTCATGAACCCATTCGGCTCCGACAATCGAATCGAGCCCCATCTCGGCAAAGGAGCGATCAATATGAATATCCGCCTCCGGCGAACACAACGCCTGGGCCAGACTCACCCGTAATTTTTCGATAACACTCGCCAGAGAAACACCGCCATGCCGGTGTTCCGGATGAAGAGCGCCATTAGCGTGTGTTGGGTTGACCCCGTTAATTTCCCCGTCGTCCGCAGTGTTCCGGATAGGTGTAGCGTGGCCATTGATGCCATGACTGAGGTGAACAGCCATCTTGTCGCTCGGCCGTTGCGCTGCCGCCGCGCCATTCAGCACGGCTGACTGGCCGATGTCTCTTTTCAGCGTCAGCGGCGGCAACGTCATTTTTCCTGCATGATTCACCGTTACGCCAGTGGTCGTTGACTGTTTAACCGTTTTTTCCGGCTCGGGTTGACGCCGCGTTTCTTTTATCCAGTAACGTTGACGGTCAAACGGATAGGTTGGCAGCGCCAGACGTGAGTAATGCTGACCCGCATATAATTGCCGCCAGTCAACCGCTCTGGTCTCCACCCATGCCTGGGCGATTTTCGTCCACTGGCGGCTCTGCCACCAGCGCGTAATATCCTGAATATCAAGTTTGGGTAAACGACCGGATTCATCGCAATTAACAAAAACAGCCCCCTCACCGGCTGCGGCCAGCGGATCACCGGCAATGATGGCCAGTTGACGCAAGAGCGATGCCACATCTTCCGCAACGAACGACGCTCTCGCCTCCATCGCATCTCGTCCGGTTTGCAGCGTGTAGGCGAACTGCTTGAGACTTCTCGCTACATAGTCTGAATTTTCAGCGACATACTGCATCAGATGCTGAGCATAAACCTGCAACCTTTCACTGTTTTTGGCTGACAGAACGATAATTTCCGGACCATGTCCGAACGACACGCCCTCTTCAGGTTCCCGACGGTATTCCTCAATGACCAGATGAACGTTCGAACCACCCGCACCAAACGAACTCACCCCCGCCCGCAGCGGCTGCAGCATATCGTCGACGATCGGACGCTGCCATGCCTGCCCCTGCTGGAGTACATAAAACGGGCTATTTTCTAGTTCCAGCAAGGGGTTCAGCGTCTGGCAGTGCAGTGACTGGGGCAGATATTCATCCCGCATCGACAGCAAAACCTTGATAACGCCGGCGACGCCGGCGGCGGTTTCCGTATGCCCGATGTTCGATTTAACCGAGCCTAGCGCGCAGTGTTTCACCACGGCTTTCCCGGCGCCGGCCTCTGAATGAAGCCCATGCGCCTGGTAAAGATCGTGAAACGCCATTTTCAAACCATTGACTTCAATAGGATCGCCTAACGGCGTCCCGGTTCCATGACACTCAATATAGGAAATACTGCGGGGATCAACGCCGGCTTTCCTATGCGCATCGCGGACAAGCTGAGCCTGAGCATTCGGATTCGGCGCCATCAAAGACGTCGCCGACCCGCCATGGTTCTCTGCTGAGCCGATAATCACGCCGAGAATATTGTCTTTATCGGCCTGCGCATCTTTCAGCTTTTTCAGCAGTACCACACCCACCCCTTCCCCACGGGCATAACCATTAGCCTGTTCAGAGAAAGTCTTGCAGCGCCCATCCTCGCAAATCATCTCTGCCTTACTGTACAGAATATGCATTTTCGGACTCAGGATCAGATTGGCGCCGCCGGCAATCGCCATGTCACAATCACCGTGCTGAATGCTCATCACCGCACGATGAATCGCCACTAAAGAGCTTGAACACGCCGTATCAATAATTTCACTGGGACCATGCACATCCAGCAAATAAGAGATACGGTTCGGACAAAACATATGAGGAATTGCCGTCAGTTCCACAATATCGCGGGACTGGGCATTCAGGACAGTTTCGGCATAATCCTGTAAATTGATGCCGGCAAAGACCCCAACCTTTTTGCCTGCCAACGATGACGGGGCATAGCCGGACGATTCGATAAGCCGCCAGGTCGACTCCAGAAACAGTCGATGCTGGGGATCCATGCTCTGGGCTTCGCGGGGAGAAATACCAAAAAATGCCGGGTCAAACTTATCCACATCGTCAATAAAGCCGGCATATTTCACATTGGTAAATTCACCATCTTTAGGATTACCGTAGATTGCCTGCCAATCCCAACGTTCACGGGGAATCTCGGTGATACAGTCCTGGCCCTGATAAAGATGACGCTGCAACGCCTCCACCGAGGGGGACTGGGCAAACATCCCGTCCATTCCGATAATGGCGATAGGCTCATTATTCCTGCCGAACTGATTGACGTCGGTGTTCTTGGCCTGCGGACGTTTCTCACTCGTCGGGGGAGACGGATTACGCTTTTGATGGAGCCGGTAACTTGTCGCCATGAGCTCGCGAAGCCGTTTGGCTGATGGCGCATCAGGCGATAACAGTGGCGCTGATGAATCGACAACCGGCGTCTGCCGGACATCTTTTAACTGCACATCGCCGGCAGGCCGACGATCATCGTTGACAGGCCGGTCATCATAACGTCGTACGACTTCCGGGCTGAAACGCTTGATGATGATATCCGTCAGTTCGGCAATGTTTCTGGCTTCAAAGAAAATAGCGGCGGAAAGCGATACCCCCAAGGCATCGGCAACACGCCCCATGATTTCTGTGATGACAATCGAATCAACACCGTAGGTCGATATCTTTTCTTCTCTGTCAATTTTTGCCGACGGCAACTTTAATATCGCAGAAAAAATAGCCAATATATCCTGCAGAAGTCTCTCACGGTAATCTCTACCTTTGACGTCAGAAAGCGGGCCCGACGGGATTTCGCCGGTAGTAGTGCAAACCGGTTGCGAATGTTCCATGGCAGACTGCATCAGCTCAGCTTCCAGAATGTTCCGGGCTGACTCGTGTAAGTCTCGGGTTCTGTTCTCTTTGCCTATCATCGTTTCCTACCTTCCATTGAGTACTTCACGGTACTGCGCCAATAACTTGAGAAATTTCCACAGATCAACTTCCCACTGATGACGGAAAGAGCCGATGTAATAGTTCTGGCCCAGGTCAGGATGCTGTTCTTTTTTCATTCGGCTGAAATCACGCAGCCCTTTGGCCTGTAAGAAATAAGCGTTGAGGTAGTCCACGACAAACAGACCATGAGAACGGGCTGACACACCCAGTCCGGTGGCGGAGTTGATGTAACCAACAAACAACAAGTTATCGAAGTTTTTGGGGACAATGTGTAAGAAACAATCGGGAATACCTTGCTTCATTTCCAGATATTGCTTGTCCAGAAACGGAAAATGGCGGTTATATCCCGTCGCATAAATAATGGTATCGACGTCAATCAGTGAACCGTCTTCAAAGGTCACCGTCTGTCCTGAAAAAGCGCGCACATCCCCCTTGGGGTGAATATCGCCATGACCAATAAAATATAAAAGTTGCGAATTCATAATTGGATGGGAGGCATCCAATGGGTAATCCGGGTTTTTCAAGCCGTAATCCGTACCGTCATAACCGGCAAGCTTAAAAACCTGTTGTATATACGCCAGCGTTTCTTCGCGGGTGTTAAATTTATTGCCCAGCCCTTCCATCCATCTCGGTGTCGGCATGCCATTAATAAATTTAGGCTGATAGTAATAACCTCGGCGTGTACTGTGATACACAGCCGAACAATGGTGAACCGCATCAACCGCAATATCGCAGCCGGAATTACCTGCGCCAATAATCAATACCCGTTTACCCTTGATGCGCTCCGGTGTCCGGTAATCGATAGAATGCATGACATCGCCGGAGAAGTGACCGGGATAGGCTGGCTCGGGATAACGGGCTTCACGTTGCATCCCGTTGCTGACCAGCACGAAAGCGTAAAACTTCCTCTCCCCCGTCGATAATTCAACCTGCCAGCCATCGGCCTGTGGCTCGATACGGGTAACGGCAACATTAAAATGCGCCTTTTCGTACACCCCGAACGCTCTCGCATAATCACAAACATACTGATGCATCAGCTGATGGCTGGGATAATGCGGGTAGTCTTCCGGCATGGGAAAATCCGGATATTGGGTATTCACTTTCGGCGAGATCAGATGCAGCGACGGATAGGTGCGGCCACAGCGGCTGTCGGCATTCCACACGCCGCCAAAATCCGCTTCGGCTTCATACAAATCGTAGTCAATATCGGCCTGGTTCAGTTCCTTACCGAGACTCACGCCGTAAGGACCACCACCGATAATGCATACTCGTTTTCCGTGTATATTCATTAATTAAATCCTTTTAACGTGCTGGCAATCCGTACTATTTGTTCGATGGCAATACCGGGCGCGATCACTCTTCCGAGTGCTCAAGTGTGAGCAACGCGTCCTCTTTCACTATTTTTAAGTTTCTGAGCCACAGACTGAGCACGCCCGACTCGTCGTACACCCGCAGGTCGTACCCTGGAATATCGCCAGTGATAATCAACGGCTCTTGCTCTGCCGGTGTTGGCGAGAGGTGTACTGTTACGCGGTCTGTTACCGGCCTGCAGGCAATGATCGAATCCAGAGAGAACGGATACCACAGGTGGCGCCCAGTCTGAGAATGACGATAATCGTTTAGTGCAGAGAGTAACTGCCAGCAGGTAGTCAGCAGGATCGGCCGGAAAGTCGCGGCATTCAGATCACGGGGCAATTCTGCAAGTGAAGTGAATGTCACCAGCAGCTGTTCGCCATCAAAACCGACTTTTTCGATCAACGCCTGATTTCTCATCCCGTCTTCATCAAACATCCGCCTTATTTGATGCGTTATCTGATGATTACGTGGCGTATCCAGCTGTTTTTCCAGTTTGTGGATATCCAGCGTGTCACTTCTGCCGTCGGCCGTGGCGTTCAGGGCGATTTGCCCAAAACTGTGCGTCACGGCCCCCCCCACATGCTCAGTGACGCACTGGAAATAGAGACCATCTTCTTCCCGGGAAATATAAGTCTGGATATGGCCGTTCAGGGCATCCTGTACGCGGGCGGGCTGTCCCCACAGGATATAATTCAACTCGACCGCATGTGGCGAGAATGCCCTGTTTTGCTGGGTGGCCTGTTCCCAGGCATGTCGTGCCGACTCCAGCAACAACAGTCCAGGGAGTTGCTTCTGGGCAGCCATCACACCGGCGGCCATCATGTTCCCATACGCAGAAAAATCGCCCGGAATACTCACTAACGCCGAAACCGGCACCTTTTGTTGAAGCCCGTTGACGGTTTCTTCGGTCACCACGCTATTGCCGTGCGAAAACGCGGGGTGACCGGCAATGGCAACGGAAGCGGCTGCGTCAGAAGCGTCCGTCGCCTCCGAAGCGAAAGACGTCTCATCCGAAGTTATTCGGGAACGATTCGTAGGTGTGCTCGGCAGGTCGACCCAATAGCGCTCGCGAGCAAAAGGGTATGTCGGCAACGAAACCCGTTTGGGCCTGAATGCAGGCGCTATAGCGGAATAGAGAATGTTCCAATCGATATTGATGCCTTTTACCCATATCTCCAGCAGCTTGGCAAACTTACCTTTACTGGCCCATGCCTGAACCAGCTCATGCATATCCTCATCTACATCGAATACGGATAACACCTCGCGATGCGATTTACTTTTTTCCTGATAGAGCAAATCAACGGTGTGTTGCTCACCGGCAAGAACAGCCGACAGCTTACGTTGCAATTCATCAAGCGAGTGGGCAACCAATCCCAGACGCTCACTCATCGCTTCACGTCCGGTTTGCAGCGTATAAGCAAGTGAATGAAGGTATGCACGCTCTCCTTGCGCCGTTATCCGCTTCGCATAGTCGCTCACATGAGCCAGCAAATTAGCGGCCATTTGTCTGAGCTGCTCATCATTTTTCGCCGATAACAGAATCAGTGCCGGATGGAGAGACACCGCCTCTCCCGTAGCGATTTCCCAAGCGGAGGACTCCCGGACTGATACGCCCTCTGCCGGAAATTGCTCAATAACGATATGGGCATTGGTTCCGCTGAACCCGAAAGAACTGACGGCCGCCTGACGCCGTTGACCAGACGCCACCGTCCAGTCTTTGAGCTCCCGGTTGACATAAAACGGTGTGCCGTCCAGCGCAATGTGCTCATTGAGATTCTGATGATGCAACGTGGGTGGAATCTGTTGATTCTTCATTGCCAACAACACTTTCAGCACCGAAGCGACGCCGGCGGCTCTCAACGTATGGCCGATGTTGCTCTTCACCGATCCCAGTGCGCAGTAATTTTCTTTTCGGGTAAAAGGCGAGAACGCCTGCTTCAGGCCGACGACTTCTACCGGATCCCCCAGTTTGGTGCCTGTTCCGTGTGTCTCTACATACTGAATATGTGCCGGATCGATGCAAAAGTCGGTGTATACCGTCTGCACCAGGCGAGATTGCGCATTTCCATTCGGGGCGGTAATGCCATTACTTTTACCATCTTGATTCACCCCCCAGCCCTTGATCACACCGTGGATGACGTCCTGATCATTAATCGCATCTTCCAGGCGTTTTAACAGCACCACACCAACGCCTTCCCCAGGAACAAAGCCATTGGCTCGCTGATCAAAGGTAAAGCAACGCCCATCTTCCGACAGCATTCCGGCCTTACTGGTCATGATGTGCATACTGGGGCCGGCTAACACGGAAACCCCGCCGGCCAACGCCAGATCGCTGTTTCCCAGAACCAGGCTATCGCAGGCCGATGCGATAGCCACCAACGATGACGAGCAAGCCGTATCAATAGCCAGACTCGGCCCCTGCAAATCCAGATGGTAGGCAATTCTTGCCGCTAAAATGGAAATCGCATTTCCCATAAAGGTTTGTGCATTGAGTTCCATACCAAAGCGCGCTTCGTAGTCACCGTCTCCACAACCGACGAAAACACCGCATCGACTGCCGGATAAATCGGCAGGATTGTAGCCGGCATCCTCAATACACCCCCAACACGCCTCAAGAAATACCCGCTGCTGCGGATCCATCATCTCGGCTTCTCGGGGAGAAATATTAAAAAACAGTGGATCAAATTTATCGGCATCTTCCAGCACACCCATCCATTTGGAATAGGTTTTGCCAGGTATTTTACGATTACGATCGAAAAAGTCGTCGATCGCCCAGCGTTCCGGCGGGACTTCCGAAATACAATCTTCCCCTTTGCTCAAATTATTCCAGAACTGCTGCAAATTCTTTGCTTTCGGAAACTGACCGGACATACCGACGATAGCAATCGCCTGACGTCCAACCGGGGACGGGGTTATCACCGTTTCGGTGTTCGCGGTGCCGGGCGTTGTTGCTACCTGCGGCTCGGCACGTGCGGCCGTCAGAGGCGTCTGTTTGGCGCTCGCGACCGATGTCTGATACAGACCGGTTACTCCCCCCTGCGAGTCAGAATTCGTCGGCAACGTCACGGTTGCGTCGCCAGTTGCCTCAGAATCAGGCGTCGAGGCGCTATCCTCTCTGGAATAACGCTGAACCAGCACGGCGAATTCTTGTAACGTCGGATAGCTGTATACGTCGGCGGCATTCAGGTTCAACCCATAGTGTTGATTGATCTTTCTGATCCAGGTGACGCCGGTTATCGAATCCAATCCTAAATCGACAAACGCCACAGTCGGATCAACCGCCTGAGGTTTAATCTGCAGTTCCTGAGCCAATGTTTGGCTTAAAAACGCCAACATGCTCGCGGAGGGAGTCTTGGCGTTTTTTCGAGAGTCAACCGCACCTTCCCGAACCTCGCTGGCGTTGCCGGCCACTTGTACCACCGGAGCCAAGGCCAGATCGGAAGCCCTCTCAGCCCCGCGGGCCCGGCCTCCACCCGTTGCCGTGTGCCGTGCAGCTTCGCTAACGACCAGCCCGGTAAAAACTTTCAGATTAGGGTAGCTGTACACCTCGGCGGCATTGAGTGTCAGACCGTATTCCGCGTTAATCTTTCTAATCCAGGTGACGCCGGTAATGGAATCCAGTCCTAGGTCAACAAAGGGCTGTTCGCCATCAATGTGTTCAATTTTGATTTGCAACTCATCCGCCAGCATACGGCGTAACAGGCTGTAAATCGGTTCAAAGGCCAGGTTATTGCCATGTTCTTGCTGCACCGTCCCCACTGAATCCGCCGCTTTCGTGTTTTCGCCCACAGACACTTTCTGACGGTCAGCCGGATCCTGAGCGCTAAGGTGACCGGACATCCCCTGATTAAAATGCTGCTGGATACGCGCCAGCACGTCCTGATTGCCGACAAATGTATGCTCATGCATCTGCAGTTCCAGAGCATAGTTTGCTTCGACCTGATTTCTGATGTGCTGTGAACGTTGTGTTTTCCAGGCAACCAGCTCATCGCGGGGCATCCGCGCCAATGCATTGGCAGCGGCCAGAGCAAATGGTAATACCTGAGCACGTTCAAGAACCGGGTTTTTGAGCCCACGAGCCTGAAGCTCGCCCCCCTTATACTCTCTGGCGGTAAACAGAACTTCTCTGGAGAGATCCAACCCCAGACGGCGGGGAAGAATCAGGGTTGACCCAGCTCCCGGCGTGAATCCGTAGCGCATATAAGGACTGTAATAGACGCTTTCCTGACTGAAAACCGCATCATCACAGAACATGCCCACAGCCCAGCCAGGGCCAATACCGTGCCCCTGCATGGCGGCAATCACCGGGATATCGCACTCCAGCGGTAAGGCAAAGATTTTCTCATCGGTAAACTTGGCGTTTCCCTTTTGGATCGCCTGCAATGTTTCCATCGTACCGCCGCTGGCAAAATAGTGGTCATACCCGGTCAGCACGACCACCTTATAGCGTTGATTGTGGCGAATATGCGCAAAGACCTCGTCAAAACCGGCAACAAACGCTTTAGAGAACTTATTACGGCTTTCCCGCTCACACAGCCGGACCAGCAGAACGCCATTGTCATAGACTTCCGCATCGATAACCGGAGAATTGAATGTCACCTTGCGCGGCTCGCCCGGCGGTAACCCTAGTTGCCCGGCCTCAAATGCCTGTAACTTGTCTTCCGTCAGTACCACGAATTCATCGGTTTCTGGTGCGGCATTCTCGACGACAAAAGCAACGGGGCTTTCTGCCAGCGCAACGGACCGACAGAGCAACCCGGCGGCTAAATGCCGCTTCAATTGAACCAACGCCTCTCTGGGTACCGTCGCCAATTCCTGCGCCAGCTTCAGACTTTCCCCGGCCACCGCCGCCGATGGGAAAACCGGCATCAATACCCCCAGATCTTTCAGATAACGCCCTTCAATTCCCCGCCAATCCGTCAACAATATCTGCGCTGCAGCGGGCGAAAAACGCTCGCTAAGCAGATGATATAACTGCTGCGATACCACCTGTTTCCGGATGACATACTGATAGCGGCCAGTGGCGCTCAAGACAGCAAAATCGCACAGGCAGACAAACAGCCACGCGTAGCCTTTGCAATCCCCGGGCACAGAGGCAATCACGGGAAACGGTAATTCCAGAACGGCACGATACAGTGCTTGTTGCCAAAACAGCGTGGCATCGTCTTCGAGGGCGGGAAGAAAACGGTGTTCTCCCCCGCTGAGTAACAACACGCTAATGTCTTTTCTGTTTTTTATTTCATTGAATAGATAGAGAAGCTGACTGAGCCGAGCCGTTCCCGAAGCATCCTCTTCTGGCAAGCAGCCATCAGCGTCATGCAGTTGAAGATAAAATATTCCCTGACCTTCATCCGTTAACTGGAAGGGGGAGTGCTGCGTATTTCGGCTCGAAACCTGAAATGGTTCCGCCTGGAATGTCTGCAAAGCAGCCAGCACCCGCTTACCTTCTGTGTGCGCTCCGACTGTTGGGCCAACAGCCCTATCTGGAGCGGATAGCGTTGCGCTTGTCGGCATCACGGCGGTAGACAGGACAGTGCCATGATTCCTGCTGGCTGGCGTCGAATCGCCATTGTCATCAGGTAACCAGTACCGTTCTTGCTCAAAAGGATAAAGCGGCAAGCCAGCCACACGTTGGCGCGGAGCCTGATACCATGCAGTCCAGTCGATTTGCCGACCTTCGAGCCATTGCCCCGCCAGCCCCCGTAAATCACGCTGCTGAATAAAAGTCTCGATTTCCACCTGCTGCCGCTTGCTGTTGCCCTTGTTTTTCTCTCCTTGTGCAACCGTCCCGATAAGGTAACTTTGAGCAAACGTATTCCGGTTCAGATAATCGCCCAGCCCGGTGAGTATCTCTGCACCACTTCTTCCGGCAATAGCCAGGCGATGGCCTAAAGATTCACGCCCTAGTTGTAACGTATAAGCAATGTCTTTTAACTCACTGCCGGTCAGATGCGAGTGTTGCTGAATATATGCGTTGAGTTGCCGAGCCAGGGCATGCAATTGCGCCTCGCTTCTGGCAGAAAGCAGTAATAACGCCGGCTCAGTATTCGATTCCAGGGGAGCACTCACCGGCGACACTTCTGCAGGTCGGAATTCTTCAAGCACCATGTGGACATTGGTGCCGCTAAAACCAAAAGAACTGACTGCGGCTATTCGTCTTCCCTGAGCGTTCGGTTGCCAGTCCTGCACTTGGGTATTGACGACAAAGGGAGTGTCTTCAAAGGGAATCAGTGGATTCGGCTTTTCAAAGTTCACGCTGGGAGCCAGCTTGCGGTGCTTGAAAGACAATAGAAGTTTTATCAGCGCGCTGACGCCGGAAGCATGGACACAATGGCCGATGTTACTTTTTACCGATCCAATCGCACAAAAACCGGTTCGCGGGGTCTGTCTGCGGAAGGCATCGGTCAGAGCAGTAATCTCGATGGGATCACCTAACTTCGTGCCGGTACCGTGCGCCTCAATATAGGTCAGCTCATCAGCACTGAGGTTCAACGCATCGTATACCTGGCAAATCAAATCGGTCTGCGAACGGCTGCTTGGCGCTGTAATCCCGTTCGTCTTACCGTCCTGATTCATGGCCGACCCTTTGATCACACTGTAAATGTGGTCTTTATCGTCAATTGCATCCTGCAACCGCTTGAGGATCACTACCCCCACCGCTTCACCCGGCACAAAACCATCAGCCCGGTGATCAAACGGCTTACAACGCCCATCGGCCGACAACATCCCGGCTTTTGCGCACAAAATGTGGAAGTTGGCGGTAGTATGGATTGACACGCCCCCGGCAATAGCCATGTCGACAGCGCCGTTTCTCAGGCTTTCACACGCCAAATGTACGGCGGCCAAGGATGATGAAGAGGCGGTATCGATCGCCATTGCCGGGCCTTTCATGTCCATAAAATAGGCAATGCGGGCAGCCAGGATCGATGAATCGTTCCCCATAAATGAAGAGGCATCCAGCGGGATACCATGCTGCCGTAGATTAGCCTGATAGTCGCCGGCATCGGCTCCGACATAAACAGCCCATTTTTTGTCTTTTATCTCACGGTTGGCAT
This sequence comes from Dickeya sp. NCPPB 3274, assembly GCF_000406205.1. Classification (NCBI taxonomy): domain Bacteria; kingdom Pseudomonadati; phylum Pseudomonadota; class Gammaproteobacteria; order Enterobacterales; family Pectobacteriaceae; genus Dickeya; species Dickeya sp. NCPPB 3274. The sequence continues at coordinate 1,850,860 of NZ_CM001979.1, read as the reverse complement.
ACCCTGCATCCTCCAGCGCGTGCCAGCTTTCCTGTAAAAACAGACGTTGCTGAGGATCCATTTGCCGGGCTTCTTTGCCGGAAATACCGAAAAAAGACACATCGAACTTATCAATATCCTCAATAAAACCGCCCCATCGGCCATAGGTCTTATTTGGTTTCGTACGGTCTTCATCAAAATAGTCGGCGATATTCCAGCGCGTTGCCGGAACGTCGGAAATACAGGTGCCGCCTTCCAGCAACAAAGACCAGAACGCATCAACATTCGCCACGCCGGGTAAACGTGCGGACATGCCGATGACGGCGATATCCCCCTCATAGATGTGGCGTGCCATCTTGTGGGCAGCATCGGTTTTGTGCGCGATCTGTCTTGTCGGGCTGTCTTCACTGCATGGCGCCGCGTCATCCTGCGTATCAACAACCGGCCATTCCGACTGCATACGCGTCACAATGGCATGCTGATAATTTGCCATCAGATAGCTGCGTAAATCATTCACGCAGCCATAATCGAAAAGCACGGTACTCGGAAGTTTTATCGCAAACGCACCGTTCAGTTTTACCACCAGATTAATTGCCGCGAAGGAGTCAACGCCATACTCGGAAAATGCTTTAGCTTCGTCGATATCAACCTTTTTCTTCAGGCATTCCAGCAGATTCTTCACGATCACGATGTTGATATAATTCAGGATGGCGTCTTCGTCGGTGCCGACGGGTTGCGACACCTTCTCTTGTTCTGCCTGTAGATACGCTGCCGAACCATGCTCCGACGCCGACCGGAGAACCGGTAATCGTCCGCGATGATCCGCGATTTGCTGCATCAGGCTTGTATCTGCCGGCAGCAACCGTTGCTGCGGAGCCACTTCAGATTCAGATTGAGTATTATCAGTTGAATCAATAGATTGTGATGAAGGAGTAAAAACCAATTCGGCCAAGACGGCAGCGGGTATGGTGTAAGTCCCTACACTGGAAGATTCAGGTACATATGTGATGGCCTTGATACTGCGCAGGAAATTTTCAGCCGGCTTGTTTTTATCACTGGTCACAAATCGGATTTCAACGATCGCTTTCTTCCGTTCCAGCGCTTGTCGTCCAAGGGCATTCAACATCTGATATTCAACACCGCGCCCCAGTACGCGGCAACTAAGCAATCCCCCATCAACCGATAACACCGTTTCCCGCTCAGAGAACAAGCACAAACCGCAAATACCATAATCACCGAATCGATCAGCGACACGAATGCTCAGACAACCCCGTTCCGAACTTTGAATTTTGGCAACAATATCGGCAACGGAGTATGGTGTTTTGACAAAGTTAAACTGATTGGTGCGATGCGTCAGTTGGGACAATCTCTCCGCCTGATCCGGCGTCGCTGGCTCGATTGTAATGTCAAGCGCCAGCCCACGAATGAATGCTTCCATACTGAATACACTCTGACGAAACGCTTCACGCTGAACCTGCTCCTGATACATATGCGTACGTTTTGTGTCTTCATTCGTTCGGTGACGTCCCTGATCAAAGGCCCAGACATGAGCAAGAAATCCCGGAATGTCGTCGCTATTATCAGGTAGGCGTAAACTTAATACCTGTGGGCAGCCAGCAGAGACCTCTGCACATTCAATCGGGCTATCATCAAGAAAAACAAAACTATCCAAGCCCAGGTTGAGTGTTTTTGCCAGATGTTGAAGATTAGCGGACTTGGCATTCCAGTTGATTTTGGTGTCAACAAAATCATCCCACTGCAAAATCATGTCATCACGACTATCGAATACTTGTCTGACATCCTCATGATTATTCTTGCTCACCAGACATAACAGCATGCCCCGCTCTTTCTGCCGTAACATGAACTGTTGCAACGCACGATAATTCGAATCGATTTTGACGCCTTCGGCACCTTGTTCACCAACCACGCCGGACCAAAGCGTGTTATCGCAATCAAGGGCGATCACTTTATAAGGTGAACGTCGGAAGGCATGGATGTGACGAACAAGCACCGATGCGATGACGTCAAAAAACTCGGGTATATAAGGAATGTGCCCCATCTCATCACGAACGGCATCGTGATATTCGGTGACATCATAAGCTGCTGCCAACTCACTGTTCAGATCAATGCCGATAATGTCCGTCTTATCCCCCAGAATTTTTTGTATCATCTGAGGTATGTTGTTGAGCAGCTCGGCAGAAAACCGCGCTTTCATCTCGGGAGACGGCGGGCACAGCACAAAGAGCGTAGGCCCCCGGCGGCTATGCTGCGTTTCTCTGACCAGCGTCAGCAATTCCTTAAAGTTATCGCTGATCGCCTGCTCAAATGACGTCAGGCGATGCTGATTATCCGTATGAGCGACAGGGCGCCTGGCATAAAAATTGGCTAAACCTGAAGACTTCAGCATCTCCTCTTCAACCGTCGCCAATTCAAAGCCTTTATCCCGCAGCAATTGGGCTATCTTATTCGCTGTCGTACCTTCTTTATCATGAACCTCAACGACAACCTGACGAATATTCGGCCATATTTCATCAGTAATACTACTGAGAATTTCCCATTCGCATTTTTCAGCATCCACTTTCAGCAAACCAATCGTCTCAATATGATGCTCTTGCATAATACTGGCTAACGAGCGCATCCTGACCTGATAGGTTTGTTTTCGCAGACGTTCACCGATCATGTCATCCAGATGCTCCCGAATGGCTTCACTATCGGTATCGCTGAAACGCTTGGTTACCTCATTTTCCATCGATTTTTTCAGCGCTTCGCCATCTTCTGTTTCATCGGTATGAAACCCTGACCAAACCGAAGCGTTCGGGTAAAAAACAAATTCGGCTTCTCCGTCTTTATCGGCAATACCGGCTTGCAATGCTTTCGCCTGAGGTGCATACAATGCAAGGTTCTTTCGGAGAATCTCGTAAGAAATCGGCGAGGGTTCGCAAGAAAAAATACGTAAATCAGGACATTGGGTGGTAGCAAACAGAGAGAACATGCCGATGTTGCCGCCAATATCGACTATCGCCTCTCCCGGCTCAAAAGAAATGCCGTGCTTCACGTATGTTTTCTCTACGAAAATCTCCTCATAGAGATAGCTGGTTTCATAAGATTTAAGATGTGCGATCTCCATACCGTTAGGCAGTACAAAGCGTTCACAATCCGTCAAATGCTGCTCAATTTGCGCCGCAGAAACCTGAGGTACCACATTTTTTCTGGTAGGGGCGGTTCTCGTTCCGTTAGCAACCAGATCGTCTAACCGGCAGATAATCGCATTGACGCCGTCAGTATTCGCAGCAAATACACCTTGTTGGCCCAAAAGCTCCTGATAAACCTGGTTGTATGGCGCAAAGTGAATCTGATCCTGCCAGTTCAGCCGAGAGAACCATGCCTGTAAAGGTTCTGCGATCGGTTCCGCAGTAAAGGTTGCGGCAATGGCCCATGATTGCCCGGAGATACGCTCTGTTTGATTTTGCTGACCAAAATTCGGTTGGCCGGCTGGTTGTTCGATTTTTTCTACTCCTACAGCCTGCTCACTCCGCCCGACGCGTTGATATGAACGAATATGTACCCCATGCATTTCCACCACTATCGCTCCCGACTCATTAGCTAAGAACACATCAAAAACGCGCGTCTCGGTAGTGTCTGAAACAGACTGTCTGGGTGCGACAAATACGTCGCACGTTGGCGTTAAATGTGTATGAATGACGATATTTTCCAACGAGAAAGGGACATAAACCTGATTTTGATGATTGGGTAGTCGGCCTTCCCTGGCGCCAAGTAAGACCGTTTGGATTGCAGCATCGAGTATGTAAGGTGAAGGAAGATCCGTCAGATTCGCCTCATCAGCCACGATCCGCCCCCAAAACAGATCCTGGCTATAGTGAAACTCGTCCAGACACTGAAACTGTTCCCCATAGTTGATTCCGCCGGCCAGAAACAAGCGGTAAATTTCATCGCGGTTCAGTCGGTGAGTGAAAGTGTGAGATGACGTATCAGGAAGACGAAAAACAGGTTCTTCGGCATTATTGGTCACCGGTTTTTTATTCAAATCAGGCTCATTGTTTAAACCTGAAAAAACAACACCTGTCGCATGACGTTTTGTCGCTTTTCCCGGCACCGTGGATGTGACCCAATAGGTTATGCCCTCTCCCTCGGTATCCAGATGAATATTAACCTGACATTCGCCTGCCGCAACCGTAAGAGGTGCAAACCATACCGCATCTTTTATCTGCAAAGGATAAAGAGAAATCTGATGATGACTTTGCTTGTGATCCAGAAGCGAAGCCGCGACAAAATGAATGTATCCCATTGCCGGCAGGATGGGTTCATTTGATACTATGTGCCCGGAAATAACAAGATGACTCTTATTTAACGTGTACTCCGACATCACGACCTCCTTGTCACCAATATGTTTAAACAATTTTGGTTAAGTCCCGAAACCTTCGCCCCTGAAAGTTTCGCTATTGATAAACACCAAGAAATCAATAAAAAGCAGCTATTTACACTAAAAAAAAGCAGATTGATTTTGATATTAGAAAACCAAAAGAAAACCCGGAAATGAAAAGGAAAACCCGGGTATGAAGTGAGTCCATAGATTATTAAACGTAAAGCACACACGTACGTTATCAGTGTGTTGCAGATATGTTTTACCCTCAACAAAAAAATTATTTCAAATAATTTCCATCATTAAAAAATCATTTTTAATCAATAAAAAACAGAGAAGCAATGACTACAAACAGCAATAGAATTCGGGGTGTAACAAGCTGAATTGAACAATTTTAGCTATCACAAAAAAATATATTGCCAGACAGGCTGAGTGATGCCGAAAACCACTAAAACCTCTCCATCGTACAGTGGCCAATACAGAAAACATGCCGCAACTCGCAATAATAGCCATACGTTCAATTTCATTGCCATGCCGATATAGCATTAAATCACTACATATCGACGACATATCTGTCGTGAATTTTTTGCTATGCGTTGCTACTACAGCCTGTAGCTGCCGAAAAGCTCAGTACTTTACAGCAACCATCGGCCTCTTTCCCGGTAAGGAGCATATGAAGATATGGGAATTGTTGAGTACGAAAATTATAAAAATCAACGTCTCGCTTTTATTGTCAAGAACACTGATTGACACCGCTTTCTTCACTGATATAGAGTTGCCCATAAGTTACACATAAGTTACATAGATAAAGTCACACTCATTTATTACAATAAAAATAGTTATATCCAAAGTAATTCAGATTACAGTAAACCGGTAATACAGCTTCTCTATAATGTTTAAAAAAGTAATTACATGAGGTTATCATAAATAATCAACAGATTCTGTTTATCGCAATATGACAGGTATAAGCATTGAGACGAACAATCAAAACAATCAGTTGAGTTTTGGTGTTTCATTACTCGTCGATAATTTTCTTTTGATAATAGTAATTTTATTTAAGCCAGTCATGCACAAGTAAGGAGCACCACATGAGCCACAAGAGTAAGGAAGATATTTTCAATATTATCGTGCATAACTTACTGGAAATCCTCCCCTATCTGGATACCAGTGCCATTACGCCGGAGCGGAGCATGAAGGACTTGGGGGCCAACTCAATTGACCGGGCGGATATTCTGCTCTCCAGTATGGAAACCCTCGATCTCATGTTCCCTCTCCATGAAGCCGGCGACCTCAAAAATATCGGAGAATTAGTAGATTTCTTGCACGCTAAAGCGCAGTAGCCATCCAAACTATGCAGATCTTCTGGCGAAGATGGCCTTTCAGTGAATCAAAGCAGGATGCGTATGATGCACAATGTCGTTGTGACCGGCTTAGGCATAGCCGCTGCGAATGGAATCGGAATACCCGCTTTTACCCAATCATTGAAAACAGGTATCAGTGGAATCAGCAGGCATGCCAACGAATACCCAGAAATCAAGGCAAGCCTGTCTGATTACAACTATAAAGCCGCATTAGCGTCTTTATCGCTCACTCAGGAAACGCTAAACGATGCTTTACGCCTGGGTGCCAGAGTACCGCTGAGCGCCCAGGTATCGCTCGCTACGGCACTTGAAGCCTGGCGTGCTGCCTTTGCCGACGAATGTCCTTACCCGCCAGAGCAAAGAGGCATCATCATTGCCGGACATAACATCGAGCAAAAATATCAGTATCAAATCCGGCAATCCTTCACCGACCAACCTGAGTTTGTTCCTGCCAGCTATGCATTGTACTTCATGGATACCAACCAGTTAGGTTTGCTCAGCGAGCTCTTCACTATCCGTGGAGAAGGCTGCACCGTTGGTGGCGCGTCAGCCAGCGGAAACGCCGGCATTATCCAGGCATACCGACAAGTCGCATCGGGAATCACTCAGTCTTGTCTGGTCGTCGGAGCAATGGCGGATTTATCGCCCCCGGAGGTACAGGCATTCAAAAACAGCGGCGCTTTGCTGACTAAAAGCGATTCGGGTGATCCAACACAGCTCTGTCGCCCCTTTGACCAACAGCGAAAAGGGTTTGTTTACGGTCAGGGGTGTGCCTGTCTGCTGCTGGAAAATGAACAAAGCGCGCGTAAACGCCACGCACCAATTTGGGGACGCATCCTCGGCGGCAGTATCTGTCTGGATGCCAATCGAGGTAGTAATCCAAGTTGTGAAGGCGAATCCCGGGTAATGGCACAGGCATTGCTGTCTGCGGGTTGTGCCTATGATTCTGTCGACTATATCAATACGCATGGCACCAGTTCACTGATGGGAGATGAAACTGAAATCGCCGCCATCAAGCGCGTTTTTGGCTCTTATCATCGCCAGATTTGGCTTAACTCAACCAAAAGCCTCACGGGGCACTGTCTGTATGCCGCCGCGGCTGTAGAAACGGTAGCCACATTGGTTCAAATGAAAGAACGCTTTCTCCATCCCAATCTGAACCTGGAAACACCCATCAACAATGAATGCCGCTTTGTCGGGCAACATGCTCAACGCCAGGACATCAACATCGCGTTGAATAACGCCTTCGGTTTCGGCGGCATTAATACCTGTGTTGTTTTGGAGCACGTCAACCAATAGCGTTTACCTAATTTAGCGTAAGAGGGACCTTATGATTTCCGTTGGAATTGAAGCGATAAACGCGTTTTGTGGTACAAGCTACATTAATGTCAGAGAGCTGGCGCAGCACCGCCGACTGGATATGTCCCGTTTTGACAATCTCTTGATGAAGCAAAAAACGGTGAGTTTGCCTTGTGAAGATCCTGTCAGCTTTGCCGTCAATGCAGCGAAACCCATTCTGGATGCGCTAAGTGAGCAGGAAAAAAACAGTATTGAATTATTGATCACCTGTACAGAATCGGGAATCGACTTCGGCAAGTCAATCAGTACCTATGTTCACCACTATCTGGGGCTAAAGCGAAACTGTCGGTTGTTCGAACTGAAAACAGCCTGTTACTCTGGCGTCGCCGGTTTGCAAATGGCTATCAATACAATCCTCTCCCAGACATCTCCCGGCAGTAAAGCTTTAGTTATTGCCACCGATATGACGCGATTTATTCTGGAAGAAGAAAATAGCGACCATACCAGTCAGGACTGGTCTTTTGCCGAGCCAAGCGGTGGCTCCGGCGCTGTTGCCATGCTGGTCAGCGACACCCCTCACGTTTTTCAGATCGATGCGGGGGCAAACGGCTATTACGGTTATGAAGTAATGGATACCTGTAGGCCAGTCCCGGATAAAGAAACCGGTGATTCCGACTTGTCATTACTGGCTTATCTGGAATGTTGTGAAAAAGCCTATCTGGAGTACGAAAAACGCGTTGCCGGCATTGATTATGTCAATACATTTGGTTATCTGGCATTTCATACGCCTTTTGGTGGAATGGTCAAAGGTGCTCACCGTAACATGATGCGTAAAATGGTACGCGCCACGCCGCAGGATACGGAAGCCGATTTTAACCGTCGCGTAGCTCCCGGCCTGAATTATTGTCAGCGAGTCGGCAATATCATGGGGGCAACATTAGCCCTTTCTCTACTCAGCACCTTATCCAATGCGGATATTCAGTCACCACAACGGATTGGATGCTTTTCCTACGGTTCGGGATGCTGCTCAGAGTTTTTCAGCGGTGTCGTGACTCCTGAAGGTTGTCGGCGTGTCAGACAAATGGACATTGGCGCTCATCTTGACAGACGTCGTGAACTCACAATGGGTGAATATGATGCGCTGCTTTACGGCAACCATGGAGTCCGCTTCGGTACTAAAAATGTCATGCTGGATCTGAGCCTTTTTCCTCAAATCCATTCAGGCCCTCAGAATACCCATCATCTCGTACTAAGCCGAATCAACGAATTTCACCGTGAATATGAGTGGGTCTGACAATGGCATTTTACCAAACAATCCGCTTGAGGCAGGAAGGTCCGGTGCTATACCTGCAGATACATCGACCTGAAGCCAATAACACCATTAATGAAAACTTTGCGATAGAGTGCCGGGAGGTTATCCGGCAATACCGCGATAGCATCAGCATATTAGTCGTTGAAGGATTACCCGAAGTCTTTTGCTTTGGTGCCGATTTACACGCCATAGAACAAGGTAATATTGCCGGAAATAGCAGTGGTGGCCGCCCTCAGGATCCAGAGATATTGTATGAAGTCTGGCAGGATATGATGAGCGGGCCTTACATCAGCATCGCCCATGTCAGAGGCAAAGCCAACGCAGGAGGAATCGGTTTCGTTGCCGCCAGCGATATCGTCATTGCGGACACCCGGGCCATGTTCAGTTTATCTGAAATGTTGTTCGGCTTGCTGCCTGCCTGTGTACTTCCTTTTCTGGTGCACAAAATAGGAAAACAAAAAGCGCATTACATGACGCTAATGACAAAACCAGTGTCAGCAGAGCAAGCTTACCGCTGGGGTTTAGTCGACGATCACGGTAACGACAGCGACCTGATCCTCAAGAAGCACATACAACGGCTTAACTGTTTATCGAAGTGTGCCATTACACGTTACAAATCATACATGAGCGAGCTGGTTACTCTCACTCGCGATCAGAAACCGGCAGCTCTCGCCTTGAATGTGGAAATTTTTTCCGATCAAGAGAACCTCAATAAAATCTCCCGTTATATCCAAACGGGGAAATATCCTTGGGAGGAATAAAACAATGGCCACAAATGTTGTTGATTTTCAAGAAATAGAACCGGGAATTGTGTATGTAAAAATGCAGGACAAAATCCACAAAAATACATTCTCCCGAGCATTGGTCCACGAGCTAATCCAGGTATTCAAGCATATTGAAACATCAGACCACTATAAAGCAGTCATCCTGACAGGTTACGATAGCTATTTTGCTACAGGGGGAACACAGGAAGACCTGTTCGCGTTACAAGAGGGAAAAGGAAAATTTACTGATACCAATATTTATAGCTTACCTCTGGAATGCCCGATTCCCGTTATTTCCGCTATGCAAGGGCACGCCGTCGGAGGTGGCTTGGTGATGGGGCTGTTTGCCGACTTTGTCATTATGAGTCAGGAAAGCATCTATACCGCCAATTTCATGAAATACGGCTTTACTCCCGGTATGGGAGGAACACTTATCGTACCGGAGAAATTAGGATTGGCCCTGGGACAAGAGATATTGATGCTGGGTAATAATTATCGAGGTGAAGAGCTGAGGCAGCGAGGAATTCCCTTTCCGGTTTACCCAAGGGAACAAGTTTTAGAGGCCGCCTTGTCCAGAGCCAGGGATCTGGTCAAAAAACCACGAACATCACTTGTCACGTTAAAGGCTCATCTGACTCAGTGCCTTCGGAGTAAGCTACCTGAGTACACGGCACAGGAAGTCATCATGCATGAGAAAACCTTTTTTCAACCGGAGGTCAGACAAAACATATCCAGGCTATTCAGCAATTAAGATAATTCAGTACACCCAGAAAAAATGCGGACGTACTGAATACCAGAACGTTGATGAATAAATCGTTTTTTACAACTATCGCAATCAGCACACAATAACTTTGAGTATATCCTGACCATTTGCAGTGAAGAAAAGCGCAATAAAATTTCAATGTCAGGATTACGGTAACAAGCTAATCTCTTTAACTAAAAAATAATAGATACTGATTTATAAAACATCGAAGCAGCAAAAAGTGAAATAACGAGTGAAGCGCCACGATAAAACAACGTTGGTTTTAGTCTGGGCTGGCTTGAGGCTTGGCTGAGACTAATCAACGTCCCGGAGTAAATCCATATGCATGATATGGGTAATAATGCCAAAAACAGGCAAAGCATCGCCTGAATATAGCTGTCTTGATATATGAAGGCTGATGGAGGGATGATGGAGTCAGCGAAGAAAAAGGCCTTGGGGTTGAGTAAGGTCGTGATAAAAACCGTGCTGAAAGTGATCTTCTCACTGGTTTGATGAAGAGAAAACCTCCACACTTTCACCGCCAAATACACGACATAACATGCCGATAATATCTTCATCACGTTCAGTACCGGGTTTCCATGTTGTGCCAAATAGTTAAACAGCAATCCCCATGCAGTGACAGCCAATAGATATCCAAGCCATTCTGATAAAGTCAATTTTATACTTTTAACAAAACCTTGAGTATAACCAGAACAAAGAAGCAATGTATTAGTTGGCCCCGGCATACTGAGAAACAATGCGATATATAACGTGATTTTTATGTATTCAATTCCATGAATCATTTTGACACCTCCTTGATTAAGGCCAATAACGCCTGGCCTGATATTATCCCTATTTTAACATTACGATATAATTCCCCCCAAAGAAAAAATACCATATTTCTATCTAAATTCAGCGCCTAAATAGCTGCGCCAAATATAGTAGATCACTTTGAGGAAACTCAGCCCGGATTGTGCGATCTGATCAATCGCCAAACATCACAAATCATCAACCGGACTGAGCGATGCCGATCATAGCACCAATCCCCCGTAGCGAACGATGACTGATGCAGAAAACCATTCATAAAACGCGTGATAAAAACCATGCCCGCGGGCTGACTGCCATGCTGATGCTGCACAGAGGAAGTCGCGTCAGCGATGTTGCCAGAACACTTTGCTGTGCCCGCTCATCTGTGGGCCGCTGGATTAACTTACAGAATGCGCGCGCCCTCTTACTGATACGAAATAAAACATGAAGCAGGAATACCGCTCACGGGTAGCCTCGTTATAACAGCGTTATCTGCTGAATATTAAGATGGTGCGATAGCTCGCGCACAATGACCAGATAACTGATAAAGCCCGTATCCTCCGGGAATTCGCCGTCGTGCCAGGGGCTGCCGGAAATGACATCCGCCACCCGGTTGAACACGTTCTCGATTTGTTGCTGAGTCAGCGTGTCGTGGCGGCCGGCGCTGCGGGCAATCTCTTTAAGATAAACGTCGGCGGAAGCAATATGTTGCGCCACCTGACGTAGCGCCGGTGTCGCCTGAAGTTGGTCTTCAATGGTGGCGATCGCCATTTCCACTTCATAAGGCGATGGGATTTTGTGGTGGAAGAACTGGCGGGCAATGGCGCGGTATCCTATCGACAAGGCGATATCGGGGGCGGTAAACCGCACATGCTCTTCGCCGATAGTGAACGAATCCTTCATCATCGTGATTCCTGAAACAGGCATTGGATAACCAAAACAATAACGCTGATTAATCGGAAAGGGAAACCATCCCACCTGGTTTTCGTGGTTTATCCGGCTCTCCGGGCTGAGAGTCACCGCCCTCACTATCCGCCTTGCGCCGCAATCCGTCTATGTCACGCTTTGGCGGCGCCCCGAAAAGGCGCGTGTACTCACGACTGAATTGCGACGGGCTCTCATAGCCGACGTCGAAGGCCGCGCTGGCCGCGTCCAAATCTTCGTTCAGCATCAGACGCCGGGCTTCATTTAACCGCAGCCACTTTTGATACTGCAAAGGGCTCATGGCAGTAAGTTGCCGAAAGTAGTGATGCAGGCTTGATGTGCTCATCTGCACATAGGCCGCGAGATCATCAATCCGGAGCGTCGCGGTGTAATTGATCTTCAGCCAGTCGATGGCCCGGGAGACCCGGTGTCCCTGGCTGCCTACCGACGCGATTTGCCACAGCCGCGCGGCCTGATCGCTCATCAGCAGGCGATAGTGGGTTTCCCGCTCGATCAGCGGTGCGAGCACCGGGATCGAGCCGGGCTCATCAAGCAAATCCAGCATCCGCCTGAAGGGTTCAATCAACACCGGCGTGACCGTGCCGATGCCAATGCCTCTGTCATTTGCCCGCAGCGTGGGCAGCGGCAAACTGCCCTGTGCGATCAGCTCCGCCATGATGCGAAGATCGAACTTCATGGTCAGCCCCAGACAGGGCCTTTCCGGGCTGGCGACATTCACTTGCGAATTAGCCGGAAGATCCAGCGACGTAATCAGGAAATGCCGGGTGTTATAAGAGTAGGCCTCGCCGCCCACCAGCATTTGTTTTTCGCCCTGAACCACGAGGACAATACTGGGTTCAACCAGACAGGTGGTCGGCGGCATCGGCGCTTCACGTCGAAAGAGCGTCAGGCTCGGAATCGGGGTGGTACAGTCCGTCTGACCGGCGGTCCATCGCCCGATAACCTCCACCATCGCCTCACTCGTCACGTCGACCGCGTCGGCGTCGGCGTCGTGCCGTCTTATCTGTTGTTCCTGATTCGGCATACCACGTCTCCAGTCAGTGCCTTTTTGCAGCATATCCCCCCGACACGATAGAGCCAATCGACAATCCCGGCAGTTGGAGGATCAGGCAATAAATGTGGAGTATCTGTCTATCGATGGGCTGACAAGATCACGAAAAATGCATCCTGCAAGAACGTTAAGCGGTCAGCGTAATCCCGGTCATCCCTCAGAACGTGTTTTCGCTCCGTTCGGTATGTGTCAATTCAAGTCTGCTCATCCCCACAGCCTGTGTCCGGCGGTCAGATGAGCAACCAGAAGACTCAAAGGACGTAAATATGGAAAACTTCACTTTCTTTAACCCGACCCAAATCGAATTCGGCGTCGGCAAGGAACACTGGATTGGTCAGCATCTGGCCGATCATGGCATTAAAAAAGTGCTGCTCTGCTACGGCAGTGAGCGCATCAAACGCAACGGTCTTTTCAACATCGTCAGCCAGAGTCTCTCCGGGCAAGGTATTGCGCTGGTTGAATGCGGCGGCATCGTCAGCAATCCGGTTATCTCGACGGTGCGGGAAGGCATCGACCTGGCAAAAGCGCATCAGGTCGACGCCATTCTAAGCGTCGGCGGCGGATCGGTGCTCGATAGCGTCAAGGCGATCGCGGCCGGCGTCCGCTACGATGGCGATGTCTGGGATCTGTTTACCGGCAAAGCCCCCGTCGAGTCGGCGCTGCCGCTGTTCGCCATTCTGACGCTGGCCGCGACCGGCAGCGAAATGAACCCGGGCGCGGTGGTCACCAATGACGAAACCAAAGAGAAGTTCTTCATCTCGTCGCCCGCTCTGTTCCCTAAAGTATCCATCGTCAACCCGACGCTGATGCAGGACGTACCTCGTGACTATCTGGTGTATTCCGCTTCGGATGTCATCGCTCATTTGATCGAGGTTTATTTCACCGCGACGGTGCATCCTAACCTGCAATCACGGCTGGTTGAATCGCTGATCAACACGGTCATCGAGACAACCGAGGCGCTGCTTGCCGACCCGGCGGATTATAGCGCCCGCGCACAGTTCGCCTGGGCCGCGACATTGGCGCTGAATGGCCTGACCTTTTCCGGCGCCGCGGGCTTTAGCTACCCTAACCACGCCATCGAACACTCGCTTTCCGCGCTGTTCAACGTACCGCATGGCGCCGGCCTGTCGGTGGTGGTCCCGGCCTGGATGAAATGGTACATCGACCGCAACCCGGCGCAGTTCGGACGATTTGCCCGCAACGTATTTGGCGTCGATACCGGCGAGCAAGGCATTGCCGCGCTGGAAGGCTGGTTCAACACCATCGGTACGCCCACCCGCCTGCCGCAACTGGATATCGGGGAAACCGCTTTGCCCGGCATCGTTGAAAACGTGCAGAGCAACGTACGTCTCTTCGGTATTGCCGACACCTATCCCCCGGAAGTGGTGACCGCCATTCTGAGGAATGCACTGTAACCGTTCAGTCGTGACATCACCCCTGATAAGACCCGTATCCCTTATCAGGCGGTGTCCCGTAATAATTCGAGAGGTAATCCGCATGAACAGCCTGCTTTCCCGCAAGACGTTCATTCAAAGCGCTATCGCTATTTGCGTAGCGACAGTGTTGACCAGCGCCCAGCCGGTGCTGGCGCAGTCCCCTTCCGCGTCAGCCAATGGCGATGCCCTGCAACTGACTCAGGAATGGGATAAAACCTTCCCGAAAAGCGATAACGTCGACCATCGGAAAGTCACCTTCAAAAACCGCTACGGCATCACCCTGGCCGCCGATCTGTATTTGCCGAAAAATCGTGGCAACCAGCGGCTGGCAGCACTTGCGATCAGCGGGCCCTTTGGCGCGGTAAAAGAGCAGTCTTCCGGTCTGTATGCGCAAACCATGGCCGAGCGCGGCTATGTCACGCTGGCCTTCGACCCGTCTTATACCGGCGAAAGCGGCGGAGAGCCTCGCAATGTGGCTTCACCGGATATCAATACCGAAGATTTCAGCGCCGCGGTCGATTTTCTCGGTTTGCAACCTTTTGTCGATCGCAACCGTATCGGTATTATCGGCATATGCGGTTTCGGCGGCATGGGGTTGAACGCCGCCGCGGTGGACAAACGCATCAAAGCCGTTGTCACCACCAGCATGTATGACATGTCGCGCACCATGGCGAAAGGCCTGAACGATAGCCTGACTAAAGCGCAGCGCACCGAAATGCTGGAGCAAATGAGCCAGCAGCGCTGGGTTGACGCCGGGAAAGGCACGCCCGCCGCCGGCCCTCGTATTTTGCCGGAGAAACTGGAAAGCAGCCCCGATCCGATCATCAAGGAGTTTTTCGAGTATTACCGCACACCGCGCGGCTATCACAAGAACTCGCCGAACTCCAATGGCGCCTGGACTGCTACCACGCCGCTGTCGTTCATGAATATGCCGCTGCTGACCTACGTCAACGAAATATCGCCGCGCCCGATCCTGCTCATCGCCGGTGAGAATGCGCATTCGCGTTATTTCAGTGAAGATATCTATCGGGCGGCAGCACAACCGAAGGAACTCATGATTATCAAGGATGCCAACCACGTCGATCTCTACGATCGTCTGGATAAAATTCCGTTTGATAAGATTTCCGATTTCTTCAACAACAACCTGAAATAATCAATACAACGGCCATCGGGAGCGAGGTGATACTCGTTGCCAGATGGCCTGTCGGCATTTTATACCCGCCATCGTTTATAACCGCGCTGGCTTTACTTGCCCGGTTCGAACTTATCGTCGTGTTTATCGCGAACCACCCTTCCGCGCAGAAAGCGCATGAAACTAAAATCATTTACCCCCAAAACAATTTACTTCGTGGTGTTATTGAGGTGTTAAATGTAGTCTGTTAACATAGCCCCGGCTTTAAATGAAAATGGTTATCATTATCATTATTGGGAGAGTGTTATGTTTACGGCCTTTCAGATGCGCAAAACGTGGTTATCCTTCCCGTTTCCCTTTTCTGCCGCTCTGCTGGCGCTGCTGTTCGGTTTTTCGCTACCGGCCACGGCAAAACTCAAAGTGGTTACCACGTTTACCATCATTCAGGACATCGCCCAACATGTTGCCGGCGATGCCGCCACCGTCGAATCGATCACCAAACCGGGCGCGGAAATCCACGACTACCAGCCCACGCCGCGGGATATCGCCAAAACGCAGTCGGCAAACCTGATTCTGTGGAATGGCCTTAACCTGGAGCGCTGGTTCGGCCGGTTCTTTGAAAACATTCAGGGCGTGCCTTCCGTGGTCGTTAGCGAAGGCGTCGCCCCTATCGCGATCAACGAAGGCCCCTACAACGGCAACCCGAATCCCCATGCCTGGATGTCGCCGAACAACGCCTTAATTTACATCGAAAATATTCGGGCGGCGCTGGTGAAATACGACCCGGATAATGCGGAAACCTATAACCGCAACGCCAAAGATTACGCCGCGCAAATTACCGCGCTGGATCAACCGCTACGGGCGCGGCTGAACAATATTCCGGCCGAACACCGTTGGCTGGTGACCAGCGAAGGCGCGTTCAGCTATCTGGCGCGCGACTACGGCCTGAAAGAACTGTATCTGTGGCCGATCAACGCCGACGAACAGGGCACGCCGCAACAGGTTCGCCATGTTATTGATCAAGTGCGCCAGCACCAGATCCCGGTCGTATTCAGTGAAAGCACGGTATCGGACAAACCGGCGCGCCAGATCAGCAAAGAAACCGGCGCGCGCTATGGCGGCGTGCTCTATGTGGATTCACTGTCGACCAAAGACGGCCCGGTTCCCGACTACATTTCGCTGTTAAAAACCACCGTAGACACCATTGCAAAAGGTTTTAACCAATGACCCGGCACGCAGAAGACGCACAGCTGGCCGTGCAAGACATCACGGTCACCTACAACAATGGCCACACCGCTATCCATAACGCCAGTTTTCATCTCCACGGCGGCACCATCTGCGCGCTGGTGGGGGTGAACGGCAGCGGAAAGTCAACGCTGTTCAAAAGCATCATGGGCATCGTCCGCCCCACCACCGGCAGCGTGTCGCTCAACGGTTTGCCCGTCAGGCAGGCGCTTAAAAGCAATCTCATCGCCTATGTGCCCCAGACCGAAGAGGTGGACTGGAACTTCCCGGTGCTGGTTGAGGATGTAGTGATGATGGGGCGTTACGGCAAGATGTCGATGTTTCGCATTCCGTCGGCGGAAGACAAAAAACAGGTGGCGCTGGCGCTGGAGCGCGTTGGCATGACGGAGCTGCATCAGCGCCAGATTGGCGAGCTGTCCGGCGGGCAAAAGAAGCGGGTGTTTCTGGCGCGAGCGCTGGCGCAGCAGGCGCAAATCATCCTGCTGGACGAGCCGTTCACCGGCGTTGATGTGCAGACGGAAAATGCGATTATCAAATTGCTGAAAACGCTGCGCGAAGAGGGTCACCTGATTCTGGTGTCCACCCATAACCTCGGCAGCGTGCCCGAGTTTTGCGATCAGGTGGTGCTGATCAACCGCACCGTGCTGGCGGTCGGACCGACGGAGAGCACCTTTACGCACCCGAATCTGGAGAAAACCTTCGGCGGCGTGCTGCGTTACCTGCGTCTGTCGGGGCAACAGCTGCATCAGGACGCCGATGCCCGCGAGCTGACGGTGCTGACGGACGATGAACGCCCCGCGGTCTTTTACGGCAAGGGCAGCCTGACGCCGCCCCATCGCTCATCCGCGGATGAGGAGGATAAGCGCCATGATTGATGCGTTGCTGGCGCCCTTCCAGTATGAATACATGGTCAAAGCCATCCTGATAAGCAGCCTCGTCGGCGGCACCTGCGCCTTTTTGTCCGCCTACCTGATGCTAAAAGGCTGGTCGCTGATGGGCGACGCGCTGTCGCATTCGGTGGTGCCGGGCGTGGCCGGCGCTTATGCGCTGGGGCTGCCCTACGCCGCCGGCGCGTTTTTCGCCGGTATTCTGGCGGCGCTCGCCATGACGTTCATCCGGCATCTGACCCGTATCCGGGAAGACGCGGTGATCGGGTTTATCTTCTCCACCTTTTTTGCCGCCGGGCTGCTGATCATTTCACTGAACCCGACCGCAGTGAACGTGCAGTCGATCATCTTCGGCAATATTCTGGGCATTGCCGATGAAGACATTTTGCAGGTGGCGCTGATTATCGGTATTTCACTCATCGTGCTGTGTTTTATCTGGAAAGATCTGTTCGTCACCTTTTTTGACGAAATCCACGCCCGAACCATCGGCCTGTCGCCGCTGCGGTTGAAAATCATCTTTTTCACCCTGTTGAGCGCCTGCACCGTCGCCGCACTACAGACGGTGGGCGCCATTTTGGTGATCGCGATGGTGATTACGCCCGGCGCTACCGCCTGGCTGCTGACCGACCGCTTCCCGCGGCTGGTGTTGATAGCTATTGCACTCGGTACCGTCACCAGCGGCGTGGGAGCCTGGCTAAGTTTCTTCCTGAACGGCGCCACCGGCGGCATCATCGTTTCACTGCAAACGCTGATGTTCCTGCTGGCGTTTGTCTTCGCGCCCCGTCACGGGTTGCTGGCCGCCCGTCGTCAACGCCGTCTGGCGATGAGGAAATAATATGGAATGGTTGACCTTGTTAGCCGAACCCTTTGCCTTTCCGTTCATGGTCAAAGCCATGCTGGCGGCGGGCGTGGTCGGCATGGTGTGCGCGGTGCTCTCCTGTTTTATGGTGCTCAAAGGCTGGTCGCTGATGGGGGACGCCGTTTCCCACGCCGTGCTGCCGGGCGTGGTGCTGGCCTGGCTGGCGGGCATTCCGTTGGCGATCGGCGCGTTCGCCTCCGGTTTGTTTTGCGCGCTGGCTACCGGCTATGTGAAGGAGCGCTGCCGCATCAAAGAAGACACGGTGATGGGGATTCTGTTTTCCGGCATGTTCGCCATCGGTCTGGTGCTGTTTTCACGCGTCAATACCGAACAGCACCTGAGCCACATCCTGTTTGGCAACGTGCTGGGGATCACCCGCTACGAACTGCTGCAAACGCTGGCGATTAGCCTATTGGTGCTGGCCGTCGTCCTGATTAAATGGCGCGATCTGGTGCTGTACTGCTTTGACGCCACGCAGGCGCAGGTCTGCGGCTTGCCGGTAAAACTGCTGCATTATGGCCTGTTGACCCTGCTGTCGCTGACCATCGTCGCCGCGCTGCAGGCCGTCGGCGTGATTCTGGTGATCGCCATGTTGATCACCCCCGGCATTACCGGGTTTGTGCTGTGCAAACGGTTCAGCGCCATGATGCTGGTAGCGGTAACCAGCGCCACATTCTCGTCGGTTTTCGGCACCTGGCTCAGCTATTTCCTTGATGGCGCAACCGGGCCGTGCATCGTGCTGATTCAGTCGCTGATTTTTATCATCGCGCAGTGCGCCGCGAAAATACGAAAACCGCGACACTGACCGGATACGGTTCGCTGGGGCCTGCCAAACGAGGCTCCAGCGGCAACGGACATCACGTCACACTGTTCTACAGTCGTTAAAATCGACATCGACAGTCTTTCTTCTCCAATAGAGAATTTCTCACCCGATATCAGCCCTGATGAGATATTTTTCACATTGACGAAAATAAATTATTTTCCTTGAAATTATGGCAGAAACTTAATTAACGCCTTAACACTCTTTCCTGACTAACAAAAAATAATAAATTTAAATTTGTCGTTGTAAAAAAACACACCTATGCTGATAAACATTAGATTTGATGTAAAGAAATTAAATAATCCGACTTATAGACTGACAACTGACACATTCGCGGCGTAATAGCATTAGCACTATCAATATCCGAATGAAAAAGAAAACAACCTAATTATGCATGTTGATGAAAACTCACAACCCATAAATTAAGGAACGTTATCATGTCAATAAAAGTTGATATTACTGCATCATCAGACAACCATCAAACGATAGCCACAGCTACAGGAAATGATATTGCCGTTATCAGCAATGAAGAAAGAGGTACTTTTCAGCTAAACGATCAACAGCTAAAGAGGGCGGTTGAAGTTTATTTTGGCAGAAAACCGAATGATGCATACCTTTCTAGCCCTACGCCCTGGGGGGATTTATATAAGACCTACAATTGGCAGCAGGTTATGAGAACCTTACAGCCGGTAAGCACAAGGGTCATTAGCCAAAACTCAACACCGGTTATTGTTATGGAACAGGATTTTGTTAATAACAGCTCTGTTCCTGCTGTTTATAATGTAAAAATCTCACAAAGTGTTCAGAATACCGTAAAATCCAGCTGGAATACCGGAGGAAAGTTAACCGTAGGGCAGAAAGTTAAGTATGGCATATCCTTTCTGGGAACGGGTGGAGGGGGCGAGTCATCTATATCGTATGAACAGTCGTGGGGAATTGGCGGTGAACAATCGACGACTATAACGTTAGGAACTGAATCCGGCTTGCAGGTTACTCTACAGCCAGGCCAGGCCGTTACAGCAGAGCTGGTCGCATCCAGAGGATCGATGAAAGTTCAGGTAGATTATCAGGCGTCTCTTTCTGGAATCAGTGCGGTTAATTATAACCCCACCTATAAAGACCATCATTTCTGGGGACTTCCCATCACTCAGATCATGAGAAGTTCAAATATAAGTAACTCGATAGTTTCATCTGAAATAATCGACATCGGATTTTACGCTGACTCAAAAGTTATTCTTCGCGACAAAAATACCGGTGGGGTGTTCAGAACGTTTAATCTTTTCGACAAACACACCGACTAGCATTAACTGAGTGCCATACATTTACCCCCCATTATTTCGTGTTCCACGAAGGGGGGTATTGTGTTGAACGTTTAATCCTTATATTTCCATTTAACAATCACATTTCAGTATTTTTATTTTCTTGTAAATTTTACAGCAACACCCACCAGGTGATGAAACCGTCGTAACACCCGCCCAGATATCGGGATGCGGTAGGTTAAGTAAAATAGGTTTGAACACAGCGGCCACAATCCGGCACTCAGCCAGTTATGCACGCTAGTCATACTGAATTAATTGCAGGATGCAACCTAACTCCCCTTTTACCACGCATTACAGGTACAATTCCCCACCAGTTACCCCATTCACATCCGCGCGCTATCACGCAATGAGTCCGATATGTTAAAAGACAGCGACATTACGTTCCGCAAGCTTGAGATTTTCAAGACGTTCATGGAAAGCGGCACCATCACCCGCACCGCCGAACTCCTCGGGCTCAGCGGCGTCAGCGTGCATCGAGCGCTGCATACGCTGGAGGAAGGGGTGCGCTGCCCGCTGTTTATCCATAAAGGGCGCAATCTGGTGGCGCTGCCGGCGGCGCATACGCTGCTGGAATACAGTCAGGAAGCGATGCTGCTGATGGAGCGGGGGCTGGAGGAAACCCGCAAGACCGCGGGGGTTGGTCAGGGTCGTTTGCGCATCGGGACGCTGTATTCGCTGACGCTGGAAACGGTGCCGCGCCTGATTATGGGCGTCAAGCTGCGCCGCCCGGATCTGGAGCTGGATTTAACCATGGGGTCGAATCAGCACCTGCTCGCCATGCTGGATGACCAACAGTTGGACGCGATTCTTATCTCGCTCTCCGACAGCAACATCGACCGTAACCAGTTGGAATTTCTGCCGCTGTTCGAAGACGACATCTGTCTGGCGGCGCCGGCCGCCGCGAAGCTGGATACCCGTCAACCGGCCGACCTGCGTGATTTCCATCACCAACGGTTCGTTTCGCTGTCCGAAGGGTTCGCCACCTATGCCGGTTTTCAGGAAGCGTTTCATATCGCCGGGTTCGAACCGGAGATCGTCACACGGGTGGACGACATTTTCTCCATGCTGAGTCTGGTGCAGGCCGGCGTCGGCTTTACCCTCATCCCCGAGCGGATGAAAAAAGTGTACGAGAACGATGTACAGTTGCTGAAACTGGCGCCGCCCTACCAGATGCGCCAGCTCATCGCCATCGTGTTCGCCCGCAACCGCGAGCATGACCCGAATCTGCTGGCGCTGGTGGCGGAAGGCCGCATGTACGCCCGCGGCCTGAACGCTACCCCTGCGCCCTGAGCTGGCCGGCGCGGTGGACCACCACATCGATGCCGCTGCGCTCCAGAGAAAACGCCTCGCCACGGCTAAACGCCTGCTTCGCCAGACAGGTCAACACGCCGCCCGGCGGCATCTCAATCGCCAGCCGCACGTCGCGCTCTTCCGCCGCAACCATCGCTTCGTGCCAGCGCACGGTACGCGCCATGTTTAGCGCCAGGTCGTCGGCGATACGTTCCGGTTGCCACATTGCCCGGGCGGAACTGCCGCTCAGGTAGCCGCATTGCGGCGTCGACAGCGGCAGCGAAGCAAACGCCGCCGCCAGTTGTCTGGCGGGCGCATCCAGCAACGCACAATGCGACGGCACGCTGACCCGCAGACGCTGCGCCCGGCTGGCGCCGCGTTGCAGCGCCCGTTCCGCCACCTGAGCCATGCTCTCATCGCTGCCCGCAATCACGATTTGCCGTTCGGCGTTCAGGTTGGCGAGATACGCGCCGCTGTCAACCAGCAACGCCTCCACCTCCGACTGGCTCAACCCCATGATGGCGGTGAGCCCATACCCTTGCGGATAGGCCTGCTCCATCAGATCGCCGCGCAGCGCCACCAGCCGTAACGCATCGTCAAAGCGGAGCACGCCGGCGATCACCGCCGCCGGAAACGCGCCAATCGACAGGCCGCTGACCATATCCGGCAGCACGCCGCGCGCCATCAGCGCTCTGGCCCAGGCCACGCCCGTGATCAACAGGCACAGCTGTACCGCGCGGGTATGACACAGCGCCTGCGGGTTATCCAACCGGCGAACCTCGTCGCCCAGCACCGCCGCCGCGTCATCCATCACCCCGGTGTCGGCTGGCAGCGACTGCAACATACCGGCATGCTGCGCCCCCTGTCCGGGGAAGGTAAACAGAATCTTCATCTCACCACTCCATTGCCCACGGGTCGCTGACCCGCCGCGGGCCGCGGTCGGTTTTCAACAGCGCCTGCCCGTCTCTCAGCCACTCAGCCAGCGCGAAACCGCCGTTGGGCGTTTCCACTTGCGTATCGGCCCGACACAGTCCCGACGACAATTGTTGCTGCCAGTCCCGCAGGACCTCGCGGTCCGGCGCCTTGGGCGCGCGAATCAGCAGGTCCAGGTCGCTGTCGGCATGCAGCACCGGCATCTGCGTCGCCAGCGCGTATCCTACGCTGCCGGTTACCCCCCACTGCCACGGCCAGCGCTGCTGCGCCAGTTGAATCGCGAGCTGTACCGGCGGTTGCGACACAAACGGCGATGCCAGCAGTGCGGACAGCTCACCCAGCATTTCCGGCGTCACCGTGCGTACAATATGGTCCGCCGCCGCCCACCCGGCGGCACGCTGGTCCCGGCGCATGCCGCGCACCCCGACCGGAATACGCCCGGCCGGGTCAACGTCACGCCGCACCACCACCGGCAAGGCCGGTCGCCATTGGCTGTCCACCCAGGGCGCGTCGATGCCTTCCAGCGCCTCGCGGGACGCCAGCCATAACAGATCGTGCGGACGTGTCGTTACCATGCTTCAGATTCCTGATGTCAGCGTAATAAATAGCGGCAGCGACAGGATACAGAGTACCGAACTCAATAGCAGTACCGCTTCCGCATCCGGCGACTGCACGCCAAACCGGTTACCGAAAACCACACCGAAAAAGCCGGCGGACAGGGCAATCATCAAAATCGCGGTGAGCGCCACCGCGCCGTGCAACCCCAACACGATCACCACCGCCCATGCCAGCGCCGGTTGAATCAACAGCTTGGCCAACACCGCGGTCGTCACCATGCTGTTGATCTTCAGTTGACGCGCCGAAAGAATAACGCCGGTCAGGAACAACGCGGTCGCCGTGGCGGATAACCCCAGCGGTTTGATCGCCGCCAGCAGCAGCTCCGGCATGTGGATGCCAATGGCCGACAACACTACGCCCAGCAACGGCCCGAGTACGATCGGTTTTTTCACCGACCGCCACATCAGCACCGGCAGCATCGCCAGCGTAGAGGTCTGGCTGCCGCCTGACACCCGCGCTTTTTCACGTTCCAGAATCAGCAGACAGAACGGCGTCATCAGCACCGAACCGCAGGCGATGGACACCGCCACCGACAGCGAGGTAGACGAAGCGTCGCCCAGCACGCTGCCGAGAATCGGCAGGCCGAGCGCCGCGTAGTTGGGCAGCGCCACGGTGAGCGTCAGCACCGCTGCGTCCTGCGGCGTTTTATGGAACACCTTGACGGCCAGAAAATAAATGGCCGCATAGGTTACCCACATCGCCAGCGTCAGCACCACGATCAGCGGAGCCTGCTGGACAATGCCGGACCAGGGCGTTTGCACCGTAGCGCTAAACAACGCCGCCGGCAGCGCAAAATCCATAACGAAAATATTGAGCAGCGCAACGTTCTTGTTATCCACCATTTTGGCTTTGCCAGCCCAGAATCCCAGCAGCATGATGATAAAAATCGGCGCGAGGGCATGAACAATTACATAAGTCATATCGTATTCACCTGTAATAAAAGAGCATGAGTTCCAGCGCGATGGTTAGGCGATGCCCGCCATTATTCGTGTGGCGGGGCACCGCATAGTTTTTTTCAGACAAAGGGCGGCTGTGGGCATCTAATGACGCCCATTACCCTTTTCTGGCAGGTCTCTTTACTGGCTTACCGATATTAGGCGGCCGCTCCTTGTTAGCCAGGAGACTGACCACCTGTGTGGGGCTTATTACCCGTGTGGGTCTTTACTTACCCGTGTGGGACTACTACTTACCTGTGTGGGTCTATCCCCGAGGGACTTCCCCGGTGACGCTGACACCAGCGCGTGGCTTACCCGTGAACGCGGCTTACCACTGCGCCCGCATCCGTTCGCGTACCAGCGAAGAACTGCGCCGGTTGTCCGCTCCCAGTCGCGTTTTCAATGACTGGTCGCGACGAGCGTCGACAATCGCCTGCCGCAACGCGGCAATCACCTGCGCCGAATCGTCGGCGGACGGCGCATCCGGATTGCTGACATCCAGCAACGCCGACAGCAACCCCAGCGTGGCGTAGTTACGGATGTCATACGCCATCGGCGGGATAGTGGCCGCCAGTTTTTCCAGCTCCTCTACGCTTCTGAGCGTGATGCGCGCGGCGGACGCCTTGCCCATCGCGTGAATCTGCACCGCAGGGTCATTAAAGGCGATCAGCCGATTGGCCTGATAGCCGTGAGCCAGAAACGCGCCGGACATCGCTTTGCCGACGATCAGCCCGATGACCGGATGCCCGGCGAGGCGAGCCTGCGCATACGCGCCCGCCGCTGCCGCCAGCGCCTGATGGATGCCGAACGCTTCTTCCCGGCGGCCATACGCCTGACTCGGCACGTCGATCACCGCCACAATCGGCCGTTTGTTATCGCTGTGCCGGTCCGCGGCGATAGTCTCATGCACCACTTTCGCCAGCGTCCAGCCTTCAAGCAGCCCCACCTCGCCCTGCGCGGCGCGCGGGTAGTGGTTATCCGCGTCAGGAACAACGGCGATAAAACGGACCGGTTCGCCGGCGATGTTTCCGTCAGCCGCCTGTACCGACGGGCACAGCCCGGCCAGTCGTGGTTTACCGGGCGCCAGCGTTTCCAGCCATAACGCGCCGCGATGTGCTACGTGACTCATGGGTTTACCTCCCCGAAAAGCTGTTGGATCTGTTGCGTGTCGGCCTGCACCCGCGTATCGGCGCCGGTCAGTCGCGCCAGATACCACGCATAGTTATCCGAACGGTGTTGCGCCGGAACGCCGCTGGCGAGCGCGTCATTCACCGCCTGTTTGACGGCGTTAACGCCATCGGCCACCAGACTGTCGGCCAGGCCGATGCGGTGACGGATTTCCCCGCCGGTCATGCTCCAGATAAAGGGACGGTCGCGTGAGTCGTACTCGGCAATCCCCGCTTCCTGTTCAATCACCTGCGGGCCATTGAGCCCGAGACGCGCCTCGCGGGTGACGATCAGGTGGCTGCACAGCGCGGCGGCGATCGACATGCCGCCAAAGCAACCTACCGTACCGGCGATGATGCCGATCACCGGCGTGTAACGACGCAGGTCGACGATGGCGGCGTGGATATCGGCGATCGCCGCCAGCCCCAGATTGGCCTCCTGCAACCGGACGCCGCCGGTTTCCAGACACAAGATCGCCTGCGTCGGAATGCCCTTGCGCTGATCGTCCGCCGCCAGTTCCAGCGCGGCGGCCATTTTGGCACCAGAGACTTCTCCCATGCTGCCGCCCTGAAACGCCCCTTCAATGGCGATCACCACCGTTGGTTTGCCCTGTAGCGTGCCTTTCGCCACCACCATGCCGTCGTCGGACTGCACCACAATGCCCTGCGGCCCCAGCCACGGCGAGACGATGCCGTCAAACGGGTCAAGCAATTCGCGGTAGCTGCCGTCATCCAGCAGCGCGCGGGCGCGCTCCCGCGCTTTGAGTTCGATAAAACTGCGGTCGTCACGCATGATTCACCCCTTCAAAAACCTGTTCGATACGGATGCGCGCCACACCGGGCGTGGCGCCAAAGTCATGAATCTTCATGGCGCCGGCAGGCAGACCGCCGAGCGAACTTAACCGGTCGAACAGCGCCTGCCAGCGCGCCCGACTGTTATCCACCGACGTGGTGATGTCGATGGTGAGCGTCTGTCCGGCGTCAGCCGTCAACAGCACTTCCATATCACCGGACCCCACCACGCCCGCCAGCGCGTTGCCGCTGGCCGTGCGGGTAGCCGGGAATGACAATGTAATGTGTTCCATAACACCCTCTTAATCGTATAAAGATGGCTGTGCGATACCATCAAGCAATAGCGTGGCGGCCAGCAGATCGGCCGCGCCGCCCGGCGAAGCGTTCAGCGCCAGCATGTGCGCATCCAGTTGCGCCAGCGCCAGCCGCCCGGTGGGACGAGACACGCCGCCGGCCGCCAATACCGCCCGCGCGCCGCGTTGCATCGTTTCCAGCCCGTCCAGCCCGGCGCGTGACAACACGCAGGTATCGCTCAGCGAGGTCATGATGCTCATCAGCGCATCCAAACGCGCCGCGTCCTCACCGGCGCCTTGCCGACGGCTGCGCAGCAACTGCGGCAGCGCCAGTCGGGTAATGTGCGGGAACCCCTGCTGCGCCTCTTCGCGCGCGCCGGGAACCTGATAACGCTGCGTCGCCCGTCGTCCTTTACTAAACACCGTCGGCGCGGCGCTATCCGGCAGGCGGGCAAGACGCGCCGCCGTGTCCGCGATAGCCTGTGGGTCGTCGCCGCCGCCGAGCATCGCCGTCGCGCTGACCAGCAGCCCCAGCGCCCAAATCGCGCCGCGGTGCGTGTTGACGCCGCCGGTCGCCAGCATCATGCGCTGTTCGCCTTCGCGCCCTACCCGACCGACCAGCTGACGCAATGCGGCATCCGCCGGGCGTTGCCAGCTCTCAAGCGCCAGCGCATGGAACGTGTCGGTCAAACTGCGGGCGGAGCGCTCCATCAGCGCGAGCGTTAAATCCTGATGCGCGCCGCTGCCGCGGCTATCGACCAGCCCCGGCTTGGGGCTGAGTCGCGCCTCCTCAATCAGGCAGCGCGTCGCAGCCTCGGCCAGCCATTGCGCATACCCGTGCGCGTCGGACTGTCGCTGCGGCTTCATTACCAGCTCCGGAATTTCGCCGGCGGGTTGTACAGGCCGCCCGACCATTCCACCAGATCGGCCACGCTGCCGGCCGCCAGCAGCGAGCGGGTCGCTTCGGTACGGCGGATCCCCAAATCTTCCGGGTAGGCGACCTTGCCGCTGCGGCGGAATTCCGCCACGCGCTGCGCGTCCACTCCCAGCCCGATGTCGGTGATCCCGGCTACCGCCGCTACCATCGCCCGGCGTTCCTCCAGACTGTCGGCGCGATAGAGATAGGCGATGCCTTCTTCGGTCAGCACATGGGTGACGTCGTCGCCATAAATCATCACCGGCGCCAGCGGCATACCGGCTGCTTTCGCCACATCCACCGCGTCGAGTTTTTCCACAAAGGTCGGTTTGACGCCGGCCTGGAAGGTTTCCACCATTTGCACCACCAGCTTGCGCCCGCGCTGCATCGGATCGGGTTCGTTAATCATGGCGAGCCATGCCGGCGTGGCGTGGCGGCGACCGTGCGGGTCATGCCCCATGTTGGGCGCGCCGCCGAATCCGGAAAGACGCCCTTTGGTGACGGTGGACGAGTTGCCCAGTCCATCGACCTGCAATGTCGAACCGATGAACATGTCCACGGCGTACTGCCCCGCCAGTTGGCAAAACGCGCGGTTGGAGCGCATCGAGCCATCGGCGCCGGTGAAGAACACGTCCGGCCGGGCGGCGATATAGGCTTCCATCCCCAGTTCGCCGCCAAAGCAGTGGACGCTGTCGACCCAGCCGCTTTCAATCGCCGGAATCAGGGTGGGATGCGGGTTGAGGGTCCAGTGCTTACAGATTTTACCTTTCAGCCCCAGACGCTCGCCGTAGGTCGGCAGCAGCAGCTCAATCGCCGCGGTGTTGAAACCGATGCCGTGGTTGAGCGACTGCACCTGATGCTCGGCGTAAATGCCCTTGATAGCCATCATCGCCATCAGGATGTGCTCTTGTTTGATCAAGCGCGGGTCGCGGGTAAACAGCGGCTCGATAAAGAACGGCTTGTCGGCGACCACCACGTAATCAATCCAGGAACCGGGAATATCGACGCGCGGCAGGTCCGTTTCGTCGTCCACCAGCTCATTGACCTGAGCGATGACGATACCGTCATGGAACGCGGCGGCTTCGACCAGCGCCGGCGTGTCTTCGGTGCTGGGGCCGGTGTACAGGTTGCCTTTGCGATCGGCTTTATACCCCGCCACCAGCGCCACATTGGGGATAAGGTCGACATACAGGCGGGAATAGAGTTCGATATAGGTATGGATGGCGCCGACTTCCAGCGTGCCATCCTCCAGCAGTTGCGAAATACGCAGACTCTGCGTGCCCGAGAAGGAAAAATCGAGCTTGCGGGCGATGCCTTTTTCAAAGATATCCAGATGTTCGCTGCGCCCGACGCTCGGCATGATCATATGCAAATCATGCACTTTTTGCGGATTGACCTCCGCCAGCATGCGGGAGAGAAAATCAGCCTGCTTCTGGTTATTGCCTTCCAGCACCACCTTATCGCCGGGAGCGATCAGCTTTTCCAGCATAGCGGCAAGATGTTCCGTGGGAAGCACCTTGCCCGGGACGGGTATCGACGCCTTGCGTCGTTGTTTTTCACTGCGGCGCGTATTCCAGAGCCGCGGTGACGTTTGCCCAGACAACATTATTAACCTCCTGATTCAGCTCATCATTTTGATTTGCCTTGGTCTGGTTAAAGTATGTTCCCCGGCCGATGCCGCTTCAATAAAGCCGGTATCGCAATCATTAGCTTTAGAGTAAAGATCAGTGGCACGCCCCAGGTGATTACCGCGCCAGCGCACGCGGGCCGCGGTTTTCCACAACGCTCTCATGTAATGCAAATTGTGATCGAGCTGGCGCTTTTAACGCAGCCGTATTGTTGACGGCGAAAAACCTGATGGTGGCAAAGACGGTAGCAAGAGCAGAAAAACGCCATCGTGGATGAGCAGGGAACAGCGTGCAGACGCTAACGGGGAATATCAGCAGGAGTCCACACCGCCTGATACGTAGTGAGAATATCGGCCCCGTTCCGGATAAACAGTCCGGGGCCGAGCAGGAGTTACTTTATTTGGCTGATGCCGGTTTCACACGATCCACCACGCTGTGAATCGCGGCGGCCAGTTCATTGATTTCAAATTTCGCCACATACGAATCCGCGCCCACATTACGTACGTGGTCTTCATTAGCGGTGCCGGACAGTGAAGAGTGAATAATCACCGGGATGCTCTTAAGCACTTCATCACGCTTGATATTGCGCGTCAGCGTAAATCCATCCATCTCCGGCATTTCCAGATCGGTCAGCACAAAGGCAATCTTGTCCGAAATGGGCCGGCCTTCCGCCTGCGCTTCCTGCGCCATCGCCTTGATCTTGTTCCAGGCTTCCAGTCCGGTGATATGCATGATGTACGGAATATTCATCACCTTCAGCCCCGTTTCGAGCATCGTTCGCGCGACTTTGGAGTCTTCGGCGACAATCGCCACCGCACCGGGCTTCAGGTTGAAGGTTTTGGCTTCTACGCTTTCAATCTTAATCTCGCGCTCGGTCGGAATAATGTCGTGCAGAATCTGTTCGACATCCAGCACCAGCGCCAGACGGTTACTCGACGGATCGCTGTCCAGACGCGCAATACTGGTGATATAGGTGTTGCTGACGCCCGCTTCGGCGGTATTTACCTGACTCCAGTCCAGACGAACAATGTCATCAACCGATTCGACGGCAAAAGCCTGGGTGCTGCGTGCATATTCCGTCACCAGCAGGATATTGCGACCGGTACTCGCCGCACATCCCACTACCGCCGGAAGATCGATAACGGGAATAATCTGCCCGCGAATATTAATCATGCCAAGCATCGGCGGTGTCATACCCGCAGCCTTGGTCAAGGTTGGCATCGGAACGATTTCACGAAGCTTGAACACATTGATGCCGAACAGCTCGGATGGCCCTTCACCGGTAGCCGACCCTAAACGGAACAATAACAATTCAAACTTGTTGGATGAGGTAAGATTGGTTCTCTCCTCAATCTCTCTTTGAAATTTATCCATTCTGTCCTCAATGCAAATAATTATTAATTGTGTGGTTACAAGGCAACATCAGTAATGCAGGCAAATCAGGGCAATACCCTGCCACCTCACTCTACGCGATTGCTGGCGCGCTTCAAATAGCTCTTACTTCTTATACACCATCAAAAAGAAAAATATGTGTCTCACGTCATCCGTCGCATCTTCCTGTTTTGAAAAGCATAGACCACCGGTCATTTATCCACCATTTTCCTATGGCAATTGATCCGCATCCTGTGACCAATGATTAAATCGGCGTCATTTCCCTGCTGTCTGGCTCGATTTAACAATCAGGCGCTTATCCGGTTCTCCGTCAAACCATTCGCCCGACACGTAAACCGTCAGGACGGCGCATGACAAAGCACGCTCGCTGTAAATGGTTAAATAACAACCTGCCGCGCCGCCCGGTCAGGTATTCGATACATCGCCACGGTTATCGGAAAAAAGACCTCGCAACGGCATCCGCGCCATCGCTGTTATTAACTTTATAAATAAGGTCACACTTAAAAACACCAGAGAACAGGATTTAACAAAAAGCTTAAATGAATAAGAGAAATCCCACAGCATGAAATTATCGTCGTTTACGCTCATGCACCACATTCTCCATCTATATTATCGCCGCAGCCGTTTGGCGCCATATAGATTGAAAATAACGCCATAAATTGGAAGTCATTTCATAGATTATAAATTTTCCACAGGTTTGAAAATCACAGGGTTATCCATAATGAAGTTTTTATTCACAAAAAATGTATTATTACACAATAAATCCTGGTTTTTGCTATCAGGGACATTTTTATCTGTATTATCGTCATTTTTTATTATCCCCTATTACGTTGTGCATTTATACCAGACCCTGGGGATGGGCGTACTTCAAGTTTCACTATTATTGATGCTACGCGCCACCCTTGAAAAGGGGCTCACCTTGCCCGCCGGCATGATGGCCGACCACATCGGCGCCAAAAAGGTGGCGCTGCTGGGCATTGCCTTGCGTATCATCGGGTTAATCCTGCTGGCGGATGCCCATACCTTTGCCGGATTAGTCGCGTCCGCGTTGATCAGCGGCGTCGGTCTGGCATGCGGCATGATAGCCAGCAAGAAAGCCATGCTTGAACTCATTGACAGCGACATGAAAGCCTTCGCGTTTATCGGCCTGGCGATCAATATGGGGGTGGCAGCCGGTCCGCTATTTGGTTACCTGATGATGGGTTATGATTTCGCTTTTCTGTGCTACGCCAACGCCGCCTGTCTGGTGGCGGTCGCGATAATCTACCTGATTACGCTATCCAATTTCCGCGGTTATAATGTCGATCGCGAACGGGCATCGCCCTGGCAATGGCTATCAATGCTCCGGCAGGTCAATATACGGCCGCTATTTCTGATGCAATTATGCTTTTTTTATTTCTATACCTTTCTCGAATTGGTATTTCCGCTTTATTCCTCTCTGAATATTTCATTGCTGGCATCCGGAATGACATTTACCATTAATGCGATCACCGTAATCTTTTCAAACCTGTTTATTATCAGTAGAGTAAAAACAGCCGCTATTGAGCTTTCCTATGGTTTTCTGGTTTTTTCCATCGCCTTTATTCTGATTGCTATTTCGTCATTAATAAACTCCCCGTTACAACTGGTTTTTTACGCCATTGGAATATTTTTCTTCAGCATCGCCGAGGTGTTTTTCACGGTAATGATAGACGCACAAGCAATAGCCAATGCGCCGGCAAACGCCAACGGCACCGTCATGGGCTTGCTGGGGTTATTTTCGATGACTGGCGTCGGCCTCGGCTACACCCTGAACGGCATCCTTTTCGACTATTTCCATTCTCGTGACATCGTCCCCTGGTTCTGGGGGCTGTTTATTGCGATCAGCGGCGTCTTTTTCGTTATCGCGCTCACGGTCAGCCGATGCTGTAAAGGGAACACGACGCGCCCTAAGCGCTTTTGACCTTAACGTCTAACCTTAACCTCGCCCGCGCATCATCGGCAAACGCGGCGGGCAGGCCGCGTTTGCCGACATGGCCGTGATTATCCGGCCCCGCGGGAATTATTTGGCATAGCTGTAAACCGAGGCGCGAGAAATCCCCAGATGCTGGGCGATGGTTTCCATGGATTTTTTCACATCGAGCAAGCCATTTTCCCGCAGTTCCTGAATCAACTGGCGCCGTTCCGGCGCTTTAAGCGCGCGCGGCGTGGTCGCCAGACGCGCCGCAAACTGATCGATGCGCTGACGAATCGCTTCGGAACCAGACGGTTCCAGGCTCTCGTTAAGCACGCCGGTACTGACCTGATTGAAGCGGGCGAATGCATGCTGGATGCCGCGAAACAGCGTCATATCGACATTGAGACACAGCGACGCAACATACTCGCCGCTGGCGTCCTTGATGCCGATCGAGGTGCTTTTCACCGGCCGGCCATCGGCGAACTGGTTGGCGTAATTAGCCACGATACGGGGAAACTCCGGCGATGCGATACGCGCCAGCCCCAGTTCGGTCGCCGGTTGCCCCACTTCCCGCCCGGACAGGTTGTTGTAAATAGCCAGAATGGCGTGTTCCGGGTTTTTCAGGTCGTGGATCACCACTTCGCAAAACGGCGCGAACGTCTCCCCCAGCCCTTCCGCAATGGCGCTAAGCTGCTCAAACAGTAGCGAATCAGGCAGATCCGTCATTCTGTTTATCCTTTCATCGACTCATTTTTGGATAAAATATTTATAAATAGACATTATGTCAAACCCAGCCCGACTCTCGTCCGACCGGGCAGCCCGTCAGCCCGCTAAAAACGGTTGGCAACGCCCAAAATACAAGCTATAAAAAAACAAGACATTTTGTTTAAAACTGGATAAATCGTTTACGCACAGGTACCGCCATGAACCCGATTGTTCTGCCTTCTTATGACGACGTCGCCGCCGCCAGCGACCGGATTGCTGGTTATGCTCACCGCACGCCGGTTCTCACCTCCCGTACCGTCAACGATGCGTTCGGCGCGGAACTTTACTTCAAATGCGAAAACTTTCAGCGCATGGGCGCGTTCAAATTTCGCGGCGCGATGAACGCGTTGCTGCAATTTACCGATGAGCAG
Source organism: Dickeya sp. NCPPB 3274 (assembly GCF_000406205.1). NCBI lineage: Bacteria > Pseudomonadati > Pseudomonadota > Gammaproteobacteria > Enterobacterales > Pectobacteriaceae > Dickeya > Dickeya sp. NCPPB 3274. Next base: position 1,817,486 of record NZ_CM001979.1, on the reverse strand, counting down.
AAAGCCGCCGGCGTGGTGGCATTCTCTTCCGGCAACCACGCGCAGGCGATCGCCCTGTCGGCAAAATTGCTCGGAATCCCGGCCACCATCGTCATGCCGCAGGACGCCCCCGCCGCCAAAATCGCCGCGACCAAAGGGTACGGCGCGCAGGTGGTTACCTATGACCGCTACACGGAAGACCGTGAAGCCATCGGCCGCGAGCTGGCGCAACAGCACGGTATGACGCTGATTCCCCCCTACGACCATCCGCAGGTTATCGCCGGTCAGGGAACCGCGGCCAAGGAGTTGTTTGAAGAGGTAGGCGAACTGGATGCGCTGTTTGTCTGTCTGGGCGGCGGCGGGTTGCTGTCCGGTTCGGCGCTGTCGGCGCGGCGTCTGTCGCCCAACTGCCGGGTGTACGGCGTCGAACCCGAAGCCGGCAACGACGGCCAGCAGTCCTTTCGTTCCGGCCGCATCGTGCGTATCGATACACCCAACACCCTTGCCGACGGCGCTCAAACGCAGTATCTGGGCCAGTATACGTTCGCGCTGATTCGCGCCAACGTGGATGACGTTCTGACCGTCAGTGATGATGAACTGATCGCGGCAATGCGCTTTTTCGCCGAGCGGATGAAAATGGTGGTGGAACCGACCGGCTGCCTCGGCTTTGCCGCCGCCCGCGCCTGCCAGCACGAACTGCGGGGGAAACGCGTCGGCGTGATCATCAGCGGCGGCAACGTCGACCTCGCCCGCTACGGCCAGTTGCTGGCTGGCTAACCCCACCGGATAACGCGCGCCGACGAACTCACCGGCACGATGCCGCCGCCCATAGCCATCTGGGCGGCGTAGCATTGAGTTTGCGGGCGGTCTCCAGGTAGCTCTCATCCAGCAGGCTGGCCGACCAGTACAGGGCGGCCGCGGTTTTGGCCGGCCATAATCCGTCGAATCCCGACACCCCGGCCTGCCGACGCTCGATATCAAAACGCACCGTGGTGCGGGCAAATTCTTCGTGGGTCTTCGCGCCGTCGGCGTAAGGTTTGAGCCACGCCAGCGCAGCGCGCAGACTTTGCCCGTCACGGCCTTTCAGATCAAGCCAGTCATGCCCCTGCGTGCGAGCGGCCAGCGCGGCGCGCACCAACGGCTCCAGGTTATACACCACATAGTGCAGCGCATCGCGCTGGCTGAAATCCAGCACTTCGCCATCGGTGCGGACATTGGCGTTCAACTGGCGCACAAAGGCCTGCTGCGCCGCCGCCATCAGGCGGGTATCGTCCAGCGCGGCCGCCCCCATCGTCACCAGCTTGACGCGGTGACTTTGCCAGTTATTGTTCCAGGTGCCGCGTTTATCCTGCTGATGCGCCTGCATCCGTTGCAGATACCCCGTCGTCAGGTCGTTCAGAAAACGGCGGGTACGCTCCCGCGTGGCTTCCGGCAGGTCGTTTCGGGTCAGCTGATAGGCGTCAATCAGCCCGTCAAGGCTGGTTTCATCAATAGGATTGAAGCTCAGGCGGTAAGTCTTGATCCAGTCGTCCAGATAAACCGCCAGCCGTGACAGCGACGCCGCATCCCCAGCCATGCGCCACGCCAGCGCCAGATCGCGCATGTAACCAAAGTCGCGCCTGGCCGCGTTGGACATATCATAAATGCCCTGATGCGGCAGCGTGCCTTCGGTGTGCATGACCGGTATCGCCTGCGGTTGCGGCGACGGCGGGCGGGAGGCGGTCGACAACAGGGCGGATTTTGACGGCGCTTTTACCGCCAGACAAAACGATTCGCCAGCCTGCGCCGACGTGATCAGGCCGACGGCGAGTACCCCCAGCCCCCATCGAACCACGCCCGTCGGTATCATTATTCTCATGCTATATGCTCCTTTTCAGCAGCGACGGCTGGATTCTGACGGCGCAGCCAGCTCAGGTAGGCCGACGGCCAGGCCGCTACCGGCGTGCCCGGCTCACCCAGCCCAAAACCGTGTCCGCCGACCGGGTAACGTCGCATCTCCACCGGCACCTGTGCACGCCGGCAGGCCTGCGCCATGATCAGGGTATTGTGCGGGTCGGACACCGGATCATCGTCAGCCTGCACCAGAAAGAACGGCGGCGAGCGCCGCGATACGTAGGACTGCACCGACCATGCGGATTCCGCCGCCGGCGTGGCGTTACGCCCCACCAGTTCCCGGTGGGTGGCGGTGTGCTGATAGGGTTTTTCCAGCGTAATCACCGGGTAGATCAGCGCGGCATGGTCAACCTGAAGTGGGAGGGTATCAAGCGCGTCCTGCGGCGCATAAGCGACGTCGTGTCTGAGCGCCGCCATGCCCACCAAATGCCCGCCCGCCGAAAATCCCAGCACGCCGACACGCTGCTCGCGATGGCGAATCAGGCGCAACGCGCGCTGGGCATCCTGCAACGCTACCCGGTTGCCGTCATGCCAGCCTTCGCCGGGCAAACGGTACGCCAGCACATAGGCGGTATAACCCTGCTCCGCCAGCCAGGCCGCTGCCGGCCAGGCCTCTTTGCCCATCTCGATACGCTGATAGCCGCCGCCGGCCGCCACCAGTATGGCCTGACCGTTAGGTTTTTCCGGCGAAAACACCTCAAGATAGGGAGAAGCGATCTGGCTGAGCGCGCCTCTGGCGCTCAACCGCTGCGCGCCGGAGGGCCCGCCGCCGCCCGGCGGCGAGTCATGCCACAGTGGGATGCGGGGGCGCGACGCCGGCAACGGCACACCGAACGCGCCCGCGATTTTCAGCGCGACGGCAGAAAGGGTGATGGCGGTCAGAAAACGTCTGCGATTCATGCTGATAGGCCTCTTCATGCCGGCGGCGCGATGCGTCATCCCAGCGTATGGCAGGCGCCACACGCTGCTTTATCGCTCAGGATACTAGCACCAGATGGCCGTCGCCAACCTGCTGATAACGGCGCATCGGCGGCTGATAGTCAGCCGGGCGCAGCGGGCTGTGCAGTTCATCGGCCTGCGTCGATCTGAGCACGCGCTTTTCCGGATCGGGCACCGGCACGGCGGCCAGCAGGCGGCGGGTATACGGGTGCTGCGGATCGTTGAATACCGCCTGACGCGGGCCGATCTCCACAATTTCGCCCTGATACATCACCGCCACCCGATGACTGATGCGCTCGACTACCGCCATATCGTGAGAAATAAACAGGTAGGCCAGCCCCAGTTGCTGTTGCAAATCGAGCAGCAGGTTGACGATTTGCGCCTTGACGGTCATGTCCAACGCGGACACCGCTTCGTCGGCGATAATCACCTGCGGATTGAGCGCCAGCGCCCGCGCGATGCATAAACGCTGACGCTGACCGCCGGAAAACTGATGCGGATAGCGGTCGGCCATGTCGGCCTGCAATCCCACCTTCTCCAACAGTTCCGCCACTTTTTGCGGCGCCTGTCGCGCTGACGCCAGGCCGTGGCTGATCATCGGTTCGGCGATCGCGCTGCCCACGGTCAACCGTGGGTTGAGGCTGTCGTACGGGTCCTGAAAAATCATCTGCGCCCGCATCCGCAATCCGGCCAGCGCCGACGCGCCGGCCGCCAGCATGTTCTCGCCGCACAGCGACACCGCGCCGCCGTTCGGCTCCAGCAACCGCAGAATGGCGCGCCCGGTGGTGGACTTGCCGCAACCGGACTCCCCCACCAGCGATAGGGTTTCCCCCGGTTGCAGGCTGAAAGAAACCTTTTCCACCGCATGCACCCGGCCGGTCACCCGCCGTAGCCAGCCGCTTTTCACGTCAAAACGCTTGATCAGATCGCGCACCGCCAGCACCGGCTCTCCCGGCGTTACCGTGTCGGCCAGCGGTTCGCTCGCCGCCGCGGACTGCCCAAACAACGCAAACCGCCGCGGCAGACGGCTATCAGCCATTTCGCCCAGTCGCGGCACCGCGGAGAACAGCGTCTTGCTGTACGGGTGCTGCGGCGCGCGAAACAGTTGGCGAGTGTCCGCCATTTCCACCCCTTCGCCGTGGTACATCACCATCGTGCGGTCGGCCACTTCCGCCACCACCCCCATATCGTGGGTGATGAACAGAATCGACATGCCTTCCTCGTCCTGCAACGTTTTGATCAGCGCCAGAATTTGCGCCTGAATGGTGACATCCAGCGCCGTGGTCGGTTCATCGACAATCAGCAAGCGGGGGTTGCAGGCCAGCGCAATGGCGATCACCACCCGCTGGCGCATGCCGCCGGAAAAGCTAAGCGGATACTCGTCCAGCCGGGAGCGGGCGGCGGGGATGCGCACTTTTTCCAGCAGACGCGCCGCTTCCGCCCGGGCGCTGGCGTGGTCCATTCCCCGATGGCGCCGCAAGACTTCGGTAATCTGGGTGCCGATTTTCAGCACCGGGTTGAGACTGGTCATCGGCTCCTGAAACACCATGCCGATATGGTTGCCGCGGATGCGCTGCATCTCGCGGGCGGGCAGCGCCAGCAGGTCACGGCCGTCGAATAGCACTCGTCCGGTGGTGTGCACCTGCGGCCCGGCCAGCAGGCGCATGATGGACAGCGCGGTGACGCTTTTACCGGAGCCGGACTCGCCCACCAGCGCCACGGTTTCCCGTTCGCCAATGTCAAACGATAGATCCTGCACCACCTTCAGCCACTCACCGTTGACCCGAAAGGCGGTATTCAGTTGTTCAACGCACAGCACCGGCTGATTCACGCCTCACTCCTCTTGTCTGGTATTCAGCGCATCACGCAGGGCGTCGCCGATCAGGTTGATCGCCACAATCAGCAACAGCAGCATCACGCCGGGGAACAGGCTGATCCAGTAATCTCCGGACAGCAGATAGTCAAACCCGTTGGCGATCAGCAACCCCAGCGACGGTTCGGTAATCGGCAGGCCAATGCCGAGAAACGACAGCGTCGCCTCCAGCATGATGGCGTAGGCGATGCGCATGGTGGCGACCACAATCAACGGCGGCAAGCAATTGGGCAGCATATGGCGGAACAGAATGCGCGGAGCGGAAAACGCCATGCCGCGCGCCGCATCCACATAATTGCGGCGACTTTCCAACAGGGCGGAAGCGCGGATGGTGCGGGCGTAATACGCCCACTGGGTGATCACCAGCGCCAGAATAATTTTATCCACGCCCTGCCCCAGCACCGCCAGCAGGATCAGGGCGATAAGAATCGGCGGAAAGCTAAGCTGGATATCGACGATACGCATCAGCAGCGCGTCGGTTTTGCCGCCCAGCCAGGCGCTCAACATACCGGCGGCCATGCCGATGACCAGCGCCACCAGCGCGCTGCTGACGCCGACTGTCAGGCTGGTGCGGGTGCCGTAGAGAATGGCGCTCAGCAAATCACGCCCCTGATCGTCGGTGCCGAGCCAGTAAGTCAGCCCGCCCATGCCGGTTGAGCCCGGCGGCAGACGGTTATCCATGATCATCAGTTGGGTCAGGTCATAGGGATTCTGCGGCGCAATCCAGGGCGCCAGCAGCGCCAGCGCCACAATCAATGTCAGCGTAACCAGCCCCAGCCGCGACAGCCGGTCATGAAACAGCATCGACAGCGTACGCGCCAACGCCGAACGCGCCGGCGGCGCGGCCGATGGGGTATGTACCGAGCGTCCCGACATGCTCATTGCCCTCCTCCTAACCGGATGCGCGGATCCACCACCGCGTACAGCACATCCACCAACAGATTGATCAGGCTGAACATCACCACCGTCATCATCAGGTAGGCCAGAATCACCGGCCGGTCCAGCACCGCGATGGAATCGATAATCAGTTTGCCCATCCCCGGCCAGGCGTAAATGGTTTCGGTCACCACCGCAAAGGCGATCAGCGCGCCCAGTTCCAGACCGATCACCGTAATCAGCGGGATCAACGTGTTTTTCAACACGTGCACAAACAGAATGCGACGCTCCGATAACCCTTTGGCGCGGGCAAAACGCACGTAGTCCTGTTGCAGGCATTCGCGCACGCCGGCGCGGGTCAGGCGGATAATCAGCGAAATCTTGAACAACGCCAGATTGAGCGCCGGCAGCAGCAGGTGCTGCCAGCCATCCACCGTCAGCAGACTCAGCGGCACGCCCGCCACCGTCACGGTGTCGCCCCGCCCCGACGACGGCAGCCACCCCAGCTTCACGCTGAACAGCATGATCATCATCATGCCGATCCAGAAGGTCGGCAGGCTAAAGCCCAGAATCGATACCGTCATCACCGATTTCGCCGCCAGGCTGTCCGGCCGCAGGCCGGCGAACACCCCCAGCGGAATACCGATCAGCAGTGACAGCAGAAACGCCACCAGCGCCAGCTCCAGCGTGGCGGGCATGCGTTGCAAAATCAGGTGTAGCGCCGGTTGGTTGAAAATGAAGGAGTTGCCCAAATCGCCCTGCAGCGCGTGGGTCACAAACAGCAGGTACTGTTGCCACAGGGTTTTATCCAGCCCAAACGCGCGGATCACCGCCTCGCGCTCAGCCGGGGTGGCGTTGCTGCCCAACAGCAAATCCACCGGGTTGCCGACCAGATACACGCCGGCGAACACCAACACCGACATGACCGCCAGCGTTATCAGGGTTTGCAGAAAACGACTGAGTAAAAAGCGGGCCATGACGCGTCCTTGTTGGTTAGCGATGGGTTAAGAGCCTATCCCAATAGGGCTATTGGGATAGGCGCTAAGCGTGGCGCTCCGGGATATCCGGCCGACCGTAGCGGCTAAGCACCCGGACCAGCAACGACAGAAAACCGGGTTCATCTACCGACTGCATCACCTGCGCATTAGGCGCCTGCGACAGCTTGCCATAAAAATCCGCCCAGGTATGCCCGGCGGTTTCACCGGCGACGGTCACCCCGACCAGCGCCTCCCGTCCGGCAAACAGCGACGGTTGCAATAGCCAGGCCACGGTGGTGGCGTCATGCACCGGACCGCCTTCGCGGCCGAAACGCGCCATGTCGCTGCGGTCAAAAGCGCCCAACAGGCGGGCGATGGCCTCACCGGGCCGCCCGGCGTCACGTTGCAAAACGTCGATCTCCTGTTGGGTAATCAGCGCCTGAAACGTCATGTCCAGCGGCATGATCACCAAAGGAATGCCGCTGCCGAATACCCGGCGGGCGGCGTGCGGATCGGCATAGATATTGAATTCCGCCCACGGCGTGCGGTGGCCGAGCGCGGTAAAGGCGCAGCTCATGGTCACCACCTGACGGATGCCGCGCGCGACGTCCGGGTGCTGAATCAGCGCCAGCGCCAGATTGGTCATCGGCCCGATGGCGCAAAAGGTAATCGGGTTCTGTTCTTCCGCCGCCCGACGTGCGGTGCGAACGATAAAATCCACCGCGTGCTCCTGCACGACCCGGCACTCGCCCGCCGGCACCAGCTCATCGCTGAATGCGCCGATATGGGCGTACTTGCCGTAGCGCTGCGGACCGATCAGCGGCCTTTTCGCACCGGCGAACACCGGCACGTCATCACGACCGGACAGCGCCACAATCCGCCGGGCGTTCGCCAGCGTATTCTCCAGCGCCACGTTGCCGGCCACCACCGTAATACCCAATACGTCCAGTTCCGGCGAGGCCAGCGCCAGCCACAGCGCAATGGCGTCGTCTACGCCGGGATCGGTGTCAATAATGATTCGCTGACGTGTCATCACGCGGTTCCATAAGCTGAAAACAGCTGACAGAACAACTGAAACACCTCGTCGACCGCCACGCCGGTGACCACATCGACGTTCGCCGACAGGCCGGATTTACCGTAGATATCCATTACGCTCTGTCCCATACACAGTTCGCTCTGATGCTCCACCAGCACCCGCGCCCGTTCGGTCTGGAACAAATCGGGGCGCAATACCCAGGCGATCACCAGCGGGTCATGCAGCGGCCCGCCGCGGGAGCCGTAACGTTTAACGTCATTGCGATCCCAAAACGCCATCAGTTGACTCAGCGGAGCGCGCAATCGCCCGGCGTGAGTCACCAGTTCGCTGACACGCTCCGGCGTCAGAATCACCTGATGGGTGGCGTCCAGCGGCAACAGCGTCATCGGCAGTTCCTGCGAAAAGACGATGTGCGCCGCGTGCGGGTCGGCCAGCATGTTGAATTCCGACGTCATGGTGCGGTTGCCCAACTCCCGGCAGGCGCCGCCCATTGATACAATCCGTTCGATGCCGTCCACGATATCCGGTGCGATACAAAAGGCGCTGGCCAGGTTGGTCAGCGGCCCCAGCGAGCACAACGTAATGCGTTCGCCGCGCTGCGCCGCCGCCCGGCAACGGGCGATCAGAAAGTTAACCGCGTGCTGCATTTCCGCCGCTTTACGCGGCGCGGGAAAATCGCTGTCGCCCAACCCATTCTTGCCATGAAACTGACCGTGAATCGGCTCGCGCAGCATCGGTTGCCAGCAACCGGCAAACACCGGAATATCGGTACGCTCGCCCAGTTCAACGATCTGCAGCGCATTGCGCAACGTGTTGGGCAACGGCTGATTACCGTTCACCACGGTAATGCCCTGAATCGCCAGCTGTGGCGCGACAAACGCGCTCAGTAACGCCAGCGCGTCGTCAATACCGGGGTCGCAATCGATGATGATGGGAATCGACTTCACAGAGCGCCCACCAGTTTCAGCACGCTGGCGACCTCTTCCCGCGCGTGATGATTCAACGGCTGCTGCGGAGCAATCGGGTTACCGACCGCGAATCCCTGCATCTCCAGCGCGGCCTTGATGCAGGCGGCCACCGAGTATTTGGCGAAAATTTCATTCACCCGCCACAACGGGCGCTGCAATTCCATCGCCAGTTGCCAGTCGCCGCGTTTGGCCGCCTCGTACAGCGCCAGGCTCTGACGCGGCACGATGCAGGCCGGGCCGGCCATCCAGCCGACGCCGCCGATCAGCATGACGCAGGCGGGAATATGAGCCGAGGCGGCGAAAACCTGCATACGTCCTTCGGTGCGTTCGATGATCGACAACAACCGGCCAGTATTGGTGGAGGCATCCTTGATGTAGCGGATGTTATCCACGTGGCTTAAACGCTCGATCACCGGCAGGCTTAAGTCGGAACGCTGGAAATGAGGATTGGTGTACAGCACCACGGGCGTGGGGTGCGCGGCTTCGGCAATCGCCCGAAAGTAGCTTTCCACGCCGGCATCGGTCAACGGGAAATAAGCCTCAAGTATCGCCAGAATGCCGTCGACGCCCAGGCCAAGGTAAGCCTGCGTCTGCACCACCGCGTCCTGAATGGTGGTGGCGGCTACGCCGGCGATCACCGGCACCCGGCCGCGCGCCGCTTCAACCACGGTGCTGACGACATCAAAACGCTGCTTTGCGGTCAGATAAGCGAATTCGCCGGTGCTGCCAAGCGGCGTCAAACCATGTACGCCGCTGGCGATAAGGTGCTCGACCAATTCGGTGAGGACGGTTTTGTCCACATCGCCATTCGCTTTTATAGGAGAAACCAGATAGGGAAATACGCCGAAGAATTCGCTCATGGAGTGACCCTGAAAGTGGCAGGCGGAGTGTCCCGCCGCGAAATGCAGCGGGACACGGCCTGATGGGAGAACCCTGGTGTTAACGTAAAAATCGCACTATACCCGTCATACTTCGAGTTACAGGACAACCCGAATTATTGGGGTATACATCATTTTCATTCACCACCAGCGCCGGGTGAAAAACTCACCGTTTACTGCTTGTGAACGAAATAGGGCAATGTGTAGCCGTCTGTGCGGCCCACGTAGCTATAGCCTTTTTTCATTGCCCAGGTATTGGAGAGAAACAGCAGCGGGATAACCCCTTGCTCTTTCATCGCCAATTCGGTTGCCTGCTGCAACAGCGCATCGCGTTGCTGTTCATCCAGCGTGGCGCGTGCCTGACTCAGCAGCTTGTCAAATTCGGCATTGGAATACCGTCCCCGGTTTCCCTGGCCGGCATTCGGGCCAAAGGTTTCCAGCAACGGCCCCAGCACGCCGGACGCCTCACCGGTTTCAATCGCCGCGCCGCCCATCACCAGGCTGAATTCACGCTGCGCCGCCTTGGCGAAGTAGACGTTGCCGGGCATGGTGACCACCTCGGTCTTGATGCCCGCCTGACTGAACATCTGCCCCAGCGCCTGCGCGATTTTGGCGTCGTTGGGATAGCGATCGTTCGAGGCGTGGAACGTCAGGGTAAAGCCGTTCGGATAGCCCGCCGCCGCCAGTTTTTGTTTCGCCTGCGCCAGGTCGTAAACCGGCGCCGGTATTTTGGCGGAATATCCCGGATACCCCTGCGGCACCAGCTGCGACGAAGGCAGCCCCTGACCGTCGAGGATACGCTGCACCAGCGCGTCGCGGTTGATCGCCAGCGACATCGCCTGACGCACTTCCGCTTTTTTCAGCGGATTTTTGCCGTCGTCGCCTTTGGCGAACGGCGACTCGTCTCGGTCCTGATCCGGGTGCAGATACAAAATGCGGTTGCCCGGCACCGACTCTGTGGCGAAAGCCTGCTGACGCGCGATAGACGCTCGGTCTGCGGTCGGTACGCTTTCGATCATGTCCACATCGCCGGACAACAACGCGGCAATGCGCGCGCTGCTGTTCTTGATGACGCGCAACGTCACCTTGTCCCACTCGGCTTTGCCGCCCCAGTAGTGGTCGTTACGGCTCAGCACCACCTTGTCATCCGGGGTATAGGAGACAAATTTGAACGGGCCGGTGCCAATCACGTCTTTACCGCCGTTCAGCACGTCGGTCGGCTGGTCGGCCAACCGCGCCGGCAGTATCGCGATGCGGCTCAGGTTGTTGAGCAACAGCGCCGCCGGTCCTTTGGTCTTGATTTCCACCGTCAGCGGGTCGATTTCACGAATCTCGCTGATGTCCGCCACGTAGGGCGTGTAGGCGCTGGGGCTGTTTTTTGCCGCCAACGCGATGCGTTTCACACTGGCCACCACATCCCGGGCGCTAAAATCGGTGCCATCGTGAAACTTGACGTTCGGTCGCAATTTAAATTGCCAGGTGGTGTCGTCGATAGCTTTCCATGACACCGCCAGAGCAGGGGTAATTTGTTGTTTTTCGTTTTGGTTAACCAGCCCGTCGAACAGATTACGGGCCATTGCGCTGTTAGCGCCGCCGACATAGAACTGCGGATCCATCGAGGTGGTGGATGACGCCAGTCCAATCGTCAAATCCGCTGCCTGCGCGATGGGCGTCAGCGTCATCAGGCCGGCAACAAGCAACATTCCTTTCATGGTTACTCCTTTAAATTCGGATCCATCCCGCATTCGGGTTTATCACGCTTTGTGCAAATCTATGACAAACTGTAACCTTCGGGATGGAGTCTACGTGTTGGTTAAAATAATTAAAAATCGTATTTTGTACCGAATTCATAAATAAACATTATGGTTGGTAACATCTATGAGCCGTATCAACTTAAGACAGGTTGAAGCATTCCATAAGGTGATTCTGACCGGCGGCATCACACAGGCCGCCAACATCATGAATATCACCCAACCGGCGGTCAGCCGGCTGATCAAGGATTTTGAGTACGCGGTTAAACTAAAACTGTTTGACAGGGATGGGCGGGGACTCGAACCCCGTGAAGAAGCACTTAAGCTTTTCCGGGAGATCGAACGGCTGTATCTGGGGCTGGACCACATTCTGCGGGTGGCGGACGACATCCGTCACGCCAAAGGCAGCGTGCTGCGCATCGGCGCGGTGTCCGCGCTCGCCAACCTCTGTACCGAACGCATTTTCCCCTCGCTGTTGAAAAAATACCCGGATGTGGCGCTTTCTATGGATGTGGAAAGCACGCTGGCGATCACCGAGATGGTGCTGAGCAACCAGTACGACATCGGTTTTATCAACAGTACGCCGGCGATCAAGGGATTGCAGGCCGACCTGCTGGGCGTCGCCCAGGCCGTCGCGGTCGTCGCGCCGAGCCACCCGCTGGCGGAGCGCGCCGGTATCACCCTTGACGACCTGAACCACTACCGCTCGATCCTTCCAGGGCGCAAAACCGTGCTGCGGGAGCAGCTGGCACAGGCTATCACCGCGCAAGACGTGGCGTTGCAAAGCCCGATCGAAACCTCGCTGCGCCATTGCTGCGTCATGGCGGGCGCCGGATTAGGGGTGGGAATTGTCGATGCCATTACCGCCCGTACCAGCGAAGCGACGCTGCTGATCAAACCCTTCGAACCGAAGATCGACGTCGCCTATCTGGCGATCTTCCCGCCCCAGCATGCGCGTAGCCTGCTGGTGGAAGAAGTCGTTCAGCACATCCGTAAGCTCATCAGCGAAAGCGCTCAGGCCGGGTAACAACATCAACCGCATGTGTCATCACGGCGCCATCTGCGCGCGGCACGATGGTCGCACTAATCTATATGCCCGTCATACGACGTATAACCTTGCAACAAATAACGTTGCGACATTTGCGTTGCAATCAATAACCATGCGGCAATGACCCTCGACGGAATCCGGCCATGATACGCAAGAAATACCTTATCGGTTTGCTCGTTACGCTACTGCTGGTCGCCCTGCTGATCTACTTCTGGCAGCCCTTCGCCCGCCGCGGCAATGGCAACGCGCTGTGGACGTTTGTCAGCCAGCAGTGCGTGCCTAACCAGCAGAAAAATAACTCGCCCGCCCCTTGTCTGGACGTCAATCTGCAAGGTCATTACACCCTGTTCAAAGACCGGCGCGGACCGTATCACGACCTGTTGATCCCGACCGATCGCATCAGCGGCATTGAAAGCCCGTTGCTGCTGCAACCCGGCACGCCGGCCTATTTTGCCGCCGCCTGGCGCTACCGCGACAGGCTGTCAAGCCAGATGGGCAAACCAATCGGGGACGACATGCTCGGGCTGGCGATCAACTCGCTGTATGGCCGCACGCAAGGCCAGTTGCATATCCATATTTCCTGCCTGAAACCCGAGGTCTACCAGACGCTGCGCGCCCAAAGCGCCAGTCTCGGCCGCGACTGGGCGCCGCTCGGCCAGCCGCTGCTGGGGCACGATTATCTGGCGAAGAAGCTGAACGATAACGACCTGACGCAGTCCGACCCGTTCAAACTGCTCAACCAGTACGTGCAGGCGCAAGGAGACAAGATGGAAAACTACGGTCTGGCGCTGACCGCCAACGTTCAGGGCGAACTGATCCTGCTGGCGGTGCGGCGTGATTTTATCGGCCTGTTCAACCGCGGCTCGGCGGAGGAAATTCTGGATGTGAGCTGCGCACTGGCGCAGACCTAAGACGTCGTATTGGCTGGGGAATAGGGTTCCCCAGCCAATACGAGGCAAGCATAGTTTGACGTGATCTATAGATTGCGTAAAAACACGATTGCGTAAAAACACGATTTAATCAGAACTACCTGTTATTAACAGGATGTCGAACCGTCTCCAGAATGCCTTAATGTCGTTTCACAAATAAGTCAAAAACGGCGTTTTCGGGAATACATTAATGTTTCTTTAATAAAACCACGCTTCTCGAATAACACCGTTGTTTTTGCTATTTGTGCCTTCGCATCATTAATAGCTCAATTTGTATTATCTGGTTGTAACAATATATGGAGGATGTAACTCCCAGCTAGTGGAATAGCGTAAAAAATACATAGGGAGATGAATATATGACAAGAGCCAGTGTAGGTAATATTGAAGGGTGTAGCCCCCAATTGACGTGTGTAAGGAAGCCGCCATTAGCTTCGAACATACCGACAAAAAACCATTTTCTGGTACGGGTCGGATTTGTTGCATCTATAGCAGGTTTACTTTTTTCTATTCCCTCTTCTGCCGTCGCAGAAAAGAACGTACCCGCCGAACTGGTTTTACGTAATGGCAATATTTTCACCGTCACTCAGCATCAACCGTGGGTTGAAGCGATTGCAGTGCGCGATGGTCGTTACGTATTTATTGGTTCCAATGCGCAGGTCGCCAACCTCATCGGCCCCAATACCAAGGTTGTTGACCTCAAAGGGGGAATGGCGATGCCCGGCATCAATGACGTGCATGCCCACCCGCTGGATGGCGGATACGAAGATCTATTCTCCTGTAATTTCCCTGGCAAGAGCTCGCTGGACGAGATGCTAAAGCGAGTCTCCGAATGTGCGAAACAGGTGGAACCGGGTGGATGGGTTATCGGCTCATCATGGGGGAGTCCGCGCATGTCTGAACTTATGAGCACCGGCGCACTGGCCAAACTGGATAAAGTCAGCAATGGGCATCCTGTTATTCTGCGTGACGACTCCTATCACAACCGCTGGATCAATAGTGAAGCGATGCGTTTGGCAAACATCACCTCCGCGTCCGTCAGCCCTGCCGGCGGAGTAATTGTCAAAGATGCCGTGACTGGTGAGCCTACCGGATTGTTACAGGAGTTCCCTGCCTTCCAGCATGTACAAAGCCTTGTTCCTGCACGAACGGAGGAGCAACGCATAGCCTCTGGGCGAGGTGCAGCAAAGACGATGATCTCCCTGGGTATCACGGGTGTACAAGAAGCCGTTAGCTCCGAAGTGAATCTGCGGATCTGGAGCAAAATCGATCAAGCCGAAGGCTTACCGCTGAAGATTTTGGCCTCTGTCGTCTCAACCCCATTACTGGATGAAGGCGCTGCCGGAATGGAACTGTTTGCCAGACGCGACGTCTACCGTACGCCGAACTTCCTTCCCGATCGCTTCAAGTTCGTCCTTGATGGTGTGCCACCCGCTTACACGGCTAAGCTTCTCGCTCCTTATGTTCCAGACCATGTCCACGGCAATAATTTTCATGGCGAAACGCACTACACGGTAGACCAGGTAGTTGACATTCTGACTAAGCTCGACAAGCAAGGTATTTCCACCAAGTTACATGCGGCTGGCGATGGTTCATTACAACTTGCGTTAGATGCTGTCGAAAAAGTGCGTAAAATCAATGGTCCGAATGGACCGATGCATCAGATTGCCCATACGCATCTGATTGCGCCACAGGATTTGCCGCGTTTCGCCAGGCTTCGTGTAGCAGCCGACCTGTCGCCGATGCTGTGGTTCCCATCGGATATGACGCAAGCCAGCGTTGTTACTATCGGTGAGGAGCGTATGCGAGATTTTGTCCCCACGATGAAATTGCTCCGCGCAGGGGCGCTGGTGGCCGGAGGCTCTGACTGGCCTGCAGGTGGTCCAACACCGTCTCCGTGGATCGGTATTGAAGGTTTGGTAACACGACAGAACCCATTGGGTGATGTCCCTGGAACGCTGGCGCCCGATGAGGCTGTCGATCTGGCGGAAGCGATTCGCATTTACACTATCAACAGCGCGAAGGCGATGGGGTTGGAAAAGGATACGGGGTCGATCGAGCTTGGCAAATCCGCGGATCTTATTGTGCTTGATAGGAATCTGTTCAACATTCCTATCAAACAAGTTCATCAAACTAAAATACTAAAAACCTACTATAAAGGAAAATTGGTTCATTCGGTTCCCGAAATAGGTATTTGAGCCATTCTCTCCAGGGCAAGAAATGTAACATTCTTGCCGTTAACCATTAATAGTTTTTAATTAGAATCGATCCAAAAACGGCTTTTTTCACAGAAAGTCGTTTTTATTTTAGTGCCTACTCTTCAGCAGACGTGCAAGGTGATTTCTGTCCGGCGGGTAATATACGGCATGCGGTTACACTGCATTAAAAATATAGGTACAGTTCATCGTCACGCAAAAAGCAGAGTCATATCGACTATACCGTTATATTCTCACGAGAGACGGAGGACACGCGCCACGTTTACGAAGTGGCGCATGGAATTCCCCACTTTTAGGTTTTACAGGTAATTATTGAGAAAGAACTGCCGCAGAGCACTGCTAATTCATATCAATCAGGGAGAGAGTCCATCATGAAGAGAATACCACACACGCTGCAGCGTGATTTTCCGTCGACACCAGAAGCAGACGCCACGCCTGTGACTACTCAAAAACAACTGGACTCCATGCCACGGCGTCGCTTTCTGCAAGCTGGCGCGAGTATCGTATTCAGCGGGCTGCTGGGGCGATTTAGAAGCAGTTTTCTAACTCGTGCAATCGTAGCCGCAGCAACGGGCACCGTTGCGCCGGCGCTTCACGCAGAAAACCGCACCTTCACCCATCCCGGCTTGTTGCACACTGAAGATGACTTCGTCCGTATAAGCAAGAAGCTGGCAACCGGTGAGAAACCCTGGGTAGATGGATGGGAACCGTTTGTAAAAGATGCCTATTCACAGTTGGGGGCGACCCCGCGCGCCACTGAGACAATTGTGCGGGGAGGTGACGGGCAGAATTTTTCATTACTGTATGTTGATGTGCAACGTTCCTACCGTCTGGCGGTACGCTGGAAAATCACGCAAGACACCGCGTATGCAGAGGAAGCGATCAAGTATCTTAATGCATGGTCTTCCACGCTAAAGACGGTCACTGGCAACGCCGATCGCTGGCTGGCTGCGGGTATCTATGGCTATCAATTCGCCAACGTTGCTGAAATCATGCGCAGCTATTCCGGGTGGTCTGCAGCAGACCTGGAACGGTTCCAGAATATGATGTTGACGGTGTTCTATCCGATGTCGAGGCAATTCCTGGATGTGCATAACGGTGCGGATATCACCAATTACTGGGCCAATTGGGATCAGTGCGCGATCGCTAATATTCTGGCGATCGGTGTGCTGTGCGATCGCCCTGATATCTATCAGGAAGCGATCGACTACTACAAATACGGCCAGGGCAACGGCGCTGGCATGCAAGCAGTGGTACATGTGCATCCCGGTTACCTTGGACAATGGCAGGAAAGCGGGCGCGATCAGGGGCACACTACGCTAGGAATAAGTCTGGGCGCGGCTTTCTGTGAAATGGCGTGGAATCAAGGTGATGACATTTATGGATACGACAACAACCGTTTTCTTGCCGGTGCGGAGTTTGCCGCGAAATCGAACCTGAACGACGAAACGGGCGGGTTCTATGTAATGCCCTGGATGAACTACCGCAACAGGCATGGCTTGATGGAAGCCGTTTCCTCGTCGAGCCAAGGGAATAAACGGCCATGCTGGGAGGCTATTTATAACCACTATGCAAAGCGAAAAGGTATTGCAACGCCCTATGTGTTCAAACAGGTACAAAAAGTGTACCCGGAATACGGCGGCGGGGGCGACGGAACGGGATACGGTACTTTACTGTTCTCACGCGACCTGGCCGTTGAGACGACGGCGTTGCGCCCTTCCGGCCTGACTGCCAACCGCCGTGGCGACAAGGTAGAACTTTCCTGGTGGGGGGTTGTTGGCGCTACGCACTATACCCTCGAACGCGCCACCGTCGCTAATGGGCCGTTCACCGTCATTGCGCCTGACATCATTGATCTTTTGACCTATTCGGACAGCGATATTACGAGGGCAGCGAGCTACTACTATCGCGTGAAAGCGTTCATTGCGGGGGGAGAAACCGCGGCGTCGGACACCGTCAGAGTACCGATTCAGGTGGAAGAAGTACTCCATCTTGCGTTGAACGAAGGCTCTGGTATTACTGCCGCAGACAGCACAGGCAAGTGGGGAGTGAGTTCGCTGTCAGGCGGCGCCAGTTGGGGAACAGGGCCGGATGGCACGGGTACTGCGCTGGTGCTTGATGGCGTAGACGGCTACCTGAAACTGCCGGATGGCCCCCTGTCGAAACTGGGCGATTTCACTATTGAGACCAGATTCTGTGCGGACGATTCACGTTCGTGGGGCAGGATTTTCGACATTGGTTCTGGCGAACGCCGCTGGATCAGCCTGGCACCATTCGGAAATAACGGGAAGCCAACGTTTAGGATATCGATTTTACATGGTTACATGGTCGAAGGCGTGACGGCAGACACCACATTCCCAGTCGGTAAATGGGTACATGTTGCGATGACATTGTCTGGTAATGTCTGCATCGTCTATCTCGATGGCATAGAGGTAGGACGTAATGAAAAATTTACGCTAGCACCTTATCAGCTTGGCGTGGCTGAGTCGGCCTATCTTGGCCGCTCGCAGTACGCACGCGATGCTAGTATAAAGGGGCGTTATGACTATTTCAGGATCTTGTCGGGGGCGTTGAGCGGCGTGGATATTGCCGCATTAGCCAGAAAATGACGCCATACATCTGGGCTGATAATGGTGACAACATTGCACATGGATAAAGAGATAACGCACCGGATTCATCAGTTCATAAAGCTGAGTTAAATTGCTCAGACCGGGATCCGCAGGCTTCGGCAAGCGGGTCGCGGAAGAGCGGGGTATCCCAACCGGTGTTCCCATTACCTGTCCGCCAGAGAAACCCGACAGGTAACCTGTTATAAGTTATGCGTTTTTGTTCATTGCTTTGCCAACGCTCGTCAGCCTAGGCTGGCGCGGATTTCCATGCACGGGCGAGAACATCATGCATCTGGATTTACGACAACTGCGCAACTTTCTGGCGCTGACGGAACACCGCAGTTTTGTGCAGGCGGCTGAGGCGGTTTGCCTGTCGCAATCCGCGTTCAGCCGCAGCATTCAGACGCTGGAGCAAACCCTCGGCCACCCGCTGGTGGATCGGCACAGCAAGCAGTTCGCGCTCACCTGGCAGGGCAAAAAGCTGCTGCCTTTCGCCCAGCGCATGCAGGCGCTGTCGTGGGAGCTGATTCAGGATATGCGGCAACTCGGCGAGGATGACGCCGGCGAGCTGGCGTTCGGTTGCGGCCCGGCGCCGGCGGCGGCGCTGATCCCACAGGCGATATCCGCCTTCCACCTGCTGCGGCCGCGAGCGCGCGTCACCTACTGCGTCGACAACTGGCATGCGCTGCATCAGCGGCTACAGGCCGAAGAGTGGCCGTTTTTTGTGGCCGACGCCTGGCAAGCCGAACTGGACCCGCAGCTCCGGGTGCAGCCGCTCAACCCGCGCCGCTGTTTCTTCATCTGCCACCGCGACCACCCGCTGGCGCAGCAGGCGCAGGTCACGCCCGACGACCTGCTGCGCTTTCCGCTCGCGTCGCCCTATTTGCCGGTCGGCATGCGCAAAGTGCTGGCGGCGTTAACCGGCCAGCCGGACTATCGCCCGCAGATACAGTGCGACCACATCCATTCGGTGTTCAGCGTACTGCGCCATACCCAGGCCATCAGTTTTTCCAGCGAAGACGGATTTGCGCTCGGCCGCGACAGCCATCAACTGGTGGAGATCGCCCTCACCGAACAACCCGCGGAATGGGCGCAAATGCAGACCCGGTTCGGCATTATCTCCAGCCTGCAAAAACCGCTGCCGCCGCTGGCGCAACTGATGATCGACGCCATTCTGGAGCAGGACCGGCTACGCCAGTCCGTTCCCGTATAAAGCATTACCGGGATAAAGCATTACTGCGATTTGCCGCTGGCGTCATACGCCGGCCACTGTCGTTCCAGCTTCAGGTAGGTCAGCGCCTGCTCGACAAAGCGGTTATCCAGCCACTCCTCCACCGAAAAAGCGGAACGAATTAATCCGGCCGCGCCGGCGCGCTGCACGCTGTCCTGCAGGTTGCTGCGCAGGAACGGGTCCAGACGCGGCGAGCTTTGCAGGTTGAGCGAATCCGGCCGGAACTGCTCTTCAAACAGCGCGGCCGGAATCTGGCTCTGGTCCGCCATCAGTTTGATATAGTCCGCCAGATGCGCCGGGTCGCCGGCCCACTGCGCCTCCTGCACCAGCGCCGTCACCAGTTGTTGAGTGACCTGCGGGTAACGCTGGATAAAACCCTGCGTCGCCAGCACGACCGCCTGAGTAGTATTGGCCCAACCCAGGTCACGGCTGGAAGTAATAATGCGAATCCCCTGCGGGCGCAGCGCCAGCAGCGACACGCCGCCCCACACCGCGTCGATGCGCCGGGCCGCCAGCGCCGCTTTGCCGGCGGTCCAGTCAAGGTTGATGACCCGGATATCCCGCTCGTTCAGCCCGGCGCTTTTCAGCGCCCGCTCAAACGACAGCTGGTCGGCGGTGCCTTTGTAGACCGCCACCCGTTTGCCGCGCAGATCCTCGATGCGCTGAATGCCGGACTCCGGCGTCGCCGCCAGATACGAACTGGAGCCGCGCGACCCCAGCAGCACCCGGGTAGGCAACCCGCCGGAACGACCGATGATCGCCGCCAGGTCGCCAAGGTACGCCACATCCAACTGCTGGTTGGCCAACGCCTCGTTCACCGCCGGTCCCGCGCCTTTAAAGAACGACCAATGCACCTTGATGCCCTGTGCTTCAAACGCCTGTTCCAGGCTGTGGCGAATATAGGCCAGCCCCAGCGGTCCGCCGATAAACGGCTTGCTGCCCGCGCTCTGATCCGGCAGCCCGATGCGGATTTCCGCCGGTTTAGCCTCCTGTGCCTGCGCCGTATTCCCCAGCGCCACGACCGTCGCCAGCACCAGCCCCATGCCTTTCAGCAGGCGACGCCAGCCACGGTAATGATGACGATCTTGTTGTTGTTGCATGCTTTTCTCCACTGATTGCAGGCGGTTTCAATGGCGAGAAACTAGCGAACGCGACCGGTGCGCCGTAAATAACATTTCCATGATTTATCAGCAAAAAAAAGCATAAATCAGCACCGATGCCGGGTAGCGGGTCATATGCATTTCTTGCACGCGCAATATCGGTTTATTGCATTGGCGTATCACCGAAAAATCAGGTTTTTATACCCTATCGATTCATTTTGGCTGAGATTACAAAGAAAAATGAATAAGCCATTGGTCATGCATAAATCCTGGTTTGTGAAAACCCCGCAGGCGACGCGCTCGCTCGCGCCGCGTCAAACCCGGCGTATCGCCGCGCCGTTGCTGTTGCCGCTGGCGGTGTTGCTGCTGTGGAGCCTCAGCAGCCTGCTGGGGTGGATGCCGCCGCAAATTCTGCCCGCTCCGTCGCGGGTGGCGGCAACGGCCGTCGACCTGTTGCAGGGTGACCTGCTCAGTCAGTTATTGATCAGCCTGCGCCGTCTGGTGAGCGGACTTGCCGCCGGCGTACTGGCCGGGACGCTGCTGGGCGCGCTGATGGGCGCATCGGTGCGGGCGGAACGGCTGCTGTATTCCACCGTCTACGCGCTGGCCCAGATCCCCACTCTCGGGTGGATCCCGCTGTTTATGGTGCTGTTCGGCATCGATGACGGCCTCAAACTGGCGGTGCTGATCAAAGCGGTGATCGTGCCGGTGACGTTGCACAGCCAGCGCGGCGTGCGCGATGTTCCGCCGCTGCTGCTCGACGTGGCGCGCACCCTGCGCCTGCCGCGCCTTACTCGCCTGACCCGGCTGATTCTGCCCGCCGCGTTGCCGGTGTGGTTTACCGGCCTGCGGCTGGCGCTGTCGCAAGCCTGGGTGTCGCTGATTGTGGTGGAATTGCTCGCCTCGTCGCAGGGCATCGGCTATCTGATGGTGTGGGGACGCCAGCTATTCCAGTTGGATATCGTGTTGGTGTGCATCGCCGTCATCGGGTTGACCGGCCTGCTGATGGAATGGGGCATCAACCAGTTGGACAAGCGGTTGATCGCCTGGCCGCATCCGCCGGTCGGTCGGCTGCACGCCGCACCCGCCGGTCAGGCCATCGGGCTGGTGGTGCCGCTGTTATTGCTGGCGCTGTGGCAACTGGCTAGCCATCACAGTTGGATTGACGCGCTGCTGTTGCCGCCGCCCGGCGACGTGCTCCGCGCTATCTGGCATGGCGTGAGTGATGGTTCATTGCCCGATGCCATGCGCCACAGCCTGTGGCGCGCGCTGGCGGGCGGCGCCCTCGGCGCAAGCGCCGGTCTGCTGGCCGGACTGGCGCTGGGGCTGAGCGCGCGCGCCGAGGCGGTATTTACCCCGACGCTGACGTTGTTGCGTCAGGTGGCGCTGTTTGCCTGGCTGCCGCTGATTACCGCCTGGGTCGGCAACGACGACGGCGGCAAAGTGACCTTCATCGCGCTGGTGGCGTTCTTTCCAATGCTGGTCGCCAGTCATCGCGGCGTGCGCCAGCGTTCCCTCGCCTTGCAGGAAGTGGCGCAGGTGCTGCGCCTGCCGTGGTTGCGCCGTCTGCGCGTACTGATCCTGCCCGGCGCGGCGCCCGCGCTGTTCACCGGGCTACGGCTGGCGATGATTTACGCCTGGCTCGGCGCCATCGGCGCGGAATATTTCATGTCGTCCGGCGTCGGGATCGGCAGCCTGATGATCAACGCCCAGCAATTGCTGGATATGCCCATCATTCTCAGCGGCATGCTGCTGATTGGCGTCACCGGCGCGCTGATCGACTACCTCGGCCAGCGGCTGGAACGCCGCGTGACCCGCTGGCGCACCACAGGAGACACCCTATGACGCAACCGCGCCCCCAACCGGTGGTCGCTTTCGACCGCCTGAAAAAACAGTTTCGCGTCGGCGGCAGCCCGCTGACGGTCATCGACGACCTCTCGCTGGCGATTTATCCCGGCGAGCTGGTGGCGATTGTCGGCAGCAGCGGCTGCGGCAAATCCACGCTGCTGCGCTTGTTGGTCGGGCTGGATGACGACTATCAGGGCCGCATTCTGGTGGACGGCGCGCCGATTAACGGCATCGGCGGCGAGCGCGGCATCGTGTTTCAGGAACCGCGGCTGTTTCCGTGGCTGACGGTGCGCCAGAACATCGAGCTGGGGCTGGCGAGCGAGAAGATCGGCCGCGCCGACCTTACCCGCCGGGTCGACCATTTCATTCGGCTGGTGCATCTGGACGAGTTCGCCGACGCCCTGCCCGCCCAGTTGTCCGGCGGCATGGCGCAACGCGTGGCGATCGCCCGCGGGCTGGTGGGCAACCCGCGCATTCTGATGCTCGACGAACCGTTCGGCGCGCTGGACGCGCTGACCCGACAGCAGATGCAACAGGAACTACGGCGGATTCATCAGCAGGAAGGCACCACCACCCTGCTGGTCACCCACGATGTGGAAGAAGCGGTCTATCTGGCCGACCGCGTTGTGGTGCTGGCGCCGCGCCCCGGCCGACTGAAACACATCGCCACGGTGACGTTGCCGCACCCGCGTCAGCGCGACAGCCAGGCCTTCCACCAGCAGTGCAGCGAACTGCTCACGCTGCTGACTCACTCCGACGCCTCGGCCTTGCCCGACGCTACGCTTATCACTGACTAAATGGAGTACGCACATGGGACACCCTTCCGTTTACCCGACCGGCACCACGATTTATCACCCGGACAAAGCCTGGGGCGGCTACACCGTCTTTCAGGCGCTGGAAACCGGCGCGGTCTTGATCGACATGAACGGGGCGGCGCTGCGGCTGTGGGAAGGCCTGCACGGTTTTCCCAATAAAATTCTGCCGGGCGGTTATATCCTCGGCCACAGCGGCCAGCGCGACGCCCGTTACGGCATGCAGGACATGGTGGACGTGGTGCAACTGGACTGGGACGGCAACCGGGTCTGGCAATTCAACCGTTACGAGCACATCAGCGACCCGGATCTGCCGCCGGAGTGGATGGCGCGCGCCCATCACGACTACCAGCGCAGCGGCAACCCGGTGGGGTACTACGCGCCGGGGCTGGAACCGCAGGCGCTCGGCGGCAATACGCTGATTCTGGCGCACCAGAACCTGCACAACCCGAAAATCAGCGACAAACTGCTGCTCGACGACACCATCATCGAAGTGGATTGGAACGGCAACGTGGTGTGGGAGTGGCGCTGCAGCGATCACTTCGACGAACTGGGCTTTGACGACGCCGCCAAAACCGCGCTGTACCGCAACCCTAATATGCGCAGCAGCGGCGGCGGCATGGGCGACTGGATGCATATCAACTCCATGTCCACCCTTGGCCCCAACCCGTGGTTCGATCAGGGCGACGCCCGTTTCCACCCGGACAACATCATCTGGGACGCGCGTGAATCCAACATTATCGCCATCATCGACAAACAGAGCGGCGACATCGTGTGGCGGCTCGGCCCGGATTACAGCACGCCGGAACTGAAGCACCTGGGTTGGATCATCGGTCAACATCATGCGCACATGATCCCGGCCGGATTGCCGGGCGCGGGCAATATTCTGCTGTTCGACAACGGCGGCTGGGCCGGTTACGGCGCCCCCAATCCGGCGTCGGCCGACGGGGTGAAAAACGCCTGGCGCGACTACTCGCGCGTACTGGAAATCAACCCGGTGACGCTGGACATCGTCTGGCGCTATTCGCCGTACGAAGCCGGTATTCCGCACCCGACCGACGCGTTCCGGTTTTACAGCCCGTATATCAGCAATATCCAGCGTCTGCCGAACGGCAACACGCTGATCAACGAAGGCGCCAACGGCCGCCTGTTCGAAGTGACGGCGGACCATGAGGTAGTCTGGGAATACATCTCGCCGTTCTGGGGCAAGAGCGTCAACACCAACATGCTGTACCGCGCCTACCGGGTGCCGTACGACTGGGTGCCGCAACTGCCGCGCCCGCAGGAAACCCCGGTGCAAGCGCCGGACAACACCCGCCTGCGTCAGCCTGGCGCCGCGCAGCCCGGTTTCGCCAGCGTCGTTCCCGTCAGCGATACCCGGCCGTACAAGCGCGGCGGCGATGCGCTGTGCGTCGCGACCGACAGCGAAGAGCTGAAACGCAGCCCGAAGCTGTTCGCCGTCAACCGTCATCGCTTTACCGCCTTATCGCTGGCGCCGGATGAAGCGCTGTCGCTGCCCGCCGGCAACCAGCTGCTGCTGGTGGGCGCGGAACGCTGCGTACACTGTAAGAGCCTGTATCGCCAGTTGGAAACGGTCATCGGCGACGTGGCGTTTAACGGTCTGTCCTGCCACTATCTGGACGCCGACCATCATGTGCCGCACGCCGCACAGTTACAGGTACGCTCGCTGCCCACCCTGTTATGGCTGAAAGACGGTCAGGAACAGGCAAGGCTGACCGGCGCACAGAGCGCGGATAAGCTGCGCCAGTGGTTAGGCGACATTCAGAGCTAATCGCCCCGCTTCCCGGCACGATACCGGCCGGGAAGTGTCCCGTTGGCCGAGAGATACCAAATCACGCCATTATTATTAATTAGTGATTATTTTATTTATAATTATAAATACGATTGAATAAGTAAGCGCGAATATAATTGAGATAGATTAATAACGAGAGTAATATCCCCCCGCTTTTCTATTTGCTCTCTTTTTATTATTAATCAGGATGATTTATGGCTCTCTCCGTACGTTTAATCAGCCAGCTGGCGCTGATATTTCTCCTTTCCTTTTCTCTTCGCAGCATGGCCGCAGACAATGCCGCGCCGCAGGTTCACAGCGCGCTGGACAACGCCGTTGAAGCCATGCAACGCGCCGGTGTTGAAGGCCCCAAAGAGATCGGCCTCGGTAATCAGGCGGTGCTGAAACTCCCGCAGGGATTTATTTATATTCCGGTGCGGGAAGCGCGTGTATTTATGCGCGAACTGGGAAATTATGTGGGCGGTAATTTTTATGGTCTGGTGTTGCACCCTGACATCGATGGTTTTATTTCCATCGACTACACCTCGTCGGGTTATATCAAGGATGACGATGCCAAAGAATGGAATGCCGATGAATTGCTGGATAACCTGAAAGAAGGTACCCGTGAAGCTAATAAAGAACGGGTGAAGAAAGGCATTGCGTCGATCGAAATCCTCGGCTGGATTGAAAAACCCAACTACGAGCAGGCAACCCACCGGCTAGTCTGGTCCGCCGCGTTGCGCGATGAAGGCAGCAACATGGCGGAAAACGATCAGGGCGTCAACTACAACACCTATCTGCTCGGCCGCGAAGGCTATCTGTCGCTGAATCTGGTCACCAATCGCGGTACCGTCAACGAAGAAAAACCCAAAGCCCGACAGTTGCTCAATGCCGTGACCTTCAACAACGGCAAGCGCTACAGCGATTTTAACGCCAGCACCGACCGCGTCGCGGAATATGGCCTGGCGGCGTTAATCGGCGGGATTGCCGCCAAGAAACTGGGCCTGCTGGCGATGATGGGCGTGGCGTTCGTGAAATTCTGGAAAATTATTCTGGTGGGTATTTTCGCCGTCGGCGCCATCTTCAGAAAGCTATTTTCCGGTAAGAAAAAACCGCAGCAAGCGCAAGACGATGCCGGGAATGAAACCGTGCCGGAAACAACCGCGGAAACAGTTCCTGAAACCGCAACCGTAACCGCAGCGGAAAAAGAACAACAGAAAGTCTGACATTAATAGCGCCAGCCCAAATAGCGCAAGCCCAGCTTCATCGCTGGGCGTATTAACATCGTCCGGAAATGCCGGCGCTGGCACACACCCGGCACCGATGCCTGCCCCGACGGCGATATTAATGAGTCCCGGCTGGGCATCATACCTGTTCTCTGCATCAGGCAAAAAACAGACGATGACCAGCCGGGAAATAAGGGCGCCAGCCCGATGATGCCTCTTCGGTTATTACTGACTCCCTTCAGTGACTGGCATAATTTTTAATTACAGCAATAATCCATTATTCCGTTTTGGCGGAAGTTATCGGTGTGGTTTTTTTCTCATCAACGTTATGTTTCTTTTTTTCCGCCGTTATTTTGTGCCCGGTTACTTTTTCTTCTTCCGCTTTTTTCGACGCGACCGTTTCTTTTTCCGTCGTTACCGCTTTTTTATGTACGACTTTTTTCTCGTTGTGCGTTTTCACCTGGGCATCGGTGCTGGCAGCCGTCTGTTGCGCTGCCGTCAGCGTTTTGCCGCTCGCCTCCTGACTCGCTGTGGCGTCGGTGGCGGCCGTGGTTTTCACTTCCGCGCTGGCTGCCGTTCCGGTTACCGGTTTGGCGCTCACTTCGGTCGATGCCGCGTGTGCGTAAGAAGCAGCCAGGATAACGCCTAAAAACAGGGGTTTCATATTCATTATGAATTTCCTTTAACAAGTCATTTGCGATTAACCGGAAATAAAGTTTTATTCTCTGGTTAATAACTGAAGCGTTTAGGTAACCGCCTCGGGAGTGATTAAATCAAAGCTGGAAATAAAAAGAATATGGAATATTCCTAGAAATCACTCCACTCATCCGACCTGATTATTTTATATTCTGTCCACCTGTATGGATAAATAACAGGTTATACCTTATTTTTATTTGATTCTTCCCATCGCCGGGGGATAAGGCGAATTACACCATCAAAATTACTCACAGCCAATCGATTGAATGGCGGGGAAACTGGGGATAAGCGCCCGCCGGGCAGGCGCGTACCGTTGGAAAGCCGTGATTAGCGCCGGTAGGCCAGCGACCGCACCAGTCGATCGCCCAGCGACTGCACCAGTTGCACCAGCAGCACCAGAACGATCACCGTTCCCGCCATCACTTGCTGATTAAAGCGTTGATAACCGTAGCGGATTGCCAGATCCCCCAGCCCGCCGCCGCCAATCACCCCCGCCATTGACGAAAAGCCAATCAGCATCACCACCGTCAGCGTGATGCCCGCCAGAATCGACGGCAGAGCTTCCGGCAACAACGCCTTGGTAATCACATGCCAGACGGTGCCGCCCATCGACACAATCGCCTCTATCCGGCCGCGATCCACCTCAGCCAGCGCGTTTTCCACAATGCGAGCGAAAAACGGAAACGCGCCGACGGTAATCGGCACCACCGCGGCGGTGCTGCCCAGCGTCGTGCCGACCACCCAGCGGGTAAACGGAATCAGGGCAATCAACAGCACCACGAACGGCAGCGAGCGCCCGACGTTGATCACGCCGCCCAGCACCGCGTTCACCCGCGGCAGCGGCATGATGCCCGACTGACGGCTGATAAACAGCAGCACGCCGGTCGGCAGCCCCACCAGCACGGTAAACAGCGCCGCCAGCCCCACCATGTACAGGGTTTCCAGCGTCGCGTTCAGCATAATCGGGAAAAAATCTTCCCAGCTCAGGCGACTTTGCACAATCCGCCCTCCTCTACGCCGTGCCGCCGCAAAAACGCGCGCTCGGCGTCCAGATCCGGCAACAGCGCCTGCCGCAGGCGGGAAGTCGGGTCCGCCAGCAGCGTTCGCAGCGCGCCGCTTTCCGCCACCCGGCCTTGCTCCAGCAACGCCGCGTGATCGCAAATGGCTTTGACCACCTCCAGCTCATGGGTGATCAGCACAATGGTCAGCCCCAGTTGCCGGTTGATGTCGGCCAGCAGCGCCAGAATCGACGCGGTGGTTTCCGGGTCGAGCGCGCTGGTGGCCTCGTCGCACAGCAGATAACGCGGCTGGGCCGCCAGCGCGCGGGCGATGCCGACCCGCTGTTTCTGCCCGCCGGACAACTGCGACGGATAGGCCTGCGCCTTGTCGCTCAACCCGACTAACGCCAGTAATTCAGTCACGCGCGCCTCTCGCTCGCGCCTGCCGACCCCGGCGATTTCCAGCGGCACCGCCACGTTATCCCGTACAGTGCGGGCATGCAGCAGATTGAAATGCTGGAAAATCATGCCGGTGCGCTGACGTTGCTGGCGCAGCGCCCGCGGCGACAGGCTGGCGATATCGCAGTCGTCCATCAGAATACGGCCCGAGGTGGGCCGCTCCAGCAGATTGAGACAGCGAATCAGCGTGCTTTTGCCCGCGCCGCTACGGCCGAGAATGCCGTACACCGCCCCTGATGGAATGGTCAGCGACACATTCTCCAGCGCGGGCTGCGCGCAGCCCGGATAGCGTTTCCCCAGCCGTTCAATGCGAATCATGCGTTATTGCCCCGCCACCGCAATCACCGACCCTTTATAGCGCTGGCTGATGAAGTCAGCCGTGGCTTTAGACTCCAGATCCTTCGCCAGTTGTTTGATGCGCGGATCGTTTTGCAGCGCCGGTGTCGTCACCAGAATATTGGCGTACGGGTTATGGCTGGCGCTTTCCAGCCCCAGCGCATCGCGGGACGGCACCAGCCCGGCTTCCAGCGCGTAGTTGCCGTTAATCACCGCCAGATCGACGTCATCCAGCGAACGGGGGATCTGCGCCGCGTCAATCTCTTTGATCTTCAGTTTTTTCGGGTTGTCGGCGATGTCTTTCGGCGTCGCCTGATCTTTCGACGGGTCGCTATAACCCGCCTTGAGTTTGATCAGCCCCTGCCCCTGCAACAGGTACAGCGCCCGACTGAGGTTGGTGACGTTGTTCGGCACCGCCACGGTGGCGTTCTCCTTTACCTCGCCGAGCGATTTGTATTTTCGGGAATAAATCCCCAGCGGTTCGATATGCACCGTGGCCGCCACCACGAATTTTTTGCCCAGCGCTTTTTCCTGATCGCGCAGATAAGGCACATGCTGGAAGTAGTTGGCGTCCACATCGCCGCTGGCCAGCAGTTCGTTGGCGTTCACGTTGCCGCTCAGTTCAACCACCTTCAGCTTCAGCGACGGATCCGCCTTTTGAATCTGCGCCAGAATTTCCGCATGCGGCACCGGGTCCGCCGCTACCCGCAAAGCATCGGCCGCCTGAGCCGATACCGACAATCCCATTGCCAACGCCATCGCCGTCAGAGCAAAAAAATTATGATTTTTCATTTTGTTATCCCTTGATAATTTTCATTTTGATGACTAACCGAACTCAGGCGATAACCGCCTGCTGCTGCGCCTGCAACACATCGCCGTAGTAGCGTTTAGCCACTTCCGGGTGGGAACGCAGGCGTCCTTTCAGGTAGTTCCAGCCCACGTCGCGCAGCAGCGGGTTGTTCGGGTCGCTGGCCGGCCCGCGGGCCAGTTTCGCCAATGCCGGCGACAGCGGAAACACCGGCACCACCGCATCCAGTTGCGCGCCGAGGAAAAAGGCCACCGACAACCGATCCTGACTGGCCGGCGGCGACGCCACCCGGTGTACGGTGGCGCGCAGATAACCATCGGTCGCCAGTTCCAGCAGTTCGCCGATATTGACCACGAACGAACCCGGCAGCGGGTGCGCCTCCACCCATTGACCCGGTTCGGCCTCCACCTGCAGGCCGGACTGCTGGTCCTGCAACAACAGCGTCAGAAAACCGGAATCCTTGTGCGCGCCGACGCCTTGCTGGCTGTCCGCCGTCGCCCGGCCGGGGTAGCGAATCAGCTTGATATGCTCGCTGGGTTTATCGCCGTACAGCGCATCAAACGCGGTTATCGGCAGCCCCAGCGCTTCAGCGAAGGCGCGTAACAGGCGCAGCGAAATGCGGGTCAGTGTTTGCTGCCACTCCAGCAGCGCGATTTTCAGTTCCGGCAGCGACGCCGGCCACTGATTCGGCCCCTGCAACCGCCGCCAGGCGGGGTCGCCGGATAACAGCCGCAGCGGCGGACGCTCCGCCCCGATATCGAACTGCTCGCGCCAGTCCGGTTCGCTGCGGGTACGCTCCGCGCCGGCGAGGTTGTAGCCGCGGAAATGGGGAGAGTGAATCATCGCCACCCGCTGCTTCTCCGCGTCCGGCAATGCAAAAAAAGCGCGCGACAACCGTTGTACGCGTTGTTGCAGTTCCGGGTCGACGCCGTGGTGGGTCAGATAGAAGAAGCCGGTTTCACGCGCGGCGTGATTCAGGCGTTGCAGAAAATCGGCGCGTTGCCGGGCATCGCCGTCAAGCTGGGAAAAGTCGAGTACAGGCAGGGAAACGGGTTGACTCATGGCGGACTCCATCAATGAAATTAACAAATGTCGAGACCTTCGGCATGGAGCAACCGCAACAACACAAACGAGACATGAAGATTCCTCTTGGTCGATAAATAGGAAACCGGTTGGCAAAACGGACCCAAAATGACGCATTCAGACCACGCTGCTTAGCGTGACATCACCTCGCGGATACCACGAGCGGCAGCGACCTTAGCGGCGTCGCCGGCACGGCCTGAAAGCCAGTGCCGGCAGGCTCCCGGCGTGTGAAAGTATTAATCACCATTTCCCCCGGCAGGTAAAATATCAATAGCGGCAAAGGTAAGACGTAAACCGGCAGAGCGGTCGGCATTGGTTTGCCGTGGTTTGCCGTAATTGGTAACAAATTTGTAAGCAGCTTTACCCGACAATCATGTATTAGCCCGGAGGAACGCAGTAGGATGACGGCGAAGGGTGTGACAAAACAGCCGCAGGACCGGCCTGAGCGGGCGGGTCCGCAATCCAATATCTCTTGAGGTAATCCTATGCAATCTGAAGAACAACGCCTTATTGATGGTCTGTTTAGCCGACTGAAAACAGCCGAGACCAACACGGGCCCTCGGGATCTCAAGGCAGAACAGCAAATCAATGACCACATTCGCCAGCAGCCGGCCGCGCCTTACTACATGGCGCAGGCGATGATTATTCAGGAAGCGGCGCTGAAACAGCTGGATCAGCGGGTGAAAGAACTGGAAGCCGAGGTCAATCGGCTGACGCAGGAAGCCGCCGCTCGTCCACAGCAAAGCAGCGGCGGTTTTCTGGCTGGGCTGTTTGGCGGCGGCAACCGCAGCAGCGCGCCGCAGCCGTCGCAACCGGCGGGTTATGGTCAGCCGGCCGGATACGGTCAGCCGAGCCAGCCGATGGGATATACGCCGCCGGCGCCGGGTTACGGCCAGCCTGCGCCGGGCTATGCGCAACCTGCGCCGTCCCGCGCGGGCGGTTTTCTGAGCGGCGCATTGCAGACCGCAGCCGGCGTGGCGGGCGGCGTGGTGCTGGCCGACATGCTGACCGGCATGTTCCACCGCTCGCAGCCGGAAGAGATCGTCAACATTATCAACGAAACCCCGATGCTCAACGAGAATCCGCTGGGTAACGTCAGCGACAGCTTCCGGGATTTCGGCGCGAATAATCTGGACACGTTCAACGGCGCCGGCGCCGGCAACAACTTTTGGAACAGCAACCCCGGCGACGAACCGCAGAACAGCGACTACGACAATTACGCGGCTGATGATTCCTACGACGACGACGATTCTTACGTCTAACCTCCGTCCCCTCCCGCGCCAGCGGGAGGGGTGTTCTTCCCGCCCGAACGCACCGCTTGCGACATATAACAACCCGTAATATGGCCGCCCTATTGGTTATTTGTTTACGGAAGCGTCAGGCTGATAGCCTGCTCAATCTGTCCGCCGCACAACATTGTCCTGAATGCCATGAACATCGACCTGCGTCAGTTACGCCACTTTATTGCGCTGATCGAGCACCGGAATTTCACTTCGGCGGCGCAGGCCATGAACATTTCACAGTCGGCGTTCAGCCGTAGCATCCAGTCGCTGGAACAGAGCGTGGGCGCGCGGCTGATCGACCGTCACCATAATCTGGAACCCACCAAGAAAGGGCTGCTGGTGCTGGAGCACGCCCGCCGCCTCACCCGCCACGCGCAAGATTTGATAAACGACATCGAGCAGTTCAGCGAAAAAGAGAGCGGCGAGGTGCATTTCGGCTGCGGCCCGGCGCCGGCGGCCTGGCTGATGCCGCAGGTGATCGGCGAGTTCTCCCGCCAGTATCCGCGGGTGCGGCTGGTGTTCCGGGTCGATAACTGGCAGGCGCTGGGGCAACGCCTGATGGCGGAAGAGTTTGCCTTTATCGTGGCCGATACCCGCCATTTCGAGCTGGACGCCCGCTATAACGTGCAGCCGCTGAGCCAGCACCGCTGGGGCTTCTGCTGTCGTCAGGGGCATCCGCTGGCCGCGTTTGATGAAATCAGCGTCGAGCAACTGTTCAGCTACCCGTTGGCGGCCACCGTGCGCCCGCCTAACCTGCGTCAGGCGCTGGTGCGGCTGAGCGGTCAACAGGATATCCGCACCGGCATTGAGTGCGAAAACGGCTACAGCCTGCTGGATGTGATCCGCCAGTCCGACGCCATCGGCACCACCAATCACCGTCACGGACCGCTGCAACAGCCTCCGGACGGCATCCACATGCTGAAAATCACCGGGCTGGATGACGACACCGACGAGTTCTACACCCATTACGGCATCGTCAGCCGCGCCGACTCCCGCCTGTCGTGGCTGTCGCAGCGGCTGATCGCCATGTTTTTGCAGGTGGATCAGGCGCCGCATCGCGCCAGCGCCTCTACAGCGGCGTAACGCTGAATTCGCTGATCGCCTGCCGTGAAAATACCGTCCGCAAGCCAAAATAGCCGCTGGCGGGCGGCTCGGCATAGTGGGCGCGAAAGTAGAGTTGGTTATCGATCAGGAAACGGGTTTCAGTGCGGTCCACCTCGATGGTCACCCGATAACGATGCCCGGCGCGCAGCAGATGCGCTTCATCGGTGAATTCCCCCAGCAGTTGCCGCTCGCCGTGGCCGTTGTAGTAGCGAAAACGGGTGGTACTGTTCCAGTTACCGCCCATGCCCACGTAATACAGCGCCAGATTATCGTATTCGCCCAACACGCCGTGGCGGGTGAACAACGAGGCGCGGGCGGGGTCCCGCGCCGCCCAAAACTGATTGAGATCGGAGAGTCGATCGTTCGGTTGCCCCTGCACCAGCACTTCGCGCAGATAGCTGATGCGATACCTGCCGGATAGCGGCTGGTCGAGCCACACCGTTAGCCCGGCGGCGGTATCCAGCGTCAAGGTGTGCTCATCAATACCGATACGGGTGCGCGCCGGCTCCTCCTGTTCCACCCGCCAGCGCAACGGTTTTCCGTCAGCGGAGTGCGCCCATTGCAGCGAGAACTGCCGGGCGTCTGATTCCCGATGGAGGTTTGATTCCGGATGAGATCCGCCTTCCGTGGCGGCGGTACACGCCTGACCGGCATGACTTTCCATAACCGTGCTCTGTGCGCTATAGCCTGTGTCCGTCATTGATAATGTCCTGATGATGTCCTGTTGAAGCCCGCCGCAGCGGGCGTAATTGTCCGGCGCTCGTCGTTATCGAGTCTGTTGCTGGCTGAGATATCGCTATCTGGGCGGCGCGTCTCCCGCCAGCGCCAGCATGGCGATGGCGGTCAGCCCCCACTGCGCCACCGCATTGGTGGACAGGTTGGTGTCGGCGACGCTGCCGGAACGCTGATCGATCGACGAGTCGATCTGCGCTTCTTTCACCGGGTAGAGCACCGCAGGCGGCGTTATCAGCCGTACCCGCCGGTTGGGGTGGACAATGCCGCCCTCGCCGTCCAGAAACTCGCGCCAGGCGCGCCGGAGCAGCGCCTTGTCGTGCTGACGCCAGCCGGCAAACGCGCTCAGCCGGGCATGGCCCTGCACCAGATTGCGTTTTTTCACCGGCTGGCCGACAAACTTGCTCAGCGCCGCCGGGTCGTTGTACAGGCGGCAATAATCCAGCCAGGCGCGCTCGAACGCCGGGTCCGGCAACACCTGCAACAGTTCCGCGCAGACTTCCGCCAACCCGAACACCGCGCTTAGATGTGAAATAAACCATTGATCGGCCGCGGCCGACCGGAACACGCCGGTATCCGGGTCCATCTCCGCCAGCCCGGTGAAGAAGCCGTGCGGCTGGGCCGCAATCGACCGCATACTGTTGAGCAGACGATCGCGTATCGCCGCATCATGCCGCCGCTCCCAGGCGGTCAGCCAGGCCGCCGCCACCGCGCCCCAGTCGGTGCCGAAATAGAGGCTAACCAGACGCTCGTCGGCAGGCGGTTGCTGGCCGATCTTGCGGCCCGGCATCACCCGTTGCAGCGTACGCAGCGCCTCCACCTGCTCATCCATCAGCTCGCCGATGCGTTCATCGGCGGTCAGGTAATACAGAAAACGCCGGTTCGCCACGGTGGAGATACGCAGTTGCTTGGCGCTGTCGCCCCAGTGACGCACGTTGTGGCGCGACCCAAGCGGCTGGAAGCGCCCGGCATGGTGTACGTCCACCTCGCCGGTGTGGCGGGTCATTGCTTCCGCCATACGGAACACCTCCGCCCGGCCGCTACGCAGAAAGTAGTACCACAACCACAGATCGGTGCTCAGTTCCGAGTTATCCCAGGCGTAGCCTCCCACGTCATAACGCCAGACGTGGCGATCGCTATCATAGGTGTGCATCACATCGCCAAAATCCCAGAAGCCGTACCATTTGCGCTGCTCCACTTCCTGCTGATAGAAATCGAAATACCACGCCAGCTGTGCGTCCAGCTCCAACTGCGGCTTATGCCCCGGCGCGGCTGGCGACCATACCGGGCCAAACGCGCCGGCGCGCTGTAAATCGGCGCTGTCGGCCACCAGCAACGGCGGTTGCTGATGACGGCGGGCCAGCGCCAGCAGCGTGTCGCTGTCCGGCGTGGCGGGTAGCACATCGAGAAACAGTTCGCTGGTGCGGGCGACGCCCTCCGGGGTGGCGAACCCCGGTTCGTAATCCTCGTAGGTGATCTCCAGCGCCTCGCGCTGCTGTTCGAAACTCTCCTGCCCCATGCCGTCGTGATAGAAGCGCAGATCCATCGGTTCCGCGTACGGCGACCACAGCCACAGCGTGATGGTGGCCAGATCGGTATGCGCCCGCTGAATCTCCAGACAGGCCGGGTAGCTCTGCCAGAAATGACGGATGCCGAACGCCACCCCGCCGGCGGGCGACCCCAGATAGCCGCTGCCGGAAGCCCGCTGCCCGGTGGCGGACAGCAGCCAGCCCTGCCCGGCGGCGGTGCGTTTGTGGATCTGGTAACCGTCGGGGTGATGCTGGGTCAGCCGGTAACTGCCGAACGCCGGAATGTAGTCCAGCCGCTTGCCCACCGCCGGGGGAAACTGCGTAACCGGCGGCGTGGCCTTTCCGGCCAGTTGCGCCGCGATAACCGCCTCGCCCGGATCGCGCCGCAAGCCGGTCAGGCCGCGTACCGCCTCCCGAAACAGCCCGCCCTGCGCCGAGGTGAACCGCACGTGGCGGTCGTGCAGTTCGCCCTGCTGCGGCGCATCAAACGCCACCCCCAGCCCTTTGATGAAGGTCTGTTGCTCATCGCCGTCGTAAATAATGGTGTGCAGCAGGCGCAGCGACGCCGAACCGGCATAGAAATAGAGCCGCACCACAAACGGCAGACGGGTGACGCCATCCTGCGTGGCATGGCGATGCACGCCGCGCAGGGCGATGACCGCACGCTGCGGCCCGTTCTGCTCCAGCGTGACGCGCGCGGCGTGCCCCTGAAACGTCTCCACCGTCAGCGGCCCGTCCGTCCCTTCGCCGGACTGGATCTGCAACACCAGCCGACCGTTGCCGAGCGCCAGCCTGCCGTCCTGCCACAGCTCACCGATCAGCCGCTCGCCGTTTTTCGGCACCTGACAACGCAGTCGACCGGTATCCACCACCCAGTCTTGCGCCGTTTCGGTGACGAGGGCGGCGTCCGTTGCGGTAGCCGGCGACGCAGGCCGCAACGACAGCCCTTGGCCGGGCGCGTACCCGCCGCCGAGCGCGTGCGCCGACCACTTCAGCGAGCCGTCCGGCCAGTAAGCCAGCGGCCAGCTCTGCAACGCGCGATCCGCCTGGCCGTCTTCGCGCAGCACGAACCCGCTGTCGGCAGGCACCTGCCCTTGCGGCCAGGGCGCGCCCCAGGTCACGCCGCCGAAGCTGGCGGGCGGTTGCCGCTCCAGCCAGTTCAGCCGTACCGTTGGCGTAGCGTCGGCCGCCGCGCCGCCGCCCGGCGCGCGCGCCGCCAGCGCCCGGTTCCACAGCGGCGCCGACAGCGCCAGCAAAGCGCCGTTACGGATGAAGCGACGGCGCGAGGTATCATGCAGTGGCATCGGCGTATCCTTAGAAGTCATAACCCAGCGTGATCCCCAGCGTGCGCGGTTCGCCCAGCACGCCGTATGCCGACCCGTAATCGCCC
Source organism: Dickeya sp. NCPPB 3274 (assembly GCF_000406205.1). Taxonomy (NCBI): domain Bacteria; kingdom Pseudomonadati; phylum Pseudomonadota; class Gammaproteobacteria; order Enterobacterales; family Pectobacteriaceae; genus Dickeya; species Dickeya sp. NCPPB 3274. The sequence goes on along the minus strand of NZ_CM001979.1, from coordinate 1,781,090 downwards.
GACCTGACGGTGCGGTAATAAGTCTTATCCAGCGCGTTATTCAGCCACAGAGTGGCGCGCCAGGCGTGTCCGTCCTGTTTGCCGCTCACGCCGGTGGACAGGTTGAGCACGCCGTAAGCTGGAATGCGGGTAAAGTCGGAATTGTCCACCGTGCCGTAGGCCCAGCTGCGCCAGGCCCAGCGCCCGGCCACAAACGCCTGCAGATTATTGAAGGCTTGCCACTCATAACGGATGCGGGCGTTGTAGGTCAGCCTCGGCGAACTGAACACCCGCTCGCCGCTCAGGTCGCAGGAGGCGGGCGGGTTGGCCGCCAGCGTCACTTCCGGCGGGCATTTGGCGTTTTTGAAATCCAGATAGCTGGCGTCCAGCAGGGTGCCATTAAGGCTCACCGTCAACCCGTCGACCGGGCGCAACGCCAGTTGCGACTCCACGCCGCGCGAGCGGAATTTACCGGCGTTCACCAGATAGCTGCTCAGCGTTTCTTCGTCGTAGGCCGTGGTTTGGAAGTCGCTGACCTCATTCCAGAACAGCGCAGTGTTCCATTCCACCCGGCGTTGCAGCCAGTGGGTTTTCACCCCCAGCTCCGCGGCGCGGGTTTTCTCCGGTTTGATGTACAGGCTATCGATCCCCGCCTGCTTTGCCGCCCCGGAGGAGATGTTGAGGCCGCCGGCCTTTTCGCCATAGGCCAGCGTCAGGTACGGCGTCACGTTAGGCGTGGCGTACCAGTTAAGGCTGACGGTGGCGGACGGCAGGTGATTACTCTGCGACAGATCGCCGGAGTCGAAATCGTTTTTGTTGATGCGGCGGAACGTGCCGGTTTTCTTCTCGTAGGTTTCCCGCACGCCGGTGGTCAGGTCGAAGCGGTCGCCCAGATGCCAGGTGCTGCGGGCAAAGGCTGAATACACCGTGTCTTCCAACGCGCCGAAACGCTGTACGAATTTGCCGGTGTTGCTGGTGTTGCCGTACCAGCGGGTGACGCGCGCATTGTTGTAGTAACGGTCATGCGCGAAGGTGTCCAGATTCTCGCCCCAGTAATCCACCCCGAACGAATAATCCGCCAGGCCGCCTTTGGGCGAATCCACCCAGAAGCGCTGCCCCCAGGTGCGGTCGCGGGCGTCCGCGCCGCTGTCCTGATACAGCGGAATGCTCAGGCCGTCGGCGGTGCCCGGCAAAAAGCGGAAATAACGCAGCGATGACAGCGAATTCAGGGTATAGCCGTTACGCAGCCGCCAGTTGGCTTCCACCGAGCCGCCGCCCTGCGCGACGCGGTTTTTGGTTTCGTCGTCCAGCGCCACCTGACGGCCGTCCACCACCCGCGCCCCGACCGCCGCGGCGCGGGCCCGGAACTGATCCACGCCGCCGACCGGGTAGCTGTCCACCAGCGACATCACCGGGTAGCTGGTCGCCTCGCTGTAATCGCCGATGATGCGCAGGCTAAAGCCGTCATCCGGCTGGTACAGCAACTGACCGCGCACGCCGTTGCTGTTGCTGCCGCCCAGTTGGTGGCCGTTTTGCACGTTGTAGACGTAGCCGCCCTTTTCGGTGTGCGACAGGTTGATGCGCCCGGCCCAGTTATCGCCAAGCGCGCCGGACGCCATCAGTTTGGACTGCACGTAGCCGCGCTGGCCGAACGACTGTTCCAGCGACACTTCCGGTTTGAACGTCGGCCTGCGGCTACGGATATCCACCGCGCCGCCGGTGGTGTTAAAGCCGTACAGCGTACCCTGCGGCCCCTTCAATACGCTGACCGCATCGATATCCAGCAGGTCGTTGGACAACATGCCGGGGCGGGACAGGTAGACCCCGTCCAGAAACAGACCGACGCTGCTTGGCATACCGATGTTGATTTCGCTGCCGCCGCCGTCGCCGATGCCGCGAATGGTCACCCGGGTATCCAGCGCATCCGCCGCGGCGATATCCACGCCGGTGACCGCCTGCGACAGATCTTCAAAGCGGTAGAGCCGATCCTGCTCCAGTTCCTTCCCCTCCACCACCGACGCCAGGCTGGTTTGCTGCTGCGCCTGACGGCGCTGCGCGTTGACCTGTACCCGTTTGAGCCGTACCGCCTGCGCGGGGGCCGCCGTGGCCTCGGCATTTGTCGCGGCCTCCGGCGTCGCAACGGCGTTTGCCGCCGTCGTCGGCGTATCGGCCGCCTGCGCCAGCCCCTGCATCGCCAGCACGCTGCCGATAACGACCGGGTATCGCCAGAACATCGTTTTTTTATTGCGCATATCCACCCCCAGTTTTTAAATAAAGCCGCCCTTGCCGCGTCAGCGCGACAATAAATAAGGCGGAGAGAAGAAAATAATGAATGAGAAACAAATCAGCGTTGATGTTTTAAAAATGAGCTATCAAGCCACTCCTCCACCGAAAAGGATTTACGAATTAATTTCGCGTCATACGCCAGCGCAACGGACTGTTTGAGAATAGCGACAAAAGCGGGGTCCAGTTCCGGCGATAATAACTGTGATAATGGCGGCATACCGTCTAAATCTTCACGCAGCAATTTTTCCGGATAACCGGATTGCGCCGCCAGCAACTGAATATAATTATCCCGGTTGGCGGGCTGACTGGCCCACGCGGACGCTTCTTTCTGCACCTTGATAATACGTGTCAACAGATTCTGATTCTGGCGAGCGAAATCACCGGCGACCAGAATCAACCCGGTCAGTTGGCCCGCGCCCTGCAAATCGCGGGTTGATACCGCGATATCCGCCAGCCCTTTGTCACGCAACGCCAGCGCGTTGCTGCCGCCCCAGGTGGCGTCAATCTGGCCGGCGGCCAGCGCGGCGCTGGCGGCGGCGAAGTCCAGATTAATGATTTTCATATCTGATTCGCTCAGCCCGCGGGAGTGCAGCGCGGTGACGAACGACAGTTCCGCCGCGGTGCCGCGAAACAGCCCCACCCGCTTGCCTTTCAGGTCCTCCAACCGGCGGATCGGCGAGCCGCGGGACACCGCCAGATAGTGGTTGACCCCGCGCGCCGCCGCGCCAATCACCGTCGAATCCAGCCCGCGCGAACGGCCGATGATGCTGGCCAGATCGCCCAGATACGCCATGTCGATCTGATGATTGGCGAAGCCTTCGTTAATCACCGGTCCGGCGCCTTTGATAAACAACCAGCGCACGCTAATGCCGTCGCGGGCGAACTCCCGCTCCAGCAGTTTCTGGCTGTAAATCAGATCCACCAGCCCGCCGCCGCTCGGTTGAGAACCGGCGCCGATATCCGATACCGCAATGCGGATCTCGGTGGCGCCGGCCGCCTGCACGCCCGCGTGCCAGAACGTCGTTAAGGCCAGCAGGCCGGACAGTAACCAGTGTTTTCCCGTTTGCTTCATGTTTCCCCCAGCGTGAAAAGTCATCAGCGGACCCTGTTGTTGTGTTTGCTTCGGCAACATTTAAAGGGTGGGAAATAAACTGGCTAATATAAAAATGTCATTTGTATTTTTATGAATTAACTAAAACAGGAAATACCGGCGTTGCCCGCCTCATGCAGCAAACGCAAAAAAACTATACCGATGATGCATTAGCCTTTTTTTCCCGCCGACGATTAGGGTAAATGCCATCTGAGCGGGGAAATAAAATAAATAACGGCGGATGTCGCAGGAATACCATCAGGTCTAACCAATAAAAGACGGCATATTGATATAGAGATATGGCATTTGACATCAAAGGCAAATGATTAAAAATCGACAACGCCGTTATTTATTTTATGGTCCGGTATTTTTGCTAAAAGCCGCTCCAACAGGCGCTCAGCCACGCGGATATTCGCTGCACCAGCCTTATTGACGCGCAAAGCGCATTATTGGTGAGTAAAAAATACTACTGGCAAGTAAAAAACTATTGGCGAGTAAAACGCATCATCGGCGAGTAAAGCATACCGCCTGAACGGCCCAGACGGGTCAGGCTCTTATTCAGTTGAGGAGTAACGCCATCATGACTCATCCCCTGTACGCCGGGGCTGCCAGCGTCAACTGGCCGGATACATCGGGCAATAGCGCGGCCCCCCGGGCGGCCACCCGCGCTATTGCGCCGGTCTGGCCGAAGGCTTTGGCCGGGCGGCGTTCGGAAACGTGGCTCACTCTCACGCTGGCGCTGGCGTTGCACGCCGCGGTACTGGTGCCGCTGGCACTGCGTCCGTCGCCGACGCTGGTTCCGCCGCGCCCGCTGCCGGTAATCATTGAATTCGCCGCTGCGCCGGCTGAGGCGACGCCAACGACCGATAGCGCGCCGGTCGAACCGCCGCCCGCTGTCGAACCGCCAGTGGATGAACCGCCAGTGGATGAACAAGCGCTGACGCCGCCACCGCCTCCACAACCAACGCGCGCCACTGAAACCGCGGCGCGGAAGACGCCGAAACCGGTCAAACCTCTCGCTAAAAAACCGTCGCCGCCGCGTCAGTCGGCGACGCCTGCGCCGCAGAGCGCGCCCGTCAGTACCGCCACGGCGACCCCTGCCGCGGCACCGGCGGCGGCTGCAACGGTGACGCCGCCTTCCGCCAGCGCGGCGTATCTGCGCAACCCGCCGCCCGCTTACCCGGATGTGGCGATCAACCGCGGCTGGGAAGGCACGGTGCTGCTCAATGTCCAGGTACGACCGGACGGCAAGGTACAAACCATTCGTCTACAACGCTCCAGCGGTCACCCGGCGCTGGACGACGCCGCCCGCGAGGCGGTGCAGCACTGGTCGTTCGTACCGGCCCGCCGGGGCGATCAGCCGGAAAGCGGTTGGGTCGTGGTTCCTGTCGATTTCACCCTGAACTCATAGAGGCATTCATTATTATGACGCTCGAACACATCGCTCTGCTGTCCCCGGAAGGGGGCGTAATCCTGCTGTTGCTGTTTTTCTCGCTAGTCACCTGGTCCATCGGGCTGCTCAAGCTGACGCAGTACGCCCGCCAGCGGCGGCGTAATCAACAGTTCCGCCAGCTGTTCTGGCAACAGGAAAACATCGATACGGCGCTGCGCGACGTCGCCCAGCCCGGCGCGCTGGCGAATCTGGCGCGCGCCACGCAACTGACGCTGGAACGGGTGAAAGACCGCATTACGCCGATCGCGCATCTGCAGGACCGGGTCGAGCGGGCGTTGCAGCAGCAAATTCAGCGCGAGCGCCGCTCGCTGGAAACCGGCCTGGCGCTGCTGGCCAGCATCGGCACCACATCGCCGTTCATCGGCCTGTTCGGCACCGTGTGGGGCATCATGGCGGCCTTGCAGACGATCGGCCAGTCGGGTTCCGCCAGTCTGGATACCGTCGCCGGCCCCATCGGCAATGCGCTGATCGCAACAGGCATCGGTATCGCCGTCGCCGTGCCCGCCGTGCTGATCTACAACTATTTTCTGCGCCGGCTGAAACTGGAAGTGGCCGACATGGACGACTTTGCCCATGACATTTACAGCGTGGCGCAGGCGCAGGAATTCCGTCTCGCCCCGGAACAACCGGCCGCGCCTTATGCGGTGCAGACGATCCGGGAGGTGGTGTAATCATGGCGTTTGCTTCCCGCGATAATGACGAGGTGATGAGCGAAATGAACATCACCCCGCTGGTGGACGTGATGCTGGTGCTGCTGGTGGTGTTTATCGTCACCGCGCCGATGCTGACCAACAGCATCCCGATTCGTCTGCCTAAAACGGCGGCGGTGGCGCCGGCCGACTCGCCACGCCCGCTGGTGGTAAGCCTTGATGCGTCGCAGCAGTTGTTTATCGACCAGGAAGCCCTGCCCCGCGAGACGCTGACGGCGCGCCTGCAACAGGCCAAAGCCGCCAATCCGGAGCTGGTGGTGCAGGTGCAGGCGGAAGACGCCGCCAACTATGGCGCGGTGGCCGCGCTGCTGGCCGATCTGGAAAAAGCGGGCATCACCCGTTTGTCGCTGCTAACCCGCAAGTGACCACGGCGCGCCATATAATGCCGATGATGCCCAAACTCACGCTGAACCCGCCGCGACCGTGGCCCTCCGCCCGCCTGTCGGCGGCGTGCAGCGCACTGCTGATGCCGCTGCTGCTGGTGTGCGGCTGGTGGCTCGCCAGCCACTACGACTGGATGTCGGAACAAATTCTGCCTTCCCCCGCCACGGTGGCCGACAGCGCCCGCGACTTCATCCCGCAGGAACTGGCGCCTCAGTTGCGGGTTAGCCTTGCCCGGCTGGCGATCGGGCTGGCGGGCGGCATCGCGCTTGGCCTGACGCTCGGCGTGCTGTTCGGTCTTAGCCGCACGCTGGACCGGCTATGCATGCCGCTGTTCAACGTGCTGGCGCAAATTCCGACGCTGGCCTGGATCCCGCTGCTGATGCTGGCGCTGGGCATCGGCGAAGCGCTGAAACTGGTGGTGCTGATCAAGGCGGTGACGGTGCCGGTCACGCTTTGCGCCTGCGCCGGCATCCGTCAGACGCCGCAGACGCTCTACGAGCTGGCGCGCACGCTGCGCCTGCCCTGGCTGACCCGGCTGCGTCGGCTGATAATCCCCGCCATGCTGCCGTACGTGATGACCGGCACGCGGCTGGCGTTCTCGCAAGGCTGGGTATCGTTGATCGCGGTGGAATTGCTGGCGTCCAGCGAAGGGTTGGGTTACCTGATGGTGCAAAGCCGCCAGCTGTTTATGCTGGATCTGGTGTTCGTGTGCATTCTGGCGATCGGCGCTTTCGGTCTGGCGGGCGAGCAGGCGCTGCAACGACTGGAGCGACGCTGGATTTTCTGGCCCGCGCCGGTGCTGAGTCACGAAAGTCCGACGCCGCACGCCGCCTGGCACTCGCTGGCGGGCTGGCTCCTGCCCGCGCTACTGTGCCTGCTCTGGCAGCTTGTCACCTATCAGCGCTGGGTGCATGCCGCGTTTCTGCCCGCACCCGATGACGTCGTTACCGCCCTGCTGGCCGGGTTCGGCAGCGGAGAACTGACATCCGCGCTGAGCGCCAGCCTGTTCCGCACGCTGGCGGGGTTCGCGCTGGGGGCGGGTTTGGGTTGTCTGCTGGGTTGTCTGTTAGGCCGCAGCCGCGTTGCCGATCGCCTGTTGACGCCGCTGCTCTCCGCCCTGCGCAGCGTCGCGTTGTTTGCCTGGTTGCCGCTGCTCACCGCCTGGTTCGGGCTGGAAGAGAGCGCCAAAGTGGCATTCATCGCACTGGCGGCGTTTTTCCCCGCGCTGCTGGCAAGCTATCAGGGCCTTCGCCATCTGCCGCCGTCGCTGCTGGAAACCGTCCGCGTGCTGCGCCTCAGCGTGCGGCAGCGGCTACGGTGGTTGACGCTGCCCGCGATGCTGCCCGCACTGTTCTCCGGGCTGCGGTTGTCGCTGATGCACGCCTGGGTCGGCGCCATCGGCGCGGAATACTTCATTTCCTCCGGCAACGGACTTGGCAGCATGATGATCCGCGCCCAGCAACTGTTTCAGTCGGAACGGGTGATCGCCGGCGTGGTGCTGATAGCACTGGTCAGCACGCTGTTTTATCGGCTCATCACGCTGGCGGAACGGCACCTGACCGCCTGGCGCTTTCGCTGACGCCCGAAATCGCGCGTCCCGCATCGCCGTTATTTATCGCATAAACGCCGGGTCATCCGGAAAGCGGTTCGTCCAATCGTCGGCCGGATCGCCGGCGGCCTGACGATAATCATTACGGTAGGTTTATTGACGGAACAATTAATGTGAGAAAAAGTTAATGCCCGGTATCGCTGTGACAGGATTAAAAAGCATATATCCGTCATACTTCAAGTTGCAGGTGCGTTGTTCAACACGCCAGCGTCGTGTTGTCCTGCAACTCGAATTATTTTGGGTATAAACCGTATGGCGGTCGTCGTGCGGCGAACCTGGTGAGAAGCCTATCGGCGATGCCGCCCGGATGCCTGCTAACGCTATGATTCATTGTTATATTCTTTCCGTTGTTCTCCTATCCTGATCATCCCCTTATTTATCGTATCGTCACGCATGCCGATATCGCCGGGCGCGGGCCGGCGCCAATCACAAAAGGACACACTACCTCATATTCGTTTGCTTGCTCGTAACGAATTGTCAGAAATAGAATAGAAGGGAAACAGTGCTAAACAGGCTTTTTTCATACCTTTTATCTATAACGATGTATCATACCGGCTCTACGCATGACCCGCCGCTGCCAGAGCGCAGCAAAGGCCGCCAGCGACATAGCGCCAGGGGAAGGCTATAAACGGAAAGTGGATTGACGGCATGCATCTGAATTTGGCTTTATTTAAAAACGACAGCACCGGGTTAAACAGCCTGAATGTCTTTATGGTGACGCTGATAGGCTGCAACATCGGTGCGCACGCCCGGCTTTCCGAGCTTGGCCTGTCCGTATTCTGGCCGGTGAACATCATCATCGCCGCGCTGTTTTACCGTTGCCGGTATCTGAATACGCCCTGGTATTACGCCGTTTCCTACGCGGCGATGATCCTGCAGGACTCGCTGTTTTACGGCTGGGGACTGACCGCGTTTACCATCAATTCCGCCAATATCGCCTTTATCGTCGTCCTCACCCAGTTGCTCAACTGGCCCGGTTTCCTTGCCCGCCGGGAAACCGACATGATCAGTTCGCTGTATGTCTTCGTCGCCTGCATGATCGCGGCGCTGGCCTGCGGCATCGTCGGCGCGCTGGCGCAACAACCCTGGCCCCGTTTTCCGGCTGCGGTGTTTCGCAGCAACTTTCTCAACTGGTTCAGCGACCAGTTCTACACCGCGGTACTGTTCCTGCCGCTGCTGTTGACCCTGCGCAGCCAAATCCCGCTGCGTTTCCCGGCGCTGCGCCTGCCGGACGCGCTGCCGCTGTTGCTGTTGCTGCTGTCGATCTGCGTAGCCCCGTTGCTCGGCCCGGTCGCCATTCTGGCGTTTCCGTTACCGGCGCTGACCTGGTGCGCCATCGTCTATCCGCTGTGGCTGATTCGGTTGATCACCTTGTGTATCGGGTCCGCCGAACTGATTCTGACCGCGGAACATGTTTACGCGCTGTATGGCTCGCAGGATCCGCTGTTTATGCATCAGGTCACCATCGCCCGCATCGGCATCGCCGCCACCATTTTCAGCCCGCTGATGATGGCGACCAACGCCCGCACCATTCGCCAGTTGAACGCCCGCCTGCTGCAACAGGCCAGCCATGACTTTCTGACCGAAACCCTGTCGCGCTACGGTTTTACCGAAGCGCTGACGGCACAGGGCCAGAGCGTCAAATCGCTGCAGAGTTCGGTCAATATCATGCTGATCGACATCGACCATTTCAAAAACATCAACGACAGCTTCGGGCACGACTGCGGCGATGAGATCCTGCGTCAGGTGGCGACCGTGATAAAACAGACCATTCCCACGCCGGGGCTGGTCAGCCGCATCGGCGGAGAAGAGTTCGCCGTAGTCTGCTTCAATCACAGCCCGTCGGCGTTTTATCGGCTGGCCGATGGGCTGCGCCAGACCATCCAGCAGACCCCGTTTATGTTCAACCAGCAGCAGGTGCCGGTCACCGTCAGCATCGGCATCGCGCATGCGCCGACGCCGGGCAAATATCTGGTGGATACGGTGCATCAGTTATTTCCGCTGGCGGACAAAAACCTCTACACCGCCAAACGCGAGGGGCGCAACCGCACCATTCAGTAGCCGGTGGGCCCAGTAGCCGGTATGGGCCGGAATCAGCGCTGGAAAGACCTGATGACAATCACGGTTGACCATCACTGCTGACACAATCTGTCAGTGGCCGCGTGTACCTTTTCCGGGACTCAACCGAGAAGGAAACGCCATGTCATCCCTCGCCCCAATCGCGCCATGTCCCCCTGACCAGAACCCACCACGCCATTACTGGGTCGGCGTGGTTTGTGCCGAACACGTCCGGTACGCGCTCGACGGGGGTTACATCCAGGTCTGCCACGGCAAACTCAGCGCTCTGAAACGCGCAAAGCCCGGCGACGGGTTCGTCTATTACTCACCCAACCAGACTTTCAAAGGGAAGGAACGCCACCAGCATTTCACCGCCATCGGCATCATAAAACGCGGCGATCCCTACCGGTTCGATATGGGAGACGGCTTTGTGCCACATCGCCGCGACATCGACTGGGCGGGCGGCGTGGAAGCGCCCATCCGCCCGCTGCTGGACCGCCTTGATTTCACCGCCGGCCGGACGAACTGGGGCTACGCGTTGCGCTTTGGCCTGTTCTCCATCAGCGAGCATGACTTCCGCCTGATTGCCGAAGCCATGCAGGCGGACCGCTCCAGACTGTTCCCATGACCGGCAGCCTGCTGAAAGCCCGTCGCAATGATAGGCCTTAACGGTGAACGACGACGGAGGATAGGTAGCGTACGACCGGCACGCGTCTCACACGCCGCTACAGTTTCGTGCCAGAGCAGATGGCTCAACATCGCGTTCACATGCCGGGCGATATCGCCTTGCCGCCGAAAAGAACGCCCTCAATGCTTCACCCCGTTTTCTTCCGCAGGCACAATGACCGTCAACGCATGAAAATTTATCGAGATATCATGATGAAATACCGTTACTTACTGCTGTCCGCCCTACTTGTCGCCGTATCGGCGCAGGCCGAAACGCCGATTCCCCCGGCCGTCAAACAGTTCGAAAAGCAGGGGATTAAACTCATCAAACCCTTTTCCGCACCGGGCGGTTTGCAAGGCTGGCTGGGCGAATATCAAAAAATGGGCGTCACGATTTACCTGACGCCGGACGGCAAGCACGCTATTTCTGGCTATATGTACGACGAACAGGGCAACAACCTGAGCGAACAGCTGATTGAAAAAACGCTCTACCTGCCGGCGGGGCGGGAAATGTGGAAAAAACTGGAACGCGCGCCGTGGATTGCCGAAGGCAAAACGGACGCCCCGCGCACCATCGTGGTGTTCGCCGACCCGTTCTGCCCGTACTGCAAACAGTTCTGGGAAATGGCCAAACCCTGGGTGGAGTCCGGTAAAGTCCAGATACGCACCTTGCTGGTCGGCATTATCCGCCCGGACAGCGGCCGTTACGCCGCCGCCATCCTCAGCGCGAAAGACCCCGCCCAAGCCTGGCGCGACTTTGAGTTATCCAACGGGAAAACCGTGCCGCCGCTCCCGGAGTCCACACCGGCCGTGACGGTGAAAAAACTGCAATACAACCAGCAATTGCTCGACGAGCTGGGCGCCAACGCCACCCCGGCGATCTACTACATGAATGCCGACAACGCCTTGCAACAGGTCGTTGGTCTGCCCGATGAAAAGCAACTGGCCGATATGATGGGGAAATAAGCCACGCCCCGGCGCAGGCCGGGGTGCGCTGTCGTGTATTCGCCCGCTAGCAACGGAGCCAGCGGGCGAATACTACCATGTTGGTTCAGGGCAACGGCGGGGTCAGGGCAACGGAAAATCGGCGTGCGTCTGGCGGGTCAGCAGCGAGCGCAACGGCACGCTGCTTTTCATGATCGGCGACTTGATGACGATATAGCTGAAGTACTTGTCGATACCGACCTTACGGTCCAGCAGGCCTTCGATCACATCCTGATAGTGCTCGATGCTGCGGGTGATGAACCGCAGCAGGTAGTCATAGCCGCCGGTGATCAGGTGGCACTCCATCAGTTCATCCACGTCGCGGATGGCGTTCTCAAACCGGACAAACTCCTCGCGCCGGTGACCGGCCAGCGTCACCTCGGTGAAAACGGTCACCGAGTCGGTGATTTTGGTCAGGTTGATATGCGCTTCATACCCGGTGATGAAACCGGCGGCCTCCAGCCGTTTGACCCGTTGCAGGCAAGGGCTGGGAGACAGTCCTACCGCGTCCGCGAGGTTCACATTACTGATACGACCGTCTTTTTGTAGCTGCACCAGAATATTGATATCGATGCGGTCAAGTTTCATTAAGCCGTTCATAGCACCTCTTCTTGATCAAGGCGGCAGGATCACTGCGGCACGTGGTTGCAACCAAAGTGATATAACACGCTTCTGACAGGCGATCCAGACCATGCCGCCCTCGCCTTATCCCAGCCGACCGCTGGCGCGCGCCAGCGCGATATCAAAGATGTGCAGCGCCTCTTCCAGTTGGGAATCGCTGGTCACCAACGGCGCCAGAAAACGGATGGTGTTGCGATGCAACCCGCACTTGATCAGCAGCAGCCCTTCCTGACAGGCGAAATCCAGAATTTTCTGGGCCAGTTGCGCATCCGGCTGACGGGTTTCCGGGTCCACCATTTCGGCCGCCAGCATAAAGCCGACGCCGCGCACCTCGCCGATACAGGCATATTTTTCCGCCAGTTGGTCGAGCCGGGCGCGCAGTTGCTGTCCCAGTTGGTTGGCGCGCGCCAGCAGATGCCCCTCTTCCATCAAGTCCAGCACCGCCAGCGCCGCCGCGCAGGCCAGCGCGTTGCCGCCATAGGTGCCGCCCAGCCCGCCCGGCAACGGCGCGTCCATGATGTCGGCGCGGCCAATCACGCCGGAAATCGGCAGCCCACCGCCCAAACTTTTCGCCACCGTCACCAGATCCGGCACGATACCGCTGTGTTCGAATCCGAACAGTTTGCCGGTGCGGCCAAAGCCGCTCTGAATTTCGTCGCAGATCAGCACAATGCCGTGACGGCGGGTGATGTCGCGCAGCGCCTGCATAAAACTGGCCGGCGCAGGCAGGAAACCGCCGTCGCCCTGCACCGGCTCGATGATGATCGCCGCCACCCGCTCCGGCTGGATCTGAACGGCAAACAGCGTGTCGAGCGCCGCCAGACACTGCTGTTCGCTGATATCGTAAAAGGCGTTCGGGTAAGGAATGCGATAGATATCGCCGGGAAACGGCCCGAAATTCTGTTTATAGGGCTGACTCATGCCGGTCAGCGTCACGCCCAGTAATGTGCGGCCGTGAAAGGCGCCGTCAAAGGCGATGATGCCGCTGCGCCCGGTGTGGGCGCGGGCGATTTTCACCGCGTTTTCCACCGCTTCCGCTCCGCTGGTGAAAAACACGCTCTTGCAAGGCTCGTCGCCGATCATCAATTGATTCAGCCGCCGCGCCAGCTCGATGTAGCCTGGGTAGGACGCCACCTGAAAACAGGCGTGCGTCACCTGTTGCAGTTGCTGCTGAATGGCCGCCACCACCGCCGGATGATTATGGCCGACGTTCAGCACCCCGATGCCACCGACGAAATCCAGATAACGGTTGCCTTCCACATCCCACACTTCCGTCCCCTTGCCTTTGGCGATCACCACCGGATGCGCGTTGACCACGCCGCGCGCCACCTGAGTTTCGCGGGTATCCAGAAACAGTGAGTTGTCTGCCAGTTCCTGTTGCTCAGCGATAAAATTCTGCATTGCGCCACCTCTCTTCTATGAAAATAACCGGGCTTATGAAAATAACCGGGCCGATGAAATAACGGTTTCGATGAAAAAGAACGGTCCTGATGGAAAAAACAGGCTTCAGTATGGCAATAAGCCGCCGCTGCCAGCTGCCGTAATCACTACGGCAACAGCATTTACTGTCGAATTCAGACGATTGGCGTGAAGGAAATACCGACCGGTCACGCGCCGGTCGGAACACCGCGTATCGCGGTCAACCTGATGATGAGGTTCCGCCGCCGCGCGGGCCTGCCGCCTGACGCGCCACCTGACTCAACCAGCGCACGCCGTAAGGAATCAGCGCATCGTTGAAGTCATACTGCGGGTGGTGCAGCGGATAGCTGTCGCCGGCTCCCAGCCAGGCATAGGCTCCCGGCCGCGCCTGTAGCATGAAGGCGAAATCTTCCGAAGTCAGCGCCGGCTGCGGCGCCAGCGACGCCGACAGTCCGGCGGCCTGCGCCGCCTCCAGCGCCAGATGCGCTTGCGCTTCGCCGTTGATCGTCGCCGGGTAATAGCGCAGGTAGGTGACCTCCGCCTGCAGGCCGTGAGCGGCGGTGACATGGTGCGCCACCTCGCGCAACCGCTGCTCCAGCCGGTCCTGCACCGCCGGGTTAAAGGTGCGCACGGTGCCGGTAACCGTGGCTTGCGCCGGAATCATGTTGTGCGAGCTGCCACCCTGAATGCGGGTAACGGACAGCAATCCGCTTTCCACCGGCGCAATCGCCCGCGACACCAACGTATTGAGTTGCACCACCATCTCGCTGGTCGCCAGCAGCGTATCCGGCGTCAGGTGCGGCTGGGCGGCATGTCCGCCGCCGCCGAATACCCGAATGTCGAAGCGGTCCGCCGCCGCCATGATCGGGCCGGGTCGGGTTTGTACGGTACCGAGCGGCAAGCCGGGCCAGTTGTGCAGCGCAAATACCTGCTCGCAGGGAAAACGGTCAAACAGCCCGGCGTTCACCATCTCGCGCGCGCCGCCCAGCCCCTCTTCGGCCGGCTGGAAGATGAAACAGACGGTGCCGTCCACATCGCGCTGCCTCGCCAGTTGCCGCGCCGCTCCCAGCAGCATGGCGGTGTGGCCGTCATGCCCGCAGGCATGGTGCGCGCCGCTGTGCTGGCTGCTCCATGGCTGCCCGCTCTGCTCGTCCATCGGCAACGCGTCCATGTCGGCGCGCAGCCCGACCCAACGATCGCTGTTTCGACCGTGCAGCACGCCCACTACGCCGGTGCCGCCGATGCCGGTATGCACCTCCAGCCCACAGCCGGCGAGAAAATCCGCCACCCGTTCGGCGGTACGATGCTCCTGAAACCCTAACTCCGGGTGCGTGTGCAGATCGCGGCGCAACGCCACCAGCTCGTTATCCGTCATGTTTAATACCCTCGTTGACGGTCGATCACGCCGACCATCGGCTCGCCCCGCTCAAAACGGGCGATGTTGTCCATGAGCGCGCTGACTGCGCTGTCCGCCTGGGTCTGGCTGGCGATATGCGGCGTCAGCCACAGCGCCGGGTGCGACCAGAACGGATGCGTCGGCGGCAACGGCTCCGGATCGGTAACATCCACCACCGCGCCCCGCAGGCGACCGCTATCCAGCGCCGCCAGTAAATCCTCGTGGTCCAACTGCGCGCCGCGCCCGACCTGCACCAGCGCCGCACCCGCCGGCAGTTGGTCGAATAGCGACGCGTTGAGCATGCCGTGGGTGGTGGGCGTCAGCGGCAGCAGGCACACCAGAATGTCGGCGTCGGCCAGAAACGCCGCCCGCTGCGCGTCGCCGGCAAAACACGCCACGCCCGGCAAGGATTTGGGCGTGCGGCTCCAGCCGCGACAGGCGAAGCCGAGCGTTTGCAACTGCGTTATCACCGCCTGCCCGAGCTCGCCCAGCCCCATCACGCCGACGCGGCGTTGCGAGGCCGGCACCAGCGGATGTCCCTGCCAGCGTTGCTCGCGCTGCTGTTGCAGATACAACGGCATGTCGCGGTGCAGCCCCAGCACGGCAAAGGTGACGTACTCCACCATGCCGTTGACGATGCCCGGCTCCACCATCCGCGCCACCGGCAACGACGGCGGCAGCGCCGCATAGTCGAATTGGTCGGCGCCGGCGCCCACGGAAAACAATACCTTGAGATTGGGCAGGCTGGCGATCAGGTCCGCCGACGCCTCCCACGCCACCAGATAGTCCACCGCCGCCGGGTCCGGCACCGCGGGCCACTGCCAGAAACGAGCCTGCGGATAACGGCGGGCGATGATTTCCGCCCACTGCCGCCCACGCTCCGCCATCGACTTATACAGAATGTTCATTACGCCATCGCCTGCGTCATCAGCGCCCAGGCGCGCATTCCGTCCGCCTCCGGCTGCCACGACGCGCCCCGGATCATGGTGACCGGCGCGTCCACCTGTTGCAGCCCGCAGTCGGCCAGCCAGCTTCCCAGCCCGAGCGCGGCATCGCTGTCGATACGCACAAATTCGCCGCTGACCTCGGCCATCAACGCGCCGATCAACCAGCGGGCGTTATCCGCGCTGTCGGCAATCACCGGGCCGATGGCATAACCGCGGCCAAAACGGCGCCGCGCGGCAAAACCGGCGGTACGGCCGTGCTGCTCCAGCACCCACACCGGCTCCGACTGACGCAGCAGCCAGGCGATCAGCGCCGGACGCGACAGCCCGTGCGCCTGCTGGTCCAACGCCGTCAGGTATGGCGCATCCGCCAGCACGGCGGCCCGCAGCCGTTGCCCATCATGCAATGCGGGCGCGGCGAACGCCGGCAACTGCGGGCACTGGTACTGATGAATTTCCCCTACCGGTGCAAATCCCAGCCGGGCATACAGCCCCTGCCCGGCGACCGTGGCGTGCAGCCGCACCTGATAGCCGTCAAGACCGGCCAACAGCCCTTCCATTAGCATCCGGCCGATGCCGCGCCCCTGCTGCTGCCCGTCCACCACCACCAAACCGATGGTGGCCCAGCGGTCGCCCCAGCGCCAGCACAGCGCGGTGCCCACCGGCTGCCCCTGATCTTCCGCCATCAGCCCTTCGCCCAGTTGCAGCGCGTCCTGCCAGTCTTCAAGCCGATGCGGCCAGTTCATCTGTTGAGTCAGCGACCAGCCGTAGTCGGCATCCGCCGCCGTCATGGCGCGTAACGTTATCGTCATATCATGTCCTCACATCATACCCGGCGCCTTCAGCCCGGAACCGTCCACCAGTCGGGCATAGCGGTACGGCGTCGGGTCCACTACCGGCGTTTCGCCGGTCACCAGATCCGCCGCCAGCCGCCCGGCGCCCGGTCCAATGCCGAAACCGTGGCCGCTGTACCCGGCGGACAGCACCAGCCCCGGCAGACTCTCTACCGGCGAAATCACCGGAATGGCATCCGGCGTGCTGTCGATCATGCCGCCCCACGCCTGCACGGCGCGGATCTTGACCAGCGCCGGGTATTCGCGCCGCATCGCCGCCAGCCCTTCATTCACCATCGCCATGTCCGGCGCCGGGTCGAGAATGCGGGTTTTCTCAAACGGCGAAATGCCGTCGAATGACCAACTTGCCCGCGCTTCCGGCCCGCACAGGAACGGTTTGATGCCCGGCCGGAACGACAGGTTTTTACGCCGGGCGCGGAAAGTGGGATAAAACTGACGGGCGTAGCGCAGGCTCTGGAAGCCCGGTTCCAGCCGGCCGCGACCGGACACCGACACCGTATAGCTGCCGTCCTGTTGCGGGCGGCAGGCAAACGCTGAGGTATAGAACGGCAGGCCGATCGCCTGTTCGATCGGCGCGGTGCGAAACGCGGTGCCAATCACGTTGCCCAGCGGCAGTTCGATGCCGTGACGACGGCAGAACAGTGAACTCCAGACGCCGCCGGCGCAAATTACCGTTGAGGTTTTCACCCGCCCGCGCTCGGTCCACACACCGCTGACCCGCCCGCCGCTGATGTCCAGCCCGCGTACCGCGCATTGCTGGATCACGCTGGCGCCGAGGCGCTGGGCGGCGATCGCCAGCCCGGCGCAGGCCAGCGCCGGCTCGGCATGACCGTCGGTGGGCGACGACACCCCGCCCAGCCACGCCGTGGTGCTGCCCGGCGTCATCGCTTTGGCCTGCTCGGCATTCAGGATATCGCTGCGCACGCCGTAGGCTTTCGCCATCTTGCCCCAGTTGTCCCAGGCGTCGATTTCCGTCTGATCCTGCGTGGTGTACAGCAGGCCGGAGCGGCGGAACCCCAGATCTTCGCCGGTTTCCTGTTGCAGTTCCTCCCAACGGCGCAGCGCGTAGATAATCAGCGGCAATTCGCGCTCGTCGCGGTTCTGCTGCCGACACCATCCCCAGTTGCGGCTGGATTGCTCGCCGCCAACCAATCCTTTTTCCAGCAGCAACACGCTGACGCCTTTTTTCGCCAGCTCATACGCTGCCGCCGCGCCGGCAATTCCGGCGCCAATCACCACCACGTCCGCCTGATCCGGCAACTGGCTGCTGTCCTGAACATATCTGATGGGTGCAGGCATGTTGTTCCTCTGTAATCCCCTGAGAATAGAAAATACGTCTTTGACGCCATGTTCGTTCCGCCCGCAAGAAGCCGGTCGGCTCCCTGGCGATGCCCTGTCTATTCGGCCTTTAACATTATTCGACCTTTAACACCTCGGCCGGTAAGGACTCATGCTCTTCCAGCCAGCCCTGCCGCAATTCCGGCACCGCCCGTTTGAGGCGCTCATAATAGAGTTCCGACGACGGCTTATCGTAATCGGCGCGGACCACCTGCGTCACTTTATGTCCATCTTTCATCACGATAATTTCATCGCATACCGCCCGCACCGCGTGCAGGTCATGGCTGATGAAGATCACCGTCAGCCCCAGTTCCCGGCGCAGTTCGGTGATCAAATCCAGCACTGCGCTCGCCACCACCGTATCCAGCGCCGAGGTCACCTCATCGCACAGGATCAGATCCGGCTCCGCCGCCAGCGCCCGCGCCAGATTGACGCGCTGTTTCTGCCCGCCGGACAGCGCCGACGGTTTACGCTGCAGCACCTGCTGCGGCAACCGTACCAGGTCGAGCAGTTGCGTCAGCCGCCGATGGAGCGCCGCGCCGCGCAGACCGTGAAACAGCGTCAACGGCCGGCTGAGAATGGCGGCGACGCTGTGCGCCGGATTGAGCGCAGTGTCCGCCATCTGGAATACATACTGGATGCGCCGCAGTTCGTCCTGCGAGCGCCCCGCCATACGGTTGGCGATATAATGGCCGTTGAACAGAATATGTCCGTGACTGCATGGGTTCAGCCCGGCCAACGCATGCGCCAGCGTGGTTTTGCCTGAACCGGACTCGCCGATGATGCCCAACGCCTGACCCCGGTACAACCGAAAATCGAAATCGGCCAGAATCGGCTGACGCGGCAAGCCCTGCGCCGTTAATCCGCCGTAACCGGCGTGCAGATTGCGCACCTCCAGCAGCGGCTGAACCTCCGCCGCCGGCAGCCGCCAGACGCTGTCCCGATGCGGCGGTTGCGCCGCCGCCAGCAGTTCGCGGGTGTAGTCAGCCTGCGGCGTTTGCAGCAACCGGGCGGTGGGACCGTATTCGGCGATGCGGCCGTGCCGCAGCACCAGAATCGTATCCGCCATTTGCGCCACCACCGCCAGATCGTGGCTGACGTAAATGGCGGTCATACCGCGCTGGCGCACCACCCGCCGGAATACCTTCAGCACCTCGACCTGCGTAGTAGCGTCCAGCGCGGTGGTCGGCTCGTCGAGGATCACCACCTCCGGGTCGCTCATCAACGCCATCGCGGTCATCAGCCGCTGCAACTGCCCGCCGGAAACCTGATGCGGATAACGCTCGCCAATGCTGTCCGGCTGCGGCAACGCCAAATCGCGAAACAGCACCCGCGCTTTGTCCTGTGCGGCTTTGCGCGACATCAACCCATGCAGCAGCACCGGTTCGATCACCTGATCCATCAGCCGCATCGCCGGATTAAACGCCGCCGCCGCGCTCTGGGCGATGTAGGCCACCCGGTTGCCGCGAAACCGGCACAGTTGCGACGGCGTCAGCGTGCGTACGTCGGTGCCGGCGACGTGGATGGTGCCGCCGGCGATACGACAGCCGCGGCGGGCATAGCCCATCAGCGCCAGCGCGATGGTGGTTTTGCCGGAACCGGATTCGCCAATCAACGCCAGCACTTCCCCTTTCTGCACGGTAAAGCGCACGTCTTCCACCAACGTCACCGTCTGGCCGTCATCGGCCTGCGCCACGATGTGGAGATGTTCGACCGCCACCAGCGGCCGCGCGGTATGCGGCATCACGTTCATACCTCCCTCCGAACCTGCGCCAGCGACCGTTGCGTCTGCAGGCTGTCGATAAACAGATTGGCGCCGATGGTCAGGCTGGCGATAGCCAGTGCCGGCACCAGCACCGCCGGCGCGCCGTCAAACAACCCCTGCAAATTTTCTCGCACCAGCGTTCCCCAGTCGGCGTACGGCGGTTGTACCCCCAGACCGAGAAAACTCAACCCGCTCAACAGCAGAACGATGTAGACGAAGCGCAGCCCGAAATCGGTCAGCATCGGGTGCAGCATGTTGGGCAGAATATCGTGCAGCGCGATGTACCAGCGGCTTTCGCCGCGCAGCCGGGCCGCCTGTACGTAGTCCATGCCGCGCAGCGTGCTGGCCATCGCGTAGGCGATACGGTAAGCGCCGGGCCAGTAGGTCACCACCGCGGTGACCAGCAGCATCGGCAACGAGGAGCCGAACACCGCCACCATCATCAGCGCCAGAATTTTGCCGGGCATGATCAATAGCGCGTCGTTGAGGCGGCCGATCGCCTCTTCCAGCCAGCGCCCGGCCAGCGCGGCGATCAACGCCAGCAACGTGCCCACCAGGCTGGACAGCAGCGCGGCGGTCAGCGCCAGCCCTAAGGTGTAACGGGCGCCGTACAGGATGCGGCTGAGCATGTCGCGCCCCAGATAGTCGGTGCCCAGCCAGAATTCGCGGCTGAGGCCGCCGAACAGCTCGCCGCTGCCGATGTCGTCGAGGCTGTGCGGCGCCAGCGTGTTGCCGAGCAGCGCCATCGCCAGCCAGAACAGGGTGATCAGCAGCCCCAGACGACCGGACGGCGACAGCGACAACATAACGTGCCAGGGAAGAAGGAACGCTTTCATCAGCCCCTCCATTTCGGGTTAAACGCAATGGTAATGATGTCGGCCACCAGCAACAGCGACAGGTAGCAGACGGAGAAGAACATGACGCAAATCTGCACCACCGGCAGATCACGGTTGCTGACCGCGTCCACCATCTGGCTCGCCAGCCCCGGATAGCTGAAGATGGTTTCGATGATCAGCACCCCGCCGAATAGATACGACAGGCTCAGCGAAATGGCGTTGGCGATCGGTCCGACCGCGTTGGGCAGCGCGTGGCGCAAAATGGCGCGCAGCGGCGGCACGCCCTTGAGCAACGTCATTTCCAGATACGGGCTATCGAGCTGATTGATGATGGCGGCGCGGGTCATGCGCGCCATCTGCGCCACCAGCACGCAGCACAGCGTGATCACCGGCAGCGCGTAGGTGCGCAGGAAACCGGCCAGATCCTGATTCGGCGAGCCGAGCGACATCGCCGGTACCCAGTGCAGTTTCACCGCGAACACCAGCACCGCCACCGTCGCCACCAGAAATTCCGGCACCGCCACCACCGACATGGTGCCGACCACCAACGCCCGGTCCAGCCACGCCCCGCGGTTCATGGCCGCGACAATACCGATCACCAACGCCAGCGGCACCGATACCAGCGTGGTCACCGCCGCCAGTTCGAAGGTGGCGGGAATCCGTTGGGCAACCAGTTGGGTGACCGGAACATTGCTGGCGAACGAGGTGCCGAAATCGCCCCGCAGCATGCCGGTCAGCCAGTCGAGGTAACGCACCAGCAGCGGCTGGTCCAGCCCCAACTGGCGACGTAGCGCCGCCACCGTTTCCGGCGTGGCGGACTGGCCGAGAATCATCTGGGCGGCGTCGCCCGGCAGCAGGCTGGTGATGAAAAACACCAGCGCGGAAATGAGCAGCATCATCAGCATTCCCGCGCCGCAACGCCGCGCGATCAGTGTCAGCATGTTCCGGTTCATGGCGATTCCTCCGCTATCAGGCCGACAGCCAGGCGAACTCGTGGAAGCGATAGCCCATCAGCAGCCCCGACGGCCAGGGTTCGATCCCCTTCACTTTCTTGCTGTAGCCGTCCATCGAACTGATGAACAGCGGGATCAGCGTGCTGTTGTGGTCGTAAATCAGTTGCTGCATGTCGCCGTACATCTGTTTGCGCTTAGCGACGTCGCGCTCGCTGCGGGCGACGGTCACGAGCTGGTCGAACTGGTCGTTTTTCCAGCCTGACTCGTTCCAGGGCGCGTCGGAGCGGTAGAACTGGGAGAACAGCATGTCCAGCGTCGGGCGCGGGTTGATGGAGCCGTAACCGATCGGGTCCTTCATCCAGTGGGACGACCAGTAGCCGTCGTACGGCACGCGCCGTACCTGCAGGTCCATGCCGACGCTCTTGCCGATCTGCTGCAACAGTTGGCCGCCTTCCACCGCGCCCTCAATGTTCGGCGTAGTGATGATCTCGGCCTTCATTCCGGCCAGACCGGCTTTTTTCAGGTGGAAGCGCGCTTTGTCCAGGTCATAGGGCCGCTGCGGCAGGTCCTTGTTGTAGAACGGATGCCACGGCGGCACCGGCACGTCGTTGGCGATATCGCCGTAGCCCTGCATCACGGTTTTCAGCAGCATCTCGCGCGGCTGCATGTACTTCATCGCCAGCACGAAATCCGGGTTGCTGCCGGGCGTGCGATCGGCGCGAATAATCAGGTTGCTGTACATGCCGGATTTGCTTTCCAGAATGCCGAACTGGCTGCTCTCGCCCAGCCGTTTGACGTCGCGGGCGCCGATGGTCGCCACCACGTGCAGGTCGCCGGACAGCAACGCATTGACGCGCGCCGCCTGATCGGTCACCCCCAGCAGTTCCACTTCATCCAGATGCGGCAGCCCCGG
Organism: Dickeya sp. NCPPB 3274; assembly: GCF_000406205.1. Lineage (NCBI taxonomy): Bacteria > Pseudomonadati > Pseudomonadota > Gammaproteobacteria > Enterobacterales > Pectobacteriaceae > Dickeya > Dickeya sp. NCPPB 3274. The sequence goes on along the minus strand of NZ_CM001979.1, from coordinate 1,758,832 downwards.
TTTCCAGTAATTCGGGTTGCGCACGCCCACCGAACGCACGCCCGGCGAGAACTCCTTGCAAATATAGGGGCCGGTGCCGACGGCTTTGGTGAAGTCTTTAGCGCCGTCCTGCAGGATCAGGAACGCGCTGGTGGCCAGAATGGACGGCAGATCGAAGTTCGGCTGCGCCAGCACAATCTTCACCTGCGACGGACTGACCGCGGTGATCGATTGCATCGGTTCCGCCAGCTTAATCGCGACCGAACCGACCGCCGGGTCTTTATGGCGGCTCAGCGAGTACACCACGTCCTGTGCGCTCAACGCCTTGCCGTCGTGGAACGTTACGCCGGGGCGCAGCGTGAGCAGCCAGTTGGCGCCGTCGGTGGTTTCCAGCGATTCGGCCAGCGCCGGCTGCGGGATCATGTGTTTATCCAGCTCGGTGAGGCCGCTGTAGAACATGAACTGGCGGGTATAATCGCCGTTATTGCTGCCTTTGGCCGGGTCGAGGGTATCGGTCGCCGAGGCGTTGGACACCGCTGCCCGCAGTTTGCCGCCGTTGACCGGTTTATCGTCCGCCAGGCTCAGTTCCGGAAAGCCCAACAGGCCGGAACTCATCACCACGCCCGCCGACAGCAGGCGAATCACGCCGCGCCGGGTTAACGATACCTCCCTGATGGCCTGCGACAGAGGGGAACGCGGGGTCTTACCGTCTTTTTCATATTTACTCATCTGCACACCCTCAAAAATTGCGTTATCGCGAGATTTTCGTCATCACGACATTCAGGAAACACGTTCAGGAAAACCGATCCCTGGCCTGGTAATACAGTCCCGCCAGCGGCAGAAACCACGGCTTGCCAAAGTAGCCGGGAATCGCGGGCCAGTCGGTCCGCTGCCACGGGTTGTCGCGCTCCCGTCCGGCCGCCAATCCGGCCATCAGGTCGCCCATCCATACCGACATCTGGGTGCCGTGTCCGCTGTAGCCCAGCGCGTAGAACACGCCGTCCCGCACCCCGGCACGCGGCAGCCGGTCAGCGGTCATGTCCACCTGCCCGCCCCAGCAGTAATCGATACGCACATCGCGCAGCGGCGGAAACAGCGCGGTCATCGCCGCTTTCAGGATGTCGCCGCTGTGGCGATCGACGGTCGGGTTGCTCATGGCAAAGCGCGCGCGACCGCCGAAGACCAGCCGCCCGTCGGCGGTGGTGCGAAAATAGTTGCCGATATTGAGCGAGGTGACATAAGTGCGCAGCGTCGGGAACAGGCTGGCGCGCAGCGCCGGGTCGAGCGGTTCGGTCACCACCACAAAACTGCCCACCGGGATGATGCGGCGGCGAAACCAGCGAAACGGCCCGCGCTCGCAGCAACCGGTCGCCATCAGCACCCGGTCGGCATCGATCGCGCCGCGAGCGGTGATCACCTTGTGGCGATGCTCGTCGACTCTCACCAGTCCGGTAACCGGCGTCTGCTCAATAATGCGCGCGCCGTAACGCACCGCCGCCTGCGCCAGCCCGACGCCGAACTTGCCCATGTGCATCTGTCCGCCCCGGTGCTGGATCAACCCGCCGTGAAAGGCGTCGCTGCCAATCTCGCGGCGAATCTCGTCCGCGCCGATCAGTTCCACATCCGGGTCCACTGTGGCGCGCATCAGCTCGCAGGCGGCGCGCAGCGACGGGAAATGCGATGGTTTGCTGGCCAGTTTCAGCTTGCCGCAGCGCAGGAAATCACAGTCGATCTGTTCGTCCGCCACCAGTTGCTGCACGTAATCCACCGCATCGGCGTAAGCGCGGTAGTAACGGCTGGCCTGTTCCAGCCCTACCGACGCCGCCAGCGACGAAAAATTCTGCGCCACGCCGGTATTACAGTGCCCGCCGTTGCGCCCGGAGGCCTGGCTCAGGATCTGAGACGCCTCCAGCACCACCACCCGCAGGCCGTCGCGCGCCAGCCGACGCGCCGCCGACAGGCCGGTAAATCCGCCGCCGATCACCACCACATCGGCGTGCGACGGCAACCCACCGCGATCCACGCCGTCAAACGCCGGTGCGGTTGCCTGCCAGAAAGAATCCAGTTTCATCACCGCCTCCATCCGGGCGTTACAGCCCGACCACCGCCGCCAGCCCGCCGATATCGGCGATTTCGGTATAGCCGTAATACGGCGTGGACGGCTCATGCCCGCGCGCCACGAACACCTTGTGGGTGATGCCCATGTCGTGGGCGGTCATCAGGTCGTAACGCAGGCTGGAGGAGACATGCAGAATCTCGTCCGGGCCGCAGCCCAGTTGGTCGAGCATGTATTCGAACGCGCGCATCTGCGGTTTGTAAGCGCCGGCCTGTTCGGCGGTGAACACCCGGTGGATCGGCGCGCCCAGCCGCGGCACGTGATGGGTGATGAGATCGTTCATCGAGTTGGTCAGCAGCACCAGCGGGAACTCGGCCGCCACCTTGCTGAGCCCGGCCGCTACGTCCGGATGCGGTCCCCAGGTGGCGACGGCGGTATAGATGGCGTCGCAGTCGCGATCGTCGCAGTACACGCCCCATTTGGCGCAGGTCCGGCGGATGGCGTTGCCGACCACCTGCGGGTAGGGTTTCCAGGCGCCCAGCACCTCATCCAGCCGGTAGGCGGAGAAAGTGCGGATAAATGCGGGCATAGCGGTCTCGCTGACCCGATCGGCAAACGTGGCGCGCGCCGCGCCGGCCATGTCGAAGTTGATCAGCGTGCCGTAACAGTCGAAGGTGATGTATTTCGGTTTAAACACAGCCATTTGCTACCTCAAACAGTGAACATAACGGAGGCGGTTATTGCCCCGGAATCGGACGTTTTTAAAAATCGAATGTCGTTAAAAATCGAATGCCGTCAAAAGTCGATCAGCACGCTCTTGTAGCGGTGACAGCTTTCAAACGCCTGCCGCCCCAGATCCTTGCCGATCCCCGAGCCCTGAAAGCCGCCGGTGGGAATAATGAAGTCGCCGGAGCGACCGTAGCGGTTGATCCACACCGTCCCGGCGGCGATGCCGCGCATGGCGCGCAGCGCGCGTTCGATGTTCAGGGTGTGTACCCCGGCGCACAGGCCGTAGGTCGGGTGCGCCGCCAGCGCCAGCCCTTCGTCTTCATCGTCGAAATACTGCACCGTCAGCACCGGCCCGAAGATTTCTTCACGCACCGCCGGGTTGTCGGCTTTCACGCCGGCAATCAGCGTCGGTTGCCAGAAATAACCATCGCCGGTGTCGGCGAAGCGTTCGCCGCCGACCAGAATCTCCCCGCCCGCCGTCTGCGCCGCCGCCACCAGACTCGCGACTTTGTGCGACTGCCGTTCGTCAATCAGCGGCGAATAGCGGCTCTCTTCCTGCCAGGTGACGCCTGGACGAATCGCGCGGCAGCCGTCGATCAGCTGCGACACCAGCGCATCGGCGATGCCGCGCTGTACAATCAACCGGGTACCGGCCACGCATGCCTGCCCGCCGTTAGCGGTGAATCCGCGCAGGATGCGGGCGGCCACCGTCGCCGGATCGCCCGCGTCGTCAAACACCAGTTGCGGACTTTTGCCGCCCAGTTCGAGGGTCACCGGCTTCATGCCGTGAAACGCGGCGTCGCTCATGATGCGCGCCCCGGTCTGCGTAGAGCCGGTGAACGACACCTTGCGCACCAGCGGATGCGCCACCAGTGCCGCGCCGGTCACCGCGCCGGTGCCTTGTACGATGTTGAGTACGCCGGGCGGCAAACCGGCTTCCAGCGCCAGTTCAGCCATGCGCACGGTAGACAGCGGCGTCAGCTCCGACGGTTTCAGCACCACGGCGTTGCCGGCCGCCAGCGCCGGGCCGCACTTCCAGGACGCCATCGACAGCGGGAAATTCCACGGCGTGATCGCGGCGATCACGCCGTAAGGCTCCGGCACCAGCAGGCCAAGGCTGGATTCGCGGGTCGGCAGCACGTCGCCGCCAAACTTGTCGGCGCATTCGGCATAGAAGCGGATCGCTTCGGCGGTAAAGGGGATTTCGTGCTGACGCACATCGCTAATCGGCCGGGTGGAGCCGAGCGCTTCCAGTTGCCCGAGGTAGTCGGCATCGGCGTCGATCAGCGAAGCCCAGCGGCGCAGCACCGCGCCGCGCTGGCGCGGTGGACAGGTGCGCCAGCCGCTTTGTACCGACGCCTGCTCCGCCCGCGTTACCGCCTCGTCCACCAGATCGGCGTCAGCCTCAGACAGCTCGGCGTAAGGCTTACCGTCGGACGGCCGCTTAACGGTCAGCGCCTGCCCTTGCGCACGACGATGCTGACCATCAATAAAATGCCCCAACGGCAGCCGGACATTATCGGGATTAAAACTCAACATAATCTGACCTTATATTTTCCGCAGGGAACTCGCGGCCGAAAATAGCGTCAACGCCCGCCGGTCGCATCATAAGCACGCACCGCAGCCATTAACCCAGCCGTAACTTGTTCATAACCAATGCAGAAAGTATGCCAGTCAGGGGAAAAAATAATAATGCGTATAACCGGGCGGAAAAAAATTTTATGCCGTTATGAATGGGAATTTTTTCCAGATAAGCCGGCGACATAATTAGCTGATTTACATGATCTTATTCATGCACCACCACAAAGCAGCGGGTTAATTTATTGCACCAGAATAGCGATAAGAAAATAAGATGCCGACCGGAAGTGAAGAAATAACGCCGGAATAAAAAAAACGCCCGGGCGAATTTTTCGCACCGGGCGTTTACCTAATTGATACAAATAGTCTGTCGTACCTAATGAATTTACAGGCCGCCGAAATGAAAGGTTTTCAGCTCCAGATATTCATCCAGTCCCTGATGCGCACCTTCACGGCCAATGCCGGATAATTTCACGCCGCCGAACGGCGCCGTTTCCATCGAAATAATGCCGGTATTGTACCCCACCATACCGAACTCCAGTTTTTCACCGACCCGCCAGACACGACGCATGTCTTCGGTAAAGAAATAGGCGCCCAGACCGAACGGGGTATCGTTCGCCATCGCGATCGCCTCGTCCTCGCTATCGAACGGGAACAACGGCGCCACCGGCCCAAAGGTTTCTTCCCGGGCGATACGCATCGCCGGCGTAACCTCGGTCAGCACCGTCGGCGCGACAAAGGTGCCCGGCCCGCGGGCGATGCCGCCAGCGAGCAGACCCGCGCCCTGACTGAGCGCATCGTCGATATGGGCATTGACCTTCGCCACCGCCGCCGGATTAATCAGCGGGCCAATAGTAACGCCGTCATCAAAGCCGTTGCCCACCTTCAGCGCCGCCACGGCGGCCAGCAGCCGTTCGGTGAAGGCGGCATAAATGCCGCGCTGCACCAGAATGCGGTTGGCACAGACGCACGTCTGACCGGCGTTGCGAAATTTGCTGCTCATCACCCCGGCGATGGCGAGATCCAGATCGGCGTCGTCGAACACGATCAGCGGCGCATTGCCGCCCAGCTCCAGGCTGAGGCGTTTGACGCTGTCGGCGCTCTGGCGCATCAGTAGTTGCCCGACGCGGGTCGAACCGGTGAAGGAGATTTTACGCACCAGCGGGCTGGCGGTCAGCGTTTCGCCGATAGCCTGCGGCAAACCGGTCAGCACCTGTATCACGTTATCGGGGATGCCGGCGCGGCGCGCCAGCTCCATCAACGCCAGCGCCGACAGCGGCGTCAGCTCGGACGGTTTGACGATCACCGGGCAACCGGCCGCCAGCGCCGGCGCCACCTTGCGGGTGATCATGGCGATCGGGAAATTCCACGGGGTGATGGCGGCCGCCACGCCCACCGGCTGTTTCAACACCAGAATACGCCGGTCGCTGCCCGGCGCCGGAATAGTCTCGCCGTAAATACGGCGCGCTTCTTCCGCGAACCATTTGACGAAACTGGCGCCGTAGCGCACTTCACCCAGCGCTTCCGCCAGCGGTTTGCCCTGCTCCGCCGTCATCAGCACGGCGAGATCCGCCTCATGCTGCACGATCAACTGGTGCCAGGCCTCCAGCAACGCCGCCCGCCGGGCATTCGGCGTCGCCGCCCAACTGGCCCGTACCGCCTCGGCGCTGTCGATAGCCTGCCGGGTTTCCTCCGCCCCCAGCGCCGGAACGGTCGCCAGCGCCTCACCGGTGGCGGGGTCCTGTATGGTTAGCGTGTCGCCGTTTTCCGCATCCCGCCACGCGCCGGCGAAAAACGCCTGCCGGCGCAGCAGGCCGGGGTCGTGAAGCATGTGTTTGAACATAAAGCCTCCTTGACAGATAAGGCTTTCACTCTACTAAAAGCGCCTGCGCGGCCGATGCGCATTCAGCAGGATGTAACGAAACAAACCACGGTGTTACCGGCGCAAACCGCATTTTGTGCCGTCAGCGGCAGGCAAACGGCGCTGGCGGTCGATACCGGATTTTTCGGGGTCATATCCTGCAACAGACGGTTATCAGCCGGTCACGATCTCTCAACCCATTCTGATGGCTGTATCAAGCGCATCGTCAACAATGGGCGGGAACCCTACAACCAAGAGGTTGATGACCATGCTAACCAAAAGACGCAAATCCCTACTGGGCTACATTCCTGATATCCCAGATATCCGCGACCATTTCTACGCGCCGGACCCAAGCGTACTGAAAGTCTTGCCGGCCAAAGTGGACCTGACCCCGACCTTTGAGGTGTACGATCAGGGCCCCATCGGCTCCTGCACCGCTAACGCGCTGGCAGGCGCCGTACAATTCAGCCGGCTGAAAATCGGCGAAAGGCCGAACTTCATTCCCTCCCGGTTATTTATCTATTACAACGAGCGCACCATTGAGGGAGACGTCAAACACGACTCCGGCGCCATGCTGCGCGACGGCATCAAAACCCTGCACAAACTCGGCGTCTGCCCGGAAGACGAGTGGCCCTACGTGGCGACGCCGCCGCAGGAAGACGGCGGCGAGTTTCCGCCCGGCGCGCCGGCCGCCACCAAACCACCGGCGCGCTGCTATCAGGATGCGCAGAAATACACCATCACCAACTATCAGCGGCTGCATCAGGACCTGGCGCACCTGCAAAACTGCCTGGCCTGCGGTTTTCCATTTGTGTTCGGCTTTACGGTCTATTCCAGTTGGGTCGATCTGCAAAATCTACCGTTGGTGGTGCCGTTACCCTCCGGCAAGGACAGACCGGAAGGCGGTCATGCGGTGCTGTGCGTGGGGTATGACAACACCACCCAGCTCTTCAAATTCCGTAATTCGTGGGGGAAAGACGTGGGTGACAACGGCTATTTCCACATGCCGTACGCCTACCTGCTGGACGGCCGGCTGTCGCATGATATCTGGACCATCAATACGGTTAAGAATTAGCCGCCCTGATTAGCCGCTGTCCGGCAATCCATTCGCGCAGCTCCCAAACATCGCGATGACAGTACGGGCAAGGTCGGCCAGACGGCAGGCCGACTTTGTCCTCCCGGATGTCAGGATAGCGTTGTGCGATACGCGGGCTGCGCATTGGCGCGCGAGCCGGATAATGTGAACGCGGAGATCAGCGTCACCGTCAGGGCGATAGCGCCCAGAATCAGATAGGTGTGCTGAAAACCGATGCGGTCATACAGATTCCCCGCCATCGCCGACAGGAAAATCGCCGCCGACTGTTTGGCGAACTGAAACCCAATCAGGTAGATGGTAGCGGACAATCGGGTGTCGAAGGTGGTGGTGATGTACTTGAACGCGCCCACCAGCAGGAACGGCACCTCCAGCGCATGCAGCATTTTCAACGCCACCACTTCCACCGCCGTGGTGGCGAACGCCGAGCCGACGATGCGCACCGTCATGATCGCCCCCGCCACCAGCAGCGTATTTTTGGCGCCGATGCGATTGATGATCCACGGCGAGCAGAACATGATGACGGCATTAGCCAGTTCGCCAAGCGTGGTGGCAAAGCCAAACACCTGATTGCCCTGCTGCGGCGTGGCGAAAAACGATTTGAAGAAGTTGGCGAACTGCTGATCGAACACGTCATACACGCAGGCCACTCCCACCACGTACAGCACAAACATCCACAGTTTGCGATCGCCAAATACCCCGGCCGCCATTTTCAACGTCATTTGCGGTTGATTGGCGCCCAGCGCATCCATCACCTGCGCCGTCGGATGCGGCTCGGGACGGGCTATCAGCAGCAACACCAGCAGCATCACCGCCGCGCCGGACCCCATCCAGAACACCAGCGCCGGGTTGACGTTAAACAACATGCCCGCCGTCGAGGCGCACAGCCCCCAGCCCAGGCAACCGAACATGCGCGCCTTGCCATACTCGAAACCACTCTGGCGGCTGACGCGCTCAATGTAGGCTTCCACCGCGCCGGAACCGGCGGAAAACACCAGCCCGATGTAAACGCCGCCCGCCATCGCCCCCAGCAGGCTGTTGACCCTGAGCAGCGGCGCAAACACATACAGAAAGAACGGCGCGAACAAAAACAGCAAGATGGCGATCACCCACAGCAGGTGTTTTTTCAGCCCCAGCCGGTCCGACAATACGCCCATCAGCGGCTGGAATAGAATGGCGAACAGTGAAATGGCGGAAAACACCACCCCGGTCTGGGTTTTGTTCAGACCGATCACTTCCGCCAGCCAGACCGGCAGAAACGGAAAGCAGGTCGCCATGATGAAAAAGTACAGAAAGAAGAACAGGCCGAAAATCCAGAAATTGCGGTTATGTTTGTGAGTGGTGATGCGTAGGGTCGGGTGGCTGATGTCCATATTATTATCCTCAGAGGGTCCAGACTGGGGAGAGGTCGCCCTCTCCCGCCGTATTACAGACGTTCCAACGCCAGCAGCAGCGCCGTTTCCGGGTTGAGGATCGGCAGGCGCAGCCCGGCTTTCATCAGCCATTCGCCGCTGTATTCCGCCGGCGTCGCCATCCACGCCGGTAACTGGCGCATAGTGCTGCCGCCTTCGATCACCGGCTTCAGGTCAGGATGATCCACCACGGTCAACCGGTAACGAGCCTGCGGATCCAGACCGGGGAACCGCAGCACCCCGGCCAGCGCGTAATCCGGCATCGCCAGTTGCGCTATCAGAAACAGCGCCTGACGCCGATCGGCGCTGACCACCCCTTGCACCTGGGTGGAGGCGTCCGGCATGTCGACCCGCCACAGGCAGCCGGTGTGCAGCAGCGCGCGATAACGCCGATGCAACGCCACGTAATGGCGAAAGCCATCCTGCTCCCGCGCATCGGCGCGCACCGGATCCAGTTCGATGCCCATATGGCCGAACAATGCCGTCAAGCCGCGAAAGGCAATACTGTGCCGGCGCCCGGTAGCGTGACAGCGATGATGACCGATGTGCGCGCCCATCACCTCGGGCGGAAAGAAATAACTCATACCGCGCTGAATCGTCTGCCGCTCCAGCGCGTCGTTATTGTCGGACGCCCAAAAGCGGTGGCAACGCCGCAACACCTCATAATCGATACGCCCGCCGCCGGACGCGCAGGACTCAAACTCCACCTGCGGGAAGCGCTCGCCCAGCACATCGAGCAGACGGTAAAACGCCTGCGTCTGGCGGTCGGCCGCCGCCCGTCCCTGATGCGCCGGCTGCACCAGCTCGCGGTTCATATCCCATTTCACGTAATCGATAGGGTGCTCGCCCAACAGCCAGCTCAGGCGCGCCAGCAGGTAATCGAACACCTCGGGGTTAGACAGGTCGAGCACGTACTGGTAACGGCCGCTCGGCTGGTCGTAGCCGGGCAGCGCCAGCAGCCAGTCCGGGTGGGCGCGGTAGAGGCAGGAATCCGGGTTGACCATCTCCGGCTCCACCCAGATGCCAAACTCCATGCCCAGTTCCCGCACATGATTGATCACCGGCATCAGCCCCTGCGGGTACTTGCGTTGGTCCACATACCAGTCGCCGAGCGCGGCGCGGTCATGGTCGCGGCCGCGAAACCAGCCATCGTCGATAATGAAGCGCTCAACGCCCAGCGCCGCCGCCTGACTCGCCATCTGCATGATGTAGGCCGGGTCATGCTCGAAGTAGATCCCTTCCCAGGTGTTGAGATGCACCGGGCGCGCCTTGCCGTGCGGAAAACGGATAATCTCCTGACGCAGAAAGCGGTGAAACTGCTGGCTCATGCCGTTCAGCCCCTGCCCGGAACAGGCGGCGTACAGCCACGGCGTGGTCAGGGACTCCCCCTGCGCCAGCGCGATTTCGCCGGGCAGATAGAGCGCCTCCGCCTGCAGCAACCGCCGGCCGTCGGTTTTCACCTCCGCGCGCAACCGGTGATTGCCGCTCCAGCCCAGGTGTACGCCCCACACCTGACCGTGCTGCTCGGCAAATCCCGGCTCGCCGCCGACCATCGCCGGAAAATACTCGTGCGACGTGCGCCCGCGGCGGTTTTCCTGCACCAGACTGCCGTGCGACAACAAGGTGCGATGCGGCTGAAACTCCCGCACCCAGCGACCATGAAACGCCAGCACCTCCGCCGCCGATTCCGGCAGCGGCAGCGTGAGCGCCAGCCGCTGTACCTGCCAGTCGCCCGGATGCAGGTTGGTCAGGCAATGACGCAGTTGCAGTACCCCGCTGTCGGCGTGCACCCGTAATTCGGTGGTCAGGCGCAGGCCAGCCTGCGGGTCTTCCGCCACGATAACCAGCTGCTGCGGGTCGGGCTGCCGTACCTCAACGGTGGTCAGCACCGCAAAGGCGTCGAGACCGTTGCGATGGCCTTCGATCCCCGGCGAGCCGAACAGCCCGCGCCCGGTTTCCGCCGCCAGCGTCACCGGCACGTCCACATCCAGCCGGCCGTTCGCCACCGGCCGCGACAGGCTGTCCGCATCCTGCGGCGAAAACGTCGCCAGATGCGGCCCCCAGTACAGTATTTCCGCCGCCGGTCGGCAACGGACAATCACATCCGTCACCGGGCTGGCGAGACGAATCAGCGTCGTATCCATCCTCATCCTCCTGAACGATTGATGAGGTTATTTGTATTCCGAAACGTTTCGGATAGGAACCGAAACGTTTTGGTTTTGTGATCGGGTTAAAAAGCGAACGATGAAGGCGATGACATGAACGCGCCGGCGGGAGCGGCTATTCGGCCTGCGCCGGCGGCGGGTTATCGGTATGTCCGGCGCGCAATTGCGGTTGCCACAATACCTGCAACGACGCTGGTTCGTCTCCCGCCAGCAGGCGAAACACCATATCGGCGATCTGCTGCCCGACCTGCGCACGGGTGGCCTGCGTAATGGCGGTGACCGGTATCTCCACCAGCGAGTCAGCCGGCAAGCCGTCATAGACGATCAGCGATACCGCCTGCTCGCCCTGCAGGCGTCCGCTGTCGCGCAACGCCAGCGCCGCCCCTTCCCCCTGCGTGCTGCCGTCGACAACGATGGCGGTAGGCGGCTGCGGCAGTGCCAGCCATTGCAAGGTGGTCTGGTAGCCTTCCCGGCGTGATGGCGCTACCTGACGCAACAGCTCGTCGCGCCGGGCGATACCGGCGGCGGCCAGCGCGTCCAGATAACCGGCGCGCCGCTGGACAATGAACGACTGCGGGTGGTGTTCGCCAAGAAAGGCGATATGGCGATGGCCGAGCGCTGCCAGGTGACGGGTGGCGAGCGCGGCGCCGGCCTGATTGTCAAAATCGAACCAGGCATAGGGCGACGGCAGGTCGCTGCGCCCGAGCGCCAGAAACGGAAAGCGGATCGATTGCAGATACTGCAGGCGAGAGTCCTGTTGCAGGGTGTGAGCGACAATCAGCGCATCCACCCGGCGGCTTTCAATCATGCGCAAAAACGCAGGGTGGTCGGCCTGCTCCTCGTCGGCGATCAACAGCAGGTCAATCTCCTGCTTCGACAATTCATGGCTGATCTCCGCCACCATCTCCATAAAGGTCGTATTGCTGAGCGGCGCAGGCTGCAACGGGAACACCAGACCAACCGCATCGATGCGGCCCATTTTCAGGCGGCGAGCAAAGGTGTTAGGGCGATAGCCAAGACGTCGCGCCTCCTCTTCCACCCGCAGACGCGTCTCGGCGGCCACGTCATCGTAACCGTTCAGCGCCCGGCTGACGGTCGTGACCGACAACCCCAGCGTTTTTGCAATCTGTTTCAGTGACATGGCGCATCACCCACCCTGAATTCCGTTACGCGCCAGACTACCACAAATTACGACAAGGGGGGGATGACAGCGTCAACCGAGACGAAGTCGACAAACCGCAGCACAGTTTTGTGAACAGCCGGAAAAACCATTCTATCCTGCATCCAAACGGGAATCGCCAGCAGGGAGGGTTACTTCTTGTCTTTATTGGCCTTGGCGATCACATCACGCGCCCAGCGCGGGTGATGTTTCAACGCCCACTTCTCGGATACCTTGCCTTCGATCATCCCTTTGATCGAGCCGCGCACCCAGAACGCCATGTACATGTGAATCAGGATGGCGTGGATCAGCACGATGGCCGCCGTGGCGTGCAGCAGAATGGCGTAACGCACCACGTCGATCGGGAACAGGTGCGCGAAGTACGGGCGCCACATGATGATACCGGTAATCAGCAGCACCAACGTCAACCCCATGATGCTCCAGAACATCATCTTCTGGCCGGGGTTGTACTTGCCCACGTCGGCGACTTCATGCTCATTACCCTTCAACACCTCGATGATGTTGAGGAACCACGGCAAATCACGCAGCTTCGGAATGTTATGCCCGACAAAGCGGAAGAACATCGGCACCAGACACACCACAATCAGAATACCGAAGAACGGGTGCATGATGCGTCCCATCTGCGGCGTACCGAAGGTCTGCGTCAACCATTGCAGCGTCGGGAAAAACAGCGCGATGCCGGACAGCGCCACCATAAAGAAACTGATCACCACAATCCAGTGGCAGACACGGTCAATAAATTTGGTGCGCACAATCATTTTCGGGTTACTCATGCTTATCTTCTCCTTCGTGCGGTTGCCCTTCATGCGGGTGCGCGGTCTCTTCCGTGTTCGGCCCGATGCCGATGTAGTGGAACATCAACCCGGCGAAGGTGGCGACGAAGCCCAGCGTCGAAAGCGGTTTGAGAATGCCTTTCCACAGGTTGACCGGCGTCGAGATTTTCGGGTTGTCCGGCAGGTTATGGTACAGCGACGGTTTATCCGCATGATGCAACACATACATCACGTGGGTGCCGCCGACGCCCTGCGGGTCGTACAGGCCGGCCTGGTCGTAGCCGCGTTTTTGCAGATGCGCGACACGTTCGGCGGCGAGCTGCTTCATCTCGTCCTTGGTGCCGAAGTGGATGGCGCCGGTCGGGCAGGTCTTCACGCAGGCCGGCTCCTGTCCGGTGCTGACGCGATCCACGCACAGCGTGCATTTGTAGACGCGGTTATCCTGCTTGTTTAAGCGCGGAATGTTGAACGGACAGCCGGCGATGCAATAGCCGCAACCGATGCAGTGCTCGGACTGAAAATCGACGATGCCGTTGGCATACTGAATGATGGCACCCGCCGATGGGCAGGCTTTCAGGCAGCCCGGTTCGGCGCAGTGCATACAGCCGTCCTTGCGGATCAGCCACTCAAGACGGTCTTCGCTTTCCACTTCGGAGAAGCGCATCACCGTCCAGGATTTGGCGCTCAGATCGGCCGGATTGTCGTACACCCCGGCGTTGTGACCGACGTCATCACGGATGTCGTTCCATTCGGAACAGGCCGCCTGACAGGCTTTACAGCCGATGCAGGTGGTGACGTCGATCAGTTTGGCGACTTCGCTTTTATCATCCCGAACCTGTGGCGGCGGCGTCAGGCTACTGGTGGCCGAGCGCTGGATAATATCCTGAGATTGCATTGACATAACGTTTTACCCTTACACCTTTTCCACATTGACCAGGAACGCCTTGTACTCCGGCGTTTGCGAGTTCGCGTCGCCGACGCTCGGCGTCAGGGTATTCGCCAGGAATCCCTTGCGCGTGGCGCCCTCAAATCCCCAGTGACAGGGAATGCCGACGGTTTCGATCGCTTTCCCGGCCACGGTCAGCGTCTTGATGCGCTTGGTCACCACCGCTTTCGCTTTGATGTAACCGCGCTGGCAGGACACTTTCACCATGTCGCCCGCCTGAATCCCTTTGCTTTTCGCCAGGTTCTCGCCGATTTCGACAAACTGCTCCGGCTGGATGATGGCGTTCAGGCGCGCATGCTTAGTCCAGTGGCGGAATAGCTCGGTAATGGAATAGGTGGTGGCGACGTACGGGAAATCGCTCGCCTTGCCCATGGTTTTGGCGTCGCGCGCGAACAGGCGCGCCGCCGGGTTGGACACCACCGCCGGGTGCAGCGGGTTGGTGCCAAGCGGGGTTTCTATCGGTTCGTAGTGTTCCGGGAACGGGCCGTCCGCCAGCTTGTCCAGCGAGAACAGCCGCGCCACGCCTTCCGGCAGCATGATGAACGGCATGGTGTCTTTGCCCGGCGGTACGGTGGCGGCAAAGTCCGGTACGTCGATGCCCTTCCACTTCTGGCCGTTCCATTCCAACAGCTTGCGTTTGCTGTCCCAGGGTTTGCCCTGCAAATCGGCCGACGCGCGGTTGTACAAAATGCGGCGGTTCTGCGGCCAGCACCAGGCCCAGCCCGGCGTGCTGCCCAGACCGACGTCGGTATTGTCGCGGTTAGCCATCTGGTTGCCGGCGTCGGTCCAGCTACCGGCGTAAATCCAGCAGAAGCTGGCGGTAGTGCCGTCGTCGCGCAGTTGCGAGAAATCGGACAGCTGCTGGCCTTTTTTCAGCACCAGATTGCCTTTGTCATCAAACACGTCCGCCAGCGCCATGCCGTTACCTTCGCGGGCGATCTCTTCCGGCGTCGGGTCTTCCGGGTCCTGATAGTTCCAGTTGATGTTCATCACCGGTTCCGGACAGACGCCGCCCTCTTCATGGTACAGCTCACGCAGGCGCATCATCAGCCGACCGAGGATTTTACCGTCGTGCAACGCTTCACCCGGCGGCTCAGCCGCGGCCCAGTGCCATTGCAGCCAGCGGCCGGAGTTGGCGATGGAGCCGTTTTCTTCGGCAAAACAGCTGGACGGCAGACGGAACACTTCGGTCTGAATGTCAGCCGAATTCACGTCGTTAAACTCGCCGTGGTTCTGCCAGAACGTGGAGGTTTCGGTAGCCAGCGGGTCGATCACCACCATGTATTTCAGTTTCGACAGCGCGGCGGTGGCCTTGTTTTTGTTGGCGAACGCCGCCAGCGGGTTAAAGCCCTGAACGATGTAACCGTTCATTTTGCCGTCCAGCATCAGTTCGGTCTGGACCATCACGTCATAGCTGCGGTCCCACTTCGGCAGCCAGTCATAGCCCCAGTTGTTGGACGCCTGTGCGTTATCGCCCCAGAAGCTCTTCATCATGCTGATAAAAAACTTCGGCGTGTTCTTCCAGTAGTTCACCTGATCCGGCAGCAGCGCGTCCGGCGTGATCTGGCTGAGGTAGGTTTTCAGATCGCCCTGTTTCTCGGACGGCAGCGGCATGTAACCCGGCAGGTTGAGGCTCAGCAGCCCCAGGTCGGTATAGCCCTGAATGTTGGAATGGCCGCGCAGCGCGTTGATGCCGCCGCCCGCCATGCCGATGTTGCCCAGCAGCAGTTGGATCATCGCCGCCGCGCGGATAATCTGCGCGCCGTTGGTGTGGTGGGTCCAGCCCAGCGCGTACATGAAGGTAGCGGTTTTGTTGGGTACGCAAGTGTCCGCCAGCGACTGGCAAATCTCTTCGTAGGCTTTCGCCGGCGTGCCGCACAGCGAGGTCACCATCTCCGGCGTGTAGCGGGAAACATGCTTTTTCAGCAGGTTCCACACGCAGCGCGGGTGGGTCAGGGTCATGTCCCGTTTGGCGAAACCGTCCGCCCCCAGTTCATACTGCCAACTGCCCTTGTCATACTGACGAGTCTGTGGGTTATAGCCGCTGAACAGGCCGTCGTCGAAGCTGAAATCCTCACGCACGATCAGGCTGGCGCTGGTGTAAGACTTCACATACTCGTGGTGAATCTTGTCGTGGGTAATCAGGTAGTTGACGATGCCCAGCAGGAACGCGGCGTCGGAGCCGGCGCGAATCGGCGCGTACAAATCGGCGACCGCGGCGGAACGGTTGAAGCGCGGGTCGACCACAATCAGTTTGGCGTCATTGTGGGTTTTGGCTTCCACCGCCCATTTGAAGCCGACCGGGTGCGCTTCCGCCGCGTTGCCGCCCATCACGATAATCAGGTTGGCGTTTTTGATATCCACCCAGTTGTTGGTCATCGCCCCGCGGCCGAAGGTCGGCGCCAGCGCGGCAACGGTCGGGCCGTGACACAGGCGGGCCTGACAATCGATGGCGACCATCCCCAGCGAACGGGCGAACTTCTGGTCGAGAATGCCGGTTTCATTGCTGGCGGCGGAAGAGCACAGCATCCCGGTGGTCAGCCAGCGGTTGACCAGCGCGCCTTTGGCGTTAACGCGCTCGAAATTGGCGTCACGGTCTTTTTTCATCAGGCGGGCGATGCGGTCAATGGCGTCATCCCAGCTGATGCGTTGCCATTTGTCCGAACCGGGCGCGCGGTACTCCGGGTATTTCAGGCGGCCTTCGCTGTGGATGTAGTCCACCAGACCGGCGCCTTTCGGGCATAACGAGCCGCGGCTGACCGGATGATCCGGGTCCCCTTCGATGTGAAAGATGGCGGGTTTGGCGTTTTTCGCCCCGTCGCCCAGGCTGTACATCAGCAGCCCGCAGCCGACGGAACAGTAAGTGCAGTTATTGCGCGTTTCCTTCGCCCGCAGCAGCTTGTACTGACGGACCGATGCCATCGCTTCCGTTGGCGTAAACCCTAAGACAGCGAGTGTCGTCCCAGCCATTCCCCCGGCACAGACTTTAAAAAAGCCCCTTCGATTAACTTGCATGCTTTTCCCTATAAAATTTATGTATTTTTTTTGTTGCGGGAAATCTAACAACACGCCACGAGGAGATTTTGAGCAAAATCAAAAATTACGGTTTTAATAGTACATTCACCCCCTTTATGGGTATTGGCAGGTAGATTTTCGTTATGTAATTAAATACATAACGATTAAAATGCTTATTTAATCGACATGTTGGCACTGTTCCGGCTCCCGTTATTTTCGGTATCAGCACCTCATCTCACCATCACCACCTACCCGTCTTTACCCATACCAATAACCTATCGCTACGAATGCGTAACAACCGGGCCGTTCGGCAATGGGGTGAAGAAACCTGCCCGACGCGATTTTGCAACATACCGTCAACAGCCGGTTTTGCCGATAACCCCCCTGACGGCCGGACGTTCCGGCGCTATCAGCCGGCAGACGGCGTGCGGCCATAACGCATGGACGCGATGAAAATGGGGATAGACCTTGAATCCCGCCGCTTTTGGCACCACATCTATACCCATACGCTGATATAACCTGTAGCCACAGTTGCACTGACCCGGAGGCCTTATGGCGGACCCGCAAGCGAAACACTATTCCCCCGAAACCGGGCGTTTCTTTAACCTGCGTCCGGCTACTGCGCCGCGGATGAGCCTGTGGCAGAGTCTGTCGTTGCTGTGGCGGCTCGGGTTTCAGCGCCAAGGGCGCGTGCCGAACAAACGGCTGCCGGAGGTATCCCCCGACCTCAATACGTTCCTCGCCGCCGACGAACGCCTCAAATTTATCTGGTTCGGACACTCGACCCTGCTGCTCAATCTGGATGGCGTCCGAATTCTGATCGACCCGGTGTTCTCCGCCAGCGTCTCGCCGTTCAGCTTTATGTTCCGCCGTTTTCAGCCGCCGGCGCTGACGCGCGAAGCGCTGCCGGATATCGACATCATCCTGCTGTCGCACGACCACTACGACCATCTTGACGAGCAGACCATGCGCGCCTTCCGCGATACCGCTACTCGCTTTATCGCCCCGCTGAAAGTGGGCGAGCATCTGCAAAAATGGGGCATTGCGGCACAGCGCATTCAGGAACTGGACTGGTATCAGTCCCATACGCTCAACGGCATCACCTTTACCGCCACACCGTCGCACCACTTTTCCGGCCGCAGTTTATCCGGGCGCAACACCACGCTGTGGGCGTCCTGGGTGATTCAGGGGCAGCGGGAGCGTATTTTTTTCAGCGGCGATTCCGGCTATGGCGAGCACTTCCGCGATATCGGCGAACGCTTCGGCCCGTTTGATCTGGCGTTTATGGAAAACGGCCAGTACAACCACCGCTGGCCGGATTCGCACATGCATCCGGAACAGACCGTGCAGGCAGTGCAGGACGTGCGCGCCCGCCAGTTTATGCCGATCCACTGGGGTATGTTCGCGCTGGCCTTTCACGACTGGGCCGACCCGGTGCGCAACAGCAGCCAACTGGCGCGAGAGCGGCAGTTACCGATCATCATGCCGATGCTGGGGGAAGTCGTCACCCTGGGCGACCCCACCGCCACCCCGGCATGGTGGGAGAAATACGTTGATGCCCGGCAGGCATCGCTGATCACCGATACCGCCGTGCAAGATGTGGAATAACTGAGGTGGGGGACGAACAGCGCGCCAGTATTGCCGATTTCACCCACTCAATCGGCTGGGATGTCAGCAACATCGAGATCCAGCGGCTGGCATTTCCGCTACTGTTAGCAACGGGATGGGCAAAAGATGACCGAAAGCGGGTTTCTTTTCATGGATGGGACAAAATTCTATGTTGCTGTAATCTGATGATTAGATAATAAGATAATTGCAGAAATTAACATTTTATCTTATTATTAACTTATCCAAAAGGATATGCTCTTTAAAAACTGAGGAAACAGATGGTAAAGGTGATCTGGTCAAGGAAAGCGCTGAAACAACGTCTGACCATAGACAAGCGATATCAGAACGCCATAAGTGAAAAGGTGACTGAACTGGAGAATTTCCCTGCTGTCAGGTTGGATATCGTCCCATTGAAGGGGAAAGAAAGTATGTTCAGGATGAGGGTTGGCGACTACCGGATCATTTTCCAACTCATTAAAGGCGAACCGGTGATCTGTGAAATCAAAGAAGTTAAGCGCAGAACGTCAACAACCTATTAATCAGGCAGGGAAAACCACACGTTTCCTCAATGACATAAGACGACCGCGACTCATAGAAACCCGGATAAAAAATATGTCAAAACCGCAATATATCAATGATGTGAACGGTAAACCGCAATTCGTGGTATTACCGATAGATGTGTACGAAAGCCTGCTCGCCAATGATGATAGCGGGTACGAATCCATTCCTTATACCGCCGATGGGCATGATGATGAAACCGTGCCGAATGAGGTGGTCAACATTATGTTTCGTGACGATATCAGCCTGCTAGCCGCCTGGCGCGTTTACCGCGGGCTGTCGCAGTACGATGTGGCGGAACGACTGGGTACGACGCAATCAGCGGTTTCTCAGTGGGAAGCCAAAGACTCCCGCCCGCAGAAGAAAACCCGTCAAAAGCTGGCTGAACTGTACGGATGCCAGCCTGAACAGATGATTTTGTGATTTATGAGTGCGTATGTCTCTGTTCGCATGATCTAAAAAGGATCAATGATGCTACGGCACGCCAGAAATGGCGGGCTGTTTCTCCGCAGGTGATGGCCCCCTATAATAAAGGGGTTACCGGCAGTCACAGTCACCGATCATCGATGCCGGAGGCGCACTCGGGCAATTTCCGCCGCAGCGCGTCCCGCCGTTCTGCATCCGCACGTTCCTTGTGTTGCGCCTTCTCCAGCCAGCCACGGGCAGCGGACGGGCTGAGAATAAACACCCCATCGTCATCGCCGATCGCCACATCGCCGGGTTGCACCGTCACGCCCGCTATCGTCACCGGTACATTGACCGAGCCTGCCGTTCCCAGCGTGCGGGTGGTGATGGCGCTGACGCCTTTGCAGAACACCGGCAGCCCCAGTTGACGCAGCGCGCGCGAGTCGGTCACCGCGCCGGCCACCACCACGCCCGCCAGCCCTTTCACACGCGCCGCCAGCGCGCGCAATTCTCCCCAGCAGGCGCGTTCTTCCTCATCAGACGCATCAATCACCAGCACGTCGCCGGGCTGGCTCAGCAGCAGCGCCTCACGCAATACGCCGCCGTCCGGCGGGCACAGTTTCACCGTCACCACGTTGCCGACCATCTGCACGTCCGGCAGCAGCGGCCGGATGCCGGACAAATACCCCGCCTCCGTCAGATGACCGAGGGTTGAGGTGCTGATGTGGCGGTAGCCTGCCAGCAGGTCATCACTGAGCGGCGGCACGCGGGGAATAATGTGATAATTCATCGTTTATCCTGAAACAGGTTGATCTTCCGGCTTCACGCCACCGTCGCGTCTTCCCGTGGTTTCTCGCGCCCGAACGGAATACACAGCGGCGTATGGAAAAACGGGTCGGGGATGATACGGCAGTCCAGATTGAACACCGTCTTGACCAGCGTTTCGTCGAGGATTTCAGCCGGCGCGCCCTGCGCGAAAGCGGTGCGATCGTGCACCGCCACCATGTGGTCGGCGTAACGGCAGGCCAGATTGAGGTCGTGCAGCACCATAATGATGGTTTTGCCGTGCTGGCGATTCAACTCACGCAGCAAATCCAGCACCTCGATCTGGTGCGCCAGATCGAGGAACGTAGTGGGTTCGTCCAGCAGCACCACCTCGGTGTCCTGCGCCAGCGTCATCGCTATCCATACCCGCTGACGCTGACCGCCTGACAGCGCGTCCACCGGTCGTTCCGCCAGTTGCTGGGTACCGGTCTGCGCCAGCGCGAGGTTCACCATCCGCTCATCTTCCTGCGACCACTGCTGCAACCAGTTCTGGTAAGGGTAGCGCCCCAGGCTGACCAGTTGTTTCACGGTAATGCCTTCCGGCGCGTCCGGCATCTGCGGCAAAATCGCCAGTTCGCGCGCCACCTCGGCGGTGGACTTACGGTGGATATCCTCGCCATTGAGGACAACCGTCCCGCTCAGCGGCCGGAGCAAACGGGCGAAGGATTTGAGCAGCGTACTTTTGCCGCACCCGTTGCTGCCAATCAGCACCGACACTTTGCCCTTCGGCAACTGGATATCCAGATTGTCGATAATGGTCTGGCTGGCATAGCCGAGGGTCAGTTCCCGGCTGGTAATGGCGGTCATCATCCGTTTCCTTAATGACGTTGTTTAATCAATAAATACAGAAAGAACGGCGCGCCCAGCGCCGATACGAAAATCCCGGCGGGCAGATCCAGCGGCAAAAACAGCGTTCGCCCGCACAGGTCCGCCACCATCACCAGCCCGGCGCCGCAAAGAAACGCCATCGCCGCCTGCCCGGCAAAGGTCGGCGCCACCAGCCGTTTGGCGATGTGCGGCGCGATCAGCCCGACGAACGCCATCGCGCCGCCCCAGGCAATCGCCGCGCCCGCCAGCGCCACGCTGAGCAACAACAGCGCCAGACGCAGCCACTGCACCCGCACGCCGATGCCTTGCGCCAGCCCATCGTCCAGTTGCTGAACCCGCACCTGACGCGCCAGCAACACCAGCCACGGCGCAATCAGCAGCAGCCAGCCGCCCAGCTCACGGGTTTCGCGCCAGCTGGCGCCGTAGACGCTGCCGGTTAGCCAGACGTAAGCCGACAGCGTGGTGGTCAGCGGGCTGAACACCAGCATGAAGGTGGTGGCCGCCATCAACAGCGCCGACACGCCGACGCCGGTCAGCACCAGCCGCTGCGGCGATACGCCCGCCTGCCACGCCAGCCAATACACCGCCAGCGCCGCCGTCGCGGCTCCAATCATCGCCGCCAGCGGCAGGTAGTGCGCCCCCAGCGTGGTGGCGAGAAACGACAGGTAGAACACCGCCGCGGCGCTGGCGCCGCTGGTGATACCCAGAATATCCGGCGAAGCCAGCGGATTGCGGATCATCGCCTGCAGAATCAGTCCGGACACCGCCAGCGCGCCGCCGACCAGCGCCGCCAGCACCACCCGCGGCAACCGTAACTGCTGCACGATCAGCGCTGCGCCTTCCGGCTGCGACGACCACAGCGCCCGCAGCACCTCCCACGGCGACAGCATCAGTTTGCCGACGCCGAGCGATGCCACCATTACCGCCAGCGCCAGCAACAACGCCAGCGCAACCCGGCCTACGGTGGTCAGATTGATCTGGCGGGAAAAACGCCCCTGCCGCCACACCAGCACATGGCTCATCCCATGCTTATCCATAACGACCTCCGCGCCGTAGCAGGAAAATGAAGAACGGCGCGCCGAACAGCGCGGTCATCACGCCAACCGGCACCTCTTGCGGCACAATCACCACCCGCGCCAGGATATCCGCCAGCAACAGCAAAGAGGCCCCCAGCAGCGCGCAGCCAGGCAGCAACCAGCGGTGGTCGGCGGGCAACAGTTTTCGCGCCATGTGCGGCACAATCAAGCCGACAAAACCAATGCTGCCCGCCATCGCCACCGCGCCGCCGGCCAGCGCCACGACAAGCAAGCTCATCAGCATCCGGATGCGCCCGGTGCGCTGCCCCAGCCCGCGAGCTATGGTTTCCCCGGCGTTTAGTACATTGACCTGCCCCGACAACAACAGCGCGCCGACCAGCGCCGCCAGACAGTAGCCCATCAGCGGCAGTACCGTCGCCAGCTCGCGATCGGCCACCGACCCCGCCAGCCAGAACAGTACCGTATCCAGCCCTTCCTGATTCACCACCAGCATCGCCTGACTGAAGGCGGCGAACATGGCGGTGATGGCCGCGCCCGCCAGCACCATGCGCAGCGGGTTAAGGCTGCCTTTGCCCATAGTGCCGATCAGCCACACCAGACACCCGGCCATCGCCGCGCCGGCAAACGCCGACCACAGCCACACCGACATCGCCACTTTGGGAAACAGCGACACGCAGACAATCAGAAAAAACATCGCCCCGGCGTTGATGCCGAACAGCCCCGGCGACGCCAGCGGGTTACGGGTTAGCACCTGCATCAATGCGCCCGCCACCGCCAGACTGGCGCCCACCACGATGGCGATCAGCGTGCGCGACAGGCGGGTAGAGGTAACCAGAATATGGCTGACGTTAAGCGGATCCGGGTGCCACAGCGCGCCCAGCACCTGCGACGGCGCAATCCACATCGGCCCGACCATCAGGCTGAGGATGGCCAGCGCCAGCAGGCAAACGCCGCCGCCCGCCAGCACCTGACCGGGCGCCATCCGCTTCCCGGCCGGCATCACGACATGACTCATGACGCGCCTCCGGCGATACCGGTGACCCGGGCGATGTCGTCCAGCATCATGTTGGCGCCCAGAATGCCGCCGGACAGACTCCAGGTGACGCCATTCACCACCCACACCTGATTTCGCCGCGGGGCGCGTAACTGCTGCCACAGCGGGTGACGAATCAGGGACTCATAGTTGCGTTGCACAGATGGACTCTCGGATCGCAGGAAAATGAAAAAGATGTCGGCATCCACCACCGGGATGCTCTCTTTGCTGTTCAGTTTGAGCGAGACGCCCGGCTGGGCGCGGCTGGCGTCGCTCCAGCCAAACCCCAGTTCGCTCAGCACCGAACCGGGAAAACTGCCGGGCAAATAGCTGCGGATATGGTCTTCGCGGATATCCAGTATCGACACGGTCGGCGGCCAGTCGCCGCCGAACTTGCGCTGCAACTGCCCGCGCAGCCCGCTCACCCGCTGCTGCCAGTCCTGCAACAACCGATCGGCCACCGCCTGACGCCCAAGCGCCTGTCCCATCACCTGCACCGTTTTTTTGAACTGGTAGATTTCATCCAGCATCACCACCGGCGCAATCTGCGACAACAGCGGCTCCAGCCGCTGATGACGAAAGCGCGACGCGACGATGGCGTCGGGCTTCAGCAGCACGATGTCCTCCAGGCTGGGCTGGGTTTCCAGCCCCACATGCGGCACCCCGTCCAGCGCCTGACGCAGGTAGCGATACATGGGCTTCTCACTCCACGAATCCACCACGCCGGCGGGCGTGATCCCCAGCGCCACCGCGGTATCCGTAGCGCCCTGAAACAGGGTGATGACCCGTTGCGGCATAAACAAGGACTGGGCCAGCGCAGGCCGGCCCAGTCCCAGTGGCAACAGGCTTAACGACAACCGCAGCAACCTGCGGCGCGAAAGCAAATACTCATTCACGTTATGTGTGATCTACCTTACAGGTTGAACTGTTGACGGACAGTTGGGGCTGTTAATAAACAGCCGTGTTATTTTCGTTACCGGCGAACTATGTCAGGACAGCGAGAAGTTTCGTGCGTGATAAACCACGATTCGTCCTTTGCAACCTCATCGCACGCACGACAAGGAGAGGCTCAAACGCCGCCTCTCCTTGACCTCGGGCTAATGGCTAAAACTGTGCCGCTAACGCGGTGCCTTCGGCGCTCGCCTTCGCTGTTCGGGCCGCCCATGACGCGGTTACTCGCCACGTACCGTGGCTCGCCCTACGGGCCAGCGTAAACGCTGTTCAAAAACGCTCTCCGCGTTTTTGTCCGGCGCGACACGAGCTTTCGCGGCATCCATGCCGCTCACCCGGCGAAGTCGCACACCTCAGCACAGTTTTTAACGCCAGAAAACCACGCACTCAACCTGGAAGATTGTCGCTAAAAACGATTTCACGATAATCTATTTACCAGTAATCGCCTGAAACGGGTTAATCACTTCCCCTTTACCGAACGGCATACTCCCCGGTCCGCCGGCGCGCGCGATCATCGGGGTGATCAGCAGTTTCTGCGGCCAGTTCGGCACGTCGAACAGACGGGTTTTCAGCATCGTCTGCGTATCGGCGGCGAAACCGGCGCGGTCAATGGCGCCGTTGATTTCACGGCGCATCACGCCCCACAGCGTCGCGGCGTCTATCTCATAAGTCAGCGACAGCGTTTCGATAATCGCCCGCATGTTGACCTGAATGCCCAGCGTTTGCAGCCAGAACAGCAGGTCGTCCAAACGCTCGTGGTAAAGCGTATTGGCATGACCTTGCTTGATGCGGTACACCGGGTCCTGCATGCCGTTTTGCTCCAGCGTCGGCACATGGATGCGCAGCGAGTCGTGATCGCGCAGCAGCAGGCCGTGAGCCTGACCAGCTTTCCATACCAGCACCGCATTCTGACCGTGGATCTCGCCCAGCATCCCCAACCGGAACATGCGGAAATTAATGTCGAAGAAACAATGACAAAGCTCAGCAAACAATGTCAAGACCGAATCAGCGTTCGTCGGCAAGCCGCGATACGCCAGCCAGTCGTCGAAGAAATGACGGCGGCTGCCCGGCAGCGGCGTGCCCAGCGCCGCCATCGGCAACAGGCGGTAATCCGGATCGTCGAACAGCGCTGACGGATAACTGCGGACCATCGCCGACAGGTGGCGCGGCGCTTCATCAAACAGCGTGGCCTGCGGCGGCATGAACGCCCACCACTTGCCTTCATCGCACAGATACAGCCGCTCCTGCAACACGGCGTCTTTGTCACGCGCCTGCCGCAGCAGCGCTTCACTCAGTCCGCCGTTGATCATTTTCACCGCCGGCAGATAGCGCGATGCCCCCAGCGAGTAAACCGCCATCGGCAGCTTGAGGTAATCGGCGCTGGCGAAGCACGGCGTCATCGAGCGCAATGACGACGTCGGCAGATAGCGGGCGGCGCTGAAATCCAGCCGGTGGCAGTCGCCGTTGCGAAAGGCGTCGCCCAGTTGCGTTTCCAGAATGTGGTCGAACTGCCACGGGTGCACCGGCAGCGCGATATGGCTCTCGGCAATGCCGCGCGTCGCCAGCTCCTGCTGCAACGCCGCCTGCTCCGCCTGCGGCAGCAGGTAATGTGCCGGGTACGGGTCAACCGCGTCGCTGATGCCGTCGCCGCATTGCAGGCGATTTTTCGCCACCGCCACCCAGTTCAGCGCCACCGGTTCGGCGAACTCGGCCACGTACCGGCGGTACTCCTGCGCATTCAGCCCCTGTTTGGCCTTGGCGGTCGGATGGAACGGACGATCGCGCAACGACGCCCACTGCTCCATCACATGGAAGAAATCGGCGTTGCCGCGTGCCAGCAGGTTATCGGTATCGATGCGGTGCTCGCGCGACAGCGCGGTCTGCTCAACGCTGGTGTTAAGCACATCCAGAAACAACGCTTGCCCTTTGGCATTGCCTTCTCCGGCCGGCTCCTCTTCGCCGTGCTGACCGGCGAACACCAGATGCATGAAGCTCTCCGGCTCCAGTTCACGCCAATCATCGCCGCCCTGCTGCCAGGCGTAAACCGTGGTGCCCGGTACTTTTTCCCAGCGTTGGGTAATGCCGGGGCGCAGCGCCACCACCAGATGACGCTGTTCGCGCTCATCGCTGCACCAGCGCCACAGGCGAGCCGCGCTATCCAGCGCGCCAAACGGCGCCGGCTTTCCGTACTGCCGCCGCCATTCGTCGGTGGTATACAGCGCCAGCGGCTGCGCGCCAAAAAACTCCTCGGCCAGCAGGCAATCCACCAGATCCTGCATCACGCTGTGGCCGGCGTCCTTGTAGTGAGACGTAGTCTTAATCACACTACTTTCCATCGCATTACTTTCCATCGGATCACTTTCCTTCTGCTGAAATCGTTGCGGCCAGTCTGGCCTGTAAAGCGCGAAACGCGATGCCGCGCTCGTCGCCCAATACAAATGCGTGCACGCCCTGCTCGCGCCAGCGTGCATGATCGTCGTGCTGGCGGGGAATGGCGCAGTACGTTACGCCATGCGCGTCGGCAGCCCGCCGCACCTCGGCCAGCGCCGTCTGTACCGGAGCCGCCGCGGTCTGCCACGGCATACCCAGCGACTGGGAGAGATCCGCCGCGCCCTCAAGAATCATGTCCACCCCCTCCACCGCCGCGATCGCCTCGGCCTGACGCACGCCCCCGGCGCTTTCGATCATCGCCACCAGCATGATTTCCCGGTTTGCCAGCGCGACGTATTCCGCCAGACTGTGCTTGCCGAATGCACCGGGGCGGCCGCTGTTCAGGCTGCGCTCGCCCTGCGGGTGGTAATGGCAGGCGCGCACCGCCGCGCGTACCTGCTCAGCCTGCTCCACCATCGGCAGCACAATGCCCTGCGCGCCGCCATCCAGCAGGCGCAGCATGGTTTTGGGGTTATCATCCGCCACCCGCACCAGCGGCGTCAGCGCGTAGCTTTCCGCCACCCGGATCATGTTCTCCACCGTTTCCGGGTTAATCAGCACATGTTCGGTGTCGATAATCACGAAATCGAACCCGGCTTCGGCGATCAACTCCACCGACACCGGCGAGGGAATCGAGGCGATCAACCCGTATACCGGCGTACCTGCCGCCAGCTTGCGCTTGAGTTGGTTGGTTCTTAGCATGACGACGGCCTGAACGGATGCAGCGGGTTCGGCACCGATTTGAAGCGGCGCTCGCCGTCGCCCAACAACCGACGCTTGGTCAACTCTTCCACCTCGTAGGTCGGCGCGAACACATCGAACAAGGTGTAGCGCGAGCGGTGTTGCGGGTGCTCGGCCTGATAACGCAGCACCACCTCCGCCGTCATTTCCCAGAACCGCGCTTCCGGCAGTTGATAATGCTGACGCAGGAAGATCGCCATTTCCGCCAGACAAATGAAGAAGAACGAGTCGCAGGTAAAATCACGCACCGCGTCGATGTCATCGGTGAGGATGAACGAGTTACGGTTGATTTTGGCGTGGCTGGCGGGCAGCGGCACCAGATCCGGACGCATGGCGGGGCGCGCCAGATGGTCCGGCGAATAACGCACGCCGTCATGGAAGTCCTTGAGCGCAATGCGCTGCGGCCAGCCGTCGCGCACTATCAGCACGATATTCTGACCGTGCGACTCCATGCCGATGCCCTCGGCGTACAGCATGTGAACGATCGGCGACACCGTGACCTGCAACAGTTGACGAGTCCAGGCTTCCAGCCCGTACTGGCGAATCCAGGTATCGATAAACGGCGCCTGCTCGCCGCCGTCGTAACGGTGTTCGACGTGACTCAAGCCGTTGAACGGCACCGCCTGCTCGTCCGGCTGCAGATACTGATGGATGCTTTCGCGCCAGATCGCGCCCATCACGCCGTAGGCCTGCGCCATACGGGTGGCGGGCAGCGGTTGGGTGTCGAAACTCACGCCGGCGACTTCGCCGAGAATCACGAATTTCAGGTTGCGGGCGGTCTGGTCGGTGTCGATCAACTGTTGCAGCCAGTCGGTAATGATCGGTCCGTTCATTACCGTGTGCCGCGCCAGAATACGGGTGCTGGAGGTGTTGGTCATGCTCATCGCCAGCTTGACGTAAGGACGCGTTTTCTCCGTCACGTTAGCCAGCGTGCGGATAGACTGCTGCGCCTGCCAGCGATCATCGGACGCGCCGAGGTAAATCAGCTCGCCGCTGACCAGCTCCGGATAAAACACCGGCGCAATCACGTTTTTCCACTGCCACGGATGCACCGGCACCAGTTGGTAGTCTTCCGCCTTACGACCCTGACGCGCCAGCTGTTCGCCAAACGCCTGCCAGCGCGCCGCGCCGAATTCGGTTTGCAGGAAATCGTCCAGATCCAGTTTGGTCGAATGGTTGGCGGACGCCCGGTGCTTCGCCAGCGCCAGCCAGACAATAGCGAAAGGCTGGCCGAACTCCGGTCCCCATTGGGCGTTATCCTGCAGGCTGAAGCCGATGCGCGACTTGTAGCAGGGATGGTAGCTGTGGGCGTCCATAAAGTGGCGCTCCAGCTCGTCGAAACTGAGCTGATGCGCCGGTTTGCCGGGTTGATAACGTTGCGCCCGCGACTGCAAATCCTTCAGTTGGGTCTGCTCCAGTTCCTGCACAAAACGCGTCAGGAAGGGGTTATTCTCCTGCTCGCCCAGCAACTCCTCCAGCATCTGGTGCAGGTTGGGCGACTGCGCGTCGCCGTCAGGGCCGATGCGGCGCACGCTGGCGTAGTCGAGGCGGATCAAATCGAAGCTGTCGCTAAACAGCCCGCTGCACCGGTACTCCACCGGCACCCGCTGCGCATCGTGCCCGGTTATCGCAAACTGGCTGTTGCCGTCGCCGATCGGCGTGCGGCGATAAGGCAGCACATCCTCGTACAGCAGCGTCTGCAGCAACTGTCCGACCACACGCTGTTCCACCAGCAGATAACGCTGCGCATCCATTTGCGGCAGCCAGTCGCAGGCGATGTCCTGAAATACGGCGGGGGATAATGTTTCCATACGATCTCTTAACCTTGTCAGTAAAAACAACGCTCTCAGTAAAACAACATTGCGGGTAATCAACCGCGCCTCAGCGCGATTCCCGCGGACCTGCCAGCGACGTCGGGCCGCTGGCTAATAAGGCGTTCACCGCCGCCTCATCGGTTGCCGTGGGAAAACGTAGGGCGCACGGCAGCGCCAGCAAGATCAAAATGCCGGTGGCAATAAAGGTTTCGCTAATGGCCGCGGCGCGCACGGCTTCGTGCGCCAGCCCGCTGCCCGCCAGCCGGAATTCGAGGTACAGCGACGCCACCACGATCGCCAGCGACGACACCAGCCGGCGCGAAATGTTGTTCATGGCGGCGCCCTGCGTGACCAGCGTTTCCGGCAGCACATTCAGCCCGGCGGTGGTGACCGGCATGTAGGACAGCCCCAGTCCGACGCCGCGCAGCATCATCCAGCCGAACACCACGCCAATCGAGGTCTGCGCGCCCGCCATGCCCAATCCGATGGTCGCCAGCGCGGTCAGCAATACCCCGGCGCCCACCACCCGCGACGGGCCGTGGCTGTCCAGCAGGCTGCCGCCGACCTTGCCGAACAGGCTGGCGAACAGCGCGGTGCACAACAGCGCCAGCCCGGTCCAGATAGCGCTGTAGCCCATCACCATCTGCACCAGCATCGGCAATAGCACCAGGCACTCGAACATCCCGACCGATTGCACCACGGCGATCACCACGCTTAGCCGATAACCGTGCAGTTGAAAAATACGCAGGTTAAGCAGCGGCTCGCGCTTACGCAGTTCGACGCGTACAAAAGCGGTCAGGCACACCGCGGCCGCCAGCAGCATCAGCAGGTTGAACGGATTAGCCAGCGCCGCGGCATGGTGCAATCGCCCGGCGCCGATCATCAACAACCCGATGCCGGCGGACACCAGCAGATAACCGGTCATATCGAACGGTTTGCGCTCACCCGGCGCGGTTTTCGGCAGCACCACCAACCCCATCAGCAGCGCCAGCGCCCCAATGGGAATATTCATGGCGAACAGCGCCCGCCAACTGAACCACTCCAGCAGAATGCCGCCGCACAGCGGCCCCAGCGCCGGAGCCAGCATCACGATGGCGCCCCAGACACCGGTAATGCCGCCCCGCTCCTGCTTGGGGTACACCGAAAAAATCAGCGTCAGCGACAGCGGGATCATCAACCCGCTGGCGATGCCCTGCACCGTACGGGCGGCGATCACCAGCGAGATGGAATCCGCCATCATCCCCAGCAACGAACCGGAGATAAACAACGCCACGCCCAGCAGGTAGAGCGGTTTGTTGCCCAGCCGGTGGCCGAGATAGCCGGTCAACGGCATGGTCATGCCCATGCTGACCATGAACGCCGCCACGATCCAGGTAGCGAGCAACGGCCCGATCTGGAATACCTCGATAAACGCCGGCAGCGCCGGGTTGAGCGTACTGTTATTCAGGCTGACGGTAGTGGTGCCGAGCAGCACATTAACCACCACCAGCCAGCGGGGAATAGCGTTATTCCACACGGCGCACCGCTCCGGCCGCATCCACCGCCATGCCGTCGTCAGTGATGAAATACTGCACGGGACGCGGATGACACAGGAAGTCGGCATGAGAAATGTTGTAGCCGTAGGCGCCCGCCAGCGGCAACACCAGCAGATCCCCGATGTTGACGTCGGTCAGGCGCTGGTCGCGGCTAAGCACGTCCTTCGGCGTGCACAGCTGACCGACCACCGTCCAGTCGCGCGTCTCCCCGGCCGCCGGCGCCGCTGCCAACGGCAGATGGACCACCGGATGGTCGTGCCCCTGCGCCACCGGCAGACGGAACTGGTGGGTGCCGCCGCGGCACACCAGAAAATGTTTGCCGTGACTGCGCTTTTTATCCAGTACCTCAATGGCGTAATAACCGCAGTAGGCGCTGATGAAACGCCCCGGTTCAAAGCGGACCACCGGCGCGTCCGGCTGTTCTGCCAGCCGCGTGCGTAGGTAATCGCACAGCGCCGGCCAGTCAAAACGCTCCGGCGTCAGATACGGCACGCCGATGCCGCCGCCCACGTTCAGGTGGGTGATGTGTTGCGGATGCGCGGACAGCGCTTTCCACTGCGGCCAGCGCGTCAGGTAGAGATCGAGCAATTGCTGGTGCCGCGCCACCACCATCTGGTGCGACATCGCGTGGACATGAAATCCTTTCAGTTGCAAATGGCTGGCGTTATCCACTTCCCGCACCGCATCCGCCAGGTCGGCCTCATCCATGCCGAACGGCGTCGGCGTTCCGGCCATCGCCAGTTTACTGGTCAGCGACGACGCCAGTTCCGGATTGATACGGATGAACACCGGCTGGACCACGTCATGCTGCTTCGCCCGCTGTTGCAGGCGGGCAATCTCGTGGCGACTTTCCACATGAACCGCTTCCACGCCCTGCTCCAGCGCCAGGTCGAAGTCCGAGTCCAGTTTGCCCGGCCCGGAGAACACGAACGGTTTGCGCGTGTCGCAACCGGCCACGCGCGCGATTTCACCGCCCGACGAGATTTCAAAGCCATGCACCAACGGCGCGATCGCGTCCAGAATCGGTTTTTCGCTGTTGGCTTTGATGGCGTAATAGAGTTCGACGCCCGGCGGCAGCGCCGCCATCACTTCGCTGACATGCCGGCGCAGCGCCGTCAGGTCGTACACAAACGCCGCCAGCGGGTCGGTATGCTGCTGTTGCAGGCGGACAATCACATCGTGAACGTGCTGAGGCAGCTTAGCCATGCTGCACCTCACCATGTGGTACTTCACCAGACGGTACTTCACTGCCGTGCTGCGCGGCCTTGCCCCAGGGCGACGGCAACCGGACATAGCTGGCCTGACGGTCGGCTTCGGCCGCCAGCCTGACCTTGAGGTTGGTTTTGCACGCCACTGGATGGCCGGCGATCAACGCGTCCAGCTCCGGCGACGGTTGTTGCAGTTCCCCCTGAATGGCGCGCAGTTGCTGTCGCACCCGCTGCCACATCAAAGGCGCCAGATGCGCACGTCCCTGACTCAAGGCCAGAATGGTTTCGGACAGATGATTGATGAACAGGCAGTACATGATGCGATTCCAGCCCTGTTCGCGCGAGTACAGCAGCGACTGGCGCACGCGTGGGTGTACATCGTCGCCGATATGCCGGATGCCGAGATCGTCGGTCAGTTTCACCCCTTCGAAATCGCGCAACAGCACCTGCTGCGGCCGGCCGTGTTGATGCACCAGCACGCTGTTTTGCAGATGCGGCTCCATCACCACGCCGTGATTGAAGAACAGCGACAGCACCGGGCGCAGCAGCTGCGTCTGGTAGTCATCGAACCAGTACAGCAACGCGTTGTCATCCAGCGCCTCGCCGTAGTGCGTACGCAGGAAAGCTTGAATCATCGGCTGCAAATCCACGCCGCGTGCAAACAGCGTACCGGCCATGATGCTGCGATCCGCGCCGGTACGGCGGCAGAAATTCTCGCGCAGGATACCGCCGGTCTGCTCGCGGAACCAGTGTCTGTCCGACTCGCTGGCGGCGACCGGGCTCCAGCTCACCACACCGGGTTCGGCAGCCGCGACCAGCCCGCCCAGCGTGTCGGCGTGCTGCTCCAGCAACTGACGGAACAACCGGTCGATCAGCACCGTGCTTTCCAGTTCATACCAGGCGTTTTTGCGCACACAGTTGGTGATGCGCACATTCAGCGAGCCTTTGATGAAGTAATCGTGATCGTCGATGAACCAGGTGCGAATAGAGGCGGTCGGGCTGGCGACGCGGCCGCTCTGCCCCCGATCGCGGATCACGTTATCGCGCAGCAACTGCTGCACGCGCTCATCCTGCATAAACAGCTGCGCCTGCACCGGATGCATACAGATAATGGCGTGCCCCGGCGATGCTGACTGCTGGTCGGCGAACCCGTCCAGCACCTGTTGCGGCGTCAGGCCGTTGGCGCCGATGTGCAATCCGTCCACCGGCACTTCGAACTGATGCAACGCCGCACGAGCCTGGAATTCAGGCGCCCACTGTTCCTGACCAAGATGCGCGGGCCACAGACGCGCTTTGGGCGCGGGGTGGCTGGGATGGCCGAACCACAGCCCCTGCTCGCTCTGCAGATAGTGCTGCAGCGGCGCGTCCGCGCGCTGACGGCCGTTGTGGCTGACAATAGCGCTCACCAGCCGCTGGCTCTGAAGAATCTGCTCGTACAGCTCCGGGTTTTTCCTCCCGGCGATTTGCTCGCACGCGGCCAGCAGGCGTGCGACCAGGCGTTCAAAATCGGGGCATTGCCATTCATCCTGCGCCTGACGCAGGTAAACATCGGACAGGTAATGTTGGCTGCCGAAGGTGTCGCGGCGGTCTACCATGACAAACAGTTGCAGTTGGTCGGGCAAGCCGATAATCATCGGGATGCCCTTCCAGTCCGCACCATCAAAATAGGCCCCCGGCGGGATCCCTTTCATTTCGTCTGGCCATTCATATCGCAAATACCCTTCCGGTATCGCGAACTCTTTGATAAGACAATTCAGTAACCCATGTAAGGCTGCTTTTTCGCTTATCATTGTGGACAAAACATCATGATTTCGGTTGTTCATCTCTGCTCCGTAAGAATAACAATCGGCCGGTGGTTTATTTCGTGGCGAAGGTTAAATATCCTGAATAAATCACTGAATAATGCCCCGCCTTACGGCGGGGTTATTATCAGAAGTCAACGCTGTATCCTAATGTCACGGTTCTTCCCCGACCGGAGAAATAACGCAGGGAGTTCACAATCGCACTTTGCGAGTAATACGTGATGTACTCCTTGTCGAACAGATTGGAAACCGCCAGATTAATTTTACCTTTCGGTAATTTATAACCGACGGCGGCGTCCACCAGCAGATAACCGTTAAAGTCCTGTTGACGGTTATCCATAATTCGGTCAAAGGCATAATTAGCCTGAATAAAGGATGACCATTGCGGCGTCCAGTTGGCCGACCAACTGGCGGTCAGGCGATCCGGCGGGATATTCAGCCCGTCCAGCTTGCCGTCCAGACTGCCGTTGCCATCGCTGTCATACCATCCCTGAATGTGGGAATAACCGAGTTTCAGGCGATGATCGTCATTCACCTTGTAACCCAGCGACGTCTCGATGCCATCGATACGGGTTTTCTGACGTTCGCTCTGGAAGGTGCCGCTCACATCCACCACGCGTTCGCCCAGCTTGGATGTCGAGCGGTAGTAGCTCAGCTCAAACTCCACCGGGTCTTTCTGGATGCGAATACCGGTTTCAACGTTGTCGGTGACAATCGGCTCCAGCGGCAGCATGCTGACCGACTGACCGGCGGTTTTGATGCCGCGCAACGTACGACCCACGTCCGGAATGCCGAAGCCCTGCGAGTAGTTGGCGAACAGGCTCAGCGGCTGATAAGGCGTGGTCCATACCGCGCCGACGTTGTACAGCGTCTTGTTGAAACTCAGGCGCCCGCCCTGAACATCCACGCTGTTATTGGGCGCACGCGCGGTGCTGGCCGCCACGGTGCGGAAGCTGTCGATATCCAGACGCGCGTACTCGTAGCGCACCCCGGTGGTGATTTTCAGCGAATCGATCGGCTGAATGTCAAACTGCATGAACGGCGACAGATCGGTGTATTCCATCTGCGGCGCGTACAGACGCTTGGTCAGCCAGAAATCCTGTTTGCCGGTATCGAACAGGGTATCGAACCCGACCGTCGCTTTCAGGTAATCGTCCCAGATATCGTCCTTGGTCAGCGCCACTTTGCTGCCGTAGCGGCTGGAGGTCACCCGCGACTGATCGTACAGCTGATTGAGCGGCGCAATGCGGACATCCTGGAAAGATGCGGAATTATCGGCGCCGAACAGCGACTCGTAATTCTGGTAATACACCAGCGAGTTCAGCTTCATGCCCGCCAGGTTGTAGTTATCGTAGGTGGCGCTGGTGGTCCAGACGCTGTTCATCGGCGCATCGCCGACCGGGCGCCCGGATACCGAGGTGGTCGGGATGCCGTTATTACGGTCGCCGGCGACGCCTAAATAGTTCATCTTGCCCTTGATCTGATAGCGGTTAAGGCTGAACTGTATCCGCTGGTCGTTATCCAGCCAGTAGCCAACCTTCGCCATCACGTCGTAGGCGCGCGAATCCATCAGGTCGCCCTGGGTGTTATCAACCCCGATAGGGCGATCTTTCCCGTCCAGGAATAATCCCTGATCTTCGTAACTTACTGAAAACAGGTAATCCAGATACTCTTCACGGCCACTGAACCCGTAGGTGGTTTTGTAGCTCATGGCGTCGGAGCTGACTTTCGTCGGCGAGGTGGTTTCCACGCTGAAGTGCTGGTTGAACGAGCCTGGCTCCGGGCGGCGGGTAATAATATTGATCACCCCGCCGGTCGCGCCGATGCCGTTGCTGGCGCTGGCGCCGTGAATCACTTCAATGCGATCCACCATCGCGAAATCGATGGTGTGCATTTCACGCCCGGTGGGGCGCAGCGGGTTGGATTGCGGAATACCATCCACCAGAATCAACGGAGCGCGGCCGCGGAAGGTCTCGCCGCTGCCGCTCATTTTCTGACGGCTCGGCGCCATTGACGGCAATAAGTTGCTTAATATCTGGGAAGAATCACTGGTAATTTGTCGCTGCTGTTCGATCTGTTCTTTAGTAATAATCGTCACGACCTGAGGCGAATCTTTTTTCTCGGTATCCGTTCGGGATGCCGTCACCACCATTTCGTTGTCATTTTTGTTTGTGCTGTCTGCTGCGTTAGCCTGTGCAAATAAAAATAATGGCGTCAACGCATAAAATGCCCGAACCTTCATTCATTCAACCTCATTATTATCTTCCCAGTAAATAAACGCTGGCGGTTCCGCCAGCATACGTCGCTAATATTATTGTTTAGCCTCAGGCTATATCCGTAATAACGCCGGTTACGTTTTCTTTTTATTCTGTCGTCGTCATTATCATTACGGACCATATACTTACCTCTGGCATTATGGATGACGGACTTGCGCCACGGCTTCGATCAATGCGCGCTCGAAGCGTTCTACTACGTTGCGGCACTGCTCCTCGGTAATAATCAGCGGCGGCAGCAGCCTGACCACGTTGCCCTGTCGCCCGCCCCGTTCCAGCAGCAAGCCCTGACGGAAACAGTGCTGTTGAATCGCAACCGCCAGTTCGGCATCCAGCGGATAACAGCCGCCCGTCTGCGTTGGCTGGCGCTCATCCACGATTTCAATCCCCAGCATCAGGCCACGGCCGCGCACCTGTCCCAGACAAGGGAAGCGCGTCTGCAACTGGGTAAACTGCTGCTTCAGCCAGTCACCGCGGGCAGCCGCCTGCGCCGCCAGCTTGTCGCGCAGCAGAATCTCGATGGTGGTTTTGCCGGAGGCCATCGCCATCTGGTTGCCGCGGAACGTGCCGGTGTGGGTACCCGGTTTCCAGACATCGAACTCGCGGCGAATGCCCAGTACCGCCATCGGCAAGCCGCCGCCCACCGCTTTCGACATCACGATGATGTCCGGCTCGATACCGGCCTGTTCGAAGGCGAACAGCGTGCCGGTGCGGGCGAATCCAGCCTGCACTTCATCCACAATCAGCAGAATGCCGTGGCGACGGGTCACCTCGCGCAGCGTTTGCAGCCAGCTGACCGGCGCCGGGTTGACGCCGCCCTCGCCCTGCACCGCTTCGACAATGACGGCGGCCGGCAACGACATGCCGCGCTCGACATCCTCGATAAACGTGGTGAAATAGTGACTCAACGCCTGTACACCCGCCTCGCCGCCAATCCCCAGCGGGCAGCGGTATTCATGGGGGTAAGGCAGGAACTGGACGCCGGGCATCAGATTCTGCACCGCATCCTTAGGACCGGTATTACCGGTGACGGCCAGCGCGCCGTGCGTCATGCCGTGGTAGCCGCCGGAGAAGCTGATGATGCCGCCGCGGCCGGTATAGGTTTTCGCCAGTTTTAATGCGGCTTCAACCGCATCCGCTCCCGAAGGGCCGCAGAACTGCAGGCAGTACTGGTTTTCGCCGCCGGGCAGCTGCGCCAGCAGGGTTTCGCAGAAGGCGTCTTTCAGCGGCGTGGTGAGATCCAGCGTATGCATCGGCAGGCCCGACGCCAGAAATTCCTGGATGCTGGCCACCACTTCAGGGTGGTTATGACCCAGCGCCAGCGTACCGGCTCCCGCCAGACAATCCAGATACTGATTGCCATCCACATCCGTCACCCACACGCCTTGCGCTTTCTGGATGACCAGCGGCAGTTTGCGCGGATAACTTCGAACATTGGACTCAAACCATCCCTGTCGCTCCAGATAATCTGCATTGGTTCTCTGCACATGATCCTTAACCGCAAACTGTGTCTCTGACATCGTCTTCACCCCCTGTGATATTGATAATGACAACAATTATCATTAACAATAATGACGCTCAAGTGTTATTTAAATGACAGTTTTCATAACCAAATCCTTACAATCTCTGGCGAAATGTTAACTAAATGCAGGCGGCGAGAGGACTTTCACCGTCGAATGACGCCAAAAAGCGGGAAAATGACTGGTGGGATGAGAAATCATTTTTGTGACATGCATCACGAAAAAGACGCTAAACAAAATTCGCATACTGCCGGGGAGCGCCATCACGCAAGACTTTGCCGCCATTCGATGCGATCAGGCAGAGAAAATAGGATGTTCTCAGCCAGTTATCATCGCCTTCCGATTGACGCTGGTGATAAAAAAACCGGTTTCCTCCGCAGGGAAACCGGCTTAATCACACACTGGCAGGCATTCTTTCAGTACAACGTCAGCGCGACGGCGGGTCCGCTTCAAACAGCGGCAACGGCTTGCCGATGATGTAGCGCTGGCGCAAATGCGCGGACAAAACATCCATCAGCATCACCACCGCCACCAGAATCAGGGTGATGAACATCACCACGTCCCAGTTCCACAGTCGCATGTTTTCGGCGTACACCAACCCGACGCCGCCGGCGCCGACAAACCCCAGCACCGCCGCCGACCGCACGTTGGACTCCATCTGATACAGACTTAGCGCCAGAAAAGTGGGAAACGATTGGGTGAAGATGCCGAAACGGTGTTTTTGCAGGCTGTTGGCGCCGACCGCGCCAAGTCCGCGGCTGGGTGAACGCTCTACCGCTTCGTGCCCCTCCGCGTACAGCTTGCCGAGCAGACCGGCATCCTGCATCAGGATCGCCAGCGCGCCGGACAGCGGCCCCATGCCCACCGCCCGCACGAAAATCAGCCCCCAGATCGCCATGTCGATACCGCGCAAGATGTCCAGCAGACGACGCACCAGCAATGCCACCGGCCGCAACATCGGTTCGTGCATCACGTTGCGCGCCGCCAGGAACGACAACGGCAGCGCCACTATCGTCGCGGTCAGGGTACCGGCGAACACGATGGCGATGGTGATGAATACCTGCGACAGGTAGTAACCGAACGGCCAGTTGAGAAAATCATGCCACACGAACATACGCAGAAAATAGCGCCCCAGTTCGCTAAAGCCGCGCAGCCACTGCTCGGCGCTGATGCCGAAAAACACCAGAAACGCCAGATAGTAAAGCAGCACGGCGGCCGCCATCAGCCCAACGCGCCGCAAATAGCGGCGTTGCTGACTGAACAGCGCCGGGTGCTGTTGTTTCATCGCGGCGATGTCCGCCGGCGTCAATGGGGTCATGTTCATTTACCGCCCTCCACCACTTGCCGCCGCAACCGTCCGGACAGCGCATCCAGAATCGAGACCACCACGATGATCAGCAGCATGGTCATGCTGACCTGATCGTAGCGGTCCAGCTTGATATTGGTCATCAGTTCCTGGCCGATGCCCCCGGCGCCCACCAGCCCGAGAATGGTGGACTGACGGAAGTTAATTTCCAGCCGCATAAAACTGTAGGACAGCACGATCGGTTTAACCTGCGGCCACAGCCCAAAACGCATACGCTGCAACACGCTGGCGCCACAGGCGGCCAGCCCGCGCACCGGCCGTTCCGAAGCGCTTTCAATCGCTTCATAAAACAGCTTGGTCAGGCAACCGACGGTGTGCAGCGCCAGCGCCAGAAAGCCTGGAATAACGCCGATACCGAACGCCATCACGAACATCACCGCCCACGCCAGCTCCGGCATGGTGCGCAGAAACGCCAGCAACGCACGGAGAGTAAAACGCACGCCCGGCGGGCTTTGCGTATTGTTGGCCGCCAGAAACCCCAGCACCACCGACGCCGCCACCGACAGCAGCGTCGCCGCCAACGCCAGGTTGAGCGTCTCCCAGATCAACGGCAGCTGGATATTGAGACGATACCCCCAGTAGGCCAGCGAGCCTTCGGTATGGCCGTCGGCGAACAGCAGCGACCAGTGCAGCACCGGCAGCGTCTCGATCAGGTAGTCAAAAAAGTGGGGAAACGAGGTCCACAGGGTATGCAGATTGAATTCGGACAACGCGCCCGCGCCGATGTACAGCACGACCAGCACCAGTGTCCATATCAGCGACTCGCGCTTCTGCCGTGTGCGTATCCGCTGGTAATAGCGTTCAAAATCAGGGTTCAGCATGAGTTTGGTCTGAATGGTGGAAAAGCGATGATGGGTTTGGAGCCGCAACGGGGTGAAAAATAGGCATCCTGCCTGTACCGCAGTCCGTCAATGTTGCGCCGTTGCGCACCGCCGGTCGGGAAAACGCCGAGCCTGACGACCCGGCGCGCCGCCCTTAACGGTTGCCTTTGGTCAGTTCACGCTTCATAGCGATAATGGTTTTGTAATCGTCCACGCTGGCCGGGCCGATGTGCTGTTTGCCGCCCATCGCCTTGATGAAACAGGTATGATCTTCTTTATCCAGCTTGTTCACCGCGGTAATCAGTTTGGCTTTGAAGTCGGCCGGCAGCGCGTTGCTCACCAGAATCGGACCGTTCGGGATCAGCGGCGATTGCCAGATGATGCGAATCTGTTTCATCAGGTCCGGATGGTCCATGCGAATCAGACGGCCGAACGCGCCGCTGGTGTAGCCGGTGTTGTAGTCGCCAATCATCGATGCCCAGGTTACCGCGCCGTCAAACTGGCCGTTCAACACGCCGAGGATGTCCTGCTCGTGCCCACCGGAAAAGGTGACGCTGGAGAAGAAATTGTTGTATTTGTTATCGGCGCTGCCGCCGAATTTCTCTTTAAACTCCTGATTAGGAATCAGGTAGCCGGAGGTGGAATCCGGGTCGGCGAAACCGAACGCCTTACCTTTCAGGTCTTCCATCTTCTGGTACGGGCTGTCGGCCTTAACGATCACCACCGAGTGATAGCCGCGCGACTGGTCGACGTCGTCCACCGCGATACCAACGACATCCACCGCGTTGGGATCTTTGATGTATACCGACGCATACGACGACGGCGACATGCTCAACACCAGATCAATCTTCTTGCCCAACAGCCCCTGAATAACCCCGGCATAGTCGGATGAATTGCGCAATTGAGTATCGACATTCAGCTCTTTATCGAGAAACTGTTTAACGCACTGGTTATCGCCGATCTGCTGGGTAGCGTTCTGACCGCCCAGGATGCCCAGATTCAGCGTTTTCGGTGTTTCCGCGGCGAATACACTGGCGGACACTACCGCACCGGCCAGCAAGGTGGTCAACGTGAAGGTTTTTTTCATCAGTTTTGCCTATGTTGTCGTTATGCCAAGGTGTAGTGATGTGATGTCGAAAAATCCGCTACCCGCGTTAAAACCACCGGGACGCGGGGAGTGCTAAAAAGGGAATTAGTGCACCGGCTGCAGATCGTCGCCGTACAGGGTATGCAGCAGGCTGTCGGTCAGTTCTGACGGCGGGCCGTCAAACAGGATGCGTCCCTGGGCGATGCCTATGGCCCGGGTGCAGTATTCTTTCACCAGCTCGACCGAGTGCAGGTTCACCACTACGGTGATGCCGTTGTCGCTCACCTGTCGCAGTACGTCCATGATACGGCGGGTGTTTTTCGGGTCGAGCGACGCCACCGGTTCGTCGGCCAGCAGGATTTTGGGGTTCTGCATCAGCGCGCGGCAGATAGCGACGCGCTGCATCTGGCCGCCGGACAGGTTTTCCGCCCGCTGCAACGCATGCGGCAGCAGGTTCATCCATTGCAGCAGCCCAATGGCGTGCGCGCGATCCTCATCGGAAAACAGTTTGAAGAACGACTTCAGAGTGGAGGTCCGGCTCAGGCGGCCCAGCAGTACGTTGGTCAGCACATCCAGCCGCGGCACCAGACAGAAATCCTGAAAGATCATACCGCATTCGCTGCGCCACTGGCGCATCTGCCGGCTGCTGAAACGCAGAATGTCCTGCGTGTCGCCCTGCCCGCCATCGTGCTGGGCAGGATAGCGCAGGATTTGTCCTTCGCTGGCAGGAATGGTGCCGTTCATCACGTGCAACAAGGTGGACTTACCGGCGC
Organism: Dickeya sp. NCPPB 3274; assembly: GCF_000406205.1. NCBI lineage: Bacteria > Pseudomonadati > Pseudomonadota > Gammaproteobacteria > Enterobacterales > Pectobacteriaceae > Dickeya > Dickeya sp. NCPPB 3274. The sequence goes on along the minus strand of NZ_CM001979.1, from coordinate 1,717,430 downwards.
CGGAACGGCCAATCACCGCCACCATCTCGCCGGCGCGCAAATCAAAACTGAGGTTCTCCAGCACCCGCTTCTGCTGACTGGAATAGGCCTTACACAGCTGACGCACCGACAGAATGGTCTGCTGCGGTTGCGTCTGGAAATGATGTGCGCGCAGTTGGGTAGCGCTTTCGGATGCCAACAATGCCTGTGCCATGAGTTTCGTCATCGTTTAGTCAACAATATGGACGTTATTAAGCGCAGCGCAGATGAATACCTGATGACAGCTTTATGATTAAAAAATGAACTCACGGACATTCCACCTCGCCTCATACCGTTTCCGGCATCGCTTGCGATGAGGGGATTTACGTCGTCTCCCCGAAGCGCATTCTGAGCGCGTCGACGAAGCTTTTAATTTTAACGGTCTGCCGCCGTCCTGCCGGCACCAGCACATGCATAGGGCGGGCTGGCCCTTCATATCCGGGCAACACCTGAACAAGACGCCCTTGCCGGATTTCTTCGCGTAGCACATCTTCCGGGCCTAGCGTGACGCCATACCCCTCTATCGCGGCATGCAACAACGCTTTCCAGTCATTTGAGCGAAACCGGCCTTGCGGCCTGACTTCTTCGGTTTTGCCTGCGCGATGGAACACCCAGCGGCAAGGCGCGGCGGGTGACCATATGCCGTAAACGAGGCAGGCGTGATGCGCAAGCTCAGCCGGTGCTTCCGGTAAGCCTTCGCGCGCAACATAGTCTGGCGAGGCGCAGGCGATTAAACGGTAAGGCAGCAGCGGCCATGCCAGCATTGAACTGTCGGCCAGTTCACCGATGCGAATGATGACTTCAAAGCCTTCTTCAATCGGGTCGACCAGACGATCGCTCAACGTCAGTTCCACCTGCGTGTCCGGATAATTTCCGAGATAATGCGTAATAAAAGGAGCCAGGGTATATGAGCCAAATGTCACCGGCGCGTTTATCCGAATCACGCCGGAAGGCGTAGCCTTCATGTCCAGCACAATGGCATCGGCGGCTTCCGCTTCAGCCAGTACCATCCGACACCGTTCGTAATAACTGCGGCCAATATCGGTCAGACTCTGGCGGCGTGTGGTGCGGTTCAGCAATCTGACGCCGAGCCGCGCTTCCAGCCAGGCCACATGTTTCGCCACCATTTGCGCAGAGAGGCTTAACGCCTCGGCTGCCGCGGCAAAAGAGCCGAGCTCCGCCGCCTTCACAAAAATGTTCATGCTGGTCAGCCTGTCCACCATTCCCTCCATTTTGTTGTTTATTTATGTCTTATATTGCGCTTTATCTCCGATTTGTAGGGAACTATTTTCTTGTTATCTCGACACGAAAAAGGAAAAACAGATGAAGATTGGCATTATTGGCGCAGGGTTCGTTGGACGGGCAATAGCAGCGCTTGCCATTAAAACCGGCCATCAGGTGATGCTCAGCAACTCACGAGGCCCACAAACGCTGTTCAGCCTCCGGCCGATGATTGGCTGTGACGTCGGCACCGCCACCGAAGCCGCCATTTTTGGCGATATCGTCGTCATCGCGGTTCCCCTCTCGGCTATCAGCCAGCTTCCTGTCGCGGAACTACGGGGAAAACCGGTGGTGGATGCCGTCAACTACTATCCTGAGCGCGATGGGCAGGTTGAGGCGCTGGACAGACTGGAAACCACTACCAGCGAGCTTCTGGCCGGCTATTTGCCCGACGCGCTGATAACAAAAGCATTTAACGCCATCCCCATGACACAGCTTGAAAGTGACGGGCTTCCCTCTGGCGCGCCGACGCGCCGGGCGTTACCGCTTGCCGGAGATGATGCGACAGGTAAACGGCTGGTCACCGAACTGTATGAAGCTTTTGGTTTCGATGTCGTTGACGCAGGTGCTCTCGCCGAAGGATGGCGCTTTGAGCGGGGAATGCCGGCTTATTGTGTACGGATGACAAAAGAGACGCTGAGCGCGGCGCTAACCCATGCTCAACGCGGTGACGTCGCCGCTCCCGGCAGATAACGCCGCACCGATGCTCGATACGGATACGCCGCGACGTATCCGGCTTCGACCTCTCCGCTCGATTGACCGCTGAGCGGGAACTGACGCCGCCCTCCCGTCTCAGCCTCCTCAGCCGCGGTCTTCGTCGCTACACGTTGATCCACGCGCCATCGGCCGCCGCACGCACCCCGTCCGGCAGGTCGTTTAGCATCAACCAGGCATCGGTTTCGTGGCTGACATGGGTCAGCCAGGTCTGCGTCGGCCGCAGCTGTTCGCGCACCCGCAGTACGGTGTTGAGGTCGCTGTGATTGAGCGGCGGCTGATCCCGCGGCGGCTGGGTGCAGTCCATCACCATATGATCGAGCCGTTTGCCGCGCAGAAAATCCAGCGTATCGTTCGGCAGCCCGCAGGTGTCGGTCAGGTAAGCCACCGCCTGCCCATCCTGTTCCAGCAGATAGCCGAAGGTGGGTTTGGAATGATTAAGCGGCAGCGCGGTCACCCGCAACGCCCCCATCGCCACCGCCTGAAACGGCGTCATCGCCGGCTGAAAATCAAGCCGACGCGGGTGCTTGTACAGGTCGTCGCATCCCTGCTCATCCGGCGGTCCGAACACCGGAATGCGATCGCCGATACCCCAGCGCAGCGAAAACAGCCCCTGCACATGGTCGACATGGTAGTGCGTCAGCAGGATGCGCCGAATCTCATTGACGCCAAAGCGCTGCTCCAGTTGCGTGACGCCGGCGTCCAGCAGCGTCGCCTCACCGTCGCACCGAACCAGCATGCTGCTCGGCCCGCGCCGAAAGCGTGGGTCCAACCGCGCCCGCTCACAGGCGATGCAGTCGCAACCGGTCAGCGGCACCTGCTGCGCGTCGCCGGTACCCATAAACATCAGTTCCATAACATCAGCTCCACTTTTGAGGCTGTTAACAAACAGCCGTGTTGTTTTGTTATTGGCGAATAGATGTTGACGCCGGAAAAAACACTCCCCCCTGGGCTAAAGGGGGGTATCAGCAATCTGATTTTTCAGCCGCCAACAGGGTGTGAAACGCCAGCAGCGTTTGCGCCAGCGCACCATCGTTATCCAGTCGCCGACATGCCGCCGGAACCGGCATGGCGTCAGCCCGCTGCAGCCGCTGCGCGATCCGCCGCTTCATCTTCCCGCCCGCGCTGACGCAAACGCTGCGCCAGCACGTCCGGGGATACCTGCAGGCACACCGGCAATAAGCGGTCGCCGTAGCGCGTTTGCGCCTGCTGGTGATGCAAGCGCGAGCCGTTGACCACCACATCCAGCCCGGCGGACAGCCACAGGTCGACTTCAATGCCGATGCCGTACTGATAGTGGTGCGCCTGCCAGTGTAATGCGAACAACCCGCACTCGCGGCGATGCGCGAACTCCGCATCGCTCAGCGCAATATGGTTTTCGCCGCCCGCCTGCGCCGGGCGGGTAATATAGCGGTGCGCCACCAGCAGGCGCGTCGGATTCGTCTGCCGCAGGGCATCCAGCAGGGAATCTTTGCCGGAGCCGGACGCGCCGGTCAGCCAGATTAGCCGCGCCATCAGAACACCTGTCGCCCCTGCGCCCACACCTGACGAATCCGGACCTGGCCGTGCGAGTGATGCGCCAGCACCAGATCGGCGCGCAGCCCGTCGGCAATCCGCCCCCGGTCGTCTAACCCGACCGACTGCGCCGGATTGGCGCTGACCATCGCCACCGTCTGCGGCAACGTAAACGGATTACGCTCATCCGCCGCCAGGCGAAACGCCGCATCCAGCAGGCTGGCGGGGTAATAGTCGGATGACAGAATATCCAGCAGTCCTTGCTCCGCCAGCCGGGACGCCGCCACGTTGCCGGAGTGGGAGCCGCCGCGCACAATGTTGGGCGCGCCCATCAGCACCTTCATGCCGCTGGCGTGCGACGTCTGCGCCGCCGTCTCGGTGGTGGGAAATTCGGCGATCACGCTGCCCAGCGCCAGCGATTCATGCACATGTGCCGCGGTAGCGTCATCGTGGCTGGCCAGCGCGATGCCGCGCTCGCGGCAATGCGCGGCAATCGCCAGCCGGTTCGGCGTCGACCAGCGTTCGGACAGCGCCCGCTGTTCGGTTTCAAAGGCATCCATCTCAGCATCGTTCAGGTGGTATTTTCCCTGATAATACTCGCGGTATTTTTCCGGCGTGGCGAACTGCCGCTGCCCCGGCGAGTGGTCCATCAGCGACACCAGCGCCACTTCCGGCGTGTCCATCAACGCTTCAAACAGCGGCAAGGTGGTGTGGTGCGGCAATTCGCAACGCAGGTGAATCAGATGTTGCGCCCGGTTCACCCCCAGTTGCTGGCTGTGGACGATAGCGTCGATCATACGACGCAGGTTATCGAGCCGGTGACCGCCGTCGCGCACATCGCCTATCGCCACCGCATCCAGCACCGTGGTGATGCCGCTGGCGACGATCAGCGCATCGTGGCTGCTCATCGCCGAATGCGCCGGCCAGTCGACCTTCGGGCGCGGCATGAAGAACTTGTCCAGATTGTCGGTATGCAGTTCCACCAGTCCCGGCAGCAGCCAGCCGCCTTCGCCGTCCAGCGCCTGCGGCAACTGGCTGGGCGTGGAGGAAAAGGCCTCGATCGCGCCGTTGCGCCAGGCCAGCGATCCGCTGACCACCTCATCCTGCAACACCAACTGCACGTTATTGATGATCCGGGTCGTATTGCTGATCTGAGTCGTCGCGCTCATGGCGTGAGCTCCTGCGTTACGGGTGTCATATGATGCAAGCGGTCCGCCACGCGATCGCGCACCTGTGCATCGTGGAAAATGCCGACCACCGCCGCGCCGCGGGCTCGCGCTTCCTCAACCAGCTCCACCACCGCGTCGCGGTTGGCGGCGTCCAGCGAGGCGGTCGGTTCGTCCAGCAGCAGCAATGAATAATCGGCGATAAACCCGCGGGCGATGTTGACCCGCTGTTGCTCACCGCCGGAGAAGGTGGCGGGCGCCAGCGTCCATAGCCGGCGCGGGACGTTGAGCCGGGTCAACAACGCTTCGGCGCGCGCTTCGCATACCGCCCGGTCTTCGCCGCGCTCCAGCAGCGGCTGCATCACCACGTCCAGCGTCGGAATGCGCGGGATCACCCGTAGAAACTGGCTGACCCAGCCGATAGTGTCGCGCCGCACCGCCAGCACCTGTCGGGCCGGGGCGGTCACCAGATCCACCCACGCCTCGCGATGGCGCACCCAGACATGACCGCTGTCCGGCTGATAGTTGGCGTACAGCGAACGCAACAGCGTGGACTTGCCGCTGCCGGAATGGCCGTGCAGCACCACGCACTCGCCGGCGGCCACCGTCAGGCTGGCCTGATGCAACACCGGCAGCCGGGCGGCGTGCTGGTTGTGCAGTACAAAGGTTTTACTCAGATTTTCCACGCGCAGAACCGTCATGGACGTGCCTTCGGTTGTCATGTTTCACCTCATCGCCATTCACGCTTATCCCAACACCGACGACACCAGCAACTGGGTGTAAGGGTGATGAGGATCATCCAGCACCCGGTCGGTCAGGCCGCTTTCCACTACCCTGCCCTCGCGCATCACCAGCAGCCGGTGCGCCAGCAGACGCGCCACGCCGAGGTCATGGGTAACAATCACCACCGCCAGACCGAGATCGCGCACCAGCGTGCGCAGCAGATCCAGCAATCGCGCCTGCACCGACACATCCAGCCCGCCGGTCGGTTCGTCCATGAACACCAGCTTCGGATGGGTGACCAGATTGCGGGCGATCTGCAACCGCTGCTGCATCCCACCAGAAAAGGTGATGGGCAGGTCGTCGAGCCGGGACAGCGGGATCTCCACATCCTGCAACCACTGCCCGGCCTGATGACGAATATCGCCATAGTGACGGGCGCCGACCGCCATCAGCCGTTCGCCGATGTTGCCGCCCGCCGACACGCGGGGACGCAGGCCATCCAGCGGATGCTGATGCACCACGCCCCACTCGGTGCGCAGCAGGCGGCGGCGATCGCTTTCGCTCATCGCGTACAGCGAGCGTCCCTGGTAGTCAATCTGTCCGGCCTGCGGCGTCAGCCGGGCGGAAATCGCCCGCAGCAGCGTGGTCTTGCCGGAACCGGACTCGCCGACGATGCCCAGCACTTCGCCGGGGTACAGATCGAACGACACCTCGCAAAACCCCTTGCCGGGCGCGTACAGGTGGGTCAGATTGCGCACCTGCAACAGCGGCGTCTCGTCGTCGCGACCTGCGGCGGCGCCTACAACCGGCGCGGCGGCCTGAGCCATGCCTGCCTGATCCATGCCGGCCTGATCAATGTGATTCATGGTGCCCGGCCTCCTGACGCTCGCGGCAATAATCGGTATCGGAACAGACGTACAGGCGGGTGCCCTGATCGTCCATCACCACCTCGTCGAGGTAACTGTCGTGCGAACCGCACAGCGCGCAGGGCTGGTCCCAGCGCTGAACGCTGAACGGGTGGTCGTCAAAATCGAGGCTTTCCACCCGGGTATAGGGCGGCAGGGCGTAAATGCGCTTCTCGCGCCCGGCGCCGAACAGTTGCAGCGCCGGCATCATGTGCATCTTCGGGTTGTCGAATTTCGGGATCGGCGACGGGTCCATGATGTAGCGGTCGTTCACCCTGACCGGGTAAGCGTAGGTGGTGGCGATGTGGCCGAAGCGGGCGATGTCTTCGTACAGCTTCACCTGCATGATGCCGTACTCCTCCAGCGCGTGCATTTTGCGTGTTTCCGTCTCGCGCGGTTCGATAAAGCGCAACGGTTCGGGGATCGGCACCTGATAAATCAGGATCTGGTCTTCGCGCAGCGGCGTTTCCGGAATGCGGTGCCGAGTCTGGATCAGCGTGGCTTCTGCTGTACGTTCGGTGACGGCGGCTTCGCTGACCCGCTGGAAGAAACGGCGGATCGACACCGCGTTGGTGGTGTCGTCGGCGCCCTGATCGATGACTTTCAGCACGTCGTCATCGCCGATCAGGCTGGCGGTCAGTTGTATGCCGCCGGTACCCCAGCCGTAGGGCATCGGCATTTCCCGCCCGCCAAACGGCACCTGATAACCGGGGATCGCCACCGCTTTGAGGATGGCGCGCCGAATAGTACGTTTACTCTGTTCGTCCAGATAACCGGGGTTATATCCGCTCAGCGTGTTCATCGCGCTCCTCCTGCGGTGACTGGCGCAACTGACGCAGCAGCGCCAGTTCGGCCTGAAAGTCGACGTAATGCGGTAACTTGAGGTGGGAGACGAAACCGGCCGCCTCGACATTGTCCGCGTGCGACAGCACAAACTCTTCGTCCTGCGCCGGGCTGCCGACCGGCTCCTGATAAGCCGGCGCCTGCAACGCCCGATCCACCAGCGCCATCGCCATCGCCTTGCGCTCGGCGCGGCCAAACACCAGCCCGTAGCCGCGGGTAAAGTGCGGCGGCTCATCCTCCGGCACGGTAAAACCGTTGACCATCTCGCATTCGGTCAACAGGATGTCGCCGATTTCCAGCGCAAAGCCCAGCTCTTCCGGCTCGATTTCCACCGTGACATAACCGGTGCGAATCTCGCCGGCGAACGGGTGGGTACGGCCGTAGCCACGCTGGGTGGAATAGCCCAACGCCAGCAGGAAGCCTTCGTCGCCGCGCGCCAGTTGCTGTAGCCGGGCGCTGCGCGGCATCGGGTAGGCGGGCGGATCGCGGGTGATATCCAACGGCTCGTCGCCGTCGTCATGTTCGGCCGCCGCCAGCCCTTCCGCCGTCATCATGGCGAACATGTGCGGGCAGTGGTCCGCCAGCGGTTCCTGCGCCTTTGGCGCGAGCGGCGGTTCGCCTTCCGCCAGCAGGACAAAATCCAGCAGCCGGTGGGTATAGTCGTAAGTGGGGCCAAGGACCTGCCCGCCGGGCAGATCCTTGTACACCGCCGAAATACGCCGCTCCAGTTGCATACGACCGGTATCCAGCGGCAGGCTGTCCGCCAGCCGCGGCAGCGTGGTGCGGTAGGCGCGCAGCAGAAAAATCGCCTCCACCAGGTCGCCGCTGGCCTGCTTGATCGCCAGAGCCGCCAGTTCCCGGTCGTAAATACCGCCTTCGGTCATCACCCGATCCACCGCCAGCCCCAGTTGCTGTTCAATCTGCGCCGCCTGCACCTCCGCCAGCCGGGTGTCGCCGCGCCGCAGGTTGGCCTGTAACTGATGAGCGGCCTCAATGGCTTTTTCGCCCCCTTTCACCGCGACATACATCAGCACACCTCCACATGCGTAGTGCGCGGCAGCGCCATCAGCGTGCCGCCGCAGGTAAAAATGAAGTCCAGCCCGGCGGGAAACGGATGCGGGCGCTGTTCCAGATAATCCCGCACGCTGGTGGGCAGTTGCGGCGCAATCATGCGCGCTTCGGCAATCCCCGGCCCGGTCAGGCGCAAGGCGCGTCCGCCGCCCAGCGCGGGCACCTCCAGCACCAGCGTGACGCTGTTTTCCGGCGTCATCTCGTCGCCGGCGGTAAAGCCGTCCAGCGACAGTTCCCGGCTGACCGGCAACAGCGCGAACGCCGCCGCCTCGCGTTCCACCAGCTTCACGCCGGTGTGAAACCGCAGGTTGGTCAGCAACGTCTCCTGCGACAACGCCGGGTCCAGCCACAGCGGCGTTTCGCGGTCCATCAGCGTCAGCGCCACCGCGGTGGCGGACGGCGATAAGCCATCCCAGCCGATATCGTGATTCAGCGACACCACCACGCCCGGTTCGCTCATCGCTTTAAGAATGCGGCGAAACGCGTACTGCGCATCGCGCCAGGGATGGGAAAATCCTGCCAGTAGCGTCATGCGTTATCTCCTCGCACCAGCGTAAAGAAATCAACCTTGCTGCTGGCGATCTCCCGCGCCCGTTGCTGACGCAGCTCGTCACGGGTAGCGGCCAGCGGCACGATCAGTTGTTGGTAGAGCGCGCTTTGCGTCCCCTGTTGTTGCAGCAGGGCGTCGATTAACGCGCACAGTTCGGCGTGAGGCTTGTTGCGGCCGGTGACGTAGCTGTAGCCGCAGGTACCGTCTTCCAGCCGGATCACCGCGCGGGTGACGGTGACATCACCCAGCACGAAGCGATTGCCGGTAGCGCCGATACGCGCCTGCAAACGAGCCAGCCCGGTTTCAGGCGCCCGTAGCGTTTGCCAGACCGGATGCAGACTCAGCGGTTGCCAGTGGCGCCGCAGTTGATCCGGATCGCTGTGCGCCAGTACCGACAGCCAGCGTTGCCTTGCGGTTTGGGTTGCCATTCAGTGCTCCATTGTCAGTTCGATCATGTCGGCCCGCGCCAGACTGACGGAGTACTCCGCCACCCGGTCGCTGCCGCTACAAATATTGAGCGTGCGAATACACATCAGCGGGGTTTGCCGCGCCACTTCCAGCAATTGTGCTTCTTTCGCCTGCGACGCCCGGGCGCTGATGCGGGTCTGGCGACGGGTCAGGGATTGCTGTAGTTCGCGGGCCAGAAAATCGTGCAGCGAGCCGCTGGTGAAACGCTGTAACGACGGCCACCAGCTCAACTCCGGCAGGTAGTGATCGATCACCGATACCGGCACGCCGTTGACCCGACGCAGAGTGCGCAGGTGGACAACCTCATCGCCCTCTTCCCGCCCCAGCGCCGCCGCCACATCGGCGTTGGCCGGGCGCAGCACCGCCAGTAACCGCTCACTGGTGGGATGGCTGCCCTGCTCCAGCAAGTTCTGGCTGAAACGCGCCTGCGCATGCAGCGGATAGTCATAGGGACGCAGCAGCACCAGAATGCCGACGCCATGCCGACGCTGTACCAACCCTTTGTTGACCAGTTCATCCACCGCACGCCGCAGCGTATGGCGATTAACCTCGTAGTGCGCCGCCAGTTGCTGCTCGGACGGCAGATAGTCGCCGCAGCGGTAGACGGTGCGCAGTTCTTCTTCCAGCCGGGCGGCGATGGCCTGATACACAGTGGTAGGATGTCTAGATATCATGTCCATAAAAAAACTCCTGCTCGCAGGGAGCCTTTCCGGGCGGACATTCGCTCACGGATCGGTTAGCCACGAAGCGCGACCGGAGTGCTGCCAGCGGGCAACGCGGTACATCGCTTCAATCAGGGGGATTGGCGATTATGTTGGCAAAGCTGTGTGACAGACTGGCGAAGCGTGGATGACGAAATGGTGAAGGAAAAAGGACAGGCGGGGAGATGGGGAGACTTGAAAAAAATCAGGAATAGAGGAAAACAACTTACTCTTTTCATTAAAACATAAACGAATATTTTATATTCCCTATTGTATTTTCACTACAATCACCATCAGGTAGCAAAAATAAAAGAAAATCATACCACCTGAGAAATTCACATTGAAATAGAATCCATTTAGAAATAATATCTTCAGGAATAAAAGACAACAACCCAATCAATAAGGATGTTAATTATGTCGCATGTTATTTATCTAACCTTAGAGGGTGACCAACAGGGGTTAATATCATCCGGGTGCTCAACACATGACTCGATTGGAAATAGATATCAATCTGGACATGAAAATCAAATTCAGGTTCTGGGACTTAACCACGCAATTACCAGAGAGCAAAATATTGCTCACCATCCAATTCAACTCATTAAGCCGATTGATAAATCCTCACCTTTGCTGGGTGTATCGATAACATCCAACGAGTCCCTCACAGCGACATTCTTTTTCTATAGAACAAATATAGCGGGACAATTAGAAGTATTTTATGAAATTAAGCTCGCAGATGCCAGAATTGTTGATGTATCGTCAACCTATCCTCACTCTATCAACAACAACGATGCCATTCCATATGAGAAGATCCTACTAAAATATAAATCAATTTCATGGTCACACAAAACAGCCGGGACTTCGGGATATAGCATATGGAATGAAAATTCCCTTTAAAATTAAGCCAGGTGTTACAATCACACCTGGTTACTTTCTATACCAAACGCAAGTCAAAACCATTACAGTGAATCCTAATGTTAACCGTCCCCAAATATCTGGAAAGAATTCTAACGTGATAACAGAACACATTACGATAAGAATAACGGGGATAACGCCCCATAAAATATCACTAGCGAGCTCCATTAGAAATTTAACAATATACCTAATCACATCAATCACCATTTGATAAATCTAACAATGTTAAAGCCGCTTCCTCGTCCGTTCCGATTTTCTTTATACGATTTATATGTTTGGAAAAAGCTGGTTCAACAACGAAATAAACCATTTCCAACCTCTCAGAGTATAGAACCCAATAAAATTCCGGGAACTCTCGCTTTAGTCTATCTGCAGATACAGCAGCATGTTCAACATTTCCATATAATGTAAATGCAAAAATAGACATATTAGAAAACGACTGAAGCCTTCTTCTGACTACCATATTGAAGTAGAGCTGCTCTGATAAAATTTTAGCTATAGAATATGCAATCGCCGTTTTTGTCACACCATTAAATATAAACTTAGATGTGTGTTTTAGTAAAATCTTATATACCACATCAAAATCTCTATTCTTTAAAATCTCATTGACATATAACTCTGTTATTCTAAATATAGCATTACCTTCTTTTACAACCCTCCATATGTTCTTAGCCATCCTAGTATCTTCAACGTTGATTTTCTCATTCACATCTTCATAGCCTTCAAAAAAAACAGAAGTTCTCCAGATGAGTCTCTTAGCACCAACCTCGATTGTTTCAACGGTATCCTTTGCAATATCACTCAATGCTTTTCCTGTATGCTCAGCATTCAATGCCAAATTTTTTTCGGCTTCTAACTTCTGCTGTAAGTACCGATCCATGTAATTCATTACCGTAATCCCTGTTAATGTCAGTTGTTGAACTTCCCGAAATTTAAAAGCATTAACTCTAAATTCTATAATAAAAACCACGTGATTACCACTATGATAACCGCATCATTGTAAAATCAGTTGATACTATAAATCACACCCGGTATTTTGGTTTGCAACAGTTCTATTTAGTTCACCCAATTCAGGCGAATAAAGTGCAAAGCATCAACAAAACAAAACCAACAATCATCATGCTGCTTTTCCTGTTACCATTGCAGGTTACGTTAGCGAATAACGTTCATTTACCTGCCGACGTACAACGCTTCTTAAATAATGCGGAAGAATGCCAATATTTCTCCGAAGAATGGGACAGCACGCTGCCTAAATCACGCCAGCGGGACATTGAGCGGCAAGCGAATAAGTACTGTAAAGCGGCAAAAAAGCAGCAGAACGAACTCAGACATAAGTACAAAGGAAATCAGCAGATAGCAGACAAACTTAGCGAATATGATTTTTAATTTCTTATCACGATGTCACAGCGTAACCTTAAAGAAGCCAGTCGATGAAATAGACTGGCTTAACGCGGCGACAACGCGATCAGCTCGTCATAAAATGCTTATAAAGAATAATCACGCCAATAAAGACGAGTGCACCGCCTGATACATAATTCAGCACCACGCTCATGACTCGATTATTTTGCGATGCGCGGGCCAACATTCCCCCGGTCAGCCCGGCGGTCATGTCAATCGGTAACGCTGTCGCCGGTACAATCAGTGAAACAAGCAGTGCCTGTACGGGTGTATACCCGCCAGTTAAAATCAAACCAGGTAATATTGAAAGATAAAAAAGAATCGTTTTGGGGTTAAGAAACTCCACTGATACTGCCTGCAAATACAGTTTCAGCAAGCTATTCTGGGGCATTGAGGCTGTCTGCGTACCGTTATTTTCACCTGCATCCTGTGCTGCCTTAAGAGACACCCATCCCAGATAGAGAATATACCCGCCACCAATCAACGCGACGGCATTAGCAATAAAAGCGCTTTTAGCGACAATCGCCGTCACCCCCAGCCCCGCCAGAAGTGCATGAATGGAACTCCCCGAAGCTAACCCCAATGCCGAGACAGCACCGGCAGCTTTCCCTTGACTCATTCCCCGTGCACTCACGAAAAATAAGGAGGGGCCGGGACTCAGGTTCAGTAATAAAGCGGCAAATGCAAAAGCAATCAAACTGGTTTGTTCCATGGTTATCCTATCGCTATCAGGACTCTGTGTGAGTGTCACTGTGTCCGTTGATATAAACCAAAATGAATATAAAATCACATAAAGTGAATAAAAATAACCACTCATGCCGTGTGTGTCAATCCAGGATGACGGAAACCAGGTCAGAAAAGATCACTACGCCGTGAAAGGTAATGACTTAAAATTTATAGCGTTGAGTAAAACCAAATACATTGAATCAATTTCAAATGAAATCACTTTTCATGAACTAATAACATCATGTGGCGGCTAATGATTTATTCATGTTATGCCTGCCAGAACAACATGCCTTTTGTCGCGAATGACGTTACAGCGCAATGGACCAAAAAAAAGCCAGTCGAATAATCAGACTGGCTTAACGTATCGGCTCAGCACCGGGCTGAACGCATAAGGGTGGGTGTTCACTGGAGTGCGAGTTCCTTATTGATAGGTTTAGGTTTGGCATCATCCACACCGGTTGCCCGTAGCCTCGCCAGCGCCCGTTCCGACTCCTGCAGCACGTGCAGGCATTGTTCGTGGGTGATGGTCAACGGTGGTTCGATGCGAATCGACTTGGCGTTGTTCAGCGTGCCCGCCACCAGCACCCGGCGCTGGAACAGTTCGCTGGCAAAGGCATAGCCCATCGCGTTTTCTTTAAATTCAATTGCCTGCAGCAACCCTTTGCCGCGCGCTTCCACGATCAGATCCGGGTACGCCGCCGCCAGCCGTTGCAGCCCGGCCAGCAAAAACGCCCCCTGACGCGCCGCCTGATCCGCCAGATTGTCGCGCAACAGCACGTTGACCGTAGCCAGCGCCGCCGCGCAGGCCAGCGGGTTGCCGCCAAACGTGGTGGTATGCAGGAACGGGTTGTCAAACAGCACCGAGAACACCTCTTCGGTGGCGACCGTCGCGCCAATCGGCATCACGCCGCCGCCAAGCGCTTTGGCCAGACAGAGGATATCCGGCTGTACGCCATAGTGCTCGCAGGCGAACATCTTGCCGGTGCGCCCCATGCCGGTCTGCACTTCATCCAGAATCAGCAACGCGCCAATTTCATCGCACAAGGCGCGAACGGCGGGCAGATACTGCTCGGGCGGCACGATTACCCCGCCTTCACCCTGAATCGGCTCCAGAATCACCGCGGCGATGCCTTCGCCGTTGCGCTGACACTGTTCGACTTTCTGCCGCATAGCTTGAATATCGCCAAACGCCACGTGGTGGAAATCCGGCAATAGCGGCATGAACGGGCGACGGAACACCGGCTTGGCGGTAGCGGACAACGCCCCCAGCGACTTGCCGTGGAACGCGCCGTGGGTGGCGATGAAGCTGAACTTGCCGCGCGGAGACTGATAGGCTTTCGCCAGCTTCAGCGCCGCTTCCACCGACTCGGTACCGCTGTTGCTAAAGAAGCTGTACTTCAGCTTGCCGGGCGTGATGGCCGCCAGCGTTTTCGCCAGCATGGCGCGCAGCGGGTCCAGCAGTTCCTGGCTGTGCAGCGGCTGTTTGGACAGCTGTTTTTCCACCGCAGCCACCACCGTAGGGTTACGGTGACCGACGTTGAAAATGCCATAGCCGCCAAGGCAGTCGAGGTATTCATTGCCCTGCGTATCAAGCAGCGTGTTGGGGCCGCTGGCGCGCCATTCTACCGCACCGTAGCTGCCACCGGAGGTGACGGATTTTCTGTATTCCAGAAAACCGGGATTGACGTATTCACGAAAAGCGTTAAGGGTTTCATGGTTGAGCGCCGCCATCGCGTCGGCGGATAGGGTATCGCTCATAATCAAGTCAAGGGCCTGCTGAGAACACTCTAGCGGGTTAAGATGTGACGGTGGTCTGGACAAAATGCGCTCCTTGGGGGTGAGGTATCACGTGATACCAATTTAAGTAATGCATATAACGCACCACTTGCCCACCCGATTTGGAAATCACGATTTCCTCCTGTCATTGTCTATTTTTGAAACACTTTATAAACAAAATAATATATTTCGTATCACCCCCAGCCATTAGCAGCCTTATAAAGAGCAAAAAACGCTCAAAAAACAAGGCGGACGCACTACTAGTGTGCAATCCGCCCCAGTATCGGGCATTTTTTCATCACCGGCCCATACTCGCCATACCGTCAATGACGGATCATGATGTGCCGCACCACGGTGTAATCCTCCAGACCGTAGACAGACATGTCCTTGCCGTAGCCGGACAGCTTCTGGCCGCCGTGCGGCATCTCGCTCACCAGCATAAAGTGGGTATTGACCCAGGTGCAGCCATATTCCAGGCAGGCGGCGACGCGATGCGCGCGACCGATGTCGCGGGTCCACACCGAGGACGCCAGCCCGTAGCGTGAGTCGTTAGCCCACGCCACCACCTGCGCTTCGTCGTCAAACGGCGTGATGGAGATGACCGGGCCAAACACTTCCCGCTGGACGATTTCGTCCTCCTGCCGGGCATCCGCCAGGACCGTGGGCTGAAAATAGTAACCGCCGCCGGGCACCCGCTCCCCGCCGGTGATCAGCCGAATATGTGGTTGCGCGCGGGCGCGATCGACAAAACCGGCGACCCGCTCCAGTTGCTCGGCGGTAATCAGCGGCCCCAGTTCGGTGGCGGGGTCGTCGGGCGCGCCAATCTTCAGAGTAGCGACCGCCTCGCCCAGCTTCGCCACCAGTTGTTCATACACCGGGCGCTGCACATACAGGCGGCAGGCGGCGGTGCAATCCTGCCCGGCGTTGTAAAAACCGAAACTGCGAATACCATCCACCACCTGCTCCAGGTCGGCATCGTCAAACACAATCACCGGCGCCTTGCCGCCCAGTTCCATGTGGGTGCGTTTTACGCTGGCCGCCGCATTACCGATGATATGCGAACCGGTAGCGATCGAACCGGTCAGCGATACCATGCGCACCCGTTCGTGGCCGGTCAGCGCATCACCGATTTCTCGTCCCTGTCCGAACAAAATATTGACCACGCCCGGTGGGAACAGGTCGGCCAGCAGGCTGGCCAGATACAGCGTCGTCAGCGGCGTTTGCTCCGCCGGCTTCAGCACCGCGCAGTTCCCCGCCGCCAGCGCCGGGGCCAGCTTCCACGCCGCCATCATCAGCGGATAATTCCAGGGGGCGATAGAGGCGACGACGCCGACCGGATCGCGGCGAATCATTGAGGTGTGCCCTTCCAGATACTCGCCCGCCGCCGAACCGTTCAGGCAGCGCGCCGCCCCCGCAAAGAAGCGGAACACGTCCGCCACCGCTGGAATTTCATCATTCAGCGCCGCGTGATAGGGTTTGCCGCAGTTTAGCGACTCCAGCCGGGCCAGCGTTTCGCCGTGCGCCTCAATCAGATCCGCCAGTTTCAGCAGCAGCGCGGCGCGTGTTTTCGGCGTGGTCTGCCCCCAATGGGCAAACGCGGCATCCGCCGCCATCACCGCGGCATCCACCTGCGTCAGGTCCGCCTGCGCAATGGCGGCGATGGCTTCGCCGGTCGCCGGGTTGTATACCGTGTAAGGCGCCCCCTTGCCCGACACCCGTTTTCCGTCAATCAACATGTCAGTCAGTAAATTGTCGTGCATACCCTGTCCCTCGAAGCGATAGCTGTAGACGTACCGTAGCGGTTGTATTGCGAAACACTCGTGTAAAATACCTCTGTGCCAGATAGTGCAAAATACCTGCCATCTTCACGGCGACGGCGCGCTCGCCGGTGAAAAACCGCATTTACCCTACTTCAGGCGTAGCTGAACCCTTCAAGCGTAGCTGAGAGATTGCAAAGAGAGCGTGACCGGGGAGCAACATCAATAACATCAGACTGGCGCGACTAAGGCATAAACGGCGTCAGCACCGCCCGCAGTCGCCGGACGGCGTGTCGCAGCATCTCAGGCGGAAACCCGCCGAACCCCAGCATCAGGCCCGAACGGCGGGTCGGACCGGCATACATCGGCGAAAGCGCGCGCAACGCCAGCCCGGCGGCGTGGGCCGCGCGCTCGACCGCCACATCCGCTACGCCGTCGGGCAACCACGCCACCAGATGCATACCCTGATCGCAGGGCTCCACCTGCAGCCAGGGCGTTTCGCGTTGCAGGGCCTCAATCAACACGCGACGCCGTTCAGCATAGACGGTGCGAATACGGCGAATATGCGCGTCGAAATACCCCTCCTGCATATACGCCGCCAGCACGTGCTGGTCAGCCAGCGGTGAAGCGCGTCCCATCAGCGCGCGGGCGCCGGCGAACGCCTCCGTCAGCGCGGCGGGCACCACCATATACCCGAGCCGCAACGACGGCGCCATCACCTTGCTGAAGGTGCCCAGATACACCACCCGCCCGGCGTCCAGCCCTTGCATGGCGGGAAACGGGTGCCCGGCGTAACGCAGTTCGCTGTCGTAATCATCTTCTACAATCCAGCTGTCGTGCCGCCTGGCCCACTCCAGCAGCGCCAGGCGGCGCCCCATGCCGAGCGGCATACCAAGCGGGTACTGATGAGACGGCGTGACAAACGCCGCCCGTGCATCGGCATACCGGCTTATCGCCAGCTCCACATTTATGCCCTGCGCATCCACCGGTATGCGCCGGGTCTGCACGCCGCATTCGGTCAACACTTCGGTCAGCCCGGCATAGGCCGGATCTTCCGCCCAGGCGCTGTCGCCGGGCGACAGCAATACCCTCGCCGCCAGATACAACCCTTGCTGGGTGCCTTCGGTCAGAATGATGTTGTCTGGATCGCCGATCACCGCACGCGACTGGCGCAGATACGTGGCGATCGCCGCACGCAGCGAAAACAATCCTCTGGGGTCGCTGTAGCCGGTCAGCGCCGCCGTCTGACTGGCGCGCACCCGGTTGCCGAGACGTCGCCAGCGATCATCCGGCGCCGCCTCCCCTTCCGGCACCGCCACCGAAAACGGCACCGCGGGTAACGGCGATAACGCACGGGCGATGGCGGCATAACGCTGCGCCGAGGATGGCAACGACACCGGAATCGGGGGAGCAGGTGGCGATGCCGTCACGCTGACCGGTGCCATCAGATCAAACGCGGAGGCGACCCAGGTGCCGGAGCCGCTACGCGCGTCCAGATACCCCTCCGCCGCCAGTTGATCGAATACATCCGCCACTGTCGCACGCGCCAGCCCCAGCGATCGCGCCAGCGTTCGGGTCGAGGGGATACGCTCGCCCGCTTTCAGTTCCCCGCGCTGAATGGCTTGCCGCAGCGCCTGAGCCAGTTGACGCCCCACGGCGCCGGCGGTTCGGTCCAGCGCGCCAAGCGCGGGCAGTTCAGTCAGGCAACGTGGTCTTGGCATCGGCAGTTTCCTCCTTCATCGGATTTCGCTCAGAACATCGCTATCAACATATATCGCTATCAACATAGTGTGTTCGTCAGTATTAATTAGTGGTCTTTCTACATGAATAGTGGCCTATCAATATTATGCAGAAGTGGCCCTTCATTACAGACCGCTTTGCCGCACAATGCCGGTATGAATGATGTTACCCAGCCACAGAAGGAATCATCGCTATGCATTGTCCACACGCATTTCGGGAAGCGCGCCAGCCGATCCTGCACGCGCTGATGCGCGCCCATCCGCTTGCCATGCTGATTACCGCGGGTCCCGGCGGTCTGTCGGCCAACCTCATCCCTTTTCTGCTAATCGATGACGGCGCCTGCGGTACATTGCGCGCCCATTTGGCCCGTAATAACCCGCAGGTAAATGCGTTAAGGGCTGTCAGCGAAGCGCTGGTGGTGTTTCAGGGGCCGGACAGCTACATCTCGCCCGACTGGTATCCGTCGAAGCAAGCGCACGGCAGAGCGGTGCCGACCTGGAACTATGTGATGGTGCAGGCGCGCGGCACGCCAACGGTGATTGACGAAGCAGAATGGCTACGGCGGCAGGTTGGCGCTCTGACCCACGCCCATGAGCATCAGCGCCCCCGGCCGTGGCAAGTGGACGACGCGCCCGCCGCGTTTGTCGCCGCCCAACTTAACGGCATCGTAGGGCTGGAAATCCCGATCGCGACACTCGACGGTAAATGGAAAGTCAGCCAGAACAGAACGCAGGAAGACCGTCAGGGGGTGATTGATGGGTTACAACGAGAGAACGGCTGTCCGGCGATGGTCGAATGGGTTGGCGCCCAAGGGGCAAAATGAATGCTGACCTGTCATTCCCGTTTCAACGGGCTTTAGTCTGCCCCGCACTGATGCGTGACGCACGCTTAATAGATAAAAACACGCATGACTGTTTTATTTTAATAACCAGAAAAACTATTAATCGTTCTTCGCCATAGTCATTTTACCCACAAATGAAATAATGTGATGCCATCGGTAGATTTATAAAATAACGCACTCAGAACCGCTGGGAATTATTATCATTTATTCCCGGCCACCTCCACACTCGGTTGACATTAAAAAACAGAGTGATAAACAGGAATGACATTTATATAAAACCATTTAAAATCATAGTTTTATTATAAATTCACATTATTATTCCATTTTTAAAACGGTGTTCACTTTCACTCCACTCACTCTACCGGAGCAAAAACACAACCATAAAAAAACACCGACACAACAAAAATAAAACACTTACTAAAACAAACCGCTGCAATAACAAAACCAATGAAACAAATTCACGACAACTCATCTTTATTAAGAATTATAAAATTAATCTTATAATTAATAAACTAAAAAAATCAGACGTTTTTTATTCTCGCCGCACATCCCGTTAATTCGCCATCAGGGAAAGAAACAGTTGGAATAGTAGATTTAGATCAAGAAAAAACAGACGGAATAATCTCTATAGTACCCATGACGACAGTAATCCAATCTCAATTAATTAACTCGTCATTTTGAGCAATGGGGAATCTATGGACTTTATCATTCAACTTATCATAGTCCTGATCTGCCTGTTTTACGGCGCGCGAAAAGGTGGTATCGCGCTCGGATTATTAGGGGGTATCGGACTCGTCATTCTGGTTTTCATTTTTAAACTGGAACCTGGGAAACCGCCGGTCGACGTGATGCTGGTCATCATTTCCGTGGTGGCCGCTTCTGCTACGCTGCAAGCCTCCGGCGGGCTGGATGTGATGCTGCAGGTGGCGGAAAAAATGCTGCGACGCAACCCGAAATATGTGTCGATCATTGCGCCGTTCGTGACCTGTACGCTGACGATTCTGTGCGGCACCGGCCACGTGGTGTATACCATTCTGCCGATTATTTACGACGTCGCCATCAAGAACAACATCCGCCCGGAACGGCCGATGGCCGCCAGTTCGATCGGCGCGCAGATGGGGATCATCGCCAGCCCGGTATCGGTAGCGGTGGTGTCGCTGGTCGCCATGCTGGGTAAATTCACCTTCCACGGCAAACACCTTGAATTCCTGGACTTACTGGCAATCACGATTCCCTCTACCCTGCTGGGTATTCTGGCCATCGGGATTTTCAGTTGGTTCAGGGGTAAAGACCTGGACAAGGATCCGGACTTCCAGAAATTCATTTCCGTGCCGGAAAACCGCGAATACGTTTACGGCGACACCGCCACCCTGCTGGACCGCAAACTGCCGCGCAGCAACTGGGTCGCCATGTGGATCTTCCTTGCCACTATCGCTGCGGTAGCACTGCTGGGCGCGGTGGAAAGCCTGCGTCCGTCCTTCGGCGGTAAACCGCTGTCGATGGTGCTGGTGATTCAGATGTTCATGCTGCTGTCCGGCGCCATCATCATCATCGCCACCAAAACCAATCCGGGGTCGATTTCGAAAAACGAAGTGTTTCGCTCCGGGATGATCGCGATTGTCGCGGTGTACGGCATCGCCTGGATGGCGGAAACCATGTTCGGCGCGCACCTGACGCAAATCAAGGATACGCTGGGCTCGCTGGTGAAAGAGTATCCGTGGGCGTATGCGCTGATCCTGCTGCTGGTGTCCAAGTTCGTCAACTCACAAGCCGCTGCGCTGGCCGCGATTGTGCCGGTAGCGTTGGCGATTGGCGTTGACCCGGCGTACATCGTGGCATCCGCGCCAGCTTGCTACGGTTACTACATTCTGCCGACCTACCCCAGCGATCTGGCCGCCATCCAGTTCGACCGCTCCGGTACCACCCATATCGGCCGGTTTGTGATTAACCACAGCTTCATCCTGCCCGGCCTGATTGGCGTCAGCACCTCCTGCGTGTTCGGTTGGGTGTTCGCCGCCATGTACGGGTATTACTGAGTTATCCCGCTGCGCCGGACACATCGGCGTAGCGGACGTTTCTCCCTCCAACCGCCCGTTCGGTCCCAGCCGTCGGGCGGTTTCTCGTTACAGGTCCGCCTGTTCCCGCCACAGCGCGACGCAGCGCCGGGCCAGCGCCTCGGTGCTGTCGATACTGCGCGCCAGCCAGCGCGACTGCGCTGCCGCCAGCCCGGGTGCCACTTCAGTGCAGGCCAGAATCAGTTGGTTGGCGCCGCGTGCAGCCAATCGATCGGCCAGTTGCCCGAACAGCGCTCCGCCCGCCGCGACTTCGCCACGTTTCACCGCATAACAACCCGGCACGAACAGATTATCCATCTCCTGCTCGTCGGGCAGCACCGTTTCGATATCTAACGCCGCCAGCCGCTGCTGATACCAGCCCGCCGCCAGCGTACCGTGGGTGGCGATCACCCCCACCCGCGGCGACGGCGTGCCGGCCAACGCCAGCTGCGTCTGCGCCAGCGTGGCGTCGGCGATGTGCAACACCGGCGCACGGCTGGCCGAGCGCAGTTCATCAAACCAGTGATGCGCGGTATTGCAGGGAATGACCAGGTGACTGACGTCCAGCCGGTTGAGATGTTCAATACCGTCCAGCAACGCCGGCAACGGCGATGCGCCAGTCCCGGCCAGCGCCCGCTGGCGATCCGGAATCTGCGGCACATTCCATACCGCCATCGGTACATGTTGCTGGTCGCGCTCCGCAGGCGTGGCGGCGATGATTTTCTGCAACAGGTCGACGGTGGCGAGCGGCCCCATCCCGCCCAGCACGCCGATCAGAAAACGTGTCGGCATCACCAGCCTTCCTGCTGCTCGAACGCCTGACGGTAGCCAAACAGTCCCGCCGCTCCGCCGGTGTGAATAAACAGCACGGTGTCGTCTTTACCAAACTGCCCTTTGCGCACCAGATCGATCAGCCCGGCCAGCGCCTTGCCGGAATAGACCGGGTCCAGCAAAATCCCTTCCAGCTGCGCCGCCAGTTTCAGGGCTTCCAGCGTCCCGGCGGTGGGAATGCCGTATCCCTGCCCGACATAATCGCTGTTGACCTGAACCGCCTCGCGCGGCACCTCGCCCGCCAGCCCCAGTTTCTGCCAGGTGCGCTGCGCCAGCAGCCAGACATTCTCTTCCTGCTTCGCCTTCGGCGCCCGTACGCTGATGCCCAGCACCGGAATACCGCTGTTGCTGGCGGTCAGCCCGGTGACCAGCCCGGCCTGAGTGCCGGTGCTGCCGGTGGCGTGCACGATATGGTCGATGCGCAGCCGCTGCTGGCTGGACTGATACAACAGCTCTTCGGCGCAGGCGACATACCCCAGCGCGCCGGTCGGGCTGGAGCCGCCGCCGGGGATCACATAAGGCCGGTGGCCTTGTTCGCGCAACGTCGCCGCCAGCGCCTCCATCGCCTGTTGCATGTCGGTGCCGGCCGGCAGGTGATCGACAATGTCGCCGCCCAGCAACTTGTCCAGCAACACGTTGCCGGAGCGCTGGTAGTCAACGCCGTAATCCTCAACCCGCTTTTCCAGCAGAACCTGAGTCTTCAGCCCCAGCTTCGCCGCCGCGGCGATGGTTTGACGCACATGGTTGGACTGGGTGGCGCCCTGAGTGATGATGATGTCGGCATCCTGTTGCAACGCTTCAGCCAGTAGAAACTCCAGTTTGCGGGTTTTGTTGCCGCCGGTCGCCAGCCCGGTGGCGTCATCGCGTTTGATATAAATCGTCGGGCCGCCGAGATAAGCCGATAAACGCGGCAGCGGTTCCAGCGGCGTGGGGAAATGGCCCAGCGACAAACGGGGAAAACGGGCGAGATGCATATTCTTCTCCTTGGGGAAATAATCAATGTGCTTTAGCCATCTCGTTTTTCATCTTATTTCAGCCACGATAATGAACTGACAAAACAATAAAACGTGTTGTAGATAGCGTCATGAAATAAAGCGAAACGCAGATTTTTCAAAATAATAAAAATAAGCGCAGTGCACAGACTGGTCGCCGGATCAGGCGACTTGCCGTTCCAGCTCGGTTAATTGCCGCCAACTGGTGTCGTCGACGAAAATACCGTTCGCCAGCCGCTGGCGATACGCCTGCTGTTCCGGATCGCCGGGCAGCAGCAATCCGCCGTCGGGCCGCGACTGACGCACCCAATCCAGCAACGCCGGGATTTCCTGTTGATAGCTGGCCGCGCCGCCCAGTCGTTCCGGGTCGATCAGTATCGACAGCATGCTGTTGATGATCTGCTTACCCTGACCCGTGGCGGTGCGCTCCGTGGCCCCGCCGGTCAGCGCCGCACCAAGCAGCGAGCACACCAGCGCCAGACCGGAACCTTTATGCTGGCCGAACGCCAGCAGCGCGCCGAACGGCTCTTCCATCAGCCAGCGCGGGTCCACCGATGGCTGGCCCTGATTGTCGACAATCTGTCCCGACGGCAATGACCGGCCTTCGTTCCAGGCGATACGCGCCTTGTTGCCGGCAATCACACTGGTGGCGAAATCGAGAATCACCGGCGAGCCTCCCGCCACCGGGATCCCGGCGCAGAACGGGTTGGTGCCGAAACGCGGTTGCTGCCCCTGCCAGGGCATGACGATCGGGCGGGTGTAGACATTGGCGAAATGCAGCGACACCAGCCCCGCTTGCGCCGCCTGTTCCGCCCAGGCGCCGATGCGCCCGAGATGGTGCGCATCCGCCAGGCTGAGTACCGCCACGCCTTGTTGTTTCGCGCGTTCAATACCCTGAGCGATCGCCTGCCGGGCCACCACCTGGCCGAAGCCATGCTGCCCGGAAAACGCCAGCATCGGCCCGACGTCAAGCGTCTTTTCCGCCTGCGCATGCGGCGCCAGCCCGCCTTCGCGAATCGCGGCGATATAGCGCGGCAACATGCTGACGCCGTGGGAATCATGGCCTTTCAGGCTGGACTCCACCAGATTATCCGCCACCAGACCGGCCACCTCCGCGTTCACCGCCGCCTCGTTCAGGCGTTCGCGCAAATAATGACGTAAATAATCGTGAGAAAAGACAGGCATGCTCCGGGTCCCCGTAAATCAGAAAGGTTTTACTATAATCCTCACGAAAACCGGGGTAAGTGAGTAATACGGGAAACAATAGCAATAATATTGCTTAACAAAATATCGCCTCTGCTTAGCAGAAATAACTATAAATAGAATTCAAATAACTTATTTCCAAATAAGCTTTTCCGTCAGGGATTATAAAAATAGCATGCGGGAATTATCTTGTTAGAAATGAAAAATGACCACCGACTTTTCTAAATTAAATAATTAACTGTGAGACGATACCGATGGCGCCAGTGGAAATGCAATTCATAGAAATAAACCGAGTTGTAAAAATAAACCGAGCTGAAAATACGACCGGACAGAATACATCCTCCCGCCACGTCAAAAACGGTTGGCTGCTGGCACTGATGCTCGCGCTGGGTGCTGCGCCGCTGGCGGCACAGGCGGAGGGCAGCATCAGCATCGCCCAGCAGTTCGGCATCGGCTACCTGATCCTGGATGTGGTGCGCGACCAGCGGTTGATTGAAAAACACGGTAAACAGCAAGGGCTGGACATCAAGGTCGACTGGCGCACGCTGTCCGGCGCCACCGCTATCAACGAGGCACTGCTGTCCGGCGCGCTGGATGTGGCGTCCGCCGGGGTGCCGCCGATGTTGACCCTGTGGGACCGCACGTTGGGCAAACAGAATGTACGCGCCATCGCCTCGCTGGGATCGATGCCGAATTATCTGCTGAGCAATAACCCGGCGGTGAAAACCCTGCGCGACCTGAGCGACCGCGACCGTATCGCCACCCCCGCCGCCGGCGTCGGTTTCCAGTCGCGCACGTTGCAGATTGAAACCGCCAAACTGTTCGGCGACGCCGACTACAAGCGCTTCGACAATATTACCGTCAGCCTGCCGCACCCGGACGCCAACGCGGCGCTGATCGCCGGCGGGTCGGAAATCACCGCCCATTTTTCCAGCCCGCCGTTCCAGTATCAGGCGCTGGAACACCCGAACGTGCATAAGATTCTGAGTTCCTATGACGTGCTGGGCGGGCCGGGCACCTTCAACGTGCTCTACACCACCCAGAAATTCCACGATGAAAACCCGAAAACCTACCGCGCCTTTTACGACGCGCTGAAAGACGCGTCCGACATTATCAACGCCAACAAGGCCGCCGCCGCTGAAACCTATATCCGGGTGGAAAACTCGCGCCTGCCGCTACCGCTGGTCAAACGCATCGTCGAAGACCCGGAGGTGAACTTCACCATCGTGCCGCAACGAACGTCGGTATACGCCGAAAAACTGCAACAACTTGGCGTACTGAAAAACAAGGCCGCGTCATGGAAAGACTACTTCTTCAATGAAATCCACGATCAGCCGGGCAGTTAACTATCCGGCTACAGGAGATTGCGATGTCCGCTCATCCATTGCATCCGCTGTTGCAGGTCAACGGCGTTGACCTGCGTTACCGCACCCATCGCGCGCAGATACAAGCGACCCATGACGTCAGTTTTGACGTGTTCCCGGCGGAGCGTTTCGTGCTGCTGGGGCCGTCCGGCTGCGGCAAGTCCAGCCTGCTGAAAGCGATCGGCGGATTTCTGTCGCCAGTCGGCGGCAGTATCCAGTTGGAAAACCAACCGGTCACCCGCCCCGGTCCGGATCGCATGATGGTGTTTCAGGAATTCGACCAGTTGCCGCCGTGGAAAACCGTGCTGGAAAACACCCTGTTCCCGCTGGTCGCCAGCGGCACACTGACCAAATCAGAGGCGCGCGAACGGGCGTTGCACTTTCTCGACAAGGTCGGGCTGGCGAAATTCGCCGATGCCTACCCGCACACGTTATCCGGCGGCATGAAGCAGCGAGTGGCGATCGCCCGCGCGCTGGCGATGCAGCCGAAAATCCTGCTGATGGATGAACCCTTCGCCGCGCTGGACGCCCTCACCCGTCGCAAGATGCAGGAGGAATTACTGGCGCTGTGGGAAGAGGTGCGCTTCACGCTGCTGTTCGTCACCCACTCCATTGAGGAAGCGCTGGTGGTCGGCAGCCGGATCCTGCTGTTGTCCCCTCATCCCGGCCGGGTGCGGGCGGAAATCAACTGCCATCAGTTTTCGCTGAACGATGCCGGCGGCGATGCTTTCCAGCACGCCGCCCGACGTATCCACGATCTGTTATTCCCGCCGACGCCGGCCTCTCGCGGCGCGTCGGCTTCACCTGAGGTATCCCATGAATACATCTCCCCCGGTCAGGCCCGAGTATCAGCGTGAGCTGACGCCGCTGCCGCCCGACACGCTGGAAGCGCCGCTACCGTGGCTGACCCGGCTGGCGCAGCATACCTTACTGCGTCGGCTGGTATTGGTGCTGTTGCTGCTGGCGTTGTGGGAAGTCGCCGCCCGCTGGCAGAACAACGACCTGATGCTGCCCGGCTTTCTCCAGACATTACAGGCGTTCCGTCAGGATATGTTGAGCGGCGAACTGCCGCAGAAAATAGCGGTATCCCTCGGCACGCTGCTTAAAGGCTATGTCATCGGCAGCGTGCTGGCGCTGTTGCTCAGTACGCTGGCGGTGTCGGTGCAACTGGGACGCGACTTGCTGGCGTTGCTCACCGCGATGCTTAACCCGCTGCCCGCTATCGCGCTGTTGCCGCTGGCGCTACTGTGGTTCGGTCTTGGTGAAAAAAGTCTGGTTTTCGTGCTGGTGCATTCGGTGATGTGGCCGATGGCGCTCAACGCCTACAGCGGTTTTCTCGGCGTTTCCGACACCCTGCGCATGGCCGGGCGCAATTACGGCCTGACCGGCTGGCGCTACGTTGTCCACATGCTGATCCCGGCGGCGCTGCCGGCGATCATTTCCGGGCTGAAAATCGGCTGGGCTTTCGCCTGGCGCACGCTGATCGCCGCCGAACTGGTGTTTGGCGCGTCCAGCGGCAAAGGCGGGTTGGGATGGTACATCTTTCAGAACCGCAACGAGTTGTATACCGACCGCGTATTCGCCGGGCTGGCCTCGGTGATCCTGATCGGGTTACTGGTGGAAGGGCTGATTTTCTCCACGCTGGAACGCCTGACCGTCCGCAAATGGGGTATGCAGCGCTAGGCTGCGCAGAAAAACCGACAGGAGAAACGAGAACATGATCGCCATACAGGTTCCGGACACGTACCTCAATCAGGACGGCCTGCTCGCCGAGGTGGGCGACTATATTCAACCACTGGCTAAACGGGTGCTGATCATCACCAGCCCGACCGCCTGGCAGCACACCGCCGCCCCACTGGAAGCCAGTCTCAGGCAACACGGCCTGCACTACCGGACGTTGTTTCTGGAAGGCTACTGCACCGAAGAGAGTATCGCCGCGCTGCGCGAACAGGCGTATATCGAACGCGCGGAGTTGATTCTCGGCGTTGGCGGCGGCAAGGTGCTGGATACCGCCAAGGCGGTGGCCGACCAGTCCGACGCGTTACCGATGATCGCCGTGCCGACGATTGCCGCCACCTGCGCCGCCTGGTCGCCCATCAGCGTGCTGTACAGCCGCGACGGCGTGCATCAGGGGCGGCTTAGTCTGCGCCGTCTGCCGGTGTGGGTGCTGGTGGATAGCACCGTGATTGCCCGCGCGCCGGTGCGTTATCTGAAAGCCGGCATTGTTGACGCGCTCGCCAAATGGTACGAATTTCTGCCCTACCTGCGGCACGGCGACGATGCCCTGTCGCTGCATATCAAAGCGCGTATCGCCCGGCTGGCAGTCGATATTTTTGACGCGGACGGCGAGCAGGCGCTGGCGGACAACCAGCGGCAACAAGCGACGCCGGCGCTACGCCGGGTGATCGACGCGGTGATCGCGCTGGCCGGTATCGCCAACAGCGTCAAGGATGAGCGTGCCCGGCTGGGCGTCGCGCACGCCATTCATAACAGCCTGACCCGCCAGCCGGAATCCAGACGCTGGCTGCACGGCGAAAAGGTCGGCTTTGGCCTGGCGGTGCAGGCGCAACTGGAAGCGCGCCACGGGTTCGACAATCAGGAGCTACTGGCGCAATTGCGCCGCTACGACAGCCCGCAGACGCCGCAGGCGCTGGGTCTGACCGACGAAACACGCTGGGACCTCGTCGCCGCCCAGGTGACCATCCCGGCCGATGTCGCCGCCCGGCTGCCGTTCGCCGTAGACCGTAGCGCGTTAAAACAGGCGCTGGCCGCCACGGCGCAACCCGCCGTGACCGAGGCGCACTAAAACGGCGCTTCAACCGGAAAGCGGGGAATCTCCCGCAAACGCATTGATAATGCCATTCCGCACATACGCAACGCCCGAACTTTTGACCG
Source organism: Dickeya sp. NCPPB 3274 (assembly GCF_000406205.1). Classification (NCBI taxonomy): domain Bacteria; kingdom Pseudomonadati; phylum Pseudomonadota; class Gammaproteobacteria; order Enterobacterales; family Pectobacteriaceae; genus Dickeya; species Dickeya sp. NCPPB 3274. The sequence goes on along the minus strand of NZ_CM001979.1, from coordinate 1,688,986 downwards.
TACGCGTAGGCCAGACAAGGTACAGCTCGTTGGTCGGCGCGTCGTCGGGATACGCCCGGCACCAGTGGCAACAACCGTCGGTGCACTCGTGGGTTATGATGGAGCGTCCATCGCGTTAACCGCCCTTTCTCTGACAAATGTGATTATCAGGAGGTTTGCCATGCCCCACTCATCCGAATACATCCCCCCGAAAGTCTGGACCTGGAATAAAGCCAGCGGCGGCCTCAATCGTCCGATCGCCGGCGCCACGCACGATAAAGACCTGCCGGTCGGCCGTCATCCGCTCCAGCTCTATTCGCTGGCGACGCCAAACGGCCAGAAAGTGACCATCCTGCTTGAAGAACTGCTGGCGCTTGGTCATAGCGGCGCGGAATACGACGCCTGGCTAATCAGAATCGGCAACGGCGAGCAGTTCGGCAGCGGCTTCGTGGAAGCCAACCCCAACTCCAAGATCCCGGCGCTCGTGGACCACTCCGGGCCGCAGCCGGTGCGCGTGTTTGAGTCGGGCGCCATTCTGCTTTATCTGGCGGAGAAATTTGGCGAATTCCTGCCGACCGACGCCGCCGAACGCGCCGAATGCCTGTCGTGGCTATTTTGGCAGATGGGCAGCGCGCCCTATCTTGGCGGCGGTTTCGGCCATTTCTACGCTTACGCGCCGATCAAGATCGAATACGCTATCGATCGCTTCGCCATGGAAACCAAACGCCTGCTCGATGTGCTCGATCAGCGGCTGGCGCAAAGCGACTATCTGGCCGGTTCTCACTATACGATCGCCGATATCGCCGCGTTTCCCTGGTACGGCGGTCTGGTGAAAGGCTGGCTTTACGACGGCGCCGAATTCCTGTCGGTTCACGAGTATCCGCACGTGCAGCGCTGGGCGGACGCTATTCTCGCCCGTCCTGCGGTTCAGCGCGGCCGCATGGTCAACCGCCTGAGCGGCGATCCCGCCACCCAGTTGCATGAGCGTCACGACGCCAGCGACTTCGAAACCCAAACGCAGGACAAGGTATCGACGCCGCGCTGACGGTGCTCATCCCGCCGCTGCGCTGACGGGCGGCGGGTTTATTCTTCTGTGAGAGGGAAAGGAATACCGCAACATTCTCTGGCCTGCTCCAGCACATGAGAGACGATGAGAGCAATATCCAGCAATTCATGGCACCGGGACATATCCTGTGCGTTAACGATATCCCTGAACGCCTCAAACTCATAAATCATGTGATTTTTATCCGTCGTGTCGTCATGTTTTATCAGCGTTCCCGCTTTCGAAAATTCAACATGCTTACATACGCTCGGTATATCGGTAATTTTCACATAGCCAGCCGTCCCCTGAACGGTTAAATAACCCGGACTGGCCGAATCTTTCGCACCGGTGCAGACAGCAATAAATTTCCCGTAATTCATGACCAGAATACCGGAAGTGTCAATGCCGTTGTGCCCCTTATTGCAGCTATAGCTCACGCTCTCCGGCGCCCCAAATAAGGCGCAGACATTATAAATATTATATAAGTTGATATCGTAAAGCGCGCCGCCCGATTTGGCGGGGTCGAATGCCGGATGCACTATGCCGTTGACGTAGTCGTTATAGCGGCTTGAATATTGCGAATAATTTGCCTGTACCAGCTTAATCTCACCGATTTCAGCAGCATGAGTCGCCAGATAATGAAAGCCGGGCGTGTGGATAGAGGTGATGGCTTCAAAAAGATAACGCCCTGTTGATTTCGCCAGTGTGACCAATTCCAGCAATTGCGCATAATTCGACGTGAACGGCTTTTCACAAATCACATGTTTTCCGGCGGACAGCGCTTTATGGGAATAGGAAAAATGCAGGTGATTGGGTATCCCGAGATAAACAAAATCAATGTCGCTATCCTGCAACATGGCATCATAATCGGTGTAAATCGCATGGATATTATATTGGCGTTTTAATGCTTCGCCTTTTTGCAAACTTCCCTGCCGGACGCATAAGGCCGCAATATCAATGCCTTCAATGTTTTTCAGTGCATCAAGACAGGACAGCACTATTTTGCCTGCCCCTACCAGCGCGATTTTCATGGGATAACTCCTGAGCGTATTACCGAAATACAACTGACTATACAAGATAATAGTCGTTATCGGTTATAGCCATCAGGGCTCAGGCTGCACAGCGTGGCCTGTCAGCATGATTTATAACGGTTATCTGATTTTCTTACTCAGCGACTGATTACTCATTAGTCGTTCCCATGCCCGCGTGACCTTGTCAGGCATATCCACATGCCCAATAAAACCGGCGCCTGACGGGCCATAACCGTTCTGATCATCTCTCAGGCGCTTAACCTCGCCTAAAACCATCGCGGTATAGCGCCCAATTTCCCATACTCCCGGCATTTGCCCGCCGGTAATTATCGGCTCGCCGCCAATCATGATGACCGAAGGGGTAAACACCGGCCAACTGATAAACCGGGCCGAAGCCCGGTTGTCTGACGTCACACGGCAGGATTATTCCTGACCGGCGGGACGTGTCGCCAGCGTCGCCCGTTCCTGCTCGTACGCGCGCGCTTTTTCTTCGTCGAACTGCCCTTCCCATTTGGCGATCACCAGCACCGCCAACGCGTTGCCTACCACGTTAAGCGCGGTGCGCGCCATATCCAGAATGCGGTCCACCCCGGCGATGAACGCCAGCCCTTCCAGCGGAATGCCGACGCTGCCCAGCGTCGCCAGCAACACCACAAAGGAGACGCCCGGCACGCCGGCAATGCCTTTGGAGGTGATCATCAACGTCAACACCAGCACCAACTCCTGCCACAGGCTGAGATCGATACCGTACAACTGGGCAATAAAAATGGCGGCGATGCTCTGGTACAACGTGGAGCCGTCCAGATTGAACGAGTAACCGGTCGGCACCACAAAGCTGGTGATGGCTTTCGGCGCGCCATAGGCTTCCATCTTCTGGATAATGCGCGGCAGCACCGTTTCCGAGCTGGCGGTGGAGTAAGCCAGAATCAACTCATCCTTCAGAATGCGGATCAGCGTCATGATGCGCAGCCCGCACAGCCGCGCCACCGCGCCCATCACTACCAGCCCAAAGAACAAAATCGCGATATACACCAGAATTACCAGCTTGGCGAGCGGCCACAGCGAGGCGAAACCGAAGTTGGCGACGGTCACGGAAATGAGCGCAAATACCCCGACCGGCGCGTAACGCATGATCATGTTGGTGACGCGGAACATGGTTTCCGACGCGCTGCGAAACACGTTAAGCAGCGGTTCACGCTGTTCGCGCGCCAGCGACGACAACCCGAGGCCGAACAGCACCGAGAAGAAGATCACCGGCAGCATTTCGCCCTTGGCCAGCGCGGCGAAAATATTGGGCGGAATCAACGACAGGACGGTACTGACCAGACTGTGCGAACCGCTTTGCACCTGCTCGGTGGTTTTCTCGTACTGGGAAATGTCCACCCGGGTGAGCATCGACATGTCAATGCCGTGCCCCGGCTGGAACACATTGGCCAGCGTAATGCCGATCACAATCGCCAGCGTGGTAATAATTTCAAAATACAGGATGGTTTTGAAACCGATGCGCCCCAGTTTTTTGGCGTCGCCGACGCCGGCGATGCCCACCACCAGCGTGGTGATAACAATCGGCACCACAATCATCTTAATCAACCGGATAAAAATATCCCCGGCCGGGCTCAGGATGTTGGCGATCAACCATTGCTTGTTGGCCGGGTTTTCATGCAACCAGGCTCCGACGGCAATACCGATGACCAACGCGATGAGAATTTGCCAGGCAAGGCTAACTTTCTGTTTTTTCATGATACGAATCCATTGTCTGTGCTCCCTGCGACTACTTGCCGATGGTGAAACCACTGCCACCGGGCATTCCAGCTAACTGCTGAACTACGACAGATAAGGGGAGAGATGAAGGTTGTTTTTTGCACAATTACGTGACCCACAGGCAAACATGTGACTCACCAAAACAGAGTGCGTAATCAAATAGTTATGCATTTAAAATGCGCAACTATTTGTATCGCAAAAGAAAATAAAAAAGCATAACCTGTTGTTATGCCGCGGCATGCTACTATTCCCTCCCCCTGAGATCAAGCGCTTCATTCAGGGAACTTTTCATAATTATGCGTTTCATCACTGTGCGCCGGTTGTCCCTGCGCCGATGACAATCACAAAAAAATCCGGCCGCGCAGCAACAGCACGCGGCCGGATTTTCGGGTGCCGGCGGCTGAATCGCCGTCGTCAGATTTGATAATCGATCACTGCCTCGTTGTCTTCGGCGAATACCCGAGCCTTGATATCATCCTGCGTCAGCTCCGGGTTGCACAGTTGAATGAACTTCCAGGTGTAATTGCGCTGCAACTGCCCGCGTTTGAGGCCCAGCCAGACCGTGCTGGCTTCAAACAGATGGCGTGCGTCCAGCCGCACCAGACCGGGATCGCGCGTCGCGTCAAACGACATGTCGGCGACGATGCCCACCCCCAACCCCAGTTCGACGTAGGTCTTAATCACATCCGAGTCCTGCGCGCTGATGGAAATATGCGGCGTCAGGCCGGCGGCGGCGAACGCGCGATCGATACGGGAACGGCCGGTGATGCCCTGCCGGTAAGTAATCAGCGGCACCGCGCTGAGCTTATCAAGCGTGACCGCCGGCTCTTCCGCCAGCGCATGTCCTTCCGGCACCAGAATGGCGTGATGCCAGCGGTAGTAAGGAAATGCCGCCAGCGAATTCACGTTCATCAGTTGCTCGGTGGCGATGCCGATGTCCGCTTCGCCGGATTCCAGCATCGCCACGATTTCATCCGGCGTGCCCTGATTGAGCACCAGTTGCACCTGCGGATAAAGCGCGCGAAACTCCTTGATCACGCCCGGTAAGCTGTAACGCGCCTGGGTGTGAGTGGTGGCGATCACCAGCTGCCCGACATCGTTGTCGCTGAACAGGTTCGCCAGCCGCCGAATATGATTGGCATCGTTAAGAATACGTTCGGCCATGACCAGCAGCTCTTTGCCCGGTTCCGTCATACCCAGCAGGCGCTTGCCTCGGCGGATAAAAATCTCGATACCCAGTTCTTCTTCCAGCTCGCGGATATGACGGCTTACGCCAGACTGGGAAGTGAACAGGGTATTGGCGACTTCGGTCAGGTTATAGTTGCACCGCGCCGATTCACGGATAATCTTCAGTTGTTGAAAGTTCACGCCCTTGTCCCTTGTCCGTCGTTCTTGTTATCACTATTCATACGAAGTATTGTTATTCCGTACAAATAAGGAAAATTTACTATTTATAACTTTTTGTGATATGGCGGCGTATTTCCCCCCCGCGTGCAACGACAGTCCGCGGTTGCTTTGCGCCATGTGCGTGAAGACGGGCATAGTAAGTGATGACAGGTAGATAGAAGTATCAACAGGAAAAAACATGCTAAGTGGGATCCTTTTTGCCCTGTCCGCCGGGCTGATGTGGGGACTGGTATTTGTCGCGCCCTTGCTGGTGCCAGATTACCCCGCCATGCAATTATCCACCGGACGCTACCTGGCATTCGGGCTAATTGTATTGCCGCTGGCGTGGATAGACCGGAAACGGTTGCAACAGCTGACGCGCCGCGACTGGCTGGAGGCATTCAAGCTGGCGACGGTAGGCAATTTACTTTATTACCTGTTCCTGACCGCGGCGATTCAACGCATCGGCGTACCGATCACCAGTATGCTGATCGGTACGCTGCCGGTGGTGATGGCGGTAAGCGCCAACCTGCTGTACGGCCGCCACGACGGGCGTATGCCCTGGCGGCGGCTGGTTCCGGCGTTGCTGCTGATCGCGTTGGGTTTGCTGCTGGTGAATCTGGCGGAACTGAACGGCGAAGCGGCCGACGTGCCGACCGGGCGTTACCTTGGCGGTATGGCGTTGGCGCTGCTGGCGCTCGTCTGCTGGACATGGTATCCGCTGCGCAACGCGCGCTGGCTACGCCAGAACCCGGAGCGACAGCCCGCCACCTGGGCCACCGCACAGGGGCTGGCGACGCTGCCGATCGCGCTGGCCGGATTCATCCTGGTCAACAGTTATCTGGCTGTCACAACGCCGGATTTTACGCTGCCGTTCGGCCCGCAGCCGTGGCGTTTCCTGACGCTGATAGCAGTCATCGGCCTGTTCAGCTCCTGGCTCGGCACCCTGTGCTGGAATGCCGCCAGCCAGCGTCTGCCCACCGTACTGGTGGGGCCGCTGCTGGTGTTTGAAACCCTGTCGGCGCTGACGTATACCTTTATGTTGCGTCAATCATGGCCGCCGCTGATGACTAGCGTTGGTATTCTGTGCCTGATCGTCGGCGTGATTTACGCCATGCGCATCAAGCTTGAACCGGTGGTCACCCGGCATTCTCCCGATATGACCGGCGCCTGACAACAGCGCCTGATGCGATACCGTCATGAAGCGATAACGATGCCGCCTGGCGGTATAAATTCAGGCTACGTCTTCAATGAACTGCGGCGCTTGCACGCCCTTTGTGCAGTAGCCACGCCGGTGAAAGAGACACGGTCTGGTGTTTGTAAGTTACGACTTTGCCCAGAACGGTATTAGGTTCAACCATTTAGTTACCCCCCTCTCAGTGTCCTTTTTTAAGGCATTTACGTCCTTTACGCCACAGCCTATCACTTCCAGAATGAAACGAAAGATTGGGCCAGGGTCGCGCTATCACAGGGATTGCGCATCGCGCCTCTGGCTTGATCAATCCCAAACAGGATTTTCTGTGAAGGTTTTCCGCTGACCCAACAAGGCTGCAAGGCATCTCAACCCTGGAGATAATTACCATGACAGACGATATTAAAAATAACGACCCTGGCGCTCAATTAAGCGACAAGGGCCAGGTTTCAAACGAACCTCTCAACATTGTTTTTGCTGTATACAATGGAGGTACGCTTCTCGACTTTGCCGGCCCCAGCGAGATCTTTCACCGTCTGCCAAATACAACCGTTCGCTATGCCAGCCTCAACGGAGGAACCGTAACTCTCGAATTTGGTGTCAAGTACGGCAATACAGAGCGACTGATGGATATATTTAAGACTGATTTAATCATGGTACCCGGTGGCTCAGATATGACTGAAGCCATGCACCCTGAGTATCTGGCTCAGATAGGCCGACTGGCTAAAAACGCTAAATATATAACGTCGGTATGCACAGGCTCGCTCTCGCTTGCTGCGGCAGGCGTCCTTAAAGGCAAACGAAGTGCCTGCCATTGGGCTTTCGTCAACAGACTGGCAGAATACGGCGCCATTCCGGTTCCGGATCGTTTCGTTGAGGATGACAACGGCCGATTTATGAGCGGCGGAGGTGTAACGTCAGGTATTGATTTTGCGCTTCATGTTGCCGAAAAGCTGAAGGGAAAGCAGCATGCCGAATTCACACAGCTTGTCATCGAATATGATCCCGCTCCGCAATTCAATTCCGGTCACCCAAGAAGTGCTCCGCCGGAGGTGCTTGCGATGGTTGAAAAAGTACTGCCTGGTGCCACCAAGGGCCTTGCACGAATTCCTGTCATTCAATAAGCGCCAACTACTGAATGCGCAGGACTACAGTCGTGGTCTAACCATTACTCAATCCGCCATTTCCTCAACAGATCTAAGATAGGCGGTCACAACTTGCAGCAACCGGATGAGACGCGGCTATATAATTTATGGTGTAGGCGCTGGAGCCTAAATAAGGTCAGATCCCTCTATCCATTCTGCCAGCTCTTCTTATTGATTGCGGCGGGTGTCCAAGAAGTTTGATAAAAGCACGTCGCATACGCTCGGGGTCATTGAACCCCACGGCAAGGGCGATTTGCTCTATGGGTTCGCTACCATCCTGCAGTCGCAATCGGGCAGCCTCAACACGTAAGCGTTCGACAGCCTTAGCCGGTGTTTCTCCCGTTTCACGGCGAAACACCCGCCCAAATTGCCGTGGGCTTAGCCTGGCTGCTTCTGCGAGACGCTCTATAGGCAACGTTTCATCCAGATGTTCTCTGGCAAAATTCAGCGCCATGCGAATACGGTCCGACTCAGGTTCCATTTGTGACATAGCTGAAAACTGAGACTGCCCTCCAGGCCGGCGATAGGGAACAACTAAATGCCTGGCAATAGCGCGTGTAATTTCAGCACCCAAATCTTTTTCAATCATAGCGAGCGATAAATCGATTCCAGCCGTGTGCCCTGCCGATGTCCAGATTGGTCCGTCAGCGATAAAGATACTATCAGCGTCGACCGTGATGCGCGGAAAGGCAGACTGTAGCTGGGCGGCATGACGCCAATGAGTCGTTGCCCGACGCCCATCCAGCAAACCGGTTTCAGCCAGCAGAAACGCGCCCGTACATACGCTTGCTATCCGCGAGGCGTTGGTGCTCAATTGCCTGGCCGCGTCTATGTTCTCAGGCGACTGCATGGCGTCAATATTTCCCCCGACAAATATGACGGTGTCAAATGTATGTACCCCAAACGGTTTCGTCTCAAGTGCAAGACCCGCATTACCCACGATCGGGTTCCCGAATCGCGAGATTACATACAGTTCGTACGGGCTATACCCGGCAACCTTAGCCACATGAGCAAACGCTGCAAGTGGGCCGGCAAGATCAAGTACCTCGTGGCCGCTGCAAACGAAGAATCCAATGCGATGCATGATCATGGTAATCCAAAAATCCCACCGAGTGTCTTATTTTACGGAAAAGCCTCTATTAAAGCCAAAGTGTTATTTCCTGACGAGATCGAGTTGATCCATTTTTGTCTTTAAATAGGGGAGTACTTTATTTCCGACAAACCTGAGCCTTCCTGCCGCCATCTGCACCGCTCAATCCGGCGGTTACTGCATAAAGTGCACCATTTCAAGGAAACGACCAGCCCGTTCCGAGAAGAAAACATAGTTTGGCGAAAGTGTAGCGGTATGAGGATCAGCAAACTCAGACCGACTTAGCCAGAAAAACGCCGACATCCGACTCCACTTCTTCCATCTGCCGTAGCGCATCCAGCGTATCGCGCGCTTCCTGCTCGTCCAGCCGGCTCATGGCAAACCCGACGTGTACCAGCACCCACTGGCCTACCAGCGATGACGATTGCCCGTCTTCCAGCACCAGCGCCACATTGACTTCGCGCCGCACGCCGCACACATCCACCCACGCCAGTTGATGATCCGCCGACGCCCATTCCACCACCTGCCCCGGAATTCCCAGACACATAACGATTTCCCGTTGTTCCTGACCACACTTGCTCGTCACCTCATTCCGGCGACAGCACCGTCTCCTGCTGATTCTCAGCGCGCACATAACGACCCGGACGACCGCAAGCACATCCCGCCATCGCCGCCTGCCGTTTGAGGCCGACTTGTCACGCCAGCATGCTAAGCAAATTCGGTGCCAGCCGCTTTGATCCTGCGCCGGCCGCGAGCGGAAAGCGCCCCAAGCTATAGTATGTTGTAACTAACTCACCGTTATCCGGTAAAAAACCGGCGGCGCTCGTCAAAAGTGTCGAGTTTTCACCCCCGTCCGATGCTGTCGACGGTGACGACAATCGGGTAAAAACCGGCGGCAAAATGTCGTCACTAATGTCGAGCGGCAGGTTCGACTAGCCGCCGTTGATTTCGCGATTTTATCTAACTAACTGATTTTAAAAACCATCACTCCACTGTTTTTCTTATGGCATGGAATATGCTTCCGGCGCAGGAAACATTTCTATCACCCCGGAGGGTATGGCTATGAACCGCTTCGTCATTGCGGAGCCAACGCGTTGTATCGGATGCAACACCTGCATGGCGGCCTGTACGCAGGTGCATCGCCAGCAGGGCCTGCAGTCTCATCCGAGGTTGGCGGTCGAGCGCGATGCCAACGGCACCGCGCCGGTGTTATGCCGTCACTGTGAGGATGCGCCCTGCGCCAGAGTGTGCCCGGTCAACGCCATCAGGCATCAGGACCACGCCGTGCTGCTGGACGAAAACACTTGCATCGGCTGCAAACTGTGCGCCATCGCCTGTCCGTTCGGCGCCATCACGCCATCCGGCAGCACGCCGCTGGCAATCCCGACTACGTTTGATCACCACATCCCGCTGTCGCAGCTGTCCGATGTACCGGTGAGCCAGCCGTCGGTTCATCCGATGCTGGCGTGGAACGCAGGGGTACGCAGCATCGCGGTGAAATGCGATCTGTGCGATTTCCGCGAACAGGGGCCGGAGTGTGTGCGCGTCTGTCCGACACACGCGCTGTATCTGGTGGATGACGCCGCGCTGGACGACGCTGTCGCCGCCAAACGCCGTCAGGCGGCGGAATGGCCGGACGGCAACATCCCTTTTCCCGCCGCAGGGACTGACAGGGAGCAAACGCTATGATGATGTCACTGCAATTGATGACGCCACTGCAATGGCTGGGCCTGTCGCTCATGCTGTATCTGGCTGGCGCGTTGCTGTCGTTATGTCTATGCCGCCAGGAATCGCTGGCGATTCGCTTGAGCGGGCTGTGCGCGCTGGCGGGCGGCTGTGCCGGTGCGTTGGCGGCAGCGCCCGTCCTGCTCGGCGGCGGCGTGCTGACCGCCGTGTTCGACGGGCCGTTTGACGCCTTCGCTCACCTCACGCTGCGCTTCGATACTCTGGCCGCGTTTATGACGCTGGTGATCTCGCTGCTGGTGGCGGTGTCCGCCCTGTATTCGCTGGCTTATCTGGAGGAGTACCGCGGGCGCGGCGCCTGGGCGATGGGGTTCTTCATGAACCTGTTTGTCGCCTCAATGGTAGCGCTGGTGGTGGTGGACAACGCTTTCTACTTCATTGTGCTGTTCGAAGTGATGTCGCTCAGTTCCTACTTCCTGGTGATCGCCGATCAGGATGAAGAGGCGGTCGGCGCCGGGTTGCTGTATTTCCTGATCGCCCATGCCGGTTCGGTGCTGATCATGATTGCCTTCTTCCTGCTCTACCGCCACAGCAGCAGCCTCGATTTCGCCGATTTCCGCCACGCCGAGTTATCGGCGCCGCAAGCCTCGGTGGTGTTCTTGCTGGCGTTCTTCGGCTTCGGCGCCAAAGCCGGGATGTTGCCGTTGCACGGCTGGCTGCCGCGCGCGCACCCGGCCGCGCCGTCGCACGCCTCGGCGCTGATGTCGGGCGTGATGGTAAAGATCGGTGTATTCGGCATCATCAAAGTCGGTGTTGATTTGCTGGGCGCTACCGAAGCCTGGTGGGGCGTGGTGGTGCTGGCGTTCGGCGCGGTGTCGTCGGTGCTGGGCGTGCTGTACGCGCTGGCCGAACACGATATCAAACGTCTGCTGGCGTACCACACGGTGGAGAACATCGGCATTATTCTGATGGGGGTCGGCGTCGGCATGATCGGCATCGCCACCCATCATCCGCTGCTGGCGCTGCTTGGTCTGCTGGGCGGGCTGTATCACCTGCTCAACCACGCGGTGTTCAAGGGGTTGCTGTTTCTCGGCGCCGGCGCGGTGATCTACCGCGTTCACACCAAAGACATGGAAAAAATGGGCGGTCTGTCACGGCTGATGCCGCGTACCGCGCTGGCGTTTCTGGTCGGGTGTATGGCGATATCCGCCCTGCCGCCGCTCAACGGTTTCGTCAGCGAGTGGTTTACCTACCAGTCGTTGTTCACCCTCAGCCATGACGGCGGCATCGGCCTGCGGCTGGCCGCGCCGATCGCCATCGTGATGCTGGCGATCACCGGCGCGCTGGCGGCGATGTGTTTCGTCAAGGTGTACGGCATCAGTTTCTGCGGCGCGCCGCGCAGTGAGAAAGCCGCTCACGCCCGCGAGGTCCCCTGGCCGATGACGGTCGCCATGTTACTGCTGGCGTTGCTGTGCGTGCTGCTCGGCGTCGGCGCCAGCGTAGTGGTGCCGGTGATGACCCGCATCGCGGCAGATCTGGCGCACACTCCGGCCGTCATGATGGCCGCGGGGCTGGGCGTCTTCCCCGGCGACCACCTGCAAACCCGCCTCAATACGCCGTTGATTTTCATCCTGCTGCTGGCGCTGCCGTTGCTGCCGCTGATGCTCTACAGCCTGCTGCGCGGTCCGCGTCTCGGCTTTCGCCACAAAGGCACGCCCTGGGCCTGCGGCTACGGCTACGAATCCGCCATGTCGGCGTCGGCCGGCAGCTTTACCCAGCCGCTGCGGGTGATGTTCGCGCCGCTCTACCGCGTGCGCAAAACCCTCGATCCGGCGCCCGCGATGCAACAGGCGCTGGAAAAGACCACGCAGGCGGCGGCGTACGTCGAACCGGTATGGGACGACCATGTGGTCATGCCGGTGGTCAGCGGCGTGCAGCGCATCAGCCGCGCGGTGCAATGGATTCAGCACGGCGATTTCCGGGTGTACTGCCTGTATGTGGTGGCGGCGCTGGTTGCCCTGCTACTGGCCACTCTGGCTTAAGGAGACCGGAACATGACTTACGTTTCACTCGTTTTCCCGCTGCTGGGCGCGCTGTTGCAGGCCGTCCTGCTGATGGCGGCGGCTCCGCTGTTGTCCGGCATGTCGCGCGTGATCCGCGCCAAAATGCACTCCCGGCAGGGGCCGGGCATGCTGCAGGATTATCGTGACCTATTCAAACTGCTGCGCCGCCAGGAAGTGGCGCCCGAGCACAGCGGCGGCGTGTTTCGCCTGATGCCGTTCATCCTGCTCGCCACCATGCTGCTGGTGGCGATGACGCTGCCGGCCGTGACCGACAGTTCTCCGTTCGGCGCGGCGGGCGACATCATCACCCTGCTGTACCTGTTTGCGGTGTTTCGCTTTTTCTTCTCCTTGTCCGGTCTGGACTCCGGCAGCACCTTTGCCGGCATCGGCGCCAGCCGCGAGCTGACGCTCGGCATTCTGGTCGAGCCGATCCTGATGCTGGCGTTGCTGGTGGTGGCGCTGGTCGCCGGCTCCACCAACATCGGCAATATCAGCGTCAAACTGGCGAGCGGCCACTGGGTGTCCCCCACCGCCACCGCGCTGGCGCTGCTGGCCTGCGCCTTCGCCACCTTTATTGAGATGGGCAAAATCCCGTTCGACGTGGCGGAAGCGGAACAAGAGTTGCAGGAAGGCCCGCTGACCGAATACGCCGGCGCCGGGCTGGCGCTGGTGAAATGGGGCATCAGCCTCAAACAGGTGGTGGTCGCCACGCTGTTTCTGTCGATTTTCGTGCCGTTCGGCAAGGCCGAAACGCTCACGGCGATCAGCCTGCTATGGGGCACGCTGGCGCTGATCATCAAGCTGGTGGTGGTGTTCGTCATCGCCGCGATTATCGAAAACAGCCTGGCGCGCGGGCGCTTTCTGCTGACCGGCCGGGTGACCTGGCTCGGCTTCGGCGTAGCGGCGCTGGCGTTCGTTTTCTACCTGACCGGACTATAAGGAGTCGGCATCCATCATGGAGAATATTGCTCTTGCGACCCTGCTGCTGCCGTTTCTCGGCGCGCTGTTGGTCGCCTTTGCGCCGCAGCGCTTCGCCAAAGGGGTGTGTACGCTATTCGCCCTGCTGGCGACGCTCGGCATGGCGCTGCTGGCCTGGCGTTACCTCGACGGCGGCAAAACCGACCTGGTCGTCACCCTTTACCGTTACGGTCAGACTGATCTGTTCGGTTTTGTGTTTGACCGCATCAGTCTGTTGATCGGCTTTGCGGTGGTGTCGCTCGGTTTTCTGGTCAGCCTCTACTCCTGCGGCTACCTGACGCTGGGCAACCGCGAGCATCCGCACGACGGCAGCAATCGCTACTACGCGTTTCTGCTGGTGTTCATCGGCGCAATGGCCGGGCTGACGCTGTCATCCACCATTCTCGGCCAGTTGCTGTTCTTTGAAATCACCGGCGGCTGTTCCTGGGCGCTGATCGGTTACTACCAGAAACCGAAATCGCTGCGTTCGGCGCTTAAAGCGCTGCTGGTGACCCATGTCGCGTCTGTCGGCCTGTATCTGGCGGCGGCCTGGCTGTTCGCCACCACCGGCACTTTCGCGCTCAGCGCCATCGCGCAACTGGACGACAGCAGCAAAATCATCGTGTTCGGCGGCATTCTGTTCGCGGCCTGGGGCAAGTCGGCCCAGCTGCCGCTGCATGTCTGGCTGCCGGATGCGATGGAAGCGCCGACGCCGGTGAGCGCCTACCTGCACGCCGCCTCGATGGTGAAAGTCGGCGTGTATATTTTCGCCCGCGCCATTCTGTCCGCCGTCGAAGTGCCGCACATCATCGGCGTGGTCGGCGTCATCATGGCGACCATCACGCTGGTGTACGGTTTCCTGATGTACCTGCCGCAAAAAGACATGAAGCGGCTGCTGGCCTACTCCACCATCACCCAGCTCGCCTACATCTTTCTGGCGCTGTCGCTGTCCATTTTCGGCTCGCGCATGGCCTTCGACGCCGGTATGGCCTACATCTTCAACCACGCTTACGCCAAGAGCCTGTTCTTTCTGGTGGCCGGCGCGTTCAGCTACAGCTGCGGCACCCGTATGTTGCCGCAGTTGCGCGGCATGATGCGCCGTCTGCCGCTGCTGGGCGTGGGTTTCTGCGTGGCGGCGCTGGCGATCACCGGCGTACCGCCGTTCAACGGCTTCTTCAGCAAATTCCCGCTGTTCGCCGCCGGGTTTACGCTCTCAAACGACGCCGGGTGGCTGCTGCCGCTGCTGATCATTGCGCTGGTGGAGTCGGTCGCCAGTTTCGCCTGGTTCCTCTACTGGTTTGGCCGCACCGTGCCGGGCGAGCCGTCCGATGAGGTGGCGTCGGCCACGGCGGTGCCGGCGTCGATGAATCTGGTGCTGCTGGTGCTGATAGTGATGTCGCTGTGCTCCAGCGTTATCGCCGCACTCTGGCTGAAATAAGGAACTCCCATGACTGGATCTCTTCTCGTCAATAATCTGGCTGGTTTGCTGATCATCACCTCGCTGCTGGTGATCGCCGCCAGAAAACCCACGGTGTCCGCCGCGCTGTACGCGTTGCAGTCGCTGGTGCTGGTGCTGATCTTTGTGGCGCTGGGCGGGTTGCTGGGCTCCCACGAGCTGTATCTGTGGTCGCTGACCGCCTTCATCACCAAGGTGGTGATGGTGCCCGCCATTATGAGCTTCGCCTTCTGCCGGCTGGCTGACCCGAAAGCCGACGGCGGCGTAATCGGCACCGCGACCCTGATACTGATCGCCACCCTGATTGTGTTGTTGAGCTACTTTGCCGTCGCGCCGGTAAAACTGCCGATGGTCAACGACCTTAAACCGGTGCTGGCGGTCTCGCTCGGCCACTTCCTGATCGGCCTGCTGTGCATCGTCAGCCAGCGCAACATTCTCAAACAGGTGTTCGGCTACTGCCTGATGGAAAACGGCGCCCACCTGACGCTGGCGCTGCTGGCCTACCGCGCGCCGGAGCTGGTGGAGATCGGCATCGCCACCGACGCCATTTTCGCCGTCATCGTGATGGCGCTGATGGCGCGCAAAATCCACCGCACGCTGCACACGCTGGATGTTCAGCAACTGACCGCGCTGAAAGGATAATCACATGACGACTTTGGATCTTTTTTCCCTGCTGCTGGGCGTGCCGTTTGCCGCCGCCCTGCTGGCGTTCGCCTGCCGCTTTACCGGCTCGGCGGCGCGCACGCTGGTGAGCCTGATTCATCTGCTCGGCATCAGCGCGCTGCTGCTGGCGGCATTGCTGGCGGTATGGACGGTGTACCAGCAAGGCGAGCTGCTGGCGGCCCACCGCTGGCTGCATCTCGACAGCCTGAGCGCGCTGTTTCTGGCGATTCTCGGGGTAATCGGCTTTCTCACCGGCCTCTATTCGATGGGGTACATGCGCCACGAAGTGGACGGCGGTGAGGTAAGCGTCACCACGCTGTGCCACTACTACGGCTTCTTCCACCTGTTCCTGTTCACCATGCTGCTGGTGATCACCAGCAACAACCTGATCCTGATGTGGGCGGCGATTGAAGCCACCACGCTCAGTTCGGCGTTTCTGGTGGGCCTGTACGGCCAACGCTCGTCGCTGGAAGCCGCGTGGAAATACATCATTATTTGTACCGTCGGCGTCGCGTTCGGCTTGTACGGCACGGTGCTGGTGTACGCCAACGCCGCCAACGTGATGGCGGAACCGGGCAACGCCATTTTCTGGACCGAGGTACTGCAACACGCCAGCGAGCTGGACGGCACGCTGATGCATCTGGCGTTCATCTTTATTCTGATCGGCTTTGGCACCAAAACCGGCCTGTTTCCGATGCACGCCTGGCTGCCGGACGCCCACAGCGAGGCGCCCAGCCCCACCAGCGCCCTGCTCTCCGCCGTGCTGCTCAACTGCGCGCTGCTGGTGATCGTGCGCTACACCATCTTGATCAGCGCCGCCATCGGCCCGGAATTTCCGCAACGGCTGTTGCTGGTGTTCGGCCTGCTGTCGGTGGCGGTCGCCGCGTTCCTGATTCTGGTGCAGCGCGACATGAAGCGCCTGCTGGCCTACTCCAGCGTAGAAAACATGGGGCTGATCGCCGTGGCGCTCGGCATCGGCGGCCCGCTCGGCATTCTGGCGGCGCTGCTGCACACCCTGAACCACAGTCTGGCGAAAACCCTGTTGTTCTGCGGCTCCGGTAACGTACTGCTGAAATATGGCACCCGTGATATGGACGCGGTGAAAGGCATCCTGCGCGTCGCGCCGGTGACGGGCGCGCTGCTGGCCGGCGGCGCGCTGGCGCTCGGCGGTATGCCGCCGTTCAACGTGTTCCTGAGCGAGTTCATGACGGTTACCGCCGGCATCCACGCCGGCCATTTACCGCTGGTGCTGGTGTTGCTGGCGCTGCTGACCGTGGTGCTGGCCGGGCTGGTTCGCATGATCGCCACCAGCGTGCTGGGCAGCCAGCCGGAAGCGGTCAGTAAAGGCGAACTGGGTTGGCTGACTACCGCGCCGATGCTGATTCTGCTGGTGTTGATGCTGGTGATGGGCACCCGCATTCCGCAGCCGGTCATCCATTTGCTGGAACAGGCCACCGCCATTGTTTTAAACGGCAGCCATGCCGGCGAGTCAACGCCGCCGCGTCTGGGCTGGCCATCGCTGAGCGCCCGCACTACCTCGTTGGGTACTACCACGTTGGGTACTACCACGCCGGACACGGCGCCTGCGTCATCGTTAACCCCTTCCCGTCAGGAGATGTACCGTGATTAATTCATCCGCCGCGACCAGCGCTGAAAATTTAGGCGCCAATTACGTCGCCCATGTCAGACAGCAATTCCCGACGGCGATTCTGGAAGAAGAACGGCAAACCGCCAATCAGTTGACCATTACCGTCAAACTGAACCAGTTGCCGGAGGTGGTGGAATACCTCTACTACCAGCACGGCGGCTGGCTGTCGGTGTTGTTCGGCAATGACGAACGTACCCTCAACGGCCATTTCGCCGTCTACTATGTGCTGTCGATGGAACAGGGCGAGAAGTGCTGGGTGGTGGTGAAAGCGCTGGTCAACCCAACGGTGCCGGAGTTTCCGTCGGTGACGCCGCGCGTACCCGCCGCCGTGTGGGGAGAGCGCGAGGTGCGCGACATGTACGGGCTGATCCCGGTCGGCCTGCCGGACGAACGCCGGCTGGTGCTGCCGGACGACTGGCCGGACGAACTCTACCCGCTGCGCAAAGACGCGATGGATTACCGCCAGCGCCCTGCCCCCACCCGTGACGATGAGTCCTACACCTTCGTCAACGAAGCCACCGGCGACACCCGGGTGGTGCCGATCGGCCCGCTGCACATCACCTCCGACGAACCGGGGCACTTCCGGCTGTTTGTCGACGGCGAACAGATTATCGATGCCGACTACCGCCTGTTCTACGTCCATCGCGGCATGGAAAAGCTGGCGGAAACCCGCATGGGCTACAACGAAGTGACGTTTCTGTCCGACCGGGTATGCGGCATCTGCGGTTTCACCCATAGCGTGGCGTATACCTCGTCCATCGAGAACGCGCTGGGCGTGGTGGTGCCGGCGCGCGCCCATACCATCCGCAGCATCCTGCTGGAGGTAGAGCGCCTGCACAGTCACCTGCTGAATATCGGGCTGTCCAGCCACTTCGTCGGTTTCGACACCGGCTTCATGCAGTTCTTCCGGGTACGCGAAAAATCGATGCAGATCGCCGAGATGCTCACCGGCGCGCGCAAGACCTACGGTCTCAACCTGATCGGCGGCATTCGCCGCGACATTCTGAAAGAGGACCGGCTGAAGACCATCCGGCTGATCCGTGAAATGCGCGCAGAGGTGACGCAGTTGACCGATATGCTGCTCAATACCGCCAACATGGCGCAACGCACCCAGGGCGTCGGCGTGCTGAACCGTCAGGTGGCGCGCGACTACAGCCCGGTGGGGCCGATGATTCGCGCCAGCGGTTTTCAACGCGACGTGCGCGTCGACCACCCGTTCGCCGGCTATCTGGACCTGCCGATGGAGCTGCATCACCTCGACGGCGGCGACGTTTACTCCCGCGTGCTGGTGCGGGTGCGTGAAGTGTTCACCTCATTGGCGATGATCGAATTCGGGCTGGACAACATGCCGGACGGGCCGATCCTCAACGAGCACATCCATTATCAGCCGCACAAGTTCGCTCTGGGCTTTACCGAAGCGCCGCGCGGCGAAGACATCCACTGGAGCATGACCGGCGACAACCAGAAGCTGTTCCGCTGGCGCTGCCGCGCCGCCACCTACGCCAACTGGCCGGTGCTGCGCTTTATGCTGCGCGGCAACACGGTGTCGGACGCGCCGCTGATCATCGGCAGCCTCGACCCCTGCTACTCCTGTACCGACCGCGTCACGCTGGTGGATGTCCGCAAGAAGAAAGTCACCACCGTGCCGTACAAAGAGATCGAGCGCTACGGACTGGAACGCACCCGTTCGCCGCTGAAATGAGGGAGGCCCCATGATTAAATTGTTCAAAACCATCCTCAAGGCGGGCAACAGCACGGTGAAATACCCGTTCGCGCCGCTGGCGGTGCCCGCCGGATTTCGCGGCAAACCGGAGTACGACCCGGAACAGTGCATCGGCTGCGCCGCCTGTACCATGGCCTGCCCGGCCAATGCCCTGACGATGGCTAACGACCTGGACAACGGCACCCGCACCTGGCAGCTGTTCCTCGGCCGCTGCATCTTCTGCGGCCGCTGCGAAGAAGTGTGCCCGACCCGCGCCATCGTGCTGTCGCAGGAGTTCGAAATGGCGGTCGCCAGCAAGGCCGACCTGTATCAGCGCGCCACCTTCCAACTGCTGAACTGCCATGTCTGCCAGCGGCCGTTCGCGCCGCAGAAAGAGGTGGAATACGCGATGGCGCTGCTGGCGCACGCCGGGGTGCCGGAAAACGAGGTGGAGGCGCGTCGCCACCAGTTCGAAACCTGCCCGGACTGCAAACGCAAACAGAACATGAACCATCAGGGCAACGTGCGGCTGAGTCAGCACCTGCCCGCCCCGACCACTCACAAGGGGAATGCGCAATGAGTATGCTGCCCAACGGGGTCGATCACTACCACACTACCCCGATTACGCTCGACGAACAGGCCCAGCAGCTGAAAAAGACGCTGTTGAAAGATATCCAGCGCTCCGCCTACGTCTACCGCGTGGACTGCGGCGGCTGCAACGGTTGCGAGATCGAGATCTTCTCCGCCATTACGCCGCTGTTCGACGCCGAACGCTTCGGCATCAAGGTGGTGGCATCACCGCGCCACGCCGACATCCTGCTGTTTACCGGCGCGGTAACCCGCGCCATGCGAAGCCCGGCGCTGCGCGCTTATGAGTCGGCGCCAGATCCGAAAATCTGTATCTCCTACGGTGCCTGCGGCTGCGGCGGCGGCATCTTCCACGACCTGTACTGCGTGTGGGGCGGCAGCGACAAAATCGTGCCGATCGACGTCTACATCCCCGGTTGCCCGCCGACCCCGGCGGCGACGATTTACGGTTTTGCGGTGGCGCTGGGGCTGCTGGAGCAGAAACTGCACGGCAGCGACCACCAGCAGGCCGAGCACGAGAAAGCGGCGCTGATTCATCCGGCGGTGCCGCTGGATTTGCGGGTGCGGGTGGAACGGGAAGCCCGCCTGATGGCGGGGTATCGCCAGGGGCGGGAAATCAGCGACCGTTTCCTCGACTTGCTGGAAAACCAGCCGCTGGAAGGCTTTGAGCATCGCGTCAACCGTTGGCTCAACCAATATGAAGACCCGCGGCTAAACGAGATCGTCGGTCATCTGCTACAGATTTATCACGCCATGCTGCGCGGGGAGATCCTGTCATGAGCAGCGTTCGTTTTTATGCCCTGAACCGCAAGTTTCTCGACAGCCGCGACAAGGTACCGGAGCAGGCGCAGCAGGTGATGTATTACTCGCTGGCTATCGGCCATCACGTCGGCGTCATCGACTGCCTGAAACAGGTGTTGCATTGCCCGCTGGCGGAGTACGAAGGCTGGGTCGGTCAGCTAAGTGATGAGGAAGCCCGCCGCAAAATGCTGGGCTTACTGCGCTTTGGCGAAATCACCATTGACCACACCCACACCGCGCTGCTGGGCGCTGCCTTCACCGCACTGGCGGCGGGGGATCGCTACCCGGAATGGACCGCTACGCTGGTGGACTATCTGGCGGCGATGCAACGGGAACCGGCTATTTATCTGATGGTGAAACGCCTTGATGACTGAACACCCTTTACACACCGAAGCCCCTTTATATATCGAAAACATGGTGCTGACCGTCGGCAACACCCTGATGGGAGACGACGGCGCCGGCCCGCTGCTGGCGGAACGCATGAGCCAGCAGCCGGTAGCGGGCTGGTCGGTGATTGACGGCGGCGCCATTCCGGAAAATGCCGCTCACACGCTGCGGGAACTGAAGCCTCGCCGCCTGCTGGTGGTGGACGCCACCGACATGGGGTTGACGCCGGGCGCCATCCGCATCGTCGATCCGGGTCGCATCGCCGAAGACATGCTGATGAATACCCACAGCCTGCCGCTGAACTACCTGATCGACAGCCTGAAGGAAGACATTCCCGAGGTGATTTTTGTCGGCATCCAGCCTGCGCTGGTGGCGTTCTATTTTCCCATCAGCCCGGAAGTAACCCGGGCGGTGGACACCCTGTATCAGCGATTATCTGGCTGGGAGGAGAATGGCGGGTTTGAGGTGCTGGGGTAAGGCGCTCGTACGTTGACGCGGTATTGACCTGATATGGCTACGGGCGGAGCAGACGCCAGCTCCGCCCCTGGCAGACCCACGGCTTACTTCTCTTCCAGTTGCAGCACGGTATGCGCCAGGCTGACCACCGTCGCAAGACTGACATGGGTATTTTTATTCAGCGATTTATACAGGCTGGTGCGACTTTTCGCCCCCGCCTCTTTGGCTACTGTGCTGTTGCCATGTTTTTCCACCGCGATTTTCAACGCCGCTTGCAGAATTTCCGGCCGGTTTTCAATCACGGCATCATAGAAGGCGCGAGAGATGACATCAGCGAAGTTGTTTTCTCGCACCGCCAGCGTGTGGCTGACATACTCCCCTTTTTTCCGCAATTCCGACGCGGAAATCTTAATATCCGGCGACCATTCCAGCGCGCCATCCGGCAGCAGCCCAAACTTGATAAATAGGCCGGCGTTCGAAAATACCGGGCTGGAGGCATATTGATAAAGATTGATGTCGCACACCAAACCATCCTCATAGGTCAGGCGCAACGAAAAGTCGCCAATAACGTCAACTTCCACGATTTTATGCATAAATGCCTCACAATTTTCCCGGATTTCTCCCCACTACCGCCCGCTCCCACATACTCAGCAGTTGTTCCCGATGGGCTCTGATATGTGCAAGCGCCATCTTGCGCTTGTTATTCGGCAGATATCCTTCGATCTCTGTTCCAGTACGAATGCTGATGATCAGCTCATGGTTGCCATAACAGACATGAACGTGCGGCAAGTGGTGCCGATCATCATATCCCCTTCATACTTCAAGTTGCAGGTGTGTTGGCTGCCCTCACTCACCCCGGTCACTTACTGATGTAAGCTCCCGGGGATTCCCTCGGTTGCCGCCTTCCCGCAACTCGAATTATTTTGGGTATAAGAAGGTACAAATGGAAAATCAGCCCCGCCAGTCTGTCAATCTCAGGCATTGGCACTCCTTATCAATGAACAGAGTAACACTGTATCCCATGGGATACAATCATCCTATTTCAGTCTTACCACCTGCAAAAGGCTCCATGTTGATTTCATTAAAAAATAAAAAACTATTGCGCACCGCTGAAATGTGCGGGTAAAGCGCCATCGCGCTGAAGACACAATAAAGGCCGGACTTTCTAACCTCGATAGGCAGTTTTCAGAGCTGGAACGCGCCTCGCAACAGCGTGGTTTTTCTCTGCCTGTCGCGGTGGTCTGCATCGCGCCGGGCGCACGTCGTCAAATCTGCCGAACCTCGTCGACTGACACTCGTCACCGGCTGGTCACAGGCGGTCTTTTCCCAAGAAAATCACTTTAAATTATTTAAAAATCAAATTGATAAACCATAAGCATTCATTCTGGCATAAACCCTGCTTTATATAGGGTGATGTGTCGGCGGGCCGAGCCTTCGACATAACCCTTAGTCCATCAGAGCCGCGGAAGGAGACCCTGTCATGAACCGGTTCGTTTTAGCAGACCCCAGGAAATGTATTGGCTGCCGCACCTGCGAAGTCGCCTGCGTGCTGGCGCACAGCGACGGCAACCCGTCGTCGCTGTCGCCAGAACATTTCACACCGCGCCTGAAAGTGGTGAAGGGGCTGAATGTCAGCACCACGATTCAATGCCGCCACTGTGAAGACGCGCCCTGCGCCAATGTTTGCCCTAACGGGGCGATCGTACACGCCGGCGATCATATCCGGGTGCAGCAGGAAAAATGCATTGGTTGCAAAACCTGCGTAGTGGCCTGCCCGTACGGCGCCATGACGGTGATCAGTAAACCGGTGGCGCGTATCAGCCATTATCAGACACTGGGTAACTGCATTAAGGCGGAGGCGCACAAGTGCGACCTATGCGAAGGGCGCGCCAACGGCCCGGCCTGTGTCGAAGTCTGCCCGACCAAAGCCTTGCGCCTGATCAGCCGGGAAGACATTCAGGAGATGATCCAACGTAAACAGCGGCGCGCAGCACTCGATGAAGCCGCGGAAATGAAATTCTGAGCGTGCCGTCGGTACGATGAAGGAGAGCAATGTCATGCAGAAAGTGATTACCGTCTGCCCTTACTGTGGGTCAGGCTGCAAAATTAACCTGTTGGTGGAAAACGGCAAAGTAGTCGGCGCGGAAGGCGCCAACGGCCTGACCAACGAAGGCGAACTATGCCTGAAAGGCTATTACGGCTGGGATTTTCTCAACGACACCAAGCTGTTAACCCCGCGACTGAAGCAACCGATGATCCGCCGCCAGAAAGGCGCGCCGTTTGAGGTAGTGTCCTGGGACGAAGCTATCGACTTCGCCAGTTCCCGCCTGAAAGCCATCAAGGAGAAATACGGTCCGGACGCCATCATGCACACTGGTTCTTCCCGCGGGCCGGGCAACGAAACCAACTATGTGATGCAAAAATTCGCCCGCGCGGTCACCGGCACCAACAACATCGACTGCTGCGCCCGCGTTTGCCACGGCCCGTCAGTCTCCGGCCTGCAGGTGACGCTGGGCAACGGCGCGATGAGTAACTCGATCTGCGAAATCGAACACACCGACTGCATTCTGGTGTTCGGTTACAACGCCGCCGACTCTCACCCGATTGTGGCGCGCCGCATCATCAAGGCCAAAGAACGCGGCGCCAAAATCATCGTCTGCGACCCGCGTCATATCGAAACCGCCCGTATCGCCGACCTGTGGCTACCGCTGAAAAACGGCTCCAACATGGCGCTGGTCAACGCCTTCGCCAACGTGCTGATCAATGAAGGGCTGTATAACGCGAATTTCGTGGCCCAGCATACCGAAGGGTTCGAGGAATACCGCAATCTGGTGGTGAAATACACGCCGGAATACGTGGCGGACATCACCGGTCTCGACCCGCAGTTGATCCGCGACGCCATCCGCCTGTACGCGGCCGCGCCGTCCGCCACCATTCTGTGGGGCATGGGCGTCACCCAGTGGACCCAGGGTGTGGATGTGGTGAAAGGCTTGTCCGGTCTGGCGTTGCTGACTGGCAACCTCGGCCGCCCGAATGTCGGCGTCGGCCCGGTACGCGGTCAGAACAACGTGCAGGGCGCCTGCGATATGGGCGCCCTGCCGAACCAGTTCCCCGGCTACCAGCAAGTCACCGACGCGGACGTGCGCGAAAAATTCGCCAAAGCCTGGGGCGTGCCGTCGCTGTCCGACCGCATCGGCTACTCGCTGACCGACGTGCCGCACATGATCAAAGAAGGCAAGATCAAGGCCAATTACCTGATGGGTGAAGACCCACTGCAGACCGAACCGGACCTGTCGGTGGTGCGCGAAACCTTCAACCAGTTGGAACTACTGATCGTTCAGGACATCTTCATGACCAAGACCGCCGCCGTGGCGGACGTGATCTTCCCCGCGACGTCCTGGGGCGAACATGAAGGGGTGTATTCCGCCGCCGACCGTGGTTTCCAGCGTTTCTACAAGGCGGTGGAGCCGCAGGGCAACGTCAAGCCGGACTGGGAAATCATCAGTCTGATGGCGACCGCTCTGGGTTACCCGATGCATTACAACAACACTCAGGAAATCTGGGATGAGCTGCGCAATCTGTGCCCGCTCTACTACGGCGCCACCTACGAGAAAATGGCCGGTCTGGGCTATATACCGTGGCCGTGTCTGACCGAAGACAGCCCGGGCACGCCGTGGCTGTATGCCGGCAACCAGTTCGACCGCCCGAACGGCAAAGGCTTGCTGTTCGCGACAGAATGGCACCCGCCGATGGAACAAACCGACGCCAACTACCCGCTGGTGCTCTCCACGGTGCGCGAAGTCGGTCACTACTCCTGCCGTTCCATGACCGGCAACTGTACTGCGCTGCAAACGCTGGCGGACGAACCGGGCTACGTGCAGATGAACCCGGAAGACGCCGCCCGTCTCGGCATTCGCGATCAGCAACTGACGTGGGTGGCGTCACGCCGCGGCAAGGTGATCAGCCGGGCGATGGTCAGCGAGCGCATCAATAAAGGCGCGGTTTACATGACCTACCAGTGGTGGATCGGCGCCTGCAACGAGCTGACGCTGGACGAAGTGGACCCGATCGCCAAGACGCCGGAATACAAGCACTGCGCGGTGAAATTGGAACCGATCGCCGACCAGAACTGGGCGGAGAACTACGTCACACAGGAGTACAGCGCGCTGAAAGCCCGTCTGCGTAAAGAAGCGGAAGTGGCAGGTTGATCCCTACCCCTCCTCCCCGAACGGGGAGGAGGGTTTTTTCAGACCCTGTCACCACCTCATCGCCTTAATCAGGAAATCCCTTCGATTTCCCGGGCGGAAATCCCCATACGCTGCATCCGCGACAACAATGTGGTGCGTTTAAGCCCGAGCCGGGCGGCGGCGCCTTTCGGGCCGGCGACGATGCCATTGGTTTCTCGCAATACCCGGATAATCCGCTCGCGCTCCGATTCCTCTTCGGCATCCAACTGCCCGGATGACGGCTCGGCCGCCACTGGCGGCGGCGTAAAATCGCGGTGCGCCGGTTTGGGCACCGCCAACGGCGACAGATGATGCTGCAATTCATCTATCTGCAAATTAAGCGTGGTGCCGCGCGTCAGGATCACCGCCCGCTCTACCACGTTTTCCAGTTCCCGCACGTTGCCGGGCCACGGTAAACGGCTCAGCTGACGCAACATGTCGGACGGAATGCTGTCGATGGTGCGGTTCATGCGACGGGCGATCTTGCGGGTGAAAAACTTCACCAGCAGCGGAATATCTTCCGGCCGCTCGCGCAACGGCGGAATGACGATGGGAAACACGTTGAGCCGGTAATAAAGGTCGCTGCGGTACTCGCGGTCCGCCACCATCTGTTTCAGGTCGCGGTTGGTGGCGGCAATCAACCGCACATCCACCGGAATGACTTTGCTGCCGCCCAGCCGCTCTATCTCCCGCTCCTGCAACACCCGCAGCAGTTTGGGCTGCAATTCCAGTGGGATATCGCCCACTTCATCCAGAAACAGCGTGCTGTTATCCGCCAGTTCAAACCGCCCCTGACGTTGGCTGGTGGCGCCGGTAAAGGCGCCCTTTTCATGGCCGAACAGGTCGCTTTCCAGCAGGCCGGACGGAATGGCGGCGCAGTTCATTTTCACCATATGCTGGGCTTTACGCTGGCTCAGGCTATGGATAGCGCGGGCAATCAACTCCTTGCCGGTGCCGGTTTCACCCAAAATCAGCACCGTGCTGTCGCTGGCCGCCACCATCTCCACCTGTTCCAGCACCTGCCGGATGGCGGCGCTGCGGCCGATGATTTCGCCGAACTCGTCGCCGCTGCGCTGATGAATATGCTCGGTCAGTTGTTCCGTCAGGTAGAAATTCTCATGCACCAGCGAATCTTTCATGCGGGTGATCTGCTCATAGGCCAGCGCGTTATCCAGCGCAATGGCGATACGCGCGGCAATCTGCCGCAGCAGCCGGAGATCCGCTTCGCTGACCGCCAGCGCTGAGCGGTGCGCCAGCTCCAGCACCCCCAACGTCCGGTTGCCAAACGCCAGCGGCAACAGGCAGACGTGAGACAACGCATTGTCAAACCACTGACTAAGCGGGCGCGGTTCGCCGGCCTGGGGGCGCTCCGCCACCCGTACCAGTTGCGGCTGATGCTGCGCCATCACGCCGTCTGCCAGCGTTTGCGCCCGCTCCACCTCGCCTTGCACCGTTTTCGGCGCGCCAGCCTGCGGGTAGACGGTGGCGAGATACTTGAGCGCTTGCGCTTCGCCCTCGCCTTCTTTTAATACCAGCGCGATAAAATCGATGCCGAAGAAACGGTGGATTTCGCGCGACACCTCCAGCGCCAGCGCCTTCAGCTCCAGTTTGGAAATCACGGTATTGGTGACATCCACCAGAATGCGCAGATGGTCGCGCTCATGGCGCAACCGCTCCTCTTCTTGCAGCACCTGCTCGCGTTCGCTAATGTTTTCCACCACCAGCGCCACCACGCCGGCCAGCGCCTGGAAAAAATCGAGTTCGTTATCGGTGAAACGGCTGCCGTCGGTCTTGAGAAATTCAACCCCGCCCAGCCCGCGGTGCGTGCCGCGCAGCGGCAACTGACAATAATCGCTCAGTCCGGCGTAGGCCGGCTGGTCGGTCAGGTGGGGAAAATCGCGCAGGAAGTGCGTGCGATCGCAATGCAGCGGGGTCTGAGTGCTCCACACCACCCCGCCGGGGCCGTTCGCCAGCAGAATCGCCTCTTCGCTGCACTGGGTAAGCCCGGATTCGCGGTCGTGGCGGTAGAAATTCATCTGGTTATGCAGCGGATCAAGCAGGATCAGATTAACCCGGCCGAAGCGCACCACTGAAAACGACACGCCATCCAGCGCCCGCAACAGGTCGGGAATGTTGCGCTGTTGCAACAGTGACTGAGAAATTTTCAGCAAGGCATCCTGCCACAGAATAGACAGCCGGGACGGAGAGTCTGTCAGTCGTGTCGCCATAACCACCGTAATCCAATTTCCATAGATAGTGTGGGGAAATAGTGTAAGAGCTTCACTGACGAAATGACACGTCGCCTCACCAATAGCTTGATCTGAATCGTGCTAAACCGGAGCACGCCGGCAACAAGCGGTTACCGGATGAGCGATTGCCGCCTGTCGCGGCAGATAATAATAAGAACCGTTTACTATTGTGGGCGTATTTTATACAGAAACCATGACCAATGTTTGCGAAGGAAATATTGTCTTCGCGCATCTCATCGCGCTGAATTGGTTAAAACATCGCCATATAAAAACCAAACCCCAACACTCCATTTACATCCAGAAAGAAGAAAATAACATTTGTGGTCCTATCCAATGCAATTAAAGCAGGTCATTAAAATTACTGTTGTTTTTATTCAATTACGATCCGGTTTTTTCGTATTACGCCAGATTATATTTTCATAAATAGAAGGGTAATTACTGTTTATTAATCACCCATGTCATCAACCAATAATAAAACCGTGAAGGGATAAAAATAGTTCAGCGGAAATTATTGGATTTATTGCTGACTCAGATGAAGATATAAAAAAAAGTTATGATTAACCCAAAAACCACTTGCCACCTTACGAGTCATTAAATTTAACCAATTGATAAATATAGGTTTATATTGACATATACACCTGGGATTTGTGCGGGCTTTAGCCATAATCAGCAGGGAAATAACGCATTTTTGACCTCATTCAGTGATGCATTTCATTTTATCAGCAGAAAAAAAGGGCAAAAATCCGATTTCGTTGTAATATTTCGCGCGGCAGACACAACACCCCACAAACAAATCAGGGTATCGGCCTGCGTATGTCTCACGACATCTCTGACCGCTACGCTGCAATAACACTGTGTGTTGTCTGAATACATTCATCAACATGAGGTTAATATGCAAAGGCAGAAGTTATTAATACAGATATGCTTGGCGATCGTGCTCGGTATTCTGATTGGTTGGGCATGCCACAACAATCTGGACAGCGCCCGCGCCAAAGAGGTAGCGTCTTACTTCAATATGGTCACCGACATCTTCCTGCGTCTGATCAAGATGATCATCGCGCCGCTGGTGTTCGCCACTCTGGTCTCCGGTCTGGCCAGCATGGGCAACTCTTCTGCCGTGGGCCGCGTCGGCCTGAAAGCTATGACCTGGTTCGTTACCGCGTCTTTCCTGTCGCTGCTGATCGGCATGATGCTGGCGAACTTCTTCCAGCCGGGCGTCGGCATGAATCTGGTCGCGCCGGTCAACCATGTCACCACCGGTCTGAATACCGATGGCTTCACGCTGAAAAACTTCATCAGCCATATCTTCCCGAAAAGCATCGTGGAAGCGATGGCCAACAACGAAATCCTGCAGATTCTGGTGTTCTCACTGTTCTTCGGTTCTGCGCTGGCTTACGTTAAACACCATAACAAACAGGCCAACTTCATTCTGTCCACTATCGAAGAACTGGCCAAAGTGATGTTCCGCGTGACCGACTACGTGATGGCGCTGGCGCCGATCGCCGTGTTCGCCGCCATCGCGTCCGCCATCACCACTCAGGGTCTGGGCCTGATCTACGACTTCGGCAAGCTGATCGGCGAGTTCTATCTCGGTCTGGCGCTGCTGTGGGCGGTGCTGCTCCTGGTGGGCTACGCGTTCCTTGGCCGCTCCATCGCGGTGCTGGCTCGTCTGATTCGCGAACC
This sequence comes from Dickeya sp. NCPPB 3274, assembly GCF_000406205.1. Taxonomy (NCBI): domain Bacteria; kingdom Pseudomonadati; phylum Pseudomonadota; class Gammaproteobacteria; order Enterobacterales; family Pectobacteriaceae; genus Dickeya; species Dickeya sp. NCPPB 3274. The sequence continues at coordinate 1,659,798 of NZ_CM001979.1, read as the reverse complement.
CACCATGCTGGCGTTCGCCACCGCCAGCAGCGAGTCGGCCTACCCGAAAACCATGGATGCCCTGACACGTTTCGGCGTACCGAAGAAGATCACCAGCTTTGTGCTGCCGCTGGGTTACTCCTTCAACCTGGACGGCTCCATGATGTACCAGTCGTTCGCTATCCTGTTCATCGCTCAGGCGTACAATATTGACCTGAGTCTGACCCAGCAGATCCTGATCCTGCTGACGCTGATGATCACCAGTAAAGGCATGGCGGGCGTCGCGCGCGCCTCCGTAGTGGTGGTAGCCGCCACCCTGCCGATGTTCAGCCTGCCGGAAGCCGGTATCCTGCTGATTCTGGGTATCGACCAGTTCCTGGATATGGGCCGTACCGCGACCAACGTTATCGGCAACAGCATCTCGACCGCCGTGGTGGCCAGTCTGGAAAAAGACATCACCGACGACGAGGAAGAGCCTGAGGCGGAAGTGGTGCTGCAACAGGCCAGACAAGACGCCTGACCGTTCCCGGAAACAGCTTAGTTCGTCAATCAAACAGCGGCCCTGCGGCCGCTGTTTTTTATTGCGCCGAACGCGGCGCGGTCATCGCCCGCCAGAATGACTCCGACGCCACGTTAAGCCGCGCATCCAGCCGGTACAGATACACCTGCATCTTCATCACCGCCTGATCCAGTTTCAGCACCGTCAGCTCCTTGTGCGCCAGCTCATCGCGGATGGAATAATCCGGCAGCCAGGCGATGCCGTGGCCTTGCTTCGCCATACGTTTGAGCAAGTCGCTCATCGAGGAGACAAAACTCACGGTAAACCGCTCGGGCGCCAGCGTGGAAAGATAGCGGTTGACCTGACGCCCCATGTAGCTGGTGTCGGTGTAATTGAGCAGCGGTAGCCCGGCGGCACGGATATCAAACAACGGTTTGCCGGCTGCATCGCAGGCGCAAACCGGGTACAGGGTGGAATCCATGATGCGGGTATGGCGAAACGGTTCCGACATCAGTTCCTCGTTGTAAAACGAAAAAATAAAATCGCTGCGCCCTTCTTTCAGATTGAGTACCGCATCATCCACATCGATGGATTCAACATAGAAAATCTTCTCCTGCCGATCCGGCACGGTTTTGAGCAACTCCGGCATCACAAACACCGACAGCGAATGCGCCGCCGCAATCGTGATCTTGTTCTTGTAATGGCTGCCGCCGTGCAGTTTGTGAATCTGGTATTCCAGATCGTCGAGGGTGTTGCGGATATGGGCGTGAAAAATCTTGCCCGGTTCGGTCAGTTGCAACGGCTGGGCGCCGCGGTCGAAAATATCGAACCCCACCGCCTCTTCCAGCGCCCGGATTCGTCGGCTGAATGACGACTGGGAAATGTTGCGCGTCTCGGCTGCCAGCGTAAAACTGCGGTGCTCCTCCAGTGCGATAAAATCGTATAACCATTTGGTTTCAATGTTATTTAGCATCGACTCTCACCTTTCCGAAAAACGCATTACGCGCATAATGCCAGTACAGTTATGCAAAACATACATAGAGGATGGGAATTTCGCAATTCACATTTCCGGGCGCTGTGCGATGATTTTTCCACTCCAACATCACCATCAATGAGGCGGAAAACGTGAATCCTGTAGTCGGCATTCTTGGCGGCATGGGACCCGGTGCGACCGTGGATGCCATGCAAAAACTCATCCGGCATACTCCGGCCAGAAAGGATCAGGAACATATTCCGATGATCGCGGTTTCTATCCCGGATATTCCCGATCGTACCCAATGTATTCTCAATCACAGCGCCTCACCGCTGAAGAAAATGGTGGAGTACATGAAAATTCTGGAGAGAGCCGGCGCGACCTGCATCATCATTCCCTGCAACACCGCGCATTACTGGTTTGAGGATTTGAAGCGGCATACCCAGTTGGAGATGATCAGCATTATTGATGCTACCTGTCAGCAGGTGGCTGAGCAGCGCGTCCGTCACGTCGCCATCCTGGCCACCACCGCCACCGTGCGCGGCGAAATTTACCAGCACGCACTGGCCGATCAGCAGGTACGCTGTACATTACCGACCGACGAGCAGCAGGACGCGGTGATGAACAGTATCTACGCCTACAAGGCGGGCGATGCCGCGCAAGCCCGGACGCTGCTGCTGCCGGTGGTCGACTCGCTGCGGCAGCGGGGCGTGGAAAAAATCATTCTGGGTTGTACCGAACTGCCGCTGATTCTGGAGCCGGAAGCCGTCGCCGAGCCAGACGCCTATCTGGATGCCACCGATGCGCTGATCAGAAAAACCATCGCCTGGTATTACCAGCAGGTAACGCATCCGCCGGTCGCAGCGTAATTTTTCTCTGTCGGTCGCAGTCTACTGTCGCCAGCCTTTGTTATGATAACGCCAGGTGACAATACAGGGACTGATTAACAGAGAATCATGAAAGCGAAACCAGTAACGCTCAATGACGTGGCGGCTTACGCCGGTGTATCGTACCAGACAGTCTCCCGGGTGCTGAATCAGGCGCCTCATGTCTCGGATCGTACCCGGGGAAAAGTGGAGCAGGCGATGGCCGCGCTCCACTACATCCCCAACCGGGTGGCCCAGCAGCTGGCGCGCCGCAGCGCCACCACCATCGGGCTGGCGACCATCGACCTGTCGCTGCACGCGCCTTCCCAAATTGCCGCCGCGATTAAAACCACCGCCAGCGAACTGGGATTCAACGTAGTGATATCCATGCTGCGCGCCGTCGATGGCAATGACGTTCAGCGTGCGGTCAATGAACTGCTGGCGCAACGGGTGGACGGCGTGATCGTCAACGTGCCGCTGGAACAGGAAGCGGCGGAGCAAATCCACCAGTTGTGCGCCGCCACGCCGGCGCTGTTTCTCGACACCGCCCCCGCCGCCGACCTGCCGAGCGTGATATTCGACCCGCATCAGGGCACCAAATTGGCTATCGATCATCTGGTGGAACTGGGCCATCGCCGGATTGCCTTGCTTGCCGGCCCGCAAAGTTCGGTATCCGCCCGGCTGCGTTATGAAGGCTGGCAACAGGCGCTTGCGGCCCATCTGCTGGCGCCCTGCGCCATGGCGGAAGGCGACTGGAGCGCCAGTTCCGGCTATCAGCAGGCGCATCTGTTGCTGGCGAATGCGGTTCGCCCGACCGCCATTGCCGTCGCCAACGATCAAATGGCGCTGGGCGTTCTGCGGGCCATCCACGAGTATGGCCTGCGCGTACCGGAACAGATCTCGGTGATCGGCTTTGACGACACCCGCGACAGCGCCTATTTCCAGCCGCCGTTGACCACCATCCGTCAGGACTTCCGGCAACTGGGCCGGGAAAGCGTCAACCGGCTGCTGGAATGCCTGCAACACCTGCACACCCCCGCCCCGCTGCGACTGAAAACCACGCTGATCCCCCGTCAGACCACCGCCGCCTGGCAACCCTCCATCTTGTCGCCGCAGGATGTGGCGCTACAGCTGATTACACTGGCGCGGCAATTACAACGCTAATCCATTTTCCCGAGGCCGGTTGGTTTTGTGATCGGCACCGCTTTCCGGCGCCCTTACGCTTTACTCACGCCCGGTAAGCCGCGATCCTGCCAATAAAATTGTGAGCGGATAACAATTTCTGTTCATCCGCCAGTCAGGCGCTTTCAGCCACTCATTTTCAGCCAATACAAGGAAAGCCTGCTTTATGTCCACTGCTTCCGCTTACGTTCCTCTAGCCGGTATCTCGCTGGCGGATATTCTGGCCAGACGCGATTGGGAAAACCCGGCTTGTCCTCACGCTCGCCGGCTGGACGCCCACCCGCCGTTTTCCAGCTGGCGCAGCCTTGACGCTGCGCGTGACGACCAGCCTTCCGATCGGCGTCAGTGGCTGAATGGCGCATGGACCTTCAGCTATTTCCCGCGCCCGGAGGCGGTACCGGAGCAGTGGCTGACGCAGGATCTGACCGACGCTGACGCTATCGTTGTGCCATCCAACTGGCAGTTGGCGGGCTACGACGCGCCGATTTACACCAACGTCAAATACCCGATACCGGTCAATCCGCCGTTCGTACCGCAAGACAACCCCACCGGTTGTTATTCGCTCACATTTTCAGTTAACGCCGACTGGCTGGCGCAGGGCCAGACCCGCATCGTGTTCGACGGCGTGAACTCCGCCTTTCACCTGTGGTGCAACGGCAAATGGGTCGGCTATTCCCAGGACAGCCGTCTACCGGCGGAGTTCGACCTGACGCCCTGCCTGCAGCCGGGAGAAAACCGGCTGGCGGTGATGGTGCTGCGCTGGTCTGACGGCACCTATCTGGAAGATCAGGACATGTGGCGCATGAGCGGCATTTACCGTGATGTCTACCTGCTGCATAAACCGGCGGTGCATCTGCGCGATGTGCAGATCACTACCCCGCTACGCCACAGCTACACGCAGGGCACGCTGTGCGTTACCGCGCAGGCTACTCTGCCGGAAGAACAGGCGCAGACGTGGCAACTGTATGTGCAGCTGTGGCGCGGCGGGCAACTGGTGGGTGAAAGCCGCGCGCCGTTCGGCACGCCGGCGGTCGATGAACGCGGCGCCTACCATGACCGAGTCAGCCTGCAACTGGAGGTAGAACGGCCCGCACTGTGGAGCGCGGAAGCACCCAATCTGTATCGGGCGGTAGTCGCGCTGGAGCGCGCCGACGGCACGCTGGCGGAAGCGGAAGCTTATGACGTCGGCTTTCGCGAGGTCGCCATCCGTAACGGCCTGCTGCTGCTCAATGGTCAGCCGCTGCTGATTCGCGGCGTCAACCGCCATGAACACCACCCGCAACGCGGTCAGGCCATCGATGAGGCGACCATGCGGCAGGATATTCTGTTAATGAAGCAGCACAACTTCAACGCGGTGCGCTGTTCCCACTATCCCAATCATCCGTTGTGGTATCGGCTATGCGACCGCTATGGCCTGTACGTGGTGGACGAAGCCAACATCGAGACTCACGGCATGCAGCCGATGAGCCGCCTGTCTGACGACCCACGCTGGCTGCCGGCTTATGCCGAGCGCGTCACCCGCATGGTACAGCGCGATCGCAATCATCCCTGCATCATCATCTGGTCGCTGGGCAACGAGTCCGGCTACGGCCCTACCCACAGCGCGCTCTACCAGTGGGTGAAGCAGCAAGACCAGAGTCGGCCGGTGCAATACGAAGGCGGCGGCGCCAACACGCCCGCCACCGATATTCTGTGCCCGATGTACGCCCGGGTGGATCAGGACCAGCCGTTCCCGGCGGTGCCGAAGTGGTCGATCAAAAAATGGATCGGTCTGCCGGGAGAAAACCGGCCGCTGATTCTGTGTGAATACGCGCACGCCATGGGCAACAGCTTTGGCGGGTTCGACCGTTACTGGCGGGCGTTCCGTCAGTATCCGCGACTGCAAGGCGGCTTCGTCTGGGACTGGGTGGATCAGGCGCTGGTGCGTGAGCAGGATGGTAAACCACATTGGGCTTACGGCGGCGATTTCGGCGATAAACCCAACGACCGTCAATTCTGCCTCAACGGCCTGGTGTTCCCTGACCGCACGCCGCACCCGTCGCTGTACGAAGCCCAGCGCGCCCAGCAATTTTTCCAGTTCACCCGCCATGAGGACAGCCCGCTGACGCTGACTGTCGCCAGCGAATACCTGTTCCGTCATAGCGATAACGAGGAACTGCACTGGCGCATCATGCAGGATGACGTCCAACTGGCGTCAGGCGTGGTGCCGCTCACTATCGCACCGCAGGGCTGCCAGACCCTCATTCTGCTCGACCGGTTGCCTGCGCCGCAACATCACGCCGATATGTGGCTGACGGTGGAGGTGGTTCAGCCGAGCGCGACTGACTGGTCGCCCGCCGGGCACCGCTGCGCCTGGGATCAATGGCCGCTGCCGATGCCGCTGGCGTACCCGGCGTCACGCCGCGACGACGGCGCCTGTCCAACCCTGACTCGGGATGATGACCGTTTCGATATCAGCCACGGCCAGCAACGCTGGAGCTTCGACAAACGAAGCGGTCTGCTGACGCAGTGGTGGCGCGACGGGCAACCGCAGTTGCTCAGTCCGTTGCAGGACAATCTGACGCGCGCGCCGCTGGATAACGACATCGGCATCAGCGAAGTGGACCGCATCGACCCGAACGCCTGGGTGGAGCGCTGGAAGCTGGCCGGGCTGTATCAGTATGAGACCGACTGCCGGCAGATCCGCGCCGACACGCTCAGCGACGGCGTGCTGATCACCACCGAACACGTCGGCCATTATCAGCAACAGGTGCTGTTCATCAGTCGCAAACAGTGGCGTATTGACGCACAAGGCGTGTTGACGGTGAATGTCGAAGTGGACGTTGCCCGTCACCTGCCGCCGCTGGCGCGCATCGGCCTCTGCGGTCAACTGGCGGCGGTCAACCCACAGGTAAGCTGGCTGGGGCTGGGTCCGCACGAAAACTATCCCGACCGCCGCCTCGCCGCGCTGCACGGCCGCTGGCAGCAACCGCTGGAAGCGATGCACACGCCGTACATTTTCCCATCGGAAAACGGCCTGCGCTGCCACACCCGTGAACTGCGCTACGGTAACTGGCTGATTGAAGGCGACTTCCATTTCGGTATCGGCCGCTACAGTCTGCGACAGTTGATGGATTGCACCCACCAGCATCTGTTGCAGCCGGAGCCGGGCACCTGGCTAAATCTGGACGGCTTTCACATGGGCATCGGCGGCGACGACTCCTGGAGCCCAAGCGTCGCGCCGGATTTCCTGCTGACCGCGCCCCGCTACCGTTACCAGTTACAACTGCGGCTGCAATAATCCCGCCGGACCGGCAGCATCACGCTGCTGCCGGTCCGCCGTTTTAGCACGACGACGCAACGTAAAACGCAGTTCAATCAAGACGATCGTGTGAAAAAGTCGGCATATTGCGCATTCCCTCGCCAAACGCGTCAAAAATGTGGTTTACACCTTTGACATGCACGGCAGACCCCGTTATTATGCGCCCCGTTCAAGCGATTCCTCTGTAGTTCAGTCGGTAGAACGGCGGACTGTTAATCCGTATGTCACTGGTTCGAGTCCAGTCAGAGGAGCCAAATT
>NZ_CM001979.1:1503028-1652640 GCF_000406205.1 Dickeya sp. NCPPB 3274 | reverse complement strand
TCTGCCCGGCCGACGACATCAGCCCGGCGGCAGTGGGCCTGACGCCGCATCATCTGGCCTATGTGATTTACACCTCCGGCTCCACCGGACAGCCCAAAGGCGTGCTGGTCGAGCATGGCAGCGTGGTCAACCTCTGGGCCGGGCTGGAGCAGGCGGTGTATGGTTCAGCCGACCTGCAACGCGTCAGCCTCAATGCCTCGCCATCCTTTGATGCCTCCGTGCAGCAACTGGTGCAACTGGCCTCAGGCCGCACGCTGGTGATTGTGCCCGAGGCGATACGCCAGAACGGTGAACAGCTGCGTGACTGGATAACACAGCAGGCGCTGGCGGTCTTTGACTGCACACCGTCGCAGTTGGCACTGTTGATGACCGCCGGGCCGTTACCGCCCTTACTGCGCACGGTCCTGCTCGGCGGCGAAGCCATCAGTGCCGCGCAATGGCAGGCGCTGGCCTCGCGGGAAGGGGTGGCGTTCCATAACGTCTACGGCCCGACCGAATGTACCGTGGACAGCACCCACACGCGCATCACCGGGCAAACAGCCCGGCCGCATATCGGCCGACCGATGGCCAACCGCCGGGTTTATCTGCTGGACGCTGACCGCCAGCCGGTGCCGGTCGGTGTGACCGGTGAGTTGTATATCGGCGGTACCGGTGTGGCGCGCGGCTACCTGAACCGCCCCGACCTCACCGCCGAACGCTTCCTGGCGGATCCGTTCTCGACCGGGCCGGGCGCACGCTTGTACAAGACGGGCGATCTGGGCCGCTGGAATGCCGACGGCACCATTGATTACCTCGGCCGTAATGACGATCAGGTCAAGATCCGTGGTTTCCGTATTGAACCCGGTGAGGTTGAATCGGTGTTGCAGGGCGGCACTGGTGTACGCGAGGCGGTGGTGATCGCACAGCGCACCGCAACCGGCGATCAGCGACTGGTGGCGTATTACACCCTGTCGGATGAGGCAATCACCATCGAGGCACTGAAAGCGCAACTGGCACAGCGCCTGCCAGGCTATATGGTGCCGTCGGCGTATATAAGGCTGGAGCAGATCCCGCTGACACAAAACGGCAAGGTGGACCGCAAGGCGCTGCCTGCCCCGGACGACAGCGCCTTTATCCGTACTCACTACGAGGCACCGCAGGGCGCAGCCGAACAGAGACTCGCGCAACTCTGGCAGGACCTGCTGGGGATTGAGCGCGTCGGGCGCCAGGATCATTTCTTCGAACTCGGCGGCCATTCCCTGCTGGCGATTAAACTGATCGAACGCCTGCGCCGGGCGGGTTACACACTCTCCGTCAGCGAGCTGTTCAGACAGCCGACGCTGGCTGCACTGGCGGCCACACTGACCGCCGACACCACGACTGGCACTGTACCGGCCAATCGGATCCATGCCGACAGTGCCCAAATCACCCCGGATATGCTGCCGCTGGTGGCCCTGACACAGGCGCAGATCGATGCCGTGGTGGCTACCGTGCCGGGGGGCGTGCGCAATGTGCAGGACATCTACCCGCTGGCACCGTTGCAGAGCGGCATTCTGTTCCACCATCTGCTGCAACCGGTGGGGGATGCCTACATCACCCGCTCCATCCTGAGCTTTAAGGAGCAGACCGGGCTGGATAATTTTATTGCCGCCTTGCAGGCAGTCATTCAACGCCACGACATTCTGCGCACAGCAATCGTCTGGGAAGGGCTGGACGAAGCCGTTCAGGTGGTCTGGCGCAAAGCGCTAATGCCGGTGGAACCCCTGGTTATCCAGTCCGACGATGTCGCCGACGCCCTGCAACAGCGCTTTAACCCGGCGCAATTGCAGATGAACATCACTCAGGCACCGATGATCCAGGGGTATCAGGCCGCCGACCCGGCCAATAACCGCTGGCTGCTGTGCCTGCTGCACCACCATCTGTGTATGGACCACACCACACTGGAGTTACTGCTGGAAGAGGTTCAGGCGCACCTGCAGGGCCGTGCCGACCAGCTACCTGCCCCGCTGCCGTTCCGGCAGTTTGTCGCCCTCGCCCGTCAGCAGACGGATGCGCAGGCACAGCAGGACTATTTCCGCACACAGCTCGGTGATATTGACGAGCCTTGCGCCCCGTTCGGGCTGCTGGATATTCAGGGCAACGGCCAGCGCATCGATGAACATCATTTGCCGCTGTCAGATCGATTAGGGCAACGGCTGCGAACACTGTCACAACAACGCGGCATCAGCGTCACCAGCCTGTTCCATCTGGCCTGGGGCCGTGTGGTACAGGCCACCACCGGGCAGGACAACGTCGTGTTCGGCACCGTGCTGTTTGGCCGGATGGCCGGTGGCGAAGGTGCGGACCGCGTGCTGGGTATGTTCCTGAATACCCTGCCGTTACGTCTGTCGCTGGGACAGGTGAGTGTCGAACAGGCATTGCGCCAGACGCACGACGGCCTGGCCGGGCTGCTGCGTTTTGAGCACGCCTCGCTGGCCGACGTCCAGCAATACAGCGGCGTCGGTGCTCAACGCCCGCTGTTCACCAGCCTGCTCAACTACCGCTATAACGGCGGCAGCGAGCAGACGGATGTACAGACAGAACTGGCGGGCATCGACATGCTGTTCAGTCAGGAGCGCACCAACTACCCGGTCAACGTATCAGTGAACGATCAGGGCGCGGCGGGCTTCAGTCTGGATATTCAGGTTGCCGCAGGTATCGGTGCGGCCCGTGTCGGTGAGATGATGCAGGTCACCCTGACGGCACTGGCCGACGCGCTGGCGCAGGCACCAACGCAACCGGTGCATCGCCTGACGGTGCTGCCGGACGCCGAACGCCAGCAGGTACTGTATGGCTTTAATGACACCGCCACCGCGTTTCCGACAGCGGTCTGCATTCATGAGTTGGTTGAACAGCAAGCCGCCCGACAGCCGGACGCTGTCGCCGTGGTCTTCGAGGGGGAGTCACTGCGCTATGGTGAGCTGAACCGCCGTGCGAATCAGCTGGCGCACTGGCTGACAGAACAGGGCGTCAGGCCGGATAATCGGGTGGCGATTGCACTGGAGCGCAGCGTCGACCTGGTGGTGGCGCTGCTGGCGACCCTGAAAGCCGGTGGGGCCTATGTCCCGCTCGACCCGGACTACCCACAAGATCGCCTGCATTACATGCTGGCCGACAGCGCACCGGTGGTAGTGATCACTACCACCACCCTGCGCGCTACCGTGCCGACTGACAGCCCGGTGATTGAACTGGATGACCCGGCACAGCCGTGGGCAACCTGCCCGAGCGACAATATCAACCCGACGGCGGTGGGCCTGACGCCCCGTCATCTGGCCTATATCATTTACACCTCCGGCTCCACCGGGCAGCCGAAAGGCGTGCTGGTGGAACACCGGGGTCTGTGCAATCTATCACAAGCACAAATCCGTCTGTTTAACGCAGGGGCAGGCAGCCGTGTACTCCAGTTCAGTTCCCTCAGTTTCGATGCCAGTCTGTTCGATATCGTGATGGCGTTGTGCTCTGGGGCAACGCTGTACCTGCCACGGGGCCGACTGCTGGGTGAGACGTTGACGCAGTTTATGCAGCAACAGCGAATCAGCCATGCCACACTGCCACCGGCGGCGCTCTCCAGTCTGAACCCGGCACAGGCGCTGCCGGAGCTGGCCGTGCTGGTGACAGCTGGGGAAGCCATCAGCCGTGAGGCAATTGCCCCCTGGTGTACAGGCCGGGCGGTCTACAACGCCTATGGCCCAACAGAAGCCACGATCTGGGCCAGCACTTTTGCCCTGCATCAGCCTTATGCTGGTCAGCCACCGATCGGTTACCCGGTTGAAAACACAAAAATCTATCTGCTGGACAGTCATGGTCAGTTGGTACCCGTCGGTGTCACCGGTGAGCTGTATATCGGTGGCGTCGGTGTCGCACGCGGCTATCTGAATCGCCCCGATCTGACAGCAGAGCGCTTTCAGGATGATCCGTTTGCTCACGAGCCGGGAGCCCGGATGTACCGCACCGGCGATCTGGGCTACTGGCAGATTGACGGGACACTGGAATACCTGGGCCGCAACGACAGTCAGGTCAAGATCCGCGGTTTTCGTATCGAGCCGGGTGAAATCGAATCCTGCGCACTCGGATGCGCCGGTGTCACCGAGGCCGTGGTCCTGACACGACCGGATCATAGCGGCCAACCGCGTCTGATCGTCTGGTATGTCGGTAATGCCGAAGCACATGCGCTGCGCCGCCATCTCGCTGAGCGGCTGCCTGCCCATATGGTGCCAGCAGCCTGTGTTCAGATGCCCACGCTGCCGCTGACGCCAAACGGTAAAGTCGATCGCAACGCCTTGCCGGCCCCGGACGACAACGCCTTTGTTCGCACCGACTACGAGGCACCACAAGGTAGGACTGAGCACACTCTGGCAACCCTCTGGCAGGATCTGCTCGGTATCGAACAAGTCGGTCGTCAGGATCATTTCTTCGAACTCGGCGGCCATTCCCTGCTGGCGATTAAACTGATCGAACGCTTACGGCAGGCGGGTTATACACTCCCGGTCAGCGAACTGTTCAGGCAGCCGACACTGGCCGCTCTGGCGGCCACACTGACCGCCGACACCACGACTGGCACTGTACCGGCCAATCGGATCCATACCGACAGCACACAAATCACCCCGGAGATGCTGCCACTGGTGGCCCTGACACAGGCGCAGATTGATGCCGTGGCGGCTACCGTGCCGGGAGGGGTTCGCAATGTGCAGGACATCTACCCGCTGGCACCGTTGCAGACCGGTATTCTGTTTCACCATCTGCTGCAGCCGGTGGGCGATGCCTACATCACCCGCTCCATCCTGAGTTTTGAAGAAAAGGACGGGCTGGATCATTTCATTGCCGCCTTGCAGGCAGTCATTCAGCGTCACGACATTCTGCGTACCGGCATCGTCTGGGAAGGACTGGACGAGGCCGTTCAGGTGGTCTGGCGCGAGGCGCTGATGCCGGTGGAAACGCTGGTTATCCAGTCCGACGATGTCGCCGACACCCTGCAGCAGCGCTTTACCCCGGCGCAGTTGCAGATGAATGTCGCTCAGGCACCGATGATACAAGCCTGGCAGGCCGCCGACCCGGCGAATAACCGCTGGCTGCTGTGCCTGCTGCACCACCACTTGTGCATGGACCACACCACGCTGGAGCTGCTGCTGGAAGAGGTGCAGGCACACCTTGAAGGCAAGGCCGACCAGTTACCCACCCCGCTGCCGTTCCGGCAGTTCGTCGCCCTCGCCCGTCAGCAAACGGCTATACCAGCACAACAATCGGCGCAGCAGGACTATTTCCGCACACAGCTCGGGGATATTGACGAGCCCTGTGCACCGTTCGGGCTACTGGATATTCAGGGCAGTGGCCAGCACATCGACGAACATCATCTGCCACTGTCAGATACCCTGGGGCAACGGCTGCGAACACTGTCACAACAGCGCGGCATCAGCGTCGCCAGCCTGTTCCATCTGGCCTGGGGTCGCGTGGTGCAGGCCACCACCGGACAGGACAATGTTGTGTTCGGCACCGTGCTGTTTGGCCGTATGGCCGGTGGTGAAGGCGCTGACCGGGTGCTGGGCATGTTCCTGAACACTCTGCCGTTGCGCCTGTCGCTGGGACAGGTCAGCGTCGAACAGGCGCTGCGCCAGACGCACGACGGCCTGGCCGGGCTGCTGAACTTCGAGCACGCCTCACTGGCCGACGTCCAGCAATACAGCGGCGTTGGTACCCAGAGCCCGCTATTCACGAGCCTGCTCAACTACCGCTATAACGGCGGCAGCGAGCAGACGGATGTACAGACAGAACTGACGGGCATCGACGTACTGTTCAGCCAGGAGCGCACCAACTACCCGGTCAACGTATCGGTGAACGATCAGGGCGTGGCGGGCTTCAGTCTGGATATTCAGGTCGCTGCGGGTATCGGTGCGGCGCGTGTCGGTGAGATGATGCAGATCACGCTGACGGCACTGGCCGACGCGCTGGCGCAGGAATCAACGCAACCGGTACATCGCCTGACGGTGCTGCCGGACGCCGAACGCCGGCAGGTGCTGTACGACTTCAATGAAATCGAGACCCACTTCCCGGCGGATATCTGCATCCATGAATTGTTTGAACAGCAGGCCGCCCGGCAGCCGGATGCGGTCGCCGTGGTCTTTGACGGTCAGTCACTGAGCTATGGCGAGCTAAACCGCCGTGCGAATCAGCTGGCGCACTGGCTGATTGAACAGGGCGTCAGGCCGGATAATCGGGTGGCGATTGCGCTGGAACGCAGTGTCGACCTGGTAGTGGCGCTGCTGGCGACGCTAAAAGCCGGTGGGGCCTATGTCCCGCTCGACCCAGGCTATCCGGAAGAACGGTTGCACTATATTCTGCGTGACAGTGAGCCGGTCGCGTTGATCACCACGACCACGCTGCGTGCCAACGTGCCGACTGACAGCCCGGTGATTGCGCTGGATAACCCGGCACAGCCTTGGGCCACCTGCTCTGCTGATAATATCAACCCGGCGGCAGTGGACCTGACACCCCGTCATCTGGCCTATGTCATCTACACCTCCGGTTCCACCGGGCTGCCGAAAGGCGTGCTGGTGGAACATCACCATGTCGTGCGGCTGTTACGCGCCTCGCAACCGCTGTTCCAGTTCGGTGCCGAGGATGTCTGGACGCTATTCCACTCCTACGCCTTTGACTTTTCAGTCTGGGAAATCTGGGGATCACTGCTCAATGGGGGTCGTCTGGTGGTGGTGCCGTATCTGGTCAGCCGTTCGCCGCAGGCCTTCTATCAGTTGCTTTGTGAGCAAGAAGTCACGGTTCTCAACCAGACGCCGAGCGCGTTCCGGCAATTGATGGCGGCGCAGGCCGACAACGCCGGGCACCACGCATTGCGTTATGTGATTTTTGGCGGTGAAGCGCTGAATCCATCGAGCCTGGCACCGTGGTATTCACGAGCAGCCAATCATCGGACACAGCTCATCAATATGTACGGTATTACCGAAACCACGGTACACGTCACCTGGCAGCCGTTGCAGCCAGAGGATGTCATGTCTACTGCCAGCCCGATCGGACGTCGCCTGCCGGATTTACGCACCTACCTGCTGGATGCGCAGCAACAACCGGTGCCAATCGGTGTGATCGGCGAGCTGTATGTTGCTGGAGCCGGTGTCGCGCGGGGTTACCTGAACCGGCCAGAACTGACTGCGGAACGGTTCCTCGACGATCCGTTCGCGGCGGAAACCGGGGCACGGATGTACCGATCTGGCGATCTGGCACGCTGGAATGCCGACGGCACCCTCGACTATCTGGGCCGTAACGATCATCAGGTCAAAATACGCGGTTTCCGTATCGAGCTGGGTGAGATCGAAGCGGCGGTGCGCAGTCACACGCAGGTCACGGACACTGTGGTGCTGGCACGCCCCGGTCAGGACGGTGAGCCGCGTCTGGTGGCCTGGTATGTCGGCGACGCTGACGTGCAGGCACTACGTGGTCACATCGCCGGGCAACTGCCTGCCTACATGACCCCGGCGGTCTATGTATCTGTTGACGCACTGCCGCTGACGGCCAATGGCAAGATTGATCAAAAAGCCCTGCCGGAACCGGATGACAGTGCCTTTATCCGCCAGACCTTTGAAGCCCCGCGCAGTGCCATGGAGCACATGCTGGCGGAGCTGTGGCAAACGCTACTGGGGATTGAGCGTGTCGGTCGTCAGGATCACTTCTTTGAACTCGGCGGCCATTCATTACTGGCGGTGAAACTGGTGAGTGAAACGCACAGGCGTGGATTCACGCTTTCCCTGTCCACCCTGTTTGAATCACCTCGCCTGTTTGAACTGGCAGCAGCGCTCGAAACGGCAGAAACACAGCGCAAGGCCTGGGTAGCGTTGCGTTCGTCCGGGTCGCAACGCCCCTTGTTCATGGTGCCGGAGGCAACTGGCGAACTGCTTTACGGCCCGCAACTGGTGGCAGCGATTGATGCGGATATTCCGGTGTACGGCCTGCAGGGGCCGGATCGCCATCTGCCGAGCTTCAAAACGCTGCAAGGGGCGGCAGCCCGTTATGTCAGCATTATCCGCGAAGTTCAACCGCAGGGGCCTTATCGCCTGCTGGGCTGGTCGCTGGGCGGCACGCTGGCGTATGAAATTGCCGCGCAGTTGATCGGACTGAACCAGTCGGTTGAATTCCTGGGGCTGCTGGATACCTGGGCTTTACCGCCAGTCGAGTCGGTATCGAATACGGAAGATACGCTGGAGCAAATGAGTCAGGCACTGATTCAGGATGTCCTGACGCTGCGGGGTGAGCCGCTGCCAACCGCAGCGCTGGCTACGTGTCGGCAATGGCAGGATTACCATGCACTGGCCTGCCAACTGGGCGTCATCCCATCTGACTGGGCGCCGACGTATTTCTGCCACTGGCTGCAGCACCGTCAGGATCTGCTGAATGCAGAATACCGGCCACAGCCACTGCCGGTACAGGTTGACCTGCTGGCTGCCCGTGACAGTCTGGCACGGGCAGAGCCGTACCTGCACTGGGACCGCATCTTACCGCCGTCCTCGATCCGGGTGACCCCGGTGCCCGGTGATCACATGAGCCTGTTTACCAAAGCCCATGTCGGTACGGTCGGTCAGCAGATATCCCTGGCGATTCAGGCCCGCAGGCTGCCAGAGCCGACAACCGTGCAGCATACTCAGACGCCGGTGATCACGTTACAGGCAGGCCGACAGGCCGGGCCCGTGCTGGTCTGCATTCCCGGTGCCGGTGATAACGTCATGAGTTTTATGGCGCTGACTGCCGCCATGCCGGATGACTGGCAGGTATGGGGCCTGCAGCCGCAAGGTTTGCTGGAAGGCACCACACCTCACAGTTCGGTCGAGGCTGCCGCCCAGTATTATCTGGAGGCGCTTAAGGCACAGTCGCTCAACGGGCCACTCCATCTCTTGGGCCATTCGTTCGGCGGCTGGAGTGCACTGGAGCTGGCGCGACGGCTGGAGCAGGATGGCACGCCGGTGGCATCGCTGACGTTGGTGGACTCCAGAGCGCCTCAGGCAGCGAAAGAGTACCCGGACATGCAGATATTCATGCGGCTGATCGCGCTGTTTGAAATGCAAGGCACAGCACTGGAACTGACGGAGTCTGAGCTGGCGGCATTGACGCAACCGCAGCGGCTGGTGTGCCTGCATCAGCGCCTGGTCGAGCGCGGTGTGATGTCGGCCAGTAGCCGGGCACAGGATCTGACGGCCATCTTCCGGGTTTTTGCCGCCAACCTGCGCACCGGATACCAGCCGACGTCGCTGCCGGATGTCACGCCGTCACTGATCCTGGCTGAGGACGCAGGAGTCGACCGGATGACTGGCTGGCAGACGCTGATCCCGGCAATACCGCTTCAGCGAGGCTCCGGCAACCATGTCCAGTTGCTGAAAATGCCGCACGTGGCGTTTATTGCCGACACGGTACAGCGGAAATAAGCCATAGCCGTGTCATTAATCCCCCGCCGGTTATCACAACCGGCGGTTTTATACTGAATAACAAGGAAAAACAGGAAAAACGGATGTTCAAATTTATCGTTGTCCGTTTCAAATGGCTGGTTCTGCTGGCCACGGTGCTGAGTGCTATCAGCGCGCTGTCTGGTATCGGCATGCTAAAGATCATTACCATGCAGATCAGTGCCATGACCAGCCAGTCCGCTGCCAGCGCGACACCTTTTGTCTGGTTTTTACTGGCTGTATCAGCGGTATTGCTGTTCGGCCTGATGTCCAGATATCTGCTGGCCAGGCTGGGGGCCCGCGTCGTTTATGAATTCAGGGACTCACTAACCCGCCGTCTGCTGTCAACGCCTTATGCCATCATTGAACGCATCGGCGGGCACCGCATTCTGGCCGCGCTGAAAACCGACGCGGCCAAACTGTCGGAAGGCCTGCTGATTCTGCCGGAGTTCATCTACAGCCTGATCACAGTGGTGCTCTGTCTGAGTTATATGAGTTATCTCTCCGGGCGTCTGTTTCTGGTTTCAACGGCGCTTATCATCCTGCTCGGACTGATCGCCAGCGTCTTCCTTCGTTATGGGTTGCGCCATTTCAAGCACTTACGCCACTATGAAGATACGCTGTTTCAGGGCATGCAGATGATGGTCGACGGCAGCCAGGAACTGAGCATTAATGCCAGACGGCGTCACTTCATTTATGAACGGGTTCTAAAAGCCAATTACCGTGATATCCGCCATCTCAGTGTCCGGGTATCGTTGATCTTTACGATGCTGAACAGTATCGGTTCGACGTTGATTTTTTTTCTGGTCGGCCTGGTGGTATTCGGCTCCAGCCTGTACTTCAAAGACATCCCGACCGACTCGGTCGTCGGCTTCGTACTGGTGATCCTGTATATGATCGACCCGGTGGAAAACGTCGTCAGTTCATTATCCCGTTTCAGCGAATTTACCGTCTCCTACCGTAACGTCGAAGGGCTGCCGCTGGCCCGGGACGAGGCCGACATGGCCTCATCAAGCCACCATTCGCTCTCAGAACGGCTGGCATGGCAGACGCTTAACGTCCGCCAGCTCACCTTTCACTATCAGGCAGATGCAGAGGATCAGTACCGCTTTGGCATCGGCCCGATCGATGCACAGTTCCGGCGTGGGGAAGCGGTCTTTCTGACCGGCGGCAACGGCAGCGGTAAATCGACGTTTGCAAAACTGCTAGTCGGCTTGTACCAGCCGGATCAGGGCCAAATCAGCCTGGATGATGACATCGTGTCTGAGACCATCCCGCTGGCCGAATACCAGCAGGCGTTTTCCACGATTTTCGCGGATTTCTTCCTGTTCGATCACGTTCTGGATGAATGGGGTAACCCCGGTGATGACGCTATGATCCAACGCCATCTGGGTGATATGGAACTGAACAATAAAGTGACCGTCTCCCACGGTCGGCTGTCCTCAACGAACCTCTCCTCCGGGCAGAAAAAACGTCTGGCGCTGATCATGTCTTACTGTGAGAACACACCAATCTGTGTCTTTGACGAGTGGGCAGCAGATCAGGACCCCAGATTCCGTCGGCTGTTTTACACCGAGATCATTCCCCGCCTGAAAGCGCAGAATAAACTAGTGATTGTGATCACCCATGATGACCGTTACTTTCATCTGGCCGATCAGTTGCTCCGGTTTGATGACGGTCAACTGGTCAGAGGGGCACCCTCATCGGCTGGGGGGCGTCCATTGATTGATGGTGGATGTTGATGGCAGGTATTGCGAGCTTTCGCAGCGCAATACCCATATCGTAGTCACTCTGGTGGTCTTGACAGAAAGGGCATTACAGTTTGGCTCATTTATTAACCAGTTACTGGCAAAGGCAATCCCCGTCAGAGGCGACAAATTTAGAAAAGCAGATGTCGAAAGACATCTGCTTTTTGCTTTTTAGCCCCCTTTCAGAAAATCACTTTGACCTTCTCCCTTTGTTCAGTACCGACGTAACGTTGAGTTTCCGGCCTGTCTTCTCCTGAAAAAAGAGGTCATCCGGCATGAGAAAGCCACGACTCACTGAAAAGCAGATCGCTTTTGCCCTGAAAATATCCTGAAGCACTGCTCCATAACAAACAACGGAGAGAAAGAAAGGACATCGTTAAGGATGCATGCGGTCAATGAAAAAACCGTCACCAGAATATAATTATTTAGCGGCGATGAATGACCTCTATTTTCCAAATTTACTCATGGCCTAAGTCAGCTACGGATCACCTCCAACCAACGGGTCACCGTTTCTGTCGTTTTTCTTTCCTGATCGCATTCAATGACCAGCGGTTTTTCTCGCCTGGCTCCCGGCGCCAGGGCAGCCAGAACATCCACGCTGTTGCCAGGACCGTATCCCCCGTGGGTAATAAAAGGAATCAGCATTTTACCCGTCAGGTTGTGCGTACTGAGAAAGGTCTGCACGACGGGTGGAACGGTGGTTCCCCAGATAGGAAAACCTAAATAAATGGTCTGATATACCCGTCATACTTCAAGTTGCAGCTGCGTTGGCTGCCCTCGCTCACCCCAGTCACTTACTTATGTAAGCTCCTGGGGATTCACTCGGTTGCCGCCTTCCCGCAACTTGAATTATTTTGGGTATAGCGCTCGATATTGACGACGCGATTTTTTAATGGCGGTCTTATTCCACGGTCGCGTTCGGTTGTCGCCTGTGCCACGGTCTGAAAATAATCCGCCGGATAAGGGCTCGCCGGCTCAATTTCAAAAAGATCGGTGTTTAGGCTGCGATGAATAACACCCGCTATCACCCGCGTGTTGTTACTTCTGGAAAAATACACCACCAGGGTACGGCTGTTATTTTGATTATTCCCGGAGGCGGCAGCGGCCGGTGACAGCGTGACAGTGGTCAGCGTTAATCCTGCCAGTGCCGTAATTAGCATCCTGCGGGTGGAATCATGTTCGTCAGTCATGGATCATGCCTCCTTAAAAAGTGACGGGTATAAAAGCGAGTTCGTGATATATGGCCGAAAGCGCTATCCCGAAAACATCAATCTTCGACAAAAATACCTAACCGGCCGTTTTCGCTACTCGTGTGGTCAGCACAATTACCGCGCTGATCGCGGTAAACAAGGCGATAATCCAGGCCATCGTCCACGGCGTGCCGTCCCCCAACAGGGCAAGCAGCAAGGAGGAAATAATGCCGCTACCGTACTGTAACGAGCCGATTAATGCCGACGCGGAACCCGCAATATTTGGCACGGTATCAAGCGCGGCGGCGGTCGATGTTGCAGCGATAATGCCGTTCATCGCAAAGAAAACAAACACCGACACCACAATCAGGACCATCCCGCCGATGTTGAGTTTTGTGCCTAACGCAAGAACGAGTGAGGCGGCGGTGGCGATCAGCACGGCAAATTTAAGCAACTTCTCAAGCGGGTAACGTTGAACCAAACGGCGGTTCACTATGCTCATTCCCACCACGCCGACAATATTCAGCGCAAATAACCAGCCGTAATGTTGTGGATCGATACCGAAGTAAGTGATGTAGACAAAGGCTGACCCGGTAATAAAAGCGTAGGCGGCGACATAATAGGCCGTCAGGCACAGGGTGAAGCGCATAAAAGCGGTATTCGTCAGCAGTGCATAATAGTTGCGGAAGGCGCTGGATAAAGAAGCCTTTACTCGTCTGTCTTCGGCTAAGGTTTCAGGCAGCCAATATAATGAAATGAACATGAGCAGGCCAATCACCGCCAGCAGCCAGAAAATCGCGTGCCATGACGTCACTTTGATCAATTGCCCGCCGAGTAGCGGCCCGGCAATCGGCGCAATCGCCATAATGATTATTAGCGTAGAGAGCATTTGCGCGGCCCGGATACGGCTAAATAGATCGCGGATCATCGCGCGAGCCAGCATCGGCCCTGTGCATGCGCCAAGCGCCTGAAAGATACGCCAGAAAACAATTTGCGAAATAGTGGTTGAAAGTGCGCAGCCCACGGAGCCGACGATAAATAGCGCCATACCAATAAACAGCGGCGTCCGGCGACCCCAGTGGTCGCTTAATGGCCCCCAAATCAGCTGTGCGATGCAAAAGCCGATTAAAAAGCCAGTGATGGTCAGTTCCACATCACCCTGTAAATCTTTCCCCATGACTGGCATGGCGGGTAAGTAAATGTCTGTCGATAAAGAAGTAAACGCCATCAGGGCGCTGAGAATGGCAATAAAAAATAGCTCTGAGGTTTTTTTCGATCGCATCTGGAGTTGATTCATACCGGTCATTTAAGCGTAGATTCTGTGCGCTATATTACCGGGATTGAACCCGATGATAATCATGCGCTACAGAATGGCTTTATGAGTAAGACTCATGAATCAGGTATTACTGAGCAGCCACAGGCATCCAGGATAATGACAATGGCGCAATGTTCACGAATTACGTACCCTGCGAATTTAGAATCTGGAGCAAATCCGTCGATCACTGCGCAATAATACTTACACGGAGACTGACTAAATAATACCCCTTATATTCACTCCACATCGAATAGATATATAAGGAGTATTTACTACCTCAACACGGCCCGCTACCAGCCGCAAACGTTAGTTTCCTCGTCTGACTCGTAGCCTCGCACAATATTAATCAGTTCTTTGACGGCATCGGCGGCAATAGCCGGGTCTTTCAGTTCAGAAAGAGCAGCGAAATCTTTATCTACTGACACGCCATTATTTTGATTGGTAACGGTCAGCACAAAATCTTTACCCTTTTGACTTGTTTCCGACAGTTCGTTGATCAGCGCGGCAACTGCCTGAGCGGCGACGTCCGGCACATATAAGGACATGGGTTTCAAAAAAATCTTTTCTTTTTTTTCACTATTGCCACGGTTAGTTATCGCTAAGGAATACCCTTTATTTTCGCTTTCCATTATTAACACCTCAGCCTTCGATCAAAATTTTAGGATCGACATAAAAATCAACGTTGAATAGCGTATCATCAGATAATGCTTCTATTCGGTGCCATTTTTCGGGCGGGAATACACCAAACTGCCCGGCCTCTATCGTCAACGTGTCAACAGGATCAGGGCTTGTCTCATCAGCGTAACCATAATAACGGATAGCCCCTTGCATCACGCATAAACGCGGGTAAACGCCCTGGCGGGTACCCGCATCCAGGTGCCGCTGCCAAATAGACGCCGGCGCAGTATCCCTGGTCCAAAAAGGCGTTGTACGCGTATGAATATAATTAGCTGGTATTACGATTCGTTGCATGTTTTAACCTCATTTTTCCCAGTTTTAAAAAGGTGGGAGGATAAAGCAATATGATGCATATCATATACCTCTTTTCAGGTTTGTGGATTATTTTTTCCTCTCTATTTTTCACTGCGGCGCAACACCCACAGCAAGCCCATGATGCAGTATATAAATGTGCTGCAGCTCGGCTACCCATATCACCAGCAAGCCAAAAGGAATAGTTACACCCCAAAACCGTCACATTACGTGAACAGGAGTTTTTTATGCAGATAACCAACAAACGTATTAACATATAGCACGTATACCCCGTAAATACTCAATTGTGGTTATTGTTAAAGACAAGCAGGAAGAGTAGAAATGGGCGCCATGTAAGTCTTCAAATAATGGGTTCTATGCTGAAATGAAGAAAAATGTGAAGTTAAATTCATTTTATTACGGCTTCCCGGTTTTTCTTGTCACCACGACAGACAGCCGTAACGGGAATACCAATATCGCCCCCGTATCCTCGTCGATCTCTCTTGGCGATAAAATTATTATCGGGGTCAGCAAAGGCAGCAAGACACACAGCAACCTAATATCGGGGTCCGATGCGGTCATAAATATCCCTGATTCTACGCTTTGGGAAAAAGTGGAGGAAATCGGTAAGCTGACTGGTGGAGATACATTATCTGAAAGCCAAATCAAATGGGGCGTTCAGGTATGTCACGATAAATTCGCCAGAACCGGGCTTCATACTGAAGAATCAGCCGGAATTGCACCACCGCGCGTAGTTGAATGCCCAATTCAGGCGGAGTGCAAAACAGTAAGCACGACGGACAAAGGGCGTTTTATACTTGTTGAGCTTGATATTCTGAATATCTGGGTAGAAAGCCATCTATTGGGTCACAACGATGCCATCGACTCGTCAAAGTGGAAGCCGTTGATATATAACTTCCGCGAGTACGATACCACTGGCGATGCGTTAGGCTTTAATTTTAAATACGGTCACTAACCATAGACAGAGCGCCAGCCCTGTATTAAATAGGGTTCAGAAAAATAGGTTATTGTTAATCCGGCACGGTTTCGGCATCACGACATGCCTCCTGCTCAAAATGCAGTGAAGCACTGCAGATAAATACGATCGGTTACGCCACCGTCGTATTTATCTGCTGACCTTTATGGCACGTTACCCGACCAGACGCTATCAATGCCGCGCGCTGGTCGGGGATATTCCGTCAGGAAATAAACTTCACGCCTTGCTTTAATACGATGTCACACGCCTTGGCTTTGACTTTTTCCGCCAGCGGGGTATTACCCAACGTGCTCAGGTTTACCTGTTTCCCCTCCCCCGTATTCAGCAAGCCGGCCAACCCTTGCACATAATCGGTCTGTTTCTGCTGCTCCTGTTGAGAGCTCAGGCCCAGCTTATTCAGCAACTGGTTTTTGACATTTTCGGTGTTTGTCGCCGAAACCAGCTTCTGTTTCAGGCAATATTGCAGGATACCCGCCGCATTGTTCATGCTGCCGGCGCTCAGCGACTGAGTTTCGCCATTAAGCAAGCCGGTCAGCCCACTCAGGTTGCCGGATGAAGCGCCGTTCTGGCTTAACTGGCTGGCCGCGCTGGAAAGGGAATCCTGCCAGCCTGCCGCCTGAACGTAACTCGCTGCCGCCATCAGAGCGGCCACACCCACGATGTTCACTGCACGTTTGATTAATGTCATAACACACTTACTCTTTTGTGATCGAAAACTGCGATGCAGTATACCTTCGCAGCCATCAGGCACCATCCGATAAAACCGAAATCACCCTAATGAAGACAGCGTCATGATTTACACGCCACCATGACGCGCTCTTCTCACGGGCATGACTTCGGTTTAATGATTACCCCATTCATGGTTTTCGCCATTCGGCACGCCGACGCCGGCTCCATGCACATTACACATTGCACATCATCACGACCATTCATTACTGCACGGTGTTGCGCATTTCAATCGACTGAGAAACCGTGTGCAGTAAATCCGGTATATCCATCTTAGGTAACACCACTTCGATAAACGACAGGCGATGTTCCCCATCAATGTCGGCCAGAACCTGAGCCAGTTGGTCTGGCGTGCGGGTTTGTTTGATGAACACCTTATCGCTGTCACAGCCAAGCGCTATCGGGAGCTGCGTCCAGTTCCAGGCCGCGATGTCGTTATAGCGTTGTTCCGGGCCGTGTATCGCTCGCTCGACGGTATAGCCCTGATTATTCAGTACCAACACCACCATGCTGAGTTCGTCGCGAATAATCGAACCGAGTTCCTGCACGGTAAGCTGGAGAGAGCCGTCGCCAATCAGCAGGATGACCCGGTGATCGGGAGAGGCGGTCTTGGCGCCAAGCGCGGCGGGCAACGTGTAGCCGATCGATCCCCATAAAGGCTGGGCAATAAACTGACACTCCTGCGGCAACGTGAGCATCGCCGCCCCGAAGCAGGAGGTTCCCTGTTCGGCCACAATGATGTCGCCAGGACGAATGAAATGCTGAATTTGCCGCCAGAACTCGCGTTGGTCCAGGAAGTTTTTATCTTGCGGCGCAGGCAGTGCCGGCGGCGTAATAAAACCGGGGTTCCAGCGGGCCGCTTGCGCCGCGGTGATCGTTTCCAGCGCGTCAATCGCCTTTAGCATCGGGACGGCGGGAAACGTCTGATTCCCTACCCGCGCGAACGTCGGCTGAATATCAATGTTTTTTCCCGCGGGAATCCGGTGGCTGAACCCGGCGGTAATGGAATCGACAAACAGAACGCCGACGCTGATGATGACGTCGGCGTCTTCAATACGCGACCTGACGCTCTCACTGCTGCCGCTCCCGGCATAGGTGCCGATAAAGCTCGGATGCTGTTCATTCAACGTGCCTTTCCCCATTAGCAAAGTTGAATGTGGTAGCGGCACACGTTCCAGCCAGCGCTGTAAGGCTGCCGCTGCGCCAAAGCGCTGCGCCAGAAAATCCGCGAGCAACGAAACCGTCCCCGCGTTTTCCAGCAGCGCGGTTGCCGCCGCGCTGAACGCGTTCAGCGAAGCCTGATCGCACCAGGGGTCTGGCAGAGCCAGCGGAGAGGGCCGATCGTCGGTTGGCGCCGCAGCCACGTCCAACGGCAAAAACAAATAGACCGGACGGCGAAGCGTGAGCGCCGCGCTAACAACCCGATCGATTTCTGCCGTAGCGTTGTCGACGGTCAGGCTGGCGCTGGCTGTGGTCACCTCGGTCGCCATGCGCAGAAAGTGGCTGAAGTCGCCATCCCCCAACGTATGGTGCATGCGTTCGCCTTTTTGTTGCGACTGTTGTCTGGGCGCCGCCGCGATATGAATGACGGGAACGTATTCGGCATAACTGCCGGCAATACCGTTAATCGCGCTTAATTCGCCGACGCCGAACGTCGTCAGCAATGCCGCGGCGGATTTGCAGCGGGCGTAGCCATCGGCGGCATAAGCGGCATTGAGTTCATTGGCGCAACCTACCCAGGAAATAGCGGGATGGCTGATGACATGATCAAGAAATTGCAAATTGTAATCACCGGGAACGCCAAAAAGATGCTGAATACCGCTCTGCGCCAGACGATCTAATAAATAATCGCCAATTGTATAGTTTCTATTCGTCACGTTACTTTCTCCATGTTGCTCGTCCTATTTACTGGAAAGTATTAACGATCAGATAAAAACTTCTCATATTTTTATTGAATGAGATGAATAAAATACGCCAAACAGCGAATTTCATGTGGTTCAAAAATTCACACTGTGAATTATTTTAAATAAAAACAAAAACATGGCTATACGCAATGGTATTGATGGCGAAAACGGTTAGACACAGAGGGTATATATTGACACGCCTTTACTGTTACCCATCTATTAATTAGTCATCACCCGGTCATTTCCGCCAACTGCAATGCCATTCCCCAGAGGAATGATACTGCTTTAGTGTTTATACCCGTCATACTTCAAGTTGCAGGTGCGTTGGCTTTCCTGCAACTTGAATTATTTAGGGTGTATCTTTTATTTGCGATCAAACGGAACATAATATTCCACTTCAAAATAGTCTTTATCTATCTCACCTTGCGCATCTTTCCTGCAACGGATGATTTCCAGATCGCCGCCATTCATACGGGTATAAGAACGGCCGGGTAAAATATGCTGGTAAATCGTTTTCAAAAACAACGTATATTCCTCTACATCCCCGGAAAACAGAAAGCGTAAATAGCGCTCCGTCTCGACCGGCGTCTGCCTGTAATCATTATCAGCATCGCCGTTATTATACGGGTCGACGGCGCTAATATGGTATTCCATTCGCACATGGCGATTAACCCGATTCGCGTCCGGAATAAAGGTTGAAAAAGAATAGATAACCACCTCCGGGCCACTATATCGACGGCTGGTCTGCTCCCACAGCTTTATTCTTTGCGGAATATCGCTTGCCGAAATAAAGTCATCAATACTTTGGGTATGCTCAAAAAAGTAGGTATTAGCCGGTCTGGCGGGTAAATCAACCACTTCAGGAATCGGCAGCCAGTCCACGCTAGCGTCTAATGACGGTTGCAAGCCGGAGAAATCCCAACGTAAAGCTTTACGATAATGCCCGGGCGACATCCCGAAATGTTTTTTAAAGGTACGGGTAAATGACTGCTGGGAATCAAAACAATAACGTAACGCCACGTCCTGAATGGTTTGGTTGGTCAGCTTTAATTCGACCGCCGCTCTGCTCAACCGCCGGCTGCGAATATACGACCCCAGCGAAACGCCGGTTTCTTTCTTGAATATGCGTTGCAAATGCCATTTGCTGTAGCCCGACTTCGCGGTGACGTCATTGATCATCAGCGGGCTTTCAAGATGGTTCTCTATCCAGCCAATTAGATCGGCGGTAAATCTCATCATGGACGGCATCGTGGATAACAACATGGCAGAACCCCCTTGCTGAACATCAGAAACATCGAAACACGCGCCGATGACGAACCTGCATCGGCATTAATTTACCCATCGGCCACGCCGCGGGCTAATGCCCGGCGGCGGCCGGCCCTGTTTTGGTAAACGGCGGTCTGGCGAACCAGATGATCACCACCAGCCCCATAAACCCCCAGCCCAGCAGATGGAAATAGTCGATGGTGGATGCCATCCACGCCTGCTGCTGCACGGTTTTGTCCAGCTGCGCCAGCGTGGTCTGACTGATGCCGCCCATCTGATTGAGGTAATCCACCGCCGCCGGGTTGTAGACGGAAACGCTTTCGCTCAGCACCGCGTGGTGATAGATCTCGCGATGCGACCAGATCCAGGTGGTGAGCGACGACGCAAAACTGCCGCCCAGCACGCGCAGAAAGGTCGCCAGTCCGGAACCTTCCGCCACATCCTTGCCGTGCAGGCTCGACAGCAAAATGGAGGTCAGCGGCACAAAGAAAAACGCCACGCCAATCCCCATAAACAGCTGTACGCCGGCCACCGTAATGAAATCGACGTCGATGGTGAACTGGGCGCGCATCAGGCACGACAGCCCCATGATCACAAACGACAACGTGGCGAGCAGGCGCAAGTCGACCCGGTTACCGTAACGGCCGATAAGCGGCGTGAGCAGCATCGGCAACATCCCCATCGGCGCGGCCGCCAGCCCTGCCCAGGTCGAGGTGTATCCCATCCAGGTTTGCAGCCACTGGGGCAAAATCACATTGATGGCGAAAAACGCGGCGTAGCCGAACATCAGCGACAGCGTGCCGATAGTGAAATTTCGATCGGCAAACAGCCTCAGGTTGACCAGCGGGTCGCGCTCTCCCAACTCCCAGAGCACAAAGGACACCAGCGCGATGGCGGAAATCACGGACATCGTCACGATATCCGGGGAAGCAAACCAGTCCAGGTCGTTGCCTTTATCCAGCACCACCTGCAACAGGCCGACGCCGAGAACCAACAGGCCGATGCCGACGTAGTCGACGCGGGCGCGCTCCGTCGTGTCCTGCCAGTCGCGCAGTTGCGCCATCACCACCCCGGCGGCGAACAGGCCGATCGGCACGTTGATATAAAAAATCCACGGCCAGGCGTAATTATCGGTGATCCACCCGCCGGTAATCGGACCGACAATCGGCCCCACCACCGTCACCATCGCCAGTAACGCCAGCGCCATGTTGCGGCGCGAGGGCGGGAAAATCATCAGCAGCAGCGTCTGACACATGGGGTACATCGGCCCGGCGAAAAAGCCCTGCAAGGCCCGGAAAACAATCAGTTCCGTCATACTGCGCGAGAAGCCGCACAGAAAAGAGGCCAGGCTGAACAGCAGCACCGAAACGATAAACAACCGCCGTTGACCGACGATGCGCGCAAGCCAGCCGGTCAGCGGCAGAGAAATGGCGTTGCACACGGCGAACGACGTAATCACCCAGGTACTCTGATCCGAACTGACGCCGAGGTTGCCGGCAATCGTCGGCAGCGACACGTTGGCGATGGTGGAATCCAGCACCTGCATGAAGGTCGCCAGCGATATCGCCAGCGTCGCCAGCCCCGGATTCGGCGGCGTAAAAGCGGCTTTATCGTTCATCACCGGCGCCTTAGCCACGCGAGCTCGTCAATGGCTGACTGTTGTCGCGAAGAATTTTCGCCACCAGTTTGTCAGCCTGTCGGAGCGGATCGTCGTATACATCGGTGCGATAGCGCGGCGCACCGATCGGTGCGGCCGGCAGCAGTTCGCCCTGCGTATTGTGCAGATCTACGCTAGCCAGCATCGACAGGCCGATACGCAGCGGGCGCTGTTTCAATCCTTCCGGGTCCAACGCGATGCGCACCGGCAGACGCTGCACGATCTTAATCCAGTTGCCGCTGGCGTTCTGCGCCGGCAGCAGCGAGAACGCGCTGCCGGTGCCGATCCCCAGACTCTGAATGGTGCCGTGGTATACCATTTTGTCGCCATAGATATCCGCCGTCAGGGTCACCGGCTGTCCCAGCCGCATTTGCAGCATCTGGCTTTCCTTGAAATTGGCGTCCACCCATACCTGATCGAGCGGTACGATCGTCATCAGGGTCGCGCCGGAACTGACGCGCATCCCGACCTGAACCGCACGTTTGGCGACATAGCCGCTGACCGGCGCGACGATAGCGCTGCGCGCCCAGTCCAGATATTTACTGCGCAGATCCGCCACCGCGTTTTTAATGTCGGGATGGTCGTCCAGCACGGTGTTATCGACCATCGCCTGATTGGTGCGCAACGCCTGCTCGGCCGCATCCAGCGCGCTGCGGGCGCTGTTGACCGCATCCTGATAATGCGCCAGATCCTCGGCGGAAATGGCGCCCTTCGCCACCAGCCCTTTGCGGCGGTTATAGTCGCCAATCGCCTGTTGCAGCGCCACCTGTCTGGACGCGACCTGCGCCTGATAGTTATCAACGGTGCTATACAGGCCGCGCACCTGACGCACGGCGCTGGCCAGTTGCGCTTCCGATTGCTGCAACGCGATGAGGGTATCGTTTGGGCTGAGCTGCACCAGCAACTGCCCTTTTTCCACATAGTCGCCGTCGTCCACGCTAACCTGGGTCACAGTGCCGCCGACCTGCGGCGTCAGGGTGATCAGGTTGCCGCCCACATAGGCATTGTCGGTAGTTTCGTAAAAGCGCAGGTAAAGCTGGTAATAGACAGCGCCGCCTGCCGCGGCCAGCAGCAACACCAGCAGCAGGATGGCGAATTGACGTTTACGACGGCCGTTGCGCGGCGCCGATGGCGTGGAGGTGGTATCCATGAAAGTCGTGGCCTTTATTATTGTGGGAAGGTTAAGTGAGGGGAATAACGTGCGATCACGTCATCCGGCAACATCTTGGTAAGCAGTTGCATCAGCTGTTCCGCTTCCTGATGCGTCAGGCGCTCAGTGGTTTGCGCCAGTACAATCCGCATCCCCTCCTGCTCGAAATGCTGGCAGATCGCCTGCCCTTTTTCGGTCAGCGCCAGAATCACCTGACGTTTGTCGCAGGGGTGAGGCTGCCGCAAAATCAGCTCCCGCTTCACCATCCGCTCAACCATGCGGCTAAGCGCGCCGCCGTCCATCATCACGTTTTTGCTCACATCCACCGGGCTGGTGAAGCCTTTATAGATACTGATCAAGACTTTGAATTGGGGCGCAGTGATGTCGCTGTCGGCAAAATAGTCATTCAGCAGGTTATCTTTGAACTGGTTTGCCAGATGGATCAGCAAGCCAATCGGGTAAAGCGTTTCATTGACGGTGTTGTTCATTGCACAAGAACCTGACTAGGCATTAATTTAAAATGAAATTAATGCCTAGTCAGTAAAATGTCAATATCGATTCTTATTCACGCACGATCTGCTCCCCGGAGCGCCATCGCGGCGTTCCGAAGCGGCGATGTCCGGTCCGGTGATTCTCTGGCAGGGTAATTCTCTGGCAGGCGAGTCGTGGCGCTGCCGGCGTGAAGCCGTCATGCGGCAGGCATAACGCCATCGCGCGCTAGCGAAATGTCATGACCGCTTGCAGCAGCGATGTTGAGTATGGATGGGAAACCGTGGATAAATCGTTAACGGCGCAGGCTTCAACGATTTCGCCCTCGCGGAAAAACATCACTTTATTGCACAGGTACGCCGCCGCCTGAATATCATGCGTAATAAACAGGCAGGAAAGGTTAAACCGCTTTTTCAGGTCGATAAGCAGATCCAGAATCTGCACCTGTGAGGACACATCCAGCGCGCTGATGGCTTCATCCAGAATCAGCAGTTGCGGATGTGTCGCCACCGCCCGGCAAATACAGACGCGCTGAATCTGGCCGCCCGACAATTCATGGACGTAACGCCCGCTGAATTCCGGCGCTAACCCAGCCAACGCTAATAATTCGGTTATGCGGCGATCCCGCCCGGCCCGACCGGTGGTTTTCTGCAACATCAGCGGTTCGGACAACGCCTGATACACCGTCATCAGCGGATTAATCGACGACGTATAATCCTGAAACACGGCGCTAATGCGGCGCCTTCTGTTTTCGGGGCAGAAGACCGGCTCGCCCGCCAACAATACTGTCCCCCGATCGGGCCGTTCCAGCCCGCTAATCAGGCGAGCCAGCGTACTTTTTCCGCCGCCGCTTTCGCCGATAACGCCAAGACAATCGCCGTGCTCAAGCGAGAACGAGACATTTTTTATCACCGTGCGTTTTCTTTTCGAGAAAAAATGTCCGCGGTTTTCCCAATAGCTTTTTTCAACCTGCCGAACCTCAAGCAACATGCGTCATTTCCCCATCATCTGATTGAAAGCCAGACTGAGTCGTCTGCGGGTATCAATCAGGCCGCGCGTATAATCCTGTTCGGGGTGGGCGAATACCCGTTCGGTTTCCCCCTGTTCAACGATCCGGCCGTCTTTCATCACCACCACATACTGCGCCAGCGCCCTGACCAGCGCCAGGTCATGAGAGGCGAACAGCATGGCGCTATGACTGCGTTTTTGCAGGCGGATAAACTGCTGCATGATTTGATACTGGGTAATGCTGTCAAGCGAGGTGGTCGGTTCATCCGCAATAATCAACGCCGGTTGCGACGCCAGCGCGATGGCGATCATCACACGTTGCAGCATCCCGCCGGACAGCTGATGGGGATAATTAGCCAGTAATTCGGCCGCATCCCGCAGCCCGACGTTTTCCAGCATCGCTTTCGCGCGGGCCCGGCGCTGCGCGCGCGTTAACGCGGTATGCCGTTTCAGGGTTTCATCAAGATGGTTGCCCACCGTATACAGCGGATCAAACGCGCTGACGGCATCTTGCATGATCAGCGCGATCTGTTTGCCGCGAATGGTCAGCCACGCATTGGACGAGAGACGTTGCAAATCGCGGCCGCGGAAAACCGTTTCGCCGCTGACGCGCAGCCAGGGCGGCAACAAGCCGAGCACACTGCGGCATAACAGGCTTTTTCCGCCCCCGCTCTCCCCCACGACAGCCGTACAGCAACGTTCATGCAGCGTCAGAGTAATATCGTTGAGCAGGAGGCGGCCTTTTCGCGTATCGGCAACCGAGAGCCGGTTAATCTCCAGCAATACCGGCGGCGTCATCGTGGCTCACTCTTCGCGGCGTCTTCGCTGCTGACATAACCGGCAGGATCCAGCGCGTCGCGCAAAAAATCGCCGACCACATGACAGGCGGCGACCACCACGGCAATGGCGATGCCGGCAGGCAACATCTGTGTCGGGTGAGTCAGCATGACGTTTTTCGCCTCGCTGAGCATATTGCCCCATTCCGGCAGCGGCGGCTGGGCGCCCAGCCCCAGAAAAGAGAGCGCGGAGATCATCAGTATCACGCTGCCGATATCCGCGGAAGCCAGAATAACCAGGTCGGCGGCGGCGGCCGGCAATAAGTGCCTGCGCATGACATAGGCGGAAGGCGCGGCAATAACACGCGCGTAATTGACATAGTTTTTACTGCCGTGCCGCAGCGTCATCCCTCTGACCATTCGCGCATACCAGGCCCATTTCGCCAGCACCACCGCCAGAAGGATATTTTGCATGCCCGGCCCGATAATCCCCACGATGGCGAAAATCATCACCTCGCCGGGAAAAGAGAGCATGGCGTCGCAAGCGCGCATCAAAAACCCGTCGATTCTGCCTTGGCAATAGCCGGCGATCAGGCCGACGATGGCGCCGGTCAGCACGGTCAGCATCATGGCCGCCAGGCTATAAAACACCGTGGTTCTCACGCCAAAGACCAGACGCGAAAACACACACCGGCCCAGATTGTCCGTACCAAGCGGATAGAGCAGACTGACGCCCTGATATTTATGCCTGACCGACGTCAACGCCGGATCATGCGGAGCGATGTACGGGGCGAAGACGCCGAAAATCAACACCGTCAACAGCAACAGACAACACAGCAAAGCCAGTCGATCCTGCGCTATTTTTTTTCCGATATTCCACGCCATGCTCAACGTTCCCCCCTGATGCGCGGGTCAAATTTGACCTGCAACACGTCGGTCAAAAAATTGAACCCCAGGAACAGCAGCGCCATCAGCAGCATGTAGGCTTGAATCATCGGATAGTCACGATTGAAGATAGCGGAAAGGCACAAGCGGCCGACGCCGGGCCAGGCAAAGATATTTTCGATCACCACCGTGCCGGCAATGAGTTTCGGAATGCTCATACCTATCGCCACCAGCGCCGCGTGCAGCGAGTTCGCCAGCACATGCTTGCCGATAATCAGCGGCGCAGGCAGCCCTCTCGCTCTGGCGTACAACACGTAATTTTGCTGCAAATTGCCGATCATGCTGCCCCTGATCAGGCGGATATAGGTGCCGATATATCCCAGCATCAACGTACATGACGGCAGAATGACCGATCGTTCGTCCTGCATACCACCGACGGGAAACAGGTCCATGTTGACCGCCAGCCCCCACATCAACAGCAAACCAATCCAGTAATTGGGGATGGCGACCGTCAGGAAAACCACGCTGCGGACCACTTTATCGAACGGGGTATTTTCGGTGACCGCGCAGGCGATGCCCAACGTCAGCGACAGCGTGACGATCATTAACAGCGACACCGCGGCCAGATACAGCGTGGCGGGCAGCGCCTGCATAAATTCATGCCACACCGGCTGTCTGGTGATGAACGAGGTGCCGAAATCAAGGTGCAGTACGTTCCAGAGCCATAATAAATAGCGCTGGAGAAAAGGCCGATCCAGCCCTAACTCATGACGCATCAGTTGCACCGCCGCGTCGGTCGGCACGATGTCATTCACGCGCAAGGCCACTTCGGCCGGGTCGGAAGGCGCCAGATTCAGCAGCGAAAAAGCCAGAAACGACGTCACCACGGCCAGCGGCGCCGTCATGAATAATCGTTTGATGAAATAAGCACGCATCAGATCCATTTTCCTCTGCATTGCCCCGGCGGGGATATCGCTCGGCGATCAGAAATGCATGTTCTCAAAGGGAATCTCATACTGTGATGAGTTAAACGCCACCCCTTTCAGCCTGGGCGAATAGATGGCTTTGGTTCTTGAATAGGTCAACGGGATATACACCGCTTCATCGGTCAGCAAGGTGAATAATTGTGCATAGCGATCCTGACGCTGTTTTTCATCCGACGTCAGCAATATTTCGCCAATCAGGTTATCGATGTCCGGCTTACGGCGTAATCCCTTCTGCGCCTGATAATCCGCATGGGCGGGAATACGGAACGACGAAATATACGAAGCCGGGTCGTAAGGCGTTCCCCATGACAACGAATATTGCAGGTCAAAGTCGCCCGATTTTTGACGGTCCAGAAAAGCCTGCTTTTCTTCCCCCAGAATAGTCAGCTGCACGCCGACTCGCTTCAGGTCATCCTGAATCAGCTCGGCAATTTCCCTTTCCGCCGCATTATTGCGGTTATAGGACAGCATCAGCGCCAGCGCCTTGCCCTGCTTTTCCCGCACCGTTTTTCCCGCGGCCAGATGCCAGCCGGCCGCCTCCAGCAGTGTTCCGGCCTGCTGCGGATTAAACCGATAAACCGGCAAATCGATATCACAATAGGGCACCCGGCGGGACAGCAGGGTATCGGCAACGCTCTCGCTATTGCCCATAATCCCGGTGGCGATCGCCGCTTTATCAATCGCGTACTGCAACGCCTGACGCACCGCTTTATCCCCGGTGATGGGACGACCGCTGTTCAGCACCAGCGCGCGCGAGGCGACCGGCGGGCTCATCAACGTCTGGTATTTTCCCGAGGCCTGAAGCGCGGCGAAGCTGTCCATATCCAGCATATCGCCGTCGGCGCCGAAAATGAGCTGGACCGTTTCTTTTTGCAACGCCATCAGCATGGACTGCCGATCGGGTATCACCCGCCACACGACGCTATCAAGACGCGGCCGGGTTCCCCAGTAATCGGGGTTGGCGACAAACCGCGCATATTGATTAGGTTTATGCTCCGCCAGCACCCAGGGGCCGGTTCCTACATAACCGGTTATCCCGTCTTTGGTTTTGCCGCCGATAAACGTTTTGGGCGACACAAAGCGGAACGGTCTGGTCAGCCCCAATTCGATTAGCGTCGGGTAATAAGGATTTTTAAGCGTGATTTCGACGCGGTAACGGTCCAGCGCGGTGACCTTATCGATCTGCTGCACCAGTTCAAGCCAGGCATGGCGCTGATAATTGTCCAGCACCGCGTCAATATTCTGTTTGACGGCATCGGCCGTCAACGGCTCGCCATCGGTAAACCGAACATCGCGGCGTAGATTGAAAATATACTGTTTGCCATCGGGAGATATCGTCCAGCTTTCCGCCAGCCAGGGTTTCACCCCTTCCGGGGTATTAATCACCAGCGATTCAAACACCATATTCTGGGCGGCCATTTCGCCGGCGTAGAGATGAGGATTAATATCACGAATATCTTTGGTGCTGGCGTACGTCAGTTGATTATCAGCAGCGCCGGCGCACACCGAAAACATGCCGGAGAACAGGCACAGTATGAGCGCCGCCAGTGTTATTGGCCGTATTCTAAACATGACTTTCACCCTGAAAAAATAAACAAGAAACGCCAACGCGCCTGCCGCTTGAACTGCAACGGGTGTAATCGCTTATTTTTCCGCAACAACCATAAACATCGGCGTAGACGCGTAATTAATTTTCTCTTCGTCATCCCATAGGTTTTCAGCAATATTTTCATCGATGAAAACCTGATTAAAACCGCACGCCAACAGGGTATGCCGATCCCACTCCGGGCGTATTTCCCGGCTCAACGGCAGCGCTCTGGCAATATTCTCCATCGCTACCGTGTCCGTGTTCGCATAGTGGTCATTAATCTTCAGACGGCGAGCATTTTGTCGATCGCGCAAATAGCCGTCACGCGCGTCGGCATTAAACAGATGCGCGTACCAATTGGCATCGAAATTAATCAAACGACCGCCGGGCGCTAATACCCGCCGCCACTCCTGATAGGCGGCTAGCGGTTGTTTCAGATTCCAGGTGACATTGCGCGTTACCAGCATATCGAAATGATTATCGGGAAATGGCAGCGTATGCACATCCGCCGCCGCTAATCTGATGTCGACGCCATAATAATCGGCATTATTTTGGGCCTGCGCCAGCATGGCGGGCGTTGCGTCCACCGCGGTAACGCGATGCCCCGCCATCGCCAGCGTGACGGCGAAAAAACCCGGCCCGGTGCCGACGTCCAGTATCGTTAATACCGGCTTTTTCGGAGCGTGGTGTAAAATAACGTTCTGCCATAACAAGCGTTTGTCGCCGGTTAGTTCAGCGACATTAACATCATTATATCCTTCCGCCCTTTTGCTCCAGTAATGCTTTACCTCATTGAGTAAATCATTATTGAGTAAACCATCACACGTAATATCATCCGTTAATAGTGTCACGACAGGTAGCCCTATTATTACGACAAGTGAACCTAAACCAGAAAAAACCTGCGACCGCATTCCGCCTTTATTCAATATTCAATGACGCCATACGCGGGGAACACGTTTTATACCCTAAATAAT
The DNA here is from genome assembly GCF_000406205.1 of Dickeya sp. NCPPB 3274. Classification (NCBI taxonomy): domain Bacteria; kingdom Pseudomonadati; phylum Pseudomonadota; class Gammaproteobacteria; order Enterobacterales; family Pectobacteriaceae; genus Dickeya; species Dickeya sp. NCPPB 3274. The sequence goes on along the minus strand of NZ_CM001979.1, from coordinate 1,623,557 downwards.
TCGAGTTGCAGGAAGGCGGCAACCGAGTGAATTCCCAGGAGCTTACATAAGTAAGTGACTGGGGTGAGCGAGGGCAGCCAACGCACCTGCGACTTGAAGTATGACGGGTATATGCGCAGAAATAGTACACCGTGAAAGAAATACATACCCGCCCTGCGTATGAACTTTTATAAAAACATCACACTTCATTGAGGTAGATCATGAAAGCCAATACGCGCCAACGCCGACAAATTCGCCTGCCGGCGCGACTAACGGCAATGACTTAGCGCCTATCCCAATAGGTGCTTATTGGGTGAGCGCGTCTGGCGGAATATCCATATGGCGCAGCACGTCGCCCATGATGTGGCCGAAGACCGGGCCGGCGACCGACCCGCCGAAGTGTTTGCCGGCGTCGGGATGATTGATCATCACCACCAGCGCCACCCGCGGCTGACTGGCCGGCGCCACCCCGGCGGTGTAATTGACGTAGCCGCCGTCGTATTTGCCGTCAGGCCCCATCTTCTCGGCCGTACCGGTTTTAATCGCCAGACGATAGCCGGGAACGGCGGCCGTTACCCCGCTGCCGCCGGGCAGGGCATCGCTTTCCATCATATGCACCACCGTCCTCGCCACATCCTCGTCGATCACCCGGGTGCCGATCACCGGCGGCGTCACTTTGGTGATGGAAACCGGACGGAAGACGCCGAATGAGCCAATGGTGGCGTACTCGCGCGCAATCTGCAGCGGCGTGACGCGCAGCCCATAGCCGAATGCAAAGGTCGCGCGCTCAATGTCGGACCACCGCTCACGATGCAGCGGGAAATAACCGCTGGTTTCGCCCTCGATACCCAATCCGCTGGCAACGCCGAGCCCAAAGCGATGATAGAGATCGACCAGCACGCTTGCCGGCATCGCCAGTGCGATATGCGACACCCCGATATCGCTGGATTTTTGCAAAATGCCGGTGATGGTCAGCCGGCTCCAGTGCCCGACGTCTTTAATCAGGTGTCCGTTAACCGGATAAGGCGTGGTGTCGATGACCGAATCGGGCCGGATCAGATGACGTTGCAGCCCCGCCATCACCACCAGCGGTTTGACGGTCGACCCCGGCTCGAAGCTGTCCGCCATCGCCACATTCCTCATGTTCTTCTGCGGCTCGCCTTCGTAATTATTAGGGTTGTAGGAGGGGTAGCTGGCCATACCGAGAATCTCCCCGGTGTTGACGTCAATCAGCACCGCGGCCCCGGAATCGGCCTTGTTCAGTTGCACGCCGTCGCGCAGGTGCGAATAGAGAACGAACTGCAGATAGCTGTCGATGCTCAGTGCCAGCGTCGGCGCCTGCTGCGCCGGATCGTCGGCCATCAGGCTGACCACGTTGCCGTAACGATCTTTGCGGTAAACCCGTAATCCCGGCTTGCCCAGCAGCAGCTTGTTGAAGCTCCGTTCAACGCCGTCCAGCCCCTGCCCATCCAACCCGACGATGCCGATAAGGTTGGATACCGCATCGCTCATCGGGTAGTAGCGGCTGGCATCGGTCGGGGTCGAGATGCCGCCGATATGCAATTGGCGCACGTAGTCGGCTATCCCAGCCTCGACCTGGCGTCCGATATGTAGAGAAAGTGACGGTGCGCATTCTCCTGAATTTTGTCTTTAATGGCGCTGAGCGGCAGCGATAACGCGGTGGATAGCGCGCTCCACTGCGCGCCGGCCAGCGTCGGGTCGCTCTCCAGCACATGAACCGGATCGGCCACCACGTCATTGGAGGCCACGCTGACCGCCAGTGGGTGACCATTGCGATCGGTAATGCTGCCGCGCAGCGGTTGCATTACCAATTCACGTAATGAGCGCTGATTGGCTTCTTTCTCAAGCTGCAGACTTGCCACTACCTGCAAATACCCGACGCGAGCCATCAACAGCACCAGGCAGACACTGATACCGACACACAATAAAACAAAGCGACCCTGAAAATAGGTCACACCCACACCTGTAGAATGTCTTTTGAGCATAAACCGCGCCAACTGAAATGAGGCTGTGTCCGCAGTGAAATCATCACCAACGATTGTCACGCCGCATTAGCGGACACAGCCCGGAGTAAAGATACCGATTGATCGTGGATCGTGTGGCCGCACTATAAATGACATCGGCAAACGGTACAGAAGCAGGAAACATCCCTACGTAATTCATTAATCATTGAAATGAAAGATACAGATGAAAACAAATGCTGCCGGAAAAGCATACGCGGCATCAACGACGGATCCTCACAACCTCCCCTGTTCCCGGCGGCCCGGCTTGCCATGTTACGCTCTTGCATACCGAGTACTAACAATTGCTTTACTTATTAATCCTCACGGTTAAATAGCTACTATCTATCACAATATTCATGTAATTCGATTTCATCTCTGACCAGACGCTGACTAAGATGAATAGTGAATTTCAACCAAAGGACGCGAAGAACCTATCCCAATAGGCGTAATCGGCACAGCCAGTCTGTTAGACACGGGAAGCCGCGCAGAAGCCGGAGCGTATACGCAGCCCAGGTCCAAACTGGCCGTAAAATAGCCTATTGCGATAGGTTCTATACCCAAAATAATTCGGGTTGCAGGACAAAACGTTTTGCGTTTTGAACAACGCGAAGCGTTGGCCCTTTAGGGCAAGGCTCATTTGAGCCTTGTAACGCGGCAACCGAGTGAATCCCCGGGAGCTTACATAAGTAAGTGACCGGGGTGAGCGAGGGCAGCCAACGCACCTGCAACTCGAAGTATGACGGGTATAAACCACGGATTGGCGAACGAGAATTATCCAATGAAATTCAAATTATTGCGTTAGAAACTGACGCAGCACCCAATGCCAGCATTACGAGCAATTTCCTGTCCACAGCTCACTACCCGGCGGTTTGTTCGGCCGGGCCGATGGGGACACTTGAGCATGAGGTAGAGAACGCATGACAACTGAAAGCAAATGCCCATTCCATCACCAGAGTACGCCGGTTACCGCCAGCGGTAGCGGCACCGACAACCGGGACTGGTGGCCGAATCAACTGAATCTGAAAATTCTGCACCAGCACTCTTCCCTGTCCGACCCGCTGGATAAGGGCTTCAACTATGCCGAGGCGTTTAGCAGCCTCGACCTCGATGCGGTTAAAAAAGACCTTCATGCCCTGATGACCGACTCGCAGGACTGGTGGCCGGCGGACTTCGGTCACTACGGTCCGTTGTTTATCCGTATGGCCTGGCACAGCGCCGGCACCTACCGCACCGGCGACGGCCGCGGCGGCGCCGGTGCGGGTCAGCAGCGTTTCGCGCCGCTCAACAGTTGGCCCGATAACGTCAACCTCGACAAAGCGCGCCGCCTGCTGTGGCCAGTCAAGCAAAAATACGGCCAGAAAATTTCGTGGGCCGACCTGATGATCCTCACCGGCAACGTGGCGCTGGAATCGATGGGATTCAAGACCTTCGGTTTTGCCGGCGGGCGTCCGGACGTGTGGGAACCGGAAGAAGATGTGTACTGGGGCGCGGAGACCACCTGGCTGGGCGGCGACAAACGCTACTCCGGCGAGCGTAGTCTGGAAAACCCGCTGGCTGCGGTGCAAATGGGCCTGATTTACGTCAACCCGGAAGGCCCGAACGGCAACCCGGATCCGGTCGCCGCCGCCAAAGACATCCGCGAAACCTTCAGCCGCATGGCGATGAACGATGAAGAAACCGTGGCGCTGATCGCCGGCGGTCATACCTTCGGCAAAACCCACGGCGCGGGCGACGCCGCGCTGGTCGGCCCGGAACCGGAAGCGGCCGGCATTGAAGAACAAGGTCTGGGCTGGAAGAGCAAATTTGGCAGCGGCAAAGGCGGCGATACCATTTCCAGCGGCCTGGAAGTGACCTGGACGCAAACGCCGACCCAATGGAGCAACTACTTCTTCCAGAACCTGTTCGGCTACGAGTGGGAACTGACCAAAAGCCCGGCCGGCGCCCATCAGTGGCAACCGAAAGGCGGTGCGGGCGCGGGTGAAGTGCCGGACGCGCACGACCCGTCCAAACGCCATGTGCCTACCATGCTGACCACCGACCTGTCGCTGCGTTTCGACCCGGCGTACGAAAAGATTTCCCGTCGTTTCTACGAGCACCCGGAGCAGTTTGCCGACGCGTTCGCCCGCGCCTGGTTCAAGCTGACGCACCGCGACATGGGGCCGCGCGCGCGCTATCTCGGCACGGACGTTCCGGCTGAAGAGCTGATCTGGCAGGACCCGATCCCGGCGGTTAACCACACCCTGGTAAGCGAGCAGGATATCGCCACCCTGAAAGCCAGGGTGCTGGCTTCCGGTCTGAGCGTTTCCCAACTGGTGTCGACCGCCTGGGCCTCGGCGTCCACCTTCCGTGGCTCCGACAAACGCGGCGGAGCCAACGGCGCGCGCATTCGCCTCGCGCCGCAGAAAGACTGGGCGGTCAACCAGCCGGACCCGTTGGCGAAGGTCCTGAGCACGCTGGAAAGCATCCAGAACGAGTTCAACCGCGCCCAGTCCGACAACAAGCAAGTGTCGCTGGCCGACCTGATCGTGCTGGCTGGCGCCGTCGGGGTGGAACAAGCCGCGAAAGCCGCCGGTCATGCGGTCACCGTGCCTTTCACGCCGGGGCGGATGGATGCGTCGCAGGAACAAACCGACGTCGAGTCTTTCGCGGTGCTGGAACCGATCGCCGACGGCTTCCGCAACTACCTGAAAGGTCATTACAGCGTAGCGGCCGAAGCGCTGCTGGTGGATAAGGCGCAGTTGCTGACGCTGAGCGCGCCGGAAATGACGGTGTTGGTAGGCGGTCTGCGGGTACTGGGCGCCAATGTCGGCCAGGCGTCGCACGGCGTCTTCACTACACAGCCCGGCGCGCTGACCAATGACTTCTTCGTGAACCTGCTGGACATGGGCACGACGTGGAAAGCGGCGGCAGGCGAGGAAGGCGTATTTGAAGGGCGCGATCGCGTTAGCGGCGACCTGAAGTGGACCGGCACCCGCGTCGATTTGATCTTCGGTTCCCACTCGCAACTGCGCGCGCTGGCCGAGGTCTACGGCAGTACGGACGCACAGGCGAAGTTTGTACACGACTTCGTCGCCGCCTGGACCAAAGTGATGAACCTCGATCGTTTCGATCTGGCGTAATCATCGCCCCGCCCCGGCGTTTTCCGCGCCGGGGCGCACCAGACGACGATGTCTTAATAGGCTAATATGACTTAACGGGCTGACGGCTATGCCGCCAGCCCGTTTATTACGCCGGTCATAAGGTAAAACCGCAGGCCACGCCGTGAACGGTTTCCGCGCTCAGGATTAACGTATCGCGCCCCACAAATTGTCCAGCGGCGCCAGCGGCCGCCTGATTTTCCGGCACAAATCCAGATAACTGTATGCCAGCTTGATCTGGTGCTCGTCGCTGAAATCCTCCGCCCACACCGCCGCATCCGCCACGGAAAAAGATTTGGGCTGCGCGCACCGGAGATCCGTATCCGGCAACCGATCATTCAGCGCCAACTGCACCGCCAGTTGCGAGGCGGCCTGTGTCGCCAGTTCGTCATACCCCAGCGCACTGAGCAGATAAACGGCGTGCGCATGGGTGATGCCGTGAATTTTCTCGCCGGTCAGAAAATACCCGTCGACATCGTGATAGACCTGGCGGGTACTGCGCTTCACCGCCAGCACGCACAACGCCTCGATATCCATCCCGACGGGCTCCGGCAGCCGAAACGTGCGGTAATCGGCGATCCCGGCGTAACGATCCCACTTGTCGCTGGCGCAGTTATCGATCAGCCGGGCGATATTCGCCACCGCATTTTTCGTCACCGTCACCGACGTACGCCGCACCGTATCCAGCAGCAGCGCGCCGTAAATTACGCCGTGACCGGAGCGGCTGAGCTGCCGGGTATTGCGCGCGATCGCGTTCAGGATCAGGCTATAGTCCGTGGCGACATCGCTGGCTGGCAACGGCGCCAGTAGCGCACGGTATTTTTGCTGCTGGCGTTCCAGCCGGGTTCTCAGGCTGTCAGCCGCCGCCGGCGGCAACAGGCCGCTTTCCAGCAAGGCGGCGCCAGCCAGAAACGACGCGCCGACATGCCCCTGAAACCAGCCCTGGCCGTCCTGTTCAACCACGTTGGCTAATGCCGTCACTCCGCTTTCAATAAACATCGTCACTCCTTCACTCCATCCGGCAGGCAGGCGTACATTATCCTACAGAAATCGATGGCTCCGACAGGAGCCGATGGCGTTACAAAAAACGATAGCCCGCGGGCCGTCGACGGCAAAAGATCATGCCGCCCTATAAGCCGGATGATTCCGGTGATAATGTCCGCACCGACGTCCATCAGGCTGAGTCTGGCAATGATACCTGACCACTGCTGGCGGTTGCAGATGCGAATACTGATTTGTTCGCAACACCCGTTCACGTAATAATACCGTGATGCGCCGGATAATCATCACGGTAATGACGTCTCCCGTTACAAACCGGGTCCGCATAATATTCCACCGCCATTTCCCGCCGCCAATAAGTCCAACAAAAAACGTCAGGATCATATATACCCACTAAAACTAAAACATCATCAATCTTATTTATCCCACTCTGTCACTCTGCGCACATTCATGAACAATTCATAAAAAGCAAACACAAACATCATTGAAAGCCAGTTTGCCGGCTGGATGGGCGATAAAGACTACGATATACCCGTCATACTTCAAGCTGCAGGTGCGTTGGCTGCGTTTTCAACACGCCAGCGTCGTGTTGTCCTGCAACTCGCATTATTTAGGGTATAGCCGCTGCAAAAAAGAATTAGCCCGTAAATTAATGGGTAATAAGGTTAGAATTCGCCAGGGTTATTTCCGCCACGCCAGCATCTCACCGGAATATACTTTGGTATAGATGACCTATACTTTTTAATCGTGGACGTGATTTAGCGCTTATTATATTTTTCGCCATCATTATTCATCAGCGAATAAAACCGACCGACTGTTGTATTGCGACAGCGTATTGTGATGGCCGTGCATTATTTCGGGATCATGACACGACGCCTGCCGCAACACATTTTTCCGGCTAATGCCTGACATTACCGCGAGGAAAATCATGCATCATCCACTTCAGAGCATTATGACTGACCAGGCCGCGCGCCCTACCCGGCGGCATGCCGCGCCGTCCTACCGGGCGGACATGCTGTTTTTCACCCTACTGGCGCTGGTGGCCGCACTGGTGGTGTACGGCATGGAACAAATGAGCCTGCCGCTCTCCATTCTGGATGCCAGCCCGGTCAGGCTCGACATCGCCCTGCTGCCCGAATACGCGCTACGCACCACTCTGCGCATGTTCGTGGCGCTGGGGGTGTCGTTGCTGTTCACGCTGGTCATCGCCACGCTGGCCGCCAAGAGCCGCAAGGCCGAGATGGTGATCATCCCGGCGCTGGATATCCTGCAATCGGTGCCGGTGCTGGGATTTCTGACCTTCACCGTCACCTTTTTCATGGGGCTGTTCCCCGGCCGCCAGTTAGGGGTGGAGTGCGCGGCCATCTTCGCCATTTTCACCAGTCAAGCCTGGAATATGGCGTTCAGCTTTTTCCAGTCGCTGCGCACCCTGCCCGGCGATCTGAGCGAGGTCAGCCAGCAATTTGGCTTCTCGCCCTGGCGGCGGTTTATCCGGCTGGAGTTGCCGTTCGCCACCCCCGGTCTGGTGTGGAACATGATGATGTCGATGTCCGGCGGCTGGTTCTTCGTGGTGGCGTCGGAAGCGATCACCGTCGGCAACACCACCGTCAGCCTGCCGGGGATCGGCTCCTGGCTGGCGCTGGCGATCGCACAGGAAAACCTGACCGCCATCGCCTGGGCGGTCGTCGCCATGACCGTGGTGATTGTGCTTTACGATCAATTGCTGTTCCGGCCGGTGGTGGCCTGGGCGGATAAGTTCCGTTTTGAGCAGACCGCCTCGCAAAAAAGGCCGCGTTCCTGGGTCTACGACCTGATCCGCCGCACCCACATTTCAACGGCGATCGCCAGAGTAGTTAGCTGGCCGTTGCAGGCGCTGGCGGCGTTGCGCTGGCCGCAGATGCCACGGTTTTTACGCCACACGCCCGGGCCCCGTTACAGCAAGATCACCGACCGGCTGTGGCTGGCGCTGGTGATTATCGGCGTGCTGGCGGGCGTGGTGCAGTTGGTGCAATACATCGGCGCCTCGCTCGGCATGGCGGACGTCATCGCGGTGTTCGGCATGGGGCTGGCGACGCTGGCCCGGGTGGTGGTGCTGATCGCGCTGGCCAGCGTCATCTGGCTGCCGATCGGTGTGTGGATCGGCCTGCAGCCCAGCGTCGCCGAACGCCTGCAACCGTTGGCCCAGTTTCTGGCCGCCTTTCCGGCCAACGTGCTGTTTCCGTTCGCGGTCATCCTCATCGCCGGTTTTAACCTCAATCCGGATATCTGGCTGTCGCCGCTGATGGTGCTGGGCACCCAGTGGTACATCCTGTTCAACGTGATCGCCGGCGCCGCCGCCCTGCCGACCGACCTGCTGGAAGCCGCGCGCATTTACGGCATCCGGCGCTGGCAGTGGTGGCGTCAGGTGGCGCTGCCCGGCATTTTTCCCTACTACGTGACGGGCGCGCTCACTGCTTCCGGCGGCTCCTGGAACGCCAGCATCGTGTCCGAATCCATTTCCTGGGGGAAACAGCATCTGGAAGCGACCGGCCTTGGCGCTTACATCGCCAACGCGACCACCGCGGCCGACTTTCCCCGGGTCGCGCTGGGCATCGCGGTGATGTCGGTATTTGTGATCGCCTTTAACCGCCTGCTGTGGCGCCCCCTGTACCAATTTGCCGAACGCCGCCTGCGTCTCGGTTAAGGAGAACATCATGACTGCCCATCAACAACACTGCCTGGTGAACGTGCAACACGTCCGGCATCTGTATGGCAAGCCCGGAAGCGCCGAGCGGCTGGTGCTGGACGACGTCAACCTGACGTTGGACAACAACGAGATCGTCGGGCTGCTCGGCCGCTCCGGTTCCGGCAAGTCGACCCTGCTGCGATCGATCGCCGGGCTGCTCACGCCGAGCGCCGGTCAGGTGGATTTCCCGCCGGGGCCGGACGGCAGGCCGACTACCGTCAGCATGGTGTTCCAGAGTTTCGCCCTGTTTCCCTGGCTGACGGTGCAGCAAAACGTCGAAGTCGGGCTGGAAGCGCAGAACGTGCCGGTGGAACAGCGCCGTAAACGGGCGCTGGCGGCCATCGACCTGATCGGCCTCGACGGGTTTGAAAACGCCTATCCCAAGGAGTTATCCGGCGGGATGCGTCAGCGCGTCGGGCTGGCGCGCGCGCTGGTGGTGGACCCGGACATCCTGCTGATGGACGAGCCGTTTTCCGCGCTGGACGTGCTGACCGCCGAAACCCTGCGCACCGACCTGCTGGACCTGTGGGGCGAAGGCAGAATGCCGATCAAGTCCATCCTGATGGTGACGCACAATATCGAAGAAGCGGTGCTGATGTGCGATCGCATCATCCTGTTTTCCATCAACCCCGGCCGGGTGGCCTGTGAAATCCGCGTCGACCTGCCGCAGCCGCGCAACCGTCAGGATCCGGCGTTTCGCGCGCTGGTTGAAGACATTTACGTTAAAATGACTTCAGATAACGGCGCGGGCGCCGCACGACAGGGGATTTTTCCCGGCACCGGGCTGGGCATGGTGCTGCCGCTGGTGTCCACCAACTCGCTGGCCGGTCTGATCGAAGCGGTGCACGCCGCGCCGTATGACGGCAAGGCCGACCTGCCCGAGCTGGCGAATGCGTTGCAGTACACCGCCGATGAACTGTTCCCGGTGGCGGAGATCCTGCAATTGCTGCGGTTCGCCGAGCTACAGGGCGGCGACATCCGGCTGCTACCCGCCGCCGGCCGTTACGCCGACGCCAGCGTGGATGAACGCAAGCAGCTGTTCGCCCAGCATTTGCTCAATTACGTGCCGCTGGTCGCACACATCCGGCGGGTGCTGGACGAGCGTTCGTCGCGCACCGCCCCAGCCCGCCGTTTTCGCGACGAACTGGAGGATTTCATGTCGGAAATCGACGCGGCGCAAACCCTGAATTCGGTCACGCAATGGGGACGTTACGCGGAACTGTTCGCCTATGATGAAACCCACGACCAGTTCAGCCTGGAAAACCCGTCGTAATCACGCGCCGCCGGCAGCGGGGTCGACACAGAAAGGGGTCTTTGACGATGAGTGAGAAAACGCGCGTCGGCCACGCTGCCGCAACGCTGCGGGTGATTCCGCTGGTGCTGATGGCGGTGGGGATCGCGGTGGTGGATACCCTCACCAAGCTGGAGATCGCGGTGGGGGTGTTTCAGATCGCCATCGTGCTGCTGGCGGTGCGCGTTCTGACCCCGCGCGGCGTTACCGCCATCGCGGCGCTGTGCATCGTGCTGACGCTGCTCAGTTATAAACTCAGCAAACCCGACGGCAGCGAATCCAGCCTGATCAACTGCGGCATCAGCCTGCTGGCGATCACGCTGTCGACCTATCTGGCGTTGAAAATGTCGGCCGCCATCAACGCGTTTCATGAAGCGCGCGCCCAGCTGGCGCAGATCTCCCGCGTAAACCTGATGGGCGAACTGACCGCGTCGATCGCCCATGAGGTCAACCAGCCGCTGGCCTCCATCGTCACCAGCGGCAACGCCTGCCTGCGCTGGCTCAACGCCACGCCGGCCAATCAGGCGCGCGCGGAACTGGCGGTACAGCGCATCATCAACGACGCCAACCGCGCCAGCGAAATCATCGCCCGCATCCGCGGATTCGCCAGCCGCACGCCCCCGCACAAGGCCTGGCTGAACATCACCGATACCATCGACGAAATGCTGCTGTTGATTCGCACCGAGCTGATGCAGCAGCGTATCCTGTTTAGTCTCAACGTGACGGAAGGGCTTCCGCCCATTCTGGCGGACAAGATCCAGATTCAGCAGGTGCTGATGAACCTGATCCTGAATGCGGTGGATGCCATTGACGCCGCCAATACCGAACAACGCGCGCTCTCGGTCACCGTAGACCGCGATAAAAACGGTGATATCCGCTTTGCGGTCTGCGATCATGGCGTCGGGTTCAAACCGGAAGAAAGCGAGCGACTGTTCGACACCTTTTTCACCACCAAATCGACCGGCATGGGCATGGGCCTGACCATCAGCCGCTCAATCATCGAAACCCACGGCGGCCGGATCTGGGCCAGCGCCAATACCGACGGCGGCGCCACCTTCTACTTCACCCTGCCGGGGACGGAAAAAAAGCACCATGAACAACACCATTCTGAATGAACACCCACCTTTGAATGAGCACGCGCCGATCGTGTATATCGTCGATGATGACGCATCGGTGCGGGCCGCGCTGGAAGACCTGCTGGCGTCGGTCGGGCTGGAGAGCCGTGCGTTCGAGTCGCCGCAACAGTTTATCAGCGCGCCCCGCCCTGACCGGCCGGGTTGCCTGATTCTGGATGTGCGTATGCCGGGCATGAGCGGGCTGGATTTTCAGGATGACATGCACCGCCACGGCATCACGCTGCCGGTGATTTTTATTACCGCCCACGGCGACATTCCGATGTCGGTGCGCGCCATGAAAGCGGGCGCGCTGGAATTTCTGACCAAACCGTTTCGTGAGCAGGACCTGCTCGACGCCATCCAGAAAGGGCTGGAGCGGGATGGCGAACAACGCCGTCAGGCCGATATTCAGGCCAGACTACAGGCGTGCCACGACAGCCTGAGCGCCGGAGAACAGCAGGTGCTGGAGCAGGTGGTGACCGGGCAGTTGAACAAGCAAATCGCCGCCCAGTTGGGCGTCAGCGAGGTGACGGTGAAAGTGCGGCGTGCGGCGGTAATGCGCAAAATGAACGCCGACTCGCTGGCCGAGCTGGTGCGGCTGTACGATGCGTTGCAGAAGAACGCGCAAGGGTGAGTCGGCTTTATTGCTCGCCTGTCTTCATTTCGATAAACATCGTCCTGATTTGATAATACCAGCCACAGCGGAAGGCGCGATAATCAACGCCGTTATCCATTCACCTTCATCCGCTGGCAGACAATTTCATGCGTACGTTCATTACCCGCTTCTGGCATCAGGCCCGGGCGTTTTTACTGATTTATGCCTGTTTATACCTCGGTATCGGCGTGTCCGCCGTGTTGCCCATCACCCTGCCGGGCAGCATCATCGGCATGCTGATCCTGTTTCTGTTGTTGTCGTTGCAGATTATCCCGGCGCAGTGGGTCAAACCGGGGTGCCATGTGCTGATCCGCTATATGGCGCTGCTGTTCGTGCCGATTGGCGTCGGCGTGATGCAGTATTTCGACCTGCTGCGCGCCCAGTTCGCGCCGGTCATCATTTCCTGCGCCGCCAGTACGCTGGTGGTGCTGATCACCGTGAGCAGTTGCTCGCATCTGATCCACGGGCGTAAACCGGCTCGTCATCAGGCCGAGGCGGAAAAAGGAGCCGACCATGCTGCATGATATCGTCTGGTCGTTGCCGCTGACGCTGCTGGTGTTCTTTCTGGCGCGCCGCCTGTCCATGCGCCTGAATACGCCGTTGTTAAACCCGTTGCTGGTTTCCATGGTGGTGCTGATCGCGTTTCTGCTGGTCAGCCACATCCCTTACGAACGCTATTTTCGGGGCAGCTCGGTGCTCAACAGCCTGCTGCAACCGGCGGTGGTGGCGCTGGCGTTTCCGCTGTACGAACAACTACACCAGATTCGCATGCGCTGGAAGTCGATCATCACCGTCTGCTTTCTCGGCAGCGTAGTGGCGATGGTTACCGGCACCTGGATTGCGCTGCGGCTGGGCGCGACGCCGGCGATTGCCGCCTCGATCCTGCCCAAATCGGTCACCACGCCGATCGCGATGGCGGTGGGCGGCAGCATCGGCGGCATCCCGGCCGTCAGCGCGGTGTGCGTGATCTTTGTCGGCATCCTCGGCGCGGTGTTCGGGCACACGCTACTCAACGCGATGCGGATTCACACCAAAGCATCGCGCGGGCTGGCGATGGGCACCGCCTCGCACGCGCTCGGCACCGCTCGCTGCGCCGAACTGGATTATGAAGAAGGCGCGTTCAGTTCGCTGGCGCTGGTCATCTGCGGCATCATCACCTCGCTCATGGCGCCGCTGCTGTTTCCGCTGCTGGTCGCCCTCGCGCGCTAATCCCGCAGGTGGGGCTGTTAACAAACAGCCATGTTGTCTTATGAACGGTGAATGTTGTCCGGTAAGTGAATAGTTTCGTGCGGGATAAACGGTGTCGTTTCTCTGCCATTGCATCGCTCGCACGACAAGGAGAGGTTCAGACGCCACCTCTCCTTGACCACTGGCTGAGGGCTAAACTGTGCCGCGTCGCGGTCCCTTCGGCGTTCGCCTTCGCTGTTCGGGCCGCCCGTGACGCGGTTACTCGCCCCATCCCTGGGGCTCGCCCTACGGGCCAGCGTAAACGCTGTTCAAAAACGCTCCCGGCGTTTTTGTCCGGCGCGACACGAGCTTTCGCGGCATCCATGCCGCTCACCCGGCGAAGTCGCACACCTCAGCACAGTTTTAACGCCGGAAAATCCCTTTATTTTAAACTCATAGGGTTTGTCAGCGGTCTGACCGCAGACCGAAAAAGCGGGAATTAATAGCGCGTCGGCGGCACCCCGAACATCTGGCGGAATGCGAAGGTAAACGAGGCGGTGCTGGCATATCCCAGTTCCAGCGCCACCTGCGTCACGCTGCGGTTGTTCTTTAGCATCACCACCGACTCCAGCAGCCGCATGCGTTTCTTCCACTCGCTAAACGCTACCCCGGTTTCCTTTTTGAAGCGGCGTGAAAAGGTGCGCACCGACATCCCGGTGCGCGCGGCCCACTCCTCAATGCCGTGAAGCGCATCCGGCGTCTGCTGAATATCGCGGCATACCCGCATCAGCGTGGCCGAATACGGCCACGACAGCGAAAACCCGGCATCCGGCAGCTGTCGCAGCAACGTGGTCAGCACCCGCACCAGCCTGGCGTCATCGCCATCGTGGTCGTACTGTTCCGGCACATGCCCGGTGGCGTAGTGGATAAACTCGCGGATGAAATCGCTGACCAGCACCACCTTGCAACCGCTGTGGTCGATAGCCACGTAATCCGGCTCGATATACAGACTTTCCAGCAGTACGTCGCTGGTCGCCAGAACGCGGTGCGGCACATGCGCCGGAATCCAGACGCCGTACAGCACCGGCACGATCAGCGTCTTGCCTTCAATCTCCACCCGCATTCCCCCTTCCCGCGCATAGAGAAATTCGACAAACGGGTGCTGATGCAACGCCACTTCCGTCTCCTTCGCCAGCGGGTAGGTGCGAAAGTAGACCGGCCGCGGCAGCGTGAGCAATACCGGCGCAGGCTGCCCGGCCACCGGCAAGCGGGGAGGAGAAACAAACGAACGGGACATGGCAGGTTGGCCTCTACTCGATGAAGTTTGTCTCAATAGGGTAACGCAGGCCAGCCTGATTTGCCCGATAATCAGCATCTATTCAGCAGGTGCCGACTCATGACCTGATGAACAAATTCTCTGTGATTGTACGATTTTTCAAACCAGAAAATGGATTGAGGAATAATTCATGGAAGCGACATTATTTTTATGTCACGGCCGATCGCCGTTTTTAGTAACACACTGTCCGTCTTTTGATGGAATACGTCATTTTGCCGACAGCAACACGATGTCATCCGAAACAACAGTACCTCAGTAGTCATTAGCACTAGCGATAACCAATTGAATTTACTGCTAAAGGAGACATCATGAGTAATGTATGCATCGCTGATGATATCAGCGAGAAAAATGAGTGGCGGCGTATTGCGCAGGAATTATTAAATCAGGCCGGTATTACCCTTAATGGCGCCGAACCCTGGGATATTCAGGTTAACGATTCACGCTTTTTCAAACGAGTATTACAACAGGGTTCTCTTGGTCTGGGCGAAAGTTACATGGAAGGCTGGTGGGACTGTCCGCGACTCGACATGTTCTTTCACCGGATACTCACCGCCCGGCTGGATGAACAACGCCCGTCACGCTGGCGCGATCTGATGCGCATCGCGCTGGCACGGTTGGTCAACCTACAGTCCCGCAAACGTGCCTGGCAGGTCGGCAAAGTGCACTACGACCTCGGCAATGACCTGTTCAGCCACATGCTCGACCCCTACATGCAATATTCATGCGGCTACTGGAAACAGGCCGACACGCTGGGTGACGCCCAGCAAAACAAACTGGCGCTGATTTGCGAAAAACTACAGCTCAAACCAGGCATGACGCTGCTGGATATCGGCTGCGGCTGGGGCGGGCTGGCGGTGTACGCCGCCCAGCATTACGGCGTAACCGTACATGGCGTCACCATCTCCGCGGAGCAGAAAGCCTTTGTGGAAGCGCGCTGCGGCGGGCTGGATATCCATATTCTGTTGCAGGATTACCGCGATCTGCGCCAGCAGTACGACCGCATTGTCTCCGTCGGCATGTTTGAGCATGTGGGGCCGAAAAATTACGCGACCTATTTTGAGGTGGCGGACAGGTGTCTGAAGCCGGACGGCCTGTTCCTGTTGCATACCATTGGTTCGAATAAAACCGCTCATAACGTTGACCCGTGGATTAATAAATACATTTTCCCCAACGGCTGCCTGCCATCCATTAAACAGATTGCCAACACCAGCGAACCCTATTTTGTGATGGAAGACTGGCACAACTTCGGCGCCGATTACGATAAAACCCTGATGGCCTGGCTGGCTCGTTTTGCCGAAGCCTGGCCGCAACTGGCTGCCGATTATTCGCCCGCATTCCGGCGCATGTTTAATTATTACCTGACCGCCTGCGCCGGCGCTTTTCGGGCCAGAAACATTCAGTTATGGCAAGTCCTCTTTAGCCGGGGCGTCACACACGGATTGTGCGTACCGCGCTGAGTGTTCAGGCCACAGGTGCGGGCCAGTGAACTCATGACAATAAGCACCATACTTATTTTTAAACCGATTGCTTAAACCGATACGTCGTTAACCCATACAAACTGGAAGCTAAAACAACATGAACGTTAATTTCTTTGTCACCTGCATCGGCGATGCGCTCAAATCGCGCATGGCGCGTGACAGCGTGCTGCTGCTGGAACAGCTCGGCTGTCGCGTTAACTTTCCCGAACGGCAAGGCTGCTGCGGTCAGCCTGCCATCAACAGCGGGTATATCCGCGACGCGCTACCGGGCATGAAAACGCTGATCGCCACGCTGGAAGAGAACGATGATCCGATTATTTCGCCCGCCGGATCCTGCACCAACGCCATCCGCCATTATGCCGACTGGCTGGTTGAAGAGCCGGAGTGGGCCCGCCGCGCCGAACGGGTCGCCAGCCGGATGGTCGACCTCACCTCATTTATCGTCAACCGACTCGGGGTCACCGATGTCGGCGCCCGCCTGCCGGGTAAGGCGGTCTATCACCCCTCCTGCAGCCTGTTTCGCAAACTGGGCGTGCGCGAAGAACCGCTGACGCTGCTGCGTCAGGTGCGCGGTCTGGAACTACTGCCGTTTCATGCGCAGGAAACCTGCTGCGGTTTCGGCGGCACCTTTTCCGTCAAAATGGCGGAGATCTCCGGTGAAATGGTGAAAGAAAAGGTGGCGCACATGATGGAAGCCAAACCGGACTACCTGATCGGCGCCGATGTCAGTTGCCTTATCAACATCGGCGGACGGCTGCGGCGCGAAGGGCACGCCGTTCAGGTATTGCATATCGCCGAAGTGCTGATGAGCCGTTAAGGAGACGCCATGTACCTCAAAACCAGCAACCTGCCGTTTCGCGAGCGTATCCGTCAGCAGATCGACGACCCTATCATGCGTCAGGCGGTCGCCAACGCGCAGGAGCGCATCGGCGCCAACCGCCAGAAAATGGTCGATGAACTGGGCCAGTGGGATGTCTGGCGCACGCGGGCGGCGCAGATTCGCGCCCACGTGCTCGATAATCTCGACGCCTACCTGTACCAGCTGTCGGAGCAGGTGACCGCCAACGGCGGTAAGGTGTTTTTTGCCGCAACGCGCGAAGACGCTACCCGCTACATCCTACAGGTGACGCAAGCCAAACAGGCCCGCAAGGTGGTGAAATCCAAGTCCATGGTGACCGAGGAAATCGGCATGAACGCCGTGCTGCAGGACGCCGGGATCGAGGTGGTGGAAACCGATCTGGGCGAGTACATCCTGCAACTGGACAAAGACGCGCCCTCCCACGTGGTGGTGCCCGCCATCCACAAGGATCGCCATCAAATTCAGCGCGTGCTGCAACAGCGGCTGGGCTACGACGGCCCGGAAACGCCGGAAGCGATGACGCGCTTTATTCGCCAGAAAATCCGCGAAGACTTCCTCAGCGCCGAGGTAGGGGTAACCGGCTGCAACTTCGCCGTGGCGGAAACCGGCACCGTCAGTCTGGTGAGCAACGAAGGCAACGCCCGGCTATGCACCACCCTGCCCCGCACCCACATCGCCGTCATGGGTATGGAGCGCATTGTGCCCACCTTTGACGAGCTGGACGTTCTCCTCACCATGCTGGCGCGCAGCGCGGTCGGCGCCCGGCTGACCGGCTACAACACCTGGCTGACCGGCCCCAAAGGCAGCGCCGACGTTGACGGCCCGCAGGAGTTTCATCTGGTGATCGTCGACAACGGCCGCTCACAGGTGCTGGGGTCGCCGTTCCACGACATTCTGCGTTGCATCCGCTGCGGCGCCTGCATCAACACCTGTCCCGCCTACCGCCATATCGGCGGCCACGGCTACGGCTCCATCTACCCCGGCCCGGTCGGCGCGGTGCTGTCGCCATTGCTGGGCGGGTATGAGGATTTCAAACATCTGCCTTACGCCTGCTCGCTGTGCACCGCCTGCGACGACGTCTGCCCGGTGCGTATTCCGCTGTCCTCGCTGATCCTGCAACACCGGCGTGTGCTGGCGGAACAGGGCATGACGCCCGCCGCCGAGCGTCGCACTGTGCGGTTGTTCAACTACGCCAACCGCCATCCGGGGATGTGGAAAGTCGGCATGGTGGCGGGCGCGCACGCCGCGCGCTGGCTTATTCGTAACGGCAAGATGCCGTTTAACATCGGCGCCATCAGCGAATGGACCGCCGCCCGCGACCTGCCGGACGCCGACGGCGAAAGCTTCCGCAGTTGGTTCAAACAGCATCAGCGCCAGACCAAGGAGAAACGTTAATGGAAAACCGCGACGCCTTTCTATCTACCCTGGCCCGCCGGCTCGGCCGCGAGCCACGCCAAACGCCGCCGCCTTTGCCGCCGCTGGACCACGACCCGGCCCGCACCCGCCTGACCGAGCTGACGCCGCAACAACGCTGCGACGCCTTTATCGACTACGCCGGCAACGTGATGCAGGCGCATTGTGAGCTAACCCCGCAGGCTGAAGTAGCGCAGGCCGCCGGGCGGTTGTGCCAGCGTTATGGCGGCGCGCCGGTGCTGGTCAGCGGCGACGCGCATCTAGTCACACTGGGCGTCACCGACCACCTGCGGCAGCTGTATCAGGCGCAGTGTTGGGACCCGACGGCCGGCGAGGAAAATCTACGGCTGGCGACGCAGGCCCGCATCGGCGTGGTGTACGCCGAGTACGGGCTGACCGAATCCGGCGGCGTAGTGTTATTCTCCACGCCGCAACAAGGGCGCGCCATCAGCCTGCTGCCGGAGTCCACGCTGTTTATTGTGCGCAAAAGCTGCCTGCTGCCGCGCGTGGCGCAACTGGCGCAGCATCTGCGTCGGCGGGCGCAACAGGGCGAACCGCTGCCGTCGTGCATCAACCTGATCGCCGGCCCCAGTTCTACCGCCGATATCGAACTGATCAAGGTGGTGGGCGTGCATGGGCCGCTGAATGCGGCGTACCTGATTATTGAAGACTGCTGATAGCCCGCCGCATAACTCGTCAGGCTGACCGCGGAGGCATACAAGGGTCTTACGAAATTATCAGCCTGTTGATGCCCCCTCCGCCGAGGGGGCAAGGTTTGACTTACTCCAGTCCCAGCCGCGCGTTAAGCCGGGCGATCTCTTGCCGCCACTGCGCCTGCAGCGCCGGTTTCTGGTGTTTTGCCTTACGCGCCAGATCCTCGGCCAACCGGTGTTCCAACTCAACCAGTTGCGCCAGCAGCACGTCTGCCTCATCGACATGATCCGGCTCCGCCGCTAACGGCTGCACCGGTCGTGCCGCCGCTTCGCCGGGCTGCGCGCCCAGACGCTGATAGACCTGATCCAGGTCGTGCCACTCGCTCAACTCGCCCTGCTCGACCAGCCAGAAACGGTTGCAACTTTGGCTAATCAGCGCCCGGTCGTGCGTCACCAGCAGCACGCCGCCGCCAAAGGTTTGCAGCGTGTCGGCCAACGCTTCTTTGCCCTCCATGTCCAGATGGTTGGTCGGCTCGTCCAGCATCAGCAACCCGTAGCGCGCCAGCGACAGCCCGACGAACAGTAGCCGGGCGCGTTCGCCGCCGCTCAGGGTAGCGACCGTCTGCTGATGACGCGACCACGCAAAGCCGGCGCTAATCAGCGCCATCTTGCGGTCCTGCGCCGGCGGAGCGAACGGCGCCAGCGCATCAAACAGCGTATCGTCGTCACGCAGTTGATGCAGCGTCTGGTCGTAATACCCCAGCCGAACGCGCGGGTGCAGGCGAATCGCCTCGTCCGTCGTCGGGTGCTGGTATTGCCGCCACAGCAGACGCAGCAACGATGACTTACCACAGCCGTTGCGGCCGATAATCGCCACCCGGTCGCCGCTTTTCACCCGCTGCAACGGCAGCGTAAACAGCGGCGGGCACGCCGCCGCCGGGCGCACCGCCAGCGCCGTCATCTCCAGCAGACGATCGGCGGCCAGCGCTTCGCCGTGTAGCGCCAACCGCCACTGGCTGCCGGCGGTCAGCTCGGTCTGCTCATCCTTCAGCCGTTCGATGTGCTTTTCCATCTGCTTGGCTTTGCGCGCCAGATCTTCGTTATCGTAGACCTTGCCCCAGATGGCCAGCCGTTTGGCGCTGGCGGTAACGCGGTCGATTTCCTTTTGTTCCGCTTTATGGCGCAACGCATCGCTGCGATCGCGCGCCGTCAGCGCCGTACGAGCGGCGCTACAGGGCAGCGCAAAGTAATGCAGTTGCCGGTCGCGCAGGATATAACTGCCGTTGGTGACGTTATCCAGCAGTTGACTGTCGTGGGAGACCAGCACAAAGCTGCCGCTCCAATGTTGCAGGAACTGCTCCAGCCACAATAGCGTCGGTAAATCCAGATGGTTGCTCGGCTCGTCCAGCAATAGCAGGTCCGGCGAGGTGATCAATGCCCGCGCCAGCAGCAGCCGGGTATGCTGGCCGCCGCTCAGGGTGCCGGCGGAAAGCAGCCAGTCCCGTTCGCCGAATCCCATCTCCGCCAGCAAGGCTTCCGCCCGCCAGCGCTCGCCGGCGCGTTCAGGCTCGGGCAGACGAGCCAGCACCGCATCCAGCATCGTCAGCGGATGCAACGCCGCCGGCAGATGCTGCTCAACGCGCGCCAGCAGGCAATGATGGGCTTGCGTCACGCTACCGCGAGCCGGCGTCAACGTGCCGTCCAGCAGTTTTAGCAGCGTGCTTTTGCCGCAGCCGTTATGGCCGATAAGACCGAGACGGTCGCCTTTGTTCAGGGTAAAAGAAACGTCGTTCAGCAGAGTGCCGAAAGGAGTATCCACGCTCAGGGCGCGTACAGTCAGTAAAGTGCTCATTGCTTACTCAAGAGTTATAGGCATAAAAATGCCTCGTCAACACATCGCTGACGATAACCCGGTAAGCCCGAGGGAAGGAGAAATGCGGTTTGCTTCGCTCAAGCCACCGTTATCGCAGCACGATATCGATAACGCTTGAGCAGCGGCGATCGCCAAAAGGATGTGAAGTGTTAAACATTTCACAGCGCAGCATGATGGTCCTCCTTATTTTTATCCGTAGGTTAATCGATGACCGGATTGTAGCGGCAACGGGCGGACTTCGCCACCCGTCAGACGCCGTTCCCGGCGCGTTATTTCGCCACCAGCATCACCAGCGCCACGCCCACCAACACCAGACAGAACGCCAGCCGCAATACCGCCACCGGCAACTTATGCGCCAGCGCCACGCCCCACGACACGCTCAGAATGCCGCCTACCGCCAGCGGGATGCCGGTCGCCCAGTCGACATTGCCGGCCTGGGTGTAAGACACCAACGCCGCCAGCGCGCCGGGCACCACCAGCGCCAGCGCGATGCCCTGCGCCTGCGTTTGGGTGAAACCGAACAGCGTCACCAGCGCCGGCACCACCACCAGCCCGCCGCCGACGGTGAAAATGCCGGACATAAAGCCGCTCGCCACGCCGAGCGCCGGCAGGTAGCGGTTGGACAATACCGAAGTCGGCTTACGGCTGCGCTGGCTGTTGATCCACTGCCAGATGTAATACGCCGCCAGCACCAGCAGGAAAATGGCGAACGCCTTTTGCAAATTATCAACCTGAATGGCCGAGGCGATATGCGCGGCGAGATAGGCCGACACCGTGGCGAAGGCGCACAGCATCAGCGTCATGCGGGTATCGATCTTGTTGCGCTGCCGGTAGCGCAGAAAACCGATCAGCACGTTCGGGGTAATCATGATCAACGCCGTTCCCTGCGCCAGGTGCTGGTTCATGCCAAACAGCATCCCCAGCACCGGAATGGCGATCAGCCCGCCGCCAATTCCCAGCATCCCGCCGCACACCCCAAGTCCCATCCCCAGAATCAAACACAACACCACATTGGTCATCAGCAAACTGGTCATAAACAGCGACTACATCCTGTTACATCGTTTTTAGAAATCATGAATCGAATCAAAAGCGTCTTCTATGATCAAACCACGTCATGGCGGAGATATTCCGCAATTTCGATCAAATTCAGGTCAGGGTCGCGCAGATAAACCGACCGGATTTTCCCGGTCGCGCCGGTGCGCTCCACCGGCCCTTCGATAATCGGCCAGTTGCAGCGCTGCAAATGCGCCATCACCTGCTCCAGCGGCTCGCTGGCGATAAAACAGAGATCCAGCGCGCCGGCACATGAGCGTGCGGCGCAAACTCCGCTCCGCTGACGTGGACATTGATTTTCTGTCGCCCGAAGCAAAACGCGATGCGGCCGTTGCCGAAAGTTTCCTGCCGCAGTTGCAGCACCTGAGTATAAAAGCGCTGCGTCGCCGCCAGATCCACGCAGGTCAGCACAATATGGTCAATATGACTAATCAACAACGCGTTTCCTGTAATTGAGACAATATGATGACATCCTAGGCGCAGGCGACCCTTTTGATAATTCCTCAATCGTCAATCACCCTTTCCTGGCAGGAAAGGGTCGCCGGTGTGCTACGCTGTGATGCCTGTGCTTTCGAGGACCGTCGCCTTCCCATGATCAATCCCGCGCATTTTGACCTGCAGTCATTACGCCTGTTTTTGCAGGTCGCCAAAATCGGCAGCCTGACCAAGACCGCCGAAGCCTTCCACATGACGCTGTCGGCCCTGAGTAAACGCATGGCGGAGCTGGAGCGCACCGTCGATTGCACGCTGTTCATCCGTATGCCGCGCGGTCTGGCGCTGACGGCGGCGGGAACAGAGCTGGTACACCACGCCCGTCAGGTGCTGAGCAGCGTGGAGCGCATGGCCGGCGAGATGCAGGATTACGCCGCCGGCGTGCGCGGGCATGTGCACATCTGGGCCAACACCTCGGCCATCATCGAATTTCTGCCGCAGGATCTGGCGCATTTCCTGCAGCGCCATCCGCTGGTGCGCATCAATCTGGAAGAAAAGCTGAGCGAAACCGTAGTGACGGCGCTGCTCACCGGGCAGGCCGATCTCGGCATTTTCGCCGACAATGTGCCTTCCCCCGGCGTGGAAAAGATCCCGTACCGGGAAGACCAGTTAGTGGTGCTGGTGTCGCCCCGCCATCCGCTGGCTGAACACCGGGAAATCACCTTTGCCGACACCTTGCCGTACGATTTCGTCGGTCTTAACAACGGCAGTTCGCTGCTGAAGCTGTTACAGGACACCGCCGAAGAGCAGGGAAAAATGCTGCGTCTGCGCATTCAGGTCAGCAGCTTTGACGGCGTGTGCCGCATGATCGAAGCCGGGCTGGGCATCAGCATCCTGCCCGAAGGCGCAATCCGTCCGGAAATCCTCGGCGTGGGGCTGCACGCGATCCGTCTGACCGATGGCTGGGCCACCCGCAAGCTGTGGCTCGGCATCAAGTCAGGCGCCACGTTGCAGCCCGAAGCCGCCAATTTGCTGGCGCACCTGCGCCAGCCGGTTTAAATCATGCCGGCGGGGCCGCCACATCGGTATAAAAATCCGCGATCGCCCGCCGCATCGCCACCGGCGCGTCGCTGCCGTCAGACCGCCCCTGATGGCCCGCTAATCGATTATCCGCTAGTCGATTGCCCGCCAATCGATGGCCCGCCGGACGACAGTCCGCTGATGCGGCCAGCCGCCGGCCAGCGCAGCTCGAACAATGCGCCGCCGGATGGCGCGGGATAGCAGCTCGCCTGACCGCCGTGCGCCTGAGCAATCGCCTGCACTACCGCCAGCCCCAGCCCGCTGCCTTTGCTGTTGCCCGCGCGCGACTGTTCGCCGCGCTGGAACGCCTCAAAAATCTGATCGGCTAACTGCGGGTCGATACCGGGGCCGCCGTCTTCGACGCTCAGGAACGCCCGCCCGCCCTCCACGCCCGCCCGGATGCATAACCGGCCGGGGTCGGCATGTTTCTGCGCATTCTCCAGCAACGCCAGCAGCGCCTGACGAATCCGCACCGGGTCACACTGCACCACCTGGTCTTCCAGCGCCAGCGACAGGGTAAACCCGTCGCTTTGCAGCGCGGGCTCGAACGCGCTCACCACCGCCGTCACCTCGTCAGACAGGCGGGTTTGCGTCCAGCGCAGCTCCAGATGACCGCTTTCCGCCAGCCCCACCACCCGCAAATCCTCAATCAGCCGCCCCAGCCCTTCCACCTGCGTCAGCAAATTGCGAAACAGCCCGATGTCAGGTTCGAACACGCCTTCGGTCAACCCTTGCAACCGGCCGCGCAAAATGGTGACCGGCGTGCGCAGTTCGTGCGCGATGGCCGCATTCCAGAACGCCCGCTCCTGCGCCATGCGCTCCAGCCGCTCCGCCATGATATTAAAGTCGCGCACCAGCAACGCCGCTTCACCCAGCGAATAATCGTCGGTTTCGGCGCGCACGTTCAGTTCGCCTTCGGCGATCTGGCGCAGGCTGTGCGCCACCGAATTCAGCGGCACCAGAATGCGGCGCGCCAGCCGGATAGCCAGCACCACCGCTATAACCAGCGCCAGCAGCGTGGTGCCCACCATCCAGAACCACTCCATCGTCGTCGGCATCAACTGATCGTTCAGCGACAGACTTTCCGGCGAAATAGCCAACATCAGCGAATAGAAGATGTAGGAACCCACCACCATCAGCAGGGTGACGGACAGCGCCAGCAGCGTCATGGAACGCACAATCTGGCGGCTCAGGCTGCCCATCGGCTTCATGTCGCCTCCCCCAGCCGGTAGCCGACGCCGCGCACGCTGGACGGCACGCCGGCCAACCCCAACCGCTCCAGTTTCTTACGCAATTTGCTGATGTGGCTGTCCACCGTACGCTCCAGCGAATCCCCTTCCGGCAGGCAGGAAACCAGCAGTTCCTCACGGCTGAAAACCCGGCGCGGCGCACGCGCCATATGGGCGATCAGCCGGAATTCGGTCAGCGTCAGCTCCAGCGGCAGGGCGACGCCATTGAGTTCCACCACCACCTCGTGGTTTTCCAGATCGATCTGAAAGATGCCGGTGCGCAGGAAGCGCTGCGGCTGACGCTCGGCGCGCAGACCGGCGCGGCGCAGCACCGCCTGCACCCGCGCCACCACTTCGGCGGGGTTGAACGGCTTGACCACGTAATCGTCGGCGCCAATCCGCAAGCCCGTCAGCTTGTCGATATCCTGATCCAGCGCGGTCAGCATGATCACCGGGGTATCGCCGCGGTGACGAATCCCCGCCAGCACTTGCCAGCCATCGACCTGCGGCATCTGCACATCCAGCAGCACCAGATCCGGTTTCATGGAGAGATGGAGTTCCAGCGCCTTGCGTCCATCCGCGGCATGGAGGGTGCGTAAACCGCTGCGTGTCAGGTAAGCCCGGAGAATATCGGCGATTTCTGGCTCATCTTCGGCGATAAGCACCAATCCATGGGTGTCGTCAGCCATCGGCATGGATTGTGTATGAACGGTCATCGGTCAGCTCATAATAAAAAAATGCAGGTTCTCCATCATATCTCCATCTTTCCCCAACGGAAACCGCACACAGCGAGCGCACACTCCCGCAGTCTGGCCTCCTTATGGCCGGTAAACAGGGATTACCACGTGATATGAACACCAAGAAACCGTATCAATACCCGGCCGCCTGCATTCTGTCGGCCCTGCTTCTGGCGACGCCCGGTCAGGCGGCGCCGAACGGCGGAACCACCCGTCTACCCGTTTCACTTAAGCAACTGTGCCGCCACGGCGTGGTGCTGGCGCTGGTCGGCATGCTGCTGACCGGTTGCGACCAAACCAATGTATCGGTCGAACCGCCGCTGGCGCGGGTCACCGTATTGACCGCCACGCCCGCGCCCGTCACCCTGACCGACGATCTACCCGGCAGGGTCGCCGCGGTGCGAACGGCGGAGATCCGCCCGCAGGTAGGCGGCATCATCCAGCGTCGGCTGTTTGAACAGGGCGCCGAGATCCGCGCCGGACAGCCGCTGTTCCAGATTAACCCCGCGCCGTTCAAAGCCGACGTCGATACCGCCGGCGCGGCGCTGCAGCGCGCCCAGTCGGTGCTGAACCGGGCGCAAATTCAGGTCGCCCGTCTCAAGCCGCTGCTCAGCACCGGCGCCATCAGCCAGCAAACCTACGACGATGCGATAGCCCAGCGCGACCAGGCCGCCGCCGATGTGGCGCAGGCGCGCGCCACGCTGGCGCGCCGCCAGCTTGACCTGACCTTCGCCACCGTCGAGTCCCCCATTGCCGGCCGCATCGATCAGGCGCTGATCACCGAAGGCGCGCTGGTCAGCACCAACGACAGCAATCCGCTGGCGCGGGTCCAGCAGATCGATCAGGTCTATGTCGATGTGCGGCAACCGGCCTCTTCGCTGGAGCGACTGCGGGAGATGCTGACCAGCCGCGACCACGGCGGCGACGGCGTACCGGCGGTGATCCTGCGCGGCGACGGCCAGCCCTACCCGATGTCGGCGCGCATTCTGTTTTCCGGCGTGAATGTGGACGCCGGCACCGGCGACGTACTGCTGCGCATTCTGGTGGACAACCCGCAGCGGCAACTGCTGCCGGGCATGTTCGTCCGCGCCCGCGTCCCACTCGGTCACCACGCCGACGCCCTGCTGGTGCCGCAGCAGGCGGTAACGCGCAACGCCGGCGAGGCCAAAATCTGGGTCATTGATGAGCGGAACAAGGCGCATGCCGTCGCGGTCGAGCTGGGCGAGCTGGTCAACCGGCAGTATCGCATCCGCGCCGGACTCAGCGCCGGCCAACAGGTGGTGATCGAAGGCGGGGAAAGACTGAGCGACGGCGCCTGGGTGACGACCCAGCACTGGAAAAAGGTGCCGTCCGCCACTGACGTGGCGTCACGCTAACCGCAAAGGAGCCATGCACCATGCCGCAATTTTTTATCCATCGCCCGGTATTTGCCTGGGTGATCGCCCTGTTCATCGTGTTGCTGGGAACCATCGCCATTCCCCAGTTGCCGATCGCCCGTTACCCGTCGGTGGCGCCGCCGACGGTGTCCATCATCGCCTCTTACCCCGGCGCGACGCCCCAAACCATGAATAATGCGGTGGTTGGGCTGATCGAACGCGAACTGTCCAGCGTCAAAAACCTGCTCTATTTCGAGTCGTCGGTGGACACCTCCGGCTCGGCGCAGATCAACATCACCTTCAAGCCGGGTACCGACCCGGAGCTGGCGCAGGTGGACGTACAAAACCGCATCAAATCGGTCGAGCCCCGGCTGCCGCAGACGGTCAGGCAAAACGGGTTGCAGGTGGAGTCAGCCTCATCGGGCTTTCTGCTGCTGGTCAGCCTGACCTCAGACAGCGGACGCTACGATCAGGTGGCGCTGAGCGACTACATGGCGCGTAACGTGGTCGAGGAACTGCGCCGGGTCGACGGCGTCGGGCGCGTCCAGCTGTTCGGCGCCGAACAGGCGATGCGCATCTGGGTCGATCCGAACAAGCTGTTGTCCTACGGTCTGACCATGAACGACCTGTCGACCGCCATCGCCCAGCAGAACGCGCAAATCGCCCCCGGACGGGTCGGCGACGCGCCCACCCTGCCGGGACAACAGGTGACCATTCCGCTGACGGTGCAAGGGCAGTTGGAAACCCCGGAGCAATTCGCCGCCATCGTGCTGCGCGCCCGGGAGGACGGCTCGCAGGTGGTGCTGGCCGACGTGGCGCGCGTCGAACTGGGCGCGCAATCCTACGGCTTTTCCGTGCGTGAAAACGGCAAGGACGCCACCGCCGCCGCCGTTCAACTGGCGCCGGGCGCGAATGCGGTGCGTACCGCCGCCGCGATCGCTCAGCGTATGGCCGAGCTGAAACCGTCCATGCCCGCCGGGATGAGCTATTCGCTGCCGTTCAACACCGCGCCATTCGTCAAAATCTCCATCGAGCAGGTGGTCAGAACGCTGGCCGAAGCAATGGTGCTGGTGTTTCTGGTGATGTACCTGTTTCTGCAAAACGTGCGTTATACCCTGATCCCGGCGATTGTCGCGCCTATCGCCCTGCTCGGTACCTTCACGGTGATGCTGGCGGCCGGTTTCTCCATCAACGTGCTGACGATGTTCGGCATGGTGTTGGCGATCGGCATCATCGTGGATGACGCCATCGTGGTGGTGGAAAACGTTGAGCGGCTGATGGCGCAGGAACGGCTGTCGCCCAAAGCGGCGACCACCCGAGCGATGAAGGAGATCACCGGCGCGATTATCGGCATCACGCTGGTGCTGTCGGCCGTGTTTATCCCGATGGCGTTCGCCAGCGGTTCGGTGGGGGTCATCTACCGGCAGTTTACGCTGTCGATGGCGGTATCGATCCTGTTCTCGGCGTTTCTGGCGCTGACGCTGACGCCCGCGCTGTGCGCCACGCTGCTGACGCCGGTTGCCGACGGTCATCATGAGAAACGCGGCTTTTTCGGCGGCTTTAACCGCCGCTTCGAACAACTGACGCAGCATTACGCCGCCGGCACCCGCGCGCTGTTGCGCCGTTCCGGCAGCATGTTGCTGCTGTTTGCCGCGCTGACCGGCGCGTTGGCGTGGATTTTCCGGGAATTACCGTCCGACTTCCTGCCGGAAGAGGATCAGGGGTACTTTATGACCTCGATTCAACTGCCGTCGGACGCCACCGAAGCGCGTACGCTGGACGTAGTCAAAACCTACGAACAGCACGTCGCCTCGCGCCCCGGCATCGCGTCCAACATGTCGATTCTCGGCTTCGGCTTCTCCGGCTCCGGCCCCAATGCAGCGATGGCGTTCACCACGCTGAAGGACTGGTCGGCACGCGACGGCGCCACCGCGCAGGGCGAAGTGGCGCAGGCTCAGCAGGCGATGTCGCAGATTCGCGAAGGCACCGCCATGATACTGATGCCGCCCGCGATCGATGAGCTGGGCACCTCGTCGGGCTTTACCCTGCGTCTGCAAGACCGCGCCGGTCAGGGTTACAACGCGCTCAAGGCGGCGGAGGCCAGGCTGCTGGAGTTGGCGGCGCAGAGCCACCTCGTCGCCGGCGTCTACCCGGACGGCCTGCCGCCCGGCAGCACGGTGCGGCTGAATATCGATCGCCAAAAGGCGCAAGCGCTCGGCGTGTCGTTCAGTACCCTCAGCGATACGCTGTCAGCCGCCATCGGCTCACTGTACGTGAACGACTTCCCGAACGCCGGCCGCATGCAACAAGTGATCATTCAGGCCGATGCGCCGGCGCGTATGCAACTGGACGATGTGCTCAGACTGTATGTACGCAACACCGCCGGCGGCATGGTATCGCTGAAAGAAGTGGTGACGCCGGTCTGGAGCGACACCCCGCTGCAACTGACGCGCTATCAGGGTTTCCTGGCGGCCAGAATCTCCGGCAGCGCCGCGCCGGGCGTATCCAGCGGCGCGGCGATGGCGGAGATGGAACGGCTGGCGGCGCAGTTGCCGCCCGGCTTCACCGTGGAATGGACCGGGCAGTCGTTGCAGGAACGGCAATCCGCCGCGCAGGCGCCGATGTTGCTGCTGCTGTCGATGGTAGTGGTGTTTCTGGTGCTGGCGGCGCTGTATGAAAGCTGGTCGATTCCGCTGTCGGTAATGCTGGTGGTGCCGCTGGGGCTGCTCGGCGCGGTGCTGGCGGTCATCCTGCGCGATATGCCGAACGACGTGTTCTTCAAGGTAGGGCTGATTACCGTCATCGGGCTGTCGGCCAAGAACGCCATCCTGATCGTCGAGTTCGCCAGACAGCTGCGCGAACAGGGACATGAGCTGGTCGACGCCGCGGTGACGGCGGCGCGCCTGCGCCTGCGCCCGATCCTGATGACCTCTCTGGCGTTTGCGCTGGGGGTAGTGCCGCTGATGGTGGCGTCAGGCGCCAGCGCGGAAACCCAGCACGCCATCGGCACCGGCGTGTTCGGCGGTATGGTCAGCGCCACCGTGCTGGCGGTGTTCTTCGTGCCGGTGTTCTTCGTGGCGGTCATGGGCGTGCAGGAACGCTATGACCGCTGGCGCGAAGCCCGCCGGGCCATGAAAACGCTGACGGCGCCGGACAAAGGCTAATCCACTGCGGCGACGGTGGTCTGTCGGCACAACCGGCAGGCCACCGCGCTGGCAATGACGCGGAAAACGGGGCATCGGTTTTATCCCTCAACCGCATGTCCCCACCGCGCCGACAAGGTGACGGAAAGAAACCATGAATAAAGAAATATGGATGGACGAGTAATAAAGCCAACGCACCTGCAACTTGAAGTATGACGGGTATATATTAATTTTATAAAGGAGAGCAACATGTCGCATAATACACGTTCCCCGGTGCGTCGAAATCATTTACGCTGTTGTTCCTTTGCCCTGACGCTGAACTGAAAAAATCATGGATAAATTTTTTCGTCTGCCTCGCTGGATGTCCATTACCTGTGCCATCGCGCTGACCCTGCTCAGTTTTCTGCTCTATCAGAACTATTACAAAATACGGGAAGAGAAAGTCGTTATCCCCACCCCGACACAACCGCTGAACGCCATTCTGGCGATGCCGGCCACGCTGCCGCCCGGCCAAAAGCCGGGGGTGGTGATTTTCGTGCACGGCGACGGACCGATTGAAGCGACCCACGGCGGTTTTTATCGCCCGATGTGGGAAGCGATCGCCAAAGCGGGCTACGCCAGCCTGTCGTGGAACAAACCCGGCGTTGGCGGCGCGCCGGGCAACTGGCTGCTGCAAAATATGGACGACCGCGCCAACGAGGTAATGGCCGCCATTCGCTGGGTGCAAGCCAACCCGCAACTGGACGGCACGCGCATCGGTTTGTGGGGCGCCAGTCAGGGCGGCTGGGTGCTGCCCAAGGTCGCGCGCCTCGACCCGGCCGTCTGTTTCATGATTGCGGTTTCTCCCGCCATCAACTGGCTGCAACAGGGGCAATACAACACCATCGCCAGCATGGAGGACCAGCACGCATCCGCACAGGCGATTGAACAGGCGGTATCGCGCAATGCGATCATTCTGCGTTATTTACAGCAGGGAAAAACGCTGGCGCAATATCAGCAGGATATGCCGGGGAAAATCGATTTAACGCCGGATCGCTGGACGTTCATTCAGAAAAACTTTCAGGCCGACGCCACCGACGACCTGAAAAATATACATACCAACGTATTATTAATGCTGGGCGGGAAAGATATTAACGTGGACGTTAATAACACCCGTAACATCTATCAGGCGTTATTAACGCGACCGGGACAGCTGACGGTAAAATATTACCCGCCGTCAACCCATAATATGGTTGATAAATCGGTAGAGGCGTCGCTGATAAAATCCTGGACGCTGGGATTATTTTTCCCGCGCCAGATTTTCACCGCCGGTTATCTCGCCGACCAAACCCGTTTTATTGCCGATACCCGCTGCCCGCAATAATAAGGGCTGCGGCAATAAAGACTGAGGCGCAATAGCGCCTCAGATTGCTGACAAACCGCTTAAGTAAAAACGGATGACAAGGCCGGGTTGTCACTATCAATACCAGCGAAAAATACGCTTGCCGACCGCGAAGCTGACCAGCCCAATCGCCGACAGCACGGCGGCGGTCGGCAACACGGCGACCACATCCGCGCCTTCGATGAACACCCGGCGCATCATGTTCGCCAGCATGGTCAGCGGCAACAGGTCGATGAAAGCGGCGCCGGGAAAATTCTTGTAGCTGAAGAAAATACCGGACACCAGCACCTGCACCAGAATAGTCACTTCCAGCAAGCCGTTGGCTGTCTGCGCTTTTTTGGCGCGCGACGCCGCCAGCACCGCAATCCCCGAGAAGCAGAGATTACCGGCCAGATTCAGCAGCAGGAACGCGCCAAACTGCCCCTGGATGCTGACATCGAAATAGATTTTGGCGAACCAGTAAATAATCAGGATCTCGATAAAATTGATGATGAAGCAGGATAGGATGTGCGCCAGCAGGAATATGGACGGGTTCATCGGCGTGATGCACATCTGCCGCGTCACCCGCGTGATGCGTTTCTCCACCAGCGCCCAGCCGACGGCGATCAGGCAAGTCTCCATGATGGCCATCGCCAGTAATCCCGGCACCAGAAAATCGATGTATCGCAAGCCGGGGGTATCCAGCACCGACAGATTCTGCGCCACCGCCTGGCCGAACGCCTGTTCCGATTCATTCAGCAGGTAGTAAGTCAGCATCGCTTCGCTATTCTGCGGATCGAGATAATACAGACGGCGTTGCGTCTGGTCCTTGTCCGTCAGCGTTTCCACGATAATCTGAATATCACCGCGTTTGAGCGCCAGAATGATGTCGTTGTAATCCTGATAGTAATTAACGGTGTACTTGATTTTGATCGTATTCTCCCGCTTCACCTCCGCCCGGTTGACGATCGAGGCGATTTCATGCGGTTTTTCCGTCAGCGTCTGCCCCCAGGCGCGGATCTGCGCCTGTTGCCCGGCATCCTTCGGCAACAGGATGCCGATATGCCGTTCCGGAATGTCCTGCATCGAGAACGACACCCCCAGCAGCCACACTAGCAGCAGTGGAAACCCGAACGACCAGAACAGAATCTGGGGTTCGCGGAAGTATTGACGAAACTGCGTCAGCATCAACGAAAACAGTGCATTATTCATGGAACCCCCTGCCCGCCAGCGTCATGAAAAGGTCATCCAGCGTTTTTTTCCGCACCACCAGTTCGATGATGTCGGTACGCGCTTCGCTCGCTATCGCCAGTAAATCGCCGAGAAACTGGGTGGCGTTAAAGGTCAGCAAATTGATGCGATGCGTCGTGGCGTCATAGTGGTAACGCAGCACTTTGGGGTGCTGATGCAACGTCTGCAACCGTTCCGGATGCGAGGCCCGGCATTCAATTACCTCACCCACGCAGTGTTTCCTGAGCAGTTCGTCCATGGTGCCGTGGGTGAGGATCTCCCCCTGATTCATGATGCAAATGCGGTCGCACAGGTATTCCGCTTCCTCCATGTAATGCGTGGTCAGAATCATGGTGGCGTTATTCTCTTTGTTCAGCTTGCGCAAAATATCCCAGGTATCGTGGCGAATACGCGGGTCCAACCCGGTGGTCGGTTCGTCCAGAATCATGATTTCCGGTTCATTGAGAATGGCTACCCCCAACGCCAGCCGCTGGCGCTCGCCGCCGGACAGCCCTTCCACATAGGTTTTACGTTTTGCCGTCAGTTCCACCATCTCCATCACCTCTTTCATGCGCTGACGGGAACAACGGTAAAAGCTGGCGAACAACGACAGGGTTTCCTCCACTTTCAGCTTGTTGATGAACAGGGTTTCCTGCAGCACCCCGCTCAGGCGGTGGCGCAGCCAGTCCTTGTCTCTGCTCCAGCTCTTGCCCAAAATCCTGACCTTGCCGCTGTCCGGCTGTTTCAACCCTTCAAGAATTTCCACCAGCGTGGTTTTGCCCGCGCCATTCGGCCCCAGCAGGCCGAGAAACTCGCCGCGGTAGACATCCAGCGAAACCCCTTTTAGTGCCTGATGGTCCTTGTAGGTTTTCACCACCTGATCAAACTCGATCACTTTCTCTTTCTGTTTCATATCCATTGAATGTCCGGCCCATTTAACCAAGGGAAGAGAGCTGTTGACGAAGCAGCTGTAAAAAACGATCCATGCCGTCCTGATTAAAACAGCAGCACGTGATGTGCAGTTTTAACTGCCGGTCGACCCCGCGGGTAATGTAGATATTGATGGTGTCGCTTTCCCAGCGGGTGGCGATGTCGGCATCGGTAAAATAGTCCGATTCCCGGCAGTGGCTGATAGCCAGGGTTGCCGACTGCGCCTGCGGCGCGTCGGTCTTGAAGGCATCCTGCAACACGTTGATGTTGATCAGCGGGTCGGCCACGCCTTTGGCCCGCCACGCCGGATCGCGCGCCCACCACCAGCGGGGCGGTTTGGGTTCCATGAACAGGAAATCCGCCAGAAAGCGCGGATAGAGCCGGGCCTTGCGGGCGATGCCGCAATAAAGACGGCTCAACCATTCGATGCCGGTCACCAAAAACCGGGGGCTGTGCGACCAGCGCTGGCGGGCCAGAATGCCGATCGGCAGGCTCCACGAGTGCATATGCTCATAGGCTTGCAGCACATTCTGCCGCACCTGCTCCAGCAGAGCGGCGAGATCCGGCTGCCGGCTGAAATCCATCGGCACCGGCATGGCGCGCAACTGCGGCGCCATCAGTGTCTCGGACCCCGGCTGATTGCGCCCTTCCAGCACCGAATTGAGGGCAAAACGCGACTCGCCGCTCAACTGATGCACCACCTGCCCGATGATCGCCAGCAGCACCATCTGCACGCTCATGCGGTGCTGGCGCGCCAGCTGCTTTATGCGCTCCATATCGCTGTCTGCCAGCGGGATATCGCACTGGTGGTCGATCAATTGCTGCTGGTTGATCAACGACAGCGGAAAGTGGGCGTAGCGATAGCCCGCCAGATGCTGACGCCAGAACGCCAGCTCGGCCCGCAGCTCCTCGTCGCTTTGCACACGCTCCTGCGCTACCCACTGCTCAATCGGCGTCGCGTCCTGATTATCGTGCGGGGTGCGACCGGCGTTCAGCGCCGAGTAAACCTGCCATAACTGCTGTTCAAACAGGTGAAAGGCGCCGCCATCGGCAATGATGTGCGGCATACTCAACAGCAGCAGGTAGCGTTGCGGCTGCAACTGGAACAATTGCGCCCGCAGATGGGGCGGCTTATCCAGCGCGAACGGCTGCGCCATAAACCTTGCCGACACGGCTGAAATACGCTGGCGACGCTCCTCTTCACCGCACCCATCCAGCTTGATCACCGAAAGGTCAAAGCCGTGGAACGCCCGGCATTGTTGCACCGGCGTCCAGTGGCTGAAGGCCATGCGCAAACTGCTGTGCCGGTGGATCAGGCAGTTCAGCGCTTTTTCCAGCAGTTCCGGTTGCAGGTCGCCTTCAATCAAAATACCGGACTGATTGTTGGCGGTGTCCCCCAGCGTCATCGCCACAAACCAGAAACAGTGCTGGGCATACACCAGCGGCACCGCCGCCCCTGCAACCGCCGCGTTCACGACATGCTCCGATGACGCCGAAAACGAATTCAGGCTACTCATACGCTCGCCTCCAGCGCCGGTTGGGCCGATTCCTGACGCAATCGCGCCTGCCCGGCCAGTTTGCCGATGGTGGGATAGTCATAGATAAAGCCCACCGGGAACGCCACCTTCAGCTGTTGCTTGATCTGGGCGATGATTTGCACCGCCATCAGTGAATGGCCGTTCAGTTCGAAGAAGTCATCGTCAACGCCGATCGGTCCCAGCCCCATTTTTTCCTGCCAGATGCGGGCGATGGTCTGCTCAATGTGGTCACGGGGCGCCAGATAGGCGTTGCTGAGCGGCGGACGCGGGTACAGGCTGGTTTCCTGCCCGTTTTCCTCCGCCGGCGCGTCGTCCTCAGCCGGGGTATCGGCGTCAGGCAGCGGCAGCCCGCGCGTCGATACCACATACTGCGGCGCCTGACGAACCAGCAGCCGGGCCAGCAGTTCGCAGCCCTCTTGCGGTCGGATGCCGTGACGAATCACGGCCTCGGTGTCGCCGCTGTTCCATTTTTTCAGGCTGTCCACCGCCATCCCGACTTCCTGCCAGGAGTCCCAGCCGATGGAAAGGTAACGGGTGTACGTCCTGCGACGGCTGCGGGCGGTGGCCCAGGCATCCTGATAAGCGTTGGCGGAACAGTAGGCCACCTGGCCCATCGGGCCGACCGCCGCCGCCAGCGACGAACACTGCACAAAGAAATCGAGCGGGCGGCGCTGGAAGTAGCGCTCCAGCACCAGCGTGCCCCACACCTTGGCCTTGAACACCGCCAGCGAATCCGCCGGGGTACGCTGCTGAATCAGGCGTCCATCCGCCACCCCGGCGCAGTGGAACACGCCATGAATAGCGCCGTGGGCGTGAGTGACCGCTTTCAGCGCCTGGGCCACCTGACGGGCGTTACCCAGATCGGCGGCGATCACCGTCACTGTGCCGCCCAACTGCTGAATTTTCTGTAGCTGCCTGATTTTCAGCGATTTCTCATTACGGTCGTCGTGTTCGTCCAGCCATTGCTGCCAGCGTGATTCTGCCGGTACGTCGCCGCGCCCCAGCAGAATGACGTGCGCCCGGTAGTGCTGCGCCAGCCACTGCGCCACCGTCATGCCGATGCCGCCGAAACCGCCGGTCAGCAGATAACGGCCGTGGGTCAGCACCGGCAGTTGCGCCTCGTCCGCCGGTTCGGCCACCACCTGCTCCAGACTCGGGACATAGCGGGCACCGCCGCGCAACGCGACAAACGGTTCGTCGCCCGGTGCGCCCAGCTCCGCCAGCAACGGCGCCAGATTGCGGTCAAAGGCCGGTGCAAACAGCACGCGCGACGGCGCATCGATGTCGATGCTGCGGCACACCAATTGCTCGAACTCTTTTTCCAGCACCCGACAAGGTCCCACCAGCAGCGAACGCGCCGGGTCGCAACGATCCGTCGGCGTCACCGCATGCAGTCCATTCGACACCACATGCAGCAACAGCGGCGTCTGGCGCTCGGCGCCGGCAAACTGGCGGGCAATGCTCAACAGGGTTTCGTAGTGACCGATGGCGGTATGCACCGGCAACGCCCGGCGTGACACCGGCCAGCACAGGATCAGGTGATCCAGCGGGAATTTCTGCTTCGCCAGCGAGGACGCCAGCGCCGCTAAATCCTGCGGCGCGTTGGGTTCGATCACCCAATTCAGCGGATTTCTACGGCTAAAACGTTTGCCCGCCGTTACCCGACACACCTGCGCGCCCTGCTGTTCCAGTTGCCCGGCCAGCCGTTCCGCCAGTCCGGTTTTATCCATGAACAGCACGATGCCGCGACCGCTCCACGTCACGCGCGGCGCGGCGTTGAGCGGTTTCTGATGCCAGCAAGGCTGGCTGGCCCACTGCTCCAGCGGCAGGCGCTGACCGGTCGGAGCCGCCTGCGACGACGGCGTTGTCGCCGCGGCGGCAAGCCGGGACAGATCGTACACCTGACGCTGAAAGGCATAGCCCGGCAGCGGGATACGGCAACGGGACTGGTGACGGTAGAACGCGCGCCAGTCCGGCTTGACGTCCCACTGCCATAGCTGCCCCAGCGCGCTCAGCAACTGGCGATAATCGTTCTCGCGGTGACGAAAATCGGGTTGCATGCCCAGCACGCGACTCTCCGAGCGATCGCCGTCCAGTTGCAGCGTCGCCAGCCCGGTCAGCGCCTTGCCGGGGCCGACTTCCACCAGCAGCGACGAGCCGTAACCCAGCAGGCTGGCGATCCCCTCGCTGAAAGCGACCGGTTCGCGCAGCTGGCGCACCCAGTAATCCGGGTCGGTCGCCTGCTCATCGCTCACCCAGTCGCCCGTCAGGCAGGAGATAAACGGCAGTTGCGGCGCCTGCAGGGTCACGCTGTCGAATACGCGCCGGAACGCCTCCAGACAGCCGTCCATCATCGGGCTATGGAATGCGTGGGACGTATGCAGCCGTTTGGTTTCAACGCCGTTTTCTTCCATGCGCTGCGCCATGCGGTCAATGGCCTCGGCCGGGCCGGACACCACGCAAAACCCAGGCGCATTGCTGGCCGCCAGCGTCACGCCGTCAATCAGCGCTTCACGCGCCTGCGCCGCCGGCATCGAGAGCGCCAGCATCGTGCCGGGCGGCATGGCGTTCATCAGTTCGCCGCGACGGCTCACCAGCGTCAGCGCATCCTCCAGGCTGAACACCCCGGACAGACACGCCGCCACGTATTCGCCGATACTGTGCCCGATGCAGGCGGTCGGCACGATCCCCCAGTCCATCAACTGGCGACTCAGGGCGTATTCGACGACGAACAGTGCCGGTTGGGTAAAGCGGGTCTGGTACAACGGTGAGTCCTGGTCTTGCCCGTCGGCCTCAAACAACAACGGGCGAATATCCAACCCCAGCAACGGATGCAGCAAGGCAGCGCAGCGGTCCACCGTTTCACGGAATACCGGCGCCTGCTGATAAACCCCGGCCATCATGCCGGGGTACTGCGAACCCTGCCCGCTGAACATGAACACCAACGCCTTTTTCTCTTTGGCGACCTTAGCCGTTGCCGGGCTGGCCTGCACCAGCAGCGACAGCGCCTGCTCACGGCCTTCCACCGCCAGACTGTAGCGATAAGGCAGATCGCTACGCCCCTGCTGGAGCGTATAAGCGGCATCGGCCAGCGATGCCTGCGGCGTGGAGGCGAACCAGTAATGAAAACGGGCGATGTTGTCCCGCAATGCGGTCGGCGTATGGCCGGAAAAGCATAGCAATTGCGTCTGCGGCGCAGGTCCGGACGAACCGACAAAGCGCGACTCCTCCAGAATGACGTGGGCGTTGGTGCCGCCGATGCCGAACGCGCTCACCCCGGCGCGGCGCACCTCGTCGCCGCCCCACGCTTTGCCTTCGGTCGGGATATAGAACTGGGTGCCGTCCAGCACGACTTCCGGGTTAAGACGGGTAAAGCTGATGGCGGGCGGAATATAGCCGTAGCGCAGCATCTGCGCCGCCTTGATGACCCCGGTCACGCCCGCCGCCGAATCGAGATGGCCGATATTGGCTTTCACCGACGCCACAGCGCAGCTTTGCGGCACCGGGTGGTCAATCTGGTACGCCTCCTTGAGCGCCTTGACCTCGATCGGGTCGCCCAGATGGGTGCCGGTGCCATGCGCCTCGATATAGCCGATGCTGCTGGCCGGCACGTCCGCCGCCAGCAGCGCCCGTTGCAGGGCATCCACCTGCCCTGCCACCGACGGCGCGCTGAAACCCAGCTTACGCGAACCGTCGTTGCTGATGGCCGAACCTTTGATGATCGCCGTAATGGTGTCTCCGCTATCCAGCGCATCCTGCAACCGCTTGATAACCACCGTCGCCGCGCCATCGCCGCCAATCATGCCGCTGGCGTCGGCGTCGAACGGGCGGCAATGACCGTCGTGCGACAGGATTCCGCTGTCGCCGAACCGGTAGCCGCCTTTATCCGGCATGCCGATATGCACCCCTCCCGCCAGCGCCATATCGCATTCGCCCATCAGCAACGCCTGACACGCGAAGTGCAGCGACACCAGCGAGCTGGCGCAGGCCGCGCCGATGGTCATCGTCGGGCCGTGCAGATTCAGCTTGTACGCCACGCGGGTGGAGACAAAATCGCGGTTGTTGCCGTTTTGCAGTTCCGACAGCGACACATGGCGCAGCACGTCAGGTCGGTCCATCAGACAATGGATCAGGTAACTGCTCTCGGCGCTGCTGGCATAAACGCCGATTTGCCCGTCAAACTTGTCCGGCGCGTAACCGGCGTTTTCCAGCGCATGCCAGCACACTTCCAGAAATACCCGCTGTTGCGGGTCGATCGCTTCCGCTTCCCGCGGCGAATAGCCAAAAAACGCCGCATCAAACGCGCAGGGTTGCGCCAGGTCCGCCGCCCGCGCCAGATAATCTTCCTGCTGACGCAGCGCCGCAGGGATGGCGGCGGCGTCCAGCTCTTCATCGCTCAGGGTGCGGATCGACTCCACCCCCTCCACCAGATTCCGCCAGAATTGCGCCACATCGTCAGCGCCGGGGAATACCCCGGCCATACCGATAATCGCCAGTTCATAACCGTGGGTTGATTGCACGTTCTCCATTACCCCATACTCCTTTTGGCCTGCAACGCGGACAAACGGCGCCGCCCTTCCTGAATACTGCTTTCCACCTGCTGGCGATCCCGCGTTTGCGCCGCCTTATCGCCCCGGATGTGCTGCACCAGTTGTTCGATGGTGGTGAAATTCAGCAGATCCAGCACGCTCAGCTGCGGGAAGCCGCTGGCTACCAGCTTGAGGTGCACCCGCGCCAGCAGCAGCGAGTCGCCGCCCAGATCAAAGAAGTTCTCTTGTTGATCCGGCAACGGGATGGACAACACCTCCGCCCACACCGCCTGAATCGTCCCGACTAACGGGTCGCTCTGCGGTTTCAGGGTGACGGGCGCCTGCAGGCTCTGTTTCAGGCTCGCCACGTCCAGTTTGCCGTTCATGGTCAGCGGCAGCGAATCGACAAAGCTAAACCGGCCCGGCACCATGTAACGCGGCAGGCGCTCCAGCAGGAAGGTGCGCAGCGCGTGGCTGTCGGGCTGGCTGTCCGCCAGTCGAACCACACAGGCGACGATTTGCTTTTTGGGCCCATCGCTCACCACCACGGCGGCGGCGCGTTCGATGCCGGGGTGCTGGCACAGCACCGACTCGATTTCCCCCAGTTCGATGCGATAACCGCGAATCTTGTTCTGGTTATCCAGACGGCCGAGGTATTCGATGTTGCCGTCTTCAAGCCAGCGGCCGCGATCGCCGGTTTTGTACAGGCGACGGCCGGGTTGCTGCGGATGCGCCACAAACAACCGGTCGTACAGTTCGCGCTGATTCAGGTAGTCGAGCGCCAGACCATCGCCGCCGATGTACAGTTCGCCCGGCGTGCCAACCGGCACCGGCTGCATGAAGCGGTCCAGAATCAGCACCTCGTTGCCGGGGTTGGGGCGGCCGATAGGAATGCCCTGCGCGTCGTTCACCGCGTCGGCCCGGTAGCGATAGCAGGTGGTGAAGGTGGTGTTTTCCGTCGGACCGTAGCCGTTCACCAGCTCCAGCTGCGGGTACAGCGCCTGTATGCGCGCCGCGTGGCTGGCGGACATCGCCTCGCCGCCGCTGAGCAGTTGCCTGACGCCCTGCAATGCCTGCGGTTGTTCATCCACCAACAGGTTGAACAGCGACGTCGTCAGGAACAGGCATTCCACCTCGTGCTGCTGAATCAACTGCGATAACCGGGGAATATCCACGCCGTCATGCGGGTAGATGACGATAGCGCCGCCGTTGAGCAATGGCCCCCACATCTCCAGCGTAGAGGCGTCGAAACTCACCGCCGCCAGCATCAGAAAACGCTGGTACGGCTCCAGCTCGACATAATCCACTTCCCTGACCAGCCGCAGAATGCCGCGCTGACCAATCAGCACCCCTTTCGCCTTGCCGGTGGAGCCGGAGGTGTACATCACGTAGGCAGGCAACGCATTGTCCGCCGACACCGGCAGCGCGGTGTGCGGCATCGACAGCCAGGGTCCCTGTTCCCCAAGATACAGCACCGGCACCGGCGTCTGCCGCACCTGCGCCTCGTCGCCCTGGCGGGCCAGCATCAGTACGCAGTTGGCGTCCTGTAGCTGTTCATGACGCCGGGCGACCGGGTCTTCCTTGTTGAGCGGCACGTACACCGCCTCCAGCTTGGTCAGCGCCAGAATCGCCGCCACCAGCTCGATGCTGCGCCCCAGCCACAGCCCGACGCGATCGCCTTTTTTCACCCCCTGCCGCGCCAGCCAGTGCGCCAGTTGCGTGGTGTGGCCGTCCAGCTGTCGGTAGCTCAGCCGCCGCTCGTCCAGAATCACCGCGGTGGCATCCGGCTGACGCGCCACCTGTTCGGCGAACAGCGCCGCCAGCGTATCCGTTCCCTGATAGCCCGGTTTGCCGTGGCTGAACGCCGCGACCTGCGCCCGTTGCGCATCGGTCAGGAACGACTGACGCGTATGAATGGCCTGCTCGTCGCTCACCATCGCCCGGAACACTGCCCGGTAGCAATCCGCCATATGCCGTACCTGTTCATGGCTGAGCAGGTTTTCGTTGTAGTCCAACTGGATGGAAACCTGATTACTGACCAGCGACGACGTGAGCGTGTAGTGCTGGAAATGCACATTGAGCGCAAAGTGAGTGCCTTCGTGCACCGCATCGCTATTGAGGTTGCTGGCGACTTCAAACCCCAGCTCCGGCAACAGGCGTTCGTAGACATGGAAATCCATGTAGTTGAACAGCACTTCGTCCAGCAGCGGCTGCGGGCCGAATTG
The DNA here is from genome assembly GCF_000406205.1 of Dickeya sp. NCPPB 3274. Lineage (NCBI taxonomy): Bacteria > Pseudomonadati > Pseudomonadota > Gammaproteobacteria > Enterobacterales > Pectobacteriaceae > Dickeya > Dickeya sp. NCPPB 3274. Next base: position 1,581,991 of record NZ_CM001979.1, on the reverse strand, counting down.
CCGCTGGATGTCCGCCAGCGGGAAACTGCGGTACGGCATCATGCCGCTCTCGTTGGCGAAGGTCTGGCGGATCAATTCTCCCCAGCTGTTCTCGGTTAATTGCTGCCGGAACGGCAGGATGTTGAGGAACAGGCCGTAGAGTTGATCGCCGCCTTTGGCCTCCGGACGGCCGTTGGTGGGGATGCCGGTCAACACGTCGTTTTCGCCGCTGAACAGGCTCATCACCTTGAGGTGAGCGCTCAGCAACACGCTTTTCATCGGTACCGCCAGGTTGGCCATCAACCGGCGGATGCCTTTATAGACCTCCGCGTCCAGCGTCAGCGATATCGAGCGCAGGCGCGGCGGTATGTCCGCGTACCCCTGAGCGCCCGCCTTACGCGGCAGTTTCAGCAAGGTGCAGTCCGCCAGCTTCTCTTGCCACCACTGCTGTTGGAGCGGGTCGTTGATCAGCCGTTGTTCCTGAGCGATGAAATCGCGGTATTCGATGCCGGTTTTCGCGTCCGGCAGCCAGTCTTTGACGCCGGTCAGCGCCGCATAGCGGTTAAAAATCTCGACAATCAGCGAATGGTAGCTCCAGCCGTCGTACACCGGGTGACACTCGGTGAGCGTGAACTGAAAACTGGTGTCGTCGCGCAGGTAGATGAAGAAACGCAGCAACGTGGGGTTGAGCAGGTCGAACGGCGTGACCCGCTCCGACTCCAGCAACGCCTTGATGCGGGCTTCCTGTTCGTCGGCACTGAGGTGACGCAAATCTTCAAACACGATCGGCAGTTCGGCATGCCGCAGCACCAGTTGCAGCGGCTGGCTGTAATTTTCCAGATCGAACGCGGTGCGCAGCACGTCATGACGCGCCACCGCTTCCTGCACCGACTGACGGAACGCCGACTGATCGAACGGCCGCGACAGCCGCAGGTGGGAGGTGCCGGTGCAGTGGTAGACGTTGGCGTCCGGCGTCAGTTGCATGTGGTAGAACATCCCCGCCTGCATACGGCTCAGCGGATAGGCATCCACCACCTCATCCGGCAACCACGCCCGATCCTGCGCCGAAATCAGGCTGAACGGCTCGGTGCGCGCTACGCCGCCGCGCTGCCCGGACAGCGTCTGCTCAATCAGCGTCGCCAGTTCGGCGATAGTCTGATGCTGGAACAGGTCCACCAGCGACAGGTTCCAGTCCAGATCGTTGGCGCGCCCCACCAGTTGCACCCCGCGCAGCGAGTCGCCCCCCAGCGCGAAGAAATTGTCATGCACGCCGATGGCGTCGAGTTGCAGCGCCTGACGCCACAGGTCGACCAACCGACGCTCCACCTCGGTGCGCGCCGCCACGAATTCGCTGGCGAGCTGCGGCCGGTCCTGTTGCAGCGCCAGCAGCGCCGCCCGGTCGATTTTACCGTTGGTGGTCAACGGCAGCGCCTCCAGGAAGTGAAACACCGACGGCAGCATGTAATCCGGCAGCGTTTCCTTCAATCCGGCGCGCAGCATTTCCGTGGTGCACGATTCGCCACTGACCACGTACGCCGCCAGCCGGGTCTGCTGCTGTTCGTCGCGCTGCGCCAGCACAATAGCCTGCTCCACCTGCGGCAGCCGTTTGAGGGTGGTTTCGATTTCGCCCAGTTCGATACGAAAACCACGAATCTTCACCTGATGGTCGCTGCGACCGAGGTATTCCAGCGAACCGTCGGCATGGAAGCGGGCCAGATCGCCGCTGCGGTAGACCCGCTCGCCGCGTTGATTTTGTGGTAATGGATCCTGTGATGACGGGTCTGGCGGGAAAATATCCCGCAGCGGGATAAAGCGCTCCGCGGTCAGCTCCGGCCGGTGCAGATAGCCTCTGGCCACCCCGGCGCCGCCCACGTACATTTCGCCAATCGCGCCGAGCGGCACCAGGTTCCGCTGAGCGTCCAGCAGATAGATGCGCAGGTCATCCAGCGCCACGCCGATCGGGCTTTTGCCGCCCTGCTGCGCATCGGCCTGGGTGATTTTGCGCCAGGTGACGTGTACCGTGGTTTCGGTGATGCCGTACATGTTGATGATTTCAGGCTGGTCATCGCCGTATTTGTCGAACCATGCCCGCAGCGACGCCGGCTCCAGCGCCTCGCCCCCCAACACGATGTAGCGCAGGCTATCGCATCGCCCCGGCGCCTGACTATCGGCGGCAATCAGTTGATAGAGCGCGGACGGCGTCTGGTTGAGCACCGTGACGCGCTCATCGTCCAGCCACTGGCGAAAACGCGCCGGCGTGCGGGTCACCCAATAGGGCACTACGCTCAGCCGGGCGCCATACAACAGGGCGCCCCAGATTTCCCACACCGAAAAGTCGAACGCGCAGGAGTGGAATAACGTCCACACATCTGTTTCACCGAACTGGAAGTGGCGTTCGCTGGCGCTGAACAGCCGCAGCACGTTCGCGTGCGGAATCTCCACCCCTTTCGGATTGCCGGTAGAGCCGGAGGTGTAAATGATATACGCCAGGTCATCCGGCGTGACGGCGACCTCCGGGTTGGTTTCCGGCATGGTGGCAATCAGCCCGGCTTCGTTGTCGAGACTGATGAAATCGGCGTCGCTCCCGGCGAACAGATGGCGGAACGGCTCGCCGCCAATCACCCAGTTCAGCCCGGCGTCCTGCACGTAGTAATGAATACGCGCCTGCGCGTGGCTGCTGTCGATCGGCACGTAGGTCATGCCAGCCTTGAGGATGGCCAGAATCGCCACCAGCGTGTTGTCGTCCCTTTCCAGACAGAGGCCGACCCGCGACGGATGCTCCCCCGGCTGCGCTTTCATCTTCAACAGATAGTGGGCCAGTTGGTTGGCGCGCCGGTTAAGTTGCCGGTAACTGACGCGCAAACCGTTTTCACCGCTGAGCGCCACCGCCTGCGGGCGGCGCGCCGCCTGCTGTTCAAACTGCTGATGCAGCGTGGCGGTGACCGGATGGCTGGCGCGCTCGCGCTGCCAGTCATTCAACAGCAGCGCCTTTTCCTCCGGCGTCACGCACTGGTAGGCGCGCAGCGGCGCCTCGGGCTGCGCGACGATCTCCGACAGCAGGAACATGAAATTACGGCTGAGACGCGCGATGGTGTCGTCGTCAAACAGGTCGGTGCTGTACTCGAAGGCGCCCAGCAGTTCATCGCCCTGTTTTTCCATTGATAACGTCAGGTCGTATTTGGCATGCTCGCCCAGCGTTACCCGCGGCTGGCTGTCGATGCCGTCAAACCGCCACTGGCTTTGCTCGTATTCGTCAAACGAGAACATGATCTGAAACAACGGTGAATAACTGAGGTCGCGCGGCGGGTTGATCGCCTCCACCAGTCGGTCGAAGCTCACCTGCTGGTGCTCCAGCCCGGCCAGCACCGTCTCGAAAACCTGTTGCTGCAGCTGGTCGAAACGCTGCTCCCGGTCAAGGTCAATGCGGTAGACCAGCGTATTGACGAAAAAGCCCACCACGTTTTCCAGCGCCAGTTGGCCGCGACCGGCGACCGGCGTACCGACAGCCAGATCGGTCTGGCCGCTGTAGCGGTGCAGCAGCAGATAAAATGCGCTGAGCAGGGTGGAATAGAGCGTGTTGTTGCGCTGCCGCGCCAGCTGCGCCAGTTTCCGGCTCAGCTCCCCGGGCAGACGAAAGCCGAGGGTTTTGCCGCGGGTGCTGATGCGCGCCGGGCGGGCGTGGTCGGTGGGAAAGGCAATCGGCTCAATGCCGCGCAGCCGTTCCGTCCACCAACGCAGCGACTGTCGATAGCTCTCCTGCGCCATCTCCTCCTGTTGCCAGGCGGTGTAATCGATGTACTGGATATCCAGCTCCGGGCGGGTCAGGGTCTCGCCGCGGCGGGCGGCGTTGTAGCCTTCCGCCAGCTCCCGGCTGATGATGCCCGCCGACCAACCGTCGGAGATGATGTGATGCAGCACCATCAGCAACAGATAGCGCTGTTCGCCGCAATCAAACAGCGTAAAACGCGCCAGCGGCCCCTGATGCAGGTCGATATTCTTGTCCCGCTCGGCGGCCACCCGCTGTTGCTGCTGCGCGTCATCGCAATCCGACACGTCCACCCAGTCGACCGGCAGCGCGCAGTGCTGATGGCAACGCTGCCACAAGACATCCTGTTCAAAGGCGAAATCGGTACGAAATGACTCATGGCGCGCCGCCAGCCAGTCGACCGATTGCTGTAGCGCCGCCCGGTCCACCGGCCCGTTCAATTCCAGCAAGGTCGGAATATGGTAGTTGGCCGATTGCGGTTCCAGTTGTTGCAGTAACCATAATCTCTTCTGCGCCAAAGATGCAGGGTGTTGAAAAAAGGTCTCTTGCATGTTTTGCCTCCGTGCTTCTTTGTTTACACCGCGGTGGATGAGGAATCTGAGCGCCGCACGCGGGCGACGCGTTTAATAGCCGAGGTCACCGTTCCCGGTGCGGTATCGGCCGCATTAATTTTTTCAGCCAGTTGCTGAATGGTCTGGTACTGGAGCAGGTCGGTCAGCGAAACCCGCAGCGCCAGCTGTTGCTCAATACGGGCGGCAATACGCAACGCATGCAGCGAATGGCCGCCCAGTGCAAAGAAGTTCTGATCGCAACCGATCCGGTCGTGTTTCAGCACGTCGCGCCAGATATCGCGCAGCGAGTGCTCCAGCGGGGTTTGCGGCGCCGCGCCCTCGGTCTGCGTATCCCACTGCGGCGCCGGCAGCGCACGATAGTCCACCTTCCCATTGGCGGTTTGCGGCATCGTCGCCAGCACCTGGATCGAACCGGGCACCATGTGGGTCGGCAAACGGCTCGCCAGGAACCGACGCAGCGCCGGTTCATCGACCTCCGCGCCCTCGCGCAACGCCACCCACGCCGCCAGCGCCTCCCGCTGCGGCAGGTACTGCACGGCGCTGAGCATCACCTGCGGGTGCAGCAACAGCTGCGCCTCGATTTCGCCCGGCTCGATGCGGTAGCCGCGCAGCTTGATCTGTCGATCGCAGCGACCCAGATAGTGCAGCGTGCCGGCGGTATCGGCGCAGACGCGGTCGCCGGTGCGGTAAAATCGCGCCCGCCCGTTCGGCGTGGTCAGTTCCAGGAACCGCTCATCGGTCAGCGAGGCGCGATTCCAATAGCCGCGCGCCACCCCGGCGCCGCCGATATACAGCTCCCCGGCCGCGCCCTGCGGCACCGGTTGCTGCTGCTCGTCCAGAATCAGCAGATGGGTGTTGCCGATGGGCAGACCAATCGCCACGCTGCCGCCGTGCTGTAGCTCCCGCGCCGTGACGCGGTGTACGCAGCAGCCCACCACGGTTTCCGTCGGGCCGTACTCGTTGAAAATAGGGCTGTCGGGCGCATCATCGAGCCAACGCTGTACCGCCGCGCTGTTCAGCGCCTCGCCGCCGACCACCAGCGCCGACACGCGACGCTTGTCGTCCGCCGTCAGTTGGTTTTCCAGCAGGTTGAGGTGCACCGGCGTGATTTTGAGCAGCACCCGTTCGCCGCTGGCGCGGATCGCCTGCTGTAGCGCGGCGATGTCGCCATCCTCGCGGATGATGTGGATGCAGCCGCCGGCCAGCAACGGCAGGTACAGGCTGGTGAGAGTGGCGTCAAAACTGATGGAGGAATGGAACAGACTGTCGGTGTCCGCATCAATCCGGTAGCGCGCTATCGCATCCTGCAGATAGTTGCCCAGGCTGGCGTGGTCGATCATCACCCCCTTCGGCGTACCGGTAGAGCCGGAGGTGTAGATGATGTAGGCCAGCGTATCGGCCGGCGATTCGCCGGGCAGCGTCACCGCCATCTCATCGGCGCACGGGCACTGCGCCGCGTCCAGTACCGTTATCGATGCCGGCGGCGTCAGGCGTGCGCGCAGCGTGGCGTCGGTGATCAGCGCCCGACCATCGCAATCCTGCAACAGCCAGTTGACGCGCTCGTCCGGCCACTGGCTATCCACCGGGATGTAGCACGCACCCAGCCGGTTTACCGCCAAAATGGCGCTCAGGTAGTCGATGCTGCGCGGCAGCCAGACCACCACGCGATCGCCGGCGCGCACCCCGGCGTGATGCAGCCGCATCGCCAGCTGTTCGGCGCGTTGGCGCAACTGCCGGTAGTTCAGTTGCGTTTCGCCATCCACCACCGCGATGGCATACGGCGCGTACTGCACCTGTTCGACAAACCGCGCATAGACATTCGATGCGCCGACATGCTGGGCTGGGCCTTGCCACTGGCTCAGCAACCGGGCGCGTTGCGCGTCGGTCAACGCCGACACCTCGGCAAGCGTGGCGGCGTCGTCAAGCTGCGTCAGGATACGCTGCAACCCCTCCGCCAGTTGCCGCACGGTGGTTTCTTCGTACAGACCGTCGTCATACACCAGTTGGCCGTGCAGGCGCTCATGCAGCGACGCCACCAGCGTCAGCGCATAGTTGGTGCTTTCATGCGCGTCGGCAAACCGGAACAGCCGGGCTTCCTGCTCGCCCGCGCCGGGGTAGTTTTCGAACACCAGCAGCGTATCGAACAGGGCGTCGCTGCTGTTCAGGCCGGCGGCGGACTTGATCTCCGTCAGCGCCACATCGCCATGACGCTCGTTCTGACGCTGTTGCTGCTGCACGTCACGCAGCCAGTCGCTGACCGGCCGGTCGGCGGGCAAGTCAATCACGGTGGGCACGGTATTGATCAGCAATCCGGCCATCTGATCCATGCCTGCCAGCGCGGCGTGACGTCCGGAGATGGTCATGCCGAACAAGACCGTTTCACCGCCGGCGCAGGCCTGCAACAAGCGCGCCCAGGCGCCCTGCACCAGCGTGCTGACAGTAAGCTGTTCGCGCCGGGCGAAGTCCGACAGCCGCCGCGTGGTTGCTTCGTCCAGCGTGAACGGCAGCACCTGCTTGCGTTCGCTGGCCTGCCGCAGCGGCAGACCGAGCGGCAACGGCGTGCGGCTCATCCGCCGGGCTTGCGTCTCCCAGTAAGCGTCCCGTTGCGGATTGCGCTGACGGACCTGCCGCACATAGCGGCGGAATGAGGGCGGCGGCGGCAATACCGCGTCCGGGTTGTCCCAGCAGCGGGCCACCGCGTCCATCACCACCCGGACTGACCAGCCATCCAGAATGGCGTGATGATGGCTGACCAACAGTTGCTGGCCTGCCTGTCCGACATCGATCAGCGTCAGACGCAGCAACGGCCCCTGTTGCAGGTCGAAACGGCGAGCGCGGTCGGCGTCCAGCACCTGCCGGCGGGCATCCGCACGGTTGAGCATCACCGTGTTCCAGTCCATCGGCAGATGACGGCGCACCACCTGCAACGGCTCGCTGCCGCTATGCAGTTCAAACGTGGTGCGCAGCGCCGGGTAGTGCTGTATGACCCGTTGCCAGGCCTGCCGCAGCGCGGCGATATCCGCGCCGGCCGGCAGATCGAAACAGATCTGCTCATGGTAAGCGTCGCCGGTCAGCGAGTGGAACAGCATCCCTTCCTGCATCGGCGTCAGCGGGTAGATATCCTCTATGTCGCCGATACGTTGCTGCAACGTATCGAGCGCATCGGCGCTCAGTTCCGCCAGCGGGAAATCCGACGGCGTCCAGTGGGTTGCGGTTTGCTGCCGGCAGTGCTGCGACAATTGCCGCACCCAGGTCAGCATCCGCTCGGCCAGTTGCCGGATAGTGGCGTCCCGATAGCACCGGCTGTTCCACGTCCACTCCAGATGCAGCTTGCCGTCCAGCACATAGCTGTCGACCTCCAGCGGCCAGACCCGCGGGCTTTGCGGCGCATAGCGATTCGCCAGGTCGAGCCGCGCTTCCCCCTGAAACGGCGGGGCGTCAAACCCCTGGGTAAACTGACCAAGGTAGTTAAAGCAGATATCCGCCGCGTCATGCACCTGCGACGCCGCCGCCAGCCGAACCCCATAGCCGGCGCCGCGATGCGGCACCTGACGAATGGCTTCTTTCACCTGACGAATCGTCCAGCCGGTATCATCCGGCCGATCCAGCTCGATATGCAGCGGATAGATGGCGGTGAACCAGCCCACAGTGCGGCTGACATCCAGCGCCTCGTGCAGCCGTTCGCGCCCGTGTCCTTCCGTATCGATGCGCAGGCGAGACTGACCGCTCCACTCATGCAACGTCAGCGCCAGCGCCGTCAACAGCAGGTCGCCGGGATTGGTGCGATAAGCGGTATGGGTATGCTGGATCAACGCCGTGGTGGTGCTCTCCGGCAGGCTTAGCGCCAGCTTACGGGCATCTTCCCCACGGCCGGGCGTCGCCTGCGGCGCGCTATCGCACGGCAACCGCACCTCGCTCAGCGCCGGATAGCGCTGCCAGAAGGCGTCTTCCTGCTGTGCCGCTTCGCTGCGCGCATACTGATGCAAATGCTGCGACCAGCGCGGCAGCGACGCGGTTTTCGCCATCTCCGGCAGCGCGAGCCCCTGCGTCAACCGCGAATAGACCTGACCCAGATCGTCGGTAATGATGCGCCAGGACACCCCGTCCACCAGCAAATGATGCGCGACGAATAGCAACCAGACGCCCTGCGGCGCACGGTACAGCAGGGTTTTGAACAACGGCCCCTGACCGATATCCAGCCCTTCCTGCGCTGCTGCTGCGGCGGCGTCCAGCTGTCCGGCGTCATCCAGCGACACCAGTTCCAGCTCCACCTGTTCGACCGGTTCGCCTATCACCGCCTGCGCGCCGTCAAAACGCGCGCGCAGCCCATCGTGCTGATTCACCAGCCAGGTGAGCGCCGTTTGCAAATGCGCCGGCGCCACGTCATCACGCAGCCGCCACAACATCGACTGGTTGTAGTGATGCGGGCGTTCAGCGTGATGGGCAAAGAACCAGCGCTGCACCGGCAGCAGATCGTAAGCGCCGGTCACCGGCGCGGTATCGGCGACCATCGTCTGCCGGGGCATAAGAATATCCGCCAGCGCGGCGATGGTCGGCGCGTCGAACAGCATATCCACCGACAGCGCCAGCCCGGCTTCACGCGCCCGGAACACGATTTGCAGGCTGAGGATCGAGTCGCCGCCCAACGCAAAAAAGTCATCATGGGTGGAAATATCGTCACGCCCCAGCACCTGTTGCCAGATAGCCAGCAACTGCTGTTCCAGCGCCGACGTCGGCGCCTGATGCCGCTCACGCGCCGCCTGCTGCCACGGCAGGTTTTGCAACTGCCGACGGTGCACCTTGCCGTTGTTGGTCAGCGGCAAGGACTCCAGCCATTGCCATTGGGTCGGGCGCATGAAGCGCGGCAAACGCCCGGCGACCTCGCCGCGGATGGCGGCCTGCTGCGTGCGATCGCCCACCAACCAGGCCACCAGATGCAGCCGCCCTTCTACCTCGCGGATAGCGACGGCTGCCTGAGCGCCCCCGGCGCAGGCGCTCAGTTGCGCTTCCACCTCTTCCAGTTCAATGCGGTAGCCGTTCAGCTTGACCTGATTATCGTTGCGCCCCAGAAAACAGAGGTTGCCGTCCGGCAGGTAACAGGCCCGATCGCCGGTGCGGTAGAGCCGCGCCGCCGGGTCGGCGCTGAATGGATCGGGGATAAAGCGCTGTTCGGTGAGGTCGGGCCGCTGGTAATAGCCCAGCGCTACCCCGTCGCCGCCGATGTACAATTCGCCGGGCGCGCCGAACGGCACCAATTGGCGCTGCGCATCCAGCAGATACAGCCGGGTGTTGGCGATAGGTCGGCCGATCGGCACCGCGCCGTCACCGCCGGTTTCACCGGCGGCGAAGGTATGGATACAGCAACCCACCGTGGCCTCCGTTGGGCCGTACTCGTTGACGATCAGCACCTGCGGCGCGTGTTGCTGCCAAAAGCGCAGCGCGCTGGCGGACAGGCTTTCGCCCCCCACCACCAGCATCGCGGCATGGCCTGCCGCCCCGACGGGCAGTTGCTGGCTGAGCAGTTCCAGGTGCGCCGGGGTAATCTTGACCATCGTCAGCCCCGGCGTACGCTGCCACAGATCGACCAGCGCGCCGATATCATCCTCATCGGGCAGGATATGCAGCGTCTGACCGCACAGCAACGGCAGGAACAGGCTGGTCAGGGTTGCGTCAAAAGAAATGGAAGCGTGCAGCGTGCTGCCCTGACCGCCGTGACGACCGTAGTCGCGGCAGGCATGGTCCAGATAGTGCCGCAGCCCGCGGTGCGGGATCATCACCCCTTTCGGCACGCCGGTGGAGCCGGAGGTAAACAGGATATAGCACAGCTGTTCGCCGTCGATCGCCAACCGCGGATTCGTCGCGTCGTCGTCGGGCGGCAAGGCGGCCACATCCAGCACCACCGCTTGCGGCAATGTCAGGGCGGCGATGTCCACGTCATCCTGCGTCAGCACCGCCTGAACTTCCGCGGTCTGCATCATCAGGCTGGCCCGATCCGCTGGATAGCGCACGTCCACCGGCACCCAGGCGGCACCGCTTTTCATCACCCCGAGAATGGCCGCCGCCAGCGCCGGTGAGCGCGGCAGGTATACCGCTACCCGGCTGCCGACGCCGAATCCCTGTCGCAACAGCGCGTGGGCGATGCGGTTGGCCTGCTGGTTAAGCTGTTGGTAACTGATGGCGTGATCGCCGACGCGTAGCGCCACCGCCGTCGGCCGCAACGCCGCCTGCCGTTCGAACTGCTGATGCACCCAGGGCGCGTCAACGGTCTGCGCGGTGTCGTTGAGGGCGTCGCGCAGCAGCGTCCGCTCGGAAGGAGGCAGCATCGGCAACCGGCCGATGGTGTGCGACGGCGTATCGATCAGCTGTTGCAACACGGTGAGGTAATGGTCGGCCAGCGAGCGAATACGGGCGGCGTTAAAACAGACGACGCGATACTCCAGCACCAGGTGTAATTGCCGCTCGTCTTCCCGCACAAAGCAGGTCAGGTCGAATTTCGCCTGCGGCGTGTCGATCGGCTGATTATCTATCGCCAGCCCGGCCGGTTTATCCTGCGCGGCGTTATAGACAAACATGACCTGGAACAGCGGCGAAGATGGGCGCTCGCCCGCCGGCAACACGGCATCCACCACCCGGTCGAACGGTACATCCTTATTGGTCAACGCCCGTGCGCAAACCTGTGCGCTGGCATCCATGAACTGCTCCAGCGTCTGTTCGCCGTCCACCGTCTGACGAATCGCCACCGTGTTGAGCAACAGACCGATGGTGGACTGGAGCGACGGCCAGTCGCGCAACGTCACCGGGGTGCCGACCACCACATCCTGCTCGCCGCTGTGGCGATGCAACAGGATCTGAAACGCCGCCAGCAGCAGATTGAACAACGTGGTGTCGCGCTGTTTCGCCAGATGACGCAGCGCGCCGGCGAGTTCCGACGGCATAGCGACGGTGACGTACCCCGCGGTACGTTGGTCATCGCCCGCCAGCGCGGCCGGCGCCAGATTGAGCGCGGGCGGCAGCGTAGCAAACTGTTGCTGCCAATAGCGCAATTGCGACTGCCAGTGCCGCTGCACGTCTTCCCGCCGCTCCCAGGCGGTGTATTGCAGGTAGTTCACCGCCGCCGGCGCGGTCGGCTGCTGCTGATACAGCGCCAGCAGGCGCTCATCCAGCAGGCTCATCGACTGTTCATCCGCCAGAATATGATGCAGCACCAGTACCAGCGCGACCTCGCCCTGCGCCGACTCCACCAGCGTCAGCCGGTAAAGCGGGCCGTCCAGCATATCGAACGGCTGGGCCAATACCTGTTCGGCGTACTGTTGCAGCGCGTCGCGCCACGCCGACCGATCGTCCGGCGACCAGCGTTCATGGGTGCACACCAGCGGCTCATCCGACAGATACTGTTCCGCCACGCCCTGTTGCAGCCGTAGCCGGGTATTGAGTACCGGCGCCTGCGCCCACAGCTGCTGCAGGCTGTGCAGCAGTCGTGGCGCCTCGACCGGCTGGCTGAAGGTTTTGATCTGACCGATCAGGTAGCTGTTATCCCCCGCCACCTGCTGGGACAGGAACCACATCCGCTGCTGGGCGCTGCTCAGCGGCAGCGAGGCCGGCGCCGGTTCTGCCAGCAGCAGACTCTCGCGTTCCTGCCGCGACGCATTGGCGGCCAACTGCATCGGGGTGCGCCAGGTGAAGATATCGCTAACCCGCAGGTTGATATGGTGTCGTTCGGCCAGCCAGGCCACCGCTTTGGCCGCCAACAGCGAATGGCCGCCGGCGGCGAAGAACGAGGTATCGCGGCCGATGGCGTCATGCCCCAGCAGTTCGCGCCAGACGTCGATGATCGCCTGCTCGGCATCGCTGGCGGCGGGCGTTACCGCCGGGGCATCGCGCTGTTCCGGCAACGGGAAACGGTTGCGGTCGATCTTGCCGTTGGGCAGATGCGGGAAGGCGGTCATCAACACGTAGCAGGACGGGCACATGAACGACGGCAGCCGCGCCGACAGCGAATCCGCCAGCGCCGACAGGTCCGGCACCCGGTCGTCGTCGTGCAGCACATAGGCGATGATGGCGCTGGCCGCCAGATAATCCGGCCGCACCATCACCACCGCCTCTTTTACCGCCGGGTGCTGACGCAAGGCGGATTCAATCTCGCCCAGTTCGACTCTGAAACCACGAATCTTGATCTGATGGTCGATTCGCCCCAGATAATCAAGGGTGCCGTCCTCGCGGTAGCAGGCCAGATCGCCGGTACGGTACAACCTGGCGCCCGCTTTGTCGCTCAGCGGGTGGACGATGAACCGGCTGGCGGTTTGCTCCGGCTGGTTGATGTACCCGTCCGATATCCCGATACCGCCGATGCACAGCTCGCCCGCCACGCCGATCGGCATCGGCTGGTGGAATTCGTCCAGAATCCACACCTCGGTGTTCGACATCGGGCTGCCGATGTGGATGCGCCCCTCATCCGGGTACAATTCGGCGTTGGTGACGCAGACGGTGGCTTCCGTCGGGCCGTAGGAGTTGAGAAAGCGGCGGCCGCGGCCCCATTTGCGCAGCAGATCAACGCCGCACGCCTCGCCGGCGACAATCAGCACTTTCAGCGCCGGCAACGGCGCGTATGGCAAGGCCGCCAGCGCCGATGCGGGTAATGTGACATAAGAGATGTTCAGACGGGTCAACTGCTCCAGCAGGTCCGGGCCGGGCATCAACGCCAGACGCGGCGCCATGACCAGCGTCGCGCCTTGGCACAGCGCCATGCTGATCTCCCAAACCGAAGAGTCAAAGCTGGTGGAGGCAAATTGCAGCACCCGCTCGCCTGCACCGATGTCCATCAGCGCCGGAAACTCCAGCGCCAGATTGCACACGCCGTGATGGCGGATCGGCACCCCTTTGGGTTTACCGGTCGAACCCGAGGTATAAATGATGTAGGCGGTATTGTAGGCGCTGCAACGGTTGGCCAGGTTCTCGACCGGCTGCTGCGGCAACACCGGTTCCAGTTCGTCCAGCAACAGGCGCCGGCAGGGAACATCCTGATAATGTTCAACGAATTTCCGCTGAGTCAGCAACAGATGCAGCCCGGCGTCTTCGATCACGTAGCGGCTGCGATTGAGCGGATAATCCGGGTCAATCGGCACATAGGCGCCCCCCGCTTTCATCACCGCCAGTATCGCCACCATCAGCCACGGCGAACGCTCCAGACTGATGCCGACCGTGACTTCCGCCCCCACGCCCTGCGCCACCAGCAGGTGAGCCAGTTGATTGGCGCGCTCATTAAGTTCCTGATAGCTCAGCGTCTGCGACCCGAATTCCACCGCGATCAGCGCCGGCGTCCGCTGCACTTGTTGTTCGATCAACTGATGCCAGCAGACCTGATCGTCAAACGATCTGGCGGTCTGATTCCAGTGCAGCAGTTGCCGGTGGTCGGCGTCGGTCAGCAGCGGCAACGCCCCCAACGCGCTTTCCGGCTGCTCCAGAAACGACTCGATAAAACGGCAGAAACTGGCGGCCAGCCGCGCGACCGTCGCCGGCGCCAGACGGTCGCTGGCGTATTCGAAGCTGCCGTGGATACGCTGCCCCTCCGGCCACATTTCCAGCGTCAGCTCATATTTCGCGGTCGGCATCGGATACGAATGCAGCGGGCTAACGCTGGCCGCGCCGATGCGTTGTTCCGCCTGCGCCGCCTCGCGCCAGACAAAAAACGCCTGAAACAGCGGCGATATGCCCGGCGTACGCGCTTCCTCGCGCAGCGCAGGCAGCAGGTTGAACGGCAGCGGGTGCTGTAACGCCTCGACAAAGCGGCTTCTGACCTGCTCCAGCAGCACCGCGAACGGGTGGCGTTTATCCACCTGATGGCGCATCGCCATCACGGAAAACAGCAAGCCGAACGGATTGTCCTGCGCAACCTGATGATGGCGCGACACCGGGGTGCCCAGCAGGATGTCGCTCTGACGGCAGTAACGCGACAGAAACGCGCTGTACAGCGTCATCAGACACAGATAAGGGGTGATGCGATACTGGCGGGAGACGTTCAGCAGCGCCGTACTCTGCAATGACGACAGGCTGAACGGTACGTGACCGCCGTGGTAATGCTGCACCGGCTGCGCCGGATAATCGTAAGGCAGTTGCAGCAGCGGCAACGGGCAGGTCAGTTGCTGCCGCCAGTAGTCGTGCGCCTGCTTCCCGGCGTCGCTGTGCAGCCAGCGATACTGCTGGCGGGCATACCCATACTGGCCGTCCTGCTCTGGCGCCACCGCGTCCGCCTGACCGCCGGCCATCAACCGGCGATAGTGATGCAGCACCCACTGCCACAAACGCTGCACCGAGTCCTCATCGGCGATGATGTGGTGCATCACCACGCAGATGTGGTAGTGCTGCTCACGCAGTTGCAGGCACCCGACCCGCAGCAGCGGCGCCTGATACAACGTAAACGGCCGCACGGCCGCCTCCGCCAGCCAGCGTTCGGCGTCGCCGCCGCCCTGCGCCGACAGGTCGACGAACTCCAGACGCAGTTCGGCTGACGGCTCCACCCGCGCCTGCGGTTCGCCATCCTGCGCGAAAAAGGCGGTGCGCAGCGAGTCGAACCGTTGCAGCGCCAGTTGCCACACCCGTTCCAGCACCGCCAGGTTGAGCGGCCCCTGCCACGGCGCATGGTAGGCCATGTTGTAGACCGCGCTGTCAGGCTGGCTCTGCTGGATCAACCACAATCCCTGTTGTTCGACGCTGAGCGTGACGGATGCCTCGTGGTCGGCCTGCTGGTCCGGAGCCGGTTCACGCAGCGCGGCGGCGCACTGCGCCAGCGTAGCGCCCTGATACAGCTCCCTGAACGCCAGCTCCAGCCCCATTTCTTCGCGCACCCGGGCGATCATGCGGATAGCCTGCAACGAGCTGCCGTTGAGTTGGAAGAAATCCTCATCCCGGCCGATGGCGTCCAGTTGCAGCACCGATTGCCAAATCGCCGCCAGCGCGCGCTCACGCTCGTCTTGCGGCGCCGCACCGGCCAGGGTGCGGGCCGCCGCCAGCGGATACAACGCCTGTAACGCTTTGCGGTCAACTTTGCCGTTCGGCAAACGCGGAAACAGATCGAGAAGATGCAGATGGACCGGGACCCAGGTAGCCGGCAGATAATGCGCTAACCAGTCCCGCAACGCCTCCTGGCGCAGGTCGCTTTGCGGCTGCGCCACCACAAACGCCTGTAGCCGCGCGCCCTGCGGGGTTGTCGCCACCATCACCAGCGCCTGACGCACCTGTTCGTGACGCTCCAGAACGCCTTCGATTTCACCGGTTTCCACCCGCTGACCGTCAATCTTGATTTGCGTGTCGTTGCGGCCGGCCAGAATCAGGTTGCCGTCGACGTCGATCATGCCGAGGTCGCCGGTGCGGTAAGCGCTTTCCCCGTTGTTCAGGGTGATAAAACTACGATTATCCCCCTCCAGATAGCCGGCGCTGAGCCAGGGGGTGACAATCAACACCTCCCCCACGACGCCCTGACTGAGCGGCTGCAACTGTTTGTTGACGATGAGCAGCCGGGTATCGTCGATAGGCTGGCCGACCGGCAGCACCGCGCGATCCACATCCGCGGGCGATACCGGATAGCACACCTTCGCCAGCGTGGATTCGGTCGGGCCGTAGAAATTGAACAACCGGGTATCCGGCAGGCCGCAGTCGGCGAAACGCCGCACCAGCGCCCCTTTGAGCATCTCCCCGGCCAGCGCGACGCAACGCACCTGCGCCAGCGCCTGCGACGCCGCCGGGCTTTCCAGCAGCACCTGAAACAGCGACGGAATCAGATGCATCACGCTGATCCGCTGCTCGCGGATCCAGTTCAGCAGTCGCGGCGCGTCATAAATCAGCTCGGACGACGGCGGCAGACACAGGGTGGCGCCGTTGAGCAACGGCAGAAACAGGTCGCGCAGGAACGGGTCGAACATTTGGGGCGTCAGTTGGCTGACGCGATCCTGCGATGTCACGGCCAGCGCCCGGCTTTCCCAGTGAATAAAGTGCAACAGGCTCTCGTCCCGCCCCAGCACCGCCTTCGGGGTGCCGGTCGAGCCGGAGGTAAAATAGACATAAGCATGAGGCTGCTCAATCGGCTGTTTCAGGTAACCGTGCGGCAACTGCTCCGGTACGCCGTCCTCATCCACCAGCACCACCCGGCGTTCCCCTCCCAGCGCCGCCACTTTGGGCAGGTGGCGGCGGCTGGTGATCAACGTGGCGTCGGGAAAGCGTCCGGCCAGCAGCGCCAGCCGTTTTTCCGGCAGTTGCGGCGACAGCGGCACAAACGTGCGCCCGGCATGACGGATCGCCAGCACCGCGGTCACCAGATTCACGTCCTGCCCCAGCAGGGTCAGGACAAACGGGTGGTCTTCGCCCTGCTCCAGAATGCCCTGGCCCAGAGTAGCGACATGTTCCATCAGTTGCTGGTAGGTCAACTGACGTTCCCCTTGTACCACCGCCAGATGCTGTGGAAACCGGGTAACGATATTTTCAAACTCGACAGAAATAGCCATGAGCAGCCCCTGCAACACTCACCAAATAAAAGACGTTATTGTCTGAACTCGAATTGATCCGCATCCTTCAGGAAGGGGAACCGTTCTCTGACGCCGTGCAGGTGCTCATGCGACAGGGTGACGGTGAATACCGCTTCCTGCGGCTCCCCGTTCAGCAGGGTTTCCCCCAGCGGATCCACCAGCATGGTGTTGCCGCTGTAGCTCAGTTGGTTACCGTCCTGACCGACGCGATTGACGCCAATCACGTAGCTCTGGTTTTCGATGGCGCGGGCCGGCAACAGGGTTTGCCAGTGGTGAGAACGGCCAGCCGGCCAGTTGGCGATGTAAATGGCGGCGTCGTATTTGCCGTTCAGGTTGCGCGACCAGGCAGGAAAACGCAGGTCATAGCAAATGAACAGCGCAATACGCCAGCCGTTGTGGTCGACAATGCTTTGAACTTCGCCGGCGGTGTACTCCTGATGTTCGCCCGCATAGGTAAACAGATGCCGCTTGTCGTAGTACTGCACACACTCTTCGGTGACCCACAGCAACCGGTTGTAGTAATGACCGTCGTTTTCGATGATCACGCTGCCGACTATCGCCGCCTGATATTCGGCGGCCAGTTTCTGCATCCAGGCCCGGGTCTTCCCTTCCATGCGCTCGGCAATACTTTTGGGCTTCATGCTGAATCCGGTGGTGAACATTTCCGGCAGCACGATCACGTCGCTGCCCTGGCACTGCTTCAGCAATTTTTCCACCCGGCGACGATTGGCCGCCGCCTGCTCCCACACGATGTCCATCTGGACCAGCGACAGTGTCAAATCCTTCATATTTATCTTTCCTCCATAAAATGACTGGGCGCGCAACTAACGCAGGTCGGCATCGAACAGTTGTTCAAGGAAACTGCTCTGGCGGGTGTGCTCGACAATTGTCGCCCGCACGCGCTGCCGTTCGGGCGGCACGATAAATCCTTCCTCAATCAGGTAATTGAAATAGCGGAACAGCAATGTGTGGTCGCAGGCGGCGCAGACAATGCCGCTGCCCGCCAGCCACTGCCGGGTCAGCCGGGTGGCGTATTTGGCCTTTTCGGTGATATCGCCGCTGCTGTAAAACAGCGCCATCAGGTCGGTGAACGAGGAACGATAGGGTTTGCCGTCACGCAACATGCGGTTTTGCGTCAGGGCTTCGAAGTAGTCTTCGTTGATGACCACCTCCAGTTGGTAACCGAATTCCCGCAGCGCGATCACGATATCGTCGTAAGTGATCGGTTCCGGGTTGGTCAGATTGAGGGTTTTGCCGTGGAAGTCATCGCTGTGCAGACTGGCGTACAGCGCCGCCTTTGCCACATAGTCTACCGGCGTGATGTCGAAATCTTCCGAAGAACGAAAGGTCAGGCCGGTTTCCACCAGCGATTTGATCATCTCGTAATAGATGCCTTTGACGCGGGTTTCGTTAAGCGGATAACGGCCGCTGGCGCTGTCGCCCCAAATATTGCCGGGACGCACGATAGCCCAGCGTAGCCCGCGCTCTCCCGCCTGATGCACCGCCTTTTCCGCTTCGTATTTCGAGCGTTCATAGTCCATGTCGCGGTAGTTCTGCCCGAAATCGAGGTCGGTTTCCTGCAGTTCGAACCCGTCCTGATACAGCTTGTCGCCCACCACGCTGAAACTGGAGGCGTACAGCAGCGGAATGTCGCCGCCGAGGCAAAAATCAATCACCTGTTGGGTGCCTTTTACATTGACCGGCTGCAGCTTGCCGTAGGACGCCACCAGGCTGACGTTGGCCGCACAGTGCAGCACCCGATCCACCGTGGCCTGCAGCCGCTGATAATCCTGCGCGTTCAGCCCCAGTTGCGCCTGCGCGACATCCCCCAACACCGGGATCAGCCGCCCCAGTTGCCCGGCGCTGGTCCGCTCGACGTCATAGGAAAACAGGACGCTTTCCAAGCGCGCTCTGGCCTGCTCTACCGAGTCCGCGCGCACCAGACAAAACACATTGGCTGACGTGGCGGTCAGGATTTCGAGTAATAACCGCCCGCCCAGCACACCGGTCGCCCCGGTGAGAAACAGGTTTTTTACCGCTGGCGCGACCCCTGTTGATACGCTCCCTGCTGACATAAATGACCTCCCGTTGTTCCCATCAAAAAAAGCCGTCAAAAAACGCTCATTGCATACGCATAACTGTGGTTTATGGTTTTATGGCGTCGGCCTATAGCGTCCCGACCCGCATCCCGCCGTCCAGCGGGATCACCGTGGAATTGAGGTAGTTGGTCTTGCAACTGGCCAGAAACCCCACTACTTCGGCGACGTCGTCCGGCGTGCCCCAACGCCCGACCGGCACAATGCTGCGGATGATCTTGTCTTCCTCCGGCGAGCCAATCATGTGCGGGTCGACAAACTTCGCCAGCATCTCGGTGCGGCAGATACCGGGAGCAATGGCGGTGACGCTGATATTCATTGGTCCCAGTTCTCGCGCCCAGGACTCGGTGGCGGAGATCAGCCCGGCTTTGGAGGCGGCATAGGCTGAACCGCCCGCTGCGCCCCAGATGCCGGCAACCGAGGCGATGTTGATGATGCGCCCATACTTCAGGCGCGCCATGTAACGAGCGAACACTTCGGTGCAGTTGAATGCGCCGGTCAGATTCACCGCCATCACCTTTTCGGTATCACGCAGACCGCGGGCCGACAGGCAGTAACTGCGCTCGATCACCCCGGCGTTGTTGACCAGCGCCGTGATGGTTGATCCCAGTTGCCCGGCGATGGTTTGCGCCGCGGCGTTGACCGAATCAAACTGCGTGACATCCATCGTGAACCGGTGCAGCCCCTCGGGCTGCCCCAGTTGTTGGTGAAGTTGCTCCAGCCGTGATGCGCTGATGTCCGTCGCCGCTACCTGATAACCGATATCCAGCAAGGTGCGGGTGATGGCCGCGCCAAAGCCGCCGGCCGCGCCGGTGATAACCGCGACCTGCTGGCTCATGCTTCCACCCCCTCTTTAAAGGTGATGTCGATGACCTTGCGGGCGTTTTCCATCGCGTCAAAAATACGTTCCTCGAAGAAGCGCACATCGTCCTGCGACATCAGCAGGTTGGAGTACATGCGCGACAGCGGGGAGAACTGGATGCCATAGCGTTTGGAGATTTCACGGATGATGATGTCGCAGAATTTCACCTTGTCGCTGTAGCCTTCGGAGCGGTCCACCGGCGTGGACTGCGAATGGTAGACCAGCGCGGTCGGCATGCCCTGAATCACCAGCGGCAAATCCACGGCTTCGGCGGCTTTGACGAATGCGCCGGAGATTTGGCGCATCACGTCGGCCATGCGGTCATAGCAGCCGGGGTCCTGTTCGATCAGGTCGTAGGTGGCTTTCACCGCCGCCAGCCCCAGCGGGTAACCGTTGAAGGTACCGGCGTGGATCACCTTGCCGCGGGTGTAGAGGTTCATGATGTCGCGACGGCCCATAATCGCGGAAACCGGCATCGAGCCGCCGGCCAGCGCCTTGCCGAAGGTGGCCAGGTGCGGCGTGACGCCGAGCAGTTGCTGCGCGCCGCCAAGACCGACGCGCACCCCGGTGATCACTTCGTCGAAAATCAGCACGATGTTGTACTTCTCGCACAGCGCCTTGGCTTTCTCCAGGTAGCCTTCGCGCGGGAAAATACCGCCGCCGTTGATGCACAACGGCTCCATCAGCACCGCGGCGATTTCGCCGTGATAACGCTCAATGGTGGCGGTCAACACATCAATGTCGTTCCACGGCAGCATAAACGATTGGTCTTCAATCGCGCCGGGAGCGCGCCCCCAGGTATCCAGCAGGTCGCCCTTGAACTGCTCCGGCACCGGCCAGCTCAGATCCTGCTTTTTGCGCCAGCCCATGATGTTGTCGGCGTTGCCGTGATAGTGGCCGTGGAAACGGATGAAGCGGGTCTTGCCGGTAAAGCCGCGCGCCAGACGCAGCGCGTTCTGCACCGCTTCGGTCCCGCTCAGACAAAAGCGCACCATATCGGCACAGGGGATGTGTTTGATCAGCGTTTCGCACACCTCCACTTCCAGATCGCAGGTATCGACCGAAGTGACCTTGTGCATGTAATTGATCAGGGCCTCGTTGTAAGCCTCGTTATGGTGACCGGTAATCAGGGCGCCAAACTTGCAGAACAGGTCCAGATGCTCGTTGCCGTCCAGGTCCCACACCCGCGAATTTCGGCCGCGATTGAAAGGGATCACCAGTGGGCGTTCCGGATCGCCGAAGTTGTAGTGGGTCCCGCCCGGGATCAGCTCCCAGCATTTTTTATAGAATTCTTTGGATTGGTCTAACGTCAGTTTGGTTTCCGCATCCATTATCTTGGTACTCCCTGTTTGTGGTTGAAATGACAGAGTCGGTTGAGGTTCCGCGATGGCGCTGACGCCACTGCGTTGAAGATCGTCGGGGGTGCACCGTTGCAGCGCGTCGGGCAGCGCGATATCCAGCGCCGACAGCCCGGCCACCCGGTTGAGGTAAGCGGCGCCCTGCATCAGCAGTACCGCCATGTCGCCGACGCGGCGATGCGCCACGTCTTCCAGCGCCGAGCCGCGCAGCCATTCGTTGAGCGCGCCCAGCGCCGACCCGCACCAGACCTGATAGTCCAGCTGGCGCGACGGTTCGCCGTTGATAGCCCAGCGGGACGATTGGCCGAGATACCACTGGAAAATCAGCGCCATCTTTTTCTTCGGTTGCTGTTCGGCTTTGACGATCGCCTGCGGCTGGTGATTGCGCTCGAAGTAGGCCACCGTTTGCTGCCAGACCTGCGCCAACGA
The DNA here is from genome assembly GCF_000406205.1 of Dickeya sp. NCPPB 3274. NCBI lineage: Bacteria > Pseudomonadati > Pseudomonadota > Gammaproteobacteria > Enterobacterales > Pectobacteriaceae > Dickeya > Dickeya sp. NCPPB 3274. The sequence continues at coordinate 1,560,414 of NZ_CM001979.1, read as the reverse complement.
CTGGTGAAAGATCTGTTTTTCAATCTGCGCGACATCCTCGGCGGGGATGTCTTCCAGCCGGTCGTACTGCTTGTACAGCGCGTACAGCTTCTGGGCGCGCACCGCGTACATGCTGCCCTGCTTCATCACCTGCACTTTGGCGCCCAGCTCGAACATGTCGGCGGACGGCGCGGTAGCGACATCGCCAATCTGTACCTTGCCCAGCATCTGTTTCACCGCATCCGAGGTGCCGGCTTCGACACAGGCCTGATTGACAGACCCGGTCACCACGTAAGCCGCGCCCAGCGCAAACGCCGCCAGCACCGCGTGCGGGGTGCCGAGGCCGCCGGCCGCGCCGATGCGCACCCGCCAGCCGCCGACGGACTGCGCCTGCATCTCGTCGCGCAACGCCACCACCGAGCGGAAAATGCACGCCAGCAGCCCCTGATCGGTATGACCGCCGGAATCCCCTTCCACGGTGATGTCGTCCGCCATCGGCACCTGGCGCGCCAGCTCCGCCTGCTGCGCGGTAATCAGCCCGTCATCCAGCAGCTTTTTCAGCAGGTTTTCCGGCGCCGGGCGCAGGAAGTGCTGCGCCACCTCGCGGCGGGACACCTTGGCGATAATGCGGTTCTGCGGCTGGATACGGCCATCAGCCCCGCGCGTCAGCCCGGCCGCGCGGTAGTACACCAGCGCGGCGCTCAGGTTGATGTAGGCAGACGCTTCGATCACCCGCACCTGACGTTCGATCAGCAGCGTAACGCAGCCCATCTCCCACGCCGGGTTGCCGGGGTTATGCAGCAGGTTGACGCCAAACGGCCCGGCGGGCAGTTGGCGCTGAATCTGCTCCAGCTCGGCGGCGATGCGCTCCAGGCTTAACCCCCCGGCGCCGAAAATCCCCAGAATCTGCTGTTGCCCCAGCGCCACCACCATGTCGCTGGAGTGGATGCCGTTCGCCATCGCCCCGGCGTAGTAGGAAAAACGCACGCCATAGTCGCGCTGGAACTGCCGGTCGCCCAGACGGTCGGCCCCCATCGGCGGCAGCAGGCCAATCAGTCGCCCGTCTGGCGGCGCGGCATGACCGGCTTCAATTCGCACGTCGCGGTCGTACTCCACCACCGCCAGCGGCGTTTCCAGCGCGTAAAGCGCCTCGCCGCCCAGCAAGGGTTTGCCCGCGACAGCCGACGAACTGGCCGTATTGTGTTGTGTACTCATAGTCAGCTTCCCTGGCTTATCGGTTCGGCCGCGTCAACCTGAAGCGGCGTGGTGTGAGGGTGGGTGGCGGCGGCGTCCGACGCGTCACGGCTGAATCCGGCACCGAGGTTGTCGCACAGCCCGATGACATTGCCGCGATACAGCATTTCCACAATGAACGTCAGCGCGATGTCTTCCAGCGTGTGTCCATCCGCCGCGTAGCGGGCGTTGACGGATTTGCAGGTCAGCCGGTAGCGCAGTACGTCGCGCTCACACTTCACTTCACCACGGAATCGGGCGCTGTAGTGGTGGTCGCACAGCGTGCGCGGCGTCAGGTGCGGCTGCGAGTTGAGCCCCAGATAGTGCAGGAACACCTTGACCATCTGCTCGCACCCTTCCACCAGAAAGGTGCCGGGCATGACCGGGTCATTCTTGAAATGTGCTTTGAACACAAAGTGATCCGGGTCGATATCCACCTCGCCCAGCATCTCGCCCAGCCCGAATGCGCCGCCGTCGCGTGACATCGACACCACCCGGTCCAGCATGCGGGTGTGCGGGTTGCAGATGTGGCCGATTCCCGGCCGAGCGTAGGCCGCGCCGAAACAGGCGGCGACGTCGCCCTGCAACAGCGCCGACACCTCGCGGTCCGACAGCGCGGTCTTGTCGCAGCGCAGCGGCGGCGTAAACCGCGTGGACGGGATCGTCTCGCGGAAGTAGGCGGCGGTATCCAGGTGCTTGGCGCGCGCCATGTCGCGGGCGCTGAAGAAACCGGAGTTGGCGACCAGCTTGAACACCAGCCGGTCATCGACGTAGCAGAAGTACTCGTAACCGATCAGCACCACCCCGCCCGCCTTCACCACCGAGGTGATGTTGACGCGGCCGCGCAGGGTTTCGCCCGCGACGGGCATCTCGCTGTAGACCGTGGTCTGGCTGTCCACCGCGCGGTAGCACAGTTGCCCCTTGAACATCATGTCGCAGCCGATGACGGTAAACGCCACTATCATGGCGTGAGACGACTCCAGCGACATAAACGCCGGGGCCTTGCCGTCCACCACGTACCAGGCATCGGGGGGAATATCGTATTCCCACTCGATAAAGCCCGGCTCCAGCCGGTCTTTTTGCGCCGACAGCGCGGTTATGCGCGACACGAACAGGTAAGGCGGCGACGGCATACGGGTGCGGATCGGGTAGCTGTCCGCTTCCTGATACGCCTCGCCCAGCACACGGGCGATGCTGCCGTCGGTCAGTTCCAGCAGCTGTTGATAATCCAGCACCGGGCGCACCGGCGCGGCCGGCTCCAGCTCGACGCCCAACTGGCGGGCGATCAGCCGGTGAAAGGTGTTTTCCAGCGTCAGATAGCGCAGTTGGGTGTAAGCGTGACGCCACTGGTGCGCGGTATCGTGCGGCACCCGCGAGGTGACGCTCAGCGCGACGGGCGGCAACCGGGTGACCGGCGCGTTATCCGCCAGCGCGGCAAAGCTGGCGATCGCCGCCTCGCTCAGTACAATCTCTTCCACCGTCTTATCGCGGCCGGTAAAGACGCTCACATTCAGCGATACGCTGGCCGGCGACGCAATATGACCGGCGCTGGCCCGCCGCCCCTGGGTCGGCTCGCGCAGAATCAGATGACTGTAAGCGCGATCGACGCCGATGTGGCTGATGGCCGCCCGACGCGGTCCCTGCGCCGACGTCGGCCAGTCAGCCCCTTGTCGCGGCACCTGTAACCCTGATCCAGAGGCGGCGGCGCGCAGCGGCTCGGCCAGCGTGAAGTCCGGCACTCCCGGCAGGTATCCCTGCGACAGCTGCAACGCGGTTTTGATGATCCCCAGCAACCCGCTGGCGGCGGACAAATGCCCGTAATGCGCTTTCAGCGTGCCTAACGTCAGCGGAGTGGCACGATTTTCGGTGCGGTAAGCCTGACGCAGCGCCGCGCACTCGGCCTCCAGTTCGCCGGGGCGGGCGCCGGCGTACGCTTCCACATACGCCACCTGATGCGCATCGCACCCGGCCGCGGCCAGCGCGGCGGTCATGTTTTCCGCCAGCGTCTGCGTCGCGGGCATGAACGGCAGCGAACGGTTCGGCGCATGGGCGATCGCCAGGCCATCCACCAGCGCGTAAATCGCGGTGTCGTCGCGCAGCGCATCCTGCTCGCGTTTGAGTACGATAACGCCGCCGCCGTCGCCCACATCCTGATTGGCCTGCAACGACTGATGGTCCCACAGGACATTTTCCACGCCGCCGGCAAAGCTGCAGCTGGCGATCAGCACCGCGTCCACCTGCTGGCGATCCAGCATGAACTGCGCCAGTTCGATAGCTTTAAACGGCGCGCTCTCCTCGCTGTATAACGAGAAGGTCGGTCCGTTAAGCCGCAGGTGAGCGGCCAGCCGCGACGCCACGATATTGCCGATGCCGCCGGTAATCCCTTCCGGGTACGGCGCCGGGAACAGCCCGTCGCGCACAATGCTTTCCAGCGCGGCCTGATCATCAGCGGACAGTTCGATGCCGCAACGTTGCAGGCTTTGCGCCAGTTGCCAACCGATCTCATTGCGCGCCTGATAGCGCAGGCAGCCGTAGTCCACGCCGCCGGCGACGATCACCGCGATGTTGCGGCGGCTGCCGTCCAGCGTATAACCGGCGTCCAGAAAGGCGCGCTCGGCCACCGGCAACAGAAACAGATGCGACAACAGGTGCGGGCCAACCACATTCGGCGGCAGCTTGAAGTGTTTGCAGTCAAAGTCGAAACGTTCGATATAAGCGCCTTGCGGCGGCTGAGACACACCGCGCTGCGCCAGCACGTCCGGCCGTTGCTCCATGCCGATCCAGCGGGTGCGCGGCAGGTCGGTAAAGAACTGCTCGCCCTGTTTTAGCGCCTGCGCCAGTTGTTCGCTCTGCTGGGTATGCGCCAGGTGTATACCGATGCCGACCAACGCCAGCGGCTGCTGAACCCGCGCCGCCGGGGATGACGCGGCATGCTGAGCGCGCAGCCCGGCGTGGTCTTCACTCACCACCAGATGGGCATTGACCCCGCCGAAGCCAAAGGCGTTGATACCGGCACGCTTCGGCCTGCCGGTATCGGGCCACGCACGGGTGCTGCGCACCACATGGTCCAGCGTCAGTTTGCCTTCCGGGGTGTTGACCAGCTCGGTTACGCCGGGCGTCGCGGGGATTTGACCGTGGTTAAGGGACAACACCACTTTCAGCAGGCTGCCCATGCCGGAAGCGGTCAGCATGTGGCCGTTGTTGGCCTTGTTGGCGCCGATCAGCGGAAGCGCGCCGTGAGCGGCGAAGAACCCTTCCACCGACGCCAGCTCTGCCTGATCGCCGACCGGGGTGCCGGTGGCATGACATTCCAGATAGTCAATGCGGGTATCGCCGTCCGGATAAGCGCGCGCCAGCGCGGTGCGCTGCCCCTGAATATCCGGCACCAGCATGTGCTTGGCGCCGGCGTCATTGGACAGCCCGACCGATTCGATCACCGCGTAGACGGTATCGTTATCACGCACCGCATCGCGGTAACGCTTCAGGGCGACGATACCGGCGCCTTCGCCGCCCTTTAGCCCTTCCGAAGCGCGGTCGAACGGAATCGAGATCCCCTGTTTTGGGAACGCCTGCAGCACGTTGAAGCCGTGATTGATGTAAATGTGATCGGCGTGACACACCGCCCCGGCCAGCATCAGGTCGGCCTTGCCGCTTTCCAGATAGTCCGACGCCAGTTTGATGGCGTACAGCGCCGACGAACAGGCGGCGTCGAGAGCGAAGCTCGGCCCGGCCAGCCCCAGCGCCAGCGCCGCCACGGTGGCGTTATGACCGCCGGTGATCAGGTTGGCGTCATCATACGCGGCCGACGGCCAGATAGCGTCAAACCGGAAATCCGGGCGATGGATCAGCGTCTGAATATAGGGTTGCAGCAATTGATGATAAAAAGGCGTCATCAAACGTTTTACCGCATGCGTCGGCATGCCGATATTACCGATAATTAACCCGGTCTTTTTCAGGAGTGCTTCATTATGGCGATACCCGCTATGACTCAGCGCCTGTTCTGCGGCATACAGGGTCCATTTAAATAATGCATCCAGAGAATTCAATTCGTCGGGTGATAAATAATAGCCCTGAGAATTAAATATAAAATCTCTGACATAACCGTTGCGATTGTAATTAATCTTATCGGCAGTGCCCGGTACCGGATGATAATAATTATCCGGCGACGTTCCCAACTCCTGTTCGGACACAGGCGAGGCGCTATCCTTCTGCCGGCATAGGTTTTCCCAGTACGCCATAGGGTTATCCGCGCCAGGAAACAGGCATCCCAGCCCAACGATGGCTATCGGTTCCATGAAAACATCACTCCTGAATATCAGCCGGGGGATCCTGAATATGCTCACGCATGCCCTTCATCTTTTAAGTCGCAGCCGCTTTGGCAGCAACTCGAAATCTATTGGGTATCTATTCAGGAACCGGTTGGCTCGATTTAATTAAACGGTCATTTATTTGCGATGACGCTCTCGGCCTGCGAATAGCAGAATAATTTCCTTAATGCTGATGACGCGGTAAATTCCACCTGATTTAACCGGCTGTAAATATGTCCCTGTTCATCATGCAGGACGATATCGGTAATAAACGACGACAGCGTTTGTTTAACGATACGCATCGAGGCAAAGAACGGAACACCGACCGGTACCGGCGCAAGATGTTCAATGCGGCCAATGGCCGACGGCAAACCCGCCTTGTCGGAACGCAGCATCAGCCACATCAACGGCAGTTGCAGGCCGACGTCATGGACGAAGAAATCGAACGCCGTGGTGGCGAATTGCCCGGCGGTCGTCGCCTCCGGCAGCCGGCAGAACAGCGTCAGGCTTTCATCGTCAATGCTTACCCGTTCGTGAATGCCGCGGAACGCTTCGCCGTGAAACAGCAGGCTGCCCTGCCGCATATCGCCGTACACCGGCTGCTCCAGCCCGGTTCGCTGGTTCAGATCCACCGTCACCCGCTGCTGTTGCGAAACCGGCGCCTTGATGCCGAGCGTCAGTTTCGCCTGATAGTGTTTCTCGCCATGATCGTTGAGAATCACCATCTCCAGCGCCAGCGCCTCATCGCCCGGCTGATACCCGGCGGCGGGCTGCCACCGTACCTGCCAGTCCTCGCGCTGGCTGCCGTCAAACACGATGCCTTTCAGTACCGAAAAGGCGTCCACCGCGGTCACCCGATAGCCGGGGAAACGCTCCGCGGCGACGTGCGCCATCCAGGCAATCGCCGCCGTGGCGGGCAATACCGGCTTATCGTTGATGACATGGTGCAGCAGGAACGGGTTACGCTGCGCCAGCAGATGCCGGTGTACCGTTTCCCCCGACCCCAACGCCTTGACCGCCTGCACCGCCCGGTAACTGGCGCCGCCAATGGCGACCTGCCGGGTCGCGCCATCGCGGAACTCATCCAGGAAGCGGCGATACCCCTCCGCCGCCGGAATGATGATCATGTTTTGTGCATCGTAAGCCCGCTTCAGGGTGTCGTTGACCATCCCCCCGTCCCACGGTCCCCAGTTGATGGCGCGCAATACCGGACGATGCTTCCCGGCAAGCGGCAGCCAGCTGACCTTGTTGAGGATCTCGTTTGCCAGCGCATAGTCGGTCTGCCCCGCGTTGCCGAAGAAACCCGATACCGACGAGAACAGGATTACCTGGCGCAGCTGGCTGGGTTCCACCGCCTGCAACAGGTTTTCCAGCCCGCGCACCTTGACGTCGAAGACCGAACGCAAGTCGTCCAGCGTCTTCTTCTCGATGCGTTTATCAGCCAGATTGCCCGCGCCGTGAATGATGCCGGTCACGGCGCCATACTGCGCCGCGACGTCGGCAAGGATGGCGGCAAGCTGTTCCCTGTTGGTGATATCGCACTGGCGGTACACCGCTTTCGCCCCGCACTGTTCGATAGCCAGCAGCGTCCGGCGCACCTCGTCGTTGTGCTCCAGTCCGCTCAACATCGCGCTGATTTTCACCGGCGTCGGCTGCACATGCTGCTGTTGCAGGCTGGCGATGGCCGCGGCCTTCCTGGCCTCCGGCGTCTGTGCGCCCACCGCCCATTCCGGCAGCGGCGCGTCGATGTCGGTCCGGCCCAGCAGAATGAACGTGGCGGGTACGCCCTGCGCCAGCGCCTGCACGCAGCCGGCGGTAATGCCTCTGGCGCCGCCGGTGACGACGAACACATCCTGTGCCGTCACCGCGCTTTCACCCGCCGTCAGCGCGGCGGCGGCCGGGCGCAATGCCAGCGTCATGCGCTCGCCGCCCGCGGGCCGACCGACCTCGCCGATCGCCTGGTTGCTATCCTGCAACTCTTCGCAGACGATGCGCGCCACCGCCTCGTCGCCCAGCGACGCGGCGATATCCACCGTGCGGCAAAATACCGATTTCCATTCGATATTCAGCGCCTTGGTCAGGCCGGTAACGCCGCCGGTCACCACCGGCAGCATCTGGCGCTGTGCGGTGCCCAGTTCACCGTCCCCGCGCGCCACCACCAGAAAATAACCGTTGTCGGCCTGCGTCAGCGACGGTTGCAGACGGCGGGCCAGCAGGAACAGCGTCTCGACGGCGCTGTAGTCCTGCGACCGGAACACGTCCCGCAGTTGTTTGACCGCCGGGCGCGCCGCCTGCAGGTAAATCACGCCGCCAATGGCGCCATGCTGCGCCTCCAGCGTGGTGATGGCGTCGTCAAGCGCCGCCTCGTCCGGCTGAATCAGCGTCAGCGCGGCGCTGCTTTTCCTGCGTTTTTTCCCTTTCGGCGCAGCCGGCGACACCGTCATCCATACGGTACGCTGGCCGTGTTGCGCCAGTTGCTGCAATAACGCCGTCGGCGTTTGCCCCTCTTCGTCGACAACCAGCCAGGTTCGCGCTGCCGCAAACGCCTGCGGCAGGCGATCCGGCAACGGTAACGGCTGTTGAACGACGTCATAACGCCCGACGCCATGCGTGTCGGCAACCGGCGTCTCGACGATCGCGGCGTCAGCGGTAGACGCGGCGAATTGAGCTGTGGTCGGCTGAATCACACCAGTAGCGCGTGATTCAGCTAGCGGCTTTTTTACCGTATTGTCCACCGTGGTCGTGGTGACAAAGCCCAGCGAACGCAGCGTCGCCTCAGAACCGGTATCGCGACCGTCTTGGGTTTCCGATTCACGCAGGTTATCTTCCACGAAGAACTCGCGCGCCGACTCGGTTTCGCCCTCTTGCGTTCCGCCGCCGCGAATATCGGCGATAATTTCCGCGATCATGCCCATGAAGAAATCGGACATTTTGTTGATGTTGCTGAGGGCTTCGATATCCAGCGTTTCCATATCTTTGTTCTTGGAAGCGTCGTGATAGACGCCTGCATCAGCGGAGAAGGCATCGAACATCGCGCCGAAAATTTCCAGGCGCTTGATGGAGTCGATGCCCAGATCGGCTTCCAGATCCATCTCACCGTCAATCATGTCCTGCGGATAACCGGTGCGGTCACTGACGATCGCAATCAGTTTGGCGGTGATCTCTTCCACCTGGATCGCCTCAAAACGGGCGACTTGCTCTTCTTCTTCCGCCGTCAGCACCTTAGCGGCTGGCGCAGTGGCGGCGGCTGGTGCAGCGGCGGCAACCGGCGCGCTTTCCTGAACGGCAACCGGCGTCGCCACCGGTGCGGCGGCAGGTACGGCGACCGGCGACGGGCTGGCCGCAACCACCGGTTCGGGAATGGCAGGCAGCGATGGCGCGCTGGCGACAACCGGCGTTACAGCAGCCGCCACCGGCGGCACCGACGCGGCAACCACGGGCGCCGTTACCGGAACGGCGGTGACGGACAGAACGTTGTTCCCTGATACTGGCGCGGCAATTACCGCACGACGAGGTTGCAACACCGCATGGTGATTATCGTTTACGTCAAACAGATCCTGCTGGGTGGCGAAATAACGCTCATGATTGGCGTGGTACAGCTCCAGATTTTTGTTCAGCAACTGAACGCTCTGGCCCAGACTGGTCAGCATATGCGGCAGGTTCTGGTGATCGGGGTATTTGTCCAGCAATGTGAACTGCTTGTTCAGCAACGACTCCAGCAACGAGATGTACTCCTTCTGGTTGGTCTGGAATTGCTGATGCAGTTGACTCATCACCTGCTGGGCAGTTAGCAGGCCGTGCAAATTGCCGTTATCGTGACTGTGCGTCAAGGGAGCCTTGTTTTCCATTACAGTATCTCTCTCTGAGGTAGGTAAAGATGGTTTTCCTGTTTCCTGCGTCCTTGAAGCAGGCGCCTGGGGGGCGGGTACGGACGTTGCCGACGGGCCGATACCGGTCTTCAACGTCTCGGTCGGTAGAACCGCTGTTTGGGGAGCCGCCGTTTTTAAAGCATCAGCCTTTAAAGCATCCGCTTTTAAAACGTCTGCCTTTAAAACGTCTGCCTTTAAAACATCTGCCTTTAAATCGCCGCGCGTTAACTCATCGGTCCTGGTGCTGACATTGGCGTTGGGACGGGTATCCGCTTTCGGCGGGGTAGCAACGGCGGCGCCCTGGGCGATGAACTGATCCACTACGTGGGTATCGCCATCGCGCAGAGCGTTCTGGCGACGGGCGCGGTTTTTCGCCGACAGGAAAAAGCCGCCGTTCAAGCGCACGCTGACGCTGCTGCGTTTACGCGACGGCAGCGGCGCCGGGCGGGCATAGCGATCGAAGGTGGTCAGCGGCAGCCCTTCCGCCACCAGACGCGCAATCGCCCGCGACAGCTGCACGCGTTCTTCACCCTTGTCGCTGGTGTTGAGCGACACCACGCTGTGCGGCCGATCCTTGAGAATATCCGCCACCAGTTTGCCAAGAACGCCTTTTGGGCCAATCTCGATAAACAGCCGCCCGCCTTGCTGATAGAGGGCTTCGATGGTCTGGCGGAACAGCACCGGCTGAATCAGTTGGTTAGCCAGCACCTCGGTGATGGCCGCCGGCGTATCGGGATAAGCCTGCGCCAGCGCGGTGGAATACAGCGCACCGTGCGGAGCCTGAACATTCACCGTCGCCAGCTTCTGGCGAAACGGCGTTGCCGCCGCGGCGATGTAGCGGGTATGAAACGCAGCCGAGACCTGCAACAGGCGGCAATGGACTTTTTTCGCTTCCAGTTGCTGGTGCAACTGGCGGATCTGATCGCTGGCGCCGCCAAATACCACCTGAGAAGACGAGTTGTCGTTGGCGATGACGATATCCGGATACGCGGCCAGAATGGCTTCACGTTCGGCGGCGCTGAGCGACGCGGCCAGCATCGCGCCGGCATCCTGATTATCCCCCGGCTTGCTGGCTAACGCCGCCGCTTGCCCGCGGGCCAGCGACACCCGGTAAAAATCATCGTCCGACAACGCGCCGGCGGCCCACAGCGCGGTAACCTCGCCGTAGCTATGACCGCAGAAGAAATCCGCTTTGAATCCGATGTTCTTCAGCAAATTGTAGTAACCGGCGCTAATGGCGCCGATAGCCGGCTGAGCGTTGGCGGTCTCCGTCAGGCGCTGCTGCTGTTTCTGCCGTTCAATATCGTTAAATGCCGGAATCGGGTAGATAACCGGAGAGAGCGCGGGCAGGTTGTCGTCCTGCGCCAGGGTATCGAGCGTTTCCAGCGTCTGGCGCAGTTCAGGAAAATCCACGGCCACGCCGCGCCCCATGTTGACATACTGGGAGCCCTGCCCCGGAAACATCGCGACTACCGTTCCCGCCGTCGCCTGCGCGCGCGGCTGATAGTAAATACCGGCCGGATGCTCCCACCCTTGTTCGCGCTGACGGGAGAGCTGTTTGATCGCCGAATCAAGGAACGACGCCACCTGCCCGGCATCTTCCACCACAAACAGCAGTCTGGCGTGTTCTGCCGGCAACGCTTCCGGATCCTGCTGTCGGAGGTGTTCGCGCAACATGATGTCCGGCGACGACGCGGCAACCTGCGCCGCAGCCGCCTGGCAGACGGTCAGCAGCGCATCGGGCGTCTCGGCCTGAAACAGCAGCGTGGCGGGCAGATCGTTGAGACGGTAGCGCCCCTGCGGCTCGCGCTCATACTCTTCCAGCACCGCATGGAAGTTGGTGCCGCCAAATCCAAAAGCGCTCAATGCGGCGCGACGCGGCGCATTATTCGCCGGACGCAGCCAGGGGCGCGCATCGGTATTGGCATAGAAGGCCGAGTGCTTGTCGGCCACCGCGTCACACGGCTGTTCGACGTTGATGGTCGGCGGCAGCACCTTGTGGGATAACGCCATCGCCACCTTGATCATCGACGCCGCGCCCGCTGCGCAGCGGGTATGGCCGATTTGCGATTTAACGCTGCCCAGCGCGATCGATTTGGGCGCCAGCGCCATCTCGCCGAACACCGCGCCGAGGCTTTTCAGTTCGGTGTTATCGCCAGACGCCGTGCCGGTACCGTGCGCTTCCACCAGTTGGATATCCGACGGCGCGATCCCGGCACGCTGGTAGGCGCGATGAATCGCTTTTACCTGCCCTTCGTAACGCGGCGCGAAGATGCTTTTCGCCCGGCCGTCGCTGGACGCTTCCACCGCTTTCAGCACCGCGTAGATCCGATCGCCGTTCAGTTCGGCATCTTCCAGGCGTTTTAGCACCAGCATCCCGACGCCGTCCCCCAGCATGATGCCATCCGACTGCTGGTCGAACGGGCGCGACAGGTTGCTTTTGGAGAGCGCGGGGGTTTTGCTAAAGCACAGGAACGAGAAGGCCGAGTTCTCCAGATTGACGCCGCCGGTCAGCACCGCGTCGCAGCTGCCGGATTGCAGTTCGCCCACCGCCGACTTGATAGCGGCCAGGCTACTGGCACAGGCCGCATCCACCATGTAGGAGGTGCCGCCGAGATCGAAGTAGCTGGCGATACGACCGCAGGCCACATTGCCCAGAAAACCGGGGAAGCTATCTTCATTCCATTCCAGATACAGGTCGTGAACGCGGTTAATCACGTCATCGGCAACCGCTTCCGACAGCCCGGACTTGACCATGATGCGGCGCAGATAAGGCGCTTGCTGACGGGCCGCCAACGAAAATGAGGTATTGCCGTTACCGCTCCCGCCCAGAATCACGCCGATGCGATCGCGGTCAACCGCGCTGCCGTCCCCCACCAGACCGGCATCCTCCATCGCCTGTTTGGCAACGTATAGCGCAAATAACTGCGCGGTACCGATAGAGTCGACAATGGCGGGCGGAATCTTAAATTCCACCGGGTCAAAATCAATCGGCTGAATAAAACCGGCCTTGTGGCCGTAGGTTTTATCCGCCTGCGTAGGGTCGGGGTGATAAAAATCGTCTTTATACCAATAATCGTCTCCCGGCAGGGTATCGATATCGGTAATGGAACTCCTTTTCCCATTTATATTGCGCCAAAAATCATGCAGGCTGGCGGCATCGGGAAAATGGCTGGCCATTCCGACAATCGCAATATCACTCGACCCATTATTCAGGTTCAATATATCTTTCCCTAACATATATTCCCTCTTACACGGAGGCGTGGTCAGCCCTGAGCGACATGAAATCATGCGCCTTAATCCCGACCGGCTCCATTGCTAATCAAAGTTGAAGGTTATGCTCAGATGCCACAGTCATGAAACAACCGGAAATTAAAACAACTCCCATTCATTTCTTTGACAAGACCTCTGTTCTACCCCGCAGCATCCCTATGATAACGCCGATAATAGCGGCCATAGCGGCGACAACGATTTCAAACGCTATCACCGAAAACATATTGGTTATGTTAAAAGGGAAATACTTCACAATAATGAATATGCTCGCCACCACCGCGGCGCTAAATGCATGCAGAATGAAGTACATTGACCACTCATCCAGTTCATCATCATCGTCGAAATGCAACATCCCTATCCTGGCGTCAATCACCGCCTGCTTTTTCGCAATATGCGTGATCCATATTGATATTATCCATGCGGTTCCCCCACAGCCGAAGGCGATGGTTTCCACATCCAGATTCGTTTGCTGGTGGTAATATTTCCATGAAATAAACCCCACCGTTAACATGGCGATAATCATCCAGGGAATAAAATAATTCACCACCAGATGCTCATCGCTAAAGGCCTTATTTTCATTGCGCTTCCCAACGAGCATCTGTTGCTGATACCACTGCTTCACCCTTGGAATAAAGGTCTTGTAGATCAACAATATTGATAAGGAAACGCCCCAGAATAAGCTACCGAGCGCCAGCAGCGGGATCGCTTTATACTGCATAGCTGCAGTGTGATAAATCACGGAGGAAATTATCATTACAGGAATAGAAATCATCACCGAGGCAATAGCCAACCTGGCCCATAGCCTGGCCGGGCGATTATTTACAGGCAGGGAGGCTTGCACCGACGGCAATGATGGAACCGTACCAGTAAGACGGCCAATCTCCTCCAGTATCAACTCAACGGTAATGGAGAAGACGGCAATCATCGGGAAGAAAACACAGAATAGGATAAAGTGTATTCCTTTATCGGCATCAGCACTGGCTGCAGATAGAAAGAATATAATGAAGAATATTGCCAGTTCGATAGCCACACGGATAAAGACGGCAATAGATAACCTAAAACTAATAATCCCTTGTCGCATAACGCTATCCATAAACATCTCCAGAAAAACCACCATCTCAGAACGGCATCAATTAACTGAAAAAATCATTAACTTTTTTAATATTTAAAACACTGTTTTATTTATTGGATTTTGGATTGGTTTAATTTTGATGACTTACTGTATACAGCAGCAATAGCACCTTTTCAAACCAGCCAGAAAGTAGAATCAAAAATTATCAAAATTATAATAATCATCCATTTAGGCGACAGCCCCGCCAAAATCGGACATAAAAATTTAAAAACAAACAAAAAATAGAATAAAAAACCAAAGAACAAACCAAAAACAGCTCATGTTACCGATAATCATGTAACAAGCCATTCTTGATAAAACATTGACAAAATATTCATAAATAATTGATAGAGTATTCATAGAAACAAAAAGGCAATGGGTGCTTACAATATCTTTACATTCGCTTATAATTGAATTGATTGATAACAAATAGATGTGTTATATAAAGTCGATGAGGTTTAAATAGCTGGCAAGCGTTCTATTAAATAACTACTACAACCGAAAATTAAGTTGTCTGGAATAATGAATTCTGACATATCTATATAAAGGGCGTTCGGATCGATTTGCTTTGACGGTCTTTCTGACAGACAGGTTCTCTGACAGATAGGTTTTCTGACAGATTGTCAGCCGCGCTCATCACTGCGTTTATTCTTGTATTTAGACAGAAAGGATTCTGTGATGGTTTCTCTTGCACGGTCGATTCTCATCCATGAATGGCGGCGCTTTCTGCCCGCGGTACTGGCGGTTGCTTTCTCCGGCTTGCTGGTGGTTGTGCAGTTGGGGCTGTTGCTCGGCATGCTCGGCGCAGTCAGCGTCTACATTGACCGTTCTTCCGCCGATCTTTGGGTCGGCTTCCCCGATACGCAAAGCATCGACCTGCCAAGGCCGATTTCAGAAAAAATTGAAAACACCTTACTGATGAATCCGGAGATCACCGCGGTCGAGCGGCTGTCGTGGACGTTGGGCGACTGGCGGCGGCCTGCCGGCGGCAGGATTTCAGCGGTCATCATCGGCATAAATCTGCAGTCGAACGCCATGACGTTCGCCCGCCTGCTGACGCCGGAAAAGAAACAACTGCTGCAGGTGCCGGGCAATCTGCTGGTGGATATCAGCGATCTCGACAAACTGGGCGTGAAGGTGGGCGACTATACCGAACTGAACGGCAAGCGGGTGCGCGTCGCGGGTACGGTCAGCGGCATGCGCTCAATGGGCGGCGTCAACATCATCACGTCGCTGTACACCGCCCGCACGCTGGATCCGGCGCTGCTGAAAAACAACCTGGATTATTTCCTGGTCAAGCTCAGAAACCCCGCGGACGCCGAGCGCGTACGCGACCAACTGCAACCGACCGGTGAAAATCGCCGTTTTCAGGTCTGGACCGCACAGGAGTTTTCCGATCAATCGGTCGGCTACTGGATCTTCGAATCAGGTTCGGGCAGCGGCTTTCTGTTTTCCTCAACACTGGGCTTCGTCGTCGGCATCGTCATCACCAGCCAGACCCTGATGGCGGCCATTGTCGCCGCACTGCGCGAATACGCCACCTTACGCGCAATGGGCGTACCCACTCGCGCGCTGCGCAAAGTGGTGCTGGAACAGTCATTCTGGATTGGCGTGGCCGGGCTGTTGCTGACCACCCTTATAACGCTGGCGTTATCGGCCGGCGCCCAGGCGCTGTATGTCTCTTTTACGCTGCCGTGGCCCGCGCTGATCTTCCTGTACGGTCTGGTGATGACCATCACGCTCTTATCCGGGCTGATGGCATTGCGGGCGTTGAACCGCGCTGAACCTTTCACCCTGTTACGTTGAGACAAGCGGATGAGCACAACCATCACCATAAACGCCAGACACGTCAGCCACAGCTTCACCACCGGCAAGGTAGTCCAACCCGTGGTGAAAGAGGTGGATTTGCAGATTGCCGCCGGTGAACTGACCCTGATTATCGGCCCTTCCGGCTCGGGCAAAAGTACGCTGCTGGCGATCCTGTCCGGGCTGCTGCGCCCGCAATCAGGGCAGGTGTTTATCAACGGGCAGGACATCACCCAATATCACGATCGCGATCTGGAGAAATTCAGGTTGCATCATTGCGGCTTCGTATTTCAGGGCTTCAATCTGTTCGGCGCGCTGAACGCGTTGCAGAACGTGATGCTGCCGTTGACCTACGGCGAACAACTTTCGCAGCAGGAGGCGAAAGAGCGGGCGTCCGCCACGCTGGATGCCGTGGGACTCAACAATCGCAAAACGCTCTACCCCGCCGAACTGTCCGGCGGAGAAAAGCAGCGTGTGGCGATTGCCCGTGCGTTGGTCAAGCACGGCCAGTTCCTGTTCGCCGATGAGCCCACCAGCGCGCTCGACAAGCATAACGGTCAAATTGTTATCGACACATTGCGCCACATTGCCCACCAGCAGGGTTCCACCGTGGTGGCGGTGTCTCACGATAACCGTCTGATTGAACACGCCGACCGGGTTATTACCATCGAAGATGGCCGTATCACCCATGATTCCGGCTCTTCATTTCACGGAGTTTCACTGACATGAAAGTTATCCACCTGGCCAGTAGTCTCGTCATGGCATTGGCGCTCAGCGCCTGCGACGCCGAAAAACCGTCGCCGCCGGCCGCGCAGTCCACACCCTGGGTCGCTATCGCCAAAGGCTACATCAGCATTGAAGGCGGCATGATCAGCATTGATGCGCCGCGCGCCGGCATCATCAAGCAGATCCTGGCGGAAGAAGGCGATGAGGTAAAAAAAGGGCAGTTGCTGGCGCAAATCGATGATAAGGAGGTGGAGCTGTCGTTGCGGCAGTCTCTGACCTCGCAGGATGAAGCCACGCAGGATGTCGCCACCAGCAAAACCAAGCTGGAGATTGCCGAACGGGAATACCGCCGGGTGCTGCCGCTCGGCACTCAGATTATTTCCGATCAGTCGAAACAAAACCTGAAGGACCAGATGTCGCTGGCGCGCGAGGACCTGGCCGGCAAAAAAGCCGCGCTGGAAACGGCCAAAGCCAAGGTGGCGTCGGCCCAACTGGAAGTGGACAAGTTCAAGGTTCTCGCCCCTGAAAACGGCAAGATCGTACGGCGATACGCCAAGCCGGGGGAAGGCTCCTCCACGCTCAATGTGACCCGCCTGTTCACGCTGGCGCCGGATGCGCCGCGCATCGTGCGCGCGGAAATCGAGGATATCTTTGTCGATAACGTACGCCCCGGTCAGTTGGCCGAGGTCACGCTGGAAAACAACGAGAAAAAGGTCTATCAGGCCAAAGTGCTGCGGCTTAGCGAAGTCTTCGGTCCCAGCGTACAAAATACGGACGATCCGACGGCCAAACAGGACACCCGGGTGATTGAATGCGTGCTGTCGCTGGATGCGCCGAAGATCAAACTCGGTCAGCGGGTGATGGTTAAAATCTACCCGTTGGGCACGGTGCCGCCCGTCGGCACTCCCGCTCCGGCCACGGCGCCATGACAGTATTATTTGCAGCGTTGCCGCACGCGTTACGGCGCCATCTTTACTTCGCCAGCCAGACGATCGAGGTCAGCGACGCCGCCCAGACCCGGCTGCTCGACAGCGGATTAACGCTGCCGGCGTCGCTTAACCGCGCCGTACTGAAACGCCGGGTGGAATTTCTGTCGGGCCGCGCCTGCGCGCGCGAGGCGCTGCGACTGGCGGGATTGACGGTTCCCGATTCGCTGCCGATTTCGCCCCATCGCCACCCGGTGTGGCCAGCCGACATCGTCGGCTCCATCAGCCACTGCAACCAGCTGGCGTTCGCCGTCGTCGCCCATCGTCAGGCGTTGCACAGCGTGGGGATGGATATCGAAGCGTGTATGACCGAAAGCGCGTTGGATAACGTGCGCGCGCTGATCGCCAAACCGCAAGAGCTGCGCCTTGCGGCACAGACCGGGCTCGCCGAGACGCTGGTCGGCACCCTGCTGTTCTCCGCCAAGGAGAGCCTGTTCAAAGCCTTGTTCGCCGACGTACAGCGGATTTTCGATTTTTCCTGCGCGCAGTTAACTGACTGGCAACCGTCTCGCCAGTGCTTTCAACTCACCCTGACACAATCCCTTAGCCCCACTAACCCGCAGGGGAAACAGATCTGCTGTTACTACCACTGTTTTGACAATCACGTCCTGACACTCTGTCTGGAGCCCCAGCCCGGCCTCGCTCCGGCTTAAAACCTGGCTAGACCAAGCATTGCTTTCACGTACAGTGGCCTGCCGCTTATCCGCTACATGCCACTTCTCCGCTACATGCCACTTATCCGCGACAGCGCGCGTCATGCCGCCTGCAGCCACTTTCATCACAAGCATAAAAAACCAGTAAAACACCAATTAACACATATTTAAATCCAGTCAGACGTCGTTTAATTATCATTAATTTTTATAATATCAATTTTTGTGATATTATTGCTGGATTCGTGCATCGCCGCCCCCAACACTGCATCAACGCAGCGGCGAGATACGATCTGATGCTCAAGGGGGAGAATGAGACGGTGTTGCGCCACGTTGCAGGCGCGCCGACGTGAATAAACGTTTTGCGGGCTGATGTCCGACACACCCTCACCACACTACCCGATAGCACCTGACGTCATACCCGGCAAGACGGTGTTTTTTTCCCCACGCTTCACCTCCCTTTTCATGTCACGATAATAAAAGGTTAACCACTTGATGAAATTGAAGAGAAAACGTGTAAAACCTATCGCGCTGGACGATGTCACCATCATTGATGACGGCCGTCTGCGTAAAGCCATTACCGCCGCCGCGCTCGGCAACGCCATGGAGTGGTTCGATTTTGGCGTCTACGGCTTCGTCGCCTATGCGCTGGGCCAGGTGTTCTTTCCCGGCGCCGACCCCGGCGTACAGATGATCGCCGCGCTGGCGACCTTCTCAGTGCCGTTTCTAATCCGCCCGCTGGGCGGCGTGTTTTTCGGCGCGCTGGGCGACAAATACGGCCGCCAGAAAATCCTCGCCATCACCATCATCATCATGTCCATCAGCACCTTCTGCATCGGGCTGATACCGTCGTACGAACGCATCGGCATCTGGGCGCCGATCCTGCTGCTGCTGGCGAAAATGGCGCAGGGGTTCTCCGTCGGCGGCGAATACACCGGCGCGTCGATTTTCGTGGCGGAGTATTCGCCCGACCGTAAACGCGGCTTCATGGGCAGTTGGCTGGATTTCGGCTCCATCGCCGGGTTTGTGCTGGGCGCCGGCGTAGTGGTGCTGATTTCCACCATCATCGGCGAACAGGCGTTTCTGGAGTGGGGCTGGCGTCTGCCGTTCTTTCTGGCGCTGCCGCTTGGCATTATCGGCTTGTACCTGCGCCACGCGCTGGAAGAAACTCCCGCGTTTCAGCAACACGTGGAAAAAATGGAGCAGAACGATCGCGACGGGCTGAAAGCCGGGCCGGGCGTCTCTTTTCGGGACATCGCCACCCATCACTGGAAAAGCCTGCTGGTGTGCATCGGGCTGGTGATCGCCACCAACGTGACCTATTACATGCTGCTGACCTACATGCCAAGCTATCTGTCGCACAGCCTGCATTACTCGGAAAACCATGGCGTGCTGATCATCATCGCCATCATGATCGGCATGCTGTTCGTGCAGCCGGTGATGGGCCTGCTCAGCGACCGCTTCGGCCGCAAACCGTTCGTGGTTATCGGCAGCGTCGCCATGTTTTTCCTGGCGGTGCCGAGCTTCATGCTGATCAACAGCAACGTTATCGGCCTGATTTTTTTGGGGCTGCTGATGCTGGCGGTGATCCTGAACGCCTTTACCGGCGTGATGGCGTCAACCCTGCCCGCGCTGTTCCCGACGCACATTCGCTATAGCGCGCTGGCCAGCGCCTTCAACATTTCGGTGCTGATTGCCGGCCTGACGCCAACCGCCGTCGCCTGGCTGGTGGAAAGCAGCCGCAATCTGTACATGCCGGCGTACTACCTGATGGTGATCGCCGTTATCGGCCTGCTGACCGGTCTGTTCATGAAAGAGACGGCCAACAAGCCGCTGAAAGGCGCTACGCCGGCCGCCTCCGACCTGTCGGAAGCGAAGGAAATTTTGCAGGAGCACCACGACAATATCGAACATAAAATCGAGAATATCACGCAGCAAATCGCTGAACTGGAAGAGAAACGCAAGCTGCTGGTCGCCCAGCATCCGCGGATTAATGAATAGTAATGAAGTAATGAAGTAATGAATAAAAATACGCGCCCGCCGGCCATACGGTCGACGGGCGTTTTTTACGTCAGCGACAGACTATCAACAACCAACAACCGCGCTAGCGGGCGAGCACCCGCCGGGTCGACGCCGGGTTATTGATGAGCTTTTCCGCCGGTCGGATCGGCCGGCGAACCAGCTCGCCGCCGCAGTTGGGGCAACGACCGTTCAGTTTCTCCTGCACGCAATCGGCGCAGAAGGTACATTCAAACGAACAAATCCGCGCCAGCAATGAATCCGGCGGCAGATCGACGTCGCAGCATTCACAATTAGGCCGCAATTCCAGCATGATGGCGCTCCTGTTTTCAGGTATCAACCCGGTTCATAACGTTGCCTGGCTTACGCCGTCAGCAACCCGCTCGCCAGCCAGTCGCCGGCATTTTTCACCCCCGGCAGCACGAAGAAGTAACCACCGCCGATCGGTTTGATGTACTCCTCCAGCGGCTCGCCGTCGAGCCGTTTTTGCACCGTCAGGAAGCCTTTTTCCAGGTCGGCCTGATAGCAGACGAACAGCAGCCCCATATCCAACTGGCCGGAATTGGACACCCCCAGCGAGTAGCTGTAGCCGCGGCGCAGCATCAGATTGGCCTGGGTTTCCCGCGTGCGCGGGTTAGCCAGACGAATATGCGCATCCAGCGGAATCACTTTACCCTCCGGATCCTGACTGTAGTCCGGCTCGTCATGCTCATGAGCCATGCCCAGCGGCGCGCCGCTGTGTTTTTCCCGGCCGAAAATGGTCTGCTGCTCCCTGAGCGGCGTGCGGTCCCAGAATTCGACATGAAAACGGATGATGCGCGCCGCCTGATAGCTGCCGCCCACCGTCCATGCCGGTTCGCCGGACGATGCGCCGACCCACAGGATCTGGTCCATCAGCGTATTATCGCCGGTATTGGGGTTAGCGGTGCCGTCCTTGAAACCCAACAGATTGACGGGGGTTTCCTGGCCTTTGCTGCGCGCCGCGTGCGCGGAAATGAACCCTTCCCGCTTCCAGCGCACGCTGAGCAGGTCCGGCGTCTGCTTGATGATATCGCGCAGCGCGTGCAGCACCGTTTCATTGGTGTTGGCGCAGATCTGCAACAGCAGGTCGCCATGACACAGGCTGGCGTCCAGCGAGTCGTTGGGAAAACGCGTCATGCGCTGCAGTTTCAGCGGCTTGAGCGCCTGCAAACCAAACCGCTCGTCAAACAGCGACGCGCCGACCGATACGGTGATGGTGAGATTATCCGGATAGATTTCCGGCCCCATGATGCCGGAATCCAGCGGCGGCAGACGCGGGTCGACCTCCGGCACTTTGCCGCCCTGCGTCAGAAACGCGATGCGCTGGGTCAGCAACTGGAGCAAGCGGGTCAGATCCGGTTTGCTGGTCGCCAGCACATCGAACGCCACCAGCATCATCGCCGCCTGTTGCGGCGTAACGATACCGGCCTGATGCGGACCGTAGAACGGCTGTTTTTCCCAGCGTTCATCCTGCGGCGTCTGCGGCTTGTCCTCCGCCCGCGCCAACCGGTCGGCGCCGAGCGCCAACGCGCCGCCCATCATCCCCAGCCCCTGCAACAGCCGGCGGCGTGAGGGAGAAGCGATGTCCGGCTGTGCCGGACAAGCGGAGGGTTGGGAAGAATGCGGCCCGTCCTGCGGGCCCGTGGTATGACTCATGATAGCTCGCCTCAATCCAGACCGAGCACGCCGCGCAATTGCGCCAGATCTTCCGCCAGCGTGGTGATCGGCCCTTTCAGCGCGGTGCGATCGGCATCGCTCAGCTTCTCGTAGGATTCAAACCCGCCTTTGGTTTTGTACTTCGCCAGCACGCCGTCGACCGTTTTGAAGTTGGCGTCGATCTTGGTCAGCAACGGCTTATTGGCTTTCTCCAGCAGCGGACGCAGCAGGTTGACAATCTTCTGCGCGCCGTCGACGTTGGCCTGGAAGTCCCACAGGTCGGTGCGGCTGTAACGGTCTTCCTCGCCGCTGATCTTGGTCGCCGCCACTTCTTCAATCAACCCGGCCGCGCCGCCCACCACTTTACTCGGCGGGAAGGTCAGGCTGGCGATGCGTTTTTGCAGTTCCTGCGTATCGGCGTACAGCTGATCGGCGTAGTGCTCCATGCCCTTGGTGGCATGATCGGCAAACAGCGCTTTCTCCAGCCGGTGGAAGCCGGTGAATTTCGGGTCTTCGGCTTTCTTCTCGTAGTCGTCTTCACGAGCGTCGATGCTGCCGTCCAGATCGGAGAACAGTTCGGCGATCGGTTCGATACGCTCGTAGTGCTGGCGGGTCGGCGCATACAGCTTGCGCGCTTCATCCAGCTTGCCGGCCTTGATGGCGGCGGTGAACAGTTTGGTCTGCTGCACCAACCCTTCCACCTCTTTGGTCACGTAAACCTTGTATTCGGCGATCGGCCCTACCAGATCCAGCACGTTGGTTTTCGCGGCGGCGGCGTCACCACCGGCGGTCACCACCAGCTTGCCTTTGGGGTTGCTGAGCAGGCCGCAGGTCATGTCGTATTCGCCCGGCTCCAGATTGGCGGTCATTTTCTGGGTGAAGCCCGGCGCGATATTCTCACGCTCTTCCACCACCATCACCCCTTTGAGGATTTCCCACTCCAGGTTCTTCTGGCTGGCGTTGGCGACCACAAACTGCGTTTTACCTGCCGCTACCGTGACTTGCATCGGTTCGCACTGCTTGTCGTTAACCGTTATCTTAACCTGCGGAATGTCGGCAGCCAGAGCGCTGAACGCCGGCAGAGCCAGCAGAGCGGCGCACAGCGCCGTACGGCGGAAGAATGGTGTAGACATAGACCTATCCCTTTTTACATTAGTTGTTAATGGTGATAATCGTTAATGATGATGTTTACGCGACGCCGAAGCCGTGACCGGCTCCATGCGCTGCGGCAGGAAAAAGAACGCCAGCGCCGGGATCAGATACAGGAAATAGACCACCACTTCGCTGACCGTCGGGGTTTCCTGATAGCCGAACATGCCTTCCAGCAGCGTGCCGAACAGCGTATGGGTCGACAGCGTGGCGCTGAAATCGAAGGCGATTTGCTGAAATTGATTCCACAATCCCGCTTCATGAAACGCGCGGATCGCCCCGGCAGCCAGACCGGCGGCGACAAACAGAATGAACAGGCTGCTCCATTTGAAGAACCGGGCCAGATGCAGTTTCACCCCGCCCCAATAGATCATCATCCCGACCACGACGGCGCACAGCAGCCCGAGCACGGCGCCGATCGGCGCATAGATGCCGACATCCTGCTGGAAGGCGGCCAGCAGAAAGAACACCGACTCCAGCCCCTCGCGCGCCACGGCGAAGAACACCATCGCCACCAGCGCCCATCCCTGACGCTTGCTGGCGTTGAGCGCCTGATCGATAGCGCCTTCCAGATGCACCCGTACCGAACGCGACACCTTGCGCATCCAGAACACCATGTAAGTCAGGATCACCACGGCGATCACCGCCACAATCCCTTCGAACAGTTCCTGTTGTTTCTGCGGAAATTCGCCGGTGGTGGCGTTGATGAAGACGCCGAGCGCCAGACATAGCGCCAGCGCCAGCACCACGCCGGCCCAGACCGCGCCCAGCCACTGCTCGCGTTGGGTACGCTTCAGGTAGCTGGCGATCAGGCTGACGATCAGCGCCGCCTCCAGCCCTTCACGGAACATGATGAGTAACGGAACGAACATGGATGGAAACTCCTCAGACAGACTGGGCGACGCGCCTTCACAGCCCGGACGCACCGCCGCAGGGATACAAATCGGATAAAGAATGATAATAGTTCTTATTAATAAAGAAATGTAAGGATTGGTAAAGCACTTTTTTCTAATCAAATATTTCAACGCCGCAGTCTGGCGTGGCGGCGCGTCACGACAGGGAAATCACGACAGGGAAAAGCAGGCGGTGTACCGCCATGATTCGCGTCTCGGGCGCAGCCTAACCCGCCGCTATCAAAGCGGAGCGCTACGCTCCCAAAGGGTTGGGCAATTCACGTCGGGAACAGCCTACAGCCGCACGCAGCGGTCACGGCCTTTTTTCTTCGCCAGATACAGCGCCTGATCGGCGCCCTCTTTCAGACGCTGAATATCGCAGGGGTTGTCGCTGGAGTGCGAATACACCCCCACGCTTACCGTCACCACCTGACGGGGCAATAGCGAAGCCTGATGCGGCACGGCGCACTTGCGCACACTCCTCCACGGCTCGCTCACCGAACACCGCCGCCTGTTCGCCGCTCATGCCCGGCAAAATAATGGCGAACTCCTCGCCGCCGTAACGGGCGGCCAATCCGCCGTCAGGCAACGGCAACCCACTCAGCACGCTGCCAAGTTGGGTCAGGCAGCGGTCGCCCAGTACATGCCCGTAGGTATCGTTGTAGAGTTTGAAAAAATCCACATCCAGCATAATCAGCGACAAGGTTCCGCCCTCTTCGCGGGCCCGGGACAGCGACTGCTCCAGATAAAGATCAAAACGCCGGCGGTTGGCCAGTTTGGTGAGCGGATCGACCATCGCCAGTTTTTGCAGCACTTTGTTTTTGTCGCTTTCCTCCTGATGCAGACGGCTGATCGCCTCTTTATTTTTCACCGTTAACCGGATCTGTTTCAGGACGAAGCCGCCGAGGAAAAACATGGCGAGCAGCACCATGATGTTGAGCGCCATAGCCGAAATATTTTCCGCCAGCCAGCGCGCCTGCAACGCGCCCCGGTCCAGACTCGCCGCCACCACCAGCGGATAACGCTTCAGTTTAACGTAGCCGACAATACGCACCCGGTTATCCAGCGTGGTGCGCCAGGTACCGCTGCCGCTGCCTTGTTCCAGCCGGGACTGTTCAAACAGGCCGCCGTCAGCGAAATTACTATTAATATATTGTTCACGATTGGGGTAGAGATAAATCGCATGGCCGTCCGCATTCATCAATGACAGCACACCGTCATAATCCAGACTGAAATAACTGTAGAAATTACCGAAATAATTATGGTCGATAGTGGCAAGAAAAACGCCCTTGAATTCGCCATTCGGCCCATTTATCCGTTTCGCTACCGGAATAATACGCCTGCCGGTGATCGTACTGACGGTAACCTTACTGATAAACAATGACGTGGTATTATTGTCCCTGAGCCAGGTAAAATATTCCCGCCGGCCGGCATTATAAATATAGAGCGGCCCTTTACCGGTAGAGGAAATCAGATTTCCCTTTTCGTCAAACAGGTAGAAACCCACCAATTGCGGCAGCACCGCACGATGGGTATCGAGAACGCTTTTCACTCGCGTGGAATCCAGCATGCCGGTTTGCGACAGCTCCCGCAGCATGTCATCGATCGCCACTTCAATCGGCACAAACGTATCTTCCGCCTGACGTGACATCGCCACGGACAGGTTAGCCACGTTTTTCTGCGCATCCACCAACATACGCTGATAGGAGTCCAGAAAATTCCAAATACTGGTGGTGACAAAAATCAGACTACAGACGACCAGAAAAGCCATCATGGTAATACCGGGGGAAGAATTAAAAGGCAAAGAGCGAAGGAAACGCAGAGCGCTGGGCAGAAAATTATTATTATTTGACATATGCGTTCTCAGTAAGGCAACGACCTTATCCATACCCTACACGTTCGAGTTGCAGAATGCGGCAACGCAGCACTTCCTCATAAGCCTGCCAGGCAGGTGGCTGGAGGGCGAGGAAAAACCACGCGCCTGCAACGTAACGTATGACGGGTATAGACATGCTACCTGATATTTCGGACGGTCCACAATGCTGTCCGTCACGTTCTTCAGGGACGAAAACGCGCATTCAGGCCACCATCACGGCATCAATCGGCGTTCAGCGCTCATCCGTAACCGCCTCACTACATCAGGCATAGCCTATAATAAATCTGTGACAAAATAATCAATTCTGCAAAAAAGCCGGTTGCCGCAATATCGGGCGCATCTTACGGACGACCGCTTCCGCTGTCACACCGTCACATCCGCGCCATCACCCCTTCGCTCCATTTTAGTGCAGCGCCATCATCCAGCGTGAAATAAATAACCTCGCTTGCGCGTTATCCGTGCCTTTTATTAACGTGATGATTCATATTACCGGCGGATAATTTAACATTTTCAAAAAATAATCATTATTCCCCAACCAATAATGCACAGCAGCACCAAAATAACGCACCCGGCGCACTAAAATAATCAATATTATTTTTATCCACGCCCATTTTTATAAAAATCGGTCCATTTTTAATTTTTTTAAAAACTACAGATTTTTATGTTTAAATTTAATAAATGGAAGGCAACAAAAACAAACAAACGCCACCAAGCCAGAATATAAATCTTATTTTTTGTCATTATTGACAACATAACACTAGTTGATAATATCGAAAAAACGGCGCGTCAGCCTTAATTATTCGGATAGCGACATCGATTCACATCCGGGTTGACGAGCGCATTAATTTATTGATTTTAAATATCTAAACCTTACCAACTGGTGAGACGGCTGCCTTTTATCCTGAGTTTATACCCTAAATAATTCGAGTTGCAGTAAGGCGGCAACCGAGTGAATCCCCAGGAGCTTACATCAGTAAGTGACTGGGGTGAGTGACAAATTGGCGTAAGCCGATTTGAACGCTGCTGGCAGCGGCCCCGAAGGGGCGAGGCCCATGAAATGGGCCGAGTAACGCAGCCAACGCACCTGCAACTTGAAGTATGACGGGTATATTATTTTAATGATGGAGTTTGCGATGCATATTAAAAAACCTTATTTGTTGTTCCTTGGCGATGCCCACGACCAGTTGGCCGCTAAAGTAGCGATCGGCATTAAACAGTGGCATCCGGAATACTGCGTCGGTCAGTATCGAATGGCGGGATGCAAGGCGGACTGCGGGCTGCCGGACATGGATATCGCCGCCGCGCGGGCGGCAGGCGCGCAGACGCTGGTGATCGGCGTGGCGAACCGCGGCGGCATCATTTCCGACGCCTGGGTCGCGGTGCTGCGTCAGGCGCTGGAGTGCGGCATGGACCTGGCCGCCGGTCTGCACAATAAACTGGCGGATGTGCCGGAAATCAGTGAACTGGCCGCGCGGCTGGGGCGCTCGCTGTTCGACGTGCGTCACCCAACGCAGAGCTTCCCGGTGGCCAGCGGGCGTAAACGCAGCGGCAAACGTCTGTTGCCGGTCGGCACCGACTGCTCCTGCGGCAAAATGTACACCGCGCTGGCGATTGAAAAAGCGCTGCTGGAACGCGGCGGCAACGCCACTTTTCGCGCCACCGGCCAGACCGGCATTTTGATTTCCGGCGCGGGCGTCAGCATTGACGCGGTAGTATCCGACTTTATCGCCGGCGCGGTGGAAACCCTCGCGCCCGATAACGACGCCGACCACTGGGACGTGATCGAAGGTCAGGGGTCGCTGTTCCACCCCTCTTTCGCCGGGGTCACCACCGGTATCATCCACGGCGCCCAGCCGGACGCGCTGGTGTTGTGTCACGAACCCACCCGCACCCGCATGCGCGGCGTGGACTATCCGCTGCCGGATCTGCAAGCCTGTATCGATCTCAATCTGGCGATGGCGCGGCTGACCAACCCGAACGCCCGCTTCGTCGGGGTCTCCATCAACAGCGCACACCTGAGCGAAGCGGACGCGCTGGCCTACATGGCGAAACTGGAACACCAGCTGGGGCTGCCGGTAGTCGACCCGTTCCGTCAGGGCGTGGGCCGTATCGTCGATAACTTGTAAGGACGGCATCATGGCGGAACTGATCGTCACTCATGAACGCTGGGCGTTAAAAGAAACCTTCACCGTTTCGCGCGGCAGCAAAACCCACGCCGATGTCATCAAGGTGACGGTACGCGACGGGCGCTGCGAAGGCCACGGCGAAAGCGTGCCCTACGCCCGCTACGGCGAAAACATCAGCGGTGTGGAAGCCCAGTTGCTGGCGCTGCGAGACGCGGTGCGACGCGGTCTTGACCGGAACACATTGCAGACACTGCTGCCGCCCGGCGCCGCGCGTAATGCGCTGGACTGCGCGCTGTGGGATCTCGATAGCCAGCGGCAGGCCAAACCGGTGTGGCAGTTGGCCGGGCTGCCGCGACCGGAACCGGCGACCAGCGCGTTTACGCTATCGCTGGATACCCCGGAACGCATGGCGCAGGCCGCGCAGCGCAACGCGCACCGTCCGTTGCTGAAGCTGAAACTGGCGGACGAACACGATATCGAACGGGTTGCCGCGGTACGCCGCTGGGCGCCGCAAGCGCAGTTGATCGTCGACGCCAACGAAGGCTGGAACGCCGACCTGTACCTGAAACTGGTGCCGGAGTTGCAGCGCCTTGGCGTCGGCATGATTGAGCAGCCGCTGCCCGCCCGCGACGACGACGCGCTGGCCGCGCTGCCGCGTCCGATTCCGCTGTGCGCCGACGAATCCTGCCATGACCGCCAGTCGCTGCCGGGTCTGGCGGCGCGCTACGACATGGTTAACATCAAGCTGGATAAAACCGGCGGGTTGACCGAGGCGCTGCTGCTGCGTCAGGCGGCGCAGGCGCAGGGCCTGAAGATCATGGTGGGTTGTATGGTCAGCACTTCGCTGTCGATGGCGCCGGCCACGCTGGTGGCGCAGGGCGCGGACATCGTCGATCTCGACGGGCCGCTGCTGCTGGCGGACGACCGGGTCGGCGGGCTGGAATGGCGCGGCAGCCAGTTGTATTTACCTGAAGAGGGATTGTGGGGCCACCCCCGCCCTTGTTTAACGGGAGTTGCATAATGTCACGTATCCTTTACGTTAACGGGCGTTACCTGCCCGAGGAACAAGCGACGATTTCGGTGTTCGATCGCGGATTTCTGTTTGCCGACGCGGTGTATGAAGTCACCGCGGTGGTCAACGGCCGGCTGGCGGAATACGACGGCCACATGGCGCGTCTGGAGCGCTCCTGCCGCGAGCTGAACCTGCGTCTGCCGGTCAGCCAGACGGCCTTGCGGGAGATTCATCTGGCGCTGATCGAACAAAACCGGCTGGAAGAAGGCGGTATCTACCTACAGCTCAGCCGCGGCAGCACCGGCGACCGGGATTTCGCGTTCCCCACCGACGCCGAACCGACGCTGGTGCTGTTTACCCAGTCCCGCCCGGTTCTCCACCACCCCAGCGCGGAGAAAGGCATTCGCGTCATCACCTGCCCGGACCTGCGCTGGCACCGGCGCGACATCAAAACCGTCAGCCTGCTGATGGCCTGTATGGCGAAAGAGTGGGCGCACGCCAAAGGCGCCGATGACGCCTGGCTGGTAGAAAACGGCCTGATTACCGAGGGCAGCTCCAGCAACTGCTTTATCGTCGATGCCGACAACCGCCTGATTACCCGCCCGCTCAGCAACGACATCCTGCACGGCATTACCCGCAAAGCGCTGCTGCAACTGGCCGCCGACCATCATCTGACGGTGGAAGAACGGGCGTTCACGCCGCAGGAAGCGCTCGCCGCCAAAGAAGCTTTTATCAGCTCCGCCACCACCTTTGTCTGGCCGGTGGTGGAGATCGACGGCGTCACGATTGGGGATGGGCGCCCCGGACCGCTGGCGCGCCAACTGCGGGACATCTATATCGGGATGATTCGCGCCCAGACCGCGGGGTAATAATCTGACGCGGCGGGTAATGCCGTCATGGCAAGCCGCGCCTTACTGCAGCAGAACCCGCACCAGAACCTGAATATCGTCCAGCGCTCCGGCCCGTCTTACCGGGTCGGGGTGCAGGGTGAGCACATCCGCATAGCCATTCACCACCGCGCCAAGCTGACGGGCGACGCGTGAAGCCTCCACCGGCTTGTAGAGGCCGGCGGCGATGCCATCACGAATAACCTGCGCCATCAGTTGATCCCATTCCGTTATCAACGCCGTAATCATCCCGGCAAATATCTGGTCATGCATGGCATATTTCCAGATATCGCTGTACAGCACCCAGGCGGCGTCGACCGACTCGGGAAGATAGTGATCGATCAACGCAGGCAAGCGCGCATCTGGCGGCAATGCGCCGACCCGGGCGGTAATCTCGTCCAGATCCATGCGCATAAAACGTAAAAACGCTGCGATGCGCAACGCATTCCAGTCAGAAAAATAGTGGTAAATGTGACTGCGTGAAATCCCCAAAAAATCAGTGACATCTCGCGTTTTAACCGCGGTCACCCCTTTTTCCTTAAACAGGGCGATGGCGGCGTCCAGAATCGTCTCTTTCAACGCATTGCCCGACTCATTTTTCATGTTTTGCTCCCGCATTGACATTGAGCAAACGCTCAAGTACAGTCCGCTCACGCTTGAGCACTTGCTCAACATACTGATATTAACACGAGTTGCCATCATGTTTCATCGCAAGCCAGCTCCGCACAACGCCTGGGTGACGCTTAAGGCGCTGATGCGACTGCACAATAAAAAATTACTTCTGACCTTTGGACTGGTAGCCGCGGAAAACACCTTGCTGCTGACATACCCGCTGTTTGCAGGCTTTGCCATTAACGCGATTATTGATGGCAACGCCGCGCTGGCGCTGGTTTATGCCATCATTGTCTTGCTGATGTGGCTCATCGGGGCCGCCAGACGCAGTGCCGATACCCGCGTTTTTTCACGCATTTATGCGGAGCTGGCGGTCCCGGTGATTGTCACCCAGCGAGAAAACCAGCATTCGCAGTCGACTGTCGCGGCCAGAGTAGCCTTGTCCAGAGAATTCGTGGATTTCTTCGAAGTGCACCTGCCCGTCTTGCTGACGTCGTTATTTTCGGTCAGCGGCGCGGTATTCATGTTGATGATTATCGAGTTTTGGGCCGGGTTCTTCTGTCTGGCGATCCTGCTGGTTTTCAGCTTTTTTCTGGCCAGCTATATCCAAAAGAATGAATACCTGTACAACCGGCTCAACAATCGCCTTGAAAAAGAGGTGGGGCTGATCGGGCAGGCGAAAACGCGCACGCTGATCAAGCATTATGTGATGTTGTCCAGACTGAGGATTCGTCTTTCCGATCGCGAAGCCTGGGGGTATTTGTCAATCGGCGTGGCCGCTGCACTGCTCTTCGGCGCGGTCATTATGCTGATGTTGGCAAAAGGATACAGCAATGCCGGGCATATCTATTCGGTCATGACCTATTTGTGGATGTTCGTGATGAGTCTGGATGACGCGCCTCAGTTACTTGAAAAATTTTCCAAACTGAAGGACATCGGGAAACGGATCAACACCGGGCTGACCTGATGTCCCGACCGGCCATACGCGCCCTGCCGCATCAGGACAGGGCGCGTTCTCACCGCAGGTCTATCGCCCGGCGGCATCTGCCACGCCACTCATCCCTTGCGGCACAGCGGGCGACCGTTGACCTTGCCGGAGCCGCACAGCCAGCGGGTTTTGCCGTCACTAATGGTATAACCGTTGGCGTCCGGCACCACCCTGACGTGGCGCAGGCTCAGTCCGGCCAGTTGCACCGGCTCTACCCCCAAAAACCAGACATGCTCGCCGTCGGTCGCCAGTTTTTCATTATTCGGCAACATGCGGATATCCGCCGTTTTCACCCCGGCCGGGATGCTCTGATACGGCCGCCCGAAGACATAGAAACCGTTTTTGTCCAGCGCGGTACTGAACGTCAGGCAGCGGAAACTGGCGGCATCGCCATCGGCGCGCTGCTCGCCACGGTAGTAAAGACTGCCGTCAATGGTGGCCCAGCCAAAGCAGTTGCCCGCGCTCGGCGCCTGCTTTTGATAGGCAACCACGCTGGTTTCATTCTCTACAAAATAGTAGTTCTGCTTGTCGAACGCCTGATTTCTGGCCAGCGTTTTGAAACTGGCGATATCCACGCCACTCATCTCCTCACCGTCAGGCAGCCAGACATGATTGCGATCGCGGAAGAACGGAAAATCCAGCGCCTGAAAACTGTCGGCATCGATATCCTGCTTCATGCGCTCACAGCCGACGAACGACCCGACATTGGTAATCAGAAAAGCGTCGTAGCGCAGTTTGGCGCTTTCAGGCTTGAAACCGTCCGGCAGAGGCTGCTGGTTGCAGTAGTAACGAGGGCCGGATACCGCCAGCGCCACCCGCTTTTCCCGCAACAACACCCGGAAATCTTCCGGTTTGGCTTCCGTCAGCACCTGCGGATCCGCATTCGTCGATACCCGGTACACCACCTTACCCTGCTCAACCTGATAGGGAGGCTTCACTTCCGCCTGCGACGACAGCGCCGCCATACTCAGCAGCAGAGCGAGATATCCGTTCCGTTTCATACGCTTTCCTTTAATTTTACCCATCGAATCACTTTCCCCATTGAATCACTGTGTATCCGTCTCCTTGCCTGTCGACCAGTGCATGGCCAGTTTCTGCCCGGCCTTGATTTCATCCGGCTGCATGGTGGCTTCCAGATCATTGCGGGCCGCGATGGCCTCCGCCATGCCCTCGGTCGCCGCCAGCGAATACCAGGCGTAGGAATGAATACGGTTGCGCGATGCGCCCAGTCCATCCTGCCGCATCATCCCCATACGATACTGCGCCATACGGTTGCCGTCATGCGCCGCGAAGCGATACTGTTTCATCGCTTCCACATAGTCCGCCTTGCCGCCCTGCCCCAGCCGCAGCATCTCGCCGTACGCCAGTCGGGATTCGGTATCGCCGATCGCCGCCGCTTTGGCGAACACCTCGCGAGCCCGTTCCAGTTCGCCGCGCTTAAGCAGCCAGTCGCCCAGTTCGAGCTGCGCCGGCACATAGCCGGCCGACGACGCCAGCACCAGATACTGTTCCCGTTTGGCCTTATCGGTCTGTACCTGGCTGAGCTTGTAATCCGCCTCGCCATTGCCCTTGCCGGAGGCGCGCTCCAGCCAGTAATTGGCCTGCTTGTCGTTCTGCGGCAACCCGTGATCGCCACGGCGATACGCCTGCGCCAGCCACAGTTGCGCCGGCGCCTCGCCACCGGCCGCCGCTTTCTGATACCAGTCCAGCGCGTCTTTACCGTCGGCGTGCCGGGCCATCCACAACTGCGCCTGGGTTTGTCCCTTGTCCGCCGCCCGGAAATACCAGCGCTCGGCCAGGTCGGTCCGCTTCGCTACGCCTTTCCCTTGTTCATAACGCTGGGCGAGCTGGTACTGCGCGTCCCGGTTGCCCAGATCCGCCGCCTTCTCTACCCATCCGGCGGCCTCTTCTTCCGCACCGGGATGGGCGGCATACCACTGCGCCACTACCAGCTGCGCCGGCGCATACTGGTTGTCGGCCGCGCGTTCGAACGCATCCAGACAGGCCGCCACCAGTTTGCCCTGATGCTGCGCCTGACAGTCCATTCCCAGCCGGTAGCCGGCCTCGCCGCTGCCCAGCCGCGAGGCTTTCTGCCACCACTGGCGCGCCAGCGGCGTATTTTTCGGCTCGCCCAGCCCGGTCTGATACCAGTCGCCCACCTGCAACGCCGCCAGCGCCCGGCTTTCCCGCGGCCCGGACAGGTCTGACAGATCCGCCGCTTTTTGCATCCACTGCATGGCTTCGCCGTAGTGCGAACGGGAAGCCAGTTGCTTCGCCAGCCGGTACTGCGCTTCTCCGTTGCCGCTCTGTGCCGACTTACGCAAATCCGCGTCGGACAGCGACGACACCGGCGCCTGACAGGCAGCCAGCAGACACACGGACAGCGCCGTCAATAATCGTATTTTTCTCATCATGTTACCGTCGTTACCCCTGGAGACATCCGGCGACGCCGCCGGGCAGCGCCATCCCGCCCGACGCGGCGGCCTTAACTGCCGCTATCGCCTTGCTGCAATCGGTACAGCCGGATATTGAAAGCACGCAGTTCATCTTCCATGCCGCGCAGCTCCGCCGGGGTCAGCGGCTGGCGGGCGGCTTTGCGCGCCTCCATCGTCCGTAAACGGATGCTAAATGGCACATCGGAAGCAAAATATTTCTGAATATCATAAAGTTGCGACTTCAGATACGAAATGGTCACCGTACGGCGCTGTTTCTCCAAATCCAGCAGTTGTTGCAGCGTCTCGCCCACTCCGGCGCGCGCCTGCTCGTAGCCGCTGACGCGCGGCGGCTTGTCGCCCTGCTGGCGGTCGAGGGCGATCTGCCACTGACGGTCCATCTCTTTGACCGCCAGCGAGTCCGGATACAGCTGCTGCATGACGCCTTTCAGCCCTTCACCATACTGGTACAGATAGAACGGCGAGGCGTTCTTGACCTGCTCCAGTTGCGCCTGATAACGGTTGATCAGTTCGCCTTCCATGCCTTGCAGCTTCTGCTCGCCCAGCACGATGCGCACCCGGCGGATATCGTTGTGATCCGGCGCGGACGGCAACGCATAGGCCGGTTGCTGCAACAGCGCCAGCGCCTCGGTTTTTTGATCCTGCCAGTACTGCCAGCCGCTCACCGCCGCTACCGGCAGTCCACAGGTCAGCACGCCGCAGACAAACCAGAACCAGGCCGGCTTCTGCTTGCGGTGCGCTTCGATCTTCAATACCGTCGGTTTCATCTGCCCTTTCTCCCGGCCGACCAGAATACTGCCCGACGGCAGCGCCGGCTGGGCCGCCGCCGCCGCGGACGCCATCCCGCCCGGTTCCATGTCGGACTGGAAGAACACCATCGGCGGAATCTGCATATCCTGCTGTTTTTTCAGCGTCTGATCGTCAGAGACAATCACAATCTCGGTTTCATCAAACAGATGGGTGTAACCCTCGATAAAGTGCAGCAGGTTTTCCACCCGGGGGATGCGGCTCAGGCCGGAGTTATGCAGTTTTTCACTCATCAGTTGCAGAGCGCGCTCGCAGCGATAAACCAGCCGCTTGTGTTCGTGGCTGATGGCGTACTGGCGAATCACCTCGCTGATGCGGGCGATAAACCAGTCCAGAATTTCGATGCGCGCCCGCTCCTGATGTACCGGCGGCCAGAAGTTTTCCCACTGGGTTACGATCAGGTTGGCGAGAAATTCACAGCCCTCGGTAAAACCGTTCAGCCCGGCCAGCCGCGAACGCGCCAGGGTGAAATAGATGGCGGTTTGCAGGTCGACGCCCTGTTTTTCAAAAATAGCGGTCGCCATATCGTGCACCCGCATCCAGTCCACTTCCGGGCGGGAGGCATGGCTCAGCTTGTTGATTTCCGCGCGCAACGCCTCGTACTCAGGCAGCATCCGTGGATCACGGCCCACTTTCAGGGCCTGTTGTGCATCTTGCATATCACTTCATCCGGCTACGGGCGAGCAAGGACTGGGCCTGCTCGCCCTCTGGGTTAATAAAGAGAATCAGGCAGTTTGAACTGGCTGAACAGGCCACCGGCAAACGGGTTGTGGCTGGCGTCGGTATAGACGCGATAGGTCATGCCGCCTTGTTCCAGCGAGAAACGCACGTCGAAGGTGTTGTCGTTCACCTGCGTCAGCTGACCGTTGGTCAACAGGCGGAACATCGCCCACGGACCGGTGAAGCTCAGGCTGCGCGGCGAGCGCTCGCGGTCATCCGGCACCAGCGTCAGCTTGCTTTCGGCGCCGTCGCGCATGCTGTTCGGCCACACCAGCGGCGTTTTGGTCCGGCGGCCGTGGCTGTACTCCAGCAACTGTCCGTCAAGATTCAGCACGCTGCGGCGTTTGTTGGCGGTCAGCTCCACCGGTTCCACCACGAAGTGCACTTCCAGACTGCCCTGCGCATTGAACAGCGTCTGACGAATGCGGGTGGCGCGGTCCAGCTGTTTCCCCAGTTCGGTCTGCAACGGCGACGCGCCTTCCCCTTCCAGCATGCCGCTTTCCATGATCGACTTGAGGTTGGTCTGGTAGAAGCTGTCCAGCGTACCGCCCGCGGCGAAGAAACGCTCCATCTCGGACAACGGCACATCCTTGTCGGAAGACGGATTGAACGGATAGCGATCCGCCAGTTTCTCGTTGAACGGCGTCACCACCTTGTCCATCCACTCCTGATTAAGCGACGACATCGCCAGCCCGGTCACCAGACTGGCGCTTTCTCCCGCCAGTTGGCCGACCCAACGGTCCAGCGGCGCCGGCAGGCTGCGGGCATACTGCTGCAACGCGAACACCGGATCGGCGAACTTGTTGCCCTGACGCGCCTGTACCGCTTTCAGCGCCGCCTGCCCCGGATCGGTGGCGTTCACGATCTGATCCAGATAGTGGTAGAGATCGGTCAGCTTCTGATTGACCTCCTGCACCAGCGGCCCCTGCTCGCCCCGCCCGCTCAGCGCGGCGTTGATGGTCATGAACGGGCGACCGATACGGGTATTGATGCCTTGCGCGGTGTCGTTCTCGTCATCCGCCAGCTTGCGGATCCGGGTGTTGTCGCTCAGCGTGGTCAACACGCGCTGGAACGGCTGGTCGTTACCGGTAATATCCGTCAGTACGTTAAGCGCCTGTTCCGGGCTTTCCAGCGACTGTACATCAATATTCGCCAGCACTTTCTGCCACTGGTTGATGTAGTCGGTGATGTAGCGGTCGTTCACCTGACGCAGGATCTCCTTGCGGTCGGCCTCGCTCAGGTGAGCGCGCTCACGCTGGCCCAGCACCCAGGCATCCAGCGCGGTCAGGTCCAGCAGCGCTTTGTCCTGTTTGAGGTAGAAATCGCTGAAACCGGGATAGGTCAGCAACCGCGGCACCGTGCCCGCCTTGTCGTTGCGCAGGGTGAACACCGAATCAAACGTCGGCCCCACCTCGTCGCGAATCGCCAGATCCGGCGGCAACACCTGCGTCGCCTTCATCACCAGGCTCTGGTAGACGCGCTGGTACATCGGCAGCTTGCTCAGCTCGCGCTGGGCGCTGGCGATAGGGTCCACAAACGGCGCAAACGTGGAGATCGCCACCGTATCCTTCTGCTCGCGCGACTGGTGCCAGTCGGTATGATCCAGCGCGTAATCCAGATGCTGCATCAACTGTTCCTGCACCTTGCCCTGGCCCGGAAACGCTTTCTGCCAGCGCAGCGCCATGAACTGTTCCACCAGCGTCTTGTTGCGTCCGGAGGCGTCGTCCAGCATCCGCATCACCCGCAGAATGGTCAGCTTCTGCTCGCTGCCGGCCGGCGCCTGATTCAGGTCCTCCAACAGCCCTTGCATCACCGCCGGCAGGAAACGCTGATTGAGCATCTGCAGGTAGGAGCCTTCCACGTAAGGGCCGATCTTATCGCCCTGATACAGGCCGAGGTCGGCCAGCATCGGCGTACGTTCGTGGTAGTTGCCGAACGACAGGGTCGCGTCGCGGATCAGGTTCAGACGCGGCAATTGCTGGTAACCGTACCCCGCCTGCCCTTCCAGTTCGTTGGTGCCGATGAACGCCTGCGCCTTGGTCAGCACGTTACGCCCGGCCTCTTCGTTCACCCGGTAGAAATGGTGCCAGCTGCCGATCATCGCCAGCCCGAACAGCACCATACCGGTAATGCCGATGCTCATGCGGCGGCGGCGATAAAGGCTGTGCAGCCGGTTTTCCCCCGCCAGGCTGGCTTCCGGGAAAATCACCTCCGGAAACAGCTTCTGGACGAAGAACGTATTGGACTCGCCGCGCATGGCGGCGTTGATCGGTTCCGGCAACTGATAGCGCCGGGAAGCGGATTGCGCGAAAGCGTCAAACGGCACGCCTTGCTGGTATACAGAACTGACGTACACGCCGCGCACCAGAAACGCGCGGTCGTCGCCGGTCGCCAGCGTTTCGTTCAGCACTTCCGTCACGTAATCCTTCAGCCCGGCCAGCTGGCGCACGAAGGTGAACAGCGTATTGCGCACGCCGCGCTCCGACTGCGTGAGCAGCATTTCCGGCAGATTATTGTTGAGGTTAGTGATCCAGTCGTCCCAGAAGCGCTCCAGCTCTTCCAGCCAGCCTTTGCCGTGGCTGGCCTGCGGCGTGAACGTCACCCCCAGCACCGCCTGACGCGCTTCCCGGTTCAGCGAGCGGTACACCACGTCAAAGCCGCGCAGCATATCCAGACGGGTCAGCGCCACATACAGCGGCAGACGGGTGTTGATGTTAACCGCGATTTCCTGCAAACGGGCGCGCATTACCTGCGCGTAAGCCTTGCGCTCCGACACGCTGGCCTGCGACAGCCAGGAGAGATCGATCGTCAGCACCAGCCCGTTCAACGGCTGGCGACGACGGTTGAGGCTCAGCCACTGCAACAGATGCTGCCACAGGCGGGCATGACGTCCGGCCGACGGCTCCGCCCCGACTTCCGGCTGGGCCAGCAGCTGACCGCTCGGGTCCCAGATCACCGCCGACTCGCCGACCCAGCTGTTGACCTGCTGACCGCCCGCCACTTCGCGCAGTTCCGCATCCAGTTTCGGGTTGAGCTTGTTGGCCGGATTGGCGCGATGAATCAGGCTGCTTTTGCCGCTGCCGGACAGGCCGATCGCCAGATACCAGGGCATGGCGTACAGCGCCTTTTTGCCCAGTTGGGCCTGAAATGCCTGCAACCAGCGGTCCAGAAAGGTTTGCTGGCTGTCGACGTACACCTGCAGCGGGTCCTGCTCGATAATCTGCTGTTCACGCCGCTCCGCGCGCAATTGCTGCACCCGGCGCCAGACGCGCCAGGCGCTGTAGGCAAAGCCCAGCCACAGCCAGATCAGCGTGAACACCACGCGGCCCCACACGCTTTGCAGCGGACGCATGTCGCCGAGGGTCAGACGCGGCCCCAGCCACCAGGCCAGCACCAGCGCCACCACCCATACCACCACCCCCAGCAGCAGCCAGGAAGGTTTCAGTTTCGGCAGCTGTTGCCGCAGAAAGGTAATGATTATTTTCAACATAAGTGACCATTCAACTCCGAATGTCTTATTTCCTGCGGGACGCGCCCAGCCGTTCCAGTCGGCTGACCATTCCCGGTTCCCACTGCATCAGGCCCAGTCGCTCGCTTTCCTGCCACAGGTGCTGATAATGTTGTGCCGCCAGTGCTTTCATGCCTTCTTCCGCCAGCAAATCCGCCAGCACCAGTTCAGCGCAAAAACGCTCGCGCGGTTCTTTCAACCGCCGAATGCGCTCATCCAGCAGCGACAGCGCCGCCCCCAGCCCTTGCTCGGCGCAACAGGCCGCCGCTTCGGCCGCCAGGTCGTCCTGCCGCTGACCGCCGCCGCCGCGTGCCGGCTGGGCCGATTGCAACCACTGGGCGCATTTGGCGGACAGGAACGGCGAACCGTCGCTGAACGCCAGTTCACGCAGTTCCGGCAGCCGGGCGAGAAACGCCGACAGTTCATCGGCGATGGCGCTGGCGACCGCGCTATGTCCCAGCCGGGTTGCCACCGTCGCCGACAGCATGTGGCCGTCAAACCAGTACGGCGCCAGCGTCAGGCTCTGTTCAATCTTGCTCCACAACGCCAGATCCGCTTGTGCCAGCGCGCTCTGGTACTCATCCACCCGGTCAAGCGACACCGGCGCCAGTTGGGTTTTATTACCGCGAGCCGCCGTCGGCGGCGTGGCGATCCCGGCCCAGACCGCGTTGCGGCGCAGGCGATATCCCACCGGCGCTTCCGGCTGACGCTCCACCAGCAGCGCCGCCACATTAAGCTGCGTCTGCTTCCAGTTGCGGTCATCCGAACTGTTGATTTCCACCGTAGCGACCGCGCTGGTCGCCCCGGTGGCGCTCCCATGACCGCCGCCGGCGGCAGCAACGTCCCCGGTTGTTCCGCCCGACCCGCCAGACGCCGGCTCAGCCGACGCCTGATTGGCTTTCTCCTGTGCCTGATGGCGTTGGCGGGCGCGGTGAAGCGCCGCCACCAGTTCGTCGGTCAGGTCGGCTTTGTCGGCGGCCAGCGCGCTCCAGCGTACCGCCAGTTGTTCCGCCAACTGATGCAACTGGCTGAGTTCCGCCCCGGAGGCGTTTTCCGCCATGCGGGGCAGCACGCCCTCAAAACGGCGGATGATCTGCACCATCAGCTTCTGTTTCTGTACCGGGCTGGCGGGAAACGCCAGCGTCCAGTAAGCGTCCAGCCAGCTGTCGAGCAGCATGATCGCGGTGGCGAACGGGGTAGCCTTGGCCGGGTGCTGCAGGCAGCGCAGCAGTTGCACCAGCACGCGCATGTCTTTGGTACGGCTTTCCAGCAGCGTCAGGCACTGACCGGCGACAGCATTGAGATCCACCTGGCTGTGCGCCAGCGACCCCAGCTTGACCAGCTCGGTTTCCACCTGTTCCCACAGCGGATCATCCGCCGCCACCGCCGCCCGCAGGGCATCGTCGGGCAGGGTCGTCAACAGTCGCTTACACCAAGGGTGTGCATACATGCTCATCGCTCCTACCAGCGGCACTGCTGGCGCAACGGCGCCAGCGCCTCGCCGAGCCCGGTGAGATCGATGCGCAGCACATGATCCTGCTCGCCATTCAGCACCAGCTCCCGGTGGCCGACCCAGCGCTTAAGCGCGTCGATCGCCGGCAGGCCGCGGCCAAATTCCAGCAGCGTGCCGCGGTTGCGCACAAACCAGTTATCCGGCGCGCCGGCGCCGTCAAGTTGCGAGGTGACGTTGTCGCCCGGCCACGGCTGGCTGAGCGTCAGCCGCAGATGGGTAATGCTGCTGGCGCAGCTGATCACCAGCGTATTGCCGTCCGCCAGCGTGCGCGTCAGGGTCAGGTCGCCATTGACCGCCTCGCGGTTAAGACGAAATGCGTTCTCCCCCGCCGCGCCGTTATTCGTAGCGGGCGGCACAGCGCCCGCGCGTTCCGTCTCGCGTCCGAGCGCGTCATAACAGGCCAGACGCACCTGCGGCGACGTCTCATTGCGGCACTGTTCCCACAGTGATTGCCAGGCGGGATCGGGCGAGCCGACTGCCGCCATCAGCAGCGGCACCATCGTCAGCATCATCAGTTCACCTCCAGTTTCTGGCACTTGTGATCAAGGGTACGTTTGGGAATATTCAGGCTCTCCGCCACCAGCAGTCGGTTGCCCTGAAACTGGCGCAGACGCGCCGCAATCACCGCGGCTTCATACTGCTGGGTGGCGATGCGCAGATCCTGAATATGGTGGAAAGCATCGCTATCGGCGGCGGTTTCGCCGCACACCCGCTCACGCAACTCCGGCGGCAGCGACTCCAGACGAATAGGCTGCCCTTCCGGCGTATGGGCGCAGGCCACCTCCAGCAGGTTCTTCAGCTCACGCACATTGCCGGGGAAGTCGTAGCCCACCAGTTGCTTGAGAAACGCACGGTGCAACGGCCCCAGGTTTTTCTGCTGCTGGCGGGCGAACTGCCCGATGAAGTGTTCGCACAGCAGGCTGATGTCGTCCGGACGATCGCGCAGCGGCGCCACCTGCACCAGACACTGGCACAGACGATGGTAGAGATCCTGACGGAACTGGCCTTCGGCCACCCGTTGTTCCAGCGGTTGATGCGTGGCGGCGATCAGCCGGAAATCGGAATGTTGCTCCTGCCCGGCGCCCAGCGGCCGGAAGCTGTGCGTTTCCAATACCCGTAACAGCTTGGCCTGCATCAGCGGCGGCATGTCGCCCACTTCATCCAGAAACAGCGTGCCGCCGTTGGCCTGCGCCACCAGCCCGACCTTGTTGCTTTGCGCGCCGGAAAACGCGCCTTTTTCATAGCCGAACAGCTCGCTTTCAATCAGGTTTTCCGGAATAGCGGCGCAGTTGATGGCGATAAACGGTCGTTCGGCGCGCTCGGAACACTGGTGCAACAGCCCGGCCACCACCTCTTTGCCGGCGCCGGTTTCGCCGTGAATCAGCACCGACAACCGGTGGCTGGCCGCCTGACAGATCTGCTGATGCAGTTGTCGCACCGCGCCGGACTGACCAATCAGCCCGGCGGCCACCCGTTTTTCCCGCTCACGCCGCAGCGCGCCTTCGTCTTTAATCTGGCGCAGCGAATCACGCAGCGCGGTCTGCTCGCGCCGGCTGCGTCCCAAATCGCGGATCAGCGCCAGTTGACGGCAAAACACCTGCGCCAGCTGCGCGCAATCGCCATGTTTCCCCAGCGCCTGCAGCCGCTCCGGCGTATCCAGCAGCGCCAGCACCGCCAGCGGTTTGCCGCTGTCCGCCTGCAACGGCATGGCGTACAGGCCGCAGGCGGCGCCCGCGTCGGTCAGCAACTGGCGAAAACCGCCGTGTTCGATACGCGCGCCGCCGTACAACGACGTCCAGCTGCGCGTTTGATTCTTGAGCAGCACGTAAGCCAGCGGATGACTGAAATCATCCACGCCGAGCGACAGCGACAGCGGCGCGCGATGCACCCAACCGCTGCATATCAACTGACGACCGCTGACATCCACCATCCCCAGCAGCGCACCCTGCGGCTGCCATGCGGCACGCAGCGTGCTCATCAGCCAGTCGCACAGGCCGGCTTCATCCCGGTGACGGGTCAGCGAGAGCGCCAGATCGAGGGCTGATTGCATGCTCAGCCCTCCACCTCGGACCGGAACTGGCCGTCTTCCACCCGGAAATGAATGCGGCTGACCGGCTGACCGGCCGACATGCGTTGCAGCAATTGCAACGACACCGGCGGCAACAGTGCGCCGTCGATCACCGACTCCAGCATGCGCGCGCCATTTTCGCTGCGGTTCGCCAGACGCAGGATCTCTTCCGGCACCGATGCGTCGATAACCACCTCGGCGCCAAAGCGCTGCTGCAGCAACGTAACCAGACGGGACAGCTTGCCCTGCACGATCGCCACCAGCGTGTCGTGATCCAACGGCAGGTAGGGAATCACTTCCATTCGCGCCAGCAACGCCGGTTTGAAGAACGCCGCCAGTTCCGGATAGAGCGCATCCAGCAGTTCGCCCGGTCGATCCGCAACATTGACGTGCTCGGCAAAATTGACAATCGTCTGGAACCCCAGATTGGAGGTCAGGAAGAACACCACATTGCGGCAGTCGATCACCCGCCCTTCGCCGTCCGCCAGTTCGCCCTTGTCAAACGCCTGATAGAACAGGTTGAGCACGTCCGGATGGGCTTTTTCCACTTCATCCAGCAGCACCACCGAATAGGGTTTCTGGCGAATAGCCTCGGTCAGCACCCCGCCTTCGCCAAAGCCGACATACCCCGGCGGCGAACCGATCAAGCGGGAAACCGTATGCTTCTCCTGGTACTCGGACATGTTGATGGTGGTGAGATAATTACGGCCGCCGAACATCAGATCGGCAATCTGCACCACGGTTTCGGTCTTGCCCACGCCGCTTGGCCCCACCAGCAAAAACGCGCCCAGCGGTCGACCGGGACGGCGCAGGTCGGCGCGAGCGGTCAGCAGGTGCTTGTGCAACTGGGCGATCGCCAGTTGCTGCCCTTTGATGCTGTCGCCGAGGTAATCCG
This sequence comes from Dickeya sp. NCPPB 3274, assembly GCF_000406205.1. NCBI lineage: Bacteria > Pseudomonadati > Pseudomonadota > Gammaproteobacteria > Enterobacterales > Pectobacteriaceae > Dickeya > Dickeya sp. NCPPB 3274. Next base: position 1,517,271 of record NZ_CM001979.1, on the reverse strand, counting down.
GCAGGCGGGTGACCACGTCCAGCTCGCCCTGGGAAATCCGGTTCAACGGCACCCCGGTCCACTCGGCGATCACCGACGCAATCTGGGTTTTATCCACATGCGGGGACACCAGCACCGACGGCTGTTGCAGTTCGGCCAGCGCCCGCTCGCCGTCGGCCAGTTCAGCGGCCGCGGCGGCGGCATCGAAATCTTCCGGCGCTTCATCGGCCAGCAACGCGGTGCGCAGGGCGACGATCTGCTGCACCAGCGTTTTCTGACGCTGCCAGTCGGCTTCCAGTTGCGCCAGCGTCGCCGCATCCGTTTCGCTGGCGTCACGCAGCGTCGCCAGTCGCTCTGCGGTATCGCCCAGGCCGATGCGGCCCTGACGCTCCAGTTGAGCGATTTCCAGCGCCTGCTGATGCAAACGGGTCTGCAACTGGCTGACCGCGCGCGGCGGCGTGGTCAGGTTGATGGCGACGCGCGCGCAGGCGGTATCCAGTACGTCGATCGCTTTGTCCGGCAACTGACGCCCGGAGATATAACGCGCGGACAGATTGGCCGCCGCTTGCAGGGCTTCTTCGTCGATCAATACGCCGTGCGATTGTTCGTAAATGCTGCGCAGCCCGCGCAAAATCACCGTGGCTTCGTCGACGTTCGGCTCGCCCACTTTCACCAGTTGGAAGCGACGCGACAGCGCGGCGTCTTTTTCCACGTATTTCTTGTATTCGCTCCAGGTGGTGGCGGCGATGGTGCGCAGTTCGCCGCGCGCCAGCGCCGGTTTAAGCAGGTTGGACACGTCCAGACCGCCGGCCTGATTGCCGGCGCCAATCAACGTGTGGGCTTCGTCAATGAACAGGACAACCGGTTTCGGCGCCTCTTTCACTTCCTGCATCACGCCTTTGAAACGCTTCTCGAACTCGCCTTTCACCGACGCGCCGGCCTGCATCGCGCCCAAATCCAGCGTCAGCAGTTCCACATCGCGCAGCCGTTCCGGCACCAGACCGGCGACAATGCGCAGCGCCAGTCCTTCAATTAGCGCGCTTTTACCCACCCCGGCCTCGCCGACCACGATCGGGTTATTTTTACGACGGCGGGACAGAATATCGATCATCAGGTCGATTTCATGATCGCGGCACAATACCGGGTCCAGTTTGCCCTGACGGGCCGACTCGGTGACATTCTGGGTATAGCGGGACAGCTGGGTGGTGGCCGCGGCCGCCTGTTCCGGCGTCGCGCCAGCGGCGGAGATCACCTCGGTTTCCGCTGAATCTTTTACCCATTCGTCAAACTGCTGACGCAGCAGTTCGCGGTTAATCTGCGCCAACTGGCGGGTCACCGTCGCCGACAGATAACGCGTCGGCGTCATCAGCAACACCAGCAGCAGTACGCCGCTGCGCAGACGGGCGTGCTGGAGTTCCGCCGAGGCCAGCAGCCAGCTGTCCTGCAACCACTCCACCAGCAGCGGCGAAAACGAGGGATAGCCCGACTCAAACCCTTTGTCCGCGGCATTGGGCTGCAGCAATGCCGCCAGTTCGTCAACATCCATCCCGGCGCGTTTCAGGATCTGACGCACGTCGCACAACGGCGTCTCCAGCATTTTCAGCAGCAGGTGCTCAATGCGGATCTCCGCGCCCTGATGCTGAATGCACAGCGCCGCCGCCTCTTCCATTATGTGGCGGCACAGCGGGTTGAGTCGCTCAACCAGGATCGGCAGTTCGATTCGAATCACGAGAATACGCTCCTGTTATTGTAATAATTCTCCCAGCTGACGCAGCACGTCCTGGGTCTGGTTGGTTAGCTGGTAGTGATAGAGGCCAAACGCCGCGGCCATCACCACGCACAGGCCGATAAACAGCGTGCGCAGCGAAATCTGTTTCCGCAGTTGGTAACGGGAAGACTGCTGCCCCAGATTGAGGTGGAATACCGTCGGCGGATTTTCCGGCTCCGGACGCAGGGTGTCGTGCAAACGGCGCACCACCCGATCCAGCTCTTCGCGTCCCTGGGTCATCACCCGGTAGCGGCCTTCGAAACCGAGGCACAGACACAGGTAGATAAACTCCAGAATGTCGCGGTAGCGCGTCGGGTCATCCAGCAGCTTCTCCAGCAACACGAACACCTTCTCGCCGCCCCAGGTTTCATTGTGGAAACGGGTAAGCAGCGAATGGGCGGACCATACGCTCTGGCCGCCCCACTCCCGCCCCATCACCGCTTCGTCGATGAAGGTGCACAGAATGTAGCGAAACGACAAAATCACGCCGTTTTCGTAACCGTGGGAATGCAGTTCCTGCTCAATGGCCTGAATTTCGGACTGTACGCGCTGGTATAGCTCCGCCACGCCGTCGTATTCAGACAGCTGGCGCACCCGCTCCACCATGCCCAGCAATGGCGTAACGGCGTCGATCATCGGGTTGATGCTCTGCCCGCGCAGGCGAAACCAGTAATCGGAATCCATATCCAGTTGCCGGGCGTTGTCATACAGCAGGTCGCCCAACTGATCGCTTTTGATGATGTCGGTACTCACGGGATCCTCCTGTTAACTACTGGCCGCGGATGGCCCACAGTTGCATGTCCAGTTCCGGGAATTCGCCGGCGATGTGGAACGCCAGCGTGTTGCTGGTGACCAGCGATTTCCAGGCCGGGCTTTGCCTGTCCAGTTGGAAGTAGCTGTAGCCGGCGTGATACGGCAGCTGACGCGGCGCCACCGGCAACGGCAGCAGCGGCACGCCGGGCAGTTGCAGGCTGATGAGTTCGCGGATTTTGTCGCTGGAGGCGATCTTGGTTTGCTGCAACAGCTGTTTGCGCAAATGCTCCTGCGGCATACGGGCGCGCACCGCCAGCACAAATTCGGCGCTGGTCATCAGTTCGGCGTCGCCCACCAGCGCCACCCGCACGCCGTAAGGCTGCGCCTTCATCTGGATCGACACCGCGCGCGGCGACAGTACGGTGCTCAGCGCCTGACGCAGCGCCATCATCAGCGGCTCAAAGCTGGATTGCTGATGCTCGTGACGGTAGGCGGGAAACTCCGGCGGCAGACGCGACTCGTCGGTAAAGGTCATCAGTTCGCCGCACAGTTGCACCAGCGCTTCGTGCAGCCGCTCCGGGTGCAGCGTACCGAGGCGCGCCAGATGCGATAGCTGCGGCTGAGCGCGGTTAAGCAGTTGCAGCATCATGAATTCCGCCACGTCCGCCACCCCTTGCTGACCCGGCGCGGCGATGCGCTGAGACAGACTGCGGGCGCGTTCCGCCACCAGACCGGCGGACTCGCCCAAAAAGCGTTTCAGGCTCGGAATGGCGGTGACGCTGATGCTGCACGGCATGAAATTGGGGTCCAGCACCAGACCGCCGTCCGGCCGCTTATCGAGAATATTGGCAATCGCCAGCGAGGCGTAGGCGCTGCGGTCATCGCGCTCCAGCATCAGCCGCAGGCTGACCTTGCCCACTTCCACCGATACCACGTCGCCGCCTTCGCTGTGCAAATCGCGCACATCATGGCGGTGCGACTGCAAACGGGTGGCGACGCCGGCGCCCGTTTGTCCCACCTCGCTGACGCCGTTCACCGCCAGCGGCAACGCCAGATAGACCTTCTGGTTAGCCAGCGCCACATCGGTTACCTCCAGCGGCTGCGGCAGCGCGTCATCCCCCGGAATGTTGAATACCGTGCCGTCCGGCATCACGCCGGTGGCGTTCACCAGCGCGATGCGCCCGAAGTTGAGGTATTCCTCGTTGATCGCCAGCGACTGCAGGCCATAAAAATAATCGCTGAGCGCGCTAAGACGGGCATGCAGCGCGTAGTCCGTGTGTCTTTGCTGTTGCTGGAAATGCTGCGGCTTGATGAACAGCCCTTCCCGCCAAATAATCCGATTTCGGCTCGACATAGTTATTCTTCTTCTTGATCTTTCTTGATTTCGACTTCTTCACGGCGCAGATGCACCAGAAGCTGATAAGTGCGGCCGGTGTTTTTCAACTTGACAACCTTGCGCCACTCGGCGCTGTCCGGATCGGCGTACTTGGCGATTACTCCGATGTAATGCACTTTCTCATCCAGCTTGACCGGCGGCAGGTATTTGAACTGCCCCGGCAGCAGCGTGTAGTCCTGATGACTGACGTAATTCTTGGCCAGCGCTTTTTCGATATCGGTGGTCACCTGATCGTAATCGGTAGCCAGCAGACGGGAGTCTTCCGCCAGCATCACCAGTTGAAACTCGACTGGCGCCGCTTCGCCGCTCTCGCTGGGGTTAACGTCCGGTTCCGCCACCAGGCTGAAACCGACGGTGGACGGCTGGTTATCGTTGCTGCCGATCTGAATATCCGGATTGGCCGCCACCTTCGCCATCTTGCCGAGCGTGGAGCAGCCGGGAAGCAGCAGGATCAAGGCGCATAACCATAAGGCTCGCAGCATTATTTCTGCTCCTGTTGCTGGCGAACCGCGCGGTCATAGGCCTGCGCATACACCTGATGGAACAGTTTCTGGAACCCTTGCTGACGCGGCGAGGTCAGCTCGCGGTAATAGTGCTGGTACATCTGCCATGCCCAGCCGTCGTCCAGCGCCTGACGTTCGCCGCTGCGGCGATAATGTTCGAACCGGCCCAGCAGCGCCGCCGGTGAAAACGCCTGCAGAATGCTCTCCAGCGCCACGGCGATCGCCTGCTGGTTGGCCCGGTGATGCGCCTGCATATTACTGAGCACTTCACTGATGGCCGCCGGCGCGGACAGATGCACCGGGCTTTTATCATCGGCAAACAGCAGCGATAGGGTATCGGTGTAATCCAGCCCCAGCCGCAGCGGGTTATCTTCGATCGGCCGCAGATGGGTATCCGCCAGAGCCGCCTGATCGGCCTGCAGCGTCAGTAACCCCTCCACCATCGCCTTCAGGCTTCGGCCCATCTCTTCGAGCATCTCGCGCAGTTGCTGCTCATCACCGGTATTCAGCGATACGCCCAGCCCGCGCAGCAGCGGCGCCAGCGTCACCGCGTCAGCCTGCCCGCCCAGCCCCGCCCCGGCGTGCGGGTTATCAATGGTCGGTAATTCCACAAATTTCTGATCCATGGTGTCCTCAACGGCAGAAAAAGAAGAAAGCGAGGTCGGCAGTTCGTCGCCGTGCTCACCCTCCGTTGCCAGCGGCGAGCGGCTCTGTTCCTGCTGCAACGCCCACAACGGGTCATTAAATCGGCTCGCCGTCGTCTCTTCGACGGTCGGGCTGTGTCGCTCTTCGCCAAGCCACCCTTCCAGCACATCGCCGGGGCGCTGGCCCAACACCTGATCGATGTCCTGCTCGCGCGCCGGATCGTCGAGGTAAACCCCCAGCCGAAACGGGCCGATCACCAGCTCATCGCCATGCGCCAGACACACCCGGCGGTCACGGCCGATGGGCGACAACGCACCGTTGATGAAGGTCTGGCCGCTTAGATCGCACACACAAAATTGGCCGTCCTGCAGTTCGATGCGCGCATGTTCCGGCAATACCGCGCCAAGCCGGTCGCGCAGTTGCCACTGATCTTTTTCCGACGCGCCCAGCGTGCCGCCGCGGTGATCAAACCGGTGCTGCACCTGCGAATTGATATCCAGCTGTTCGCTGTTGAGCACAACCAGAGTGAGTGGGTTGTTTTCGTTCACAATTACTCCTGCACACAAATCGTCACATACGGGTCGGCCGGCGGCTGCCCGAGAAAGCTGCTCCATCCCAGACGGCTGCTCTGGTCATCGCCCAGCCGCAAGCCTCTGGCTTCTCCTTCGGCGAAACCGAGGCGCAGGTCCCAGGCCAGTTGATCGCGCAAGATGAAGGAAACAAAACGCACCAGCGGCTGAAAATGCTCGCCGTTGGGCAGGAAACTGAGAAAACGGCTGAAACTGAGGTTATCCACTTTGAGCAGGAATTTGCCGGCGCAGTCATTCACCTTGTCGCCAATGACAAAATCCCCGCCCAGCACGCTGTTGGCGCGTCCCAGCCGGTTTTGCTGGTCTTCGAAAATCGGCACTTTGCGGTGCTGCCAGGCGATGACCTCCACGTCTTCAAGGTCAAAGCAGTGAATAACCAGGCCGGCCACCACTTCCGGCGAGCGGCTGGGGCTGGCCAGCAGGCCGGCGTAAGACAGCATCTTGGCCCGGTTGACCGGCAGGCTGTCGCGTACCGCGTCATTGCCGAGCCCCACCAGTGCGAACATCAGCCGGGAGAAACCGTCTTCGCCGTCATTCTGGAAACGGACGTGATAGCGGTATTTACGCCAGGCGCGATGCAGCAGCGTCAGCAGCCGATGATGGAAAAAATCGAGAAACACGCCCAGCTTCTGCTCGCCCTGGGCGTACTCCCACGCCAGTTCTTCGAGGTAATACCCCGGCATCGGCGATTGGCTGCCGTGCAGACCGAGAAACGCGACCTCCAGTTCCTGCCGGCCGTCGACATCCTCTCCCACCCGCAGTACGTCGCTGGGGTGAAAGCCAATCGACGCGGTGGAACGAAAGCGAATGCGTTCCAACTCCGGCCGGAAGTCGAGCGCCTGCTCCAGATCGACGCCCTCCATCTGGTTAAGCAGTTCCACCAGTTGGAAAAAGTTGAAGTGGCGCGCATCCTGGCGAAACATCGCCTGACCGGGCATTACATCATCGAGTGCTGACCTATCTGCACCGGCCATCGGTAGCGCTCCTTGTTATCGATGTTGACCACTTCCAGCAGATGGAAGGCGTTGACGCTGGCGTACAACGAAAAGAAATGCGCCAGCACGGTGCTGAACAGATAGAGTTCGCCTTCACTGGAGAACGCCGATTGCCGCACCGACAAGACCGACTTGAGCCCGCGTACCGGCATCCCCTGCACCAGCCGGTCCACCGGCGTGGTTTCAATCGTCTCGATCCCCGCCAGCCGCTTGCGTGACGCCTGCTCCGCCTGCTTGTCATGCAACGCGGGAAAGTCGTAGGTACGCAGAATCTGCACCAGCGCATCGCGCCGCAGCAGCGACACATAGTTCAGCGACAGGTTGGAGATCAGCGTCCAGTGCAGGCTGCCGTCCAGCGCCGGGCGCAGCGGACGGGTCGGCCGAATCAGGTTGCGGAAAGTGGCGAAAGACGGCGAGCTGCCGGTCGGCACGCAGATGGCGCCCACCGGCAACTGCGCCGCTCGCGAACGGTTGGTGCAGGTCAGGGTGACCGAAATGGATTCATCAAGATCGATCACCTCTTTCTCGTCGCCGCGCACAAACGACAGCAGGTGGTCAAAGCCGTCGCCGCTGACCGCTTCACGCACCCGAATACGGTAATACAGCGCCAGCCGCCCTTTGGCTCGCTCGATTTGATGCTGGAAACTCTCGAAAGGCTGATAGAGCCGCGGAATGCCGCGCGAACGCCCGCTGTTGCCCTCCACCCAGCCTTCCACCTTGTCGATGGAGAAAATTTCGAAACTGTCGGCGTGGCGGTAGCTGGCTTTGAGCGGGTAATCGGTCTGGCGACCATCCAGATTGATGGGTTCGCTGTCATGGCGGAACAGATTGATGGCCGGCACGCAGTTGAGCATGAACGAGTCCGGACGGATTTTCAGTTCCGCCGGCAACGGCCGGTCAAAGCAGAAGTGCAGTTTAAAATCCGTCACCATCAGCGGCTGATTAGGCCAGCTGGCGCCGGACAACTGGAAGAACAGAAAACTTTCCGGAAAACAGAAATACTCCTGCAGGATACGGTAGCCGGAGTAGACGTTGCCGGGATACGGCAGCATTGCGTCTTCACGCTCGAAGCCGACGGTTTTCAACACATTCGCTTCCTGACGAAAGCGTTTACCGTCGATTTCCAGCTCAATGTGCGACAGCTGGCTGGCGATCCAGAAATAGAGTTCGTAGGCGGTATAGCGGTCGCCGCCCAGGAAGAAACGCAGTTTATCGAGCTGCAGATCCCCTAGCGACAACGGCCCGTGCAGGCCGATATCCAGCGTGATGGCGGACATGTCGTTACCGCTTTGCGCGTTGATCTGGCGGATATCCGCCGGGTAGATCCAGGCATCGTGGCAGGTCTGAAAATGGCAGACCACATCGTCGATCGGCAGGCTGTCCAGCTCGCAGCCGCGCGACACGAACGCCGGTTGCGCGATGGCGCCGGGCAGTACCGAAAACTGCATGATGGTCATGCTGGGCACCGGGCGCAAATAGTTCGGCCACAGCATGCCCAGCAGGCCGTGAGTCAGTTCCGGAAACTCATCCTCGATCTTCGCCCGCAGGCTGCCGGTCAGAAAGGCAAAGCCTTCCAGCAACCGCTCGACATCCGGATCCGTCGTCTGTTCTGACAAAAATCGGGTAAGTTCAGGGTGTGCCCTGGCGAATTCGCGTCCCTGCAGACGCAAATAGGCGAGTTCATCCCTGAAGAAATGTTCCAGCGACATAATCACATCATTCTGTAATGGCGGTGGCTGTCCATATGAATATTGAAGGAGGTGACCTGCTCCAGATCTTCCAGCCGCACATGCGCGGTGACCTGAAACGACATCTCCAGCGGATTGGACAGATAGTCCGACGCACTGACGTCCACATGGACAATTCGCGGTTCAAAGCGGCAGATACACTGTCGGATCGCTTCACGGATCTTGCCCCGGATATCCGCGCCGCCCTGCGTGGCGTCATTGAAATCAATCACGCCAAGCTCGGGTGCGCTGCGACAACTGCCGGGACGCGTATTCAGCACCTGATCGAGCTGGCGTTTCACCGACTCGATCAAGTCTTCCAACTCCGTTTCGGGAGAGGAACGGCGCTCCTCTCCCCGGATACGATCAAACAGGCTGGCCGCAGATCCCCGCTCCCAGGCAGAGAGCGACGGCATCAGTCGTTATTCCTTATCCAGACGCCCAACCAGGGACAGTTCGAAATTCGCCCCCATGTACTTGAAGTGCGGGCGCACTGCCATGGTCACCTGGTACCAACCCGGTTCGCCTTCCACGTCCAGCACCTTGATCTGGGCGGCGCGCAGCGGGCGACGGCTGCGTACGTCTGCCGGCGGGTTTTCCTGATCGGCGACGTACTGCTTGATCCAGTTGTTCAGCTCGCGCTCCAGATCCTGACGCTCTTTCCAGGAACCGATCTGCTCGCGCTGCAATACTTTGATGTAGTGCGCCAGACGGTTGATGATGAACATGTACGGCAACTGCGTACCCAGTTTGTAGTTGGTTTCCGCCTCTTTACCCTCTTTGGTGTTGGCGAATACCTTGGGTTTCTGCACCGAGTTCGCGGAGAAGAACGCGGCGTTGTCGCTGTCTTTGCGCATGGTCAGGGTGATGAAGCCCTCTTCGGCCATTTCGTATTCACGGCGGTCGGTGATCAACACCTCGGTCGGAATCTTGGCCTGCAACTGGCCCATCGCTTCATAGACGTGCACCGGCAGATCGGTGATGGCGCCGCCGCTCTGCGGGCCGATGATGTTCGGGCACCAGCGGTACTTGGCGAAGCTATCGGTGATGGCGGTACCCATCAGGTAAGCGGTGTTGCCCCACAGATAGTGTTCGTGGTTGGCGCTGATGTCTTCCTTGTAATTAAACCCTTTGATCGGGTTTTCTACCGGGTCATAAGGCAGACGGGCCAGGAAACGCGGCGCCGTCAGGCCCAGATAGCGGGCATCTTCCGACTCGCGCATCGAACGCCATTTGGTGTAGGCCGGGCCTTCAAACACCGATTTCAGGTCTTTGATGGACGGCAGATCGGTGAAGCTGTCCACGCCGAAGAAGGTCGGCGCGACGGAGGAGATAAACGGCGCGTGCGCCATAGCGCCCACCGCGCTGACATACTGCATCAGCTTGATGTCCGGCGAACTCTGGGTCAGCGCGTAATCGCCGATAACCCCGCCGATCGGCTGGCCGCCGAACTGGCCGTAGCCGCTGGAATAAACGTGTTTGTAGAAACCGGACTGGGTAATTTCCGGTGCGAACTCAAAATCTTCCAGCAGCTCGTTTTTGGTCGCGTGCAGCAGCAGGATTTTGATGTTTTCGCGGAAATCGGTGCGATCGATCAGCAACTTCAGCGAACGCCAGGAAGACTCCAGCTCCTGCAGTTCCTGCGCATGCAGAATCACGTCGATCTGCTTGCTGAGCTTTTTGTCCAGTTCAACGATCATACTGTCGACCAGCGCCTTGTTCACCGGCTCGGCCGCGTTACCGCTGTCCAGAATGTTGGCCACCAGCGCGGCGATCCCCTGCTTGGCGACGTTATAACCTTCATCCACCGGGGTGATGCGCGCCTGCGCCATGATTTCTTCAAGCAGCGACGATGAACCACCGGCCGCGCCTGTCTGGGCCTGTTCTTCAACCATTGACATGTTTGTTTCCCTTCTCGTCAGTAACAATCAATTATTCGGCGGGTTTCACCAGATCCAGCTCTTTGAGCAGCTGCTCTCTGGCTTCTTCGCTGGACAACAGATCCTGCAGGCGATTACGGAAAGCGGGAATATTACCCAGCGGCCCTTTCAGAGCGACCAGGGCTTCACGCAGTTCCAGCAGTTTGCGCAGTTCCGGCACTTGCTGGGCGATGCGATCGGGGGAGAAATCATTCAGCGAAGCAATGCTGAGTTTGACGGGAAGGTCATCCTGGCTGTCTTCTTCCAGACGGTTAGGCACGCTGAAATTCAGCTCCAGGTTGGCCTCTTTCATCACCGAAGTGAAGTTGTTCTTGTCGATAGACACCGTTTGACGTTCTTCAATCGGCGTCTCTTCTGTGCGTCCTTTCATATTTCCCACCACCATCAGCGTAAGCGGCAGTTCAATTTCCGCCTGCTGACCACCAGTGGCCGGGACATATTTGATATTAATACGTTCCTTTGGTGCGACAGATGCACCGTCAGTTCCTTTTGCCATATGTCAATACCAACGTGAGGGCACCCTGGCCCGAAAAAATAAGGTCGAATCCTACTGAACGACCCGCCAGAATCCATGACAGACCGGGCTATTCAGCGAACAAATAGGCTATATCCTTCATACTTCAAGTTGCAGGTGTGTTGGCTGCCTTCATTCCCCCGGACACTTACTTATGTAAGCTCCCGGGGATTCATTCGATTGCCGCCTTCCTGCAACTCGAATTATTTTGGATATGTTTGTTTTTCGACCGACGATATGCACGAAATAGAACCCGCCGCCTCGGCGCATTCACTCAACGCATTCTTAAACCGTATGGAATCAGTAAGCCAATAAAAAACGACAGAACTGTATTCAAAATGTGTAGATATATTTCTGCTTCGTTCGCCAATCATACACATAACGCTGACACATGGTCAACGCTAATATACTTTTGATATCCCAAAGCTCCAAAAATAAAAAAACACAATAAAAAACAACAATATAAATAAAATGAACACCCCGAAAACATACATTATTACCGGTGAAATAGTTACATAAACCTGCATTACAATTTTCCAAAAAACGGGTATTTTTGGCCTCTCTAATTTCGTTAGATTTTAAAACAATTATCCAGCTAATTATTTTCAGGAATAAACCGCTTTTTTATATGGAATATTTACATGACTAAAAAATGATTATTTTTATGCCAGGGCATAACGCAAACGAAACATTTCACCACTATTTTCGTCATGAAATGCAAATAAAACACCGGGACATCGCTCAATTAAAAACCATATTGCATGGCAGTTTCTCGCTGAAACATCAGAAAAAAATGGTTTCCTCCGGTCTGACAACGGCATTTATAGGAAACCGATTCCTATTCTATTATTCATAATTGCAATTTGAATCAAGAAAAAATAAAAATCATATTTTAAGGAAAATTAGTTTCCATTGACGTCAATTATTCCAGCCCCAACGCAGACCGGAGAGATTTACCCAATCGGTAGCCGCTTTTCCACCAACGCCACCCACATGGCGACACCGTGTGGAATCAACGCGTCATTGAAGTCATAACAGGCGTTATGCAGCGGACGGGATGGCGTATCGCCATCGGCCCCTAACCAGAAATAGGCGCCGGGACAGTGTTCCAGCATGCAGGCGAAATCTTCGGACGCCATAGACGGCGCAATTTCCCAATGCACCTGGCTCGCGCCAAACGTCGTTTCCGCTACCTCACGCACCATTTGCGCCGCTCGGGCGTCATTTTGGGTAACCGGGTAACCGGGGTAATAGGCAATGGAGCCCGTGACGCCGAATACTTCGGGGATTTGCGCCACAAACTGCGCAATCAACGCCTTCACCTGCTCGCGCACTGAGGTTTGCAGGCAGCGCAGCGTACCGCGCAGCACCACTTTTTCCGGAATGACGTTGATGGCTTCGCCGCCGTTAATCTGCGTGATACTGATCACCGCAGACGACTGAGGCGACAGGCGTCGCGAAGGGATGGTTTGTAACGATAGCACCAGTTGAGAGGCGGCCATAATCGGGTCAGCGCCGTTTTCCGGCATGGCGGCATGACAGCTTTTGCCGATCAGCACGATTTCAAACGAATCCAGGGAGGCCATCATCGCCCCACTGCTCAGCCCGACCTGTCCAACAGGCAGCCCCGGCCAGTTATGCAACGCATAGATGTCATCCATTGGAAAACGGGTAAACAACCCCTCCTCCACCATACGTCGCGCACCGCCCAGATTCTCTTCCGCCGGCTGAAACACCACCCGCACCGTACCGCTGAAACGCCGGGTTTCACTGAGATGGCGGGCGGCGGCCAGCAACATGGCGGTATGTCCGTCATGACCACAGGCATGCATGACGCCGGCATGCCGGGATTTATAAGCAAGATCGCTCAGTTCGGTAACCGGCAGCGCATCCATGTCGGCCCGCAATCCAATAACAGGACCAGGCCCGTTCTCCAACGTTCCTACTACGCCAGTATCCGCCAGGCCGGTATGAACCTGAAAACCAAAGGCGGCGAGCAACGTCGCCACCATCCCGGACGTCTGACGCTCGTGATAGCCCAGTTCCGGATTGGCATGCAGTTTGCGCCGCCATTCAACGGCCTGCGCAATCAGCGCCGGAGAAATCCCCATACGCATCCTCCCGTTGATTCACATCAGAGCCCACCGCCTGATATGCCGCTCACTCTGTTCAGGAATCGCCCACAGAGAATCACTTACTCTACTCCACCAGCCTCCATGAACAAAACCATGTCCGACAAGAATGCACGCGGGATAACGCCCATGCGTGCCATCTCATCTTTCAATCACCATTATCGGCATTACCGCCGACATCTTGCACTGGTTCTGGATAGTTACCTGTCCAGCACACTGATTGAAACTGGGGAAATAACAAAAAAGCAGACTCCACCCGCCTTTTGCCAGTCGAGCTTAAAAGCTGCTGGCTGAGTCGGACTTGATGACCGGGAGCCGGTTACCGTGACAGGTGAGTGGGTAAGGATAGTGGGTAAAGATAGTGATTAAGACGCTAATCAATCTCTGACGGGTAATTCAATAAATTGCGGGTAAATAATCCTGAAGGCGACACAATGGCACAAGCCGGTTTTAGCGCGCCAGGGCGCTGCTTCGTATCAGCCTCTACCGCAACGGGCTGATGCTGACCGGCGGGACGACGACACCGATATCGCCGCGCTGGTGGCCGAACTGGATGGCAGCGACACCGAAGGCGCGGACTGGGGGGCGACAACGGCGAATGACGCTGGCAGGCAATTGGCTGATTCAAAGCGGGTTACTCGGCCAGTCGTTAAGCAGTGAAGCCCTGCTGGGCCGGATCATGCTCCAGGCTGAACCGGGTGCGATGCTGGCTTAATAATACCGATTGATAAATATAAAAAAGCCGGAAGGATCGTTAGATCGCTTCCGGCTTTTTTTATAGAAACGCCACCTCTGCACTTCCTATTTTCTTAACTGATAGACCTGAGAACTTAATACCTATACCGTGTTCAGCATCCCCTACCCATCTAAATAAAAAACCGAACTCATTTTCCATATCAGGGAAAATATAAATCTTCATCAATTTAAAGCGAACATCTTTGCTTTTGTAAACGGATGCAATATATGAAGATATTTCCCTTTCTGATATTTTAAAAAAATCATCCTGATTATTAATCATAAAATTAACATCACCCACCATCTTGTCATCACTGGAATCTGACTCCAGATAAACAACTTGCATATCTGTCTCATTGAAAATATCCAAGTCAATATTTACTGCAATACCTTCATCATCTTCATAAAACTCAAAATCATCACTATTCATTTAAACCTCTCCATTTCTATTTACAAGCTTTAGGTGGTTTAGGCGCATTCATTTCTTTAGCAATACGTTTAGCTTCAGGTGACTCATACTCTACGCCGTGATGTTTCTCAAACTGACTTACAGACCCAGCATGAGG
>NZ_CM001979.1:1483512-1502928 GCF_000406205.1 Dickeya sp. NCPPB 3274 | reverse complement strand
CCCCACAGCCCCTGCTCGCCACGCCAGTGCACGTCGCCCGTTTCGCTGCACAGCTCACGCGCCGTCCCCGTCAGGTCCGTCACGATATAGTGCAGCCGGGTTTCCCCCTCCTGCTCCTCCACCTGCGCCAGCGGCCGGAAACTCCCCGGCTCGTACACCCACTGCACCGCACGCGCCACGCTGCCGTCCACCCGGTACTGCGTCTGCCCAGACAGTTGGTCGCCGTCCCACCGGTACGCCACCTGCGCTACCGCCTGCGCCGACGGCACCTGGCCCTCGCGCACCTTGCTTACCCGTCGACCGAACGCGTCGTAACGATACCGCCATCGCGCCCCGTCCGGCAAACTCACCCGTACCAGACGGTCCTGCGCGTCCCACTCAAAGCGTGTTTCCTGCGCCCGGAAACCGGGACGGCTTTCCCGTCTGACCGCCAGACGACCCACGCATCGTACTGATACTGATGACCGCCGCGCTGCGTCACCCGGCCCGCCGCATCGTAACCCGCCGACGACTGCACCGACGCATTTTTTGCCGACAGCCGTCCGGCTCCGTCCGGCGCTATCGCCGACACCTCGCACAGGTTCTGCTCGCTGTCGTAGCCAAACAACCGTGCCTGTTTCTGCCGCCCCTGCTCGCGCCGCTCCGCCGTCACCTGACCCGCGCCATTAAGCCGGAACGCCTGCTCGCCCCAGTGGCTGTCGCGGATGCCCGTCAGCCGGTCCAGCTCGTCGTACTGGTAGCGCCGCTCCAGTACCCCATTCACCCCGTCCAGCGCCTGAACCGCCAGCAGCCCGGTGGCGCTCCACTCGTGGCGCAGCGCAAAGCCTTCGCCGTTGCTGCGCCGCTGTTCATACCCCGACGCCGTGTGGCTGAACGTCAGCGGCTGATGCGCGCCGATGCTCAGCGTCGTCAGACGCCCGCCCTGCCAGCCCAGATTCAGCGACGACAGCAGCCCTTCCACCACCGACCGCTGCCCGCTGTCGTCGTAGCCGCTGCGGACCTCTTCGCCGTTTACCCGCTCCGACACCACCTGACCGGCACGGTTATAGGCATACTCCACTACCGCGTCCGGGCTCGCCGCCTTCAGCAGCCGGCCCGACAGGTCGTAGGCAAAGGTCGTCGTGCCCTCGCTGGCCCCGTCTGCACGGTAGGCCTGAATCTCGCTCAACCGGTCGCCGGCGTCATACCCATATTCAAGATGGCTGCCATCCGGCGCGGCGCGCCCTGTCAGTCGGCCCGCCACATCATAACCGTAACGGTACACCCGGCCGTCATAATGCCGTTCTTCGCTCAGCCGACCACTGGCGTCAAACTGATAGCGCCACGCCTGCCCCTGGCTGTTGGTCACCCCGGCGAATTCCGATTCCGCATTGTAATGATAGCGGACGGTCGCGCCCAGCGGGTCGGTCGCTTCCAGCAGGTTATCAAACGCCCCATAGCGGAACAGGTAACGCTGCCCCAGCGCATCCGTCACCGAGGTCAGATTGCCTTCCGTATCATAGCCAAAGCGGGTTTCGCTGCCGTCTTCGTACACCACTTTCGACGGCGTGTCGCGCCCGCCTTCATAGTCCCAGCGCCGCACCTGCACGCCTTGCTCATGCGCGATGTGTCGCTCCGTCAGCCGGTCCTGCGCATCGTAGAAAAAGGTGACCGCCGGCGCCTCGCCTGGCTCCAGCCGTTCCAGTAATCCACGCCGGTTATAATAATAATGCTGCTCGCGACCATCCGGCCCGGTTACCGCAGACAACAGCCCCTGCGCCGTGTAAGCATGATGCCAGGTCCGCCCCTCCGGGTCGCTGGCCGTTTCCACCAGCCCCTTGGCGTTACGGGAATAATGCCAGGCGTTGCCCAACGGGTCGGTATAAGCCAGCAGTTGACCGTCATCGTCGTAATCGTAACGGTGTAGGCTCCCGTCCGGCAGCGTCACCGCCGTCACCAGCCCCCAGTCGTTACGCTGATATTCGGTGCGCTGGCCCAGCGGGTCAGTCTGCGCCGCCAGTTGGTTGTTGTCCCACTCGAAGTGAACCTCGCCGCCGTCCGGCTCGCGGCGCAGCAGAATATTATTGCGCGCATCGCGCACATAGGTGGTCACCCCGCCGAACCCGCTGTGATAGTGGTTGGTGAGGTTATCCGTGTCGTAGCTGAACGAGCCGGGCCAGAAACCTTCCGCCGTTCTGTCGCGCAACGCGCGGCCCTGTTCATCGTAATCGTGCTCGACCCAGGTATGGGCCAGATCGGACCAGCGCAGCAGCCAGCCTTCCGGCGAGTAGCGGTAATCAAAATTACGCCCTTCGCCAGCGCGCACGCTGAGCAGATGACCTTGCGCGTCGTAGCGGTAGCTGGCCAGCGTTTTTAACGTCTGGCGGTGCTCATCGCACAGGGTCAGTTTGACTATCCGCCGCCGCTGCGTCTCCACATGCACCAGACGCCCGTCCGGCAGGGCTATCCAGCACAAATCGGCGCGATCCCACAACAGCGCGATGCGGTTACCCGCCTGATCTTCAATCGCGCTAAGGCAAAGTTGCAGCCCCAGGGCATGCTCAAAGCGATAACGCAGGCCGTCCACGTTTTGCAGCACCAGTTGGCCCTGCTGACGGGTCAGCCGCCACGCCGGATTCGACGCCGCACGGCTGAACGCGCCCTCGTCAGGCAGCACAAACACCGCCTGATTGAACTCGCCGTCGGTCAGCGTGGCGATCCCGTTTTCCAGCGCCAGGCTCATATCCCAGTTGGTGCGCCACAGCGCCCCTAACAGCCCCGGCTTGCGCTCCCCGCCTGAACGGTAATACCGTTTCATGGATAACGGCAGCAGGCTCGTCAACGTAAAGTCGGTGCGCCAGTCCACCACGTAACCGGTCGCCATATCCACCGGTTCGCCCTCGCTCTGACACTTCTCGCTGCCTGCTTTACACGCCTTGTCGTCTTCCCCGGCTTTTTTCTGCTGTGGGGTACTATCCGGTTGTTCGCCCTTATTGCTCCCGGCGCTAATGTCCTCGGTTTCTTTCGACGGTGCGCGTCGTTTCTTTTCACTCACCGCATTATCCGGCTGTTCGCCCTTATCGGCTCCCGGCGATAACGTCCTCGGATTCTTTCGTAACCGGTGCGCGTCGCTTCTTTTCACTCACCGCATTTTTCGGCTTTCCGGTATCGGCTTTGGTTCCATTCCCCCGCCTCGGTAGTAGCTGGCAACCGGTTTGGCCGCCTGACTTTCAGCATGCGCCGGCGCTTTCGGCGCTTCGGCGGCCTTAGCAATGCTCCCCTTCGGCCTGGCGCTGCCGCTCACGCGGGTGACCACCTTGCCGATAAACTCATTGAATTTGGACTCGATGTAGGCCAGCGCGCTGTCATATTTGGCAATCAGCTTTTCCAGTGCGGTGATCATGGCGCTGAAGCTGTCTTTCATCAGCGACACAATCCAGTTGTTTTTAAGCTTTGACTCGGCCAGCACCTGTTTAAGCGCCGCGTGAATCTTCAACAACAAGGCCTTGGCCTGCGCGCCGTAGTTCCTCAGCTCGGCGCGCAGTTTGGTCAGCCCTTTCACCAGATTGCCGTCCGATAAGCTGCGGATAGTTCTGATGGCGAACTGCAGCTCTTTCGGCGTCCCGACCTTGAGCGCGCGGATAATCGCCCGTCCGCTGACCTTGAGCGCATCCCCCAATCCGGGAATGACGCCAATCGCACAGAGCGCGCCTTCGGCGATATGCAGCGGATCTTCGAGCTTGGCCGGCTCTTTGTAAGACTGCCAGCTCCACTCGCCGATCGAATACACATCCATCGCCTGCCCGACCACCGGAATGAAACCCAGCGCGATTTCACAAAACAGCATCAGCGCGGCGTTGTCATCCCCGCCTTTGTCCGCCACTTCCGCCGCCAGGCTATGATGGATTTTGTTAATCGCCTGCTTTAGCTGGCGGCTGCCGCGATTGACGCGTTTATCCAGTTCCCAGAAACGGTCATAGGATTTGCGGTACTCCTTGGGAATTGAGGTAAAAAGCCCCGCGCCATCGACATCCACATGACGATCGCTGCTGTCATCCGCGTCGTAGGTCACCAGACCTTGCTTGCGCAGCAACAAAAACAGCGTGAAATATTCCCCCGCCAACGTTGCATAAGCCGGGTTCGCCTGTAATACCGGGTTGTTTTCCACGGTTTCACGGGGTTTGAAATCGTCGGAGCCTTCATCCAGCATCAGCTCAAACGTGCCGCATCCCATGTCGTAAATTTTGCACAACCCTTTGGCGTCGGTTTTGCCGTGAATCTCCGTCTTATTACTATCAACCAGTACGAACGGCGCGTTGGGCACCGGTTTCCCGGAGTCATAGTGGTAATAAATAAGCACTTCACAGCCGCATTTGGCGCAACCGCCCGAAATTTGGTTATCCGTGGCAAAATTCTGATTGGCTGCGTCTTCACTCGACAACAGCGTCGCCTTTTTATCCTGACTCATGACAAGTCATCCCTTTTAGTTATGCGTCGTCCAGTTGGTCAATCGCCGTCTTATACAGGCGGTCCATACGGTTTTGCGCGCCGATATACTCCGGCTGCGCCAGAATCTCCTGCGCCCACGGCTGATAAATAAAGGCCGGCTCCAGCTCGGTGGCCAGCGCCAGATAGCGCACGATATCCCGATCGTTATTAAACCCCTGGATACGAGCCTGTTCGGTTTGTTGGCGGGTGAAATTCAGCAAGGCGTCGTCATCGCTCGCCTGCCAGCGCTGGTGATGGGTTTTGAGGTGCGCCATGTAGCTTTCCAGCGCCTGACGCGTAGCCGGCGCCAGCAGTGCCTGCCACTGCGCCTCGCTGAGCGGGCGCGGCAAGGTATCAGGCAGGTTGTGCGCGGTTCGTTCGGTCAGCGTCAGGCTCTGCACGGCGCCGTCAGGCGCAATGTCGCAGAACGTGGCGATCGGGCCGCAGAGCGCGGTAGCCTCCTGCGCCGAACTCGCCGCCAGCAGCGGCGTAAGCACCTCCCAATCGCTGATGCGCAGAATAGCGCTGTCGCCCTCCCGGGTGGCGACCAGACTCCACTGCCGCAGGTGTTTCACCAGCTCCAGCAGTTGGTCAAGCGGCGAGTAGGCCTGCATAAACCAATCGAGCTGTATTCCGACTCCCCAGCCCGACTGCGTTAACAGATGCTCGCGCACCTGCGGCCAGTTGGTCGGGTGGACGGGAATACAATAAGGCGATACGGAAGCATGAACCTGCCCGGTTTCTCCCCAGTACAGACGGGTTTGCTCCAGGCTACCGCCCCAGCGCTCCGCCAGCCAGGGGACCGCATCGTTCAGCGCCGCTTCGGCGACCACGAAGCACCCGCCTGCGGCCAGTCGCGCCTGCCAGGCCGCTTCCGTTTCCGGTTGCAGACTCAGAAAAGATTGAGACAGCGTCACGGCATAACCTCCGTCGTATCCGGTAATTCGCCCCGCATCCAGCCGGGCCGGTGATAATGAAGGCGAACGTCTTCCACTCGGGCGGATTCGGATTTAAAAATCCGAATGCTGTCGCCCAGCGAATAACGCTCGGTCAAATGAATAAAAACGGGATGATGATAAAACTCGCTGCCGATGATCCAGCGGTGGGCCGACCAGGCTTCGCACTCCGTTTCCGAGGCAAGCGGATACCGGATGCGGGCCAGCGTAACGCCGCTGAGAAAGCGGCTTTTCACCACCTCGATATCCAACTGCATCCAGTACAATGTGCCGGCATAAAGAAACAGCTCATTCGCCAGCCGGTGCAGACGATTGTCGTTGGATAACCGATAAAACTGGTCGCGGTTCAGTGTAATCAGATAATCGTCATCGGTGGATTGACGCACTGGCTGCCTCCCCTGATGGTCCGCCAGCACCTGATAGCGGCAAGGGGCAGCGGGGTCATCCTCCGCCAGCGGCAGGTACAAACCGGTCAAAAGCCCCATAAACGCCGTCTGCTGATCGTCGTTTAGCGTTTGCCACCACAGCCGCAGTACAGCCGGTACATAGCTGCGCAACAGCGCCAGCGTACCGTCCGGATAGCGGCAGCGCAGACGTTGCCGCCAGAAATCAGCCACTGGTGTCAGTGACTGCTCGCTATGCATCAACATCACGCCCTGATGGCGCGCAGGCTGCGTATCCGCCAGCCAGTGCAGCAGCGTTTCCCCCGGCCCGCCTTCGTCTACCTGCACCACCATCGGCGCCCAGCGCTGCCAGTCATCGCCAGCGCCCTCAAAGCGTAAGGGTTGCCACATCTGCGCCGCTCGCGGCTGAAACGCGCGCCAGAAATCCGGCAATGCCGGATACTGCATCGGATCGACAATGGCATACAGCGGCAGCGAGAAACGCTGACTGAGTTCAAACAGGGTATAGCCCGTTATCGTCATGATTTTTTCACTGGGATAATTAATCGATAGTTAAATAAGGAGAAAACCGGAATGAGAACAGCGACAAAACTCGTCAGAGGAAATAAATCCCACCACGATGGCGAACAAAAATAATGTATTGCTAGTGAAATACCAACGGACTGACCAGCGGTGCTGTTTTAAAGTAATTCACCTTTTGCGCGGCGTTCCCGAACTTCTGCGGGAGATAACGGGGGGAATTTCACTCCACGCTGTTGCAGCAACTGCTTCACTTTCAGCGCCCACGGATAATATGGTGAACGATGATCCATCAGCGACAAACTATCTTCCACAGTCCATGCCAAATTACTTCCAGTCCTATCATAAGGATGAATATCCGCTCCCTTCTCTATCAGCCAGTAGGTCACATCATATTTGTTTAGATAGGCTGCATAATGTGCACCATTGCGACCTAGCCCATCGTTTAGATTCACGTCTGCACCACGCTCTACCAAGAGCTTAATATCCGCCCAACGTTCTTCAGCTATTGCCCCAAATAAGGCTGGAACTTTATTTTGATCTAATGAATTCGGATCGCCACCGGCATCTAGCATCATTTTCAGCCATTCAGGTGATTTTGCACCAGCCACCATATTGACGGCAGATGAACCTGTACCGGTCCGAAAATTAGGATCCGCCCCCAGCTTTAACGCCAGTCTGGCTCCGGCCTGATCCTGCTGCATTACTAACCACAGCAGCGGCGTAATCCCTTCCTTACCCAGCTCGTTCAGGTTTTGTCCCTGCGCCAACTGTTGCCGGGCCGCAGCTTCATCACCTTTTTGGATACTGGATAATAAATTGACCATCGGTGGTTTGAAAAATTCACTGGCCTGCATACTGCTCCCTCCGGCTTGACAGGCGGTTAACATTCCAACAATCAATATTCCCAGCCATTTGAGCCATTGCATCATGCCCCCTTGAGTGCCTTAGTAATACTGCCAATATCATCCTTTTTCTGACTCTCAATACCTGCGATAACTTGATCCATACCATGACGAGCCAACGGCGATCCCCCCGACGCTGGAAGTGACATCATATCGCCAGCAGCTTTTGGTAACGCGCCGCTCAATAACGTTGCCACCCCAGCGATCCCCCCAATAGCGGCACCGACACCACCGCCAACCAATGCCCCTGCACCAGATAACAATCCAGGTAATGCGGCTTTGCCATAGGTCTGTGCCATAGTCAGGATCTCGCCATCTACTGCTTGGGTTTTAATCAGTGAACCGATTCTGTCCACTCCCAAACCACCTACGCGTGTTACTGTATTTTCATGCAATCCAGCCGCATTGAAGGTGTATCCGTTTAACCCTGTAACGCCAACCGCTGAAGAAGCCAGGCCCCCCCCTAATGAATGACCTACAATCGATGGGGCTGGAGATATTGAACGTTTCACTATTTTTGCCAGATCCATAGCTTGGCTATATTGCGCAGACTCTTTTCCCATTCCCTGAGAAAGATTCGTCATCCAATCTTTAGCACCGGTTACCGCATTATTTGTTCCTCTGAAGGTAAGCATCGTCTCACCATTAATATCAGATTTAAACAGCGCGGCCCCAAAACCAGAATCCGGATCCATAAATTTGGCACCGGCCAGTTCTGGAATCTCCTTGGCCGTTAAATGAACCAACCCAACCGGTGGCTTAGGCAATATCGTTCTGGCCTTACGTGCTACCTCATCCACCGGATAAACATACTGCGCCGCCTCCGCGCGCAGGATACTGTCGTTGTTAAACGCCAGTCGGGTGGCGGCGTCTTTCAGGTCCGGCATGGTCGTCGCCTGCTGCGCCAGCTTCGCGCGCGCCAGGTAGCGATCCTTACGCTGCAATATCGTCAGCGCCTCATCCAGCACCGGCAGCTCGGCGGTCGCGGCCCATTCCATCATGGCGGGCAGCAGCATCGGCGTCAGCGCCAGCAGCGGCGCGCGGCTTTTCGCCGATTGCTCCGCACAGGATTTGACCGGCGACTGGTAAGGCGAATCGCCAATAATCACATCTCCGCTGCCGGCCGCCACCGACCCGCCGCAGCCGATGGCATCGCCGATACGGGCGGCCAGCTTGCCGTTAATAATAACGGTGCCTGAACCGGCGGAAATCGCCCGGTTGTGAACCCCGTGCGGCATATTCGGGCACGGACAGGCATGCAGCAATACCGCATCGCCCTTACGCGCCGCCGGTTTGCCATTGATAATCACATCGCCACTCCCCGCAATCACCGGGGTGGCGGGAAAGCAGCCGTGACCGGCACAGCTGTCCCCTAAACGCGCAGCTCCTGGCATGGTGGCTCCTTAACGCCGATCCGGGGCATCCGGCAACGTCGGTCTGGTGGGTGCCTCCGGCTCGATGGACACCGGTGCCGTGCCCGCCCCTGCCGAACCGCCATCGTTAATTTTCACCAACGTGCCGGAGATGGTGACGCCTGCACCATCGATTTTGATAAACCCGCCCGGCGCCTTGATGGTCAGCGACTGTCCGGCTTCCAGCACGATATCCGCCGCTTTGAGGTAGCTGTCGGTATTGACCAGCACGCGCTGATGCGCGCCAATCAATGTCTCTTCTGAACCGGACAGCGTCGTCTGGCGGCTGCCTTCAATACGGGTGATCTCGCCGCCGCCGATAAAGCGTTTGAATGACTGGGTGATGCTCTGTATCAGATGACGGCCAATCGACTGATGATGGTCCTGCCCAATCTGTTCAAAATCATCCTGTCCGATGGTGCGATGGCTATGCCTGTCCACCCGCTGGAACTGGTCCTTCGCCACGCTCAGATGCTGATCCAGCCCGACGCTCTGGCGATGAATGTTGTTGATCACCGCATCCATGTCTTTCTGAGCATGCAGGTAAATCTGCTCCCGGGTGGCCTCATCTTCGAAACGAAGTTCGTTGAAGCCGCTGCCTTTATGGGTATCGGTACGCAGCGTGGTGCGTGTTTTGTGCTCCGGCAGCACATACGGCGTGGGGTTGGTGGCATGAAACGTCCGACCGGTGATCAGCGGCTGGTCCGGGTCACCCTCCAGAAAACTCACCACCACTTCATGGCCGATGCGCGGAATGGCGATCAGCCCGTACTGGCCGCCGGCCCAGCCCTGACTGACCCGCACCCAGCACGAGCTTTGGTCGTCGCTGGCGCCGTAGCGGTCCCACGGGAATTGCAGTTTCACCCGACCGAACTGGTCGCAGTAAATCTCTTCCCCCGCCGGACCGACGACGGTGGCAATCTGCGGACCATCCACCATCGGCTTGTACGGCAACGCCGCCCGCCAGGTGGTCGCGCCCTTCACCACCTCGAAACTGTTGCTGAGCGTGGTCGGCTCGCCGCCGCTCTCTTCTTCCAGCGCCTGCGGCTGCTGCCCGCTGTGGGTCACCGCCACCACCTGCCAGGCGAGATTGAACGCCGGGTTCGGGTGCTCGGTGAGAGTAAAGGTACTGCCCGGCCGCAATTCGGCGGCGTTGGATTCACCCACGCCGGTTATCGCATCCGCACGCAGCGCGTCCAGCCGGTAGCCGGTAAACGCCTTGCCGCTCGGGTCCTGCTTGAAGCGGCCGGGGTAGTCGAAGTGCTGGTAGGACTCGCGCTGATGATCCAGCTCGTTACTGGTTTTCTTGTGGGACAACCCATACGCCGGGGTTTTAAAGCAGTAATCCTTCAGTTCCACCTCGGCGGTGCTTACCGCTTCGGCGTAACGGAAACGGCGGACATACGCGCCTTCCGACAAGCCTTGGGTGGCGAGATTGAAGAACAGCTCCGGGCCTTTGGTCAGCGCGCCGGCGTCGTCGGCAAACACCACCCGGTGCTTGCCGGCTTCGAACTCATGGAAGTAGAACATCCCCTCTTCCGCCGCCAGCCGGTTGATGAACGCCAGATCGCTTTCGCGGTACTGCACGCAGTACTCGCGCACCGCGTGCTCGTGGCGTAGCGAAAAAGCAAAATCGCTGATACCGGCTTCCTGCAATAATTGCGTGATGATCTCGTCCGGCTTTTTGGTCTGGAAGATGCGGGCGTTGGTGCGCAGCCCCAGCCGCCACAACGCCGGGCGCACTTCCGCCTGATAACGAGTGCGGCGAAAACCGGTGTCGCCCTGGGCAAAGCGACTGACGATGCCGCTGACCCGCCGTTGCAGCTCGCCTTCGTACCACACCATCAGCTCGCACGGCTGGTCCAGCACCGCGCCAAAATCAATATCCGCCTGGCTGCTGGCAAGGCTCAACGACAGCGCGAACGGCTGGTTCAGCGCCTCGCTCAGTTCGAAATCCACCACCGCGAAGGTGGTTTCCGCCAATGCGCCGATTTTCACGGTAAACTGCAATCCTGTACTGTTGGCCACCCCGCTTCCTCCTTTTCCCGGCTCCATAGCTACCGCACACCCGGCGGATGCCGTGCGTCAGCGCAAAATCATGATCAATACAACTGCACTCAGCGATGGGCGCCCCACCGCTCAGCACAGACAAAAACGAAAAAACCCGGACCGAAGCCCGGGTTAAGGCAGCATTACGCTTCGATCGGCGCGCGCCAGTCGTCAGAACCGGAAGTACCGGCAACGGTGTGCTCCCAGTCCACCTTGCGGTAGGCCAGCGACACTTCGATCAGCTGGGTGTAATCCTGTTTGGACGGGTCCTGGCAGTGCGGCATCTGGTTGTTGATGTCGACAATGGTGGCGTCGGTCAGGGTGGTGGTGAAGAAATGCTCCTGCTTGCCTTCCACGGAAGTGCGGTACCACTTCAGGGTCACGGTCGGCAGCATTTCACCGGAAGCCAGCGCGTTATACAGCAGCGGCACGGCCTTGTTCAGGGCCACGGTGAATTTGAACGGTTTGTGCACACGCTGGCCTGAAGGCTGGCCGGACTGCGGGTCGGTCGGCACGGTAACGATGTGTTTGAATTCCTGTACCAGCATCTCGTCTTCGTGGCCCTGCACGTAGATGTTGCCGACGGAGTCGGAAGTGAAGGCACCGGCAGTGATATTGCCCTGAGTTTTACCTTCGATGCTGATATAGCATGGAGTTGGCATAGTCTTGCTCCTTGTTGTTGAACATGTGTTTGACTTCACCGTTCGTAGAGCAATGACTATGCCAACTTTTACTTCATTGTTTTAAAAGGGAAAAGCCGCACCACCGTTTTCCCTAAGTCAAATTTGAGCAAAAAATTGCGCAGACTTCCCGAATCGTTTGCAAACATTGCGCAAACAGGGATTTATGCTGATAGTTGAGCAAAAAGTTGCGCAGATTTCGCCTTTATTCTTCAACACGTTACTTTTTGAACAGATACCGGTTCAATTTCGTGACTTGAGTCACAAAAATATTTCTTAATTCTAGCGCCGTCACTGCCGATACCGAGCCACACGGTAAGCTATTCAATCCGCAAACAATTTGGCTATACCCAAAATAATTCGAGTTGCAGGAAGGCGGCAACTGAGCGAATCCCCAGGAGCTTACATAAGTAAGTGACTGGGGTGAGCGAGGGCAGCCAACGCACCTGCAACTTGAAGTATGACGGGTATATAGTGGCTGGCAGCCATCCTTTTCACGCTCATTAATGGAATATGTGAGGACATTGACATGATTCACCAGCAAAACACTGCCCCGGCTATCGGTATCGATCTCGGCACCACCAATAGCCTGATCGGTGTTTGGCAGGAGGGCAAAGCGCACCTGATTCCCAATGCGCTCAATGAATACCTGACGCCTTCGGTCGTCAGCCTTGATGAGGACGGCGCCATACTGGTCGGCCGACCGGCCGTCTCCCGCCTGACGACCCACCCTCACCTGTCCGCCGCATTATTCAAACGCCATATGGGCAGCAAAAAAACCTTCCGACTGGGCGATCACGCGTTTGACTGCGCGGAATTATCGGCGCTGGTGTTGAAATCGCTCAAGGCCGACGCCGAAAGTTATCTCGGCCACCCGATCAAAGACGTGGTGATTTCCGTTCCCGCCTATTTCAGCGACGAGCAACGCAAGCAAACGCGGTTCGCCGCCGAACTGGCGGAGTTGAACGCCGTCCGGCTGATCAATGAACCCACCGCGGCATCGATGGCCTATGGGCTGCACACGCAGAATCTGGGGCGCACGCTGGTGTTTGATCTGGGCGGCGGCACCTTCGACGTTACGGTGCTGGAATATGCCTTTCCATTGATCGAAGTGCACAGTTCCGCCGGCGATAACTATCTGGGCGGCGAAGATTTCACGCAGTTGATCGTCAAAGCCGCGCTGAAGACATGGCAACTGGAAGAGAGCCAGATTCCCGCCACTGAGCTGGCGCAGCTGTATAACCTGGCCGAACAGTGGAAGTGCCAGCGGGCGGCCGAACAGACCCAAACCCTGTGCTGGCGCTGGCAGGAGCGGGAATGGCGTCTGGAACTGGATGACGCCGCCGCGGAAGCCATCTGGCTACCGCTGTTAAACCGCTTACGCGCGCCGATTGAGCAGGCGCTGCACGACGCCCGGCTGAAACCGGAGCAACTGGATCACATCGTGCTGGTCGGGGGCGCGTCGCGTATGCCGGTGATTCAGAAGCTGGTGGTGCGGCTGTTTGGCAAACTGCCCTATCAGCATCTGGACGCCAGCACGGTGGTAGCGCAAGGCGCCGCGGCGCAGGCGGCCTGTCGGCTGCGTAATGAAGATATCGAAGAGGTGATTCTCACCGATGTCTGCCCGTATACGCTGGGCATCCGTACCGCCAACGATCACCAGAGCGGACTGTTTTCGCCGATTCTGGAGCGCAACACGGTGGTGCCGACCTCGCGGGTTGAGACGTTTTCTACGTCACGGCCCGACCAGACGGCGATCAGCATCGCCATCTATCAGGGAGAAAGCCCGTATGTGGAGAACAATATTCTGATTGATGAGTTCGACATGACCATCCAGCCCAAAGACTACCCGCAGTCCATCGAAGTCCGCTTCAGTTACGACATCAACGGGTTGCTGGAAGTGGATATCAACCTGCCCGACAGCGGCGACACCTTTACCAAAATGATCGATCGCAGCCCGGTGGGGCTAAGCGCGGCGCAACGCGAGCAGAGCCAGCAACGGCTGAAAGCCCTGAAAATTCACCCGCGCGATAATCTGGTCAACCGTAATCTGCTCGCCCGGCTGGAGAAAGCCTGGGCGCAGACGCGGGCTGACGAGCGAGCGCAAATCGGCATCTGGCTGCGGGAGTTCGAGCAGGCGCTGGCCGCCCAGCATACGCCCCGCATTCAGGAAACCCGCGTTCGTCTGGAACGCGCGCTGGACGAGTGGGATAGATAGACAATTCGTTCGATAAATCCGTTCGATAAACAACGATAAAGGGGCCTGAAGCCCCTTTATTCTGCTGCTACCACCCCGTTACTCCGACGTTATTTTAGGCGGGCCGAACCGGTTCCATCGTTTGCTGCCGTTAAGGCATAGCGGTAAAAAGACGAAAATCGGCAACAACACCACGCAGAACGCCGAAAGCGATGGGCTGCTGCTGCCCATGTCGTTGAAACGGCGTCGGGCGGCGCTGAACAGATTGAGCAGCAACAGAGCGATAATCACCAGGTTTTTATGCGGCGAATGCTCAAGCAGCATGTTGCCTCCGGTATAGAGCAGCAGCGCGCCGATCCAGTTTTGCGCAAAAAAACCGGCGCGATCGATGCGATCGCTCATTCGCCAGAACTGCCAGAACCGGCCGCGCGTCGCGCCGTTGTGTTTAAAGTGCGACTCTCGCTCGTCGGCGTATTGCTGCAGTATTTTCGCCACCAGCCGTAGCGTCACATCGTCATGAGCGTGACGTGGACAATCATCCAGCAACGCCTGTTCGTCGTTATCCGGCAAATAGGCTTCATTCTGATGGAACTTGTCGATCATCCGGCCGATCAATCCGATGCGTTTATCGTCATCCAGCGGCTTGAGCGCCTGATACAGTTCGTCAGACTGACGTTCCAGCACCGCGTTGGCAATTTGCTCCAGCTCCGGCGTTGTTCCTTCCAACTGCTGCAACCACTCCCGGTGTTTCTCCGACTGACGGTCGCTACCCAGATAGCAGTAAATGGCATGAAAGAGAATCTGGTAGATCAGCGGCGCCTGCGCCACGGTTTCGCGCCAGCCGGACTCAGAGCTATAGAATTGACTGGCGGCGGCGATATAACTGTGCCCATCCTGACGCAGGTAGCCCTCCACCGACACCGGCAAACGCATCCAGCAGTTATAGTGAAGCCCGTCGGACAGCACCAGCCATGTCGATAGCTGACGCATGGCGTCATCCGGTTCAACCGCATCCAACTGGCGGTACAACCGATACAACGCATACGCCGGGTGCGATTCCGGCAGCGAGGGAACCTCAAGGCGGCGCAGCCATGACAAATTCTCGCGCGGGTAGGCCACCATCAGCGTCAGCAGCATGGCGTGGCGGAATTCGTCACGCGCGCTGACGCGCTCCTGTTCAGGCAGGACGATATCCCATACCGAAGCCAAAAACGCCAGCCAGTCTTTGACCGGCTCCAGCATCCGGTTGCATTCGGCATGTTCGGTCAGTTTGCGCAATTGGCCCGACGGTAAGCGCCGCCATTGCATCAGCCACGAATAGACCTGATTCCAGACCACCGAATCGGTATCGTCGAACTCAGCCGGCAGCGTGGCGTCCGACGGCGCCGCCAGCCACGCGGTGAACGCCTGGATCACCGAAGAGGTCGCCAGCCACTGCAGGCGCTGTTCCGCCTGCGCCCGTAGTCCGGACATGACCAGCGCCGGCAACGGCTCCTCCGGTATCGGTTGATCCAGCATATCCCGCAGCAGTCGCTCGTTGCCGAACGTGAGCATACAGGCATGCCAGTAGCATTGATCCTGCAACGTGTCGCAGTGGTTCCGCACCAGATGCGCGTACATGATTTGCGGCTTCCATGCGCCCAGCTTCCATTGCACATAGTCGGCTGCACGCGAAGACAACGGCAGTTGCGCGGCATCCCCCCAGCGGGCCATCATCTGCACCGTTTGTTCCGGCTGGAAAAAACGCTGCAGCGAATCCTCAAGACTCACGCCGTCCAGCGAAGGCGCCACGGCGCTATTGAACGACTGGATCAGTAACGGTAGCCACTCCGGCTGGCGCCGCGCGCACCAGTCGATCAGCCATTGCTCGGCCTGCCCGTGCCGGTTAAGCAGATACAACCGGCGCCACAGTTCGAACGCCTGCTGCTCATCGCCGGCCAGCGCGCAGTGGTGTGCGCTCAACCGCAGCCACTCGCTATCCTGCGGGTGAGCGGCAAGTTGCTCCAGACAGTAATCACGCAATAACGGCTGAGGCAATTCGGCCAGGCTATACCAGCGAGCCAGTTGATGCATCAGCGCCGGGCAGTCCGGCCAGACAATCACGGCCGAATCGCTCAACAACGTCTTCAACATGAAACCGGGCCGGTTCCAGAACAGCTCCCGACACTGCTGCAGGAAAAAGATCGTTTCCAGCTGCGCCGGCAGGTTGAGCCCGGCCAGCGATGAGAAATCGAACCAGTCGCCCCGCGCCAGAAAATCCAGATACTCGTCCATCTCGCCGGCGAGTTCCTGCGGCAACTCGTCCAGCCGCTGGCGCCAGCGCAGCCTCTCGGCCAGCAGCCCGGCGCAGGAGGCCGACAGACAGGGTTCCCGATACAGCCGTTTTAACAGCAGCCAGCGGGCCTGCTCAACCACCGTCATCCCGAACTGATCCATCGTGTGAATAAAACGCTCCCAGCCGATGGGTTGCACGCGGGCGGCAGGGTCTGACAGCAGTTGCTCAAACGCCGCGCGCAGCGGCTCGGTCTCAGCGTCAAACTCAAATCGGTCGTCGGCCGGCGCGTCGGCTTCAGCCGGGGCCTGCTCGTGTTCTTCCGGCTCACCGGTATGCTGCGCCAGCCGGCAAGCGGCGTCATAAGCCTGCCGCAGGCGCTTAAACCCTTCCGGGTCGGTTTCGGGGTGGAATTGCGGCAGCGTTTGCCGGTAAGCCTGACGAATGGCGTCCATATCCTGCGTGGGTTCAATGCCCAGCAGTTGCCAGCACAGATTATCCATTACACCTCTGCTCCCTGTAACGATGCGGGTTTCTCCATGTCCGGATGCGCCACGTCCCACCGCAGATGTTTTATCGGGCTGTCGGCGTGACAATAGAGCGCGTTGAACTGGGCGACGTAGGAAGGGCGTCGGCAGAGGTAGCCCCATTCATACCGCTGAATCTCCGGCGATGCCGCATCCAAAGCCAACCAGTAGGTACGACCGACAAAAAACGCGGCGTAATACTGTTGCCAGCTGCGATAGTAATAGTTGGCCCGCGCCGCCAGACGAGAGTGAAGCCACTGGCTTTCCGTCTGGTTGATCCAGCCGTTGAGCTGGCCGACCCGGCAGAGAAAACCCATTCGACCGAGATCCCAGGCGCGGATACCGGCTTCGCCGCACAGTGCGGCCGTTTCCGTCACCAGCGTCAGCACGCCTTGCCGGCCTTCAGGCTGGCCGGCGCAATATTCCTGCCATTGTTCGGGGCTTAGCCGGTGCCACAAATGATAATCACGTTCCAGGTTTTCCGCGTGTCCGTTGTCGGTCATGCGATTAATCATGGCGATCAAGTCGTCGCGGGAAGCGATATCCCAGCTGTCTTTCAGGTTGAAAGTCTTGCCCGGCGGGTAAAACGTATCCACATCGTAGCGGGCGCCGTAGTCGATATTCAGCGCCACCATCGGCGCCGACAACGCCAGCAGCCAGTGTTGATATTCCTGTTCCATCACCATAACGTCCAGAGGTTATTGGTTCGTCCTGTTCGTAACATAACAAAAAAATAAGGAAAAACTGTCGGATACCACCTGACATCTTCCCTTATATCGGTACGATCGCCGCATTCCATGAGCCTGACTTTTCAAATTCACTTTTATCCCATCGTGCCGTGATGTGCGGTGTGCCACAATGGACGCACTGTATGGCGTCGGCCATCGCATCGGAAAAAAGGAGTAAAGATGAGTTATGCACCTGGCGCTGGCCTGTCCGCCAGCGAGGCGCTGGACCAACTGGAAGCGCGATATGATGCCGCGGTCAAGGCGTTGCGCACCGCGATCGGCGATTTTATTACCCACGGCACCCCGCCGGATGCCGCCGCGCGCGCCAACGGACTGTTTGTCTACCCGGAGCTGCGCATCAGTTGGGACGGACAGTCCCAGAAGCACAGCAAGACCCGCGCGTACGGCCGCCTTACCCACGGCGGCAGCTACCGCACCACCGTCACCCGCCCTCAGTTGTTCCGGCACTATCTGGCGGAACAACTGGCGATTCTGGAAAACGACTATTCAGCCACCATCGAAGTCGCACCTTCGGACAAGGAGATTCCTTATCCGTATGTGATCGACGGCGCCAATCTGGGGCTGGAGCGTTCGATGAGCGCCGCGCTGGCGCAACACTTCCCCACGCCGTCGCTGGCGCTGATCGGCGATGAAACCGCCGATGGCCTGTTGCAGACGCTCGACCATTTCCCGCTGTCGCACTTCGACGCGCTGCGTACCGATTTCTCGCTGGCGCGCCTGCGCCACTACACCGGCACCCGCGCCGAACACTTCCAGCCGTTTGTGCTGTTCACCAACTACACCCGTTACGTCGATGAGTTCGTGCGCTGGTCCTGCGACCAGATTGCCGATCCAGAAAGCCCGTATCAGGCGCTGGCCTGCGCCGGCGGCGCGGTGATCACCGCCGACACCGACAACCCGCATCAGGCGGTATCGGATCTGGCGTGGAAAAACCATCAGATGCCGGCCTACCACCTGATCTCGCGCGAAGGGCGCGGCATTACGCTGGTGAACATCGGCGTCGGGCCGTCCAACGCCAAAACCATCTGCGACCATCTGGCGGTGCTGCGGCCGCACGCCTGGCTGATGATCGGCCACTGCGGCGGCCTGCGGGAAAGTCAGACCATCGGCGATTACGTACTGGCGCACGCCTATCTGCGCGATGATCACGTGCTGGATTCGGTATTGCCGCCGGATATCCCGATCCCCAGCATCGCCGAAGTGCAGCGCGCCTTGTACGACGCCACCAAACAGGTGAGCGGCATGCCGGGCGAAGAGGTGAAACAGCGCCTGCGCACCGGCACCGTGGTCACCACCGACGACCGTAACTGGGAGCTGCGTTATTCAGCCTCGGCGCTACGCTTCAACCTCAGCCGGGCGGTGGCGGTAGATATGGAAAGCGCCACCATCGCAGCGCAGGGGTATCGTTTCCGCGTGCCTTACGGCACCTTGCTGTGCGTGTCGGACAAGCCGTTGCACGGCGAGATCAAACTGCCCGGTCAGGCTAATCGCTTCTATGAAGGCGCGATTTCCGAGCACCTGCAAATCGGCATCCGCGCGGTGGACCTGCTGCGCGCCGAAGCGGAACACCTGCACTCGCGCAAACTGCGTACCTTCAACGAGCCACCGTTCCGGTAAAATAACACCGCTCCCGGTTAACGGGAATCGTGAGGCTGTTGACAAACAGCCATGTTGTCTTGTGAACGGTGATGTCTGTTGGCCTGGTGAATAGCTTCGTGCGGGATAAACGATGTAGTTTCCTTGCCACTTCATCGCACGCACGACAAGGAAGAGGCTCAAACGCCGCCTCTCCTTGACCACTGGCTAAGGGCTAAACTGTGCCGCTAACGCGGTGCCTTCGGCGTTCGCCTTCGCTGTTCGGGCCGCCCGTGACGCGTTCCAGACGCGGCACGGGCTTTCGCGACGTCCTGTCGCTCACCCGGCGAAGTCGCCCACCTCAGCACAGTTTTTGACGCCGGAAAAACCCATCATCTTGCACTTAAGGGTTTGTCAACAATGGCCGCCTTCGGGCGGCTTTGTTGTTTTCAGTATTGATTAAGCGCCAGCGCGGCTGCGCCGAAGGCGGCGCTATTTTGTGTCGGTAGCGTCGAGAGGCGCACCGGCGGTAGCGTCAGCGGTGCGTCGTCGTCCGGCGCCGGCGTCTGAGCCATGACGGCGGCTTGCAATCCGGCCATGAAAGGCGCGGGCAGCGTGCCGCCGAGGTAGAGGCAGGGCGGGTCGAGCAGCGCGGTGACGGCATAGAGCAGCCGGTACAGCTCGCCCGCCGCACGTTGGATCCA
>NZ_CM001979.1:1265757-1483412 GCF_000406205.1 Dickeya sp. NCPPB 3274 | reverse complement strand
CCCGGCGAAGTCGCCTACCTCAGCACAGTTTTTTACGCCTGAAAGACCATCACCCTGCACTTAACGTGATGCGGCAATCTAACTGCTACCACCTACCCCTTCACCGTATCTTCGAGGAAGAAACGTCCCAGCGGGTTTTGGTAGAAGCCGCTGATGTTCTTGCGCGTGACGTTACGGTACGGGCTGTAGTAGAGATCGATCCAGTTGGCGTCGTCCTTGGCCATCTTCTGCAGGTCGATGTACATCTGTTCACGCTTTTTCGGGTCCATTTCCACCCGCGCCGCCGCCACCAGCGCTTTGACCTGGTCATTCTGATAGCGGGTCATGTAGTTCATGTTGCTGTCGTGGCCGAGCACGAAGGTGGTTTTCTGGTCCGGGTCCAGAATGTCGTTGGTCCAATAGTTGACCGAGATGTCAAAATCGCCCGCTATCAGCATGCTCCAGCTCTGGCTGGGGTCGACCTTTTGCAGATTGACGGTGACCCCGGCTTTCGCCAGCTGCTGTTGCAGCAGTACGGCGATCTGTTCATCCACTTCATCCCCGGCGTTGACCACATAATTCAGCGTTAGATCGGACGCGCCCGCCGCTTTCAGCATCTGTTTGGCTTTTTGCGGATCGTACGGGCGCTGCAGGTTGTCGGCGTAGTAATAGAGCGCCCCTTTCGGAATATACGAATTAGCGACCGAGCCGTAGTTGAACGTCACCGTCTTAACGATAGCGCTTTTATCAATCGCGTAATCCAACGCCTGACGGACCTCCACCTTGCCGAGCAACCCGTGGGAATGGTTAATCAGCAGACTGTCCTCACGGGTGGATGGATCCAGCACCACCTTCAGATTCGGGTCCTTCTGCAGCGAAACGATGCGCGAGAACGGCACCGACAGCGCGGCATCCAGCTCGCCGGCCTGCACCTTCAGCATACGGGTGTTGTCGTCCGGAATGGTTTGCCACTCCACCCCGTCCAGGCTGACGTGGTCCGCCTGCCAGTAATAGGGGTTTTTCGCCAGCACGATCCTGTCGCCGCGCGCCCAGGACTTAACGACAAACGCGCCAGAACCAATCGGTTTCTCGGCAAAGGTTTCCTCACCCAGGCTGTGGACGATTTTTTCCGGCAGCACCGAGGCGTTCGGCAGCGCCAGTTGCGACAGGAACGGTGCGGAAGGCGATTTCAGCGTTACCACCAGCGTATGCGCATCCGGCGCCGCCAGCTTATCGATGATGCTGTAAGAGTCGCGCCACAACGACTCCTTGCTGTCGCGGATACGGGTCAGGCTGAACACGGCGTCCTGCGCCGTTACCGGCGAGCCGTCGGAAAAGCGCGCCTCGCGCAACGTGAAGGTGTACACCGTGCCGTCCGGCGACACCGTCCAGCTCTGCGCCAGCCCCGGCTCCAGTTTGGTACCGGTTTTATCCACCCGGATCAGCACGTCGAACACGTTCGAGAACACCCAGTTATCAGCGTTCTGCGCCGATTTAATCGGGTCGAAGGTGGTGCTGTCCTCACGCCGTCCGATGGTGAGAATCCCGGCCGCCTGCGCCAGTTCGCTGACCAGACTGAGCGCCAGCAACACGCTGGCGGCCGCCACATTGCGCTTATACATTTTCATGGCACGACTCCCCTGTTGATACGATTGGAATGCGAGTGGAAGCGGAAAGGTCCGCGGAAACAGCGCCCACGGCGTCGGCTGGCGCCGTGGGGCAAAACGCGATGTCGCCGGCCCGCAGGCAGGCTGAATACTGACGTCCCTGAGATCGCAACGGCGGCGTTTCCTGCCGGCACGCCGCGACGGCATGCACGCAGCGCGGATGAAACGCGCAGCCGGAAGGCAGCGCCAGCGGGCTGGGTGGTTCGCCCATCAGGCCGGTGACTGGCAGTGAACGGTCAGGATCGATATCGGGAATGGCGGCGATCAACGCGGCGGTGTACGGATGCTGCGGCTGGCTGAACACCGCCTCGGTCGGCCCTTCTTCTACAATGCGCCCGAGATACATGACCGCCACCCGATCGCACAGCCGCCGCACCACCGCCAGATCGTGCGCGATAAAGATCATCGCCAGCCCCATCTGTTCGCGCAGCGACATCAACAGGTTGATGATCTGCCCCTGAATCGACACATCCAGCGCCGACACGCACTCGTCCGCCACCACCAGCTGCGGCTCCAGCGCCAGCGCGCGGGCAATCCCGGCGCGCTGACACTGCCCGCCGCTCAGGTCATGCGGGTAGCGCCGGCCGTGCTCCGGCCGCAGTCCCACCATGGACAGCAACTGGCCGACGCGCTCGGCCGTGACGGCGGGAGATAACCGTTTATGGACTTTCAGCACCTCGGCGATGCTCTGGAACAACGTCTGGCGTGGATTGAGCGAGGAAAACGGGTCCTGAAAAATCATCGCCGTCTCTTGCCGTAAGCGGGCTACGTCGCTATGCAGACCATCGCTGACCGGGATACCGTTGAAACGCACCCGACCGCGCTTTAACGTCTCCAGTTGCAACAGGGCGCGGCCCAGCGTGCTCTTGCCGCTGCCGGACTCGCCCACCAGCCCGAGGGTTTCGCCGGGGGCAATCTGCAAACTGACGCCGTTGACCGCCCGCACTTCGCGTTTTTGCCACGGAAAGCGGCCCGATACCGGGAACGTCACGTCAATCTCTTCCGCCTCCAGCAGCGGGTATATCAGTCCACTCATCCGGCCTCTCCTTCATGTTCCGTCAGCGGGTAATGGCAAGCCAGTTGCCGCGCCGTACCGTCCAGCGGCGGCGTCTGCCGCTGGCAGCGTTCGCCCGCCCGCGCACAGCGCGGTTCAAACCGGCATCCGTCGCCGAACTGTTCCGGCAACGGCGGCTGGCCGGGCAACGTACGCAACGGTCCGCCGTCGCCCGCCTGCATCGGCTGGCACGCAATCAGCGCGCGGGTATAGGGATGGCGCGGCGAAGACAGCAGCGCCCGTTTCTCCCCCAGTTCGCACAGACGGCCGCCGTACATCACCGCCATGCGGTCGCAGGTCTGCGCCACCACGCCCAAATCGTGGGTAATCATGATGATGGCGATGCCCAGTTGCTCGCGCAGTTGCGCCAGCAGCCTCAGGATCTGCATCTGCACCGTGACATCCAGCGCGGTGGTCGGCTCGTCGGCGATCAGCAGTTGCGGCTCGCAGGCCAGCGCCACGGCGATCATCGCCCGCTGGCGCATTCCGCCGGAAAATTCGTGCGGATAATTGCCGGCTCGCCGTACCGGGTCGGGGATGCCGACCTGCTGCAACAGCGCGACAGCCTCATCGCGCGCCGCGCGCCGACTGCTGCCGAAATGCAGACGCCGGCTTTCGGCGATCTGCTCGCCGATGGTCATCACCGGATTGAGATGGCTGGACGGATTCTGAAAAATCATCCCCAGCTGTCGCCCGCGCACGGTTGTCATCTGCGCGTCGCTCAGTTGCATCACATCCTGACCGTTGAGCCACGCCTCGCCGGCGGCGATACGCAGCCCCGCGCCCGGCAACAACCGCATCAGCGCCCGGCAGGTCAGGGTTTTGCCGGAACCGGATTCACCCACCAGCCCCAGCATTTCCCCTTTCTGCAAGGTAAAGGAGACCGTATCCACCAGCCGGATTCCCTGACAGTTTTCCAGCGTCAGCCCACGTACATTCAGCAGCGTCATGGCCGTGCTCCCAGTCGATCGCCCAGACCGTCCGCCAGCAGGCTAAAGCCCATCGCCAGTAGTACGATCGCCAGGCCGGGAAAGGTGGTCATCCACCATGCCGTGGTGATAAAGCTCTGCCCTTCCGCCACCATCACGCCCCACTCCGCCAGCGGCGGCTGCACCCCCAGCCCGAGATAGCTGATGGCCGCGCCGCTGAGCAGCACCAACACACAGTCGGACATCGCAAACACCAGCGAACTGGTCAGCGCGTTCGGCAACAGGTGGACGAACAGCACCCGCCAGTGGCTGTAGCCCAGGCTGCGGGCCGCCAGAATGTAATCGCGCTGGCGGAGCGTCAGCACCTGCGAGCGCACCAGCCGGGCGTAGGACACCCACCCCACCATCGCCATAGCGATATAGAAGCTAATCAGCCCAGGCCCCAGCACCGCGATAATCGCCAGCATCAACACCAGAAACGGGAAC
This sequence comes from Dickeya sp. NCPPB 3274, assembly GCF_000406205.1. Taxonomy (NCBI): domain Bacteria; kingdom Pseudomonadati; phylum Pseudomonadota; class Gammaproteobacteria; order Enterobacterales; family Pectobacteriaceae; genus Dickeya; species Dickeya sp. NCPPB 3274. The sequence continues at coordinate 1,479,297 of NZ_CM001979.1, read as the reverse complement.
GCCAGCACCACGTCGATCACCCGCATAACCAGGGTGTCGGTCAGGCCGCCGAGGTAACCCGACAGCGCGCCCAGCAGGGTGCCGATACAAAACGGGAACACTACCCCCAGCAGGCTGATTTGCAGGTCGATACGGCTGGCCCACACCACGCGCGAGAAAATGTCGCGGCCGTAGTTGTCGGTGCCGAACAGGTAGGCGCCGCCCGGCGGCTGCAGGCTGACCGACGGGTCCTGCGCTATCGGGTCGAACGGGGCTACCCACGGCGCCAATAGCGCCAGCAAAACCCAGCACAGCAGAATCAGCGTACCGGCCAGCAGCGCAGGCTGGCGGAACCGCCGACGCGCCGCGGCAAAACGCGGAAAGAATGTGAAAGACGAAACCCGGCTCATAGACGAATCCTCGGATCCAGCGCCACCGTCAGCAGGTCGGCCAGCAGGTTGACCGTCACGGTGGCGACGGCAAACAGCATCACCACGCCCTGCACCACCATGTAATCGCGGCTGAAAATCGCCCGAACCAGCAGTTGCCCCATGCCGGGCAGCGCGAACACGCTTTCGATCACCACCGTGCCGCCAATCAGCCAGCCGATATTCACCGCCAGCAGATTGAGCGTCGGCACCAGCGAATTCGGCACCACGTGTCGCCAGAAAATCCGCCGCTCCGGCTGTCCGCGGGCGCGTGCCGCCGCCACATAGTCGCTCTTGAGTTCCGCCAGCAGGCTGGCGCGCAGGTTGCGGGTCAGCACCGCCGATAACGCCAGCGCTACCGTCAGGCACGGCAGAAACAGGTGATGCAGCCGCTCGGCCCAACTGCTGCCATAGCCCGACACCGGAAACCAGCCTAGCCGCAGGCTGAACAACAGAATCAGCATGATCCCCAGCCAGAACGCGGGAAACCCCAGCCCGGCGGTGGACACCAATCGAATGAGTTGATCCGTCAGCCCACCGTGATAACGGGCCGCCAGCGTCGCCAGCACAACAGCCAGCGACAGGGCAATCAGCACACTGCCCAGCACCAGCAGCAGCGTCGGCTCCACCCGGGACGCCACCAGCGGCAGGGTATCGATTTTGTAGACGATGGAGCGCCCCATTTCGCCGTGCAGCAGATTGCGCAGAAAGTAGAAATACTGCAGCCAGACCGGCTCATCCAGGCCGTACTGCGCGCGAATGCGGGCGATGGCGTCCGGCGTACTGCGAATGCCCAGCAGCAGGCGCGCCGGGTCGCCGGGAATGGCCCGCACCAGCAGAAAGGTGATCAGACTGATGCCGAACAGCACCGGCAGCATCTGCAACGGACGCAGCAATAAAAATCGGTAACGGTGCATGTTATTTCCCCCACGGCGCTGCACATAAACAGTGCAGTCTGCCCGGCGACGGCGTTATCGGAACCGGAACGGCGCAAGCACGCCGACGGGAAACAACAGCTCGATAGTCGTGACACTGGCGCATAAAAGCCTCAATTAACACCGCCTTAATCCGGCACTGGCATTTACGCTAGCGGTCACTCACCGCGCTGGGTAGTTAGTAAAAATGCTAGTTTTTGCGTGTAGCCAACTGGCACCCAAATTGCATTAACTTAGGAGATAAACGTCGGATTGTGTCGTGATCAATGCCGTAAGCGGGAGGGCAACCATGAGCGAGAAGACAGCCGTGAGCGGGAAGACAGCCATGAGCGAGAAGACAGCCATGAGCGAGAAGACAGCCATGAGCGAAAAAACAGCCGTGAGCGAAAAAACAGCCGTGAGCGAAAAAACAGCCGTGAGCGAAAAAACAGCCGTGAGCGAAAAAACAGCCGTGAGCAGGAAAATCGACATCGTCCCCCGAGGAGGAACCGCCGTGGAGCGGGCCGACAGCGACCATCGCGGAGCGGCGGCATTTGAACCGGCCTTCGAACGGTTGTACGACGACGTGCGGCAACTGGGGTTTGACGCGCTGATTTACGACTACACGCCGGTTCCGCGTTCGCTGGACGGCGAATTGATCACCCCGGCCCTGCTGCGCACCCGCAATGTGCCGGATGACATGGTGTCGCTATGGTGCCAGAGCGGCTACTACCAGGTCGACCCGGTACAGATCCACGCCCTCGACAGCTGCGCGCCGTTCACCTGGTCCTACTGTCGCCCGGAGAACACCTCGCTGCGCCGGGTGCTGAACGAACGGCACCGCCCGGTTTCCCACTATATGCAGGACCATAATATGCTGTGCGGCGTCACCGTGCCGATGCACCTGCCGAAAGGCGGCTTCGTCACCGTGACCGCTATTCATACCGGGCTTGATACCGACAGCGAGATCGAGACGGTGCTGGCGCGTATGGGGCTGCTGGCCCATACCTTTCAGGAACAGGTGTTCCCGCTGTTTGACCAAGCCTGGTACCTCTGCCGCCACGTGCATCTTAGCCCGCGCGAGCAGGAGTGTCTGGCCTGGTCGGCGGAAGGACTGACCGCCAAGGAGATCGCCCGCAAGCTGCACCGTTCGCTGGCGACCGTCAATCTGCACCTCAACAACGCCGCCCGCAAGCTCGGCGCCAGCAACCGCGTGCAGGCAGTGGTGCGGGCGATGCATTACCGGCTACTGTAACGCCGCCGCGTCACGGTATCGTCACATGCACCCGGCGCAGCTGGTGCAACGCCAGTCCTGCGGATTGACGGCCTGATAGAAAAAGCGGAAATAACACTCTTCAATCGGTACCTGATGCTGTTCGAAACAGTCCGCCAGCCAGTCGACGTTTTCCAGAATCCAGTCATCTTCATCCAGCCCGTCCCGGTAAAGCTCATCATCCGGGTCAATCACCGAATAAATCCCCAGTGTTCCCAGATGCTGCTCGTGGTATTTCTCCGGTAATTCAAACTCACGCCCCAGATAATGAATGATCCAGTGACCGTGACACAAAAGATTACCGTTCCGGCTCCATGATGCCGTAAAAGGATTTTGCATGATTATCTATACCCAAAATAATTCGAGTTGCAGGAAGGCGGCAACCGAGTGAATCCCCAGGAGCTTACATAAGTAAGTGACTGGGGTGAGCGAGGGCAGCCAACGCACCTGCAACTTGAAGTATGACAGGTATAAAATACCATTAATATCATTAGAATAAATATAAAATATGACAATATCTGGATAAATAAACCGGCATGAATAATACAATCTATCAGAGTGGAAAAATATATTGATACTATACCCAAAATAATTCGAGTTGCAGGAAGGCGGCAAGTGAGTGAATCCCGATGAGCTTACTCAGGTAAGTGATTCGGGTGAATGAGCGCAGCCAACACACCTGCAACTTGAAGTATGACGGGTATAAACCTATAACCCTCAATGGGTAAATAATAAAAGCATTGATGAAAGACAACGTATTTTCGATTAGCAGAGCAATACCGATAATTTCCTCTCGATAAATCCTCGTTATTCAGACGCGTCCTGCCGTCACGGTACAACCTCGTATTTTTGCTAGCTATTCACCGCCACGCGCCGGCGGTAGCGTGTGCCTGTCCATCATGAAAAAGGTATGCGTTATGTATAACGTCTGTGAGGGGTATGCCCCTTTTCGCGAGTACCAGACCTGGTACCGGGTCTGTGGCGATCTCGCCTCGCCGCTGACGCCGCTGGTGGTGGCGCACGGCGGCCCCGGTTGCACCCACGATTATGTGGACGCATTTCGCGACCTCGCCCAAACCGGCCGGGCGGTGATCCATTACGATCAGACAGGCAACGGCCGTTCCACCCATTTGCGCGACAAACCGGCCGGGTTCTGGCAGGTATCGCTGTTTCTGGATGAACTCGACAACCTGCTGCGCCACCTTGGCATCGCGCAGCGCTATGCCTTGCTGGGCCAATCGTGGGGCGGCATGCTGGCGGCGGAACATGCCGTGCGGCAACCGGCTGGGTTGCAGGGGCTGGTGATCGCAAACTCGCCCGCCTCCATGGCATTGTGGCTGTCCGCCGCCGCCCGACTGCGCGCCGCCCTACCGCCGACGGTGCAGGCCACGTTGCTGGCTCACGAGCAGGCCGGCACGCTAGACAGCGATGACTATCGCGCCGCCAGCCAGGTGTTTTACCAGCGCCATGTTTGCCGGCTCGATCCCTGGCCGGACGAGGTGAAACGCACCTTTGACGCGATGGACGACGATCCAACCGTCTACCACGCCATGAACGGGCCGACCGAGTTCCACGTGATCGGTTCCATGAAAGACTGGAGCATCATCGACCGTCTGCATGCCATCAGCGTGCCGACATTGCTGATTTCCGGCGAGTACGACGAAGCGGCCCCCGAGGTGGTGCAGCCCTTCGCCGACCACATCCGCCACAGCGAATGGGTGATCTTCCGGCACTCCAGCCACATGCCGCACGTAGAAGAGCGCGCCGCCTGCATGGCGGTGGTCGGCGAGTTTCTTGAACGCCTGCCCTGATGCCGCCTCGCGCCGTCCGCTAATCGCACGGCGTACCGACCCGAAATGTTGATACGCCGCAAACGTTTATTCACAGAATCGCTTTATAACTGATTCACCACCCCGCCCGGCGAAGATGGGACTGGGGTTTCTGGTCTATGATGAAAAGGCCGTCACGTTGCCCGGCAAGCGAGCACATGCCGGACTGATGTTCATGGCGAACCAACACGCGATTGACAGAAAGGAGAGCGTTATATGTCAGGCAGTAAAAAGAAAAAGAGCCCGATTGGACTGGATGTGCAGCAGTCTGAAAAGATTGCCGCCAAACTGAACACCTTGCTGGCCAACTACCAGATTCTTTATATGAATGTGCGCGGTTATCACTGGAACATTTCCGGTGCGGCTTTTTTCGAACTTCACGCCAAGTTTGAGGAAATCTACAACGAACTGCTGTTGAAAATCGACGAACTGGCGGAACGTATTCTGGCGCTGGGCGCCCAACCGCTGCATGCCTACAGCGACTACCTGAAAGTGGCGGACATCAAAGAAGACGTCAACGCTACCGACGGCAAAAAAACGCTGGCAGGGTTGCTGGCCGGTTATGCCGTGCTGCTGCAACAGCAGCGGGAAATCCTGCCGCTGGCGGCGGAAGCCAGCGATGAAGGCACCGCGTCGCTGATGACCGATTACATCAAAGAGCAGGAAAAACAGATCTGGATGTTCAACGCCTACCTGAAATAACCCCGGCCCGACACCTCATCATCACCCCGCCCGTTCAGGGCGGGGTTCATGCATCGACGGCGTTTTACCGCACACCGGCGCTATCTGTATGACTTAAGGTAGTGTGACGATCTCAATCCAGTTGGCGCCTTTACCGGTCGGGAAACGCCCGGTCAGCGACAGTTCGCCGCTGGTTTGATTGATGCGATACACCGACAACTGATCGGATTTCTCCGTCGCCTGCCGCTGAAACATAGACTGCGCTAGCCGTCAGGCACATACCAGGCTTTCGTCCCTTCAGTATGAAATTGATTTAGTTATGGGATCGAAAGAAGCCGTGCCTGTACAAGATGGTCATGAAATATCATGCTGTTATCCGCCATCGGAGCTTGTTTCTGAGCACATGGTCGACTAATCGGAGGCATCACCTCATTCTTGAGCATATTCAATATTCGCCCAAGCAGTAGAGCGCGATTGCACTAGCAATCCATAACGAATGAATGCAATCATCATTGTTACATTTTTCCCTGCGACCGAGCATTGTCCGTTAGGGCAGTGACCGACAACCAGTACCTCAATCATATTGCCTGTACATGAACGTTTCCCGGGGGTAGAAATGCAATGCATTATGTATTTTTTTCCGCACTTGTCCTGCAAACTATCTGAAACGATTACAACTCTGTAGTCCACTGCCGCCAGATCAACTGTGGATACATTTCCGCAGCCCTGAATAAACCCACCAGGCTTAGTAACGTTATTCCCATAGAAGCTGATAGTCCCAACATCCGCAAATGCAGTTGCAGATATTGACATGAATATTAAATAGCAGGAAATAGTGATCAGTTTTCGCATGTTGATTACACCTTTATTTCCAAAACAGTTTATATTACAAGCCTCACAGACTATCCCAACAGTATTTGACTCCATAATAATGCTGGCTAACTGCTGTCAGTATCCGGTGGCATGGGCCTCAAACAGGAACAATATGCGGACCTTATTCGGCCACAGCAGCACCAAGCGTATACATCCATTGATCCTGCTGCGCGGGATGGCTGAATAGCACAGCCGAAAACCGCGCTGCTCACAAACGCTGGCGACAGAAAAATCACCATAAAACTGCCTCCCGGTAATCTCGTTCATGTCTGACAGCACTGACATAACTTTACACTTTATATAATAACACTGAGTTATTATTTTGATTTCAATTTGCAATCATTGGTAAAAACACTGTATTTCATACAGTTAAAAATACCTGTACAGACCTACGTCTTCCTGATCTCATTCATGCAGTGTCTGGCGAGAAGTCACACAACGATGGATGGGTGCACCGGGAACAATCGGCAACATCAGCTCCAGCTCTCTGACCTGATGTGACGAGTGGCAACAAGTCCAGTCCAGGTACCTTGCTCCCATCGTCCTCCCGATGACTTTTTCTGGAATCTCAATTCGCATCCGGCGATCTTTAACGCCGATATCGGGGCCTGAGTATCCTGCGCCTTCAGGCGCGTGTTTGAACAACGTTTACGCTGGCTCGTAAGAGTGCCCCGTTCCCATCAGGATTCATCATTTAGCTACCAGCCTGAGGTCAAGGAGAGACGGTTCGGGTCTCTCCTTAAGTGGTGCGTGCAATGAAATGGCAAAGCAACGACACCGTTTATCCCGCACGAAATCATGAACGGGTCAGACAGGCATCACCGTTCACAAAACAACATGGTTGTTTGCCAACAGCCTCGATCAGAAATCGACATTGACGCCCAGTTGGAAGGTACGTCCCGGCATCACGGCCAGTTCGCGGTTGTAGCCATCCTGAGCGGTGCTCTGCGTCAGTTGACGGCTGCTCAGGTAGTCCCAGTATTTACGGTCGGTCAGGTTATAAACGCCGCCGCTCAGCCGCACATTCGGCAGCACGCGCCAGTAGGCGGTCAAGTCCACCAGTCCGTACCCCGGCACGCGCATATACTGGGTGGTCGAATCGGTCAGCGCCGCGCCGGTATTGTTATACGTCTGACGGTTGTTGGCGGTGGCGCGCTTGCCTTTCTGGAACGTCGACGTGATGGCCGCGCCGTAGCGGTTATCCGCGTCATCCCAGGCCAGCCCCACCACCGCTTTCACCGGCGCTACGCTGTCGAGGTCGACGTATTTGTCGCCCAAATAGCGGGATTTCGATTTACCTTCGTTATAGCCGATCGCCATCGTGGTGCTAAACCCGCCGAGCGCGTCAAACCAGGTGCCCCACTGCACGCGGCTGCTGAATTCCGCGCCGTAGATATAAGCCTTGTCGCGGTTTTCCATCTGGTAAGCGGTATAGATATTCGACGGTACGTTGGTGAACTTTTCCGGATTAGCCGCACGGGTATAGCGGGTGTTGGCGATAAAGTTCTTGTAGTCGTTGTAGAACACGGCGGTGCGGAAGGTCACCCCGTCGGTCATGTCGCCTTTCAGACCCCACTCATAGTTGTTGCTGGTTTCGGTTTCCAGATTACTGTTGCCGATCAGCGCGTACTGCGCGCGGCCGGCATAGCTGGAGCCCAGACTCCAGGAGCCGTACAGCTGGCTGGCGTCCGGGAACTGGGCGCCGCGGCGATACTGCAGGTAGGTGCTCAGGCGCGGCGTCAGTTCATACTGCAGACTGAGCGACGGCAGCACTTCGGTGTCGCGGGTGGTCTTGCCGTACAACGACTGCACATCGTTCGTGGTGATCGCGCTGCTGCCCGCGCTCAGGCTGGACAGGTTGCGTGACTTGGTGCTCTGGTGCGCCACCCGCACCCCAGGGGTGATCGCCAGTGTCCTGCCGGCCAGTTCAACCTCCATCTTATCCTGCACAAAGCCGCCCAGACTGTAGCTACGGCTATCCGCTTCCGGCTGCATGACGACATTGGCCCCCGTCTGAGCCGGCGACTGATGGAACGGACGCTCGGTATCGGACTGTTGGGCGTTGAAGCCCCAGGTGAACTGGTGCATACCGACGGATTTCAACAGGCTGGTTTCGATGCCGTAGGTTCTGACGTTGTAGTCGGAGTTGACCTTCTGCATGCTGCCGTCGTCCAGCGGCAGGTCGGTGTCGTCTTTCGCGGTGGAACGTTGGGCGTAGATGCGGGAATCCACCGCATCCACCCAGCCGGTGTTGGTGGCGGAGGTCCAGTTGTGGCGCAGGCTGCCGCTCCAGCGCTCGCTGTCGCTGTCCTGCTGCGAGGTGCCGACGATGCTGGTGCCGAAGTTATTCCAGCCGTCGTAGTGCGTGTGCGAGGTCTTGCTGTAGTAGTCGAGCGTCCCGGTGAAACGGTGCTGATCGTTAGGCTGCCAGATAGCCGAAGTCATCACCGCCGTTGAATGCCAGTTGAGCGGATAGGCGGACAACTGGTCGCTGTTGGTGCGCGTTTCCTGCCCGTCACGACGGCTGATCACCGCAATGCCGCGCAGGGTCTGATCGCCGCCGGCGACGGTGACGCCGTTGTGCCAGCTGCGGCTGGCGGAGTCGTAGTCGCTCTGATAACCGACATAGTGGTCTTTCTGCGCGGATAAATACTGATCGGGCGATTTGGGGCGGAACGACACCGCGCCGCCGATGGCGTTATTGGCGCGTTCGATCGGCGTCGCGCCCGCGTCGATGCTCACCAGGCCGTACATGTACGGGTCGATGTAATCGCGGCCGATGCCGAAGGTATTCAGCCCCGGACGCCCGGCGTAACTACGGCCGGTGGCGTTGGGCAACGGGATGCCGTCTACATCGATTGCCACCCGGTTGCTCTCCAGACCGCGGATGTTGTAGCCGGTGTACCCGCCGCGATCGAACCCGCTTTTACCGGCGCCGGAACCGCCGCTGACGCCGGTGGCGCTCACCAGCGGCTGATAGCGCATGATAGAACCGAAGTCGTTGCCGCCGTTCTTTTGCATGTCGCTGTCGGTTATCGTGATGGTGGTGCCCGGTTTGGTCACGCGCGGCGACATCACCGTCATCTGATCGCCGGACCCACCAGCGGCGGTTTTGTCCGCCGACACGGCTTTTTTCGTCCCACTGTCCGTCGTGGTCGATGGCGTCGTGGTGGTCGATGGCGTCGTCGTCGATGATGTCGCTGTGTTCGCGTCCGCCGCCAGCGTTGGGCAGGCAAGACCGGTCAATACGCCGGTCAAAAGGATCCGGTTTAACCCGGTGCGATGCTTTTCTTTGTTGTGCAAGAACATACTGCAACCTCAATAGTGGATGTCATTATCTTCTTGCTCAGGGATTGCCAAACAGTATCATTTCAACCAGTTACGGTTGGAATACCCGTTATATTTCACGTTGCCGGCGCGTCAGCCGTCTGCCTGCAACCCATCGGGTACGATCGTTGTTATTATAATGGTCGAACTTTTTTCTTCATCGGCGCGCCACGCGCGTCTTAACGGCGCAACGCCACCTGCGGCATACCGGTGTCGCCGTGCGGGCTGACCAACACCTCCGCCTGATACCAGCGCTGAATCGCGGCTTCGGTCAACACCTGCGTCGGCGCGCCTTCCGCGACCTTGCGTCCGCCTTGCATCACCACCACCCGGTCGGCCCATAACGACGCCAGATTGAGATCGTGCAATACGCAGCACACCGCCAGTTTCCCTGCTTCAGTCAGCGACTTCAGCAATCGCAACAGCCGTTGCTGATAGAACAAATCCAGCGCCGAGGTGGGTTCGTCCAGAAACAGCCAGCCTTGCGGGCCGTCGTCCTGCCAGAGCTGGGCCAGCGCCTGCGCCAGCCGGACACGTTGCTGCTCGCCGCCGGACAACTGCGGATATAACCGCTGCCGCAGGTGCCCACAACCGGTCAGCGCCAGCACCGCGGACACCACGTCCGGCTCCGGCGTATCGCGCCAGGGGGTTCGCCCCATCGCCACCACGTCTTCCACGCGGAACGACGCGCTCAGCGTATTATCCTGACGCATCACCGCCCGCTGACGCGCCAGCGCGCCCGGCGACCAGTTGGTCAACGCCCGGCCATCAAGCCGGCACTCGCCCCGCTGCGGGGTCAGATAACCGGTCAGCAGCCGCAACAGGGTGGATTTACCCGCGCCGTTAGGCCCGATCAACGCCACCAGTTCGCCCGGAGCCAGCGTCAGCGATACATCGTCAATCAGGGTCCGGCCGCCGGCAACCTGATAGCGCAACTGACTCGCCGCCAGTAGCGCAAAACGCGGTTCAGCCATGTTGTCGCCTCAGTATCAACCACAAAAACCACGGGCCGCCGATCAGACAGGTCAACAACCCTACCGGCATTTCCGCCGGCACCACCACCGTGCGGGACAGCGTATCCGCCAGCAACAGCAGCAACGCCCCGCCCAGCGACGAGCCCGGCAACAGCCAGCGGTGATCCGCACCCAGCAGCAGCCGCATCAGGTGCGGCGTGATCAGGCCGACAAAAGCGATGACTCCGCTGACCGACACCGCCGCCGCCACCAGCACCGCGCACAGAATCACTACCCGGCGCCGGGTGCGGTGCACATCCACGCCAAGGTAATGCGCTTCCTCGTCGCCCAGTTGCAGCAGGTTGAGCGGCGACGCCAGCCGTTGCAGCCACCATACGCACGGCACCACCAGCGACGCCACCGCCGCCACCGTCACCCACTGCGCCTGTCCCATACTGCCCATGCCCCACAGCGACAGCTGGCGCAGTTGCTGATCGTTGCTGATCCACGCCAGCAGACCGGTGACGGCGCTGCCGATGGCGTTGATGGCAATGCCCACCAGCAACAGGCGCGACAGGGAGCGATCCCCCGTCAGGCTGAGGGAGAACAGCAGCAGCATGATCAGCAAACTGCCGACAAAGGCGGCCAGCAGCGGCAGGTACAGCGCCAGCAGCGTCGGCAACGCCAGCGGAAACAGTATCGCCAGCGCCACGCCGACGGCCGCCCCGCTGCTGACCCCCAGCAATACCGGGTCCGCCAGCGGATTGCGAAACAGCCCCTGCATCCCGGCGCCGGACAACGCCAGCGCCATCCCCACCAGCAACGCCAGCACCACCCGCGGCAGGCGAATATACAGCCACACCTGCCACGCCATGCTGTCGATCGGACGGGTCATCAACTGCGTCAATGACACCGGCATCGCACCGCTACCGGCGGCGATTAACGCCAGCAGCGCCAGCGCGCCCGCCATCGCCAGCAGCGTCAAACGCGGAGGCAGGCTCACTTCGCCGCATCCACCGCCTGACGCAGGCGCAACAGCGCCGCGGGCGTATCCAGACTAAAGCCCAGCAGCGCCATATCATCGACAATCAGTAACCGTTTGTGCTTGCCTGCCGGCGTCAGCGCCAGCCCCGGCAGTTTCCACACCGCCGCGTCGCCGCCCAACGATTTCGCGCCATCGGTGGTGATCACCACCCAGTCCGGCTGGCTCGCTACCACCCCCTCCTGCGACAACGGCTGATAGCGGTTGAAACCCTGCATCGCGTTCTGCAATCCGGCGGCGCGGAACGCTGCGTCCGCCGCGGTGCTCTGTCCGGCCGCCATCGCGCCCATGCCGCTATGACTGAGGATAAACAACATGCGGGCCGACGCCGGTTGCGACGGTATCGCCGCCAGTTGCTGTTTCACCTGTTGCGCCAGCGCTTCGCCGCGCGGCGTCACACCCAGCGCGCCGGCGATCGCCTGAATCTTTTCGCCGATACCGTCGACCGTTTGCGGCTCCGGCACCGTCACCACACGCACACCCCGGCTGGCCACCTGTTCCAGCACCGTGGATGGTTGCGCCAGCGCGCTCGCCAGTACCAGCGTCGGTTGCATCGACAGAATGCCTTCCGCGTTTAGCTGCCGCATGTAGCCGACATTCGGCAGTGATGTCACCGCCTCGGGGTGCAGACTGGTGCTATCGCGCGCCACCACCTTGTCGCCCGCCTGCAGCGCAAACACAATCTGCGTGACATCGCCGCCAATCGTCACCACCCGGTCGGCAGCCAGCAGCGATAACGGCAGCCACAGCAACATCAGACACAGCGTTCTCATGCCGCAGCCTCCGGCGTTACCAACGACATCACCTGCTCACGCCAACGCGCCTGCTCCGGTTCCCCTTCCGACCGCTGACCAAACAGCTGGGCGATCGGCGTGCCGTCGGCGGCGAACAGCTCCAGGCTGGTGACAATGCCGTCTTTGGTCGGTTTACGCGTCACCCAGCTTTCCGCGATGGCGTCTTCCACCAGATGCAGCGTGAAGTCACGGTTGAACACATTCAGCCAGTTCTCCATCGGCGTCACTTTTTCAATTACGCCGGTGAAAATCTGCACGCAGCCGCGGTTGCCGACAAAAATCATGATTTCGTTGCCCGCCTGCTGGGCGGCATGCAGCAAAGCGCCCAGCGCCTGATTGTCCACCTGGCAGGCCAAATCGTCGCTGACGGCGCGAAACGCCTGCGGGCGCGTGACATTATGGCGCTTAAGCAGCGGGAAGAACTGATGCACGTCGGTCATCGCCCGCCACTCCTGCTCCAGTAACGCGGCGTCCGGCGCAGCGGCCGGGGCGTCGACCGGCGCGGGTTGCAGCGCCAGCGGCGGGTTATCCGCCAGCATGAAGCCGTCGATCAGCGCCTGCCAGACGGACAGCTCCGTGTTGTCGGTGGCATAGACCTTGAGCACCGCATCGCCGTAGCGATCAAAAAACTGAATGCTGCGGCGCTCGCCGCGCGCGGTCTGTTCCGTCAGCGCAAACGCGCTATCCCACTGCTCGGGAAACAGGCGCAGGTCCAGCCCGCGCGGATTGAGCACCAGACCGACGTGTTCACCGATGCGCTGATTGCGGTAAGCCCCGACCTGCTCATGCACCGCGTATTCATTGCGGGTGATGGACTTGGTTTCGCCGACTGATTCCAGCCCGGCCAGCAGCGCTCGCATGTCGCCGGACAGGCGGCGAGCGTCATGCCCGACGCGCAGCGACGTCAGCGCCGCTTCGCTCAGCCCCATCATGCGGGCCAAATCCCGGGCGTACTTGCGCGGATGCTCAACTTTCAGTTGCAGATAGTGTGTGTAGTGGTGATGCATGAGCCAAAACTCCCTCGACAGCGCCGTCCGCTGGCTACGGTATTGATGTGTGTCACAAAAGTTAATAATAATTATTATCATTACGTAAAAGTGAAAACAAGACACATTCTCAACAAAAGCATTACTAAACCATTACACTTTCCAGGGGTAAACCCGCGGTTACGCTGCATCGGGATGGAAAATCAGCGTGGTGTGCAAAAAAATCAGCCACGGTTTTCAAATTCAGTTTTCATTATTATGGAACAATACCGCTCATATTTATCTTGCCATTTAACTTACCAATCAGAATCAATCAATTAAAAAATCACTTGGTAACATCGAAATATTATTTCCGCTGATCATTAACAGCGGTGAAATTTAAATGGCATCAATTGACAAAATTACCCGTTCCCGGACGTCTATGATAAGCACACCCAACAGAGAAACAGTCATCTCGATTTTTCCACGGCACCTATTCTGTTGAGACAAATATAAATACCTTAACTATACCCAAAATAATTCGAGTTGCAGGACAGCGGCAACCGAGTGAATCCCCAGGAGCTTACATCAGTAAGTGACTGGGGTGAGTGACAAATTGGCGTAAGTCGATTTGAACGCTGCTGGCAGCGGCCCCGAAGGGGCGAGGCTCATGGAATGGGCCGAGTAATGCAGCCAACGCACCTGCAACTTGAAGTATGACGGGTATAAAGATGGAGTTAGCTATAATGAACACTATGATCAAAAGCATCGCGGCAGGCGCTATTGCACTGGCCTCATTCAGCACGTTGGCCGCGCAGGAAATAAACCGTGAACAAGCAGATAGCTATCAGCAAATTGGGGTAATCACCTCAAATGGCACGGATTCCCCAATGGATGCGACCCGCGAATTATCACAATCCGCCGATGCCCTGGGCGGAAAGTATTTTGTGATTATTTCTATGGATAACGACGATCTGGTGCGCTCCAGCGCCATTGTCTATAAATAATCGCTGACTGAAAAGAAAACAGTCAGGTTAATTAGCAATAGGGCCGGCGGGCGAATCTGCCGGCCTGTTTACTAACGCTGCTGACTGGCTCGAAGACGCACACAGTTTAACCTCTTTCGCCGCGGCTGGTAAAATACAGCCCCCGCCCTGCTCGATCTCCTATTATACGTTGCTCCCAGCCATTAAGTTTAAATCAAACCCAAACAGACCCACGATAAATCGGTATTTGTTATTTTCACTAAATCAATGCTCAACAGCATATAGGTTCTGATTTTTCTTTTCTTTGTCATCTTTATAATCCCCGGCAACAGAGAGCGAGAGGTAAAAGATAAAAACCACCTTGTCTTTCTACGTGGCAGGGTTTCCGAGCTTGCGTTTTACGGGAATACATCAGTACCGGGCATACGCTCCCCTGTGATTATTTCTACAGCACTGTTGCACAGGGAATTAAAATGGAAAAAACATCTGCACTGTCGCTTTTTTATCAACTCGTAAAGGGTAATTTCTTTTCTGAAAAAATCTGGCGTAAGACGGATATAAAAGCCAAATTTTTATTGCGCTCATTATTAATGCCGTCAATTACCTTACGCTATCTGCAAAATATTATTGAGATTCCTGCCATGCGGAAAGCGGTGAAAATCCGGCCGATGCTGCCGACCAAGATTCACCGCCCTTATCTGTCCGCCACGCTGCACGCCGCTGAGCGCGCCGACGCCATCTGTACCCATTACACTTTCGTGGATCAGTTGGCTAACCCGTTTTTGAAACAGGCGTTTCTCAGCCTGGATGATTATTGTCTGGCGCGTTTTTCCGGCAAGAACGGCGAAAGTTTTTCCCTGATTTGCAGCACCTCGCGCTACGACAAAGAGGGCGAGGCCACGCTGCGCATCCGTTTCAACAATGTAGTACTGGCGTCGCTGACATTCTCGGTGATGCGCGACCAGAATCAACTCACCATCATGATTGGCGGTTTGCAGGGAAAAGGCCGCGACCAGACCCGTGAGCTGACCAAAGACGCGTCGAAAGCCTGCTTTGGGCTGTTCCCCAAACGCCTGTTGCTGGAATGTTTACTGACCCTCGCCGGCCTCACCGGAATTCATCGCATTCTGGCGGTGGGCGATGAAAACCATGTTTATCAGTGTCTGCGCTACTGCTACCGCAAAAATAAGGTGCGGTTTTCCAGTTACAGCGAATTCTGGCAGTCAATCAACGCAGACAGAAACGCGGCGGGGTTGTACCAACTCCCCCTGACCATTACACGCAAAACGCTGGATGAATTGCCAAGCCGAAAACGAGCCCAGTACCAACGCCGTTATCAGTTGCTCGACGACATCAACGCTCAGATCAGGCTCAATCTGGGGCACAGCGCCTCATCCGACACGCTGCACCGCATCGCCAGTTAACATGTGCCGACACCGGGGAAAACCGCGTTCCCCGGTACGCCATCATCATTACGCAAACCCGCCGTTGCTGCGGACCACCTGACCATTGATCCAGCCCCCTTCCGGCCCGACCAGAAACGCCACCGCGCTGGCGATATCGTCCGGCTCACCCAGCCTTTCCAGCGGCGTCATAGCGGTAATGGCGGCCACCTGCGCATCGGTCTTACCGTTAAAAAACAGTTCGGTCGCCACCGGCCCCGGCGCTACGGCGTTTACCGTTACCTCGCGACCGCGCAGCTCGTTCGCCAGCACCCGCACCAGCCCCTCGACTCCGGCTTTGGAAGCGATATAGGGGCCATAACCGGGCAGCGACCGGGCGATCACGCTGGTGGAAAGCGCGATAATCCGTCCGCCGTTTTCCACCTGCCGGGCCGCTTCGCCCAGCACAATGAATGCACCGCGCAGATTGGTTGCCATCATGTTGTCGAACTGCGCCAGATCGCCATCGGCAATCGGCGTGTTCGCCATCACCCCGGCGCTGTTGATCACGGCGTCGATACGCCCGAATTGCGCTTTCGTCTGCTGAAACAGCGCCGCCACCTGCTCCGGCGCGTCAACCTGCGCCTGAATCGCCAGCGCGGCTCCGCCCTCTTCGCGGATCCGGCTCACCACCTCGTCCGCCTGCTGCTGGCGTTGTCGGGCGAAGTTCACCACCACCCGCCATCCCTGCTGCGCCAGTTTCAGCGCAATCGCCCTGCCGATGCCCCGCGACGCACCGGTGACAATCGCCACGCGGGCATCCTGTACGCTGTCTTGTGTGTTGAGCTGCTGCATACGGTCTCCTGTTATTCCGGTATGAAAATTGTTCCGGAATGAAAATTGTTCCGGGATGAAAACGATCGGGTTCGCCGCGACGTTAACACGGCGAAGCGGCCATCGCCTGCGTGACAGATCCTGCCCGGATAGCGGCATGAGATAAAGGTGGATAAATGGATATGATTATTCCATTTTTACCGACAGTAATTCCGGTACTGGCGGTCTGGTTGCTCAACCGTGCGGCGGATAGCGGTGAACCAACGAAAACGCCGCGTTCACGCTAGTGGGAAGATGATCGCAGGCGATCGTGTCGGGCTGCAACACCGCCTGCCTGATAACCCGTTCGGTCGATGCGGCGACGTGACGCTGCCACCCTTCCCGGTCGAGTATGGCAAACCCCAGCGCGCAGGCGGCGTCGTCCGACAGGCTGTCGATCACCACCAGTTGACTGTGCTGCGCATTTTCTCCGATGTATCGCGACAGCGCCGCTGCGCCAAAAATGCGGACCGTTTCCCACACGGGCTGGCTTAGCGCATCCTCCAGCAATCCGGATTGCGACAAAGCGCCCGCCGACACCAGCATCAGCGAGGGCTGATGGCGAATAAAAGTACAGGCAATCCGGCCCAGGCCGGGAATCGTCAGCCACTCAAAAGGATGACCGGTAATCAGTAAGGGATGTGCTGATGGCGCCACTGACAGTCTCTTCGTATTTCACTGGGTGTTCAGGATGCAATCATATTGCATTTTATTATTAAAAAATACAATCCATGAAATGACAGTCCCTTTTCTGCTGCCAACGAATCAACCGGATTAACACACCGAAGTGACTTTTAGTAAAATAAAGAACAATTGGCCGGCAGCACTGCCAGCCCGGTTGGTAACAGGTATAATCAGCGGTTATTTATTCTGACTGGCAAGGAATCATGACGACCCTCACCCCTTTGCAGGCGCGCATCGTGCGCGATGTCATCAGTTATGTCAGACGCGAGCAACTCGCGGTGGGCCATCATCTGGTCGAGTCGGCGCTGGCGCAGGCGCTCAACACGTCGCGCACGCCGGTAAAACAGGCGATGCAGTACCTGATGGACAAGGGCATGGTGACCTATGACCGCAATCGCGGTTTTTTTCTGGCGCAACACGCCTCGCAATTGGGCAATCTGGTCGCCGAAGTACTGGAGCAGGCGGAAGACCCGCTCTATCGCCAGTTGGCGGAACGCCGCATTACCCGCCAGTTGCCGGAACAATTTTCAGAAATGGAGCTGATGCTCGAATTCAGCGTTACCCGCCCGGTGCTGCGCAAAGTATTGCTGCGCTGTCAGCAGGAAGGCTGGCTGGAACACATGGCCGGCCAGGGCTGGCGCACGCTGCCGCTGATCGATTCGGTAGAAGCTTATGAGGAAAGCTACGCGCTGCGCGCGATTATCGAACCGGCCGGGCTGCTGTCGGCGACGTTTCACATTGATCCGCAGGTACTGGCGCACTGCCGGAAACAGCAGGAACACCTGGCCGAAGACGGTTACCTGACCATGACGGCGATGGAGATGTTTGATACCAGCTCAGGGTTCCATGACACGCTGGCCGTCTGTTCCGGCAATCGTTTTCTGCTGCAAACCGTTCGCCATCTGGCCCGGCTGCGGCGGCTGGTGGAGTACCGCAAGGAGAGATTCCGCCCACAGCGAAAGCATCAGGCGGAAGAGCATCTGCAAATCATTCGTTATCTGGAACAGGGCGATCGGCTGAGCGCCGCCGATTTCATGCGTACGCATCTGGAAACAGCGCGACGCCAGGCGGTCAACCCGGCGTTGTTCATGGCGCTTTAGCGGTGAAACCGTTCAGGCGCAGACCGTGCAACCGCGACCGTTGTCTTTGGCCTGATACAACGCGGTATCCGCCGCTTTCAGCCAGACCTGATAGTCCTCCAGACCGGGATGAAACTGCACCAGCCCAACGCTGATTCCCACCCGCAGCGTCGGCGCCTGATGCAGTTGCACGCTGTCCAGATACTCGCGCAACCGCTGGACGATACGCTCCGCCTCGACAGCCGGCGTCTGCGGCAGCACCACGCCGAATTCGTCGCCGCCAAAACGGCCGGTGATGTCGGATTGCCGCAAGGCTGATTTGATGCCGCCGCTCAGCAGGAGAATCACATCATCGCCCACGTGGTGCCCGAAGCTGTCGTTGATACGCTTGAAATGATCGATATCCAGCAACGCCAGCGTCGCCACCTGCTGGTGGCGCAAGCACAGCTCAAACTCATTTTTCAGCAACTGTTCCCAGTAATTCCGGTTGTACAACCGGGTCATACCGTCGTGGATACTGATTTCCCGTAGTTGACGCTTGTGCTCCGCCAGTTTGATCGCGGTGCGATAGGTGACCAGCCCTACCGATATGGGATAGATAAATAGCATCGGCAGGCAGAAATAGATCTGCACAGGCGTGGTGGCAAAGGCGATCGACCGGCCCGCCAGCCAGACAACAGCCAGCGCGCCGGTCAGTTGCACCACCAGCCCTTGTAAAAACAGCCGCAGACCGCCAGCCGCGATATTGTTCATGCCCATCATCGACATGATCAGCACCGACGGCAGTGAATTCAGCCCCATCATGCCAATCCAGACGCCGCCCAGCCAGGCGTCAAACCGCAGATTGCCATACTCGAACCGCATCGGATCGCGGGCGCGCCGCGCCAGCAACAGCGCAAGATGCGGCCAAAGAAAACCGTTGAAAAACAATACCCCCCACACCCACACAGGTTCTGTCTGGTCATACAGCACCGCGGCGACATAAAAAAAGCCCAGCCCCAAACCAATCATACGGGGGATATAGACGCGTCTGGCAAACGCCAGACCGGAGCGACGACGATCACCGTCAGCCGGTGCAGCAACGAGTGTTGAATACATTCCACTCTCCTTCTTATATCCGTCACACTTCAAGCCGCAAGCAAGTACGTTGGCTGCGTTACCCGGCCCATTTCATGGTCCTCGCCTCTGCGGGACCGCTGCCGGCAGCGTTCAAATCGGCTTACGTCGGTTTATCACTCTCCCCAGTCACTCACCTGAGTAAACGCCTGAGGATTTGCTGTATCGCCGCCTCCTGCAACCCAAATTATTCAGGGTATATAATCCTTATGACGGGGAACTTGCAGTCATTATTCCAAATTCCAGCTCAAATCACTTCAGTAAGATATGGTTTTTATTAAGAACCTATCCCAGCAGGCGTAACTGGCGCAGCGCGTAAACCAGAGCGTTACAGACAAACGAGCCGTTCAGGCACGGCCCGGCGCCAACATGGCAGGCAAAATGGCCCTGCTACATCGTATTGAATTCTGGCTTAACACTGGCGGATAAAGGCCGTTATCAGCATGACAACAGACGGCTGGGGGACACCGTTCAGAGGAAAAGAACGTCAGGGGGAAAGCACGCGGGAATGGGAAAATGGCGAGGTGAAAAACCAACGCCGGTCAGCAAAAGCAATGCGGCCGGCCCACAGGGGGAAGGCCGGCCGCGTTACGCATCAGGGATGACCCGGTCCGTTGGCGGGCTGGTAATGGAACCCGCCCGGCCCACCGCCGCCGGGGCCGCCATGACCGCCGCCCGGACCGCCCCACGGAGGAGGGAAAATACAGCCGCTCAGGGTGGCGATCAGTGCCAGTAAACCGACCATTTTGACTACGTTTTTCATGATTCACCTCAGTTTCAACGGGTGCATCATAAGAAACCGGCCGACAGGCAACAAGTCGCTTATTCCTAAAAAACTTCTTATTTACAGTCATTTATATTGATTACGAACCACTTTCGTAAAACGATCGCATTCCTTACATTCAACCCGGCGATCAGCAACTGACCAGCTTCAGTTCGCGCATATCCAGATAGTCGCCGACGCTGGCGGAGGAGAGATTGAACGACAGCGCCAGCAGCCAGGCGCTGCGCGGAATTTTCCAGATGGTGCCCGAGTTGCCCTTCTGCAATCGATCGCTGCTCTGAATGTAATCCTTGCCGTCGCGGGTCAGGTCCATCATCACCGGGCCGGGGCCGTTTTCGCCGTAGCCATGAAGCTTTTTGGTAATCGCTACCTTGCCGGCGACGGAAGTTTGCGCCTGCCAGGTCAGCCCGATTTGATCGTGTCCATTGATCGGTATCAGAAACTGCACCTGCACGTTATCGCTCTCGGCGATTTTCACAAACCGCCCGTTATCTTCTTTAATGTGCGCCGGGTCGTAACGACAGGCGCAACCGGCTGCGCCGGGGTAAACCAGCGTGCTGCCGCTGTCGTTCAGGGCGATCAGTTCCGCCATCTGATTGGTAAAGATCAGGTTATTTTTCCAGCAGGGACGGTTGGAGATCACGCAGGAAGTGACATTGATGCCGTCGGTGGCAAAGCGAATATTGGCCAGCGTGGTCTGGTAATCAAACGCCTGATCGAAAATGAGGTAGGGTTGCTCCGGATTCTGACGCACAAAAATCGCCCCGCCGTTGAACACAAAGCTGGCGTTCTTTTTCCTCAACACCACCGCGGGCTGCTTTCGCCTCACGTACTCGAAGTGGCCGTTGATCTCCACATGCCCTTCGTTAATCAACGCGATCCCCTCGCAGTAATCAAAGCTGCCCGCCTGCCAGTACACCACGCCGTCCGGATTATCGATTTCAAACGCGTACCCGCCGTTTTGCCAGATACAACCAATGAAGGTGAAGCGCTCGTAGGAATCCGGCTGACGGGTCAGATACAACAGGCGATCGCAGTTATTGAATCCGCAGGAGAACCAGTTCCAGCCCCAGCCGCCCGCGCCGTTGGAAAAGACTTTTCTGAACCCGGTAAAACGGCAGGAATAAATGCTCAACAGGCAGGACGCATTGCGGTTGGAATTGTTCTCCGGGTTATACGCAAAAAACAGATCTAACGTTCTCTTTTCAGAAATAAAATGCACGCCGGAAAAAAAACTGTCCACGATATTACTGTAGGCGGCATCCACGTCCGGGTTTCCGGTAACCACCACCGCATATTTATCGAAATTACCATTTTTGGTAAAAATATTCGATAAAGATTGTGACTGTTCCAGCATATCATTAAGAAGTGTCTGAAAAGGCCCGGTGGAATCTTTCTTTCCGGAAAAATCAATATTGTAGCGGGTGAGATCATTGGTAAATGCAACCGCATTATTCTCCTGCGATGCCGACGCCGTAGAGGTCACCGCCAGCGATGCCAGACTGCCGGCCAGGAAATCTATTCTATTCATAATAATTTCAACGATATCAATAAATTCAATACGTTAAAAATAGAAATTCACATAGCGTGAAGATAATGCGTTGATAACAAGCAGGGTAAACAATAGCGCCGATGAATGTCATAAATTTTCTGCAAAATAATTAAAGATTTAATTCAATCTGATTTATCATCACTGGAAATACACTTCAACTGAGTATGGGAGTTGAAAATTGAAAGCAACCATAAAACATAATCTCTTTATTGGGAAATGCCTTGAATTTTCCTGATACCACAGTTTGCGCTTGTATTTTTCCAGCAATCCTCGCTGGCGCCGGGCATGATGGCAGCCATCACGGCCATCTATATTTATGGCTTACGCTGTATGAAGCAATTAGCCTTTTCCAGTGGAAAAACCTTATTTTTTTCGATAGCGGTATTTATATTACTGGCACAGTCCGGTTATATCGCCGGCTTCTATAACAATTACAAACCGCTCTTCACGTTACCGACGCTGATTATTATTTTTCTTGGCGCCACGCTATTTTCCAACCGTCTGTTGACCGTCCCGCCCGCCACCCTTGCTTCCGTTTTCCGGGCCGTCACCTATACCCTGCTGCTGCTCGGCTGGATCTCGGTCATCCATCGCATTGATATCGGCAGTTACGCTGCGAAACCCAAGGCGGTGTTTCCTTTTTCCGAAGAGAGCCATTACGCCCTGACGGTCGGTATCTTTGTCTGCGCCAGCGGCATTCTGATGAAAAACCGGGAACGTGTGGTGCTGCTGGCGAACCTGCTGTTGCAAGCGTTGATTTTCCCCAGCCTGACGCTGCTGGTGTTCTGCATGATGGCGATTTTCATCTTCTGGATGGCGCGGCGCATTACCCTGATGCTAACGATCATCGTGGTGCTGGTTGCGGCGGTGTATTTCATGCTGACCTACTTTTCCGACCTGCCGGCCATCGCCTACTTTGGGTCGCGCCTGACCATCAGCGACGATACCGACAACCTCACGACGCTGGTATTCCTGCAAGGGCTGGATGACGCCAAAAACGCGCTGCTGGAAAGCCATGGCCTTGGCCTGGGGCTGCAAATGGCCGGCACCAATGGCGTCGGTCAATACGGCTATGTCATCCAGTCGCTCGCCGGCAGCGACTTCAACCGTAACGACGGCGGCTTCCTGGCTTCGAAAATCGTCAGCGAATTCGGCGCCGTCGGTCTGCTGATCAGTATCGGCTACATGCTGATCCTGAAAAAAGCCGTCAACACCATCAATCGCATCCGCGATAACACCGATATGGAATCAACGTTGCTGAAAATCGCCATGGCGGTGGTGATCGCCTACGCGGTCGAGTTTTTCCTGCGCGGCTATGGCTACTTTTCACCCGGGCTGTTTCTGTTTGTCACCATGATGATGGTCAGCAGCAAGCTACATCGCCAGCGGACCGGAGCGGTACGCCCGCTGCCTTCCCCCTCGTCACTACAGCCTCAGCCTCAATCCTGATACTGGCAGCGCCTCCCGTTTTCCGGAAGGCGCTGCATATTGACCGGGTGATTCGATTATCCCCTCACTACTCTTGATTATCCCCTGACCACCATTATTCCCGGTCCACCATTATTCCCGATCCACCATGTTGTACAGCACGTCGCGCCGATCCAGCATCTGGCCGCCGTCGCGGGTCAGCGGCACCCAGCCGATGGAGCCGTGACGAGTGGTCGGTGAACTGAAGAGCAGATCGAACGGGATGGTGAAGTAGATCCCTTTGGTGAAACTGCCTTCGCCATATTCGCTGGCGCTGACATTGGTGACGGTGGCAAACGCGCCGGCCACGATCCCGCTGTCGAAACGGCGCGACAGATCCAGCGTGACGCCTTTATCGCCGGCCAGATAACGCCCGACGCTGATTTTCGCCAGCCCGCCTTTGACGAACGGCAGCGACCAGTAGGTGGTCAGGTGACCGGTGGTCACGCTGTAATCCCTCAGCCGCTGCGGATCGTCCCAGTCCCGCTGCTTGACGTAGTTGACGTCCATCCCCACCGCCCAGTTGCTGCCAAACGGCCGATACAGCACTTCGCCCCCGACCCCGGCGTACATCGTTTCCAGATAACCGCCGTAGACCTGGGTATACCAGTCGCGCGACAGATGATCGTAACGCGACAGCTGCAGGTTGGTCAGTTGTACGTCCGAAGCGGTCACATATTCGCGAATGTGGGTACGGACCCGCGGCAGCGCCGCGCCGTCCTGCGGGGGCGATCTGAAGTTGAACTGGTTATAGTTATTGAGCAGGTTGATGCTCAGCGTGCCACCCAGCCGCCAGTTATTGGTAATACGATAATCGGCGCTGGCGTTGGCCGACAGTTGATACATGTAGAACGATTCCGGACCGCCAAACGACTGCTGCAACGAGGGGTCGATGCCGTAGGTGAAACGCGGCGGCTCGGTATGCAGCACCTGACGGCCACTCGGCTCCGGCAGCGGCTCGACATGATAGGGATCCGGCTCGTCCAGCCCCAGCGGCGTACTGCCGGATTCCAACTGGCGGAACGCCGACGCATCCACACGGGTACTGGTGGCGGTCAGCGGACCGCTACGGGTGACGATGTGATACTGCCCGATGTCGTCCGGTAGATTGTTCGCCAGCACCGTCGCCGCCCGTCGGCTGGCCTCGGCATCGCTGTTATATTTATACTGCTCCGCCACCACCGTCACCTGCTGGCCGTCGCTATAAATATCCGGTTGGGTAAAGCCGGCCTTTTCATCCAGCTCCTGCGAAACACGTTGCCAGTCGGTGCCGCCCTGCGCATTTTTCGCCGTTGCGTTTTTTCCCGGTAACGTTGCATTTTTTCCCGGTAAGTAGACCGGCGGCTCGTCGTCCGGATGCTGCGGCCGCAGCCGGTTAAAGTTGGTGCGCAGCGTGAAGCCCCACATCAGGGTGTTGCCGCGCTCCCACGACAGCGACGTATCCAGCCAGTCGGTGGCGCGGTACACCAGGCCGACGTTAACCGGCGAGTCCTGCTTGATATGCTGCGACGCAGGGCGAGTCTGGTCCGCCGCCTCCACGCTGTAGTCGTTGCTGTCGTACTCCAGCTTGATACGCAGCGGATCCCACGGCGTCTGGTATTCCAGCCCGGCAAACAGCGCCGCCGGTCCGTGGAAAAAGTTCTTCGCCGCGAACTGCCCGGTCTGCGTTGAGGCGGAACGGGTACAGAATCCCGACATCAACCGGCAGGCCGGGTTGGTAATGTTGCCGCTCTGCGCCATGTTGCCCCAGCCCATACCCAGCGTGAAATCAAACGGCCCCCAGCGCTTGCTGGCTACCAGATATTCACTGTCGAACAAACCGGTACCGGCGATATCGCGCAGCCCCAGCGACACCTGCGGCAGCCAGCGGCTTTCCTGCCAGAGCCGCGCCTTGACGTCGAAGCTCTTATCTTTGTAGGTTTGGCTGCCACTGAAGCTTGGGGTGGTGCTGTAAGGCCGGGTACGAATATCGGTATACCGCAGTGTCGCCTCCAGCCAGTCGAGCGGCTGCAGTGAAATGGCATAGCGGCGATACTCCTGGTTGTCGCGGTAGCTGGCGCTAAACTCGCCGGTATCCGCCATGCGCGCCGTCGGCATCTGCCATAGCCCGACGCCGCCAAAATCCATCTGCGATACGCCGGCGGGCTGGTAATAACCGCTGCGGTTCGCCGCTTCCTGGTTATCCGCATCAGCCGCCCAGACCGGCGTCCCTAATGTGCTGCCAATCGCCAGCGACAGGCAGCTCAGTTTAAAAGTTCGGTTGTTAGCCATTAGTGTGGAATCCGGTTGGCAAGATAGTCGGCGATCTGCTCATTCAGAGACGTGAAGCCCTCGGGCAGAATGGAAGGGTCAAAACCGATGAATAGCGTTTCTCCCGCCGCCGGTTCATTGTGCTGGCGGTTCCAGATGGCCAACGGAACTTTGCGCCAGCGGCCGTTGCTCGAAATCAGATAACCGTCGCGGTTATCGCCGCCAGGCAGAAAACGCCGTCTGCCGATGTACTGTTCGATAGACCAGCCTGACTGGAGGTCGATGTCCTTGAACACGTTCGGGGTGCCGATATCAATGCCGGTGCTGATCAGCCCAAACAAAAAGAACTGATCCCGATAGGGTGACAGGTAGAGGGTATAGTTGCCCACCAGCGGGCGATTATCCCGCTGAGAAAGACGCACGATATCCGGGTCGATGCTGGCGCGGATCCGGCCGACGGTATTTACCTGTTTCAGCGCCTGCGCCATATACCAGGCGGCGATCGCCCAGTCGCCATCGCCCTCGACCTGCCAGACCAGCTGCAACTGATAGAGCCGAGCCTGCAGCTTTTCGCCCTTTTCTCTGACCTTTTCCGTCACAAGTTCGTTGGTGAGTAACGCAGTCTGCCAGTTGACCTTGTCCGGGAAAGTCATCTGGCCGTAAAACTGATCCAGACGGGTGCCGTCTTTCAGCACCACGGCAGGCAACGTTTCGCCCGCATACTTTACCGTTAACTGCGCCGCCCCTGATGTTCCGGCCACCAGCAATAACAAGGCAGCCAATCGATTGAATGACAACATAAGATTACCTTATTGATTGTATGGCTTAAGAACAGTGAACTGCACCAGAGCCATGTTTGGCCCCATATACTGATAGCTTTGGATGACCTGACCGGAAGTCGGGTCCAGCCAGTATTGGTTGGTATAGCGTTTGCCCAGCGCCGGTACGGTCACCTGCTCGTCGAAACGCACCGTCTGCCGCGGGATGTTCAGTATCGTCAGGGTCTCCGGGCCTTTGTTCTCGAATACCGATTGCTGGTCGTAACCGCCGCGCAGCACCTGCGACCAGCTGACGATGGTGTGCCACTGTTTCGGGGTGCCGGGTTTCAGCAAGCCAAGGCTGAGCGGGTCGGTGTCCAACTGGGTGACTTGCCGGATGTCTTCACCCAGCCCCTGCGTTTTCACCAGCCGGCCAAAGCGGGTCACCACCACGTTTTTATCCGCCGTCACCCATTTCAGTTGCTGGTTATCGACAAACGCCAGCACCACAAAGACGCGCGGCGCCTTACCCACTTTCAGATACGCTGAAGCATAGGGAAGCTGCTCCACCTGTTGCGGCGTCATGCTGACATCTTCCCTTCCCCACAACGCCAGCCGAAAGTCCCGGCCCAGTTGACTGATTTGCTGAGAACACCCTGTGAGTCCTAGCATGAAGAAAACGACCGCCAACATCCGGAACAAGGCTAAATCAAGGATTTTTTTCATTGTTCGGGTTCTCGCCTGAACATCCTGAAGCAGAAAAAAGGCCACCGGAGTGGCCTTGGTTATTAGCCCATCATTAACCGCGAGTTGACGTCACGGTTGAGGTGCTGGTCGCCGTGGTGCTGGTTGTGCTGCTGGCGGCAGAAACGATGCCCCCCATGACGCTACGACCAACCCCGTGGCCATAGCCATAGCCATAACCCGACCCGCGGCCACTCGCTGCGCTAAACGCGTGTGAACCAGCTGCGGCCCCCCCCTGGAAAACGGGTTGACCGTTACCTGCTGACGGCCCAGCCGCCAGTGCGCCCACAGGTACGGCCAGAGCCAGTACCAGGATCGCTAGCGTTTTCTTCATCATTACCATTTCCTTTTATTTCCTGTTTAAGGACATCAGGCAGGGGACAACCCGAAAGCTCTCCCCTGGCCCACGACTGGCTGAATTAATCAGCCAGGTTGGATCTTCCCCACGGCCTGTGAAGCAATTATTTCAATTCATCCTTCATGAAATAATCACCAGCGCATGGGAAGGATCCGAACCAATACTCAGATAAAGAATAAGAAAAACAAAATTAAGCGGTTAAGGAAATAAGACAAGTCGCAAGAGTGTTATATTTTTCCCATTGATTACAATGAGATGAAATATTATCGGAAAAGTCCTATACCCGTTATACTTCACGCTGCAGGTGTGTTGGCTGCCTTCCTGCAACTCGAATTATTTTGGATATAGTTATTAGAGGGGAGATATTGAGAAAGAAAAACCGGATATTTCTATCCGGTTTCAGAATATGAAAAATATTTCAGAATATTATTCCAACCATTCGGTGTGGAATACGCCTTCTTTATCAATACGCTTATAGGTATGCGCGCCGAAATAATCGCGCTGAGCCTGAATCAGGTTGGCCGGTAATACCGCGGAACGGTAACTGTCATAATAGGCAATCGCCGCTGAGAAGGTCGGAGTCGGAATCCCCTGCTGTACCGCATAGGACACCACGTCACGCAGCGCCTGCTGGTATTCGTCGGCTACCTGTCGGAAGTACGGCGCCAGCAGCAGGTTGGCGATATCGGCGTTCTCGGCGTAGGCGTCGGTGATCTTCTGCAGGAACTGGGCGCGGATGATGCAGCCGGCACGGAAAATCTTGGCGATTTCGCCGTAGTTCAGGCTCCAGTTGTTTTCGTCAGACGCCGCTTTCAGCTGAGAAAAACCCTGCGCGTAGGAGACGATTTTGCCCAGATACAGCGCGCGACGCACTTTTTCGACGAACCCGGCCTTGTCGCCGCTGAACGCCTGGGCAGCCGGGCCGCTCAGCACTTTAGAGGCCGCCACACGCTGGTTCTTCAGCGAGGACAGGTAACGGGCAAACACCGATTCGGTAATCAGGGACAGCGGTTCACCCAGATCCAGCGAACTCTGGCTGGTCCACTTGCCGGTGCCTTTGTTGGCGGCTTCATCCAGAATCACGTCGACCAGGTATTTACCCTCTTCGTCTTTCTTGGTGAAGATATCGGCCGTGATTTCGATCAGGTAGCTGCTCAGCTCGCCCTTGTTCCACTCGGAGAAGGTGCTCGCCAGTTCTTCGTTGGAAAGCCCGAGCGCCTGCTTCAGCAGCGCGTAAGCTTCGGCGATCAGCTGCATGTCGCCGTACTCGATGCCGTTGTGCACCATTTTCACGTAGTGACCGGCGCCGTCAGCGCCAATATAGGTGACGCAAGGCTCGCCTTCAGCACGGGCTGCAATCTGCTCCAGAATCGGCGCGACCAGCTCATAGGCCTCTTTCTGACCGCCAGGCATAATGGACGGACCTTTCAGCGCGCCTTCTTCACCGCCGGACACGCCGGTACCGATGAAGTTGAACCCTTCGGCAGACAATTCACGGTTACGGCGGATGGTGTCTTTATAGAACGTGTTGCCGCCGTCGATCAGGATGTCGCCTTTTTCCAGATACGGTTTCAGAGACTCGATAGTTTTATCCGTCGCTTCGCCCGCTTTAACCATCAACAGGATACGGCGCGGTTTTTCCAGAGATTCAACAAACTCTTCAACGGTGTAGCACGGCACCAGTTTTTTTCCCGGATTCTCTGCAATCACCTCATCCGTTTTGTCTGCGGAACGGTTAAAGACGGAAACGGTATAGCCACGGCTTTCAATGTTCAGCGCCAGATTGCGCCCCATTACCGCCATACCGACAACGCCAATTTGCTGTTTGGACATTAAAGCAACTCCTGTCTGAAGGTAACCTGCCTGCGGCTGACTGCGCCCCAGGCAACAAAAAGCTGGCTGACATGGTAACCCAGCTAACGCCGGGTGGGTAGTTATTGGTGCAACAGGCGGGGAGTCTACGCCCACGGCGTATTGCATGGGCGTAACTCGTCTCGCTGTTATACGTCAGACAGGCTTCAGCAGGCGATATCGGCCAGAATCTGTTGGCAACGTTGCCGGTAGAGGTGATTTTTCAGCACGTGGTCGCGCGACGACGCGGTGATCTTTTCCCGAACGGCCGGCTTTTGCTGATAAAAGCGAATTTTGTCATTCAGTTCATCGACACAGCGCCAGGTTTCGATATTGACGCCAGGGGTGAAATACTCCCCGATTTCATCCACCCAGTCAGTCAACAGAAAACCGCCGGCCGCCGGTACTTCAAACAACCGCAGATTCATGGCGGTGCCGACCCCGTTCCAGGTGTGCACATTGAGATTAATATGGCTCTGGTTGAACACCTGATTGGTTTTTTTGCCGAACACTTCCGGCATCGGGATGACCCGGTCATTCGGTCGGGTATGTTTTTTCCAGCCCGGACCGAACGCATGTACCGGCACGGCAACCTGGTTAAGCACATTACGTCGGTACTCGACAAAGGTGCCGACAAAGCTCAGCGAATAACGCGACGCCGCCTTCTTTAACGGATAAAACAGCGTCGGGTTGACGGCCGAAGGCAAATGACGGGCCTTGATACCGTGGCGCGCATAATTGGCCACCGACCCGCGATCGTTGGTAAAGAAAATATCAAACGGCGCCGACGCAATTACCGAACGATCAAAATCCAGCGGATCGTCAATCCAGTAACTGCAGGTCAGTATCCCCATATTGGAAATAGCTTTCACCGTCTCGGCGAACATATTGACCGGCTTTACCGCGAAAACCATGTCCGGACGCAGCGTGGCGCACTGCTTCAGCAAGCGCTCATTAAAATAGAGCCGACACTGTTCGGAAAACAGTTTGCTGCGCATGAACTTAGGCGTCAGCGACTGCATTAGCGGCCGGCAATCGCTGTCTGCCAGATGAACCTCATACCCTAGAGAAATGAACGCTTCGGCCAAATCGCGTCCGTTTTTGGTCGTCCCATACCCTGTCGGACAGACCATAAGAATCTTATTTATATTTTTCATTGCAATGCTATGTGTGTGTAAGAAAGTTAGCAACGGCTGACAAAAAATAACCTTTGTCGGATAAACCGAATAAAAAAAACAGCAATATAATAAATTGTATTGTGATTAATGATTCAACTAATGATTTGGAATTTAATCAGAAAAAACCCGATAACACCAGGGTGCTATCGGGCATGACGCATTGACTAATATTTTTCCAGCAGCGCTTTGATTTTGGTTTTGAAAGCACCGCCCAGTTCCGGATTGCGCAGACCGTAGGACACGAATGCCTGCACATAACCCATCTTACGACCGCAGTTGAAGCTACGCCCCGCCATCTGAACGGCATCAACCTGCTGGGTTTTGATAAGCTCGGCGATGGCATCGGTCAACTGGATACGGCCCCACGCGCCCGCCAGGGTGTTTTCCAGAATCGGCCAGGCTTCGGCAGTCAGCACATAACGGCCGACCGCGGACAGATCCGAGCCTTCCACCGGCGCCAGTTCCGGCTTCTCGATCATGGAGGTGATCGCCGAAGCGTCGCCCGCCTGATTCAACGCGCTCTCACATTCCACGATGGAATATTCCGGCAGCACCTCGTACGGACGGTGTTTTACCAGCACCTGGCTGTGACCGGTCTGTTCAAAACGGGAAATCAGCAGCGCCAGATTGTCTTTCGACAGATCGGCGGAAGCGTCGTCCATTACCACATCCGGCAGTACCACCACAAACGGCGAGTTGCCGACAATCGGGTGAGCGCAGGACACCGCGTGCCCCAGGCCCAGCGTCTGCCCCTGACGGACGTTCATGATGGTCACGCCCCGCGGGCAAATGGACTGTACTTCCGCCAGCAACTGACGTTTGGCGCGCTCTTCCAGCATCGATTCCAGCTCGAAAGAGGTATCAAAATGGTTTTCAATGGCGTTTTTAGAGGCGTGCGTCACCAGCACGATCTCTTTAATTCCCGCATTGACGCACTCGTTGACAATCTTTTCGATTACCGGCCGGTCAACCAACGGAAGCATCTCTTTTGGAATCGCTTTGGTAACCGGTAACAAGTTCATCCCTAAACCGGCAACGGGGATAATCGCTTTTAATGCTGTCATTTCGTGTTCTCTCAAAAACATGCTGCTGTTTGCCGCGACGACAAAGACCGCGCCACATTAATTTTTCTGGCGCCAGAATACACCTAATCGGCGCCGAAGAGATCGCGGGTATACACTTTTTCCATTACATCAGACAATTCCGGCGCCATTCGGTTCGACAGAATCACATCAGACATCTGTTTGAACTCATCCAGACTGTGAATCACGCGGGAACGGAAGAACTCCGACTCTTTCAACGCCGGCTCATACACCACTACGTCGATCCCTTTGGCCTTGATGCGCTTCATTACCCCCTGAATCGCGGAAGCACGGAAGTTATCAGAGCCGGTTTTCATCACCAGCCGGTAGATACCGACCACTTTCGGACTCCGTCTGATCACGGAGTCGGCGATGAAATCCTTGCGGGTGGTGTTGGCGTCGACAATCGCCCGAATCAGGTTGTTCGGCACCGATTCGTAGTTAGCCAGCAGTTGCTTGGTATCTTTCGGCAGGCAGTAGCCGCCATAGCCGAACGACGGGTTGTTGTAGTGCTGGCCGATACGCGGGTCCAGCCCGACGCCTTCGATGATCTGTTTACTGTCCAGCCCCAGCGTCTGGGCGTAGGTATCCAGCTCGTTAAAGTAGGCCACGCGCATCGCCAGATAGGTATTGGCGAACAGTTTGATCGCTTCGGCTTCGGTTAAACCGGTAAACAGCACCGGAATATTGGTTTTGATGGCCCCTTCCACCAGCAGGCGGGCAAAACGCTCGGCGCGTTCAGAACGCTCGCCCACCACGATACGGGACGGATACAGGTTGTCGTACAGCGCGCGGCCTTCACGCAGGAACTCCGGCGAGAAAATGATATTTTCAGTGCCGAACTGCTCGCGAACCTGCGCGGTATATCCCACCGGGATGGTGGATTTGATGATCATCACCGCGTGCGGATTCACTTCCAGCACCTTGCTGATCACCGCTTCCACCGAGCGAGTGTTGAAGTAATTGGTTTTCGGATCGTAATCCGTCGGCGTGGCGATAATGACGAACTCCGCATCCTGATAGGCGGATACGGCATCCAGCGTGGCGCGGAAATTCAGCGCCGGGTTGCGCAGATAGGCTTCGATTTCCTTATCCACGATGGGGGAGATGCCTTTGTTGAGCATATCCACTTTTTCGGCAACGATATCCACCGCGACCACTTCATTATGCTGCGCCAGCAGCATGGCGTTGGACAAGCCAACATAACCGGTACCCGCAATTGCAATTTTCATCATCTGTCCACATTCATCCTACGGGGTAACACACTGTACCCGCCACAGAACAATAGCAAAGCCGCAGAGACGTCCGCTGCGTAATGCCGTCTATACCCGCCATACTTCAAGTCGCAGGTGCGTTGGCTTTCCTCGCTCACCCCAGTCACTTACTTATGTAAGCTCCTGGGGATTCGCTGCGTCGCCGCCTTCCTGCAACTCGAATTATTTGGGGTATATATTTCTCTTTATTTCGCTCAGGCCTGATAGAAATCCCGGTACCAGTCCACGAAGGCCTGTACCCCTTTTTCTACCCCTACCTGCGGTCGATAGCCTGTCACAGCGAACAGGTCGCTGGTATCGGCATAGGTCTGATAAACGTCGCCAGCCTGCATCGGCATGAAGTTTTTTACTGCCTCACGCCCCAGCGCCGACTCCAGCGCGGTTACGAAATCCATCAGCCGCACCGGGCTGCCGTGACCGATATTGTAGAGCTGGTACGGCGCGGAACTGGTGGCCGGCGAACCGCCTTCCACCGTCCAGTCGGCGTCGCGTCCCGGAATCTGATCCACCATGCGCAGCATGCCTTCCACAATGTCGGTGACATAGGTGAAATCACGCCACATATCACCCTGATTGTAGATATCGATCGGTTCGCCAGCCAGAATCCGGCGGGTGAACTTGAACAGCGCCATGTCCGGGCGTCCCCACGGTCCATACACCGTGAAAAAGCGCAGCCCGGTGGTCGGCAGGTCATACAGATGCGAATAAGAGTGCGCCATCAGTTCATTGGATTTCTTGGTCGCGGCGTACAGCGAGATCGGGTGGTCGGTCGAGTCGGCGGTGGCGAACGGCGTTTTGCTGTTCAACCCGTACACCGAGCTGGAAGAGGCGTAAATCAGGTGACCGACGCCGTTATGACGACACCCTTCCAGCACATTCAGATGCCCGATCAGGTTGCTTTCCGCATACACCATCGGGTTTTCCAGCGAATAACGCACCCCGGCCTGCGCGGCGAGGTGGATAACGCGCTCGAATTTTTCCGCCGCGAACAACGCCGCCATCGCCTGGCTATCCGCAATATCTATCCGCTCAAAATGAAAACCTGGCAGCGCGCGCAGTTTCGCCAGCCGCGCTTCCTTGAGCGATACCTCGTAATAGCTGTTGAGGTTGTCGATCCCCACCACCGTATGGCCGGCGGCGCAGAGTGACTGACAGGCATAGAAGCCGATAAAGCCGGCCGCGCCGGTAACAAGGAACTTCATACAATGACTCATTCAATGTGATACGATTAGGTGCCATGATAACACTCATCTATGGGATTAGGCACCCGAGCAGACTGAAATGGGCTTTTATGCAATCCCGATAATTGTTCTGGCTATCTCAGGCATTTTGCCGTTGTAGTTTCCCTCCCTATCAATAAAATCCGATACGCCATGTCATCAGTCTCATTAGCACATCTTTTAATAGTTGCCTGCCGGATATTCATAACGATATATGGAAAAAAATTTTTCACTCTTTCAATAATGAGAATAATGATTACAAATCCTCGGATATATTTACCCCCATAACAACCATATAACTAACCCTCTCTCACTTCATGTCGATATTTAAAATCACTTGGTATTGAATATATCAACAAAAAAGAAACGCCTCCTGTTGAGGATATAATAACAGGGTTGAAAAATCCGCCAGACAACCACAACGCTACTAAGACAATATAAGTGACCGACAAATTTAATGACAATCCTTTCATCTGAGAAAACAAGATCATGAGCACAATCATGATTATTGACGAAGCGCCAATAATTCCCATTTGCATATAGAGAGCGGGAATCTGAAGCTCATATGAATACAACGACAAATGGCTCCTTATAAGATCTGGAATATAATAGCCAATTCCATTCCCCAGCAGTGGGTACTCTATAAAGTGCTTGACAATTCCATTATACTGAAGCGTTCTCGTCAGGTCTGATTCAGCAACCCCTTTAGATAAAAATCTAAATTCAATCAAATCTTGTACAGAAGGGAGAGTCAATAAAAAAACAACCAAAGCAGCCATGGCAGAAATCACAAAAAAACTTTTATATTTCTTGTAATTAGAGATCAATGCCAGGAAAAGGCAAACAAACCCCGCCGCCCATAAAAATCTGGACATGCTAATAATTAGAGAAGAAAAAAGAATAAAAATCACCACCCACTCTTTCCATGAAGCTTTTTTAATAAGGATATCCCGCAACGATAAATACAAGACCGTCGGAATCAAATAATCAGACATAAAATTTATTCGACTCACAACAACATCATCGGATTCCATGGTCATCAAAGACGTATTAAAAAAAGCTGAAATCCCTTGTACTACAACTGACGCCCCCCTTCCGGTGAGAACGGCATAAAGAAGAATCAAAATTTTAGCGGCCCCAAGTAAAACCAAGCATCTTATGATTGTTTTAACTATAACCTCATATCTTTTCTCCGGCGTAACTAAAGCATACCCCAACGTCACCATGAGAAAAAACACCAGAAAATCTTTAGTTTGTTCAATAGACACGAAAGTATACCGACCATTAAATTCAGTGATCAGACTAAAGATTAATATTAACGCCACCGGAGGTAATAACCCTATCGCAATTTTTACAATCCCTTCGCCTTTCCCCAGCAAGGTTGCTCCTAATAATAGGAAAAGAAACAAGAATTTGACATTTATTCCCCAAACACTCCCCGTTGGTAATAAAACACATATTGAAAGGAAGAATTTTAATATTAATACCTGTGCATTACGCTGAGAGAGATCTGTCATTTTCATCTTGCCCTTTTATCTTCATTGCTTAGTGAATTTTCATAAAAGAAAAAACCCAAGGAGAAATCAAATCAATTAATAAATTTATACCCACATTATGAGAAACCACAAAATAAAAAAGCAAGGTTTATATAAACTATATAAGGTTCAGATTACAGTATAATTTTCACCATCAAATATCACACTAATTGTTTTTTTCCCTTTCCCAACCTCAGAACCATTAGTTATATTTATACCATATTGCAACTCAATAACCGAATCTGAACGCAAAATATAGGTAGAGTTTATTCTTCCACCAATGATCTTTCTTAATGCGGTAACATTTTTTAAATAGACAATTCCTGGCAAGGCATTGCGAAGGTCAACGATCCCCATTGAGCAGTCAACAACCCCACCCCACATGTCACCTTTATCAACCTCAGATAATGAAATTGTATTTGTATCTATATAGATATTATCTTTAAAAGAAGACATCTCAGAGGTATCGATCCATTTACCTGATGAATCTTTGCTGGAATTTGAAAGCAACAGCATATTGATTTTCCCTAATATTTTCAAAAATGGTTTTCTTCTTTTGTTAGCCCAAAAATGACAATCAGAAATACGAAAAAAACCTGAAATACCATCCGTTGATTTTATAAGAATGCAGGGAACATCAGTTTCTTTACCCGTTAAACAGAAACTCGCACCAACGATAGAAACATCCTGCACACTATCAAACTCTAAGAATGCGCCTTCTGAAACACCCTTTCTATAAAATAAACCGCCAACGATATGGATGCTTAAGGCTTTATTAATATCAATAAGGCTTCCATATCCATTCATATGGCACCCAACAATCTCCAATTGCGGAGGGTAATATTTAGTGTTATTTTTAAAATATATACCACACTTAATCCCAACCATGTCACAATTGAAAAATTTAAACCCTTCAGCACCTGGGACTGTATTTGACTCTATATGAAATGCAGTATTCATATCATTAAATTGCAGATCATTAATAACCCATGAAACCGACGCACTGTTTTTTGCCTGAACATAAACACCAATTTGTTCACTCATTCTTTCTGGTAAGTTTAGCCCATCAAACTGTGGACCAACCAGGACAACATCACGAACATCCGTTAGATGGATAGCATATTTCCATTCGTTCTTCCCTTTTCTAAACCGTAATCTCCCATTGCATTCGAACGAACTACTCGCATATACTCCATCATGATTAAATGAAGTAAAACGAATACAAGAAGCATGATCCGTTCTTGGACCAGAATATATAAATTCGCCATTACCAAATATACGTAGTGCAGCATGTTCAGAACCAATAATGCTAAACATATCCTCATCTGAATACATAGTCATAATTGCATTAGAAGATGTATATATGGATATTTTACAACCTATCCTTATTTCCACGCGTTTATTAAATGAATAATTCCCATTGGGAACTAATAGATTCCCTCCCCCACGTCTATTAATGTATAATAACGCCTGATAAAAAGCTGAACTTGCATCATCCATTGTGCCGAATTGGAGTATATTTACTGTATCATGTAATGTATTCTTAGAACGATAAAGAGATGCAATATCCACATGCTGATTTTTAAGTTCATCTGCCTGGGATTCTAATACTGTTACCCCAGCTAAAGCCCCCCCTGCCACATATAATATTTTTTTTGCTAACTCTCTTCTTTCCATTCTTACCTCCCCTTATAGACTTTTCCGAAAAAAATAGAATCAAGTTCCCAGAAGAGAATGTATCAATCAATTAAATTCATTTTAAATAATTTATACGGCGTTTTTTTTTGAAAAACTCAAACCATCAAAAATAGCCTTAGTCATTACAGAAAAATATGATAACTTCCTTTGCGAAACAATCAGTATCACCTGATGTATAATATTAAAAACATTCTCCCTCATTCTTAGAAAAAAAGGAACGTGCGGCATACCAGAAAATAAAAAAGCATTTCTTATTCTATAGTATCTTCTAATAGGAGAATGAACGGGAATATTAAAAAATAAGAACTTAACCATTTTATCGCCAATCGCATGAGACATCTTTGCAGACGTCGCCACATATACTTTATACCCTTTCGATATTGCTCTTAAACACCACTCAGTATCAACATAATCAATAAATAAATCCTCATTCATTAGCCCAACATCATCCAGTACCGATATAGGTAATAACGAACCCGATGAGATTATCATAGAAACTTCAAAAGGTTTATTAATGCCCTCTGGGCTAATCTTCTTTCTAAAACCAAGCTTGCTTACTTTGATAAATTTATAGAAAAATCCATATCTCGAATCTGTAAATACAGGACCGATGGCTGCTAGTTTACTCTGCCCTATTTCACTGCAAACAAGATTATAGTCACCCATAATCTCATTCACGAATGAGTTATTTATCTTACTATCCTGATCAAAAAACAATATCCCCTTCCCTGCATTTTCCTTCACATACAATATTCCTATATTCTGTGCTTTCGCTATACCCACATTATTATCAAGACGAAAAACTTTACATAGAATCGATAATGTAGAGAATTCATCTTCACTTAAAGAACCATTATCCACAACAACCGGAGTTACTTCTTGATTTTTCAGCTCAGTAATAAGAGCGATGACGTTATCCATTTTGGGATAGTAAGTAACAATGACAGAAAAAATAGATGATTTATCAGTTAACATTTACCCTCCTAAGAAACCATAAATCGCATTAGATTATCCCTAACACAAAGAATACGAAATTAACTTATAGCAAATACATTATATAATTTTCATCTTTGAATAAAGATAAACCATCCTTAATACTCTCAATGGATTTCCATCCCAAAAAAACCATTGGGCGAAATGTTTTGGCTTTAAATCACCATTGATTGTTAGTATTATCATATTTAATATCTTCTTTTCTTTAAATCCATATATCCCCGTATTCCTTTGAGCCATGTCATTTAAGGCATCTACAAAAGAATAGCTCTTTGATACCCGATTTTCACTTTGCACATGGTCATGATACATAATATATTTTGACTCAGGAAAACGAATAAATGGCCCAAATTCATTAGATAATCTCAGCCAGGTATCCCAATCTTGTAATCTTTTAACGGATACATCAAATCCACCTATCTCGCGCAGTCTTTCAGTCCTGGTAAAAATTTGATTAGATGCTTCATTGGCGAATAGCAAGTCAGAACAATGGAATTCTTTTTCTTTTTTTAATCTATAATTTATGATCATACTATCCTGATACTTATTTTCAAAATTCGCACAAACAAAAGAATATTTATCATCCCATTTAGCTATAAAGAAAGAGAGCCTGTCAGGGGTAAATTCATCGTCATCATCAAGACCAGTGATAAACTCACCCGTAGCATTAAATATTCCAATATTTCTTGTTGCACATGCCCCTTTATTTTCATCATTTCTAAAATATCTAATTCGTTCATCTTCAGAAATCAAACTATCGACAAATTCTTTTGTTCCATCCGTAGAAGCATCGTCACAAATGAGAATTTCAACATTCGAATAATCTTGTTTTTGAGCGGACATTACCGCTCTTTTTAGTTTATCTAATCGATTGCAAGTAGTGATATATATACTGACTTTTGGATTATTCTCTATCATCGCATAGCCCTTACATCAATTTATATATTCATTCGTCTTGTAAAAACAAAGTCCAAAAACCTCATCCTTTATATACTTCAACATTTTGGATGCCTCCCTTTAACGTAATACCGAAGCAGAATCCATGCATATTCAAATTTCATAACCATGGAATACCTCACGATCCTTTTGAACAACCAAAAACGACTGACATATTCAGGATAATGCCTTGCAGTTATTGCAAAGTCATATAATCTCTCTATAACTCTAAATTGTGAAACATTTTCTTTCTGCACTCTCGAAAGAGAGTGGCAGATCAAAGAAATACATTTTGCCAATAATAGAGAAGAATCAGACTTGACTATACTTCTCAGTCTCAAAAAAAAAGAAGTATCTATTCCATACAAAGAAAAACGCTCATCAAATACATCAGGATAATGTGATAGCATGCTATAAACTAATTTTTTGCTGATCGTCAGACCTGAAGAAATAGACATAAGAGAAGATAAATCAACCCATCCTTCATGCGCTACCACAACCCCCTGTTGAGTTGGGTAATAAAAACGCCCATCATCAACACTTAATATCCTGGGGATAATAATGTCAGCATCTGTTTTATAGATATTAAAAATAAAATCATCATCCAGTTGTGAATCATCATCAAGAATAACAAAATAATCAGAATCGATATTGCCATTGATAAACTCATTATAAAGTTTACTTAAGGGAGCATTCTCAAGACGGGACTCCAGCATTACGACCTTAAATGAAGAAACCAATGCCTGAAATAAACCATCATTGGTCTTTATCTCTTTAGGGCCGTTATTCAAAATTTTTAGCGAGACGTCAGAACAATACTTACATTGCAATAATGAATTTAGTGTTTTTGATTCATTTAACTCTTTATTAAACAATATAACCAAAATAGATATTTTTTTATTATACTTTATTTCTCTGTGGCTCATAATTGACCTCATGTTACTCTTTTAACTTTAAATAAAACCATCAAAAATGGTACTCATCATTGCAGAAACATGAAGAGAAATTAATTACAGCGAGGATGCTTACCGCGAAAAAAAGCCTGTATAGCAACCATCACGGTTTTAAAGCGTAATCGAACAAATTGTTTTAACAGCCGCCAGCCAAGATGGTAATACAAGTGAAACTGGGGATAACGGCGAGCCGAAATAGCCAGGTCGATCAGATTTTCTACTATTCTGAATTCGCATTCCTTTTTCTCCAAACGAGAAAGCCCATGCTCCAGATAACAACTGCTTCTCAGCGTAAATTTTTCACCGGACGCGCTCAGGCGATGTATGCGGCGAAACACGCTGACATCCACGCCGTACAGCGCGTAGTTTTCATCAAACAGCGACAGGCCGCGCCGTTCGAAGACATCCCATAACCGGCGGTGGATAATCAGCCCGGAGCCGATGGAAAAGGCCGTCGCCGAATCCAGATCCTGATAACTCAGTACAATTTTTCCATTTGATACCGGGTAATAGGTTTTGTAATGAATGCTGGAAATAATCCGCGGACATTCAATATCCGCCTGGGTATGCTCCACCGCGAACCAAAATGACTCATTAATGGTGGTATCATCATCCAGAATAACCCATCGCTCCACCTGCAGGTTGTCGGCGATAAACCGATTGTATACCTGGCTCAATGGCTGGTTTTCCAGACAATTAACCAGTTCCACCTGTTCATAAATCGTCTTCAGACGCAAAAAAAAACTATCTTCGTCGGAAATACGAAAAGGACCATTATTGTGAATGGTCAACTTGATCGATTTAAACGGATGCTGAATCAGCGTCTGTAAGGTTATAGACAACTCCAATCCCTTATTGTACAACACCACCAGAATTGCATTTTTAATCATAACTCTCTCTCCTGATAAAACAGGATTGCAATGACGATTCCATTCAGATGTATGGTATGTCCGTGTTTTATTATTACATGCTGGCGCACGGTTATTTTATTGGAGCAGCTATTTTATTGAAGCAGTGACTCTATTGACGCATCCCTACCATCCGATTACCCAGGATGTTCTT
This sequence comes from Dickeya sp. NCPPB 3274, assembly GCF_000406205.1. Classification (NCBI taxonomy): domain Bacteria; kingdom Pseudomonadati; phylum Pseudomonadota; class Gammaproteobacteria; order Enterobacterales; family Pectobacteriaceae; genus Dickeya; species Dickeya sp. NCPPB 3274. Next base: position 1,438,424 of record NZ_CM001979.1, on the reverse strand, counting down.
TTTCATTACTATAGAAAAGAACACCAATGTGATAATGAACTCGGTCGTCCCCACCGCAATTGCGACCCCATATACACCCCACCATTGGGCAAAGAAAAACAGATAGGAAAAATGGCACAGCAGGCCGACGAAATAGACCCGTTTCAGGTAGATGCTCAGCCCGGCCGGAATAATGATCAGGTTAACCAGAATAATCGACAGCGAGATAACAAACTGGGTAATGATCATGATCGTTAGCAAATGTCCGATATCATATTCCTTGCCGAAGACCCAGTGGATTATCGGCGCCCCCACCAGCAGATTGCCCAGAAAAGCGCTGGCGGTGAGCACAGAAAACATCATCATGACTTTTATCAGCCGGGTCCGAATCGCCGGGTACTCCAGGCGGTTGTAAAGGCCGCAGATGTGGCTGAAATTACCTTGCACTATCGGGTTATATAACTGGCGCAGCACCGATACCAGCCGATCCGCCACCGCGTAGTGGCCCAGCGTGGCGTCGCCGAACATAAACTTGATCACCACCGGATTCAGATACGTAAAACCTAGCGTGAACAATGACGCGGAAAAGTTATGAAAACTCTCCCGGATTTCGTCGGCCACCGTATGCCGGTTGACGCCGGAAAGCTGCCAGCTCACCGATTCGCGGCATTTCAACTGACACTGAATCACCAGCCCGACCAGCACCGGTGGAAACAGCTGAATCACCGCCGCCAGATAAATATCCACCGGCGCGCTGACCAGCAGGAAAATCAGGCCCAGCGCCAGCACACGGAACACCAGGTTCAGGATAGCCAGATGCGAGTTCTTCCCCAATCCCTGAAACAGCCAGGCGGCGGACAGCAGCGAGCTCAGCGAGGACGCCAGCCCGATGAAGAACAAGATGCCGTCTATCTTCGACTGGGCCGTCAACAGGTCGACTACCGTCCCCGCCGCCATCACTACCAGGAACAGCAATGTCTTGGCGCATTGCACATTCGAGTACAGGGCATTGATGGCCGCCATGTCGCCAGCATGCGCGCTGACTTTTCTGGCGGCCGAGAAGTTAAAGCCAAAATCGACAATAAACAACGCGATAAAGCTGATGGACTGGGCGTAACTGAGTTTGCCAAAAAACTCCGCGCCCAGCACCCTGGCGAGATAGGGAAAGGTCGCCAGCGGCAGCAGCATATTGGAAATCTGGATGATATAGAGATAGATAACCTCGCGCTTTATTGTCTTTTTGTCACTCATACCATCCACCAGATTGCACAACTCAGCAGTTTCCGCTCGCCGTTACGGGCGCGTCGCATCAACGACAGCTTACTCAGCACCCCCGCTTCTCCGCGAATCACCCGCAGAAAATCGGTGCTGTCGGACTGATGCTGCTGGCAGAAACTTTTCAGGGCGGTCAACATCATACGGCTGTGCTTGTGCCCCGTGGGGTAGCCCCTGAGACACAGCAGGCTGTCCGGCAGCAGGCGTTTTCGCAGGATACCGGGCACGCCGACGGTATTGTTGCCGTGCTGGCGATACTTGATCAGCGGCATATCCACATACGCAATCTTCCCGCTGTGAGCGGCGATCATCGCAATCCACCAGTCATGCATGCGGATGTCGTCCGGCATCGGTTCCATCAGCTGTTTCAATGCGCGATTGAACAGCATGGCGCAGCCAGGAATATGGTTGCTGACCACAAAGTCTTCCGGTTGGCTGGCCGCCGAGGACTTGATCGACGCGCGATAGAAGGAAGGATGCAACGGCCCCAGCACCGCATCCACGATCTCCAGATCGGAAAACGCCAGCACCGGCGTCGCCCCTCCCTGCTCGTGCGCTTTGGCTTCGTTCAGCAGCCGCTCCAGCTTTTCCGGAACCCAATAGTCATCCTGATCGCACAAAGCGATATAACGGTCTTCACAGCAGGCAATGACGCGGCGGAAGTTTTTCATCGCGCCCAGCCCGCCTTTGCCGGGATAAAGGCGGATTTTACCCTGCTGATAGAGTTCATGGCTCCGGATTACCTCCAGCGTGTTATCCCGGGAACCGTCGTCGCACACATGGATGATAAAGTCCTGATGCGTCTGATGCTGGATGGAATCCAGCTGCTGTCTGACATAACGGCCACCGTTATAGGTAGCCAACGCGATACTGATCCGATCGTGACCTGTCATCTCTGCCAACCGAAGATAAGGAAATACGAGAACGATGTGCGGTATACCCGCCTCTCCCGAACTGCAGGCGCACTGACCGTACAAATCCGCATCAGGGATTCGCCCGGTTATCGCCTGCAACTCGAAAGGAATAGGGCATCACGCCCCCACGGGTTTACCGCGCCTGAACATCATCAGACCAATTTGGGGATGATAACGCCCAACGCCTCCCGCCAGGCGGACGGCTGAATACCAAGCCGGGCGATTTTGCCGCAATCCAGCGTGGAATAAGCCGGCCGCGCTGCCGGCGTTGGGTACTGCTCAGTGGTAATGGCGTTGACCACCGGCGTGCGGGTCAGCAGTTGCTGCTCGCCGGCGATGGCGAAAATGGCGCCGGCAAAATCATGCCAGGACACCTCTTCATCGCCGCAGAAGTGATACAGACCGGCGTCGGCCTGCTGTTGCAACAGGCTGATGATGGCGTCGGCAATATCGCCGGCATAGGTCGGGCAGCCGCGTTGATCGGCCACCACGCCGAGGGTATCCCGATCCCGACCCAGCCGCAGCATGGTTTTGACAAAGTTGTTGCCGTACTCGCTGAAAACCCAGGCGGTACGCACAATCTGCGCCGCCGGGTTCACCTTCAGCACCGCCCGCTCGCCATCCAGCTTGGTCTGACCGTACACGCCCAGCGGGTGGGTAACGTCGGTTTCGCTATACGGCCGGGTCGCCGTACCATCGAACACATAATCGGTGGAGACATGGATAAAGCGCGCGCCCAGGTGACGGGCAGCGCGAGCCAGGTATTCCGGCCCGGCGACATTGATACGCGCCGCCAGTTCGGGTTCCGATTCCGCCTTGTCCACCGCGGTATAGGCCGCGGCATTGACAATGGCGTCCGGCTGCCACGATTTCACCGTAGCCTGCACCTGCGCTTCGTCGGTGATATCCAGCGAGTCCGTGTCCGTCGCCAGCACCGACCACCCGTCCGGCAGCCGATCCTGAAAGCAACGTCCCAACTGACCGTTAGCACCGGTTAACAAGACTTTCATGCCCATAACTCCTTAAAGGCTTTGCCCTTTTTATCCTTTTCCGACAACAGGGGGGAGGCTATCGGCCAGTCGATAGCGATATCCGCATCGTTCCATAGCAGGCAGTTTTCGTGAGCCGGGTTATAGTAATCGGTGCACTTGTATTCGAAATCCGCCAGTTCGGACAGCACCAAAAAACCGTGTGCCAGACCGGGCGGGATCCAGAACTGAGTCTTGTTTTCTTCCGACAACACGACGCCTTCCCAACGGCCGTAGGTCGGGGAATCCGGGCGAATATCCACGACGACGTCGAACACTTCGCCGCGCACCACTCGCACCAGTTTCCCCTGCGGATTGGCAGTCTGAAAATGTAACCCGCGCAGCACGCCTTTGGCCGAGCGGGAATGGTTGTCCTGCACAAAGTCCAGGTCGATATCCAGCATTTCCTGATAACGATTTTTCTCAAACGTTTCCAGAAAAAAGCCTCTGGCATCACCGAAAACCTTGGGCTGGATGATTTTGACGCCCTGAATGGCGGTATCATGAACTTGCATATCACATCCCTGTAAGTAGCTGGGCCAGATACTGACCGTAGTGGGTTTTACCAAGGTAGCGGGCTTCATCCGCCACCTGTTCACGGGTCAGCCAGCCTTTGCGGAACGCGATTTCTTCCAGACAGGCGACCTTAAAGCCCTGACGCTTCTCAATGGTGCTGATGAACTGAGAAGCCTCCAGCAGGCTGTCATGGGTGCCGGTGTCCAGCCAGGCAAAGCCGCGCCCCAGGACTTCCACATTCAGGTTGCCCTGTTGCAGATACATTTCATTGAGCGTGGTGATTTCCAGTTCGCCGCGCGCCGAGGGTTTAACCTGCTTGGCCATTTCCACCACGTGGCGGTCATAGAAATAGAGCCCGGTCACCGCCCAGTTGGACTTCGGTTTGCTGGGTTTTTCTTCCAGCGAAATCGCCTGATTGTTGTCGTCAAACTCCACCACGCCAAAGCGCTCGGGGTCCATCACCTGATAACCGAAGACGGTGGCGCCTTCGGTGCGGGCAGCCACGTTCTCCAGCTTCTTGCCGAAGCTCTGGCCGAAGAAGATGTTGTCGCCCAGCACCAGCGCGCACTGATCGCCGCTGATAAAGGTTTCGCCGATCAGAAACGCCTGCGCCAGGCCGTCCGGCGAAGGCTGCTCGGCGTAACACAGATTGATGCCGAACCGGCTGCCGTTGCCCAGCAGCCGACGATAGGCGGGCAGATCATCCGGGGTCGAGATAATCAGAATGTCCCGGATACCGGCCAGCATCAGTACCGAAATCGGGTAATAGATCATCGGTTTGTCGTAAATGGGCAACAGCTGCTTCGATACCCCGCGGGTAATCGGATAGAGTCGCGTTCCTGAACCGCCTGCCAGTACAATGCCTTTCATTGAACTTTCCTTAACTAGAATACGATTAAAGGGTTAAACCTAAGCGTTCACCGGTATAGGAGCCATCCTTAACGCTGCGCCACCAGGCCTCGTTCGCCAGATACCATTCCACCGTTTTGCGGATGCCGGACTCGAAGGTTTCCTGCGGTTTCCAGCCCAGTTCACGGTAGATTTTCGACGCGTCGATCGCATAACGCAGATCGTGCCCCGGCCGATCGGTCACATGGGTGATCAGCTCGTCGTAATGGCGGATGCCTGCCGGCTTCTCCGGCCGCAGTTCATCCAGCAGGGCGCAGATGGTTTTCACCACCTCAATGTTTTTCCGTTCGTTATGACCGCCAATGTTGTAGGTCTCCCCAACCTCGCCGGTGGTCACGACGGTGTAGAGCGCCCGGGCATGATCTTCGACGTATAGCCAGTCGCGGATCTGGTTGCCCTTGCCGTAAACCGGCAGCGGTTTTCCTTCCAGCGCGTTGAGAATCATCAGCGGAATCAGTTTTTCCGGGAAATGATACGGGCCGTAGTTGTTGGAGCAGTTGGTCACCAGCGTCGGCAGACCGTAAGTCCGCAGCCAGGCGCGCACCAGATGATCGCTGGCGGCTTTGGAGGCGGAGTACGGGCTGCTCGGCGCATAAGGCGTGGTTTCCGTAAACAGATCGTCGGTGCCGTGCAGGTCGCCGTACACTTCATCCGTGGAGATGTGATGGAAGCGGAAAGCCGCCCTGCTCGCCTCCGGCAGCGCCGACCAGTAATGCCGCGTCGCTTCCAGCAGGGTGTAAGTCCCGGTGATATTGGTTTCAATGAAAGCGGAGGGGCCGTCGATGGAACGATCGACATGACTTTCCGCCGCCAGATGCATTACCGCATCCGGCTGAAAGGTCGCAAACACCCGATCCAGCCCAGCCCGGTCGCAGATGTTGACTTTCTCAAACAAAAAACGGGGATCGGATGCTACTTCTTTCAACGACGCCAGATTACCGGCATAAGTCAGGCAATCCACCACCATTACCCGGTCCTGAGTGTGCTGAATGATATGACGCACCACGGCTGAACCAATGAACCCAGCCCCACCCGTTACAAGAATATTCATGAATAGTGACCTTTCAGAAAAAAATTAAGATATGGATTGATTCGTAACCGCTTTAAAAATTCCCAAACGATAATTTTGACATCCAGCCGACATTTAGTCTCGCCAAAATCGCTTATGCATACTGCAAAACTGAATCACTGATTTAGGCAACTTGCTATACTTTTGACCAAGTTTATAACCCATAATCTTCATAAAATTATTCAACAAGGCAACAGGAATATACTGAATACAGTGCTTTAACAGGTAACGCAGTTCGGAAAAGATAAACTTCAGCCCTTCTCCGCCTGCTCCCCCCACTTTATCTCGAATCCAGGGTTCAGCCGCGTGAAAAACCCCGATATCAAAATAACGCCTGAACTCTTCCATTGGACTGTAATTATGGGAATGCCTCACCGCTGCATCAGCCACATACGCCACCTTATAACCAGCCAGCACCGCTTTGGCGGTAAAATACATGTCTTCGCACAGGATGGTATCTGACGGAAAACCGCCTAATTCGTTAAACACTGAAACCCGGTAAGCCGAAAACGAATTGGACATAAACACAGTTTTAATACCAAGCCGCGGTGCATCTTCTATACTGCACACATGACCACGCTCCGGATAATTAAAGTAACGAGCATGACGGGCTATAGGGTTGGCATCGTGGTGCGGCAGTTGCCTGCCATACGCACAAGCGATGGTCGGGTCCTCAAAAGCGGCAACAATTTTTTCGATAAAACCAGATTCAGGGATAGCATCCTGGGTTAAGAATATGGCGATATCATAGTTATCGATATGCTTCTCCAACATCAGGTTACGAGTGCCACCATGATTGAAATCGTAGCTCTCAATAACCGCCACCTCAAACCCGGCATTTTTCGCTACCTCGACTGTATCATCCTGACTGCTGGAATCGATGATTTGTACATACAGGTCGTCACCGCCATATTTTTTGATATTCTCTACCGACGCCTTCCAGATAGCGCTTCCATTGTAGGTTGGTATTGACAAAAAATGTCGCATACGTATTTCCGTTTAATTAACTGCACTTAATGTCGGCGGCAGGAAAATATTTATTACCCTGCCGTTATACTTTTATTTAAATAATAACAAATCCAAATCAGCCTTGCATAATACCGCTTCGCCAAATTTTATTTATTTCGTTGTTTTTATTTCAGAATAATAGACCGATATAACATACCATTTATTACAATATTACTTTACAACGCTCTCATTCATCCCTAATTAGTACGCGCCATCTCTTTTCAGCACCACACCGACAGTTTTAAACAAGATGGCAACATCATTCCACATGGACCAGTTTTTCACGTACCAGGCATCCAGATAAACACGGGTTGCATAGTCTACATCGCTGCGTCCACTCACCTGCCACAGACCGGTCATGCCAGGTTTACTCAGCAGATAGTAATCCACCTCGTCAGAATAACGTTCCAGCTCTGCAGCGATAATTGGACGTGGCCCCACCAGACTCATCTCGCCTCTCAGCACATTAAACAGTTGGGGTAACTCATCAAGGCTGGTTTTACGCAGAAAGTGACCAATTCTGGTAATGCGCGGATCGTTTTTCAGTTTAAAGGTAGCATCCCACTCCGAACGAGCTTCTGGATCGCTTGCCAGTAGTTCGGCCAGCACCTCTTTAGAGTTGGTGACCATAGAACGGAATTTCAGGCATTTAAAGGATTTACCGCCTTGGCCGATACGCTCGTGACCATAGAGTGCTCGGCCACCGTCCTGCCTCACCTTGTAGCTGATATACATCAGTAAAGGAGAGAGCAGAATAATAATAGTGAGAGAGCCAATGGTATCAAACACACGTTTCAATACACGAGAGGACCATTCCACCTGGTTCTGATGCACGCGGAAAATCATCATTTCATGACTGAAGATAAACGACATATCGGTGCTGTAAAGTGGCATGCCTCGCAGAGTCGGGATCACCGAAACATAACGATAGCCGTTGATCATAAACTCCCGTAACCAGGCGTTGCGAATCTCACTCTGGAGTGATTCCACTGCAACGATGAACTGAGTTTTTTTACTCAATCTACCCTGTAACCATGTGACGTCATATAACATCACCGGCACCCCCTCAATTGTGTCCCCTTGTTTATCACCCTCTTCGCTGGAAATAAACCCGATGATGTGTAACCCCAGGTTACGTTCGTTCTTAATCGCCTTAAAGGCTTCACGAGCGTTTTTGCCGCTGCCAATAATAATGGTGTCGAGCTGCCAGAACCCCAGTTTGTTAAGTACCCGCTTCGTGGTCATCCTCGCTACCGGCACCAGAATCAACACAAACACCCAGGTTAACAACAGATACCGAGGGAAATACCACCTGGCAAAAGCGATTACCACAATTTCGATCACCGCAAAGATTATCAGCATGCGCAAGATCTCCTTCAGTTCTAGCAAGAAGGTTTTACGGTATGAATAATGTCGTAACCGCATAGAAAACCAGCCCACACAGCAAAATGCCAGCAGCCAGTGCAAAGCTATCCAGCCCGCGGCCTGATTATCTGGAATGCGCAGATCTTCTCGACTCAATAAGCCCACAGCTAAATAAAGAGACAGCATAAAACTCATTAAATCAGATAGTGCCAGTAATACACTGCTCCAAAAATTTCTTGCGAGAAAAGCCATATCTCCTCCTATCAATTATTGATAATACAGTTACAAGCCTACCAGATAGAGATAAGTAAGTTTTTATGCCCAGAGCATTAAAGCATGCTAACAGAGCATGATGCTGACTCAGAATGAATAGCCCAATATACTTATTTTTTAATATTACTTATGGCAAAGATTTTTATCGTCTACTCTCGTTATTTCGGCAAAATATTGTCAGCAAGAAATATACTTAACGAATTGAGAGATATAATGTAAATCTGCCTACACCCATAAAAAATCCTGCCAAAAATAAACCGTCTTTTCGACGACAGAAGAAAATACACGGCAAGAACACCAATTAATGGGCATCGAACTATGTTAAAGGCAGACGCACACTCAGCAAAGGCTCACTTCACCCATATCTAGCGTCTCGGATGTACATCCTTTCATGTTAACGAGTTGCTTTCATATTAACGAGTTGAAAAACGCGGCGACTTTTCCCTGCAATCGCTTACCCCGTCAACAACCACTGACTGTTCTTTGATAACAACAAACTACGGCAATATGAAGTATGACGGGTATATATTAAAATAAATAAAAACCTTACCAAGCATTGAGCGTTTTTCTAGTTAACGCTCAACCGATCAAAATTCATTATTTACCTTCAGCGCCGATAAGCATCACGCTGTTTTCCCGAACACTACATATTTAATAATGAAGTTTCGGGTTATACACTGTTCTTTTTATCTGAATCATAAGAATATTGATATGAATCATATCCATAACTGTAGTAACTCAATGCTCGACGGATAACCGCATTCAGGATCACTCCCTTTATCGGCGCACCATTCTGCTCAAAGCGTCGGATACTGATTTCCACCTCTTTCGGCGTGTTCGTTTCAAATCGCGCCACCAGCAGCGATGTTCCCGCCTGTCGGCTGATGATTGCCGCATCGGTCACGGCCAGAATAGGTGGTGTATCCAGCAACACAATATCGAAATTCCGGGCAGCCCATTCCACAAAAGCGACAAAGTTTTTATGCATCAACAGCTCTGACGGATTGGGTGGTATTTGCCCACGAGGAATAAAGAACATGTTGGCTACATCGGTGTTACGCGTGGCTTTTTCAACCTCAATTTGCCCGGAAAGAATATCCGACATCCCGTTATCTGGCGTAGTACCCAGCATATGATGGGTATAGCCTTTGCGCATATCGCAGTCGGCGATCAGCACCCGCTGCCCGGCCTGGGCGATTACCGCTCCTAAGTTGGCGCTGACGAAGGACTTACCGATCCCCGGACTAGCGCCGGAAATCATCAGCACATTGTTTTTTGCCTCCATCATGGCGAAGTGCAGACTGGTGCGCAGGCTGCGAATGGCTTCAACTGCCAAATCAGCCGGGTTTCCCACCGCCAACAAAGAGTTCGAGTGGGCATTGCGTTTGCGGTTCTTACCGGCAAACTCCCGGTCTTTCTTCTGTTGCCATTCCGACAGCGGTACGCTGGCGTACACATTGATGCCGAGTTCTTCCAGTTGTTCCGGGCTCTCGATACCGTGGTGCAACAGCGTTTTCAGCAGCACAAAGCTTACGGCAATCACGCCGCCCAGTACGACGGCCATGAGGATCACCAACGCTCTCTTCGGCTTCACTGGTTTTATTTGTACCTCGGCTGGATCAATGATGCGCACGTTGCCGACGGTACTGGCCTTGCTAATGCTCAGTTCCTGCTGCTTATTCATTAACTGGACATAGACTTCCTGCCCAACATTGACATCCCGCGTCAACCGCAAAATTTCCTGCTGGGTTTTCGGCATACTGCCCACGCGCTTGTTCAGGCTGTTACGCTCTTTCTCCAGCGTCACGCGCTTTTCCAGCAATGCCCGGTAGGCAGGGTGCTCGCGGGTATACAACTTGGAGATCTCGGCTTCGCGAAAAGTCAGCTGATTGAGCTGGGACTCCACATCCACGATAGTATCCAGCACGGATTTTGCCTCCAGCGACAGATCCACCGAGTCATTCTGCTGACGGAATTTATTGAGTTTATTCTCCGAGTCTTCCAGTGAGGCTCTCACGACCGGCAACTGTTGTTGCAAAAATACCAGGCTTTTCCCTGCCTCTTCAGACTTGCGCTCCACATTCTGTTCCAGGTAGTTCTGGCTGATGCTATTGAGGATTTTATTGATCAGAACAGGATCTTCCCCGGTCAGGGTCAAATCCAGTATCCCGGTGTCTTTGCCTTTATCCGCCACGGTTAGGTTCTTGAGTACGTCATTAATGGCGCTCAACTCATTCTTTTTCGTCACGACGAATGCTGTGCCCGGTACGGCATCGATATCGCTAACCAACAGTTCGACGCCATCATGACTCGCCAGTTGACCCACTTTACCTTCAAATGCTCCTGCGTCTTTGCGTTCAATACGATAAGCGCCGTTCCCCAACACTTCCAGCTTCATCGGCTCGTCCCGCTGCGACGCCGGCACCGACAGACGAGATACCAGGATTTTTCCAGGCGTCCGACCGAATAGTCGGGCCAGCCCTTTACCAACCACCGGGAAAAACTTCTCTTCGACTTCAGTGTCCAGTGACAGATCCTGCACCGTTTTACCGATCACCATCCGCGATTGGATCAGTTCGATCTCTGCAGAGGAATCCGGCTTGGCATCCGGCAGCACGCTGGAAATGTCTTTGAGCAGGTTGTCACTGGAATTCTGCTCCACTTGCACCAGCGCATCCGACTGGTAGATCGGCGTTGCCAGCAGCGTATACAGGATGCCCAGCATGGTGAAGATGGTGATAATGCTGATAATCAGCCAGCGGTGATCCAGTACGGTTCCCAGTAAACGTCCCAGGTCAATTTCATCCGCCTTATTCGCTTCAGATGTTTTCACGGCAATTTTCTCTGACATCGTAATCCCTGACTGGTTAACGGCTCAGCGCCTGCGCCCACTTGCGGGCAGATTGTTCAAGTTGGGTATACACAAACTCAAAGGCTTCCCGGCTTTTGCGGTACGGGTCGGTAATCTCCTGTTGGTTAAGCCAGTGCCCGAACAGCAGCGTTTTCCCGCGCACTTCCGGTGAGAAACGGCACACGGCATCGATGTGTCCCTTTTCCATCACCAGAATCAGCTCGTAATGCCGACACAGCGATCCGGTCAGTTGGCGCGCGACATGCCCGTCCAGCGACAGACCGTGTTCGGCGGCCACCAGGCTAGCCGTTTCATCGGCAGGTTTTCCGGCCATCGCCCGCCAGCCGGCGGAAACCACCGTTTTCCCCGGCAATGCCTGCTGTAACAGGCGTTCGCCGGTCGGTGAGCGACAGATATTGCCCTCGCAAATCACAAGAATACTGTTGAACATCGGCACGCCCCCCTACGACTACGGCCAGTTACGGATGCGCAGGCTACCTTCGCTCAGGTCGTTAAACCCGCTGATGGTCGGCACCAGTTGCGAAATCAGGCGGTTCCAGCGCGCTACCGGCGCCGAGGTGACATACACCACGTCATACGGTTGCAGCGGAAATTCGGAGCCCATCACCAACGCGGTAGCGTCTTTGGTATTGAGCTGATAAATGTTGGCCAGTTTCGGCCCTTGCGTACCACGCAGCGGTCGGATAACAAACACGCCGGTGGCGTCGGCCACCATCTGGTTCATCCCTTCGGCGCTGCCCAACGCTTCGGTCAGCGTCATGCCGCTGCGGTCCATCTTGAGGGTGGACTGCTTGTTCACCTCCCCCATCACGAACACTTTCAGGTCATCGTTGCGCGGCACGAACAGGATGTCGCCGGGATACAACAGGCGGTTCTGGGACAAATCGCCGTTCTGCATCAGCGCCTGCAGGGAAATGCGCTCGTCTTTACCGTTATGCGTCAGCACCAGATTGCGCCAGTCGGCAAACTCGCTTAGCCCGCCCGCGTTGTTGATCGCGTCCAGAATGGTCAACGGCACGTTGGAGATCGGTTGCTGGCCCGAACGCACCACTTCCCCGGTCACATAGGCTTTTTGCGATCGGAACGCGGCAATGCTCACTTCCACCTGCGGCGATTCGATGTACTGCGCCAGACGGCGCATGATTTCCTCGCGCACCTCGGTCAAGGTTTTATCTACAACGCGCAACTTGCCGATGTAGGGGTAAAAAATGGTGCCGTCCGAGTGAACCCAGTTACCGGTGTCAGCGGCGGTGCGGTAGGTCCCCGCCGGCGTAGTCAGTTCCGGGTGATCCCAGACGGTAACCATCAAGACGTCGCCGATGCCGATACGGTATTCGTAGCGTTTCAGCTCCGCATCCAGCGACGGGTTATTCTGGGCAATCGCCGGTCGCAGGCGCATTTTCTCTATCAGCAACGGGGTGACAGGATAAATATTGACCAGCTTATTGATATTGAAATCATCATCCGGTTGTTCTACGACCTCTTTTCCACTGGTAGAAAGGTGCGTACCTGGTACCAGCGTACAGCCAGCCAGGAATGTCGCCGACAACATCAGCGGTATAACTTTCAGTGTTGGTTTTAACATCCTTTATGCCATCGCTTTTCAGTAAAGTGAGAAACAAAGAGCGGTACTGCTCGATCGATAGCGCATTGGACGATCCGATTTCGCTCCGCAATGCGTTGATCCCTAATGATTTGCTTGAAAATGTTTTCACCCCGCCCAAAAATCCAAAAACTTATAACCAAAATTACCTTCACCATCGTTTAAATATTCAAACAGAAATAAGTAAAGCGTTGTTTTAGGTGACATTGTTTCAGGTGATAAGTCTCCGGCCGGAACGCGACTCAGGGTTTGTCGCCCACATGGAGACAAAACCAGGCCGTCGCGAGCCATAGGCATGCGTTTTGGTTTGGAAAGGGGGAATGGCGTCAGCATGGGCCGGTTGATGGCGACCCGTTTCGTTAGGCTGCGCGGTTACATCGTCGTTGCTGTAGGCAAAATCGTTGCTGTGAGCAAAATCGTTGCTGCGGGCAAAAAAAGGCGACGCGGGCGCAGGCGAAGCGCCGGTCAGGGGGAATGCCGCTGGTTGCGCCAGCGGTCTGAACGTCAGTGTCGGGTTTAACATCCTTTGCCATCGCCTTTCAGTCAAGTGAGTAACAGACAGCCCACACGTCAGGAATTCACGGTGGATCCGTTGACATCGTTGCCGTTTCGCTCATCGTCAAACAGGCGGTAAGGCCTGAATGCCGGCGGCTGAACGGTTTCAACGTCCTTGGAGGGCATAGTCTGAAACACAGCTCGTGGCTGTCGGGTGAATCGCATCAGGTACGCTACCGCCCTTGGCTCGTAGCTACCAACTCGCTGTCCCGTTTTCGTTTCAGACTCACCCAGCTATTGCTGTGACTCGTCATAACTGACTCGTAAAAATGGCTTGCAAAAACATTAATGACACTAAAGTTTCGAATTAAATATTTTTAAAGATGTGTCAATATCGCCACACCGGAGAGTAGTAAAAAATATTTGCTTATAACAAGACAAATATCTTCCTGGTGTTTTTTTTCGGAAAAATACTAACATTCCATGCAGTTTTTCTTATGATCAAAGATATTTTTATCATTAATAAACAAAAAGTTATGTATATCAGAGACATCTTAATAAATATTTCATTTTCATATAATAATTTTGTTAACAGATTAATGAGTTCATTAAATAGTCAGGGAATAGACTATTTTCCCGCCAGTCTTTCGGATTTGGCATATAATGCATCGCCTTAATGAAATGGATTATTTTTTAACCTGCCCGGTGATTTTTTGATTTCTCAAAACGTACTGCAATGCTTTCCATCTTGCTGAAAGTCCTGTGATCTCACTCACGCAAAAAAGCGGATGCCGGCACTCAGCAATTTGATATCAGTCAATCACGATCGGTCGCGTTATGGTTGAGCGACGCAACGCCTGATACGCTATGCGCATATCAACCTGATAAAGAAAAAGGTGAATTCAGCCTATGGAATGGATCGCTGATCCAACAATTTGGGCCGGTCTGGCCACGCTGGTGGTTTTGGAACTGGTATTGGGTATCGACAACCTGGTCTTTATCGCCATTCTGGCGGAGAAGTTACCGGAAAAGTCCCGGGATCGGGCGCGAGTTGTCGGGTTATTGCTGGCCTTGCTGATGCGGTTTGTACTGCTGTCGTCCATCTCCTGGCTGGTCTCGCTGACTCACCCGTTGTTTGCCGTTTACGGACACCCGTTCAGCGCGCGTGACCTGATCATGCTGGTCGGCGGCCTGTTCCTGCTGTTCAAAGCCACAATGGAGCTGAATGAACGGCTGGAAGGCAAAGACCAGGCGCAGCAAACCCAACGCAAGGGCGCGCGTTTCTGGCCGGTAGTCGCGCAGATTGTGGTGCTGGACGCGGTGTTCTCGCTGGACTCGGTAATTACCGCGGTCGGTATGACCGAGCATCTGCCGGTAATGATGGCGGCGGTCACTATCGCCATCGGCCTGATGCTGCTGGCCAGCAAGCCTCTGACGCGCTTCGTCAACGCGCATCCCACCATTGTGATCCTGTGCCTGAGCTTCCTGCTGATGATCGGCTTCAGCCTGGTTGCGGACGCTTTCGGCTACCCGATTCCAAAAGGTTACCTCTACGCTGCCATTGGTTTCTCAGTCATGATCGAGATGCTCAACCAATTGGCGCAGTTCAACCGTCGACGTTTTCTCTCGTCTTCAACCCCGTTACGCCAGCGTACGGCTGAAGCGGTATTGCGATTGCTGCGCGGCGAACATGAGGAAGCGGAGCTGGACAAACAGGCCGCCGACCGGGTGGCGGATAACACCGGCGGCATCGGCCAGCCGGTGTTCAACCAGCAGGAACAGCGCATGATCGAGCGCGTGCTCGGCATGTCGCAGCGTTCCGTCAGCAGCATCATGACCATCCGCCACGATATCGAGCACGTGGACGTCAACATCGACCCGGCGGACTTCCACGAACTGATGGAGAAAAATCAGCACACCCGGCTGGTGATGTTCGACAGCCATGTCTCCAGCGAACCGCTGGGCGTGGTGCACGTGATCGATTTGCTGCGTCAGCAGTTGCACGGGCAAGCGCTGAATCTGCGCGCGCTGATCCGCCAGCCGCTGGTGTTTCCGGAGCAATTGTCGCTGCTATCCGCGCTGGAGCAGTTCCGTGAAGCGCACACTCACTTTGCCTTTGTGGCCGACGAATTCGGCTCGGTCGAAGGGATTGTCACCCTGAGCGATGTCATGGAAACCATCGCCGGCAATCTGCCGCTGGAAGGAGAAGAGCTGGATGCCCGTCATGACATTCAGGAAAACGAAGACGGCACCCTGACCGCCAACGGCTATCTGCCGGTCGAGGATTTACTGATGTATATCCCGCTGCAACTGAATGAAAAGCGCGAATACCACACGCTGGCCGGCTTGCTGATGGAGTATGCGCAGAAAATCCCGCAGGAGGGCGATGAAGTGCGTATCGACAATACCCTGTTCCGGGTGCTGACCGTGGAAAGCCACCGCATCGTGAAGGTGCTGATTATCCCAGAACCCAATCCGCAGCCGGATTATGAGGTGTGACCCCACAAGGCATCACAGCACGCATGTACGACAAAGGCGGCCACGGCCGCCTTTGTATTGTTACTGAATGCCTTATGCTTTTTCACTGCAAGTACGCCATGCGCGCTACATGCATACACGTCACATGTTCGTCGCCGGAGTTTTTGACGCCGGCTGATTTTTCTCAGCCCAGTCATTCAGCCGTTTTTTCATTTCGTCCTGCAGCCGTTTGCGCAGCAACTGCTCGATCTGCAACTGGTAGTTCAGGTTGCCGAAATCGCCGTACAGACGGAACGGAATGGGGGTGTCCTGCAGCAGTTGCACCAGTTGGCTATCCCCTTTCCACCCTTGCGTTACGCGCACATCCAGATTGATGTCGCAGCGCTGGGCGGGCAAGTCGAACTGACCGTCGCCGCTGACCGTCAATGCCTCGGACTGCCCGGCCAATGACTGCAACTCCAGCTTGCCGGCGTTGAGCGTCGCTTCGCCGCTCATCTGCCGAATATCGGTGTAGCGGGCATAGTCGTCCGGCGTCTGAATGCCGCTGTTGCTACGCGCCGCCGCCTGCTGGATCAACTGTTGGACGTTCAGCCCCGACAGCCGCAGTTGGTCGAACTGCACCGACGCCGTTCCCCGCCATTGTGAGAGCAGCGCCTGCCGCGACAGGTCGTCGCCACTCAGCCGCCCTTGCAGGCTGAGTTTGCCCTGCAAACCGTCAGGTAGCCCGAACAGCGGCAGCAACGTCGACAGTTCCATTGATTTCAGGGTGGGCTGAATAATGATGGCAGGCGACGCCGCTACATCCATCGACCCCGGTAATGAGAAGCGCCCTTCCCCCACCTGGCCGCTGAAGTCGGCGACCCTGACTTTGCCGCGCTGATTGCTGCCCTTCAGGGTAAACTGGTTGACCGTCATGCCGTGATAAACCAGCGTATTGGCGGTCACCGACACGTTGGCAATGGAGCTGCGCAGCCCCTGATAAGGCTCCGGCGGCTGATCGTGTGAAAACACCGGCTTGGCGATTACCGTTTTGTCGCCGCCGTCGCTGGATGAAGCGGCGTGCGTCAACCCCAGCAATGCGTCCAGATCCAGTTTTTCCGACTGCAGATCCAGCACGTACTCCGGCTTGGCGCCGAAGGTAGTGGACAACGAACCGTTCAGTTGGCTGCTATTGGCGCTAAGAGCAAACTGGCTGATGGTCAGTTTCTCCGGCTGACGCTGATAACTGCCGCGAATCGTCCCTTTGCCGCTGATGCCCTCCGTCGGCAGCCCCGCGCCCTGCAACTGGTAACTGACGCTGCCGATATCGGCGCCGATCTGCTGCGGGTAGTTCTGCATATCCAGCATGGCGTTAAGCGAGAACGACAAATCACGCTGGTCGCGGTTAAAACGGCTGGAGAGCGACACCCGCACCTGCCGGGCGCTGTCGCTCTCCATCGTCAGGTTGATGTCGCGAACATTCAGCACCGGCGCGTTTCCGCGCTGGAACACCAGCAGGCTGTCCGCCACCTCAACCCGGTTGATATCAAAACGCCACTGGCTCTCCGGCTCCGGCGACGACGTCCCGCCCGGCGCAATCGGCACCGGACCGGCCACTCGCGCTGCACTGTCGGGCGTCAGGCGAATCACCGCGCCTTTGAGCATCACCTGTTTCACTTCCAACTGATGCGACAATAACGGCCAGAGTTTTACGTCCAGCCGCATATTCTCAGCGCTGATCACCGGTGCGGCCGCACCCGGCGCGCTCACCGACAGGCTGCCGGACAAAATGCTCAGTTGCGGCCAGACATGCCAGCGCAAGTCGCCATCCAGACTCAAGCGGTAGCCCGTGCGCGCCTCGACCTGCCGCACCATATAGGCCCGGAAATCGTTCGGGTTAATCAACACCACCAGCGCCGTCAT
The DNA here is from genome assembly GCF_000406205.1 of Dickeya sp. NCPPB 3274. Lineage (NCBI taxonomy): Bacteria > Pseudomonadati > Pseudomonadota > Gammaproteobacteria > Enterobacterales > Pectobacteriaceae > Dickeya > Dickeya sp. NCPPB 3274. The sequence continues at coordinate 1,420,738 of NZ_CM001979.1, read as the reverse complement.
GCCTGCCGCCAGCACCACCAGCAGAATCACCAGCGTGGTAAACAGTCTTCTCATGCCATCCTCGTTCGCTGTCGTACCTGGCCCAGCTAGTCTTTGTCAATCCGGCTTGCCACCGCGCCCTGCTGGTCCTTGTATTTCGCGTCTTCACGTCGGTTATACGGACGCGCGGCGGGACCGGAGAGCGGTTCGAAACTCAGCGCGCCGATAATCATGCCGGGACGCAGCGCCAGCGGCAGTTTGCCCGAGTTGTAAAACTCCAGCACGATACGACCCTGCCATCCCGGATCGATGCGGTGGGCGGTGACATGCACCATCAGTCCCAGACGCGCCAGCGAAGAACGGCCGTCCAGCCAGCCCACCAGATTATCCGGCAGCGTGACCGACTCCAGCGTCACCGCCAGCGCCAGTTCTCCCGGATGAAGGAAAAACGCGTCGCCTTCCGCCAGATTGATTTCATCGCTCATCACGCGATCCAGCGCGGCGCTGACTTCGTCCTTCGGCCCGCTCAGATCAATGAACGCGGCGGTGTGACCGCTAAACACCCGGAACTGATTACCCAGCCGCACGTCCACCGTGGCGCCGTTAATCCGCTCGATCGGGGGACGCGGCGTAATCGACAGCCGGCCGTCGTCCAGCCAGGTTTCAATGTCACGGTCACACAGTCTCATCATCTTCTCCAGTCAGACTCTCACAGGTGATCAAACTGCCACAGCAGCGCCGGAAATACCATGCCGGTTCCACCTGCTTTAAGGGTTTTCTCAACGAACAGCCTACTCAAAGAACTGGCTGATTTTCGCCTTCAGAATATCAATGGCGATGCGGTTCTTGCCGCCGCGCGGCACGATGATGTCCGCATATTGCTTGGACGGTTCGATGAACTGCAGGAACATCGGGCGCACCGTTTTCTGGTATTGCTCCATCACGGAATCCATCGAACGGCCGCGTTCATTAACATCGCGGCGCATACGGCGCATCAGGCAGATATCCAGCGGGGTATCGACAAAAATGGAAAAATTCAGTTCTTCACGCAGCCGGGCATCGGTCAACAGCAGAATACCTTCAAGAATAATCACCTTTTTCGGCGCCATATGCAGCGTTTCCTGCAAACGCGTATGCTGCACATAGCTGTACTGCGGCAACGCGATCGGCTGACCGGCCTTAAGCATCTGCAGATGTTGCAGCAGCAGGCTGTGATCCATCGAACTGGGGTGGTCGTAGTTGGTTTTGACCCGTTCTTCCATGGTCAGGTGGGATTGATCCTTGTAGTAACTGTCTTCCGGGATGACGCCAATGTGTTCATCACCCACCTGATCGCGCAATTCGCGGTACAGGGTGCTGGCAATAAGACTTTTTCCGGATGCGGACGCGCCGGCAATCCCGATGATGACACACTGGCGAGACTTATCAGTCATGGCAATAAAGACCTGAGTAACAAAAAATAAGGAGGGGGACATACCAGACTGTTCGGACGCGGCTTGCGCCGGGTTGTGCGCCGAAGGATAGCCATCAGCAGCATGCATGATTCATTGCGGGACACAGCCTGAGGAGTCTGGACGCGGCAATTATAGGGAGTTAGCACGATTCGCGCCAGTATTACGCGGGCTTATGCTATCGGTACGAACGGCATCCGACCGCGACATGCCGCCGGATGCCAAAGACAGCGGATACCACGCCGAATCACGGTATCCGCCGGACGAGATCACACCGCGCGGAACGCGATCTCCGTCGGGATCACCTCGCCCTGCCAGTACAGCTGGGCCGCCACCTGCCCCGCCAGTTCGCGGTACAACTGGGTGAATTCGCTGTCCGGCTGGCTGACCACGGTCGGTTCGCCGCGATCCAGGTCCTCGCGTAGAGAAATGTGCAGCGGCAACTGGCCCAGTAAGGCGCAGTGGTATTTTTCCGCCAGCTTCTGCGCGCCGCCGGTGCCGAAAATCGGCTCCAGATGACCGCAGTTGCTACAGATGTGCACGCTCATGTTCTCCACGATGCCCAGCACCGGCACCTGCACCTTCTCGAACATCACGATGCCCTTCATCGCATCCACCAGCGCGATATCCTGCGGGGTGGTCACCACCACCGCGCCGGTGACCGGCACGTTCTGCGCCAGCGTGAGCTGGATGTCGCCGGTGCCCGGCGGCATGTCCAGCACCAGATAATCCAGATCCGGCCACAGCGTATCCTGCAACAGTTGCAGCAACGCCTTGCTGGCCATCGGCCCGCGCCACACCATGGCGTTATCGTCGGTAACCAGATAGCCGATGGAGTTGGTGGCAAGACCGTGCGCCATGATCGGCGCCATATGCTGCCCGTCCGGCGAGGTCGGCCGCTCGCTGGCCGCGCCCAGCATGGTCGGGATGGACGGCCCGTAGATATCCGCGTCCAGAATGCCGACGCTGGCTCCTTCGGCCGCCAGCGCCAGCGCCATGTTCACCGCGGTGCTGGACTTTCCTACGCCGCCCTTGCCGGAAGTGACGGCGATAATGTTCTTCACGCCCTTGACGCCCGCCTGATTGTTGACGCGGCGCAGCGTGGCGACGTTATGGGTCAACCGCCATTCCACTTCACGAGCGCCGCAAAGGCGCAGCAATTCTTCGCTAACGCTGTCTTTCAGATCCGTCAGGCCGCTCAGCCAGACAAACGGCATGGTCAGTTCGATATGCAACACATCGTCCAGCAGCGCGCAATGGTGCAGCGCATTAAGCGTGGTCAGGTTATTTTTCAGCGTCGGGTGCGTAAAGGAGGACAGCACGCCGTTCACCATGGCGCGCAACATCTCGGGGTTTTGCGCAGGGAGTTTATCGTTCATCCCGGCTCCTTGAGTTGAATTAAAGTCGTTATAAAAACCGCCCTAGCATAGCAGAACGCCCGCGCGTGGGTGTATCGCCAATGTCCCGGCGCTGAAAAAACGGCGGAACCGCCCCTCGCCCGGCGCCACTCAAACCTTGCCTTCCCGCTATATAACGCGGGAAGCGCGGGTTTTGTTGGAGCCCGCCTCGCCCCAAGGTTTACGCATCAAGGCGCGATGGGGTAACATCAGGACTCCTTCTTAATTCATTCACCAACCAACAAGCAAGTTCCCCACTATGACTCAAGTCGCAAACAAAATTTTGGTAACGTGCGCGCTGCCTTATGCTAACGGTCCGATCCACCTTGGCCACATGCTCGAACACATTCAGGCGGATATCTGGGTCCGTTACCAGCGAATGCGCGGCAGTCAGGTCCACTTTATTTGTGCGGACGACGCCCACGGCACGCCAATCATGCTCAAAGCGCAGCAGATGGGCGTAGCGCCGGAGCAGATGATTGCGACGGTGAGTCAGGAACACCAGCAGGATTTCGCCGGGTTCAACATCAGCTACGACAACTACCACTCCACGCACAGCGAGGAGAACCGCGAGTTGTCCGGGTTGATTTACCGCCGGCTGAAGGAAAACGGTTTTATCAAAAACCGTACCATTTCCCAGCTGTTCGACCCGGAAAAAAGCATGTTCCTGCCGGATCGCTTTGTGAAAGGCACCTGCCCGAAATGCAAGGCGCCGGACCAGTACGGCGACAACTGCGAAGTGTGCGGCGCCACCTACAGCCCGACCGAGCTGATCGAGCCGAAATCCGCGGTATCCGGCGCCACGCCGGTGATGCGCGAATCCGAGCACTTCTTCTTCGACCTGCCGGCGTTCAGCGACATGCTGCAAAGCTGGACCCGTTCCGGCGCGTTGCAGGAGCAGGTCGCCAACAAGATGCAGGAGTGGTTCGACGCCGGGCTGCAACAGTGGGATATCACCCGCGACGCGCCCTATTTCGGTTTCGAAGTGCCGGACGCGCCGGGCAAATATTTCTACGTCTGGCTGGACGCGCCGATCGGCTACATGGGGTCGTTCAAAAACCTGTGCGACAAGCGCGGCGACCTCAGCTTCGATGAGTTCTGGCGTAAAGATTCCAGCACCGAACTGTACCACTTCATCGGCAAGGACATCGTTTACTTCCACAGCCTGTTCTGGCCGGCGATGCTGGAAGGCAGCGGTTTCCGCAAGCCGACCAACCTGTTCGTGCACGGCTATGTGACCGTTAACGGCGCCAAGATGTCCAAGTCGCGCGGCACCTTCATCAAGGCCGACACCTACCTGAAGCATCTGGACGCCGACTGCCTGCGTTACTACTACGCCGCCAAGCTTTCTTCCCGTATTGATGACATCGACCTCAATCTGGAAGATTTCGTGCAGCGCGTGAACGCCGACATCGTCAACAAGGTGGTCAATCTGGCTTCGCGCAACGCCGGTTTCATCAACAAACGCTTTGACGGCAAGCTGGCCGACCAACTGGCGGATCCGGCGCTGTATCAAACCTTCATCGACGCGGCGCAGACCATCGCCGATGCCTACAGCAGCCGTGAATCCGGCAAGGCTGTCCGTGAAATCATGGCGCTGGCGGACCTCGCCAACCGCTATGTCGACGAGCAGGCGCCGTGGGTAGTCGCCAAACAGGAAGGCCGCGACGCCGACCTGCAGGCGATTTGCTCGATGGGCATCAACCTGTTCCGCGTACTGATGACCTACCTGAAGCCGGTACTGCCGTCGCTGTCGGAACGCGCCGAAGCGTTTCTGCAGAGCGAACTGCGCTGGGACACGCTGGCGCAGCCGTTGACAAACCATCAGGTTGGCGCGTTCAAGGCGCTGTTCAACCGTATCGACATCGCGCAGGTACAGGGTATGGTCGACGCCTCCAAAGAGGAAGCCGCCGCGGCAGCCGCCAAACCGGTATCCGGCCCGCTGGCCGACAACCCGATTCAGGACACCATCGACTTCGCCGATTTCGACAAAGTGGACATGCGCGTCGCCTTGATCCAGAAAGCCGAACTGGTGGATGGCTCGGACAAGCTGTTGCGTCTGACGTTGGATCTGGGCGGCCAGACCCGTCAGGTGTTCTCCGGCATCCGCGCCGCTTACCCTGATCCGTCCGCGCTGGAAGGCCGCCTGACCGTAATGGTCGCCAACCTGGCGCCGCGTAAAATGCGCTTTGGGGTGTCCGAAGGCATGGTGATGGCCGCCGGCCCCGGCGGGAAAGACATTTTCCTGCTGAGTCCCGACAGCGGCGCCCAGCCGGGGATGCAAATCAAGTAAGCCTGCTCGCATCAGGCCGGTTCGCCCGGCCTGATGCGCTATTCGTCAACGTACTATTTTTTCAAAGTACTATTTTTTCACCGCACTATCTTTATCAACGCACTGTATTTATCAACACACTGTATTTATCAACGTACTATTTCGTCACGACACCGCTTCGTCGCCACGCCGTTCTCTTCCCGCCTTACGCTGTTCACACCTCTGACCATGTCGTTATTCGGATAAACAGCATAGCGCTTTCGCCACAGTCGTGATAAACAGTGCCTGGTCGTGATTATCACGCCACGCACTTAGCTGCGTGCGAGTTGGCCTGCACCTTCGCGCCGTGCGTGATGGTCACGACGCCATGCCTATCATCGATCATGGAGGAATGTCGAATGTCCCGTATTACCCCTTTGCTGTTGAGCGCAGCCCTGCTTGCCGCCGCGACGCCGGCTATAGCGTCCAAATCGCTGAAAAGCGCCGATGAGGTGATTACTTCGCTGAATAAAGGGCGCAGCGTCAATGTCACCATCGACCTGTCCGCCTGTACGCCGCAGGATGGCACCCCGGCCAGCAAGACCCGCGGCGGCCTGCACATCAATGCGTATCGCCTGATTGATAGCGGTACGCTGTCGTTCAGCGACGAGCACTTCACCGTCGCCAACGACGGCACGCCGATTCAGCAGTTCATGCGTTATCAGGTTCAGCCGGACAACACGGTGCGTTTCACCACCTACATGTACAACCTGCCTAGCCTGCAACAGCGCGGCAATACCCTGAGCTACCTGTGTAAACTGGGTCAGGATATCGGTTTCTTCGTACAGTAAGTCTTGCCAAACGCGCCCGGTCGGCTGGTCGGGCGCGTTTCTTTTCCGCGCGTTTCCCGCCAGTTGGCCCGCCGTATCTCATTGAACAAAAAGTTATAAGCTAAACCTAAAAGACATAACTCGCCCCCTTTGCACGCTGTGGCGTTACCCGCTATGATTCCTCATCACTCAAATAGACATCCAGACATAAAGATATCCATAAAACTGGCAAACCTGATTTCACAACACCGAGGATTGATCATGAAGAAATTCCCTGTCGCACTGCTGGCTCTGAGCCTGACAGCCTCGTTCTCCACGCTGGCCGCGGAGACGCCGGCTACCGCAGCGCCCGTTCCGGCCGTCATCGCCAACCATCAGGGACCGGTGCGCATCGCCGTGATCCGTAATCTCGGTTCGGACGACAACACCACCCAGTTCGTTTCCGGCGTACTGGAAGAAGGCAAGAAGCTGGGATTCAAGGTAAGCACCTTCCTGAGCAACGGCGACGACGCCAAATTTCAGGACTTCGTCAATCAGGCCATCAGCCAGAAATACGACGGCATCATTCTGTCGCAGGGCCGCGCGCCCTATTCCACCGAACTGATTCAGCGCATTGTCGACAGCGGCATCAAGGTGGCGGTGTTTGACACCGCGGTGGATCGCACGATTCCGGGCGTCACCGTTACCCAGCAGGACGACGCTTCGCTGACCAACGAATCGTTGGGCCAGTTGGTGAAGGATTTCAACGGTAAAGCCAACATCATCAAACTGTGGGTCGCCGGTTTCCCGCCGATGGAGCGTCGTCAGACGGCTTACCAGCAAATTCTGAAAGACAATCCGGGCATTAAAGAACTGGAATCCATCGGCGCGGTTTCCTCTGACGTGCAGGGCGATACCGCCAATAAAGTGGGCGCGATTCTGGCGAAATACCCGAAAGGCAAGATTGACGCCATCTGGGGCGCCTGGGATGCTTTCAGTCAGGGTGCGTACAAGGCGCTGAAAGAGAACGGCCGCACCGAAATCAAACTGTATAGCATCGATATTTCCAATCAGGACCTGCAACTGATGCGCGAAGCCAACAGCCCGTGGAAAGTAAGCGTGGCGGTGGATCCGAAGCTGATCGGCAAGGTCAACCTGCGTCTGGTCGCCAACAAGATCGCCGGCGAGCCGACGCCGGCAACCTACGAATTCCGCGCCGCCAGTATTCCGCAGGCATTGCTGGCAAGCCAGCCGGGCCCGGTCAACGTAACAGGGCTGGCGAAAATCATCCCGGGCTGGGGCCAGACCACTGACTTTATTGCGCCGTGGTTTGCTACACTGGAAGCCAAAAGTAAATAAAAGTCTGTCATAACGGAGGCTTATATGGCATCAACGCCCCTGCCCATGCCGGAATACAGCCGCAATATGCGGCTGATTGGACACAGCGATCAGGGCGGGCGCCCTGATGGCGTACAGGTCATGGTTCACCGAGGTTACGCCTATATTGGACACATGGTGTCCCAGGGCGTTTCCATCGTTGACGTGCGAGACCCGAAAAATCCCAAACCGGCCGGCTTCATCGCCGCGCCGCCGGGCACCTGGAACATCCATCTGCAAACCCACGATGACCTATTGCTGGTGGTTAACGCCCGCGATCTGTTCGCCGATGCCCGTTTCGCACAAGAAAAAGTCTACTACACTCGCTCCGTGGCGGAGACGGTCAGCACCGGCACACAGGATAAAAGCTGGAGCGCGGGGCTGAGGATCTTTGATATTTCCACCCCAGACCAGCCGAGGGAAATCAGCTTTCTGCCGCTGGACGGCATCGGTATCCACCGCATCTGGTACGTGGGCGGCCGCTGGGCGTACGTCTCCGCGCTGCTGGATGGCTACAGCGACTACATTTTTCTGACCATCGACCTGGCCGACCCGCGTAAACCGGAAGTTGCCGGCCGTTACTGGCTGCCGGGCATGCACACCGCCGGCGGCGAAACGCCGGACTGGCCGCAAGGCAAACGCTACGCGCTGCATCATGCCATCGTCAGCGGCGATACCGCCTACGGTAGCTGGCGTGACGGCGGCCTGACGCTGCTGGACGTGAGCGACCGCACTCAGCCGACACTCATCAGCCACCGCAACTGGAGCCCGCCGTTTGGCGGCGGCACCCATACCGCGTTGCCGTTGCCGGATCGCGACCTGCTGATCGTGCTGGATGAAGCGGTGCTGGATAATCAGGAAGACGGCGAAAAACTGATTTGGGTGTTCGATATCCGCGAACCGTCCAATCCGGTGAGCATCGCCACCTTCCCGCAGCCCAACGAAACCGATTATGTGAAAAAAGGGGCGCACTTCGGCCCGCATAATTTGCATGAAAACCGGCCGGGCAGCTTTATTAGTTCGACACTGATCTTCGCCACCTACCAAAACGCCGGGGTGCGCGCTTACGACATCAGCAACCCGTATCGACCGAAAGAAACCGGCGCGCTGGTGCCTGCCGCGCCTGAGCGCATGATGGACAAACGCCCCGGTCGGCCGCGGGTGATTCAGTCCTGCGACGTGTTTGTCGATGCGCAAGGGATTATCTACAGCACCGACTACAACGCCGGATTGTCGATTATCGAATACCGCGGCTAACCGCCGGGAGAATGCGCGCCGCCGTCCGGTAGCGCGCATTCTCGCCGTCTCTTGCGTCAGTAATTAATCCAACGCCAGTACCGACACCCACATCGGACCCTGACCGACCGGATAGCGGGCCAGCGGCGTCAGGCCGCCGTTATCCGGCTGGATACGATAGACTTCAATGTGATGGGATTTCTGACCGGCAGCGATCAGGAACTGGCCGCGGTGGTCGATATTAAAGCCGCGCGGCTGGGCTTCCGTCGGCTGGTGACCGACCAGCGTCAGCGTGCCGTCCTGCGCCGACACCTGGAAAATACTCAGCAGGCTGGCGGTGCGATCGGTGGTGTACAGGTGGCGGCCGTCCGGCGTGATGTGGATATCCGCCGCCCAGCAGGTATCGGTGAAATCAGCCGGCATGGCGTTCAGCGTCTGGATGCGGCGGCCTTCGCCCTGTGCGTCCAGTTCGAACACATCCACCGAGCTGTTCAGCTCGTTGATGCAATAGGTAAAACGGTTATTCGGATGGTACGCCATATGACGCGGCCCGGCGCCGGCAGCCGCACGCTGCTCGGCAGGCTGATGCTCGGCCAGACGGCCATCGCCGCCGACATCGTACAGCCGGATACGGTCTTCTTTCAGGCATGGCGCCCACAGTACGCGGTTAGCCGGGTCGATATTGGTGGAGTGGCAGCCTTCCAGCCCATCCAGTTGCTGGATCGGCGCCTGCGCCACGCCGTCTTCGCCAATCGGGCTGACGCTGACGCAGGCGTTGCTGTAAGACGCGCTGAACAGGAAACGCCCGGCGTGATCGGTGGACAGATGCGTCGGGCTGCCCGGCAGCGGCGCTACGCCGGCTTCGCTCAGTTTCCCCTGTTCGTCAATACGGTAGCTGAGCACGCGAAACTCAGGGCGCACACCGACATACAGGTGGCGCTGATCCGGCGCGATCACCATCGGCTGCACCTGTCCGGGCACCTCAACCACCTGTAACAAGCTCAATTCTCCGCTGGAAGCGAGTTGCCAGACATGGATCTGCTGGCTTTCCGGACTGGCGATATAAACCACTTGCTGCATTCGATTCTCCTTGTTGGCCTCAATGAGGCGGCAGGCGCGCGCCTCGTTACGCTCAGGCTATGCTCTCGTTTATCGGTGGTGACTCTTATCGGTGATGACGTTCGCATAAGAACCAGCACGGAAAAAGGGCCTGTTGATCAGGGCGGCTGACAGTGTACCATCGGGAAGAAGTGAACCCGATAACCCGATGAGAATACCATGACCTATCGCATCATTGCCCTCGATCTGGACGGCACGCTGTTAACGCAAAAGAAAACCATTCTGCCGGAATCGTTGCAGGCGCTGGCGCAAGCCAGACAAGCGGGCATCAAGGTCATCATCGTGACCGGTCGCCACCATTCGGCGATCCATCCGTTTTATCAGGCGCTGGCGCTGGATACTCCGGCGATCTGCTGCAACGGCACCTACCTGTACGACTACCAGACCGGGCAGACCGCCGAAGCCAATCCGCTTACGCCGGCGCAAGCCAAAAGCGTCCTGCAACGGTTGCAGCAGTTTGCTATCCACGGCCTGATGTACGCGGACGACGCCATGCTCTACCAGCATATTACCGGTCACATTACCCGCACTCAGGCCTGGGCGGAAAATCTGCCCGAGTCGCAACGCCCGATGTTTCGCCAAGTGGACGACCTGCTGGCCGCCACCGACCACACCCGTTCAATCTGGAAATTCGCCACCCACCACACCGATACCGCCGCCCTGAACGACTTCGCCCATCTGGTGGAGCAGGAACTGGGTCTGGCCTGCGAATGGTCGTGGATGGATCAGGTGGATATCGCCCAGACCGGCAACAACAAGGGCCGCCTGCTGCAGCGCTGGGTGGAATCGCAAGGATTCAGCATGAACGAGGTGGTGGCGTTCGGCGACAATTTCAACGACATCAGCATGCTGTCGGCCGCCGGGCTGGGGGTAGCGATGGGCAACAGCGCCGACGAAGTGAAAGCGCACGCCAGGCTGGTGATTGGTCATAACGAGCAACCCGGCATCGCCGAGGTGATTCGCAGCCGGGTGCTGGCCTGAACCGCTACGGTCCCCGCCGAAACGGGGGCCGTGTCTAAGAGACTATCCCATTAGGGCTATTTCACTTGCCATTTTGGCCCTGGGCAGTGCTCGAAATCCTCACGAACTCCGTGTACGCTCCGGTTTACTCGCTGCGCTCGCCCGTTGGGCCGGACAAAGCACTTTGTCCGTTCAACATGCAACGCATGTTGTCTGCGCGCTGTCCGTGTCCAAACTGGCTGCGCCAATAACGCCTACTGGGATAGGCTCTAAGTCAGGTCAGATGTTAAGCCGTAATCGACACGCTCTTGATCTGAGCGTACAGGCTCTGCCCGGAGGTCAACGCCAGCTCGTCCCGCGCCCAGGGAGTAATGCGCGCCCACAGAACCTGCCCGCCGATATCCAGTTTGACTTCAACCTGCTCGCCCACGTCAAGGCACTCCATCACCCTGGCGGACAGCACGTTGCGGATACTGCTCGCCGTCGGGCGCTGCGTCACCAGCGACACGTCCGCCGCATTGATGCGAATACGCAGCGCCGAGGCGAGCGGCGCGTCGACGCGCCCAACCCACAGATGCTGTTCGCCCAGCGACAGCGCGGTCATGGCGTAATGCGGGTGGTGCTCCATCACCGTCACCTTCAGGATACTGCTCTGTTCCTCGCGCGGCAGCCAGGCCCGCAGCGCGTTACTGGCCCACACCTCTTCCAGCGAACCCTGAGCCTTAACCTGCCCTTTGTCCAGCACCAGCACCTTGTCCGCCAGCCGCAGTACCTCTTCCAGACTGTGGCTGACATACAGGATCGGCGTGTTAACCTCGCGCGCCAGCCGCTCCAGATAAGGCAGCAGCTCGCGCTTGCGCGGCACATCCAGCGATGCCAGCGGCTCATCCATCAGCAACAGTTCCGGCGCGGTCAGCAGCGCGCGGCCAATCGCCACCCGCTGTTTTTCGCCGCCGGACAAGGTGAGCGGGTAACGCTTGAGCAAATGCCCGATACCGAGCAACTGCACGATATCGTCGAACTGCGCCTGCATCTGCGCCGCCATGCCGTAACGCAGATTCCCCAACACCCGGTAGTGCGGAAATAGCCGCGCATCCTGAAAAACGTAGCCGATGCGCCGTTTTTCAGGCGGCAGGAACACGCACGCCTTTATCCTGATCGGACAGTACCCGGTCGTTAAGCTGAATCCGTCCCTTATCCGGTCGGGTCAGGCCGACAATAGCGTTGATCAGCGATGTTTTACCGGCGCCGGATACCCCGAATACGGCGGTAATCCCGCTGGCGGGAAGCTGGGTGGCGACGTTGAGCGTCAGGTCGCCCAGTTGCTGAGTAAAATCCAGTTGCAGCATTATCCCCCCAACCGCTTGCGGCTCCAGCGCGTGAGCCATTCCGACAACAACAACGACACCAGCGACAGCGCGATGGCGATGAGACACAACCGGGCGGCCTGCATTTCCGCGCCCGGCGTTTCAATCAGCGTATACATGGCATTCGGGATGGTGCGGGTTTCACCTGGAATGTTGGAAACAAAGGTGATGGTGGCGCCGAACTCCCCCAGCGAACGGGCGAACGCCAGTACGGTGCCGACAATGATGCCGGGCAACGTCAACGGCAGCGTGATGGTGAAAAACACCCGCCAGCGGCCGGCGCCAAGCGTGCGCGCCGCCAGCTCCAGCCGGGTATCCACCGCTTCCAGCGCCAGCCGGATGGCACGCACCATCAGCGGGAACGCCACCACCGCCGAGGCCAGCGCCGCGCCATGCCAGCTAAAACTGAAGCTGAAACCGAACCAGCTATAGAGCCAACTGCCTACCACGCCTTTGCGCCCCATGATGATCAGCAACAAATAGCCGATCACCACCGGCGGCAACACCAGCGGCAGGTGGATCACGCTGTCCAGCAGCGACTTGCCGACAAAGCGGCAACGCGCCAGCACCCAGGCGGCCAGAATGCCCAGCGGCAGACTACAACTGACCGCCACCAGCGATACCTTGAGGCTCAGCGAGACCGCCTGCCATTCGTAATCACTGAGCAGCATTAACCGGCGTGAATCCGTATTGTTTAAACACCACCGCCGCCTGAGGCGTTTTCAGGTAGTCAAAGAAGGCTTTGACCGCCGGGGTGTTGTGCCCTTTGACGATAGCCATCGGGTATTCCACCGGTTTGTGGGTATTGGCCGGGAAAATGCCGACCACTTTCACTTTGGTGCTGGCGACCGCATCCGAACCGTAAACAATCCCCAGCGGGGCTTCTTCGCGTTCTACCAGCACCATGGCGGCACGCACGTCATTGGCGCGGGCCATCAGCGGCGACAGCGTGTCCCAGGCATTCAGTTTCTGCAACGCCTCTTTGGCGTAGATGCCGGCCGGCACGTGATCCGGGTCGCCCACCGACAGACGTCCGCCTTTCAGCAGGCCTTTCCAGTCGGTTTTGTCATCGATCTTGAACCCTTTGGTGTCGGAAGACTTGGGCGCAATCACCACCAGTTCATTGCCCAGCAGGGTGTAACGGGTGTCGTTTTCGGTCAGTTGCTTGCCCTGGGCGTAATCCATCCACTGCTGATCCGCCGAGATGAACAGGTCGGCAGGCGCCCCTTGTTCAATCTGACGCGCCAGCGTCGACGACGAGGCGTAAGACGCCACGATGGAAACCTGTTTTTCCTTCTGATATTGCGCGGCGATATCCTGCAACGCATTGGTCAGCGAAGCGGCGGCAAACACGGTTACCTTGTCCTGCGCCAGCGCCGTATTCGCGCTCATACCCAGCGTTAACGCGGCAGCGGTCAGCCAGTAAGTCCATTGCTGTTTCATTTTGTCTCCCGAGGTTTTCGTTGTGTAGTTAGTAACATAACGATAAATACCGAATCTTGACCGCCTTGTCATTGTTCTTAAGCAAAAAAAATCCGGCAAATGCCGGATTCGTCAGAAAGGGAAATCTGGGAAGGGATTATTTGCGCGCCGCAGCCGACTCGCGATGACCGATGGCGGAAAACAGGTTGAAGACTTCGCCCAACCCATAAATGGCTCCCAGAATCAGCGCCATCATTACCGGCACCATGCACACCGCAAACAGCAGGCTTTTCAGCAATTCCAACATATCGACCTCGTCTTTCATCGTGGCTGGCCGTCGCGCCGCCAGCCTCTCATTGATTCAGGGTAGACTATCCTAACCCCCATGACTGCTGATGAGTTTACCTGAATCGCCGGAATTAGAGCGGCCATTTGTGCGGTTTGCCTGTTTCGCGCAAAACGATGACAATACAAACGATTAGCGACCCAGATACGGATGTGACCATGCAAGCAGAAATTCTCCTTACCCTGAAACTCCAGCAGCGGCTATTCGCCGACCCGCGTCGCATCGCGCTGCTCAAGCAAGTGCAGCAGACCGGCTCCATCAGTCAGGGAGCCCGGCTGGCCGACATCAGCTACAAAAGCGCCTGGGACGCGATTAACGAGATGAACCAACTGGCGGAGCAGACCATCGTCGAGCGCACTACCGGCGGCAAAGGCGGCGGCGGCGCGATGCTGACGCGCTACGGCGAACGCCTGTTGCAACTGTATGACCTGTTGGCGCAGATCCAGCAGAAAGCCTTCGATGTGCTGCAGGATGATACCCTGCCGCTGGACAGCCTGCTGGCGGCCATCGCCCGCTTTTCGCTGCAGACCAGCGCCCGTAATCAGTTTTTCGGCACCGTACTGGAGCGCGACCAGCAGCAGGTACAGCAGCATCTGTCGATCCTGCTGGCGGACGGCCGTACCCGCATTCAGGCCGCACTAACCCAGCAGAGCGCCGATCGGCTGCAACTGACCAGCGGCAAAGAAGTGCTGGCGCTGATTAAAGCGCCCTGGGTCGCCGTCACCCCGCAAACCGCGCCCGCGCCCGCTCACGACAATGTCCTGCCCGGCCGAATCAGCCATCTGCAGCCCGGTCCGGCGCAAAGCGAAGTACTGGCCACGCTGGAAGGCGGCGAAGTGGTGTGCGCCACCCTGCCCAATGATGACGTGACGCGCCAGGGCCTGCAGCCGGAGATGGCGGTTTACGCCAGTTTTAACGCCGACCGGGTGATTATCGCCACCCTGTGCTAACGCGCGCACGGCACAACGCACCTTGACAAGCCGGCCGCTTCCCTTTACCCGTAGAAGTTCTGTCATTTCGCAAAGGGAATCATCATGTCATTGCTGCACATCCATCAGGCGCAGTTCCGGTTAAGCGATACCCGGATGATGCGTCTGGATGAACTCACGCTGCATCAGGATCAGTGCTGGGCGTTCGTCGGCGCCAACGGCAGCGGGAAGTCGGCGCTGGCGCGCGCGCTCTCCGGCGAGCTGCTGCTGTTGTCAGGACAGCGCCGGTGTGACTTCCGGCGCGTGGCGCGCCTCTCTTTCGAGCAGTTGCAGCAGTTGGTGTCGCTGGAGTGGCAACGCAACAACACCGATATGCTAAGCGCCGACGAGGACGACACCGGGCGTACCACCGCCGAGGTGATCCAGGACGGCGTGCACGACGCCGACCGCTGCCGCCAGTTGGCGACGCAATTCGGCATCCTCCCTCTGCTCGACCGACGTTTCAAATACCTCTCTACCGGCGAAACCCGCAAGACCATGCTGTGTCAGGCGCTGATGGCGCAGCCGGACCTGCTGATTCTCGACGAACCGTTCGACGGGCTGGACGTCGCCTCACGCGCGCAGTTAGCCGACCTGCTGGCGTCGCTGGCGGCACAGGGGCAAACACTGGTGCTGATTCTCAACCGCTTCGAGGATATTCCGGCGTTTGTCGGCCAGGTCGGCGTGCTGGCGGATTGCACCCTGACCCGGCAAGGCGCCCGCGAGGCGATTTTGTCCGATGCGCTGGTGTCGCAGCTGGCGCACAGCGAAACCCTGGCCGATACCGCGCTACCGGAAGCGGAAGACCCGACCCAGCGCCAGACCTTGCCGCCGGATCAACCGCGTATTCGTCTGCTGCACGGCGTGGTGAGCTACAACGATCGCCGCATTCTGGACGACCTGAGCTGGGAAGTACTGCCGGGCCAGCACTGGCAAATCGTCGGGCCGAACGGCGCGGGCAAATCCACCCTGCTTAGCCTGATCACCGGCGACCACCCGCAGGGCTACAGCAATGACCTGACGCTGTTCGGCCGTCGGCGCGGCAGCGGCGAAACCATCTGGGATATCAAGCGTCACATCGGCTACGTCAGCAGCAGCCTGCATCTGGAGTACCGCGTCAGCACCAGCGTGCGCAACGTGATCCTCTCCGGCTTCTTCGATTCCATCGGCATTTATCAGGCGGTGTCGGACCGCCAGCGCTTTCTCGCCGCCCAGTGGCTGGAACTGCTCGGCCTGCCGGACAGCGTGGCCGACGCCCCGTTCCAGTCATTGTCCTGGGGCCAGCAACGGCTGGCGCTAATTGTACGCGCGCTGGTGAAACACCCGGCACTGCTGATCCTGGATGAACCGCTGCAGGGATTGGACCCGCTCAACCGTCAGCTTATCCGCCGCTGGCTGGATATTCTGATCGGTCAGGGACAAACCCAACTGCTGTTCGTCTCTCACCACGCGGAAGACGCGCCGGACTGCATCACCCATCGTCTGACTTTTGTGCCACACGACGACGGCTACCGCTACCAGATAGAAAACCGCTGACCTTTCACAGACGGTTTCGCCGCAGTCGAAACCGTCGCCTCACGCGCTTTGGCGATCGATTTAGTGATAACGCTACCACAAAGAATGCAACGTATTTCACCCGGCACCACATCGCGCTATGCTGGTCGCTCACTCGATCAGGGAAGGGGTGAAAAGTGAGCCTACAGCCTTAATTATCGCTATTTACGGCGTTGATCACCTTTTTCCTGCTATGGTCATGCTATTTTTCCAATCAGTTTTCTGCGACAGAGGTCATTATGAAAGTATTGGTTACAGGTGGTAGCGGTTACATAGGCAGTCATACCTGTGTGCAACTGATCGCCGCCGGCCATCAGCCGGTTATTCTCGACAACCTGTGCAACAGCAAATCCAGCGTGGCCGACGCCATTACCCGTGTCAGCGGACAGGCGCCGGTGTTCTATCAGGGCGATATCCGCGACCGCGCACTGCTGCAGACCATTTTTGCCGAACATCACATCGGCGCCGTGATCCACTTCGCCGGTCTCAAGGCGGTGGGCGAATCGGTCCGCGAACCCATCAGCTACTACGACAACAACGTGTACGGCACGCTGACGCTGGTGGAAGCCATGAAACAGGCGGGCGTCAAGACGCTGATTTTCAGCTCCTCCGCCACCGTGTATGGCGACCAGCCGCAGATCCCGTATCAGGAAAGTTTCCCCACCGGCACCCCTGCCAGCCCCTACGGTCGCAGCAAACTGATGGTGGAGCAGATCCTGCAGGATTTGCAGCGCGCGGAACCGGACTGGAGCGTGGTGCTGCTGCGCTACTTCAACCCGGTGGGCGCGCATCCTTCAGGCGAAATGGGCGAAGATCCGCAGGGCGTACCCAACAACCTGATGCCTTACATCGCCCAGGTGGCGGTGGGCCGCCGCGACTCGCTGGCGATTTTCGGCAACGATTATCCAACCGCTGACGGCACCGGCGTGCGGGATTATATCCACGTGGTGGATTTGGCCGATGGTCATGTCGCCGCCATGAATACCCTGCACGGCAAGCCCGGCGTACACACCTATAACCTCGGCGCCGGCGTGGGTTACAGCGTACTGCAGGTGGTGGAAGCCTTCAGCCGTGCCTGCGGCAAGCAACTGCCGTACCATTTCGCGCCCCGCCGTGACGGCGACCTGCCCGCTTACTGGGCCGACGCGGAAAAAGCCGCCCGCGAACTTAACTGGCGCGTCAGCCGGACGCTGGACGAAATGGCCGCCGATACCTGGCGCTGGCAGTCCCGCCATCCGAATGGCTTTTCAGACTGACAGGCAGTGATAAGACACCGTTTTCAGGACGCATCGTTTTTCCGATAGCAACGTTTTTCGATGACAGAAATAAGGTATCCCATGGCGTATTTTGACCCCGTTGAACATCCGCATCGTCGCTACAACCCGCTGACCGGTCAGTGGGTGCTGGTATCGCCGCACCGCGCCAAACGTCCGTGGCTGGGGCAGCAGGAAAGCGTGTCGTCCGACCCGCTGCCGTCGCATGACCCTACCTGTTTCCTTTGCCCCGGCAACGTGCGGGTAACCGGCGATGCCAACCCCGATTATCCGGGCACCTTCGTTTTCACCAACGATTTCGCCGCGCTGATGACCGACACCCCGGAAGCGCCGGAAAATAGCGATCCGCTGATGCGCTGCCAGAGCGCACGCGGCACCAGCCGGGTGATCTGCTTTTCGCCGGACCACAGCAAAACCCTGCCGGAACTGTCGCTCGGCGCGCTGGAACAGGTGGTCGCCACCTGGCAACAGCAGAGCGCCGAACTGGGGCAAACGTACCCGTGGGTGCAGGTGTTCGAAAACAAAGGCGCGGCGATGGGCTGCTCCAACCCGCACCCGCACGGCCAGATCTGGGCCAACGATTTTCTGCCCAACGAAGCGGAACGGGAAGACCGGCTGCAACGCGACTATTTCCAGCAGCACGGCTCGCCGTTGCTGGTGGATTATCTGCAACGCGAATTGCAGGACGGCGCGCGTCATGTGGTGGAAACCGAGCACTGGCTGGCGGTGGTGCCCTACTGGGCGGCCTGGCCGTTTGAAACGCTGCTGCTGCCCAAAGCCCACACCCTGCGCCTGCCGGACGTCACCGCGGCACAGCGTCAGGATCTGGCGCTGGCGCTGAAGAAACTCACCAGCCGCTACGACAACCTGTTCCAAACCTCGTTCCCCTACTCCATGGGCTGGCACGGCGCGCCGTTCACCGACGGCGATCATCAGCATTGGCAGTTGCACGCACATTTTTATCCGCCGCTGTTGCGTTCCGCCACGGTGCGCAAATTCATGGTGGGCTACGAAATGCTGGCGGAAACCCAACGCGATTTGACCGCCGAGCAGGCCGCGGAACGGCTGCGTGCCGTCAGCGACATTCACTATCGCGACAACAATTACCGCGACGACAATTACCGTGACGACAGTCACTCTCGTGATTCAGGAGTTCAGGCATGACCTTATCAGCACGCACCCAGGCGGTTTTCCAGCAGCAGTTCGGTTACCCGGCGACGCTTACCGTACAGGCGCCGGGCCGGGTCAACCTGATAGGGGAACACACCGACTACAATGATGGCTTTGTGCTGCCGTGCGCCATCAACTATTCGACCACCATCAGCGCCGCGCCGCGCAATGACCGGCAAATCCGCGTCATCGCGGTGGACTACGACAACCAGCAGGATCTGTTTTCGCTGGATGCGCCGATCGAACATCATCCGCAATGGCAGTGGGCGAATTATGTCCGTGGCGTTATCAAGCATCTGAAAACACGCTGCGATGCCTTTGGCGGCGCGGATCTGGTGATCAGCGGCGACGTGCCGCAGGGCGCGGGTCTGAGTTCGTCGGCATCGCTGGAAGTGGCGGTCGGCAAGGCGATTCAGGCGCTGTACCAGCTACCGCTGGACAATGTGGCGCTGGCGCTCAATGGTCAGGAAGCGGAAAACCAATTCGTCGGCTGCAACTGCGGCATCATGGACCAGATGATTTCGGCGCAGGGCAAGCGCGGTCATGCGCTGCTGATTGACTGCCGTTCGCTGGAGACGCGTTCGGTGTCCATGCCGGACAACGTGGCGGTGGTGATCATCCACTCCAACGTCAAACGCGGTCTGGTGGGCAGCGAATACAATACCCGCCGCCAGCAGTGCGAAGCGGCGGCGCGTCATTTTCAGGTCAAGGCGCTGCGTGACGTCAGCGAAGCGGATTTCGCCGCCAAAGTCGATGGACTGGATGAAGTGGTGGCCCGCCGCGCCCGCCATATCATTACCGAGAACGCCCGCACCCTGGCGGCGGCCGACGCGCTGACGCGCGGCGACCTGCGCCAGATGGGCGAACTGATGGCCGCCTCCCATGCGTCGATGCGAGATGATTTCGAAATCACCGTACCGCCCATCGACACGCTGGTGGACATTGTCAAAGCCGTGATCGGCGACGAAGGCGGCGTGCGCATGACCGGCGGTGGATTTGGTGGCTGTATCGTGGCGTTGATCCCACAACAGCACGTGACAGCGGTGCAAAATGCCGTGATGCGGGACTATCCGGCGAAAACCGGATTGCAACCCACCTGTTACGTCTGTCAGGCCTCGCCAGGAGCCGGTTATGTCGAATGACCCTGTTGAACCGCGCGCGCCGCAAACGGCGCTCGCCCCGGATGGTCAGCCGTTTCAGCTGACTGTATTGCAAAATCGCCACGGTACGCGGGTAACGTTGATGGATTGGGGAGCCACCTGGCTCTCCTGCCAGTTGCCGCTGCCCGGCGGCGCAACGCGTGAAGTGCTGCTGGGCTGCGCGCCTGAACAGTACCCGCATCAGGCCGCCTATCTGGGCGCGTCGGTAGGGCGCTACGCCAACCGTATCGCCAACGCCACCCTGCGTCAGGGCGATGCGCTCATCCGCCTGCACGCCAATCAGGGCGTACATCAGTTGCATGGCGGGCCGGACGGCTTTCACGCCCGGCGCTGGCAAATACTGCAACAGAGCGACGATCAGGTCATCTACCAGTTGCATTCGCCGGACGGCGATCAGGGCTTTCCCGGCGCGCTGACCGCGCAGGTCAGTTACCAACTGACCGACCAGAATGCGCTGGACATCGAGTATCAGGCGGAAGTAGACCAGCCCTGCCCGGTGTGCCTGACCAACCATGCCTATTTCAACCTCGACGGCGCGCCGACCGACGTGCGGCAGCACCAGCTGCAACTGATGGCGGATTACTATCTGCCGGTGAATCAGGACGGTATTCCCGGCGATACGTTGCGGGACGTGGCGAACGGCAGTTTCGATTTTCGTCAGCCCAAAACACTGTTACAGGATTTTCTGGCCGATGCGGACCAGCAGGCCGTTCGTGGTTACGACCACGCTTTTCTGCTACACCGCACCGGCGGCTCCGGCGAGAGCCCGGCCGCCAGCCTGTGGTCGGCGGACGGCAAGGTGCAGATGCAGGTGTACACCAGCGCACCGGCGTTACAGCTCTACAGCGGCAACTTTCTGGCCGGTACGCCGTCACGCGACGGCACGCCTTATGCCAACTACGCCGGGCTGGCGCTGGAAAGCGAATTTCTGCCGGACAGCCCCAATCATCCGGACTGGCCGCAACCCGACTGCTGGCTGAAACCCGGCAAGCGCTACCGCTCGCTGACCCGCTATGCGTTTATCGTCAGTCCTGCCGAAAACCCGGCAGATTGACAAACTGAGAGCCAGCCCGGCTGGCTCTTTACAAATCTGTGCAAATTCCTGCTTGTCCGGCACGGATTACGCCTCTTACACTGGCAGCACTTTTTATAGGGATATTCACGCCATGACCGCCTCGCGCCATCATTCATTCAACCTGCGACATCTGCGCCATAAAAGCGGATGGGGTTGGATGTTGGCGTTATGCTGGTTGCTGCTGAATGCCCAACTGGCGGTGGCCGGCCACCGCTGCGAGTTAACCGTAACCGCGGCGCCGGTGAGTATTCAGCATGACGCCCACCGTATGCAGTCAGACGTCGTCATGCCCGATATGCCGGCTGCGCATGCCATGCAGTCCGCCGCTGACGCCAGCCCGCTGTGTGAAAAACACTGCCTGCCCGACTCCGCCAGTCAGGATTTACCGTCACTGTCATTACTGGCGCTGCCTGTTAACAGTGAACTGTTGCCGGTTCAACCGCCGGAACCCGTCACCGCCAGCCGCAGCAGTTGGTTTACGCCGCCGCCCGCCGGCCCGCCCGCCGAAATCCGTTTTTGCAGATTCAGAGAATAGCTTCCGCGATAAACAATCGTCGTGCGCTTTTGCGCAATAACTTGTTATTTATCGTATTTATGGAGCTATTATCATGCGTATGCTTTCCGTGGCTATCGCCACCCTGCTGTTTTCCGCCCCATTGCTGGCCGAACAGAATCAGACTCACACCATGACCGGCGATATGGGCAACATGTCCCATACCATGCCAGGCGGGATGAATCACGACATGTCATCCATGACCGCCGACGCCGCCACGGTTTACCGCACCACCGGCACAGTCAAACAATGGAACGCCAGCGGCGTTACCCTGGCGCACGCCGCCGTCCCCGCTCTGCGCTGGCCGGCCATGACCATGAACTTCCGTCTGCCCGCGAACAATAACTGGACGCCTTTGTCGCAAGGCAGCGCGGTCAGTTTCAGCTTCGTGCAAAGCGCGGACGGCTACACCCTGACGGATATCAAACCGCAGCAGAACTAACCGGAGATCACCATGCACATACGCAAGTTCCGCGCTTCACGCGCGTGGCTGGCGATGTTGTTGTGGCTGCCTGCCGCGTCATTCGCGGCAGCACTGGATCTGGATGGCGCGCTACAGGCGGCGGAGCAGTATTCCGCCGACCTGTCAGCCAACCAGCACCGGATGAACGCGCTGCAAAACATGGCCGATTCCGCCACACAACTGCCGGACCCTCAACTGAAATACGGCATCGAAAACGTGCCGCTCGGCGGCAACAACACCCGGCGCCTGACACGCGAAGGCATGACCATGCAACGCATCGGCATCATGCAGACGTATGTCAGCGCCACCAAGCGCGAGCGTAAGGCGCAAACCATTCAGGCGGAAGCCGACGCGGTACGCGGCAACAGCGAAGCCCTGCGCGCCCAGTTGCAACGCGATACCGCCCAGGCCTGGCTGGAACTGGCGCTTTCCCGCCAGATACTGCAGGAAGTCAACGCGCTGGTGCAGGAAAGCCAGCGGCAGATTGCCGTTCAGAAAGCCGGTGTGGCGGCCGGCGGCGAGTCGGCCCGGGTGCTGGACGCCCGGCTGACGCTCTCCGCCATGCAGGATCGGCTGGCGGACGCCACCCGTGATGCGGCCATCGCGCAAACGCGACTGACCCGACTGACCGGCGTCGCCGACGTCACCACGCAAGGGCCGCTGCCCCGTTTCGAGCGCCTGCCCGCCGATCCGGCGGTGCTGTACGCCGCCATCGCCCAGCACCCGGAAATCACCGAGGCCGAGCAGGAAACCCGGCTGGCGCAGGCACGAGCCGCCCAGTCAGCGGTAGCGGCGATCCCGGATGTCGGCGTCGAGGTCTACTACGGCCGCCGCGGCAATAGCTTCGACGATATGGCGGGCTTCGAAATCAGCATGGATCTGCCGTTGTTCCAGTCCAGGCGGCAGGACAAGGATCACGCCGCCGACGTGGCGCGCAGCATGGAAGCCCGCGACCGGGTCGCGCTTGCCCAGCGGGAGCACCGGGCGCAACTCGACACCCTGCTGGCGCAGTATCAGGCGGCGCAATCGCGCTGGCGTCGCCAGAGCGACGAGGTGTTGCCGTTACAGCAACAGCGCATCCGACTGCTACAAAGCCAGTACCAGAGCGGCGGCAGCGATTTGGCCGGCGTGCTGGAAGCCCGTCGCGCACTGCTGGACAGCCGCATCGCCGCGCAGAACGCCGCCCGTGACATGGCGACGCTGTGGGCCGCACTCCGTTACCTGACGCCACAAGGAACCGCCGCAAAATGAACCGAACTTTTACTGTCAGTCTGATTGCCGTGGCGCTGGCGTCCGCAGCAGTTGGTTACTCAGTTAGTTACTACCGCGTTAGTGACTACAGCGGCAGTCGCGCCACCGGTACGGCGGCGCATACCGCCGCCGCGACGTCTGACGCCAACGGCGGGCGTAAGGTCCTCTATTGGTATGACCCGATGGTGCCGGACAAGCGCTTCGATCAACCCGGCAAATCGCCGTTTATGGATATGCCGCTGACGCCGCGCTACGCCGATGAGGTGCAGGATAACGGCGGCGTGACGGTCAGCCCGCGTCAGCAACAGAATCTCGGCGTGCGCACCGCCAGAGCCGAACGACGCGAACTGCAACCGCACGCCACCGGTTACGGTACCGTGGCGCTCAATGAACGCACCTTACGCACGCTGGTCGCTCCCAGCGGCGGCGTGGTGGAACAACTCGGCGTCAACGCGGTACAACAGCCGGTGCAAAAAGGCCAGATGCTGGCGGTACTGTGGAACCCAACCTGGGCGGCCGCTCAGCAGGAGTATCTGGCGGTACGCCAGTTAGGGGACGCGGAGCTAAGCCAGGCCGCACGACAAAAACTGGCGTTGATGTTCATGCCGGAAAGCGTGATCCGTCAGGTGGAACGCAGCGGCAAACCGCAGCCCCGACTAACCATCACCGCACCGGAGAACGGCTACATCAACCGGTTGGATGTCCGTACCGGCGCCCAGTTGACGCCCGCGCAACCGCTGTTTGAGCTGGCCAGTCTCGACCCGGTGTGGGTTGAGGTGGAATATCCGGCGGCGCAGGCGGCGGCGTTGCATATCGGCGATGAGATGCTCGCCGTTAGCGATAGCTGGCCGGACGACACCTTCCGCGGACGCGTTGCCGAACTGCTGCCGCAACTCGACAGCGCCACCCGCACGCTGAAAGCCCGCGTGGTACTGGACAACCGGCAACAGCGCCTCAAACCCGGCATGTATCTGACGGTGAAACTTGCCGCCGGCGTCGCTCGTCGGGCGCTGATGGTTCCTCAACAGGCGCTGTTGGTCAGCAGCCGGCAGAATCGGGTATTGCTGAACGACGGTCAGGGCTATTTCACGCCGCGCCCGGTTGAGGTCGGCGTCATTCAGGACGGCTGGGCGGAAATCCGCTCGGGTCTTAACGAGGGCGATAATGTGGTGATCTCCGGCCAGTTCCTGATCGACTCCGAAGCCAGCCTGCGCAGCGCGTTAACCTCGTTCAGCGACGCACCGCAGAACCAGAGCCAGGCATCCTCGCCCGCTCCCGCCAGCGACTACCAGACTAGAGGGGTCATCAAGGCCATCAACGGCAAGCAGGTGACCCTCGCCCACGACGCGGTACCGGCGCTGGACTGGCCGCCGATGACCATGGATTTCACCTTCGACGGCGACGCGCTGCCCGCGACGCTCCAGCCCGGCATGACGGTGACATTTCGGTTCCGGCTGGATGACAACGGCGCGCGATTACTGGATATCCAGCCTGTCGCGGCGGCTCACGGAGGTCATCTATGATCGCTTACGTCATTCGCTGGTCGATCCAAAACCGTTTTCTGGTGCTGATCGCCACGCTGCTGATGGCCGGCTGGGGGGTGATTTCGCTGCAGAAAACGCCGCTGGATGCGCTGCCGGACCTCTCCGACGTACAGGTCATTATCCGCGTCAGCTATCCCGGCAAGGCGCCGCAGGTGGTGGAAAATCAGGTCACCTATCCGCTGACCACCACCATGCTGTCGGTGCCCGGTGCCAAGACCGTGCGCGGTTTTTCCATGTTTGGCGACGCCTACGTCTATGTGCTGTTTGAGGATGGCACCGATCCTTACTGGGCGCGTTCTCGCGTACTGGAATACCTGAGTCAGGTGCAATCCACCTTGCCCGCCGACGCCAAAGCCTCGCTGGGGCCGGACGCTACCGGCGTAGGCTGGATCTACGAATACGCGCTGGTCGACCGTACCGGTCAACACAGTCTGGCGGATTTGCGCGCCATTCAGGACTGGCTGTTGAAGTATGAACTGAAAACCGTGCCCAACGTGGCGGAAGTCGCCAGCATCGGCGGCATGGTGCGGCAGTATCAGGTGGTGCTGAATCCGGAACGGCTGCGCGCGCTCAACGTGACGCACCAGCAGGTGATCGATGCGCTACGGGCCGCCAATCAGGAAAGCGGCGGGTCGGTTATCGAACTGGGGGAAGCCGAGTACATGGTGCGAACCTCCGGATATCTGCTGAAAACGGAAGACTTTCTCAACGTGGCGGTGGGTCGGCGCGACGGCATTCCGGTGCTGTTGCAGGATGTCGCCACCTTACGGCAAGGCCCGGAAATGCGCCGCGGCATTGCCGAACTCAACGGCGAAGGGGAAGTGGCGGGCGGCGTTATCGTGATGCGCTCCGGCAAAAACGCGCTGGAGACGCTGCGGGCGGTGCACGCCCGCCTGCAACAGGTCCGCCAAAGCCTGCCCGCCGGAGTGGACATCGTCACTACCTACGATCGCTCGCCGCTGATCGAACGCGCCATCACTACCCTCAGCCACAAACTGCTGGAAGAGTTTGTCGTGGTGGCGTTGGTGTGCTCGCTGTTCCTGTTTCACTTCCGCTCCTCGCTGGTGGCGATCATCAGCTTGCCGCTGGGGATTCTGGGCGCGTTTATCATCATGCGCTATCAGGGGATCAACGCCAACATCATGTCGCTGGGCGGGATCGCCATCGCCATCGGCGCCATGGTGGACGCGGCCATTGTGATGATCGAGAACATGCACAAGGTGGTGGAACAGTGGCGGCATCAGCACCCGGACCATGAACCGGATAATGCCACCTGGTGGCGGCTCGCCACCCAGGCGGCGACGGAAGTGGGGCCGGCGCTGTTTTGCAGCCTGCTGATCATCACGCTGTCGTTTATCCCGGTGTTCTCGCTGGAAGCGCAGGAAGGCCGCATGTTCTCGCCGCTGGCGTTCACCAAAACCTACGCGATGGCGGTGTCCGCCGGTCTGGGGATCACGCTGGTGCCGGTGTTGATGGGCTATTTCGTGCGCGGCCGTATTCCCGACGAGCAGACTAATCCCCTCAACCGCTGGCTGATCGCCCTGTACCAGCCGGTGTTACGGCAGGTGCTGCGTTTTCCCAAAACCACGCTGGCTGTTTCACTGGCGCTACTGGCGCTGACGCTGTTCCCGCTCGCCCGCCTCGGCAGCGAATTCATGCCGCCGCTGGACGAAGGCGACCTGCTGTATATGCCGTCCACCCTGCCCGGTATTTCGCCGCGCGAAGCCGCACGGCTGTTGCAACAGACCGACCGGCTGATCAAAACCGTGCCGGAAGTGGATAGTGTATTCGGCAAGGCCGGCCGCGCCGACAGCGCTACCGATCCGGCGCCGCTGACCATGATGGAAACCACCATCCGCCTGAAACCGCGGGAACAATGGCGACCAGGCATGACGATGGACAAACTGATCGCCGAACTGGACCAAACCGTCAGTATTCCCGGCATCGCCAACGTGTGGGTGCCGCCGATTCGCAACCGGCTCGACATGCTGGCGACCGGCATCAAAAGCCCGGTCGGCATCAAGGTCAACGGCGACAACCTGCATGACATCGAACAGGTAGCGGCGCAGATCGAGCAAGTGGTGAAGCGAGTGCCCGGCGTGACGTCGGCGCTGGCGGAACGGCTGGCGGGCGGGCGCTACATCGATATCGACATCGATCGAGTACGGGCGGCCCGCTATGGCGTGTCGGTGCAGGAATTGCAGTCGATGGTCGCCACCCTGATCGGCGGGGAAAACATCGGCGAAACGCTGGAAGGCCGCCAGCGTTATCCGATCAATGTGCGTTACCCGCGGGAAATCCGCGACTCGGTAGACGCGGTGAAAAATCTGCCGGTGGTGACGCAAGGCGGCGCGCGCCTGACGCTGTCCGATCTGGCCGACGTGCGCGTCAGCGAAGGGCCGCCGATGCTGAAAAGCGAAAACGGCCGCCTGTCCGACTGGATTTATGTCGACCTGCGCGGGCGCGACCTGAAATCCGCCGTGGAGGATATGCAGCGTCAGGTGGCGCAGCAGGTCACGTTGCCGCAGGGGGTATCGGTGAGTTGGTCCGGCCAGTTTGAGTATCTGGAGCGGGCCACGGAAACCATGAAGCTGGTGGTGCCCTTCACCCTGCTGATTATTTTCATCCTGCTGTACGTGACTTTCGGCCAGATCAAAGACGCGCTGCTGATTATGGGTACACTACCGTTTGCACTGATCGGCGGCGTCTGGCTGTTGTATCTGCTCGGCTATAATTTATCTGTCGCCGGTGCGGTGGGGTTTATCGCGCTGGCCGGGGTGGCGGCGGAGTTTGGCGTGATCATGTTGCTGTACCTGAATCACGCGGTGGAAAAACATCGCCAGCCGGGACAACCGTTGACCGACGATCAGTTGACGGCCGCCATCCGCGAAGGCGCGGTGTTGCGCGTACGTCCGAAAATGATGACCGTCGCCACCATCATGGCCGGGCTGTTGCCGATTATGTGGGGCGGCGGCACCGGTTCGGAAATCATGCAACGTATCGCCGCGCCGATGGTGGGCGGCATGGTCAGCGCGCCGCTGCTGTCGATGCTGGTGATTCCGGCGCTGTTTTTGTTGCTTCATCGCAATAAGGTGGAGAAACACACAAGCTGAAACGATAAAGCCGCCTATTTTGTCGCCATTATGACGGCATATAAATCAGGCGGCCCGACGACTAGCGATTGCCGATAACCGCTCTCCGGCCCTATAATGAGAGCAGTTATCATAGAAATCTTAGTATATGAAGGAGTTAAGCATGGCTGTAACTAAGCTGGTACTGGTGCGACATGGTGAGAGCCAGTGGAACAACGAAAACCGCTTCACCGGCTGGATGGACGTTGAACTGTCCGAAAAGGGCGTCAACGAAGCCAAACAGGCAGGTAAATTGCTGAAAGAAGAAGGTTTCAGCTTTGATTTTGCCTACACCTCAGTGCTGAAACGTGCCATTCACACCCTGTGGAACGTGCTGGACGAGCTGGATCAGGCCTGGCTGCCGGTGGAAAAATGCTGGAAACTGAACGAGCGTCACTACGGTGCGCTGCAGGGTCTGAACAAAGCGGAAACCGCCGAAAAATACGGTGACGACCAGGTTAAACTGTGGCGTCGCGGCTTCGCGGTCACTCCGCCGGAACTGACCCGTGAAGACGAGCGTTTCCCGGGCCACGATCCGCGCTACGCATCGCTGAGCGACAAAGAGCTGCCGCTGACCGAAAGTCTGGCGCTGACCATCGAACGCGTGGTGCCGTACTGGAACGAAAGCATTCTGCCGCGCCTGAAAAAAGGTGAGCGCGTAATCATCGCCGCTCACGGCAACTCACTGCGCGCGCTGGTGAAATACCTGGATAACATGAGCGAAGAAGAGATTCTGGAACTGAATATCCCGACTGCAGTTCCGCTGGTCTACGAATTTGACGAAAACTTCAAACCGATCAAACGCTACTATCTGGGCAACGCCGACGAGATCGCTGCCAAGGCAGCGGCGGTAGCTAACCAGGGTAAAGCGAAGTAATTCGTTTTATACACCCAGTGTAAAAAGAAAAAACCCGGTTCAAACCGGGTTTTTTTATGGATGAACGGGTCAGGCATCAGCCGCGACGCTGACGTACCGCCGCCGCCAACTGACGCAGCAGGCTGTCGGTATCATCCCAACCGATGCAGGCATCGGTGACGCTCTTGCCGTATACCAGCGGTTCGCCGCCCTCCAGATTCTGGTTGCCTTCCACCAGATGACTTTCCACCATCACGCCCATGATCGCCCGCTCGCCGCCGCTGAGCTGACGGCACACGTCTTCACATACGTCCATCTGCTTTTTGAACTGCTTGCAGCTGTTGGCGTGACTGAAGTCGATCATCACCTGCGTCGGCAGACCGGCTTTTTCCAGGCCGACTTTCACCGCCTGCACATGTTCCGCGCTGTAGTTCGGCTCTTTGCCGCCGCGCAGAATGATATGGCAGTCGTGGTTGCCGCTGGTGTTGACGATCGCCGAGTGGCCCCACTTGGTCACCGACAGGAAGCAGTGCGGCGCACGGGCGGCATTGATGGCGTCAATCGCTACCTTGATGGTGCCGTCGGTGCCGTTCTTGAAACCGACCGGACAGGACAGGCCGGACGCCAGTTCGCGATGCACCTGAGATTCGGTGGTGCGTGCGCCGATAGCGCCCCAGCTCATCAAATCCGCCACGTATTGCGGCGAGATCATATCCAGGAACTCACCTGCCGCCGGCAAACCGGTATCGTTGATTTCCAGCAACAGCTGACGCGCAATGCGCAGGCCGTCGTTAATCTGGAAGCTGTTATCCATGTGCGGATCGTTGATCAGCCCTTTCCAGCCCACAGTGGTGCGCGGTTTTTCAAAATAGACGCGCATCACCACTTCCAGATCATCGCGCAATTCATCACGCAGTTTCAGCAGACGCGCGGCGTACTCTTTGGCCGCTTTCGGGTCATGGATGGAACACGGCCCAATCACCACCAGCAGGCGGTCGTCATTGCCTTTCAGGATCTTGTGAATGGCGCTGCGGGCATTAAATACTGTCTGTGCTGCGCGTTCGGTGGCCGGAAATTTTTCCAGCAGCGCAACGGGGGGGAGCAACTCTTTAATTTCTTTAATTCTCAAATCGTCATTCTGGTAATTCATAATGGGTCCATGTCTCCGCAGCAACAGACGTTCATCCCCTGTCTGCCCGGAGTAAAAAACGAAAAAATAAAAACGTCGTCGTTCATATTGCAGGCTGGCTATTATAAGTCAAGCGGCTAAAAAATGGCGCAATAATACCCATATGTTTTCACTGCTGTAGTCATCGGCTCTGGGAGTGGTTCGGTGATGCTGACCACGGGCATTAGCCTGTGGTTCTTCAACCGGACAGGACGGCGTTATGCCGGATTAATCAACCTGATATAGGATATGCCATGGCTCATTCACACCCGGCCAACCAAGCCGAACATGACAGCATGAAACGCCTGAAACTGGCCTTCGTCATTACCGCCACTTTCATGATTGCCGAAGCGGTCGGCGGGCTGCTGTCCGGATCGCTGGCGTTGCTGGCGGATGCCGGCCACATGCTAACCGATGCGGTCGCGTTACTGGTGGCGCTGCTGGCCGTCCGTTTCGCCCAGCGAAAACCGACGGTCCGGCACACATTCGGCTATTTGCGCCTGACCACCCTGGCCGCGTTCGTCAACGCCATAGCCCTGCTGGCGATTACCGGGTTCATCGTCTGGGAAGCCATCCAGCGTTTCTATGCCCCGCAGCCGATCGCCAGCACGCCGATGCTGTTGATTGCCGTCGGCGGCCTGATTGCCAATCTGGTGGCGCTGTGGCTGTTACATCGCGGCAGCGGTGAAAAGAATATCAACGTGCGGGCGGCGGCGCTGCATGTCATGGGCGACTTGCTGGGTTCCGTGGGCGCTATCGGCGCCGCGCTGATCATCATGTTTACCGGCTGGACCCCGATTGACCCGATCCTGTCGGTACTGGTATCGGTATTGGTACTGCGCAGCGCCTGGCGGCTGATGAAAGAGAGCGTGCATGAATTGCTGGAGGGTACGCCGACCCGCATTGATGTCGACCAACTGAAAATAAAGCTGACGGCGGACATCCCGGAAATCCGCGACGTACACCATGTCCACTTATGGCAGGTAGGCGAAAAGCCGTTGATGACGCTGCATGTTCAGGTTATTCCGCCACACGACCACGATGTGTTGTTGCAGCGTATCCAACACTATCTGCTGGATCATTATCAAATTGCCCACACCACGATCCAGATTGAGTATCAGCCGTGCGACGACGACCACTGCGATATCCAGTATCAGACTGGCGGTCAGCCGCACAGCCATTCACATTGACCACGCAGGTTCGCGCCGTCCCGTTCGTCAGGACAACGCGAACCGACGTTCTTATAGCGCTCGCGCCAGCGGCCGCGAGTGATTATCACGGGCGCCTTTGATCCACAGCCAGGAGCCGTTAAGGGCGATCAGCGTCAGCACCATATACTGCAACGACATGGCATAGACGCCCTGATAAGCGAAAATCACCACGCTGATGATGTCGATCACCACCCACAGCAGCCAATTTTCCACATATTTACGGGTCATCAGCAGCATCGCCGCCACCGACAGTACCGTCATGGCCGAATCCCAGAATGGGAAAGCGTCCGGCTGCAATGTCGGCATCGTCACATCCAACCCGACAGCTTGCATCAGCATCACCGCAAT
The DNA here is from genome assembly GCF_000406205.1 of Dickeya sp. NCPPB 3274. NCBI lineage: Bacteria > Pseudomonadati > Pseudomonadota > Gammaproteobacteria > Enterobacterales > Pectobacteriaceae > Dickeya > Dickeya sp. NCPPB 3274. Next base: position 1,389,298 of record NZ_CM001979.1, on the reverse strand, counting down.
CCGGCTCAGCAGAGCAAAGAACGGATCGATATAGCGCGACATCAACACAATGGCAATCACGCAACCAGCGCCCCACCACAGCGCTTGCCGGCGCGATAGCCAGCGGACCCGCAATTCCGCCTCCTGTTCGTCGGTGGTGCGACTCCAGGCGTACCAGCCATACACATTGGCCGCAATAAAGAAAATCTGGAGCAGCAGGCTGGCATACAGCTGTATCTGGAAGAATATCAGCGCAAACAGCGACACATTAACCAGACCAAACAGGTAATTTGTAGTTTTTTCCAGACTGGCCAGCCAAATACACACCAGCCCCGATAACGTCCCCAACGCCTCGACCCAGGATAGGTCATAACCGTTGTCCCCCAGCGGGATGTGAACCAGAATATTACTGGTACTAAAAAAATCCATTTTTGCTCCTGAATGACATTAACTATGATCTGAGTTTAGCTGCGAAATCCAGCATCCGATTGAGCGGCACCAGCGCACGCTCACGAACATCGGCATCCACTTCAATGGCATGACGGCGCGTATCCTGCTGCTCCAGCGCTGAGGCAATCGCCTGCAGCCCGTTCATCGCCATCCACGGGCAGTGCGCGCAACTACGGCAGGTCGCCCCTTCCCCCGCGGTAGGCGCCTCCAGCAACACTTTATCCGGGCAGGCTTGCTGCATCTTGTAGAAGATACCGCGATCGGTCGCCACAATTAGCTCTAGGTGCGGTAGCTGCTTCGCCGCCTGAATCAACTGGCTGGTCGACCCCACCGCATCCGCCATCGCCACGATACTTTGAGGCGACTCCGGGTGAACCAGCACCGCCGCCTGCGGATACAGCGCTTTCATTCGTTTCAGCGCCTGGGTCTTGAATTCGTCATGCACAATGCAAGCCCCCTGCCAGCACAGCACATCGGCGCCGGTCTGTTTTTGCACGTAATGCCCGAGGTGCCGATCCGGCGCCCAGATAATCTTCTCCCCCAGGCTATCCAGATGTTCGATCAGCTCTACCGCGATGCTGGACGTCACCACCCAGTCCGCCCGCGCCTTAACCGCCGCCGACGTGTTGGCGTACACCACCACGGTACGATCCGGGTGGCTGTCGCAAAAAGCGCTGAACGCTTCCACCGGGCAGCCCAAATCCAGCGAGCATTCCGCTTCCAGCGTCGGCATCAGCACGGTTTTTTCCGGGCTCAATATCTTTGCCGTTTCCCCCATAAACCGAACGCCAGCGACGATCAGCGTACTGGCGGAATGGGTGCGGCCAAAACGCGCCATTTCCAGCGAGTCCGCCACACAGCCACCGGTCTCTTCGGCAAGCGACTGAATCTCCGGGTCGGTGTAATAGTGCGCCACCAGCACCGCATTGCGCTCTTTCAGCAGGCTTTTAATACGGTGACGGAACTGGTGCTTTTCCCCTTCTGACAGCCGCCTGGGCTTTGCGGGAAAAGGGTAATCGATAACAGGTGGTTCAGGAAACTGGCTCATCATGGGGTTCCGTGCGGTTGCAGGCGTGAAGGCAATGTCGTTACCGGGATCTTTGTTTTATACACTAAACAAAATATCGCAATAGTGTCATGAAATCTGCTTTTTCTTTAGTTTTAAATTTCAGAAATGCCAAATGTGTTTAATTTATTAAAAAAACGATACCGCTGGATACCAGGCGGCCTGAACAGACCGCCCGCGAGGCAGTCAGGGAAACAGGCGATGCCAGTAAAGGGAGAAAGGAATAATCAGCACTAACGCCGGCAGGAAGTTAACCACTGCGAAGGTTTTAATCTGGGCGATACGCAACCCGACGGCCATCATCACAATGCCGCCGCAAGCCGCAAAATCCCCCATGGTGATGTCATTCATGAACGGCATGATGAGCCTGGCGGAGAAAAACAACAGCGTCTGCACCAGAAACTGCGGAACGGCAATCGACATCACCGCAACGCCCAACGTGATGGCAAAAATCAGCGCCGTGAAAATGTCGAGCGCCGACTTGATGATTAGCAGTTGATAGTCGCCGGTTAGCCCTTCAGTCATCGCGCCGACCACACCGGTACCGCTGGCGCAGAACAACACAATCAGCGCGGTAAAGTTCTGGGTGTATACATCCTGCGGTAATTTGTGTTCCGGCGGCGGCACAACCCGACTCAGCAAGCGTTCAATCAGTATCGCCCCTTTCTGAACGCCGGCTTCAAGGCGCAGCAACTCGCCGATACCTACCCCCAGAATAATCGCCAACGCAACCGCAGGAAGCTGGTGAACTTTTACCACCAGCGTTATCCCCATAGCGATCGACACCATCGCGAACGCCGGTGGTAAACCATCACGCATACGCTGAGGAATAAAACGGTGCAACGCCACGCCCAATGCGCCGCCAATCAGAATGGCTGCGCCATTGATAACCGGACCAATCATCATCAATATCTCTTAGGCTCACCCTTCGACTTGTCGGATTACGAAGGAATATCACCATCAGTCAAAAAAGAAGCCCTTACTATACGCCAAATGCGGTGGTGTGATTAAACCGGCCTAAAGCAAAAAGAGATATAACAAAACCCACATGAGGAGATGATGCGCTGTTGTCTCGCTTCGCTCGACTCGAACCTGAACGCAGCTTCTCACCTGCACGACTGTGCGATATTTGAAATAACGGTGAGCGAATTAAAGGAGAGTGATTTATTTAGCGGTGGTGGGTCGTGCAGGATTCGAACCTGCGACCAATTGATTAAAAGTCAACTGCTCTACCGACTGAGCTAACGACCCGCTACGGGATATGCTACACAGAGATTCTTTTGTTTTGGTGGGTCGTGCAGGATTCGAACCTGCGACCAATTGATTAAAAGTCAACTGCTCTACCGACTGAGCTAACGACCCAAACACCTTGCTGCTTTTAGCGATTCAGCATCGCCTTGGCAACGGCGGCATATATTACTAATATAATTTTTCTGTGCAACCTATTTTCCGAAAAAAAAATTCAACTGCTTATCCCTTGAACATTCTGGCGCAAAAACCACGCATATCGCGCAATTTTTGCGCCAGAAAGGGAATTACAAACCGGCTAAACGCTTCTGAGCTTGCTTGGCGCCATCGGTATTGGGGTAGTTTTTTACCACCTGTTGGTAGACTGCTTTGGCCTTATCAGTCTGACCTTTTTCCTGCATGATGACGCCAACCTTGAACATGGCTTCCGAAGCTTTGGGAGATTTTGGGTAATTTTTGACAACATTGGCGAAATAATACGCCGCGTCGTCTTTCTTACCCTTGTTGTAGAACAATTGCCCTAACCAGTAGTTGGCATTCGGCTGGTAGGTTGAATCAGGGTATTTCTTGACGAAATTTTGAAACGCCACGATTGCCTGATCATACTGCTTTTTTTCCAACACCAGCGACGCCGCCGTGTTGTAATCGGTATTGGCATCGCCGGTCATGGCCGGTGCCGCTGCCGAATCAGCGCTAGCGCTGTTTGCCGCTCCCGTATCGCTGGTTGCCGCCGGCGCAGAGGCCGCCGCGTTGCCCGCTCCCGCAGCCGATGACGCGGCAGAAGAAGACTGGCCGCCGCTTTGAGAACCCAGGCTGTCAATCTGCTGATAGATCTGTTTTTGACGCTCAACGACCTGATTCAACTGATATTGGTTTTCCTGGATCTGGCCGCGCAAGCCATCGATATCGCGCTGAGTGTCGGCGAGTTGTTGCTGAAGTTGGGTTAATAACTGACTGTGAGCGTTAGAGATACGCTCCAGCTGAGTGACTCGATCTTCTACCGAGCCAGAGCCGACATTACTGATTGGCGCCTGGGCAGTAGCGGCCCAGGGGGCCGCTACGCCAACCAGTAACGACAGACTCAACACGTGATGTCTGAAGTTACTGCTCATGCGATTCTCTTAGTATACCAGAACGGCACGACGGTTTTTGGACCATGCTGCTTCGTCATGACCCAGAACGGCAGGTTTCTCTTTACCGTAAGAAACCACGGAGATCTGATCAGCAGACACGCCTTTACCCTGCAGGTACATCTGCACAGCGTTGGCACGACGTTCGCCCAGCGCGATGTTGTATTCCGGCGTACCGCGTTCATCCGCATGACCTTCAACAGTCACTTTGTAGGACGGGTTGCTGCGCAGGAAAGCAGCGTGCGCATCCAGCATCTGAGCGAAATCAGGACGAATGTCGTATTTGTCCAGATCGAAGTAAACGATGTTGTTGCGCTGCAGTTCCTGCATCTGCAGACGAGCCTGCTCAGCAGAAGACATGTTGCCGCCGTTTTCCATGCCAGCGCCGCCGTTCAGGGAAGACTGGTCGTTATTAGCGTGTTTGTTGGAGCTACATGCGGCAACAGCCAGCACCGGCAGAGCCAACATCAGGCCTTTCAGCACTTTATTGAATTGCATTTCTATGTCCTTTAAATAGGTTATTGTACATATTTTGATTACATATACGGCGACCAGGCAGGGAATCTCACCTGACCATCAGTTGCCGGAAGACGCGCTTTAAAACGCCCGTCGGTCGAAACCAGTTGCAGCACGGAACCCAGCCCCTGTTTGGAACTGTAGATTACCATGGTGCCATTGGGTGCGATACTCGGCGTTTCATCCAGGAACGTGTCCGTTAACACTTGAACGCCACCCGTTACCAGATCCTGTTTGGCGATGTGCTGAGCGCCGCCGTTGGAGCTGACCATCACCAGGAATTTACCATCGCTGCTGATTTCAGCATCCTGATTCTGGGAACCTTCCCAAGTCAGGCGCTGGGGAGCACCGCCATTGATACCGATTTTATAAATCTGAGGACGACCGGCCTGGTCAGAAGTATAGGCCAGCGTCTGGCTGTCAGGGAACCAGGTCGGCTCAGTGTTATTGCTGCGACCGTCGGTCACCTGAGAAATCTGACCGGAGCCCAGATTCATCACATACAGATTCAGGCTGCCGCTCTTGGAGAGCGCGAACGCCAGTTTGGAACCGTCCGGAGAGAATGCCGGCGCACCGTTGTGACGCGGGAAAGAAGCGACTTGTTTGATATCGCCATTAGCCAGCGTCTGGACAACCAGCGCGGAACGGCCGCTTTCAAACGTCACATACGCCAGTTTGCTGCCATCCGCCGACCAGGACGGAGACATCAGCGGTTCCGGAGAACGGTGTACCACAAACTGGTTGTAACCGTCGTAGTCCGCTACACGTAATTCGTACGGATACTGCCCGCCATTGGTCTGCACCACATAGGCGATACGGGTACGGAAAGCGCCCTTGATGCCGGTCAGTTTTTCAAACACTTCATCACTGGCGGTGTGGGCGGCATAGCGCAGCCACTGTTTAGTTACTTTGAACTGGTTCTGAGCCAGCACGCTGCCTGCACTGCCGGAAGTATCCACCAGTTGATAGGACACCAGGTAGCCATCCGCAGTCGGTTGCACCTGGCCGACAATTACCGCATCGATCCCCAGAGCGGTCCAGGCGGCCGGAGTCACTTCAGCGGCACTACCCGGTTGCTGCGGCATACGGCTCGGATCGATCGGATTGAACTTGCCGCTATTGCGCAAATCCGCGGCAACAATACTGCCGATTTCTTCAGGAACAGCGCCGCCCGCCGACTTGAACGGAACCACACCGATTGGGCGCGCGGAGTCGACCCCCTGGGTAATTTCAATACGGACTTCTGCATGCAACACAGCCGTCCACAGCATCAGAAAACTCAATGCAATTTTTAATGCCTGCTTCATCTCATCTCCCTTATCCAGGCTCCAGAGCCTACGATAACCTGGCAGCGTTTTAACAAACCCATATCAACAAACACGATGTGCACGGCGACCAGATATAGTCATAGTCTTAAACTCCGCCAACTGGCAACCGGGTCACTGCGGTTTAAAGTCTATCGGTGCGTTCTTGAAAGCTTCATATACATCAGAGCTGGGCGGCTTCGGTATCCGCGCCTGTTTGGCAGCAGCAATCGCCGCCTGACACAACGCCGGATCGCCCCCCTCGCTCTTCACATCAACCAGCAGGCCATCCGGCGCCAGTCTGATACGTAACGTACAGGTGCGCCCCTTGTAGGACTCCCAGTCATAAAACTTGCTCTGAATCGCGGTGCGAACCTGGCTGCCGTAGCTGTCCAGCGCCGCGCCGGATGCCCCGCTCTTCTTATTATTACCTACCCCGGCCGGCGCTCCGCCGCCAGCGGCACTGCCGCCGCCTTTCGGCGCGTTCTTCGATGAAGCCAACCCGCCGAGCAGATCATCAACCTCACCGGCCTGTTTGGCCGCTTTTTTCTTGTCGTCAGCCGCTTTCTTGGCTGCGGCGGCCGCCTCGGCTTTCTTGGCGGCATCGGCAGCCGCTTTTTCCTTGGCGGCTTCTGCCGCTTTGGCCTTAGCCTCTTCCTCGGCTTTCTGCTTAGCATCAGCCGCCGCTTTGGCTTTGGCTTCCTCTTCCGCTTTCTTCTTTACTTCTGCCGCGGCGGCAGCTTTGACTTTAGCCTCTTCTTCCGCTTTCTTCTTCGCGTCGGCAGCAGCCTGCTTTTTCACTTCTTCCTCAGCCTGCTTCTTCGCCTCGGCTGCGGCTTTAGCTTGCTGCTCGGCCTCCGCTTTGGCTTTAGCGGCGGCGGCTTCCGCCTGTTTCTGCTGTTCTTTCGCTTTCTGGGCGGCTTCTTCCGCCTGTTTACGTTGTTCGGCCTGTTCCTGCGCCTGCTGTTTCGCCTGTTCCTGCGCCTGCAAACGCTCTTTTTCCAGTTCTTTCAGCCGTTGCTGCTCAGCCGCCTGTTTCGCCTGCAACTCTTCAGCCTGCTGTTCCGCCTGCTTCTTGCGCAGCTGTTCGGCGCGGCGGGCATCGTCCTGTTGTTGTTGTTGCCGGTTGTACTGATCGACCACCGCGCTGGGATCGACCATCACCGCGTCGATGGATGACCCGCCGCCACCGCCGCTGGCGTCATCCATCTTCTGGTTCAGCGAACTCAGAATCAGCAACGTAATCAGAATAACGTGCAAAACGACCGAGATAATGACGGCACGCTTTAGCTTATCGTTTCGTTCGTTTGCCTTTAACACAAGGGGTTCCCAAAAACAGTTTTGCCAGACAAATGACTACTCATCGTGTGAAAACGTCATCGTGTACAAACGCCATTATTCACAAACTTCATCATTCACGGACTCGCCGGTCAAATCGGCTGTGTCATCAACCCGACAGATTTGACACCAGCCTGATGCAACAAATTCAGCGCCTTGATGATCTCATCATAAGGAACATCCTTGGCACCCCCGATCAAAAAGACCGTTTTCGGGTTCGCGGTCAGGCGGGACTGGGCTTCAGCCACCACCTGCTCCGCAGGCAGTTGATTCATACGATTATGATCAACCACCAGACTGTATTGCCCTACACCGGATACCTCGACAATCACTGGCGGATTATCGTTGCTGGATACGGTTTTGGATTCGGTTGCATCCGGCAGATCCACTTCCACGCTCTGGGTAATGATCGGTGCGGTCGCCATGAAAATCAGCAGCAGCACCAGCAACACGTCCAGCAGGGGAACAATATTAATCTCGGATTTCAGCGACCGACGGCCGCCACGCGCACGAGCCATATCACCTCCCGATTAACGGTTGCCTTCGCTGGAGAAAGCCTGACGATGCAGGATAGCAATGAACTCTTCCATAAAGTTATCGTAATTCTGCTCAAGCTTGTTAACGCGCTGGTTCAGGCGGTTATAGGCCATGACCGCAGGAATCGCGGCGAACAGACCGATGGCGGTGGCGATCAGCGCTTCCGCGATACCAGGCGCAACCATCTGCAGCGTCGCCTGTTTCACTGCGCCCAGCGCGATAAATGCGTGCATAATCCCCCATACGGTGCCGAACAGGCCGATATAAGGGCTGATGGAACCGACGGTGCCGAGGAAAGGAATGTGGGTTTCCAGCGTTTCCAACTCGCGGTTCATGGAAATGCGCATGGCGCGAGACGCACCCTCCACCACCGCTTCAGGCGCATGGCTGTTGGCGCGGTGCAAACGGGCGAACTCTTTGAAGCCCGCATAGAAGATTTGTTCGGTTCCGCCCAGGCTTTCGCGGCGAGTCTGGCTTTCCTGATACAAACGGGATAGTTCAATCCCCGACCAGAACTTGTCTTCAAACGCTTCGGCGTCACGCGTCGCAGAATTCAGAATACGGGTACGCTGAATGATAATCGCCCAGGAAGCGATGGAAAAACCGATTAAAATTAACATGATAAGTTTAACCAGAAGGCTAGCCTTCAGGAACAAATCAAGAATATTCATGTCAGTCACTGCTTAAACTCCGCGACAATAGACTTAGGAAGCGCAATTGGCTTCATTTGAAATGGATCGATGCATGCGACTAAAACCTCGGCATGGCTTAGCAGGGTGCCATGTGAGTCAAGGATTCGCTGTGCGAATGTCAGGGAAGCGCCGCGTATTACAACGATTTCGCTCTGCACTTCCAGTAAGTCGTCAAGACGCGCCGGGGCAAGATACTCAACCGTCATTTTACGAACAGCAAAGGCAACATGTTCATTCATGAGTACGCGTTGATGAAAATCGTGTGCGCGCAACATTTCGGTTCTGGCCCGTTCATAGAAGGCCACATAACGCGCGTGATAAACCACACCACCTGCATCTGTATCTTCATAGTAGACACGCACTGGCCAGCGGAACACTTTATTACTCACTCTACATCCCGGTAATGCGATAAACCCCGCTACTATACGCAAGAGGGATAAGGTTTGGAATGGGTTGTATGTACAGGAAGGTAAATAATTATGGGTTGCGGACAACCCATAACCAAAAGGAATGAGAGGCTACTTTACAGGAAGTAGTAATACAATCCTGCGGCCAGGATCACAAAGGCCGGAAGGGGGGAAAAGAAAGCGCGCCAACGCATCCGCTGAGGACGAAAACCCACGCCGTGAACGACGCCGGTACAGACCGCCCAAATCAGCGCTATCCCCTGCCAGACCGCCAGCGAGCTGGTGCGTGCGGCAAAACGCGCCGGTTCCCAGAATACGCAACCTGCTAGCAATAGCGCCATAATCAGGGAAAGGGCCCGTAACGGGCCCTTATCCATACAGCGGTACAGACGATCAATGAAAACAATCATTGCGGTTTATCTTGATTCGTCTTGGTTGCTTCGCTCTGTTCCAATGCCAGAGCGGTAATCACGCCCAGCGAACAAGCAAGAAGCGTTCCCAATATCCAGGCAAAATACCACATAAGTCAGGCTCCTTACTTAGTACAACGAATGAGAGTTCTGCTCAACATGCTCTTTGGTGATGCGTCCGAACATCTTGTAGTAACACCAGATGGTGTAGGACAGCACGATGGGAACGAAAATAATCGCTACCACGGTCATCACTCTGAGCGTAAGCAGGCTGGATGTGGCATCCCACATAGTCAGGCTAACATTCGGTACCGTTACCGACGGCATAATGAACGGGAACATGGCGATCCCGGCGGTCAGAATCACACAGGCGATACTGAGCGAAGAGAACAGGAACGCCATCGCGCCTTTTTCCACACGGGCCATCGCGGCAGTCATCAACGGCAGCACTACGCCCAGCAGCGGGATAGCCCACAGGACTGGGTGCTGATTGAAGTTGACCAGCCAGGCGCCAGCCTGACGCACCACTTCTTTATGCAGCGGGTTAGATTCACCAGCGGTATTGATGACCGAGGTCACCGCATAGCCATCGATGCCATACACCACCCAGACCCCAGCCAGAGCAAAGGTTACTGTCAGCGCCAGCGAAGAAAACTGAGCAACCTTTTTGGCGCGGAAGTGCAGATCGCCAGAGGTACGCATCACCAGATAGGTAGCACCCTGAGCCACGATCATGCTCAGGCTGACAACGCCCGCCAGCAACCCGAACGGATTGAGCAACTGGAAGAAATTGCCGGTGTAGTACAGGCGCAGATACTCATCCACATGGAACGGCACGCCCTGCAGCAGGTTGCCGAATGCCACCCCGATGACCACCGGCGGTACGAAACTACCGATGAAAATGCCCCAGTCCCACATGTTACGCCAACGCGGATCTTCGATTTTCGACCGGTAGTCAAAGCCGACCGGGCGGAAATACAGAGACGCCAGCACCAGAATCATGGCGATGTAGAAACCGGAAAACGCGGCGGCATAAACCATCGGCCAGGCAGCGAACAGTGCGCCGCCCGCCGTGATCAACCAAACCTGGTTACCGTCCCAGTGCGGCGCGATGCTGTTAATCATCACACGGCGCTCTACATCATTGCGACCCATCAGGCGAACCAGAACACCAACGCCCATGTCGAAACCATCGGTGACCGCAAAACCGATCAGCAGCACACCAATCAGCAGCCACCAGACAAAACGCAATACTTCATAATCAAACATAGTGGACTCCTGTTACCGTGCTTCCTGAGCCGCGATCGGCTGTTCGAAGTGATAGGCCCCCGTTTTCAGGCTGCTTGGACCCAGACGTGCGTACTTGAACATCAGGTACATTTCAGCCACCAGGAACAGCGTGTAAAGACCACAAATCAGTCCCATGGAGAACAGGATGTCTCCCGCGGTGAGCGAGGAGTTGGCGACAGCTGTCGGCAACACTTCACCAATCGCCCACGGCTGACGGCCGTATTCAGCCACAAACCAGCCGGCTTCAACGGCAATCCACGGTAACGGGATGCCATACAGCGCGATACGATGCAGCCAGCGTTTTTGACCAATCTTGTTGCGCAGCACCGTCCAGAAAGACAGACCGATGATCAGCAGCATCAGCACGCCGCAGGCCACCATGATGCGGAAGGAGAAGTACAACGGCGCCACACGCGGGATAGAATCCTTGACCGCCTGTTTGATCTGCGCATCGCTGGCATCAGCCACATTGGTGGTATAGCGCTTGAGCAGCAGGCCATAACCGAGATCCTGCTTGTTCCTGACGAATTCATCACGAACCGCCGGATCGGTGTTGCCGGAACGCAGTTGCTGCAACAGGTGGTAGGCTTTCATCCCGTTACGGACGCGCACTTCATGCTGTTCCATCAACTCTTTCAGGCCGGTAACGGTCTTGTCGGTAGAACGGGTGGCGATCAGGCCCAACATATAGGGAATCTGAATCGCGTACTTGTTCTCCATCGTATCCTGATTCGGAATACCGAACAGAGTGAACGCCGCCGGTGCAGGCTGGGTTTCCCATTCAGCTTCGATGGCCGCCAGCTTGGTTTTCTGCACGTCGCCCATCTCATAACCGGACTCATCGCCCAGCACGATAACAGACAGCACCGCCGCCATACCGAAACTGGCCGCGATCGCAAAGGAGCGTTTGGCGAAAGCGACATCACGCCCTTTCAGCAGATAGTAGGAGCTGATGCCCAGAATGAACATCGCGCCGGTACAGTAACCTGCGGCGACGGTGTGAACGAATTTCACCTGTGCAACCGGGTTCAGCACCAGATCGGCGAAGCTCACCATCTCCATACGCATGGTTTCAAAGTTGAAATCCGACGCGACCGGGTTCTGCATCCAGCCGTTGGCCACCAGGATCCACAGCGCAGACAGGTTGGAACCCAATGCCACCAGCCAGGTGACCGCCATGTGCTGCACCTTGCCCAGACGATCCCAGCCAAAGAAGAACAACCCGACGAAAGTGGATTCCAGGAAGAACGCCATCAATCCTTCGATTGCCAGAGGTGCACCGAAGATATCGCCGACATAGTGAGAGTAATATGACCAGTTAGTACCGAACTGGAATTCCATGGTCAGACCGGTGGAAACGCCGAGAGCAAAGTTGATTGCAAACAACTTGCCCCAGAACTTGGTCATATCTTTGTAGATTTGTTTGCCGGACAGGACATACACGGTTTCCATGATCGCCAGCAAAAACGCCATCCCCAGCGTTAAAGGCACGAACAGGAAATGATACATCGCGGTCAAGGCAAACTGTAAACGTGACAGTTCGACTACATCAAACATCTTAACTCCTTGCTCCTCGCAGGAGGGTCTTTAGCTCGCTGTACGGACAAGCCACTAAATACCCGGCAGTTAGTAACCTAAAGAACACAACAATTGCTTTAGCACAGGCCTCAATATGCGCTACCACGTCACCACGGCGCATTTGAAAAGTAAGCCAAAGAGAAATTACAGAATTACAAATAGCATACTCGAATAAGAGTATCGGTATATTACGCCTCTACAACCCTACAATAAATAGGTTTTTACGTGATGCGGATTGAGTTTTTTGATTCTACGTCAACCTCTGCACCGCATACCGCCAAAGACACAATTGACCTGCCGCAATTTAATCTTATTTTCAAATGGATATCCAGCCTGGATTTTTGATCTAAAACAAATATCCATTCCAATGTTAATAAAATGCGTCTTTTATTTTACATTTCGTCAAATGTTAACCCAATGTAATTGGGCGGTTTCCGATGCGTATCGTTAATAATATATTTTTTATTTTAATTAAAAATAGCGCGAGTTGATCTCAAATATGGAATTTTTTAATTTATGCGCTTATTGTTACTTTATTGTTGCTGGATTGATTAAATATTTTTTCTTTTAGGCTATATTTTTGCGACAAGCTTCAAATATAAAAAAGGCCACCCGAGGTGGCCAAACATGTCGAACTTTGAAAATATTACACACTACCTTCCGGTATGCTGAGCCTGCGGTTTAACGCCCCAGCACGGCTTTTACCGCATCGCCGATATCAGCCAGGCTGCGCACGGTCTTGACGCCCGCCGCTTCCAGCGCGGCGAATTTGTCATCCGCTGTACCTTTGCCGCCCGCGATAATCGCGCCGGCATGGCCCATACGCTTGCCTTTCGGCGCCGTCACCCCGGCGATGTAACCCACCACCGGTTTGGTAACGTGTTCTTTGATGTAAGCTGCCGCTTCTTCTTCCGCGGTACCGCCGATTTCACCGATCATCACGATGGCTTCGGTTTGCGGATCCTGCTCGAACAGCTTGAGAATATCGATAAAGTTGGAGCCCGGAATCGGGTCGCCGCCGATACCTACGCAGGTCGACTGACCCAGACCGGTATCAGTAGTCTGCTTCACCGCTTCATAGGTCAGCGTACCGGAACGGGACACGATGCCTACCTTGCCCGGCAGATGAATGTGGCCCGGCATGATGCCGATCTTGCAGGCGCCCGGCGTAATGACCCCCGGGCAGTTCGGACCGATCATCCGAACGCCGCTCTGCTCCAGCTTCACTTTCACCGTCAGCATATCCAGCGTCGGGATACCTTCGGTAATACAGATGATCAACTGGATGCCGGCATCAATGGCTTCCAGAATGGAATCCTTGCAGAACGGCGCCGGGACATAGATGACCGACGCTGTCGCGCCAGTGGTTTCCACCGCTTCGCGCACGGTATTAAATACCGGCAGACCCAGATGTTCGGTGCCACCCTTGCCTGGCGTCACGCCCCCAACCATCTGCGTACCGTAAGCAATCGCCTGCTCAGAATGGAACGACCCCTGACTGCCGGTAAAACCCTGACAGATGACTTTGGTGTTTTTATCGATCAGAATGGACATTATTTACCCTCCACTGCAGCAACCACTTGCTGAGCCGCATCCGTCAGGCTGGTCGCAGCAATGATATTCAGACCACTATCCGCCAGTTTTTGCGCCCCCAGTTCGGCATTGTTGCCTTCCAGACGCACCACCACCGGAACGTTCACACCCACTTCAGCTACCGCGCCGATAATACCGTCGGCAATCAGGTCGCAACGCACGATACCGCCGAAAATATTCACCAGTACCGCTTTCACCTTGTCGTCGGACAGGATGATCTTGAAGGCTTCAGTAACACGCTCTTTGGTGGCGCCGCCGCCCACATCAAGGAAGTTGGCCGGTGAACCGCCGTGCAGTTTCACGATATCCATAGTACCCATGGCCAGACCGGCGCCGTTTACCATGCAGCCGATATTGCCATCCAGCGCCACATAGTTCAGTTCCCACTGCGCGGCATGCGCTTCACGCGCGTCTTCCTGAGAGTGGTCGCGCATTTCGCGCAGTTCCGGCTGACGGAACAGGGCATTGCCGTCGGCGCCCAGTTTGCCGTCCAGGCAGATCAGATCGCCCTGTTTGGTGATCACCAGCGGGTTGATTTCCACCAGCGCCAAATCGCGCTCCAGGAACAGGGTCGCCAGTCCCATGAAAATTTTGGTGAACTGCGCCACCTGCTTGCCACTAAGGCCCAGCTTGAACGCCAGCTCGCGTCCCTGATACGGCTGAGGACCGGTCAACGGATCCAGCGCGACTTTATGGATCAGGTGCGGCGTTTCTTCCGCAACTTTCTCAATCTCTACCCCACCCTCGGTGGATGCCATGAACACCACACGACGAGTGCCGCGGTCGACGACCGCACCCAGGTAAAGTTCTTTATCAATGTCCGTCGCGCCTTCTACCAGAATTTGGTGAACCGGCTGGCCGTTGGCGTCAGTCTGGTAGGTCACCAGACGCTTACCCAGCCAGTTTTCGGCAAAGGCGCGAATCTCTTCTTTGCTGTTCACCAGCTTCACGCCGCCGGCCTTGCCGCGGCCGCCGGCATGAACCTGACACTTCACGACCCACGGACCTGCGCCAATCTTGGATGCCGCTTCTTCCGCTTCACGCGGTGTTGTGCAGGCGTAACCGGTAGGCGCCGGTAAACCATACCGCGCAAAGAGCTGTTTTGCCTGATACTCATGTAAATTCATGATGTTCTATCCATTTAAGTTTGAAGATAAGTCCGGAGACTTTCTGTCGTGGATAACGCCGCCGCGCGTGCGCAACGGCCTGCATAGCACATAATAAAGGCGGCAGGGCGCAGGCCGGCCGCCTTTCACTGCAACGCGTTAGACATCCAGCAGCAAGCGGGCCGGGTCTTCCAGCATCTCTTTAACGGTAACCAGGAAACCGACCGATTCACGGCCGTCGACCAGACGATGATCGTAGGACAACGCCAGGTACATCATCGGCAGAATCACAACCTGACCATCCACCGCCATCGGGCGATCCTTGATGGCGTGCATCCCCAGAATCGCGCTCTGCGGCGGGTTGATGATCGGGGTCGACATCAGGGAACCGAACACGCCGCCGTTGGTGATGGTGAAGTTACCGCCGGTCAGCTCTTCGACCGTCAGTTTACCGTCACGGCCTTTCACCGCCAGTTCTTTGATTTTCTTCTCGATCTCGGCCATACCCAGCAGATCGACATCTTTCAGCACCGGCGTCACCAGACCACGCGGGGTCGACACCGCGATGCTGACGTCAAAGTAGTTGTGGTAAACCACATCTTCGCCATCAATGGACGCATTCACTTCCGGGAAGCGCTTCAAGGCTTCCACAACGGCCTTGATATAGAAGGACATGAAGCCCAGGCGGATGCCGTGACGTTTCTCGAACGCCTCGCCATACTGCTTGCGCAGATCCATGATTGGCTTCATGTTGATTTCGTTGAACGTGGTCAGCATGGCGGTGCTGTTTTTGGCTTCCAGCAGACGCTCGGCCACGCGCTTGCGCAGACGGGTCATGGGAACACGTTTCTCGCTGCGGTTGCCCAGTGACGGTGCAGATGAAGCCGGCGCTGCGGCAGGCGCATCCGCCTTTTTACCAGCCGGTTTCTGAGCAGCCAGGTGCTTTTCCACGTCTTCACGAGTGATACGGCCGCCCACGCCGCTGCCCTTGATGGCAGCCGCGTCCAGATCGTGCTCGGCAATCAGACGACGGATAGCCGGACTCAGGGCATCGTTATTCTCATCTTCCAGCCCGGCTGTATGACGCTGTGCGGGCGTCGACTCTTTGCTCTGCGCTTTTTCGCTGGTTTCCTTGCCAGAATTGTCGCCGGGACGCAAACGCCCCAGAACCTGACGAGACGTTACGGTGGCGCCTTCCGCTTCCAGCACCACTTCCAGCACGCCGGCTTCAATCGCAGGAACTTCCAGCACGACTTTGTCGGTTTCAATTTCAACCAGTACTTCATCACGCTGGACGCTGTCGCCCGGTTTCTTGTGCCAGGTAGCCACAGTCGCATCGGCTACCGATTCAGGCAGGTCAGGGACAAGAATATCTACGCTACTCATTATCTATCCTTATTCATTTAATTAACGTTCAGCGCGTCATCAACCAGAGCTTGTTGTTGTTTCTGGTGTACGGACATATAGCCAACGGCGGGTGAAGCAGAGGCCGGACGACCGGCATACCGCAACGAGGCGCCAAAAGGAATCACCTCACGGAAGTGGTGCTGGCTGCAGTACCACGCGCCCTGGTTCAGCGGCTCTTCCTGGCACCAGACAAAATCATGTACGTGAGCGAACGGCTCCAGCGCGGCCTGCACGGCCTGATGCGGGAACGGATACAGCTGTTCGATACGCACTATCGCCACATCTTTCTGTTCGTTCTTGCGACGTTGTTCCAGTAAATCATAGTAGACCTTGCCGGAACACAGCACGACGCGCTTCACCGCTTTCGGATCCAGCTCGTCGATTTCCCCAATCGCCGGCTGGAACTGGCCATTCGCCAGTTCATCCAGCGTGGAGGTAGCCAGCGGATGACGCAGCAGCGATTTCGGCGACATCACCACCAGCGGGCGACGCATGCCACGCAACGCCTGACGGCGCAACATGTGATAGACCTGCGCCGGCGTGGACGGAATGCACACCTGCATGTTCTGCTCGGCGCACAGTTGCAGATAACGCTCCAGACGCGCGGAGGAGTGCTCCGGCCCCTGACCTTCGTAGCCGTGCGGCAGCAGCATCACCAGCCCGCACATACGGCCCCACTTCTGCTCGCCGGAACTGATGAACTGGTCAATCACCACCTGCGCGCCGTTGGCGAAGTCGCCGAACTGGGCTTCCCAGATAGTCAGCGTGCGCGGTTCGGCAGTGGCATAACCGTATTCGAACGCCAGTACCGCCTCTTCAGACAGCACCGAATCCCAGACATTGAACACGCCTTGCGCGTTATGCACATACGCCAGCGGCGTGTAAGTGGAACCGCCTTTCTGGTTATGCACTACCGCATGACGATGGAAGAAGGTGCCGCGTCCGGCGTCCTCACCGGACAGACGCACCGGGATGCCCTCATCCACCAGCGTGGCGTAAGCCAGCGTTTCCGCACCGCCCCAGTCGAACAGTTTTTCGCCCGCCGCCATCTCGGCGCGGTCGTTATAAATCTTGGCGACGCGCGGCTGCATTTCCAGCGCTTCCGGCACTTCGCTGATCCGGTGCGCCAGCTCCTGCAGGCGTTTGGTTTCAACCTTGTGCGGATAAGGCTCATCCCAATCATGGTTGAGATAAGACATCCAGGTGAAGGAGTGCATATCCATCGGGCGCCACTCGTCTACCACGCATTCGCCGGCATCCAGCGCGTCGCGGTAAAGATTGACCAGCTCGGTGGCGTCTTCCAGCGTCGCCATCTGCTGTTGCTCCAGACGGTCGGCGTAGATTTTACGCGGCGTCGGGTGTTTCTTGATTTTCTGGTACATCACCGGCTGGGTAGCACTCGGCTCATCGGCTTCGTTATGGCCGTGACGGCGGTAGCACACCAGATCGATGAATACATCACGCTGGAAGGTGTTGCGGAAATCCAGCGCCAGACGGGTGACGAACGCCACCGCTTCCGGGTCGTCGGCGTTGACGTGGAAAATCGGCGCCTGCACCATCTTGCCGATGTCGGTACAGTATTCGGTGGAACGGGCATCACGCGGATTAGAAGTAGTAAAACCGATCTGGTTGTTGATGACGATACGGATAGTACCGCCTACTTCGTAACCACGGGCCTTGGACATGTTCAGGGTTTCCTGCACCACGCCCTGACCGGCAATCGCGGCGTCGCCGTGAATGGTGATCGGCAGCACCAGCGCACTGCTGGGATTGTCCAGACGATCGATACGCGCACGCACTGACCCAATCACCACCGGGCTGACAATTTCCAGATGCGACGGGTTGAACGCCAGCGCCAGATGCACTTTGCCGCCTTCGGTTTCCATGTCAGACGAGAAACCCTGATGGTATTTCACGTCGCCGGTGCCGAGGTGATCTTTGTGCTTGCCGGAGAACTCATCGAACAGATCCTGGGGTTTTTTACCCATCACGTTCACCAGCACGTTGAGACGCCCGCGGTGGGCCATCCCCATCACCACTTCGCGCGTACCGTTTTTACCCGCGTGACGGATAATTTCCTTCAGCATCGGGATCAGCGCATCGCCCCCTTCGAGCGAGAAGCGCTTGGCACCCGGGAACTTGGCGCCCAGATAACGCTCCAACCCTTCGGCGGCGGTCAACTCTTTCAGAAAACGCTTTCTTTCTTCAACAGTAAAACTCGCCAGCCCCACCACCGACTCGATGCGCTGCTGAATCCAGCGTTTTTCTTCGGTATTGGTGATGTGCATGTATTCTGCGCCAATCGGGCCGCAGTAGGTCTGCTTGAGCGCCGCGTACAGCTCGCCAAGCGGCATGGTTTCCTTGCCGATGGCGAACGAGCCGACATTGAAGCTCTCTTTCAGATCGTCGTCAGTCAGGTTGTGATAGGCAAGATCCAGATCCGGTACGTGTTCCTGTTTCCACAAACCCAGCGGATCAAGATTGGCATGCTGATGACCACGGAAACGAAAAGCGTTAATCAGCTGCAATACCTTAACCTGCTTGGCGTCGCTGTCAGGGTCGGTAATGGAAGAGGTATAACGCGAAGCGTCTTTCGCCAGGCGGCGGAAATAGTCGCGGGTTTTGGAGTGAAGTTGATCCGGTTTAACCCCAGTGGTAGGAAGTTGTTGAAAAATCGAACGCCAGCTGTGATCGATAGAATCCGGGTCAGTTAAAAAATCTTCATAGAGCTGCTCTATGTAGGACTGGTTCGCGCCCGCCAGATAGGAGGAATCCAGCCAGGCCTTCATTGCGCCGTTCTGCATTGTGATCCCTTAAGCTAATAAGCTTCAGTTTTCGCCGTGGTTAACATGTCTTATGTTGCCGTTATAAAACGGGTTGCCGTAAATACGGTTCACTTGCTGTGCCTGGTTACACACGCTGCGGATATTCCTATCCTGAAGGAACCTTTAAAAAACGGTTCGGGCGCATAAGCCGGTTTTTAAAGGTTTCCTGTGGCACCCCCGCCTTATTACGGGGGTGCCGGTTTGTTACATAACGTCTGAAACTCAGGCGCTACGCTGCAACAGCATCGACTTGATATGGCCGATGGCGCGCGTTGGGTTCAATCCTTTCGGGCAAACGCTGACGCAATTCATGATGCTGTGACAGCGGAATACGCTGAAAGCGTCATTCAGGTCGTCCAGACGCGCTTTGGTTTCCGTATCGCGGCTATCGATCAGGAAACGGTACGCGGCCAGCAGACCGGCAGGCCCGATAAATTTATCCGGGTTCCACCAGAACGACGGGCAGGACGTGGAGCAGCAAGCGCACATGATGCACTCGTACAGCCCATCCAGTTTTTCCCGCTGTTCCGGCGCTTGCAAATGTTCGCGCGCCGGCGGATTTTTCCCATTATTCAACAGGTAAGGTTTGATTTTCTCATATTGGGCATAGAACTGTCCCATGTCCACCACCAAATCACGCACAACCGGCAACCCCGGCAGGGGGCGGATCACAATTTTGCTATTGCCGTTACGCAGGGTGGACACCGGAGTAATGCACGCCAGCCCATTCTTGCCATTCATGTTCAGACCGTCAGACCCACACACGCCCTCACGACAGGAGCGGCGAAACGCCAGCGTCGGATCCTGCTCTTTCAGAAGGATCAACGCATCCAGCAGCATCATGTCGCGGCCTTCTTCCGCTTCCAGCGTATAGTCCTGCATGCGCGGCGCGCTATCGACATCCGGGTTGTAACGATAAACGGAAAATTCAACTTTCATCGCTTTCTCTCCGCACAATTAATAAGTACGCACTTTCGGCGGGAACGCCGGGCGCAGTTTAGGCTGCATGTTCACCTCACGGCGCGTCATGCTTTCGGTTTGCGGTTGATACAGCGAATGACACAACCAATTCTCGTCATCACGATCAGGATAGTCGAAGCGGCTGTGAGCACCACGGCTTTCGGTGCGGAAGTTTGCCGACACCGCGGTGGCGTAAGCGGTTTCCATCAGGTTGTCCAGCTCCAGGCATTCGATGCGCTGGGTGTTGAACTCGCTGGAAGTATCGTCCAGACGGGCATTGTTGAGACGCTCGCGGATCACTTTCAGCTCTTCCAGCCCTTTCGCCATCGCGTCGCCTTCGCGGAATACCGAGAAGTTATTCTGCATACAGGCTTGCAGCGCCTTGCGGATCTCCACCGGGTCCTCACCGGAACGGGTATTGTTCCAACGGTTGAGACGTTCCAGCGAGGCGTCGACATCGGAATCGCTGGCGTCGCGGGTATCGCCCTGCTCGGCCAGAGATTCCTGCAGGTGCATACCGGCGGAACGACCAAACACCACCAGGTCAAGCAGCGAGTTGCCACCCAGACGGTTGGCGCCGTGTACGGAGACGCAGGCGATTTCGCCCACGGCGAACAGACCCGGAATCACCACGTCTTCGCCCTTCTCGTTCACGGTCAGCGCCTGGCCAGTTACCTTGGTCGGAATACCGCCCATCATGTAGTGGCAGGTCGGGATAACCGGAATCGGCTCTTTCACCGGGTCTACGTGCGCAAAGGTGCGGGACAGCTCCAGAATGCCCGGCAGACGGGATTCGAGAACATCTTTGCCCAAATGGTCCAGCTTCAGTTTGGCGTGCGGCCCCCACGGGCCATCGCAGCCCCGGCCTTCGCGGATTTCGATCATAATGGAACGCGCCACTACGTCGCGTCCCGCCAGATCTTTGGCGTTCGGCGCATAGCGCTCCATGAAACGCTCGCCGTGCTTGTTCAGCAGGTAACCGCCTTCACCACGGCACCCTTCGGTCACCAGCACGCCGGCGCCGGCGATCCCCGTCGGGTGGAACTGCCACATTTCCATGTCCTGCACCGGCACACCGGCGCGCAGCGCCATGCCAACGCCGTCGCCGGTGTTGATGTGGGCGTTGGTGGTGGACTGATAGATACGGCCTGCGCCGCCGGTCGCCAACACGGTGGCGCGGGCTTTGAAATAAACGACTTCGCCGGTTTCGATGCAGATGGCGGTACATCCCACCACCGCGCCATCCTGGTTTTTCACCAGATCCAGCGCATACCATTCGGAAAAGATGGTGGTATGGTTTTTCAGGTTCTGCTGGTACAGCGTGTGCAGCAATGCATGACCGGTACGGTCCGCCGCCGCCGCGGTGCGGGCAGCCTGCTCACCGCCGAAATTCTTGGACTGACCGCCGAACGGGCGCTGATAAATGCGGCCGTCATCCAGACGGGAGAACGGCAGCCCCATGTGCTCCAGTTCCAGAATCGCTTCCGGACCGGTTTTACACATGTATTCAATCGCGTCCTGGTCACCGATATAGTCGGAACCTTTCACGGTGTCATACATGTGCCATTCCCAGTTATCCTCGTGGGTGTTACCCAGCGCCACGGTAATTCCGCCCTGAGCGGACACGGTATGGGAACGAGTCGGGAACACTTTTGACAACAGGGCGCAGGACAGGCCCATCTGGGAAATCTGCAGCGCGGCGCGCATACCGGCACCACCCGCACCGACGACAACGGCATCAAACTCTCTGACTGGCAAATTCATTACGCACCCCACACCACAACAGTTCCATAAATGACGTACACCAATAACGCGACCACGATAGCCAGCTGCAAAGTCAGCCGGACGGCCAGCGGTTTGATGTAATCAGTCAACACCTGCCACATCCCGATCCAGGCATGGACCAGAATGGCGAATAACGTCAGCAGGGTGAACACCTTGGTGAGATGCATGGCGAAAAAACCACGCCAGATTTCATACGTGATGTTACCGGCGCTGGCCACAAAGCCAACGATATACAGGACATACAGCACGATGACGATGGCAGAAGCGCGAAGTAATAACCAATCGTGTACGCCATTACGTCCCAATGCGGAGGCATTGCTTACCATACGAGGACTCCAGCCAAAAATGAAAGCACGACAGTAATAATGAAAGAGATTTTTGCAGAACGTGATCCCGCCGCGAAGTTTTCTTCGATATAGCCAAAATCCATCAGCAGATGGCGCAGACCACCTACAATATGATAGGCCAGCGCGGTCAGAATGCCCCAGACAATGAATTTCACGATGAAGCTGTCCATGATGGCCGCCGCCTGGACAAACCCTTCCTGCGAAGAGAGGGAGAGACCGAGCAGCCACAACAGAATACCCACAGCAACAAACGTAATAACGCCGGAGACACGGTGAAGAATAGATGCTATCGCGGTAACGGGGAACCGGATCGTCTGCAGATCCAGATTGACAGGTCTTTGTTTTTTCACGGGTTTGCCCACACAGCTTTTATTATTTTCTTCCTCCGGACCTGTTGTGGGGTCAGACAGTGTGGACGGTGAGATGATGTTTGTCTCTGTCAATGCGCGCCTGAATCATGATCCTTTTCTTCAATCGCACAAACCGATCACACTGGGTGCTCCTACTGCAGGGTATTCCGGAGACCTGGCGGCAGTATAGGCACTTCACATTCTTATTACAATTACCCTACAAACTGTTTGGGCACATTTGCCCTGAACAGTGAGTAAGATCACGAATTTCACAATTTATATAAAATTAATTATCTGATTTGACAAATCTTAAACATTTAAATTACAAATAGGACCCAAGAAACCTTTTGCCCTGTTAAAGCTCATCGGTAGCTCTTTCCCATTCACCAAAGTTATGTAACAGTGGGAAACAAAGTCCCCGGAAAAGTGATAAGTACTAGCTACAATTAGAGCAGGACAGGGTTAATGCCCAAGCTGGGAGAGCACGTGTTCACCCTGACTGTGGCCGCCTGACATCTGGTCAACTCTGTACCCCGGTCTTCTTGCAGACCGCAGAGTGACGCCTGGTCTATTTACTTTGTCCAGCGTGCGGGCATGACGGTATTTCTGCAGTGACGAATTTTTAAAATTAAAGATTAAAGCGCTAAGGAGACTGTAAATGGCTGATAAAAAAGCAACGCTTACTATAGACGGTAAAGAGTCTATTGAGCTGAATGTCCTGTCTGGTACGCTTGGCAACGACGAGATTGATATTCGTAGCCTCGGTTCTAAAGGTTATTTCACGTTTGACCCCGGTTTTACCTCTACCGCGTCCTGTGAATCCAAAATCACTTATATTGACGGCGATGTGGGCGTACTGCTGCACCGCGGCTATCCCATCGCGCAACTGGCGGAAAAATCCAACTACCTGGAAGTCTGTTACATCCTGCTGTTTGGCGAAGCGCCGACGCAGGAACAGTACGACACCTTCAAGACCACCGTCACCCGCCATACCATGATTCACGAGCAGATCACCCGCCTGTTCCACGGCTTTCGCCGTGACTCCCACCCGATGGCGGTGCTCTGCGGCGTGACGGGCGCGCTGGCGGCGTTCTACCATGACTCGCTGGATATCGGCAACGAGCGTCACCGCGAAATCGCCGCCTATCGTCTGCTGTCGAAAATGCCGACCGTGGCGGCCATGTGCTACAAGTACTCCATCGGCCAGCCGTTCGTGTATCCGCGTAACGACCTGTCCTACGCCGGTAACTTCCTGCACATGATGTTCGCTACGCCGTGCGAAGAATACGTCGTGAATCCGGTGCTGGAACGCGCTATGGACCGCATCCTGATTCTGCATGCCGATCATGAGCAGAATGCGTCCACGTCCACCGTGCGTACCGCCGGTTCTTCCGGCGCCAACCCGTTCGCGTGTATCGCCGCGGGCATCGCTTCGCTATGGGGGCCGGCACACGGCGGCGCCAACGAAGCTTGTCTGCGTATGCTGGAAGAAATCAGTTCCGTCGAGCACATTCCGGCCTTCATCAAACGCGCCAAGGACAAGAACGACTCGTTCCGCCTGATGGGCTTCGGCCATCGCGTGTATAAGAACTACGACCCGCGTGCCACCGTAATGCGCCAGACTTGTCATGAAGTACTGAAAGAACTGGGCACCAAGGATGACCTGCTGGAAGTGGCGATGGAGCTGGAAAACATCGCGCTGAACGACCCGTACTTCATCGAGCGCAAACTCTACCCGAACGTGGACTTCTACTCCGGCATCATCCTGAAAGCCATGGGCATTCCGTCTACCATGTTCACGGTGATTTTCGCGATGGCGCGTACCGTCGGCTGGATCGCTCACTGGAGCGAAATGCACGGCGAAGGGTTGAAGATCGCCCGTCCGCGCCAGCTGTACACCGGCCACGGCGAACGCGATTTCGAGCCATCAGTCACCAAACGCTAAACGCAGCCGCCCTATCTGGTGGTTAGCAGTGAAAAGGTCGGGCTGTGCCCGACCTTTTTTATTTGTATTTTTCACACCGTTCGCCGCACCGGCTCTCTCACCCGCGAATCATTGCTGGCAGTGCGGGCAGGCATAAAACGGTCGGGACGCCACCAGGCTTTTCACAATAGGGTGACCACAGCGCTCGCAGGGTTTCCCATCCAGATGAAACACGTGAAAACGGAATAACGCGCCATGATGACGATTCTCATCGTCTTCCGAATCGCGCGTCTGGTACGACAGTCTGGGAATCTCCAGCAGCATGCGGCTTAACATCGCCAGTTCGGTCTCGCTGAGATCCGCCGCCCGCCGCGTTGGCGCCAGCGCTGACGCCCACAGAATTTCCACCCGCAGATAATTGCCAAGCCCGGCCAAAAAACCCTGATCCAGCAACAGGGTCCCGAGTTGCCTGCGGCAAAAGCGCGCTGACAGCAGCCGTTCCCGCACCTCGTCGACCGTCAATGACTCATCCAGCACGTCCGGCCCAATCCGCTGTAAAAAAGGATGAGTCGCCAGCTGTTCGGGCGTCAGCATAGCGATATCAGAAGCGCTGTAGAGCGAAGCGGCATTATCGTCGGTATCCAACCTGACTCGCAGCTCCCGGCGGGTATCGGGCGGCTGTTTTCCCACTCGCCAGACCCCGTACAGCTGATTATGACTGTACATGACCACGTCATTGGAGAACCAGGTCAACAGCGCCTTGCCACGGGTGACGATACGCTCAACCTGTTCCCCCATCAGCGTTGCTTCGTAGGGTTTCAGTTCAGGAAAAGCAAACCACACGCCAGTCAGCGTTTTTCCCACCACTGCGGCAGCCAGCCGATCGGCGGCACGTCGAATCTCGGGGCCTTCGGGCATCCTCTCCTCCGTTATCGGGCCGTAACCTGTATGCCATACTGGGTGAAGCTTTCTCGCAACCGGCGGGCGAAAATCAGCGCGTGGGCGTTATCGCCGTGCAGACAGACCGTTTCCGCCTGCACCGCGACCCAACTGCCGTTGCTGGCGCGAACCCGCTGACGCTGCACCATTTCCAGCGTCTGAGCCAGCGCCAGTTCATCGCTGCTGATCACGGCGGAAGGCTGATCGCGCGGCACCAGCGAACCATCGGCCTGATAGCTGCGATCGGCGAACACTTCCTGACGAGTCTTCAGTCCGGCTCGTTTACCGGCACGAATCAGCTCGCTGCCCGCCAGCCCCACCAGACACAGCGACGGATCCACCGCCGCCACTGCGCGGGCAATGGCATCCGCCAGCGCCGGATCGCGCGCCGCCTGATTGTAGAGCATGCCGTGGGGTTTAACGTGAAACAGGCGTGCGCCTTCCGCCTTGACGATCGCCGCCAGCGCGCCAATCTGGTACACCACCTGCGCGTAAACCGTTTCCGGCGGCAAATTCATGGACGAACGGCCGAAGTTTTCGCGATCGGGAAAGCTCGGATGCGCGCCAATCGCCACGCCATACTGGATGGCCCAGCATACCGACTGACGCATCAGGTCGGCGTCGCCGGCATGAAAGCCGCAGGCGATATTGGCGGAACTGACCAATTGTAACAGTGCCTCATCGTGCTGGCCGCCCTCTCCCAGGTCGGCGTTCAAATCAATTACCATGCAGCCTCCAGGCCAGTTGTTCCAGATAGCGATGTTGCTCCTGCAATGCCCGTAGCGCGTCATCCGGCGAGCAGCGAATAAAATGAACCGGTTCGCCCAGGCGCAACTGCGCCATGTTGTACAGGTCGGCCTCAATCACGCAACCGATGCGCGGATAGCCGCCGGTCGTCTGGGCATCGGCCATCAGCACAATCGGCTTGCCGTTGTGGGGCACCTGAATCACCCCCGGCAGCAGGCCGTGGGACAACATTTCCCGTTGATTTTCGCGTATCAGCTCCGGCCCCAGCAGGCGATAGCCCATGCGGTTGCTCTGTGGGCTGAGATGCCAGCCGGTGCGCCAGAAATTGTCGCGCGCCTCTTCACTGAACTCCTGATACTCCGGCCCCGGCAACACACGCACCCGATTGCTGAACAACAGCTGCTTAACCCCGACGGAACGGCTGGGCAAACGCCGCGGTTTTCCCAGCGGCAACGTATCACCGTCCGCCAGCGGGCGTCCTTCCAGCCCGCCAATTCCCGCCTTCAGGTCGGTACTGCGGGATCCCAGCACCTCCGGCACATCAATCCCGCCGGATAGCGCCAGATAACTGCGCATGCCGTTACGTGGCGAACGCAGGCGCAACGTCTGCCCCGGTTTCGCCGCAAAACACCAGCCGGTCCATAGCGTTTTGCCGTCTAATGTGGCGTGACAGTCGGCCCCGGTCAGCGCAATCCAGCACGGTGTAGTGAAGGTGGCCGCCAGTTGCCCCAGCGTGATTTCCAGCGCCGCCGTGTCCGTGTCGTTCCCCACCAGCAAATTGGCGAGCTTCAGCGCCGGACTATCCAGCGCGCCGCACTGGCTGATGCCCAGTTGCCGCCACCCCGGACGTCCGAGATCCTGCACCGTGGTCTGCAATCCTGCCCGGATAATCTTCAGCATATTCCCTCCCGCTGCGGAACAAAGCGTACCCGATCGCCCGGCCTCAACAGCGTTGGCGGCGTCTGCGTCGGCTGGAACAGGGCCAGCGAGGTGCGGCCAATCAGTTGCCAGCCGCCCGGCGTACTGAGTGGATAAACGCCGGTCTGGCTGCCGCCGATCCCTACCGAACCGGCAGGCACCAGCACCCGGGGTTCAGCGCGTCGCGGCGTGGACAGCGCCTCATCCAACCCGCCGAGATACGGGAAACCGGGTTGGAAACCGAGGAAGTAGACCACATAGCGCCCGGCGGCATGACGTTCCACCACCTGTTGCGCGGTCATGCCGCAATGCTCCGCCACCACGTTCAGATCCGGCCCTTGTTCGCCGCCGTAGATCACCGGAATCACCACGTCGCGCTGTGGCACGTCGGTAAGCGATTCGCTCTCTTCCCACCAGCGTTGCAGGCGTTCGATAGCATCCAGCGCCTGCCGACGCGGATGCCGGAGCACCACCGTCAGGTTATTCATACCGGGGATGACTTCACTGACGTCGTCGTGCCCGGCCAGACGCTCCGCCAGTCCCCAGATTCGTTGCTGGCTTTCCAGTCGCAGCGGCGGTTCCAGTTCCAGCACCACCGCTTTCTCACCCAACAGATAACAGCGCGCGCGTTGCATCCTTCCTCCAGCCTGATGTTGTCCGTCTTATCCCGCCGCCGTCATGATCTACGGCGTCCGGCTGTTCAATTACGCCGGGTTAGGGATATCAATGAATGTCACGTCAAAACCATGTTGCGACGCCAGCCATTCGCCCAGCGCGCGGATCCCGGCCCGCTCGGTGGCGTGATGGCCGGCGGCATAGAAATGCAGCCCCATTTCACGGGCGGTGTGGATGGTTTTCTCCGATACCTCGCCGGTGATGAAGGCATCAACGCCAAAATCAGCCGCCTGATCGATAAAACTCTGCCCGCCGCCGGTACACCAGGCGATACGCCGGATCTGCGCAGGCGCGTTGTCGCCGCTATGCAGCACCGGCCGCTCCAGCGCCGTTTCCAGCCTCTGACGCAAGTCGTCGCCGCTGCAAGGCTGGGGCAGTTCGCCGTATGGCAGCAGCGATTCAATCTCGCCCAGCACCCGGATCCCCAGCATCGCCGCCAGCCGGGCGTTGTTGCCGACGTCCGGATGAGCGTCCAGCGGCAGGTGGTAGCCGTACAGGTTGAGGTCATTAGCCAGCAGGGTCTTCAGGCGCTGACGTTTCATGCCGCGCACCACCGCCGGCTCGTTGCGCCAGAAATAGCCGTGATGCACCAGCACCGCGTCGGCCTGCTGCGCCACGGCGGCATCCAGCAACGCCTGACAGGCGGTGACGCCGGTGACGATGCGCCGCACCTCGCTGCGCCCTTCCACCTGTAGCCCGTTGGGCCCGTAGTCCTGAAACGCCGCCACATTGAGAAAACCGTTGATCAGGCTTTCCAGTTCGGTATTACGCATAGCTTATGCTCCTTTCTGTCTTCAGTGGCGATCATGCCGTTTCGCCGCTTTTCGCGGCTTCAAATGCCGCCAGCGTGCGCGTACGCGCCTGTTTGTGATCGACAATCGGCAAGGGATAGTCGATGCGCCGCTGCTGGCGCACGGCCCAGTCGTGAGGCTGATGAACGGCCTTGCCCGGAACCTGCGCCAGCTCCGGTACCCAGCGCCGGATAAACACGCCTTCCGGGTCGAAACGCTCGCCCTGCGTCGTCGGGTTGAAAATACGAAAATAAGGCGCGGCGTCGGTGCCGGTGGATGCCGCCCACTGCCAGCCGCCGTTATTGGCGGCCAAATCGCCGTCCAGCAGTTGGCTCATAAAGTAACGCTCGCCTTCGCGCCAGTCGATCAGCAGATCTTTCACCAAAAAACTGGCGCAAATCATCCGTAGCCGGTTGTGCATCCAGCCGGTCTGGTTCAACTGCCGCATCGCCGCATCAACGATGGGGTAGCCGGTCTCCCCCCGTTGCCACGCCGCCAGTTCGTCCGGCGCGTTGCGCCACGCCACGCGCCGCGTCCAGCCGATAAACGGCTGGTGCTTGCACAACGCCGGGCTGAACACCAGCAGGTGGCGGTAAAACTCGCGCCACACCAGCTCGTTGAACCAGGTAAACGCGCCGCTTTCCGACCGGACCAGCCAGTCCGGGTGTTCCATCGTTAAGCGATTGAAACACTGACGCGGCGACAGTATTCCCAGCGCCAGATACGGCGACAGCTTACTGGTGGCGGCCAGCGCGGGCAGGTCGCGCTGTTCATGGTAAAACGTCACCTGCTCACGGCAGAACTGGCGCAGGCGCTGCAAGGCCGCCGGCTCGCCGGCCGGAAAATCGGCATCAACGTCGGTTTGCGGATAGTCGAACGGCGCCAGCGACGCCAGCGTGATGTCGCCCTGTCGGCGGGCAGCCGGCACGGGTACCGAACCGACATCGCTTTGTTGCAGTCGTTTGAGAAAAGCGGCGCGAAATGGCGTAAACACCTTGTACATGTCGCCGGAGCCGGTGACCACGCTGCCGGGCGGCAACAGCAGGCTGTCGTCAAATCCCCGGCATTCGGTCACGCCGGTCAACGTCTGTTCCAGTTGCTGGTCGCGCTGGCGTTCATTCCATTCATACTGACGGTTGTAAAACAGACGCGCCACCTGACGCTCGCGGCAGAAATCGGCCAGCCAGCGAACACTGGCGGCGAAATCATCGCACTGATGGTAGTGCAGCGGGATGCCTTTCTCCCGCAGCGCCTGTTGCACACCACGCAAATTATCCAGCAGGAACGCCGCCTGACACGGCGCCATTACATGGCTGGCCCACTGTTGCGGCGTGGCGATAAACACCGCCTCAACCCGTGCGTCGGGATCCTGGCAGGCGGCGTGCAACGCCAGATTATCGGTAAGGCGTAAATCGTGACGAAACCAGACCAGATGTGTGGTCATGAACCATCCTTAACGTACTGCTGAAAAATTAATGCCCATAACGTAACCGCAGCGCCTCCGGGTAAGGATCAAAATAGCGCTGCTGCGCCAGCCAGGCATCCGGGTACTCCGTCATGTAATGACGCAGCAGGGTGAGCGGCGCCAGCAACGGCTGCATGCCCTGACGATAACGATCGATCAACCGGGTCAGTTCCTGCCGCTGTCCGGCGGTCAACTGACGGCGAAAATACCCCTGCACATGCATCAGCACATTGGTGTGATTACGCCGGGTTGCCGGGCGCGACAACAGCGTCATAAATCGCAGCCGGTACTGCGCCGCAAACGCCTCCAGCGAATCCCACTGGTCCATCGCGGCGACGAACGGCCCCAGCTCGCGGTACTCCGGCTGCGAATGCGCCAGCAACAGCAGCTTGTAGCGGCTGTGGAAGCTCATCAGCGCGCCGCGGCTCAACCCTTTTTCCCATAACTGGTTGAACTCATGCAACGCATAGACCCGGGCAATAAAGTTCTCACGCAGCGCCGGATCATGCAGGCGACCGTCTTCCTCCACCGGCAACCACGGCAGCGTTTCCCTTACTTGCTGGGTAAACAGCCCCACCCCGCTTTTACGCGCGTTGTTCTGAGCAGCATCATAAATTTTAACCCGCTCCATACCGCAGCTCGGCGATTTAGCGCAGACGATATAACCGCACAGGTGCGCCAGTTCCGCCGCTTTTTCAGCGGAGAAAGCGGCCATGTTGTCCGTCACATCCAGCCCGGAGCCATTGCTGGCCAGCAGGCGCAGGCGCCCTTCATCCGACTTAACCAGCCGCAATGCCGGGCGCGGCACCGGCAAGCCGATCGCCATCTCCGGGCACACCGGTTCAAAATGAAAATAGGGAGCAAGCTGCTCAACGGCAAAGGCCAGTCGTTTATGACCGCCATCAAAACGCACCGGATTGCCAAGCAGGCAGGCGCTGATGCCTACGGGAATCAGATCGGCTGTCATGGTGTCCCCTTTATTAAAAGAGAGTGCTATCTCAATAGCATAGCGGAATTATCCCGCTTTCCCCGCTAGATAAACGCTACAGTCAGCGCATCCGCGCCGCTATTGACTGGCAAAATCATAACAGAGCGCGCTACGGCTACGCAGAGGGAAGCGGTCAGATATTCAGCAAAAGAAACAGGAAAAAAGGGTACCAGCGGTAACAACAGCGCAGACAGCACAGAAAGGAAGAACAGCCGCCAGGCGGCTTTCCTGAACGAACGGGGTCAATCAGTAAAAATAGCCGGCGGCATGTTCTGACTGTTCCAGCCACACCGGCTTATCGCTGGTCTTTAGCCAAACGCGATGCAGGTAGCTGTAAAAACGGGAACGGCCACGCCAGCACAGCATCACCGGCAGCGCCAGAATCCCCACCAGCACCACGCCGATGCGGCGCAAGACCACCCGGTACCAGGGATAAACAACGTAGGACATCATTAACGCCTCCTGATTAAACGGTTTACTTCTGATTAAATTTTACACTCATCGGACCAGATAGCAACCCGGTAATTCACTATTTTTCCATCAACATCAATAAGTTAAATTATGGTTAATTTTTTGATTCTCAATGGTTACACATAACTAGCCCACGCTAAAAAACCCGCCAGCCGGAATACACCGGCGCATGCGCTCTTCTCTGGCATGTCGGTAGCCTAACTGACGTATCTTTCACCATTTTTATACTTTTTTTACGCCCGCCTCGCGGAAATTTGCACCTTCTTTTTTCCGCTCTGCGTAGCCTGAACGCCGTAGGAAGAATCCCATTTCTCAGGCGCGACTGAGAAGGGAAACGACCGGATGATAGCGAGTCAACACCGTTGGAGGTGACCTGTGAATATTGGCCTGATGGCAGGCGGTATGCTGGTGGTACTACTGCTGGTTTATCTTTTTTATGCATTGCTCAACGCGGAGGAATTCTGATGCCCAGCGATGCTTTTTTATTGATCGTCAGCCTGTTTGCGATCCTGCTGGTGCTGGCACAGCCGCTCAGCCAGTTTATGGCGCGGCTGGTGGAAGGTGAAACCGGCCGTATACGCCGTTACGAGCTGGGCATGGCCCGGCTGTGTGGTTTTTCAACCCGGGAAATGGGATGGCAACACTACACCGGCGCGATTCTGGTGTTCAACCTGTTGGGTATCGTGCTGCTGTTTCTGATGCTGGCGTATCAGGATCATCTGCCGCTGAACCCGCAGCAGATGCCGGGCCTGTCCTGGCATCTGGCGCTCAACACCGCGATAAGTTTTGTGACCAACACCAACTGGCAGGCTTACAGCGGGGAAAATACCCTGAGCTATTTCAGCCAGATGGTGGGGCTGACGGTACAGAATTTCCTGTCTGCCGCCACCGGCATCGCCGTGGCTTTCGTGCTGATGCGCGCCTTCGCCCGCCGCACTACCCACGACCTGGGCAACGCCTGGCTGGATCTGCTGCGCATCAATCTGTATCTGCTGCTGCCGATTTCACTGCTGCTCAGCCTGTTCTTCATTAGTCAGGGCAGTATTCAGAACTTCCTGCCCTACCAGCATCTCACCACGCTGGAAGGCGCATCGCAGGTGCTGCCGATGGGGCCGCTGGCCTCGCAGGAAGCCATTAAAATGCTGGGCACCAACGGCGGCGGCTTTTTAGGCGCCAACTCGGCTCATCCGTTCGAAAACCCGAATGCGCTGACCAACTTCGTGCAGTTGCTGTCCATCCTGCTGATTCCGGCGGCGCTGTGCTTTACCTTCGGCCGGGTGGTGAATGACCGTCATCAAGGCCATACCCTGCTGTGGGCGATGTCGCTGATGCTGATCGCCGCCACCGCGGTAGTGATGTACGCCGAAGTCAGCGGCAACCCGCACCTGTTGTCGTTGGGAGCGGACAGCGCGCAAAACATGGAAGGCAAGGAATCCCGTTTCGGCATTCTGACGTCGGCCTTTTTCGCCGCCATTACCACCGCCACCTCCTGCGGCGCAGTCAACGCCATGCATGACTCGTTTACCGCGCTGGGCGGCCTGATCCCAATGTGGCTGATGCAGATTGGCGAAGTGATCTTCGGCGGCGTAGGTTCCGGCTTCTACGGCATGCTGGTGTTCGTAATGCTGACCGTGTTTATTGCCGGGCTGATGATCGGCCGCACCCCGGAATACCTCGGTAAGAAAATCGAAGCCTGGGAAATGAAGATGGCGGCGCTGGCGATTCTGATCACCCCGGCGCTGGTATTGCTGGGCACCGCGCTGGCGCTCGGCACCGAAGCCGGCCGCGCCGGTATCCTGAACCCGGGCGCGCACGGCTTTAGCGAGGTGCTGTACGCCTATTCCTCGGCCGCCAACAACAACGGCAGCGCCTTTGCCGGCCTTAGCGTCAACACCCCGTTCTACAACCTGACGCTGGGTATCGCGATGCTGCTGGGCCGCTTCTCGTCGCTGATTCCGGTGCTGGCGATCGCCGGTTCGCTGGTGGCGAAAAAACGCCAGCCGGAAACCAAGGGATCGTTGTCCACCCGTGGCCCGCTGTTCATCGGTCTGCTGATCGCCGTCATTTTGCTGATTAGCGCGCTGAACTTTATTCCTGCCCTGGCACTGGGTCCAGTTGCCGAGCATTTACAGTCAAGTCTGGTTCACTGAGCCGGAGAAAGAAGATGATTCGTAAACAGCAAACGCTTTTTGATTCCGCTCTGTTGCGTAACGCGCTGGTGGATTCGGTAAAAAAACTCGATCCGCGCGTCCAGTGGCGCAATCCGGTGATGTTCGTGGTGTATATCGGCAGCCTGTTAACCGCCGGTATCTGGCTGGCGATAGTCAGCGGGCACACCGCCGGCAGCGCCGGGTTCACCGGTGCGGTCTCACTGTGGCTGTGGGTGACGGTACTGTTCGCCAACTTCGCCGAAGCGCTGGCGGAAGGCCGCAGCAAAGCGCAGGCGGAAACCCTCAGAGGCGTGAAAAAAACCAGTTGGGCCAACAAGCTGGCCGCGCCGCACCATGACGCCGCCACCCAGAAAGTGCCGGCCGACAGCCTGCGCAAAGGCGACGTGGTACTGGTGTCCGCAGGCGAGATGATCCCCTGCGACGGCGAGGTGCTGGAAGGCGGCGCCTCGGTGGATGAAAGCGCCATCACCGGCGAATCCGCGCCGGTGATCCGCGAATCCGGCGGCGATTTCGCCTCGGTGACCGGCGGCACCCGCGTGCTGTCCGACTGGCTGGTGATCCAGTGCACCGTCAACCCTGGCGAAACCTTTATCGACCGAATGATCGCCATGGTGGAGAGCGCCAAACGCCGCAAAACCCCGAACGAAGTGGCGCTCACCATCCTGCTGGTGGAACTGACCATTATTTTCCTGCTGGTGGTCGCCACGCTGTCGCCGTTCTCCTGGTTCAGCGTCACGGCCAACAACAGCGGCTCGGTGATCAGCATCACCGTACTGGTGGCGCTGCTGGTGTGCCTGATCCCCACCACCATCGGCGGCTTGCTGTCGGCCATCGGCATCGCCGGCATGAGCCGCATGCTGGGCGCCAACGTCATCGCTACCAGCGGCCGCGCGGTAGAAGCCGCCGGCGACATCGACGTGCTGCTGCTGGACAAGACCGGCACCATCACGCTGGGCAACCGTCAGGCGTCCGCGTTTCTGCCGGCGCCGGGCGTGAGCGAACAGGCGCTGGCCGACGCGGCGCAGTTGGCCTCGCTGGCGGACGAAACCCCGGAAGGACGCAGCATCGTGGTGTTGGCCAAACAGCGTTTTGGTCTGCGCGAGCGGGCGCTGCGGGACCTGGACGCCACCTTCGTGCCTTTCTCGGCGCAGACCCGCATGAGCGGCGTCAATATTCAGGGGCGCACCATCCGCAAAGGCGCGGTGGACGCGCTGCGCCGCTACATTGAAGCCAATCAGGGCCAGTTCCCGGCGGAAGTGGAAGACGCCGTCGCCGGCGTGGCGCGTCAGGGCGGCACCCCGCTGGTGGTAGCCGAAGGCAAGCGCGTACTGGGCGTGGTGGCGCTGAAAGATATCGTCAAAGGCGGTATTAAGGAGCGCTTCGCCGAACTGCGCAGCATGGGCATCAAGACCGTCATGATTACCGGCGATAACCCGCTGACCGCCGCCGCCATTGCCGCCGAAGCGGGTGTGGACGATTTTCTGTCGGAAGCCACACCGGAAGCCAAACTGGCGTTGATTCGCCAGTATCAGGCGGAAGGCCGTATGGTAGCGATGACCGGCGACGGCACCAACGACGCCCCGGCGCTGGCGCAGGCCGACGTGGCGGTGGCGATGAACTCCGGCACCCAGGCGGCCAAAGAGGCCGGCAACATGGTGGATCTGGATTCCAACCCTACCAAGCTTATCGAGGTAGTGCACATCGGCAAGCAGATGCTGATGACCCGTGGTTCGCTGACCACGTTCAGTATCGCCAACGACGTAGCCAAATATTTCGCCATCATTCCGGCCGCGTTCGCCGCCACCTATCCGCAGTTGAACGCGCTAAACGTGATGCAACTGCACTCCCCCGCCTCGGCGATGCTGTCGGCGGTAATCTTCAACGCGTTGATTATCGTGTTTCTGATCCCGCTGGCGCTGAAAGGGATCAGTTATAAACCCATGAGCGCCGCGGCGCTGTTGAGCCGCAACCTATGGATTTACGGGCTGGGCGGTCTGCTGGTGCCGTTCGTCGGCATCAAACTCATCGACGTGCTCCTGACTGTCACCGGGCTGGCGTAACTGAAGGTAATTATCATGAATTATGTCCGTTCTTCCCTGGTTTTATTACTGCTGATGACCCTGATCACCGGCGTCGGCTACCCGTTGCTGGTCACCGCGCTGGGGCAATGGCTGTTCCCGGTGCAGGCCAACGGTTCCCTGCTGTATCGGCAGGACGAAGCGGTCGGCTCGTCGCTGATTGGGCAAGCGTTCAGCCGTGACGGGTACTTCCAGAGCCGCCCGTCCGCCACGTCGGACAGCGCCTACAACACGATGGCGTCCGGCGGCAGCAACCTCGCCGTCAGCAACCCGGCGCTGGACAAGGCCGTCAGTCAGAACGTCGCGGCCTGGCACCAGCGCCGCGGCGACAACGCGCCGGTACCGGTGGAGCTGGTTACCGCCTCGGCCAGCGGGCTGGACCCGCACATTTCGGTGCCTGCCGCCGACTATCAGGCCGGACTGGTCGCCAAAGCGCGCGGCCTGACGCAGGATCAGGTAGAACAGTTGATCAATCGCTATACGCGCACGCCGTGGCCCGCATTTATCGGAACGCCGGTGGTGAATGTCGTAGAATTGAATATGGCGTTAGACCAGCTTAAACCGCTTCCCTGATTAAGGGCCCACCCTACGAGGAACAGAAATGACCGACGAGGAACAGCGTCGACCCGACCCGGACAGCCTGCTGAGCCAGATTGAAGAACAGCCGCGCGGCAAACTGAAAATCTTCTTCGGTGCCTGCGCCGGGGTCGGGAAAACCTACGCCATGTTGCTGGAAGCGCAGCGCCTGAAGGCCCAGGGGCTGGACGTGCTGGTCGGGGTGGTGGAAACCCACGGGCGCAGCGAAACCGCTGCGCTGGTGGAGGGGCTGCCGCATTTGCCGATGAAGAAAATCAGCCATTACGGCCGTCATCATCACGAGTTCGATCTGGACGCGGCGCTGGCGCGCTGCCCGGCGCTGATCCTGATCGATGAACTGGCGCACAGCAACATCCGTGGTTCCCGTCATCCCAAACGCTGGCAGGACGTGCAGGAGCTGCTGGACGCCGGCATCGACGTGTTCACCACCGTCAACGTGCAGCATCTGGAAAGCCTGAACGATATCGTCGGCGGCGTGACCGGTATCCGGGTGCGGGAAACCGTCCCGGACCCGATTTTTGACGACGCCAATGAAGTGGTGCTGGTGGACTTGCCGCCTGACGACCTGCGCCAGCGCCTCAATGAAGGCAAAGTTTATCTGCCGATGCAGGCGGAACGCGCCATCGAAAACTTCTTTCGCAAAGGCAACCTGCTTGCTCTGCGCGAACTGGCGCTCCGGCGTATGGCCGACCGGGTGGACGACCAGATGCGGGCGATGCGCGCCAGTCAGGGACGCGAACGGGTCTGGCATACCCGCGACGCTATCCTGCTGTGTATCGGCCGCGGCGCGGGCAACGAAAAGCTGGTGCGCACCGCCGCTCGTCTGGCCGCCCGTCTGGGCAGCATCTGGCACGCGGTTTACGTCGAAACGCCGCGCCTGCACCGTCTGCCGGAAGGCGAACGACGGGCAATTCTGCGCGCGCTGAAACTGGCGCAGGATCTGGGCGCGGAAACCGCCACCCTTTCCGACCCGTCGGTGGAGCGCGCCGTGCTGCGCTATGCCCGCGAGCACAATCTGGGCAAGATCGTGATTGGCCGTCACCCCGAACAGAAACTCGGCTGGTGGCGCCGCACCCGCTTCGCCGAGAAACTCGGCAAGTTAGGGCCAGACCTCGATTTGGTGGTGGTGTCGGTGCAGGACGACGCCGCGCCGCCTCCGCCCAAAACCCCGGATATCCGGGGAATTACCGACAAATGGCGGTTGCAGCTGTACGGCTGCGGCGTCGCCGCCCTGCTCTGCACATTGATTACGCTGCTGGCGCTGTGGTCGCCGTTCTCCATGCTGGAGCCGGTCAATCTGGTCATGCTCTACCTGCTGGCGGTGGTGATCATCGCGCTGTTTTATGGCCGCTGGCCGTCGGTGTTCGCCGCGGTCATCAACGTCGCCAGTTTCGATCTATTTTTCGTGGTGCCCAAAGGGACATTCGCGGTAGCGGACGTTCAGTATCTGGTCACGTTTGCGGTGATGCTGACCATCGGTATTCTGGTAGGCAACCTGACCGCCGGCGTGCGTTATCAGGCCCGCGTCGCCCGCTACCGTGAGCAACGGGTGCGGCATCTGTACGAAATGTCCAAGGCGCTCAACCGCAGCCTGTCGGTGCAGGATATCGCCAGAGCCAGTCACCATTTCCTGCGCTCCACCTTTCAAGCCAAGATCGCCATTCTGCTGGCCGAACCGGTGTCCTCCCCGACGGCGGAGCTGCAACAGGCCGCGCTCGACGAACCCGATCAACTGATCGTCGATCAGGCCATCGCCCGCTGGAGCTACGATCACGCCGCCCCTGCCGGAGCCGGCACCACGACCCTGCCGGGCGTGCCGTATCAGCTTCTGCCGCTGGCGACGCCGCAACTGACCTTCGGCGTCATCGCCATCGAACCGAATAACGTTCGCCAGTTGATGATTCCGGAGCAGCAACGCATGCTGGAAACCTTCACGGTATTGATCGCCAACGCGCTGGAGCGTTTGCATCTGGTTAAAAGCACCGAAAACGCGCGGCTGGACGCCGAACGCGAGCAACTGCGCAACTCGCTGCTGGCCGCTCTGTCCCATGATTTGCGCACCCCGTTGACGGTGCTGTTTGGTCAGGCGGAAATCCTGACGCTTAACCTGGCGTCCGAAGGCTCGCCCTATGCACCGCAGGCCAGCCAGATCCGCCAGCACATCCTCAGTACCACCCGGCTGGTCAACAACCTGCTGGATATGGCGCGCATCCAGTCCGACGGCTTCAATTTGCGCAAAGAGTGGCAAACGCTGGAAGAACTCGCCGGAAGCGCGTTGCGGCAGTTGGAAAATTCTCTGGCAAACAATACTATTCATTTACGGTTGCCGCAGGACATGACCCTGGTGTACTGCGACGCCAGCCTGATCGAACGGGTGTTGATCAACCTGCTGGAAAACGCCATCAAATACGCCGGCGAGCAGGCGACGATCACCGTTTCCGCCAGCCAGATTTCCTCCCCGACCTCCGGCGATATGCTGGAAGTGCAGGTGCGGGATAACGGCCCCGGCATCCCCAACGGTCAGGAAAAAGTAATTTTTGACAAGTTCGCCCGCGGACACAAAGAATCCTCTATTCCCGGCGTCGGTCTGGGGCTGGCAATTTGCCGGGCCATTGTGGAGATTCACGGCGGGCGAATCTGGGCCACCAACGCGGATGACGGCGGTGCGGTGTTCCACTTTACTCTGCCGCTGGCGCCGCCGCCGGCGCTCGAACCTGAAGAGATGGAGTCCTGACCCTGTTACAGACCAACATCCTGATCGTAGAAGATGAAAAAGAGATCCGGCGTTTTGTCCGCAACGCGCTGGAGGGCGAAGGCTGCCGCGTATTCGACGCTGAAACGCTGCAACGGGGACTGATTGAAGCCGCGACCCGCAAACCGGATCTGATTATTCTCGACCTGGGTCTGCCCGACGGCGACGGTATTGATTACATCCGTGATCTGCGCCAGTGGAGCGCGATTCCGGTTATCGTGCTATCCGCCCGTACCGACGAACAGGACAAGATAGACGCGCTGGACGCCGGCGCCGATGACTACCTCACCAAACCGTTCGGCATCGGCGAGTTGCTGGCGCGGGTTCGGGTAGCGCTGCGCCGTTTCAGTTCCTCCCAGCAGGAAACCCCGCTCATTAGCTTTTCGAACGTCACGGTGGATTTGGTCAATCGTCAGGTCATGCGCGACCAGCAGGAACTGCATCTGACGCCGATCGAATTCCGGCTGCTGACCACCCTACTCGCCAGCCCCGGCAAAGTGCTGACGCAGCGCCAACTGCTCAATCAGGTCTGGGGCCCTAACGCGGTGGAGCACAGTCATTATCTGCGTATCTACATGGGTCATCTGCGTCAAAAGCTGGAAGACGACCCGGCCCGCCCGCGCCATTTTCTGACCGAAACCGCCATCGGCTACCGGTTTATGCCCTAGCAGGCGTCCTTTCATGATTCATGTCGCTGGCGCCCTGCCCACGTCAGGCGTAGCATCCTGATTTTTATCCGCGAGAAAAATATCAATGAGTAGCTGGTTACTTTACGCCTTGCTGTCGGCGTTGTGCGCCGCGCTAGTGGCGCTGTTTGGCAAAATCGGCCTGCAACAGCTGGACGCCAATACCGCCACCGCCATTCGTGCGGTGGTCATGGCGCTGTTTCTGGTCGGCGTGGTGGTGGCGCAGGGCAAAACATCGTTGTTCGGCACCGTACTTGCCAACCACAAGGCGATGGTGTTCATTGTGCTGAGCGGCGTAGCGGGTGCGCTGTCCTGGCTGTTTTATTTTATGGCGCTGAAAAGCGGCACCGTCGCGCAGGTGGCGCCCATCGACAAACTTAGCGTGGTGTTCGCGGTGATTCTGGCGGCGCTGCTGCTGGGAGAAAAAGTATCGCTGCTGGCCGGGGTTGGCGTCGCGCTGATTTCCGCCGGCGCGCTGTTGGTGGCGTTGGGATAAGCGACCGGCAGTAGGCACAAAAAAGGCGCTGTTGACACAGCGCCCTGATTTTCAGCCGGGTTGACCCGTTACTTCGCGCTGCTCAGCACCGCGCTGACAATCTCAACCGCTTCTTTCTCGATTTTCTCGCGGTGCTCCGCGCCGAGGAAACTTTCGCAGTAAATCTTGTAAGCCTCTTCCGTGCCGGACGGGCGTGCGGCAAACCAGCCGTTGTCGGTCATCACCTTCAGGCCGCCAATCGATGCGCCATTGCCGGGCGCAGCGGTCAGACGGGCGGTGATCGGGTCGCCTGCCAGCGTGCTGGCGGACACCATTTCCGGCGACAGTTTAGACAACGCCGCTTTCTGCGCGTGCGTCGCCGGCGCCTGCAAACGGTTGTAGCTCGGCGCGCCAAAACGCTCGGCCAGCGCATCATAGTGCTGCTGCGGGTTTTTGCCGGTCACCGCGGTGATTTCCGCCGCCAGCAGACACAGGATGATGCCGTCTTTGTCGGTCGACCACGGCTTGCCGTCAAAACGCAGGAACGACGCGCCGGCGCTCTCTTCGCCGCCGAAGCCCAATGTCCCGTCGAACAGGCCGTCCACAAACCATTTGAAACCGACCGGCACTTCCACCAGTTTACGGCCGAGATCCGCCACCACCCGGTCAATCATGGCGCTGGACACCAGCGTTTTGCCGACCGCCACTGACTCGCTCCACTGCGGGCGATGACGGAACAGGTAGTTGATAGCCACCGCCAGATAGTGGTTCGGGTTCATCAACCCGGCCGGGGTGACGATACCGTGACGGTCATAATCCGGATCGTTGGCGAAAGCCAGGTCAAACTTGTCGCGCAGCGCCAGCAGACCAGACATCGCCGATACCGACGAACAGTCCATGCGGATCACGCCATCGTGATCCAGCGTCATGAAACGGAAGGTCTGATCGACGGCGTCGTTGACCAGCGTCAGATCCAGTTGGTAGCGCTCGGCGATGCGCTGCCAGTAAGCAATGCCGGAGCCGCCGAGCGGATCGACGCCGAGTTTCAGGCCGGCGCGCTGAATCGCCGCCAT
The DNA here is from genome assembly GCF_000406205.1 of Dickeya sp. NCPPB 3274. NCBI lineage: Bacteria > Pseudomonadati > Pseudomonadota > Gammaproteobacteria > Enterobacterales > Pectobacteriaceae > Dickeya > Dickeya sp. NCPPB 3274. The sequence goes on along the minus strand of NZ_CM001979.1, from coordinate 1,348,230 downwards.
GTCCACCACCTCGTCCAGCGCCTCGACATACGGCTCAACCAGATCGCGCTCGTGCAGATGGCCGCTCTGGCGCGCCTTGTCCAGCGACTGACGCTTCACATCACGCAGATTGTCCGCCAGCAGCGCGTTGGCGCGTTTCTCAATCACGCTGGTGAGGTTGGTGTCAGCCGGGCCGCCGTTGGGCGGATTGTATTTAATGCCGCCGTCTTCCGGCGGATTATGGGAAGGGGTAATCACGATACCGTCCGCCAGCGCGCCGCCCTGACGATTGTGCACCAGAATCGCGTTCGATACCGCCGGCGTCGGGGTAAAACCGTTATCCTGCTGAACAATGACGTCAACGCCGTTGGCCGTCAGCACTTCCAACACCGAGATAAACGCCGGCTCGGACAACGCATGGGTATCTTTCCCCACGTAGCACGGCCCCGTGATGCCCTGACGGCGGCGCTCTTCGGCAATCGCCTGAGCGATCGCCAGAATATGGGCTTCATTGAAACTGTGGCGGGCGGCGCAACCGCGATGCCCGGAGGTGCCGAATTTAACCGACTGGGCCGGATTGGTTACATCCGGGCGCAACACATAATACTGGGACGTCAACTGTGCGACATTAATCAGGTCGCTTTGCCGGGTAGGTTGTCCGGCTCTCGGGTGATTAGCCATTGGCGTTTCTTCCTGACGCAGTGATTTAAATAGTGCCGCAAACTTTCTCAGTCAGTTCCGGCGGGAACTGCATCGCCAGCATGATGTATTCGATCATGCTGCGTTTGCGACCGGTATTGGTGTTGGTGATAACCCAGTAAGGCGTGTCGTCGATGTGCCGGGGTTTGGTCTGAGCGCCGTGCAGCAACAGGGTCTGCTCGTCGGCGGCGAAATAGACGCGGGTGCGGCCATGCAGCGATTCGGTAGCAGCCGCAAACTCTTCCGGCGACAGGCGATGCAGGGTGGACAGTACCAGCAGAAAACGATTGACCGCCTTGTTCTGCTCGGCATATTCGTCCGACAGCAGCAACTCGCGCACGGTTCTTACCCGGTCACGAGACGGCTGTGCGGCCGCAGGCTGGGCGATTGTCGACGCCGCTGGCGACGGAGTTGCCGCGGCGGCTGGCTGCGCGCCGCTGAATTTCAGCATGCGCCGTAAAATATCCGATGCACTCTCGCCGATATGCTGAGTGTGGCTGGCGATATAACGGTAAAGCTCGTCGTCGACCTCAATAGTTTTCATTTTTATCCAGTACTGTTTTATGTCTTTAATCAATCATCAGGAATTATACAGGCTATGCGCAACCCGCGAACAGCGTCAGAGGCCGGTGACGCCAAATTCAGGATTATCCTGAATTTGCGCACGCATCCCTGTTACATGAATGCGGCTTTCTATCCCCTACCCCGGCGAGCCCCCGCCCCGACGAGCGCCGCCCGACAGAGTTTACCCGGCGGCGAAGCGTCATGGTAAAGTCATGATACCCTAAGCCACTGTCTCTCTGAATGAACTTCACCATGAAATTGAATTATCGCTGGCAAAACGCGCAACACCCGCAGAACCGGTTACCGGTTATTCTCATTCACGGCTTGTTTGGCAATCTGGACAATCTTGGCGTTCTGGCCCGCGACCTGCAAAAACACCACGATACGTTGCAGATTGATCTGCGCAACCACGGGCTGTCGCCCCGCTCTCCGGAAATGAACTACCCGGCGATGGCGCAGGATGTACGCGAACTGATCGATGAGCTGGGGCTGGAGCGTGTGATTCTGGTCGGTCACTCCATGGGGGGAAAGGTATCGATGGCGCTGACCGGGATGCTTGCCGGGCGTATCGAGCGCATTGTGGCGATTGATATCGCGCCGGTGGACTATCAGGTGCGTCGTCACGACAACGTTTTCGCCGCCATTCGCGCCGTTAGCGATGCCGGCGTGGAGCAGCGCGCCAAAGCCGCGGAAATCATGCGTGATTACCTGCCGGGAGAAGAAGGCGTCGTCCAGTTTTTGCTGAAGTCTTTCCAGCAGGGAGAGTGGCGCTTTAACGTGCCGGTATTGTGGGATCAGTACGAACACATCGTTGGCTGGCAAGAGGTGCCCGCCTGGCCCGGCCCGATCCTGTTTATCCGCGGCAGCGAGTCGCCTTATCTGGACGATCGCTATCGCGATGCGCTGCTGCGCCAGTTCCCTGCCGCCAAAGCGCACGTGGTGAGCGGCGCCAGCCACTGGGTTCACGCGGAAAAACCGGAAGCGGTGCTGCGCGCCATCCACCGTTTCCTGGCCGCTGACTGATAGCGCATCAGGCCATGTCGGAATCTCGACTGCCGGACATCCGCGCCAGCCTGCGTCAATCCGTGGTTTAATTGCGCGCCGCGCTCCAGTAAACCGTTGTCGCCACCGCAACGGCTGGGGTATCATGGCGCGCGCAGTATCGAGGGGCGGCTGTCTGGCCACTTGCATCGTTAACCACATTTCATCAAAACGCGGCCTGAGTTGCCGAAAGCGACGGATTACCCCGGTGTTCGAATCCCGGTGATCAAAAGCGGCGTTTTGGCCGAATTTCTTGCAGTACCATTATCTATGGCAAAAGAACAAACGGATCGCACCACGCTGGATCTGTTCGCGAACGAGCGTCGTCCGGGGCGGCCCAAAACCAACCCGCTCTCCCGCGACGAGCAGTTACGGATCAATAAACGCAATCAGTTGCGGCGTGACCGGGTGCGCGGTCTGCGTCGCGTTGAGCTGAAAATCAATAGTGAAGCGGTAGACATTTTGAATGCGTTGGCTGAGCAGAAAAACATCAGCCGCAGTGAACTGATCGAACAAATACTGCTGGCGCAGCTGGCAGAACAAGAAAACTAAACCTCGCTGGCGTCATCCATGACGCCGGTCGTCCTTATCACATCAGAACATTTCCACGACTATCAGAACGTTTCCCAGTTATCGCTGCTCTTTTTGCTGCTGCTAGTCGTCGCGGCTGGCAGGGCTTTGGCACGAGACGCCACCGCTTTGGACGGCGCCTGACGATCGCGTCTCGGCGGCAGACCGGCCGACTGTTCTTCCGACAGACGGAATACCGATACCGCTTCAGTCAGCACCATCGCCTGCTCTTCCAGCGAACGGGTTGCCGCCGAGGCCTCTTGTACCAGCGCGGCGTTCTGCTGAGTCACGCTATCCATTTCAGTGATCGCCTGACCGGCCTGAGCGATACCTTTACTCTGCTCATCCGACGCCGTGGCGATTTCCGCCATAATGTCGGTGACGTTGGTTACCGCGGTCACGATCTCGCTCATGGTGCTGCCCGCATCGGCCACCAGCGTCGACCCGTTATCGACACAACGCACCGACTCGGCAATCAGGTGTTCGATCTCTTTGGCCGCCTGCGCACTGCGCTGCGCCAGACTTCTCACCTCGCCGGCCACCACGGCAAAACCACGCCCTTGTTCACCGGCGCGGGCCGCTTCCACCGCCGCGTTCAACGCCAGAATGTTGGTCTGGAAGGCAATACCGTTGATAACGCTGGTGATCTCGGCGATTTTCTTCGAGCTGCCGGAGATTTCCGCCATGGTTTTCACCACATTATCGACCAAATCCCCGCCTTTACTGGCGGTGGTGGAAGCCTGACGAGCCAGTTGACTGGCGTGGCTGGCGTTTTCAGCGTTCTGTTTCACCGTTGATGTCAGCTGTTCCATGCTGGCGGCGCTTTCTTCCAGCGCTGACGCCTGTGACTCGGTACGAGCCGCCAGGTCGTTGTTACCGGACGCGATTTCCGACACGCCCTGATAAATAGAGTCGGCACTGGTACGAATGGTGCTGACGGTATTGGCCAGACTGCCCTGCATATCGCGCAACAGCGGGAACAGCCGGCCCACGCAGTTGTTGCCGAAATCCAGAATCGGTTTCCCCAGGCGGCCGTTGGCAATCACCTGGAAATGATCACGCAGATCGTTAAGCGGGCGCACCAGACAAGCCACCAGATAGCGGTCGGTCAGGAACAACATCACCAGACCGGCGATCAGCCCCGCCAGCAAAATGTTCTGGCCGACGCCAGTGATAGTCTCCAGTCGGTTGCCGGCATCGACGAACATCGTCGAACCCGCTTTATTAAAGTTGGTGAAAGAGACGTTGAACTGGCGGCTGAAGGCCGGCACGATATCTTTGGCGAATTTGTCGTAATCATCGAACTTTTTGTCCGCCGCACGCTGGAACATGGGCTCAACGCCCTGAGTAATCAGATTGCCCCAGTCGCGGATTACCGCGTCAACCAACTCCGGCGACATGCCGGCATGATCAATCTTCTTAAATGCTTCCAGGTTGGATTTCAGTAAATCCAGCGCGGCCTGTGATGATTTTTGCTGTTCGTCCGCTTTCTGGTTATCGCCGCTCTGACGATAGTCAATCGCACGCGCCAGTCGGGTCACCATGCGGAAATACTGGTCGTTGCCGGTGTTAACCAAATTCATATTGTTGACCAGCAACGCACTGGTTTTGGAGGTTTCGTTCATGGTCCGGAACGAATACATGGTGTAGACCGAAACAGCAATCCATAACACACAGAAGATGCCAAGCACCCACAGCATGGCTGTGCGAATGGCAATATTTTTTAGGAATTGCATAGTTGACTCCATAAATGGGCTATTGGTCGAGGAGGTAAGTCTTGTTTTGATTTATGCGATGAGAAAGTCTCTCGCTTTGTAAGAAACATTGCTGCACATTTACATTCAATAAAAGCACCATGCTCTGTCATCGTCAAAACTATAGGAATGTTTAGTGTTTTATGTCGTTTAAAAGCTAATAAAAATTAGATATTTAGCCAATTATCCATATTTTCAGTCATCTGTACGAATATCGTATTTTAAATAAATTAAAAAAACATTAAGGGAGCGATGTAAAAACAACCAACTAATCGCTTCCACGCCATTTCATGACATGGCAACAGATACACGTTTATCCGTCAGACAGTGTCTGCTATCATTAGCGGATCATGGGTGACGCAAGCACCATACCCTTAAGAATCAAGAGGTTATTTTATCTATGGCTCTCATAGGCATTTTTTTTGGCAGTGACACTGGCAATACCGAAAACATTGCCAAGACGATCCAGCAACAACTGGGCAGCGACGTCGCCGAACTGCACGACATTGCCAAAAGCAGCAAAGAAGATCTTGAACGTTTCGACATCCTGCTGCTGGGTATTCCAACCTGGTATTACGGCGAAGCGCAGTGTGACTGGGATGACTTCTTCCCAACGCTGGAAGAGATTGATTTTGCCGACAAGCTGGTCGCCATCTTCGGTTGCGGCGATCAGGAAGACTATGCGGAGTACTTCTGTGACGCCATGGGCACCATTCGCGATATCATCGAGCCGCGTGGCGCCAATATCGTCGGTCACTGGCCGACCGAAGGCTATTACTTCGAAGCTTCAAAAGGCCTGGCGGATGACACCCACTTTATCGGTCTGGCCATCGATGAAGATCGTCAGCCGGAGCTGACCGGCGAACGCGTCTCCAACTGGGTCAAGCAAATCAGCGAAGAGCTGAACCTGAAAGCACTGCTGGCCTGATTCACTTGTGGCTCTGATACCGAGATATTCAGAGCCACATCTATATAGATAGATAAAACCTATCACAATCAGTGATACATTTTTTTAACTTTTCATTCCGACAGGGTACAATACCCACTCGGTCAGCCGGGTTGCGTTTAATGGCCTGTCCTGGCGTACAATATGTCTCTCGCAGGGAACAACTCTGAATACAGAGAGTTAGCAAGAATCATATTGTAAAAGTTCCGTGGTTTTCATTTCGACGGCGCGGTTCTATAATTGAGACACAGTGACCTTTTTTAAGCCGACCGATGATACTAGGCTAATAGCCTCCCAGATAAAGCAAGTAACAGGACTAAATCCGCATGACTGACAACAATACCGCATTAAAGAAGGCTGGCCTGAAAGTCACACTTCCACGACTGAAAATTCTGGAAGTGCTTCAGGATCCTCAATGCCACCACGTCAGCGCGGAAGACTTATACAAAAAGCTGATTGATATGGGGGAAGAGATTGGTCTGGCTACCGTTTACCGCGTGCTGAACCAGTTTGACGACGCCGGCATCGTTACCCGTCATAACTTCGAAGGCGGCAAGTCGGTTTTCGAACTCACGCAGCAGCACCATCATGACCATCTGATCTGTCTGGATTGCGGCCGGGTGATTGAATTCAGCGACGAGTCTATCGAAGCGCGCCAGCGTGAGATCTCCGAGAAACACGGCATCAAACTGACCAACCACAGCCTGTACTTGTACGGCCATTGCAGTAGCGGCGATTGCCGTGAAGACGACAATGCGCACAACGAACGCTAATCACTCAATGCAGAGAAAAAATAAAACCGCCGCGGCGGTTTTATTTTTGTCTTTTTTCCGGTAGCCGGGCGGCTGTTACCCCGCCCAACTGTCCCGCAAACCGACCGTCCGGTTAAACACCAGATTATCCGCGCTGGAATAAACGCGATCGGCGCAGAAATACCCTTCACGCTCAAACTGATAGGCTTTTTCAACTTCAGCCTGACCCAGACTGGCTTCCACAAAGCCCTGGGCGACAGTCAGCGAATCCGGGTTGATGGTGGAGAGAAAATCCTCCGCCGCGCCAGGGTTAGCCACGCTGAACAGACGGTCATACAGACGGAACTGCGCCGGCAACGCATGAGCCGCCGATACCCAGTGGATCACGCCTTTCACTTTACGGCCGTCAGCCGGATCTTTGCTCAGGGTTTCCGTATCGCAGCTGCAGTAAATCGTGGTGATCACGCCCTGCTCGTCTTTATCGATGTGCTCGGCCTTAATCACATAGGCGTTACGCAGTCGCACTTCTTTGCCCAACACCAAACGTTTGTACTGCTTGTTGGCTTCTTCGCGGAAATCAGCGCGATCGATATACACCTCGCGGCTGAACGCCACCTGGCGCGATCCCATTTCCGGTTTATTGGGATGATTAGGCATAGTGAGCCACTCTTCATGCCCTGCCGGCAGGTTCTCAATCACTACCTTCACCGGATCCAGCACCGCCATCGCACGTGGCGCGTTCTCGTTCAGATCGTCGCGAATGCAGGATTCCAGCGCCGCCATCTCCACGGTGTTGTCCTGCTTGGTGACGCCGATGCGACGACAGAATTCACGGATGGACGCCGCAGTGTATCCGCGACGACGCAAACCGGAGATAGTCGGCATACGCGGATCGTTCCAGCCTTCCACCACTTTCTCGTTCACCAGCTGGTTCAGTTTACGCTTGGACATCACCGCGTATTCCAGATTCAGGCGGGAAAATTCATACTGCCGCGGATGGGCAGGAATGGAGATATTATCCAGCACCCAGTCATACAGGCGGCGGTTGTCCTGGAATTCCAGCGTACACAATGAATGGGTGATACCTTCCAGCGCATCGGAAATGCAGTGGGTGAAATCGTACATCGGGTAGATGCACCATTTGTTGCCGGTCTGATGGTGCTCGGCAAATTTGATGCGGTACAGCACCGGATCGCGCATAACGATGAACGGCGAGGCCATATCGATTTTGGCGCGCAGGCACGCCGTGCCTTCGGCGAAACCGCCGCTGCGCATTTTTTCGAACAGCGTCAGGTTTTCTTCGACGCTACGGTCGCGGTACGGGCTGTTTTTACCCGGCGAGGTCAGGGTGCCGCGGTATTCGCGGATCTGCTCCGGCGTCAACTCATCGACATACGCCAACCCTTTATTAATCAGTTCAATCGCGTAAAAGTGCAGCTGATCAAAATAATCAGACGAGTAGCGAACGTTGCCGCTCCAGGAAAAACCCAGCCACTGAACGTCATGCTTGATGGATTCAACGTACTCGATATCTTCTTTTACCGGGTTGGTATCATCAAAGCGCAGGTTGCACTTGCCGTTGTAATCGTCGGCAATGCCAAAGTTCAGGCAAATGGACTTGGCGTGACCGATGTGCAGGTAGCCGTTCGGTTCTGGCGGAAAACGCGTCTGAATATGGTCGTGTTTGCCGGTAGCCAGATCTTCATCAATGATCTGGCGAATAAAGTTGGTTGGGCGGGCTTCAGCCTCACTCATGCTTGGTTCCTCAAATGCGAAAAAACAACCCATAACCACTAATGATCCAACAAGCCACGCCGGGAAACAACCGTTTGTTTCACGAAAGTTTAAGATAAAAAAACGGAGCGTACGTCTCCGTATGCTCCGTTTCCCGACATCTGACAGCGATGGGGCGCCGCCGATTTATTCCTGCGACACCTCGCGTAACGCCGCCGCGATGTTTTCCGCCTGAGTGCCAACCACAATCTGCACGCTTTGCTTGTTGAGACGGATGACCCCGGCCGCACCTAACTGGCGAGCTACAGACTCATCCACCAGGCCGGAATCCTTCACGCTCAGGCGCAAACGGGTAATACAGGCGTCAATTCCGGTCAGATTATCCTTGCCGCCGATAGCCTGCAGGTAACCTCGCGCCACCGACTGGCTGTTGCCGGCGGGAGTGGTAGTTCCCTCGGATGAAGACTGCGCCGTAGCGGCTTCACGCCCCGGCGTCATCAGGTTAAAACGGGTAATGGTGAAGCGGAACACCACATAATAGATGACAAAGAACGCGGCGCCTTGCAGCAGCAGCATGTACCAGTTCGTCGCCAGCGGGTTACGCGAAGACAACACCATATCCACCAGACCGGCGCTGAAACCAAAACCGGCAATCCAGTGCATGCTGGCCGCGATGAATACCGAAATCCCGGTTAGCACGGCGTGCAGCACATACAGCACCGGCGCCACAAACATGAAGGAGAACTCCAGCGGTTCGGTAATACCGGTGAAGAAGGCCGCAAACGCCGCCGCCACCATGATCCCCGCTACCCGACTGCGGTTTTCCGGACGAGCGCAGTGATAAATCGCCAGCGCCGCCCCAGGCAAACCGAACATCATGATCGGGAAGAAACCGGCCTGATAGCGCCCGGTAATGCCGGGAACGGCTTTGCCGGCGTCAATCGCCTGCTGCCCGCTGAGGAAGTTAGGAATATCGTTGATGCCGGCGACATCAAACCAGAACACCGAGTTCAGCGCATGGTGCAGCCCCACCGGAATCAGCAGACGGTTAAAGAAGGCATAGATACCGGCGCCGACCGATCCCAGTTGCTGAATATACTCGCCAAAGGAAACCAGCGCGTTGTAGATCACCGGCCAGACGTACATCAGCACAAACGCCACCACGATCATCAGCATCGAAACCAGAATCGGCACCAGGCGGCGACCGCTGAAAAAAGAGAGCGCCTTGGGCAATTCGACCTGGCTGTAACGGTTGTACAGTTCAGCGGAAATGATCCCGACCAGAATACCGATGAACTGGTTTTCAATCTTACCGAACGCTTTTGGCACCTCCGCCAGCGGGATGTGCTGAATCATCGACACCGCCGCAGGCGAACACAACGTAGTCAGCACCAGATAACCGACAAACCCGGACAACGCCGCGGCGCCGTCTTTATCTTTCGACATGCCGTAGGCGACGCCGACCGCAAACAGCACCGCCATGTGCTCGATAATGGCGGCGCCGGACTTGATCAGCAGCGCGGCCAACGCGCTTTCACTGCCCCAGCCAACCGGATCAATCCAGTAACCCACCCCCATCAGGATGGCGGCCGCAGGCAACGTGGCGACCGGCACCATCAGGGCGCGGCCTACTTTTTGTAAATAGCTGAGTGTACTCACCTTCCCCTCTCTTTCCCTTACGGGTAAAAAAATTGTCTGTCAGCCTTGTTATAAAATCACCCACCAGCCATGCGGGCCTGGTAAAAGTGCTAAAAAATAATTTGTTACGCAAATTAATAACGGTGATTATGTGATAATTCTCACCATAAAAGCACATACAAAAAGTTTATGACGTGACATTAATTCAACTTATTTTAAGACTAAAAAAAACGCGCTACACTAGCCCCAGATAAATTCAGAAACGCTGTGCGGGCATATTACCTGACGGTCATGCTATCTGACTGCGTTTACCCGATGAATAATTGCCTTCGCTAACCGATTGCCTGAGGAGAGCCCCATGAGACTGATTCCGCTAACGACCCCCGCCGAGGTTGGCAAATGGGCCGCCCGCTATATCGCCGAGCGCATCAATGCCTTCAACCCGACGGCGGAACGCCCATTCGTGCTCGGCCTGCCGACCGGCAGTTCGCCGCTGGAAGCCTACAAGTCTCTGATTGCGCTGTACGATGCCGGCCAGGTCAGCTTCAAACATGTCGTCACCTTTAATATGGATGAGTATGTCGGGTTGCCGGCGAACCATCCGGAAAGCTACCGCACCTTCATGTACCAGAATTTTTTCAATCACGTTGATATTCCGGAAGGAAACATTAACCTGTTGAATGGCAACGCGGAAGATATCGCCGCCGAGTGTCAGCGTTATGAAGAAAAAATCAAGTCTTACGGCAAGATTCATCTGTTCATGGGCGGCGTCGGCAACGATGGCCACATCGCTTTCAACGAACCGGCGTCTTCTCTGGTGTCCCGCACACGTATCAAGACTCTGACGGAAGAGACCCGCATCGCCAATTCCCGTTTCTTTGGCGGCGACGTCAATCAGGTGCCGAAATATGCCCTGACGGTGGGTGTCGGTACGTTGCTGGATGCGGAAGAAGTGATGATTCTGGTCAGCGGTCGCCATAAGGCGCTGGCGCTTCAGGCCGCAGTGGAAGGCAACGTTAACCACATGTGGACCATCAGTTGTCTGCAGTTGCACGCTAAAGCGCTGATGGTATGTGACGAACCGTCCACGATGGAGCTGAAAGTGAAAACCGTGAAATATTTCCGCGAGCTGGAAGCTGAAAACCTCAAAAATCTGTAATCGGTGAGCCAGGAGCTTATAGATGTACGCTTTAACCAACGGCCGTATTTTTACCGGCCATCAGATCCTTGACGGCCATGCGGTCATCGTCGCCGACGGTTTGATCGAGGCAGTCTGCCCGACACGCGAACTGCCTGATAACCTGCCCCTGCGCGATCTCGCCGGCGCGTTACTGGCCCCTGGCTTTATCGATCTGCAATTGAACGGCTGCGGCGGCGTCCAGTTCAACGACGCGCTGAACAACCTTTCCGTCAAAACGCTGGAAACCATGCAGCGGGCCAACGAAAAATCCGGCTGTACCAGCTTTTTGCCGACGTTGATCACCTCTTCCGACGAATTCATGCGCCACAGCATCGGCGTGATGCGCGCCTGGCTCGCCCAGCATCGCCATCAGGCGCTTGGGCTGCATCTGGAAGGTCCCTGGCTTAACCCGGTAAAAAAAGGCACCCATGACGCCGCCTTTATCCGCCAGCCGGACGAGTCATTACTCAATTATCTGTGCGATAACGCCGATGTGATCAGCAAAATCACGCTGGCGCCGGAAATGGTATCGACGACGGTTATCCGGCAGTTGACCACCGCGGGTATCGTGGTGTCCGCCGGTCACTCCAACGCCACCTGGGAACAAGCCAAACAAGGCTTTGCCGCCGGTATTCGCTTTGCCACTCACCTGTTCAACGCCATGCCGGCCGTTGCCGGGCGCGAACCCGGCCTGGTAGGCGCCGTCTATGACGCGCCGGAAGTCTACTGCGGCATCATCGCCGATGGCCGCCATGTCAGTTGGGCCAACATCCGCAACAGCAAACGCATCAAGGGCGATAAGCTGGTGCTGGTCACCGACGCCACCGCGCCGGCCGGCTCCGACATCGACCGGTTCACATTTGCCGGTAAAACCATATACTACCGCGACGGCATTTGCGTGGATGAGCACGGCACCCTGAGCGGTTCGGCACTCACCATGATCGATGCCGTGCGCAATTGCGTAGAACACGCGGGTATCGCTCTGGACGAGGCGCTAAGAATGGCGACACTCTACCCGGCGAGAGCCATCGGAGAAGACCACCGACTGGGAAGCATTGAGACGGGCCACGTGGCTAACCTGACGGTATTGACCCGCGATTTTGACATCCTCAATACGTTTGTGAACGGTGAAGAAGTCTTTCATAAACAGTAAACGTATTGCATCGACACGAGTAACGCGTCATGACCACAGGCGGACAAACCCAGATAGGGAACATTGATCTGGTCAAACAACTTAACAGTGCGGTTGTATACCGCCTGATCGATCAGCAGGGCCCTATTTCCCGGATTCAGATTTCAGAGCAGAGCCAGCTCGCTCCCGCCAGTGTCACCAAAATTACCCGCCAGTTGCTGGAACGCGGTCTGATCAAAGAGGTGGATCAGCAGGCGTCGACCGGAGGACGCCGCGCTATTTCCATCATTTCCGAAACGCGGCCGTTTCATACCGTCGCGGTGCGGCTTGGCCGCCACGACGCCACCCTCGCCTTATACGACCTGCAGGGAAAACGGCTGGAGGAAGAGCACTGCAACCTGCCGGAAAACACCCAGGACACGCTGGAAAGCGCGCTGTTCACGGTTATCGATCAGTTCATTGCCCGTCACCAACGTCGTATCCGCGAACTGATCGCCATTTCAGTGGTGCTGCCGGGACTGGTCGACCCCATTGCCGGCGTGGTGCGTTATATGCCGCACATCAGCGTGGACAACTGGCCTCTGGTGGATAATCTCGAACGGCATTTCAAGGTGCACAGCTTTGTCGGCCACGATATTCGCAGTCTGGCGCTGGCCGAGCATTACTTCGGCGCGACACGTGACTGTCAGGATTCGTTGCTGGTGCGGGTTCACCGCGGCGTGGGCGCCGGCATTCTGGTCAACGGCAAAATCTTTCTCGGCAGCAACAGTAATGTCGGGGAAATCGGCCATATCCAGATCGACCCGTTGGGCGACCGCTGCCACTGCGGCAACTTCGGTTGTCTGGAAACGGTGGTGTCGAACGGCGCGCTGGAACAACGGGCGCGTGATTTATTGCAGCAGGGGTTTCCCAGCAAGCTGACGCTGGATAACTGTCAGATCGCCGCTATCTGCAAAGCCGCCAACCGGGGTGACCTTCTGGCCCGTGAACTGATCGAGGCCGCCGGGCAACATCTGGGCAAAGCCATTTCGATTGCCGTCAACCTCTTCAATCCTCAGCGGGTGGTCATCGCCGGCGAAATTACCGGCGCGGACAAAATTCTGCTGCCCGCCATTCAACGCTGTATCAACGCACAGGTGCTGAAAGACTTTCGGCAAAACCTGCCGGTAGTCGTCTCCGAATTGCAGCACTTATCCGCCATCGGCGCTTTTGCGCTGGTGAAACGCGCGATGCTGAATGGCGTATTACTGCAACGTCTGCTTGAAAATCAGTAGGTTTAGTTTTCTGCTATAAGGCCGGATTATGAGATCGCTAAAAATCCGGCGCCTTCTCTCTGCCGTTTTGAACAAAACCCAATAAATCACACCATAAATTACACATTCACCAGCACAATGGCTTTTTTCATTAAATGATATTGAACTGCCATCCCCTTTTGATGCTAAATCAGTGTTACCGATACGGCGGCGAGTCACCCTCTGAGGTGAGATACGGCAAGGAAAAGCGCTGATTACCGCCATACACTTTGACTGTTTCACGTTGTGATGCGTGGATAAAGGGAGCCTCTTGTATGTGTTCTATTTTTGGTGTGCTTGATCTGAAAACCGATCCGGTTGAATTGCGCAAAAAAGCGCTGGAATTGTCCCGCCTGATGCGTCACCGCGGCCCGGACTGGTCTGGTGTTTACGCCAGCGACAAAGCCATTCTGGCGCATGAGCGTCTGTCCATCGTCGACGTCAACACCGGCGCTCAACCGCTCTACAACCAGGCGCACACCCACGTTCTGGCCGTGAACGGCGAAATTTACAACCATCAGGCTCTGCGTCAACAATACGGCGACCGCTATCAGTTCCAGACCGGTTCCGATTGCGAAGTGATTCTGGCGCTGTATCAGGAAAAAGGTCCGGAATTCCTGGACGAACTGCGCGGCATGTTCGCCTTTGCCCTGTATGACAGCGAAAAAGACGCCTATCTGATCGGCCGCGATCACCTGGGCATCATCCCGCTTTATATGGGCTATGACGAACACGGCAACTTCTACGTGGCGTCTGAAATGAAAGCGCTGGTGCCGGTGTGCCGCACCATCAAAGAATTCCCGGCCGGCAGCTACCTGTGGAGCCAGGACGGCGAGATTCGCGAATACTATCGTCGCGACTGGTTCGATTTCGACAACGTTAAAGACAACGTGACCGACGCCAACGAACTGCGCGAAGCGTTGGAAGAATCGGTGAAAAGCCACCTGATGTCCGACGTTCCTTACGGCGTGCTGCTGTCCGGCGGGCTGGACTCTTCCATCATTTCCGCCGTCACCAAGAAGTTCGCCGCCCGTCGCGTGGAAGACGACGAGCGCAGCGAAGCCTGGTGGCCGCAGCTTCACTCGTTCGCGGTCGGCCTGGAAGGCGCGCCTGACCTGAAAGCCGCACGCGATGTCGCAGAACATCTGGGCACCGTGCACCACGAAATCCATTTCACGGTACAGGAAGGTCTGGATGCCATCCGCGACGTGATTTACCACATCGAAACCTACGACGTCACCACCATCCGCGCCTCAACGCCGATGTACCTGATGTCCCGTAAAATCAAGGCGATGGGTATCAAGATGGTGCTGTCCGGCGAAGGTTCGGACGAAGTATTCGGCGGTTATCTCTACTTCCACAAAGCGCCGAACGCGAAAGAACTTCATGAGGAAACCGTACGCAAACTGCTGGCGTTGCACCAGTATGACTGCGCCCGCGCCAACAAAGCGATGTCCGCCTGGGGCGTCGAAGCCCGCGTGCCGTTCCTGGACAAGAAATTCCTGGACGTAGCAATGCGCATCAACCCGAAAGACAAAATGTGCGGCAACGGCAAGATGGAAAAACACATCCTGCGTGAGTGCTTCGAATCCTATCTGCCGCACAGCGTGGCCTGGCGCCAGAAAGAGCAGTTCTCTGACGGCGTGGGCTACAGTTGGATCGACTCCCTGAAAGAAGTCGCTGCCAAACAGATTTCCGACCAGCAACTGGAAACCGCGCACTTCCGTTTCCCGTACAACACCCCGACTACCAAGGAGGGCTACCTGTACCGCGAAATTTTTGAAGAACTGTTCCCGGTCCCAAGTGCGGCTGAATGCGTCCCTGGCGGTCCTTCTGTAGCCTGTTCGTCCGCCAAGGCGATTGAGTGGGATGAATCTTTCAAAAAGATGGATGATCCGTCGGGTCGCGCCGTCGGCGTGCACCAGTCCGCCTACCAGTAATCGGCTTTATTTTACTGTTTTAAACGGGCCCTTAGCGGCCCGTTTTTCTTATGGAATACAGCCAAAAGCCTGCTTTCTGACGCTTTTCTCACCATACTGTTCATAACCCAAACAAACAGCGCGAATACGCCGTTTTTAGGGAAAAAATGTGTTGACGCCAAAAGGCCAACTCCGCATAATGCGCCCCGCAACGCCGATGAAGGTGACGCGGAAAAGATGGCTACGTAGCTCAGCTGGTTAGAGCACAGCACTCATAATGCTGGGGTCACAGGTTCGATTCCCGTCGTAGCCACCATTTTTTCCTGCGGGAGTGGCGAAATTGGTAGACGCACCAGATTTAGGTTCTGGCGCCGCAAGGTGTGCGAGTTCAAGTCTCGCCTCCCGCACCATTGCCTTTATCGGTGTAGAAAACCAAAGCGTCAGCCTAGGCATGCAATAGTTTCATTGGGGTATCGCCAAGCGGTAAGGCAGCGGGTTTTGATCCCGCCACTCCCAGGTTCGAATCCTGGTACCCCAGCCATGAATCAAGTGAGACACGTCATACGATGTGCGCCCTGTTGGGGTATCGCCAAGCGGTAAGGCAGCGGATTCTGATTCCGCCATCCCGAGGTTCGAATCCTCGTACCCCAGCCATATTCAGTCATGAAGCCAACGGCTTCTGACCGTGCAGTAATTTGGCTACGTAGCTCAGCTGGTTAGAGCACAGCACTCATAATGCTGGGGTCACAGGTTCGATTCCCGTCGTAGCCACCATCTTAAAATTGGGGTATCGCCAAGCGGTAAGGCAGCGGATTCTGATTCCGCCATCCCGAGGTTCGAATCCTCGTACCCCAGCCATACAGAAAAGCCCGTGCAAACGGGCTTTTTCTTTTTTTATGGTCTTATCGTTTATTGGTTACCGCTCATCAGCTCTATTCCATCTGCATCAATAACCGGCACCGGCTTAACGCCAGTACCGGCTCATTCATCAATGCGCCACCGAATTGGAAAACAGGTTAATCACCGCCACGCCGGCAATGATTAGCGCCATTCCCAATACCGCCGGCCAGTCCAACCGCTGATCGTAAAAAATCCAGCTTATCGCCGCGATCAACACAATCCCTACGCCCGACCAGATGGCGTAGATCACGCCGGTCGGCAATACCCGCATGGAAACGGTCAGACAGTAAAACGCGATGGCGTAGAACACCACCGTCACCACACTCGGCACCAGCCGGGTAAAGCTCTCCGACAATTTCAGCGCCGTTGTCGCCACCACTTCGGACACAATCGCCAGACAAAGAAATAAATAGGTCATCAGTTTCACTACTCAGAAATAAGGAATTCGCCGCAAGCCGTCAGGATAACGCGTTATGTTGGTCGCCTCTTGGCAGATATAGCGGTATCAATGTAATCACGCCGCATGAAAGCGGCATGACGGCGAACAGATCATGAAAAAACAGCGTAGCGGCTACGCTGTTTACAACCCCAACGCGTAACGCAACGCCTGCTGTTTCAGTTTTCCGGCGCGCTGCGCCGCCATCAACGCCAGGTTGCGGGCAAACTCAAGCGGCGGCAGCCGGTTACTGAACGCGCCGTAAAACAGATCCATGCCGCTTTGCATCAGCAGATTGTCAGGCTTGCGCTGCTGCTGATAGCGTCGCAACACCGGCTCTCCGTACCAGACAGCGCCTTCATCACGCGCCCGAATCACCACATCGAGCAGCGTGGAAACGTCCCGATATCCCAGATTCACGCCCTGCCCCGCCAGCGGGTTGATGGTATGCGCGGCATCGCCAATCAGGGCCAGCCCCGGCGACACATACTGCTGCGCATGACGACGCACCAGCGGAAACGCGCCGGCCGCTACCGCATTGACCTCACCCAGCCGAGCAGGAAACGTCTCGGCGATAGCCTTGTTCAGTTGAGGAAGCGACATCGCCTGCAACTGGCGGATACGCTGCGGGCTGTCGTACCACACCAGCGAGCACCAGCCGTCAAACAGCGGCAGAAACGCGCGCGGACCGGACGGCGTGAAGCGCTGCCAGGTCGCATCCTGTTGCGGACCGGCCAATTCGGCGCTGATCAGCATACAGGACTGGCGATATTGCCAGCCTGTGATACCAATGCCCGCCCACTGGCGAATTTTCGAATTGGCGCCATCAGCGCCAATCACCAGCGACGCAGACAGGCTATCGCCCTGCTCGCCAGTCAGCACCCATTGCTCGTCTTCACGGTGCATACGCTGTAATCGCCACGGGCACAATAACGTCACGCCGGGCGTCCTCTCCAGCACCTGCCACAACGCCAGTTGCAGAATACGGTTCTCTACCATGAACCCCAGCTCGGGTAACCCGAGGTCGGCCGCATCGAACACAACATGCGCATTGTCCCATTCCCAGGTTTCGAGCCGCCGGTAAGGCGCGCTGCGCATCAGCCCGACGCCCTGCCAGGCTCCCAGTCGCTCCAGCAGCCTGACCGACGCCTGACCAATCGCCGATACCCGCACGTCCGGCGTGCTGCCTGCGACAAACGGCGGCGGCGTTTCCTGCTCCAGCACCGCCACCTGAAAACCGTTCTGCGCCAGTCCCAACGCGGCGGCGGCACCAACCATGCCTCCGCCAACAATCACCGCATCATAGTGCATACCTGCCCCACTGTTTCTATTGCGCCGATAAAGAAGACTCAGGCGCCAGAAAGACAAAAGATGGCGATAGTTTACTGGATTTCGGCAACGTTTTTCAGAAAAGCGACGTGCCGCTCGCTCTGGTCACAACGACGGCAAAAGATTACAATACGCGCCCGCATGTACGCGCCCCGTTGAAGGTAAGCGTGTTTACCCGCACTGAGTAATGGCTAGTCGATGACGATGACAAAGAAACTGCATATCAAAACCTGGGGCTGTCAGATGAATGAATACGATTCATCGAAGATAGCCGATCTCCTGGAAAGTACGCACGGTTACCAGCTGACCGAAGTCGCGGAAGAAGCCGACATTCTGCTGCTGAATACCTGTTCGATCCGTGAAAAGGCGCAGGAAAAAGTGTTTCATCAGCTCGGCCGCTGGAAAACGCTCAAAGACGTCAACCCGAATCTGATTATCGGCGTGGGCGGCTGCGTAGCTTCGCAGGAAGGTGAACACATTCGCGACCGTGCGCATTACGTGGACGTGATTTTCGGGCCGCAGACCCTGCATCGTCTGCCGGAAATGATTAACCATGTGCAGGGCACCCGCAGCCCAATCGTGGATATCAGCTTCCCGGAAGTGGAAAAATTCGACCGTCTGCCGGAACCGCGCGCCGAAGGGCCGACCGCATTCGTCTCCATCATGGAAGGCTGTAACAAATACTGTACCTTCTGCGTGGTGCCTTATACCCGCGGCGAAGAGGTCAGCCGCCCGGTTGACGACGTCCTGTTTGAAATCGCCCAACTGGCGGCTCAGGGCGTACGTGAAGTCAACCTGCTGGGCCAGAACGTGAATG
This sequence comes from Dickeya sp. NCPPB 3274, assembly GCF_000406205.1. Taxonomy (NCBI): domain Bacteria; kingdom Pseudomonadati; phylum Pseudomonadota; class Gammaproteobacteria; order Enterobacterales; family Pectobacteriaceae; genus Dickeya; species Dickeya sp. NCPPB 3274. Next base: position 1,329,548 of record NZ_CM001979.1, on the reverse strand, counting down.
CTTACCGCGGCGCGACGCACGATGACGACATCTGCAGTTTTGCCGAACTGCTGCGTCTGGTGGCGACGATTGACGGTATCGACCGCATCCGCTTCATCACCAGCCACCCCATCGAATTTACCGACGATATCATCAGCGTGTACGAAGATACGCCGGAGCTGGTGAGTTTCCTGCACCTACCGGTTCAGAGCGGCTCCGACCGCGTACTGACCATGATGAAGCGCCGTCACACCGCACTGGAATACAAGGCCATCATCCGCAAACTGCGCAAAGCCCGCCCGGCGATCCAGATCAGTTCCGACTTTATCGTCGGCTTCCCGGGCGAAACGCAGGAAGATTTCGAGCAGACCATGAAACTGATCGCCGATGTCGATTTCGACATGAGCTTCAGCTTTATCTACTCGCCTCGCCCCGGCACCCCGGCCGCCGACATGGTGGACGACGTAACCGAAGAAGAGAAAAAACAGCGGCTGTACATTCTGCAGGAACGCATCAACCAGCAGGCCATGCAGTACAGCCGCCGGATGATGGGCACAGTACAACGCATTCTGGTCGAAGGCACCTCGCGCAAGAGCGTGATGGAACTGTCCGGCCGTACTGAAAACAACCGCGTAGTCAACTTTGAAGGAACGCCCGATATGATCGGCAAATTCGTCGACGTGGAAATTGTCGACGTTTACCCGAACTCGCTGCGTGGCGTGGTCATCCGCACCGAAGATCAAATGGATCTGCGCGTTAGCGAGTCGCCGACGTCGGTTATCGCTCGTACCCGCAAAGAGAACGAGCTAGGCGTTGGCCTCTATCAGCCGTAATACGCTGATGATCGTTCTCAGGCGGGCCGTCAAACGGCCCGCTTTTTCTTTGCTGCGACGTCCGGATTAGATTCATCCCCCCGCCGCCTTTATGCCGAATGTGACTTGCGCCCTGCGGGGTTCACGATAAATAATCAGGGTAATCTCTGCGCCACATCCGGGCAGATATCACTGCCTGTGGCACAGCGTCATTGCTCATTCTGCTTAAACCCAAGAGGAATAGTTTGAACGTAACGATAAAAGAAATTGCCCTCGAACCCGCGGACAACAAACGCCTGCTCAGTCTGTGCGGCCCGTTTGACGACAACATCAAACAGCTGGAACGCCGCCTCGGCATAGAGATCAATCATCGCGACAACAACTTCAAGCTGATGGGGAAAGACCTCTGCATCGACGCCGCCGCCGACATCCTGCGTCATCTTTATGTCGATACCGCTCCGGTACGCGGCGTGATTCCGGATATTGAGCCGGAACAAATTCATCTGGCCATCAAGGAATCCCGGGTACTGGAACAGACCGCCGACAGCGTGCCGGAATACGGTAAAGCGGTAAATATCCGCACCAAACGCGGCGTGATCAAACCGCGTACCCCCAATCAGGCGCAGTACATCGCCCATATCCTCGATCACGACATCACCTTCGGTATCGGCCCGGCCGGCACCGGGAAAACCTATCTGGCGGTGGCAGCCGCGGTGGATGCGCTGGAACGTCAGGAAATCCGCCGCATTCTGCTGACTCGTCCAGCGGTGGAAGCCGGTGAAAAACTGGGTTTTCTACCCGGCGATCTGAGCCAGAAGGTAGACCCGTACCTGCGCCCGCTGTATGACGCGCTGTTTGAAATGCTGGGTTTCGAGCGGGTGGAAAAGCTTATCGAGCGTAACGTCATTGAAGTCGCGCCGCTGGCCTACATGCGCGGCCGCACGCTGAACGACGCCTTCATCATTCTGGATGAAAGCCAGAACACCACCATCGAGCAGATGAAGATGTTCCTGACCCGTATCGGGTTTAACTCGAAAGCGGTCATCACCGGCGATGTCACCCAGATCGACCTGCCGCGCAATCAAAAATCCGGTTTGCGTCACGCCATCGAGGTACTGTCGGAAGTCGAGGAAATCAGTTTTAACTTCTTCCACAGCGAAGACGTGGTACGCCACCCGGTGGTCGCCCGCATCGTCAACGCTTATGAAGCGTGGGAAACCGCCGATCAGAAACGCCGGGACGAACTGGCGGAACAACGCAAACGCGAAGCGCAGGCCGCCGCGCAGGAGCAGAAATGAGTCAGGTTATTCTCGATTTGCAAATCGCCAGCGAAAATAGCAACGGGCTGCCGTCGGAAGCCGACTTTCAGCGCTGGCTGGAAGCGGTGTTGCCGCAATTTCAGGAGGTGGCGGAAGTCACCATCCGGGTGGTGGACGAAGAAGAAAGCCATCACCTGAACCTGACTTATCGCGGCAAAGACAAACCGACCAACGTACTGTCGTTCCCGTTCGAAGCGCCGCCGGAAGTGGAGCTACCGCTGCTGGGCGACCTCATCATCTGTCGGCAGGTGGTCGAGCAGGAGGCGGTCGAACAGGGGAAAAGCGCGGATGAACATTGGGCGCACATGGTTGTCCATGGCAGCCTGCATCTGTTAGGTTATGATCATATCGAAGACAGTGAAGCCGAAGAAATGGAAGCGCTGGAAACGGAAATCATGCAAAGTATGGGTTATGCCGACCCGTATCTGGCAGAAAAAGAAGATTTTACTGACAAGCCTTAAATCCGATATTTTAAGGATCAGACGCCAGCGGCGATACGCCACCGACGACATTCACCGCTGGTCATCATTTCTTAACAAGAGTGATATTAACTGACGCCATGAGCGACGACCATTCTCCCAACAGCGATACCCCCAGTCCCAAAAAGGGATTTTTCTCTCTTTTTCTCAATCAGATTTTCCACGGTGAATCCAAAGATCACGATGATCTGCTGGCATTAATCCGTGATTCGGAACAAATTGATCCGGAAATCCGCGACATGCTGGAAGGGGTGATGGATATCGCCGAACAGCGGGTGCGCGACATCATGATCCCGCGTTCGCAGATGATTACCCTCAAGCATAACCAGACGCTGGAAGAGTGCCTGGACGTGATCATCGAATCGGCCCACTCCCGTTTCCCGGTCATCAGCGAAGACAAGGACCATATCGAAGGCATCCTGATGGCCAAGGACCTGCTGCCGTTCATGCGCAGCAACTCCGAACCGTTCAGCATGGATAAAGTGCTGCGGCCTGCCGTCGTGGTGCCGGAAAGCAAGCGGGTGGACCGCATGCTCAACGAATTTCGTTCCCTGCGCTACCACATGGCGATCGTCATCGATGAATTTGGCGGCGTCTCCGGGCTGGTGACGATTGAAGACATTCTGGAGCTGATCGTCGGCGAAATCGAAGACGAATACGATGACGAGGAAGACCGCGATATCCGCCAGCTGAATCGCCAGACTTACACGGTGCGCGCGCTTACGCCTATCGAGGACTTCAACGAGATCTTCTCCACCCGATTCAGCGATGAGGAAGTGGATACCATCGGTGGTCTGGTGATGCAATCTTTCGGTCACCTGCCGGCACGCGGGGAAACCATCGACATCGACGGTTACCTGTTCAAAGTTGCCATGGCCGACAGCCGCCGTATTATTCAGGTTCATGTCAGAATCCCTGACGACGTTCCGCAACCGCAACTGGAAGATTAATTCATTCATGGCAGTCGCTTCATTAATGCAACGCCAGCAGGTTCGCCTCCTGCTGGCGCTTTTATTCGGTGCCTGCGGCACACTGGCGTTCTCTCCTTATGATTTCTGGCCAGCCGCCATTATTTCGTTGATGGGGCTACAGGGTCTGACGCTGAACCGCCGGGCTCGTCAGGCGGCGGCGATCGGTTTCAGTTGGGGATTCGGTCTGTTCGGCACCGGCATCCACTGGGTCTACTACAGCATCGCCGACTTTGGCGGCATGCCCGGCCCGGTGAATGTCGGTCTGGTGGTGCTGCTGGCGCTCTACCTGTCGCTCTATCCGATGCTGTTTGCCGGGTTGCTTGCACGCCTGTGGCCGCAGACGAGCGTATGGCGCGTAGCACTGGCGGCGCCGGCGCTGTGGCAGGTCACCGAACTGCTGCGCGGTTGGGTGTTGACCGGCTTTCCCTGGCTGCAGTTCGGCTACAGTCAGCTTGATGGCCCGCTGAAAGGTATTGCGCCGATCGCGGGGGTCGATACCCTCACCTTCCTGTTGATGATTATCAGCGGGTTGCTGGTACTGGGGCTGACGCTGCGGCGCTGGCAGCCAGCGCTGGTTGCCGCTGCATTGTTGGTGCTGCCGTGGCCGTTGCGCTCGCTTGAGTGGTACAAACTGCAGCCGGAGCGCGCGGTCAACGTAGCGATGGTACAAGGCAACATTCCTCAGGCGTTGAAGTGGGACCCGAACGAGCTGCTCAACACGCTGAAAGTCTATTTCGATAACACGCTGCCGGCGATGGACAAAGCGCCGCTGGTGATTTGGCCGGAATCCGCCATTCCGGATGTCGAAATCCGCCAGCAGGATTACCTGACGCAACTGGACGCCATCCTGCGTGAGCATCACAGCAGCCTGATCACCGGCATTGTCGATGCGCGCAGGGAAAACAATCGCACCGATTTCTATAACAGCATCATCGTGCTGGGCGATCAGCAGCCCTATCGTTATCCGACCACCAACCGCTACAACAAACATCATCTGGTGCCGTTTGGCGAATTCGTGCCGCTGGAAACCCTGTTGCGCCCGCTGGCGCCGTTCTTCGATCTGCCGATGTCCGCGTTCAGCCGCGGCGGCTACCTGCAGCCGCAGTTGGTGGTTAACGGCTACCGCCTCACCGCCACCATCTGTTATGAGGTCGTTCTGGGGCAACAAGTGCGCGACAATTTCCGCGCCGACACCGATATGCTGCTGACCATTTCCAACGATGCCTGGTTCGGCAACTCTATTGGTCCCTGGCAGCATTTCCAGATGGCCCGGATGCGGGCGCTGGAACTGGGCCGCCCGTTGCTGCGTTCCACCAACAACGGCGTAACGGCCGTCATCGCGCCCGACGGCAGCATCAGCGCCAGTCTCCCGCAGTTCACCCGCGATGTACTGGAGACCCGCGTAACGCCGGCAACCGGCATCACGCCTTACGCCCGCTTCGGCTCCTGGCCGTTGTGGCTGCTGGAAGCCTTGCTGGGCTTCGCTGCGCTGGTTTATCGCTTCCGTTCCCGCTGATTTCCGCATTCGCCGTCTCACAACAAGACATGTCCGGACATGTCTTGTTTCATTTTTGGCACACAACTTGCTACTCATTGATATGAAACGTCTGACGTTGCACGTTTGCGGCCATCCCGCCCTGCGATAGCACAATACCAGGGCACAAACTGCACCAAATTAGTGCCATAAGTTTTTTATTGCAGCACTTTGGTGCGGAGCGCCTCGCAAAAAGCAAACATTCTCGTTTCATTATGTTTACAATCCGCTATTTTTAAACATGACAGCGTTTTATTCGCTCTTTAGCGGTGCACAACATGTGGCCGGTAATAGCCCAGCAGAATTTGCACCACCACAACAGCAAAGGAGTTAGAGCATGCAATTGCGTAAACTGGCACTGTCGTTAATGCTGATCAGCACAACAGCAACTATGGCTTATGCAGAAGAACAGCCGGCTTCGGCCCAAAAAGAAAACGCACCGATCCCCACGCTGAAAAAAGTCAAAGACAGTGGTGTTATCGTTATTGGTCACCGCGAATCTTCCGTGCCGTTTTCCTACTACGACAATCAGCAAAAAGTCGTAGGCTATTCACAGGCTTACTCCGACAAGATTGTTGAAGCCGTCAAAAAAGCGATCGGCGCGCCCAATCTGCAGGTGAAACTGCTCCCCATCACTTCCCAGAACCGTATTCCGCTGTTGCAGAACGGTACCTTCGATCTGGAGTGCGGCTCCACCACCAACAACCTGGAACGCCAGCAGCAGGCTGCCTTCTCCAATACCATTTTCGTGATCGGCACGCGTCTGCTGACCAAAAAAGACTCCGGCATCAAGGATTTCACCGATCTGAGCGGCAAGGCGGTGGTCGTTACTTCCGGCACCACATCTGAAGTGCTGCTGAACAAAATGAATGAAGAGAAGAAACTGAACCTGCGCATCATCAGCGCCAAGGATCACGGTGATTCCTTCCGCACCCTGGAGAGCGGCCGTGCGGTGGCCTTCATGATGGACGACGCGCTGCTGGCAGGCGAACGCGCCAAAGCCAAAAATCCGGACGAATGGGTCATTGTCGGTACGCCGCAATCTCACGAAGCCTATGGCTGCATGCTGCGTAAGAACGACCCTGAATTCAAGAAACTGGTGGACGACACCATCGCTCAGGTACAAACCTCCGGCGAAGCCGCCAAATGGTACGAGCAATGGTTCACCCAACCGATCCCGCCGAAAAATCTTAACCTGAACTATGTCCTATCCGACGACATGAAGGCACTGTTCAAGGCACCGAACGATAAGGCGCTGTAACCGTATTAATAATGACAATAAAGGGCAGTAATTCTGCCTTTCGATTGCTGATTCGTGGCAAGACAGACAGGCGCAGGGTGGTCGTTCCCCACCCTGCGAATCCACAAGCCACTCATCAATCTTCGGGGTAGCGAACGCTACCCTTTTTTTACCGGAGTTTGTTATGTCAATAGATTGGAACTGGGGCATTTTCCTGCAATCCGCTCCGTTCGGAAATACGACCTATTTGGGGTGGATTATTTCCGGCCTGCAGGTCACCGTATCACTTTCCTTGTGCGCCTGGGTCATCGCCTTCCTGCTGGGCTCGCTGCTGGGTATTCTGCGTACCGTCCCCAACCGTCTGCTGGCCGGTATCGGCACCTGTTATGTCGAGTTGTTTCGCAACGTGCCGCTGATTGTCCAGTTCTTCAGTTGGTATCTGGTTGTGCCGGAGCTACTGCCAACCAAAATCGGCATGTGGTTTAAGGCCGAACTGGACCCCAATATCCAGTTCTTCCTGTCTTCCATGTTCTGTCTGGGCATGTTCACCGCCGCGCGCGTGTGCGAACAGGTGCGGGCAGGCATTCAGTCGCTGCCGCGTGGTCAGAAGGCCGCCGGTCTGGCGATCGGCCTGACGCTTCCCCAGACCTACCGTTATGTCTTGCTGCCCAACGCCTACCGGGTGGTGGTGCCGCCGCTGACCTCGGAAATGCTCAACCTGGTGAAAAACTCCGCCATCGCCTCCACTATCGGCCTGGTGGACATGGCGGCTCAGGCCGGCAAACTGCTGGACTACTCCGCTCACGCCTATGAATCCTTCAGCGCGATCACGCTGGCCTATATCGGCATCAACGCCATCATCATGCTGATCATGCAGATTGTGGAGCGTAAAACCCGTCTGCCGGGCAATCTGGGGAGCAAATAAATAAATGTATAATTTTGACTGGAGTTCGATTCCGCCCAGCTTGCCTTATCTGATCAAGGGGATGGGCATCACGCTGGAAATCACCCTGACCGCGGTCGTGGTGGGGATTGTCTGGGGCACCGTGCTGGCGGTGATGCGCCTGTCGCCCATCAAGCCCATCAGTTGGTTTGCGAAACTGTACGTCAACCTGTTCCGCTCGGTACCGCTGGTGATGGTGCTGCTGTGGTTCTACCTGATCGTGCCGAGCTTATTACAAAATGTGCTTGGCCTTTCTCCGAAAACCGATATTCGGCTGGTATCAGCTATGGTAGCCTTCTCGCTGTTTGAGGCGGCCTATTATTCCGAGATTATCCGCGCCGGCATCCAGAGTATTTCCCGCGGGCAGGCCTCCGCCGCGCTGGCGCTGGGGATGACCCACTGGCAATCCATGCGGCTGGTGATTCTACCTCAGGCGTTCCGGGCCATGATTCCCTTGCTGCTGACTCAGGGTATCGTGCTGTTTCAGGATACCTCGCTGGTGTACGTGCTTAGTCTGGCGGACTTCTTCCGTACCGCATCCACCATCGGCGAACGTGACGGCACTCAGGTGGAAATGATCCTGTTCGCCGGGTTTGTGTACTTTGTTATCAGCCTCTCGGCGTCGATGCTGGTCAATTATTTGAAGAGAAGGACGGTTTGATGATTTTCCTGAAAAATGTTTCTAAATGGTATGGTCAATTTCAGGTGCTGACCGACTGCTCCACCGAAGTGAAAAAAGGTGAAGTGGTGGTGGTTTGCGGACCTTCCGGCTCCGGGAAATCGACCTTAATCAAAACCGTTAACGGCCTGGAGCCGATCCAGCAAGGTCAGATTGAAGTTAACGGCACCACTGTCAATGACAAACGCACCAATCTGGCGCAATTGCGCTCCAAAGTCGGCATGGTGTTCCAGCATTTTGAACTGTTCCCCCATTTGTCCATCGTCGACAACCTGACGCTGGCGCAGGTCAAGGTACTCAAGCGCGACAAAGAAGCCGCCCGCGAGAAAGGGCTGAAGCTGCTGGCGCGCGTCGGCCTGTCGGCGCATGCCAACAAGTTCCCCGGGCAGTTATCCGGCGGTCAGCAACAGCGTGTGGCTATCGCCCGCGCCCTGTGCATGGACCCGGTGGCGATGCTGTTTGACGAACCGACCTCGGCGCTCGACCCGGAAATGATCAATGAAGTGCTGGACGTAATGGTGGAGCTGGCGCAGGAAGGCATGACCATGATGGTGGTGACCCACGAGATGGGATTCGCCCGCAAGGTAGCGCACCGCGTTATCTTCATGGATGAAGGCAAGATCATTGAAGACACCCGCAAAGAGGACTTCTTCAGTAATCCGCAGTCTGACCGCGCTAAAGATTTTCTGGCGAAAATCCTGCATTAATCCGCAGCGTATCGCCATATCGCAAGGGTGCTTCGGCACCCTTGTTTTTTTCCGCACGCTCCCGGTCAGGGCGAAAATGGCTGGCGATGGAACTGGTCATGGCCGCATTTCGGGCACAACGGCAAAACTTCCGGGGTATAAAAAGCAATGTGGTGATGGCACTGTTCGCACACCAGATTGCCCAGCCCCACCACCTCGCCGCTGTGATACACGCCGTGGTGGCTGACATCCTTGAACACTTCGCGCCATTCCAGTTGCGTCTTGTCGGTGATATCCGCCAGGTTCTGCCACAGGCTTTCGCGAATCACGCGCACGAACACGCTATCGGCAAAGGCATTCTGGCTCTCCTCGTAACTGAGGGAGAAGGCTTCCAGATCGCGCTGGAGCGCCAGTATTACCTGTTCAATCTCCTTTTGCGTCAGTTCATTGGTTTCCTGTAACTGGCGCCGGGCATCCGACATCAGCTTATCCATGTCCCGCTCGCCGCGGCTTAGCCACTCGGTAACGGCGGACATCAATTCCCGGTAATACTGAACCACTTTGCTCATCGTGACTCCTTAGCGTGAAAGCGCTTATCGACGGGCCTGCACAGCCTAGTGTAGATGATTTTTCCGACACAACCGGGAGCCGCTTCCCAATCCGCGGGTTTACCCCCCCGTCTTCGCTACCGGCGCCGCATAAATCGGCCCCGGACCGCCTCAAGCGGTTGTTGAGCCAGTCGCTTATCAGCTATGCTATGCGGATCTTTTGAAATGAAACAGAACATGCTACCGAGGTAGCGATTTTCACTAAGGACCACTGGCAGCCATGCAAGAGCAATACCGCCCAGAAGATATCGAAGCGCACGTCCAGCTTCACTGGCAAGAGAAACAGACTTTCAAAGTGACCGAAGAACCCGGCAAGGAAAAATACTATTGCCTTTCCATGCTGCCTTATCCTTCTGGCCGTCTACACATGGGTCATGTCCGCAACTACACCATCGGCGACGTGATCTCCCGCTATCAGCGTATGCTGGGCAAAAACGTTCTGCAGCCGATCGGCTGGGACGCCTTTGGCCTGCCGGCGGAAGGCGCGGCGGTGAAAAACAATACCGCGCCGGCGCCCTGGACCTACGCCAATATCGAATACATGAAAAACCAGCTGAAATTGCTGGGCTTTGGTTACGACTGGGATCGCGAAGTGGCGACCTGCAAACCGGATTACTACCGTTGGGAACAATGGTTCTTCACCAAACTGTATGAGAAGGGCCTGGTTTACAAAAAAACCTCAGCGGTGAACTGGTGCCCGAACGACCAGACCGTACTGGCCAACGAGCAGGTGATCGACGGGTGCTGTTGGCGTTGCGACACCAAGGTGGAACGCAAGGAAATCCCGCAGTGGTTCATCAAAATCACCGCTTACGCCGACGAACTGCTCAACGATCTGGATACGCTGGAAAGCTGGCCTGAGCAGGTCAAAACCATGCAGCGTAACTGGATCGGCCGTTCCGAAGGGGTGGAAATCACCTTCCGGATCGCTGACGGCGACGACACCCTGACCGTTTACACCACCCGCCCGGACACCTTCATGGGCGTGACCTATGTCGCCGTGGCGGCGGGTCATCCGCTGGCGCTGAAAGCGGCGGAAAACAACCCGGCGCTGCAGGACTTTATCGCTGAATGCCGCAACACCAAAGTGGCGGAAGCCGACATGGCGACCATGGAGAAAAAAGGCGTCGCCACCGGTCTGTTCGCCATCCACCCGCTGACCGGCGAAAACGTGCCGGTGTGGGCCGCCAACTTCGTGCTGATGGAATACGGCACCGGCGCCGTCATGGCGGTACCGGGCCACGACCAGCGCGACTGGGAATTCGCCCACAAATATAACCTGCCGGTGAAACCGGTTATTCTGATGGCAGACGGCAGCGAGCCGGATCTGTCCGCTCAGGCGCAAACTGAAAAAGGCCGCCTGTTCAACTCCGGCGAATTCGACGGACTGGACTTTGACGCCGCCTTTAACGCCATTGCCGACAAACTGGTGTCGCAGGGCGTCGGTCAACGTAAAGTCAATTACCGTCTGCGCGACTGGGGCGTGTCCCGCCAACGTTACTGGGGCGCGCCGATCCCGATGGTGACGCTGGAAGACGGCACCGTAATTCCGACGCCGGAAGACCAACTGCCGGTAGTGCTGCCGGAAGACGTGGTGATGGACGGCATCACCAGCCCGATCAAGGCCGATCCCGAGTGGGCTAAAACCACGGTCAACGGCCAGCCGGCGCTGCGTGAAACCGATACCTTCGATACCTTCATGGAGTCGTCCTGGTATTACGCGCGTTATACCTGCCCGCAGTACGATCAGGGCATGCTGGATCCGGCTGCCGCCAACTACTGGCTGCCGGTAGACCAATATGTCGGCGGTATCGAACACGCCATCATGCACCTGATGTACTTCCGTTTCTTCCACAAACTGATGCGCGACGCCGGTCTGGTGAATTCCAACGAGCCGGCTAAACGTCTGCTGTGTCAGGGGATGGTTCTGGCCGACGCCTTCTACTATGTCGGCAACAACGGCGAGCGTATCTGGGTATCGCCGAGCGACGCGACGCTGGAACGCGACGACAAAGGGCGCATCACCAAGGCGTTCGATAAAGAAGGCCGCGAGCTGGTTTACGCCGGCATGAGCAAAATGTCGAAATCGAAAAACAACGGTATCGACCCGCAGGTCATGGTGGAACGCTACGGCGCCGACACCGTACGTCTGTTCATGATGTTTGCATCCCCGGCGGAAATGACGCTGGAGTGGCAGGAATCCGGCGTGGAAGGGGCTAACCGCTTCCTGAAACGCGTGTGGAAACAGGTTTACGACCACACCGGGAAAGGCGCCACCCAACAGTTGGATGTGGCTGCGCTGACGGAAGACCAAAAAGCGCTGCGCCGCGACCTGCACAAAACCATCGCCAAAGTGACGGATGATATCGGCCGTCGTCAGACCTTCAACACCGCCATCGCGGCGATCATGGAGCTGATGAACAAGCTGGCCAAAGCGCCGCAGGAGTCGGAACAGGACCGCGCGCTGACGCAGGAAACGCTGCTGGCGGTAGTACGGATGCTCTACCCGTTCACTCCGCACGCCTGCTTCGTACTGTGGCGCGAGCTGAAAGGCGAAGGCGACATCGATCAGGCGCCGTGGCCGGTAGCGGACGAACAGGCGATGGTGGAAGACTCTCGTCTGGTCGTGGTGCAGGTCAACGGTAAAGTTCGCGGCAAAATCACCGTGGCGGCCGATGCCACCGAGCAACAGGTTCGCGATCGGGCGGCACAGGAGCCGCTGGTAGCCAAATATCTGGATGGCGTGACCGTTCGCAAGGTGATTTTCGTTCCGGGCAAACTGCTTAACCTGGTTGTGGGTTAAGGCAAGGAGGTACTGTGCGACACCCGTTTTTAACGCTGGTGCTGGGGCTGGTGGTCTTGATGACCGCCGGCTGCGGCTTTCATCTGCGCGGCACCACTCAGATGCCGGAGCAGTTGCATAATCTGATTCTGGACAGCGGCGACCCCTACGGTCCGATGACGCGGGCTATCCGTGAACAGTTGCGTCTCAACAACGTCAACATCATGGAAAATACCGACCGTAAGGATCTACCGTCCTTCCGTTTTATGGGAGACCATCTGACCCGCAACACCGTATCTATTTTCCAGGATGGGAAAACAGCAGAGTACCAGTTGGTTCTGGAAGTAAAAGCGCAGGTGCTGATTCCGGGTGATGACATCTATCCGTTCAGCGTGACGATTTTCCGCTCCTTCTTCGATAACCCGCTTGCCGCGTTGGCCAAAGACGCCGAGCAGGATATCGTGTTGCGTGAAATGCGTGAGCAGGCGGCCCAGCAGTTGGTAAGAAAACTACTGACGATCAAAGGAAGTCAGAACACGAAAATCAATCAGAAGGCGCAGGCCGCTACATCCGTACCGGCGCGCCCATGATTCGGATCTATCCCGAACAACTGACCGCGCAGCTCCATGAGGGGCTGCGCGGCTGTTATCTGCTGTTCGGCAATGAACCCTTATTGCTGCAGGAGAGTCAGGATCAGATCCGGACTGTCGCCCGTCAGCAGGATTTTCTGGAACACTTCAGTTTCACGTTGGATAACAACACCGACTGGGACGCTATTTTTTCCACCTGTCAGGCGCTCAGCCTGTTCGCATCCCGCCAGACCCTGCTGCTGATTCTGCCGGACGCCGGTCCCGGCGCCCCCATCAGCGAGCAACTGGTCAAGCTCTCCACCTTGTTGCATCCCGACATTCTGTTGATGGTGCGGGGCAACAAACTCACCAAAGCGCAGGAAAACAGCGCCTGGTTCAAAGCGTTGTCGCAACAGGGCGTGTACGTCCCTTGCATGACGCCTGAACAGGAACAACTCCCCCGCTGGGTGGCGCATCGCGCTAAAAACATGAAGCTGGAACTGGATGACGCCGCCAGCCAGTTGATTTGCTATTGCTATGAAGGGAATCTGCTGGCGTTGGTGCAAGCGCTGGAGCGGCTGTCGCTGCTGTATCCGGACGGCAAGCTGACGCTGCCGCGGGTCGAGCAGGCGGTCAACGATGCCGCGCATTTCACGCCGTTCCACTGGTTGGATGCGCTGCTGGGCGGCAAAAGCAAACGCGCGTGGCACATTTTGCAGCAGTTACGGCTGGAAGAGTGCGAGCCGGTTATCCTGCTGCGCACCGTGCAGCGGGAATTGCTGTTGCTGCTACAGTTAAAACGACGCATGGCGACCACGCCGCTGCGCACGCTGCTTGACCAGCACAAGGTGTGGCAAAACCGACGTCCGCTGTTGACGCAGGCATTGCAACGTCTATCGCTGACGCAATTACAGCAGGCGATTACCCTGCTGAGCCGGCTGGAGATCACCCTGAAACAGAATTACGGGCAACCGGTCTGGGCGGAACTGGAAACGTTGTCGATGGTTCTGTGCGGTAAAGCGCTGCCCGACGGCCTGCTTGAGGTATAGCGATTTGTCGACATTCCCGGCCACCCAGCCGCTGACCGCCTACTTTGGCGGCACGTTTGACCCGATTCACTACGGGCATCTGCGCCCGGTCGCCGCGCTGGCGCAGGAAATTGGTCTGCAACGCGTCATTCTGCTGCCCAACAACGTACCGCCGCACCGTGAGCAGCCGGAAGCCAGCGCCAGCCAGCGCAAAACCATGGTTGAGCTAGCGGTACGCGACAACCCGCTGTTTCAGATCGACGATCGTGAGCTACAACGCGCCACGCCGTCCTACACCATTGAGACGCTGGAAGCGCTACGCGCCGAGAAAGGCGCCGACGCACCGCTGGCGTTCGTTATCGGGCAAGATTCGCTGTTGACGCTGCATCGCTGGCACCGCTGGCAGGAAATACTGGATTACTGCCATCTGCTGGTCTGCGCCCGCCCCGGTTACCACCAGCAGTTGGATACCGCCGAGCTGGAAGCCTGGCTGACGGCGCACCAGACTCACGATGTCGACCCGTTGCACCGCCGCTGTCACGGGCTGATTTACCTCGCCCATACCCCGCTCCTGCCGATTTCCGCCACCGACATCCGTCATCGCCGACAACAAGGCCTCGACTGCCATGATCTGCTGCCCGAAAGTGTGCTGAAGTATATTGACACACACGGACTCTATCGATAGTCATGCGTCGATACCACTCATTATAAGGCCGTGATATACTCCGCCGCTGGTTTCGGCTACAGGAAAACCACCTGCCGCAGCGGTGAAACGGCTATTTCACTGACGCCAGACCAGCCCGCATAACCGGCAGATTAACCACTCATTAAAGGGGGAACCTTTGCAAGGCCAAGCACTCCAAGATTTCGTTATTGATAAACTTGACGATTTGAAAGGTCAGGATATTGTTGCCCTCAATGTAAAAGGGAAATCCAGTATCACCGACTGCATGATTATTTGTACCGGCACATCCAGCCGTCATGTCACCTCCATCGCCGATCACGTTGTGCAGGAATCCCGCGCCGCCGGGCTGATGCCGTTAGGCGTTGAAGGGGAAAACGACGCCGACTGGGTCGTGGTCGATCTCGGCGACGTGATCGTCCATGTGATGCAGGAAGAGAGCCGTCACCTGTACGAACTGGAAAAACTCTGGGGCTGATATGAAGCTGCAACTGGTCGCCGTTGGCACCAAAATGCCCGACTGGGTGCAGACCGGCTTTACCGATTACCTCCGCCGTTTTCCCAAAGACATGCCGTTTGAACTGGTGGAGATTCCGGCGGGCAAGCGCGGCAAGAATGCCGATATCAAGCGGATTCTGGAACGGGAAGGCGAACTAATGCTGGCCGCCGTAGGCAAAGGCAACCGCATCGTAACGCTGGATATTCCCGGTTCGCGCTGGGAAACGCCGCAGCTGGCGCAGCAACTGGAGCGCTGGAAACAGGACGGGCGCGATATCAGCCTGCTGATTGGCGGCCCTGAAGGGCTGGCGCCGCAGTGCAAAGCCGCCGCGGAGCAAAGCTGGTCGCTGTCGCCGCTAACGCTGCCGCATCCGCTGGTGCGCGTGCTGGTGGCGGAGAGTCTGTACCGGGCCTGGAGTATTACCACCAATCATCCTTACCATCGGGAGTAAGGCGAACGATGAACCCTGTGAAGTAGCAATCGCTGGATGAATATAGAACGTAAACCCTTTCGTGACTATACGGCTGAGGCAGCCCTGTTTGTACGCCGGGCGCTGGTCGCGTTCTTGGGCATTTTGCTGCTGAGCGGTATTCTTGTCGCCAATCTATACCACCTGCAGGTTTTACGTTTTGACGATTATCGTACCCGTTCGAATGAAAACCGCATCAAGCTGGTGCCGATTGCCCCGAGCCGCGGCATTATCTATGACCGCAACGGCACCCCGCTGGCGCTCAACCGCACGATTTACCAGCTGGAGCTGATTCCCGAAAAGGTCAACAATCTGGAAGAGACGCTGCAGGCGCTCAAATCGATCATTGACCTGACCGATGAAGACATCGATAACTTCAGAAAAGAGCGTAAACGTTCGCGTCGCTTCACGTCCATCCCGGTCAAAACCGGATTGAACGAAGTACAGGTAGCGAGCTTCGCCGTCAATCAGTACCGTTTTCCCGGCGTGGAAGTCAAAGGCTACCAGCGCCGCTACTATCCGTATGGTGCCGCGCTGACCCACGTCATTGGCTATGTTTCCAAAATCAACGACAAAGATCTGGAAAGGCTGGACCAGGAAGGCAAGCTGGCGGACTACGCGGCGACCCACGATATCGGCAAGCTCGGTATTGAACGCTATTACGAAGATGTGCTGCACGGCAAACCAGGCTACGAGGAAGTGGAAGTCAATAACCGCGGCCGCGTGATTCGCCAGTTGCACGAACAACCGCCGCAAGCCGGCAAAGATATCACCCTGACGCTGGACCTCAACCTCCAGCTCTATATCGAGAAACTGCTGACCGGCAGCCGCGCCGCCGTGGTAGTCACCGACCCACGGGACGCGGGTATTCTGGCAATGGTATCCAATCCCAGTTACGACCCGAACCCGTTCGTCGACGGCATTTCAGGCAAAGCCTATCGGGAACTACTCAACGATCAGAATCGGCCGCTGATCAACCGCGCGACACAAGGGGTGTACCCGCCCGCCTCTACTGTCAAACCTTACATCGCGGTATCCGCTCTTAGTGCTGGCGTTATCACACCTTACACCTCGCTGTTTGACCCCGGCTGGTGGCAGTTGCCCGGCTCGGAAAAACGCTTCCGCGACTGGAAAAAATGGGGGCACGGCCGCCTGAATCTCACCAAATCGCTGGAAGAATCCGCCGATACCTTCTTCTATCAGGTCGCCTATGATATGGGGATCGACCGCCTGTCTGAGTGGATGGGCAAATTCGGTTACGGCCATCTCACCGGTATCGATCTGTCTGAAGAACGGGCCGGGATCATGCCGACCCGAGACTGGAAGATGAAACGCTACAAGAAACCCTGGTATCAGGGGGATACTATCCCGGTCGGCATCGGCCAGGGCTACTGGACCGCCACGCCGATCCAGATGATCAAAGCGCTCACCACGCTGATTAACGACGGCCAGGTCAAAACACCACATCTGCTTAGCAGTATGCAGGAAAACAATACTCAGGTGCCTTACCGCCAGCCGGAGCACCAGCAGATTGGCGATATCCGCTCCGGTTACTGGGAAATAGCCAAAGACGGCATGTACGGCGTCGCCAACCGTCAGAACGGCACCGCCCACAAATTCTTTGCCGATGCGCCGTATAAGATTGCAGCCAAGTCAGGGACGGCACAGGTATTCGGCCTGAAGGAAAACGAAACCTATAACGCCAACCGGATTGCCGAACGGCTGCGCGACCACAAATTGATGGTCGCTTTCGCCCCTTACAGCAACCCGAAAGTCGCCATGTCCATCATTCTGGAAAACGGCGGCGCCGGGCCAGCCGTCGGGACCATCGTACGTCAAATCCTCGACCATATTATGTTGGGCGACAACAATACCAACCTGCCGGACGCGCCGCCGTCGCCGCCGGGCAGTGAAACCGAGTAGAGGCACCATGACAGACAGTCAACAAAAAGGCTCAATCTGGACCAAAATGCACATTGATCTGCCTTTCCTTCTGTGTGTAATGGCGTTACTGGGCTATAGCCTGTTCGTCATGTGGAGCGCCAGCGGGCAGGACACGGGCATGATGGAGCGCAAAATTGCCCAATGCGTGCTGGGGTTAGTCGTCATGATCGGCATGGCGCAAATCCCGCCGCGGGTCTATGAAGGCTGGGCTCCGTATCTGTACATTTTCTGTTTTATCCTGCTGGTCATGGTAGATGTATTCGGCCAGATCAGTAAAGGCGCGCAACGCTGGCTCGATTTAGGCGTGGTGCGCTTCCAGCCGTCGGAAATCGCCAAAATCGCGGTGCCGCTGATGGTGGCCCGCTATATCAACCGCGATATGTGCCCGCCGTCGTTGAAAAATACCGCCATCGCGCTGGCGCTGACGTTCGCCCCCACCCTGCTGGTGGCCGCCCAGCCGGACCTTGGCACCGCCATCCTGATTTGCGCTTCCGGCCTGTTCGTACTGTTCCTCGCCGGCATGAGCTGGCGGTTGATCGCCATTGCCGCCATTCTGCTGGCGGCGTTCATTCCCGTACTGTGGTTTTTCCTGATGCATGATTACCAGCGCGATAGGGTAATGATGCTGCTGGACCCGGAAACCGATCCGCTCGGCGCCGGTTATCATATTATTCAGTCGAAAATCGCCATCGGCTCCGGCGGCCTGGCCGGCAAAGGCTGGCTGCAGGGCACCCAGTCTCAGTTGGAGTTCCTGCCGGAACGCCATACCGACTTCATTTTCGCGGTGCTGGCCGAAGAGCTGGGACTGATCGGCGTGCTGATTCTGCTGGGGTTGTACCTGTTCCTGATCATGCGCGGCCTGGTGATCGCCGCCAATGCGCAAACCTCGTTCGGCCGGGTGATGGTCGGTGGCTTGATGCTAATCTTTTTCGTGTATGTGTTTGTTAACATCGGCATGGTGAGTGGTATCCTGCCGGTGGTCGGGGTGCCGCTGCCGTTGGTCAGCTATGGCGGCTCGGCTCTGGTCGTCTTGATGGCGGGATTCGGTATCGTCATGTCGATACACACTCACCGCAAAATGTTATCCAAGAATTTATAGGGGTGAGCAATGCGTAAGGATTGGGTTTGGCTTGGCGCGATCAGCCTGGCTCTGGCAGGCTGCGCGGTTACGGAACAGCCTCAGTCTCCCTCACCGCAGGCCACGGCATACAATGGCCCGGTGGAAGAAATCGGCGGCGCGGAGCCGCGCTACGAACCGTACAAACCCGCCAACATGCAGGATTACAGCATGAACGGCAAAACCTACCGTATTGTTAAAAATCCGGAGAATTTCAGTGAAAGCGGGTTTGCCGCCTGGCACGATCGGGAATCGGTCGGTAACCGCACGGCGACCGGCGAAGAATTCGACGTCAACGCCATGGCCGCCGCCCATCCCACGCTGCCGATTCCCAGCTATGTGCGCGTCACCAACCTCAGCAACGGCCGTCGTCTGGTGGTACGTGTCAACGATCGCGGGCCTTATACGCCGGGCAGAATCATCGACCTGACCAAAGGCGCGGCCGACCGCCTTAATCTGTCCAACAATACCAAAGTGAAGGTGGACTTCATCAGCGTAGCGCCGGACGGCTCGCTCTCCGGCCCCGGCACCATCGGCACCCGTGTCGCCAAACAGAGTTTTGCCCTGCCGTCACGCCCGACGCTGGGCTCCAGCGGTCTGGGAACGCCGGTCATGGAAAGCGCGCCGGCTACTGCCGCCGCGGTGCGGCCGATCAGCAACGCCACGTTGACGCCGACAACAGCTAATGGCGGCGGCAATATCGTTAGCGGCAACCCGTCTGTCAACAATACCGGCGCCTCAAGCGGAGGCAGTTTCCTCGGTGCGCCCAAACCGCTGCCCAGCGGGGTGCTGGAAAGCCCGGAACCAACCCCTGCCGCCACGCCAGTCAGAGCAACGGCGGTCGCGACGGCGCCGGTCGCCGTTCAGCCGTCACGCACGCTGTCGCAACCGGCTGTGCCTGCCGGTTCCGGCAACATCGTGGTGCAGGTCGGCGCGCTGAGCGATCAGCAGCGGGCGCAAACCTGGCTGAAAAGCCTGAACGAGCGCTTCCGCGTGCCTGGCAAAGTCACCCTGAATAACGGTTTATATCGCATCCAGTTGGGGCCGTTCCAGAGTCGTCAGCAAGCAGCCGACCTGCAACAGCGCCTGTCCAGCGAAGCGCAACAGCCGTCATTTATCACCACGGTGTCTGGCGCGCAGTAACCTATTTACGGTCGAAAGAGGGATAAATTCCCTCTTTCTTTATCTGTACGAGCGATAACGATATCGCCCCCGGCGATCGGCAAAATCGCGTAACGTATTGTCTGGTGCCGCCCCGATTTTCATCTGTTATAGTGTGGCTCGTTTTTTAACTTATACCCACGGATGTTGTTGTTCCAATCATGAAAACAGTAATCACGTCTTGTTTTACCAAACGTATTGCGCTCGGCACGTTGCTCGCCATCAGTGCATCCACTTTCGCCTACGCAGACGACATTAATCTGAAAACCATGATTCCTGCCGTCCCGGATATTGATGCCGAAGCGTATATCCTGATTGATTACAACTCGGGTAAAGTGCTGGCGGAAAAGAACGCCGACACCCGTCGCAACCCCGCCAGCCTGACCAAAATGATGACCAGCTACGTCATCGGCCAGGCGATTAAAGCTGGGAAGATCAGCCCGAACGATGTCGTGACTATTGGTAAAGACGCCTGGGCTACCGGCAACCCCGATTTTCAGGGATCGTCGCTGATGTTTCTCAAACCGGGCGATCGCGTGCCGGTTTATTTGCTGAACAAAGGGATTATCCTGCAGTCCGGCAACGATGCCTGCGTCGCGATGGCTGACTACGTGGCGGGCAGCCAGGATTCGTTCGTCAACCTGATGAACGGTTACGTCAAGGCGCTGGGGTTGCAGAACACCAACTTCAAAACGGTTCACGGTCTGGATGCTGAAGGTCAGTACAGCTCAGCCCGCGATATGGCGCTGATTGGTCAGGCGTTGATCCGCGACGTACCGGATGAGTACGCGACCTATAAAGAGAAAGAATTTACCTTCAACAATATCCGCCAGACGAACCGCAACGGCCTGTTGTGGGACAGCAGCCTGACCGTTGACGGCATCAAAACCGGCCATACCTCCTCCGCCGGCTACAATCTGGTGGCCTCGGCGACCGAAGGTCAGATGCGCCTGATCTCCGCCGTACTGGGGGGACGGACTTTCAAAGGCCGTGAAACAGAAAGCAAGAAACTGCTGACCTGGGGCTTCCGCTTCTTTGAAACGGTGGCGCCGCTGAAAACCGGCAAGGAATTCGCCTCCGAACCGGTGTGGTTCGGCGACAATGACCGGGTATCGCTGGGCGTGGATAAAGATGCCTACATCACCATTCCGCGCGGCCGCATGAAAGATCTGAAAGCCAGCTATGTGCTGACCAATACGGAACTGCACGCGCCGCTGGCCAAAAACCAGGTGGTGGGCACCATCAACTTCCAGCTGGACGGCAAAGTGATCGAACAGCGCCCGCTGGTGGTGATGAACGAAGTCAAAGAAGGCGGGATTTTCGGACGTCTGTTCGACTACATCAAACTGATGTTCCACCGCTGGTTCAGTTGATCCCCCTTGAATCCTGAGCAACCGCCCTCATGTTGCTCACTTAAGGATCGAACAACAGGATTTCGGTCATACTTAACACTCCCGCTTCGGCGGGAGTGATAATTTTGTACTAATGAATGACTCTGGAGTCGCCATGAAAACCAAACTCAACGAATTGCTTGAATTTCCATGCTCATTTACCTACAAAGTCATGGGGCTGGCAAAACCGGAGCTGGTGGATCGGGTTGTGGAAGTGGTTCAGCGCCATGCTCCCGGCGACTATAACCCGCAAATCAAGCCCAGCACCAAAGGCAACTACCATTCGGTATCGATTACTATCATCGCCACCCATATCGAGCAGGTAGAAACGCTGTACGAAGAACTGGGTAACATCGATATTGTACGTGTGGTGCTGTAACGCCCGCCGCGCTCTGACCTTGTCTCCTTAATACGGAGACAAGCGAGGAAACCGCTATTCGCTGTAGCATCACCCCGCTATAATTGCGCTCATTCCTTCTTCACCCGACGATGACACTCTTGCAACAGGATACGATCACAGTACGTGACACGATGATAGTACGTGACGCGATCATGGTCAGTGACACGATTATAGTCCGCCAGTTGGGCGTACAGCCTTACGAGCCGGTGTCGCAGGCTATGCACACCTTCACCGAACAACGAGACAGCCACAGTTTTGACGAATTGTGGCTGGTGCAGCACCCGCCGGTTTTTACCCAGGGCCAGGCGGGCAAAGCCGAACATGTTCTGATGCCCGGCGACATCCCGGTGATTCAAAGCGATCGCGGCGGTCAGGTGACCTACCACGGCCCCGGCCAGCAGGTGATGTATGTGCTTATCGATATCAAACGCCGCAAAGTTGGCGTACGCCAGCTGGTAACCGCTATCGAAAATACCGTCGTCAATACGCTGGCGCATTATGCCGTTGACGCGCACGCCCGCCCCGATGCCCCCGGCGTCTACGTCGGCGAACGGAAAATCTGTTCACTGGGTCTACGCATCCGTCACGGCTGCTCGTTTCACGGGCTGGCGCTGAACATTGCTATGGATCTGTCCCCTTTTCTGCGCATCAACCCTTGCGGCTATGCCGGTATGGCGATGACTCAACTCAGCGAGCAGGTTCCCGGCGCAACGGTAGCCGAAACCGCGACAGTGATGGTGAAAGCGTTTATGGAACTGCTGGATTACCGGCAGCAGGAATGGCTGGAGTGGAACTGGTCGCAGCAAGGGGCACCACACCCGCTGAGCGCATCTGACGCAGTCTGACTGCGGTTACATTACATTTTATTTACATAATTTCTGTATTTTGTCCCTCAATGGCTGCTCGTCGGCGGACAAAGATGATATAATTTTGTGAGCTTTTTAAAAAAAAGTTTAACAACTCACGTAATCCAATGAATTTTATATAAATTCATAACAGCGATTCAGAACTGGAAATTACGCAAACATGAGTAAACCGATTCAGATCGAACGTGGCATCAAATACCGCGATGCAGACAAAATGGCCCTGATCCCGGTACGTACCGTCGTCACCGAGCGTCAGGAGATGCTCCGCAAGCCGGAATGGATGAAAATCAAATTACCTGCGGACTCCAGCCGAATTCAGGGCATCAAGGACGCCATGCGCCGTAATGGTCTGCACTCGGTTTGCGAAGAGGCATCCTGCCCTAACCTGGCGGAGTGCTTCAATCACGGCACCGCCACGTTCATGATCCTCGGCGCCATCTGCACTCGCCGCTGCCCGTTCTGCGATGTCGCCCACGGCCGCCCGCTGACCCCGGACGCCAACGAGCCGGAAAAACTGGCTCAGACCATTCACGATATGGGGCTGCGTTATGTGGTGATCACCTCAGTTGACCGTGACGACCTGCGTGACGGCGGCGCCCAGCATTTTGCCGACTGCATCAGCGCCATTCGCCGTAAAAACCCGAGCATCAGAATCGAAACGCTGGTGCCGGACTTCCGTGGTCGTATGGATCGGGCGCTGGATATTCTGACCGTCACGCCACCGGACGTATTTAACCACAACCTGGAAAACGTGCCGCGTCTCTACCGCCAGGTACGTCCGGGCGCCAATTATGAATGGTCGTTGCAGCTGCTGGAAAAATTCAAAGCCACGCATCCCAATATCCCGACCAAGTCCGGTCTGATGGTGGGTCTGGGCGAGACCAATGATGAGATTCTGGATGTGATGCGCGATCTGCGTCGCCACGGCGTGACCATGCTGACGCTGGGCCAATATCTGCAGCCGAGCCGTCACCACCTGCCGGTACAACGTTACGTGCCGCCGGAAGAGTTTGAGGAAATGAAGGCGGAAGCGCTGGCAATGGGCTTTACCCACGCCGCCTGCGGCCCGTTCGTTCGTTCGTCCTATCACGCCGACTTGCAGGCCAAAGGGATTGAGGTGAAATAACGGGCCACTACCCGCAACATCCTCTTACAAAATGACACAAGCAAGACAAAAAGCGGATGGCAAAGCCCTCCGCTTTTTTATTTTGATGCCTGTCAGCGCTGATAATTATTCTTTAGGACGATTTTCGCTGATAGCGGCTGGATGTTCATCCTGAGCGGAAGATTTTGCCGCCGGCTGCTCATCACTCATGGATTTCTTGAAGCCTTTGATAGCGGCACCCAGATCGCTGCCCAGACTGCGCAGTTTATTGGTGCCGAACAGCAGAACAATCAAGGCGCCAATCACTAAGAGCTTGGCAATACTGATACCTTCCATACATACCTACCTGATGATGTGAGCTGGAAAAGCCAGCGCGCTTTACATCGCTCTTTTTTAAATCGATACACCGGATAAGGCAATGGTCATCTGTAACAAAGTAAGACGTCCATCGCCAGTCGCTGTTTTTTATCCGGCATGTGATGCCTTGCTATTATCGTAGTACAGGCGGCTTAAAGCGATTGTGATGCAGCACAGGTAACTGGCGGCGAACGGCTTGAATACGCTCCAACTTCAGCTCCGCCAGCAGCAATTCAGGCTGTTCGGCGGCCTGGACGATAACCACGCCCATCGGATCCACCACCATGCTATTGCCGATATTCCTGTCGCTACACTCCCCTGTCGCCACCAGATAACAGGTGTTCTCCAGCGCCCGGGCCCGGGCCAGCAATTCCCAGTGCGCTTCCTTCTGTGGGCCTTTCACCCAGGCCGCCGGCACCACCAGCACATCGGCGCCGTTGACCGCCAGTTGGCGCGCCATCTCGGCGAAACGGATGTCGTAGCACACCATCAGCCCGACGCGCATTCCCGCCACCTCCACCACCGGCGGCAGCGCCGTACCCGGCGTCACCCGTCGGGACTCCTGCACCGTAAAAGCGTCATACAAATGCAGCTTGTGGTAATGAACCAACACTTCACCGCGCCGGATAACCAGCAGCGTATTGTGCACACGCCCATCCGACGCCGGAGTATGCAGGGTAAACACCACGCTGATATCCAGCGACTGGCTGGCGGTCAGCAACTGGCTGACAAACGGGCCGGTGATCGGCTGGGCGCAACCGACGCCCCATTCTGGGTCCGTATTGTCTCGCGCCAGCACCGCCTCCGGCAGCACCAGCAGATCAGCCCCGGCGGACGCCGCCTGGGCCATTAATGTTATGCAAGTCTGGGCGTTGTCCTGCCATAGACGTTGCACGGCAAACTGACCGAGCGCCACTTTCATATCTGGCTCCTTCATACATAACAGGCGGATACATTTGGTAAAACTACCACGGCTACAAAAAACATCGGCATGCAGGTAAACTTTATTAGCCAGTAACGGAGATGACATTCCTCCATAACCGCCCTTCCGGCTGATGATGTCTGCAAGTCCCTCAATCGGGCGTGCCCTTTCGAGATTAGCCCAACTTACCCTTGGATGAAAAGGTGACTATGTATAGTACGTTACTTGCTGTTTTTATTGGCGGCGGGATTGGCAGTGTCGCGCGCTGGCAACTCAGCGTGCGCTTTAATAACCTGTTTCCCCAGATTCCCGCCGGCACACTGATGGCCAACCTGATCGGCGCCTTCATTATCGGCGCGGCCATGAGCTATTTCATGCGCCAGCCCGACCTTCCGCCACACTGGAAACTGTTGCTCACAACCGGTTTTTGCGGCGGCCTGACAACGTTCTCGACCTTTTCCTACGAAACGGTTGCCTTGCTGCAGAGCGGCGAGTGGACCGCAGCGCTGTTCAATCTGCTGCTCAATCTGTTTGGTTCGCTGATCATGACGGCGCTGGCGTTTGCGCTGGTGGGCTGGCTGAGCGCCCACTGAGAGATAAGATAGGAAGGCACAAAATAAAAACCCGCCATTCGGCGGGTTTTTCAGGAAATCGGTATAATTAAATAGCGATAACGTTAGCAGCAGAAGGTCCTTTAGCGCCGCTGGTGATTTCAAACTCTACGCGCTGACCTTCAGCCAGGGTTTTGAAACCGTTGCTCTGGATAGCAGAGAAGTGAACGAATACGTCCTTGCTGCCATCTTCCGGAGTAATGAAACCGAATCCTTTGGACTCATTAAACCACTTAACGCTACCTTTAATCTTAGACATCAAACTTACCTTTACATGAATGAACGACACAAAATCTGTGTCAAATACAGTACAGCAAGTAGCGGCGCATTTGTCCAGCCGAACATCACCAAAAAGTGATAAAACATGATAAAAAAGCGAACTGACTCCATTCACTCCGCATATTTGTAAGCCACAACCACATTATTTGGTATCTTACACGCAGTTAGCCACTTTTTTTGGTCATCCTAAACAACTATGCAGAAAATGCTGGGGTTACTTGGCGGTATGAGCTGGGAATCGACCCTGCCTTATTACCGTATCATCAATCAATATGTGAAAGAGACATTAGGCGGGCTACACTCCGCCCGATTGCTGCTGCATAGCGTCGATTTTTATGACATCGAAAAAATGCAGTCTTCCGGCGACTGGGATGCCGCGGCCGATTACTTGTCAGAGGCCGCCATCGGCCTGAAACAGGCTGGCGCAGAGGCAATCGTCATCTGTACCAACACCATGCATAAAGTCGCCGACCAGGTCGAACAGCGTTGTCAGTTGCCAATAATCCATATCGCTGACGCCGCCGCGGCCGAAATACAGCGGCAACAACTCGCTACCGTCGCGCTGCTGGGCACCCGCTATACCATGGAGCAGAGCTTCTATCGCGGCCGCCTGACTGAGCGTTTCGGCATCCAGGTGCTGATACCCGACCCGCTACAACGAGATGAAATCAATCGCATCATTTTCGATGAACTCTGCCTTGGGCAGATTCGCGATGAATCTCGTCAGGTTCTCTGCCGTATCATTGCCGAGCTGCAGCAAAACGGCGCGCAGGGCGTAATATTAGGATGTACCGAATTACCACTGTTGATCCGCCCGGATGATGCGATGATCCCGCAGTTGGATACCACGCAACTGCACGCGCTGGCAGCGGCACGCTTTGCTTTGGGTCAATAGGTCACGCTCGTGAAGGCAAGCAACGGCAAATAATAGCCTCTTTTATTTACTCAGGCTTCCTCATTTAGCCACCATCATCCCCGGCAGCAGATCGAAAAACATGAGCGAAAGATTGAGATACTCATCACAAAAATGAGAAGAAAAAAACGGGGTAAAACGAGGGAGTTTATGAATAACACACTCACCTTAAGCGAAAATTAATTTTTAAAAATCAGTCCATTAAAGCCAGTCCTTATCACATAAAAAAAGCAGCAACCCGTGGGTTGCTGCTTTGGCGGTACTCAATTAGGGACCTGGTGACTAATGACAGTAAATAAAATTGTACTAGTCTAAATACATCAGCAATTACTTACGCAGCATTGCGTCGATGAAGCTTTTCCAGTTGTTGAGTTCGACTTCGATCATGATGGTAGCTCCTTAGAGATTTGTTGTCTTACGGGGTTATTATACGCTTCTTTTTTGACCAAGATAAAGACTTTGGGGCGCAAAAATGTGCTCTCTTTCGCATTTCCGCAACATAGCCAATCAACCCAACCTCATGATTTCTTAAGATAATTTTAATACTCTGCCGTATCCGGCGTTTATGTTGTATGCTTTTTTCCCCTTATGACATGAAAAATAACGGATTTTAAACATATGGCCATCATCCTGTACGGCATTAAGAATTGCGACACCATAAAAAAGGCCCGTCGCTGGCTGGAAGACCATCAGATTGACTACCGTTTTCATGACTATCGGGTCGACGGGCTGGAAGAAGAACGTCTGCAATCCTTTATCGATCGCACAGGCTGGCAACCGCTGCTGAATACCCGGGGCACTACCTGGCGTAAACTGGAAGAAGCCTACCGTAACACCATCGACAATGAAGCGGCGGCAAAAACTGTTATGCTGGAGCAACCCGCGTTGATCAAACGCCCGCTGCTGGAGACCGCTGACGGAAAAACCCTGCTCGGTTTCAGCGACGACAGCTATCAGCAATTTTTTACGGAGAACACCTCACATGTCTTGCCCGGTAATTGAACTGGCCCAGCAGCTCATCAAACGCCCGTCTCTCAGTCCGGATGACGCTGGCTGCCAGGCGCTCATGATTGAACGCCTGCAAGCCATCGGCTTCATCGTCGAAAAGCTGGATTTCGGCGATACCCAAAATTTCTGGGCCTGGCGCGGTCAGGGAAAAACGCTGGCGTTCGCCGGTCACACCGACGTAGTGCCTGTCGGTGACAATAGCCAGTGGCAGACGCCGCCGTTTGAACCCGCCATTCGGGACGGCATGTTGTACGGTCGCGGCGCGGCGGACATGAAAGGCTCGCTGGCGGCGATGATAGTGGCGGCGGAACGTTTTGTCGCCGCGCACCCCAATCATCAGGGTCGACTGGCGTTTCTTATCACTTCCGACGAAGAAGCCAGCGCCGTCAACGGCACCGTCAAGGTCGTGGAAACCCTGACGGCGCGTCAGGAACGGCTGGACTACTGCCTGGTCGGCGAACCGTCCAGCACCGATCGGGTCGGCGATGTAGTGAAAAACGGCCGGCGCGGCTCTATCACCGCCAATCTGCGGATTCACGGCGTTCAGGGTCATGTCGCTTATCCGCATTTGGCGGATAACCCGGTGCATCGGGCCATGCCGGCGCTGAATGAACTGGTGGCGACCGTCTGGGACCAGGGCAACGAATTCTTCCCACCCACCAGCATGCAGATAGCCAACATTAACGCCGGCACCGGCAGCAATAACGTCATTCCTGGCGAGCTATACGTGCAATTCAACTTCCGCTTTAGCACTGAGCTGACCGACGAGCTAATTAAACAGCAGGTCAAAGCCCTGCTTGATCGTCACCAGCTTAATTACACGCTGGAATGGCAACTGTCCGGTCATCCATTCCTGACCGGCCGCGGCGAACTGGTGGATGCGGTGGTCAACGCCGTTGAACATTACAGCGAAATCACCCCACAGCTCCTGACGACCGGCGGCACCTCGGATGGCCGCTTTATTGCCCGCATGGGCGCGCAAGTGGTGGAACTGGGGCCGGTCAACGCCACCATTCATAAAGTAAATGAGTGCGTCAGCGCCGCCGACCTGCAACTGCTGAGCCGCATGTATCAACGCGTTATGGAGCAATTGATCGCATGATCTCTTCCGCCTGTCTGACCGGCAAAAGCGACCGTCATCTGGTGACGTTAAGCGGGTCGCATCGCCTGCAACCCGAAGCGGTTACGGCGTTTACAGCCATGCAGCAGGCGGCGCGGCAAGATGGATTCAACCTACAACCCGCCAGTACGTTTCGGGATTTTGAGCGTCAGCGGCAAATCTGGAACGGCAAGTTTACCGGTCAGCGCCCGTTGCTGGATCAACACAGCCAGCCGCTAGACGCGCTCGCGCTGGATGAAGGCGCGCGTTGCGAGGCGATCCTGCGCTGGTCGGCGCTGCCGGGCGGTAGCCGTCACCATTGGGGCAGCGATCTGGATATTTATGACCCCGACCGCTTGCCCGCCGGCCAAAAACTGCAACTGGAGCCCTGGGAATATCAGCCGGGCGGTTACTTTGCCGAACTCAGCGACTGGCTGACGCAACACATGGCCGCATTCGGCTTTTACCGGCCGTTCGCGCGGGACAGCGGCGGCATCGCCATTGAGCCCTGGCATCTCAGCTATGCGCCGCTGGCCCGTCTCGCCATGGCTCAGTTAACGCCGGAACATATTCTGCAAGCCTGGCAAGGCGAAGACATTGCCGGCCGGAGCTGGCTGGAGCCGAATCTGCCGATGCTGTTCCAGCGCTTTATACTGTCTGTTGAGGCACAACAACCCCGTTAACACGGGATATCTGTATATGAGGAACAACCATGGGATGGCTGGCTGATTACTGGTGGGTGATACTGCTGGTGTTGCTGGGAATGTTGGTCAACGGCATCAAGGAACTGAGCCGCCTTGATCATAAACGTTTTCTGCATGATAAACCGCCGTTGCCGCCGCACCGCGACAATAATGCGCAGTGGGACGACGAAGACGACTGGCCGCAGAAAAAGCCCTGACCCCGCACGCTGAAAACCATGAGGCCGGGTCGCCCGATGGCGACCCGGCCTTCTTATTTTATAGCGACCGTCTTGCTTATAGCGGTAAGCGTACTGTCAGTTGATTAACAAAATGTCACTCGGTTAACGAACCGCCAGCCGGTTAGCGAAATGCCACCAGTTCGCCGCGCGCGCCCATCACCGCCTCATCCCAGAAGCGTTTCGGGATGTAATGATGCAGCCGATCCAGCGCGTTATCCATCATACGACCGTCAATGGCATGCCCCAGATGCGGCACCAGATCCAACGTGAAATCCGACCCCAGGGCACGCAGACTCTGTGCGGCCTGACGAGCGTGATCCGCCGTAATCACCGGATCCTCCTCGCCATGAATCAGGTGAACCACGACATCATACAGCGGTTGCTCCGGCAACGCGGCAAAGCGACCGCTAAACGCCACAGCCCGCCCGGCCAGATTTTTCTCCGCTTTCAATGCCTCAAGGATCATGATCGACCCTTGAGAAAAACCGATCAGCGCGGTGTGGGAATAATCGATTCCCGTGGTTTCCTGCCAGTAGCGAACGGTCTCGATAAACCGCGGCATAATGGCGTTGACGCGACGGGCGCGATTATCCTCGGTGACGCCCTGTACCGAAAACCACTGGCGTCCTTCGCCCAGACCAATCGCTTCCGGACCGCCAACGCTGATAACCTGCGCCATAGGGAACGCCTCGGCAAAATAACGGCCGATCTGCCCCATGGAAACCGGATTGTCGCCCACGCCATGAAATAGCAAAAACAACTGCTTAGGTGAAGGTGGATTTTGCACCACAAAATAGTCATGCTTCATATCGCCTCTCCTGCGGTTACCTTCAGGGGAAACCGTCTGTTCAAAAAATTCCAGTTGTCACTATACGCCCCTCGATAGCGGGTCAATATTGAGGTTTATTGAACAAGTCATTCCATTATCCTGTATCAGGATCAGTGTATATGAATGCAGGAAATCGGCTGGCTGAATCACAGTCCAAGCTACAAAATTGTGATCGCTACCACTTGAAATGAATTTTGAAAAGGAAACCACTTCTGTCGCTATGACACTATTCTCGCTATAGGACCATTCTCGCTATAGGACCATTCTCGCTATAAAACCATTCTCGCTATAAAACCATTCTCGTTATAAAAACATTCCCATTCTCGCGATAAAACAGTTTTCTTTATAAAACAAGATAATGCCAACGTTGCCACTCGGCTTCGTCCAACTGGCGCAGCGCCTGAATCGCTTCCGCCCGCCAGCGCTGAACCAGCGCCTTTCTCCCCGCCAGTTGAAGCTGATGAACGCACTCCGCCACGCTTCGGCCTTGCTCAAGCCATAGCCGCAAGGCGATTAATGCCATCGGCGATCGCATCATCAGGCGTGATAGCGCCCCCTGACAGGCTTCTGGCGGACGGTGGGCCATAGCGAATCCCACCAGATTGCACCAGTCGTCCGCCGTGAGCGACTGATCCTCCACCAGCGGCAAATTCAGCGCCAATGGGATATCACGCCGCAGCCAGAACCAGTCCCGGCTCAGTTCACGGTATGCTGACGCCGCCAGCGCGTTACCCGCTTCGCTGAGCGGAAGCAACGCCATCGCACTGTAACACCCGCTGCTGGCGTCAATATGGCTGCCGATACGCGCCAGTTGAAACCCGCAACGCTGCCAGAACCGCCACAATGCTGGCTGAAAACCGAAGCTGACCGACAGAAAATCCAGCTGTTCCTGCTGCGCCCGTTGTTGCTGTTCCCGGACCAGCGCCTGCCCGATCCCGTGACCGCGCTGCGCCGCCAGCACCGCAATCCGGCTGATGCGGCGTGACCGTAATACCGGCGCCCGCCACTGATTGCCGTGCGCCGCCAGCGACTGCGCCACCAGATTTCCTCTCGGTCGACGTCGCCCGGCCCAGACGTCCTGCGCCAGCGTCTCCGGCAACCCGCCTTCGTCCACCAGCCAGATAACGCCGCCAACCTGCTCTTCGACACAGGCGCTGGCGATATGCATGCCGGGTGCATCCAGCAGGCGGCGTAAATCCAGCGGTGAAGTGCGGTAGTGGGCGCTGCAGAGCAACCCATAACACCCGGCAAGGCGTTCAGGTTGACTCAGCCAGTCATCGCGCCGCTCCAGCCGAATCGCCGGTGACCCCGGCAGCCGTTCCGGTACCTGTCTTTCGGCGTCAAACAGCATCACCCGATCGACGATGTTCTCCAGCGGATCCTGCTCTGCCCAGCGTAGCGGCGCCGTCAGTTCAATAGCCTGCCAGTCCGGCAGCAACGCGCAGAATTTCAGCAGAAAACCACGCCCCGTCCCTTCATACCCTTGTACCGTGGTCGTCATCACCACCCGACGGAAAAACGGCAACAGCGCCTGCAATAACGGGGCAGGAATCGCCGCCGCCTCATCGATCAACAACCACTCCACCGGCGGTGCGCCATGTTGCCGACAGAACGCCAACAGCGCATCCGGCGCCCAGAACGTTGCCGCGTCTCCGGCCTGACGCAGCAGGATCTCGCCGGCGGCGCGCGACGGCGCGCTCACCCAGCAGGCGCCCTGACACTGACGCGCCAGCATGCCAGCCAACGTCGACTTGCCGCGTCCACGCGGCGCGGTGATCACGGACACCGCGCAGGAGGTGTGCAGCAATCGCTGTAATATAGCCTGCTGACAGGCGGTCGCTTCGCCGGTGGCGGGCTGCCAGTCTGAACGGCGACGGGGAAGCGCTATCACCGGCTCGGCATCCTGCTGGCGCCACAGCACAACCTCGTCATCGCTCAACAGCTGGTGCTGCACATGCCGAATAAATCGGGGGGTGGCTATCGGCTCCGGTTGCTCGCTCCAGCGCAGGCTGTCCGCATCCGGGCAATCGGGCCAGCGCTGCCACTCCGGCGCCAGCAGGAGCAGCCAGCTGCCGGCCCGGAGCGCGCCAGCCAGCATCGCCAGCGCCTCCGCATCCAGACCATCGCGGGCATCGAACACCGCATGCAGAAACTCCCGACCCAGCACGCCACGCACGTTCCGGGGCGCTATCGCCGTAGCCCCTTCCGGCGCCGACGCGCTGACCCACAGCCAGTCGCCGGGCAACAAGGCGCTCAGGCGCTGCGCCTGAGCGCAGCACCAGTTGGACCGGCCGTTCAGTACCAGCAGACGGCGAATGCCGTAACGCTGCTGATATTGCTGGCTGACAACAAAAGACTCCACGACGCGCCCCGAAGAAAACTTAGCCTTTGCCGATCAACAGCGACAGCAACCCTGCAGCAATCAGCGGCCCCACCGGCACGCCGCGGAACAATGCCACGCCCATCACGGTACCGACCAACAGGCCGGCCACCACCGACGGCTGATTGCTCATCAACGTCACCCCGCGTCCGCCCAGCCAGGATACGGCTACGCCGATCGCCACGGCCAGCAGCGATTTCCAGTGCAAAAAAGAGTAGAACACGTCGCCGGCGGAAATCTTGCCGCTGGCAATCGGCGCCATCACCCCGATGGTCAGCACCAGCACCCCAAACGACAGACCATATTTTTCCACCCACGGAAAATAGTGATTCAGCGGCGTAATGCGTACCACCACCAAAAACAGAATAGCCAGCGTAACGGTCATGTTCTGGCTGATAATGCCGAGAGCGGCCAGCGCCAGTAAAATAAGCAGAGTCGGGTCAAAAAAGGCCATGAAACATCCTTGCCGAAATCAGTCAACACGTAGGCGGGAGATAATAACACTCATTGAACAGGGACAGCATAGCGGCTGCACCGCGGCCTGGGATAAACCGGCGGCGGATTCGGGGAGATACTCATAGTCTGCTGCCGTCATCAGACGACAGATTCGTTCTGGCAACCGGAAACGAAGGCCGCCTGCCAGAACGTAAACGATTGCGCTGTTAGTCCAGTTTAACGCCCAGACGGTGTGCGACTTCCTCGTAGGCTTCAATCAGGCCGCCCAGGCTCTGACGGAAACGGTCTTTATCCATCTTGTTCAGGGTTTCTTTGTCCCACAGACGGCTACCATCCGGCGAGAACTCATCACCCAGCACCACTTCGCCTTTGAACAGACCGAACTCCAGCTTGAAGTCCACCAGAATCAGACCCGCGTCGCCAAACAGCTTGCTCAACACGTCATTGGCTTTGTAGCTGAGTTCTTTCATCCGCGCCAGATTCTCTTCGCTTACCCAGCCGAAGGTCTTGCAGTAGGACTCATTCACCATCGGGTCGTGCATGGCGTCGTTTTTCAGGAACAAATCAAACAACGGCGGATTGAGGATTTCACCTTCGGTGATGCCCAAACGTTTAACCAGCGAACCTGCCGCGCGGTTACGCACCACGCACTCGACCGGCACCATCTCCAGCTTCTTCACCAGCACTTCGGTGTCAGACAGCAGACTCACCATCTGGGTCGGGATCCCGGCCTCTTCCAGCTTGGTCATGATGAAGTGGTTGAACTTGTTGTTCACCATCCCTTTACGATCAAACTGCTCAATGCGAGCGCCATCCCCTGCTGACGTATCATTGCGGAACTCCAGCACCAGCAGATCCGGATCTTCCGTGGTGTAGACCGTTTTCGCTTTTCCGCGATACAACTCAGCTAGCTTTTGCATCTTTCATTACTCCACACAAGTAAGGGCCACCCGCACCGGGCCCGTTAATTGAACGTGTTGATAAATCCATCACGTTGATGACAAATGAAGAAGGGCCGGAGAACCCGACCCTTATACCCGTCATACTTCAAGTTGCAGGTGCGTTGGCTTTCCTCGCTCACCCCAGTCACTTACTTAGTAAGCTCCTGGGGATTCGCTGCGTCGCCGCTTCCTGCAACTCGAATTATTTGGGTATATATTATTGCGTTTTACGACTTGCTGAACGCGGCCTGGAACACGGCGACCAGCGCATCATTTTGCGACTGGCTTAGCGTATGCCCTTTTGAATCGATGAATTGCAGCGTGCTGCGGTTACCCAAATCGCCGACCTGCAGTTTGTAATCCCCGTTCGACAATTCCGGATCGTGCGCGCCCAGTTCATTCCAGGTGCCGCTGCCCGGCGCCTTATAGCTGACAGACACCGATCCTTGCGGACGGCTGCGATCGCTGACGGTCATACCGATCTTCTCCAGCGCCTTCGGCAGACGGTCCCATACCTGATTGTAGGAACCGCGCACCACCAGCAACGGCAGGCCGGAATCATCGGCGCCGCTCTGGACATTCAGCTGCTGGCTGTTACGGCTGGCCTGCGCGCTATCGTTATCGTTCAGACGTTTGTCCAGTTCGTCGGACAGCGTATTGAGCATCAGCGCGGTATAACGCTGAATTTCGCTGCGCTCCGTCACCGGGCTGGTGTTCTGCTGCAGATCCAGCAGTTTCACGGTCAGCGCCAGCTGATACCCCTGCGTCTGCAGGCTTATCTGATAACGCGCCTGATGCGCCACATCCTCGTCTTCACGCTTCCAGTTGACCCAATCGGTCGTCAGCGTCCGGCTGGCGTCCTGACGGCTGGCGATCGTATAGCCTTTTGACTGGAGAACCTGCGTCAGCACCGCCCACAGGCTGCTGTTGCGCGCATTGTTTTCCAGCAGCAGCGTAGCGCTATTGCCGGACACCTGACCGCGGGAACCATTCAACAAAGCCAATGGCTGCATCGGCGGACGAATATCCAGCGCCTTGCCTACCAGCCCATTCTGGTTGACCGGAGGAACCTCGTAATCCCCATTCTGCACCGGCAGAATCAGACCGGACGGCGCATTCAGCGCCCGGTGCTCGGGGGTTTTCAGATAGGATTCATCGCCGTTAACCTGACGCTTGTAGCGTTGATCGCTGGTACAGGCGGCCAGCAACATGATCAGCGAAACACCGACAACTTTTGCCACCATCGACTTTTGCAATGAAGAACTCATCAAATCTCCCTAACGGTTACAGCAGACCCGCCTGCTTCATGGCCTGCTCCATCACGTCGCGACCGGCATCGGTCAGCGGCGTCATCGGCAGACGAAGCGTGTCGGTCGCCATCAATCCCAATGCCTTACAGGCCCATTTCACCGGAATCGGATTGGGTTCAACAAACAGTTTCTGATGCAGCGGCATCAGACGCTGATTCAGACGGCGGGCTTCAACGAAATTCCCTTGCGCCGCCAGCTCGCACAACGCCGCCATTTCGCGGGCCGCGATGTTGGCTGTCACGGAAATCACGCCGTCGCCACCCAGTTGCATGAAGTCCAGCGAGCTGGCGTCATCGCCGCTCAGCAGAATGAAATCTTCATGAACCAGCTCTTGGATCTGACTGACCCGGCTTAAGTTCCCGGTCGCTTCCTTGATTGCGACAATATTTTTGACTTCCGACAGACGGGCGACGGTTTCCGGCAACATGTCACAACCGGTACGGGACGGCACGTTGTAGAGGATCTGCGGCAGGTCGGTGTGCTCGGCAATCGCCTTGAAGTGCAGGAACAAGCCGTTCTGAGTCGGCTTGTTGTAATACGGCGTCACGGTCAGGCACCCGGCCACGCCCGTGTCGTTGAAACGCTGGGTGAGGGAAATCGCCTCAGCGGTCGAATTGGCGCCGGTGCCGGCGATAACCGGGATACGGCCATCGCTCAGTTCCAGCGTCAGCATCACCACGTCGCCATGCTCATCGTGACTCAAGGTGGCGGACTCGCCGGTGGTTCCCACCGACACAATCGCGGAAGTTCCGCTAGCGACATGATAATCAATCAGTTTTTTCAGGCTTGCACGATCAACGGCACCTTTGTCGTCCATCGGCGTAACCAGAGCAACAATACTACCCGTAAACATTGGCCATCCCCTCCACAAACAAGTGCTTCATGGTACTTTTGACTTCTATGCAAAAGCAAGCTTGCAACCGCGGTTGTCAGCGCTTGGCAGGTGGTTTTTTTTATGTTTACCATGTTACTCCCAACATTTTGTACAGGAAGCACTATTTTGCCGCGCCCACAAGAACACTATCTGGTCATTACCGCGTTGGGGACCGACCGTCCCGGTATCGTCAATACGATTACCCGCCACGTCAGCAGTTGTGGCTGCAACATCGAAGATAGCCGACTTGCGATGCTGGGCACGGAATTCACCTTTATCATGTTGCTGTCCGGCAGTTGGAACGCGATTACGCTCATCGAGTCCACCCTGCCGCTCAAGGGCGCCGAGCTGGATTTGCTGATCGTGATGAAACGTACCGAATCGCAGTCCCGCCCGCCGATGCCAGCCACCGTGTGGGTTAAGGTGGATGTCGCTGACTCACCACACATCATTGAACGCTTTACCGATCTGTTCGATTCCCATCAAATGAACATTGCTGAGCTGGTGTCCAAAACCCGCCCCGCCGACGGCGATACGCCGCCGCAATTGTACATCCAGATTACGGCGCACAGCCCGGCCATGCTGGCAGGTTCAATTATTGAGCCGGCCTTTCATCAGCTATGTACAGAACTGCACGCGCAAGGCAGTATTAGCGTTGTGAACTATCCACACGTTGTGAACTATCCACAGCACGAAGAGAAAGATGGAGAGTAGTGATGACCACACTGAAAGCCGGTGATATTGCACCGAAATTTAGCTTGCCCGACCAGGATGGCGAACAAGTTAATTTGGCCGACTTCCAGGGACAGCGGGTGTTGGTGTATTTCTATCCCAAGGCCATGACGCCAGGTTGCACCGTGCAAGCCTGTGGGCTTCGCGATAACATGGACGAACTGAAAACGTTCGGCGTTGAGGTTCTTGGCATCAGCACCGATAAACCGGAAAAATTGTCCCGTTTTACTGAAAAAGAGCTGCTGAACTTTACCCTGCTGGCCGATGAGGATCATCAGGTGGCGGAACAGTTCGGCGTCTGGGGTGAAAAAACCTTCATGGGGAAAACCTATGACGGTATTCACCGGGTCAGTTTCCTGATCAACGCCGAAGGCAACATCGAAAAAGTGTTCGATGATTTCAAAACCAGTAACCACCACGACATCGTGCTGAATTACCTGAAAGGCGCCTGAGCCCTTTCCTTCCCGATTATTGCCGGTGCAGCGCCTGATGCGCCGGCAAACTGGTTTTCGCGCCGCATTTTCCGTTTTTTACGCCGTCTTTTTCCCCCACCCGTGTTTCATTGTGTGCTGCCGCTGGCTAAGATGATGACAATTCTTTCAAGCTGTTCAGAAGGTTGTATCCGTTATGTCCTATCGGCTCAAACAGACGGTCATCGCCATGCTGGCAGGTGTGTTGCTGAGCGCAAGCCCGCAGGGTTTCCCGGCCGGCACACAGGAAAACCTGCCGGACATCGGCACCACCGCCGGCGGAACGCTCAGCATCAATCAGGAACTGGTGATGGGGGATTTCTACCTGCGCCAGTTGCGGGCCGGCGCGCCGCTGATTAACGACCCGCTGCTGCTGCAGTACATCAACCAACTGGGCGGACGGCTGGTCAAGTCGGCCGATTCCGTGCGAACGCCGTTCCATTTCTTTTTGGTCAATAACGACGAAATCAACGCCTTTGCCTTTTTTGGCGGCAATGTGGTGCTGCACTCCGGGCTGTTCCGCTATGTAGAAAGTGAAAGCGAGCTGGCCTCGGTGCTGGCGCACGAAATTTCCCACGTGACCCAGCGCCATCTGGCGCGCGCGATGGAAGCTCAAAAAACCAACGCGCCGCTAGCCTGGGCCGGCGCTTTCGGTTCGCTGTTGCTGGCGATGGCAAACCCGCAGGCCGGGTTCGCCGCGCTGAGCGGCACGCTGGCCGGCGCGCAGCAAAGCGTCATCAGCTTTACCCAATCCAATGAACAGGAAGCGGATCGCATCGGGATTCAGGTGCTGCAACGCGCCGGATTCGACCCGCAGGCGATGCCCAATTTCCTGCAGCGGCTGGCGGAGACCTCCCGCTACGCCACCAAACCGCCGGAAATGCTGCTGACGCACCCGCTGCCGGAAAGTCGGCTGTCGGACGCCCGTAACCGCGCCAACCAGATGAAGTCCAGCCCGGTGCATTCCTCGCAGGATTTTCTGTTCGCCAAAGCCCGCGTGTTGGGCATGTACGGCTCGCAGGACAACCCGTATGGCGCCGCGTTGCTGGACAACTGGGCCAAAGGCAATGCGCGCGAGCAACAGGCCGCCCAATATGGCCGCGCGATCCGCGCCTATCAGACCAAGAAATACGATGACGCGCGCGCCACGCTGCAACCGCTGCTGGACAAGTCGCCGTCCAACCCCTGGTTTCTTGATCTGATGACCGATATTGATATCGGCCAACAGCGCGCCGATCAGGCGGTCGCCCGCCTGCAGAAAGTGCCGGACGTGCAAGACAACCCGGTGCTGCAGCTCAACCTGGCCAACGCGATGGTGGAAAGCCGTAAATCTGCCGACGCTATCCGCATTCTGCGCAAATACACATACGCCCATCCGGACGATCCAAACGGCTGGGATTTACTGGCGCAGGCTTCCGCCGCGCAAAACATGCGCAGCGAAGAACTGGCGTCCCGGGCGGAAAGTCTGTCGCTGAACGGCAAGCTGGATCAGGCTATCCGCCTGTTAAGCAACGCCAGCTCACAAAGCAAACTCGGCAGCATGGATCAGGCGCGTTACGACGCCCGCATCGATCAACTGCGTGCGTTGCAGCAACGTTTCCGCCCTTATGAGAAATCCTGAAAAAGGTGAGTTGAATGACTAAACCGGTGACCATTTATCATAATCCCCGCTGCTCCAAGAGCCGCGAAACCCTGGCGTTGCTGCAGCAGCAAGGCATCGAACCGGAAGTGGTGCTGTATCTGGATACGCCGCCGGATACCGCCGCGCTCGGTAAGCTGCTCAAACAACTGGGATTTGCCAGCGCGCGCGAACTGATGCGCCGTAAAGAAGATCTGTACCGTGAGTTAAACCTGGCCGACGACAGCCTGACGGAAGCACAACTGATTCAGGCGCTGGCGGACCACCCCAAACTGATTGAACGTCCGATCGTTGTCGCCAACGGCAAGGCTAAGCTCGGCCGCCCGCCGGAGCAGGTGCTGGATATTCTGTGACGGGAAGCGTCACAGTCCGAGGATCTCTTTGACGAAAGGAATCGTCAGCTTACGCTGGGCGGTAATGGAAGCATGATCCAGCTGATCCAGCGTCATGAACAGCGTGCGCATCTCCCGATCCAGTCGTTTAAGCAGAAAACGGCTGACGTCTTCCGGCAGCTCAAAACCGCGCAGCCGAGCGCGCAACTGCAGCGCTTCGCCTTTCTCTTCATCCGACAGCGGCTGCAAGCGATAGATCTGCCCCCAGTCCAGACGAGACGCCAGATCCGCCAGTTGCAGATTGATCTGGCGCGGCGGACGATCGCCGGTGATCAACAGCCGGGTGCGCCCGCCTTCCTGAATGCGGTTATACAGATTGAACATCGCCATTTCCCACGCCTCATCGCCGGCAATCGACTCGATATTGTCGATGCAGACCAGCGCCAGTTGCTCCATTCCTTCCAGCACGTCCGGGACAAAATAGGCGCGTTTATCCAGCGGCACATAGCCGACTGCGCGGCCGAGACGGGATAATTCCGCACAGGCGGCATGCAACAGGTGGCTACGCCCGCCGCCTTCGCGCGACCAGAAATAGATGTAGCTGCCATGTTCCTGACCCAGCGTCGTGTGGATAGCGGCCAGCAGAGACGTGTTTTCTCCCGGATAGAAACTGGCAAAAGTTTCGTCATCGGGTAAATAGAGTGGCAATGATAACTGTGCCGGAGTGTTCAGAAGCACCTCAAACCAAACAGGCAGGAAAACGGATCAAGTTTAGCATAGAAACCTTTTGCGATTGAACCGTCAAGCGGCCGCTTCGCCGCATAGCCCGCCGGCGCACCGGCGGGCCGCGAGATTACTGTGCGGAAGCCTTGTCGTCCGTCTCGTCAATCACCTCTTCTTCCTTACGGAACAAGCTGATGACGCGGAACAGCAGGCTCAGGAACACGCCCACCACGGTTGCCAGCGCCATGCCTTTCAGCTCCACGGCGCCCAGATGGATCTTCGCGCCGCTGACGCCGATGATCAGGATCACCGAGGTCAGAATCAGATTCTGCGCCTTGTTGTAATCCACTTTGGATTCGATCAGCACCCGGATACCGGACGCACCGATAACGCCGTACAGCAACAGCGACACGCCGCCCATCACCGGCACCGGCACCGCCTGAATCGCAGCGGCCAGTTTACCCACGCAGGAAAGCAGAATCGCGAGCACCGCCGCCCCGCCAATCACCCAGGTGCTGTAAACCTTGGTGATCGCCAGCACGCCGATATTCTCACCATAGGTGGTATTCGGGGTGGAGCCAAAGAAACCGGACAGCATGGTGGACACGCCGTTGGCAAACAGAGAGCGGTGCAGACCCGGGTCGCGCACCAGATCTTTTTTCACGATATTGGCGGTCACCACCAGATGACCAATGTGCTCGGCAATCACCACCAGCGCGGCAGGCAGCACCGTCAGCATCGCCACCCATTCAAAACGCGGCGTGTAAAACGTCGGCAGCGCGAACCAGTGAGCCTGGGCGATCGGCGTCAGATCCACCACGCCCATGACGAAGGAGAGCACATACCCCACCAATACACCGATTAGAATCGGGATGATGGCCAGAAAACCGCGAAACAGCACGGACCCCAGTATGGTTACCCCCAGCGTCACCAGCGAAATAGTGACGGTTTTGCTGTCCACGTCCGTACCGGCGGCAGGCAACAGCCCAGCCATGTTCGCCGCCACGCCCGCCAGTTCCAGACCGATCACCGCGACAATCGCGCCCATCGCCGCCGGCGGGAAAATCACGTTCAGCCAGCCGGTCCCGGCTTTTTTCACCAGCAACGCCACCAGGCAAAACAGCGCGCCGCACAGAATAAAGCCGCCCAGCGCCACTTCATAACCCAGCGGCAACAGCAGCAATACCGGAGAAATAAATGCAAAGCTGGAACCGAGATAGGCCGGAATCTTGCCTCTACAGATAAACAGATAAAGCAGCGTGCCGATGCCGTTGAACAGCAGCACGGTCGCCGGGTTGACCTTGAACAGAATCGGCACCAGCACGGTGGCGCCAAACATGGCGAACAGATGCTGGAAACTCAGCGGTATGGTTTGCAGGAGCGGGGGGCGTTCACTGACGCCGATGGCGCGACGAGTCATCTTGTTTTCCTCTGTGTCTCAGACTGAAAAATACCGGGAACCCGGCAGAAAGTTCAGCGCCGGCACACACCGGCGCAGAAAAAATGTCGCCATCCGTGGTATGCGCAAGAACACCCCGTCACGTCAGGAGCGGGCCGTAGCGTACGCAAAAAAAAGCCGACTCTGCAGTCGGCTGAATATCATTTGGTACCAAACAGTTTGTCGCCCGCATCGCCCAGGCCCGGCATGATGTAGCCGTGTTCGTTGAGGCCCTTGTCAATCGAGGCGGTGTACAGCTCCACATCCGGATGCGCTTTCTCCAGCGCGGCGATCCCTTCCGGCGCCGCCACCAGCACCAGCACCTTGATGCTGCGGCAGCCGGCTTTTTTCAGCAGATCGATAGTGGCGATCATCGAGCCGCCGGTCGCCAGCATCGGGTCCACCACCAGCGCCATACGCTCATCGATATTGGACGCCAGTTTCTGAAAATAAGGCACCGGTTCCAGTGTCTGTTCATCGCGGTACATCCCCACCACGCTGATGCGCGCGCTGGGCACGTTTTCCAGCACCCCTTCCATCATGCCGAGACCGGCGCGCAGGATGGGCACCACGGTAATTTTCTTGCCTTTGATTTGGTCGACTTCGACCGGGCCGCACCAGCCTTCGATGGTCACCTTTTCCGTCGCCAGATCGGCGGTGGCTTCGTAGGTCAGCAAACTGCCGACTTCAGACGCCAGTTCACGGAAACGCTTGGTACTGACATCGTGCTCGCGCATCAGACCCAGTTTATGTTTGACGAGCGGGTGTTTCACCTCGACGATTTTCATTACTCTTTCTCCCCATCGGCAGTGGACGGCCAAAAAAATCGCGGGATTATACCGCTTTTTCGAATGTGCGCCATAGATTCAAGTCTGATCCAAATCAAGCCGAAACGGAAATTATCGCCAGCCAATCCGCACACCGGCCGACGGTAGCCTTTATACTGGCCTGCCGAAACCGCCATGCCGCAAAGACACCGCTCGCAAACGTTTGCTTACGCTGTTAGAATTAGCGCGCTCCATTTTTTAAACCAATCGTAACCTCCGTGGGGACTCCGCAGTGACCGATAAAACCTCTCTCAGCTATAAAGACGCAGGCGTGGATATTGATGCTGGCAATGCATTGGTAGACCGTATCAAAGGTGTAGTGAAACAGACCCGTCGCCCGGAAGTCATGGGTGGATTGGGCGGTTTCGGTGCCCTGTGCGCCTTACCGCAAAAATACCGCGAACCGGTGCTGGTTTCCGGTACAGACGGTGTCGGCACCAAGCTGCGTCTGGCGATGGACCTGCAGCGTCACGATACGATTGGTATCGACCTGGTGGCGATGTGCGTCAACGATCTGGTGGTACAGGGCGCCGAGCCGCTGTTCTTCCTGGACTATTACGCCACCGGCAAGCTGGATGTGGACACCGCGGCCCGTGTTATCACCGGTATCGCCGAAGGCTGCAAACAGTCTGGTTGCGCGCTGGTTGGCGGTGAAACCGCCGAAATGCCCGGCATGTACCACGGCGACGACTATGATGTGGCCGGCTTCTGCGTCGGCGTGGTGGAAAAAGCCGATATCATCGACGGCAGCAAAGTACGTGAAGGCGACGCGCTGATCGCACTGGCGTCCAGCGGCCCGCACTCCAACGGCTACTCGCTGATCCGCAAGATCCTCGAAGTGAGCGGCGCCAACCCGGAACAGGTTCAGCTGGACGGCAAACCGCTGGCCGACCATCTGCTGGCCCCGACCAAAATCTACGTTAAATCGGTGCTGTCGTTGATCGAAAACGTAGACGTACACGCCATCTCCCACCTGACCGGCGGCGGCTTCTGGGAAAACATCCCGCGCGTGCTGCCGGAAGGCATGCAGGCGACCATCGACGAATCCAGCTGGCAGTGGCCGGCAGTGTTCGAATGGTTGCAGCAGAGCGGCAACGTCAGCCGTCATGAAATGTACC
The DNA here is from genome assembly GCF_000406205.1 of Dickeya sp. NCPPB 3274. Taxonomy (NCBI): domain Bacteria; kingdom Pseudomonadati; phylum Pseudomonadota; class Gammaproteobacteria; order Enterobacterales; family Pectobacteriaceae; genus Dickeya; species Dickeya sp. NCPPB 3274. The sequence continues at coordinate 1,286,105 of NZ_CM001979.1, read as the reverse complement.
GCACCTTTAACTGCGGCGTCGGCATGATTATCGCCCTGCCGGCGGATCAGGCGGAGCAGGCCATCGCCCACCTCAACGCCAACGGCGAAACCGCCTGGAACATCGGCGCGATTACCCGTACCAATGGCGGAGAGACAGTGGTTATTCAGTGATGAAAAACATCGTTGTCCTGATTTCAGGTCAGGGAAGCAATCTGCAGGCGTTGATCGACGCCTGTCAGAGCGGCCGCATCGCAGGGCGAATTACCGCAGTATTCAGTAACAATCCAGAGGCTCTCGGTCTGGAGCGGGCGCGTGACGCCGGCATCGCCGCCCGCGCGCTGTTGCCGGGCGATTACGCCAGCCGCGCCGATTTCGATGACGCGCTGGCAGCCGAAATCGAGAAATATCAGCCGGACGTAGTGGTGCTGGCCGGATACATGCGTATCCTCAGCGCCGGATTCGTGGCGCGTTTCCTCGGCAAGATGCTGAATATCCATCCGTCGCTGCTGCCGAAATACCCCGGTCTGCACACCCATCGTAAAGCGCTGGAAAACGGCGACAGCGAGCACGGCACCTCGGTGCATTTCGTGACCGAAGAGTTGGACGGCGGCCCGGTGATCCTGCAGGCCAGAGTACCGGTTTTCCCCGGCGACACCGAGCAGGACGTGCAGGAACGGGTGCAAACGCAGGAACACAGCATCTACCCGCTGGTGGTGGGCTGGTTTCTGGCCGGACGACTGGCGCTACGCGACAATCAGGCCTGGCTGGACGGCGACGTTATTCCGGCCAGCGGTTACGCCGCCGAGTAAGCCGATTCCCTCCCTACTCGCCCTGGCGCTTTGCCGGGGCGTTTTCCCAAATGACACTTTCCGACGAGCGTCGTCACGCCCGGCCGTCGTCTTTCATCCCGGATAATGACCTTCGTCACAAAGGTTACAGAATTGTATGTAACCGCTTTCATCACTGTGACCTGACTCACGCAGTCTCTCCATAACGCCTGACAGAATATGCCCGGACAGCTTGAGTGTCGGGGTCGCCCTCATGAACTTTTTCCTCTGTGGTGAGTATTGATGATTACCATCCGTGATGTTGCGCGCCAGGCGGGCGTTTCCATAGCCACCGTTTCCCGCGTGCTCAATAACAGCAGCGCGGTCACCCAACAGACGCGCGATCTGGTCCTGCAGACGGTCGAGCAGTTGGGCTACCGCCCCAACGCCAATGCGCAGGCGTTGGCTTCGCAGGTCAGCGACACCATCGGCGTGGTGGTGATGGACGTGTCGGATCCGTTCTTCGGCGCTATGGTCAAGGCGGTGGACACCGTGGCGCAGCGCCTGCAAAAACATGTACTGATTAACAACTCCTATCATCAGGAAGAAAAGGAACGGCACGCCATCGAAGTGCTGATCCGTCAGCGCTGCAACGCGCTGATCGTGCATGCCAAAGCCTTATCCGATGAGGAACTGGCGGAATTCATGGAGCAGGTGCCCGGTATGGTGCTGATCAACCGGCTGCTGCCGGACTACCCGCACCGCTGCGTCTGTCTCGACAACGTCAGCGGCGCGATGATGGCGACCCGCATGTTGTTGCAGCAGGGGCATCAGCGCATCGGTTATCTTCGCTCCAGCCACCCGATAGAAGACGTAACGGAACGCCTTACCGGCTGGCGACAGGCGTTGCAGGAACAGGGCATCGAGCCGCCCGATGAGTGGATCGCCAACGGCGAGCCGGACCTGCAGGGCGGCGAAGCGGCCATGGTGGAACTGCTGGGACGCAACCAGCAGCTGACGGCGGTATTCGCCTACAACGACGGCATGGCGGCCGGCGCGCTGATGGCGCTGAAAGATAACGGCATCCCGGTGCCGGAGCGGTTTTCGGTAGTCGGTTTCGATGATATCCCGATTTCCCGCTACACCGACCCGCGTCTGACGACCATCCGCTACCCTATTGTTTCTATGGCGAAAATTGCCACAGAACTGGCGCTAAAAGGCGCGGCCGGGCTGCTGGACCCCACCGCCAGGCACTGTTTCATGCCGACGCTGGTGCGGCGGCATTCGGTGGCTCCCCGGTAAAATGTGGAGACGGTCACTAATTCATTCAAATCATCCATGTAACCGCTTTCAATCTGTGAGTAAATTCACAGTTAATTAACATTGCGCTCTCTATGATGAGGGCGTACTGCGGAGGACAGGCGCCTTGTAACACGGCCATCCTGTCTGTTGAACCGTTAACCACCACAACGGCGGAAACGTTCACACTGTTGTTTAAGAATACATCGGTTTCAGGACGCATCGGTTTCAGGACGCATTGCCAGACGGTCGCCAGCCAACAGAGTCGGTACCATCTGAAAACAGGGAAGTCAGGCTTTAAGCGGGCCATGCCTGCAAAATCGTCAGCCCGGCATGACCATGCCACGCCGACGCTTACTAACTGACAGCCGCGCTACGTCTACCCCGAGTCGTGCGGCCGGACTGAGAACTACCCTGCATAAACCCGGAGATATCATGAATAAGAAGGTTTTCACTCTCACCGCCCTGGTTGCCAGCATGATGTTCGGAGCCGCCGCCCACGCTGCGGATACCCGTATCGGCGTCACCATCTACAAGTACGACGACAACTTCATGTCGATGGTGCGCAAGGACATTGAAAAAGAAGCCAAAGCCATCGGCGGCGTCGACCTGCTGATGAACGACTCGCAGAACGACCAGTCCAAGCAGAACGATCAGGTGGACGTACTGCTGGCCAAAGGCGTAAAAGCGCTGGCTATCAACCTGGTTGACCCGGCCGCTGCTGCGATTGTGGTGCAGAAAGCGAAGGCCGCCGACGTGCCGGTGGTGTTCTTTAACAAAGAACCGAACGCCAAAGTACTGGCCAGCTATGACAAAGCCTACTACGTCGGCACCGACTCCAAAGAGTCCGGTATCATTCAGGGTCAGTTGATCGCCAAACACTGGAAAGCCAACCCGTCATGGGATCTGAACAAAGACGGCACGATCCAGTACGCCCTGTTGAAAGGCGAGCCGGGTCACCCGGATGCTGAAGCCCGCACCAAATATGTGGTAGACACCCTGACCAAAGAAGGGCTGAAAGTCCAGCAGTTGCAGATGGATACCGCAATGTGGGATACCGCGATGGCCAAAGACAAGGTCGACGCCTGGATGTCCGGTCCCAACGCCAACAAAATTGAAGTACTCATCGCTAACAATGACGCTATGGCGATGGGTGCGGTAGAAGCGCTGAAAGCCCATAACAAGAGCAGCATTCCGGTATTCGGCGTTGACGCCCTGCCGGAAGCCCTGTCGCTGATCAAATCCGGCGCACTGGCCGGCACCGTGCTGAACGATGCGGAAAACCAGGCCAAAGCCACGCTGGATCTGGCGAAAAACCTGGCGCTGGGTAAACCGGCTGGCGAAGGCACCAACTTCAAGATTGAAAACAAAGTGGTACGTGTCCCGTACGTGCCGGTTGATAAAGACAACCTGGCGCAGTTCATAAAGTAATCTCGTCGGGGCGCAGCAACCGTTGCGCCCCTACTGTTTGGACGAATGATTTTCTCAGCCAGGCAGTCATGTTCAGCCCGGCAACGTTTCAGCCAGGTAATTATTTCGACCAGGTAAAATATGACCAGTGACACTCTAACCACTCAGCGCGAATTCCTGCTGGAGATGACCAATATCAGTAAGTCGTTTCCCGGTGTAAAGGCATTGGATAATGTCAACCTGAAGGTGCGCCCCCACTCCATCCATGCCCTGATGGGCGAAAACGGCGCAGGGAAATCGACGCTACTGAAATGTCTGTTCGGCATTTATCAGAAAGATTCAGGCAGCATTCAATTCCAGGGGCAGGAAGTCGATTTCAAAAGCGCCAAAGAAGCGCTGGAGAATGGTGTATCCATGGTGCACCAGGAATTGAACCTGGTTTTACAACGTTCGGTCATGGACAACATGTGGCTTGGCCGCTATCCGAAAAAAGGGTTGTTCGTCGATCAGGAAAAAATGTATCGCGATACCAAAGCGATTTTCGATGAACTGGATATCGATATCGATCCGCGCGACAAAGTGGCCTCGCTGTCGGTATCGCAAATGCAGATGATCGAAATTGCCAAGGCCTTCTCCTATAACGCTAAAATCGTCATCATGGACGAACCCACCTCGTCGCTGACGGAAAAAGAGGTGAACCACCTGTTCACCATCATCCGTAAGCTGAAGGACCGGGGCTGCGGCATCGTCTACATCTCCCACAAAATGGAAGAAATCTTCCAGCTGTGCGATGAAATCACCATACTGCGCGACGGTCAGTGGGTCGCCACTCAGCCGCTGGATGGCCTGAACATGGACCAGATCATCGCCATGATGGTCGGCCGCTCCCTTAACCAGCGTTTTCCGGACAAAACCAACACTCCCGGCGACGTCATGCTGGAAGTACGCGGCCTGACATCCATGCGTCAGCCGTCGATCCGTGATGTGTCGTTCGATCTGCGTCAGGGCGAAATTTTGGGGATTGCCGGTCTGGTCGGCGCCAAACGCACCGACATCGTCGAAACGCTGTTCGGTATCCGCGAAAAACTCAGCGGTACCATCAAACTGCACGGCAAAGACATCAACAACCATACCGCTAACGAGGCAATCAACAACGGTTTCGCACTGGTCACCGAAGAACGCCGCTCTACCGGTATCTACGCCTATCTGGATGTCGGGTTTAACTCGCTGATCTCCAACATCCACAAATACAAAAACAGCCTCGGCCTGCTGGACAACAAGCGCATGAAAAGCGATGTGCAGTGGGTGATTGATTCGATGCGGGTAAAAACCCCCGGCCACCATACCGCCATCGGCTCGCTGTCCGGCGGTAACCAGCAGAAGGTGATCATTGGCCGCTGGCTGCTGACTCAACCGGAAATCCTGATGCTGGACGAACCGACCCGCGGCATTGACGTGGGCGCCAAATTCGAGATTTATCAGCTTATTTCCGAGCTGGCGAAAAAGGGCAAGGGAATCATCATCATTTCATCAGAAATGCCGGAATTGTTGGGCGTCACCGACCGCATTCTGGTGATGAGTAATGGCCTCGTCGCAGGCATTGTCGAAACCAAGAACACCACGCAGAACGAAATCCTCCGTTTAGCGTCGTTACACCTTTAATGATGCAAGGGCTGTTACCATGAAAGCTACTACTAAAAAAAGTGCGCTCACCTGGCTGAAAGACAGCGGCATTTATGCCGTGCTGCTGGTATTGCTGGTGATTATTATTATCCAGGACCCCACCTTCCTCAGTCTCACCAACCTGAGTAACATTCTTACCCAGTCCTCGGTGCGCGTGATCATCGCGCTCGGCGTGGCCGGGCTTATCGTTACCCAGGGCACCGACCTGTCTGCCGGTCGTCAGGTCGGCCTTGCGGCAGTCGTTGCGGCCACGCTGTTACAGGCGATGGACAACAGCAACAAGGTGTTCCCGCATCTGGAAACCATGCCGATCCCGCTGGTTATCCTGATCGTCTGCGCCATTGGCGCGGTGATCGGTCTGGTCAATGGTCTTATCATCGCCTACCTGAAAGTGACGCCGTTCATCACGACATTAGGCACGATGATCATCGTCTACGGTATCAACTCGCTGTACTACGACATCGTCGGCGCGTCCCCAATCGCCGGCTTTGACGATCGTTTCTCCACCTTTGCACAGGGGTTTATCCGCTTCGGCGACTTTAAGCTGTCCTATATCACCTTCTATGCGGTGATTGCGGCGGTGTTCGTGTGGATCCTGTGGAACAAGACCCGCTTCGGCAAAAATATCTTCGCCATCGGTGGCAACCCGGAAGCGGCTAAAGTCTCCGGCGTGAACGTCTCGCTGAACCTGATTCTGGTGTACATGCTGTCCGGTATCTTCTACGCCTTCGGCGGTATGCTGGAAGCCGGCCGTATCGGCAGCGCCACCAACAACTTAGGCTTCATGTACGAACTCGACGCCATCGCGGCGTGCGTGGTCGGCGGCGTGTCCTTTGCCGGTGGTGTGGGTACGGTCGCCGGCGTGGTGACCGGGGTTATCATCTTCACCCTCATCAACTACGGCCTGACCTACATCGGCGTCAGCCCTTACTGGCAGTACATCATCAAAGGCGGCATCATCATCTTCGCCGTGGCGTTGGACTCCCTGAAATACGCCCGCAAAAAATAACGCGCGCGCCGGATAATCACACCGTCATACCTGCCACCCCGGTGGCAGGTTTCTTTTTTTATGTAGTGCCTTTTATGTGGCGCCTTTTATGTGGCGCCTTTTATGTGGTGCCTTTTATGTGGCGCCTTTTATGTGGCGCCGCCGTTTGTATATGACACCGCCGCCACCGATGCTTATTCCCCGCCCCTCGGCCGCCTAACGAAGACCTTATTTTGCACACGCCCGCGGCTGCTATAAGATAGGGCCTTTGTGATTTCCACCGACGGGACGCGGCAAGCAGCCCCGCGTTGCCCGTTGTGACGCTAGTTTGTAGGGAAAATGGATGAAAAAACTTCTCGCACTGATGGCGCTCGGACTGAGCGCCTGCTTCATGCTCAGCGCCGCACAGGCCGGCAGCACGCTGGATCGGGTGAAACAGACCGGCGTAGTCCGCAACGTGCTGTTCAACGACTATCCGCCATTTAGCTATCTCGACGATAAGAATCAACTGGTTGGCTTCGATGTCGACGTCGCCAACGCAGTGGCGCAGAAACTGGGCGCCAAACTGGAACTGGCGACGCCGGGCTGGGAAACCATCGTCGGCGGCAAGTGGCAAGGCCGCTGGGACATGTGCATCTGCTCCATGACCCCGAATGCCGAACGCGCCAAAATGCTGGACTTCGCCACCCCTTACTACAGTACCTTCGCCGTACTGATCGTCCATAAGGATGAGAAAAACATCCAATCCGCCGCCGACCTGAGCAACAAGAAAGTCGGGCTGGGGCTGGGCTCCAGCTACGAGAACTACCTGAACAAAAGTCTGGTGATCCCAGGCGGCAAACCGATCGCCTTCCCGTTTGGTCATGTGCAGGCGGTGCCCACCGATGAAGAAATGGCGTTCCGCAATCTGGCGCTGGGCCCGGGTAAACGGCTGGATGCGGTGATTTCCGACCGTATCACCGCCAAACCGCGCATCGAAAAGCTGCCGCAACTGCGGATCCTGCAGGAACTGTATGCCGAGCCAAACTGGATTGCCGTCGACAAAGGCGACCCGGAATGGAGTAAAACGCTGGCCGATGCCATCGCCGCGCTGCGCGCCGACGGCACGCTGAAAACCATCTCCATGAAGTGGTTTGGTGAAGACATCACCGGGGTCAACCCGTAATGTCGCGTTCGTCCGCTGAAACCCCGTCTCACATGCCGCCGGCGCCTGAACGCGCCGGATTTGGTTTTCGTCTGCGCGCCGGCCTGACCTGGCTGGTGCTGCTCAGCCTGTTGCTGTGGCTGTTTTCGTTTATGGATCTTGATACCGGCCTGATCAAGCAGAAACTGCCCTCCATGTTGGGGATGCATCTGTCGCCGGACGGCTTCATCCAGGGAGCGGTGCTGAGCGTCGTCATAACCATCATTTCAATGCTGTTCTGTATCCTGTTGGCGGTGCTCACCGCTGCTGGCCGGCTCTCTTCCAGCGCGATCGCTTTCGGCTGCGCCACGTTTTACGTCTCGCTGTTTCGCGGTACGCCGCTGCTGGTGCAGGTGTTGATCATCTACCTCGCGCTGCCGCAGGTCGGCATCGTAATGAGTGCCTTTACCTCCGGCATCATCGCGCTGTCGCTAAACTATGGCGCCTATCTGGCGGAAACCATCCGCAGCGGCGTACTCGCGGTTCCTCGCGGTCAGAAGGAGGCCGCTATGGCACTGGGGCTGTCGCGCTGGGTGATCACCACCCACGTAGTGGCGCCGCAGGCGCTGCGCATCATCATTCCGCCCGCCGGTTCCCAGTTCATTTCGATGATCAAAGACTCCTCGCTGGTGTCGCTGATGGGCCTGTGGGAGCTGAACTTTCTGGCTCAGTCTTACGGCCGCAGCACCTACCACTACATGGAAATGCTCACAACCGCCGCCGTCATTTACTGGGTGCTGTCCATTGGGCTGGAATTGCTGCAAGGCCGGCTGGAACGTCGCTTTGGCCGCGGCTACGAGCACCAAGACGGTAAAAAGTCGTCCTGATACCCGCTTCGCCCCACTCGCCGCCCTGTCGCGGCGACTTTAATTATTTACATAACCTCTGCCAGCCCTGTGAAATATCAGGGCTTTTTCTTTTTTAACCTTGGTTCCCTCTCGTTTTTATTGCAAATAAAAATAATTATTATTATTTTTTTCTGCCTCATTTTTACGAGAAAAGAACATGCGCATCGTTTTTCTCTTCCTCACCGTACTCTGGTTCAGCCCGCTGACGCAGGCCAAAACCGTCACCGACATTACCGGTCGTCAGGTGGTAGTGCCGGATAACCCGCAGCGCATTGTGCTGGGCGAAAGTCGCATGCTGTATACGCTGGCCTTGCTGGAACCGGGCAACCCGGCGCAGCGCGTGGTGGGCTGGCCAGGCGACATGGCGCGTTATGACGCCCAAAGCTGGGGCCGCTATACCGCGAAATTTCCCGACATGGCCCGCATCCCGCAGTTGGGTAACGGCAATCTCAACAGCGTCAACGCGGAAGCCCTGCTGCCGCTGAAACCGGATCTGGTGATCCTGCCGCGGCTGGCTAAAGGCACCGACAACGAACAGAGCATCCAGCAGGCGCTGACTCAGGCAGGCATCCCGTATATCTATGTCGACCTACGCATCGATCTGCTGAAAAACACCGTGCCCAGCCTGCGCCTGCTCGGCGACGTGCTCAACCAGTCGTCGCGCGCCGAAGCGTTTATCGCTTTCTACCAGCAGCACATGGACACCGTAAAAGCGCGACTGGCGCAGTATCAGGGCCGCAAAACCACGGTGATGCTGCATCTGCATCTTGGACGCCGCGACACCTGCTGCACCACGGCGGTCAACGGTAATCTCGGCGAACTGCTGGCCTTCGCCGGCGGCGATAACATCGCGGCCGGCAAAGTGAAAGGCGTATACGGCGAACTCAGCCCGGAACAGGCGCTGGCCGCCAGACCGGATGTCTACATCGCCACCGGCATGGCCGGGCCGGACGGCAAACGCCTTTCCGACCTGATGCTCGGCCCGGACGTCACGCCCCGGCAGGCCGCCGACAGTTTCCGCACCCTGCTGATGCAGGAGCCGCTGCTTTCGCACCTGAGCGCCGTCGGCACCGGCCGCGCCTGGAGCATGTGGCACAACTTTTATCTCAGCCCGTATCACGTGGTGATGGTGGAAATGTTCGCCAAAGCCCTCTATCCGACGCTGTTTGGCGATATCGACCCGCAGCGCACCTTACAACAACTCTATCAGCAGTTTTTACCGATTGATTTTTCAGGGACCTATTGGAGTCAGTTAACACATGAATAACCTTCACTGGCAAAAAGGCTGGCCGCTGCTGGCCCTGCTGCCCTTCAGTCTTCAGGCCGCCACCACACAGGCCGGTAGCGACACCGCCGCAAAAAACACGAAAAAGCAGGAAGACACGATGGTGGTGACCGCCAGCACGCCTGCAAGCGGCGCACGGGAAACCGGCTACCAACCGCACAACGCCGTCACCGGCACCCGTACCGAGAGCCGCCTGCTGGACATACCGCAAGCCGTCAATGTGGTGCCGCACCAGGTGCTGGAGGATCAGGCGGCCAGAAATCTTGATGAAGCGTTATACAACGTCAGCGGCATCACCCAGGCCAACACCCTCGGCGGGACGCAGGACGCGGTCATGAAGCGCGGTTTCGGCGATAACCGCGACGGTTCCATCCTGCGCGACGGCATGCGTTCAATTCAGGCGCGCAACGTCACCCCGACCACCGAGCGGGTGGAAGTGCTGAAAGGGCCGGCATCAATGTTGTACGGCTGGGGCGAGCCCGGCGGCATGATCAACATCATCAGTAAAAAACCGGAGCTGGTGCAGAAAACTCATATCGAAGGCTGGAACAGCAGTTTCAACGGCGGCGGCGGCCAGGTGGATGTCACCGGCCCGCTCGGCACCTCCGGTCTGGCTTATCGCATGATCGTCGATCACGATGAAACCGACTACTGGCGCAACTTCGGCCGCAACCGCCAGACCACCATTGCACCGTCGCTGATGTGGTACGGCGAAAACACCACCGTGCGAGTGTCCTACGAGCACATGGAATACCTGACGCCGTTCGATCGCGGCACCGTGATCGACAGCCGCACCGGCAAACCGGTCAATACCCCGCGCGAACGCCGGTTTGACGAAGCCTACAACGCCACCCGCGGCGATCAGGACACGCTGACCCTCCAGATGGAAAGCGCCATCAACGATCGCTGGAAAACCAAGCTGAATTACGCCTACAGCCGTAATACCTACAACGATAATCAGGCGCGCGCCACCAGCTATAACGCCACTACCGGCATCCTGACTCGTCAGGCTGATGCCACCGCCGACGCCCGTAGCCAGTCGCAAAATGTTCAGTTGACGCTGAATGGCGATATCGACTGGGGCAGCATCAACCACCAGTTGCTGTTTGGCGTGGACCACGAAGCCGACCGCACTTATCGTGGCGATATGCTGCGCAGCACCAGACGCTATAGCTTCAACGTCTATAACCCGACCTACGGTTTGCAGCCGGCATCCACCACCGTCAGCGCAGCGGACAGCGACCAGCGCGAAAATGTCGATAGCACCGGCGTCTTCATGCAGGATGCCATTCGTTTCAACGAACACTGGATGCTGTTGGGGGGCGTGCGTTACGACCATTTTGATGTGATGTCTGGCAAAGGACGTCCGTTCGTTACCAATACCGACGGTTCCGACAGTCGACTGGTACCGCGCGCCGGGGTGGTCTACAACCTGAACGCCTGGTCATCGCTGTACGCCAGTTACAGTGAATCGTTCAAACCCAATACCTCGATCGCTACCCAGATTGGCTCAATGGCGCCGGAAACCGGCAAGTCTTATGAGGTGGGCGCCAAGCTGGACTTGCCCAACCGTGTTACCGCCAATCTGGCGCTGTTTGATATCCAGAAGCGTAACGTAATGGTGAGTGAGCTGGTAAACGGAGAAACCGTCACCCGCACCGCCGGCAAGGTTCGTTCACAAGGGGTGGAAGTGGATGTGGCAGGCAAACTGACCGACAGCCTGAGTCTGATCGGTTCCTACGCCTTTACCGATGCCCGCGTCACCGCCGACCCGGACAATCAGGGTAACGAAATGACCAACGTGGCGCGCCATACCGCCTCGCTGTTCCTGACCAACGATTTCGGCAATCTGGGCCTGCACGCCGGCGACGATCTGCGCGCCGGCATCGGCGCCCGTTATGTCGGCCGTCGCCCCGGCGATGCCGCCAACAGCTTCTTCCTTGACGACTACACCGTGGCTGACGCCTTTGTGACTTACAGCGTGCCGATCAACGGTTACAAGGTGAAGTGGCAGCTCAACGTCAAGAACCTGTTCGATAAAACCTACTACCCGTCGAGCGGCAACAACCTGCGCGTGGCGATTGGCGACCCGCGCGAAGTGGTGTTGCGCGCCAGCGTCGATTTCTAATCATCGAAACCGCTCATCCGAACCGCGCAGCCTGCATCAGGGCTGCGCGTCTTTCCCCACTTCCGCTCTTTCCGTACTTTCGCCACCAACCGATTAACCCGCCCCGGCAAGCTGGTTAACGTCACGCCATAGCCCACAATCCGGATACCTTATGCCAGGCATCCATGAACCAAACATCCATGAATCAAACATCGATGAAGTCGTGCGCCTGCGGGACAGCGCGACGGTAAAAAACGCCCGAGGTTAACCTCAGGCGTGATAACGCCTAAACAACGCATTGCCGCGCAGCAACCGCAGTCCCAGCCAGCCGCCGTACAGCGACAACAGCAGCGCCGCCAATACCGGCAACCCGCCCCACAGCCACATATTCGGCTGCCACGGAAAATCGAACACTTTGCGCTGCAACAGCCATAACGCCGCTTCCGCGCCCAGCGCCGCCGCCACGCCAGCGGACAGCCCCAAGACCGCAAACTCCCACCACAGCGTGGCGCGCAACAAACGCTGGCCGGCACCCAGCGTGCGGTACACGATCAGTTCCTGACGCCGCTGACGCATGCCGACCTGAATTTGCGCCAGCAACAACAGCGCGCCGCAGAACAGCACCAGCACCACCATCACCTCCAGCGCCAAGCCTACCTGCTGCAACACGGTGCCGATCTGCTTCAGAATGGCGCCGACATCCAGCACCGTCAGCGTCGGGAACTGGCGATTCAGTTGGGTGATCAGCGTATCGCCGCCTTCGTAACGGAAACTGGTCAGCCATGATTGCGGCTGACTATCCAGCGAGCCGGGCGGAAAAATGAAGAAGAAGTTCGGCCGCAGACTTTCCCAGTCCACCTGCCTCAGGCTGCTGATCGTGGCCTGAAACGGCTGGGTATCGCCGGTGAAGGTCAGCGTATCGCCTATCTTCACCCCAAGACGTTGTGCTACCCCTTGTTCGATCGACACCTCGCCCGCTTTCGGCGGCCACTGCCCCGCCACCAGCGGATTATGGTCCGGCAATTGGCTCAGCCAGGTTAGGTTCAGTTCCCGGTTGACGGTTTCCCCGCCGGGATCATCCTCATGCACCAGATCGGTGGCCCGCAGTCCGTTGATTTCCGTCAGACGGGCGCGAATGATCGGGTAGAACGTTTCCGGTTTCACCTGATGTTGCGCCAGAAAATCCGTTACCGGCGGCACCTGATCGGCGCTGATATTCAGCACGAAATAATTGGGGCTGCCGGGCGGCAACTGCTGCTGCCAGCGATCCAGCAAATCGCCGCGCAACAGCAGCAACAGCGCCAGCAGCATGAAAGACAGCGAAAACGCAGCCAGCTGGCCCAGCGTCACCCACGGCTGACGCAGCAGGCGATTAATGGCAAGACGCAGCGACAGCGTTTTCAACGTCAGCCGGCGCAGCAACAGCAGGCCGCCCCAGCCAATGCCGCCCAACAGCAGCGACAGCGCCAGCATACCGCCCAGCAACGACCACAACAACGCGCCGCCGCCGGACAGCACCACCAGCAAGCCGATCACCACCGCCGCCACCACCGGCAGGTAATAGCGCAGCGGCCAGACGTTCGCCACCACATCCTGGCGCAAAACCCGCAGCGGTTGGGTCGCCAGCAGTTGCCGGTAAGGACGAATCCCCACCAACAGCGAAATCAGCACCAGCGTACCCAGCGCCCAGCCCCACGGCCACAGCCCGGCGGCCGGCAATTCGCCGGGTAGCACCGGTGAAAGGGCGCGTATCAGCAGCGCCTCAAACCCGATTCCCAGCAAACTGCCGCACAATGCCGACAACGCCAGCACCGATACCCACTGCCCGACGATCAACCGGCGCAACGCCTGCCGCCCGGCACCCAGCGTTTTAAGCACCGCCACCAGATCGTAACGGCTACGGCAGTAATGCCCCATCGACACCGCCACCGCCGCTACCGACAGCAGCAGGGTCAACAACGCCGACAACAACAGGAACTGCTGGGAGCGTTGCAGGGATTTGCCCAGCGCGCTCTGCGAATCTTCCATGCCGTACCAGCGCTGATCCGGCTTCAACTGCGGTTTGATAACGTCGCTGAAACGGGCGATTTGCGACGGCGTGCCGGCAAACATATAGCGCCAGGTAATACGCCCGCCCGGCTGAATAGCGCCGGTTTTTTCCACGTCCGCCAGATTCATCAGCACCCGCGGCGCCGTCTCGAACGGGTTAAAGCCGGCATCCGGCTCCTGCACCAGTTCCCCGGCGATGGCCAAGGTGGTATCCCCGACATCCAGCCGGTCGCCCACCTTCAACCCCAGCAAGGCCAGCAGACGCGGCGCGGCCAGCACCGTACCCGGCGTTACCCGTAGCCCAGCCGGCTGGGTTTTCAGCTCGCCATACAGCGGATAACGCTCGTCAGTGGCTTTAACCTGCGCCAGTTGCGCATTGTCGCCCGCGTAGGTCATGGTCATGAACGACACCTGCCGGCTCTGCGTCAGCCCCTGCTGCTGCGCCTGTTGCAGCCAGCTTTCATCCACCGGTCGGGAGGCCCGCAGCACGCGGTCGCCGGCCAGGAAATCACGGCTCTGCTGGCTCAGCCCTTTCTCCATGCGATCGCTGATGGAACCGAGCGCCAGCACGCAGGCCACCGACAGCGTCAACGCCAGCCATACAATCAGCAACGACGGCGATCGCCACTCCCGCCAAAACCAACGCCAGATCATGCATCCTCCCACAGTTTGCCGTCGCGCAGCCGCAGGCAACGTTCGCAGCGCGCCGCCAGTTGCTCGTCATGCGTCACCAGAATCAGAGTAGTGGCAAAGTCACGGTTGAGGGAAAACAGCAGGTTGGCGATGCGCTCACCGGTCTGCCGATCCAGATTGCCGGTCGGCTCATCGGCGAACAGTACCCGCGGCCTGCCGCTAAATGCGCGCGCCAGCGCCACACGCTGCTGCTCGCCGCCGGAAAGCTGCGCGGGCAGATGCTGCAATCGCGCGCCCAGACCGAGCTGCTGCAACAGTTGCTCCGCCTGCTGGCGGCTGTGGCGATCGCTTTCACCCCGCAGCAACGCCGGTAACTGTACGTTCTCCAGCGCGGTCAACGTCGGCACCAACATAAAGGACTGGAACACGAATCCCACGTCCTGCGCCCGCAGCGCCGCCCGCCCTTCCTCATCCAGCCGATCCAGCCGCTGCCCAAGCAGCGACACCTGTCCGCTGCTGCCGTCATCCAGACCGGCCAGAATCCCCAGCAAGGTGGATTTTCCCGAACCGGATTCGCCCACCAGCGCAATGGTCTGAGCAGGTTTGACAACCAGCTCAACTCCGGTGAGGATGGAGAGCTGGTGTTCCCCCTGACCAACGTGCTTACTAAGATGATGAACTTCAAGAATGTTTTCCGCTGGCATATCGTTGTCCTTCTATTCTGGGGCCTGTTCAGTCTACGCGCCTTCGCGGCGGATACGTTGCTGGTGCTGGGCGACAGCCTGAGCGCCGGCTATCGTATGGCGGCGAATCAGGCCTGGCCCTCGCTGCTGGACGCGACCTGGCAGTCTCGCTCCCCCACGCCCAAGGTCCGGGTGGTGAACGCCAGTATCAGCGGCGACACGGCAACGCAGGGGCTGGCGCGTCTGTCCACATTGCTGCAACAGCACCAGCCGCGCTGGGTGTTGATCGAGCTGGGCGGCAATGACGGCCTGCGTGGTTTTCCCCCGCAGAACGTAGAGCGGGATCTCGCCAGCATCATTACCCAGGTCAAGACGGCTAACGCCCAACCGTTGCTGATGCAAATCCGCTTGCCAGCCAACTACGGGCGGCGCTATACCGAATCGTTCAGCGCCGTTTATCCACGCCTCGCCAAAACATTTGATATTCCGCTACTGCCGTTTTTCATGGAGCAGGTTTATCTCAAACCGGAATGGATGCAGGATGATGGCATCCATCCCAACCGCGATGCCCAGCCGTTTATCGCCGGATGGATGGCAAAACAGCTCGACCCTGTTATTAATCAGCACTGAGTCGATAAAGACTAACAGTTAACCACGACTCTTGATATTTAAGCGTTTTCGTTAGGTAAAGTTATGCAAAAAGCGGTTTTGATTACTGGTTGCTCCAGCGGTATTGGCCTGATTGCCGCTCAATGTTTGCAACAACGCGGCTATCGCGTACTGGCGGCCTGCCGCCGTCATCAGGATGTGGCACGCATGAACTCGCTGGGCTTTGAGGGGATCGATCTGGATCTCGACAGCAGCGCCAGCGTCAGGCAGGCCGCCGACGTAGTCATTACCCTGACCGGCAACCGGCTCTACGGCCTGTTCAACAACGCCGGTTACGGGCTATACGGGCCGCTCAACACCATTTCCCGTCAGCAACTGGAACAACAGTTCTCCAGCAACCTGTTCGGCACGCACCAGTTGACTCAGCTGTTGCTGCCCGCCATGTTGCCTCACGGCGAAGGGCGAATTATCCAGACCAGTTCGGTGATGGGGCTGATTTCCACTCCGGGGCGCGGCGCTTACGCCGCCAGCAAATACGCGCTGGAAGCCTGGTCCGACGCGTTGCGTATGGAACTGCACGGTAGCGGTTTGTACGTATCGCTGATCGAGCCCGGCCCGATCAGCACCAATTTCACCCACAATGTGGATCAGGCGCAGCAGGATCGACCGGTCACCAATCCCGGCATTGCCAGCCGCTTTACCCTGCCGCCGGAAGCAGTGCTGCCTAAACTGATTCACGCGCTGGAAAGCCCGCGCCCGAAACTGCGCTACCCGGTGACGCTGCTCGCCCACGGCATCACCGTACTGCGCCGCCTGTTGCCGGGCCGTGCGCTTGATCATCTGTTGCGGACAAAATCCTGATTCGGGGTTGAAGTGGCGGACATCGCCCCCATTTATGGCTGAAACGGCTAAGAGAGAATGACATGTTAGAACAACACGCCAACGTGATTGATATCAACGAGACCAACCTGCATCAGGTGCTGGAACAGTCCATGAGCGCCCCGGTGCTGTTCTATTTCTGGTCCGAACGCAGCACCCATTGCCAGCAACTGGAGCCGGTGCTGGACAAACTGGCGGCGGAATACGCCGGCCAGTTTATTCTGGCCAAAGTGGATTGCGACACCGAGCAGCGTGTGGCGGCCCAGTTCGGCCTGCGCGCCATCCCGACCGTCTATTTGTTCAAGGACGGTCAGCCGGTGGACGGTTTTCAGGGGCCGCAGCCGGAAGAGGTGATCCGCGACCTGCTGCAGCGTGTGCTGCCGAAAGCCGAAGACCTGAAACTGGCGCAGGCTCAGCAACTGATTCAGGAAAACCAGTTAAAAGAAGCCGCCGTACTGCTGAAAGACGCCTGGCAACTGGACGCCAAACGCAGCGATATCGCGCTGTTGCTGGCGGAAGTGCAGATCCAGCTCAACCGCACCGATGACGCGCAAACGGTACTGGACAGCATTCCACTGCAGGATCAGGACACCCGTTACCACGGGCTGGTGGCGCAAATCGAACTGATGAAACAGGCGGCGGATACGCCGGAAATTCAGCAATTGCAGCAGCAACTGGCGGCCTCGCCGGATAATCAGGAGCTGGCGGTGCAACTCAGCCTGCAACTGCATCAGGTCGGGCGCAATGAAGAGGCGCTGGAGCTGTTGATGGGAATGCTGAAGAAAGATCTGACCGCGGCCGGCGGCAACGCCCGTAAAACGCTGATGGATATCATGGCCGCACTCGGCACCGGCGATGCGCTGGCTGCCCGCTATCGCCGCCAGTTGTATTCGCTGCTGTACTGATGCCTGCAATCACGACGGGCTGACGAATCCCCAGAAAATGAGACAGGCATAGAGTGTTGTGATCTACTGATTTTCGACAAAAAATTCAATGAGATCACCTCTATGCCTGCCCGTAAAGTATGCCAAGCTTTTTTCCGTCACGCTTTAGCCTCAACACACCAATATCGTCAAAACGCCATTATCGATTCCACCGTTGCACTCATGCACGGTGTGATACTTTCCCTCACCAGCATTGTGACGTCACCTGCCGGGCACCGCTTGCGTCAAGGATAAAATAAAACGGGTTGATCATCTTCTCAACAACACAGCGCTTCATAATGATATCTAATCATATGATTTCTATGATGACGAAACATCTGTCGTGGGGTGTCATCGCCGTTGACTGGAGTGCCTATCCACGGAACAGATGAGCAAAGAACCGCAATTGTATGATTTTTTGTACGGGTAATAGCCGTATGTCTTGACTCGAATTGAGTAATTGCATATATTCTAATCATACGGCTAATAACCGTATGATAAAAGGTGTACCAAAAATGTGCCGTCCATAGGACGGTAAAAGAATAGCGTAAGAAACACGCTAAAAAACTGGAGTTCCAACCATGAGAAACTTTGATAATGCACTGAATTTAAATAGATTTAGATGCTTTTTATAACGTTAATTAAGGAGGTCAACATACAAATTTTTGAGAGGTAAATATGTCTAATGTATCAGTGTTTCCCAATGATACTCGCGTCACGAAGAACGCGCGGGTGGAGTTAAAAACTAGCCCTGACCTTAAAGATGTGCTTCGTGAAGCAGCTACGGCTGCAGGTTTGGATTTGAGTGCGTTTATTCTTAATGCCGCCCTGGAGCGAGCAGAAAGCGTTCTGGATAACCAGCGGCGCCGACAGCTTTCAGCAGCAAGCTGGCAACAATTAAACCAACTCTTGTCTGAACCTGCTGCACCGACGCTGGCTTTACAGGCGTTAATGCGGAGGAAGAAACAAGATGGTAGATACTCAAAGTGAAAGTAATGGTGTAGTGGTATACGCGTATCAGGCAGATACCACATACCCTGGGAGTAAGAGTTTCGATTGCGGAAATACCGTAATCAACTCTTTTGTGCGTAGCTCCCTCAAGAAAAGCGTCAGAGATGGGAATTGTGCAGCTAAAGTATTGGTTAAAGATGAAACAAAAGAGCTGTTGGGTTTCTGTACTTTTGCTGCTTACTCTCTTGAAAAAAGTAAGTTGGCGGGGGTGGTTTCAGGTTCATTGCCTCATGAATTAGGGGTTGTTCGGCTAATTATGCTGGGGGTAGCCACGAAAGAACAGAATAAAGGCTATGGACAAGAACTGCTTTTAGAATTCTTTAAACAGGTTAAAACCATCCACGAATCGCTACCTGTTAAAGGCGTGTATTTGGATGCGGATCCGGCAGCAATTGACTTCTATATCCGGTTAGGTTTCGTTCAACTTAATGAACCACCGAATGCTTTTGGTGCGGTGCCCATGTTTTTGGCCATTCAACATATCCTTGCTGCGTAGCATAGAAAACCTGCTTAGGCGCTAGGTATCCCCAACAACCGTATTGTGGCTGTTGGGCTATAACGTTGAAAATAAAAGGTTATATCTAAAACATCAGACCAACAGTCTTATGTCATGGTGGGGGCCGCTGCCCCCGTGTTCTCCGCCTCTAGCTGCGGCTTACAATGTCTCCAGCACGCTGATCCAGCCATGACCGCCATACACCGGCCAGCCATTGAGCCAGCGGCGCAGCATGTTCATCGCCAGCATCGCCACCACATCCTGATGGGTTTTACGGCTGTAGCGCCGCACATTCACCTGAATCGTCTGGGCGAATGTTCCTGCGGGGGTGTACAGCGCCAGCATCAACACACCGTCATCAGAACGGCCGACGTACAGCGCCAGTTCCGTTTGCTGACGCTGCGCCAGCGTTCGGGTCGCGTCGGCGACGGCCGCCAGCGTCAACGCCTCGCTTTCCACCCGCAAGTCGCCGCCGGATAACGGTACATCCGCCTCACGCAGTTGCCAGTTGAGCAGACCGGCGGTGAAGTCCTCACCCACCGTCAGACGCAACTCGCGTTCGGCAAGACGGCGCGCCAATTGCGCCGGTAGCCCGTCGGTACCTTCGAAAATCGCATTTTCACCGGCAACGTCGCGCACCGTTTCCCATACGGCTTCCATCTCCGCACGTCGTGTGGCCGGGCCGGTCAGCTTCAGTTCGATAATCGGCATGGAGGAGCGATACCCCAACACCACGTCCGGCGGCAGCGGCAGGCTGTCGAGCTGGCTGGCGAGATCGCTTTCAGAGCGGCCGAACGTGGTCAACCGCAGGCACAGCGGCGGTTCGGCAACGGCAAAACGCTGACGCAGGCGCGGCAGAATCTGCTGCGCCACCATCACTTTGAATTCAGAGGGCACGCCGGGGGTGAAAAACATCAGGCACTTGTTCAGTTGCATCGCAAAACCACAGGCGGTGCCGACCGGGTTATCCACCAATTCAGCGCTGGCGGGCAATTGCGCCTGTTTGCGGTTACTGTCGGCCATGACCCGGCCACGCTCAACGAAGAAGGCTTCCATACGGGCGATCCATTCAGCGTGCTCGACCAGCGTTTCTCCGGCGGCCGTGGCCGCCGCCAGCGAGCTGAGATCATCGCTGGTCGGCCCCAACCCGCCATTGACGATCAGTACATCGGCGATCTGACTGCGCTCGGTCAAGGCGGCCACCAGTTCTTCCAGCTTATCGCCCACCGTCATGCGGCTGGTCATCGGCACGCCCTGTGAAAACAGATAATCCGCCAGCCAGGCGGCGTTGGTATCCACAATTTGACCGTGCAGCACTTCATCGCCGGTACATAACATCTCAACCCTAAGCATCCGCGTTACTCCTTATGATGGTTTCACACCACTTTAGAAACTCGACGCCATAAACACAATGACGCGCTCCGTCCGCACAAAAAACGATCTATAAAAAAACAAAAGGCGTGATAAACACGCCTTTTGTTTCAGATTGCTGACAAAGTCCTTAAGTACAGGAT
>NZ_CM001979.1:1232926-1265657 GCF_000406205.1 Dickeya sp. NCPPB 3274 | reverse complement strand
CATGAGCAAGATACAAACCTCGCCTTGTCGTGCGTGCGTGCGTGCGACGAAGCAGCAAAGAAATGACACCGCTTATCCCGCACGAAACTATTCACTGAACAGACAAATTCAGCATTCACAAGACAACATGGCTGTTTGTCAACAGCCTCAAACAAAAGGCGTGATAAACACGCCTTTTGTTTTTATCTGCCAACCGATGTCGGGGAATCAGAAATTCAGTCCCACACCAACGTAAGCGGTATCCGCTACGCGGTTGTCGTTGCCGTCTTCGCCGGACGCCATGTTGATGTAGCGATAGCCAACATCCAGCGACAGTGGGCGGAACGGCTGCCAGCGCACGCCGCCGCGGGCTTCCACATAGTGGTCCACATGGCTGGAGAACGCGTCCGGCGAGTAATAACCTTCACCGTACAGGGAAACGGAGCTGGTCACCGGCACCTGCAATCCGCCGCCCAGCGCGACGCCATAACCATCTTTAAAATTGTTCTGGTTCAGGTAAAGCCCTTTGGCTCCCACTTTAAGCGACGCGTTGCTCAGCGCGAAGGTATAATCCAGACCGGCGCTGTAGACGTCATTGCTGTGTTTGTCATCATGGCTCCAGCCTGCATTGCCGGACAGGCCGGGTACGCCCAGACCGAAACCGGCGCTGGCGCCCGTATAGTCACGGCCCGCTTCCCCGGAAATACTGATGGCATGAGCGGAAACAGTCGCCAGCAGCAAACTTCCCGCACAAGCAATAACCCACTTTTTCATTTCTATAATCCTTAAATACAAATAAGTTAAACGCGCACAACACCGTGATGTTAACACGCATTTTACCTAAATCTTCAGCAGCCAAAAGCATAAATAACCGACGAATGATGCTGTCGCAACAAAAAACAGGGCATTTGCTCTTCCCGACCGAACGCGCCGATGACCGTTCGCCCCGCGCAGCTCCCCGTCACGCCAATCAGCGCGGCTGCTGCTCCACCCAGGTTTTCACCTGCTGGCGGGATACCTTGATCCCGCCGGTTTTCAACGCAGTCGGCAGCAGGTAACACGCCACCGGACGCTGAAATCCCGCCAGCCGGGACTGCCACCATGCGACCAACCGGGACAGCGGCAAGGCGTTTTCCACTTCGACGACCGCCACCGGGCGCTGGCCGAACTCCGGATCATCCACCGGCACCACACAGGCATAGGTGACATCCGGATGTTGCAGCAAAACCGCTTCCACATCTTCCGGCTGAATCCCCTCGCCGCCGCTGAAGAACTGATTATCCAGCCGCCCCAGAATGCGCCATTCATGCCCATCCCACTGGCCGCGATCGCGGGTATGAAACCAGCCTTGCTCATCAGTGAGCGGGCTCAGTCCGCCTTCGCGCCAGTATCCCGCCGCCAGACTGCGGCCGCGCAGCAGAATTTCTTCGCCCTCCAGCCGTATCTCGCGTCCCGCCAGCGGCAACCCAACGCCGCCGCCGGCATCCGCGCGCTTGGCGCATACCGTGGACGCCAGCTCCGTCAGGCCGTAACCGCACCAGCAGCGGATGCCCCGCGCCTCTGCCTGTTGGGTCAGTTCCGCCGGGATCATCGCGCCGCCCAACAATACCGCCCGTAGGCTGATCGGAGAGCGGTTCTGCGACAGAAGACGCCAGAGTTGGGTGGGAACCAGCGAGGCGTGAGTACACACTCGCAAAGCGACATCCAACGGCTGGTCCGGTCTGACCACCAGCGATGCCCCGGCGGCCAGCCAGCGCCAGATAATCCCTTGCCCGGACACATGAAACAGCGGTAGCGACAACAACCAGCGATCGCCCGCGCTGAACGCCATCAGCGCCAGTACGCCTTCGGCGCTAACCAGATGGGCCTCACAGGTGTGCACCGCCGCCTTCGGCATGCCGCTGGAACCGGACGTCAGCGTCATGGTCGCCAGCCGTTGCGCCTCCCACGGCCGCGCCGGCAGCACGTCATCCGGCGACGACGCCGACAGGCTCAGAGGAATGATGCTTTGCGGCCACGTATATCCATCCACGCTCAGCCCATACTCAATATTCAGTGCGGGCAACAACGCATCCAGCAGCGTATCGGGCAGTTGAGGATTCAATGGCAACAGACGCGCCCCGCACTGCAACAGCGCCAGATAACAGAACAACATATCGGTACTGTTTTTGCCGCGCAGCGCTACCCCCATGCCTGGCTGCACCCCCTGACGAACGAAGCCGGTCGCCAGTTGATTCAGATGACGCGCCAGTTGCTGCCAGCTCCAGATCCCGTCGTCGTCCATCAGCGCCGGCGCCATCGGCTGGGACGCCGCCCAGCTGCGCCAGGGCCAGTCGGTCAGGCTTGCCATATCGGCTCCAGACGGTCCGCCGCGATCAGCGGCAACGCGCTGTCAGGCCAGGCGCGCACCACCTGCTCCTGCATCAGATCCAGCGTATCCAGCCCCGGCAGAACGCCCGGCGTCAGCCAGCACGCCAGCCGCGCCAGTTGCGTCAGCCCCAGACTGGACTCGATGCTGGAACTGATCACCGCCGTCAGGCCAGCCTGATGCGCCTGCTCCACCAGTTGACGACAGCGGTTCAGGCTGCCGGTCAGCGAAGGTTTGATAATAATGGCGGCCACGCCCGGCTCCGCTTCAACCCGGAATCCCGGCTCGCGCACGCTTTCGTCCCAGGCAATGGCAATACCGGTGGCGCGGGCGAAATCGCGCGATTCGTCGCGGGTTTTGCAGGGTTCTTCCAGAAAAGCGATGCGGGAACGATAGGCCGGCATCACATAGCGGGCAAACCCGTCGGCTTTAGCCCGCGTCCAGCTACGGTTGGCATCCAGCCGCAGCCGTAGTTCGGGCAGCGCGTCCAACAACAGGTTGACGATCATGCCGTCGCGTACCGCTTCATACAGCCCGACCTTCACCTTCGCCACCTGCTCAGGCAGGCTTTGCAGCATGGCGAACAATTCATCCGGATCGCCATTGCACAGCGGCGCCTTACGATAGTCCGCTTCGGCGGGCAACTGACCGGACAGCTCGGCCAGCGCGCAGCTAACGCCGAAATCGACCGAGGGCAAGCCGCACTCGTCCGACGCCTGTCCCGACACCCAGGCTTGCAGTTGCGTCTGTACCGCGCCGGAGGCCTCCTCCAGCGTCTCCACACTGAACTGCGGCAGCGGCGCGACTTCACCCCAACCTTCCCGATCGCCGTCACGCAGGCGAATAAGCAGCCCGTCGCGGGCTTTCAGGCGCTGGTTGCGCAGCACGACTCCGGCGTCCATCGGTACGCTGTAACGATAGAGGATGGCCTGACGCATCAGGGATTCCGTTTGAATTTGCTGAAATCGGGCTGGCGTTTTTCGTTAAAGGCATTGCGGCCTTCCTGCCCTTCTTCCGTCATGTAGAACAGCATGGTGGCGTTGCCGGCCAGTTCCTGCAATCCGGACTGACCATCGCAGTCGGCATTCAGCGCGGCTTTCAGGCAGCGCAGCGCCATCGGGCTATTTTGCAGCATTTCACGGCACCAGCGCACGGTTTCGCGTTCCAGTTCCGCCAACGGCACCACGGTGTTGACCAACCCCATATCCAGCGCCTGCTGAGCGTCATATTGACGGCACAGGAACCAGATTTCGCGAGCCTTTTTCTGACCGACGATGCGCGCCATGTACGAGGCGCCCCAGCCGCCGTCAAAGGAGCCGACGCGCGGCCCGGTCTGACCGAAAATGGCGTTTTCCGCCGCAATGGTCAGATCGCACATCATGTGCAGCACATGGCCGCCGCCGATGGAATACCCGGCCACCATCGCCACCACCGGTTTCGGGCAGGTACGGATTTGACGCTGGAAATCCAGCACGTTGAGATGATGAACGCCGCTGTCGTCTTTGTAACCGCCGTAGTCGCCGCGTACTTTCTGGTCGCCGCCGGAGCAGAACGCTTTCTCGCCGGCGCCGGTCAGGATGATCACGCCGATACCGTCATCATGACGGGCGTTGTCCAGCGCCTGAATCATCTCTTTTACCGTTTGCGGGCGAAACGCGTTGCGCACCTGGGGACGATTGATGGTAATTTTGGCGATGCCGTCGATCGACTTGTGATAAAGGATATCGACAAAATCCCCGCTGCAATCGTGCCATGCTACCGGTGCGTAAAGCAGTTCTTCACTGGGATAAAGCATATTGAATCTTCCTTTCGGGATGCGAAATAAACTGACGGATCCGTTCGACATACGCTGACGGATTCGCCTGATGAGCGTTGTGCCCGGCGTGGTCCACACTCAGCAACGGCAAACGATGCTGCGCGGCCAGCGCCTGAAATTTAGTGTCCTGACTGCCACAGAGGTAACCAAACGGAACTCGTAGCCGCTGCAGGACGTCAACCAGACAGGGTTGACGGGATAGCGAGGTCGCTTCCAGCATGTCGGCGACCGCCGGCCCATGATTGCCGCGCCGCAATGCAATCAACCGATCGCGTTGCGCCGACGACAGACGGGCGAAAACCGGCTGCTGATACCAGTCCGGCAGCACGCTATCAAGCGGTTCATAACGAAAACGCCGCGCCCAGTCGGCATCATGCCGCTGTCTCGCTTCACGTTCTGCTGCCGACGCCAGCCCCGGATGCCCGCCTTCCACCAGCAGCCCTCGCAAACCGGCAGCGTCGCCCTGGCAGGCGTGATACATGGCAATACGCCCGCCCAGCGAATACCCCAGCAGCCAGTAGTCGGTCACCGCCTGTTGCGCCAGCAGCGCGGTCAGTTGGCGGCTCACGTCGGCGAAATCCGCCGTCGGCAACGACCGGGACGCGCCATGCCCCGGCAAATCCACCAGCAGTAGCGGCCAGTCGGCCAGATACGGCAACACCGGCTGCCAGTCTTCGCCGCTGCCGAGCAGGCCATGCAGCATCACCAGCCAGGGTTGCCCCGGCTGCGGCTGACCAACCCGACGGCAATACATCGTCACCACGACGGCACCTCGGCCGACAGCCGTTGCAACGTTTCGGCGCCGGCTTTGGGCGGCACGACAACTTCCAGCAACGTGGTGCCGCCCTGCCGCCACCCGGCGTTTACCGCGTCCTGCACGTCAGACCATTGCTGCGCTCGCGCGTAACGCAGCCCGAACAGCGCCGCCGCATGGCGAAAATCCACCTGCTGCGGCATACAGTAAAAAGCTTCGCGCTGCGCCTCGGGCGTCGGCAATAACGAAAAAATCTGCCCGCCGTCATTGTTCACCACCACCAGCACCAGCGGCGCGGGCGGCTGACGCAGCAACGCCAGCCCATTGAGGTCATACAACGCCGACAGATCGCCGACGATGGCGAGCATCGGCCGGACATTGGCGCGCTGCACGCCCGCCAGCGTCGACAGCAGGCCGTCAATGCCGCTGGCGCCGCGGTTGGCGTACACCGGATACCCCGCCGGCAGACGAGCAAACGCATCCACCAGCCTCACCGTCAGGCTGTTGCCGACGAAAAACTGCCCCTGCGGCGGCAACAGCTCGGCGACGCGATGCGCCAATTGCGCTTCACCGAAACCGCCGGATAAGCGGGCAGCCACCTGGCGGGCGACCCGTTCGGCACAGGCTTCCACCTCCGGCGCCCAAGGAGATTGAGCAACGGCCGGATGCGCCGCCAGCCAGTCGGCAATGTCGGCCACCAGTCGGCGGCCGCGATGCTGCGCGGGGTCAAGCCTTCCCGGCAGGCTGTCGACCAGCCAGTATTGGTCGGGCGTCGCCGTCGCCTGCCACTGCAGCAGACGTTTGCCCGTCAGGCTGGCGCCGAACTGCACCACGATCTCGGCTTGACGCAGCGTTTCCGCCTGCGGATGCTGAAGCCACAAATCGGCGCAGGCCAGCGGTTGGCCGGTCTGCGACAGCACATCGCCGATCAGCGGCCAGCCTAGCTGGCGCGCCCAGGCGGCTAGCTGTTCTCCGACCTGCGCGGGCACCCGCCCGGCGATCACGACGCCGCGCCGTTGTCGCCATTGCGGCCAGTCCGGCTGCATTGTGGTTACCGGCGTCGCGCGCGCGCCCTGCAGCCACGGCTGCGGTTGATGCCACCAGTCGCCCAGCGCCTGCAGCCAGTCCTGAAAGGCTGCCGGATCGTCTTCGCCGTATAACGGCTCGGCAAACGGGCAATTGATATGCAGCGCGCCGTGGCGCAACTCGCCCAGGGCGTTATCGAGGGCGGAAACCAGCCAGCGGGCCGGAATATCACAAGTGGGACGCGGTAAGTTGAGCGCTAATGTCGGGTGCGAGGCAAACATGCCGGGCTGACGAATCGCCTGATTGGCGCCGCAGTCGATCAGCTCCGGCGGGCGATCCGCCGTCAGTATCACCAGCCGCTCGCCGGTCAGCCCGGCTTCAATAATCGCCGGATAGAGATTGGCCGCCGCCGTGCCGGACGTCACGATCACCGCCACAGCTTCGCCAGAGGCTTTAGCCAGCCCCAGCGCCAGGTGACCAAGACCCCGCTCGTCAAAATGGGTGTGGCAGACCAGCGACGGGTGCGAAGCAGCCGCCAGCGTCAGTGGTGTGGAACGCGATCCCGGCGCAATGCAGATATGACGGACACCCTGATGGCTGAGCGCCTCAACGATTACCGTTGCCCAGCGGCGGTTAAAAATATGTGTGGACATGATCGACTCAACAACTCCGGTTGCGGGTTGTGGCAATAATTATATTTTTTTTCATCCGGCCAACTTTGATGTAAACCAGTAACAGGCAATAAATCGCGCTATGAAATAGCGTCTTCCAGCAACGACTTCAGTCCGGCGGCCTTGTTTTCCAGCTCCAGCCATTCTTGCTCTGGATCAGATCCCGCCACAATGCCCGCGCCGGCATACAGCGTCAGTTGCCGGTCCGCGACGCTGGCGGAGCGCAACGCCACGCTGAATTCGGACTGCTGACGCGACAAATACCCCGCCGAGCCGGCGTACCAGCCGCGGTGAAACGGCTCATGCCGGGTCAGAAACGCCCGCGCCGCGGCGCGCGGCAACCCGGCCACCGCCGCGGTCGGCTGCAACAGATGCAGACACTCGCTATCCGTTCCGCTGCGCAGGGTCGCCTGAATCG
The DNA here is from genome assembly GCF_000406205.1 of Dickeya sp. NCPPB 3274. Classification (NCBI taxonomy): domain Bacteria; kingdom Pseudomonadati; phylum Pseudomonadota; class Gammaproteobacteria; order Enterobacterales; family Pectobacteriaceae; genus Dickeya; species Dickeya sp. NCPPB 3274. The sequence continues at coordinate 1,258,625 of NZ_CM001979.1, read as the reverse complement.
TTCGCCGCAGATGCTGCACCTTGCGCAGACGGACGATCTCCGGCGGCATTACATCCAGCGTCAACGCCGCCTGATGCAGGCGCTGGCAGATATCGTCCACCACCAGCATATTCTCACACTGGTTCTTGACGTCATTCATCAACCAGTCTGCCAGACCGGCGGCTTTTTCATCGTCATGATCGCTGGCCACCGTTCCGGCCAACGCCTCCGTTTCCAGACGGGTATGCCGCCGCCGATAAAGCCGCTCCGGGCTGGACCCCAGAAACGCCTGATGCGGCGCGAAAGCCAGCATAAAATGATAACAGCGGTAATTGGCCGCACGGCTGGCCGCCATCAGCGTGGTCGCCTGCAATGGCCTATCGAGCGACAGAATCGAAGCGCGGGCCGGCACCACTTTTTCCATCTGCCCGGCGGCAATGTCCGCCAGCGCCAGATGCAACAGGTCGATCCACTGCTGGCGATCCGGACAATGGCGGGTAGCTTCTATACGGGTATGCAGCGTCGGCAACGGCTGCGGCGGCAATAGCCGGCGCAGAAAATCCTGTGCGTCGCGCGCATCATCGCGCAGCGAGGTCTCACTGCACAGATTGACCCGCAAACGCAGACGCAACCCTTGTCGCAACAGGGCGATGCGCGGCAGAAACAGAAACGCAGCGGCATTAGCCTCCGCTAACGGATGCTGTTCAAACGCATTCAACCCCCAGAGGCGCACGCTATCATCCACATCATGACGTTGCAGAAAGTCCTCAGCGTGCGCGATATCGTCAAATACACGCACCTGACCACACACCGCCGCCTCTTCATCGTCCTGACGATGCTGCCAGTAAAACTGCGGATAGACGGGCTGCGAGGCCAGCCACGCCAGCAACGGCGAGCCGTCCTGCAACGACATGGTCAGCGTGACTGCATGAAAGCCCACCTGCTCCGGCAAGGGTTCGTTGAGCGCCTGATGCATCTGGCGCAGCAGGTCAGAGAATTGCTGCACATTCACCCCATAGCCTAACTGAAAGTAGGGAATTATACGGGGCTATCCCTACAAAAAAAAAGTCATTAGCTTGATACCTACCCCGTAATAACCCGCTTACCTACACCCTATTTCCACGTATGGGCCTTTCTCGGGCCGTTCGTCAGCGAACCGAACGCGCATACTGCTGAATAACGCCGCCCGGAAGTTGCAGCCAGATCCATAGGGATTTATCTCAAATTGCGGCAAACAACGCCAAAACGATTACGATAATTCCTATTTCCAGTCCTGGATTGCCGCAATACCAAATAACCCCCACGATTAACCCACAATAAAAACAGGGTTTATATTATTCTTTATCATGCATTTTTATTTATAGGTTTCCGCCATAAAAAGTATTCACCATATAAAAAATTTCGTCGCTTTTTATTTTATTTTTTGACAACCGATGACGACAGGTAACGTATTGTCATGTCGGCATATCGTGCCGGGGAACGCCACATCAAGCGGCATGGCGCTCAGCCAATAATCCCGAGAGGATGGACATATTCCTTCATCAACGATAATTTCACCTCGTTTATATTTTCTGGTTTTGCTCACCGCACAGAATGAAAAAGAAACCCGATGAAATTAGCATTAAGTGACAAAATTCTTACGACCGACAGTTCTAAGATTTTTCTCGCTATCATCAAATTCTTCATTCCGCTTTATCATAAATTACCTTCTCATTGCCGGGCTTGTCCCGGCATTTTTTATCTGCGAGCTTATTGTGGAACCCTTCCCGCATTTTCTGTCGACGAGACACATCCTCTTTCGATAAAACGCCGCAATTGTGGTAAAAATACCCCTCTGTCAGATTCAGCGACGATAGTTATTCAGCAATGAGTTCAACCTTGAGTTCCTCCACGCTTGACCAGTCACAGCGACTGGACGACAAAGCGGTACAGTTCGCCACACGGGCGGTGTTTTTCATCACGGGCGCGGCGATATCGGCCTGGGCGCCGCTGGTGCCGTACGCCAAATCCCGTCTTAACATCAACGACGCATCGCTGGGAATGCTGCTGCTGATGATTGCCATCGGCTCACTGACCGCCATGCCGCTGGCCGACGTGCTGAGCGCGCGCCTGGGATGTCGACGGGTAATGTTGTCCGCGGCCACACCATTGTTTGTGGTGTTGCCGGCCTTGACGCAGGTTTCCACATTACCCGCTATGGCGGTATTGCTGTTCCTGTTCGGCGCGGCGATTGGTCTGCTGGATGTCACCATGAATATTCAGGCGGTGGTAGTCGAGCAGGCCAGCAACAGGGCCATGCTGTCCGGGTTTCACGGTTTTTACAGCGTCGGCGGCATCGCCGGTGCGGGCGGCGTCAGCGGCCTGCTGTGGCTTGGCTGCTCGCCGTTATGGGCGATCATCATTATGGTGCTATTCCTCCATCAACGACTAATGTGCACCACGCATCACAATTTCTGGCATGGCTCACCGCACACAACGAAAAAGAAACCCGATGAAATGAGCGACCAAGCGACAAAATGATGACCACCGACAGCGCTAAGATTCATTATCGCTATCTAGCGAAAGGCGCCATACTCGACTGGAGCACAAAGTACCTCAGCAGCGAACGCGGGCTTGATTCCCGACATGGCGGATCTGCGAGCTTATTGCCGAACCCTTCCATCGCATATGACGCCGACGAGACACAACCGCGACCGATAAAACGCAGCAATGCTGGTAAAAATACCCCTATGGCAGATCCAGCGACGATAGTTATGCAGCAACGAACTCAACCTTGAGCTCCTCCACGATTGACCAGTGCATAACCCGACTGAACGACATAACCGGTACAGTTAGCCACACGGGCGGCCTTGGCGCATCCAACGGGCGCGCCGATTCTGTTCTCGGCGGCAGGCAGACAGCGGATCATGCCCGCCGGGCTGGCCGTTGCTTCAGTCAGCACTCTCGGCTATACCGGTATTCTGACCGGTCCGGCGCTGCTCGGTTTCATCGCCCAATGGAGCAGCCTGTCGCTGGCGCTGGGCCTTGTCGCGCTGTTGCTGCTGGTTGTCAGCCTCAGTATCCGTCCTCTTACCCGTTCATCAGGAGCCTGATTTCATGCCTGCGGCTATCGTGCGTTTTTTCCTGCTGTTTATTCTGTTGCTGCTACTGATGACCGGCGCCTACAGCTATAACTACGTCAACAGCTGGATGACGGAGAAAAAATCCGCGCTGACAGACGTTGCGGAAGGAATGCAAAAGCGTATCGACGCCTACCGTTTCTTCACCGATCAAATCTACAAAAATCTGATCAGCGATCCGACGCAGCCCGATACTCCCAACATCAATCTGATTACGCTGATGCCGAATGTGTTTTATGTCGAGAAAAGCGGCCACAAAACGGATGCCTTGATTTTCGGGCAGCACGACAAAACCACGCTCGGCGCCATGCACCGGATATCGCAATATCTGGACGTCTTGTGGGGCGCGAAAACCGATATCTACTCGATGTACTACCTCAACGGGCAGGACAACAGCCTGACCATGGTTTCCACCCAGCCGCTGAAAGATATCTCGTCACAGTTCCGCGGCAGTTACCTTTCATCGATGGTGGAGTCACGCAAAACCGAGATGCTGCAACAGGCGAATACGCTGGATGAACGGGAAAGTTTCTCCCCCTTGCGCAAGCTGCGTTTTTACAACGACTATTACTTTACCCTGCGCACGACGTTCAATCAGCCTGGGCATCTGGCTACCGTCATTGCGTTCGACCTGTCTATCAACGATCTGATCCCGCGTAATATGTCGCGGGACAGCTTCATGCTGCGCCAGCAGACACCACCGGTAAACGCCGACGCCAGCGCGGATAACGACATCCCCACCGATATTCGCCGTGAAGGCGCACTGCTGGAAATCTCGGCCCAGTTAATGAACTCACCGATCAAACTGGTCTATGCCATTCCGCTGGGCCGGCTGGTGACCGATATGCTGCGCAACAATATCTGGGTGATAGTGCTCAATCTGGCGTTGCTGGCTATCTCGCTGATGGGGTTCTACGCGCTGCGGCGCTACTACGCCCGGCCGAAGGATGACTTGTCCCATCACCTGAAAGAGCAGCAGCGAATGTACGGCGAGATCGTCAGCCGCATCCCGGTCGGGGTGCTGGTTTACGATTTCAGCAACAATAAAGTGATGGTGGCGAACGCGCTGGCGGAAAGGTTATACCCGCACCTCAGCCTGAAGAAAATCTCCACGCTGGCGGAGGAACATCAGGGCGTTATTCAGGCCACGGTGGACAACGAGATGTACGAGGTGCGCGTTTTCCACAGTCAGCACACGCCGTCGCTGTGCCTGTTCCTGCTGCGCGAACAGGACCAGGAAATATTGATTACCAAAAAACTGCAGCTGGCGCAGCGAGAATTCGACAAAAACGTTTCGGTTCGCAAACGCCTGTTCCGCAACCTGAGCCAAGAGTTTAAGCAACCGCTGTCCGCCGTACATCAGTTGGCGCTGACGCTGCGCAAAACCGACAACCCGCCAGAGCAGCAGAAAACGGTTCAGGCGCTGATCGCCGAAACCAGCGGCGCCATCCGTCTGATGGAAAACATCGCCCTGCAGGCGCGGCTGGAAACGGTGGAATGGCATCTGGTCCATGACTCGTTTTCACCGCTGACGCTGATTGACGATTTGATGCTGGAATTGCTGCCGCGTATCCAGCAAAAAGGGCTGAAGCTGTTCAATCATTACAAGCTCGACCCGCGCCAGACCTATCTGGGCGACAGCGAATTGCTGAAGAAAACCCTGTCGCTGCTGCTGGATTACTCCATTACCAATACCGACTACGGCAAGATCACCCTGTCCTGCGAGCCTTCGGCGCATTCCCCCGAGCAGTTGCTGGTCCGCATTAGCGATACCGGCACCGATATTTCCGGTATGGAACGGGACAATCTGGTGCATCCGTTCGCCACCACGCCGCTATCCGATCGCTTCCGGCACAATTCCGGATTAACCCTATTTCTATGCAATCAACTCTGCAACAAACTAGGGGGTCAACTGCAAATCAACAGTCGACCAGGACTCGGCACCCAGTACGTGCTGACCTTGAAAATGCAGCCGGACCCGCTGCCTGCGGAAGAAGATGAGAAATTATTGGACGACATCACGCTACTCCTGAACATTACCTCGGATGAGGTACGTACCATTGTTAATCGCATGGTAAGTAACTGGGGCGCTGATGTCATGGTATATGACGAACGACTGGTGAGTCAGGATGCGGAAATCACGATTACCGACGATCCTAACCGGATGGCCGACGATACCTTGCTGGTGACCAGTGACGATACTCTGCTGGTGCCGCTGGGGCATCGTCGCCTGCGTACCAACTACAATATCAGCCAGTTACTGCTGGAAGGTCTGCTGAAACTGATCGAGCAGCAACTGGATACTTCTCCGGACGATACCCGGCCTGAAGAACAGGACGATATCGGCTTCTATGTCCGTCAGTTACGCAACAGTGACTACTATTCCTTGTTTGTTGATACAGTACCGGAGGATTTAAAGAGACTATATACTGAGACCCAAGATGGCGATTTTTTGTCACTTGCGCAAACAGCACACCGTCTGAAAGGTGTCTTTGCCATGCTGAATCTTCATCCCGGCAAGCAGTTATGTGAAGCGCTGGAAAAGCTTATTACCACCCAGGATCGCGCGCAGATAGAAGCCAACCTTCAACAAATCGAAGGTTTTGTCACAGCATTGCTGCAGCCCGGTGGCCAACAATATGAGTAAAAAACAATGAGCAATCTAAACGTAATTATTGCAGACGACCATCCTATTGTTTTGTTTGGCATTAAAAAGTCGCTGGAACAAATCGAATGGGTTAACGTCGTGGGTGAATTCGAAGACTCGACAGCCCTGATTAACAATCTTCCCAAACTGGACGCCAATGTCCTGATCACCGATCTATCCATGCCGGGGGATAAATACGGCGACGGCATTACCCTGATCAAATACATCAAGCGCCATTTCCCGCACCTGTCGATCATTGTACTGACCATGAACAATAATCCGGCCATTCTCAGCGCAGTGCTGGAGCTGGATATTGAAGGGATTGTCCTGAAACAGGGCGCGCCAACCGACCTGCCCAAAGCGCTGGCCGCTTTGCAGAAAGGCAAAAAATTCACGCCGGAAAGCGTCAGCAAGGTGCTGGAAAAAATCAGCGCCAGCGGTTATGGCGACAAGCGCCTGTCACCCAAGGAAAGCGAGGTTTTGCGCCTGTTTGCCGAAGGGTTCCTGGTTACCGAAATCGCCAGAAAACTCAACCGCAGCATCAAGACCATCAGCAGCCAGAAGAAATCGGCCATGACCAAACTTGGCGTGGACAACGATATCGCCCTGCTGAACTACCTCTCCTCGGTCGGCGTGTCGCCGTCTGACAAAGAGTAACTCTCCTGCCGGCGAGCGGGATAACCTGCTCGCCGGCCTTCTCCTCCAGGCCAGCCTGACTTACGACTGAACCGACTTGTTCTGCCTGACCAGATTGCTGTAATACGACAGCGACTGCTGCAACGTATCCAGCGTCACCGGCTTGGACAGACAATTATCCATACCGGCCTGCAGACAGCGCTGCCGTTCTTCCGCCAGCGCATTGGCGGTGACGCCGATTACCGGTAACGTCTGCTCCATTTCCCGTAGCCGCTGGGTAAAACGGTAGCCATCCATATTCGGCATGTTGACGTCGGTAAGGATAATATCCACCGGATTCTTCGCCAGCACGTCCAACGCATCCAGCCCGTCATTGGCCGTAATGACCTGATACCCCAGCGAACCGAGTTGATCGGCCAGCAAGCGGCGGTTAATCGGATGATCATCCACTACCAAAAGGCGAATATCGCTGTTTTCGGTGCGATTGTAACTGACGGACGGCAGGGACAGCGCCGCCGCGGACAATTCATCCTCACCCCGATAAATACGTTGCAGCAGTACCGGCAATTCGTGCAGCGCGGCCGTACTGTAAAGCCAGTACCCCGCCCGAACCTCCTGTGCGGCGCCGGCCTGCATACCGCTAATCTCCACGTAGGCATGCGCATTTAGCAGCGTATCCGGCACATGATCACAAATCATCACGTCATCTTTACCGACGGGCTGTCCTTCTTCGTACCGCTGCGCATCCAGACCGCAGGCATTCAGCAAGCCCAGCAGATAGCGTTCCATCAGCGCATTGCGAATCTGTAACCAGCAGGTTTTCCCCTGTAAATCCGGCACCTGCAACGTCTGCGGGTAGTGAGCGCGGTAAAGCGGAATGCGAATGCCGAACTCGCTGCCAAGCCCCGGTTCGGATTCAATGGTGATATCCCCATCCATCAGGCTGACCAGCTTTTCACAAATCGCCAGCCCCAGCCCGGTGCCCTGAAAGTGGCGCTGAACCCCGGTCCCGGCCTGAAAGAAGGGATCAAACAATTTCATCACCGCACGGGTATCGATACCGACGCCGGTATCCCGCACCTTGAACACCAGATAACCGTCATCGCAACACGCCACCTGGAACACGATACAGCCGGTATCGGTAAACTTGATGGCGTTACTGAGCAAATTGCTCAACACCTGCTGCAACCGCACCGCATCACCCATCAACCGGAAGGGCACGTTAGGATCGATATAGCAATACAGCACCAACCGTTTTTTCACCACCAGCGGCAGGTAGTTGCTCACGATATGGTTTATCACCTCACGCGGCGCGAACTCACTGGGCTCGATTTTCAGCTGTTCCGACTCGATCTTGGAGAAATCAAGAATGTCGCTGATGATCTTCAGCAGCAGCGCCGAGGAGTTTTGCATCGCCGTCACCAGCCGGTTGGCATCCGATGGCAGCGATTTCGTTTGCAGCAAATCCAGATTGCCGATGATGCCATACAGCGGCGTGCGTAATTCATGGCTGACCGTCGCCAGGAACATCGACTTGGACTGGCTGGCCTGCTCGGCGGCGTTGGCCATCTCCTGTAACGACTCTTCCATGCGCACACGGGCGCTGACGTCGAGCAGCACGCAGATGGCCACGTTTTCATTACGGTAGCGCGAGTGCACAAAACTGATTTGCAGATGGTGATTGCGCCCGGTCACCACATCCAGCGATTTAGATTGCTGCTCGCAGATGATGCGCACAATACGCACCCGGTCTTCATACGTCAGCAGGCTGAGGTAGTTATGCGCCAGCTCGTTGCTGATAATATTGGTGCCGTCGCTGATCCTCAAAATGCAGATGCCTACCGGCGCCGACGCCACGATCTTACGGTTAAACTGTTCGTTCTCTTCCAACTGGAACGCGTTGCGTTCCGCTGGCCGGAAAATTTTGCGTTCAAACAGTCTGGTCAATAAAAATAGACAGATAGCCGATGCCAGATTCAACAACGCAATATTGATGATCAGCGTATTGAGCGACATCAGAATCACTTCCAGCGGCAGCGAATACACCACGGTCATCGACGTAGGCGGCAGCGCCTTCTTCATCAACAAGGCCCCGTAGCCATCGCTATAGCCAAAGTAGTTATTCGAATCCGGGTAATGGCTGAGGCTATTGCCGGACTGGCTGTCGGTAAACTGCAGCAGGACCCGGTCATTCTGATCCAGCAATCTGACGCTGAACGGCAGGTCGCCATTCAACATAAAGTCATCCAGCCGGATACTCTGTTCGATCCCCATCATGGTCACCAGATGGTTATCCACATACACCGGCGTCAGCGCGTACAGATACCCCGCATCCGGCGTCGGGCCGGGCGTCACCCAAAACAGACTCTCGTCGCGACGATTCCCCGCCCGATTGGATTTCTGATTCTGCAACCGTTCCTGCACGCTCTTCATCAGGCTATCGCTATCCAGCGACTGATTGCGAATGCCAAAATCGACAATGCACTGCTGACTGCTGTCGATAAAAAAGATGCGGTTAAGGTCATAAACCGACGAGAAATCATCATGCCATTGATCAAAAAAGCTCGTCAGCGACTGCAATTGAGCGGGGTTCTTCTCATACTGTTCGCCACAGTCAAAGGTGGAGGACAGCGGATAAATAGAGAACGGCGTCTTTTTGGCGGCGCCGCCGCGTTCCCGCGGCGCGACAGGCGCGCCGAATCGGTTAGCGGCAATGTACCGCAGCTCGCGCGCCACATCGGTGGTATGGCGAATATACCCCAGCGATTGTTCGAAATTGAGGGAGAAAATCTGTCGCAAATGCGATTCCCGTTGATTCAGTTCCTTGTTCACGTAAAAAACCGAAATCAGTGCGCCCAGAATCCACAGCGTGGTCGCCAGCGCCCGGAACATATACCGGGAGACTTTAAGGGTGGTCTGAAAAGAAGCGATAACTTTCAAAGGCATACCGTAAAGGTTGTCAGCACGGGAAAATCAGGTCGGGATCAGTCGATACAGTACCGATCCTGCATAAAAAAAGCCAGCGCGTCGGGCGCTGGCTCTGGTAGGTCATCACCGACGGATGAAGGGGTTATTCATCGTCTGCCGGCGTATCGTCATCGTTCTCCGGTTCATCGATGTCCTCTTCCGGCAGTTCGCCGTCAACCGGCACCACGCTGTCGAGTTCATCGTCTTCCACCGGCTCAGCCACACGCTGCAGGCCAACTACGCGCTCGTCCTCAGCGGTACGGATCAGCGTCACGCCCTGAGTATTACGGCCGACGATGCTGACCTCGGATACACGAGTACGCACCAGCGTACCGGCATCGGTGATCATCATGATCTGATCGGCGGAATCGACCTGCACCGCGCCGACCACCTTACCGTTGCGCTCGCTCACCTTGATGGAGATAACGCCTTTGGTGGCACGGGATTTCACCGGATACTCGGTGACGGCGGTACGCTTGCCGAAGCCATTCTGCGTCACGGTCAGAATATCGCCTTCGCCGCGCGGCACAATCAGCGATACCACCAGGTCATCGCCCTGTAAGTTGATGCCGCGCACCCCGGTAGCGGTACGTCCCATCGTACGCACAGCCGATTCGGAGAAGCGCACCACCTTGCCTTCGGCGGAGAACAGCATCACCTCATTGCTGCCGTCGGTCAGATCGACGCCAATCAGCTCGTCGCCGTCGTTGAGATTAACGGCGATGATGCCGGCGCTGCGCGGACGGCTAAACTCGGTCAGCGCGGTCTTCTTCACGGTGCCGCTGGCCGTGGCCATGAACACGTTCATGCCCTCTTCGTACTCGCGCACCGGCAGAATGGCGGTGATGCGTTCATCCGGCTCCAGCGGCAACAGGTTGATGATCGGACGACCGCGGGCGCCGCGGCTCGCTTCCGGCAACTGATACACTTTCAGCCAGTAGAGACGGCCACGGCTGGAGAAGCACAGGATGGTGTCGTGGGTATTCGCCACCAGCAGCCGATCAATAAAGTCCTCTTCCTTGATGCGGGCGGCGGATTTGCCTTTGCCGCCACGACGCTGGGCTTCATAGTCGCTCAGCGGCTGGTACTTGACGTAACCCTGATGCGACAGGGTCACCACCACGTTCTCTTCAGAGATCAGATCTTCAATGTTGATGTCGGCGCTGTTATGGGTGATCTCGGTACGACGCGCGTCGTTGTACTGCTCGCGGATCGCCTCCAGCTCTTCGCGGATCACTTCCATCAGACGTTCAGGACTGCGCAGGATGAACAGCAGCTCGGCGATCTGCTCCAGCAGTTCCTTGTATTCATCCAACAGTTTTTCATGTTCCAGACCGGTCAGTTTCTGCAGACGCAGATCCAGAATCGCCTGCGCCTGCTGTTCGGTCAGGTGATATTTACCGTCGTGGATACCGAACTCCGGCTCCAGCCATTCCGGACGCGCAGCGTCATCGCCGGCACGCTCCAGCATGGCGGCCACGCTGCCCAGCGTCCACGCCTGCGCTACCAGCGCATTTTTGGCTTCGGCCGGGGTAGCAGCATGGCGGATCAGTTCGATGATCGGGTCGATATTAGCCAGCGCAATCGCCAGACCTTCCAGGATATGGGCGCGTTCGCGCGCTTTGCGCAGTTCGAAAATAGTGCGACGCGTCACCACTTCGCGGCGGTGACGGACGAATGCCGCCAGAATTTCCTTGAGGGTCATCAGCTTCGGCTGGCCCTGATGCAGCGCCACCATGTTGATGCCGAACGACACCTGCATCTGGGTCTGGGAGTACAGATGGTTGAGCACCACCTCGCCTACCGCATCGCGCTTGATTTCAATCACGATGCGCATGCCGTCCTTGTCGGACTCGTCGCGCAGCGCGCTGATGCCTTCAATGCGCTTCTCTTTTACCAGCTCGGCGATCTTTTCAATCAGTCGCGCCTTGTTCACCTGATAAGGGATTTCATGCACGATGATGGTTTCACGGCCGGATTTGGCGTCAGCCTCCACTTCGGCGCGGGCGCGGATATACACTTTGCCGCGGCCGGTGCGGTAGGCTTCTTCAATGCCGCGCTTGCCGTTGATGATGGCGGCGGTCGGGAAATCCGGCCCCGGAATATGGGTCATCAGCCCTTCGACGCTGATGTTTTCATCATCGATATAGGCCAGACAGCCGTTGATCACTTCCGTCAGGTTATGGGGCGGAATGTTGGTCGCCATCCCCACCGCGATCCCGGAAGAACCGTTGACCAGCAGGTTAGGGATACGGGTGGGCATCACGTCCGGGATCTGCTCTGTGCCGTCGTAGTTAGGCACAAAATCCACCGTCTCTTTATCCAGATCGGAAAGCAGTTCGTGGGCGATTTTCGACATGCGCACTTCGGTATAACGCATCGCCGCGGCGGAGTCGCCGTCGATGGAACCGAAGTTGCCCTGGCCGTCCACCAGCATGTACCGCAGTGAGAACGGCTGAGCCATACGCACGATAGTGTCGTAAACCGCGCTATCACCATGCGGGTGATATTTACCGATAACGTCCCCGACCACACGGGCCGATTTTTTATAAGGCTTGTTCCAGTCGTTACCCAGCACACTCATCGCGTACAGCACGCGGCGGTGTACCGGCTTAAGACCATCGCGAACGTCCGGTAACGCACGCCCGACGATGACGGACATGGCGTAATCCAGATATGAACTTTTCAGCTCTTCCTCGATGTTGACCGGTGTAATTTCTCTGGCAAGGTCGCTCATGGAGCCGCTATCCCTCTATTCACATCTACCCGATTTTAAAAGGTGGAAAATCATATCATAAACCGGGGTTTCAGGGGAAACTTCACGCCGGTTTCCTGACGCTTCTTTAATGGAGCGTTTCGCGTTTTGTTACCGCAACGTTACCGCCGTCACAAGACGCGGAAACCACGACGCTATCGTTAGCGACTACAACAACCGCCTTCCGCTCGTTATACTCGCCCCAGTCAATATTGATGAAAGGTGATCACTCTGCATGAACACAGACGCCATGAACACAGACACCATGAATACAGACGCCACCAATGCTGGCGCCGCTAATCCTGATGCGCTGAAGACATCCGCACCGACCCAGAACGTCGACCACGATGAAATCGCCAAATTTGAAGCCGTCGCCTCGCGCTGGTGGGATCTGGAAGGCGAATTCAAACCGTTGCACCGCATCAACCCGCTGCGTCTGAATTACATCCTCGAACGCGCCGGCGGTATTTTCGGCAAACAGGTGCTGGATGTCGGCTGCGGCGGCGGCATTCTGGCCGAAAGCATGGCGCGGGAAGGCGCGCGCGTCACCGGGCTGGATATGGGCGGCGAACCATTACAGGTAGCCCGGCTGCACGCGCTGGAAAGCGGTGTTCAGGTCAGTTACGTACAGGAGACGGTGGAAGCCCACGCAGACGCCCATGCCGGCGCCTACGACGTGGTGACCTGCATGGAGATGCTGGAACATGTGCCGGACCCGCGCTCAGTGGTGTTGGCCTGCGCCCGGCTGGTCAAACCCGGCGGCCATGTCTTTTTCTCTACCATTAATCGCAACGCCAAAGCCTGGCTGATGCTGATTGTCGGCGCCGAATACCTGACCAACATGGTGCCGCGCGGCACGCACGACATCAAAAAGTTCATCCGCCCGGCGGAACTGCTGAACTGGGTGGATCAGACGCCGCTGCGTGAACGCCATATGATCGGCCTGCACTATAACCCGCTGCTGGACAGCTTCCGACTCGGCGCGAATGTCAACGTCAACTATATGATCCACACCGCACGTCTATGATTCACACCACACGCCCTGGCTGAATCTGTCAGGCGCAAACCGGAACATCCCGGTTTCCCAATACCCCGGCCGGTGGAGAAAACCACCGGCTTTTTTATCGACAGAGAATAAGTTTTCAGGCATAAACCACGCCGTATTCGTTCCCTGACGACATATCAATCTCAGATAATTCTTAATTACTTGTCTGAAACACGGTTTTGATCAGGCAGATAGTTTTGCCACCGGATAAGAAACCGGCGGTTGATCAATTTTTTTATTTTTTCTCCCCTCGCGGTTGACAAAAAAGGAAGCCGCGCAGTGGCTGGGATTTAGCGCGCTTGTAACATTTATTCCCTATGTTATCCACAAGAGGAAGCCGTTTTGCTCACTTGCAATGCGGAAATTTTCACATTATCTTGTTATCAAAAACCGCCCCACCCCCTATATATAGTGTTTACTTCTGACAGAAAACACTATTTTTTTGTTTGCGTTTTTTGTAAATAAAAAGGCGGGTGAGCCAAGCAAAACAAAATACGTGTCAAAAAAACAGGTGCTACGCCACATGAACCAGAGTCTACTTGTTACCAAACGCGATGGCAGTAAAGAACGCATCAACCTGGACAAAATCCACCGGGTAATCACCTGGGCAGCAGAAGGGTTACACAATGTCTCGGTTTCTCAGGTAGAACTACGTTCCCACATCCAGTTCTACGACGGCATCAAGACCGCCGACATCCACGAAACCATCATCAAGGCCGCCGCCGACCTGATCTCCCGCGAAAGCCCGGACTACCAGTATCTGGCCGCGCGTCTGGCCATCTTCCATCTGCGCAAGAAAGCCTACGGCCAGTTCGAACCGCCGAAGTTGTACGACCACGTAATGAAAATGGTCGAAATGGGAAAATACGATCGCCATTTGCTGGAAGATTACACGGAAGACGAATTTGCTCAGATGGACGCTTTCATCGATCACTGGCGTGACATGAATTTCTCCTACGCAGCGGTAAAACAGCTGGAAGGGAAATATCTGGTACAAAACCGCGTGACCGGTGACATCTACGAAAGCGCCCAGTTCCTGTATATTCTGGTCGCTGCCTGCCTGTTCTCCGGCTACCCGCGCGAAACCCGTCTGGACTATGTAAAACGCTTCTATGACGCGGTGTCGACGTTCAAAATTTCTCTGCCGACGCCGATCATGTCCGGCGTGCGCACCCCGACCCGCCAGTTCAGCTCCTGTGTGCTGATCGAGTGCGGCGACAGCCTGGATTCCATCAACGCCACCTCCAGCGCGATCGTGAAATACGTCTCCCAGCGTGCCGGCATCGGCATCAACGCCGGCCGTATTCGTGCGCTGGGCAGCCCGATCCGCGGCGGCGAAGCGTTCCACACCGGCTGTATTCCGTTCTACAAACATTTCCAGACCGCGGTGAAATCCTGTTCTCAGGGCGGGGTGCGCGGCGGTGCGGCCACGCTGTTCTACCCGCTGTGGCATCTGGAAGTGGAAAGCCTGCTGGTGCTGAAAAACAACCGCGGCGTAGAAGGCAACCGCGTGCGTCACCTCGACTACGGCGTGCAGCTCAACAAGCTGATGTACCAGCGTCTGGTCAAAGGCGAAGACATCACGCTGTTCAGCCCGTCCGATGTGCCGGGGCTGTACGATGCCTTCTTCAACAATCAGGATGAATTCGAGCGCCTGTACGTGAAATACGAGCGGGACGACAGCATTCGCAAGAAGCAGCTCAAGGCGGCGGAACTGTTCTCGCTGATGATGCAGGAACGCGCCTCCACCGGCCGTATCTATATTCAGAACGTCGACCACTGCAACACGCACAGCCCGTTTGATCCGCTGGTCGCTCCGGTGCGCCAGTCCAACCTGTGCCTGGAAATCGCGCTGCCGACCAAACCGCTGGAAGACGTCAACGATGACAGCGGCGAAATCGCGCTCTGTACGTTGTCGGCTTTCAACCTGGGCGCCATCAGTTCGCTGCACGAACTGGAAGAACTGGCGACGCTGGCGGTACGCGCGCTGGATGCCCTGCTCGACTATCAGGACTACCCGATTCCGGCCGCCAAACGCGGCGCGATGGGCCGCCGCACGCTGGGCATCGGCGTGATCAACTTTGCCTACTATCTGGCGAAACACGGCGTACGCTACTCCGACGGCAGCGCCAACAACCTGACGCACCGCACCTTCGAAGCGATTCAGTACTACCTGCTGAAAGCCTCGAACCAGCTGGCGCGCGAACAGGGCGCCTGCCCGTGGTTTAACGAAACCACCTATTCGCAGGGCATTTTGCCGATCGACAGCTACAAGCGCGATCTGGACAGTATTTGCAACGAACCGCTGCATCATGACTGGGAAGCGCTGCGTAAAGACATCCAGACCTATGGCCTGCGCAACTCCACGCTGTCGGCGCTGATGCCGTCTGAAACCTCGTCGCAGATTTCCAATGCCACCAACGGCATTGAGCCGCCGCGCGGTCATATCAGCGTCAAAGCGTCGAAAGACGGTATCCTGCGTCAGGTAGTGCCGGAGTACGAAACGCTGAAAGACGCCTACGAGCTGCTGTGGGACATGCCGTCCAACGATGGTTATCTGCAACTGGTGGGGCTGATGCAGAAATTCGTCGATCAGGCGATTTCGTCCAACACCAACTACGATCCGGCGCGCTTCCCGTCAGGAAAAGTGCCGATGACCCAGTTGCTGAAAGATCTGCTCACGGCGTATAAGTTCGGGTTGAAAACGCTCTATTACCAAAACACCCGCGACGGCGCCGAAGACGCGCAGGATGACCTGCTCGACACCGCGCCGCAGGATGACGGCTGCGAAAGCGGCGCCTGCAAGATCTAAGTACGACGCCGGGAAAATCCGCGACAGCGGGTTTTCCCGGCATGACGATATTCCTAATCCTGTCGCCGCTGCCCTGCCGATAGCGCCTGGCGCAGAGACGACGCAACCCGCTCGGGTTGCCAAAAGTTTAACAGCGCCGCCTTAACGGGTCGCGCTGTTGGCTTGTTTGGAGAAATCATGGCCTATACCACTTTTTCACAGAATAAAAACGATCAACTGCTGGAACCGATGTTTTTCGGCCAGCCGGTTAACGTGGCGCGTTACGATCAGCAAAAATATGAAATTTTCGAAAAGCTGATCGAAAAACAGCTTTCGTTCTTCTGGCGCCCGGAAGAGGTGGACGTCTCCCGCGATCGTATCGACTATCAGGCGCTGCCGGAGCACGAAAAACACATTTTTATCAGCAACCTGAAATACCAGACGCTGCTGGACTCCATTCAGGGACGCAGCCCGAACGTGGCGTTGCTACCGCTCATCTCCATCCCGGAGCTGGAAACCTGGGTGGAAACCTGGGCGTTCTCGGAAACTATCCACTCCCGTTCCTATACCCACATTATCCGCAACATCGTCAACGATCCGTCCATCGTGTTTGACGATATCGTTACCAATGAGGAAATCCTCAAACGGGCGAAGGACATTTCCGGGTTCTACGATGAGCTGATTGAACTGACCAGCTACTACCATTTGCTGGGAGAAGGCACCCATCAGGTCAACGGCAAAACCGTGGACGTCAACGTGTATGAGTTGAAGAAAAAACTCTACCTGTGCCTGATGAGCGTCAACGCGCTGGAAGCCATCCGTTTCTACGTCAGCTTCGCTTGTTCCTTCGCCTTCGCCGAACGCGAGCTGATGGAAGGCAACGCCAAGATCATCAAGCTGATCGCCCGTGATGAAGCGCTGCACCTCACCGGCACCCAGCACATGCTTAACCTGATGCGCGCCGGCCAGGACGACCCGGAAATGGCGCAAATCGCCGAAGAGTGCCAGCAGGCATGTTACGACCTGTTCGTACTGGCCGCTCAGCAGGAAAAAGAGTGGGCGGAATACCTGTTCCGCGACGGCTCGATGATCGGCCTGAACAAGGACATCCTGTGCCAGTACGTGGAGTACATCACCAATATCCGTATGCAGGCGGTTGGCCTGCCGCTGCCGTTTGAAACCCGCACCAACCCGATTCCCTGGATCAACGCCTGGCTGGTATCGGACAACGTGCAGGTGGCGCCGCAGGAAGTGGAAGTCAGCTCTTATCTGGTCGGCCAGATTGACTCGGAAATCAACACCGACGACCTCAGCGACTTCCAGCTGTAACCACGATGACCGCTTCCACCGTGACGCTGCGCCTCTCCGGGGCGCAGTTACTTTGCTCCGATGAACACGCCTCCTTACTGGAAGTGCTCGAATCCCAGCGGGTGCCGGTCGAATATCAGTGTCGTTCCGGTTATTGCGGCGCCTGCCGGTTGCGGCTGACCAAAGGCAAGGTCGCCTACCGGGAAACGCCGCTGGCCTGCCTGCAACGGGACGAAATTCTGCCCTGTTGCTGCATGCCGCTGGACGACATCGAACTGGATATGTAACCGTACGTCATACCATTGCAGCCCGCTTTTCGTGCGGGCTCGCATAATCCCTTGTTCGCCCGCAACTTTGCTACGCCGGTTACGTCATCCTGCGTTACACTCTCCACAGGAAAAAACCACGGAGAGCAAAGCACATGCTGACATTTATCCCGGTTCTGATTGTCGTCGCGCTGGTCATTGTCTGGTCCGGCATCAAAATCGTGCCTCAGGGTTACCAGTGGACGGTGGAACGTTTTGGCCGTTACACCCGCACGCTGATGCCCGGTCTGAATCTGGTGGTGCCGTTCATGGACCGCATTGGCCGCAAGATCAACATGATGGAACAAGTGCTGGAAATTCCCTCGCAGGAAATCATCTCCAAGGACAACGCCAACGTCACCATTGATGCGGTTTGCTTTATCCAGGTGGTGGACGCTCCACGCGCCGCCTATGAGGTGAGTAATCTCGAACTGGCCATCATCAACCTGACCATGACCAACATTCGCACCGTACTCGGTTCGATGGAACTGGACGAAATGCTGTCCCAACGCGACAGCATCAACACCCGGCTGCTGCATATCGTGGATGAAGCCACCAGCCCGTGGGGCATCAAGGTTACCCGTATCGAAATCCGCGACGTGCGCCCGCCCGCCGAACTGATCGCCTCAATGAACGCCCAGATGAAAGCGGAACGTACCAAGCGTGCGGATATTCTGGAAGCGGAAGGGGTCAGGCAGGCGGCCATTCTGAAAGCCGAAGGGGAAAAACAGGCGCAGATTCTCAAGGCCGAAGGGGAACGGCAATCCGCTTTCCTTGAAGCGGAAGCCCGCGAGCGCGCCGCCGAGGCCGAAGCCCGCGCCACCCAGATGGTGTCTGAAGCGATTGCCGCCGGCAACATTCAGGCTATCAACTACTTTGTAGCGCAGAAATACACCGACGCGCTGCAAACCATTGGCAGCGCCAGCAACAGCAAAGTCATCATGATGCCGCTGGACGCCAGCAACCTGATGGGCACCATCGGCGGCATCAGCGAACTAATTAAAGAAAGCCAGGCGGACCGGAGAAAGTAATCATGATGGTGCTGCTGGTGCTGGAAAACGCCCACTGGTTCTGGCTGTCGCTCGGTGGGCTGCTACTGGCGGCTGAAATGCTGGGCGCCGGTGGTTATCTCTTATGGAGCGGCATCGCCGCGCTGCTTACCGGGATTCTCGCCTGGTTGCTGCCGCTGGACTGGACATGGCAATGCATCGCCTTCGCCGTGCTGACGGTGGCGGCGGCGCTGCTGTGGTGGCAATGGCTACGTCGGCGCATCGAAAAGCAACCGCCTCC
Source organism: Dickeya sp. NCPPB 3274 (assembly GCF_000406205.1). Classification (NCBI taxonomy): domain Bacteria; kingdom Pseudomonadati; phylum Pseudomonadota; class Gammaproteobacteria; order Enterobacterales; family Pectobacteriaceae; genus Dickeya; species Dickeya sp. NCPPB 3274. Next base: position 1,239,783 of record NZ_CM001979.1, on the reverse strand, counting down.
GGTGCTCAACCAACGCGGCCAACAACTGATTGGCCTGCATACTACGCTGACCGAACCGCTGGTTAACGGCTTTGGTCGGGTAAACATCGGCGACAGCAGTTGGCGGGTACAGGCGGAACAGGATTTGCCCGCCGGTACCGTAGTGGAGATTATCGCCGTGGAAGGCATTACGCTGCGAGTGAAACCGCGTAGCTGACACGCTGCAAAGCGCATTCCATCGAGACGGCGACGTTGCCGCTATCCGATGACATGACCGCTAATGACTGCTAATGCTTGCCATGTTCTCCTGACGATGCATGGCAGCAGCCCGCCAGTTGAGTAATGATCGGGCATTCGGCGCTGCTGTCGCCGGGGCAAGACTCCGCCAGCGTCAGCAAACGCTGACGCATCGCCTTGAGTTCTTCGATCTGCTGTTCGATATCGTCCACTTTCTGCAATGTGCGCGCCTTAACGTCGGCGCTGTGCCGCAGTGGATCATTGAACAACGTCACCAGTTCGCGGCACTCCTCCAGCGTGAACCCCACCTGACGCGCCTGACGCAACAAGGTCAGTTCCTCAATATGGTGGAGATCATAACTGCGGTAACCATTTTCACATCGCAGTGGCGCCGTCATCAGCCCCTTTTCTTCATAGAAACGGATGGTCTTGCTGGTCAGCCCGGTTTTTTTCGCCACATCGCTGATATTCATGATTCCCCCTTGACCCTTCCCTTGCTGGAAGGTTTACGCTTCAGGTAGTGCTTAGAACTAATCAAAATCACGCTTGCGGTCAATGTCTTTGACGTTCGGCTGTGATCACTGAGGAATATTATTATGTCGCAAACCATACTACTTTCATTGCAGGGACTATCCTGCGAACACTGTGTCGGAAGAGTAAAAAAAGCCCTGGAATCCCGCCCGGACGTGGAACAGGCCGATGTATCGCTGAAATACGCCAACGTCACTGGTGAAGCCGATAGCCAGTCGCTGGTAGCGACAATCGAAGCCGCGGGCTACGAAGCCAGCCCGGCTACCGTGCCAAATGTCACCTTGCAGCTCTCCGGTCTCAACTGTCAGCATTGCGTCGCGTCAACCCGCAAAGCGCTGGAAGCGGTGCCGGGCGTAGCGGCGACGGACGTTACCCTGCAACAGGCGGCGGTTTATGGCGATGTTGAACCGCAGGCGCTGGTGCAGGCGATCGAACAAGCCGGTTTTCATGCAACGCTGGCGCAGGAGAACCGCCTCCCAAAATCTGAGCCGCTGACACCTCACGCCTCCTCGCCGGACAGGCTGTCAGCGGCTTTCGACTCGGTTCCGGCAAACACCGTTCTTGATGACACTGTCGCCCATGATGGCAACCGTGTTCATAACGACGGCAATATTCATGCTAACGACAGCATTCATGACAACGACAGTATTCATGATAACGATAGCGTCCAGCTGTTGTTGAGCGGCATGAGCTGCGCCAGTTGCGTCAGCCGGGTGCAGCAGGCGCTGCAAAGCGTCCCCGGCGTTACGCAGGCGCGCGTCAATCTGGCCGAGCGCAGCGCGCTGGTCAGCGGCAACACGTCGCATCAGGCGCTGATCGATGCCGTACAGAATGCGGGCTACGGCGCGGAAATCATTCTTGATGAAGCCGAGCGGCGCGCCCGGCAAGAGCAAACGTCTCGTCAGGCCATCCGGCGTTTTCGCTGGCAGGCCGCACTGGGGCTGGCGCTCGGTATCCCGCTGATGGTCTGGGGCATGATCGGCGATAACATGATGCTTACCGACGACAACCGCTCCGGGTGGCTGCTGGTCGGCGGGCTGACGCTGGCGGTCATGATTGCCGCCGGCGGGCATTTCTATCGCAATGCCTGGCGTAGCCTGATGAACGGCAGCGCGACTATGGATACGCTGGTGGCGCTCGGCACCGGCGCAGCCTGGCTTTACTCCATTACCGTCAACCTGTGGCCGGCGTGGTTCCCGATGGAAGCGCGCCATCTTTATTACGAAGCCAGCGCCATGATTATCGGCCTGATCAATCTCGGCCACGCTCTGGAACAACGCGCTCGTCAGCGCTCCTCTCAGGCGCTGGAACGTTTGCTGGATTTAACGCCGCCGACCGCGCGGCTGGTAACACCGCAAGGCGACCGCGTCATCCCACTGGCGGAGGTACAAACCGGTATGACGCTGCGCCTGACCACCGGCGACCGTATTCCGGTGGACGGTCTGCTTGAACAAGGGGAACTGTGGATTGACGAAGCCATGCTCACCGGCGAGCCGATCCCGCAACAGAAAGCGGCCGGCGACAAGGTGCACGCCGGAACCCAGGTGCAGGACGGCAGCGCCACGTTGCGCGCAGGTGCTATCGGCAACCAGACCACGCTGGCGCGCATCATTCATCTGGTGCGTCAGGCGCAGAGCAGCAAACCGGCGATAGGTCAGTTGGCCGACCGGATTTCCGCCGTCTTTGTACCGGTCGTGGTGGCGATAGCGCTGCTGAGCGGCGCCGTCTGGTACGTTGTCGGCCCGGCGCCCCATATCGTGTACACGCTGGTGATTGTCACCACGGTGCTGATCATCGCCTGCCCTTGTGCGCTGGGGCTGGCGACGCCGATGTCGATTATCTCCGGCGTCGGGCGGGCCGCGGAACTGGGCGTACTGGTGCGGGACGCCGATGCGCTGCAGCAGGCCAGCCAGCTTGACGTGCTGGTGTTCGATAAAACCGGAACGCTGACGGAAGGCAAACCGCGCGTGGTGGCGATCCATACCTTTGGCGATATCAGCGAATCGCAGGCGCTGCGCTGGGCCGCGTCGCTGGAACAGGGGGCCAACCACCCGCTGGCGCAGGCGATTGTTCTGCGGGCTGATGGCGTAGAACTGGGCGACGTCACGCAATTCCGCACCCTGCCCGGTCTGGGCGTCAGCGGTCAAGTCGACGGTGCGTCGCTGTTGCTCGGCAATCCGGCCCTGCTGGCGCAGAGCCAGATTCCGCTGGCTAACGGCGAGAACTCGCCGCGCGACTGGTTGGAGAAACAGTCGGCGCTCGGCATGACGCCGGTACTGTTGGTGGCGAACGGTCAGGTGGCGGCGCTGTTTTCAGTGCAGGACACCCTGCGTCAGGACAGCGTCAGCGCATTACAACGGCTGCATCGCCAGGGCTACCAGTTGGTGATGCTGACCGGCGATAATCCGGCGACGGCTCAGGCCATCGCCCTCGAAGCCGGCATCGACCAGGTCATCGCCGGGGTACTGCCGGACGGCAAAGCGGATGCCATTCGCCATCTGCAATCGCTGGGAAAACGGGTCGCCATGATCGGCGACGGCATCAACGACGCACCGGCGCTGGCACAGGCCGATGTGGGAATCGCTATGGGCGGCGGCAGCGATATCGCGGTGGAAACCGCCGCCATGACGCTGATGCGCCACAGTTTGCACGGCGTCGCCGATGCGCTGGCGCTTTCCCGGGCCACGTTGGGCAACATGAAGCAGAACCTGCTGGGGGCCTTTGTCTACAACACGCTCGGTATTCCGATTGCCGCTGGCGTGCTCTACCCGTTGACCGGAACCCTGCTAAGCCCGGTGGTGGCGGGAGCGGCCATGGCGCTCTCATCCATTACCGTGGTGAGCAACGCCAACCGGCTGCTGCGTTTCACTCCTGCCGACGCACCAGCCAGACACGACTGAGTCCGGCTTTCGGCCACGGCGCGGTGTTCTCTCCTGAGCATCGCGCCGCTTTCCACCGTATACGTCCCGTAGCGCGCCGCCAACACATTCCGAATTAGCGATACAACTTGCCGGCTGAACCGTTTAGCATAGGGATCTGACGACGCGAAAGCGCACGTCCTGCAATAGCGCGACGCCTGATTGCAGGATAACGTCCTGAGTCGCCACTACCGGAGACGTCGATATGAAACGGCTGATACGCCAGATTGCAACGTTCCTCGGCCTTCTCTCGCCCGCGGGTTACCGTTACCCCGCGTTAGACGTCGAGATCGTCAACCAACGCCAGTTCCATTTGGTGGGCAGTATTCACATGGGCACGGTGGATATGTTTCCCCTGCCGTCTGAATTGCTGGCACGGCTGGAGCAGGCGACGGCGCTGATCGTAGAGGCCGACATTTCCGGCGGCGATTCGCCGTTTGACCCGGTGGGCGCCGAACCGCCGCTGGCGGAGCGCCTGGATAGCGCCACGCTGCAGCGTTTGCAACGGTTATGCCGTGAATTGTCGTTCAACTACGACAGCCTCGACCGGGTACCAGCCTGGCAGGCGGCGCTGATGTTACAGGCGCGTCAGGCCATGATGCTGGGCCTGCGTCCGGATTACGGCATTGATTACCAGCTGATTAACGCCGCCCGGGACAAGGGGGTGAATATCATCGAACTGGAAGGCCAGCAGGCGCAAATCGACATGCTGCTGCAACTGCCGCAAGGCGGCCTGCCGTTGCTGGAAGACACCCTGACCCACTGGCATACCAACGCGCGTCTGTTACAAACGATGGTCAGTTGGTGGCTCAGCCATAAACCGACCTGGGCGGATAACGTGCCGCCCACCTTCAGCAACGAGATAACGGAAATGCTGATGAATCACCGGAATCAGCGCTGGCAACAGCAACTGGCCGCGCTGCCGCAGGGGAATTATGTGGTGTCTGTCGGCGCACTGCATTTATACGGTGAAAACAACCTGCCCGACTTGTTACAAGCCTACACGGCTACCTTTTGAAGCAAGGACAGTACATTATGACGCCCGCAGTAAAACTGCTTGAGAAGCAGAAAGTCGCTTTTACGCTTCACAGCTACCATCACGACGCTGATGAAACCAACTTCGGCGAAGAAGCCGCCCGCAAACTGGGGCTGGATAAACAGCAGGTTTACAAAACCCTGCTGGTGTCGCTCAACGGCGATGCCAAACAGCTGGCGGTGGCGGTCACCCCGGTCGCCAGTCAGTTGGATCTGAAAAAAGTGGCCAAGGCGCTGGCCGCCAAAAAAGCCGATATGGCGGATCCGCAAATCGCCCAGCGAGTAACGGGCTATCTGGTGGGCGGCATCAGCCCGCTGGGGCAGAAGAAACTGCTGCCCACCGTGATCGACGACGGGGCGCAGCAATTCGGCACTATTTTTATCTCCGGCGGCAAGCGGGGATTGGACCTCGAACTGGCGGCCGCCGACCTGGCCCGGTTGCTAAAAGCGCAGTTTGCCGATATCGCCAAGCGTGATTGACGGTAAAAATGAAGACGGCGGCAGAGGGTTCCACGGCCAGTGTTGCCCTCTGCCGCCGCTTCATAACCGTCATTCCCAGGGAGGTGCGATCGCTTCCCGGCGCGTTACCGGGTGACGTTTGCCCCTTTATCCAGCAGCAGCGCATCCCCTTGTTTTACATTCAGGGTTAACCCCTTGGTAGCCAGTTCCGCGTTGCGCACCCGCAGCCCTTTTTCAGCGTCAATCCTCACCTGTTCAAAATGGAAACCGCTTAACGGCGCTTCCGGTACGCCGATAATGTACCCGGCGGCCTTGCTGCGGCCGGTTGATTCCAGATCGACGATAGTGACCTGGCTGAAATGCGGCGTTTTCACCTTGTCGAACGGCTGGGCCGGCTCGGTATCCGGCGGATAAATCTGTTCGCCCAGCGTAAACCCGCCCGCCTGCAGCAATTTATCCACCTCGGCCTGTACGATGGGCGCCGCCTGATAGTAACCGGAGAACACCAGAGGGACTTCGACATCCACCATCCGGGTATGACGATAGGTGACGTTTTTCACCTCACCGCCTTTGCCGCGCAGCGACTTGATGCGAATGCCGTACATCGAACCTTCAAAGCGGTTATTTTCCACCAGCACATTGTTGATGCCGCCGGAGGTTTCGCTGCCGATAGAAATGCCGCGCCCCTGCTTTAACACGTTGTTGGCAATATAAATATTATCTACCACGCCATTCGGGAAACGGCTGTCCGGTTTTTCCGCCTTGATGGCGATATGGTCATCGTTGCAGTCGATGACGTTGTTGGTGATGCGGATATTCTGGCTATCGATCGGGTCAATGGCGTCCGTGTTGGGCGCGTGCCAGGGCGCAATAATGTTGGTGCCGTTCACCGTGATATCATGGGCATAGCGCATCACCACATGGAAGCTGGGAGAGTTGGTCAGGGTCACGCCGTCAATCAGCACCTGACTGGAACGGGTCACGTAAATCAGTCGTGGGCGGTCGGTACCGCCTTTCTTGCCGGTGGCGCGAATCGCCGCGCGCCAGCGCTCCCACCACACCGCGCCTTGCCCATCAATAGTGCCTTCGCCGGTAATGGCGACGTTCTGCGCATCGGCAATGCTGATAAACGGCAGCCAGCCATTTTCCGCTTCGGCATAGCGGGTACTATCGGTGGCGCGGTAGGCATTTTCTCCGGTCGATGCCACCAGCGTGGCATTCTTTTCCAGATGCAGGCGGACATTGCTTTTCAGGAACAGCGGTTCTACCAGATAGTTGCCCGCCGGCACCAGCACGGTGCCGCCGCCGGCGGCGGCGCATTCATCAATCGCTTTCTGAAAGGATTCCGTATTCAGCGCAATCTGCAAGCGATGCCCCTCGGCACCATAGCGGGTCACGTTACATACCCGATCCGGAAACGCTACCTTTTCAGCCGCTTGAGCCGCCACGCTTGCCAGTGCGCAGGACGCCAGCAACGAAAACGCCACACCTTTATGCATAATTACCCCATAAGTAAAACAACGTTTCATTTATAGGGAATGTATCATCGCCCGCTTCCCAAAACGGTTGTGGCGATCACGATTCGGTTTGCGAAACAAGGTTTTGGGGATCTGCCTAATTTTATTGGCAAATTATCGGGGAATTGAACAACTGCGTAAAAACGGGGCTGAATCAGATTGAGAACGTCACGTATGCAGG
>NZ_CM001979.1:998689-1232826 GCF_000406205.1 Dickeya sp. NCPPB 3274 | reverse complement strand
CACGTATGCAGGCATTTTTATTATTGAGCGCGGCATCAGGAAATAGCGGCCTCTGAGCGCTCAGAACACCGCATACCATCCACCGCCTGTTTTATTAAACGCGCCGCTTTACCACTATCCGGTATGACCAATCCTCAGGGTGCCGCGGCTATGGTCAGAGCCGTCAGTATTAAAATAAGCGACGGACTCCTTCAACCGCTGCGCCTGTAGTTCCAGTTCACTTGCTGCGGCTACCGCCTGTTGAACCAGGGCGGTATTCTGCTGGGTGATCGAATCAATCTGAACAATCGACTCGTTGATATAGCTAATTCCTTTTCCTTGCTCGCTCGTCGCCGTAGAGATTTCCACCATGATATCAGCCACATGCTGTACGGCACTGACTACCTCTTTGATGCTGCCGTCAGCCACTTTGATTTTCGCCGAGCCGCTACTCACGCGAGAAACCGATTCTTCTATCAGGCTTTTTATCTCTCTGGCCGCCTGCGCACTACGCAGAGCAAGGCTTCGCACCTCTCCTGCCACGACGGCGAAACCACGCCCTTGCTCACCGGCACGCGCGGCTTCCACCGCCGCGTTCAGGGCAAGAATATTGGTTTGAAAGGCAATATTATTCACCACCTCGGTAATATTGGCGATTTTGTCGGAGCTTTCAGAAATACCATTCATCGTATCGTTAACTTCCTGCATCACCGCACCTCCCCGGGAGGCTATCTCAAGTGCGGAATGCGCCAGCTGGCGGGCCTGCTCGGTATTGTCAGCATTCTGTTTAACGGTGGAGGTAATTTCCTCCATGCTCGCCGACGTTTTCTCCAGAGAAGTGGCCTGCCGCTCCGTGTGCGACGACAACTCCACGTTACCGGCAATAATTTCGCCAGTACTGGCATTGATAGCCTCTGCTCCGGAACGAATATCTTCGATAACGGTGATTAGCTGTTCCCGCATCAAGCCTATCTCATGCAACAGGCTAATTTTGTCGCCAGGTAATGTAGTGACCGGATAAGATAAATTACCTGCTGCAATGCGTGCAGCGGCTTCTGCGGCGTAAGTAGGTTCGCCGCCAAGAGTACGTAAAATACTGCGATTTATATAGTAAACCAAAGATGAAAGCACAGCGCTAATTAATACAAAGACAATGACATTCTGATATAAAGAATAAGTAAACGCCTCATTAATATCATCAACATAAAGACCGGTGGTAATTATCCAGTCCCAGGGGGCGTAGGGTGAATTATAGGCCACTTTAGGTTGTGCAACGGTGGAGCCGGGGCGAGGAAAAGCGTAAGCAGTATAACCAGACTGGTTGTCTCTTGTTACAGTAACCATCTCTCTGAAAAGATAGACGCCATTCGCATCCTTAAAATCCTCGCCCTGTCCAACGAGTTTTTCATTTATTGGATGCATTAATACCCGAGCTTGAGAGTTTAGTATTGTGAAATATCCCGAATCGCCATAACGCAGGTCTTTTATGGCTTTCATTGCGCGCTGCTGTGCTTCACTCTGAGAAATCGACCCATTACTGGCTTGTTCGGCATTGGTTTTCACTACCCCCAACGCTAGCTGCGTAACGTGCATTAGCTCACTTTTTCTTAGCGATAGCTGATCCTGTTTGATTTTTACCGAACCATAAAGCAGCGTTCCTGCCAGACACAGCAAACTAATAATAAGCGGAAACCAAAGCCTCCTGGCGAGGGATATCTTCATTGGTTGATCACCTTTCATGAGATTATGTTATCAATTTTTTATGCCATACCCACCGCTTATGACACTATTTCAAATAAAATCAGTAATGCATTACCTTTTTAAATAGCAGAAAATACAAATCTTCCTTATATGCTTTTTAAGCATAAAAAAGATTATCCATTAATAAATCCGGTTTACTCGTTACCTGAGTCAATCGAATTAGGCACAGTGAAGAACAGAGGCATCCACCTTAGTCGTTAAGATTCAACACTATCACAGGGTTAAGGCAGCCTTCTCACGGAATGTTATAAATTTGATGCAGGCATCACTGATTTTTGAAAAGATAAGACTTGGGCGCAACACCTGTTCGGCACTGGAGTGATATCACGCCATACCAGAAAATACCGTAGAGCGCTATCTGCAGAAAAACACAACGCATTATCTACCGGGATAGGGTGCTCCCGGCAGTAAAAATACAGTTCTGAATTAATATTTGAAATATGATTATATGAATTAACTACCTATACCCAAAATAATTCGAGTTGCAGGACAACATGCAGGCATGTTGAACAACGCACCTGCAACTTGAAGTACGATGGGTATAAAAGCGAATTAGTTTGCTTTTTGTATCAGCAACGTCGCCTGACCAATATTATCATTACAATTATCGTCGCTGATATAGGCTATAAACGGTGAGCCAGAGGAATCCACAACAATCGGATTACTGGTAACAGAGACGCCCCAACGAGCATTCTTAAATCCACCTTGCACCATGACTGTATCAATAATGCAGCTATTACCTGAAGAGCGATTACAATTCATACTATTGGACACAAGAGATAAAACATATCTCCCTGGCTCTAAAGAAAACTTAGCTGACGTACCTGCCAGAGTATCAAGAGCAGGCGCTGTCAGACAATTCCTTTGAGGATCAATAGTTATGCTTGTCGCCGCTTCACTGACAAAAGAAATACATGCCAGCATGAATATGCCAATAGAGGTATTACGCATGATTAAATCTCCTGAAAATTATTGATAAATTAATGCAATTCCATTTCATTGAAAAAAACAATTTACTTTATAAAAACCACACATAAGGTGGTATTTTATGCTAATCCATTCAATAGAAAAATGTCAATATTCAGCATCTTGCTAAACCACATTTTAAGAAACAGGTCAATAGCTCACAATTATTTAAACCGGCACAGAAAGATTACTCTAACTTAAATTTCCTTAGCCCACACTGTCTTTTATCAAACAATATTCCCTTCGGAACCAGCTACAAAATATTTATTATTCACGAATCACAACATCAGCGAATAATATTATTAATTAATAATTATCCTGCGATATTTCTGGATGACCATCATTCTTTACGAAACACCGTCTGATAAAGTGGCTGTAATATCGTTGATGTTCTATTACGTGAAAAAGAGTGACGTATTCATGTACAAGGTTATATCGCAAAAGTTTTTTAGCCGAGAAAATAGCGGTTTCCACTCTCAAAAAACAGAACAGAAACCGCCATACGCATCAATTATTTATAAACAATCTCGCCTTTCGGCTCGTAATCTGCCGCCTGCAATGGAGAGTGTTTTTCGACGTACTGACGCAATACTTCCGCGTCCACAAAGCCGGTATTGACGTAGCTCGGCAGGTCGCTCAGTTTCGGGTAACCGTCACCGCCGGTGGCGTTAAAGCTCAGGGTGGAAATGCGGTAGACCTTGTCCGCCTGCAGCGGTTCGCCCTTGATCTTCACGTTCTTCACGCCGGTGCCGTCCGCTTCCAGGCTGACATTCAGGAACTGAGCATACGCGCCGGAATCCACCTTTTTATTGGCGACCACCGCCAGGTATTTTTCCACCTCGCTGCCTTTCAGGTCGGCGTATACCAGCGTGTTGCCGAACGGTTGTACCTTGAGCAGGGTCTTGTAAGTGATGTCGCCGGACTCAATCGAATCCCGCACGCCACCGCCGCTCATGACCCCGAAATCCGCTTTGGCCCGCTCCAGTTGGGCAGACAACAGCACCCGCGACAGGTTGGTTTGCACGAAACGAACCTTGTTGCGGTCGCCTTCCAGCCGACCATTCACGCTGCCCACTTTCACATCCAGTTGCGCCTTGCCCTTCTCCTGGAACGGCGTCAACAGTTTCATCATGTCCGGGTTCTGGCCGATTTCCTGGGTGTAGTACACGCGCTCGCTGCTGCCGTCGGCCTTCTCGACTTTCTTCTTCAGGTTGACTGGAATCAACTGGTAGTGCGCCAGCGTCAGCTCGCCGTTGCGGAAGGTAAAATCGGCGCGCCCCACGTATTTGCCCCACTCATGCGCCTGCACAATCCAGGTGCCGTTTTGGCGATCCGGCGCACAGGGCGTGCCGGGCACATAATCCACCTGTTTTTTATTCTCGCTGGCCATGCACACCGGGTCCTGCGAATGGCCGCCGACGATCATGTCGAGATATCCCGCAGGCAGGCTGCGCGCCATTTCCACATCGCCCGGCGCGTTGGAACCGTGATCGCCATTATCGTAGTGCCCCATGTGGGTTGCGGCGATGATGACATCCGGTTTCTCTTTTTTGCGCAGTTGTTCCACTACCTTTTTCGCCTCATCGGCCGGTTTGCGAAACTCGATGTCGTGGAAATACTCCGGATTGCCGATTTTGGCGGTGTCGTCAGTCGTCAGGCCGATAACGGCAATCTTGATCCCCTGACGGTCAAACAGCGTGTAAGGCTTGAACAATCGCTTTTTGGTACTTTTCTGGTAGATGTTGGCGGAAAGCAGCGGGAAATGCGCCCATTTTTCCTGCTGGCGCAATACCGTGAGCGGGTTGTCGAATTCATGGTTGCCGATGGCCATCGCGTCATAACCCACCAGGTTCATGCCGCGGAAGTCCGGCTCGGCGTCTTGCAGGTCGGATTCCGGCACCCCGGTGTTGATATCGCCGCCCGACAGCAGCAGTACGCTGCCCCCTTTGCCCGCCACTTCCTGACGAATCTGGTCCACCAGCGTTTTCTGCGCCGCCAGACCGTATTCGCCGTAATCGTTATGCCAGAAATGACCGTGGTGGTCATTGGTGTGCAAAATCGTGATGTTGTAGGTTTTATCTTTTTCCCATGCCAGTGCATAAGGCGACGACAGCGCCAGAGTTACCGCCATCAGGCATCCCAGATTTTTGACAGAAAAATGCATAACCACTCCCCGTAATAAAAATTCCTTATAGAATTGTTACATTAAACCTGTTGTGACGCGCACAAATTAACACAAATCAGGGCAGGATGGTTGACGTTATGATGAACCTGAGATGCCTCGTGTTATCGCAGAACGGCCATACTATCAGTCTGATAATCCGTAACTTGAATCATGGCAGGAATACCTGCGGATGCGGCTGGCGGGATTTCTCCGCAAACAGAGACTGAATTAGCTCTATATATCAACGATAAAAGCAATAATTTAACTGAAAATATGTGTTACACTATTTAAATGGATGAAAAACACCATTTTATGTCTCACTCTGCCCGTCTTCCTGACGGTTTTCCCCCTCTGACGTTGAATAGTGCCATCGGTATACGGATAGGGAACGGTTTGGGCCGGCAGGGTACATAAGCATTCAGGAGCCTCAACCCACTGACGGCTCAGGAATATCCGCTCATTCTCGTTACGCATGGCAAAGGAGTCGGAATGCATGATAATACCACCCCCTTAATCTCCACGATGGCCGTCGGTCTGGTGCTGGCTTTTCTGCTCGGCATCCTGGCCAACCGACTGCGTATTTCCCCGCTGGTCGGGTATCTGGTAGCCGGCGTGCTGGTCGGTCCTTTTACGCCGGGTTTTGTCGCCGATACCCAACTGGCGCCGGAAATTGCCGAACTGGGCGTGATTTTGCTGATGTTTGGCGTTGGGCTGCATTTTTCGCTGCGGGATTTGATGGCGGTGAAGTCGATCGCCATTCCCGGCGCGGTGGCGCAAATCATGATGGCGACCCTACTGGGCGCCGGACTATCGGCGCTGCTGGGATGGAGCCTGCCGGAGGGGTTGGTATTTGGTTTGTGTCTGTCCACCGCCAGTACCGTGGTGCTGCTGCGCGCGCTGGAAGAACGCCAGTTGATCGACAGTCAACGCGGACAAATTGCCATTGGCTGGTTGATTGTCGAAGATCTGGCGATGGTGCTGACGCTGGTGCTGCTGCCGGCCTTCGCCGACATGCTGAAAACCGATACCACCAACACCAGTAAGTTGCTGCAGGACCTGGCGATTACGCTTGGTAAAGTGGTGGCGTTCATTACGCTGATGGTGGTGGTGGGCCGGCGCGTGGTGCCGTGGGTGCTGGCGAAAAGCGCCAGTACCGGTTCACGCGAGCTGTTTACGCTGTCGGTGCTGGCGATGGCGCTCGGCATCGCGTTCGGCGCGGTCAAACTGTTTGACGTCTCGTTTGCGCTGGGCGCGTTTTTCGCCGGCATGGTGCTGAACGAGTCGGAGCTGAGCCAGCGCGCCGCGCACGACACCCTGCCGCTGCGTGATGCGTTCGCGGTGCTGTTCTTCGTTTCCGTCGGCATGCTGTTCGACCCGATGATCCTGGTGAGCGAACCGCTGGCTGTGCTGAGCACGCTGCTGATTATCGTGATTGGCAAGTCAATGGCCGCCTTTGTGCTGGTGCACATGTTCGGGCATTCCAAACGCACGGCGCTGACCATTTCCGTCAGCCTGGCGCAGATTGGCGAGTTCGCCTTTATCCTGGCCGGTCTTGGCATTTCGCTTGGCATGTTGTCGGAAAACGGCCGCAATCTGGTGCTGGCCGGCGCAATTTTGTCGATCATGCTCAACCCGCTGCTGTTCGCCCTGCTGGAGCGCTACCTAGCCAAGCACGAAACCATTGAAGAGCAGATCGTCGAAGAAGCGATCGAAGAGGAAAAACAGATCCCGGTTGACCTGTGCAATCATGCGTTACTGGTGGGTTATGGGCGCGTAGGCAGCCTGATCGGCGCCCGCTTGTATCAGGCTGGCGTACCGATGGTAGTGATTGAAACCTCGCGTGCTCGCGTCGATGCACTGCGCGAACAAGGCATCAAAACGGTGCTGGGCAACGCCACGCGACCCGATATCATGGACATCGCCCGTCTTGACTGCGCCTGTTGGCTGCTGCTGACCATCCCCAACGGCTACGAAGCCGGGGAAATTGTGGCGGCGGCGCGAGCGCGTCGCCCGGACCTGAAAATCATCGCCCGGGCTCACTATGACGATGAAGTGGCTTACATCACCGAACACGGCGCCGATCACGTGGTAATGGGCGAGCGGGAAATCGCCGAAACCATGATCACCATGCTGAACGTCGACGAGATCGTCGCCGCCAAAGCGTGCCCGCTCTAAACCGTCCCCCGTCAGGCGCCGCCGGCGCCTGACGTCACGAGCCGTACCGCCATCAATGACCGGCCTTACGCCGGCGCGTTCACCAACTGCGTCAGCAACGCAATGTGCTGCGGGTCGTCGTTCAGCGCCGGGATATAATGGAAAGACTCCCCGCCGGCATGCAGGAAAATCTCCCGATTCTGTTCTTTGATCTCTTCCAGCGTTTCCAGACAGTCGGCGGAAAAACCGGGGCAGATGACCTGAACCCGCTTCACCCCCTGCTTCGGCAACGCCTGCATGGTTTCATCGGTGTAAGGCGTCAGCCAGACTTCACGACCAAAGCGGGACTGGAAGGTCATCATCACCTGTTCCGGCGGCAAGCCGAGCGCAGCAGTCAACGCCTGAGCCGTAGCGGCGCAGCGTTCAGGATAATCATCGCCTTCATCGGCATAGCGCTGCGGAATGCCGTGGAATGAAATAACCAGCTTATCCGGCACGCCATGCTCCGCAAATGACTGTTCGACGCAGTGTTTCAGCGCCGCGATATACACCGGATGTTCGGCATAATCACGGATAAAACGAATGCCCGGCACCTGACGCCGGGTACTCAGCAGCTTCGCCAGGCCATCCCACACGGCGGCGGTCGTGGAGCAGGAATACTGCGGGTACATCGGCAACACCGTCACCTCGGTGACGCCCTGCGCCAGCAACGCATCCAGCGCGGACTGCAAGCTCGGGGAACCGTAGCTCATGCCCAACTCCACCGGCATATCCGGCAGATTCGCCGCCAGCGCCTGCTGCTGTCGGCGGCTGTAAACCAGCAGCGGCGATCCCGCCTCCATCCACACCGACTGATAGAGCTTCGCCACCCGCGGTGAACGGGTCGGCAGAATAATGCCGCGCAGGATGGCGCACCACAGCAGCCGGTTCAGATCCACAACGCGTTTATCACTCAGGAATTCGGCCAGATAACGTTTTACCGCCTGCGGCGTCGGTGCATCCGGCGTGCCCAGATTCACCATCAACACACCGCGTTTTTCTTTTTTCATCAACGTTTTCCTCTGCTGCCGCTTCGGCATCATCGTTTGGACGGGAACGGAGTGTCATTGTAGCGGAAACACCGCCGTGAAAAACCGGCTGGCAGCGTGGTTAACGCCGATACCAGCAATTGTCGGGAGCAATATAAAGAGGAGAAAACAGCGGAAGAGTGCGGGAAGAAGCGCCACCAGCCATGATGGCGCATCCGAAAGACGAAATCAGCCGAGAATACGGGCCAGCTCTGCGCTGACTTCGCTGACCTGGCGGGTGCCGTCAATCTTGTGGTAACGGGTGTGGTTAGCCGCGGCTTCCTGCTGATAGTAATTCACCAACGGCGCGGTCTGCTGATGGTATTCCACCAGACGTTTGCGTACGGTGTCTTCCTGATCATCTTTACGGATGGTCAGCTCTTCACCGGTGACGTCATCTTTGCCTTCCACTTTGGGCGGATTGAACTTCACGTGGTACACGCGACCGGAAGCCGCATGCACGCGACGGCCGATGATGCGCTCGACGATCAGCTCGTCAGGCACGTCGAACTCAATCACGTGATCAACATTAATGCCGGCTTCTTTCATCGCATCAGCCTGAGGAATGGTACGCGGGAAACCATCCAGCAGGAAACCATTGCGGCAGTCATCTTGTGCGATACGCTCTTTGACCAGGGCAATCACCAGTTCGTCTGTCACCAGTTTACCCGCATCCATGATTTCTTTTGCCTGCTTGCCCAGTTCACTACCGGCCTTTACCGCCGCACGCAGCATGTCGCCGGTGGAAATTTGCGGAATGCCATACTTCTCCATAATGAACTGAGCCTGAGTACCTTTGCCTGCGCCCGGAGCGCCCAGCAGAATAATACGCATTGCGTAATTCCCCTTGCTATGTAGTTTTTTTAAAAAAAATTTGAAAAACGCTAAACCATACCATTCCGGAAGAGCTTCCTCAAGGAACGGGCTCGGTTCAGCGGGCGCGGTACTACTGAAATCTGTGATGGCGTATGACTTTTCAGCCGACTCTGAGAGTGTAGACGACGAATCGGCAACCTGGGAGTTACCAGTCGTTAACATCAGGGTAAATATATGCAGAAGCAGTATAAAAAACGCCCCGGCAAGCCGGAGCGTTCAGCCTCATCATGATAAGCAGAATCAGGCAGTCAGCAGCTGGTTCATTCGACGGATAAACTGGTTAGGATCTTCCAGCGTGCCGCGCTCGGCAAACAGCGCCTGATCCAACAGCAGTTCCACCCACTCGCCGAACTGCGCGTCATCCTGCGTATCGGCGGCGCGTTTTACCAGCGCATGTTCCGGGTTCAGTTCGAAAATGTACTTCACTTCCGGCGCCTGTTGGCCCGCAGCGGCGAACAGCTTCGCCATCTGGGTGCTCATGTCGTTGGCGTCAGTGGTGACGATCGCCGGCGTGTCGGTCAGACGGTGCGTCAGGCGCACCTCTTTCACACGCTCGCCCAGCAGCGTCTTGACGCGATCGACAAACGGCTCCAGCGCCTTCTCCGCTTCTTTCTGCGACTCGTCAGCCTCGTCCGCCAGTTTGTCCAGCGACTCGTCGGCCTTGCTGACCGACTGGAAGGACTTGCCGTCGAACTCGGTCAGGTAGCTCATCATCCATTCGTCGATACGATCGGAGAGCAGCAGCACTTCGATGCCTTTCTTGCGGAACAGCTCCAGATGCGGGCTACTCTTGGCGGCGGCATAGCTGTCGGCGGTGATGTAATAGATCTTATCCTGACCTTCCACCATGCGGCTGATGTAGTCGTCCAGCGACACGCTCTGCTCATCGCTGTCGTTATGGGTGGTGGCGAAACGCAGCAGTTTGGCGATAGTTTCACGGTTGCTGCTATCTTCCGCCGGACCTTCCTTCAGCACCAGACCGAACTGGCGCCAGAAAGTCTGGTATTTTTCGCTGTCGTCTTTGGCCAGTTTTTCCAGCATCTGCAGCACACGCTTGGTCAACGCGGTACGCAGGCTCTGCGTTACGCGGTTGTCCTGCAGAATTTCACGGGAGACGTTGAGCGGCAGGTCGTTGGAGTCGATCAGACCGCGTACAAAACGCAGGTAGTTCGGCATGAACTGTTCGGCATCGTCCATAATGAACACGCGCTGCACGTACAGTTTCAGACCATGTTTGTGATCGCGGTTCCACATGTCCCACGGCGCCTGGGAAGGAATGTACAACAGGCTGGTGTATTCCTGCTTCCCTTCCACCCGATTGTGGCTCCAGCTCAATGGGTCGGTAAAGTCATGGGCGATGTGTTTGTAAAACTCGTGGTACTCGTCGTCGCTGATGTCAGACTTGCTGCGGGTCCACAGCGCCTGGGCTTTGTTGATCTTCTCCCAGGTGACGGTCTCTTCCCCGCCCTCTTCTTCGCTTTCAGTACGGGATTCGATTTCCACCGGCAACGCGATGTGATCGGAATATTTGCTGATCACCGAGCGCACACGCCAGTTGTCGAGGAACTCATCCTCGCCTTCGCGCAGGTGCAGGGTGATTTCGGTGCCGCGTTCCGCTCTGGCGATATCGGCGATGGTGTATTCGCCTTCACCGGCGGATTCCCAGAACACGCCCTGATCGGCGCTGGCGCCCGCTACGCGGGTTTTCACCGTCACCTTATCGGCAACGATAAACGCGGAATAGAAACCGACCCCGAACTGGCCGATCAACTGGCTGTCTTTCGCCTGATCGGAACCGAGAGACTCCAGAAACGCCTTGGTACCGGATTTGGCAATGGTACCCAGGTTGTCAATCACGTCATCGCGGCTCATGCCGATGCCGTTATCGCTAATGGTCAGGGTCCGCTGTTCCTTATTGATCGATACCCGAACGCGCAACTCGCCGTCGCCTTCATACAGATCCGGCGTAGACAGCGCGCGAAAGCGCAATTTATCCGCCGCATCGGATGCGTTGGAGATCAATTCGCGCAGGAACACTTCTTTATTGGAATACAGCGAATGGATCATCAGGTGCAGCAGTTGCTTCACTTCGGACTGGAAGCCGCGGGTCTCTTGGCCTTTCATACTCATTATTACTTCCCTCAATACGTATTTATTCAGGCTGATTCAACGGAGGATAAGCAACAGATGGGGATAACCCGATGGGGTTTCAAGGGGGGGAACTGCAATTGACTACACCGACAATTTGTCTACACCAACAATTTGTCGACATATGCAATTTGACGACATAAACAATGTCGGTGATATATCGGCCGCCGACAGGCGGCCGCAGAAATCAGAACCGGATGGGGTGTCGCCCGGCCAGCGAGTGAGACAGCGTGGTGCCGTCCACCATTTCCAGCTCGCCGCCCACCGGTACGCCGTGAGCGATACGGCTGGCCATTACTCCATGCTCGGCGCACAGCTCGGCGATGTAGTTGGCCGTTGCATCGCCTTCCACCGTCGGGTTGGTCGCCAGAATCACTTCACTGATGGTTTCCGTCGCCAGACGCTCTTCCAGTCGATCCAGCCCGATATCGCCGGGACCGATGCCATCCAGCGGCGACAGGTGGCCCATCAGCACAAAATAACGACCGGCGAACTGCCCGGTCTGCTCGATGGCATGAATATCCGCCGGGCTTTCCACCACACAAATCTGGCCGTTCTGCTGGCGACGCGGATTGGCGCAGATGGTGCAAACCTCCTGCTCGGTAAAGGTCCGGCAGTCGGCGCAGTGGCCAATCTCCGACATAGCGCGGGTGAGCGCCTGCGCCAGACGCATACCGCCGCTGCGATCGCGCTGCAACAGATGAAACGCCATACGCTGCGCCGATTTTGGCCCCACGCCGGGTAAACAGCGCAGCGCCTCCATCAGCGATTCAAGAAGCGGGCTGGTTTGCATCAGAACGGCATCTTGAAGCCGGGCGGCAGCGGAATACCGCTGGAAACCGACGCCATTTTTTCCTGCTGGACTTCGGCGATACGCCGCGCCGCATCATTGAAAGCCGCCGCAATCAGGTCTTCCAGCATCTCTTTGTCGTCTTCCATCAGACTAGGGTCGATTTCAACACGACGGCAGTTGTGGGCGCCATTAATGGTCACCTTCACCAGCCCGGCGCCCGATTCCCCGGTCACTTCCAGATTGGCAATCTCTTCCTGCGCCTTCTGCATTTTTTCCTGCATCTGCTGAGCTTGCTTCATCAGATTGCCTAAACCGCCTTTACCAAACATATCGTTCTCTCTACCACTTCGGGCTGCCGGCAGGCAGCGGGTTAAACGGGGCGGATACTCTCTTCGTCCAGTTCCGCATCAAAGAAACGCCGTAGCGTTTGAATATTATTATCAGCCATGATGGACTGGCGCGCCTGCGCCAGCTTCTCTTCATAAATGGCCTGACGCCACTCCAGCGGCGTACGGACCGCCGGCGTATCGTCTTCGGTGACAGTCAGGCTGATCGGACGCCCGTAGTGCGTCGCCAGCGCCTCCGACAGCGTTTTCTGCGCCGCCGCCGAATTCAGATGGCGCTGGGAAGAGCGCAAATGCAGGTGAATCGCTCCCTCCTCCGCCATCTCTTTAAACGCATTAAGCGCCAGCTGTTGTACCAGCTTAGGCAACGTCAGACGATCGATTTCCGCCGCCCAGGCATCGCGTTCGATAGCTTCCACCGCCAGCCGCGCCGCCAATTCCGGCGTCTTTTCATATTCCAGCGCCGAGCGTAGCGCCTTGGGCGTAGTCACCGGCGCCGTTTCAACCCGCTCGGCTTTCTTCTGCGCCCGCCAGCGATAAGCCTCCTGCTTTTTCTGCTCTTCCTGCGCCACGGCTTTGGCCGCCATTTGCTGCTGACCACGCTCGGTCACCGAAGCCAGCCGCTCCAGCGCCGAGTTTACCGGCCGCGTTTTTCCTGACGCCGCCGGTTCAGTCTTTTTTGTCGGGGTATTTCCCTGTCGGCTCAGCAACTGGCTGCGCGCCTGCAGCAACTGTGCGGTCGCATCCGGCAAATTGCCGTCCGGAGCTGGCACTGGCGGCGATTCGCTGCCCGTTGCCGGAATAGGTCTGGCCGCCGGTTCATCGCCGGATGCGGCAGGCATCGCGCTGGATCTAACCGATGGCGGCACACGCGCCGGTTCGGAGGGTAACGGCGCACTCGCCGCAGGCGCCGCGGATGGCGCGCTGACCGGAACCGGTTCGGCGATCGTCTGGCTGGGATGAAACGCCAGCGCCCGCAACAGGGTCATTTCCACGCCCATACGGCGATCCGGCGCGTACGGCAACTCCTTGCGCCCCACCAGCAGCGTCTGATAGTAGAGCTGCACCTCGGCAGGCGGGATCACCCGCGCCAGTTCACGCAACCGGGGCGCGACCTGATTGTATTCTTCACCCAACGCGGAAGGCAGCAACTGCAGCATGGCAATCCGGTGCAGCAGCGTCAGGGTTTCCACCAGCAGCGCTTCCCAGTCGACGCCGCGCGACGCCGCCTGCCCCATCAGCGCCATGACACCGGCGCCATCGCCTTTCACCAGCGCTTCAATCAACGCCAGCGGCTGCTCATCATCCAGCGTGCCCAGCATCTGGCTGACGGCGGCGGCGGTGACCTGCCCTTGCCCCATGGCGATAGCCTGATCGGTCAGGCTCAGCGCATCGCGCAGGCTGCCATCGGCGGCGCGGGCCAGCAATTGCAGCGCGCGCGGTTCCGAAGCCAGTTGTTCCTGCTCCAGCACCTGTTGCAAATGCTGACGAATCTGCTCGGCATCAAGCGCTTTGAGATGAAACTGCAAGCAGCGGGACAGAATCGTCACCGGCAGTTTTTGCGGATCGGTGGTCGCCAGCAGGAATTTCACATGCGGCGGCGGCTCTTCCAGCGTTTTCAGCAACGCGTTGAAGCTGTGGCGGGAGAGCATGTGCACTTCGTCGATCAGGTAAACCTTGAAGCGGCCGCGGGCCGGAGCGTATTGCACGTTATCCAGCAAATCGCGGGTATCTTCCACTTTGGTGCGGGATGCAGCGTCAATCTCGATCAGGTCGACGAATCGTCCCTGTTCGATTTCCCGGCAGGTATCGCACTGGCCGCAGGGCGTAGCCGTGATCCCGGTTTCGCAATTCAGCCCTTTCGCCAGTAAACGGGCGATAGTCGTCTTGCCTACGCCCCGTGTACCGGAAAACAGGTAAGCATGATGGATACGGCCTAACGAAAGACCATTGGCTAACGCCGTCAGGACATGTTCCTGTCCTACCACGTCGGCAAAGGTTTGGGGACGCCACTTACGGGCAAGAACCTGATAGCTCATCAATACCGCAGCAGTTGAGTTATTGAGGAGGTGATGCTAACACAGTCTCGCCGCCATCGGCGAGACTGCCGTCATCAATGGCCGGGGAAATCGACCAGGCTGTAGCAGGCGATGCCCATGCTTTCGAGGCGCTGCTGTCCACCGAGGTCAAAGAGATTGATGATGAAAGCGGCGTCGGCAACCTGACCGCCGAGACGACGAATCAGTTTGACGGTCGCTTCAATCGTACCGCCGGTCGCCAGCAGATCGTCCACCACCAGCACCTTGTCGCTGGCGGTAATGGAATCGGCGTGAATTTCCAGCGTATCGCTGCCGTATTCCAGTTCATAGCTTTCGCTCAGCGTCGCGCGCGGCAATTTGCCCGGCTTGCGCACCGGAACAAATCCGACGCCCAACGCCAGCGCCACCGGCGCCCCAAACAGGAAACCACGCGCTTCGGTACCGACAACTTTGGTAATGCCGGCGTCCTGATAGCGTTTAACCAGCATGTCGATGCTCGCCGAATAGGCCTGCGGATTTTCCAGCAGGCTGGTCACATCACGAAACAGTATGCCCGGCTTGGGGTAATCCGGAATACTCTTGATACTGTTTTTAATCAATTCTGGCTGCTGAGTTGCGGTCATAATGTTGTGCCTGATAAAACCTTATATTCACTGAACACCGCCACGGACCTTCGCCATGCCGCCCGCAGGCGTTGGCGATAAAAAATACGGTGGCGGCTCGCGCACGAAAACGCTCAAATCTAGTCAAACTGACCGGCAAATGCAACCGGCCTACGCAGATCCGCCTGTTTTTATCGCAGGCTATTGCTTCGGATCAATAACCGGCAAACGCAGCATAAAGGTTAGCAACGCGACCAGAATCACCAGCAGCAGGCCCCTGACCCAGGTAATATCCACCAGCCACAATGACAAGGCAAAAGTCGCGATAATCACCAGCACCGCCTTGGTTTTGACGCCCGGCGGCAGCGCGCGATGCTGCTGCCAGTGGCGCAAATAGCCGCCGAACCAGGAGCGGTATAGCAGCCAATAGTGGAAACGCGGCGAGGAGCGGGCAAAACACCAGGCGGCCAGCAGCAGAAACGGCGTGGTCGGCAACAACGGCAACACCACGCCCAACGCCGCCAGCACTACCGCCAGCCACCCCACGACTATCAGCACCACTCGATACATCTTGCCCCCATTACGTTTCCATACGAACGTTCATTTCCAGACAGCTCACCCGAGCCGGGCCGCAGCAGACCCGATCGCAATCCACAGGAATCGTTGTATCATACCGCCACGTTAACTCAATCCGTCCGCCGTACATGTTTGATCATTCCATTCTCGACCCCATTCATGCTTTCCTCACCGCCGCTACGCCAGATGAGTGGATCGACGAAGCGCGCAAGCCGGAAAATCTGCCGGTATTGCTGCGCGATCATCTGGTATGCGAACTGAAAGCCGCTCAGAGCGCGCTGTTTCTGATCCGTCGTTATGCGGTGGATCAGGAGAGCCGGCATCAATTGCAGGACTGGATTGCCCCATACGAGAGTTTCGCTTTCCGACAGGTGGGCGACATGCAGACGCTGAAAGCAGGCGGGCAAATTACCCGTCAGATTACCGCCCGCGCCGGCTGCCACTATAGTCAGGACATGATCGATAAAATGGTGATGTTGATCCGCGAAGAGCTGCACCATTTCTATCAGGTGCTGGAAGTCATGGAGCAAAAGGGCATTCCTTACCAGAACGTGCCCGCCAGCCGCTACGCCCGCGGCATGACGCAACACATGAAATCACACGAGCCGGATGCGCTGGTGGACAAACTGATCATCGGCGCCTTTATCGAAGCGCGTTCCTGCGAGCGCTTCGCCAGACTGGCGCCGCATCTGGAAGAAGACGTGCGCAAATTCTACATTTCATTGCTGCGTTCCGAAGCCCGCCACTATCAGGATTATCTGGCGCTGGCGGAACAGATCGCCGGTAAGGATATTACCGCGCGCGTCGCCTTTTTTGCGCAAACAGAAGCACAGCTGATTACCAGCCCGGACAACGATTTCAAATTCCACAGCGGCAAACCGGCGTTCAGCACCCACTGAACCGGCCCGTGATTCCACATACCGCGGCTTACGGATGCCGCGGTCGACCGACGGAGGAAACGCCATGGAAACACAGGCACTGCTGGCCGTGCTGGCGCGCCAGATTGATACGCTGGCGCGGGATGTCGAGCCGATTGCCGCGCGACAGGCGCCCCGGTCGCGTTTTGATCGCCAGTTGTTCAGTTGCTACGGCACCCGACTGGGCGATTATCTCGACGAGATCCGCCATAACTACCAACATCTGCAGCAATATGTACAGGAACAGCGCCTGGATCGGGTGGCGTTCATGGCGGAAAAACTGCTGACGCAAATGACGGCGCTGCAGCGGGAACTGGCAACCCAACCGCTGCGGGAGCAGGAACCCGCGACGCCGGCGCCGCAGGACCGGTACCAGAAACTGGCGGAATATCAGGGTTATGAGCGTCGACTGCTGGCGATGATTCAGGATCGGGAAAGCTTGCTGGCGACCCAAAGCCAACTCAGCGAGCAGCAACGCCTACAACGCGAGCTGGCGGCGCTGGAAGGCCGACTGGCCCGCTGCCGTCAGGCGCTGTCGCGGCTGGAGCGTCAGATTGAACGTCAGGAGCAGGGGTTTTGACCTTTCGTGATCCTCATTCACTATTCTCTGCTATGTTTTAGAAAAAACAGAACAGGATCGGAGTGAGGTAGAAGAATCATGTCGCTGGAAAATGAAACGCCAGAAATCAAACTGGCGGTCGATCTCATTATGCTGTTGGAAGACAACCAGATAGCGCCGAAGGTGGTGTTGGCGGCGCTGGAAATCGTACGCCGGGACTACCAGTTGAAGGCCGACGCCCCACCCCACCAGACGCCCGCCTAACGCCGGAGCAGGCATTCCCGCTCCGGCGCATATTCCCCACAACGTTATTTAGCGGGTTTCCATCGCATCCTGCGGCGGAGTCAGTACGCGGGACACTTCCTGTATCTCGTTGCCCTGCGCGTTGTGCAGGTGTACTTCCAACTGGTTGAAGGCGATGTCGATATTGTTTTCGCGGCACAGACGATCGATGGTGCGATTCAGTTCATCGACGGTGTAGCTGCGGTCCCGCAGTTCCCGCACGTACAAACGCAGTTCGTGATCCAGCGAGCTTGGGCCGAACGACAGGAAAAACACCTGCGGTTCCGGGTCGGTCATCACGCGTGGATTATCGCGCGCCGCCTGCAGCAATACCTCTTTCACCTTGTCCAGATCGGAACCGTAAGCAACGCCGATACGAATCAGGACACGCGTGATGGTGTCCGACAGTGACCAGTTGATCAGACGTTCGGTGACAAACGCCTTGTTGGGAATGATGACTTCCTTGCGGTCAAAATCGGTAATCGTGGTGGCGCGGATACGGATCTTGCTGACCGAACCGGAGAACGTACCGATAGTGATGGTGTCGCCGATACGCACCGGTCGTTCGAACAGGATAATCAGGCCCGACACGAAGTTGGCGAAGATCTCCTGCAAACCAAAGCCCAACCCCACCGATAATGCCGCCACCAACCACTGCAACTTATCCCAGGAAACCCCGAGCGAGCTCAGTGACGTGACCGCACCGACGGCGGTAATCAGATAGGTCAGCACGGTAGTGATGGCATAAGACGTGCCTTGCCGCAGTTGCAGACGCGACAGCACCAGCACCTCCAGCAAACCTGGCAGGTTGCGGGTCATCACATAGGCCACGCCGCCAATCACCATCGCCACCAACAGGTTGCCTAGCGTAACCGGCTGCAATACGGCGCCGCTGGCATTCGTTGTGCTGTAATGCCACAGCGTGATGCTGTCCAGATAAGAGAACACGGTCACCAGATCGGCCCAGATCCAGTAAAACGCGCCGGAGAACGCCAGAAACAGCACCATGGTGGTCAGGCGCAAAGATTGCTGGCTGATCTGCTCCAGCGCCAGCGGCGCTTCCGGCACCGGTTCGCTGCCCTCCGCCCCTTCTTTGACCAGATTCTGGCGTCGCGCCACCGCGCGGCGATACGCCAGACGGCGGGCCGCGACGCTTAAACCGCGAATAGTGGCGAAATAGACGATATTCCAGACGATCAACAGATACAGGCTGTCGATCCAGCGGCTGGCCAGTCGCAGCGTGGTATAGAAAAACCCGTTCAGCATCAGCCCAATCAGAAACAGCGGCATGGCGGCCATCATGGTCACCACGATCAACTGCACCGTATGACGTTCTTTTTCCCGCCAGCAGTCGCGGCATACCGGGAACACCAGAATGGTCAGCAACAGCAGGTTACAGACGATAATGATCTGCCCGATGACGTCATCCACCAGGTACAGCGGCGCTTTCTCGCCCACCACCGACCAGAACATCAGCGGCAGCAGCGCGCCGCCGAGTCGCAACGTCTGACGCCGGTAATGCGCGCAGCGGTACGCTGGAATATTGAAGTGGCGCTCGCTCAGGCTGCCCGGCTTGAGACTAAACCAGGCGGTGGCGAACACCATCCAGAACAACGCCAGATTTTCGCTCAGCAGCCAGGCGAAGCTGCTGAGCTGGCTATCCGTCCGCTTCAAGCATAGCCCCAGCGACAAAATCACCAGCACGCCCGGCAACGTGCGTAAAATCAACAGCAGAATGGCTTTCGGCGTATGCAACTGGCTGTCGCGCTTGAGTTGCCCGACATCGTCCGCCAGCTTGCTCATATAGCTATCGATGCTTTTTCGCCGCCACAGCAACAGGCAGACCATTATCAGTGCCGGGATGATCAGCAACAGCGAATTCATGACCCCCTGGCCCAGTTGTACGCCTTTCAGGTTGAAATGCAGGTTTTTTACCTGCTGTTTCAGTGTCGATGGCAGATCCTTCAGCCAGTTCCAGTCCATCGGTTTATTGCTGCTGACCCAGAAGATTTGCTGAGTCAGCGTACGTTGCAGCGAGTCATTCACGCTCATCAGTTGCTGGCGGCTGATTTGCAGGTTAATCGCCAGCATCAGCTGATTGCCAAGCTGCTTATTGAGCTGGTCGAGCAGTTCGCGGCGCATGTCCAGGATCTGCTCCAGCGCATCGGTAACTTCGGCATCCACCGTGGCATTGCTGTGAACAACCAGTTGCTGGATATATTCATCGCCACGGAACAACACATCGCGTTGCTGGTTGATATCAAACTGTTCCAGACGCAAATCGGCGATTTGGGTGCTGATGTTGCCCATCGCATCGGCCGATGGCAGATTTTGCTGTTGTTGATAAAGAATGCGCGACAGCAACAGACTGCCTTTCAGCACCGTAATCTGTTCTTTCAGGTTGCGTTCCGACTGCGTGGCCCGATCCAGCCAGTTTTTTACCTGAATGCTCTCCTGAACCAGCGTATTGCCTGCTTCGGTCGCTTTGATCAAACGTTGGCTGAGCTGACGGTTGGTATCCATCTCCGCTTTGACCAGCGGGTTCTCCTGAATACGCTGCAACTCATCCGAATTCTGCGCTTCCTTGGCGGTTTTCTCCGACAGGTTGAGGCGCTTGTTGTTGATAACGCCCTGCAACGTCTGCACCATGTGTTCCAGTTGGCCGATCTGCGCGGCGGTGTAATCCCGCTGCTTCTGCAGCAGATCCTGCATGGTGGTGTTCACTTCCAGACTTTTGCGCTGCTGCTCCATTTGCAGCCCGACCAGCGCCTGCTCCGCCTGCAGCAAAATCTGCTGACTCGGCCGCAGCGGCTCCTGCGACGGGTCAAGTCCACTGAGCTGGGTACGCAGTTGCTGGCTGCGTTGCGAAGCGGCATACAACGCGCTCTGCACCCGCTCTGGCTGGGTCTGCAACGAAATCAGCTGGCTATTGTAGGTAGAGAGGTTTTCCTGCGCGGACTGCAAATCATCCAGCGTTTCATTCAGGCGGGCTTCCAGCTGTTTTAGCGACAGCGACTCCAGCGATGGCTGAGACACCGGCGCAGTGCCCCCCAGCGACACCAGATCTTCATTCACCTGCTTCAGCTTGGCCGGCGCCTGCGCCGCCTGCTGCTTCAACTGGCTGGTTTCCTGCCTGACCCGGTCGATAGAGTCCAGCACATCCAGCGTTTGGGTTAAATCCTGCTGGGTCAGCTTGTCTACCGAGGTCAGACTTTTTTGTTTGTTGAGGGTATCCAGCCGATTCTGAATCTCATTCCGGGTCGGCAAATCGCTACCGGCGGCAAGCGCCGGCCACTGCGGCATCAACCCGAGCAGAAACACCCAGATATACGGCAGGCTACGGCGAACAGAATCATAAAGGAAAGAACGGAAAAGAACGGTAAACGAACCAGAAACGGCGAAACAGCGACTCATGATGCATCATCGGTTTTACAGAGATGGCGCAGTTTATCACGTCTGCCGGAAGACAAGGTATGCCGGGCTGCATTTATGCGTATCAGGCTTCTGAGCTACCGTTCTGGCGTAAGGCCTGACTGCCGCGCAACATATCGATAAGCCCATCGACCAGATACGGCGCTTCGTTTTTCAGATCGAAACTTTCCGGCAGGAACAGCCAGTTTTCCATGATACCCGACAGATAAGCGCGCATATAAGCGCGCATGGCTACCGCTGCACGCCGGGGATTTACGTCCATCGGCAACATCCCCTGCCGAATGCAGTTCATCAGCGAGGCTTCTATTTTATCGTAGCAGTCGAAATACAGATCCTTACGGCCATTGAATGTCGGCAGCATTTCGCCGACAAACTCGCATTTATGGAATATGATCTCCATCATCGAGCGCCATTCAATATCTGACTCGGTCAATCTCAACATATAAATCAGCAGCTCTCTGAGCACATGCAGTGGATCATCAGGAAATTTTGCCTGATACTCAGTTTCGAAATCAGAAATTTTGGCTTCTGATCGCGCCCATATCTCATCAAACAGTTCAGCTTTGTTTTTAAAGTGCCAGTAAATAGCACCGCGGGTCACGCCGGCGGCAGTCGCAATATCGGACAATGATGTTGAGGAAACGCCATGCTCGGAAAACAGACGCAGCGCTGCGTCCATAATCTGAAGTTTGGTCTCATGAGCCTGTTGTTTGGTTTTTCGTGCCATAGCGCCGACTTTCAAGGGAAGCGAGATTTACATACATTCACGGATGTATGTAACATAGCACGAGCCTGAATTTATCGCAGCAATGGGTTTAAAAGCTTGTGATCCATTGGTCAATTAAAAATCGGATACTTGGGGTTTATCTATGAATAAAAACAGAAGGCTTACGCCTCTGGCGGCTATGCTGATGCTTTCTGGCGGCCTCGTACTCACAGGATGTGACAACAAGGCTTCTCAAGAAGGGGCCCATCAGGGAGGCGCTCCGGAAGTCGGCATCGTTACGATAAAATCACAAACTCTGAATATCATCACCGAGCTGCCGGGACGCACAAGCGCCTATCGTATTGCCGAAGTACGCCCTCAGGTGAACGGTATTATTCTGAAGCGCAACTTTGTAGAAGGCAGCGACGTCAAAGCAGGCACATCGCTGTATCAGATTGATCCGGCCACATATCAGGCCCAGTACAACAACGCCAAGGCCGCGCTGGTCCAGGCTCAGGCCAACGCAGAAATCGCGCGGCTGACCGTTAACCGCTATAAACCGCTGCTCGGCACCAACTACGTCAGTAAGCAGGATTACGATCAGGCTGTGGCCACCGCACGCCAGACCGAAGCAGCGGTTGCCGCGGCGAAAGCCAGCCTCGACAACGCCCAGATTAGCCTGAACTATACCCGAGTAACGGCCCCGATTACCGGTCGTGTCGGCAAGTCCACCGTAACGGAAGGCGCGCTGGTGTCCAATGCGCAGACGACAGCGCTGACGACTATCCAGCAGTTGGATCCGATTTATGTGGACGTCACCCAGTCCACCAACGATTTCCTGCGCCTGAAAAAGGAACTGGAAAACGGCACCCTGCAACAGACCAATGGCAAAGCCAACGTTCAGCTGACGCTGGATAACGGCACCCATTATAGCCAGCCTGGGACGCTGGAATTCTCCGACGTCACCGTGGATGAAACCACCGGCTCCATCACGCTGCGCGCCGTGTTCCCTAACCCTGATCACAACCTGCTGCCGGGGATGTTTGTCCGCGCGCAGATGGATTCCGGCGTTACTCCCAACGCGATTCTGGTGCCTCAGCAGGGCGTGAGCCGCACACCGCGCGGCGACGCTACCGTGATGCTGGTCGGCGAAGGCGACAAAGTGGAAGTCCATCCGATCACCACCGGCCAGGCCATCGGCGACAAATGGCTGGTGACGTCAGGCGTCAAATCGGGTGACCGTATTATCGTGACAGGCCTGCAGAAAATCGGACCGGGTATGCAGGTAAAAGCGCAGGAAGTGGCCGCAGGTAATGCGCAACAGCAGCAACCGCAGTCCCAACCCGCTAAGTCTTAACAGGAGCCGGTAATCCATGGCCAAGTTTTTCATAGATCGCCCGATTTTTGCCTGGGTCATCGCCATTATGGTGATGCTCACCGGGACACTGGCAATCCTGAAGTTGCCTATTGCGCAGTACCCAACCATCGCGCCGCCCGCGGTTCAGATTACCGCCAACTACCCGGGCGCGGATGCGAAAACCCTGCAGGATACCGTAACGCAGGTAATCGAACAGAACATGAACGGGATCGACAAGTTACTGTATATGTCTTCCAACAGTGACTCGTCAGGCACCGTGCAGATTACACTGACGTTCGATGCCGATGCCAACCCGGACATTGCGCAGGTGCAGGTACAGAACAAACTGCAACTGGCGATGCCGTTGCTGCCGCAGGAAGTGCAGCAGCAAGGCGTTAGCGTACAGAAATCCAGCAGCAGCTTCCTGATGGTGCTCGGTTTTGTCAGCGATGACAACAACATGACCCAGCAGGACATCGCGGACTTCGTCGGCGCCAGCATCAAAGACCCGATCAGCCGCGTACGCGGGGTGGGTGATACCCAGTTGTTCGGCGCCCAGTACGCTATGCGTATCTGGCTCGACCCGGACAAACTGAACAATTACCAGCTCACCACCAGCGACGTGGTCTCGGCGATTCAGGTGCAGAACAACCAAATCGCCGCCGGTCAGCTTGGCGGCACGCCGCCGGTACCCGGTCAGAAACTGAATGCGTCAATTATTGCGCAGACCCGGCTGAATTCGCCGGAACAGTTCGGCAATATTCTGCTCAAAGTGAATCAGGACGGTTCACAGGTTCGCCTGAATAACGTTGCCCGCATCGAACTCGGCGGCGAAAGCTACAGCGTCATCGCCCGTTATAACGGTCGTCCGGCCGCCGGTCTGGGTATTAAGCTCGCCACCGGCGCCAACGCGCTGGATACGGCCTCAGCGGTAAAAGCGGAAATCACTAAATTGCAGTCGACCTTCCCGGCCGGGCTGAAAGTGGTTTATCCGTATGACACCACGCCGTTCGTAAAAATCTCCATTTACGAGGTGGTGAAAACCCTGCTTGAAGCCATCGTGCTGGTGTTCGTGGTGATGTATCTGTTCTTGCAGAACTTCCGCGCCACGCTGATTCCCACCATCGCCGTACCGGTGGTGCTGCTGGGAACCTTCTCCATACTGTCCGCCTTCGGCTACTCGATTAACACCCTGACCATGTTCGCCATGGTGCTAGCCATCGGCCTATTGGTGGACGACGCCATCGTTGTGGTGGAAAACGTGGAACGCGTGATGGCGGAGGAAGGGTTATCGCCCAAGGAAGCCACCCGCAAATCCATGGGGCAGATTCAGGGCGCGTTGGTCGGTATCGCGCTGGTGCTGTCCGCGGTATTCGTACCGATGGCGTTTTCCGGCGGTTCGACCGGTGCCATCTACCGTCAGTTCTCCGTCACCATCGTGTCTTCCATGGTGCTGTCGGTGCTGGTGGCGTTGATCCTGACGCCGGCGCTGTGTGCAACCATCCTGAAACCGATTGCCACCCATGGCGAGAAAAAAGGCTTCTTCGGCTGGTTCAACCGTCTTTTCGATAAGAGTACCCATCACTACACCAACAGCGTCGCCAACATCCTGCGCAGCACTGGCCGTTATGTGGTGGTGTACCTGATTGTCGTGGCTGGATTGGGTCTGATGTTTACCCGTCTGCCAAGCTCCTTCTTGCCGCAGGAAGACCAGGGCGTATTACTGACAATGGTGCAGTTGCCGGTAGGCGCGACCCAGGAAAGCACGCAGAAAGTGCTTGATCAGGTCAACGATTACTACCTGCAACACGAAAAAGACAACGTGAACTCGGTGTTTACCGTTAACGGCTTCGGTTTCGCCGGTCGCGGACAGAACATGGGTATCGCCTTCGCCAGCCTGAAAGAATGGGACGAGCGAACTGGCGCAGCCAATAAGGTCGACGCAATTATCGGTCGCGCCTTTGGCGCCTTCTCGCAAATCAAGGAAGCGATGGTCATCCCGTTCAACATACCGGCGATCGTCGAGCTGGGTACCGCCAGCGGTTTTGACTTTGAACTGATCGATCAGAACAACCTTGGTCACGATAAGCTGATGGCCGCTCGTAACCAGTTGCTGGGCATGATCGCCCAACATCCTGACACGCTGGTGCGTGTTCGTCCCAACGGGATGGAAGACATGCCGCAATACCGGCTTGATATCGATCAGGAAAAAGCGGAATCGCTCGGGGTATCGATTGCCACCATCAACGCCACGCTGTCCACCGCGCTGGGGGGAACCTACGTCAATGACTTTATCGACCGAGGTAGGGTGAAAAAGGTATACGTTCAGGCGGAAGCCAAATTCCGTATGCTGCCCAACGATATCCAGAAATGGTATGTCCGCGGCACCTCCGGTCAGATGGTCCCCTTCTCAGCTTTCGCTTCCGAACGCTGGGAATACGGTTCGCCGCGTCTGGAGCGTTACAACGGCCTGCCGGCAGTAGAATTGGTGGGTGAAGCCGCTCCCGGCAAAAGTACCGGTGAAGCCATGGCGCTGATGGAAGAACTGGCGTCGCAATTACCACCGGGAATCGGATTCGACTGGACCGGTATGTCCTATCAGGAACGACTGGCCGGTAACCAGGCGCCGGCGTTGATCATTATCTCCGCCATCGTGGTGTTCCTGTGTCTGGCCGCATTGTATGAAAGCTGGTCGATTCCATTCTCCGTTATGCTGGTTGTACCGCTGGGTGTGTTTGGTGCGGTGATGGCTGCCGGCCTGCGCGGACTGGAAAACGATGTTTACTTTAAGGTCGGCCTGCTGACAACCATCGGCTTGTCCGCCAAGAACGCCATTCTGATCGTCGAGTTCGCTAAGGACCTGATGGAGAAAGAAGGGAAAGGTCTGGTGGAGGCGACCCTGGATGCTGTACGTATGCGTCTGCGCCCCATTCTGATGACATCGCTGGCGTTCATTCTGGGCGTCGTACCGCTGGTGATCAGTACCGGCGCAGGCTCCGGCGCACAGAACGCAGTCGGTACCGGCGTAATGGGCGGGATGATCACCGCTACCGTACTGGCTATCTACTTCGTGCCGGTGTTCTTTGTAGTGGTACGCCGCCGCTTCGGCAAGAAAAAAGAAGCGGACGACTCACATCACGAGCACTCCCAGACCAGTCACTAACGCGTTATATTGCTTCTAAAAGGCCGCTTATGCGGCCTTTTTCTTTTCAGGTATTTTCAGGCAGCAAGCCCAACGCGCACTCCCTTATCCCCCTGCCCCGCGATCTCCCCGCAAATCGTAACGTTGATCATCACGCCAAAAAAGCGCAGAATATAGATATGTTATAACATAACAAATGAGGCTGTCATGAAAGCGGGTATTCATCCCAACTACCGCACTGTGTTGTTCCACGATACCAGTGAGAATGTATTTTATAAAATCGGCTCTACCATCAAAACCGATAGAACCTATGAGTTCGAAGGCGAAGTCTATCCTTACGTCACTATCGACGTTTCTTCCGCCTCTCATCCTTATTACACCGGCAAGCAGAAAGAATACGCCAAAGAAGGTAGCGCAGCGCGTTTCCAACAGCGTTTCGGCCGTTTTCTTAAATCGTAATCTGGGGAATTATCCATGCAGGTATTAAGTTCTCTTCGCAGCGCCAAAACGCGTCACAAAGACTGTATCGTGGTCAAACGTCGCGGTCGCGTCTATGTAATCTGTAAGAGCAACCCGCGTTTCAACGCGGTACAGGGCAGGAAAAAGAAAAAGCGCTAATTATTATTTGCTCAAAAATTATCGGAAGGTGTGCTCATCACCACACCTTCCCTCTTCGTATCCCTTCATCAATCCCCTTAAAAAACAAAAAGATAAAATAAGCATCTTTTCATTTCATCAAAATCTTTACAAATAAAGACAAGCCAGAAAAACTAATTAACACTGTGATTCTTGCTAACGCCGAAAAAAATTAAATATACTTGTTCCAGTGGCCGATAAATATATCACGGCTCACCGGAAGCAGCCCGCACCGATGGTAGCAATCGTCATAAAATTGGTTCGACCACACCGTAAACGTTGGCTTTTTTGCTATAATGAATTCAGAATGATCGTTGACAGTGACGTCGAGTCATTCTCTGGCATTCACCGTGTTACCCCTGTTCGTCTTAAGATTAAGGGAAATTGAGGCATACTGAGGGGCATTCTATCTTCTGCACTTCATCACACCACCTGTCTGGCCGAGTGGTGGCCCTAAGTGACACTGAATCGTAGCTTACGGAGGGATAGAAATGGATGAGTACACACCTCAACATTATGATATTGCCCAACTCAGATTCTTGTGTGAAAATCTGCACGACGAAAGTATCGCGACATTAGGTGACAGCAGTCGTGGCTGGGTGAATGATCCGACCTCTGCGGTCAACCTTCAACTAAACGAACTTATCGAGCATATTGCGGCATTTGTTGTTACCTACAAAATAAAATACCCGCATGAAGCGGCGTTATGTGAACGGGTTGAGAAATATCTGGATGACACTTATATTCTTTTCAGCAATTACGGTATAAATGACTCCGAGTTGCAGAAATGGAAGAAATCCAAGTCACAATTATTCAGAATGTTCTCAGAAAAGAGCATCTGTACGGTAGTAAAAACTTAAGCAATAATTTGTCTCATACTTAATTTTAATCCAGGAAAATTAACAAGGTCACTATGAAAAAAATCGACTATTTAATGCGTTTGCGTAAATGCACAACCATCGACACGCTTGAGCGTGTTATAGAAAAAAACAAGTACGAGCTTTCCAACGATGAGCTTGAAATGTTCTATTCAGCCGCAGACCACCGCCTGGCCGAGCTGACGATGAATAAGCTTTACGACAAAGTGCCGACTGCTGTGTGGAAATACGTTCGCTAAGCATTAAAAACAGCGGTTTAAATACATAAAGACACTGTGCCGATATTCTGTCGGCCTTTGTTTTTATGAACTGTAAAAAATAACACACCCTTTGTAACAAGAAGTATCACGCATTACTTAAGCTTCTCTTTATTAATTCATTCACTCTCCCCAGAATTAAATCGAACCTTTCTGATTAGAAACCTTTTCACCGCATTTATCGTATAAAAAACGCTGTATCTTTTATTGATAAAACATCAGGCGGGGATATAAAGAAGAATATTGAAGCCAGCGGAAGAGAGATAAAATGGTGGAGGCCCCGCCAGCTACATCCCGGCACACACGTCGCCTGCTGCGGCTGCTTCCTTCCGGACCTGACCGGGTCCACAGGTTAGTGTTGCGGGAGAACCAACGGGGCCTCCATTGACAGCCCCACAGCTGTGGGGCGGAGGGCATTATCGGTGATGAACTGGGCAATTGCAAGTTGCTGCCGCCTAACCGCTGTTTTCTTACCCATCGCCAGCTTTTATACTGCTGATACCGTTCATTCTCTACCGGTTTCAACATATTGGATCCCGCCATGATTACCGAAGCGGACAATTTTCGTCAGCGAGTCATCCACGTTATCGCCGCTATTCCTTACGGCTGCGTCGTTACCTATGGCGATGTCGCTCGCCTTGCCGGCTCGGCGCGAGCCGCACGGCAGGTCGGCGGTATACTGCGGGGGCTCCCCGCCGGCAGCCAGCTCCCCTGGTATCGGGTAATTAATCGAAAAGGAGAGATTTCGCTTACCGGTCCGGATTTTCAGCGGCAAAAGTCGGCCCTTCAATCTGAAGGGGTGATACTGGATTTGGAAGGGAAGATCGATCTGGACAGGTTTCGCTGGCGGTACGTGCAGGATGTCTTGTAAGCAGGCACCGCCAGCGTGATTAACAATATTAATAGGATTGTGATGACGAATCTGAAACACCATCATCGGTCGCTGCCGGTGCATTAGGCGTCAGAAACCCGCCGGACTTCGCCGGCACCGGTACGGTCGGAACCGGTATCAGTGTCAGATCGGCATTATTCACCCCATTGCTGACCACCGGCATCACATGCTCGGTAATCAATGTCACCCGGTGGTTAATGGCAACGGCGGCACTGAGCAGGATACGGGCGTCCGGCCGGATTTCCGCCGGGTTATAAGGCAGCACAAACCGGAATGGCGCCTGCTGCCCTTCCGTGCGGATAACCCGCTGGGAGATCACTTTTGAAGGTGCATCCGGAATCGACGCATCGGATACAGTCACCGTCAGCACCGAATCCGGCGGCAACGCGATTTTTTGGCGAATATTGACTGTGCCGGTCACAGCGGGCATGCCGCTAACAGGTTGAGAAAGAGTCTGAATCTGAGTCTGCCCCGTTGCCGGCGCAGTCGCTTCAGGAGCAACACCATGGTTATTCACACACCCGGAGAGCGCGATCGATACCGTAATACCACCAAAGATATGCCATAATCTCATAGGTAAGTCTCCTTAATTATTTTATCAGGATGACGGTCATAAAGACCGCCACCTGTTAAGAAGTATGAACCAACCGGCATAACAATTATGGTGGAAAATTCCGATAGTTATCGTGTAAGCACATTAACATCCCGGATCCTGCCAATACCTTCATGTCTGAATGCGATGGAAAGCGTTCTTTAGCGAACGACGAGCCATCCGCGTAATCACGATTAACCCAAAGGCAGAACTATGAGCCAGGCACTACAAAATCTTCTCGACCTGTTGAATCTGGAAAAGCTGGAAGAAGGCCTGTTCCGCGGCCAAAGTCAGGATCTGGGGTTACGTCAGGTGTTCGGTGGTCAGGTGGTCGGTCAGGCGCTGTCGGCCGCTAAACAGACCGTGCCGGCTGACCGCTTCATTCATTCGTTTCACAGCTACTTCCTGCTTCCGGGCGACAGTCAGAAACCGATTATCTACGATGTGGAGACATTGCGGGACGGCAACAGTTTTAGTGCCAGACGCGTCAGCGCCATTCAGAATGGCCGTTCGATTTTTTACATGACCGCCTCTTTCCAGACACGGGAAAGCGGCTTTGAGCACCAGAGCGACATGCCGCAGGTAGCGCCGCCGGACGATTTGCCGTCAGAGCAGGACATCGCCCGCAGTATAGAACATCTGATCCCGCCGGTTATGCGCCAGGTTTTTACCAATGACAGGCCAATAGAGATTCGCCCGGT
The DNA here is from genome assembly GCF_000406205.1 of Dickeya sp. NCPPB 3274. Taxonomy (NCBI): domain Bacteria; kingdom Pseudomonadati; phylum Pseudomonadota; class Gammaproteobacteria; order Enterobacterales; family Pectobacteriaceae; genus Dickeya; species Dickeya sp. NCPPB 3274. The sequence goes on along the minus strand of NZ_CM001979.1, from coordinate 1,203,006 downwards.
AAAATTTCATAACCCGTTGAAAGGTGAAGCCGCGCCTCCGGTCAGACAGGTGTGGTGCCGGGCCAACGGCACCATGCCAGATGACGAGCGAACCCACCAATATCTGCTCGGTTATACCTCCGATTGCCATTTTCTGCTCACGGCGCTGCAACCGCATGGCGTAGGGTTTCTGGAACGAGGAATGCAGGTCGCGACGATTGACCACGCGATGTGGTTCCACCGGCCGTTCCGGCTGGATGACTGGTTGCTTTACTCTGTCGAAAGCCCCTCGGCTTCCGGCGCCCGCGGGTTTGTTCGCGGCCAGTTCTATACCCGTGAAGGGGTGCTGGTAGCATCCAGCGTGCAGGAAGGCGTCATCCGGCGTCACGGTCAGTAGCCCTAGCGCCAGGCATAAAAAAACCACCTTTTTCAAGGTGGTTTTTTTGTTTAGTGCATGACGGTAACCGTTATTATCCGTTACCGAACGAGAATTAATTACTGATTGTAGGCGTTTTCGCCGTGGCTGTTGACGTCCAGACCTTCGCGCTCTTGTTCTTCCGGTACACGCAGACCGACAGCAATATCCGCCACCTTGAAGGAGATGAACGCGGCGACGCCAGACCATACGATAGCGACGATCACGCTGAACAGCTGTACCCATACCTGATGAGCCATGGTCACACCCTGTGCATAACCGGTACCACCCAGCGACGCGGCGGTGAACACGCCGGTCAGCAGACATCCTACGATGCCGCATACGCCGTGCACCCCGAACACATCACACGGATCGTCGACGCGCAGCCATTTTTTCAGTACGGTCACGCCCCACAGGCCAGCAAAACCACCGGCAAAACCGATAATCATCGCGCCGCCGATACCCACAGTGCCCGCGGCCGGCGTGATGGCAACCAGACCTGCGATACAGCCAGAACAGGCGCCCAGCAGAGACGGTTTACCGCGACTAATCCACTCGCCAATTACCCAAGCCAGAATCGCAGCGGCTGTCGCCACCACGGTGGTCAGGAACGCCAGACCCGCTACGTTGTTGGCGGCGGCGGCAGAACCGGCGTTGAAACCGAACCAGCCGATATACAGGATAGCGGTGCCCAGGAATACCATCGGCAGATTATGCGGCTTGAAAGCCTCTTTGCCGAAACCGACACGTTTGCCCAACAGCAACGCGCCAACCAGACCAGCCACAGCGGCGTTGATGTGCACTACGGTGCCGCCAGCGAAGTCCAGCGCGCCGTCTGCCGCCAGATAGCCGCCGCCCCATACCATGTGGGTCATCGGCAAATAAGACAAGGTGAACCACAGTGCGGAGAAGATCAGTACGGCGGAGAAACGAATACGCTCACCCAATGCGCCAATCACCAGCCCCACGGTAATGCAGGCAAAGGACGCCTGATAAGCCACATGGATAAACTGGTAGAAAGTACCGCTGACAGAGTTGATATCGATGCCATTCAGCATGAAATTGGTCAGGCTGCCGAAGAACGGGCTGCCTGCGCTGAATGCCACGCTGTAGCCATAGATCACCCACAGAATGCAGACCAGCGCAAAAGCCACCATAATCTGAGTCAGCATGGACAGCACGTTTTTGCTACGAATCAGGCCGCCGTAAAACAGCGCCAATCCAGGAATCGTCATGAACAGCACCAATGCGGTACAAATCATCATGAACGCATTGTCCGCTTTGTCCGCCACAGGCGCCGGCGTATCCGCCATGACCCATGCCGGAAGCATGGCAGCCGCCCCTAAACCTAATGACAAGGAAAGTTTCTTCATTTTCTCTTCATCCCTATTTAATAAGGCTAAATCAGGTAATTGTTATAGTGCGGCTTCGTCAGTTTCGCCGGTGCGGATACGGATGACACGCTGCAGTTCCGCGACAAAGATTTTGCCATCGCCAATCTTACCGGTGTAGGCGGCTTTACTGATGACATCGATAACTTCATCCAACTGGTCGTCGGCAATCGCGATGTCAATTTTCACTTTTGGCAAAAAGTTAACGCTGTACTCCGCGCCACGATACAGTTCCGCATGCCCTTTCTGACGCCCAAACCCTTTCACCTCAGTGACGGTGAGCCCCTGGATGCCTACAGAAGACAATGCTTCGCGTACGTCTTCCAGCTTGAACGGTTTAATTACCACAGTAACCAGTTTCATCCTCATCCCCCTAACCATGTAAGTTCAGGCCTGCGCCCGTCACTCTCAAATATGTCCACACATCACTTAAAGCAAATCGTGTGCCATAAATGTTGAGCCGAAGCAAAAGCGATAAAACGCGACCCGTTAGGGACAGAAAGGAAGATGACTGTATGAAGTATGGACAATGAATAGGAAAAACAGGAGCGCGCAACGCACAAAAATAGTGCATCGCGCTTGGTTTCAGTGCAGCACACTGCACAACAAGGCGGGCTCTGCCAAATTATGGTGCGAAACGCTGCACTGCGTTGGCAGTCATGGTGCCTGAGATATCAGTTCGGAAGCATCGTGCGGTTGCGAAAAGGCCAACTCTCGGCTCGCCTGCTGCAACTGGTACATCTGGTAATAACGCCCTTCCTTCGTCAGCAACTGTTCGTGTGTTCCCTGCTCCACCGTTTTACCGTGGTGCAGCACCAGAATGTTGTCCGCCTCGACAATGGTTGACAGGCGATGCGCGATCACCACTAGCGTGGTGTGAGAACGCACCAGCCGTAATGCGCGCTGGATAGCCTGCTCGGTGCCGGAATCGATATTGGCGGTCGCTTCATCCAGAATCAGAATTCTGGGAGCCGCCACCAGCACTCTGGCCAGCGCCAGCAGCTGTTTTTGCCCCACCGACAGGTTGTTCCCTTGCTCGCCGATACGAGTATGAACACCTTCCGGCATGTCTCGCACCAGCGGCGCCAGTTGTACCGCTTCCAGCACCTGCCAGACGTTTTCCTCACTGATGTCGCGCCCCAGCGTAACATTGGCATACATGGAGTCAGCCAGCACTACCGGATCCTGTTGCACCATCGCCACATGCTGACGCAGCACCTGATGCGACAACGTCGGCAACGAGCGATCATCCAGACGGATTTCCCCGCTATCCGGCGCGTAATACCCCATTAGCAGGCTTGCCAGCGTACTCTTGCCGCTCCCGGTATGCCCAACCAACGCGACAAATCCGCGATCCGGCACGTGCAACTCGATGTCATGCAGCACCGGCTTGCCTTTATGGTAGGAAAACGTCATCTGATTGATATCGATACGCCCGCTCTCCAGCGCACGAACATCGTCGCCATAACGCTGGCGGGCGCCGTCCATCAGCTCAAAAATACGCTCTCCCGCGACGACAGCTTGCTGCAACATTGACTGCTGGGTGGTGAGTTCAATCAACGGCTCATTCAGACGCCCCAGATAGTTGATAAAGGCATACAGCACCCCAACCCCGACTGAGCCGACCGAACTGAACCCGAATTGCAACAACAGGCCGCACATCACCAATGCCGAAAACAGGCTCAACAGCGGGCGCAGCAGAAAGCCGTCCAGCCGTAGCGTCTGCATGCGCGCATCATAATGCGACCAACTGGCGTCACTCAGCTTTTTGCCAAACCGTATCTGCTGACGGAACTGCTGGATAACGCTCATGCCGCTGATGGACTCGTTAAAACCATCGTTGATGTCCGCCAGATAACTGCGCATCCGCCGGACAATCGGCGTGCTGTAGCGTTGATAAATCACCATGACAATCGCGACCGCCGGAAAAATGGTCAGCGCCACCAGCGCCATGCGCCAGTCCAGACTGAACATGGCTATCAGCATCGCCCCAATCAGCGCCGCGCTGCGCAACACGCTGCCCACCACCATCACATACAGGTCACGGACCACTTCCGTATCGTTGGTCACGCGGGAGATCAATTGCCCGACCGGTTGGGTATCGAACACCGCTAACGGTTGACGCAACGCCGCATCCATCACATCAATGCGCAGCTGTTGCACGACGCCAACCGCCACCCGGTTGAACATCAGCGCCTGAACATAATGCAATAGCGCCGCAATCCCCTGCAGCACGATATACCCTACCGCCAACCCGGCCGCCATCATCAGCGGAAATTCGCCTTTGCTCACCAGATGGTCAATGAAATAGCTGACCAGTACCGGCCCCGCTACTTCCGCGCCCGCCGCCACCCACAGCAGCAAAACTCCGGCCCCTACCGTTTTTTTCCACGGCAGACCGTAAGCCAGCAACCGCTTCAGCGTCGGCCATAATGCCCGGGAATTACTCATGCGGTCGCTCCTCATGGGGTGAATCATCCAGCGCGGCTTCCAGTTGTTGATAACGATACATATCGCGATACCAGCCGGCCTGCTGCGACAGTTGCCCATGATCGCCGCATTGCGCGACATGCCCTTGCTGCAACACCAGAATTTCATCGGCATCCACCAGCGCCGACAAACGATGCGCGCTGATAATTAGCGTTCGCCTCTGCCCCCACTGACGCAAATTACTCAAAATCTGGTGCTCCGTGCGACCATCCACCGCAGACAACGCATCATCCAGCACCAGCACTTCAGCTTCCAACAGTAGCGCACGGGCAATGGCGATGCGCTGTTTCTGGCCGCCGGACAGCATCACCCCACGTTCGCCGACTTCGGTCTGATACCCCTGCGGCAAGCGAAGAATATCGTCATGCACATTTGCCAGCCGCGCCGCTTCTTCAATCTGTTGTTGGGAAGCATCAGGGCGCCCCAGCGCAATATTGTTGGCTACCGAGTCCGAAAACAGGAACGGCGTCTGGCCGACTACTGCAAATCGGCTTCGCAGCTCATCCAGTCGAATCTGGTTTAATGGCTGTTGGTGATAGGTAATCTGCCCTTGTTCGACATCAAAATAACGCAGCAGCAATGCCAGCAGCGTACTCTTGCCGGAACCGGTCGGGCCGCAAAGCCCCAGGGTTTTCCCCGGCGCCAGCGTAAAACGGACATCATTGAGCACCGACGCCGAATGCCCCGGGTAATGGAAGGCGGTAATCTCCGCAACCAGCGTTCCCGGCTGGGCAGGCAGCGCCTGAGAGCCATCCACCACCACCGGAGCCTCAGACAAGAGCTGACGGATGCGGCTATAGGCGGCGCTGCCGCGCTCGACAATATTAAACATCCAGGCCAGCGCCAGCATCGGCCAAATCATCAGGCCAAGGTACATCACAAAACTGGTCAACGACCCCAACGTCATAGAACCATTAATCACCATCCAACTGCCGCCCCCTACCGCCAGCAGGTTGCAGAAGGCCACCGCGATATAAATCGTCGGGTCGAAACGCGCATCCACCCGCGCCACTCGCATGTTTTTCTGACCGGCGTCGGCGGCGACCCGGGCGAAACTGCCTGACTGGTGATCTTCCAGACCAAACGCTTTAATCATGCGGATACTGGTGAGGCTCTCCTGGGCATGGTCATTGAGCGAGGAGAATGCCGCCTGCGCGTCTTTGAAACGCTGATGCAACTGCGTACCATAACGTTTGATGATCACCGCCATCAGCGGCATCGGCGCCAGCGCTATTAGCGTCAGTTGCCAACTGAGTTGGGTACACATCACCACCAGTACCGCGCACCCCATCACCAGCGAATCCACCAGCGTCAACACCCCTTCCCCGGCGGCGAAGACCACCCGATCCACGTCATTGGTCGCGCGAGCGATCAGGTCTCCGGTGCGATGGCGAAGGTAAAAAGCAGGATGCTGTCGGCTCAGTTGGCGATAGAAATCTTCACGCAGCTCAACGGCCAGTTGATAGGCTGCGCCAAATAGCCAGATGCGCCAGAAATAGCGCAACAGATAGGTCAATAACGCAACCAGAAGAATCCCGCCAATCCACCACAGTACCGTGCTCGTGGCCATTTGACGCTGCGTTACGCCGTCAACAATGATGCCAACCAGTCTGGGCGGCAGCAATTGCAGGATAGCAATCACAATCAATAGGATTACCGCCCCCAGATAGCGCTTCCATTCACGGCGGAAATACCATCCTAGTTGAACAAAAAGTCTCACGCGATTTCAGTCCATTAGCTACAGAATTATGATGCAGGGAACAGATTATTATACATAAAGTGTATGGCGAATAAATTTTATACCTGCAGGGGCAAAGCCGTTGTCTGTTTCATGCACTCCATAGCGAAACTGGATGTGACATCAACCAACCCCGGTATGCCATTGACCAGCCGTTTGTAAAAAGCGTCATAGCTTTTCATATCCGCCACCTGAACCTGCATCAGATAATCGTATTCTCCCGCCATACGGTAAAACGCCAGCACCTCGGGCATATCGGAGACAAAATGGGAAAACTCCTGGTACCAGGCGCTGTTGTGCTGCTGGGTTTTCAACAACACAAATGCCGTCAGCCCCAGCCCCAGCTTTTCATTATCCAACAAAGCGACGCGGGACTTGATGTACCCGTCATCCTCCAGCCGCTTTAGCCGTTTCCAGCAAGGGGTGGACGTCAGGTTCACCGCCTCGGCCAGCGCCTGTAACGACAGAGTACAATCCTGCTGCAGCAATGACAGCAACATACGATCGGTTTTATCCAGCATGGCGACATAAAAGAGAAAAATTTTCTCTCATTAGCCCTTTTTACAAACAAAAAGGCAATCTTTTTTTCTGCAAAAACCGATACGCTAAATCCTATCCTCGCCATTGTGCCTACGCGTTGCGCGTCGGATGGCGAAACAAGCTTTGAAAACATAACTCTTATTCAGCAGGACAACATCACATGACCAGCACCTGGGTACGCGACGCCGTCAGCGCGATTGAGGCCGATTTTCAACGTTCGGCAGACACTCACCTGATTCGCCTGACCTTGCCGGACTACCCCGGCATCTACTTTTACCTCAAGGATGAGAGCACGCATCCGAGCGGCAGTCTGAAACACCGCCTTGCCCGCTCCCTGTTTCTGTACGGTCTGTGCAACGGCTGGATTAATGAGGGCACGCCGATTATTGAAGCCTCGTCCGGCAGTACCGCCGTGTCGGAGGCCTATTTCGCCCGCTTGCTGGGGCTGCCGTTTATTGCCGTGATGCCTGCCTGTACCGCCAGACGGAAAATCGAACAAATCACGTTCTACGGCGGGAATTGCCATTTCGTTGAACAATCCGGCCAGATTTACGCCGCCTCCGAAGCGCTGGCCAAAGAACTGCATGGCCACTACATGGATCAGTTCACGTACGCCGAACGCGCCACCGACTGGCGCGGCAATAACAACATCGCGGACAGCATCTACCGGCAAATGGAGCGCGAACCGTTCCCGGTACCGGACTATTTGGTGATGAGCGCCGGCACGGGCGGGACGTCCGCCACGCTGGGGCGCTACATCCGTTACAAAGGCTTGGATACGCAACTGGTGGTGGTGGATCCGGAAAACTCGGTGTTCTACGACTGCTATCGCCAGCAAGATCGTACGCTCATCGGGAAATGCAGCAGCCGTATCGAAGGAATCGGCCGCCCGCGCGCCGAGCCATCGTTTATCCCCGGCGTTATCGACGACATGATGAAAGTGCCCGACGCCGCCAGTATCGCCACCCTTTACTGGCTGGAGCGGATTCTGGGGCGCAAGGTCGGCCCGTCCACCGGCACGAATGTCTGGGGTATGCTGCAACTGGCCGGACAAATGGTGGCGGAAGGGCGCCGCGGTGCGATCGTCACGCTGCTGTGTGACAGCGGCGAGCGCTATCTCGACACTTACTACAATCAGGATTGGGTACGCGCCCAGATTGGCGATATCACCCCTTATCTTCAGCAACTGACTGAAGGATATCGTATTCCCTGACGGTTCTCTGGGAGGCCGAGTTCCCCTTACGCTGAACTGCGCCGGGATTTCAGGTACCATAGTCAGAATATGGTTGACGGATAGCGGCCGCCTGGCGGCTCCCACGCATGAGGGTGAACGAGAATGACAAGCGCAGTTGTAGTTTTCAGTGGTGGACAGGATTCCACCACCTGCCTGATACAGGCCCTGCAGCAGTATGATGAAGTCCATTGCGTCACATTTGATTACGGGCAACGCCACCGCGCTGAAATCGACGTCGCCGCGGAGCTGGCGCAGGCGTTGGGAGCCAGAGCGCACAAGGTGCTGAATGTCGGCTTGCTCAACGAGCTGGCGGTCAGTAGCCTGACCCGTGACAATATCCCTGTCCCCGAATTTGATGCCAATGCCGACGGGTTGCCCAGTACCTTTGTTCCCGGTCGAAATATTCTTTTTCTGACGCTGGCCTCGATTTACGCCTACCAGGTAGGTGCGGACACCGTTATTACCGGTGTCTGCGAAACCGACTTTTCCGGTTACCCCGACTGCCGCGACGAATTCGTCAAAGCGTTGAATCAAGCGGTAACGCTGGGTCTGGCAAGAGACATTCACTTTGTCACACCGCTGATGTGGCTCAACAAGGCAGAAACCTGGGCGCTGGCGGACTATTATCAGCAGCTTGATACCGTTAAAAACCATACGCTTACCTGCTACAACGGTATTAAAGGAACGGGGTGCGGGCAGTGCGCCGCATGCCACCTGCGGGCAAAAGGGCTGGCGGAATACCAGCATAACCCATCGGCCGTGATGGCTTCCCTGAAGCAAAAAACCGGTCTGAAATGAAGGTACCGGGACCAGACAAGCCAACGCTTGTCTGGTACTGATCTTTCACATTCTGCTTTCGCTACTGCCGGGGAATTGCGTTGTGTCAGTTTTCCCCGACGATGCTCCGACTTAAAGACGCAAACGGGACTGGTTACGCTCGATCAACGCACTGCCGATTCCCGGCACTTCCTGCAGTTGTTCAATCTGGGTAAACGGCCCATTTTGCTCACGATAAGACACAATCGCCTGCGCCTTTTTCAGTCCTACCCCATTGAGCGCCGCGGCCAGTTGTTCCGCCGTTGCGGTGTTAATACTCACTTCCTCTTCATCTGTCGCCGACGTCGTCGCCTTTTCAAGCTTCTGCTCAGGCGAAGCGGACTTCACCGCAGCGACGCTGGTTTTATCCGGTGCCGTCACGGCTGGCGAGGCATGAAGCCACGTTGACACCCCGGCAAAACTCATCCCCACAATCAGACATAATGCTTTGATTCCTGAATTTTTCATGCTGCTTCCTCCTTGTGTTTGACAGCACGGTCACAATGCCCGAGCCATCAAAACACGGCAAACAGCAAACTGAAAATGTGGAAAAGGCCGCGAAAGCGGCCTTTGGATGTTGCAGTGATTTGCAGAATTCTGCGAGGTTTATTGCACTTCTTGCGCAGCGCTACCGTACTTGATCTTCGCCTGACTGCGCAGGCTCATCAGCAAGGTGTCAAACAGCGCGCCGACAGAACTCTGTTCTACCTGGGCGCCGAACTGTTTCTTCTGATCATCCGACAAGACATGCGGCTTCACTGCGTCCAGCGCAATCAGCACGACATTGCCGGCCTGATCCTGAGCCACCGCGTAAGAAGGCTTGTCTTTCTTCGGCTGCTGCATCGCAAACACCGTTTCGGCCAGCGCATCGGTCTGCCCGGTCGAGGACATCTCTTTCGCTGCGCTAAAGCTCAGGCCAGCAGCCGTCAGGCTGTCGGTTTTCCCCTGATAAAGGTCAGCCATAATCTTTTCAGCTTCAACCTTGGCCTGCTGCTCGGCTTTCTGGCGTTTCAGCGTCTGAACCACCTGATCACGCACCTGATCCAGCGACTGGGTCGCTTCCGGTTTATGTTCGGTCACACGCAATACAAACGCACGGTCGCCCTCAACGCTGATCACATCCGAGTTATTACCCGGCGTGCCATTTTCGCCGACCAGCGAACCACCGAAAATCGCCTGGGTGACCGGCTGAAAGTTCAATGCAGCCGGCACATTGTCACGCGTGAACCAGTCGGTCTGAACCGCTTTGACATTGGCGACTTTCTCAGCGGAGGCCAACGATTCATTATCGTTGCTGGCGGCTTCGCTGATTTTCTGCTGCAAAGAATAGAACGCATCCAGCGCTTTCTCGCGTTTTACCTTCTCCGCCAAATCGGCACGAACTTCGTCCAGCGCCTTGACGCGCTGCGCCTGAATATCATCCAGACGAATAATCAGGTAGCCGACCGAGGATTTGATGACGTCAGACAACTGGCCTTTCTCTTTCAGACCGGCCTGTTTGATTTCATCCACCGTAGAACCGCTATCCATCCAGCCCAGGTCGCCGCCATTACGACGGGAAACGATGTCGGTGGATTTCTCTTTAGCCAGCGCGGCAAAATCAGCGCCTTTCTTCAGTTGCTCCAACGCGGCTCTGGCGTCTGCTTCGGTTTTCACCTGAATGACGCTGTATTTTTTACGTTCCGGCTGGGTGAACTCGCTCTTATGCTGCTCGTAGTAGGCCGCGATATCCGTGTTATCCACCTTGGTTTTATCCATGATGGAAGCGGCATCCAGCATGATATAGCCGACTTTGAACTGCTCTGGCGCCAGGTAGCGTCCCTTGTTCTGATCGTAGAAGTTTTTCACTTCCTCATCAGAAACGGTCTGGTTCTTGGCGCGGGCGCTCAGATCGATAGTTGCCGTGCGAATGGTGCGATCCTGCGCCGCCATCGCCACCAGGTTATCAAGCTCCTGCTGCAACACGAAGTCAGTATTGCCCAGCCCGCGAATCAATTGCTGGGTTAACAGCTGCTTGCGCAGAAACTGCGCGTAGGCATCCGGCGTCAGCCCCAGCTGACTCACCTGCGCCAGGTATTTATCATTATCGAAACGGTTGTTGGTCTGGAACTCAGGCACAGAGAAAATCGCCTGCTTGACCTGTTCGTCGCTGATATTCAACCCCAATGTATGGGCATATTGAACAACCAGCGTTTCGTCGATCAGCTGCGACAGTACCTGCCTGCGCAACTGCTGCATATACCCTTCGTTGGCAGCCAGCGCGGAGAAATTCTCTCCCAGCATCTCCTGCTGACGACTGCGCTCGTTCTGTACGCCCTGCTCAAGCTGAGCTCGGGTAATTTCCTGCCCATTCACCTTGGCCGCGTAGTCACCTGAACCTCGTATCAGGTAATCCCCCACGCCGGTCAACACGAATGAACCAATAATCAAGGCAAGAATAATTTTCAGCACGACGTTGTTAGCGGCCGCGCGTAAATTGTCCATCATAATGTGACAACACTCCGCTGTAGAATGGATAACACTTCCCCTGCGCAGGCCGTAGCCATGCCTCCCTGCTATTGCTATAGCCGCACTCGGCTAGGGCGCACTCAAGTATTTGCCTGATAACAGTAATCTTAATGACCTGTAAAAAAAGGCACATCATACCATGATGCGCCTTATATCTTACCCTACCCAGTACGCTGAGTCAGGTAGTTGTTTGGACTGGAAAACCGTCCCACCTCAGATTTTGCTACTTACTCATCAATTCACTGAGTCTTTCAGTGCTTTGCCGGCACGGAAACCCGGCACTTTAGCGGCCGGAATGCTGATTTCTTTCCCGGTTTGCGGGTTACGGCCGGTGCGTGCTGCGCGCTCACGCACGGAGAACGTACCAAAACCGACTAAAGCAACGTCATCCCCTGCTTTCAGAGATTCAGTAACAGACCCAATAATTGCATCCAACACACGCCCTGCTGCCGCTTTGGAAATATCAGCATCTGCGGCAATTTTGTCGATCAATTGTGACTTGTTCACACTCTCATCCCCTCTGAAATACTGTCATTACGCCAGAGCGTCCAGCGCAACACGTAGCTTTATCAATTCAGTCAAGCCGCAGACTACCTGCCAGCAGGCTCGACAGTGCTCTAACTTAGCGGCACGAAAAAAGGCTGGCAAGCACCATTTTACTTACCAGCCTTTATTTTCTCAGTGGTTTTTGCGATAGGTCACTATTTTTTGGCTACCGACTTCACCACATCCATGCCATAAGGCGAATTCTGCAAAGCAATAGTGAGCACTTCCTCAATGCGTTTGACCGGGTGAATCTCCAGGTCGGCAATCACATTCTGCGGAATCTCTTCCAGATCGCGCTTGTTCTCTTCCGGAATCAGCACGGTCTTGATCCCGCCGCGATGCGCGGCCAGCAGTTTCTCTTTCAACCCGCCAATCGGCAGCACCAGCCCGCGCAGGGTGATTTCACCGGTCATCGCCACATCGGCGCGCACCGGGTTGCCGGTCAGGCAGGACACCAATGCGGTACACATAGCGATACCGGCGCTCGGGCCGTCTTTCGGCGTAGCGCCTTCCGGCACATGCACGTGGATATCGCGCTTTTCATAAAAGTCGGAGTTGATCCCCAGCTTTTCCGCTCTGGCGCGCACCACGGTCAGCGCCGCCTGAATCGACTCCTGCATGACCTCGCCCAGCGAACCGGTATAGGTCAGCTTGCCTTTGCCCGGGACGCTGGCGGTTTCGATGGTCAGCAAGTCGCCGCCCACTTCCGTCCAGGCAAGACCCGTTACCTGGCCCACGCGGTTCTCTTCGTCCGCACGGCCGTAATCGTAACGTTGAACGCCGAGATATTCCTTCAGGTTGTCGCCGGTGATCTGGATATGCTTGAGAGCTTTGTCCATCATCAGCGATTTCACCGCTTTACGGCACAGTTTAGAGATTTCGCGCTCCAGACTACGCACCCCGGCTTCGCGGGTGTAATAGCGGATAATACCGATAATGGCGCTATCTTCGACCGTCAGTTCGCCTTTTTTCAGGGCGTTGCGCTCAATCTGCTTCGGCAGCAAATGCTGACGGGCGATATTGAGTTTTTCGTCCTCGGTATAACCGGACAGACGGATCACTTCCATACGATCCAGCAACGGCGCCGGAATATTCATGGAGTTGGACGTCGCCACAAACATCACGTCGGACAGGTCGTAATCCACTTCCAGATAGTGATCGTTAAACGCCACGTTCTGTTCCGGATCCAGCACTTCCAGCAACGCGGAAGCCGGGTCGCCGCGCATATCGGAGGACATCTTGTCGATCTCGTCCAACAGGAACAGCGGGTTTTTCACCCCCACTTTCGCCATCTTCTGAATCAGCTTGCCCGGCATGGAACCGATATAGGTACGGCGATGACCACGGATTTCCGCTTCATCACGCACGCCGCCCAACGCCATACGCACATATTTACGGCCGGTGGCTTTGGCGATCGACTGACCCAGAGAGGTTTTACCCACTCCCGGCGGCCCGACCAGACACAGGATCGGCCCTCTGATCTTGCTGACACGGCTCTGCACCGCCAAATATTCGAGGATGCGTTCCTTGACGCGCTCCAGACCATAGTGGTCGCTGTCCAGCATTTCCTGGGCTTTGACCAGATCTTTCTTCACTTTGCTGCGCGCCTGCCACGGCACCTGCACCATCCAGTCGATGTAGCTGCGCACCACGGTCGCTTCAGCCGACATCGGCGACATCATACGCAGCTTCTGCAACTCGGCTTCGGCTTTTTCACGCGCCTCTTTCGGCATGCTGGCGGATTCGATCTTGCGTTTCAGCGCTTCCTGTTCGTCAGGCGCGTCATCCATCTCTCCCAGCTCTTTCTGAATGGCCTTCATCTGCTCATTCAGGTAATACTCGCGCTGGCTTTTTTCCATCTGTTTTTTGACGCGACTGCGGATCCGTTTCTCCACCTGCAACAGGTCAATCTCGGACTCCATCATCGCCATCAGGTATTCCAGACGTTCGGTCACGTCGGACATTTCCAGCACAGACTGTTTGTCCGCCAGCTTTAGCGGCATGTGCGCGGCGATGGTGTCGGCAAGACGCGCCGCATCATCAATACTATTAAGAGACGTTAATACTTCAGGGGGAATTTTCTTGTTCAGTTTGATGTAGCCTTCAAACTGATTGATGGCCGTGCGCATGAGCACTTCCTGCTCACGCTCTTCAATTGCCGGCGACTCCAGGTATTCCGCCTGGGCCGCAAAATGTTCTCCGCTGTCAGAGAGTGTCGTGATGCGCGCTCGCTGCAAGCCTTCCACCAGCACCTTCACGGTGCCATCAGGCAGTTTCAGCATTTGAAGAATAGAGGCGACCGTCCCTACCGAGAAAAGATCGTTAACACCAGGCTCATCCGTTGAGGCTTCTTTCTGTGCCACCAGCATGATCTTTTTGTCGTGATCCATAGCCGCTTCAAGGCACCGAATTGATTTCTCCCGACCAACAAACAACGGAATGACCATGTGCGGATAAACCACCACATCGCGCAACGGCAATACGGGGATTTCTATGCGTTCGGAACGCTCAGGGTTCATAGAGCTCTCTCTTAGTTTCGTTTCCGCCAGGTTAAGGGAATCCGTGAAACGCGGGCATCACGGGTTTCGCCTATAGGTAATCGAGTATATGGGGATAAATATCTCACATTCAACGACTGAACGTGTGTAAAAAAAAATGGGGGGCTAAAACCCCCCATTTTATCGTTTACCGTTGTTTTTTAGGCTAATTATTCGCCAGATGCCTGCTGTGCTTCAGGCTTGCCGTAAATCAGCAGCGGCTCGGTTTGCCCCGAAATGACAGAATCGTCGATCACCACTTTATCCACGTTTTCCAGCGAAGGCAGGTCGTACATGGTTTCCAACAGCGCCGCTTCTACGATGGAGCGCAAACCACGAGCGCCGGTCTTGCGCGCCATGGCTTTTTTCGCAATGGCGGTCAACGCTTCGTCTCGGAATTCCAGCTCTGCGCCTTCCAGTTTGAAAAGCGCCTGATACTGTTTGGTCAGCGCGTTCTTCGGCTCGCGCAGGATCTGGATCAACGCTTCCTCATCCAGCTCTTTCAGCGTCGCTACCACCGGCAAGCGCCCGATAAACTCGGGAATAAGACCAAACTTGATCAAATCGCCCGGCTCCACCTGGCTCAGCAGTTCACCCTCTGTCGCCTTCTGGGACAGGCCCTTCACCGTCGCGTTGAAACCAATGCCGCGACCGGTATCGGTACGCTGTTCAATAACCTTGTCCAACCCGGCGAAGGCGCCGCCACAGATAAACAGGATTTTGGAGGTATCCACCTGCAAAAACTCCTGCTGCGGGTGCTTACGCCCCCCTTGCGGCGGAACAGCGGCGATGGTGCCTTCAATCAGCTTCAGCAACGCCTGCTGCACCCCTTCACCGGACACGTCGCGAGTGATGGACGGGTTGTCGGATTTACGGGAAATCTTGTCGATTTCATCGATGTAGACAATACCGCGCTGGGCTTTCTGCACATCGTAGTCACACTTCTGCAACAGCTTCTGGATAATGTTTTCAACGTCCTCGCCCACGTAACCGGCCTCGGTCAGCGTGGTGGCGTCAGCCATAGTGAAAGGCACATCCAGGAAACGAGCCAGCGTTTCCGCCAGCAATGTTTTCCCGCTACCGGTCGGACCGATCAGCAGGATGTTGCTTTTGCCCAGTTCGACACCATTATTACTGTCGCCATTACGCAGACGTTTGTAGTGGTTGTAGACAGCAACCGCCAGCACCTTTTTCGCCTGCTCCTGACCGATAACATAATCGTCCAGATGACGGCGGATTTCGTGTGGCGTCGGCAACGCACTGCGCTCACGGTGTGGCGCTACTTCTTTAATTTCTTCGCGAATAATGTCGTTACACAAGTCAACACATTCATCGCAGATATACACTGAAGGCCCGGCGATCAGCTTACGAACCTCGTGTTGGCTTTTGCCGCAGAAAGAACAGTACAGCAGTTTTCCTGAACCGTCTTTGCGCTTATCTGTCATGAGTCAAACCTCTTCTCTAGTCTCTTGCCCGCAGGCCAACCACATAGCAATCGCGCCACAGCAAACGCCAGCCTACTACCATAATGGCCGGCACCCCGCGTCATCTGGCTATTTCGCATCCCTGGCGTTATTCACGATGGGTAAGTACAGAATCTACTAACCCATAGTCTACTGCCTCAGCAGCAGAGAGGAAACGGTCACGC
Organism: Dickeya sp. NCPPB 3274; assembly: GCF_000406205.1. Lineage (NCBI taxonomy): Bacteria > Pseudomonadati > Pseudomonadota > Gammaproteobacteria > Enterobacterales > Pectobacteriaceae > Dickeya > Dickeya sp. NCPPB 3274. The sequence goes on along the minus strand of NZ_CM001979.1, from coordinate 1,187,164 downwards.
TCCGTGTCCCTTTCTATTACTTCAAGAGGCTGACCGGTATGTTTGGCCATCAACTCGTTCATCCGAGCCTTCACCTTGAGGATCTCTTTAGCGTGAATCTCGATATCCGTCGCCTGCCCCTGGAATCCGCCCAGCGGCTGGTGGATCATCACTCGGGAATTCGGCAGGCAGAAGCGCTTGCCCTTGGTACCCGCCGTCAGCAGGAAAGCGCCCATCGACGCCGCTTGTCCCATACAGATGGTGCTGACATCCGGCTTAATAAATTGCATGGTGTCGTAAATCGACATGCCGGCGGTGATCACGCCCCCTGGAGAGTTAATGTACAGGTAGATATCTTTTTCAGGGTTTTCGGCTTCCAGAAACAGCATCTGCGCCACAATCAGGTTAGCCATGTGATCTTCGACCTGACCGGTCAAAAAGATCACGCGCTCCTTCAGGAGTCGGGAATAGATATCGTAAGAACGCTCCCCACGCGAAGTCTGCTCAACTACCATCGGCACCAAAGCCATGTGAGGGGCCTGTTTTTCTTGTTCGCCACTGTATGACATTAACGTCTCCTAGATAAAATGCATTTGGCGCATACCGCCTGATTCTACTTGAGATGGAAAGTGATGACCATGCTCAGACACGCAGTTAGCCATCTCTCCGTCGCCGGAATCGGGCGAGTTTCCCTGACGATGCAATCTACGCGGTATTAACCAGTTGGGGACCGATGCATCCTTTTTCAAGCTTACACCAGCGATTCATTTTGGTTAAAGCGATATCCTGCGCTGCAAGCGGGTTTGATTGCGCCTTGATTAATCAGCCATCAATAGATTAATCGCTATTAATCATAGTGCAGATTTGGCAGGACCTGGCGGCAGGCCGTTCAGTTTGTCGCATCAGGGAAGAAAAAGCCCGCAGCATAAGCCGCGGGCTTTTTGAAGAAACGATTTCAGGTGAAAAAGCGTGATTAGGCAGCGGTTGTCTGATTCATCAGCTCGTTGAAGCTGACCGCTTTTTCTACCACTTTCGCCTTGGACAACAGCGTTTCGATCGCCTGTTCTTCCAGGGCTACGTTACGCATATTGTTCATCATTTCTTTGTTTTTCTTGTAGTACTCAACCACTTCACGCGGATCTTCGTACGCAGAAGCGATTTCGTCGATCAGCACGTTGACGCGATCTTCATCGGCTTTCAGCTCGTTGGAAGCGATCACTTCGCCCAGCAGCAGGCCAACAACAACGCGGCGTTTAGCCTGCTCTTCGAACAGTTCGCGCGGCAGTTCCAGAGCCTGTTTTTCATTGCCGCCGAAACGCTGAGCAGCCTGACGGCGCAGTACATCGACTTCGCTGTCGATCAGTGCGGCCGGCACATCAATGTCGTTCGCCTTGACCAGACCGTCGATAACCTGAGTTTTTACGCGGTTGCGGATCGCGCCTTTCAGCTCGCGCTCCATATTCTTACGGACTTCGGCGCGCAGGCCATCCAGAGAACCGTCTTCAACGCCAAAGCGTTTGATGAAATCGGCAGTCAGTTCCGGCAGTTCACGCTCTTCCACTTTCTTCAGCACGATGGCGAATTTAGCTTCCTGACCTTTCAGGTTTTCAGCGTGGTAGTCTTCCGGGAATTTCACCTCGATGGTGAATTCATCGCCCGCTTTGTGACCAACGATACCGTCTTCGAAGCCCGGGATCATACGGCCCTGGCCCATAGCCAGAACGAAATCGGAGGCTTTGCCGCCTTCGAATTCTTCACCGCCGACAGAACCGGTGAAATCGATGGTTACGCGGTCTTCAGCAGTCGCGACGCGATCGGTTTCTTTCCAGGTTGCCTGCTGTTTGCGCAGGGTATCCAGCATGCCGTCGACGTCGGTTTCAGAAACGTCCACCAGCGGTTTTTCAACCTCGATAGTGTCCAGATCTTTCAGCTCGACTTCCGGATAAACTTCGAACTCTACGGAGTAGGTAAAATCACCACCGATCTGGTACTCGCCCGGAACATAGTTCGGCGCGCCAGCCGGGTTGATTTTTTCTTTGATGATGGCATCAACGAAGTGACGCTGCATCAGATCGCCCAGCACGTCCTGACGGACGGATGCGCCGTAGCGCTGCTCAACAATTTTCGCCGGCACTTTGCCTTTGCGGAAACCATCGATACGAACTTTTTTAGCCACATTGACCAGTTCGCTCTTAACGGCATTCTCAATGCTGTCAGCAGCAACGGTAATCGTTACGCGGCGCCCAAGGCCTTGAGTGGTTTCAACTGAAACTTGCATCTTGTTACCTCAAAAAATCACAGTGCTCGGTCAACCTCAGAGGCCGTTTTCATAAAGCGCCCTGGGGCAACCTTGCTGATCACAGTCTCACAGAACCAGGACGGCCATTTTACCGGACCAGTTCCCTATACTCAGAAGCGTCCCGAATACATTCCGGAAAATAAGACGCGGCATTATAGCGGCATCGATAGACCGAGTCGAGGAGAGTAACCAGACTATTGGCGGAGGGCTTTCACACTTTTCATCTGCAAACCATCTGTAAATGGATCAATCGGCGTTGCCGGCGGTTCGGCGCTGGGCGAATCACGTCACTTAACGCTGCAATCCCGCGCCGCCACAGGGCGGAGACGAAGGCACCGCCATCTGCAGGTCCAGCCACTCTTTCGGCGTGTAGGTATGCAGCGCCAGCGCATGCACCGCCCCCGCCAGTTCATCAGCCAATACACGGTAAATCGCGCGATGACGGCCAATCACCCGCTCGCCGGTAAAGCATTCACTGACCAGCACCACCTTGAAATGGCTTTCAGAGCCGGCAGGCACGTTATGACGATAACTTTCGTCAATAACTTCAATGCGTTGCGGTTCAAACTCCGCACGCAACTTGGCTTCTATCGTTTCACGAATCATAGGGTTACCTTTTTCAGGCGTCAGTGAAAATTGCGTCGATAAAACGGCCTTTTATCACTGACTGCTCGCTTATCCACTTCAATTTTATTCATTTTTTGATTATTAATGGGAATATATCGACTATCCGGATACGCGGCGACAAGGCGGATTCATCAACCCGACATGCCATTATCCGGTTCCAGACGTCACTCACGCATAGCACGCTGGAAAAAAGGAATGCAGCTCAGCAGGATACTGACCACTTTCTGCTCTTTCCCTTGTCCAAGACGATGATATGATACCGGACTATGTTTATCAGCCAACCACCGTTTCATGACGAGAAGACACGCATGTTAAAAAAATTCATTTTCCCGTTGTTCGCCGCACTCGTGCTGGCAGGATGCGCCAGCAAGAGCAACACGCTGGATGTCACCCCGAAAATCGCACTGCCGTCGCAGGATCCGACCCTGATGGGAGTGACCATCAGCATTAACGGCGCCGACCAGCGTGCCGACCAGTCGCTGGCGCGGGTCAACCGTGACGGCCAGTTAGTGACCCTGACACCGTCGCGCGATTTGCGTTTCCTGCTGCAGGAAGTGCTGGAGAAACAGATGTCGACCCGCGGTTACATGATCGGCACCGGCGGCCCGGTGGCGCTGCAGGTGGTGGTTAATACCCTGTATGCTGATGTCGCCGAAGGCAATCTGCGCTACAACATCACCACCCGCGCGGATATCTCCATTATCGCGCAGGCCGCCAACGGCAATAAGCAGATCAAGAACTATCGCGCCAGCTATAATGTACAGGGCGCGCTTACCGCCACTAACAGCAAGATTACCGAGTCGGTCAATCAGGTGTTGAGTGATGTCATTAGCGATATGGCTCAGGACACCAGCATTAGTACCTTCATCAAAACCAACTCCCGGTAACAGTTTATTCCGCCTCACCTCCCTTGCCCTGTCAGGGCAAGGGAAAAGGACCTCGCATGCTCAGCCGTCTTTTTTCGCTTTTCCGTGAACGCAACAGTGTCATTCTTCTGATTTTGGGTTTTGCCTCGGGTTTACCGCTGGCACTGACTTCCGGCACGTTGCAGGCGTGGATGACGGTAGAAAATGTGGATCTAAAAACCATCGGCTTCTTTTCGCTGGTGGGACAAGCCTATGTCTTCAAATTCCTGTGGTCGCCGCTGATGGACCGCTATACGCCGCCGTTTATGGGGCGCCGCCGCGGCTGGCTGCTGGTGACGCAGTTGTCGCTGGTAGCGGCGATCGTCTTTATCGGTACGCTGAATCCATCGCATCATTTATGGTGGCTGGCAATGCTGGCTGTCATCATCGCGTTCTGTTCCGCATCGCAGGACATCGTGTTTGATGCGTACAAAACCGATTTGCTGCCGCCGGAGGAACGCGGCAGCGGCGCGGCCATTTCCGTTCTGGGCTATCGGCTGGCCATGCTGGTTTCCGGCGGCCTGGCGCTGTGGATTGCCGATCGTTTTCTCGGCTGGCAAGCCACCTATTGGCTGATGGCGGGTCTGTTGTTGCTGTGCACGCTGGCGACCTGGCTGTCGCCGGAACCTGCCGTCAGCGAACCCGCTCCGCAGTCTCTTGAACAAGCGGTTTTCGCACCGCTGAAAGATTTTTTCAGCCGCAATAATGCCTGGCTGATTCTGATGCTGATTGTGCTTTATAAGCTGGGGGATGCGTTTGCCGTCAGCCTCAGCACGACCTTTCTGATCCGGGGGGTCGGTTTCAATCCAGGCGAAGTGGGGTTGGTCAATAAGACCCTGGGCCTGTTCGCCACGATTATCGGCGCGCTGTACGGCGGGGTGCTGATGCAACGCTGGACGCTGTTCCGGTCATTGATGCTGTTCGGCCTGCTGCAGGCCGTGTCGAATGCCGGTTACTGGCTACTTGCTGTCACGGACAAGCAGTTATTTACCATGGCATCGGCGGTGTTTCTGGAAAACCTGTGCGGCGGCATGGGAACCGCGGCCTTTGTGGCGTTATTGATGACGCTTTGTAACAAATCGTTTTCCGCAACCCAGTTCGCTCTGCTGTCCGCCTTGTCGGCAGTCGGACGGGTTTACGTCGGCCCGATTGCCGGCTGGTTTGTCGAACTGTACGGCTGGGCATGGTTTTACCTGTTTTCGATCATCATCGCCATTCCGGGGCTGCTCCTGTTAAAAATTTGCCGCCCATCGCTGGAACAGGCGCAATCAGGAGGCGCTTTCACTCGTCGTAACGCCTATCCACACCTTTATACGCTGGCTTCCCGCCTGTTTTTTATCGGCTGCGTACTGTTCGCCGGCGGTCTGCTTGTCTGGGGAATGGTGGGTTTGGGCTGGCTGGGAAACACCGGCGCGGAAAGCATGCTGATGACCGCTGGCGCTATACTGGCGGTACTGGCGATGCTACTCGGCGGCACGCTGGATTATCTGTTGTCACGCCGCCTGTAAATCGAGCGGTTGTAAATCAATAAATGCAGGCTATCGCTAAAAAGCGTGCCGTCATTATCTATTATCACTTTATTAAATTATTTTTCTTCTCAGGCATCAGCGAGTAGAAACATTTATTTCATTATTCTTAATAATTCCGCCTGACCATGTTATTCAGCGCAACTTTATAGAAACGAAATATTAACACCAGAGCGAAATAGTATTCAGAAATAGTTGTAATTCCTGAAAAGCGATACATACTTTTTCTGTAGTCGGTTTACCCACTGTTTTTAAAAGTAATTTTGAGAAATGTATCTCAGATGTGACAGGTCAGGCAAAAACTGTAAACAGCAGGCTGACATCTCTTTAATCATGTTTACAGTGCGGTAACCTTCCCGTAAAATGCCCGCTCGCGTGAAATGACAATAGAGCCCTTGTAATTGAGGTCGCTAGATGAGACTCAGGAAATACAATAAAATTTTTGGGATGTTGTCTTTAATCGCAACCACACTGCTTCTCAGTGGTTGTGATATGGCATTGATGAACCCCAAAGGACAAGTCGGGTTAGAGCAACGTTCGTTGATACTGACAGCACTCGGTTTGATGCTGATCGTTGTTATCCCGGTGATCATTATGACGATTGCCTTCGCCTGGAAGTTCAGAGCTTCCAACGAAAAAGCGAAGTACACGCCAAACTGGTCGCACTCCAACAAAATCGAAGCCGTTGTCTGGACGGTTCCCATCATCATTATCATCATCCTTGGGACGATCACCTGGAAAACCACCCATTCGCTTGATCCCTATAAGCCTCTGGATTCCAATGTCAAACCCATCAATGTTGAAGTGGTGTCGCTGGACTGGAAATGGTTGTTCATCTACCCGGACCTTGGCATCGCCACGGTCAATGAACTGGCATTCCCGACCAATGTTCCGGTCAACTTCAAGATTACGTCCGATACGGTGATGAACTCCTTCTTTATTCCGCGTCTTGGTGGTCAGATCTATGCCATGGCCGGGATGCAGACCCAGTTGCACCTGATCGCCAATGAGCCGGGCAAGTACGACGGCATTTCCGGCGGTTACAGCGGTAAAGGGTTCTCCGGCATGAAATTCACCGCCATCGCGACCCCGGATCAGCAAGCGTTTGACCAATGGGTTGAGAATGTACGCAAGTCATCCAAGACGCTGAGCACGATGAATGACTTTAACAAACTGGCGCAACCTACCGAGTACCACCCGGTGGAGTACTACTCTCAGGTTCAACCTGAGCTGTTCAGCCAGATCATTACCAAATTCATTGGCAACAACATGAACATGCAGCACGGTGCCGAAAGCGAGCCTAAGAAAGAAGAAGGCATGCAGAATCACCAGGGCATGAACATGAGCGAGCACTCCTCTCATTAAAAGGAGTCGAGGGATAAACGATGTTCGGAAAATTAACTCTTGATGCGATCCCCTACCATGAGCCGATTATCATGGTCACGGTGGCGGCAATCATTGTAGGCGGATTGGCGCTGCTGGCTGCCGTTACCTATTTTGGTAAATGGAAATGGCTGTGGTCCGAGTGGTTCACCTCCGTGGACCACAAGAAAATCGGGATCATGTACATCATCGTCGGTCTGGTGATGATGCTGCGTGGTTTTGCCGATGCCGTCATGATGCGTGGTCAGCAGGTGCTGGCCTCCGCCGGTGAAGCGGGTTTCCTCAACCCTCACCACTATGACCAGATCTTCACCGCTCATGGCGTGATCATGATCTTCTTCGTGGCGACGCCGTTCGTGGTCGGTCTGATGAACCTGGCGGTTCCGCTGCAGATCGGCGCACGCGATGTGGCCTTCCCCTTCCTGAACTCACTCAGCTTCTGGCTGTTTGTGGCCGGCGTGGTTCTTATCAACCTGTCTTTGGGCATCGGCGAGTTCGCCCAGACTGGTTGGGTAGCCTATCCGCCCTTGTCAGGTAAGGAATACAGTCCCGGCGTCGGGGTAGACTACTGGATCTGGAGTCTCCAGATTTCCGGTGTGGGTACCACGCTGACTGGCGTCAACTTCTTCGCCACCATCATGAAAATGCGTGCTCCTGGCATGACGCTGATGAAAATGCCGGTGTTCACCTGGACGGCGTTGTGCACCAACGTACTGATTATTGCCGCGTTCCCGATTCTGACGGTGACCATCGCTCTGCTGACGCTGGACCGTTACCTCGGCACCCATTTCTTCACCAATGATATGGGCGGCAACATGATGATGTACATCAACCTGATTTGGGCCTGGGGCCATCCGGAAGTGTACATCCTGGTGCTGCCGGTGTTCGGTATTTACTCCGAAGTAGTGGCAACCTTCTGTAAAAAGCGTCTGTTCGGTTATACCTCGCTGGTATGGGCGACTATCGCTATTACCGTTCTGTCGTTTATCGTCTGGCTGCACCACTTCTTCACCATGGGGTCCGGCGCCAACGTCAACGCCTTCTTTGGTATAGCGACGATGATTATTTCAATCCCGACCGGGGTTAAAATCTTCAACTGGCTATTCACCATGTATCAGGGGCGCATTCAGCCGCACTCCGCCATGCTGTGGACCACCGGCTTCATCATCACCTTCTCCATTGGTGGTATGACCGGGGTACTGCTGGCCGTACCGGGCGCCAACTTTGTACTGCACAACAGTCTGTTCCTGATCGCTCACTTCCATAACGTGATCATCGGCGGCGTGGTGTTTGGCTGCTTTGCCGGTATCACCTACTGGTTCCCGAAAGCATTTGGCTTCAAGCTGAATGAAACCTGGGGCAAACGCGCCTTCTGGTTCTGGATTATCGGTTTCTTCGTAGCCTTTATGCCGCTGTACGTGCTGGGCTTCATGGGGATGACCCGTCGTCTGAGCCAACAGATCAATCCGGAATTCCACCCGCTGCTGGTGGTGGCCTCTATCGGTGCCGGCCTGATTGCGCTGGGCGTCCTGTGCCAGATTATCCAGTTTGCCGTCAGTATCCGCGACCGCGACCAGAACCGCGACCTGACCGGCGACCCGTGGGATGGCCGTACGCTGGAATGGGCAACGTCTTCTCCGCCGCCGTTCTATAACTTTGCCATTGTGCCGCATATTCAGGAACGCGATGCATTCTGGGAAATCAAAGAAAAAGGCGATGCTTATCGCAAACCGGCCCAGTATGAAGAAATTCATATGCCGAAGAATACCGGCGCAGGCGTGATCATCTCCGCATTCAGTCTGGTATTTGGTTTCGCGATGATCTGGTACATCTGGTGGCTGGCGATTATCGGCTTTGTGGGCATGGTTGCGACCTGGATCGTGCACAGCTTTAATCAGGACGTGGATTACTACGTGCCGGTTAAAGAGGTCGAACAAATCGAAAATCAAAACTTCGATAAACTCAGCAAAGCAGGCGTGAAAAATGTCCACTGATACGTTAACTCATCATAATGCAGCCCATGCCGAGCATGGGCACCACGACACCGGCGCCAATAAGGTCTTCGGTTTCTGGATCTACCTGATGAGCGACTGCATCCTGTTCGGGATGTTGTTCGCGACCTACGCCGTTCTGGTGAACGGCACCGCTGGCGGCCCGACCGGCAAGGAACTGTTCGATCTGAAGTTCGTGCTGGTGGAAACCTTCGCCCTGCTGTTCAGTAGTATCACCTACGGCATGGCGATGATTGCCATGAACAAAGGCAACAAGAGCCAGGTTAACGCCTGGCTGGGTTTGACCTTCCTGTTCGGGCTGGTGTTCATCGGTATGGAAATCTACGAATTCCATCACCTGATCGCAGAAGGCGCCGGTCCTGACCGCAGCGCGTTCCTGTCCGCATTCTTTGCGCTGGTCGGTACCCACGGTATCCACGTGACCTCCGGTCTGATCTGGATTGCCATCATGATGATCCAGGTAACGAAATACGGCCTGACCAGCACCAACAAGACCCGTCTGATGTGTCTGAGCCTGTTCTGGCACTTCCTTGACGTGGTATGGATTTGTGTCTTCACTGTTGTTTATCTGATGGGGGCGATGTAATGAGTCATTCCACACACGATCATGCCGGCGCCAGCCACGGTAGCGTGAAGTCCTATCTGATTGGTTTCGTCCTGTCCATCATCCTGACCGTTATTCCGTTCGGTCTGGTGATGAACGGTTCGGCTTCCCACAACGTCATTCTGCTGACCGTGCTGGGCTGCGCCGTTATCCAGATTCTGGTTCATCTGGTGTACTTCCTGCATCTCAATACCTCATCAGAAGAGCGTTGGAATGTGGTAGCCATTGTGTTTACCGCCCTGATTATCGCAATCGTGGTGGTGGGATCCCTGTGGATCATGATGAATGCGCACCACAACATGATGATTCAGTAACCGAGCCTTTTACATGATGATTAAGCAATACCTGCAGGTCACCAAACCCGGCATTATTTTTGGCAACCTGATTTCCGTTATCGGCGGATTTTTGCTGGCAGCCAAGGGCACCATCAACTATCCGCTGTTTGTCGCGACCCTGATCGGGGTGTCGCTGGTCGTTGCATCGGGTTGCGTCTTTAACAACGTTATCGATCGCGATATCGACAAAAAAATGGAGAGGACCAAGAATCGGGTTCTGGTGAAGGGGCTGATTCCGCTGAAAAACACGCTGATTTACGCTTCGCTGTTGGGTATTGCTGGCTTCGCGTTACTGTACCTCGCGGCAAATCCGCTGGCCATGTGGCTGGCGGTGATGGGGTTTGTGGTATATGTCGGCGTTTACAGCCTGTACATGAAACGCCACTCGGTTTACGGCACGTTGATTGGCAGCCTGTCAGGCGCGGCGCCGCCGGTAATCGGCTATTGCGCCGTCAGCAATCAGTTTGACGCCGGCGCGCTGATTCTACTGCTGATTTTCAGCCTGTGGCAGATGCCGCACTCCTATGCCATCGCGATTTTCCGCTTTAAGGATTATCAGGCCGCCAATATTCCGGTGCTGCCGGTCGTCAAAGGCATTTCCGTGGCGAAGCATCATATTACGCTGTATATCCTGGCGTTTATGATTGCGACCCTGATGCTGTCGCTGGGCGGCTACGCCGGTTATAAATACCTGGTGGTGGCGGCGGCGGTCAGCGTCTGGTGGCTTGGCATGGCGTTGTCCGGCTATAAAAGCCCGAACGACGATCGCGTATGGGCAAGAAAGCTGTTCGTGTTTTCCATCGTGGCTATCACTTCCCTGAGCGTCATGATGTCGGTGGATTCGATGGCGCCCATGCAGGAAACGCTGCTGACTTACCTGCACTGATAGTCATCAGTACACGCTTACCGACAGACGGGCTTGCCCGTCTGTTTTTTTTCATGCAACGATTGGCCGGTCTACACTGAGGCCCACCACAGAGGGTTTTCCCAGTAATCAGCCTGACTGAAATCAAACTTACCACACCCGCCCTCTCCTCCCCCAGCGAGCCTCGCTGAGTGTGGCGCAAATCAAAGAACGCTGAAAAACCTGGCGCTAAAGTGCCGGACGTTTTAGGATAAAAACTCATTTTTATTTGCTAATCGTCCGCGAGCGCTGATGGATCCTCTTTCCGATGTTCTAGCCTTATTGAAGCCAGTTAACTACATGTCTGCCGGATTTGACGGCGGCGGCGACTGGGCGATTCAATTCCCTGACCAAACGGGAACGATCAAGAGCGGCGCGATAGTCACGGGGCGCTGCTGGCTAGCGGTGGAGGGGGTTGACGAGCCGGTTCAACTCGAAAGCGGCGACTGTTTTGTTCTTCCGCGAGGGGAACCGTTTCACCTTGCCAGCCAAATGGACGTTAAGCCGGTGCAGGCGGCGGAGGTGTTCACGGGAGCGGAAAGCGGCGGCATAGTTAGCTGGAACGGCGGCGGCGACGTATTTATCGTCAGTAGCCGCTTCTCCGTTTCCGAACTGCATGCCGACATGCTATTGAAACTTTTGCCCCGCATCGTTCACATCCGTAGCACCGCGGATCAAACAACACTACGGTGGCTGGTAGAACGAATGATGCAGGAACTGCGAGTACCGCAGCCCGGCAGCGTCCTCATCTTGCAGCATTTGGCGCACATGATCCTGGTGCAAGCGCTCAGGCTGCATCTGGATTGCCATGACGTCGGGCTGCTGTCAGCTCTGGCCGACAAAAACGTTGGTGCGGCAATCGCCGCCATCCATGAAAAACCCGCCCTGAACTGGACGGTTCAGGAACTGGGCGAACTGACGGGTATGTCGCGCTCCTCATTCGCACAGCGTTTTAAAGAAGCCGTCGGTACGTCTCCAATCAATTACCTGACGCGATGGCGTATGCTGCTCGCCAGCGATCGACTAATGAACTCAGACGATCCGGTTTCCACCATCGCCTTTTCGCTTGGGTATGAATCGGAAAGCGCATTCAGCACCGCGTTCAAGCGAATTATAGGGCACTCCCCAAGGCGATATAGCCGCTCGGTAGGACCGGGCGCATAACTTGCCTCAGCCCTTACCTCCGGATGAAACCTCAAGGGCGTCATATCCCTCGCTCTTAATGCAGAGTAATATTTCCCCAAAAACGCCACATCCCGACTCTGGACGATAGCGAAAGATATTTGGATTTACCGGTATAGATCGTACAAAACGAGTCCAATAGAATGCCCCAACGGCTTGAGATTGAGGCACCCAATCACCCCATCATCAGCCGTTTTTTCACCATGCTTTTTCACCAGGAAATGAAAAAGGGGGCTCGACCATGCGAATTTTTGTTACTGGAGCCAGCGGATTCGTCGGCTCCGCGGTTATCCGCGAATTGATCGCTAATGGATACCAGGTTCTTGGGCTTGTCCGCTCAGACAAGTCCGCCGATGATTTACGGGCTATCGGCGGTTCGGTTCATCGCGGCGACATAGAGGATCTCGACAGCGTTCTCGCCGGGGCTGCGGTCTGTGACAGCATTATCCATACCGCCTTTGACAATGATTTTTCCAAATTTCAGACCAACTGCGAAACTGACCGTCGCTTGATCGAGGCACTGGGATCAGTTATCGAAGGATCCCCCCGCCGGCTTGTGATTACATCAGCCATTGGCATTCTTCCCAAGAGCCAAAGAACCACCGAAGACTCAATGCCCGCAATGGGGTCTGCAGCGAATCCGCGTGCAGCAACGGAAGAAGCCGTCGACGCGGTCATCGCAAAGGGCGTCCATGCCTCGATCGTCCGGCTCGCCTCGTCCGTTCACGGCGAAGGCGACCATGCGTTCGTGCCTTTACTGATCGACATTGCGCGCAAAACAGGGGTTTCGGCCTACATCGGAGACGGTCAAAATTGCTGGCCAGCCGTGCATCGTCTCGACGCTGCAATGCTGTATCGTCTCGCACTGGAACGAGGTACCTCGGGCGCTCGCTATCATGCCGTCACCGAGGAACGCATTCCGTTCAGAGACATCGCCATTGCTATCGGCCGTGGGTTAGGCGTACCCATCATTTCGAAGTCCGCAGCCGAAGCAGAGGCGCACTTCGGATGGTTCTCGCATTTTGTTTCATTCGACCTGGACGCATCAAGCCGCCTGACGCGGGAAAGACTCGGCTGGAACCCGATTATGCCTTCGCTGCTTTCCGATCTCGAAGGAGAGATGTATTTCCAGACACCTGAATCTGCACACACCTAGCGCCGACTGAGTGGGCAACCCGGCCTGGAATGCAATCTGCTAAACAGACAGAAGAAATTCTAAACCGGCGTTGCTCCTTGCTATCAGGGCGAACCTGAGTTGCGCAGCTCACTTATGAATAATCGTTCGAGCACATGTTGCAGCGACCGGCGATGGAGCGAAATGCGTAGAACAGCGAAGGCGGCCGACCTCCATCGCACGTCTGCCTGGCAACAAAGGAGGCATGTATGAAACAGATTTATCCCGATCTCTGGCAGACCCGTGTGGAGCACCCATTCTCGGGCGTAAACTCCCACGCCTATCTGCTGGTACAAAACACCGGCAACATCCTCTTTTACAACTCTGGCTCGCGGCAGGAGCATCGACACATTCAAGAACTGGGCGGAGTAGCCTATCAGTTTTTGAGCCACCGGGATGAAGTAGGCGGCGCACTCGCCGAGATAAAAACGCTTTTTGGCTCGAAACTCTGTTGCCACCGACTAGAGGAACCGGACGTTAGAAAGGTAACGCCGGTCGATTATCTGTTCGATAGACGGGAGACCCTTCAGGGCAACATCGAGGTGATACCAACCCCCGGTCATACCAAAGGCAGCGTGTGTTTTCTGGTTCATTCAGTTCATGGGCAAACATATCTCTTTACCGGAGACACTATCTATATGAACCACGGGATGTGGGAAACCCGCACCAATTGGTATGAAGGCGGCTCGAAATCGGACCTCAAGAGCAGCCTTATGCTTCTGCGCGACCTCGAACCTACGGTAGTTATTTCAAGCGCCTCGGTTGGCACCGTTCCGTTCAAAGCGGTCTCCGCAGAGGAATGGCGGTCTGATATCGACAATGTCCTTCGCGCTCTGTCCTAACGTTTCTCAGCAGAGCGTTCGGATCTCACACTTTCGCTTTTTGCGGAGGAGAAGGCGCACGTCATATGATGGAGGGCAAGAAGTGAGTTAGCGTGAACTAACCCGTGCCCTCCGGCCTGCCGCTGCGATGCGCCACTGTGGCTCCCGCCCCATAAAACGCTGGCGCCGTACAAAGGTTAAAACCCTCGCTGATTCATTGCCTTATTTTATATTTATCGCCACTACCGACCGCGTAATGAACCTGGCGGCGGACATTTTTTATCCTCCCTCCCCTGTTTTGCCAAATACAGAAACAAACCTGTCGTTTACGCTTTTGGGCCCGGACACTAAAATAGCGCTAACGAAATGTCAGAGGTAGCAATGAACGATAATCGCATGACCCCTGTTGAGCAGAGGGCGACATGGGGACTGGGTCTGGTCTTTTCACTTCGCATGCTGGGCATGTTCATGGTGCTTCCGGTGCTGACCACTTACGGAATGGCCCTGCAGGGCGCCAGCGAATCACTGATTGGCGTAGCAATAGGCATTTATGGCCTGATGCAGGCTATCTTCCAAATCCCATTCGGGCTAATGTCCGACCGCATCGGGCGTAAACCGCTGATTGTCGGCGGTCTGCTGATATTTGTGCTGGGCAGCGTCATCGCCGCGCTCAGCGACTCTATCTGGGGCATTATTCTGGGCCGCGCGCTGCAAGGCTCCGGCGCCATTTCCGCTGCGGTCATGGCGTTGCTGTCGGATTTAACCCGCGAACAAAACCGCACCAAAGCGATGGCGTTCATCGGCGTCAGTTTCGGCGTTACCTTTGCCATCGCCATGGTGGTCGGTCCGATTGTCACCCACGCCTTGGGTCTGAATGCGCTGTTCTGGGGGATCGCATTGCTGGCGCTGCTGGCTATCGTTATTACCCTGGCAGTCATCCCCTCGTCGTCATCCCATGTGCTGAATCGCGAGTCCGCTATCGTACGCGACGGCGTCGGCAAAGTGCTGGCCAACCGCCGACTACTAAAGCTCAACTTCGGTATCATGTGCCTGCACATCCTGCTGATGTCGAGCTTTGTGGCATTACCGCGGGTAATGGAACAGGCAGGTCTGGCGCCGCAGCATCACTGGAAAGTCTATCTGGTGACGATGCTGGTGTCGTTCGCCGCCGTCGTGCCGTTCGTCATCTATGCCGAGGTCAAACGGCGGATGAAGCAGGTCTTTATTGCCTGCGTCATGATTCTGATTGCGGCAGAGCTGGTATTGCTGCAGGCGGGCAGCCATGCATTGTGGCAGATCCTTATCGGTATTCAGCTGTTCTTCCTGGGGTTCAACGTTATGGAAGCACTGTTGCCGTCACTGATCAGCAAGGAGTCGCCAGCCGGTTATAAAGGCACCGCGATGGGAGTCTATTCCACCACCCAGTTTATCGGGGTGGCGATTGGCGGCAGCCTCGGCGGCGCGCTATATGACCTGCACGGCGCATCGCTGGTGTTCAGCGCAGGCGCACTGCTGGGGCTGGCCTGGTTGCTGGTCAGTTTCACCATGCAGGAGCCGCCTTATCTGAGCAGCCTGCGGATTGCCCTGCCGGATGAAGCGCTGCGGGATAATGCGCTGTCCGATAAACTGCAGCGGCACCCGGGGGTGGCGGATGTGGTGATTGTACCGGATGAACTCAGCGCCTACGTGAAAATCGACCGCAAGAAGACCAGCCGGCAGCAGTTGGAGCAGTTGGTCAGTCAATAAGGTTCGATGGCTTGCCCACGCCGGGCAAGCCGTATCAAAACATCCCGTTGGTGTTGGCGCTCGTTTCAGGTATCGGCTGAACCACATCCCAGTGTTCCACGATCTTACCGTTATCAACACGCAGAATATCGACCACCGCCCGTCCCCGATCGTCCGGGGCATTCTTCGCCAGTACGTGCAGATAGACCAGATTACCGTCGGTCGCGGTGCGGATAATACGGTGTTCGGATTGCGGATAACGACGGAACAGGTCCGTAAAAAATGCCACAAACGCGTCACGCCCGGTCGCCGCATACGGATTATGCTGAATATAGTCTGCACTCAGGTATTTATCAGCCAGATCGACCCGGCGATGGCTTAATACCTCCGTATAAAACTCAACCACCAACGCCCGGTTCTTTTCTTCCTGCACCAGATCCCGCTTACTGGCAAGTTTGCTGGCTTGTGCATCGCTCAATGGCGATGTCGTCTGAGCCAGGACAGGCAACACCGTTGACAGGCTCAACATCAATGCGGCGCATAGTATTTTCATCGGTCATCACCTTAATAACAGTTGGCGGAAAGTAACGCGCCGTATGATAAATCGGAATACCATACGGCGCGTCCAGACTTCTTATCGGGCAATAATCAGGCCGGCACGGGTGCGTTGGGCGCAATCAGCCCTTCGCGACGTAGCGTGCTCCAGAATTCCGGCGGAATCGCCACTTTCATAGAATCAGCATTAGCCCGTACCTGCCCCGGCACTCGCGATCCTGGAATAACGGCGGATACAATGGGAGGAGCGGCGGCAAACTGTAGCGCCGCCGTGCGAATGTCGATACCAAACCGATCGGCGATCGTCGCCAGTCGCGCACGTTTTTCCACCGCTCCCGACGGAATGTTGTCGCTGAAGTGATAGCGACTGCGCCCGCCCAGAAATCCGTCATTCAGCGGGGTGCCCACCACCACGGAAATGCCTTTCTTTTCCAGCGCCGGAAAGGTTTTATTCAGGGTTTCCGCATGATCCAACAGCGAATACTGACAGGCCAGCAGCACAATATCCGGTGTCGGTACGTCCGACTCGGCCGCCAGCACCGCGGCATTCGGCGTGTTGATGCCAAATCCCCAGCCACGAATCAGCCCTTCATCACGCATCCGCGATAACTCCACCATCGCGCCTTTGGCCGCCTGGGCAAAATGCTCCTGCCACGGGCGCGGCAACTCGGTATTATCCGGCGATAAATCATGGATATAGACAATATCGAGTTTCGGTATGCCCAACCGTTGCAGACTATCTTCAACCGAACGACGCGTGCCGGCGGCAGAAAAATCGTATTCATAACTGAATGGTGCGGGTGATGCCCACAATGCGGCATTGGCAGTAGGTTTTGTCGTCGGTCTCAGTACCCTGCCGACCTTAGTGGAAATAATGTATTCATCCGGGCGCTTGCTGCGCAAAAATCGCCCAAGACGGTACTCACTTAACCCGTAGCCATAAAACGGCGACGTATCGAAATAGCGTACCCCTGAATCCCAGGCGGCCTCCAGTACGCTATGCGCCTGCTCATCGCTGATCGCCGCAAAAATATTGCCGATTTGCGTCCCTCCCATACCAAAGCGATACGGCGTACGGTAGCGCATGCCAGGTATCGACTGATTTAACGGCAGGCTGGTGCGAATAATGTTTCCCCGGGTTGGCAAAATAGAACCACGTTCTTTCAGCGATGCCGGAAGCACCGCCGGAGTACCGTTATTACTTTGTGCTTGAGCGATGCCGTTAAAAGCCAGTGTCGTAATGGCACTGCCAGCGGCAACCTTGAGAAAGTGTCGACGATTCATTGCGCTCTCCTTGTAACAGACTTTTTGATAACTTCGGCACACTCAGCACGTTAGGCAGTAGGACATCCCTGTCCTCTGCTTTATGTTGTCCCAGACGTGGTATGAGTTCGCATTCTTTTACCGTCGACACCTACTGGCTGTGAAGTACTTACAGTCGTGTTAGCAGCATGAATACGTTTGTTTTTTATGTATCAATATGATTTGAAAAGTTTATTTTATTTTTTGTCAACACAGGACGGGAGGGCTTTACAATGCGAAGGGAACAGAACCGGAACATTGCCGCAAAACCATCACCACCTCCCCAGGAAGTGGTTTAAGGTTGGCAATGAAAAAGGCGCCGCTGGCGCCTTATTAACAAACCATACATTTCTGTCGCTGATTAACCGCAACAGGAATAGCGTGGATCAATCGCGGAAGTTATTGAACTGGAAAGGTTGCCCCAGATCGGCGCCACGCACCAGCGCAATCACGCCTTGCAGGTCGTCGCGGGATTTCCCGGTAACACGCACCTGTTCGCCCTGAATCTGCGCCTGAACCTTGAGCTTGCTGTCTTTGATCAGTTTGACGATTTTCTTCGCCAGCGTGGCTTCGATACCCTGTTTCAGCTTGGCTTCCACGCTGTAGGTTTTGCCGCTGTGCTCCATTTCTTCAGGGATTTCCAGCGAACCGCCTTCAATTCCGCGTTTTGCCAGCTTTTCACGAATAATTTCAATCAATTGCTTAACCTGAAAATCCGACTCACTGGCCGCCTTGATGGTTTGTGCTTTTTCATTCAGATCGAAGCTGGCCGGCACATTACGAAAGTCCCAGCGGGTGCCCAGCTCGCGGGTGGCGTTTTCCACCGCATTGCGGACTTCCTGCATGTCGATTTCCGAAACAATATCGAAAGATGGCATAATTTTTTCTCCTGACAATAGCTGCCGAGCATGATAACCGCTCACGCCAAATAAGCAAAATTCGCCCTGCTTACTGCGACTCGCGCAACAAGCGGCGGGCGGACGGCGGCGGAATACTTTATGATAAGCCGGATAAACACAGGCTGGCCCCCGACAAAGGAAACTGCGGATGAAAATTACTGTTCTTGGCTGTGGCGCCATCGGTCAACTCTGGCTCAATGCGTTACACCGGCAAGGGCATGATGTACAAGGCTGGCTGCGTATCCCGCAAACGTCCTGTCAGGTTAACGTTACGATGCTCTCCGGCGAGCGTTGTAACCTTAATCTTACAGCCAACAACGCCGAACATCTGGCGCAAAGCGAACTGCTGCTGGTCACGCTGAAGGCCTGGCAGGTATCCGATGCGGTTTCCGCCCTGCTGCCCCGGTTACGCCCCGACTGCACCATTCTGCTGTTGCACAACGGAATGGGAACCTGGGAAGAACTGCCGGCAATCAGTCAGCCGCTGCTATTGGGGGTGACCACGCACGCGGCACGGCGGGATCCGACGACGGTGGTGCACGTCGCGGCAGGCATCACCCATATCGGTACGCTCGACCGTTCGACAAACCGGGAAGAAGAACAAAGCCAACTGGCGGAAACCCTGCATCAGGCGCTGCCTGACGTCGCCTGGCATAACCACATTACCGCAACCTGCTGGCTAAAACTGGCCGCCAATTGCGTCATCAATCCGCTGACCGTGCTGTATCAATGCACCAACGGCGAATTGCAGGCTTACCCGGAGCAGGTTGAGGCGCTCTGCCAGGAAGTGGCGCAGGTCATGGACCGCGAAGGCTTCCATACTTCGTCGGAAAGCTTGCAACTCTACGTCAATCAAATCATCCAGAACACGGCGGCCAATACCTCCTCGATGCGTCAGGACGTGCTGGCGCAGCGCCATACGGAGATCGACTACATCACCGGTTACCTGCTGCGCCGCGCCCGTGCCCACGGGCTTTCCCTGCCGGAAAACAGCCGTCTGTTCGACTATATCAAACGAAAGGAGAGTGAATATGACCGCCTCGGTTCTGGTCTGTCTGGCACCTGGTAGCGAAGAAATCGAAGCTGTGACCACCATCGATCTGCTGGTCAGGGCAGGAATCCGCGTGACCACGGCCAGCGTGGCGAGCGACGGCAGCACGGAAATCACCTGCTCCCGCGGCGTAAAGCTGATTGCCGACGCGCCGCTGGTGGCCGTTGCCGATCATGACTTTGACGCCGTCGTGCTGCCCGGCGGTTTGCAAGGCGCAGAATGTTTCCGCGACAGCCCGCTGCTGGTTGAGCGTCTGCGGCAAACCCATCAGGAAGGCAAAATCGTGGCGGCGATCTGCGCGTCGCCCGCGGTGGTGCTGGAACACCACCAGTTGTTTCCGATCGGCAATATGACCGGCTATCCAACGCTGAAAGCGCGGATTTCGCCGGAAAAATGGCTGGAAAAGCGCGTGGTGTTCGACCCGCGCGTCAATCTGCTGACCAGCCAGGGCCCCGGCACCAGTATCGACTTCGCCCTGAAGCTGATCGATCTGTTGCTGGGTAAAGACAAGGCGGCGGAAATCGCCGCGCAGCTGGTGCTGCCGCCGGGAATTTACAACTATCAGGACCCGGCCTGACGCTCAGAGACAAAAAAAGCGCCACGTTAGGCGCTTTTTTCTGGTTTACGTCATGAACGGCCTGTCAGGGACGATACACTTTGACGTTGTTGAACCCTTGTTCGCGCAGGTACAGCGCCTGCAAACGGCTCATCACTCCACGCTCGCAATACAGCAGGTAGGTTTTGGTCTGATCCAAATCGCCGAACTGCGTCCCCAATTTGTAGAACGGCAGCGATTTTACCTCTACCTGCGCCAGCGCCAGCGGGCGCTCATCCTGCTCGTCCGGCGAACGAATATCCAGCAGAATATCGCTCGCGGCAAAGGCGCCAACCGTTTCCACTTCGGTCACATCCTGCCGGGTCTGTTCGGCAATATCACGGATATCGATGTTACGTGCTTCCGCGACCACCCGTTCAAGAATCGAGAAATCAAACAGACTTTCTTCATGCTCGATTTTGGCCTTCACCGCCTTCACCGTCGGGCTTTTGGAGATTACGCCGCAGTATTCGGGCATGGTTTTGGCGAAATCCTCGGTGCCAAGCTCGCGCGCCATGCGGATGATGTGCTCTTTATCGTGAGAAATCAGCGGACGCAGGATCAGCGTATCCGAGGCGTTATCAATCAGCCGCAGGTTGGTCAGCGTCTGGCTGGATACCTGACCCAGCGCTTCGCCGGTCACCAGCGCCTGCACGCCATAGCGTTCGGCAACGCGCGACGCCGCCCGCACCATCATGCGCTTGAGCACCACGCCCATCTGACCATCGTCCACCTTCTCCAGGATTTCACCGACCACCGGTTCGAAATCGATGGCGACAAAACGCACCCGGTGTGAACTGCCGAAACGGTTCCACAGGTAATGCGCGACCTGACGCACGCCGATTTCATGCGCGGCGCCGCCCAGATTGAAGAAGCAGTAATGGACCCGGCACCCGCGGCGCATCAGCATGTAGCTGGAAACACCGGAGTCAAATCCGCCGGAGATCAGCGACAGTACGTCTTCCTGCGTACCGATCGGAAAACCGCCGATCCCTTCGTAGCGCCCTTTAATCAGCAACAGGCGATCCTGCTCGATTTCCAGGTGCACCGTGACCTGCGGAGCGGTCAGATTAACGCGCGCGCTCTCGATATGCTGATTCAGTCCGCCGCCGACGTAGCGCTCTACATCCTGAGAGCTGAAATCGTGCTTGCCGCGGCGCTTCACCCGCACGCAGAAGGTTTTACCCTCCAGTTGCTCGCGGTAGGTGGTCAGCGTTTGTTCAAAAATATGGTGGACATCGGTGTAAGCGCACTCTTCCACTTCAAGAATGTGGTGAATGCCCGGGATACGCGTCAACGCATCACGTATCGCTATACGTTGATTTTCGTCTTTGGCGCGAACGTCGATATGATCCCAGTGACGGACAACCGCCAGCGTTTCATCATACTGTTTTAAAACGTTACGGATGTTACCGGTAAGAATTTTTATAAAGCGCAATCGCACAGATTGGCTCTTGATGGTGATTTCCGGGAACAATTTAATGATAAACTTCATGGCGGCTATCGTTAGTTGGTTCTGAAGGCGTAAAACACAGGTACGTGGATAAAACGCAGGTACCCTGAGCGCTAAAATTACGTTATCGGTAAAACCATCCTTGTCCGGGTGGCGTTACCAATAGCATCCAGGGCGCGGAGTATACCACCATATTGCGGTAAGCTGCGCGGATTAAGCGCATAATTGCGTACCATTGAGGCGCTTGCCGTGACAATCCGGTGGCGTCGGCGCCGACAGGCGCGTATAAACAAGATCCGGAAACGAATATGCCGAAAAAAACTGAACAACCCGTCAGCTTTGAAAGCTCGCTCGCCGAACTGGAGCAGATCGTGTCGCGTCTGGAATCGGGCGAACTGCCGCTGGAAGAGGCGCTGAACGCCTTTGAGCAGGGTGTCCAGCTTGCCCGTCAGGGGCAATTGAAATTGCAGCAGGCCGAACAGCGCGTTCAGATTCTGCTGAATGACGATCCCGATGCAGCCCTGACACCTTTTACGCCGGATAATGAGTCGTTATGACAGATTTTCTCAAGCAGCTCACTGCTCACCATCAACGCATCAACGCCACACTCAACCAGTTTATTGCCACCCTGCCTTTTCAGAGTAGTCCACTGGTGGAAGCTATGGCGCACGGCGCATTGTTGGGGGGAAAGCGTCTGCGTCCTTTTCTGGTCTACACCACCGGCCAGTTGTTCGGTATCTCGCAGGATAACCTCGACGCGCCTGCCGCCGCCGTTGAATGTATTCATGCCTATTCCCTGATTCACGATGATTTACCGGCTATGGATGATGACGATCTGCGGCGCGGTCAGCCTACCTGTCATGTCAGATTCGGCGAGGACAAGGCGATTCTGGCGGGCGACGCCTTACAGACGCTGGCGTTCTCCATTCTGGCGGATGCGCCGATGCCGGAAGTCAGCGACCGCGATCGGCTGGCGATGATTTCCGAACTGGCCAACGCCAGCGGCGTGGCCGGCATGTGCGGCGGTCAGGCGCTGGATTTGGAAGCGGAAGGCCATCAGGTTGACCTGCTGGCGCTGGAACGCATCCACCGCCATAAAACCGGCGCGCTGATTCGGGCTTCGGTACGATTAGGCGCGCTGGCCGCCGGCGAGCGCGGACGCCTCGCCCTGCCTTGCCTCGACCGCTACGCCAACGCTGTCGGACTGGCCTTTCAGGTGCAGGACGATATTCTTGATGTGATTGGCGACAGCGCCACCACCGGCAAACGCCAGGGCGCTGACCAGCAGCTCGGTAAAAGCACCTACCCGGCGTTGTTGGGACTGGAGCAGGCCAAAATCAAAGCCCGGGAACTGTGTCAGGAATCCCTCTCGGCGCTGAATGAACTGGAAGAAACGCTGGACAGACCCGTCGCTATTGCACCATTGCGGGCGCTGGCGAACTATGTCGTTGAACGTGATAAATAATTTTAATATCAATACCGCTTGATGAGTATCCGATGACCTTTGATATAGCGAAATACCCCACGCTGGCGCTGGTGGAAAACCCCGAGGAACTGCGCCTGCTGCCAAGGGAAAGCCTGCCCAAATTGTGCGACGAGCTGCGACAGTATCTGCTGGACAGCGTCAGCCGCTCAAGCGGGCATTTTGCCTCGGGTCTGGGTACGGTCGAGCTGACCGTGGCATTGCATTACGTCTATAACACCCCGTTCGACCATCTGGTATGGGATGTGGGCCACCAGGCTTACCCTCACAAAATCCTGACCGAACGACGCGACCGCATCGCCACCATCCGTCAGAAGGGCGGCCTGCACCCGTTTCCCTGGCGTGGTGAGAGCGAGTACGACGTGCTAAGCGTCGGCCACTCCTCGACGTCCATCAGCGCCGGTATCGGTATGGCCGTGGCCGCCGAACGTGAAGGACAGGGTCGCCGAACCGTCTGCGTGATCGGCGATGGCGCCATCACCGCCGGCATGGCGTTTGAAGCCATGAACCACGCGGGTGATATCAAACCGGACATGCTGGTCGTGCTGAACGACAATGAAATGTCGATTTCCGAAAACGTCGGCGCGCTGAACAATCATCTGGCGCAATTGCTGTCCGGCAAGCTCTATTCCACCCTGCGCGAAGGCGGCAAGAAAGTGTTGTCCGGCCTGCCGCCCATCAAGGAATTGGTCAAACGTACCGAAGAGCACCTGAAAGGCATGGTGGTGCCCGGTACGCTGTTCGAAGAGCTGGGATTCAACTATATCGGCCCGGTGGATGGGCATGACGTGCAGTCGCTGGTCCAGACGCTGAAAAACATGCGCAGTCTGAAAGGCCCACAACTGCTGCATATCATGACCAAGAAAGGCAAAGGCTATGCGCCGGCCGAACAGGACCCGATCAGCTGGCATGCGGTGCCGAAATTCGATCCGGCCAGCGGCACGTTGCCGAAGAACAAAGAAGCGCTGCCTACCTACTCCGCCGTTTTCGGCCAGTGGCTGAAGGAAACCGCCGCGGCGGATAACCGCCTGATGGCGATTACCCCGGCCATGCGCGAAGGCTCCGGCATGGTGTCGTTTTCGCGTGAATATCCGCAACAGTACTTCGACGTCGCCATCGCCGAGCAACATGCGGTGACCTTTGCCGCCGGGCTGGCGATCGGCGGTTATCGCCCGGTGGTGGCGATTTATTCCACCTTCCTGCAACGCGCCTATGACCAGGTTATTCATGACGTCGCCATCCAGAACCTGCCGGTGCTGTTCGCCATCGATCGCGGCGGCATCGTCGGCGCCGACGGTCAGACCCATCAGGGCGCGTTTGATCTTTCGTTCCTGCGCTGCATCCCCCAGATGGTGATCATGACGCCCAGCGACGAAAACGAGTGCCGGCTGATGCTGCATACCGGCTACCACTACCAACAGGGGCCGTGTGCGGTGCGCTACCCGCGCGGCAATGTGCTGGGCGTAGCGCTGACGCCGCTGGAAACCCTGCCGCTCGGCAAAGGCGTGATGAAGCGTCAGGGGGAGAAGGTCGCCATTCTGAATTTCGGTACCCTGCTGCCGGAAGCGCAACAGGCGGCTGAAGCGCTTAACGCCACGCTGGTGGATATGCGATTCGTCAAACCGTTGGACGAAGCGCTAATCGCCTCGCTAGCCGCCAGCCATGACGTGCTGGTCACCCTGGAAGAGAATGCCGTTATGGGCGGCGCCGGCAGCGGCGTGAACGAATATCTGATGGCGCAACGCCTGCCGGTGCCGGTGCTCAACCTCGGCCTGCCCGATATCTTCATTCCGCAAGGCACTCAGGCGGAAATCCGCGCCGACCTGGCGCTGGACGCGGCAGGCATCGAGCGCCGCATCCGCGACTGGCTGGCTTGACTGATGCCAATCAGGCGGACATAAAAAAACCGGGGCTAACCCGGTTTTTTTACAGCAACAGATTTTTTACAGTAACGAGAAGAGCAGCGCTCGTGCGTACAACGGCTATATCACATAGTGCCCAGCCACATACAAAACCGCGGCTGAAATCACCCCTGCGACAATATCGTCGACCATGATGCCCATGCCGCCGTGTACATTGCGATCAAACCAGCGAATCGGCCAGGGCTTGAAAATGTCCAGAACCCGGAAAATCACAAACCCGGCGGCCACCCATCCCCAGTGGGTCGACGGCACCGCCATCAGGGTGATCCACATCCCGACAAATTCGTCCCAGACGATGCTGCCGTGGTCATGCACGCCCATGTCTTTCGCGGTGCGATGACACAGATAAACGCCGATGCAAATACTGAGCATCACCAACAGCGAATAGAGCTGCAACGGCAACAGCATCAACAGATACCACACCGGGATAGCCGCCAGCGAGCCTGCGGTGCCGGGCATCCACGGCGACAGGCCGCTGCCGAATCCGGTCGCCAGCAAATGCCACGGATTACTCATCCGTAAGCGGCTTTTGGCGACCAGCGATCCTTTGTTTTCATGCGCCAAAATGGTCATACCCTTTCAGATTAACGGTCACCGGTTGCCCTGAACGGAAGAAGCTCAGCCCTTCAGACGCCGGCCCGATCTGGCCGATACAGGTATAGCGAGCGCCCAGATGGCCGATCGCCACCTCCAGCGCCCCCCGGTTCAGCTCCGGCACGGTAAAGCACAGTTCATAATCTTCACCGCCGCTCAACGCCCATCGCATCACTTGCTCCGGGTCATCATGTTGCAGCAACGCGCTGGAATACGGCAACGCATCCAGATTGATACGCGCGCCGCAATCGCTGGCCTTAAGAATATGCCCCAAATCAGACGCCAACCCGTCAGACAGATCGATAGCCGCACTGGCCAGATCGCGCAGCGCCTGCCCATGTAGAATACGAGGCTGGGGGCGCAAATGGCGCTGCAGCAGCCATTGACGATCGTCGGCGTCGGGCACCTGTAGCCGATCCTGCAAAATAGCCAAGCCGGCGGCGCTGTCGCCCAGCGTTCCGGTAACGTAAATCCAGTCGCCGATGCGCGCTCCGCTGCGTTTCAGCGCCCGGCCCGCCGGCACCAGCCCCTGGATGGTTAGCGTCATGCTGAGCGGCCCGCGCGTAGTGTCGCCGCCAATCAGTTGCATATCGTAGTAAGCAAGCAGTTCAAACAGGCTGTCGCTGTAGGCGGCCAGCCAGTCGGCATCGATACCAGGCAAGGTCAGCGCCAGCGAGACAAAGGCCGGGTCGGCTCCCATTGCAGCCAGATCGCTCAGATTAACCGCCAGGGATTTGTACGCCAGATCGGCCGGATCGATGTCGGGCAGAAAATGAATACCGGATACCAGCGTATCCGTGCTGACCGCCAGCAACTGTTTGTCCGGAATGTTCAGCAGGGCGCAGTCATCGCCGATCCCCAGTTCAACATCCCGTCGTGAATAGCCCCCCCGGTTGAAATAGCGGGCAATCACATCAAACTCACCTTGAGCCATAATCTTTCCAGATCGTGGTAACCTAAAAAAACCAAGGCCGGAAAACCGGCCCTGACTGACTTATTTTTTACCCGGCCGCAGGTGAGGCCCGGCTTTGTCCAGCACACCGTTCACAAACTTGTGGCTGTCTTCGGCGCCAAACACTTTGGCCAGCTCAATCGCTTCGTTGATGGCAACCTTGTAAGGCACATCCTCGCGTTTGCTGAGCTCATACACCGCCAGACGCAGAATGGCTCTCTCCACCTGCCCGAGTTCGTCCAACTGGCGGGAAAGATACGGCGCCATCTGGGCATCCAGCTTTTCCGCCTGGGTGGCAACGCCCGCCAGCAACTCGCGGAAATAGGCGATGTCCACGCCTTTGACATCCTGCTCGCTCAGGAACTGGAGTTCAACATCGGCAATATCGTTTTTGGACAACTGCCAGGAATAAAGCGCTTGAACCGCACATTCACGAGCGCGGCGACGAGCAGCAGGTTTCACGGAATACCCCTTACAAAATAAATCAGGCTGACTTGATTGAGTGTAATACATTGATCATTTCAAGCGCGGTCAGAGCGGCTTCCGCCCCTTTGTTCCCCGCTTTGGTGCCGGCGCGCTCAATGGCCTGCTCGATACTTTCCGTAGTCAGCACACCGAAGGCGACCGGAATGTCGCTGTTCATCGCGACGTGAGACAGACCGGAGCTGCATTCGCCGGCAACAAATTCAAAATGCGCGGTACCGCCGCGGATCACCGTACCCAGCGCCACTACGGCGTCATATTTCTGGCTGTTGGCCAGCGTGCGCACGGTCAGCGGCAATTCATAGGCGCCCGGCACCCACACGACGGTGACGTTTTCTTCTTTCACCTGGCCGATACGCTTGAGAGCGTCCAGCGCGCCTTCCAGCAGGCTGTCATTGATGAAGTGATTGAAACGGGCAATAGCAATCGCCACGCGGGCATTCGGAGCGGCAACAACACCTTCAATAATGTTCATAGCTTTCCTTTGACTGTTTTACGACCCCGCAGGGGGGCGGATTCTATCATATTCTTCCGGGCGCGTATCCGCTTTTGACCCAGTGGCGGATATCCATCGCATGACACGCGCAGGGATGTGTTATTGAGGTTTCAGCGTCAGGCGGATATCCGGCCCCACCTGACAGAGGTCCGTCATGGCAAACGCGGGCGCCTGCGACAGCTGCTCCAGCCCCGGCAGCACGCACAGCGGCCGGGCCGCTTCCCCCAGCAATCTGGGCGCGAGATAGACGATCAGCTCATCCACCACGCCGGCCTGCAACAACGCGCCGGCCAGACGAGGGCCCGCTTCCACCCACACCGTATTGATCTGACGTTTGCCCAGCGACATCATCAGGGCGACCAAATCAATGCCGCCGCCGTGCAGCGGCATATCCAGTTGCTCCACGCCGTCCGGCCATGACTGACCATCCTGACGCGGACGCGCCAGCCAGGTTTGTCCCGGCTGGCTAACCAGACGATGCTGCGGAGTCACGCGCGACTGGCTGTCGACAATGACGCGCACCGGCTGGCGCACGGCGTTTTCAGGGTAAAACCGCTGGGTATCCGCATCCAGTTCCGACCAGCGCACGGTCAGCGACGGGTCATCCGCCAGCACGGTGGCGCTGCTGCTGAGGATCGCCGAACTCTGCGCCCGGAAACGCTGCACATCCTGGCGGGACTGCGGCGAGGTGATCCACTGGCTTTCGCCGGACGCCATCGCCGTACGGCCATCCAGCGAGGCGCCGAGTTTAAGCTGCACGTAAGGGAAACCGGTGCGCATCCGTTTCAGAAAACCCCGGTTAATTTTTTCCGCCTGCTCCATCATCACACTGTGCCGCACCTCGATGCCGGCCTGTTGCAGACGGTGCAGACCGCGACCAGCCACCTGCGGATTCGGGTCCTGCATCGCCGCCACTACCCGCGCCACACCGGCTGCGATCAGCGCATCGGCGCACGGAGGCGTGCGGCCGTGATGACTGCACGGCTCAAGCGTCACATACGCGGTGGCGCCGCGCGCTTGGTCGCCTGCCATGCGCAACGCATGCACTTCCGCATGCGGCTCACCCGCTTTCTGGTGATATCCTTCCCCCACGATCTCGTCATCTCTGACGATCACGCACCCAACGTTCGGGTTCGGCGCCGTCGTGAAGCGCCCGCGGCGAGCAAGCTCCAGCGCGCGGGCCATGTAAAATTCATCAGAGTGTGTAGCCATCCTGTGCGTATCCTGGATTCAGAGCCATATAGGGAGAGCACGCTGCGTAAAAACCGACGCGCCGTTAATCCTGCAGACGGGCGATCTCTTCGCCGAATTCGCGGATATCCTCGAAACTGCGGTACACCGATGCAAAGCGGATGTAGGCCACCTTGTCGAGCTTTCTCAGCGCATCCATCACCAGATTGCCCACCATTTTGGCGGTCACTTCCCGCTCGCCGGTCGCGCGCAGTTGAGATTTGATGTGAGTGATGGCCATTTCCACGTCGTCAGAGCTGACCGGACGTTTCTCCAACGCCTTCAGCATACCGCTGCGCAGTTTGTCCTCATTGAACGGCTCGCGCACATCATTACTCTTGATGACGCGCGGCATCACCAGTTCCGCCACTTCAAAGGTGGTAAAGCGCTCGTTGCACACCAGACACTGCCGGCGACGACGAACCTGAGAACCCTCCCCCACCAGGCGAGAATCAATCACTTTGGTATCCACTGCGGCACAAAAAGGACAATGCATAACGTTTCCAGACCATAGCCTTATAACCTTGTCCTAGTTTACCCCGAATTTCGCCTATAACCCAAATCCCGACATGACGCGTTTTTTTCCCGCCGACCTCACCGCGGTTTAGGTTCGATTGAAGTGATTTACGCTAAAGTAGCGCCGCATTCTGGTCATGCTGTTTGCAAACGACACGTGGATTGCCACTGCCGTTTAGCATGCCCGGACTATCAAACGGAAACCGCCCGGTTTCGCATTGTTTCACTACCGGAGACCCCCTCAATGGGACCTGACCCTAATCCTCACCCAGGACAAAGCGTCATTCACCGGTAAGTCAGCTTTTACGCTGCCTTGCCGGTTACTACAGGCAAGGCAGCGACGCCCCGATCGTCCCTGCTGATTGCGTTATAAGCCACACGCGGACGGGTTGCCTCTGCGTGTTATCAGGCCGCCGTCCTTCTCTGGCTGCGGCAGGGAGATATTTGTATGCGTTTAATTCGGCTCACACGGCAATGGCTCTCACAGCTCGATCACCATTTACCGCGTCGTCTGTTCCAGCGCGATCCCATGCCGGACGGAAAAGCGAGCATCAGTCAGGCCATGAGCGACGCTATGGCGTCGCGCTGTCTGCGGCTGGCCCGTCTTGACGAAACCACCCTATATCAGGAATTCGGTAGCCATCCGGAAGGGTTGCTGCCGGCTGAAGCCGAGCAGGCGCGGGCACGCCACGGCGATAACCGGATTCCCGGCGAGCAAGCGGCACCCTGGTGGCGACACTTATGGCGTTGCTATCGCAACCCGTTCAACCTGCTGCTGACACTGCTGGGCTTGATTTCTTACGCCACGGAAGACCTGACCGCCGCGCTGGTCATCGCGCTGATGGTGCTGATTTCCACCCTGCTTAATTTCATTCAGGAAGCGCGTTCCGGCAAAGCCGCCGATGCGCTGAAAGCGATGGTCAGCAACAAGGTGACCGTGCTGCGCAGCGATGCCCAGACCGGTTACAGCGACTATCAGGACATTCCGTTGGATCAGTTGGTGCCGGGCGATATCGTCAAACTGGCGGCGGGCGACATGATCCCGGCCGACCTGCGTATCCTGCAGGCCCGTGACCTGTTCATCAGTCAGGCATCGCTGACCGGCGAATCGCTGCCGGTGGAAAAAGTGGCGAACAGCCGCCAGAGCGAGCAAGCGACGGCGCTGGAATGTGACACGCTCTGTTTTATGGGCACCAACGTGGTTAGCGGCACCGCGCTGGCGATGGTGATTGCCACCGGCGGCAATACCTGGTTCGGCCAGTTGGCCGGCCGCGTGGTGCAGCAGCCCGGCGAAGCAAATGCCTTCCAGCAAGGCATCAGCCGCGTCAGTTGGCTGTTGATCCGTTTCATGCTGGTGATGACGCCGATTGTGTTGCTTATCAATGGCTACACCAAAGGCGACTGGTGGGAAGCCGCGCTGTTCGCCCTGTCGGTCGCCGTCGGTCTGACGCCGGAAATGCTGCCGATGATCGTCACTTCTACGCTGGCTAAAGGCGCGGTGAAACTATCGCGTCAAAAAGTCATCGTCAAACGGCTGGATGCCATCCAGAACTTCGGCGCTATGGATATCCTGTGCACCGACAAGACCGGCACGCTGACGCAGGATAAAATCGTGCTGGAATGCCATACCGATGCGTTTGGCAACGCCAGCCAGCGGGTGCTGCGCCACGCCTGGCTGAATAGCGCCTACCAGACCGGGTTGCGCAATTTGCTGGATCAGGCGGTGCTGGAGGGAATCCCGCCGCAGGAACAACAGGTCGCCTTATCCCGCTGGCGCAAAGTGGACGAAATCCCGTTTGATTTTGAGCGCCGCCGCATGTCGGTGGTGGTGGCGGAAAACGATGACCAGCACTGGCTGATCTGCAAAGGCGCGCTGGAAGAAACCCTTGGCGCCTGCGCTCGGGTACGTCACGGCGAGCAGTTGTTGCCGCTGGATGCTCCCCTGTTGTCGCGCATTCGTCATTTGACGGATGACCTTAACCGACAGGGACTGCGTGTAGTGGCAGTCGCCAGCAAAGTAATGTCCGCCGATCGCCAGGATTACGGCCGGGTGGATGAATCCGACCTGATTCTGGAAGGCTATATCGCTTTTCTCGATCCGCCGAAAGAGAGTACCGCGCCTGCGTTGAAGGCGCTGAAAGACAACGGCGTGACGGTGAAAATCCTCACCGGCGACAGCGAACTGGTCGCCGCCAAGGTGTGCCGTGAAGTGGATATTGAACTGACCGGCGTCCTGACCGGCCGCGACGTCGACGCCTTGAGCGATGAACAACTGGCGCGCACTGCCCGCGATACCACGCTGTTTGCCCGCCTGACGCCGCTGCACAAAGAACGGATTGTGCGCCTGCTGCGTTCGGAAGGCCATGTGGTCGGTTTCATGGGCGACGGCATCAACGACGCGCCGGCTCTGCGGGCTGCCGATATCGGTATTTCGGTAGATTCGGCGGTGGATATCGCCCGCGAGGCGGCGGATATCATCCTGCTGGAAAAAAGCCTGATGGTGCTGGAAGAAGGCGTCATCGAAGGTCGACGCACCTTCGTCAACATGCTGAAATACATCAAGATGACCGCCAGCTCCAACTTCGGCAACGTCTTCAGCGTACTGATCGCCAGCGCTTTCCTGCCGTTCCTGCCGATGCTGCCGCTGCATCTGTTGATCCAGAACCTGATGTACGATATTTCGCAGATCGCCATCCCGTTCGACAATGTGGACGACGATCAGGTCAAAAAACCGCAGCGCTGGAATGCCGGCGATCTCGGGCGGTTTATGGTGTTCTTCGGCCCGATCAGCTCTATTTTCGACGTTCTGACGTTCTCGCTGATGTGGTGGTTCTTCCACGCCAACACGCTGGACTCTCAGACGCTGTTCCAGTCCGGCTGGTTTATTGAAGGATTGTTGTCGCAAACGCTGATTGTGCACATGATCCGCACCCGCCGCATCCCGTTCATCCAGAGCCGTCCGTCCTGGCCGGTGATGGTGATGACGTTGTTAATCATGGCGACCGGTATCGGGCTGGTGTTCTCGCCGCTGGCCGGCTTCCTGCAGTTGCAGGCGCTGCCATTAGGCTACTTCCCGTGGCTGTTGGCGATCCTGAGCGGTTACCTGCTGCTCACTCAGGCGATGAAAGGCTTCTTTGCCCGCCGCTACGGCTGGCAATAACAACAACCGGCGCAGCGGCTGATTACCGCTGCGCCCTGATTTCCTCTCTTGATTCAGCCTGTTCTGCTTACCTTTTTTCCCAAAACGTCATTCACTATAAGGGACAACAAATCACGTCTACACTGACACTAAATTGAATAATGAAATGACCCGCTACGGGCTTAGGGAGAAACAGGATATGATTTTTCACCGCCGCGTTATCCCGATGTTATCCGTCATGGTGCTGCTCGCCGGGTGTGCGCAACCGCAAACCACCCGCGTACAGAACGAACTTGGTCAGATTAACCAGAAACTGCGCGACCTCACCAACCGCGCCGTTGCGCTGGAACAGCAGAATACGCTAAACGCCAACTCTACCTCCGGAGTGTATTTGCTGCCTGCCGCCTACAATCGGGCATTGCTCGACAGCAGCATCGGCAAGTTAAGCCTGGAACTCAGCAAGGTTGAACCGGAAGCCAACGGCACGCGCGCCTTGCTGACGATCCGCACCATGAACACGCTGACGTTGCCGGCCTTCCGCGCGCAACTTGACTGGGGAGCGCTTGATCCGGTCAGCGGTAAACCGTTAACCGGCGACACGCAAACGCAGTTACTGACTATCCCACCAACGCTGACGCCGGTCTCGGAAATCACGGTAGAGGTGCAGCTTTCCGGCCTGACGCCGGAGCAGCTCGGCTTCGTGCGTGTGCATGATGTGGCGGCGGCCCCTACGCTGCGTCGCAGCGAACCGAGTCAGTGACAGACCTGCATCGCCCCAGCGCCAACTATAAAAAAACCCCGCCGGATGGCGGGGTTTGCGTTTGTAATCTCGGACGGTGAAAAAGCGGTTACGGCAGCAACGACGGCTGGTCCGCGCCTTCTTTTTCCACTTTCTGCACCAGCATATGCTCGCGCTTCATACCCAGCTTGAGCGCCAGAGCCGATGCCACATAAATAGAGGACGCCGTACCGATGGTGATACCAATCAGCATCGTCAGCGAGAACCCCTGTAGCATCGCGCCGCCGAACAGATACAGCATCAGGATCACCACCAGCGTCGTCCCCGACGTGATCAAGGTCCGGTGCAGCGTTTGGGTCAACGACACGTTGAAAATCTCGTAAGGCGTACCGCGGCGGATCTTGCGGAAGTTTTCACGAATACGGTCAGAAACCACGATGCTGTCGTTCAGCGAGTAGCCGATGACCGACATCAGCGACGCCACAATGGTCAGGTCGATTTCAACATAGAACAGCGACAGCACGCCCATGGTGATGATAACGTCATGCGCCAGCGCGATAACCACCCCCGCAGCCAGACGCCATTCGAAACGAAAGCCGACGTAAACCAAAATACAGATTAACGCCGCCAGCAACGCCATAGCGCCGGTCTGGGCCAGATCCGCGCCCACGCTCGGCCCGACGAACTCGATGCGTTTAACCGCCGCATTCTGGCTGGTTGCTTCGTTGATCACGCTGACAACCTTGCTGCCCAGCACCTGACCGCCGGTTTCACCGTGAGCAGGCGGCATGCGCACCATAATGTCGCGGCTGCTGCCGAAGTTCTGCACCAGCGGATCGGCAAAGCCGGCCTTCTCCAGCGCCCCGCGCATCTGCTCCAGATCCACGGATTTTTCCAGCGAAATTTCGATAACCGTGCCGCCGGTGAAATCCAGCCCCCAGTTGAAGCCGCGCACGCCCATCACGACGATAGACAGCAGCAGCAGCAAACCGGAGAAGCCGAAGGCCCAGTAGTCCCAGCGCATAAAGTCATAAACTTTACGGCCGTAGTTCAATTGTTCAACAGTATATTCCTGTGCCACAACGCACTCCTCAGATAGACAGCTTTTTGATGCGTTTGCCGCCGTACAACAGGTTTACGATGGCACGGGTACCAACGATCGCAGTAAACATGGACGTCGCCACGCCGATACCGGTCGTAATCGCAAATCCTTTAATCGAGCCGGTACCGATCGCATACAGGATAATGACCTTAATCAGCGTCGTGACGTTCGCATCGAAGATGGAGCTGAATGCGCCTCTGTAACCTTCGTCGATCGCCTGCTGAACGGAACGCCCGTTGCTCAGCTCTTCTTTGATACGCTCATTAATCAGTACGTTGGCGTCCACCGCGACGGCAAGGGTTAACACGATACCCGCGATACCCGGCATGGTCAGCGTGGCACCCGGCAACAGCGACATAATGCCGACCACCAGCACCAGGTTCGACAGCAGAGCGGACGTCGCAATCATGCCGAACTTCTTGTAGAAGAAGATCATGAACAGGATAGACACGGCCAGGCCAGCCAGACAGGCTTCCAGCCCCTGGGTAATATTCTGCATACCGAGGGTTGGGCCGATGGTGCGTTCTTCCACAATCTGGATCGGCGCAATCAGCGCGCCGGCGCGCAGCAGCAGCGACAGCTGACGAGCTTCGTTCGGGTTGTTGATGCCGGTAATACGGAAGCTGTTGCCCAGACGAGACTGAATAGTGGCGACGTTAATCACCTCTTCCTGTTTTTCCAGAATCGCGCGGCCGTTGGCATCTTTCTTACCGCTGTCCTTATACTCCACGAACAGGGTCGCCATCGGTTTGCCGATGTTGTCCTTGGTGAAGTTGGACATCATGTTGCCGCCGGCGCTGTCCAGCGAGATATTTACCTGCGGACGGTTGTATTCATCGTTGCCGGAGGTAGAGTCGGTAATGTGGTCGCCGGTCAGAATCACGCGCTTGTACAGCGCCACCGGTCCGCCATCACGCATATTCATCACTTCGGTGTCGCCCGGCACGCGGCCGCTGGTCAGCGCGGCTGGATCGACATTGCTGTTGACCAGACGGAACTCCAGCGTGGCGGTCGCACCCAAAATTTCTTTGGCGCGCGCGGTATCCTGAATCCCCGGCAGTTCCACCACGATGCGGTCGGCGCCCTGACGCTGCACCAGCGGTTCGGCTACGCCGAGCTGGTTGACGCGATTGCGCAGGATGTTGATGTTCTGCTGCACCGCATATTCGCGGGCTTCACGCAGACGGGCATCGCTCATGACCGCACGCAGCGTATCGCTGCCGCTGGCATTGATCACCAGATCGCGATGGCGAGAGGTCAGGTAATTGACCGCGTCGTCACGCAGTTGGCCGTCACGGAACAGAATGTCCACGCCATAATTGTCTGACTTGCGAACAGAAGCATACTGGATGCCTTTCTCGCGCAGATCGCTGCGCAGGGAATCCATCGTCTGCTCCTGCAGCTTGCCTAACGCGGTGTCCATATCCACTTCCATCAGGAAGTGCACGCCGCCACGCAGGTCAAGACCCAGTTTCATCGGTTCCGCCCCCAGCATTCTCAGCCAGGTAGGGGTAGCGGGCGCCAGGTTGAGCGCAACCACATACTTCTCGCCCAGCGCGGTCAGCAAAACTTCACGAGCGCGGAGCTGTACGTCCGGCGTGGAGAAACGCGCGAGAATAGCGCCGTTTTCCAGCGCAATAGACTTGCTGGCGACATTTTGTTCTTTCAAAACATTCTGGATCTGGACCAGCGTAGATTCACTGGCGGCGGTTCCTCGCGCGCCAGTGACCTGAATTGCCGGATCCTCACCATACAGGTTAGGAAGTGCGTAGAGCAGACCAACGACGATCGTCACGATCAGCATCAGGTACTTCCACAGAGGATAGCGGTTTAACACGGTAGTTCCCTTCGGGAAAGTCGAAAAATTACAGGGCCTTCATGGTACCCTTCGGCAGTACGGACGTCACGTAGTCACGCTTGATCACGACTTCGTTGGTCTCGTTCAGGGCGATGGTGATAAATCCATTATCAGCCACTTTGGTCACACGACCCACCAGGCCGCCGTTGGTCAGCACTTCGTCGCCTTTGCTGATCGAATCCATCAACTTTTTGTGTTCCTTGGCACGTTTTTGCTGAGGGCGCAGGATCATGAAGTAAAAAATCAGACCGAACACGGCCAGCATAATCACCAGAGAGTACGGGCTTCCCTGAGCCGGAGCACCTGCGGTTGCTGCCACTGCGTCGGAAATGAAAAAACTCATTTAAATGTCCTCTTTAGTTATCAAAACAACAGTTATCAACACGAAAAGTTATCAAAACGAAAAATTACCAATACGAAAAGTTATCGGTAAAACGTTCATGCCACGCAAACGTGCTTATTGCGGCGCATGACCTTCATGATCATTTCCCGCCGCGTTGTCGGCCAACGGCGGAACCGGTTTACCGATGCGCTGGTAAAACTCGGTCACAAAGCTCTCTAATCTACCGTCCTCGATAGCCTGACGTAAACCCGCCATCAGGCGCTGATAATAGCGCAGGTTGTGGATGGTATTGAGGCGCGCGCCAAGTATTTCGTTACAACGGTCCAGATGGTGCAAGTAGGCGCGGCTATAATTGCGACACGTGTAGCAATCACAGTGTTCATCCAGCGGTCCGGTGTCATCTTTGTGCTTGGCGTTACGAATTTTGACCACGCCGTCCGTGACGAACAGGTGGCCGTTACGGGCGTTGCGGGTCGGCATCACGCAATCAAACATGTCGATGCCGCGGCGTACCCCTTCCACCAAATCTTCCGGTTTACCCACCCCCATCAAATAGCGGGGTTTATCCGTCGGCAATTGCGGGCAGACATGCTCCAGAATGCGGTGCATATCGGCCTTCGGCTCGCCGACCGCAAGGCCGCCCACAGCGTAACCATCAAAGCCGATGTCCACCAGCCCTTTTACCGACACATCACGTAAATCTTCGTAAACACTACCCTGAACGATGCCGAACAACGCGTTTTTGTTGCTTAATTCATCAAAACGCTGACGACTGCGCTTCGCCCAACGCAGCGACATTTCCATCGATCGCTTGGCGTAGTCCCAGTCTGCCGGGTAAGGGGTGCACTCATCGAAAATCATCACGATATCGGAACCGAGATCGTACTGAATTTCCATGGATTTTTCCGGGCTAAGGAAAATAGCGTCGCCGTTGATCGGGTTGCGGAAGTGCACGCCTTCCTCGGTGATCTTGCGGATATCACCCAGGCTAAAGACCTGAAAACCACCGGAATCGGTCAGGATCGGGCCATGCCACTGCATAAAATCATGCAGATCGCCGTGCCGTTTCATGATTTCCTGCCCCGGGCGCAGCCACAGGTGGAATGTGTTACCCAGAATGATCTGAGCGCCGGTGTCTTTAACTTCTTCCGGCGTCATCCCCTTGACGGTACCGTAGGTGCCGACCGGCATGAACGCCGGCGTTTCCACCAGACCACGATCAAAAACCAGGCGACCGCGACGCGCGCGGCCGTCCGTTTGCAACAGTTCGTACTTCACTTAACCTCCAGCATCAGAAAACAGTCTGATGACATTATTGATATACCCACAGAACCTGGCCTGCGGTATGAAACATGAAAATGAATCGACGGCGGACTACCCCACCTGCTCCTGTTCCGCCGACGGATTACGGGTGATGAACATGGCATCTCCGTAACTGAAAAAGCGGTATTGTTCAGCCACCGCCTGCCGGTAGGCGGTCATGGTGTGGCGGTAACCTGCGAATGCGGAAACCAGCATAATCAGCGTCGATTCCGGCAGGTGAAAATTGGTCACCAGCGCATCCACCACCCGGTAGTGATAACCGGGATAGATAAAGATACGGGTATCGCCGAAAAACGGCGCGATAACCTCTCCGGCACTGGCCTGAGCCGCGCTTTCCAGCGAACGTACCGAGGTAGTGCCGACCGCAATAACGCGGTTGCCGCGCGCCTTGCAGGCCAGCACCGCATCCACCACCGCCTGCGGCACCTCGGCATACTCGGCGTGCATGATGTGATCTTCGATGGACTCCACCCGCACCGGCTGGAATGTACCGGCACCGACATGCAGGGTAACGAAGGCCATTTCCACGCCTTTTTCTTTCAGTGCAGCCAGCAGCGGCTCATCGAAATGCAAACCGGCGGTCGGCGCCGCCACCGCACCGGGGCGCTGGCTGTACACCGTCTGGTACAGTTCGCGGTCCGCCGCTTCATCCGGACGGTCAATATAGGGTGGCAGCGGCATATGCCCGATGTCATTGAGAATGGTCAACACATCGCGCGTATCGTCAAAGCGGATTTCGAACAGCGCGTCATGGCGTTCCAGCATGGTGGCTTTCACGCTTTCGTCTTCGCCGAGCAGCAGTTCGGTACCGGGTTTCGGCGCCTTGGATGCGCGCACATGCGCCAGCACACGCTGGTCATCCAGCATTCTTTCCACCAGCACTTCCAGCTTGCCGCCGCTGGCCTTACGTCCGAATAGGCGCGCCGGAATCACCCGGGTATTGTTGAACACCAGCAGATCGCCCGGCTGTAATTTATCGAGCAGATCGGTAAAGACGCCGTGCGCGAGCGCGCCTGTGGGGCCATCCAGCGACAACAGACGGCAACCGCTGCGTTTTGCCTGCGGATAACGGGCAATCAGAGACTCAGGCAATTCAAACGAAAAATCGGCAACACGCATGACCATTCACTTAATTTTCGGCACAGTGGAACAAAAGAAGCGGCCTAGTCTAGAGCCCGTCGGGACCGGCTGCAAGAAATAAGCGGGACAGAGCGCCGCCTTCCTCTATACTTGCCGCATTGATTACGCCTCTTCGCCTTTCAGGGACCGCTCCGACGCCATGAATTTTCTCGCGCATCTGCACCTCGCCACGCTGGCGCAAAGCTCGCTGACCGGAAACCTGATGGCGGATTTCGTGCGCGGCAACCCCGACAGTCTGTACCCGCCCGACATCGTCGCCGGTATCCGTCTGCACCGTCGCATCGACGTGTTGACCGACAGCCTGCCGGAAGTGCGTACCGCCTGCCGCCATTTCAGCGCCGACTATCGCCGGGTCGCGCCGATAGCGCTGGATGTGCTGTGGGACCATTATCTGGCGCGCAGTTGGCCGGAGCTGGAACCGGCGATACCGCTGACGCGCTTCGTCGCCGACGCTGAGCAGCAGATCGCGCCCCATCTGGCCGACAGCCCAGAGCGCTTTCGCAACCTGAATCATTATCTGTGGCCGGAACGCTGGCTGGAACGCTACGCCGAACTGCCGTTTATCGCCGACGTGCTGCACCGCATGTCGGTACGTCGGCCGAAGCTGGCGGCGCTTTCCGGTTCATTCGGCGATATTGAGCATCACTACCATCAATTTGAAACATTATTCTGGCAGTTCTATCCTCGTATGATGCATCTGGCAAAAACAGGTCAGCTTGATGGCCCGGCTGACGCCGCACGGTAAAACGAGGAACAGCACGCCAGGCTGTTCATCTGTCAGTGAAAAGAATTATCAATTGATTCGATAGACAAAAGCTATCTTATTGATTGGTCGCTTTCGCTTTATTCACCGGCAGGCTGTACCTATACTTACGGCGTTCATTACATTCACCTATCATTAACAGCTATTTACAGGAGTAATTATGGTCCTGGTAACTCGTCCTGCCCCCGACTTCACTGCCGCTGCCGTACTGGGAAGCGGGGAAATCGTTGAGAATTTCAATCTGAAAAAGCACATCAACGGTAAACCGGCTGTGATCTTCTTCTGGCCGATGGACTTCACCTTCGTATGCCCGTCCGAGCTGATCGCGTTCGATCACCGCTACGAAGAGTTCAAGAAGCGTGGCGTTGAAGTGGTTGGTGTGTCTTTTGACTCCGAATTCGTACACAACGCCTGGCGTAAAACCCCGGTCGAAAACGGCGGTATCGGCGAAGTGAAATACGCGATGGTCGCTGACGTTAAACGCGAAATCCAGAAAGCCTACGGTATCGAACATCCGGAAGCCGGCGTAGCGCTGCGTGGTTCTTTCCTGATCGACAAAAACGGCATCGTGCGTCACCAGGTGGTGAACGATCTGCCGCTGGGTCGTAACATCGATGAAATGGTACGTATGGTTGACGCGCTGCAGTTCCATGAAGAGCACGGCGAAGTGTGCCCGGCTCAGTGGGAAAAAGGCAAAGCGGGTATGGGCGCGTCTCCGGACGGCGTTGCAAAATACCTGAAAGAAAACGCCAACAACCTGTAATCGGCGTATTCGATATCAGTAATCAGCCAGCGGCTTCGTCCGCTGGCTTTTTTATGCCCGCCATCCGGCGGCGGGCAATGCAGGTCAGTACGCTCAGCTACGGCGCCGACGAAGCGCGTAACTCGCCAGCAACAGTGCAATCCACACCATGCCGGCGTACAGCGCAATGCGGGTATCCGGGAAGTAGCCAATCAGGCCGATGATAAACACCAGGAACACGATGCCGACCACCGCGGTCGCCGCGCCGCCCGGCAACGGAAACGCCAGCGCTTTGGCCTGCGCGCGGCTCAGTTTGCGGCGAAAGGCAATCTGCGAGCACAGAATCATGATCCACACCCAGACAGTGGCGAAGGTCGCCAGCGAGGCGATCACCAGAAACACCTTCTCCGGCATGATGTAGTTGAGGTACACCGCCACCAGCAGCGCCAGCACCATCACCAGCACCGTCACCCAGGGCGTGCCGCGTTGGGACAAGCGGCCGAATATCTGTGGCGCATGTCCCTGCTCCGCCATGCCGTGCAACATGCGGCCGACGCCGAACACGTCGCTGTTGATGGCGGAGAGCGAAGCGGTAATCACCACGAAATTAAGGATACCGGCCGCCGCCGTGATGCCCATGTGCTGGAAGGTCAGTACGAACGGGCTGCCGCTGGTCCCTACCTGATTCCACGGATAAATCGACATGATCACGAACAGAGTGC
Organism: Dickeya sp. NCPPB 3274; assembly: GCF_000406205.1. Taxonomy (NCBI): domain Bacteria; kingdom Pseudomonadati; phylum Pseudomonadota; class Gammaproteobacteria; order Enterobacterales; family Pectobacteriaceae; genus Dickeya; species Dickeya sp. NCPPB 3274. Next base: position 1,146,286 of record NZ_CM001979.1, on the reverse strand, counting down.
CGACATAGAACACCAGAATACGCCAGGGCACCGAGTTGATGGCGCGCGGAATGGATTTATGCGGCTCTTTGGCTTCGCCGGCGGTGATGCCGATAATCTCCACGCCGCCATAAGCAAACATCACCATCTGCAACGACAGAATCATCCCCATCACGCCGTTGCTGAAGAAACCGCCGTTGGTCCACAAATTATGGATGCCGGTAGGCTCGCCGCCGTTGCCGATCCCCCAGACGATGATGCCGATGCCGGCCACGATCATCACCACAATGGTGGCGACCTTGAAGAACGACAACCAGAACTCCAGCTCGCCGAACACTTTAACGTTCATCAGGTTGATGGCGCCGATGATCAGCACCACGCTCAACACCCAGATCCAATGCGGCACCGCCGGAAACCAGACGCCCATATAGATACCGAAGGCGGTAACGTCGGCAATCGCCACAATCAGCATTTCAAAGCAGTAGGTCCAGCCGGTGATGTAGCCGGCCAGCGGGCCGAGGTAATCGCGAGCGTAGCGGGAAAAGGAACTGGCCTGCGGGTTGTTGACGGACATCTCGCCCAGCGCACGCATGATGATATAGGCGAACACGCCGCCGATCAGATACGCCAGCAACACGCTCGGGCCCGCCATCTGGATGGCGCTGGCCGAACCATAAAACAGCCCGGTGCCGATGGCGGAGCCCAGCGCGATAAAACGAATATGCCGCGTACTTAAACCGCGCTTGAGTCTGGATTGTTGTTCCATAGGTTTGGATTGTTGTTCCATAAATGAGCAACCCTGTCTTTACAAACGAAAAAACCACAGGCAAACGCCTGTGGTGAAAAACATCAGTCAAACCGTACTCAGGAATGTGCGGTAACTTCCTGACGACCGGTGATGCGGTCATAAATCGCCACCACCAGCAGAATGATCAGCGACGGCGGCAGCCAGGCCAGCCCTTGCTCGCTCATCGGCAGGCTCTGCATCCAGCCCGGCAGCAACGGCTGAAAGGCGGACGACTTGATGCCGTCAACCAGACCGAACAGCAGACTGACCAGCATCACCGGCGCGATGACATGGGTGCTGTTATTCCACCAGCGGCGGGTGAAGCTCAACAGCACCAGAACGATACACGGCGGATAGATGGCGGTCAGCACCGGCACCGACAGCTGAATCAGGTGACTCAGCCCCAGATTGGATACCACCATCGAGAACAGCCCCAGCACAAATACCAGCGTACGGTAGGACAACGGCAGGTACTGAGCAAAGAATTCGGCGCAGGCGCAGGTCAGACCTACCGCGGTCACCATACAGGCGATAAAAATCAGCAACGCCAGGAAACTGCTGCCCATATTACCGAAGGTGTACTGCACATAAGCGTGCAGAATCTCGGCGCCATTCTGCGCGTTCGGCACCAGCGAACCGCTGAAAGAACCGAGGTGGAACAGGCTCAGGTACACCAGCGTCAGCCCCAGACCGGCAATCAGCCCGGCCAGAATGGTGTAGCGGGTCAACAGCGCCGCATCGGTGATGCCGCGTGAACGGGCGGCGTTGACAATCACAATGCCGAACACCATCGCGCCCAGCGTGTCCATAGTCAGATAGCCGTTGACGAAACCGCTGGAGAACGGCACCTGCTGGTACGCTTCGGCGGTCGGCGCCGGCGTGCCGGCCGGCCATAGCAGCGCCGCGATGCCCAGCACGGTCAGCGCGATGATTTTCACCGGCGCCAGAATATGCCCAACGGTATCCAGCAAACGGCCGGGATAGAGCGAAATCGCGATCACAATGGCGAAGTAAATCAGGCTGTAAATCAACAGCGGCGACGCGCCTTCGCCTACCAGCGGCGCGATCCCGACTTCGAACGATACCGTAGCGGTACGCGGCGTGGCGAACAGCGGCCCGACCGCCAGATAACAGACCGTCGCCAGCAGTACGCCGGCTTTTTTGCCGATCGGGCTGCTCAGCGTATCAATGCCGCCGCCCACGCGGGCCAGCGCGATCACCGTCAGCACCGGCAGGCCCACCGCGGTAATCAGGAAACCGAGCGCGGCGATCCACACGTGTTCACCGGCCTGCTGACCGACCATCGGCGGGAAAATGATGTTTCCGGCGCCGACAAACAGAGCAAAGGTCATGAAGCCCAATGCCACGATATCTTTGGAAGTTAAACGATGACTCATATGTATGTTGTTGTTGCCTGTAAAAATGTTGTTGTCTGTAAAAAATGGTTTTGCCGGCAGAAACCGGGCGCTAAAGCGGCGCACGCGAAAAGCGAGACGTCCGTGCGATGTGCAGGATTATGGATGTGAGGTTTTATTGCACAGCGTTAATGGGGGCTAAGTAAAACGTTTATAGCAAGAAAAGGCAATACGCGATCGGTAAACCAGAACATTAATCTGATATTTTGTAAAAATACAGCATCTCGATTTATCTTTTCACGGGCAGGCTTATACATGATTTGTGCATTAAAACAGTTTGCAGCGCGAAGAATCAGCTCAAAATTACAGCGGCGAGCAATAATTATCCATATTAAAAACTTATAGAAATAAAAAACGCCGGTAATACGCACCGGCGTTATAAAAAAGCATCCTGGCTTGCAGCGCCGGTGGTTACCAGACGCGTTTGGCGATATCCACCACCAGTTTCAGCTTGTCCCACTGCTGCTCTTCCGACAGCGTGTTGCCCTCTTCGGTAGAAGCAAAGCCGCACTGCGGGCTTAAGCACAGCTGGTCCAGCGCAATATATTGCGTCGCTTCGGCGATGCGCTTCTGCACGTCGTCCGCATTTTCCAGCGCCCCGGTCTTGGTGGTAATCAGGCCCAGCACCACTTTCTGATGGCCCGGCTTGATGAAACGCAACGGTTCGAACCCGCCCGCCCGTTCGGTATCATATTCGAGGAAGAACGCATCCACCTTCACTTCGCCAAACAGGGTTTCCGCCACCGGCTCATAGCCGCCTTCGGAAATCCAGGTGGAGCGGAAGTTGCCGCGGCAAACATGCAGGCCCACCACCAGATCGGCCGGTTTGCCTTCCAGCGCCTTGTTCAGCACCTGCGCATAGGTGCGGCGCAGATAATCCGGATCATCGCCGCGTTCGCGGATCTGGCGCTTTTGGTCTTCGGAGCACAGATACGCCCACACCGTGTCGTCCAGTTGCAGATAACGGCAGCCCGCGTCATAGAACGCATGGATGGCATCACGCCAGGTCTGCGCCAGATCGTCGAAGTAGTCGGCCAGATCCGGATATACGGTACTGTCGATTACGCTACGGCCGCCGCGGAAATGCAGCACGCTCGGGCTGGGGATAGTCATTTTGGCGACGGCGTCGCCGGCCACGCTGTTGAGGAAACGGAAATCGTCCAGCATCGGGTGCTGCGGATTAAAGCTGACCTTGCCGGTCACTTTTACGCCGCGGGCTTTGGTCTGCACGCCGTTGAACTGGATGCCCTGCTCCGCTTCATAACGTTCCACGCCATTCAGATTGTCAAAGAAGTCGAAGTGCCACCAGGCGCGACGAAACTCGCCGTCGGTCACCAGTTGCAGACCCGCCGCGCGCTGCAACTCCACCGCACGCTGAATTTCCTGATCTTCGACGCGGCGCAACGCTGCCGCATCAATCTTACCGGCCTGAAACTGCAAACGCGCCTGCTTGATGGCAGCCGGACGCAACAAACTGCCGACCACATCGGCACGGAACGGAGGAAGGGCTTGTGTCATGTTTAGCTCCTGCACTTCAGCTGACGCGAAACAGATCGGTTTCAGTCAGTCGATTTTTAGATGAATTGGTTTTTATAGGAAATAGTTACGCCGCTGAACTTTATAGCCATCCAGACGGCTAGACGTGGAGCTATCCTGTCATGAGTTTTTCTCAGCGACAATGGAAGAATTTTCACGTCACGTGAAAAAAATTCATCTTAGACATCAGTTTATTGCAGAATCGCCGTTCGACGACGAAACAAGCATCGTCAAGCCCGAGCAACTGTCTGGCCTGCTCGCGCGTCATTTCCGGTAGCGGCAGGTAACCATCCTGACTGACCAGCGCCTGCCCCGGCGCTGACAGTACCCGGCCCAGAAACGCGGCGGTCAGCGGCTCCAGCGGTTTGCCTGGCATTTTATTGACGTAAATGTAGAGATAGCGCGTATAGGGATAACGCCCGCTGCGGATGGTGTCGGCGGTCGGCAGCACGTAATCGTCTTTGTCGCTGGCCGCCAGCGGCAGCACCCGTACCCCGCTGGCGCGAAAACCGATGCTGGCGTAACCGATGGCGTTGACCGACGCCGCCACCGCCTGCACCACCGAGGCTGAACCGGGCAATTCGTTGACCTGCGGCAGGAAATCGCCGCCGCACAGCGCCTGTTGTTTGAAGAAGCCATAGGTGCCGGAGGCCGAATTGCGCCCATAGCGCAGTAGCGATCGTTGTCGCCAGACGCCGTTCAGCCCCAGTTCCTGCCAGCGTTGCACCGTTTTCCCGGCGCCGCAGCGGCGCGTCACGGAAAAGATGGCGTCAAGCTGGCGCACCGTCAGCCCGGTAATCGGGTTGTCCTGATTAACCAGCACCACCAGCGCGTCCAGCGCCACCGGCACCGCCGTCGGCGCGTACCCGTAATGCTGCTCGAACGCTTCGATTTCGCTGCTCTTCATCGGCCGGCTCATCGGCCCCAGTTGCGCCGCCCCTGCCGCCAGCGCCGTCGGCGCCGACGACGAGCCGGCCGCCTGAATCTGCAAATTAACGCCGGGGTAATGCTGGCTGAAATCCGCCGCCCAGAAGGTCATCAGGTTCGCCAGCGTGTCGGAGCCGGCGCTGGACAGGTTGCCCGCCAGCATCGCCTGCGGTGCGGCGGCGGCGGCCTGACCGAACAGGCACAACAGCAAGGCAAGCAGGCGGCGGGTGGGTATCATGTGCGGTTTCCATCGGGGTAAAAGACAAGAGCACGCTATTTTCGGCACAGCGGCGGGGACAATCAAGCCCCGCCGCCGCCATTACAGCTGTGGATTCGCGGCGTTCTGACTCAGCACCGAACGGACAATCAGCCGGTTCGGCAGCGTAAACATGAAACGGGAGCCTGCGCCCTCTTCGCTGAGGATCTCCAGCCGGGAGTCGTGGTGGCTGAGCGCATGCTTGACGATCGCCAGCCCCAGCCCGCTGCCGCCGGTCTGGCGCGAACGGGCCTTGTCGACACGATAAAAACGCTCGGTCAGGCGGGGAAGGTGTTCGGCGGCGATGCCCGGGCCGTTATCGCTGACCTGGAACTGCGCGCCCTGCGGCGTCTGCTGCCAGCACACCTCAATGCGAGTGCCCTGCGGCGTATGGTTGACGGCGTTATACACCAGATTCGACACCGCGCTGCGCAACTGTTCTTCGTTACCGAACACTTGCAGCTGCTCGTTGACGCGAAACACAATCTCGTGGCGTCCCTGACTCAGGGTATCGGCTTCACGCTTGAGCACCCGCAGCATCAGCGGGATATCCACCTTCTCGTTGAGATCGATAGCGGCGGCGGCTTCGATGCGCGACAGCGTCAGTAACTGCCGCACCAATCCGTCCATGCGGCGGGTTTGCTCCTGCATGGTGTGCAACGCCTTGGACTGCAACGCGCCATCCAGCGATTCGTCGTTCATCATCTCCAGATAGCCCTGCAACACCGTCAACGGCGTGCGCAGCTCGTGGCTGACGTTGGCAAAGAAGTTGCGGCGCGCGCCTTCCAGTTGGTGCATCTGGGTCACATCGCGGGCCACCATCAACAGCTGCCCTTCCGAGTAGGGCATCACCCGGAATTCCACGTGGTGGGAATTTTTCAGCGTCAGCGTCAGCGGGCGGCTGAAATCCTGCTGTTGCATGTACTGGGTGAACTCCGGGTAACGCAGCAGATTGAGGATATTCTGGCCGTTGTCTTCCGGCCAGCGAAAGCTGAGCAGGTGCTGAGCCAGCCGGTTACACCAGATGATGCCGCCCTCTTCAGTGGTGATGACCACCGCATCCGGCAACGATTCCGCTCCGCTGCGAAAGCGTTTAATCAGCAGCGCCAACTCGCGCCGACGGCGGCGGTTGCGCAGTTGCATCTGATAGAGGCCGTAAAACAGCGGCTCCCAGCTCCAGCGGCCGGGCGGCGGGGTCATGCTGCGGTCAACCCACAGCCAGTAGGACAGGCGCAGCTGGTTATAGAAGTTCCAGCACAGCGCCGCCAGTACCGACGCCAGCAGAAACCAGGGCAGATAGCCGATAATCAGCCCCAGCAGCAGACCGGGCAAACAAAAAAAAGCCAGCTCCAGCGCCAGCTTTTTCCAGGACAAACGTTCTAGCACGTCAGATTTTCTCCGGGACTCACGCTATCAATAACGTGTTGAGAAACGGTATCCAGTTCCCCGAACGGTCTGGACCATCTTGTCGTGTCCGCTGGTTTCCAGCGCCTTGCGCAGGCGGCGGATATGGACGTCCACAGTACGATCCTCAACATAAACGTTAGTGCCCCATACGTGATTCAGCAACTGCTCACGACTATATACCCGTTCCGGGTGCGTCATAAAGAAATGCAGCAGCTTGAACTCCGTCGGCCCCATATCCAGCGCGTGTTCTTCCGTGGTCACCCGATGCGAAGAGGGGTCCAGGCTCAACCCACGCATTTCAATCACTTCCTCAACCGCCATCGGCGAAATCCGGCGCATCACCGCCTTGATGCGCGCCACCAGCTCTTTAGGCGAAAACGGTTTGGTGATGTAATCGTCGGCGCCCACTTCAAGACCGCGCACGCGATCTTCTTCTTCTCCACGCGCCGTCAGCATCATGACCGGAATATCACGGGTCAGCGCTTCGCGTTTCATGTGCTTGATAAACTGCAAACCGGACCCGCCGGGCAGCATCCAGTCCAGCAGCACCAGTTCAGGATAAGGTTCGGCCAGCCGGGTAACGGCGCTATCGTAATCCTCAGCCTCAACCGGCTGATAGCCGTTCTGTTCCAGCACGAAGCACACCATCTCGCGAATCGGCGCTTCATCTTCCACCACCAAAATACGTCTTGCCATATCAATCCTGCCGTTAATCGTCACGGTTAGCGTGCGGTGTGCATTATGCGTCAGTTTTATGACAGATTTATGAAAAATGGCGCCCCTGCCCGCGGCACGTTTACTCCCCGACGGCTGCGGCCCCCAGCCGCTGCCGGAGACCGCCGGTACGCTTAATTTCTCACATTATCCGTCCGCGACGACACAGCCAAATACTCCCGAGTAGCCGGGGTCACACAGATATTATGGGACATGCCCTAAACTGCACGCCTATAATCGCCGATGATAAAGACGCGGTGTTTCGCCATGACGAACAAGCGCCTTGCCTCACTGACCGCCATTGTCCGCAAGCACCGCCAAAACAACCATATCGTTTGCACTCACCTGCAGGGAGTCTCATGCGAATTATTCACACGTCTGACTGGCATCTCGGTCAGTACTTTTATACCCGGAGCCGTGCGCCTGAGCATCAGGCGTTTTTGCAATGGCTGGTTCAGCAGGTTGAGCAGTATCAGGCCGATGCAGTAATAGTAGCAGGTGATGTGTTCGACAACGGCGCACCGCCCAGTTATGCCCGTGAAATGTATAACCATTTTGTGGTGGCGTTGCAGCGCACCGGCTGCCAGTTGGTGGTGATGGGCGGCAACCACGATTCGGTCGCCACCCTGAATGAATCACGCGCGCTGCTGGCCTGCCTGAATACCCGGGTGATCGCCGGTTTTGACGGCGATATCCACGAACAGGTGCTGGTGCTGAACAATCGCGCGGGCGAGCCCGGCGCGCTGCTGTGCGCCGTTCCCTTTCTGCGTCCGCGCGACGTGCTCACCAGCCAGGCCGGCCAGTCCGGCGCGCAAAAACAGCAGGCGTTGCAGGATGCCATCACCCATCATTATCAGCGCTGTTACCAGCTCGCCTGCGAGCAGCGTGAAGCGCTGGGCCGCGAACTGCCGATTGTGCTGACCGGCCACCTCACCACGGTGGGCGTCGCCACGTCCGACTCGGTGCGTGATATCTATATCGGCACGCTGGACGCCTTCCCGGCGCAGGCCTTCCCCCCGGCGGACTACATCGCGCTCGGCCATATTCATCGCCCGCAGCGGGTGGCGCAATGCGAACACATCCGCTACAGCGGCTCGCCGATTCCGCTGAGTTTTGACGAACTGAACCATGAGAAATCGGTGTATCTGGTGCATTTCGAGCAGGGAAAACTGCAGGAGGTCACCGCGCTGACCGTGCCGACCGAACAACCGATGCAACTGGTGAAAGGCAATCTGCCGGAGATCGAACGTCGGCTGGCCGGATTCCGCGACTATCACGGCGACAAACCGGTGTGGCTGGACATTGAGATCGCCACCCAGGATTATCTGAGCGACATTCAGCAGCACATTCAGGCGTTGACCGAGCCGATGAATGTGGAAGTGCTGTTGCTGCGCCGGGCGCGGGAACAGCAGCAACAAATGCTGGTGCAACTGGAGAAGGAAACGCTGGAAGAGCTGCAACCCGCCGAGGTGTTTGCCCGACGGCTGGCGCTGGAGAGCGATCTGGACGAGGCGCGCCAGCAGCGCCTGAAAGGGTTGTTCGACCGGGTCATTCAGGAAATTGACGAGCAGCGACGGGAGGCGTCCGCATGAAAATTCTTAGCCTGCGCCTGAAAAACCTCAACTCGCTGCAAGGCGAGTGGAAAATCGATTTCACCCGCGAGCCGTTCGCCAGCAACAGTCTGTTCGCCATCACCGGCCCTACCGGCGCGGGTAAAACCACGTTGCTGGACGCCATCTGCCTCGCGCTGTACCACCAGACGCCGCGCCTGAAAGTCAGCCCCAGCCAGAACGAGCTGATGACGCGCCACACCGCCGAATGTCTGGCGGAAGTGGAGTTCGAGGTGAAGAACGTCGCCTACCGCGCCTTCTGGAGCCAGCGTCGCGCCCATAACAGCCCGGAAGGCAATCTGCAGCCGCCCAAGGTGGAGCTGGCGTTGTGCGTCGACGGCAAAATCCTCACCGATAAGGTGAACGACAAGCTGACGATGATCGCCGATATCACCGGGCTGGATTTCGATCGCTTCACCAAATCGATGATGCTGTCCCAGGGGCAGTTCGCCGCCTTCCTGAACGCCGATGCCAATCAGCGGGCCGAATTGCTCGAAGAACTGACCGGCACCGACATTTACGGCCAGATTTCGGAGCGGGTATTCGAGAAACACAAAGACGCCCAAACCAAGCTGGAAACCCTGCGGGCGCAGGTCGCTACGCTGGAATTGCTGAGCGACGAACAGCGCCAGGCGCTGGAGCAGCAGTTGGAAGCCATCCGCCAGCAGGAACAATCGCTGTCGCTGCACCGGGAAGAGGTGCTGGGACATCAGCGCTGGTACGACACGCTGCTGCAGCTCCAGCAGGCGCAACAGCAGGCCCAGCAGCAGCGCGCCGCGCAGGATCAATTGCAGCAACAATCGCAATCGCAGATGGATAAACTGCAGCGCAGCGAACCGGCGGAAAAACTGCGTCCGCGCTTTGATGAACGCGAGCGCGCGCTACGGGAAAAACAGCGCCTGACCCAACAGTTGAATAGCGTCCGCCAGCAGATCAGCCGCCAGCAGGATGCGCTCAATCTGTTGAAAATCCAGCTGGAAAAAGCGCAGGCCACCCGACAGCAGCACGCCGAGCATCGCCAGCAACAGGAAACCTTGATCAATGAACGTATCCTGCCGCTCGACCATCACATCGCCACCCATCAGGCCCAGCGCGCCCAGCAACAGCAAGCGCTGGATAACCTGCTCGAACAGCAGAAAACGCTGATCGCCAGCCTGACCAGACTACAACGCCAGCAGGAACAGACACGGCAACGGCTGGAAGACATCGAAAATTATCGCCAGCAGCATAGCCGCCACCAGCATTTGGGCAGCCATATTCCGCTGTGGCAGGCGCAATTTCCCCAGCAGCAGAAATGGCAGCAGGACTTGCAGGTGCTGCAGGAAAAAGCGGCGCAGCAGCGGATTCAGGCGGAATACCTTGACCAGCAACGTGCCTCGCTCGCCGAAAAACATCAGGCGCAGCAAAGCGCCTGCGAGCGAGCAAGCCAACTGCTAAGCGAACATCTGCAGCAGGATGAACAGCTGGAAGCGGAGCAACCGCTGACGAACCTACGCCAGCAACTGGCCCGGCTCATGGCTGAACGGCCGGATCGCCAGCAACTGGCCACCAGCGCCGCCGTGCTGCAGCAGCTGATTAGCCAACGCACCCTGCTGGAAGCGCAACAGCTGGATACCCAGCGCCGCATTCAGGCGCTGGAAGATCAACAGACTCAGCAGCGTCAGGACTATCAGCGCCAGGCCGACCATCTGACCGACCTCGACAAACGTCACGAACTGGAGCTGCGCATCGTCAGTCTGGAGCGCGAGCGCCAGCAACTGCAACCGGGCAAAGAGTGCCCGCTGTGCGGCTCCCCGCATCATCCGGCGGTAGAACGCTATCAGGCGCTGCGCCCTTCGGAAACCCAGCTCCGGCTGCATGCGTTGCGTCAGGAGGTAGAAGCGCTGAAAGCCAGCGTGGTGCAGACCGAAACTCAACTTCAGTTGCAAAAACAGCACCGCCAGCAGCAGCAAAACGCGCTCGACGGCGTCCGGCGCGATTACGAGTCGCTGCAATTGCAGTGCAAATCAGTCAGTGAACGCTTACTTGTTGATTTCGATCCGCTGCAACTGCCGGCCCTGCATCAGTGGATTGAAGAATCCAACGCGCAGGAGCAGTCGTTGCAGGCGCAGATCGCCAGTCGTGAGCGTAATCAGCGCCATATTCAGGAAAGTAAGGATTTACTCACCTCGGCACAGCAACTGCTGGCGCAAACCGTACAGCAACTGGAGCTGAACACCCAGCAACAGGCGTCGCTGCACGCATCGCGGGAAGAGCTGCGGCTGCTACTGGAAAAAACCGAACGCGAGTTGCAACGCCTGCACGACAGCCTCAACCAGACGCTGGAAACGTTCGAACTGACGGCGCCCACGCTGGCGCAGCAGGAAGACTGGCTGCGTCAGCGCCAGACGGAATGGCTGCGCTGGCAGGAAAACGAACACGAACAGCATCAGTGCCAGCCGCAACTCGCCGCGCTGGAAGCGGAAATCATCGCCAGCCAGCAGCGGCAGGAAGAAACCGACGTCGCCATCAAAACCTACCAGCAGCAACTGGCCGACACCCAACGCACGCTGGAACAGGCGCAGCAACAGCGCTGGCAATTGATGGGCAATCAGGCGGTAAATGAGGTGCTGAAGCAGTTGCGGCAGGTCAGCCAGACGCTGGAGCTGGAAAGCCAGCAGGCGCAGCAGCAGTGGCAACAGGGTCAGTCGTTGCACAGCCGCCTGAACGGGGAAATCGGCAGTCTGGAACAGCAAAACCAGCATGCCGAAACCGCATTGCAGCAGCTTCAGACCGGGTTTGCGGAAGAACTGGCCGCCGTCGGATTCGACGATGAAGCCGCCTTCCGCCATGCCTTGCTGACCGAGGCCGAGCGCCATCATCTCCTGACGCTAAAAGAGCGGCTCAGCCAGCGTCAGCAGCAGGTGGACGCGCTATTGCAGCAGGCGGACAGCGCGCTGGAGCAACACATGGCGACCCGGCCGGAATCGATGCCGGAAGGCATCAGCGACCATGACATCCGTCAGCTGCTTTCCGGCCTCGGGGACATGGTGAAAGCCGAAGCCGCACATCAGGGCGAACTGCGCCAGCAGCTTGCCAGCGATCAGCAACGCCGCGACAAGCAGCGGCTGTTGCTGGAGGCAATCGCCCGCGGCCAGCAACAGTGCGATGACTGGGGTTACCTCAATCAGTTGATCGGCTCGCAGAAAGGCGACAAATTCCGCCGCTTCGCGCAGGGGCTGACGCTGGATCATCTGGTGTTTCTGGCCAACCGCCAGCTATCGCGTCTGCATGGGCGCTATCTGCTGCAACGCAAGGCATCCGACACGCTGGAATTGCAGGTGGCCGATACCTGGCAGGCCGACGCGGTACGCGATACCCGCACGCTGTCCGGCGGCGAAAGTTTTCTGGTCAGCCTGGCGCTGGCGCTGGCGCTATCCGATCTAGTCAGCACCAAAACCCGCATCGACTCGCTGTTCCTCGACGAAGGCTTTGGTACGCTGGACGGCGAGACGCTGGATACCGCGCTGGACGTACTGGATAACCTGAACGCTTCCGGCAAGAGCATCGGCGTCATCAGTCATGTGGAAGCGATGAAAGATCGTATCCAGGTGCAAATCCGGGTCAGAAAGCGCAACGGTCTGGGCGTCAGCCAGCTCGACAGCGCGTATGCGGTGAAATAAATTCAGCGGGGGCGCATCTGGCGTCCCCGCTGGACGTTTATCGCTCTTGCGGCCACAACCAGGCGGCGCCGCGCACGCCGCTGGAGTCACCGTGCATCGCCTGTCGAACCGGCGTATCGCACTCGCCGCCGAACACCCACTGTTTCAGCAAATCGGGCACGGTGTCATACAGTCGTTTGACGTTGCTCATGCCGCCGCCCAGCACAATCACATCCGGGTCCAGCAGGTTGACGATATGCGCCAGCGACTTGGCCAGCCGCTGCTCATAGCGTTGCAATGCCTGTTCCGCCAGCGCATCGCCCCGCCCGGCCAGATCAATAATCTCATGGCCCTGACGCGCCTGGCCGCTCAGGCGCTGATAATCCATGCCAAAGCCGGTGCCGGAGATAAACGTCTCGATGCACCCCGTGCGGCCGCAATAACAAGGCATCGACTGCTGGTCGCGCCATTCGTCGGCATCCATCCACGGCAGCGGATTATGCCCCCACTCGCCCGCCACGCCGTTGCGCCCGATGTGCGCCTGCCCGTTCAGGGCGATGCCGGCGCCGCAACCGGTGCCGATAATCACCGCAAACACCTTGCCGGCGCCAGCCGCCGCGCCATCCACCGCTTCGGATACTGCAAAGCAGTTGGCGTCGTTCGCCACCCGTACCGGCCGACCTAACAATTGCGCCAGATCCTGATCCAGCGGCTGCTGATTCAGCCACACCGAATTGGCGTTTTTGACCCGGCCGGTCACCGGCGACAGCGTGCCGGGAATACCGACGCCCACGCTGCCGCGCTGTCCGGTGGCCTGCTCCGCCATGCCAACCAGATCGGCGATAACTTGCAGGGTTTGACGATAATCGTGGCGCGGCGTCGCCATCCGGTGGCGGAATGCCTCACTCCCCTCGTCCGTCAGCGCAATGACCTCGGTTTTGGTGCCGCCCAAATCAATACCTATTCGCACGTTGCCTCCTGTTTATCCACCGAACTCGCGTATTCCTGATGATGACATTATCGTACCGTCCCTCACCACAATTCGTTATCATGCCCGCTGCGAATAACCCCTGCGTCCTGATACTCGCCCCACGTTATCACGTGGAGCCGCGCCAGCGACGCGCCAGTCTGGGAAGAAAAATGCTGTGGTTTAAAAATTTGATGATTTATCGCCTGAGCCGCGATATCAGCCTTTCTGCGGACGCCATGGAGACACAGCTGGCCTCCTTCGCCTTTACCCCCTGCGGCAGTCAGGATCTGGCCAAAACCGGCTGGGTCTCGCCGATGGGGCCGCACGGCGATGCCCTGACCCACGTGGTCAACGGTCAGATTCTGATCTGCGCCCGCAAAGAAGAGAAGATCCTGCCTGCGCCGGTCATCAAGCAGGCGCTGCAAGCCCGGATCGACAAGCTGGAAGGCGAACAGCACCGCAAACTGAAGAAAACCGAAAAGGACGCGCTGAAAGACGACGTGCTGCACAGCCTGTTGCCCCGCGCGTTCAGCCGTTTTAGCCAGATTTCGCTGTGGATCGACACCGTCAATCACCTGATCATGGTGGATGCCGCCAGCGCCAAGAAAGCCGAGGATACGCTGGCGCTGCTGCGTAAAACGCTGGGGTCGCTGCCGGTGGTGCCGCTGACCATGGAAAACCCGATCGAGCTGACGCTGACCGAGTGGGTCCGTTCCGGCCAGACGCCCGCCGGTTTCACGCTGCAGGACGAAGCCGAGCTGAAAGCGGTGCTGGAAGACGGCGGCGTCATTCGCTGCAAGAAGCAGGAACTGGTCAGCGATGAAATCGCCACCCACATCGAAGCGGGCAAAGTGGTGACCAAACTGGCGCTGGACTGGCAGGAGCGCATCCAGCTGGTGCTGGCGGACGACGGTTCGCTCAAGCGTCTGAAATTCGCCGATACCCTGCGCGAGCAGAACGACGATATCGACCGGGAAGACGTGGCTCAGCGGTTTGACGCCGACTTTACGCTGATGACCGGTGAAGTGGCGGCATTGATCGCCAACCTGACGGAAGCGTTGGGGGGCGAGGCGCAGCGGTAATCACACCAGAGTGCTGATAAATCAGCGCGTTGGGCTGTAGACAAATCAGCCGGGTTGTTTTGCGGATGGTGATGTCTGTCCGACCAGTGAGTGATTTCGTGCGGGATAAATGATGTAGTTTCCTTGTCTATTTCATCGCACGCACGACAAGAAGAGGCTCAGACGCCGCCTCTCCTTGACCACTGGCTAAAGGCTAAACTGCGCCGCTGCGCGGTTCCTTCGGCGTTCGCCTTCGCTGTTCGGGCCGCCCGTGACGCTCTCCCGGAGCGGCACGGGCTTTCGCGACGTCCTGTCGCTCACCCGGCGAAGTCGCCCACCTCAGCGCAGTTTTTGACGCCGTAAACCCCATTATCTGTAGCCACAAGGTTTGTCGGCAATCATAGGGTGCCGGACAGCACCCTGTCGTGTTACAGCTTGAAGTGACTGATCGAGGAGTGCAGTTCTTCAGACTGCGATTGCAGCGAGGCGAAGGCGGACGCCGCTTCCTGCACCATCGCCGCGTTCTGCTGCACCATTGAATCCAGCTGCGCCACCGCTTTGTTGATCTCCTGAATCCCACGCATCTGTTCTCCTGACGCATGGGTGATTTCCGACATCACCGTACTCACGGAAGACACGCCGTCGACAATTTCGGTCATGGTGTTGCCGGCCTGACGCACCTGCCGCGAACCGGTATTCACGCTCTCTACGGTGGACTCGATCAGCGCCTTGATCTCTTTCGCCGCCTGCGCGCTACGCTGCGCCAGCGAACGCACTTCTCCCGCCACTACCGCGAACCCGCGGCCTTGTTCGCCGGCGCGTGCGGCTTCCACCGCGGCGTTCAGCGCCAGGATATTGGTCTGGAAGGCGATGCCGTCGATTACGCCGATAATATCGCCGATCTTGCCGGAAGCCACCTCGATTTCCTGCATAGTGTCGACGACCTCGGCCACCACTTTGCCGCCGGCGCTGGCATCGTTCGCCAGCGAGCGGGTACGATCGT
This sequence comes from Dickeya sp. NCPPB 3274, assembly GCF_000406205.1. Lineage (NCBI taxonomy): Bacteria > Pseudomonadati > Pseudomonadota > Gammaproteobacteria > Enterobacterales > Pectobacteriaceae > Dickeya > Dickeya sp. NCPPB 3274. Next base: position 1,130,980 of record NZ_CM001979.1, on the reverse strand, counting down.
TCACCTGCTGGGCGGAACCGGCCGACTGGGTAACGGTGGCGGAAATCTGCTCCAGCGCTGCGGCGGTTTGCTGCAGGCTGGCCGCCGCCGCTTCGGTGCGGGACGCCAGATCGTTGTTGCCGGTCGCCACTTCGTCGGTCGCGGTTTGCAGCGATGCGCTGATATCGCGAATCTGCAGCATGATCATGCTGAGTTTGTCGACAAAGGTGTTGAACGAGCGGGCGATCTGCGCCACTTCATCATGACCGTCGTCCGGCAGACGCAGGGTCAGGTCGTTGGTGCCGTGGCTGATGTCGTCCATCGCATCACGAATCTGCAGCAGACGTTTGAGCGAGGCGTTGATCAGCACGCCCACCACCACCGAACCAAGAACGCTGATGATCACCAACGCGATCACCGACGTCCACAGCAGCGAACCCATACCGGCTGTGGCTTCCGCCTTGTCCAGCGCGACCAGCACATACCAATCGGTGCCGGCTACCGGCTGAGTTCTTACCAGCATGTCGCGCCCGCTGATGCTCAACTGCACCGGGCGGTCGGATTTCAGCACCTGCCCCAGGTTCACCTGCGGGGCGATCTCGGTCAATTTTTTCAGCGTCAGTTTGGCATCCGGATGGGCGATGATGGTGCCATCGGCCTGAATCAGAATGCCGTAGCTGGCGGGTGTCGGATGGATGGCTTTGACGTTGGCGATGACGCTGTCCATGGTCACGTCGCTACCCAGCACGCCCTTGACGTTGCCGCCGTCCAGCACCGGCGCCACAAACGACACCACAATGGTATTGGTCGCCATATCCAGATACGGCGCGGTCGCGATGGCTTTACCTTCCCTCACCGCCTGCTGGTACCAAGGGCGGACGGTGGGATCATAATTGGCCGGAATACCGCCGGGATCGGCAAATTTAGCGGTGTGGTTGGCATAACCCATATACACGTTGATGAAGCTGCCCGCCGCCGTCATCTGTTTGAACACCGGAATCGGATCATCGTTGGTCAGCACCACGTTATTGAGCGACGTAATGATTTGTTTTTTAGCGGCTACCCAGTCGCTGATGGCCAGGCTGTGGCCAGCGGTCACGGCGGTAAGCAGGTTGTTGATGGATTCATCGTTATATTTATCAGTCACCCGGTAATTCAAAGAAGTATTAATTACCAGAGCAACCACAATGATAGCCGTGCACACGGCCAGAATACGAGCGCGAGTAGTTTTAAGCATAGTGACCACGTAATTATTGAAATGCTTTTTTTTAGATAACCACAACGATCGCCTCATCAGTTACGAGGCATTCCATTCGAGAAAGTGAAACTGTTTGCAGAAGTATCTCCTCTCAATCACACGGACTAACGACACCGCAACCAACAGAAGGGCCCTCTCACAGGAAAATACAATGGCCGCTATCAGATTTACAGATTTATCTGAAATTTTTTATATAAGAAAACAATATGAATTCCGCAATTAATAACAAATCAATAATATATTTAAATATATATTTTCAAATCACCATCGTTTCGCCAGATAATTACCAAACGTCATTATCACTATACCCAAAATAATTCGAGTTGCAGGAAGGCGGCAAGTGAGTGAATCCCGATGAGCTTACTCAGGTAAGTGATTCGGGTGAATGAGCGCAGCCAACACACCTGCAACTTGAAGTATGACGGGTATATAAAATGGAATAGCAAAACGTTTCGACCATCATATGGCGGCAGGATGACAAACAGATGGCACTGCGGCATGGATAAGCTGGGAGCGTAAGGTAATATCAGAAAACGGCTGTCGATATCATCGACAGCCGATTATCACGAAAGGAAAAGATGACTGGAATCAGAGATAACGGCACAGATAGGACGACGGTTCAGACACCTTCAGTTTGAACTCGCTTTTTTCCGGCACGTTGAAAACCGCACCGGCTTCAAACAGTTGCCATTCCTGCGCACCCGGCAGCAGCACGTTCAGCGCGCCGCTGACTACCGTCATTTCTTCCGCTTGCCCGGTGCCAAAGGTATATTCGCCGGCTTCCATCACCCCGACGCTGGCGCGGCCGATGCGGCTGCCGTCAAAACCGATGGATTTTACTTTCCCTTCAAAATACTCATTTACATTCAGCATAATGCCCAACCTTTCTGTTAAAAAATCGATTGACCGTCAGGCCGCCGGCAGACGCAGCGTCTGCACCAGTTCCGAAACAATCACGGCCGGCGCCCGGGTGGCGTCCACCACATAGTGCGCCACATCCTGATACAGCGCCTCGCGCTCCCTGAGCACCGCTTCCATCTCTTCGGCTATCGGCCGACCGGTCAGCGTCGGTCGCTGATGCGCCTGCGGACTGGCCTGCAGCCGCTGCGCCAGCGCCTGTGCCGGCGCGTGCAGGTAGATTACGATCCCCTGCGTACGCATAAACTGACGATTCTGTTCCAGCAGCACCATACCGCCGCCGGTCGCTACAATCCGGCTCGGCGCCGTTACCGCGTGCAATGCATCGCTTTCCCGGCGGCGAAATCCCGGCCACCCTTCAGCGGCGACCACATCCGCCACGGTCAGGCCGCTGGTATGCTGCATAAAAATGTCCGTATCGACAAACTCATAGCCAAGCGACCGCGCCAGCTCACCGCCAACCGTGGTTTTTCCGCACCCTCTGGCACCGACCATAAAAATGGGTTGTGTCATGTCACGACCAGTCCTTATTTTTCTCAGGCCTGCCAGCCGCAGCGAGGACTGCTGCCAGCCGGCGCCTGTCGTACCAAGAGCAGAATCATACAGGCAATAATCCTCATTAAGAAAGCCTCCGCGCTGCCCCGGCATGGGGAAAGCCACTTCACGCCAGCTTTCCGTTTAAATTCAGCACAACACGCCATAATGCTTACCAAATATGGCAAGTTACGCCGTAAAAACCGGCGTTATGCCGCCGGCCGCATGACAAACAGTCAGGCCGCCGGTCGGCGGCCTGTTGGTACGGCAAAAGCGCCGCTCAATAGGTGTGGAAATAGTCCTGGATCACCGCCGGATCGCTGGTACGGGTCAATGCCAGCATCAACAGGATACGGGCATGGGCCGGGTTAAGAGAATCCGCGACCAGACCCGGCAGCGCCTCATCCGGCGGCACGATGCCGTTGCCGGTGCGGGAGGAGCGCATCACCACCACGCCTTTATCCTGCGCCTTGCGCATCCCGGCGATGCCGCGCACCGATACCGAACCCGCGCCCATACCGGCATAGACAATGCCTTTCACGCCGTGGCTGATGGCGGCGTCGTACAGGTATTCCGGGTCATCCTGATAGCCATAAAGAATATCGACTTTCGGCAGCGAGGTCAGGCCGCGCACATCGAACACCGAGCGGTTGGTATGCAGTTTGTCGAGACGGTTCTGGTAGTAGATATGGTTGCCGATCACGACTCCCAGATAACCTTCTTCATTCGCCCGGAAACTGTCCAGCGTCGAGGCGTTGCTCTTGGTGATATAACGGGCGGAACCGATACGATCATTGAGCACCACCAGCACGCCGCGGCCGCGAGACTGTTTGTCGCTCGCCACGCGGACCGCTTCCAGCAGGTTCATCGGACCGTCGGCGCTGATGGCCGTAGCCGGACGCATCGCCGCCGCAAACACCACCGGTTTGTCGCTTTTCACCGTCAGATGGAGGAAATAAGCCGACTCCTCCAGCGTGTCGGTACCGTGGGTAATCACCACGCCGTCCACATCGTCACGCGCCAGCAGCGCGTTCACCCGTTGGCTCAGTTTCAACACCACATCGCCGGTCATGTTTTCGCTGGCCATGTTGGCGAATTGCTCGCCTTTCACGTTAGCCAGTTTTTTCACATCAGGCACGGCGTTGATCAGCGTATCCACGCCAAGCGCGCCCGCCTTGTAACCGGTGGTCTGGGTACCCGTCGCCGCCGAGCCGGCAATAGTACCGCCGGTTGCCAGGATGACGATATTTGGCAGCTTATCTGCCGAGTTGGCCGTAAAAACAAAGAAGAAAACAAGAATAAACAGAGATTTAAACCATCGTTCCATAACAGATTCTCTTTAATGGGTCAGAGGACGATCGGGCTGTTCCCGCCCGAAAACCGGCATCAGCCGATCGTTTTTTTATCGAAAAACTCCTTATCTGCCAGCCGGAAGGCTGGCATCGGCGCTTATGTTGCAGCGCCCCCCAAAGGCTGTATAGCGTCTGATGACCAACAGGAGAGCCAGATCACTGAATAAGCGGCCTATTTTCAGCGGCATCCTCTTCAGCGAGGCTGATGCGGGCAACCGCATCGCGGCTGGCCTCGCGGCGGGCGTCGCCAACCAGTTCCACCAGCGTGCCGGCGCGCATTTCCAGCAGCCGGTCCGCCTGTTCGAAATAGTGGTCGTCATGGCTGATGGCGATAACGGTTTTTCCTGCCGAGCGCAGTTGCGGCAATAGCACCTGATAAAACACCCGGCGGAATTGCGGGTCCTGATCGGCGGCCCACTCATCCAGCAGCAGGATATCGCGCTGCTCCGCTACCGCCAGCAGCAGCGCCACCCGCTTGCGCTGCCCCTGCGAGAGCGACAGATTCAGGATGCGCTGCTCCGTGATATGCAGTTTCTGGCGCATATTGAGCCGATCGAGCCAGTCGGATACCAGCGATGTGTCCGGAGCACCGCCCTGCGGCCCCATCAGGCGCTCAAACAGGTGGAAATCGGTAAACACCGCCGAAAACAGCGTCTGATACTGCGCCAGCGGCACCGGCCGGTTATCCAGCATCAGCTCGCCCGACATCGGCGTGTATAGCCCGGTCAGCAGCATCGCCAGCGTTGACTTGCCGCTGCCGTTGCCGCCGATCAGGAACACCAGCTCGCCGCGCCGCAGCGTGAGATTGATCGGCCCGACCTCAAACCCGCCGTCGTCATAGCGAAAGCAGACATCGCGCAGCGTCAGGGTTTGCCACTGGCGGGGGGCGGATACCGACGAAAACCCCGGCTGATAATCGACCAACTTCAACTGGCGCAGCTTGTCAAACGCCACCTGGGCGCTGACCAGCGTAGGAAACGCGCCTACCGCCTGCAACAGCGGCGTGCGCAAAAACAACAGAATCAGGGAATAGGTAGCGGCTACCGCGTTATCGGCCCAGCCCAGACTGTTGGCCATAAAGAACACCGCACCGATCGCGCCCAGCATCATGATGTTCGACCAGTTGATGGCGCTCAGGTGGTAGGTATCCGCCCGGATAATATGGTGACGGTAGTCGTCGGCATGGCGCTGATAATCCTGCTCATACAGCTGGCGCGCCCGGTCACGATTCAGCGACAACTCTTTGCAACCGTCGATCACCCGCTGGTAATCCTCATGCAACCGGTCCTCTTCTTCGCGCACCTGATTGAAATGACGGTACACGCGGGAAACCAGCCAGTAGCCGCCCCAGATGGTGACCGCCACCCACAGCGTCGTCACCAGCATCATGCGGGGAGACAGCCAGGCCAGATAGGCAGCGCAGCCGAAGGTCAGAATGATGCCCTGCACCAGTTCCGGCAGGCGCACAAACGCCAGCGTGATGGTGCGGATATCGCTGGCAAGGCTGGCCTGCAACTGCGCGGGGCCAATCTGGCGCAGCCGCTCCAGCCCGGTGTCGAGAATACGTTTGATCAGTTGCCCGCGCAGGCGGCAGACGAAATGGTGGCCCAGCACGGTCAACGCCAGTTGCGAAGCCAGCGTCACCGCCATCAGCAATATCAGCAAGCCGATGAACCCCGGCAATACTTGTAGCGTCGGGCGAACGGTCTCAATCAGTTGCTGGTTAATGAAGGCGATCAGGCCAATCCCCAGCGCCGCGCTGGCGAGGCTAAGAAAGATAACGGTCAGGAACGGCCAGCGATACTGCCGGTAGACAAGGTGAAGTAACTCCATAATATCCGCTTTTCTGTAACAACGAGCGCAGCCAGTTTAGTCAGCCCCGAAGCGATATCAAGAATTATTCTCACCATGAATTACGCCGTCTTTCAGCGTCTTACTCCGGCAGCGTCCAGATCTCGCGGGCAACGCTCACCATATGCCGCAGTTTGGCCCACTGTTGTTCTTCCGTGAGGGCATCTTTGTCGCAGTGCCCAAAACCGCATTTTGGGCTGATAGCCAGTTGCTGCAGCGGCACATACAGCGAGGCGGTATTGATCGCCATCTTGACCGAATCCAGCGTTTCCAGCGCCGCGCTGCAGGAATCCACCACGCCCAGCACCACTTTCTGACAACTCACCTGACGCAACGGCTCCAGCCCGACCGGACGCCGGTCATCGTATTCGATGAACAGGCTGTCCACCGCCAGATTCGCCATCGCATGCCCCATCACTTCACGCCCACAGCCATAAACCCAGTTGGGAGAAAAACGCCGGCAGCACATATGCAGGCTGATGAACATATCCGGCGGGCGTTGCGCCAGCGCCTGATTCAGAGTACGGGTGCAACGCTCCAGCAGATCGCGCCATTCGAACCCGGCCGCGTTTTCCCTGTCCATCACCTGACCGTCGCACAGGCGCGCCCAGAACAGGTCATCCAGTTGGAGATAGCGGCACCCCTGACGGTAAAACGCCTGGATCACTTTGCGGTACACCGCGACCAGATCATCGCAAAACGCGTCCAGCGACGGGTAAACGTCATTGTTGCGGATAGCCGGATACATCAGCATATTTGGGCTGGGAAGCGTCTGTTTCGCCAGAATTTCCCCGTCGTCGCCCACCGCCTGATGCAAAAAGCGATAGTGGGTCAGAAAAGGGTGTGCGTCGTCAAAATCGAGTTTGCCCACCACCCGCAACCGGCAAGGCGTATCGCCGTCCGGCAGGGCCGTGTCATCAACGGCAATGCCCGTCAGACAGGAGAAGAAATCGGTGATACCGTCGCGAATACGCAGTTCGCCGTCGGTAATCGCGCTCAGGCCGCAAGCTTTCTGGCGCTCGACCACATTCAGCACTTCTTCGTTTTCGATTTCCGTTAGCCGATCGTGGGTTATGAGACCTTGCCGCCATGCCTGCCGGGCCTGCTTCAGACGGCGCGGCAATAAAAAACTGCCTACATGCTCGGCGTGAAACGGCGGATAAGGTTTTTTCACTGTGCGCATTTCACGCGTCCTTTTGGTTTACACGACACGGTTGTTTCAACGGCAGTGTCGGCGCTTCAATGCGCGTCTGTTTACTCGGGTTATCGTCCAGGCGGCGGACTGTCACTGATCCGTTCACCGATGTCAATCGACGGGGCGATGATTGTCGCACCGATTCCTCCTCATCGACAAATAACAAAATTTAATTATTTCATTGCTATCCATTTAGCCCATTCCGCGATAGCGTATTTGCCTGCTATCGCCGTTTTTCCGGCATCGCTTTTTCATGCAAAGGAAAATTGTCCCTACCGGCCGCTATCGTTATGATTCAACGGATGGTTTCCGTCAATCCACCCGTCATACCGTCTTGTTATTGTGCGCGCTTACTCGCAAGGATGGCTTTATGGAATATACGATCCTCTCTGTCTCGCGCCGGTTGTTAACGGCAAGAACGCTGGCGCTGATGCTGGCAATCACGCTGCCGCTGCTTGCCGCTTGTGGTCGTACCGCGCTTCCCCCGCTGGGGCAGCCTTCTTTCGATGCTTACCAACAGCAAACCGAACAGTGGGTACGGCAACATCGGGCGTTTCAGTCCGACGATCTCGGGCAGGAGCTGCTCTGGAACACGCCGCAGGAAATCCGCCCGGCGGACTCCCCCCGTAAAGGCATCCTGCTGGTACACGGACTGGGCGATGCGCCCGGCACCTTCAGCGATGTCGCCCCGGAGTTGGCGCGGCAAGGATACCTTGTTCGCACGGTGCTACTGGCCGGACATGGCACACGGCCGGAAGATATGATCCCGGTGTCGCTCGACGACTGGCGACGGGTGGTCGCCGAGCAGGCCAGACTGTTGCAACGTGATGTGGATGAAGTGTATCTGGGCGGGTTCTCCACCGGCGCTAATCTGGCGCTGGAGTATGCGCTGGAACATCCTGAGATCCGCGGGCTGGCGCTGTTTTCCCCCGCTATCCGCTCTAATGAAACCTTTGACTTCCTGACGCCGCTGATTGCCCCGTTTCGGGAGTGGTTGCGCACGCCGCGACCGGGAGCGCCCGCGCAACTGACGACGCGCTACCTGCGGGTGCCCACCAACGGCTTGGCCCAGTACTATCTCTCCAGCCTGGCGGTGCGCCGCCTGCTGTGGCGCCATGATTACGACCGCCCGGTGCTGATGGTGGTTGCCGAACACGACTCGGTGCTGGATACCCCCTACCTGCGACAGCTTTTCCGCACCCACTTCACCCACCCCGCCAGCCGTCTGATCTGGTACGGTCAGCCGGACAACGCCATAACCAGTCGGGAACAGATACGCGACGATCGTCTGCCGGATTGGCGCATCAGCCAGTTCTCACACATGTCGGTGCTGTTCTCGCCGGATAACCCGCTGTATGGCAGCAACGGCTCGGTGATACTCTGCAACAATGGTCCTACGTCTGTTGCTGCCGACCAATGCCGCGATCGCAGCCGGTTCTGGTATTCCGACTGGGGCTATCAGGAAGCGGGTAAAACCTATGTGCGGCTAACCTTCAACCCCTATTTTGACTGGCAGAACGGTATCATGCGGGAGGTTCTGGCGGCGTCTGACCAGACACAACTGCGCTGACGCGCGACTGTCATCATTGACCAATACACTGGTGCGTCGGCGACGCTGCGCCCGACGCACCATCCGCCGCGAACCGACCGCCTGATACCTGTTTTTCACTTACTTTTTTTCAATTATTTGTTTTTAAATTACTTTTTCTAAATTAACTGTTTTTCACTTCCGGAGGCCCCCGATGGATTTAGCCCTGTTTGATCTGGACGAAACCCTGATCTGCGCCGATAGCACCGGCTTGTGGCTGCGCTGGCTGGAATCGCAGGGATTTGCCGGCAAGGAACTGCTACAGCAGGAACAACACCTGATGCAGCGTTACTATCAGGGCACATTGGCGATCGAAGATTACATGTATCTTTCGCTGTCGCCGCTGATTGGCCTGAGCGCCGAAACAGTCTCCGGCTGGGTGGACCGCTTTATCCGGCGCGACATCCTGCCGCGGCTCTACCCGGCGGCGCGCGAGCGCATGGACTGGCACCGTCAGCGCGGCGATACCCTGATCATTATTTCCGCCAGCGGCGAGCATCTGGTACAACCCATCGCCCACCATCTGGGGGCCGATCACGCGCTGGCGATCGGCGTTACGCTGGAAGACGGGCGTTTCACCGGCGACATCTACGGCATGCCGACGTATCAGCACGGAAAAGTGATCCGCATACGCGAATGGCTGGCGCACCGCGATGGCGAACCATTCGACCAGTTGCACGGCTACAGCGATTCGCTCAACGACCAGGCGATGCTGGAATTCGTCGATCAGGCTTACGCCATCAACCCGGCGCCTGAACTGGCGGCGCTGGCGCAGGAGAAAGGCTGGCGCATCTGCCGCTGGCAGCGTTAGCCGGCGTTTATCGGCTAACGGAACGTATCGGCGTCAGCCCGATATCCGCCGCCAGACGCGCGTGCTCACGATCCAGCTCGTCGATGATAAAGGTGATGAAATGGCTTAACGCGGCGGAACGATGCTTACCCGCCAGCGTCTGCACCTGCAGGCTGCGCTGGGTCAACGGTTCGCTGCGTACCGGTTTGAGCAGCAAACCGTCCTCCCGCGCCCGGTACAGCACCGAAAAATGGCTGCAGGCGGTGACGGCATCCGGCGTCTGTTGCATGAAGTAGTAAAGCGCGGAGAAGTTGTTGCAACTGAGCGCCGGTTCCAGAAAGGTGCCGCTCATCCGGCAGGAGAGATCGAACAATTGGCGAATGGTGGTGCCCTGCTGCGGCAGCACCAGCGGAAACCCGTGCAAATCCGCCAGTTGGACCGCTTTGTTCGCCAGCGGGTGATCCGGCCGCATCAGCAGCAGCACCGGCGCCGGGTAAGACGCCATCACTTCGACGCCGCGCTCCGGCGACAGGCTGAACTGAAACGCCACATCGCATTCGCCGTTGCGCACCATTTCCGACACCTGTATCGCGGTGCCGACCTGCAGGAAGAACGTCACGGCCGGGTTGTCCTGCCGGAAACGGGCAAACAGCCCCGGCAGCAGATCAAACGCCATGCCGTCAGTACAGGCGACCCGCACAAACGTTCGCCGCACCGCCTTCAGTCCCTGAATCTCGGCAATAGCGTACTCCATGTCCATCATGCTTTTACGCACGTGGTTTTCCAGAATTTGCCCGGCGTCGGTCAACACCATGCCCCGGGCATGGCGTTCAAACAGCGGCGCGCCGATGCGTTCTTCCAGTTTGTGGATCTGTCGGCTGATGGCCGACACCGCCACAAACAGCTGCTGGCTGGCGGCGCTCAGGGAGCCGGTATTGGCGACCGCCAGAAAATACCTGATTTCATTACTATGCATCGCATCGCCCTCCGCCTGCCTCGTTTTTGTGCAAGCAAGCTTTATATTAAAAGCAAAGCTTGCTTGCAATTATTATTATTGTGGCAATGCTGGCGATGATTTATACCCTAAATATTCGAGTTGCAGGACAAAACGTTTTGCGTTTTGAACAACGCGAAGCGTTGGCCCTTCAGGGCAAGGCTCATTTGAGCCTTGTAACACGGCAACCGAGTGAATCCCCAGGAGCTTACTCAAGTAAGTGACTGGGGTGAGCGACAACGCTGCCGGGAGCAGAGTTGAACGCTGCTGGCAGCGGCCCCGAAGGGGCGAGGCCCAAGGATGGGCCGAGTAACGCAGCCAACGCACCTGCAACTTGAAGTATGACGGGTATAGAACGTGGTTAATCACATCACTAAAAAAACATCACCACAGACAGACAGGCACAACATGACAACACCACAGGTTATGCAACAGGCGCTGGCGTATTTCGACAGCGGCCGTTTCCGGGATGTACTGGCGCGTCGCGTCGCTATCGCCAGCGAAAGCCAGCGCACCGACCGGGACGCGGCGTTGCAACAGTATTTATCCGAGGAAATCATCCCGGCCCTGCAAGCGCTGGGTTTCGAATTACAGCAAATCGATAATCCGGCCGCGGCCAACCGCCCGTTTTTGATCGCCTCGCGCATCGAAGACGCCGCCCTGCCTACCGTGCTGTGTTACGGCCACGGCGATGTGGTGTTCGGCGACGACGAACACTGGAGCGAAGGGCTTTCCCCGTGGCAACTGGTGGAGCAGGCAGGCCGCTGGTACGGTCGCGGCAGCGCCGACAACAAAGGCCAGCACTCGATCAATATTGCAGCGCTGGAGCAGGTATTTCAGGCCCGTCAGGGGCGGCTCGGCTTTAACTGCAAGTGGCTGTTCGAAATGGGCGAAGAGATCAGCTCGCCGGGATTGGCCGACGTGTGCCGCCAGCATGCGCAGGCATTGCAAGCCGACTTGTTCATCGCCTCGGACGGCCCGCGCCTCAACGCCGAACGCCCGACGCTGTTCCTCGGCTCGCGCGGCTGCGTCAACTTCCGCCTGACCATCCGCGCCCGCGAGCGGGATTACCACTCCGGCAACTGGGGCGGGCTGCTGAGCAACCCCGGCACCCAACTGGCCAACGCCATCGCCTGTCTGGTCAACCAGCACGGTCAGATGCAGGTGGCGGCGCTGAAACCGCCGCGCCTGACTCCGGCATTGCGCACGATTCTGGCGGACATCGCGCCCGGCGGGCAAGCGACGGATCCGGCCATCGATCCGCAGTGGGGCGAAGCGGGTCTGAGCCCGTCCGAGCGGTTGTTCGGCTGGAACACGCTGGAAGTGCTGTCATTCCTGACCGGCAACCCGCAGCGGCCGATGAACGCTATTCCCGGTCACGCCACCGCGGTATGTCAGTTGCGTTTTGTCGTCGGCACCGACTGGCAGCAACTGGCGCAGCATCTGCGCCAGCACCTCGACGAACACGGCTTCACGATGGTGGAGATCAGCGACGTGCGCGGTACGCCGGCGACCCGTCTCGACCCGACCGACCCGCTGGTGAACTGGACGCTCGACCTGATGCGCCAGACCAGCGATAAAAAGCCGGCGTTGCTGCCCAACCTCGGCGGCTCGCTGCCCAACGAAGTGTTTGCCGACATTCTCGGCCTGCCGACCCTGTGGATCCCGCACTCTTACCCGGCCTGCGGCCAGCACGCCGTGGATGAGCACATGCTGGTCAGCGTTGCCCGCGAAGGCTTGCAGATCATGACCCGCCTGTTCTGGGAACTGGGGGAACAGGGCCACGCCGTTCTGGCGCAACACCGCGCGCACCGTGCCGCACACGAGCAGAACTGAGGTGAATCATGACGACTGCATCCGTTTCGCACTACAGCACCGCGCGCCCCAGCCTGTACAAAACGCTGTTCGCCACCTGTATCGGCAACGCGCTGGAATGGTTTGACATTGCGGTATACGGCTTCTTCGCCAATTACATCGCTCATGCGTTCTTCCCCACGCAGGATCCGGCAGTATCGCTGCTGCTGGCCTTCGGCAGCTTCGGCGTCTCTTTCCTGATCCGGCCGCTGGGCGCCGTCGTGCTGGGCGCTTACGCCGACCGCGCCGGGCGCAAGGCATCGCTGCTGCTGTCCATCAGTCTGATGATGCTGGGCGGCGCGATGATTACCTTTATGCCCAGCTACGCCAGCATCGGCCTGGCCGCTCCGTTGCTGATTATGCTGGCGCGCCTGATTCAGGGCTTCTCCGCCGGCGGCGAGTTCGGCAGTTCCACCGCTTTTCTGGTGGAACACTTTCCGGAGCGCCGCGCGTTTATCGCCAGCTGGCAGTTCGCCACCCAGGGCGCCAGTACCCTGCTGGCCTCGGCGTTCGGTCTTGGATTATCGCAATCGCTGAGCGAAGCCCAGATTCAGGAGTGGGGCTGGCGTATCCCGTTTGCCTTCGGTCTGCTGATTGGGCCGGTAGGGTTGTATATCCGCCGCCACGTGCATGAACCGGCAGGCTTCGAACAGGCCGAGAAAAGCCATGCGCCGATCAAAATCCTGTTTACCCGGCAGAAAGCGCTGTTTCTGATTGCGGTCGGTCTGATGGTGATTTCCACCGCCATCAACTACATGCTGAACTATGTCCCTACCTACGCCACCAAAACGCTGCACCTGCCGTCCGGCGCCGCCTTCAGCGCCACGCTGATCGCCGGCATTATTCTGACGGTCGTCACGCCGCTGGTGGGGCTGTGGGCGGAGAAAGTCGGTCGGCTGCCGCTGATGTGGGGGGCGCTGCTGTTGCTGGCGGTCACCATCTACCCGGCATTCTGGCTGATGACCCAGCATTTGTCGGCCGCGTCGCTGATTGTGGTGGTAGGCTGGATGGCGTTGTTGAAGTCGGTGTATTTCTCCACCGTGCCGTCGATGATGGCCGACCTGTTTCCGATCTCCACCCGCGCCAGCGGCATGGCGATCAGCTACAACGTGGCGGTAACGGTGTTCGGCGGTTTCGCCCCGTTCATCTGTACCCTACTGATTAGCGCCACCGGCAGCAGCCTGGCGCCGAGTTACTACCTGATGATCACCGCGCTGCTGAGCGTACTGGCGCTGTGGCAGGCGCAGCAGCGCCAGCGCTGACCGCACGGTTCCCGCCAGGGCGTCACGTTTACGCCCTGGCGGGGTCATTCATCGGATAGCAGAACCGACTGCGCTGCACGCTGCCGCGTCAGATAAAGCAGCAACGCGGTCAGGATGATCAGACAGGCCACGCCGAAAGAAAACATCAGTACGCCCCGATCGCCGATCGAGGCCCTGAGCGCCGCGTAAACCGACGGCGCCGCGGCAGAAAAAAAGAACCCCGGCGTCAGCAACAACCCCATCCGGGAGGAATACCCCGCCCGGCCAAACAACTCCAGCGGCAACGCCGCCTTCACCAGCGTACTGAGTCCATTCGCCGCGCCGTATCCGGCGACAAACAGTACCGCCGCCATCAGCGATTGTTCCCCCAACAGCGCCAGCAGAAAACAGACCGGCAGCCCCGCCCCCAGAAACAGACTCAGCTTCAATGCCGGAAGACGTCCGCCCATCAGCACATCGCCCACCCGGGCGCACACCTGCCCCACGCCCCACAACGCGCCCAGCGAGGCCGATACGCCAAATCCGCTCAGTATGGCCAGCAGATGCGCGGAAATACCGGCGGACAGAAAGCTAAACAACGCCATCAGCACCGCGTACAACACCGCGGGAAGCAGCATCCGCGCCTCCGCGGTCAGCGAAGTTTGGATCTGTTCCTCCGCCCGGTGCGCCAACCGCGACGCCGGTTGCGGCAGCGCCCACAACCACAGCAGGCCCGATAACACGATGACGCCGTAAATCGCCACGCCCCAGCGCCAGCCCAGCCCGTTCAGCGACGCCATGCCCAACGGCCAGAACAGGGACGATGAAATGCCGCCAAACAACGTAACCAGCGAAATGGCGCGTCGGGCCTCGCCTCCATACAGCGCGACCAGCGTGGCGAAGGCTGCTTCATACAGCGACAGCCGCATCCCGACGCCCAGCATGGCCCAGGCCATAAAATAGTCCGCCATACCGGTGCTGGCGGCCATCAGCATACAGCCGACGGCGCTGCTGCCGCCGCCCAGCATCATGACCCGTCGGCCGCCGACCCGGTCAAGCAACCGACCGGCGTAAGGCGACAGGCACCCCATGACCATCAGCGCCAGCGTGGCGCCGGAAAACGCCAGCGTCGGGCTCCAGCCGCGATCCGCCGCGATGGCGGCGCAAAACACGCCGGGAAGGTAGAACGCCGTTCCCCAGTTAATCAGTTGGGTCATGCCGATGCAGACGGTAACCCGGCGGCGTCCGGCGGGCTCAGACATGCGGCAAAGAGGCATCCCCCTCCCCCAACGCGCGCTGCAGCAACACGGTATCCACCCAGCGCCCATGCTTCATGCCTACCGAACGCAGCGTCCCGATCCGCTCAAATCCCAGCGACAGATGCAGCTGCAGCGAGGCCTGATTTTCGCTGTTGCCCACCACCGATATCACCTGGCGGTATCCCTGCTGTTCCGCCCGTGATAACGCGGCGGACAGCAAGCGCTTACCGACGCCTTTCCCCAGATGGTCCTGGTGCAGATAGATCGAATCTTCCAGCGTGAAACGGTAGGCAAAGCGGGTGCGGTACATCCCCAGATAACAGTAGCCCAGCACCTGTTGGTTTTGCGTCGCCACCAGCCAGGGCAGCCCGGCATCACGGATTTTCTGCCAGCGCTGGCGCATTTCCGCCTCATCGGGCGGTTCGGTTTCAAAGGTGGCGATACTATGCAGGACATGTTGAGCATAAATATCCCTGATGGCGACGATATGTTCCGCCTGGGCATCCTCAATTACAATGGCGCTCATTGGTGTATCCTTGTCAGAACAGCGAGTTAGCGATTAGGCTGAACCCGTTACCGCACCAACCAACGTGTGCGAAAACGGGACAGCAGCTAGCTTAACCAACGCCCGATATCGGCAACAGACACAAACACTTATGCCCGTCATAAAGGAAAGTTTGATATGGCCAGGTTGAATCTGGAACTGCTGGAAACCTTTACCACGGTGATACGGGAGGGCAGCTTTTCCGCGGCGGCCAACCGGCTCAATCTGAGTCAGCCTGCGGTCAGCCAGCAATTCCGTCAACTTGAGCACTATTTTGGCGTGCGGCTGGCCGAGCGCAGCGGTAAAAACCTGCGGCCAACGCCGGCGGGCGATATGCTGTTGATCAAAGCGGAACAGATTCACCGGCTGTTGGGTGAAACCCGTCAGGCCATCGCCGAATATACCGAAGATGTCATGGGGCATGTGATTCTGGGCACCGGCGCCACCGCCTGCATTCACCTGATGCCGTCGTTACTGCGTCAGTTGCGACAGGACTACCCCCGACTGACGGTGGGCGTGCGCACCGGCAACACCCGCGACATCATTCAGGCGGTAATTGACAACCGCATCGATGCCGGGCTGGTGACCCTGCCTATCCCCAGCGCCAACGTGGCGGTTACGCCGGTGATGGAAGACGAACTGGTCGCCATCAGCAACGGCCCCGCATTTCCCGAAAGCATCTCGCCGGCGTTTCTGCATTCCCGGCCGCTGATTCTATTCGAGCGCGGCAGCAGCACCCGCACGTTGATCGACCGCTGGTTCAACGACGCAGGCACACAACCGCAACCGGTGATGGAACTGGGCAGTATCGAAGCAATCAAGGAAATGGTGTTGGCCGGGCTGGGATGCAGCATCGTGCCGAAAATGTCGGTGGGTTCTGACGCGCTGGCGTCGGCGTTTCATATCCGGCCACTGAGTCCGGCGCTACACCGAACACTGGCCATTGTCATGCGGCAGGATAAACCGCTGAATAAGGCGTTGCGCCTGGTCCTGGAAAGGCTGAAAAAAGGAAATACATAAAAATAGTTAACCACCTGATAATTTATCAGGCCTTTAATATATTTTCGAAATAACAAAAATAGCGTCGATTATTTTTTGCTTATCATCCTGGTTGCGGTAATTCACCGCCGCTACCCGGCAGCGTCCAGGAAACATCGCCGGATTTCGAGCCCATCATCTGCTGTATTTTCTCGTAAACTTCAGCCGCCGACATGCCGCTATATAAGCCCTGGCTATAATAACCAAACTCGGCATTACCCACTTGCGAACGGGAACCAATCAGGCTCGCTTCAGGAGACGTAATACGTTTACCGGTAAATACGTCATAACTTTCGCTTTGACCATCCGGATATTTCACTACGGAAACCAGCACGCCGCCATAAAGCGGGATACCGGTCATGCGCAGCGAGCGCTCAACGGAAGGTTCGCTTTGCTGTTTCTGAAGTTTTTCTTTAGTTAGTCGATCATCCAGCGATTTAGTACGATCGCTCACATCACTGGTATCGCCAGAATTGTTATCCGCAAATTGATTATTTTGCGAATCATTCATTTTTCCGGTTTTAAAGGAACCGGATTTATTTGTTCCGATAGCATCGGCGCTGGCGCTGTCCCCAAGACCGGGATTGCTATTGGCGACATAAGTCGGCTGTGTATAAGAAGATGTAATGTTTTGACTCTGAATACCTGATATGGCCACGATGTCACTCCTTTTTATTTTTTAACGATAGCATGCCTCTAAGGGCACTGATTTATTACGACGCACCAACACCTGCACACCGAAAGAAAAACAGCATACCCGCCGAAGCGAGTATCAGCAGGACGGCTCAACAGATTTATGCCGTCCAAAGCTATCAGGAAATAGAAGAGTGGTTGACGAACCACACGGCGCAGTCTCATTTTTTCACGCCGCATTTTTTGCATCACGCTAGCGAAATAGAAAAGACAGACCTACCTCTAAAATATATCGGCCAATTTATTTTTTTATTAATACGAAAAAGGCATAAAAACGCTCATGAAACGACCACCTCAGCAATATTTAGTCATGAGTGTAAAGACAAACCTGACAGTTCCTTAGCATTTCAGCGGCTTGTCATGTTTTCGTCATCTGCCGCTGTTACCTTAACGGCAGCTTATTTTCCCAGAAAGACAAGACAATGAGTGCCTTACCGCCACAGGAACATCGGTTACGCTTCGTTTCCTTCCCAAGTGCACGCGACTTGTGTATCACCACGCCGGATGTATCCCCCACCACTGACAACGCCACCGTATTGCACCTGTTCAGCCGCCACAAAGATCTGGTGAGCCTGCCGGTGGTGGAAGAGGGACGGCCGTTCGGCCTGATCAACCGTCACAGCTTTCTGTCGCAGATGGCCCGCCCTTACTACCGCGAACTGTATGACCGAAAAAGCTGTATCGCCTTCATGGATAAAACCCCGCTGATCGTCGAAGCCGCGGCCTCGCTGAGCGACGTGGCGGACAAGGCGGTAATCAGCGGCGACCGCTTTCTGGCCGACGGCTTTATTATTACCGAAAACGGCCGCTACCTCGGTATCGGCCTGGGTATCGATCTGTTCCGCATCGTGTCGGACACCCATGTCCGCCAGCATCAGCACATCGTACAAAGTATAGAATATGCCAGCGTGATTCAGGGGGCGATGCTCACGCCGTTCCGGCAGACGCTGGCCGACACGCTGAAAGACTGGTGTCTGGTCTGGGAACCGCGCGACTGCGTCGGGGGCGATAGCTATGCCTTCAGGCGCTATGACCACGGCTGGCTGGCGGTGCTCGCCGACTGCACCGGTCATGGCGTGCCCGGCGCCTTCATGACGCTGATTTTCAACTCGGCGCTGGAACAGGCGCTGACGCAACACCGCCCGGACCAACCGGGGCTGCTGCTTGGCGGCATCAACCGCTATATCAAGGACACGCTGGGCCAAAAGAGCGGTTATCCGGGGCAAACCACGGCCTCCGACGACGGCTGCGACGCGCTGGTGGTGTACGTGAATACCGCCGAACAAACTCTCAACTGGGCCAGTGCCCGAATGACGGCGTTTCTGATCGAGGCGCAAAGCGGCGAGCTGCTGACGCTCGACAGCGACCGCATGGGCGTGGGCTATACCAACACGCCATACGATTACAGCTGGCCGGCCTTTCAGCGTCCGCTGTCGCCGCAAGATCTGTTCTTTGCCACCACCGATGGCCTGCTCGATCAGATTGGCGGCGAGCGGCAGATCAAATTCGGCAAACGCCGCCTGCAAAACCTGCTGCAACGCGTCAAAGAGTTACCCATGAGCGCGCTGGCAAGCCAACTATTACAACACCATCACACCTGGCAGGGCGCTCAGGAAAGACGGGACGATCTTACATTTTGGGGCTTCAGGCACCCGTGAACTTTATCAACCAGGTAAAACCGGAACATGTCCGAAACGAAGTACGCTGAATTCTTTGACCTCACCCAACAGCAAAATATCGCGCTGTACTACGTGGGGTACTTCTCGCAAAACATCATCTGCTCGCTGGCGGAAACGGTGCGGCTGCAACTGGAAAAAAGCCGGGTGCCGCCCGGCGTGCGCCGCAAACTGTTTTCCAGCTTTGTGGAAATGGTGCAGAACATCATCCATTACTCCGCCTCGGCGCTCACCTCGGAAGAACAGGAAAATGAAATCCGCCACGGCTCGGTGTGTATCGGTTTTGAGGCGGGAAAATACTTTTTGTTGAGCGCCAACCGGGTGTATCCGGCGGATGCGGAGACGCTGCGCCAGCGGCTGGAGCCGCTGTGCGCGATGACGCTTGATGAAATCCGCCTTGCCTATAAGGCCTCGCTGCGTGAAGACATTCCGGCTTCCAGCAAAGGCGCGGATATCGGCTTGTTGACCGTGGCCCGCGACGCCAGCGAGCCACTGCAATTCACCTTTCGTAGCGATGCCACCACCGGGCTCTCCACGTTTTATCTGAAGGCGGTGATTTAACCATGACAGACATAATAACAACGGACAATCTCCATATCGCCGGCACAGCCAGTACGCCGACAGTGGATTTTCACTTTGACACACATCAGCTTTCGTTATCAGGGGAGTCCTACCCGGAAAACGCGGCGGCATTTTACGGTCCGCTGATTGAGCGCCTTCAGCGCTATCTGCAGACTCGTCTTGCCAGCGCGACGGCGCAATCGACGCGGCGTTGACGTGCATGTATCGCTGCCCTACTTCAACAGTTCCAGCACCAAAATGCTGTTCAGCCTGTTCAATATTCTCGATCAGGCCGCGCAGCAGCAGCTTCCCATCGCGCTGCACTGGTATTACGACCAGGAAGACGACATCGCCGAGGAGTTCGGGCAGGAACTGCATATCGATTTTTCGGCGCTCGAATTCCACCCTCACATTCTGGAGTAACGGCATGAGTAGCTATGAACTGTTCACCCCCGAATATGACATCCTGCTGTCAGCCCGCAACATCGCCGCGCAGGCCGATATGCCGGCGGAGGTGTACCGGGAAAGCCTGATTATGCTGGCGGAACACTATCAACGGTTGGTGCGGGAAACCCACCGCCTGATTACCCGCAGCGACCGCGCGGAGCGGGAACTAACCCGCCTCAATACCCAGTTGCATCAGTTGGCGGTGGAGCTGGAATACAAAGCCACCCATGACCCGCTGACCGATGTATTCAACCGCAGCGCGATCATCGATCTGGTCGACCATGCGCTGGAGCAGGATCAGGCGGCGCTGATTGTGCTGGATATCGACCATTTCAAGCAGGTCAACGACGCTTACGGCCATCCGACCGGCGATGCGGTAATTTGCTCGCTGATCGCCCGAATCCGCGACGTATTGCAGGGGAAAGGCAGCATTGGCCGCGTCGGCGGCGAGGAGTTCACCATCCTGCTGGATGGCTATACGTTGATGGCGGCGGTAGATGTCGCGGAGCACATCCACGCCAGTCTGAATTATGCCGCGCTGGAGGCGCTGCCTCAGCAGAAGGTGACCGCCAGTTTCGGCGTCAGCTGGGCGCCGCCGCACACCGGATTCGACACGCTGTACGGCACCGCCGACACCGCGCTATACCAGGCCAAACATCAGGGCCGCAATCGGGTGGAATATATACCGATCGACGCTGTCAGCTAAACAACCCGGGCTGCCCAGAGCAATCCGGGCAGTGCGAGGCATTCATCGATCGCGGTTTCTCAAGTCAGCTTTTCTTCACAAATTCAGATTTCAGCTTCATCGCGCCGAAACCGTCGATTTTGCAATCGATATTGTGATCGCCTTCCACCAGCCGAATCCCCTTCACGCGGGTGCCGATTTTCAGCGTCGACGAACTGCCTTTGACTTTCAGATCCTTGACGACGGTAACGGTATCGCCGTCCGCCAGCAGGTTGCCGTTGGCGTCGCGCACCACCAGCCCTTCTTCCTGCGCGCCGCCGTCGCCCTGCATCGACCACACGTGCCCGCATTCCGGGCAGTTAAGCATGGCATCATCCTGCCAGGTGTATTCAGACTGACATTTCGGGCAAGCGGGCAACTGTTGCATACAAATCCTCGTTAAAACCAAATAAGTTAAATAAAATTTAAATATATCAATAGATAAAAAATCCTGTGTTTATTATTTTATCGCCTTTCCCCGCACGCCGACAGCAAAAAGAGCCAGACAAATCAATATTCCTCACCCTTTGTCATCAAAGCCACTCAATTCATTCATTTCTCTTTTCGTCGCCGCACAGACTAAACGGCCACATCGGAGCCTGGCTTTTCAATACGCGCCGGTCCGCATAATCCGTTATATTTTCCTTACATCTGTGGAGAAAACTTCAGTTTAATAAAACAATAACTTGGGTACACTGAACGCTTTTCATTACAACTGCCGTCGTGGATAACAACCTGTGGAAACTGCTTCCCCACTTAAAAACCCCACTTTCCTGTGCTTCTGGATCGGACAAATCGCCTCCTCCTTCGCATTTCAGATGCTGGTGGTCGGGATTGGCTGGCAGATGTATGACCTGACCAACAGCGCCCTGAATCTGGGCCTGGTCGGATTGGCCCAGTTTCTGCCGCAGCTGGCGCTGACGCTGGTTGCCGGTCACGCGGTGGATCAGTACAACCGCCGCGTGATTATCCTGTGCTGCCGCCTGCTTATGGCCGCCACCATACTGGTGCTGGTGCTGGGCAACGTCACCCATACCATCAGCGCCACCATGATTTACGCCTGCTCGGCGCTGCTGGGCGCCACCCGGGCATTTGAAATGCCGGCCACGCAGGCGCTGCTGCCGAACCTGATTGCGCCCGGTCTGCTGTCCCGCGCCGTGGCGCTGATGGCCTCCGCCCGCGAAGCCACGGTTATCGCCGGCCCGGCGCTCGGCGGCCTGATTTACCTGATCGGCGCCACCACCCTTTACGCCGCCAGCGTAGCCTGCTTTCTGGTTTCGTTTCTGGTGTTGCTCAACCTTCGCTACGAATACAAGGCGCTGGCCCGTACGCCGGTGAGTCTGGAAAGCCTGTTTGGCGGCATGAACTTCATCCGCCGCAATCCGGTGATTCTGGGGTCCATCTCGCTGGATATGTTCGCCGTGCTGCTCGGCGGCGCCACCGCGCTGCTGCCCATCGTCGCCAAAGATATCCTGCACACCGGCCCGTGGGGACTGGGGCTGCTGCGTTGCGCGCCCGCGCTCGGCGCGGTACTGATGTCGATCTACCTGAGTCGGCGCCCGCTCACCCGCAACGTCGGTAAAATCATGTTCTCGGCGGTGGCGATGTTCGGCGCCGCCACCATCGCGTTTGGCCTGTCCACCAATCTGTTTCTGTCGCTGTTCGCGCTGCTGTTTCTGGGCGCGTCCGACATGGTCAGCGTGGTGATCCGCTCAACGCTGGTGCAACTGGAAACGCCGGATGACATGCGCGGCCGGGTCAGCGCCGCCAACTCCATCTTCATCGGCACCTCCAATCAACTGGGGGAATTCGAGTCCGGCGTGACCGCCGCCTGGTTGGGGGTAGTGCCGGCCATCGTGCTGGGCGGTGTCGGCACCCTGCTGGTGGTGGCGTTGTGGATGAAATATTTCCCGACGCTGACCCAGCGCCAGACGCTGGAGGCGGGAGAAAACACGTAAGACCTGCCGGTATCAATAACGGGGCGGACTCGCCCCGTCGAACAACGCATCGTACCGTGACGATTAAAACACCTGCACCCGCCACAACTCACGACTGCGCGATGCTTCGGTCATCGGCAGCCGGCCGTGCAGCGTCTGCCAGTTATCGATGATCAGCAGGTCGCCTTGATCCCAGTTATGGGCAATCATGCAGCGCTCATCGTACACCAGCCGGTCAAGCTCTTCGATGAAGGCGCGGCTTTCCTGCCCGGAGACGCCTTCCACCTCGACGGTAAATTTCTGCAATTCAGAATCGCTGCCTTCCTGATAACGGAACGCCTTTTTGCCGGTTTTCGGGTGCGCATACACCAGCGGATAAGTGCGTGGTTTGCCACCGAAATAGGTCATGGGGGTGTTATAGGTGATGTGAACGTCTTCCCATTTTTTCACGACGTCCGGGCCGACCATCTCCATCACGATACGGCCATCCACCACCGTGGTGCTACCTTCGCCTTTCTTCGGCGGGGTCTTGCAGTACAACATGAAGCGCTCTGCGGTAAACCAGGGATTGCCGCCGACCTGTTCGTGATCCAGCCGGATCATGCTCAGGTCCCAGTGTATCGGCGTTTTCTCCAGCGAATGTACGAATCCGCTCGGCTTTTCCTCCGGTTTCACCACATGCACCGCGCCGAACTGCCACTGGAAAACCTCGCCGAACGGCTGGCAAAACGTTTCCAGTTGCTCGCTGCGCTCAAACTGCACGCCCTTGATACACACAAAACCGAACTGAGCGGACAGGAAAGCCAGAAACGCCGGCGACAGCGCTTCAACCCCCAGACCTTGCGGATCGTCAATCTTCAGGCCGAACAACGGTTGCTTGAGCAGCTCGTAGTTGAATTTCCCGGCATAGTTGAATTTCCCGGCGCTGGCGTCCCCGACTTCTACATAGACCCAGGGGCGCCCCTGATAGGTCACCAGCACGTGGCGGTCTTTATCAACGCTGGCGTGACCCAGCAGGGAAACGCTCCCCGACGCCGACAACACCGGCACGCTGTGCCACGGTTGACGCACGATGGAGAGGCCGTCGGCAAAACCAAAGGTAAATTTCGGGCCGTCGTTGTCATACTGATGAACCGACAGACGAACATCGTCAGGAAAGGCCCGCTCCACCAGCGCACTTAACGCCTGGCCGCGGTACATCATCTGATAGGCTTTTTCCGCCACGCTGCTCAGGTAGTCCTCATTAGACTGCTGAGGCTGCCGGTTCAGCCGCACGTCGTTGTACAAATAACTGCAGATTTTATCGTGCGTCGCCGCCAGTTCGTCATGATTCCCGACGCGTTTGATAAAGTCAGCGATGCCCTTGTACGGTAATCCGGCCGATTTGATCAACGCTTTACGCGTTTCATCATCCGAGCGCGTTTCCGGGAAGAAATCCCCGAGTTCTTTCCATTCAATATAAGGCGACTGGATCAGCGCTCGTAACTGATGGTTATATTCTTTACGGGTTTGATCCGGAACCTCGACAATATCATTAAAGGTTGTGCCATCGCTAAGAATGGTCACCTGACAGCCGGGTTCATATAACGCCTGAATCGCTTTCGCCAGCGACTCCAGACGATTGATGGAAATTACGTCGCCATAATCCGGCAAAATGCCGAACGACTTGTCGACAATATTGGGGGATTTGCAGGGAAAACCGGGCAGGACAAACCTGACGGGTTTGGACGCGTGCAGGAAAGCGCTGATTTGTTTCTCCAGAAATACACGCCCCTCCGGCTCAAAACGATCATGCGGTGCCTGAACCAGATAAGATTTTACGATATCGGCTATCTTGCCGATCGTCTCATTCAAATTATCGTGCATAATTCCACTCCATTGATATTGGGTATTTTCCATTGTTTCCACTCACGGGAAAAAACAATGTGTCGAATATTCCTTGCACTCATAACCAATAAACAGGCACGCCATTTCATACTGAAATCGCGCCGCCAGAAAAATAACAAGACCAGATAAAATATAAAGCCAACGTATTCTTAGAGCCTATCCCAATAGGCGTAATTGGCGCAGGTAGGTATTCAATTCCGCCACGTCATGACAAACATGATTTGGCCGCCAGTCGGCCATGTCATCGGCATCGCCATATCCCCACGTCACATAAGCGACGGCAACGCCGGCACGGTTTGCCGTTTGCACGTCAATCGACGTATCGCCCACATACAAACACTGTTCGCTCGTCGTCCCCAACGCGGCCATTACCTGTTGCAAGCCGCTAATATCCGGCTTGAGCGGCCGATCGGGCCGGGCGCCATACAGCAGCTCAAATGTATCTGGTGGAAATAGCGCCTGCACAATTCGGTGGGACAAGGCGTCATCCTTATTGGTCAATACCGCCAGCCGGACGCCCTGTGCTTTTAGCGCCGCAACCAGTTCTTTCACGCCGGCATAGCAGACGGTCTCGTGCAGACAATGCGCCTGATACAGCTTGTGGTAGCGTTGCGACAGCGCCGCCGTATCGCTGATGCCATGATGCCCGGCGGCGGCGGCCAGCATGTTTCCCGACCCGCCGCCGATATGCGCCCTGACAATGAACGCCGGGTCCGGCGTTACGCCTAATCCGCCCAGCGCCTGACGCAACGCAAACGCGATACCGGGCAAGGTATCGACCAGCGTACCGTCCAGATCGAAAATCGCGGCTTTATTTACCGACATAGGCTACTCCCTGCTACTCCGCGTTTATTTGAGTGCTGACGTCATTTATTTGAGTACTGACGTAATGAAACGGGCGTCCCGACTTGAAGATCAGCTGATAATGGCGTTCGTCCACATTGCTGCGCTTTTCCAGATAAATGTCAGCGCCCCGTTTCACCGCCACCGAATGCCACGGCGTCCGCCAGCGATCTTTTACCGGAGCCAGTCTGATGCCGATTTTTTTGGAAATGCGGAATTGCGGATGAATCGACAGACGCACCGCCTGCGGGAATTTCTCTTCCAGATGTTTGCTCCAGGCTTCACTGCGCTGAATCACGCGATAGGCGGCCACGCGGGCCACTTTCTGGATTTGCGCGTTGCTGACGCCGGCAAATTCATCCATGCCGCCGTAGTCCTCGCACAGAAAACGCGTTACGCCTCTATACATGGAGGCGGCTTCAGGCTCCTCTTTTACCCTGTTCTTCAATGCCAATAACGACGTGCCGTACTGAATCATCAATTCTTCCCGCAGGGAATCGAGATCCTTGATTCCCGGATAGGTATCAATCAGGTCATACATAAAAAACATGCCCGGATATTTTTTCGTGCAATAGTCGCTGATCATATCCGTGTAAGCTTTCACCTGACGATCGGGAATTCTGACTACATCGGAAAAGACATAGCCGTCAGAACAAATACCGATAACGGCGCCAGGCTGGTAAACGCGGCGAATTTCCTGACATAATTCATGCAAATTATCCAGTGCGTAAAGCTCTGCATAATCAGGAAGGTGGCTGAGGGTTTTCTTGCGATTCGGCGATTTCCCCGGAAAGGCGGGAAGAATCATGACTATCGGCTGCTGATGGCTAACCGCCTGCATGACGGTATCAAGATGAGGTGCGACTTCATCCTCATACCGGCAATTTTCCCGGGTTCCCTCTTCTACCAGACAGCGGCGTGCAAATATCTTTTCAATAATCGCCAACGCGATTTCTTTCGCGCCGGTTTTCATCAGAAAATCATCGGCGTCATTCAGCCGACTTTCCTTTCTCTGAATGTTCATCTGAATAACCTTTATATATGCTTTATACCCGTCATACATCCGATGACGGGTATAGCGGCGGCGTTATGTTCCCCATTCGCTGATTGTCGTGAGCGTATGGGCTTTCACTTGCCTCTCATTTTTCTGCAACCTGAATTATTTAGGGTATATACCCGTCATACTTCAAGTTGCAGGTGCGCTGGCTTTATTACTCGGCCCATCCCTGGGCCTCGCCCCTGCGGGGCCGCTGCCAGCAGCGTTCAACTCTGCTCCCGGCAGAGTTGTCGCTCACCCCAGTCACTTACTGATGTAAGCTCCTGGGGATTCGCTGCGTCGCCGCGTTACAAGGCTCATTCTGAGCCTTGCCCTAAAGGGCCAACGCGTTGCGTTGTTCAACACGCGAGCGTGTTGTCCTGCAACTCGAATTATTTAGGGTATAACACCATCACTAATCAAGTTATTTGATTAAGAATCCGGTTCTTTTTTCAAAAAATGAGAATATGAAAAACGACTTATCTGCGGAAAATTTCGCAATGAGCTTAAGTTGATATTTTTAGGTCGTCAATAGAACTTATTGAATATGAAACTCATCTTTTTTGAATAATGATAATCTCTCTATTGCAAATCATTTACACGCGAAATTTATAATAAATTAATCAATAGAATTAAAATATACCTATTCATTTCCAAAAAAGACGCACGCAACCGATAACAAAACCACACATTTAAAAAGGAAATAATAAGAAAATAATTTCCATCCCGTCGCTCTATCCGCATGCTTATCCTACGACTAAATCGATTCATTAACGAAGAGAAACCCCTCCCGAATCCTGTCGCCATGAAAATAGCTGATGAATAATAGTCAACGAAACCGCCATTTTTCATCACACCATCGGCACTGATATATTTAACACGTTTATTGTCGCCTTTATTTCCCGCTAATTACCCTATGATTACTGGCTACTCATCGTCAGGCTTATAGGGTGTGATTTCCTTTTCCGTATACAGAACAATGTTCGGATATCACGCGCAGTGAAAATAATTCATTCAATCTGACGCTAATTATTTCCAGTGAATTTAATATTCCATCACCACATATTTGTAACAATGTGTTTACCATCGTCGACGCAGTGACTCAGGGACTTGCGGTAACGAGCGACTCGCCATAGGTGAAAGCGTCAGGATAGATAGCGTGACGCGCTCGAATCATCCGCACGCGTCGCTACACGCGCCAGGGAACCGGCACCAGTAACGCTTTCAGTATTTCAACAAACCGCTCCATACGGGCCGCGCGCCCGGCCCGGGGCCCAAGCAGGGCGACAACATCCGCATTCGGCAGGCGCCAGTCAGGCAT
This sequence comes from Dickeya sp. NCPPB 3274, assembly GCF_000406205.1. Classification (NCBI taxonomy): domain Bacteria; kingdom Pseudomonadati; phylum Pseudomonadota; class Gammaproteobacteria; order Enterobacterales; family Pectobacteriaceae; genus Dickeya; species Dickeya sp. NCPPB 3274. The sequence goes on along the minus strand of NZ_CM001979.1, from coordinate 1,103,460 downwards.
CACTTCGACCAGACGCCCGGCTTTCAGATCGTCGGCGATAGCCCATTCTGAGCGCTGAATCAGGCAAAGCCCGGCGACGGCCCAATTCCTGACCACCTCGCCGTCATTACTGGTGAAAACGGGCCTGATGCGCACGGTCTTCGTCTCGCCATCGTCACGGCGGGCGAATCCCCACAGCGACGCATCCGCCCGGTCTTCCCGCAGCACGCCGCAGACATGGCGGGGAAGATCCAGCGGATGCTCGGGCATCCCGTGTTGCGCCAGATAGTCAGGCGCGGCGCACAGAATACGGCGGTTGGGCGCCAGCGGCCGCAGCGCCAGGCTGGAATCGGTCAACGGACCGACATGAATCAACACATCCCAGTCATCGATATCCAGCGTACCAATCGGCGCATCCGACAGCATCAGCGAGGGTTCGATGGTCGGAAACTGCCGACACATACGCGTCACCGCCTCCGCCACATAGGCTCGCCCAAACCCCAGCGGCGCCAGCACTCTCAACGGGCCGATCACCGCGTTTCGCCGTTCGGCAAGCAAGGCCGCGATACCTTCAATTTGATCCAACACATCGGCCCCCTTCTCCGCCAGCAAGGCGCCTTCCGCCGTCAGGTGGTAGCGATGACTGGAACGATCGACGAGCTGAACCCCCAGACGCTGTTCGAGCGCCTGCAGGCGTTGCGTCACGGCAGGCGCCGTCACATCAAGCGCTCGCGCCGCCGCAGCCAGCGAAGGGGCGCTGGCAAGAACGGAAAAGAAATGAAGGTCCCGGGAGGTGATCATTAATGTCAGTCTTAACAACAGATGCAGTTTTGGTAAATTCCATTCTAAATGGCGACAGGGTAAAAATCTCATACCGACAGAGCAAAAATGAGAACTACGCCATGACATTGACCGATCGGCTATCGACTTTACCTACCCCCTCGCTGGTACTCGACGAAAAAATCATGCTGGCCAACATCGCGCGCCTGCGCGATCGCCCGGAACTTGCCGGCATCACCTTACGCCCCCACCTGAAAACGGCAAAATCGGTAGAGGTCGCCCGCCGGTTGCTCGCCGACGGCACCGGGCCGGCGACCGTTTCGACGCTACGTGAGGCGGAAGTGTTTTTCGAATCCGGCATCAGGGACATCCTGTACGCGGTGGGCATTGCGCCGCAGAAGCTGCCCCGCGTCGTACAGTTGATCAAAGCCGGTTGCGACCTGACCGTACTGCTGGACTCTATGGAGCAGGCGCAGGCGGTTGTCGATGCGTCTCGCGCATCCGGCATCCGGATCCCGGCGCTGCTTGAGGTCGACAGCGACGGCCACCGCAGCGGTTTGCCGCCGGAATCGCCGACGCTGATTGAGATCGGTCGCGTACTGCACGACGGCGGCGGATTGCTGCGAGGCGTACTGACGCATGCAGGAGAAAGCTACGGCGTGGCCGGCGCCGACGCCCACGCGGCGTTTGCCGAACAGGAGCGTAGCGCGGCGGTGACCGCGGCTGACAACCTGCAGCAAGCCGACCTGCCCTGCCCCATCGTCAGCGTCGGTTCAACGCCCACCGCGCACGCCGCCCGCAATCTGGCTGGCGTGACCGAAGTGCGGGCCGGCGTCTACGTCTTTTTCGATCTGGTGATGGCCGGGATCGGCGTGTGCCGGACCGATGATATCGCCCTGTCCGTACTGACCACCGTCATCGGCCACCAGGCCGCGCGCGGCTGGATCATGGTGGACGCTGGCTGGATGGCGCTCTCGCGCGATCGCGGCACCGCCAATCAGGCGGTCGATCAGGGGTACGGCCTCGTCTGCGATGACCACGGAAAGATCATCCCCGATCTTATCGTCACCGCGGCCAATCAGGAGCACGGCATCATTGCACTGCGCCCCGGCAGCGACAGACCGTTGCCGGATCTGCCGGTCGGTACGCGGCTGCGCATTTTGCCGAATCACGCCTGCGCGACGGCAGGCCAGTTCGACGCCTATCATGTTATTCCTGCGCAAGCGGACGCGCCGCTGTCGCAATGGTCACGTTTCGGTGGATGGTGAGGTAAGCATCATGTTTTTAATCAATGAGAAAGACAGTGCAGCATTGGCCAGCCACGCGATGGCCTATGATGCGGTGCGCGCCGCGCTGATCGATGCGGTACATCCCGCCACCGCCAACTTCCCCGTCGTCCACGGTCATGGCTCCGACCCCGGCAACCGGTTTACCGTGAAGTCAGGCGCCACGCCGGAACTGGCGGGGCTGAAAGTAGGTTCTTACTGGCCGGGAAACCTCACCGGCGGTTTACCGTGCCATAACTCGACAATCTTCCTTTTCGACCAGTCGAGAGGCGTTATCGACTCAGCGGTAGAAGCTGGAACCCTGAATGCCTATCGCACCGCGGCCGCCGATGCGGTTGCCACCGCCGCGCTGGCAAGAGCCGACGCCTCGGTGCTGACGGTTTTCGGCACCGGCCATCAGGCGCGTTACGAGGTCGGGGCGGTGGCGCGCATTCGCCCGATCAAGGAGATTCTCGTTGTCGGGCGTTCTGAAGCCGCCACCCAAAACATGGTGGAAGCCCTGCGCGCCGACGCGCTGCCGGCGCGGGCGTGTCAGGCACAAGCGGCCTGTCGGGCGGCGGACATCATCATCACCGCCACCACAGCCAGAGCACCGCTCTTTGATGCCGCCTGGGTCCGCCCCGGTACGCACGTCTCCTCAATGGGCTCGGATGCCGTCGGCAAACAGGAGTTGCCCGTCGAACTGCTGACGGCCGGCCGATTGTTCTGCGATCTTCCAGCACAGTCTCGTCGCATTGGCGAATTCCAGCACGCCGGCGACGATAAGGCCGTTTTCGCCATTGGCGATGTGCTTTCCAGCAACGTCGCCGGCCGCGAAGCGGCGTCGGACATCACCGTTTTCGACAGTTCGGGCCTGGCGATTCAGGACCTGTATGTAGCGAAAGCCGTGATTGACGCCTGGCGACGTCAGCACGCTTAAGCCTCTATATACGACACATCAAACCGGACACGACATATCAAACCGGATGCCGTCTCATCAGGCATCCGGTTTGACGATCGGCAAAACTCCTCACGCCGAATAACCGTCGGCTCCCCCTGATTCCACACCACCCGGCGGGCAGATATTTACCGTCGATTCCACCTGCATGGCTGGGGCGATATCTGCAAGCAAAAAGCCTGGTCGATATCTCAGATTATTATTTAATAAAAATAACGGGGGTTAAGGAAAAGAGTAGCGATAGCCGCCAACGCATATTGAATGAGTAATATACTATCGCAACTATATTACAAGTAAATATTAATCTAATTAATAGCAGACAAATATCTACATATGGTTTTAGTTACGCACCTATAATCCCCAAACTGCCAAGATCATTTTTTAATCACAAAGACATTAATGGAGAAGTTTCATTTTAATTACCAATTAAATTCATTGGTAACCATTATGGCAAACCAAGGGATTAATCTCTGCTTTCATGTTAAAAAAAAGACATAAACACCCCATTAACCACACTGAAACTAAGTGAACAGAGTTTTATCTCAAATTACAAGACATTTTTTAACATTATTGACACAATTATTTATAGCCAATAATATTTGTCACGCGGAATAAACACATTCTGCTTAATTCAAAAAACTCAATGTGAAACTATAAGGAAAGTAATATGGATAAGGCTCAAGAATTAGAGTTGGCGGTTGCTGAACTGAATGCAGAAAATACCGAAGCTGAAAATGAAATTCTGCTGGATGTAACCTGCATGGTTTCGAATAAAGAGTGGCAAGAGTAAGAAAAAGTGGCCGCGATGCGGCCACCTTTCCTTAATCTATCCATTTTAAAGCAGACATAAAAACCATATTTTACTTTTCAGTAATCGAAAGGTATTTTTTTATGAGCAACATAGTCGATGGAATTGACAGTATCCGTTCGATATCGATAGATGAATTGAAAGACAGCGACGACTTTCTTTTGATTGATGTAAGAGAGAGCCATGAATATCTTGATGGTACTATTCCCAAAGCACTTACTATCGGACGTGGTTTTTTAGAAATAGAGCTAAAGAAAAGAAAAATAGAATTAGATAAACCTATAGTCCTCTTTTGTGCAAGTGGCTTACGCTCCAGGTATGCTGCATTAAATTTAATGCTACTTAATTATTCGAATATCTACTCCCTTCAGGGTGGCTTTGAAGCATGGAAAGCTCAGGGGAATCAAATTGAATACCCGCTGAGCCTTAGCGAAAATGATAAAAAGCGTTATGCAAGACATCTGTCGCTACAAGACATCGGCTCCGATGGCCAGTTAAAAATTATGCAAGCGAAAGTCCTGGTTGTTGGTGCCGGAGGGCTTGGCTCATCATGCCTGCTGTATCTCGCTGCCGCCGGCGTTGGTGAGATTGCCATCGTCGATCATGACGTTGTCGACCTGAGCAATTTGCAACGGCAGGTCATTCATAACGAAAAAATGCTGAAAAAGAAAAAAGTTGATTCTGCATTGCATACACTACGGGCACTAAACTCTGAGATCACCGTTAATACTATCGATGAGCGAGTAACGCCGGAAAATATTGATGCATTAGTAGACGGTTACGACGTCATCGTAGATTGTACCGACAACTTTAAAGCCCGATATATTATTAACGATTCCGCTGTCGCAGCAGGAAAACCCGTAGTCTCCGCGGCCGTATTTCGTTTTTCCGGACAAGTCATGACACGCTCAAATAACCAGGCGCCTTGTTACCGCTGTGTCTATCCGGAAGCCCCTCCAGCAGAATTAGCACCATCCTGCACAGAAAATGGCGTTATTGGTGTTATCCCTGGAATGCTCGGGATATATCAGGCAAACGAAGTTCTAAAAATTATTCTTGGGATTGGCGACTGTTTAAATGGAAAACTATTAAAAATAGACATGCTCAACAATCAACACCAGTTACTAACCACGAAGAAACGTCCTGGATGTCAATGCCATAATCATTAATGGAACTGTATGACGATGATTGAGATATCGCTGCCGGAATCAATAAAAAGCACAAGTAAGATAACAACAGATTCTAAAAATCTTAATGATATTTTACTTGAAATCAGGGGTATGAACCCTGATGCATTTAAATTAATAGCCGTAGAAAAAAATGAAAGCTGCAAGTTAAAGCCTTTCATTACCCTCTTTATTAACAATACGATGTCAGTTGATAGCAACCCAATCCTAACCGATGGTGATCATTTGACATTCGAAGTAGCTATTTCGGGAGGTTAATCTTGGACGCGAAAAAGTTACAGAAAGCGTATGTATCGATGCTATATAGCAACAACTATCGGATAAGCGGTGCAGATACCGAGTATCAGTACCTTGCCCAAACCATGGACAGCGAAAGACTGATCGTTGAACGCGCGGCCAGACAGCGAAATTTGCGTACCGTGCTTTATTCAGACATGCACTTCTCCCCGCGTTTTTTTAGCAAAGAGCAGTTTCTTGCCCTGGTAATAGCGTATTGTGAGTCAGACAGTTTCTGGAACTGGAACAGCAGGACGCTTATTGAAAGCTTTTGCTCATTTGTTGTCGAAAAATCCGACCTGACTGAAGAAGAGAAAACCATATTCCTGATCGATGGCATTTACTCTGGCATCTCAACAAACTCGGAAAACTCACCGTGGAAATCGAAAATAAGTCATGTTGCCGAAAAGTCGACAACTGAAGAGATTATTCTCGACAGATATTTTTCATTATCATTGCTGAACAAAGCGGATCATCTCTCAGATGTCACATTCGAAAATAAAACAGCATGTTTACGCTTACACAATGAAAACGGAAAAGTAGCGATTTCACTTAAGGAGACAGCATGAGCTCACTTGTAGGATTAGGGATTGATTACACTCACAGCTATGGTCATAAATTAAGTGAGCTATTGAAATTATCCCAAAACGGAATCAGCCATCTGTCAGTCGTCGCTATTCCAGATCTCGCTGTAGCTAAAACATTTCGTCAGGCTTTTATTGACTATCCAATCATACACCATTTTTCAGGTATGGAGCCTGCGGGAATTGATGGATTACGGCCTGATGTGCTGGAACGTCAAAGCGACATCAGTAATGTACTGCAAGCGGCATGGTGCCTGGAAGATATCGGCATCTGGAATGTCGGTCCTTATAATCTGCCCTATTTCGCCGCGCCGGTACTCTGCGAATCGGTCCTTGCGATGACAATCGAGGGTGTAAAACGTATTCAGCAAGTCTCCCGCATTCCATTCTGTGCTGAAATTCCCTCGTTCAGTATTGCAGCGGGCGACATGACGCTGGGTGAGTTTTTTCATCGTCTGGTTGATTCTACTCAATGCGGTGTCGTGTTGGATATTAGCCATGTATTTTCTTATGCGATCTATTATGGCCTGAAACCGGAGGATGTCCTGAATAGCCTGCCACTTTCAGCCGTTAATGAGATTCATATTGCCGGAGGCAGCGTTCACCCCAAACATCATTGGCGATATCGTGACACGCACTCAGAAAAAATTGTTGCCGAGGTTTTTCCTCTGCTAGAGCAAGCCATTACGCAATGCGCTAACCTTAAAGCCATTACCTATGAGTTAGGGGTAGGTATCTCAACTGAAGTGATAGTGACAGATTTGGCAAATATAGAAAAATCCTGTCAGAGAATGAATTTCTCACCTTTATTCTGACTTAAAAAAATAAATATAACAGTACTGGTTAATAAGGCAATGTATGGATACTAACAACACCAATATCCTGCTATTTGATAGTGCAAGAAAAAACGAACTCGTAAGGCTGGCGGAAATATCAAATGTAGAGATACTACATCCACATACTGTTAAAATCGCCAGTTTGCTGTCCAGTGACCTTTTTTCTTGCTCAGGAGAGGACTTTTCCCGCGTTGTTTCCGCCAGCTACCTTGATGCCTTATCCCAGGGCTATGATAGCGTGAGAAAGCGTGTCGCCAAACAATTTGGCAACTGTCATATTGAAGCGCATGCTTATTCTTCTGCTGAAAATGAATTTTCTCATTCGCTGCATGCGGCTTTATCTCACTTTTCCGACGAAATTGACAAGCCTTACATACTGGCCTCGGTAGGTCATGATTTCGGCCGCCAGCGTTTTCCAGGCTCTTCGACGGAAGCAATCGGCGTTGCACTGTTATTAACAAACAACACCATTCCAGGAAAAACGCCGGCAGGTAACGGCAATATAGAATTTATCGTCAGGGAGTTTGACTATCCAACACGTAATAATACTGGTGCGTCAGACTCCATCAAAGGCACTTCCGCCGCCGTTGTTTACCTCGCAGGACTGGCAGCCAACCTACGCGACTTTCTTATAAAATCGGGGAATCCTCACGATCGCCTTGCGCTGCACGCCGGTATGATCTACCTGAGCGAGGCTTATCAGGGATTGTACTTATTTGAAAATAAGTCACTTCCACAACCAATGCCGCAGTGTTGGGATCTCAATGTCGAAAGATCGACGCGGGTGGAAACCGCACTCACATTGCCATCAACAAACACCGGAGTGAAAATAGGTCTGGTCGCCAGTTTTCAGGGCAGCATCGCACGCACAACCCGGCTGACGGCAATAGTCGATGGTCAGAAAATCATTGGGGAAAATGGAACGCTGCTTATCTCTACCGAGCGGCTAAGCCACACCGGCGAGCATACGATAGCGTTGCAAGCCGAAGGACTGTTCGATCGGATCACCTTCGCCTCTCAGGCGACCATAGCCACAAATATAACGTCTTCACGCCCTCTGATTAAACCTGATGATGATGTCATCGTCGGCATTTCCGCCAGCCATGATGCGTCGGCATGCCTGATGGTCAACGGTAAAATTCGTTATGGTATTCAACTGGAACGCCTTACGCGGATTAAACATGATGGCCGAAATATTCTCGACAGTACTCTGGCTGTGGATTACTGCCTTTCAGCCGCAGGCCTTACTTACAATGATGTAAACTGCTTTGCCTATAATATTCAGGCTGCCACGCCGGAATATGTCGGCCTTAATCAGCCGATCCATACCGCAGATTTCACCCTGTTTGATCCGTTCTCCGCCAAAGCCGTCTTTGCCAGCCACCATCTGTGTCATGCCTTTGCAGCCTGGTCTGGTTCGAAATTCAACCAGGGGAATGTGCTGGTCGTTGATGGTTCAGGCGGAACCGTCGTGGGTCGGGAAGATCTTTTATGCAGTGGCGAAGAATTTGCCGCCTACCTGAATGCAGGTCTAAACGGAATTAAGCCGCTGTTGCATGTCGTGTCGCATTATTCTTTTGATCGGCAGGGCTATCAGCTAGTAAACCGGGAATACAGCCCGTCGTTTAATATAAGAAATGGCAGCTTTTCCCTTGGAGAAGCCTATGCTTCCGTGAGCCAGTTCGTATTTAATTCCTGGCAGGCCTCCGGTAAATTGATGGGATTGGCGCCGTACGGCACGCCTGAGTATGCTAATGAAATCGCGGTTGAAACACCGTCAGGCATATCGTATGGCTATTTGTGGAAGCAAAAATTTACTGAAAAGAAATCCAATCCCATGGATTACGCTAACCTGGCGGCTTCGGTGCAGGCAGTATTAGAACAAGGAATATTTTCCCGCCTGGAGCGTTACCAGATTACGAATAATACACCGTTGGTCATGACCGGCGGTGTAGCGTTAAATTCCGTCGTCAACTTCAAGGTTCGCAACCATCTTAAATTAAAAGACTTCTATCTCTTCCCCGCGCAACATGATGCCGGTATTTCCATCGGAGCGGCCAGTGCCGCCTATTACAAAAGGCATGGAAAAACCCTGAATGATGCCTTTAGCCATGACTATCTGGGCAAAGTTTATCATTACCGGGATATCGCTTTCGCCGCCAACCGCTTTGCCGACAGAATAACCATCACCCCCATTGACACTGCCGCGCTGGCGGGGCGATTAAACGCCGGACAGGTCATCGGGTATTTTTCCTGCAGTAAAGGCTCTGAATTTGGTCCGCGCGCATTAGGCGCTCGCTCATTACTGGCAAGTCCATGCTCAATGGACACCTGGAAATTCATCAACAAGTGGGTGAAATTCCGTGAAGACTTCCGCCCCTTTGCCCCAATGGTCGCCGCCGAACATCTTAGCCAGTACTTTGACGGGGATGGTGAACATAAATACATGCTCGAAGTTCTGCCGGTTAAAAAAGAATACCGCGATAAACTCGCAGCAATCACCCATGTTGATGGTACTGCTCGGGTACAAACGGTCTCTGAGCATGACAATGCCGAGATCCACGCGCTGTTGAATGCCTTTGGCGAACGCTCTGGATTTCCGGTTTTGCTGAATACCTCATTCAATGTCCGCGGACAACCGATCGTTGAAGAGCCACAGCAGGCAATAGAAATGCTGCTTTCAACGCATATCGATGCCGTGGTATTTGGCGGCTATATCGTTGAGCTGCGCGAGTGGAAATTGGATGAACAAAACCTGCCGGGATTGTTACGTCTTAGCCCCGGCTGCAAGCTGCACAGCACGCTGGAAAAAAATGAAGCAAAGTACTGGCTTACTCATGACTATCAGGGAACGTCGCAATTAATCAGCGCACAACTTTATCATTCACTGACGGAACTGCTCAGACTCCATGCTCTGGCCGATGCGCAGAAAGTCTATGCTGAACTGCCTTTAACGCTCAGAAAGCAGATAAATAAATATATTCAGTTGAAATGCCTGACTCTTGCCCATGATTTTTCGGTCGGGAGGAATGAACCTTGAAAACAGCAACGCATCCCGGCTTAAGGCGTTATACCGAGAAAGAAGCGCTGGCGCTGGCGCTACCGCTGCGTAAACGTTTAGGTATTTCAAGACTCACGTCAGTCGGCGAGTTTATTAATCTTCCTGGGGTATCCATCGTCAATGCAGTGAGAACGGAGATAAAAAAAGGCCAGATATCATCCACACAGGGTAAAGGCCGTAGTTTAATCGCTGCAACCTGCAGCGCGCTGATGGAAGCGTATGAACGGCACTGTGCTTGCTGGTGCGAGCCTGCCATTTTTCATCATCAGGCAACCTGGGACGATAAAAAGACCCTGCAACGATTAGGCTTCACCCCGGAATGTGATATTCAGCAGTGGATAAACGGATATGAGTGGCATACGGGCCGCGAGCTGCGCCTCCCGGCTATTGAAGTACAATTCCCGTATCATGGTTCCGACAGACATAACTCTAATATACAAGCGCATACTTCCGGACTGGCTTGCGGCGGCAGCCTGGAAGAAGCGACCTGTTTTGCGATCATGGAGTCGATTGAACGTAATACCACCTCCTTGTTCTACCAGCACTGCCTGTCCAAAATCTGCGCTGACTTCGTTGATCTCTCGACCATTTCCAGAGCATCGACCATGACGTTGTGGGAACATCTTAACGATAAAGGGTACGAAAGTTTCGCGTTGCGCATACACGGTCCCTTACCCACTTACTACGTTGCTCTGTATGATCCCGTCAGTATGGGGCCAAAGTTTATGATTGCTGGTTCTGCGTCGGGTTTTACCGAATCTGACGCGCTGGATGCCGCAATGATGGAAGCGATTCAGGGGCTGGTGGTGAGCCTGCAAGCCTCCCGGGAAGATTTAAGCCGGCAGGAGAAGAAGTACCGCTCACAATCCTTCTTTGAAACATCGAAATTTAGCAAATTGAGGGCGCTATTCCACAAACACTATGCCAACGTGGCGATGCCGTCATCAGAATGCTCTCTTTCAGAACAGTCGCCCAAAACGCTGACAGCTGCGACGCAATTTCTTGCGAAGGTTCTCGAAAAGCAAGAGATAGAGGATGTTTATATTGTGGACTTATCGCTGAACGATCTCCCTTTTCATACGGTTAAAGCCGTTATTCCTGGCCTGTATGACTGGCATGTTAATCCGGGCCGGGTGGGATAATTATGCTTTTTTCACCTAAACGTAAACCGATCGTATTTGGTGGTCCGTCAGTTTCAGCGATTAAACAGCGTGACGATATTATTGAATATCGCCCACCGATTCAGGGTGGAGAACTGACGGCATTAACAGGTAGCGGTCGCCCAGTATTAATCGTTGATGGTTTATTTGGCACGAAAATGTCTGTAACCGTGGTTGAGTGTCTGGAATTTATTCAGGCCGGAGGGTTGTTGCTGGGCTGTTCCAGTATGGGAGCACTGCGCGCTGCCGATTGTTATACCGCTGGGATGGTAGGAGTGGGACAGATTTTTCAGGGATACATTATGGGTTATTATCATTCTGATGCGGATGTAGCATTACGTTATCATTCCGGAAGTTATGAAGAGATAACGCTATCATGGGTGCATATAGACCATATTACGCGTCATCTCGTCATGCAAAAGCAATTTTCGTCACTCACCGCCCGGCTTATTTTAGCAAAGGTTCGTTCTATTAGTTGGTATGAGCGTTATATTGATCGGGTAGTGGAAATAATTCGCTCGTTTTCACCACAGATCAAAGACAGTGAATTAAGAGCACTATTTAGTGATGATGCTTTGCATCCTAAAAAAAATGATGCGCAACTGGCGATTAACTATCTGACTCAATTTTATCTGGCAAGGCGTGAGCAATAAAAAATGAAAAATAGTAATTGGTTAAAAAGCATCGGCTATCTGGATAGCACCTTTCGCGCGATGCAATCGACATCAAATCAGTTAAGCCATCTGTTGGTCGGCGCTTTAGGCGGGATGTTTAATTCCGCAGTATCGCTACGTGTGTCTATCGCATTTTATTCATCCATCCTCCTCGAAGTGCCATCGGGTTTACTCGCCGACAAGCTGGGGCATTTTAGAAGCGTTGCGTTGGGTAGCTATTTTACCGCCTCGGCCCTGCTCACACTGTTTTTCTCACTGACAAGCACCCACGATGCCGGCTTGCAGATATCACTGCTGATCCTCAGCTCATTTCTCAGCGCTATCGGCATGAGCCTGATTTCTGGGGCCTATCAGGCAATGCTGCAAGACATGATAGACAACCAGATCATTAAGCATGGAGAAGAAAGTGGGCTGCGTACCAAAGCACTTCTGCTTTCACAACGATACGGCAAGGAGATTGTGTCGATTGTTCCGATCATCTTCCTGCTCATTTTGCTCGTCATGTATCGAACTATCGGGTATGCAGAAGCGATGCTGTTTATCCCGGCAACTATGTTTATTATTTTAGGTATCTGGCTGTGGCGTTATCCGCAAAGAAATAATGCACCAGCAATTGACGCTGAAAATAACCAGCAAACCAGTGATAAGAACACGCTTAAAAATTTTATTTCTTGTCTCAGAGCGATGAGCCGAGATCAATTGGTCATGCTGATTAAAATTTCGTTGATAATTGTTTTACTTAACTTCTCAATGGTCCATGTTCATACGTACCTGATGGTAGCGGAGTTTAGGGAATACAATATCATGGACATCAGCATTATTTACCTTATCCCGTTGTTCCTGTTTATTGCCTCCTTTGACGCCGCCCACTATGTTAAAGGTGTCATTGTGCCACGTGCCGCAGCGAAGTTTGATGATAAATCTCTGGTTATGCTGTCCTTTGGCAGCCTCGCGTTATTATCTGCCGGCTGTTATCTCCTCTATATCTATTGTGATGGCATATTTGCACTTATTTTGTATGTTTTATTTTTCCGGGCATGCGTAACAATGGGACAGGACGTCGCCATCAGTAATTTACTGGCTCGTCTTCCTGAAGAGATTCGGGCGTTCACCCTGAGTCTGGTGATGAGTTCCGTGATTGTTTTATACGGAGCTTACTCTGTCTATTTAACATTTATCGGTATTGGTGCAGAACCCGCACAGAATGTTTTGATAGAAATTCTTGTAATTGCTTTAATTGGCGGGGTTTTCTCACTTTCGTTAAAAATAGTACCGTTGAATGAACCTGATGGTTCTGAACTACAACCGTCAAATTAATAATCAGACCGGAAAAAGAAACATGAGCACAGGAAAAGCAAAATTATTCTCCACTGCAAGGACCGATGTTTACTGCCTTACAGCGGATTTTTCCGAGCAACTTCAACTTTTCCTGGTCGAGAACCAGGATAATTTTGCCCCATTTGAACCATTGCGTTCTGAAGATTACTTCTCGCTTGACAGCATCAGGCTGCGCATTGCCGATTCTCAGCCTGATGTTAAAGCGAAAAAGTGTCTATTGCTTGTTTTCACCATCAAAGGAGAAGATAAGATCATTGGGAGCATTAATTTTACCAACTTTGTTTATGGTGTGTTCCAGGCTGGTTATTTAGGCTTCTCAATCGATAAATCATACCAGGGAAAAGGGTTGATGTATGAAGCGTTGGAAAGTTCAATCGCCTACGTCCATGAAAATTATGGCTTGCATCGTATTATGGCTAACCACCTCCCCGACAATACACGTAGCCAAAATATATTAGCAAGACTGGGGTTTGTGAAAGAAGGGTTTGCTAAATCCTATTTAAAGATAAATGGAACATGGCAGGATCACGTTCTGAACTCATACATAACCCCTGAGAAATGAGAAGGATAAATAACATGGACAAGAGCGAAATCAATCTATATCTCAAGAAGTCATTTGCTGACATCACTACGCAGCTATCTGATATTTATGGCATTGATTCGACAGGACGATTATCCGATTTTCTGGCCGGCATGTTAGGTGAGTCTCATAGTAAGCCATCACACCCGCTGCAAAAGCCACGTTTGCTGTTTTTCCCCGGTCTTAGCAACGGCCCGTGGATTGATGAAAGTTCCAGTGAAGCGACTGCACATGTCGCTTCGCTATTGGCTGAAAACTTTCATGCGATTAAAGAGGAATTCACTGCTGCAACCAGCCAATTGAAAGAGTATTCATCCAGTAATCTGTTTAAAAATCTTTCAGAAAAAGACTGGTCCTCCATTTCACTTTGGAGCCGTGGGAAATTCAGTGAAAAAATAGTTCACTTCCCTAACCTGGAAAAATTAATCGGTAGATTTGAAGACATTCTGTTTCCGTGGCGAGGAGAAGTCACGTTTATGCGATTAAAAGCCGGAGCCTGGCTTCCTGAACATTATGACTGGACGAATGCACAAATAACCTGCCACTTTGGGATTAATATCCCCGAGGATTGCGGCCTAATCGTTGCGGGAGAAGAGCGACGCTGGGAAGAAGGGAAATCTATTTTTTTCGATCATAGTTTCCTGCATAACGTTTACAACCATTCTGCTAGTGATCGTGACATTTTGCTGATTAATCTTTTACATCCTGAGCTCACTGATGCAGAAGTTCATGGAATTAAATTATTAGGCCCGGTTCTGGCGAAAATCAGCGACGCCCCCCGGTAAACGAGACAATCATCTTTCCCCCAGCATGAGCAGTCTGGGGGGCGACACTATTCAGCAGGTGAAATGGCTCAGCAGGTAACAAATGGCGGTTAACCGCACCACCGGCCCAACCGACCAGACGTCACATCCCCGCCGTTCAGCGGGGAGAGCAAGATACCTCAGCGCCCTACTGCGCCGGACGACCGTAATAGGCAGTGAAGCTGGCTTTAGCCAGCGTGTTGCCGTTAATCATGTAGCCGCCGAGCGCCGGGTTGGCGTCTTTAGGGACATCCAGCGTTTTGGTCTTCAGCGCGTAAACGGTAAAGATGTAACGGTGCGGTTTGTCGCCCGCCGGCGGACAAACGCCGCCCCAGGCCTCCACGCCGTAATCGATACGCACCTGACGCGCACCGGCAGGCAGATGTTTGCCGCCGATTTCGCCGGCGTTGGCGGCAAGACTATTCACATTCGCCGGAATATTGATCACCATCCAGTGCCACCAGCCGGAACCGGTCGGCGCATCCGGATCATAAACGGTGACGGCAAAGCTCTGAGTACCTGCCGGCGCGCCGCGCCAGTTTAACGCGGGCGACTGGTTCAGCCCGCTGCAACCAAAGCCGTTGAACTCAAAGCTGGCAGGCAACGCGCTATCAGGCACGATGGATGGGCTGGACAATGTCAGGGTATCCGCGTGCGCCGCGGCGGTCATCAACAAACCGGCGAGCAGCGGCGCGCAGGAGCGAATCAGGCGTGAACGTGTTTTCATATTAGTATTCCTGTGACTCATGGTAGGCTTGGTTTGCCATTCATCGCCATGCCGCGCATGACGGCCGTATCGGGGATGAATGTCAGGACACAGACTGAACTGTGCTGCCAATGGTAGCGCGCCGACGCCAGTTCCATTGTTCCGGCTCGCGCAACCTTTGTTCCATTTTCACCACGGATACCGGATGACGCTGACCGCCCCCCCTAATTTGCCTCTGATGCATTCGGCCGAGCCAGTGCCCCGCCATGCGCTGCCGCTTTCCCATCAGATTATCGCCCGCAGCCAGTATGCGCTGCGTACGGTGGTGATGCGTACCGACCTGATTGGGCTGGTCGTCTCCGGCACCAAACAGCTGCTGGCGCCGGAAGGCAGCAACGCGTTTGCACCCGGCGAGTTATTTATATTGCCGCGCGGCACCCAGTGGGACGTGATCAACGACCCGGCGCCGCAAGGGCGCTATGTAGCGCAGATTCTGAACCTGCAACCGGAGACGGTGACGCGCTTTTACCAGTGTTTCGGTCAGTTTACCGCGCTGACGCCGGTACGGAGCTTCGCCAGAGTGACGGATAGCCGCACGATAGGGGCCGCGTTTATGCGCGCCGCCGACGCGCTGAGCGACGCCGATTGTTCGGCGACGTTGAGCGAGCACCGGGTGCTGGAAGTCTTGCTCTTGCTGGCGGAGCAGTCCGGCATTGTGCTGACGCCGCCGGGAGCGCTGAACTGGAGCGAGCGGGTGCGGCGGCTGGTGGCGCAGCGTCCGTATGACCACTGGGCGGCCGACCGGGTGGCGCAAGCGCTGTCCACCACCGCCAGCACCCTGAACCGCCGGCTGGCGCAGGAGGGCAACACCATCGCCGCCTGCGTACGGGAAACCCGGCTGGAAGCGGCGATGGTGCTGCTGCAATCATCGGATCGACCGGTCGCCGCTATCGCCCTTGATGTCGGCTACGAATCCCACAGCAAATTCACCGCGGCTTTCCGCCGCCGTTTCGGCGTAGTGCCATCGGCGTTGCGCGACTGATACGCCGTTCGCACGCTCTGTCGATGATAGTTAACGCGCCGAACACCAACGCGGGGATGGCTGTCAGACCTATGGCGGGAGAAGGTTGATGGGGCTCAATGTCACCTGTTTTGCTGGTGAGTGGGAGATAATCGCTCTTTGCAGATGACTCACATCATAAAACCGCTACGGTCGATTCAGATAGAACTCAAACAGCGTGACCAGTTCGCTAACCAGTAGCTGCGTATGCAAAAGGGTCGGACGCTCTACCGTCACACGATGTATGATCGCATGCGTTGCGGTACCGATAATATAAAGAGCAAACTCGGGATCGGGGACATTCTTCATAAAAGGTTTTAGCCCATCGATTAAGCACTTACGCAGCTCTTCTTCATCCTCCAGCACACGCCGTGCCGTCAGCGGTATCTCTTCCGTCAAAACCTTATGCACAACAGGTGAAACACGATGTTTATCGACAATCCTCTCGACAATCAGCGTCAGGGCTTCCCGGAGCGAAGACTGTTCAGGAAACAACTGGAGTGTTTCATGCAACTCAGTATGCATTTCAAGCGCATGCCTGCGTTGTAACTCGTTAATAATCGCTTCTTTATTAGGGAAAAACTGATACAGAGAGCTGATGTTAACTCCCGCCCGCTCGGCAATAGCGTTAGTAGTCAGACTTTCCCATCCATGCTCATTCAGAATGTAAGCCGAGGCTTGAATTATTGCATCAACAGTTGCTCGTGAACGAGCCTGAACAGGCATTTTTCTGGGGTTGGCAACGAGTCGGCTGCGTTTCATTCCGTGCTCCGGAATATAAGTTTATTAAATTAAAGTTAAAGCTTACTATTTAAAATATGAACACACAAGCCAATTGACAAATCTAATTTGCCAATTGGGTTATCATACTTTCACCAGGAATTATCTTTATGCCTATGCAAGACACCCCGTATTTATGGGCCGACTTTCAGACAACCAATCGCTCGCGCAGGGCTATTAGAGACTTCGGTAATATTCCGATTGCCGATGAGATCATCACCGCGTTACTTACCGAAGCCGGCTACGCGCCCTCCAGCGGTAATCTTCAACCGTACCAGCTTCACTGGATTAAAACTCCCGAATTAAAATCACAAGTTGCAGCAGCCTGTAATGGACAAAAAGCGGCAAAATCATCAGCAGTGATTATTGTTGTTGTCGCCAGTCCTGAAATTGGCAGAAGCACAGCCAATAAACAACTTTCCTATGTTGAAGACTCTCCCGTATTACAACCAAAATCAAAAGATTATTACCGTAAGCAAATAGGGAAATTTACTAAAATACTGACAATCGGTTCCTCAGCATTATGGACCCCGCTGATCAATATTATTTCATTGTTTAAGCCGAGCTTATCATTACTTCCCATCGGACATACCGGGAGCCGCCATTGGGCCGCCAGAAATGCCATATTTGCCGCACAAACGCTGATGCTTGCCGCCTCAGCAAGAGGAATTGACTCTTGCCCAATGGAAGGCTTTTCAGCGACGAAAATCGTCCGGCTGCTTGGATTGCCGCGCGAATCAGTTATTCCGCTCGTGATAGCCCTGGGATATCGCGCGGACGATGCCCGGATAGAGGAACAATGGCGTCGTCCGCTGTCGGAAGTTGTGGTGGAGCATTAATCGTAACGGATAGATGAATCGCAGATTTTCTCTTTTCAGGGGTACGTTAGCGATGCGGTGTATTCAGTGTGTAGCTTACGGGTTGTGCTGTGCTTTTCTCCCTATCCTCGCGGGCTGTGATCGGCAAAAAAATGATACGACAAGTACGATTCACCCCGTCCGCGCAATGCAAGTCTCCTCGGCGGAATACCAGCCGGATATCGACGTGACCGGCGAAATCAAAGCCAGAATACAAACCGAGCTGTCCTTCAAAGTGGGAGGGAAAGTGACGGAGCGACGGGTGAATATCGGCACGCTGGTGAAGGCCGGCGATATTCTCGCCCGACTTGATGATACTGAGCAGCGCGCAGACGTGGAGAATGCTCAGGCAACGCTAAAGTCCGCACAGGCTGCCTTGCAGAGAAAGACGCTGACTTATCAGCGCTATAAAGCATTGTTACCCGCGCGGGTCATCGCTGAGGCGGATTACGATCAAACGCTTACGGATATGATTGCGGCACAAAACAGCGTTGCCTCCGCTCAGGCGGACCTCGCTACCGCAATGGATAATTTATCCGACACCTCGCTGAAGGCGGATGCAGACGGTGTCATTACCGCCCTTGATATTGAGAGCGGCCAGGTGGTTTCAGCGGCGCAATCCGCTGTAACGCTAGCGCATAATGGCGCCTGGGATGCCGTGTTTAATGTTTTTGAGGCTTATTTCATCAATGGCGAGCCGTCAAAAACGGTGAGTATTCATCCTATCGATGAATCAGGATATCAAGCAACGGGAGTGATTAGGGAAGTCTCGCCAATTATTGATTCCGCGACCGGAACGATTCGAGTGAAGGTATCACTTCCGAAAGAACCCCCCTGGCCGCTTGGGACGCCGATAACGGGAACATTTCATCAAGACGCCCGCAATGGCATCGCGCTGCCGTGGACATCGATGGACTCTAATTATGGCGCGCCGGCGGTGTGGGTTATCAATGCCTCAAATCACGAGGTATCAATGAGAAACGTTACCGTAGCGCAATATCGGTCGAGAGACTTCATTATCACCAAGGGTTTGCAGCCAAATGAATGGGTTGTCGTTGACGGCGGCAGGTTTTTGCGGGAAGGCCAGACGGTCTCCTGGGGTGAGAATTAATATGAGCCGATACAGATTGCTATTTATTCCATTATTGCTCATGACATGCCTGTTACTTTCAGCATGCGACCGACACGCAGAAAAAAACACCGCCTTACGACAAGTAATATGGACGACTGCGGAGGCGGCGCCTTTAAGCGATATTTTATTTACGGGCATCGTAAAACCCCATATTGAAACTGAACAGGCATTCAGGACATTGGGGCGCGTTATTTCACGTAACGTGGATGTCGGCGATATCGTCCACAAAGACGATATTCTTGCCGAAATAGATCCCCTTCCTCAGCAACAGTCGGTGATTAATGCGCAGGCTCAATTACGTAGTGCGCAGGCTCAATTAAGGAATACGGCACTGACGGAGCAACGCAAGCGCGCACTCAGCGCCAGATTTGTCATCAGTAAAGAAGAATATGATCTTGCCAGACAAGCATTAGCGACGGCGCAGGCAGATGTTGATAAAGCGCAAGCTAATCTCGATAAGGCCAGAGAGCAGCTCAGTTATACCAGATTGAAAGCGGATTTTGATGGCGTTATTACCAACACCGCGGTAGAAGTCGGTCAAACGGTGCAGGCCGGACAAACCGTGCTGACATTAGCGAGCCTCGAACAACGCGACGCCGTCATCGATATCCCCGGTTCAAAACTTCCTGCTATACCTTCAGATTCTCGCTTTTTAGTGTCGCTGCAACTTGACGAGACAATAGGTACCTCCGGTGTGATTCGGGAAGTGGGCCCGGAAGCGGATTCCAGTACCCGCACACACAGGGTAAAAATCGCCATAGATCACGCACCAGTGGTTTTCAAGATCGGCGCACTGGTAACAGTATGCGCAGATAGCCCCACGACTCAATCCGGCATGGTGGTTTTACCTGCACAGTCGCTGTATCAAAAGAACGAGATTGATGGTCGTGCGCAGATCTGGACGATTGATCCTGAGAAAAATACCGTCTCGCTGAAATCAATTCTGACCGATCCGCATTCGCTTAACGCACGCTATGTCCGCGTTCTGCAGGGAGTAAATGTTGGTGAAAAAGTCGTTGTTTCCGGCGTCGATAAGCTAACGGAAGGACAACACATTATGCCGGGACAGAGGATGCGATAATGAAGAAATTCAACCTTTCTGAATGGGCTCTGGAACATAGCGCTCTCGTCTGGTATTTCATGATAGTTTTTTCCATTGTCGGCGTTGTTGCCTATAACCAACTCGGCCGCGAAGAAGATCCGTCCTTTACAATAAAGACGATGATCATACAGTCGCAGTGGCCGGGAGCATCGGCTGAAGAAGTGACGCAACAGGTCACTGACCGTATTGAAAAGAAACTACAGGAACTGGATAACCTTGAGCATACCCGGAGTGTTACCACCGCCGGAAAAACCACCATATTTGTTGATCTCAAGGCGGAAACAAAAGCAAAAGAGGTAAAACCGACCTGGTTGCGTATCAGAAATATGATCGCTGATATTCAGCATGATTTCCCCACCGGCGTCGTCGGGCCTTTTTTCAATGATAATTTTGGCGATGTCTACGGCAATATATTTGCTTTCTCCAGTGAGGACATGAATCACAGACAGCTGCGGGATCTGGTGAAAAATGTTCGAAGTCAGATACTCACGCTTCCTGATACCGGGAAAGTGGATATTATCGGCGCACAGGATGAAGTGATTTATCTGGAATTTTCTACGCGAAAAATTGCTGCGCTCGGTATCGACAAATCGGACATTCTGGCAACACTTCAGGCACAGAATGCCGTCACGCAATCCGGATTTATTCAAACCAACGGCGAGCGCATTGCATTGCGCGTCGGCGGTCGTTTTATCTCCGAGGACAGCCTGCGCGCTATCAATCTGCAGGTGAACAATCGTTTCTTTCCTTTGACGGATGTGGCTACCATTTCTCGTGGATATGTTGATCCCCCTGACTCTTTATTTCGATTTAATGGTAAGCCGGCGATTGGGTTGATAGTCGGTATGAAAACAGGCCGGAACCTGCTGGAATTCGGTAAAGAGCTTGATGCCATGCTATCGAAGATAACGCAGAGCCTTCCTATCGGCGTCACTATTGACCGGGTCGCGGATCAACCGGAAACGGTTAATAAAGCAATCTCGGGTTTTACCCATGCGCTTTTTGAAGCGGTAGCGATTGTACTGGCGATCAGTTTTATCAGTTTGGGAATTCGCGCCGGATTGGTGGTCGCCATCTCCATTCCGCTGGTCCTTGCGATCACCTTTGTGATTATGCAGTACGCGGATATTACCTTGCAGCGGGTATCGCTGGGGGCGCTGATCATCGCGCTTGGATTATTGGTTGACGATGCCATGATTGCGGTTGAAATGATGGTTGCCAGGCTGGAGGTCGGTGATAACCTGCGTAAAGCAGCGACATACGTCTATACCTCGACGGCGTTTCCTATGCTGACCGGAACTCTGGTTACCGTTTCCGGTTTTATTCCAATAGGCTTTAACAGTAGCAACGCCGGGGAATTTACCTTCACCTTATTTGTAGTATTGGCCGTCTCGTTGATCGTCTCATGGGGGGTAGCGGTGCTATTTACCCCGTTGTTAGGCGTGACATTATTAAAAAACATGCCGCACCACCAAGTTGGCGGTAAGGGAAGGTTCATGCGGGCGTTTTCCCGCATACTAAACTATTGCCTGAAATATCGTTGGGCGACTATCGCTACCACTATCGCTACGTTTCTGCTGTCGATTGTGGGCCTGGCGTTTGTTCAACAGCAGTTTTTCCCGAATTCAGACCGTCCAGAACTGATTGTTGACTGGAACCTGCCGCAAAATAGTTCCATTACTGAAACCAGCAGGCAAATGCTTAAATTCGAAAAAGAAAAATTAGCCGAGAATAAAGATATTGATCATTGGTCAACCTATGTGGGACGCAGTGCTCCTCGTTTTATTTTATCCTTCAACGTACAACCTGATAATGCATTTTGGGGACAAACCATCATTGTGGCTAAAGATATCGAGGCACGCGATCGGCTTCGTATAGACCTGCAGCAATATCTGAAAAATACATTCCCAGGTACGGATGCTTATGTGAACCTATTGGATATTGGCCCTCCGGTTGGCAAACCGGTGCAATATCGAATTTCAGGACCTGATATCCAGACGGTGCGCAGTTATTCCCGACAACTTGCCGGTATCATCACCTCACACCCTTCCCTGACCAATATTGCTTTCGACTGGAACGAACCGGCCCGTGTCGTAAAAGTTAATGTATTACAAGATAAGTTGCGGCAATTGGGGGTATCATCAGAGAGTATCGCGACGGCACTTAACGGCATCGTTGAAGGGACATCGGTAACACAAGTACTGGATGATATTTACCTGGTTGATGTGATTAGCCGCGCTGAAAAAGCAGAGCGAGGGTCAATAGAGAGTATTTATAATCTTCAGTTGCCGAGTCGTAATGGAAAATCGATTCCACTGTCATCGGTCGCCACCTTTCAATATAAACTTGAACAGCCGGTTATCTGGCGTTGGGACAGAATTCCAACCGTAACCATCAAAGCCGCCGTCAATGATAAGAAGCAGGCGGCAACAATCACAAAAGAACTTTCTGATCAGGTGGCCTCTTTTCAGCAGACCTTACCCCCCGGCTATTCCGTCACGGTTGGCGGTTCTGTCGAGGAAAGCGCTAAATCTCAGGCGCCGATCGCCAGAGTCGTACCCATCATGCTTTTCGTTATGGCAACCTTACTCATGATTCAGCTACAGGGTTTCTCCAGGTTGTTCCTGGTTTTTTCAGTCGCGCCGCTGGCCCTTATCGGTGTAGTGATTGCCTTGCTGCTGAGCAACACGCCGTTGGGGTTTGTGGCTTTACTGGGCGTTCTGGCGCTGACGGGAATACTTATTCGTAATTCGGTCATCCTACTCGTATTAATTGAAGAGCTTAAAAGAACGGGAATGTCCCCCTGGCAAGCCGTGGTGGAAGCAACGGAGCACCGCATACGCCCTATTTTGCTGACGGCGGCTGCCGCAACGCTGGGGCTGATCCCTATTTCACGTGAGATATTTTGGGGGCCGATGTCCTTTGCCATGATGGGCGGCATTATTGTTGGAACGGTACTGACGTTATTGTTTTTACCTGCGCTCTATATTACCTGGTTCAGAATTAAGCATGACGCATGAATAGCCCCAAATGCATACATTTCATGACATGACGCAGGACCATCACCTTATTCATTTTCTTTAAGAGGGTTTTATGCACATTCAAATCATTATCGGTAGCGTAAGAAAGGGACGTATTGGCCCTAAAATTGCCAAATGGGCAAAAGAAGTTCTTGATGATATTCAAGAGAACACAAATGAAATTATTGATTTAAAAGAATGGTATTTACCTATGGACGATGAACCTAACCTTCCAGCAGAGGGCGTTTACGTTCAGGAACATACCACGTTATGGAGTAGCAAGATTTCAGAGGCCGATGCCTATATTTTTATATTTCCGCAATACAACTGGGGGTATCCGGCAGCATTAAAAAATGCCATTGACCATTTATATAATGAATGGAAAGACAAACCTGCCGCCATGATTAGTTATGCTAACCGAGGGGGAGGAAAAGCAGCGGCACAGTTGCATCAAGTATTACTGGGGGTACATATGAAAATTATTCCTAATAATATCGAAATCAAGTTATCAGAGGTTAATTTCTCTGATACTGACAATGAATACCCTATTGAATTAATGGCTTACCAGCCTGCTCTACAAGCTTTAGCACATAGTTTAGACGAACAATTGCTGCAACCCAGAACGAGCGACTGACGGGTTCGCTCTATTGAACAGAACAGGATTTATACCCTGAATCTCCTTTCCGAAGGCGGTGCGCCGTCATCTATTCAAAATCATATCAGCCAGAAAGGGTTGCCCGTTAGGCAACGTCCTCAGGCTCGGCACGACTGGCGCTATCGTGCGCTTGCAGACCACCTGCGAAAAACGCGCCTCTGGCTTTCGAAACGCTTGTATTCAGTGGGGCCGATAGCACCCGGCGCTACTGGGCCTTACGCCCCCGAGAAGTCGGGCGCTTCGGCACGCTACTTCCGTACGTCTGCCACCACGCCGTCAGCGCTTCCATCGTTGGCCCAAGCCCACGAGCCTTCTGCGTAATCTCATATTCGACGCGCGGCGGGACTTCTGCAAAGACCGTGCGTGATACCAAACCATCCGCTTCCAGTTCGCGAAGCTGAGTCGTCAGCATGTGCTGCGTGATGCCGGGAATGGCCTTGCGCAGCTCGCCAAAGCGATAGATTCGCTGGTTGAGCAGCCACATGATCTCAAGCTTCCACTTGCCCGAGAGCAGCCCGAACGCACGGCGCATCTCCTCGTGCATATTGATATCGTCATCGCCATTAGTCTTATTATTCATACTAGGAGTCTCTATTTCATCCTACTTGCGAATTTTCATCTTAGACGACATTCTTGCCACTTGTCTAACCCAGGAACGTGAATGAGAGAACCTTATGGCTGCTACATATACCTATTGGATCAGTACTGCCCTGCTATCTCTGCTCTATTTCGCTTCGGCCGCGCTATATGCCACGAAAAGCGCTTATGTTCGAAAGGTACTGACGGAGTTAGGCTACTCAGCCTCCTACCTCGTACCCTTCATGATCGTGGTAAAAGCGCTTGGCCCTATTGCGATTCTGTCGCGCTTCAATGTGGCCCTCAGCGATCTGGCGTATGCCGGCATCTTGTATCACCTGATCCTGTCCGGGCTGGCGCACCTTGGCGCCCGCAAGCCCAGGGGTGCCATTCCGGCAGCCGCGGGGCTCATCTTTCTGGCCGCCTCCTTCGCGACGCAGAACGTGGTGCGCGAACCTCCGTCGCCCAACGCACCGGCCGCAGCGGCAATCCAGGCGCGGCTTAACTAAAAGGACGCCGCAGAATCGCCTCAACGGAAAAGCCGCGGTTATCACGGGTGGCGGCCACAGTATAAGCAGCGCGATCGGCGAGGTTTGCAACATGGCGGCCGGCACCATAAGCCTGGCCGATCTATTGGCAGCATCAATTCCATTTCCCCGAGGTCTAGCATGAAAATAACCCTTTTTGGCGCAACCGGAAAAACCGGAAGATACCTGATTGATGAAGGCTTAAAACGCGGCATGGACATGACGGTCTTTGCACGGCCGGGCAGTCCGTTTGACAACGCCAACGTGCGCGTCGTGCGTGGAGAACTCACTGATAGAAATCGTCTAAGAGAAGCCATTTCGGGTTCAGACGCCGTGTTGTCAGCGCTCGGCCCTACCTCGCTGAAACATCCCAAAAACCTGCCGATTACCACGGCCATGAATGCCATCACTTCGGTCATGAAGCAGGAGGGGGTAAAGCGCCTGATTGCCGTATCGACCGGCACTGCTCCGGACCCTGAGGACCGATTTGACCCCAAAATCAGGTATCCCGCATTGCTTATCAGGTTTGTCATGCCCAGTTCCTTTCAAGACATTATCAGGCTTGCGAACGCGATACGGACTTCAGAACTGGACTGGACGATGGTCCGTGTGGCATTCCTGAAAAACAGTCCCGCGTCCAACCGTCTACATGTCGGGCTGTATGGCCGCTCAACGCATACGTTGACCGTCTCTCGTCAAGACGTTGCCATATTCATGTTCGATCAACTCTCAAGCACCGAATTCGTTAATAAAGCCCCCGGAATCAGCTCACGATAAAGTGGGCTTCTGTCGGGGTCATCGTGCATCATCCGGTCAGCCGCCCTGCTTCTATTGCAACCGGAAGCCGTAACCCAGTATCCAGCCACGTTCTCCGGCTTTATCTGCTGGTGTGAAAATAATCATTATTGCGAAGCGTCAGGCAAACATTGCATCCGATTCACAAAAAGCAGCCAAGCCCCGGCCCCCACTCAGTTATGATGGGTACAACTATGGTGAGAACAACTATGGTGGGTACAACGATGATGAGCACAACGATGGTGAGCACAACGTGCTGATTGCAAAAGGTTGTCTGCCTCCGGGAGATAAGGCAGCCGCTACGTGGATTGTCTATTCCGGGCCGCGTCCGGGTGAACGAGCGGCACACCAAGATTACTTAATGCTTGTTGAGTCTATGCATGCTGGATAGATTTAGAGTCTCACAGGGAACTGGATCGCATCTGGGAAAACATGAAAAATAGGGATCAAAATGCCCCAATTGCCCCAAAACTGGCATCGTAATTTATAAGTGATTCATTTAAATGGAAAAAGAAGACATTAGCTTGCATACCCCCATGATGCAGCAGTACCTGAAGCTGAAAGCCCAGCATCCCGATATTCTGCTGTTTTACCGCATGGGCGACTTCTATGAGCTGTTTTATGGCGACGCCAAACGCGCCTCGCAGTTGCTGGATATTTCGCTGACCAAGCGCGGCGCTTCCGCGGGGGAACCCATCCCGATGGCAGGGGTTCCTCACCATGCGGTGGAAAACTATCTGGCCAAACTGGTGCAGTTGGGCGAATCGGTGGCGATTTGTGAACAAATTGGCGACCCGGCCACCAGCAAAGGACCGGTGGAGCGCAAAGTAGTGCGCATCGTCACCCCCGGCACCATCAGCGATGAAGCGCTCTTACAGGAAAAGCAGGACAACCTGCTGGCCGCCGTCTGGCAGGAAGGCCGGGGATTCGGCTACGCCACGCTGGATATCAGCTCCGGCCGTTTCCGGTTGGTGGAGCCGGTTGACCGGGAAACCATGGCGGCGGAGCTACAGCGTACCAATCCGGCGGAATTGCTCTATCCGGAAACCTTTGAAGCGATGTCCCTGATTGAGCATCGCCACGGGCTGCGCCGCCGTCCGTTGTGGGAGTTCGAACTGGACACCGCCCGCCAGCAGTTGAATCTGCAGTTTGGCACCCGCGACCTGACTGGTTTCGGCGTAGAGCAGGCGCACCTGGGGCTGCGCGCCGCGGGTTGTCTGTTGCAATACGCCAAAGATACCCAGCGAACCTCGCTGCCGCATATCCGCGGCATCACCGTGGAACGCCAGCAGGACGGCATCATCATGGATGCGGCGACGCGCCGCAATCTGGAGCTGACGCAGAACCTGTCCGGCAGCGGTGAAAATACCCTGGCTTCGGTGCTGGACCGTACCGTCACCCCGATGGGCAGCCGGATGCTGAAACGCTGGCTGCACGCGCCGATTCGCGACGTTCAGGCGCTGCTGCGGCGTCAGCAGGCCATCGGCGCATTACGGGATGTGGCGGCCGAACTGCAGCCGTTTTTGCGCCAGGTGGGCGATCTGGAGCGTATTCTGGCGCGTCTGGCGCTGCGATCGGCGCGTCCGCGCGATCTGGCCCGGATGCGTCATGCCTTTCAACAGTTGCCGGACATTCACGCGCTGCTGGAAACGGTCAGCGCCGAAGCGGTACAACAATTGCGTACGCAAGTCGGCCATTTTGATGAGCTGCGCGACCTGCTGGAACACGCGGTGGTGGAAGCGCCGCCGGTGTTGGTACGAGACGGCGGCGTTATCGCCAGCGGCTACAACGCAGAACTGGATGAGTGGCGCATGCTGGCCGATGGCGCCAGCGATTATCTGGAAAAACTGGAAATCCGCGAACGCGACCGGCTTGGCATCGACACGCTGAAGGTCGGTTTCAACGGCGTGCACGGTTACTACATTCAGGTCAGCCGTGGGCAGAGCCATCTGGTGCCGATGAACTATGTGCGCCGCCAGACGCTGAAAAATGCCGAGCGCTACATCATTCCCGAACTGAAAGAGTACGAAGACAAAGTACTGACCTCAAAAGGCAAGGCGCTGGCGCTGGAAAAAGCCCTGTACGAAGAATTGTTCGATTTGCTGCTGCCGCATCTGGCGGAGCTGCAGCAAAGCGCCGGCGCGCTGGCGGAGCTGGATGTTCTTACCAATCTGGCCGAACGCGCCGACACGCTGAACTACGTCTGCCCCACTCTTAGCGACAAACCGGGGATCAAGATCACCGGCGGCCGCCACCCGGTGGTGGAGCAAGTGCTGAGCGAGCCTTTTATCGCCAACCCGTTATCGCTGTCGCCTCAGCGTCGGCTGCTGATCATCACCGGCCCCAACATGGGCGGGAAAAGCACCTATATGCGACAAGCGGCGCTAATTGTGCTGATGGCGCACATCGGCAGCTACGTCCCGGCCGAACAGGCGGTGATTGGCCCGGTAGACCGAATCTTTACCCGCGTCGGCGCAGCCGATGACCTGGCTTCCGGCCGTTCAACCTTCATGGTGGAAATGACGGAAACCGCCAACATTTTGCATAACGCCACCGAACACAGTCTGGTGTTGATGGATGAAATCGGGCGCGGTACATCCACTTACGACGGTCTGTCGCTGGCCTGGGCCTGCGCCGAAGCGCTGGCGAACAAAATCAAGGCGATGACCCTGTTCGCCACTCACTATTTCGAGCTCACCAACCTGCCGGAAAAAATGGAAGGCGTGATCAATATCCATCTCGACGCTCTGGAGCATGGCGACACCATCGCCTTTATGCACAGCGTGCAGGAAGGCGCGGCCAGCAAGAGTTACGGGCTGGCCGTAGCAGCACTGGCCGGCGTGCCGAAAGAGGTCATCAAGCGGGCGAGGCAAAAGCTGAAAGAACTGGAGTCACTGGCAGGTCATGCTTCGGCCAGCCACGTCGACGGCTCGCAACTCGCGTTGCTCACGCCGGAAGAACCGTCGCCGGCGCTGGACGCGCTGGAAGCCATCGACCCGGACACGCTGACGCCGCGTCAGGCGCTGGACTGGTTGTATAAGCTGAAAGGAATGCTGTAAAAGTACTGAGCGGAGAACAACGGCTTTCGGGTTCTCCGCTCACGCTATATGTGCCTGCCCAAGGATCAAGGCTACATCATAGGGCCACAGGATAGGCAATCACGCGGGAATACGAGTAATAACTCACGTGCACGGCAGTGATTTCCGGCTCCATCGCAACGGAAAACACATGGTCACCCGGCTGCTTCGTCATATAACGCTCAACCGCAGCCGTTATCGCGCGCATATCATGGCCGGAAAACTGGCTCAGGCATACTGGCGCTACCGGTTTATCCTGCTTATCCACGGCAAGCAACCGGTAACGTTGAGTAGCCGCACCCAACGGCTGACCGTCATCGCCCAAGGCTTCAAGGCCATTGATCAACGGGCGAAAATAGCGTTTCTCGCCATAGTTATCGGTCAGAACCAGCCGTTCGGCGGTACGGCTCCAGCGGCCCGATTCCGCAACGGTGGTTTTGCCGTCAGCCCCGGACGGGTAGCTCTCCTGCATGACAAAACTGCCGTCCGTATTCAAAAACAGTGACGTATCCATCTCGCCGCACGCGCCACAAGGCAACTTACCGCGATAATACTGCGCCATCGGGCGTAATGGCTCTTCCTGAATCTGGGGGCGGGAATGGCACCCCATCAACCCCGATAATAAAAGAACAAGCACCACCCCTGTCGCCAGTTTTTTCATCCTTATTCTCCTGCTGTGTTGTGCTGGCATGCCGTCAGATCATCCTTAACCTTGGGCAATTTGCCAGCTACTGAACGACAATTCCAGATTATTCTGATCGTCAGACAGCCAGATAGTTCCTTCCTGCAACGTAGCCTGTAATGTCATGGAACGTTGCGCCAGCGCGGCCAGGCTCGCCAGTTGCTGATCATCGAGAAAATACACGGTCAGATTGGACAGAGACGCCGCCTTGTCGGCCATGTTTTGCCACCATACCCGGGCGGCGCGTTCGCCATAGGCATACAGCACCACCTCGGGCGACAGACTACAGGCTTTTTTCAGGCGTTTTTCATCAGGCAGGCCCAGCTCAATCCATAACATCAGTTGACCGTCGTCGCTATGCTGCCAGATTTCCGGCTCGTCATCCGCGCTCAATCCCTTGGTGAAACGCAGCCGGTCATCGGCATGGCAGATCCACGCCAGCAACCGCAGCATCATGCGCTGGTCGGTTTCGGAAGGGTGCTGGGCCAGCGTCAGGCTGACATCCTGAAAAAACGCGCGATCCATATCGGCGATGTTGACGTTGGCTTTGTAAACCGTTGCTTTTAAGGCCATTCTCTACCCCTAATTACAGAGCCGTTAGTCTACCCCAGCTGCGACGTACATCACAGTCACATACGCGTGATGGGCGGTAACAGCGGAATTATGCTGTTGCATTATGCTGATAACCTACCGAGGCCTATGCTATAGTCGGAAAGAAGATGAGAGTTTATCTTCGTAGACTTACATTGCAGTCACGATAACAATGATGGATGCATGAATCTCTACCGGGTTAAGCTCTAAGGGAGGATATTATGCAACAATACAGTGAATTAGTACGCCGTCTGTACGCGGAGATCGCCAGCGGCAATCTGGGGTTTATACCCGACGCGCTGGGTTGTGTGTTGAAAACCCTGGATGGCATCGCGACAAACAGCGAATTACCATCCTCTGTCAGGGAACAGGCGGCCTATGCCGCCGCTAACTTATTGGTGAGCGATTATGTCAATGAGTAATGAATATCAACCCATCAATTGTGATGACTACGATAACCTGGAAGCCACCTGCCAGCAGCATCTGACGCTGACGGTTGAACTGCGCACTGGCGAGGTCGTGGTCGGTAAAGCCAGTGATATGATCTCTCGAAAAAATATCGAATATCTGGTGATTGAAGAGTCGGGCCAGAAACGCGAGCTCCGTCTCGACCATATTCTCAGTTTCAGTCATCCCGAAATTGGTAAAGTGGTGGTCAGCGAGCCCTGACAGCCGTCTTCATCTGCAGCGACGGACAACGCGGGTTGTCCGTTTTTATTTCAGCCCACACCGGTCGATAAACCACCCGTCCTCATCCGCCGTCGCCTGCCCTTCACGGGTCACAAATCGCCCGACCGCCGCAATCAACTGGTCGTTATAGAAAATCAGCGGCGTGCGCTCCCGCAACCACGGCGGCACGTCCAGTTCCTGCCATAACTTCTTGATAGGGCGGCCATGCGCGCGCCCGACTATCTGCACATATCCCTGAAAACCGAAACGCACGGTGACGACTTCGTCATGACGCGGCTGCCGCACCCTGGTTCCCTGCGTCGATACCCGCAGTTGCCCGAGGCTATCCGGCAATGGCAAGGGCGCTGCCGCTGGCTGCCACGGCAGCACATATCCGGTTACCGGCGTCATCGCCGGCAGCAGATACAAGTAGTGACGAAACCGCCTGACCTGCCACGAGCCGAGCGGCAGGCAAGGGTTGGCATCGTCACGACTGGTCGCCACCTCTTCCCACAATCGCGTGAGTTGTTCGCGGGACGGCATACGCGCGCCCTGCTCCGCCAGCCAACGACGCAACAAGGCGAACCGGCGTGCGGCGCTCATTGTCGTCAACGCCGCCACACTCAACGCGCCATCGGCATTGCGCAGCGCCGCCAGCGACTCAGCCAGCAGTTCATCCAGCAGTTGTTCCTGTTCCGCGCACAGTTCGGCGCTACGCGCCACCGCCGAAGGGAAATGAGGCCAACGCCGTTTCAGCAACGGCAACACCTGCCGGCGCAGAAAATTGCGGTCGTAGCGCTCATCGGCGTTACTGTCGTCCTCCACCCAGCTCAACTGGTACGCGTTGGCATAAGCCTCCAGTTGTTCACGGGCTATCCCCAGCAACGGGCGTTGCAGCCGAACGCCATTCGGTTGCGCGGTCGCCGCCATCGACGCCAGTCCGGCGGGCCCGCTACCGCGTTTAAGCGCCAGCAGGAACGTTTCGCTCTGATCATCCTGATGCTGGGCCGTCAGCAGCGTTTCCCCGTCATGCAAATGCTGTTGCAACGCCTGATAACGCGCTGCCCGCGCAGCGGCTTCAACGCCGCCGTCGCTGGCATCCACCTGAACCTGCAATACATCGAACGGCACCTGCCAGCGCAGGCACTGGGCGCGGCAATGTTCAGCCCACGCATCGGCATGCGCGCTCAGGCCATGATGCACATACACCGCCCGCAGAGGCAATTCCTGTAAAGACAATACCGGTAAAGACGATGCACGCCGTCGGCGTAGACGCGTCATCAAATGCAGCAGCACGCTGGAATCCAACCCGCCGCTGTAGGCCACCAGATAGCGCCCATCCGTCGCAATCTGCGCGTCAATCGCCGTCAGCAACTCGGGGAAAATATCGGTATCAGCGTTCATACAACTCAAGCGGCAATCCGTCCGGATCGGCAAAGAAGGTAAAACGGCGGCCGGTATACTCGTCTGTCCGTACCGGTTCGCAGTCCACCTCCGCCTCGTTCAGCGCAATGACCGCCTGTTCGATATCGTCAACCGCAAACGCCAGATGGCGCAGCCCGCAGGCTTCCGGTCGGCTGACGCGTGCCGGCGGCGAAGGGAACGAAAACAGTTCGATCAGATAACCGCCGTTAAGCGCCAGATCGCCTTTCCAGGAGTCACGAGCCGCCCGGTAGACCTCCTGTTGCAGCGTAAAACCGAGCACGTCGCAATAGAAACGCTTACTGCGCTCATAATCCGAGGCAATAATCGCGATATGGTGAACATCCAGCAATGTCAGCATAAGAGTGGTTCCCCTAAATGGCGCGCCACCACGCTCGCCGATGCCATGTCATGGTTGAGAAGAAAAATGCGGGTGGAGCAATAAGCCGCCGCGATGATGGCGCGTCGCGTAACACCGTTATCAGCATAACAAAAAGTCCGCGATCGTTCCCAATCGCGGACTTCTCTAATGCATAGCGCGGTAAATCAGCAGTAGCCGTAATTCATCAAACGCTGGTAACGGCGGTTCAGCAATTCCTGTTCGCTCAGCGTATCCAGTTCGTTCAGGTCAGACAGTAACTGCGATTTCAGCGATGCGGCCATTGCTGCTACATCACGGTGGGCTGAGCCCAGCGGTTCCGGGATCACCGAGTCAATCAGCTTCAGCTCTTTCAGTCGCGGTGCGGTAATCCCCATCGCTTCCGCAGCCAGCGGCGCCTTGTCGGCGCTTTTCCACAGAATCGAGGCGCAGCCTTCCGGCGAAATAACTGAATAAGTGCTGTACTGCAGCATGTTCACCTTGTCGCCGACGCCGATAGCCAGCGCGCCGCCGGAGCCGCCTTCGCCAATCACCGTACAGACGATCGGCACACGCAGGCTGGACATTTCGCGCAGGTTACGGGCGATCGCTTCAGACTGGCCGCGCTCTTCCGCGCCTACGCCCGGATACGCGCCCGGGGTGTCGATAAAGGTAATGATCGGCATTTTGAAACGTTCAGCCGTTTCCATCAGGCGCAGCGCCTTGCGGTAACCTTCCGGCGCCGGCATCCCGAAGTTGCGACGGATTTTTTCTTTGGTTTCACGACCTTTCTGATGACCAATAATCATCACCGGGCGTCCGTCGAGACGGGCGATGCCCCCGACGATCGCCTTGTCATCGGCATAGGCGCGATCGCCGGCCAGTTCGTCAAAGTCGGAGAAAATGTGCTGAACGTAGTCCAGGGTATAAGGACGCTGTGGATGGCGCGCCAGTTGGGCAATCTGCCAGGCGCCCAGATCGGCGAAGATTTTGCGCGTCAGTTCTACGCTCTTTTCACGCAGACGCTTAACTTCTTCATCCAGATTAATATCCAATTTTTCATCTTGGCGGCTGACTGCGGTCAGGGAATCAATCTTCGCTTCCAACTCTGCAATCGGCTGCTCAAAATCAAGAAAATTCAGACTCATAGTATTCCTATTTTAGTCAAATTCCAGTTCTACCTGTTCATTACCAACCAGGGTACGTAAATCATTCAGCAACCCATCGGTGGGCGTGATACGCCATGCCGCACCGAAACGTAGCCGGGCACGCGCATCCTGGCGCTGGTAGTAGAGATGCACCGGAATCGTCCCCGATCGATGGGGTTCCAACGACTGACGGAGACGGTTTAACAACTGGTCATCAATTTGCCTGTCAGTCAGCGAGATAGCAAGCCCGCGCGCGTATTTTTCCCGCGCTTCGCTGATATCCATTAACTCTCTGACCGTCATTTTAAGTCCGCCGCTGAAGTCATCAAAGCTGACCTGTCCGCTGGCAATCAAAATGCGATCCTGCTCCAGCAGGTGCTGATATTTTTCCAGCGCGTCGGTAAACAGCATCACTTCCAGACGACCGGAACGATCATCCAGCGTACAGACGCCAATACGGTTGCCCCGTTTGGTCACCATCACCCGGGCGGCAAGCACCAGCCCGACGGCAGTGGTCATTTTCCCCCGCTCCGTGGGGTGCATGTCTTTTAAACGCACGCCTCCCGCATAGCGTTCAATTTCCTTCAGATACTGGTTGATGGGGTGTCCGGTCAGATACAACCCCAGCGTTTCCCTTTCGCCGTCCAGCACCACCTGTTCCGGCCACGGCGGCACCGTGCTGTAGGACTGCTCCACCTGCTCAGGTGTTTCCGCCAGCACCCCGAACATATCCGCCTGACCGATGGCTTCCGCTTTCGCGTGCTGTTCCGCCGACTTCATGGCGTCCGCCAGCGAATTCATCAGCGCCGCCCGGTGCGGCCCCAGCCGGTCAAACGCGCCGGACATGATCAGCTTTTCCAGCACCCGCCGGTTCAGCTTTTTGATATCGGTACGGGCGCAAAGATCAAACAAATCGCGGAAATAACCATCGTTATTACGCGCCTCAATGATGGCTTCGATCGGCCCTTCACCCACGCCTTTGATGGCGCCGATGCCGTAGACGATCTCGCCGTCATCGTTGACGTGGAAATGGTACAGACCGCTGTTGATGTCCGGCGGCAGGATCTTCAGCCCCATACGCCAGCATTCGTCCACCAATCCGACGATCTTGTCGGTGTTGTCCATATCCGCGGTCATCACCGCCGCCATGAACTCCGCCGGATAATGGGCCTTCAGCCACAGCGTTTGATACGATACCAGCGCGTAGGCGGCCGAATGCGACTTGTTGAAGCCGTAACCGGCGAATTTCTCCACCAGGTCGAAGATTTTCATCGACAGCTCGCCGTCGACGCCCATCTTCTCCGAGCCCTCTTTAAACACCGAGCGCTGCTTGGCCATCTCTTCGGGCTTTTTCTTACCCATCGCACGGCGCAGCATGTCCGCGCCGCCGAGGGTATACCCTGCCAGCACCTGGGCAATCTGCATCACCTGTTCCTGATACAGGATGATACCATAGGTCGGTTCCAGCACCGGTTTCAGCGTCTCATGCTGCCACTGGATATCCGGGTAGGAAATCTCTTCACGCCCGTGTTTACGGTCGATAAAGTTATCCACCATGCCCGACTGCAGCGGCCCCGGACGGAACAGGGCCACCAGCGCGATCATATCCTCAAAGCAGTCCGGCTTAAGGCGTTTGATCAGGTCTTTCATGCCGCGCGATTCAAGCTGGAATACCGCTGTGGTTTCCGAGCGCTGCAGCATATCGAAACTTTTCTTGTCGTCCAGCGGGATGGCGGCGATATCCACCGGCTCCAGCTCTTGCCTGGCGCGCCGGGCGTTGATCATCTCCAGCGCCCAGTTGATGATGGTCAGCGTACGCAGGCCGAGGAAGTCGAATTTCACCAGACCGGCGTATTCCACGTCGCTTTTGTCGAACTGGGTGACCGGGTGGTTGCCTTCCGGGTCGCAGTACAGCGGCGCAAAATCGGTAATTTTGGTAGGCGAAATCACCACGCCCCCGGCGTGCTTGCCGGCGTTGCGGGTCACCCCTTCCAGTTTGCGCGCCATGTCGATCAGCGCCTTGACCTCTTCGTCCGCCTCGTAAATTTCGCCCAGTTGCGGTTCAGCGGCGAAGGCTTTCTCCAGCGTCATGCCGGGGTCAGGCGGCACCAGTTTGGAAATGCGGTCGACAAAGCCGTACGGATGCCCCAGCACCCGGCCAACGTCGCGGATAACCGCTTTGGCAGCCATGGTACCGAAGGTGATGATTTGCGACACCGCGTCGCGACCGTACATGTCCGCCACGTGATCAATCACCAGATCGCGTTTTTCCATGCAGAAGTCGACGTCAAAGTCAGGCATCGAAACACGCTCCGGGTTAAGGAAGCGTTCGAACAGCAGGTCAAACTCCAGCGGATCCAGATCGGTGATTTTCAGCGCATACGCCACCAGCGAGCCGGCGCCTGAACCACGTCCCGGCCCTACCGGCACGTCGTTATCCTTCGACCACTGGATAAATTCCATTACGATCAGGAAGTAGCCGGGAAAGCCCATCTGGTTGATGACGTTGAGTTCGATTTCCAGACGTTCATCGTATTCCGGGCGGCGCTGGGCGCGAACCTCTTCATCCGGGAACAGGAATTCCAGTCGCTCTTCCAGCCCTTTTCGGGAGCACATCACCAGATAGTCTTCGGTCGACATGTCGCCGGTAGGGAATTGCGGCAGGAAATACTCGCCGAGCCGAATGGTGACATTACAGCGTTTGGCTATCTCCACGGTGTTGATGAGCGCTTCGGGGATATCGGCAAACAGCTCGCACATCTCCTCCTCGCTGCGCATGTACTGCTGCACGCTATAATTTCGGGGGCGTTTCGGGTCGTCTAGCGTGAAGCCGTCATGAATCGCCACGCGGATCTCATGGGCCTCGAAGTCATCCTGACTGATAAAACAGACATCGTTGGTGGCGACCACCGGCAAGCCGTGCGCGGTCGCCAGTTCCACCGCCGCATGCAGGTAGCTTTCCTCGTCCGGCCGACCGGTACGGATCAGCTCCAGATAAAATCGCTGCGGAAAATGCTGCTGATAAAAGGCGACGCTCTGCTCC
Source organism: Dickeya sp. NCPPB 3274 (assembly GCF_000406205.1). NCBI lineage: Bacteria > Pseudomonadati > Pseudomonadota > Gammaproteobacteria > Enterobacterales > Pectobacteriaceae > Dickeya > Dickeya sp. NCPPB 3274. The sequence goes on along the minus strand of NZ_CM001979.1, from coordinate 1,066,971 downwards.
ACCAGCACCTGATTGCCGCGCAGCAGAAACTTGCCGATGTCGCCGTTGCGCCCGCCGGACAACAGCAGCAACCCGGCCTGATACTCCACCAGCCATGCCCGATCAATCGTAGGCCCGGCGGCGCCGTACCCGCGCTGATAGGCGCGGGAAATCAACAGCGTCAGGTTCTGATAACCTTCGTTGTTCATCGCCAGAATAGTGAGGTGCGCCAGTTCGTCGCCCAGTTCTTCACTCTGCAGATAAAAATCCGCACCGATGATTGGCTTGATGCCGGCGCCGTGCGCGCCGCCATAGAATTTCACCAGCCCGCACAGGTTGGTAAAATCGGTGATCGCCAGCGCCGGCATCCCCAGCGCAGCCGCTTTTTTTACCAACGGGCCGGTTTTCGCCAGCCCATCGATCATGGAATAGTCACTGTGAACACGCAGGTGAACAAAACGTGGTTCGGCCATTTCCGGATCCCATAATCTCTTCAGTAACCCGCCTGGTGAACAACATCAGGCACATATGCGTTTTATGCGTTTGCGTTATGCCAGGCCCAGCGCCCGCTTGACCGGGGCGAAACTGCGCCTGTGATGAAGGGTGGCGCCCAGCGTCGCCAGCTTTTCAAGATGATACGCCGTAGGATACCCCTTGTGCTGCGCAAATCCATACTCTGGAAACTGCCGGTCCAGCACTTCCATTTCACGATCTCGCGTCACTTTGGCCAGAATCGAGGCCGCGCTGATTTCCGCCACCCGGCTGTCGCCTTTGACCACCGCCTGCGACGGCATCGGCAACGACGGGCAACGGTTACCGTCGATCAGCACAAAATCCGGCGTGATGGGCAATCCGGCTACCGCGCGCTGCATCGCCAGCATGGTGGCGTGCAGAATATTGAGCGTATCGATCTCTTCCGGTTCAGCGCGGCCGAGACTCCAGGCCAGCGCTTTTTCACGGATTTCGTCGTACAGCGCCACACGGCGCTTCTCGCTAAGCGTTTTGGAGTCCGCCAGCCCGGCAATCGGCCGATTGGGGTCCAGAATTACCGCTGCCGTAACCACCGCGCCCACCAGCGGACCGCGACCCACTTCATCCACGCCGGCAATACAATGCGCCTGGGGATAAACAAAAACCTCACTCATGACCGCCACAGCTCCAGTACAGCCTGCGCCGCCTGCTCATCGGCGTCGCATCGAATCTGCTCATGCAGGTGCAAAAAGACCTGCTGCAATTGCTGCGCCGCTTCGCCGCCAGCCAGCCAGGGCTGCAGCGCCGCCGACAGCTTGTCAGGCGTGCAGTCATCCTGCAGCAATTCCCTGACCAGCTCGCGTCCGGCCAGCAAATTAGGCAACGACACCCACGGCGTTTTCACCAGTCGTTTCGCCAGCCAGAACGTGAAGGGCTTCATCCGGTATCCAACCACCATCGGACTCTTCGCCAACATGCACTCCAGCGCGGCCGTACCGGACGCGAGCAGTGTGGCGTCGCTGGCGATCATCGCTTCACGCGCCAGCCCGTCCAGCAGGCGAACATCCATCTCCGGCGCAACCTCAGCTTTAATCAGTTCAAACTGTTCACGGCGACGTTGGTTGACCATCGGCACCACGACTTCCAGCCCGGGATAGCTTTGTCGCAACAATTGCGCCGTTTTCAGAAAGTCGGCGCTCAGCATTTCCACTTCGGCGCTTCGGCTGCCGGGCAGTAGCGCCAGACAACGCGCATCCTCCGCCAGCCCCAGCGCACGCCGGGCCGCGGCTTTGTCCGGATGCAACGGCATCGCATCCGCCATGGTATGGCCGATAAAACGGCAAGGGACATTGAAACGATCGTAAAACGCTTTTTCGAACGGCAGAAACGCCAGCACCAGATTGGTGGCTTTACCGATTTTAAACACGCGATTCTGGCGCCATGCCCACACCGACGGGCTGACATAGTGAATGGTTTTAATGCCATTCTGCTTGAGACGACCTTCCAGAGTAATGTTGAAATCGGGGGCGTCGATGCCGACAAACACATCCGGTTGCAATTCGCTGAAGCGCTGCGTCAGGTCGCGGCGGATTTTCAGTAAACGCGGCAGGCGCCCCAGCACCTCAACCACGCCCATCACCGCCAGCTCTTCCATCTCGTACCAGGCTTCGCAGCCCTCCGCCTGCATACGCGGCCCGGCCACGCCGACAAAGCGGGCGTCGGGTACGTGCGCTTTCAGCGCGCGGATCAGTCCTGCGCCAAGAATATCGCCGGAGGTTTCTCCGGCGACCAGTGCGATAGTCAGGGGACGCGGCGTCATAACTTAGCGAATAATGCCGCGCGTCGAGCGGGTAAAGAAATCAAGGTATGCCTGTACCGCCGGATGATCCGCCGCCAGCGCTTCGAGATCGGCTTTCACTTCGTCCAGCGTTCTACCGCTGCGATAGATCAGCTTGTAAGCGTTGCGGATAGCATGCAGGGTTTCTTTTTCAAACCCACGGCGCTTCAGCCCTTCAATGTTGATGCCGAACGGCGTGGCATGGTTGCCCTGCGCGATCAGATACGGCGGGACATCCTGCGCCACGCCGGAGCAGCCGCCCACCATCACGTGCGCGCCAATGACGCAGAACTGATGCACCGCCGTCATGCCGCCAATGATCGCGAAATCATCAACGGAGACATGACCACCCAGCGTGGCGTTGTTCGCCAGAATACAGCGATTGCCAATAACGCAATCGTGAGCGATATGCGTATTGATCATCAGCAGGTTATCATTACCGACTTTAGTCAACCCGCCGCCCTGCGCTGTGCCACGATGAATGGTCACGCTTTCACGGATACGGTTACGGTCGCCCACTTCAACGCGAGTCGGCTCGCCTGCGTATTTCAGGTCCTGATTGACTTCACCAATCGTGACAAACTGATAAATTTCGTTATCACAACCAATTTTGGTGATACCGTTAACGACGACATGAGATTTCAGTACCGTACCCGCGCCGATCTCAACCTGCGCACCGATATGGCAGAACGGCCCAATATGCACACCGGCGCCGATAACAGCGCCGTCTTCAACAATGGAACTGGGGTGAATAAAGGCGGTTTGATCAATCACGAATCAGCCCTCCCGACGACGAGCGCACATCATTTCAGCTTCACAAGCAATTTCACCATCAACTTTGGCAACGCCCTTGAATCGCGCGATACCGCGACGTTCCTTGAGGAACTCGACTTCCAGAATCATCTGATCGCCCGGCGCAACAGGACGTTTGAAACGCGCTTCGTCCACAGCGGCGAAATAGTACAGTTCGCCCGGTTCCAGTTTGCCCAGGCTCTTGAACGCCAGAATGCCGGTAGCCTGAGCCATGGCTTCCAGAATCAGCACGCCGGGGAAAATCGGCTTGCCAGGGAAGTGCCCCTGAAAGAACGGCTCGTTAAAAGAGACATTTTTTACCGCGCGCAGGAATTTTCCTTTCTCAAAATCCAGTACACGATCCACCAGCAAGAACGGATAGCGGTGCGGTAGTAGATCCAGAATCTCTTCAATATGCAGAGTATGCGTGTCTGTATTCAAAATACTCTTCCTGTCAATAAAAACGATAGCATCAACAACACGGCCTGCACATTCCCCAACGAGGGAGGAACAACATGCAGGCCGCAAATAAAAATTGCGCACATGGCGCCAGTCTTGCGTCCGAAACGCGGAGTTGCGAATACGGGTGATTAACGGTCTTCGAGCTTACGCTCGACAGCTTTGAGCCGTTTGCTCATCTCGTCAATATTCATCACCAACGCGGCAGTCTTACGCCAGACCTTGTTCGGCTGCAATGGGATACCGGAAGAATAAACGCCCGGTTCAGTGATAGGCCGCATGACCATCCCCATCCCTGTGACTGTGACCTTGTCGCAAATCTCCATGTGACCATTGATCACGCTGGCGCCACCAATCATGCAGTACCGGCCAATCTTCAGACTGCCCGCCATGATTACCCCGCCAGCAACTGCGGTATTGTCCCCAATCACAACGTTGTGTGCAATCTGACATTGGTTATCAATGATGACACCGTTACCAATAATGGTATCGTCCAGCGCGCCGCGATCGATGGTGGTACTGGCGCCGATCTCGACACGATCGCCGATGATGACCGTTCCCAGCTGGGGAATCTTGATCCAGTTACCGCGATCATTAGCGTAACCAAATCCATCCGAACCGATTACCGCACCGGACTGAATCAGGCACTGTTCGCCCAATACGACGTTATGGTAAATCGTGACATTGGCCCATAACCGGGTTCCAGCCCCGATACGGGCATTCTTGCCGATAAAGCAGCCCGCACCAACGATCGCGCCATTACCCAGCTCCACGCCGGATTCGATAACAGCATTCGCGCCCACCGAAACCCCATCTCCTAAACGCGCATCAGGAGCAATCACCGCGGAAGGTGCGATCCCCTGTGCAGGCGCCGGCGTTGTATCCATCAACTGCGCCATACGCGCATAGGCCAAATAAGGATTCTTTACTACCAGAGCGGCCTTGTCGCAAAACGGCACATCGGCCTCTGTCAGCACCACGGCGGAAGCCTGAGTAGTGCTCAGTTGCTCGCGATAGCGGCTATCGGATAAAAACGTAATCTGTCCTGCCTGCGCTGAATGCATAGAAGCAACAGCGGTGATGACGATATCGCCATCACCGTGTAATTGTGCATCCAACTGTTGAGCCAAGGCGTCCAGTCGAATTGAAAACATGAATTATTTAACCTGTTTCAGCACATCTGCAGTAATGTCTTTCGCGTTGTCAGCATAGGCAACCGCGTTAGCGTCGATAACCACATCATAACCCTGCTTGGTGGCAACCGCTTTGACCGCGTCCTGAATACGGCTCAGGATCTTGTTGCGCTCTTCCATCTGACGACGACGGTTGTCCTGATCGAACGCCTGAGCTTTGCTGGAGAATTGCTCACGCTGAGCCATCACGTCGCTTTCCATTTTGGAGCGTTCGCTGGCTTTCATGGTAGAACCATCACGCTGCAGTTTCTGCATTTTTTCCTGCAGAGCACGCTCCATAGACTGCAGTTCAGAGGCGCGGCCTTTGAACTCGTTTTCCAGCTGTTTGCCCACCGCTTCACGCTGCGGCAGCTGTTGGAAAATGCTGGAAACATTGACAATCGCAATCTTGTCGGCAGCCTGGGCGCCGGCAGATACAGCCAGCGTTAAACCTAAACCTGCGGCATACAACCACTTTTTCACTTTGAAACTCCTCACCCTAAGTATTTCTGCGCTGATCGCGCTTATCGTAATCGCGGCATCGGCAGCCGAGCTGTACGCTCAAACCGCCGCCGAATGCCGGTACATCTTCCTTTCAATCTCAAGCACCAGGCAGTTCTGCTTACCAGGTCTTACCGATGTTAAACTGGAACTGCTCGGAGCGATCCCCATCGTATTTCTTAAACGGCTGGGCATACGAGAACACCAACGGCCCCAGCGGCGACATCCATTGCACAGCAAGACCTGAAGACATACGAATATTACCAGGCGTACTGTAATCCGGCACGCCGGCAGCCAGCGTCTGAGCGGTGTTTTCCCAGTGAGTATCCCACACGGTACCGGCATCGACGAAGAAAGATGTACGAATAGAACTGGAGTACTTGTCGCTAATAAACGGCGTCGGCACGATCAGTTCCGCACTGGCGACCGCCATCGCGTTACCGCCCACCGCATCTCTCATTTTGGTGGAGTCAATGCTGCAAGACGACACGCTCTCTGTACCACACCCTGTGTAGTAAGCCGCTTTCGGACCGATAGTGTTGGAGCGGAAACCACGCACCGAACTAGAGCCGCCCGCAAAGAAGTTGTCGTAGAACGGCACTTCCTTACCACTCAGACCATCGGCATAACCGGCTTTGGTTCTCGCCATTAGCACCCAGTTGTGGTTTTCGCTGAGCGGGAAGTAACTCGCCGAATCGAAGGTCAGTTTATAGTATTCGTTGTCCGAACCCGGCACGGTCACCTTGGCGTTCAGGTTGGCGCGGTTGCCCGCTGTCGGGAAGTAACCACGGTCAAGGTTATTGTAGGTCCAGCCAGACGTCAGGAAGAAGTCGTTGGCGTCGAAACTGGCGCTCGACGTGGTACGCGGATCCGGATCCACGCCGGCTTTGTTCAGATAACGCCACATCGCCACCTGCGGCTTCATGTCCGACAGGGAGTTGTGTACATAATCAACGCCGACGCGCAACGAGTTGTTCTCGTTGACCGGGAAGCCCAGCGTCGTACCCGCACCGTAACTTTGGTTGGTGTAGTCGGACAGGTCCGCATCCAGCGCTTTAAAGTTGTTGTAGAAAATACGGCCGCCGAGGCTGACGCCATCCACCGTGAAGTACGGATCGGTCATCGACAATTCGACATAGGTCTGGTAGTCGTTGCGGGTACCGCTGATGCCAACCGAGTTACCGGTCCCCAGCCAGTTGTCCTGCTGGACGCCGGCCTGGAAACTGACGCCGCTTTCCGTACCGAAACCGACACCGAAGTTAAGGCTGCCGGTGTTACGCTCCTTGACCTTGTACACCACGTCTACCTGGTCCGGCGTTCCCGGCACGCGCTGGGTCTCAACATCCACGCTCTCGAAATAACCAAGGCGGTTCAGTCGTTCTTTACCCTGCTGCACCAGATCGTTGCCGAGCCAGCCGCCTTCCATCTGACGCATTTCGCGGCGCAGAACGGGGTCTTTGGAAACATCGTTGCCGTCAAAGCGAATGCGGCGCACGGTGAAGCGGTTGCCCGCATCCACATTGATGTTCAGACGCACGGTCTTGTCGGTATCGTTGATTTCCGGCTGGGTCACCACGCGGGGATAGGCATAACCATAACGTCCCAGCAGTTTTTTGATGTCCTCTTCCATCCGGGTCACTTTGGTGCCGTTATACAGCTCGCCCGACTGGACGCGGGTCAAATCTTCGATTTCGGTGGCATGACCAACCAGATTGCCGCGCACCACCACGCCGGACAGCTTGTACTGATCGCCTTCGGTGATGTTGACGGTGATGTAGATGCCTTTCTTGTCCGGCGTCAGGCTAACCTGGGTGGAATCAATGTTGAAACGCGCATAACCGCGGTCGAGATAAAAGCTACGCAGGGTTTCCAGGTCGCCGGAAAGTTTCTGCTTCTCGTATTTGCGATCCCCGACCACGTTCCACCACGGCACTTCGTCACGTAACTGGAAGCGGGAAATCAATTCATCAGAGCTGAAGGATTTGTTGCCGACGATGTTGATTTGCTGGATCTTGGCGGATACCCCTTCGGTAAACACCAGTTTGAGGTCGACGCGATTGCGGGGCAGCGGCGTCACTACGGCTTTCACCGTGGCGCTGTATTTACCTACGCTGTAGTAGAAATCTTCCAGTCCTTTCTCGATATTGGACAAGGTGGTGCGGTCCAGCGCCTCACCGACGCGAACACCGGAGGCCTCAAGATTCTCTTTGAGCATCTCCTCTTTCACCGCCTTGTTGCCGGAGAAGGTCAGGCTGGCAATCGTCGGACGCTCCTTGACCTGAATCAGCAGCGAATCCCCATCGCGCAGGACACGGACATCTTCGAAGTTTCCGGTCGCAAACAAAGCCCGAATGGTGTTACCGATATCCTCGTCAGTGACGGAATCTCCCACCCGGACAGGCATGCTGAGCAATGCCGCACCGACGGCAACCCGCTGCAGGCCCTCGAAATGAATATCTTTCACTACGAACCCGTCTGCACCGTATACGGTGGCGCTGCTAAACAGCAGCGACGCTATGAGCAACTTTTTCATCGCCATCGTTGTTATGCGTTTTTCCTAACCTGTTCCACACCTAAAGGCGGGAGAAATCATTGAAAAGTGCGAGTCCCATTAACATCATCAGCAACACCGTGCCAATGCGATAGCTAACGTCCTGCACACGCTCGGAAACCGGTCCGCCCTTCAGCTTTTCAATCGCCAGGAAGAGCAGATGACCACCATCCAGTACTGGCAGAGGGAACAGATTGATAATCCCCAGGTTGACGCTGATCAACGCCAAAAACATCAGGTAATACACCAATCCGTAGTCTGCTGACATACCTGCTCCCTGCGCGATGGAGATCGGGCCGCTCAGATTATTCAGCTTCACGTCACCGGTAATCAGCTTACCCAGCATACTGACTGTCAGTTTCATCAACAGCCAGGTTTTATTCCCGGCTTCATAGATGGCGCTGAACGGCCCATACTGGCGCACGGTCTTGTACTCATCAGGCAAAGGGGTGACTTTCGGCACCACACCGGCAAACCCTTCCAGCCGGTTCTTCCCCACCGTTTTGCTATCAGGCGTCAGAGCAACGGACAGCGAATCTCCGCCTCTTTCCACCTCCAGCGTAATCGGCTTGCCTGGGTTATCACGCACGGCAATGACAAACTGCTGCCAACGAGCCAACAGCTGACCATCGACTTTAACGATCCTGTCCCCGACTTGCAAACCCGCTTTTTCAGCCGCGGAACGCGGCTGAACCTGCGTCAGTACCGCTTCGACCTGCGGCCCTTTGGGCACAATCCCCAGCGATACCGCCGGATCCTGCCTTTCCGGATCGAAATGCCAGTCTTGCAGTTCAAGCCGCTTACTCTCGGTCCTGGCGACGCCCAACGGCGCGGTTTCAATCACCACGTCAGGTTCGCCAATCTTGCCGATCAGGGCCAAACGCGCGCTATCCCAGTCAGGCGTTTCGATGCCATCAATCGACTTTAGTTCCATCCCCGGCGAAATTTGGGCCTGCGCGGCAATCGAACCGGGTAAAACCTCGCCAACCACCGGGCGGACGCCCGGCACGCCAATGATAAACACCAGCCAATAGGCGATAACGGCGAAAATGAAGTTAGCGATCGGTCCGGCGCTGACAATCGCCGCCCGTTGCCAGACGGTCTTATGATTGAACGCCTGATGCTGAAGCCCCGCTGGCACCTCATCGACCCGACCATCCAGCATTTTCACATAACCGCCCAACGGAATCAGCGCGATCACATACTCGGTTCCCTGACGATCGCGGCGACGCCACAGCGCCTTGCCGAAACCGATGGAGAAACGTTCGACGCGGACGCCGCAGCGGCGGGCAACCCAGAAATGCCCAAATTCGTGCACGGTGATCAGCACACCGAGTGCGACGATAAATGCGGCCAGGCTCCAGAGAATATTCAGCATAAACAGACTCTACCTGTATTCCTAAACGGCCTTGAACAGCAGCAGCATCAGGCAGGCAAATACCGGGATGGCTGCGGTCAGGCTGTCAATACGATCCAGTACCCCACCGTGACCCGGAATCAGATGACTGCTGTCCTTGATGCCGGCCTCACGCTTGAACATGCTCTCAGTCAGATCGCCCAATACCGAAGCCAGCGTCGCCACTACGGAGCAAACCAGCAAGGTAGAGGTAGAAATAGACAATGGCGCATAGTGACTAAACAGTAACGCAATCACCGCCGACGTTGCCAGCCCGCCGATAAACCCCTCCCAGGTTTTTCCCGGCGAGACCTTCGGCGCCAGCTTATGCCGACCAAACAGTTTGCCAAACAGGTAGGCGCCGCTATCGGCGCCCCAAACCAGCACCATCACATACAGCAACCACCAGGCGCCGCTAAAAGGGTTGGTTTCATATTCGAACTGGCGCAACGCCACCATACCCCAGAAAAAAGGCACGATGGTCAACAGGCCAAAACACAGACGCAATATGCGGGAATGGCGCCATACCGCAGCGGAAGACGGATAAAACAGCACCATCAGCAACGCCACGCCCCACCAGGCAAGGGAGAGCCATAGAGAAAGGCAGACCGGTACAAGCGCAACGGAATAGTGGTAATCAGGCAGAGTCAGCAGCATCGCCGCCAGCACGAAGCCGCAGGCGATGGAAAGCCAGATTCGCTGTGTGTAAGAAACCAGACCGGCCAGTTGACCCCACTCCCAGGCGGCCAGCATACAGACAGCCAGCGTCACCAGAGAAAAAACCAACGGCGGCAGGAAAAAAAGCGCCGCAATAACCAAAGGAATAAGAACCAGCGCAGTAATCAGGCGATACTTCAGCAAAAATACCCCCTACGATGCATCCGCATCGTCAGGCGTGGTTCCCCCAAAGCGACGCTCACGTTGAGCAAAGGCATGAATGGCACCTTCAAAGGTTTGTTCGTCAAAATCCGGCCAGAGAACATCGGTAAAATAGAGTTCTGCATACGCAATCTGCCACAGCAGGAAATTGCTGATGCGATGTTCTCCACTGGTTCTTATTAGCAGATCAACCGGAGCCAGATCGTTCAAGCACATGTAACGACTCAGAGTCGACTCGTCAATGGTATCAGGACGCAGCAATCCTTCCTGAACCTGTTCAGCGATTTTTCTGACCCCGTGGATAATATCCCAACGCCCGCCATAATTCGCGGCAATATTCAGGGTAAGACCAGTATTATTTTCCGTCACAGCCTCTGAACGGCGAATAAGTCCCTGCAATCGACTACTGAAGCGACTGATATCACCGATGACTCTCAGGCGGACATTGTGCTTGTGCAGATTCTTGACTTCGCTATCCAGCACGCGCACAAACAGTTCCATCAGCGCAGAGACCTCCTGCGCCGGACGATTCCAGTTTTCGCTGCTGAACGCATACAGCGTCAGTGCTTCAAGGTTCTGGCCGACCGCATAACTGATCGCACGGCGTACTGACTTCACTCCCGCCTGATGACCGAAGATCCGCAGCTTTCCCCTCTGTTTAGCCCAGCGGCCATTGCCATCCATGATTATCGCTACATGGCGCGGACCGTTAGGTAACAACTTCTGACTACCTTGTTGATTTTCGGAGGGCATAGCGTGTATTGATTTCCTCGAGCAAGAAAATGATTATTCCAGTCGCGCCAAACCTGACAGCATAAAAAAAGCTGTGAACACACAGCTTTCCATCACCGTGGCTTTTATTAATAACCACCTGCATCAAGCGGCGCAGACTATACCATTTCAGGCGCATGTGAACAAACACACCAGCGTAAGGTTACTGATAACGCCGCAATACATTTTCTGCGGCTTGTCTTGCCCAGGTATCGATAGACAATACATCATCAACGCTTTGCGGCTCAGGTAATGTCAACTGTTCCATCACGCTCTGATTGACTGCGGCGATATCGGTAAAACGGATACCGGATTGTAAAAATGCCGCAACCGCAATTTCATTTGCCGCATTGAGCGCCGTCGTCGCGGCTTGCCCTTGATTGCATGCGTCGATCGCCAGACGCAGACAAGGGTACCGCTGGAAATCCGGCGCAGAGAAGGTCAACGCCCCTAACTGGCAGAAATCAAGCGCCGGCGCGCCGGAAAAAACGCGATCGGGGTAGGCCATCGCATAGGCTATGGGGGTCCGCATATCGGGAGTTCCCAACTGCGCCATCACACTGCCATCCCGGTAACGCACCATGGAATGGATGACTGATTGGGGATGGATAACCACTTCCATCTGTGCTTCCGAGGCGTTAAACAGCCAGCGCGCCTCGATATATTCCAGTCCCTTATTCATCATGGTGGCGGAATCCACCGAAATTTTTCGCCCCATAGACCAGTTTGGATGGGCGCACGCCTGATCAGGGGTGACGCAATCCAATGCGGCAAACGGAATCTCGCGGAATGGCCCACCTGAACCGGTCAGCACAACCCGCTCAACCCCGTATTGCTTCAGGGAAGCATATCCCAGTTGCCGTTGGATTGGCTCAGGTAAACTCTGAAAAATGGCGCTGTGTTCACTATCAACCGGCAACAGTTGCGCCCCGTTCTTCGAAACCTCGTCCATAAACAGACGGCCACAGGTCACCAGAGATTCTTTATTGGCCAGCAGCACCTGCTTGCCGGCGCGAATCGCCGACAATGCCGGCAACAAACCGGCTGCGCCAACAATCGCCGCCATCACCTGATCGACCTCGTCCAGCGCCGCCAGCTCACAGGCAGCCTTCTCGCCTGACAGCACGGTCGTCTGACTACCGGCTTCGCTTAAGCGGATACGGAGTTCACGCGCCGCGTCTTCGTCTGCCATTGAGGCGTACGCCGGGCAAAACTCCAGGCACTGCTCCGCCATCAGGGAAACATTGCGTCCGGCAACCAGTGCCGTTATCGAAAATTTGTCTGGATTGGCCCTGACCACAGCCAGGGAACTGACGCCAATAGAACCGGTGGAACCGAGGATTGTCAGTTGCTTCATGAATATGACCTGATAAAGCTGGGTTTGATAACAGGCGTGGTGCCAGTCTGTAACGTCAGCGCCGGCCTGTCGATAAGGCTGGTGTGAAAATGCGTGGCGTTACGCAAAACATCCCGCATCCAAAAGCTGAAAAACAAAACGCCGCAGGAGGCGCGGGCCTGACCCTGCACCTGCCGCGGCGCTGTGCCTGACCGACGGATTAGAAATCCATCAGTTCTTTTTCTTTCTCGGCCAGAACGGCATCGATTTTCTTGATAAAGCTATCAGTGAGCTTCTGGACGTCGTCCTGAGAGCGGCGTTCATCATCTTCGCTGATGGTCTTATCTTTCAGTTGCGCCTTCAGCTTGTCGTTAGCGTCACGGCGAACGTTGCGTACCGCCACACGGCTCTGCTCGGCTTCACCGCGCACCACCTTGATCAGGTCTTTACGACGTTCTTCCGTCAGCGGCGGCAGCGGAACGCGGATAACCGTGCCGGCAGACATCGGGTTAAGACCCAGATCGGATGCCATGATGGCTTTCTCCACCGCCGGGCCCAACGTCCGGTCAAATACGGTGACAGCCAGCGTACGCGTGTCTTCCACCACGATATTGGCTAACTGGCGTAACGGGGTTGCGCTACCGTAATATTCCACATGAATGCCGTCCAGAAGACTGGGGGACGCGCGGCCAGTACGCACTTTGCTGATCTGGTTCTTGAAAGCTTCTACGCATTTGTCCATGCGCGTTTCAGCGTCTTTTCTGATTTCATTAATCACGTTGTGAACCCTTGAAAACTGGTTGCCAGTCAGGTCACGCGCGACTTGCATGACCCAGCGAATCATTGATTACCAGCGGCAGGCTGGCGATGTATGGCGCAATCTTGTATACCCGTCATACTTCAAGTTGCAGGTGTGTGGGCTGCGTTCACTCACCCGAATCACTTACCTGAGTAAGCTCATCGGGATTCTCTCTCTTGCCGCCTTCCTGCAACTCGAATTATTTGGGTATATCACCAAAACAAGATATTACCTTAAATTAGACGTCAGCCGTTATTACTGATCAACGTCCCTTCTTTTTCGCCCATGACGACGCGACGCAGCGCCCCCGGCTTATTCATATTGAACACCCGGATCGGCAGGTTGTGGTCACGCGCCAGCGTAAAGGCCGCCAGATCCATCACTTTGAGTTCTTGCTCCAGCACTTCCTGATAGCTCAACGATTCGTAGAGCGTCGCGTTGGGATCCTTAACCGGGTCAGCCGAAAATACGCCATCCACTTTGGTGGCTTTCAGCACTACATCGGCTTCGATTTCAATCCCGCGCAGGCAAGCAGCGGAGTCGGTGGTGAAGAAGGGATTGCCGGTACCGGCGGAGAAAATCACCACGCGGTTGTTGCGCAGCAGGCTGATGGCTTCAGCCCAGCTGTAATTATCGCACACGCCATTGAGCGGAATGGCCGACATCAGGCGGGCGTTGACATAAGCACGATGCAGCGAATCTCGCATCGCCAGACCGTTCATGACGGTAGCCAACATCCCCATATGATCACCCACCACACGGTTCATGCCTGCTTTGGCCAGACCAGCGCCGCGGAACAGGTTGCCGCCGCCGATCACCACACCGACCTGAATGCCCAACTCAACCAGTTCCTTCACTTCCTGGGCCATACGATCGAGGATGCTCGCATCGATACCGAAACCTTCAGCTCCCTGCAGGGCTTCGCCACTCAGCTTCAGCAGGATACGTTGATATACGGGTTTTGCGTTGGTTGCCATGGTGTTCTTGTCCTAACAGGCTGTCATCGTACTGGGGGTTATTACTGCCACACCCGGCGCGCCGCAGACGGGGTTGCCAGATGCCATGAAATTGCTTGTACCACGAATAGTTTGGCTGGATAAAAAGGAACCGCCAACTGGCGGCTCCTTTTTTATTAAGACTGCTTGCTCATTGCTGCGACTTCAGCAGCAAAGTCAACTTCAGCTTTCTCGATGCCTTCACCCACTTCGTAGCGGATGAAGCTGCTCACGGAGGCATTGTGCTCTTTCAGCAACTGGCCAACGGTTTTGTTCGGGTCCATTACAAAGTTCTGGCCGGTCAGAGAGATCTCGCCGGTGAACTTACGCATGCGGCCTTCAACCATTTTCTCAGCGATTTCGCGCGGCTTGCCGGACTGCATGGCGATGTCCAGCTGGATCTGATGCTCGCGGGCAACTACGTCAGCCGGCACGTCTTCAGCATGAACGTATTCCGGTTTGCTGGCGGCGATGTGCATGGCAACGTGCTTGATCAGCTCTTCGTCGGCACCGGTAGCGGCAACCATAACGCCGATACGAGCGCCGTGCATGTAAGAACCCAGCGCGTCGCCAGTCTGAACGGCGATACGACGGATGTTGATGTTTTCACCGATTTTCGCTACCAGCGCGGTGCGCTGTTCTTCGAATTTCGCTTTCAGAACTTCAACATCAGTGATGCGCTCGTTCAGCGCGGCGGCGATAACTTCTTCGCCAAACGCTTTGAAGCCGGCGTCTTTTGCTACGAAGTCAGTTTCGCAGTTCAGTTCAACGATGACGCCGTATTTGCCGTCAGCGGCAATTTTGGTCAGGATCACGCCTTCAGCAGCAACGCGACCTGCTTTTTTCGCAGCTTTAGCCTGGCCGGATTTACGCATGTTGTCGATTGCCAGCTCGATGTCGCCATTGGCTTCAACCAGAGCTTTTTTACATTCCATCATGCCTGCGCCGGTACGTTCGCGCAGTTCTTTTACCAGGGCAGCGGTAATTTCAGCCATTATCTTTTCCTCGGTTATCTCGTGGGGGAGATAAGTAAGAGATAAGTAAAAAGGGGGCCTGACAAGGCCCCCTAACCAACATATGTCAATACCTGGTTAATAAGGGCTCAACAGAGCTGGCCTTATTATTCAGCTTCGACGAAGCTCTCTTCTGCCTGTTCAGCCAGATCCTGAGAACGGCCTTCGCGGACAGAGGCGGCAACAGCGCTCAGGTACAGGGTTACTGCACGGATGGCGTCGTCGTTACCAGGGATGATGTAGTCAACGCCATCCGGATCGGAGTTGGTATCAACAATTGCAAATACCGGGATACCCAGATTGTTTGCTTCTTTGATAGCAATGTGTTCGTGATCGGCGTCGATAACGAACAGCGCGTCAGGCAGACCGCCCATGTCTTTGATACCGCCCAGGCTGTTTTCCAGCTTGTCCAGTTCACGGGTGCGCAGCAGCGCTTCTTTCTTGGTCAGCTTGTCGAACGTGCCGTCCTGAGCCTGAGTTTCCAGATCTTTCAAGCGTTTGATGGACTGACGAACGGTTTTCCAGTTAGTCAGCATACCGCCCAGCCAGCGATGGTTCACGAAGAACTGGTCGCAACCGGTAGCAGCTTCTTTTACCGCTTCGCTTGCTGCGCGTTTAGTACCGACAAACAGGATCTTGCCCTTGCGGGAAGAGATTTTGCTCAGCTCAGCCAGGGCTTCGTTGAACATCGGTACCGTTTTCTCAAGGTTGATGATGTGAACTTTGTTACGTGCGCCGAAGATGAACGGTTTCATTTTCGGGTTCCAGTAACGAGTCTGGTGACCAAAGTGTACGCCCGCCTTGAGCATGTCGCGCATGGAAACAGTTGCCATGATTACCTCTATAGATTAAGTATGGGGTTATGCCTCCACGTGTCCCATTGCGCCGACCTGAATGGAAAACCACTCTGGCACCCCGGCGAATGTGCCGACACGTGTGTGTTATACACATAGTGAGTTCAGTTTGAACCAGTCGGTATTCAGTTGCCTGAACGCCAGCCGGATCACCGGCGCGCTTTATACCATAAACCGCCTCCGGACACCAACTTTTGTTGCATTCTACCGTAACGCCCCGAGCCCTGAATGACAGCCTCGTGACGGAATGATGATTTGGCAGTGTCAGGCTGGGCTGATACCATAAATCACTATTTACCGACCCTCTTTCGCCGGAAAAGGCGATACCTGTGGACTGAATTCAATGGCAATATCAATCAAAACCTCTGAAGATATCGAAAAAATGCGTGTGGCCGGCCGCCTGGCGGCGGAAGTGCTGGAAATCATCGAGCCGCACGTGGTTCCCGGCGTGAGCACCGGCGAGCTGGACCGCATCTGTCATGACCACATCACCAACAAGCAAAACGCGATTTCCGCCAGCCTCGGCTACCACGGTTTCCCGAAATCCGTCTGCATCTCCGTTAACGAAGTGGTGTGCCACGGCATTCCAAGCGACGAGAAAATCCTCAAAGACGGCGATATCGTCAACATCGACGTCACGGTGATCAAAGACGATTTTCACGGCGATACCTCCAAAATGTTTATTGTCGGCAAACCGACCATTCTGGGGGAACGCCTGTGCAAGGTTACTCAGGAAAGCCTGTATCTGGCGCTGCGGATGATCAAACCGGGCGTCCGGTTGCGCACGCTGGGCCGCGAAATCCAGAAATACGTGGAAGCGCAGGATTTCTCCGTGGTGCGCGAGTACTGCGGTCATGGCATCGGCCGTGGTTTCCATGAAGAACCGCAGGTGCTGCACTATGACGCCGACGACGGCGGCGTGGTGTTGCAGCCGGGCATGGCGTTCACCGTGGAACCGATGGTCAACGCCGGCGATTACCGCATCCGTACCATGAAAGACGGCTGGACGGTAAAAACCAAGGATCGCAGCTTGTCGGCGCAATACGAGCATACTATTGTGGTGACTGAAAACGGCTGCGAAATAATGACGTTGCGTAAGGATGACACTATCCCCAACATCATCACGCATCAGGAATAATTGAGCATAAGCCGGCTGATGCCGGCTTTTTTTATGTCTATGGTGGCGCAACATGATCGACAGAGACCTTCCGCACGATATCCCCGGTTCCACCACCACGGTTCATCCGGCACCGGCTTCTCCCCTCACCTTCACGGACGACATGCTGAAATGTCAGACGCTGAAAACCCATCTGGAAAAGTTCCAGAGCTGGCTGGCGGAGGAGTTCAAAGCCGGCGTCAGCGCGGAAGCGTTGATCGATGCCCGCACGCTGTTTATCGATCACCTGATGCAACGGCTGTGGCGCTTTTACGGTTTTGAGAGTACGCCGCAAACCGCGCTGGTGGCGGTAGGCGGCTACGGGCGCGGAGAATTGCACCCGCTGTCGGACATTGACCTGCTGGTCCTGAGCCAGCATAAGCTGACGGACGCTCAGTCACAGGCTATCGGCACCTTTATCACGTTGCTGTGGGACCTGCGGCTGGAAGTCGGCCACAGCGTGCGCACGCTGGACGAATGTCTGGAAGAAGGCCGGGCGGATATTTCCGTCGCCACCAACCTGATCGAATCCCGCATGATTTGCGGGGACGTCGCGTTGTTCCTGATGCTGCAAAAACACATTTTCAGCGACGCGTTCTGGCCATCGGAAACCTTTTTCCCCGCCAAGATCGCCGAGCAGCGGGAACGCCACCAGCGCTACCACAGCACCAGTTACAATCTGGAGCCGGATATCAAGAGCAGCCCCGGCGGACTGCGGGATATCCACACCCTGCTGTGGGTCGCCCGTCGTCATTTTGGCGCCACGTCGCTCAACGAAATGGTCGGGTTCGGTTTTCTGACCGAAGCTGAACGCAACGAACTGAACGAATGCCAGAGTTTTCTGTGGCGCATTCGCTTCGCGCTGCATTTGATCCTGCCCCGTTACGATAACCGCCTGTTGTTCGACCGCCAGCTCAATGTGGCGCAACTGCTGCAATATCAGGGCGAAGGCAACGCGCCGGTAGAACACATGATGAAAGACTTCTACCGTATGACGCGTCGAGTGGGCGAACTGAATCAGATGCTGCTGCAACTGTTTGACGAAGCCATTCTGGCGCTGGATGCCAGCGAGAAACCCCGTCCGCTGGACGAGGAATTCCAGTTGCGCGGCCAGCTTATCGACCTGCGTGACGAAACCCTGTTCGAGCGCAAGCCCGAAGCCATCATCCGCATGTTCTACCTGATGGTGCGCAATCAGGAAATCAGCGGCATCTATTCAACAACTCTGCGGCATCTGCGCCATGCGCGCCGGCATCTGAGCCAGCCGCTGTGCACTATTCCGGAAGCGCGCAGCCTGTTCATGAATATTCTGCGTCACCCGCGCGCCGTCAGTCGGGCGCTGCTGCCGATGCACACCCACAGCGTGCTGTGGGCCTACATGCCGTTGTGGGGCAATATCGTCGGGCAGATGCAATTTGACCTGTTCCACGCCTATACCGTGGATGAGCACACCATTCGCGTGCTGCTGAAACTGGAAAGTTTTACCGAAGAGGCCACTCGCGCGGCGCATCCGCTGTGCGTGGAACTCTATCCGCGACTGCCGCAGCCGGAACTGTTGTTGCTGGCCGCCTTGTTCCACGACATCGCCAAAGGTCGCGGCGGCGACCACTCGGAACTGGGCGCCAAGGACGCGCTGGAGTTCGCCGCGCTGCATGGCTTGAATTCACGAGAAACCCAGTTGGTCGCCTGGCTGGTGCGCTGTCATCTGTTGATGTCGGTCACCGCGCAACGCCGCGATATTCAGGACCCGGCGGTAATCCAGCAATTCGCCGAACAGGTACAGAGCGAAACCCGGTTGCGCTACCTGTTGAATCTGACCGTAGCGGATATCTGCGCCACCAATGAGACGCTGTGGAACAGCTGGAAACAGAGCCTGCTGCGCGAATTGTATTTCGCCACCGAGAAGCAGCTGCGCCGCGGCATGCAGAACACGCCGGACCTGCGCGAACGGGTGCGCCATCACCGCTTGCAGGCGCTGGCGCTGTTGCGCATGGACAATATCGACGAGGAAGCGCTGCACCACATCTGGAGCCGCTGCCGCGCCGACTACTTCCTGCGTCATTCCCCGAATCAATTGGCCTGGCACGCACGCCATCTGCTGGAGCATGACGTCAGTAAACCGATGGTGCTGATCAGCCACCAGGCCAGTCGCGGCGGCACCGAAATTTTTATCTGGAGCCCGGACCGCCCTTACCTGTTCGCCGCGGTCGCCGGCGAACTGGACAGGCGTAACCTGAGCGTACACGACGCCCAGATTTTCACCAGCCGCGACGGTATGGCGATGGACACCTTTATCGTGCTGGAGCCGGACGGCAGCCCGCTGGCGCCGGATCGTCACGAGATGATCCGCCACGCCATCGAGCAGGCGCTGACCCAACGGGATTACCAGCATCCGAGAGCGCGCCGGCCCTCCTCGCGTCTGCGCCACTTTAGCGTGCCGACGGAAGTCGGTTTTCTGCCGACGCATACCGACCGGCGCAGTTACATGGAGCTAATCGCGCTCGATCAGCCCGGTCTGCTGGCGCGGGTGGGCGAAGTGTTCGCCGACCTTAATCTGTCGCTGCACGGCGCCCGTATTTCCACCATCGGCGAACGAGTAGAAGACCTGTTTATTCTGGCAGATAGCGAAAGACGGGCATTAAGCCCCGAATTACGGCTTAAGTTGCAACAACGGTTGACAGAAGCCCTCGACCCAAACGATAAAGTAGCTTCTTAAATGTTAAGCCGCGTCCCGCATGGCGGCGCGCGGCCTGGTTTGATTAATCACGAAAGAGAAACAGGATGCAGCAATTACAGAACATCATCGAAACCGCATTTGAGCGTCGCGCAGACATCACCCCGGCCAATGTGGACACGGTGACGCGCGAAGCGGTGAATCAGGTTATCAGCCAGTTGGACAGCGGCGTGCTGCGTGTGGCTGAGAAAATCAACGGCCAGTGGGTGACGCATCAGTGGCTGAAGAAAGCGGTGCTGCTCTCTTTCCGCATCAATGACAACCACCTGATGGAAGGAGCCGAAACCCGCTACTACGACAAAGTGCCGATGAAATTCGCCGGTTACGACGAAGCGCGTTTCCAGCGTGAGGGTTTCCGCGTCGTGCCGCCAGCCAGCGTACGTCAGGGCGCGTTTATCGCCCGTAACACCGTACTGATGCCGTCTTACGTCAACATCGGCGCCTACGTCGATGAAGGCTCGATGGTGGACACCTGGGCGACCGTCGGCTCCTGCGCTCAGATCGGCAAAAACGTGCACCTGTCCGGCGGCGTCGGCATCGGCGGCGTTCTGGAACCGCTGCAGGCTAACCCGACCATCATCGAAGACAACTGCTTCATCGGCGCTCGCTCCGAAGTCGTGGAAGGCGTGATCGTGGAAGAAGGCTCGGTGATCTCAATGGGCGTATTCATCGGCCAGAGCACCAAAATTTACGACCGTGAAACCGGCGAAGTGCATTACGGCCGCGTACCGGCGGGCTCGGTAGTGGTATCCGGCAACCTGCCATCTAAAGACGGCAGCTACAGCCTCTACTGCGCAGTGATCGTGAAGAAAGTGGATGCGAAAACCCGCGGTAAAGTGGGAATTAATGAGTTATTACGCACTATCGACTAATACCACTATCGACTAAACTGAATGGCGGGTTACGACCCGCCATTTTTTACGGCATCAAGCCATCACGACCAACAACACTGGCCCAGTTTTTCAAGCCGACGTAAAACAAGAAAGGTGGTGTTATGTACGACAATCTGAAAAGTCTTGGGATTTCCAACCCGGAAGATATCGACCGCTATAGCCTCCGCCAGGAAGCCAGCAACGATATTCTGAAAATTTACTTTCGCAAGGATAAAGGGGAATTTTTCGCTAAAAGCGTCAAGTTCAAATATCCGCGCCAGCGCAAAACCATCGTCGCAGATAACGCCGGGCAGGGTTACAAAGAAATCAACGAGATCAGCCCCAATCTGCGCTATGTCGTGGACGAGCTCGATCAGATTTGCCAGCGCGATCAGGTTGAGGTGGATTTGAAGCGCAAGATTCTGTCCGACCTGCGTCATCTGGAAAGCGTAGTCACCAACAAGATCAGCGAAATCGAAGCCGATCTGGAAAAACTGACCCAGCGCTGAGTGGGCGTCGTCGACAAGGCTGCAACGCAGCCAATCAGCATAAGAAACGGGGCCTGAAGGCCCCGTTTTCACAACCGGCTCCCGACAGTTACTTATCCAGCAACGCGGCCCAGGACTCCACCCACGGGCAGGAAACCACTTCGGGTTCCGGATGCTCGGCCGCATCAATTTCCAGCAACTCGCCCACGCGTTTCGCCCCCATCTCCTGCAACAACGCATCAAACTGATGGCCGCCGCCGCAGAAGTTGTCGTAGCTGCTGTCGCCCAGCGCAATCAGCCCGTAGCGTAAATCCGGCTGATAACCGACTTTTTCGCGCAGCGCTTCGTACAACGGCACGATAGACTCCGGCAACTGCCCCTGACCGGTGGTGGAGGTCACCACCAGCACCGTCTGCTGGCTGTAAGCCAGCCAGTCATCTACCGAAGCCTCTTCGAAAATCTTTACCTCATGCCCGTGCGCTTTAAGCAGGCTTTCCGCTTCTTCCGCCACCAGCAATGCATTGCCGTACACCGTGCCAACAAAAATACCGACTTGCGCCATGACGCTGATTCTCCTGTTTTATGCTGACGTCAGTCCGTTATCCTGACCCGACGCCTGAGGAAACTCAACCCTTTCAACATCAGGGAGACTGCCTTGCCAGCCGAATTGCGTCATTACGCCCTGCCAGGGCTCATCCCAGCGTGCCGATATTACCAGCGGCTCGTTGGTAACCGGGTGAGTCAGCGACAAGCGGCTGGCGTGCAACATCAGGCGGGCACAGTCGAAGTGCGCCGCCATACCGCGATTCTGGCGCAGGTCGCCGTGGGTCGTATCCCCAATAATAGGATGACGCAAATGCGCCATATGTCGCCGCAACTGGTGCTTGCGCCCGGTCCTGGGGCTCAATTCCAGCAGGCTGTAGCGAGAGGTGTCATAACGTCCGATCGCCACCGGCATTTCGGCACGAGACAGTACCCGATAGTGGCTGACGGCAGGCTGCGGCGCTTTGTCGGGGTCGGCGTATTTATCGGCGATGCGATCCAGCTCTTCCGTCAGCGCATAATCAATCACGCCGTCCTCCATCACATAGCCGCGAACCACCGCATGATAGGTTTTCTCCATCTGATGCTGCTCGAACTGCTGCGCCAGTAACCGCGCGACCTCAGGGGACAATGCCATCAACAGCACGCCGGAAGTAGGACGGTCCAGGCGGTGCGCGGTAAACACGTGCTGACCAATCTGATCGCGTACCGTTTGCATCACCACCACTTTTTCCTTGCGATCCAGCCAGCTACGGTGCACCAGCCAGCCAGCCGGTTTGTTCACCGCAACCAGATGCTCATCCTGATAGACAATCTCCAGCATCCTCATTCCTCAAACACTGCGTCCAACACACGCAACTGCGTCAGCAACTCGCCGACATCATCCGAACGCCCGTCGAACGCCACCTCGAAGTAAGGCAGGATGGCAAGTCGGGTCGGCAACGGCGCGCCGCTATCCAGTAATGCGTGCATACGCGGCAGAAATACCCATTGCAGCCATTGCTCGGCCGCCATCGTATCGATGCAGAACGGCTCCTGACTGGCAAACGCCGCCTCATCAGGCGCAGAAGACTGCCATAACGGGCTCGCCCTCAGGGCATACTCTATAGCGAACAGCGATTGTCGGATGCGAATCTCTACACTCATGGGCCGGGGTCTCATCAGGCTTGGTAACAGGGCGGCAAAGCATAGCATCGTTACCCTGTTCTGGCATCCCGCATGCACCCCGCAACCGGATGCGCATACTGAACGACAGCTGGCAAAAACGAAAAGAGGGAACCGATTTCTCGGTTCCCTCTTAGTTCGTTTGCAGCAGTCCCGCTACCTTGTTGCTTCCCTGCTCGTCCTTGAAAACTTGTCCCTGATGGTCCTCCTAACCCACAATCCTTGCTGGCGATCCCTCTTTCATCCGTGACGGTCGATCCTTCATAATCATCCGTGATCGCATTCCTTTAGGCTCCTGCCCCACCGGCATTCCCAGGCCGGCTCTCATTCTCCTTCCTGGAGGTGTCCCTTATTTCATCCTGAAAAAAGAGTCTGGGTGTAACAGGAATTGACTCCCTGCCTTCCTGGCATGGTCGACATACCCTGTTACCGTGTTACGAAACTGAATAATAAGATGTATTAATTAAACCGAATCAGCAAGCCACCCAAACGCCCCAATAGCCGCATAAAAAACACGGTTTATTGACGAACACCATTAATTCATTAATTAATAATGCAAAAATTAAACGGAAATCTTAGTTTAATATTAAAGATAAGAGATCGCTTACACGCAATGTAAGAGATCTCTCACACATCGAAAAGCGAAACGCGATTCAGCATTATGGAATCAATGGCAACAGCTTATACAGAAAATCAGCCAGATCCGATGACAACACTCGACGCTGGCGTGTTCCGAATTCTTCCAACACAACTTCGCCGCTCAGGTTGCACAAAGAGATTAGCGCCATTTCAGAATGCGTTGTCGCAAGAAATAACGTAGGTGACAATTTTAGTCGTTTTTGTGTCAAAAGGTGACCAATCAGGTTCTCCTGCAGACGAATAAAATCGTCCTCGCTCCAGGCCTGAAGCAGCGTACATTCCAGATCGTCAAAGCGAGCCGTCATGTCGCCGGCGAACTGGCTGGTGAAAAAAGCATGCGCATCCGGGTGCAGTTGGATCTCCAGCGCCCGTTCAACGCCATCCAGCCGCGCTGGCACGACCGGCGCCTGCGGCAACCAGTGCACCCGGCTATCCTGCGTGGCGACGATGCAGGGCGAAGCCACGCCATACAGATCCTCGCTGGCTGGCGGATGACCCGTTTCCCGCTGCCATAATTCGACATAACGCTGGGTGAATGCGTTCAGCGCCTGTGGTACCTGCTGCTCCATCTTACCTCTCAATCTGAGTCTGTCGGATTTCACTGAATACACATTCTATCCCGACTATAGCGCCTGCCGTCGACAGAATACGCATCAAAGTGCGTAACGCCGCGCAACTTTATCGTTGGAAGGTCACCATGCCTTGGCAAAAGGCTATTCGACACGTTAAGGTGAGATAGCAAAGAAACGTATCACACAAACGCATCGAACCTGCGTGTTGGGCAAACGTCTTGAACAACTGTCTTGAACAACTGTCGTCGCACACTGCGTTTCAGGGAGTAGTATGATCACACATATCAGCCCGTTAGGGTCCATGGATTTACTGTCGCAGTTGGAAGTGGATATGCTGAAAAGCACCGCCAGCAGCGATCTTTACCGGCTATTCCGCAACTGTTCCCTCGCCGTACTGAACTCCGGCAGTCAGACGGACAACAGCAAGGAGTTGCTCTCCCGCTACGAGGATTTCGACATCAACGTGCTGCGCCGTGAGCGCGGCGTGAAACTGGAATTG
The DNA here is from genome assembly GCF_000406205.1 of Dickeya sp. NCPPB 3274. Classification (NCBI taxonomy): domain Bacteria; kingdom Pseudomonadati; phylum Pseudomonadota; class Gammaproteobacteria; order Enterobacterales; family Pectobacteriaceae; genus Dickeya; species Dickeya sp. NCPPB 3274. The sequence continues at coordinate 1,042,499 of NZ_CM001979.1, read as the reverse complement.
GTCAATCCGCCGGAAGACGCATTTGTCGACGGGCAGATTATCCGCTCGCTGCAGGCCAACCTGTTCGCCGTGCTGCGCGATATCCTGTTTGTGAACGGCCAGATCGCCAGCGCCGGACGCTATCAAAATCTGGATCTCGAAGATTCCACCCATATCACCAATCTTGTGTTTTCCATCCTGCGCAACGCCAGAGCGCTGCATGTGGGCGAGGAGCCGAATCTGGTGGTGTGCTGGGGCGGTCATTCGATCAATGAAACCGAATACCTGTACGCCCGTAAAGTCGGCAGCCAGCTCGGCTTACGCGAACTGAACATCTGTACCGGTTGCGGACCGGGCGCGATGGAAGCCCCGATGAAAGGCGCCGCCGTGGGCCATGCCCAGCAGCGTTACCGGGACGGGCGCTTCATCGGCATGACCGAGCCGTCCATCATCGCCGCCGAGCCGCCCAATCCGCTGGTGAATGAACTGATCATCATGCCGGATATTGAAAAACGTCTGGAAGCGTTTGTGCGCATCGGTCACGGCATCGTGATTTTCCCGGGCGGGGTCGGCACCGCGGAAGAGTTCCTCTATCTGCTGGGCATCATGATGGATCCGGACAATAGCGAGCAGGTGTTGCCGATTATTCTTACCGGCCCGCAGGAAAGCGCCGACTACTTCCGGGTGCTTGACGAATTCATCGTCAGTACGCTTGGTCGCCAGGCGCGCCGTTATTATTCCATCATCATCAACGACGCCGCCGAGGTGGCCCGACAGATGAAAAAAACCATGCCGCAGGTGAAAGAGCATCGCCGCCACACCGGCGATGCCTACAGCTTCAACTGGTCGTTGCGTATCGCACCGGACTTGCAACTGCCGTTCGAGCCGACGCACGAAAACATGGCCAACCTCAATCTGCATCCCGACCAGCCGGCCGAACAGTTGGCTGCCACGCTACGCCGGGCGTTTTCCGGTATCGTGGCCGGTAACGTCAAAGAGGCGGGTATTCGGGCCATCGAAGAATACGGCCCTTACAAATTGCACGGCAATGCCGACATCATGAAAAGCATGGACCAGCTGTTGCAGGACTTTGTGTCCCAGCAGCGTATGAAGCTGCCTGGCAGCGCTTACGTCCCGTGCTACGAGATCCGTTCCTGACCATCAGTTCGCCGCTGGCATTAGGCCGGCGGCGACTCACATGACTACCGCTTATGGCCGTACATCTGCTTATTGTCGACGCGCTCAACCTGATCCGACGCATTCATGCGGTACAAGGTTCCCCTTGTCTGACTGCCTGTCGGCACGCGCTGGGTCAGTTGATACAGCACAGTCAACCCACCCATGCCGTTGCCGTCTTTGATGACGAACAGCGGGATCAGAGCTGGCGCCACCAGTTGCTGCCGGAATACAAGGCCGGCCGCGCGCCCATGCCGGAAAATCTGTCGCAGGAACTGCCGCAGATCAGGGACGCCTTTCTGGCATCAGGCGTAAATAGCTGGCACTCGCCGGGCAACGAAGCTGACGATCTGGCCGCCACGCTGGCTTGCAAGGTCGCCGCGCAAGGGCACCAGGCCACCATCGTCTCGACCGACAAGGGGTACTGTCAGTTACTGGCGCCGACCATTCGTATTCGGGATTACTTTCAGAAGCGCTGGCTGGACGTGCCGTTCATCCAGCAGGAGTTCGGTGTTCAACCCGAACAGTTGCCGGATTACTGGGGGCTGGCGGGGATCAGCAGCAGCAAAATCCCCGGCGTGAGCGGCATTGGGCCGAAAACTGCCGCCCAGCTGTTGCAACAGGCTGGCTCGCTGGAGGCGCTATACCAGCAGTTGGAGCAGATACCGGAGAAATGGCGCCGCAAGCTGGAAGCCCAGCAGGACATGGCTTACCGCTGCCGTCAGGTCGCCACGCTCAGAACCGATCTGGTACTCAATGGCAACCTGCAGCAGCTACGCCTGCCCACATCGGGTTAGGCGGCGTTAAACCGCCGATACGCCAGACATTACGCCCGGCGGCGGCGGAAACTCAACGCTCGTCGCGTCGGCCGGGAGTCGCACCCCAGATACGCCGGGCATGAACGGTGACTTCTTCACGATCGTGATAGAGGTGTTTGGCACGAATCTCAAAGTTGATGCCGTTCTCCTCCAGCCGCTGCGCCAGCAAGGCCAGATTCTGGGTCACTTCTTCATAGCGCTTTTTCATCGGCAGCTTAAGGTTGAAGATCACTTCGCGACACCAGCCATTGACCAGCCAGTCAGCCATGCGGTTGGTGACTTTGGCCGGTTTTTCCACCATATCGCACACCAGCCAGTAGATATTGTTGCGCGGCGGCTCAAAGCGGAAACCGTCCGCCTGATGGTGAATCACCTGCCCGGTATCCATCAGGCTCGGCGCCATCATGCCGTTATCGACGGCGTGAACCATCATACTTCGTTTCACCAGTTGATAGGTCCAGCCGCCGGGGCAAGCCCCCAGATCCACCGCGAACATACCGCTGGCGAGGCGTTCATCCCATTCGTCCGCCGGCACGAACACATGGAATGCTTCTTCCAGCTTCAGCGTCGAGCGGCTTGGGGCGTCCGCAGGGAATTTCAGTCGCGGAATCCCCATATAAAACGGCGAATTGTTATTGCTGTAGGAATAACCGACATAGCAGCAACCGGGGGCGATGAACAGCACATGTATCACCGGGCGGCTGGCTTTCTCCTGCGCCAACAGGATACGGCTTTCCCGCAGCGCAGCGCGCAGCGGCACCGTGAACTTGCGGCAGAACTTCATCAGTTCCTTGCTTTCGTTGGTATCCGGCACTTCAACCCGCAGCTCTCCGGCACGTTCCAACGCCCCGGTCAGCATCCCGACGATCGGCGTGATGCGATCCTCCGGCGGCAGATCGCGCAGCAATTCGCCGCATACCATCATCTGACGTACAAATACCAGTTCCTGGAACGGTAATTCCTTAATCAGTCGGTCAGCGTCTTCGTGCTGGTAGCACTCAAACACCACATATCCGCTGTTATCCTTTACCCGTACAAAGCCATAGACGTTATAACGCGCCGCCTTGTCGGTTATTTCCGCCGCGCACTCTTTCTCAAACCCAGGGCGGCAGTACAAAATCACTTTATTCATGCTACTCAGCCTTTTTCTTTAAGCGTAAGGCTCCAATTAACAGTAACAGCCAGCCCGTCAGGAAGCACGCGCCCCCCACCGGAGTGACAAATACCCATAGTTTGAGGTGCGACAACGCCAGACAGTACAGGCTGCCGCTAAACAGCAGCGTACCCAGCGCTAGAAACGCCGCACTCCAGTAAAACCAGACATTCGCCCGTTGATGCATCGCCGCCGACAGCGCCAGAATCGCCAGCGTGTGAAACGCCTGATACTGGAGCCCGGTATGCAGCCAGGACATTTCCGCTTCGCCCAGCGATTTACTCAACACATGCGTGCCGAACGCCCCCAACGCCACATATACAAACCCGCTGATAGCGGCGAATATCAGCATGAAACGGCTGTTCATCGTTTGATCTATTCCATATATCAAGAAAAAGAGGCTGAACCCGGCGGATTCAGCGCGCACTGTTGTCGTAGCGGAAGCGGAACTTTTCCTGTTCGCTGGCCGCACGAGCCAGAATCCATTGGCGAAAGGCGGCTATTTTACCCAGTTCCGCCTGACTGTCATGACAAACCAGATAAAACGCGTTTTTGCTGACCAGCACATCATTGAACGGACACACCAGTCTGCCCGCCTCAATTTCCGTCTGCGCCATCACATTGTTGGCCAGCGCGACCCCCTGACCATGAATCGCCGCCTGCAACACCATCGCGCTATGACTGAAAATCGGCCCTTGTTGCACATTAATCTGAGTTATCCCCAACTGGCGGGTATAGGCCATCCAGTCACGCCGCGAGGCGTCATGCAACAGCGTATGCCATATCAGGTCCCCCGGCGTTTTCAGCGGATGCTCCCCGGCCAATAATTGCGGCGCGCAAACCGGCAACAGATACTCCGCGTACAGTTTTTCCACCCGCAATCCCGGCCAGTTACCGCGTCCGTAGAAGATCGCCACGTCCACATCATCCGACAGTCGTTCCTCTTCCCGGTCCACCGCCTGAATTCGCACATCAATGCCCGGATATTCTGTGTTGAAACTCGACAGACGCGGCACCAGCCAGTGAATGGCAAAGCTGGGCAGCAGACTCACCGTCAGCGCGCCTTTGGCGCTACGAGCCTGCAGCTTACGGGTCGCTTCATTAAGGGCGGAAAAGATTTCCTTGATGTCCAGAAAGTAGCTCTGCCCCTCTTCCGTCAGCAACAGGGAACGGTTACGGCGGCGGAACAGTTTCAGGCCGAGAAAATCTTCCAGCGATTTGATCTGATGGCTGACGGCAGCCTGGGTAACGAATAACTCTTCAGCCGCGCGGGTAAAACTGAGGTGGCGGGCAGCAGCATCAAAGACACGCAAAGCATTGAGAGGCGGCAATCGTTTCGACATAAACCGGATTCTTCATATGCGGCTTACCCCGGTAAATACTACCGCGATTTGCCATTAGTTTTTGTAATCCGATGCATTATAAATTGTCCGTTGAGGATGCACCAGCAAATACCTATAGTAGCGCCACTTCCCTGAGCCGGAACGAAAAGTACTGAAGGTTGACCGATGTGCTTTTGGCTTGTGGTTGTGATGTTGTGTTTGCTATTTGTTTACTGTCTGCATTTCAGACGCGGTAGCGATGCTACCTTTTCATTTCCTGTACATTTACCCTGTCTGTCTAAGTGATTTTTGCATAGCACCGCGTTTTGCGGTGCTTTTTTTTTGCCCATATTGTATTGACCAGAAGATATCGATCACTTCGCTTCCGTCATCGATCTCAGCGCATCACGATTAATCTGTTGATGATGACCGTAGGCATCGGTGTAACTGATGAGGCCGGTCTCTTCATCCACCTTCGGCTTGCCATCGGCAATGATGGTCCGTCCGTCGGAGGTTTCCAGCACATAATGGCTGGAGCAGGCTGACAGCGATAATGCCAGGCCCAGAGCGACAAGAATTACAATTTTATTCTTCATACTTAACTCCTGGTATTTTTTAATGCCTTTATAAAGGCATTAGTCATTATTAAATTCCAAATCAAGCAAGATTAAGGGTAGCAAGCTGAACGAGGTTTTCGTTCAGGATCGTCCTAAACTTGTTTCAGCCGCAAAAATGGGACAGGATCTGTCGCTCAACAGAGGATCGACATGAAACCGTTCAATGCCCCGCATTTTCGCCAGCAATTTCCCGCGCTTCGCCAGCCCGGCGTCTATCTTGACAGCGCAGCCACGGCGCTGAAGCCCGAAGCGGTTATCGCCGAGGTTCAGCACTACTACGCCAGTGAAACGGGTAATGTTCATCGCAGCCAGCACCGCGCCGCCCGGCAGTTGTCGGAAGCATTTGAGCAGTCGCGAGAAAAAGTGGCGGATTTCATTGGCGCAACGCAGGCACGCGGCATCGTCTGGACCAAAGGCACGACGGAAGCGATCAATCTGGTGGCGCAATGTTATGCCCGCCCGCGGTTACAACCCGGCGATGAGATCCTCGTCAGCGAAGCCGAGCACCATGCCAATCTGATCCCATGGCTGATGGTGGCGCAGCAAACGGGAGCGCGGGTGGTAAAGCTGCCGATTGGCGCGGATAGTCTGCCCGACCTGCACCTGTTGCCCTCGCTGATCAACGCCCGAACCCGCCTGCTGGCTATCGGACAGATGTCGAATGTGACCGGCGGCATGCCGGACCTGAAACGAGCGATTACGCTGGCGCATCAGGCCGGCGCGGTGGTGATGGTCGACGGCGCACAGGGCATTGCGCACACGGCGACCGACGTGACGGCGCTGGATATCGACTTTTACGCGTTCTCCGGCCATAAACTGTATGGCCCTACCGGTATCGGCGTGCTGTACGGCAAACCGGCCTTGCTGGAAACCATGCCGCCCTGGCAGGGCGGCGGAAAAATGATGACGGCAGTGTCGTTTGACGGTTTCACGCCGCAAGCCGTTCCCCAGCGCTTCGAAGCCGGTACGCCGCACATTGCCGGGGTAATCGGGCTGGCTGCCGCCATTGACTGGTGGCAGCAACAGGACCGCCCGGCGGCGGATCGGCATAGCGTCGCTCTGGCGAGCGATGCGGAACAGCAACTGAGCGCGTTACCCGGTTTTCGCAGCTTTCGCGCTTCCGGTTCCAGCCTGTTGTCATTCACTATCGAAGGCGTACACCACCACGATCTGGTGACCCTGCTGGCGGAGGACGGCATCGCCCTGCGAGCCGGACACCATTGCGCCCAGCCGCTGATGGCGGCGCTGGGCGTGCCCGGCACGCTGCGGGCCTCATTTGCGCCCTATAACCAGCAGCAGGACGTGGACCACCTGGTCCAGGCTACCCAAAAAGCGCTTGAATTACTGATGGATTGATTGATGATGACCGACTCTACACGCCATCCGTTTGGCACTGAAATTGATGAAGCGGCGCTGACGGCGCGTTTTGACGCCTGTCGCTCCTGGGAAGAGCGCTATCGTCAGTTGATCCTGCTGAGCAAGTCCCTGCCGGCGCTGCCGGACGCACTTCGTCAGGAACACATCGAACTGTCCGGTTGTGAAAACCGCGTCTGGCTGGGATATCAACGGCAGGCGGACGGCAACCTGCATTTTTACGGCGACAGCGACGGCCGCATCGTGCGTGGGCTGCTGGCAATCCTATTGACGGCGGTGGAAGGCAAAACCGCGCAAATGCTGCAACAAGTCGACCCGCTGGCTTTGTTTGACCGGCTGGGGCTGCGCGCCGAACTCAGCGCATCACGCGCCGGCGGGCTGACCGCGCTGGCCAGCCGCATCCACGATATCGCCCGTCACGAATCCTGATTCAACGCAGCGGCCTGCGCCTGCCGGGCATCGCGCGCCATCATTTTTTTCAACGCATGGGAAACCGCCACAAAACCAAAGGTGGCGGTCACCATGGTCGCCGCGCCGAAACCTGAGGCGCAATCCATACGTTTCACGCCGTCAGCGGTGCTGCGAGACGCGCAAACCGAGCCATCCGGTTGCGGGTACATCAGCGGCTCGCTGGAAAACACGCAGTCGATGCCGAGCTTGCCTTTGCTGTTTTTAACGATATTAAAATCGTGCTTTAACCGCTCGCGTAGCTTGGCCGCCAGCGGATCCTGAATGGTTTTCGCCAGATCGGCGACCTCAATACGGGTCGGGTCAATCTGCCCTCCCGCTCCGCCCGTGATCACCACCGGCACTTTATTGCGGCGGCACCAGGCCAGCAGCGCGGCTTTGGGGCGCACGCTATCGATAGCGTCAATCACATAGCTGAAATTGTTGTCCAGCAGTTCCGCCACATTCTCGGCGCTGATGAAATCATCGACACAGGTCACCCGGCACTCCGGGTTAATCGCCAGAATTCGCTCCGCCATCACCTCGGTTTTCAACTGCCCGGTATGCTGACGCAGGGCATGAATCTGCCGGTTGGTGTTGCTGACGCACACATCATCCATGTCAATCAGGGTAATCGCGCCGATACCGGTGCGCGCCAGCGCTTCCGCCGCCCAGGACCCTACCCCGCCAATGCCGATCACGCACACATGCGCGCCGGCAAACAGCGACAACGCCCGCTGACCGTACAAACGCGCCGTACCGCCAAAACGTTGCAGATAACTATCGGATTGCAGAGAACTATCGGATAATTGCGTACTCATTGCCCACCTTCACTCAATCACAAACGGCAGCGATGATACCCCAGTCAGGACCATTTGCGCAGCGGATAACGGCAATCTCTCCCACACGCTGCTTTTCTCCACAGGCGGTGCCTGTCCCCTCCGTCCATTATTTACCGTTGTGACAGGTGACGACTTCAGGTGAGCTGTGGCACTTTAACTGATGACGCTCATTAGGCGGCTCCCGCCGGAGGAAACCATGCACCCTGAACTGATCCCCGCCACCGAATCGGATATCGATTTCCTGCTACAACTGCGCAGGCTAACCATGGGGAAATATCTGGTGGACATCGGCGCATCGACAGACATCGACAGTCTGATGCGGCGCGTTCGCTACGAGTTTGAACACGCTCATATCGTGCAGGTGGAAGGGCAACCCGCCGGGCTGTTCAAATATCGCTTTATGCCGCAGGAACAGCACTGGTATCTGATCCAGATTCAGATCCACCCGGATTTTCAAAACCGCGGCCTCGGCAAGCTATTAATTGAAACCCTGCTCGCGCAGGCATCAGCACAGGGGCAACCGGTGGTGTTGAGCGTGCTGAAAAATAATCCGGCGCGCCATCTGTATCACCGGCTGGGGTTTCGGGTCACCGACCAAACCGACCGGGAGTTCATCATGACCAGCCGCCCTCAACCGCAATAAAACAGACAAGGACTCCCTGCATGAACATCGCCATACTGGATGACTATCAGGATACCGTCAGACGGCTGGACTGCTTTTCACTGCTGAACGGTCATCAGGTACGGATTCTGAATCAGACCTATGATACCGCCCAACTGGCGGCGCAGTTGCAAGATACTGAAGCGCTGGTGCTGATTCGTGAACGCACCCGTATTACCGATGAATTGCTGGCTCAACTGCCGAACCTGAAGCTAATCAGTCAGACCGGCAAGGTAAGCCAGCACCTCAGCGTTGACGCCTGTACCCGGCATGGCTTCGCAGTGGCCGAAGGCACCGGCTCGCCGGTGGCGCCCGCCGAATTGTGCTGGAGTTTGATCATGGCGGCTTCGCGCCATCTGCCCTGTTACAGCGACCAGTTAGCTCAGGGTCACTGGCAACAGAACGGCACGTTGGGATTGGGAAGAACGCTGCATGGCCTGACGCTCGGCATCTGGGGATACGGAAAAATCGGCCAGCTCATCGCCCGGTACGGCGCGGCATTCGGCATGACGGTGTTGGTATGGGGCAGCGAAACATCGCGTGAACTGGCGCGCCAGCACGGCTTTACCGCCGCCGACAGCAAAGCCGCATTTTTTGCCGGCGCCGACGTACTGTCGCTGCATCTGCGTTTGAACGACGCCACCCGCCATAGCGTAACGCAGGCAGACCTGGCATTGATGAAACCGGATTCGTTGTTCGTCAACATCAGCCGCGCCGAACTGGTGGAACCGGGCGCGCTATGGCGCGAGCTGTCCGCTCATCCCGGCAAACAGGCCGCGCTGGATGTCTTCGACAACGAACCCGCGACGCCGGAGAACGAACCGTTGCTAACGCTAGCTAATGTGCTGACCACGCCTCATATCGGCTATGTCGAGCGCAACAGCTACGAGCTGTATTTTAAAACCGCGTTTGAGAACGTGGCGGCATTTGCCGCCGGACGCCCGGCCAATCTGGTCAACGGCCCAGCGCTTTTTACCTCCAGCCGGAACCATGCCGCAACAGGAGCCGATTGATGCAACCACCCGCGATCACGCTGCGTAAAGCCCGTCGAAACGATGCGCACACGGCGTTTGACCTGCGTAACCGCGCCATCCTGCACGGCTGCCGCCATGACTATGCGACTGAGCAACTGCAACTCTGGACCAGCGACACCCTCAGCGAGGCTTTCGAGAACACCGTCACCCACCATTTTCACCTGGCGGAGCAAGCCGGCCAGATCGTAGCAACGGGTATGATCAACCTCCACACCGGCATGATCGACGCGGTGTTTGTCGCCCCGGAGGCAATGGGACAAGGGGTGGGCAAACGGATGATGCAACATCTGGAAACGCTGGCTCGCGCGGCGGGTCTGGCGGAAATTCGGCTCGATGCCAGCCTGAACGCCGCGCCGTTTTACCGCTCGCTGGGCTTTTCAGGCGATGAAATCAGCCTCTACCACTCGCCTCGAGGCTTCTCGCTGGCCTGTATCCCGATGGTCAAAGTTATCGGCTGACAATATCTCGACAAGCGATATGCTGTTATTCCGGTTCCCAGCACGAGGAAAAAATGAGCGATATCATTATCAGACGCACCGAAGCACGCGATGCCGCCGCCGTAGCCAGCATTTATGAAGGGGAACATGCCTACTCAGGCACACTGCAACTACCTTATCCGTCGCTGGCTGTGTGGGAATCCCGTTTGAACCACATGCCGGAGAATGTTTATAGCCTGGTTGCTGAATGGGAAGGCGAACTGGTGGGCAATCTGGGATTTGAAATATTCAGCAACCCTCGCCGCCGCCATGCCGGAACCTTTGGCATGGGCGTCAAGGATACCCATCAGCACCGGGGAGTTGGCAGCGCCCTGTTGTCAGCCTTGACCGACCTGACGGACAACTGGCTGAACATCCACCGTATTGAGCTAACCGTTTACACCGATAACGACGCCGCGCTAGCGCTATACAGAAAATTCGGCTTTGTCGTCGAAGGCGAGTCCAAAGATTACGCTTTCCGTCATGGTCGTTTCACGGATGTATTTCACATGGCGAGAATACGCCCGACAAATACAACCAACCGGTAGGCCAGCGGAAGAGGAATGTCCCGCCGCGATACATCAATAGTACGGCGGGACGAAAATCATTAGTTAGAACTACTAACCAGTCCACCAGCCCCGTTGCTGTTGCCTGCGCTGAGCAGCGGCATGGCAGAAGAAGACCGCGCGTTTCTCAATACCCACACCCGGCCGTAATGATTGTAGAACCCGGCGGCGTGCCCGGCATCAGTCCCAATACCCTGATAAATATCGAAATGCTGCCCTTTTATCGCACCACCGACATCCAGCGCGACCATTAAACGCATCTCATATTTGCCGGTAAATTTGCCCTGATTATCCAGCATCGGCACTTCCGCCAGCAGCGTGGTGCCGGCCGGGATCAGCGAGCGGTCAGACGCCACAGACGCTTTAGCCACCAGCGGCACCGCGCTGGCGCCTTTCACCGGCATCGACGCCATCGATTTAAAGAACACGAAAGAGGGATTCTGCACCAGTAATTCCCGGACTTCCGCTTCGGTATGCCGGTCGGCCCACTGCCGAATAGCCTGCATCGACATCTCTTCTCTGGGCACTTCGCCGCGATCGATCAACACCTTGCCGATACTGCGGTAAGCATGACCGTTTTTGCCGGCATAACCGAAAAAGGTCAGCGGGCTGCCATCGCCGAAATCCACATAACCGCTGCCCTGCACTTCCATCATGAAGTTGTCCATCAGCGAGTTGGTCCAGGCGATAGCCAGCTCGTTGCTCAGCGCGCCGGAATAAATGGCGGAGCGATCCGGCAGACGGCCGTTCTTGCGCACGCGAGGCATGGCGTACAGTGGGAAACGGAACTCGCCCTGACGGTAGTGGCGCGCCTGCACCACCGGGGTGTAGTAGCCGGTAAACTGCACGTTGCCAAAGCTGTCGACGCCTTCCATCTGCCAGGCGCCGAGGCCGAACTGCGTCAGTTGGCGGGTATCGCCGCCAGCCTGAATCCAGTTCTGAATGGCCTGAAAGATATCGCTGTTGCGGGAGTAGAGTCCGGGAGAGGATGCCTGAATCTGGCTGACTTGCTGGGAAAAATCGACTGCGTTTACCGGCTTGCCGTTAGCGTTCGGCGCGTTTACCCATTCCAGTGGCTGATCGAGACGGCCATCTTTATATTGCTGACCACGATCGCTGGGTCGGGTCTGACAACCGGCCAGTATGGCGATGACGACCCCGGTCAACACGTATTTCCCCCACCATCCTTTCATTTCCGTGCTCTCTTCTTGCTTGAGTGTGAAACCACGCAGAACGATAACAAACAGGCGGAGAGAATAAAACGCATCGCATCAAAACGACACTCGGCAGTCTAAAAAAACAACGCAATGCCGACATTTCCACCACCTGTCAGCAAAAGCGTAAACTATTTGCAAAAAGAGGTTGCATCGAAACGAACGCGGAGTATAGTGCGCATCCACGGACGCGGGGTGGAGCAGCCTGGTAGCTCGTCGGGCTCATAACCCGAAGGTCGTCGGTTCAAATCCGGCCCCCGCAACCAATTGATGTACTAGCATCATATCAGAAGAAAGAAGACGGACGCGGGGTGGAGCAGCCTGGTAGCTCGTCGGGCTCATAACCCGAAGGTCGTCGGTTCAAATCCGGCCCCCGCAACCAATAAATAGACACCCAAACGGGTGTTTTTTTATGCCTGCAATTCAGGCCGTTCTTTCCGGCACAGTACGCCTTTCGGCGCTTACCGCACCTGAGCCGCGAAATAAGCTTTTATCCCTTCCAGAATCGATTGCGCCACCTGCTGCTGAAAACGGCTGGTGCGCAGCTTGCGCTCTTCTTCCAGATTGCTGATAAACGCCGTTTCCACCAGCACCGACGGAATATCCGGCGCCTTCAGCACCGCGAACCCGGCCTGATCGACGCTGTTTTTGTGCAGGTGATTAACCTTTCCCAACCGATGCAGAATTTCTTTGCCGAATTTAAGGCTGTCGTTGATAGTCACGGTTTGCACCATGTCAAACATGGTGCTGTCCAGATAGCGGTCGCCGCTCAGGCTGACGCCGCCAATCAAATCCGATTCGTTCTGGGTTTGCGCCAGATAGCGCGCCGCTGAACTGGTCGCGCCTTTTTTTGACAACGCAAACACCGAGGAACCGCGGGCGGCCCGGCTGGTGAAGGCATCGGCATGGATGGAGACAAACAGGTCGGCGCGCTGTTTGCGCGCTTTAGCCACCCGCACTTTGAGCGGAATAAACACATCTTCATTGCGGGTCATATAGACCTTCATGTTGTGCTCACGCTCGATCAGCGCTTTCAGGCGCCGGGCAATTTGCAGCACCACGTCTTTTTCGCGGGTCCGGTTTTTGCCGATGGCACCCGGATCTTCACCGCCGTGCCCCGGATCAAGCATGATAACCAGCGGCCTTTCGCGCCCCGCCTTGCCGTCTTTGGGCTTTTCCGGCGGCAACGTCCGTTCCAGATCGCCTTTGTTGTAATCTTCCAGCAACGCCAGCAGCGGGTCATCAGCATCGTCGTAACGACCGGCGGCGGGATATAAATCCATCACCAGACGGTTTCGGAAGCCGGCGACCGGCGCCAACGTAAACAGTTTAGGATTGACCTTCTGCCTTAATTCCAGCACCAGACGCACGGTATTCTTGTCGAACTGCCCGGCGCGCGCCGTTTTGATGAAAGGATCCGGTCGTTCGAATTGCCGACCGGCATTTTTCAGCACGCTATTCAACGAGGCGTTTTCAATATCCACCACCAGACGATCGGGATTTTCCAGCATGAACTGGCGATACCTGAGCGGCTGACTGGACTCCAGCGTCACACGGCTATAAGCGGAAGAAGGCCACACCCGCACGGCAATCACCTGCGAAGCGGCGGCCAGTCCGATGCCGCTGATACTCAGTAACCAGGTGGCGGCGGCGCCCTGTAATAAATGACGACGGGTCAAATGGTGCTTAGGATCAGACATGCAACTCCGGTAATGGCTAAAGAAATCAGGCAGATTGATAAAAACGTCAAAAACTTTAACCAATACGCATCAGGCTGTCATGCAAAAATCATTTTTATGTTTTTTACTGTGATAAGCAGACTTCTCTGAACTATCGGGCCAGACCGAAAAGTTATCGCTTGCCTTTTAGTTTACGAAGAATAAAAATACGAAAATATCGAATAAAAATTCAAAGAGGGCTCGCAGTGAAGGAACGTAGTACAGAACTGGTTCAAGGCTTCCGCCACTCAGTTCCTTACATCAACGCACATCGTGGTAAAACGTTTGTCATCATGCTCGGCGGCGAAGCTATCGAACATGAAAATTTTGCCAAAATCGTCAATGATATCGGGCTGTTGCATAGTCTGGGCATCAAGCTGGTGGTGGTTTACGGCGCACGCCCCCAGATCGATGCGAACCTGATGGCCCATCACTACGAGCCTCGCTACCACAAACATACCCGCGTAACGGACAGCACCACGCTGGAACTGGTGAAACAGGCGGCAGGCATGCTGCAACTGGACATCACCGCCCGGCTGTCGATGAGCCTGTTGAACACGCCGCTACAGGGCGCGCACATTAACGTGGTCAGCGGCAACTTTATCATCGCCCAGCCGTTGGGCGTGGATGATGGCGTCGACTACTGCCACAGCGGGCGCATTCGCCGCATTGACGAAGAAGCGCTGCATCGCCAGTTGGACAGCGGCGCCATCGTGCTGCTGGGTCCGGTGGCGGTTTCCGTCACCGGTGAAAGTTTCAATCTGACGTCGGAAGAAGTCGCCACCCAGTTGGCTATAAAACTCAGGGCCGAAAAGATGATCGGTTTCTGCGCTTCCCAGGGCGTGACCAATATCGAAGGCAGTATTGTGTCCGAACTGTTGCCAGACGAAGCCCAGCTGCGTATTCAGTCACTGGAGGAAGCCGGTGACTATAATTCCGAGATTGTGCGTTTTCTGCGCGGCGCGGTGAAGGCCTGCCGCAGCGGAGTACGCCGCAGCCACCTGATCAGCTATCAGGAAGATGGCGCGCTGTTGCAGGAACTGTTCTCCCGTGATGGCATCGGCACCCAGATCGTGATGGAAAGCGCCGAGCAAATCCGCCGGGCGACCATCAATGACATCGGCGGTATCCTGGAGCTGATTCGCCCGCTGGAGCAGCAAGGCATTCTGGTGCGCCGTTCGCGCGAGCAACTGGAAATGGAGATCGACAAATTCACCGTGGTGGTCCGCGATAATCTGACTATCGCCTGCGCCGCGCTCTATCCGTTTCCGGAAGAGAGTATCGGTGAAATGGCCTGCGTGGCGGTGCACCCGGAATACCGCAACTCGTCGCGTGGCGATCAGTTGCTGCACCATATCGCCGTACAGGCTCGCCAGCAGGGGCTCAAACGCCTGTTTGTGCTGACCACCCACAGCATCCACTGGTTCCAGGAACGCGGTTTCCAGCCGGCGGAAGTCGCCGTGTTGCCGAAACGCAAGCAGGAGCTTTACAACTACCAGCGTCGTTCCAAGATTCTGGTCATCGACCTGTAAGGCAAATAACGCGTGGTTCATCGCCACGCGTTACCCTCGGTTTCCCTTCTTTCCCCTGTGCCAGTCATTTCTCCTGGCACAGGCATTCATACTTCAGCGGCACCTTACTATCCAGCGCCTTACTGGGTTTCCGTCTGTTTTTGTTCCACCGGTTTCAACGTCAGCGTTCGTTGCAGTGCGGAAGTCGATGCATAGGATTGCCATTCCGACGGCCGGGCGTAATCCGCCTGCCCACTCGCACTGCCGGAAATCTGGGATAGAATCGCCAACCCCTGTGGATGCAGCGCCTGCCGGAAAAAGTCGGTTAACTGCGCCGACGAAATGGACGCCAGTTGGCCGATCAACTGCTGGCGGGTATCGAAGGCAAAATTCTCCCGTTCCAGATCGCCGCGCAGGCGGGCCGCTTCCTCATCCAGCGTCTGAGGCGGCTGACTGAGCGCATTGATCAACCCCTGCTTGTTCTGGGCAAAAGTCTCTGCATTCATGGCGCTCAGGCGCTGCTCCGCCTTGCCAAAAAAGTCCTGATAACGTTGATAAAGGTAGGCAGGCTGCTGGCTGTTGCTTTGCAGCAGGAAACCAATCCCCCACTGGCGATCGACAGAGATCGGGGTGGCGAACACGGCGTAGCCCAATTGTTCGTCAGTACGCAACTGATTAAAGAACCAGGGATGAATGATCTGCCCCAGCAGCTTACTGTAAGCCGCGCTCTGTAATTCATCATACCCTGTCGGAATATATACCGCGGCCAGCGCCGAATCGGTGCTGCCGCCACTGCGCTGCAGCGAGGCCCGCTGTGACTGGCTGATGCTGACGGATTGTCCGCGCCACCATTCGGTGCCGCCGCAGCCAAGACGTTCACGCAGACTGTGCGACAAGCTAACCACCTTGTCCTGTTCCAGATTGCCGACCACCAGCATTTCCGGCGCAGCCTGATGCAGTAAGGCCTTACGGTATTCCATCAGTTCCTGCAGCGTAATGTCCTTCAGTAAGTTGCGTCGCTCGCTTCGTTCGCTATAAGGCACGTTCGACAACCCCTTAATCGGGAACATCGCCTGCTCATACGCTTTGGCCTTCTCGGCTGCATCCAACTGCTCGGCGTACCAGGATTTTGCCTGCTCCAGCTGTTCTTCCGTCGAACTGAAGCTGGCGTATTGCTCCACCAGCGTCAGCAATAGTTCCGGCAAGTGTTGGGTATAACCGCTGGCCGTCATCATCAGCCCGTCATTGCTGCCGGTGGAGAAGCTGATGCCGCCCACCGATGCCTGATAGCTGAGCGCATCCAGCGCCACACCGGCCAGATAATCATTCAGGGCGAACAGCACCTGATGACGAGCGGAATCGTCCGCCATCCGGTTACGCAGCATCAGCGTGATATCGGCTTTGGGTTCGCTGGCGAAATAGCGGCTGGGCATGTAAAACACGCGCAGCCCCGGCTGGTCGACCACTTTCTTTGGATGCGTGATGGCGACATCCGCGGCAATCAGCGAAAAACTATCCGGAATATAGGGGTTGGGCGTCGGCAGGCTGAGCGCCAGCGACTGTGCCGTCTTCTGCCACTGCGCCATCCGCTCGTCGCCAATCTTGTCTACCTGATAAGGCGCGCCAACAAAATACGCCTCTTTATTGTGGGGCTGCTCCGGGCTTATTAACCAGATGCGCGCGTTTTGCGGCGTCATGGCCGACAGCCGCGCCTTGATCGCCTCAGGATCGAACCGATCCGCCAGATAGGGCCCTTCAAGGGTGTATTCCACCGGTAGCCGCAGCATGGTATCCACCAGCCACTCCACATAGCTCATATCGCGGGTAAGGGAGGGGTAGCGGAAATCAATACCCAGCACCCGTGATATCTCATCGAAGTAACGCGGCTGAATCCCTTCCTTACGCAATTTGTCCAGATAGCTGAACACCCCGGCGATCACGTTGTCCTGCTGTGCCAGCCCTTTGTCGGTCAAATCAACGCTGATATTGAAGACGCCGCTGTCGCGCTCGGACATGGGATCAGAACTGGCGCGCACCGACTCGGCCAGCCCCTGCTTCTGCAGCCAGTCAGAAAGCGTGTTCTGACTGCGATTGCCGATCAGGTAGCTGATGTAGGTATCCGTCTTGCTGCGAAACGCCGGGCTGTTGTTATCGATCCGAAATTCAATCTTCAACTGCTTGCGGGGTTGCGCCGGGACATAATGGATGAATAGCCCGCGCTGTTCATCAGTCACCACAGGTGCGGCAATCGACGGTACGCTGGCCTGGCGATTGGCTATCCGCCCGAAGGTCGAGGCGGCGATGGCAGCCAGATCCGGCAACGGCAACTTGCCGTAAATCACGCCTTTCATCAGATTGGCGGAGTAGTAGCGCTGGTAGAAATTGACCAGTTCATCATGCAGTTTACTGCCGGGCTTATCGCTGAGGGTTTCCAGGTTGCCGCCGGCGAAGCGGGAGCCAGGATGCGCCGGGTTAATGGTTTCGGCTTCCACCTGCTCCATGCGTAAGCCATCGCGAGCGCGGGCCATGGTCAACTCCGCATTTACCGCGTGACGCTCACGATCGGCGTTGACCGGATCGAGCAGTGGTTCGGCAATCGCATCGGCCAGCCGGTCGACGGCGGGCTGCAACGCATCGTTTTCCACTTCGAGATAGAAAGCGGTGCGATAAGACGCCGTGCTGGCATTGTGGCTGCCGCCGTGCATTTTCAGAAATTCGGCCAGCCCATCCGCCTGCGGGTAACGCTTCGACCCCATCAGCAGCATGTGTTCCAGATAGTGGGCCAGACCCGGCTGCTGCGGGGGGTTATCCAGCGAACCGACCGGTAGCGCCAGCGCCGCCAGCGAACGGGTGGCCTGCGTATCGGACACCAGCAGAACCGTCATACCGTTATCAAGCCGTATCGCCTGATACTGCCGAACGTCATTCTCACTCTTTCTTATCGTCTCGGGTAGCGGCTGCCAGCCATCCGCCGCCTGACTGATCGGAAACCAGAAACACAGCAACAAAGCGCTTAACCAAATACAAGATTTCCGCATCAACATCTCCAAAGGCGTTATACAGGCAGTTATTCCAGGCTATGGGCTGTCACGTTGCGCAACTGCGTCAGGGGTATCACAAAACCAGCGGCCGAGCACCGCACGATAGCGATAGGGCGTCACTACGGTCACCGTCACGCGGCGACAGGCCGGAGGATGGCGTTGTTCTTCCCGGCTCACACTCCATCCGGCGGGAACGCTCCGCGACGATGAAACGCGGTCTGCGCCTTCGGTTTCCAGTTGCTGATGAGCCAGCCGCCACGCCTGACGCTGCTGCATCTGATGCAACAACGATTGCTGAAGTACCTGATGATATTGCAAGAGGCCGACCAACGAAACCGCAAATAACAGCGTGGCGACCAGCGTTTCCGGCAGACTGAACCCAACGCAGGAATCACGACGCGACCTTTCATTGCGCCGGGACACAAGCCAGCTCCGTCGCATCCGGGCAAAAATCCAGCCATCCGCCCGCGACGGGCCGGAGGCCGCCGTCGGCCGCTGCGGCATCGGCCATTACCCGATGATAAAACGCCAGCGGCTGCGGATTACCGGCTATCCGTCCCTCGCCCCGCAATAGCCCGGAATGGTCTTCGCCATTCATACGCAGACAGGCGCGTAACTGCGCCGACTGCTGAGCCTGACACTGCCACTCGCCGGTGGTTTGCCAGCGCAACCCCATTCCCCAATTCAGCGACGACAGTCCCTGATTGAATGCCTGCCAGAAGCGCTGTTCGTCAATTCCCTGCTGCAACTGAATATCCAACTGGCGCTGCAATCCGCCCAACATTAACAAGCCGATCATCATAACCAGCATCACTATCACCAGTATGCTGCCCTGCTGTCGCCTACCCTGCATGATTCCTCCCTGCCACCAGGCTGTCGACCTGCCGTCGCCGTGTCGGACGCGCGGTCCAGTACCCGTCCAGCAATACCCGATAACGCGGTAGCGTACCGGACGCCTCCTTCGTTACCTCAAAACGGGCGATGGTCACCTCGCCGGGATCCAGCAATTTCTCCCAGCGGTTGCCCTGACAACGAGGGCCGCCCGTTTGCACCTCCAGCGCGCCATCGCGCAAGCGATAACTGAAAAACTCCGGCTCCGACTGTTCCCCCGTATCCCAACGGCCATTGCGGTTGACGTCATAAGCCACCGACAGGCAACTCACCTGTTTCGTGGCGCCGGCCTCCAGCGTCAGCGCATTTCCCTGACAGCGGCCGGCGCAAAATCCGGCGCGCCGAATGTCTTTTTCTATTCCGAACAGAGTCTGACCAAGCAGTTGTTCCAGCCGGATCAGGCTGGCGCTATCCTGCGTCTGGGCCCGCAGCAACGGCAGCAGTTGCGCCACCGCCAGCATGATCAGGCTGCTCATCCCCATCGCCAGCATCACTTCCGGCAGGGTAAAACCGCCCGCGGCTTTCCCGGTTAATCTGTTCAGCATACCGGGATCCCCTGTACTGGCCGCGACTCGCTGCAAAGGCGCAAGCGCCCGCGCGCCGAGATCACCAGCCTCACACGCCCGGCCGGGTTGCTCAGGGTGAGATGCCCAGCCTGTGCGGCATTACGCAGCCCGTAAAACACCAACCGCTCGCTGGTGGTTTCGGCGATAGCGGCGTCCCGCACGGCGCGGGTAAAAACGAAAGCGCTTTCCGGCGGACAGGAAGCCGGTTCGGCGCCATTCCCAATACACCAGTTATCGCCCACCGATTTGAACCACAGACTGTCGGTCTGATTGTGCCAGTAGGCGTTGGCCTGTATGCGCGTCATGAATGCCAGCAGGTGCCGGGCGTGCTGCTCCAGCAAAAGAGCCTGGCGATAAGCCAGCCAGCTATGCAGCCCGCCGCCCGTCAGCAAAGCCACAATGGTGATCACCACGATGAGTTCCAGCAAGGAAAAACCCTGTTGCCATGCGTTGCTTTTATTTGCGTGGTTTCTATTTGCGTGGTTTCTATTTGCGTGGTTTCTATTCATGACCGCCATTCTAGAGCGTGGTTTCAGCGTGAATAGCAGCAGAGGATGAGGTTACGAGACGCTTCGCAGGCAAGATACAGGGCGACGGCAACATGCAGAGAAACTGCGCGGTTGCTCGCAAATCAGCAGATAAGACAAAAAAACCGCCCAACGGCGCGATGTCCGACTGATCAACAGGAAACAGCCATTTCCATTGTCAGCGACATCCGCCGTTGGGCGGTATCAGAGCAGGATAAGACTCAAATGGCTACCGGCGCTTTGATGGCGGGGTGCGGGTCGTAACCCTCTATTTCGAAGTCATCAAACTGGTAATCAAACAGCGACGCCGGACGGCGTTTGATCACCAGTCGCGGCAAAGGACGCGGCTCACGGCTAAGCTGCAGACGAGTCTGCTCAAGGTGGTTGTTGTAGAGGTGGGTGTCGCCGCCGGTCCAGACGAAATCACCCACTTCCAGGTCACACTGCTGCGCCATCATATGCACCAGCAGCGCGTAGCTGGCGATGTTGAACGGCAGGCCGAGGAAAATGTCGCAGGAGCGCTGGTACAACTGGCAGGAGAGTTTGCCGTTCGCGACATAAAACTGGAAAAAAGCGTGGCAGGGCGCCAGCGCCATTTTGTCCAGCTCGCCCACATTCCAGGCGGAAACGATGATGCGGCGGGAATCCGGGTCCTGTTTCAGCTGTTTTAGCACCGTCTGCAACTGGTCGATCTGACGGCCGTCCGCCGCACCCCAGGCGCGCCATTGTTTGCCGTAAACCGGCCCCAGGTCGCCATTTTCATCCGCCCATTCATCCCAAATGGTGACCTTGTTGTCATGCAGGTAGCCGATATTGGTATCGCCGTTCAGAAACCACAGCAGCTCATGGATGATGGAGCGCAGGTGGCAACGCTTGGTGGTCACCAGCGGAAAGCCATCCTGCAGGTTGAAACGCATCTGATGGCCGAAAATCGATAACGTCCCCGTGCCCGTGCGGTCATCCTTGGGAGTCCCTTCTTCAAGCACCTTTTTCATCAGTTCCAGATACTGTTTCATACCATCTCACCTACTTAATTTTTATCAACATTTACTGCCGGGCAGACTGGCGACGATACGCCCAGACCATCATCAGGATTCCGGCCAATACCATCGGCACCGACAGGATCTGCCCCATACTGACGCCGCCGAACAGCCCCAGTTGAGCATCCGGCTGGCGGAAGAATTCCACAATAATGCGGAAGCAGCCGTAGCCGATCAGGAACAGGCCGGATACGCTGCCCATCGGGCGTGCTTTGCGAATGAACACATTCAGAATGATAAACAGCACTACCCCTTCCAGCACCAGTTCATACAACTGCGACGGGTGGCGAGGCAATACGCCGTATTGATTGAAGATCGCCTGCCACTGCGGGTTGCCGGCCGCCAGCGCCATGTCTTCGCCGCGCGACCCCGGGAACAGCATCGCCCACGGCGCATCGGTGCTGACGCGGCCCCACAGTTCGCCATTGATGAAGTTGCCCAGACGCCCGGCGCCCAGACCAAAAGGAATCAGCGGGGCAATGAAATCAGATACCTGGAAGAAATGACGTTTGGTGCGATGCGCAAACCACAGCATGACCGCGATGACGCCCAGCAGGCCGCCGTGGAAAGACATGCCGCCGTCCCACACGCGGAACAGATAGAGCGGATTATCCAGAAACGACGGGAAAGCGTAGAACAGCACATAACCCAGACGACCACCGACAAATACGCCGAGGAACCCGAAATAGAGCAGGTTTTCCACCTCTTCCTTGCGCCATCCGCTACCCGGTTTGTTCGCCCGGCGTACCGCCAGCCACATGGCAAACACAAACCCGACCAAATACATCAATCCATACCAGTGCAGGGAAACCGGCCCTAACGAAAAAATTACCGGATCAAACTGGGGAAATACCAGATAGCTCGTCGTCATCGATCACCACATTATCGTTGCTTTGTCCCTGATTTCGGGGCTATTCAAGGGCCGGAAGGAAGGCAGGGCTTCCGTCAGCCGTCCGCGGTTGCGCATGATAGCATAGCCAATGGAAACAGTTGGCGACGAGGGGATAAAAGAACTGTAAACATTTCCGGCATGAATCCGGTATGAAAATGAGGCGACGCCGCGTTCAACGCCCGCCGCGAATCAGGCCGCCCAGCCCGCGCTCTTCAATGAAAATCGACGCCCACTGGCGCACTTCGCTGGCGGTTTGCGCCCTGAGCACCTTGTCCGTCAACTGGCGCGACTCTTCCTCGCCAATCCGGCGCAGCAGGTATTTGATGCGGGCGACGCTGCGCCCGTTCATGCTCAGCGTACGGTATCCCAGCCCGATCAGCAGCAGCGCGCCCATCGGCTCGCCGGCCATCTCGCCGCACACCGATACCGGCAACGAATATTGTCGGCAATGGGTGATGATCATGTTCAGCGCCTGCAGCATCGATGGATGCAGGCTGTCGTACAGGGAGCCGACATGCGGGTTATTACGATCCACCGCCAGCAGATACTGGGTCAGGTCATTGGTGCCGACAGAGACAAAATCGATACGGGACGCCAGATGCGGCAGCAGGAACAACACCGACGGCACTTCGATCATAATGCCGATGCGCGGCCGCGGCTGCGGGAAGCCGAGCATTTCCGACACTTCCGCCGCCGCGCGATCGATCAACCGTTTCGCCTCATCGATCTCATCCAGACTGTTGATCATCGGCAGTAAAATGCTCAGATTGCCGATATGCGCGTTGGCGCGCAGCATGGCGCGAACCTGGATCATGAAGATTTCCGGCTGATCGAGCGTTACGCGAATGCCGCGCCAGCCCAGACAAGGATTTTCTTCACTGATAGGCAGGTAAGGCAGTTGCTTGTCCGCGCCGATATCCAGCGTACGCAGCATCACCGGGCGGGACGGATAAAGCCGCAACATGCCTTCATATTGCGTCATCTGCTCCTCTTCCGAGGGGAAGCCGTTTTGCAGCATGAACGGAATTTCGGTGCGATACAGCCCCACGCCGTCCACCTGATTGATGAAACGCTTTTCATGCTCGGCGCTCAGACCGGCGTTGAGCATCACTTCCACCCGCTCGCCGCTTTTCAGCACCGCCGGGCGTTCCATGTCGTCTTCCGCCAGCCGGGTAAGCTCGTTTTCCTCGCTCAGCAGACGCTGATACTCCTGCACCAGCACCGGTTCCGGATCCACCAGCAACTCGCCGCGATAACCATCCAGCACCAGCAGACGCTGATGCAACAGTTCGGGTTGGATATCGGCGCCCATCAGCGTGGGAATGCCCATCGCCCGCACCAGAATGGCGGCGTGGGAATTGGCGGCGCCGTCATACGCGACCACGCCGGCCAGGCGCTCCTGCGGCACCTCCGCCAGCAGCGTGGCGGTCAGTTCATCCGCCACCAGAATAAAACGCTCCGGCCACTGGCCGTTGCTCTGGGCGTTGTCATCGAGATGGAACAGCAGACGCTGCCCCAGCGCCCGCAAGTCGCTGGAACGATCGCGCAGATAGGGGTCCTGCAGGCTGGCGAATTGCGCGGCAAACCGTTCGATCACCACTTTGACCGCCCATTCGGCCACGCTGCCGGTATCCACCTCCTGGAACAGCTCGCGTTTGAGGCGCGCGTCGTTGAGCAGGTGGGAATAGAAATCGAAGATCGCCGCGCTCTCTTTCTGCGCGCTGGCGCTGAAACGCTTACTGAAACGGCGGAACTCCGCCGCGGCCTCTTCCATCGCCATCAGCAGCCGGGATCGTTCACGGTCGCTATCCAGACTGGAGGCCGGAAATACCAGTTCCAGCGACGGCTGGCCGCGGTCCTGCCAGCCGGGGGCGATCGCCACGCCGGAAGACGCCGCCATCGCCTTGATGCGCGTCTGCCGGTATTGCCCGAATAGCGCTTTCATCTGGGACTGGGACAGAATGGCCGCCATCTGGGTGGCCAGCGTCACCATGAACGATTCTTCGTTTTTGTCGAACTGCCGGTGTTCGCGCTGCTGGACGACCAACACGCCCAGCAGTTGACGCCGGTGGATCACCGGCACGCCCAGAAACGAACGGAAGTGTTGTTCACGTACGGCAGGAATGAATTTGAAACTGGGGTGGCTTTGCGCATCCGCCAGATTGATGGGTTCCGCCCGTTCACCGACCAGCCCGACAATCCCCTGACCGAACGCCAGCGTAATGGTGCGGCCGCGCGGCTTTTTCAGCCCGCGCGTCGCCATCAGGTAATAACATTGACGATCGTGATCGGCCAGATAGATGGAACAGACTTCCGTATCCATCGCCAGACAGGTTTCATTCACCAGAATGTCCAACGCATCACTCAGCCGGGCCGCGGCTGCAACCTTCTCAATAATTTCTCGCAGTCGCGTGAGCATCATGATGTGTCGGATTATCCTCGTTTTCGTCTGGTTCCTGATGACATTCGGGTAGCCGAATTCTCCTGTAGCTGCATCACGGCAATGACAAATTCCTTCATCACCTTTCGATAAACGTCACGTTTGAACGACACCACCTGGCGTACCGGATACCAGTAGCTCACCCAGCGCCACCCGTCGAATTCCGGGGTGCCGCTGCTTTGCATGTTGATGTCTGATTCATTACACATTAACTGTAGCAGAAACCATTTTTGCTTTTGGCCGATACATACCGGTTTTGTATCCCAACGCACCAAACGTTTTGGCAATTTATAGCGTAACCAGCTTCGGGTGGAAGCCAGGATACGAACGTCCTTTTTCCGCAGCCCAACCTCCTCGAACAGTTCGCGGTACATCGCTTGTTCCGCGCTCTCTCCGGGGTTGATTCCCCCTTGAGGAAACTGCCAGGAGTGCTGACCGTAGCGACGGGCCCACAATACCTCACCCTGCCGATTACAAATTACAATACCAACATTCGGGCGGTAGCCATCATCGTCGATCACCGGACTACCTCAATAAACTAGAATGCAAAGATGGCTCGATTGTTTCACACTCCTGACAGACGGTAAACTCCCGCTTTACATCCCTTTTATTGATGCCGCTTCCGGCTATCGCACCGGGCATCGGCGGCTTAAGCCGCCGCCTCGACGTTCCCGCGCCACGCTGATAAAACGCCGTTAACCCACAGATAAGATCAAAGTTATAAACATTCACACGGCAATTCCGTCGGTTTATTCACTTTTTCTGTGGACATCTTTGTGAAGAACATCATGAAAAAGTGCGTAAAACTCATTTCGACCTTCACGTCGCTGCGATCTTCTCTGCTAAATTGCCATTCCCTTTCAACCAATTAACCTGCCTTTCCCCGACTTCTCCACCGCCTGACGTAACCCGATTCCGATGTGGTTTTCGGAATGGCGAAAGATCGCACTACGACGGTTTTATCCACAGGCAACAGCCGAAAACCAGCCAAAAAATCGGCAAAACCAGCAAAAGCATCGCCAGTCAAGGCTGTAAATCAAAACAGTGATCCCGACTTATCCCGGTTATCCCAAAAAACTGTGGATAACATAGTGTAAAATCCTGTTCATTGTCGGTGTCTTGTCATGAACAAAAATCGGCGACGTGTTTTCCCCTGTGGAGAGAGGAAGAAAAATCATAAAGGAATCATGCTATTATTATTTTTCACCTGAATAGCTGAATGCCTGACGTTATCCTCCGTTATGGCTGTATTTTTTTTAATCACCTTTGTTATCAGTAACGGATACGCAATCCCATGCAGACACCCATTCCCCACCAGGACGCACCGGACAGTGAACAGGCCCTGCTGCTGCGGGCACAGGCGCTGGCCGGCTATTCGCTGGCGGAACTGGCCCGAATCGCCCAACTGCCGCTGCCCGCCAACCTTAAGCGAGACAAAGGGTGGATCGGCGTGCTGCTGGAGCGCTTTCTGGGCGCCAGCGCCGGCAGTAAGCCGGAGCAGGACTTTCCTGACATCGGGATTGAGCTGAAAACCATCCCGGTGGATGAACAAGGGCGGCCGCTGGAAACCACCTTTGTCTGCGTGGCGCCGCTAACCGGCAACAGCGGCGTGACCTGGGAAAGCAGCCATGTGCGCCATAAACTGACCAGAGTGCTGTGGATTCCGGTGGAAGGGTCGCGGCCTATCCCGCTGGGGGAGCGCCGTATCGGCGCGCCGTTGTTATGGAGCCCCAGCCCGGAGGAAGAGCGGCAATTACGGCAGGACTGGGAAGAACTGATGGATTTGATCGTGCTGGGTAAAGTGGAAAGCATCACCGCCCGTCACGGCGAGGTGTTGCAGTTGCGCCCCAAGGCCGCCAACAGCCGGGCGCTGACTGAAGCTATTGGCGAACACGGGCAACCGATTCTGACGTTACCACGCGGCTTTTACCTGAAGAAAACCTTCACCACGCCGTTACTGGCCCGACATTTTCTGCTGTAATGCCTTGCGGGCGGGACACAGCCTAAATCCTCTTGCCTGCACGGTAGCAGGCCAGAGATAATGGTCATTTACGTTTCGTTTAAGGAAGCACTGAGATAATGTTCGATTGGATCGCGGATCCCAACGCCTGGCTGGCGCTGGGAACACTCACCATACTGGAAATCGTACTTGGCATCGACAACATCATCTTTTTGTCGCTGGTCGTCGCCAAGCTTCCCAAACATCAGCAGAACAAAGCCCGCCGTATCGGCCTGATGGGCGCGATGCTGATGCGTCTCGGTCTGCTGGCGTCCATCGCCTGGGTTATCAGACTCACCAATCCGCTGTTTAGCGTGTTCGGGCAGGAAGTTTCCGCCCGAGACCTGATTCTGTTCCTCGGCGGCCTGTTCCTGATCTGGAAATCCAGCAAGGAGATCCACGAAACCATTGAAGGCGGCGCGGAAGACCATACCTCGCAGGTGCATTCCTTCTTTGGCGCCATCGTGCAGATTATGCTGCTGGACATCATCTTCAGCCTGGATTCGGTAATTACCGCCGTAGGTCTGTCCGACCATCTGTTCATTATGATGGCCGCCGTGGTGATTGCCGTCGGCGTTATGATGTTTTCCGCCCGTCCCATCGGCGAATTTGTCGATCGCCACCCGTCGGTGAAAATGCTGGCGTTGTCATTCCTGATTCTGGTGGGCTTTACGCTGATTCTGGAAAGCGTCGATATCCACGTGCCGAAAGGCTACATCTACTTCGCCATGTTCTTCTCCATGTCGGTAGAGGCGCTGAACCTGATGCGCGGCAAGAAATCCGTCAAAAAACGGTAATTCCCCTGCGGGAAACGGCCAGCGCGCCGTTTCCCGTCCCATCCTTACGTATCTTTTTAATTTTTTTGCCATAAATCCTAACCTCGCCCGGACAACGCTTTGCTAGACTGAAAAGACGTTCAGTTTTTTTGCTAAATAACAGGTAAATTCAGCATGCGATTTCGGATAAAAACCGCCGTTGCCCTGACTTTTGTCGTCCTGCTCTCCGGTTGTTCCAGCCACTATGTTATCGCCACCAAAGACGGCCAGATGTTGCTGACCAAGGGAAAACCGACGCTGGATCCGGCTACAGGTCTGCTCAGTTATACTGATGAAGAAGGCGTGAAACACCAGATCAATAACGACAACATTTCCCAGGTGATTGAACGCTAGAGCGGTTATTCGCATCTGCCGGGCCAGATTCGGAGATTCTGTTTGGCCCCGCCATCCTCGTCGCCTTCCCTATCTGGGGGAAAAACCATTTTCCCCGCATTAATGCCCGGCCTTCCCGCACAAAGAGTCTTCCCCCCTCGTCACGGCTTGGTTATAGTCGAAAATGCGGTGCCGTCGCACCCGCGTTACTCAGAAGAATAAAAAGGACACTGCAATGCTCTATCACCGTATTCCCCACAGCAGTTTGGAAGTCAGTACGCTGGGTCTGGGCACCATGACCTTTGGCGAACAGAACAGCGAAGCGGATGCCCACGCCCAGTTGGATCTCGCGGTCGCCGCCGGTGTTAATCTGATTGATACCGCGGAAATCTACCCGGTTCCGCCACGTTCACAAACGCAGGGGCTGACGGAAAGCTATATCGGTTCCTGGCTGAAAAGCCGCGGCGGGCGCGAAAAACTGATCATCGCCAGCAAAGTCGCCGGACCGGTGCGCGGCAACGACAACAGCCTGCGTCCGCAGCAGGCGCTGGACCGCAAAAATATCCGCGCCGCGCTGGACGACAGCCTCAAGCGTCTGAACACCGACTACATCGATCTGTATCAGTTGCACTGGCCGCAGCGCCAGACCAACAGCTTCGGCAAACTGAGCTATCAGTACACCAGCGAAAAACCGGCCGTCACGCTGCTGGAAACGCTGGAAGCGCTGAACGAGCAGGTGCGCGCCGGTAAAATTCGCTATATCGGCGTGTCGAACGAAACCCCGTGGGGCGTGATGCGCTATCTGCAACTGGCGGAAAAGCACGACCTGCCGCGCATTGTCTCGATCCAGAATCCCTATAGCCTGCTAAATCGCAGCTTCGAGGTCGGGCTGGCGGAAATCAGCCAGCATGAAGGGGTGGAACTGCTGGCCTACTCGCCGCTGGCGTTTGGCACACTGACGGGCAAATATCTGAACGGCGCCAAACCGGCCGGCGCGCGCAATACGCTGTTTAGCCGCTTTGTGCGCTACTCGGCGCCCCATACCCAGCAGGCCATCGCCGAATACGTGGCGCTGGCGCAAAAACACGGTCTGGATCCGGCGCAGATGGCGCTGGCGTTTGTGCGTCAGCAGCCGTTTGTCGCCAGCACCCTGCTCGGCGCCACCACGCTGGAACAATTAAAGATTAACCTGGGCAGCCTTGACCTGACGCTCGGCGAGGAAGTACTGACGGAACTGGAAGCCATCCACCGTCGTTTTACCATTCCCGCGCCCTGACCTCGCAACACGCCTTCCTTATCGGGAAGGCATGTTTACCTCAAAACGCCATGCTGTCAGAACGCCATACTGAACAGGGCCTGCGCGCTGTCGTCTTTAACCCGGGTTGCGCGATCGCCCTGATACCCCAGCGACAGGTGGATGTTGCGGGAGAAGTCCACCGCGACGCCCGCCCGCATCAATCGGGTATTGTCCGCCAGCGGCAAACCTTCGGTGGTAAAGGCATCGCCGCCGGAAACAAAGCGCAGCCGGACCTGATTATCGTCGCGGGTTAAGCGGCGCTGATAGCCGATATCCCCATACAGCGATACCGGCAGACGTGACAATGGCTGTACTTTCAGGCGCAGGCCGCCGGTTGCAAAGGCCGCGCGGGTGGTGTCCTTCGCAAACACCAGCGCCGCGCCGTTCCCGCTCTCCTGCCCGCTCTGATTCTGTAGCCAAACCCAGGCGGTGTTGCCATACGGCTCCACGCTCACGGTATTAAAGAAATCAAACCGATGGCTGGCTTCGACAAACCCCTGTACCAGATTAGCGCGATAGTCGCCCGTCGCCTGACCGCTCAGCCCGGAGACGTTGATGCCGCGCTGGCTGTCGAGGGTGAGATAGCTGTAGCTGAGTCCGGACCGCAGATCGAGCGCCAGCGCCTGGCCTGACAGATAAACGCCGGCATGCCAGGCGTCCAGATCGCCGCGTGACGCGCGATCGTCCATGGTGATCCGCCCTTTCTCCGCTCCAACGGCAACCCCCAGCGTTCCCTGTTCCCCCAAATGCCCGCCGTTGCCGAGCAGCAGACCATAGCCATGGTATTTCATGCCCGCCTGCGCGCCGTCGCCGTCCTGACGGCCGTCATACCCCCAGCTACTCACCCAGGGCTCGGCGCCTTTGCCCGCACCGCTCATGGTGCTGTTCAGGATATCGCGTACCGAGCGGCTGTTTCGAATCAGCGCATTGCGCGCCGTGGCGTAGAACTCGCCGTTCAGATTGTCAAAGGCGCGCCGGGCGCTGTCGGCATCCTGCTGGTCAGCAATGGCGCTCAACACCGCGGTGCCCGACTGGTTATCAATGGCGTTCGCAACCGATTTCTGATTGGCGGTTTGCGCCACATCGCTGAAGCGTACGTTGTTACGCACCACGCTAACAAACGCGCTTTGCGGGTTGTAGGCAAGCGCGTCGGCCAAAAACAGCGAGTTATTAGTCGACTCCAGCTTGTCGAACGCGCCGCTCAGCGTTCCTCCCGCCTGCACCAACGCGAACCTGTCGCCCAGATGTCCGGTGGTCCGCCCGACCAGCTTCACGGTTCCCGCCAGTTGGGCATTGTTGGTCACCACCAGTTGGTCGGCGTTGCCCTGCTGATCAATCTCAAATTCATAAATCGAACCGGGATCAAAACGTACATTGCCGACCGTCAGCGTCCCGACCGAATTGCCGGGCGACAGCGTACCGCCACTCTGCACTACCACCGAGCCGTTGATGGCGCCGTGCCCGCCCAGTACCGCGCCGGATTGCACCCAGGCGTCTCCCGCCAGGCTGCCGGAGCCGCCGGCGACCTTGCCCACGATCAGCTTGCCGCCTTCCACCACGGTCGGGCCGGCGAAAGTATCATTGCCGGTCAGATACAACGTACCGGCGCCTTGCTTACGCAAGCCGACGTCCAGCCCAGACAGCGCGCTGCCGCTGGCGGTGTTTTTCACCTGACCGATATCGTTGCTCCAGGTGCTGTCGATGCCCTTGGTATCAATCGAATAGAGAGCAAAGTTCCCGCCAAAGGCGCCGCTGCTGAGATCGCTGTTCACCAGACGTTTGGCGTTCAGCAAGCCGGGGCCTTGCACCGCTTTGAAGGCATTAACCACCCCCTGACCGAACAGCGCCTGATAGTCGCTTTGCGTCATCACGGTAATATTCTGGTCGGCGGCGGCGCTCAGAATCGCAGCGCGAACCTGGTCGTCCGTCATGACGCTATATGTGCTGTTAATCTTCAGCGAGCTTATCAGCGTGGTCAGTTCGTCGTCGGTAAACGTAATGCCGGTATGGGTGGAGTAGACCTTAACGGCGGAGCCGGTCAGCGACCGGTTTTCATCATACTGCTCGTTGGCCAGCACCACCGCTTTCGGCAAATTACTGCCGGTCAGCGGCGTCGCGGTAGACAGCAGCACATCGGCAATCTGCTTGCCGCTCATGTAGGGAAACGCCTGACTGACCAGCGCGCCGACGCCGGCGACATAGGGTGAAGCAAACGAGGTGCCGTTGATGCTAACATAGGTGTTGTTGGCGGAGGAGGTGATGACATTCACGCCCGGCGCCAGCAGGCTATAGTCGGTCGCGCCCTGCGCCAGGTTGCTGAAGGTAGCGATAAACGCCGCGCTGCTGGTGGGCTGAGACGGATCGTACGCCATGACGTTAATCCAGCTGTTGGCGATATTGTCTTGCAAGCCATTATTGTCCAGCACCGTAGGCAACGCAGCAAACAGCGCCGGCGTCAGGTGCCCTTCGTTCCCGGCCGCCATCACCATTAACTGCCCCTGACTGGCCAGCACATCCGCCGCGCTGGTATATACCGGCACCATCGTATTTAACAAAAAATCCTGCATGACGGCGGAATAAGAGGAAATCTGGTCGGGATAAAACAGAAAGTTCCAGCTGTTGCTGATGATTTTCACATCCGGGCGGTTGCCCATATCGACCATACCCTGAAATAGCGCATTGACGGTATTATCCGTTCCCAGCGTTAGCAGGTTCGAATTATAGGCCACGCCCTGCATGCCGAAACCATTCCTTGCCGCGCCAATGACCCCAGCCACCCAATACCCATGCGAGCTGCCTCTGCTGGGGTCGCTGATCCAGTGTGAACCGGCGTCCACCTTGCCATTGAATTCGTCATTACCGGACAGATCGCCGACGCGGTTAATAATCCCGACCGTTACCCCGGCGCCGCTGTATCCCAACGCGTAGGCTTCGGCGACATGCATGGAATCCAGCGCCGCGCCGTTAAACATATATTCGCGGGTCCGAAAGTCCTCAGCGGTCGCAGCCAGCGCCGGATGTAATACGGAGCCCGTCAATTGGCCCAGCAGCAGCGCGGCGATCAACCGCCTGTTAAATCGCTTTTTATCTTGCGCGTTCCCACGGTGATAAAAATCCGTTTTTATACGGTGAAAAACTATTGATTTTCTGACATAAGAAAACCCTAACGTATTAAACGTCATGCGCATATGACACATCCTGGCGATATTAAAGAATAATAAAATCTCAATAAACGGATCGCGTGATCCGCTAATCAAGCATTACGGGTGCATTTATCTGCTGTGCGGGGAGCATCGCTTTATCCGATATATTCGCCATAATTCAAGTTGCAGATGCGCAAGACATCCTGCACACCTGAATTATTTAGGGTATACATTCGAAAAAACGATACTGAATAAAGAAATAAAATTGATGATTTTCGCCAAAAGATAAAAATTTCGCGCGTTATCATCATATTTATTAAAATACTATTCTTACGGTAGCAACCAGATGCCATTTACCATCATCCCTTTTCGGCAAGCATATTCCATTAACTCAAAATCGCTTTATTTGAAATCACAAAAAATGCGCTTCTTAACGATATCTTTACACTATAAAAATGAACAAAACAAGCCTTTTAATTGACGATTTTATGAATAAAAACCATAAAGAAATAAATAGAAAAATAGAGAAACACTCAGGGACAGAGAGAAAAAAACATTTATAAAAATTCAGGCCATCAGGGTCTGCGCCATCAGATGTTATACCGAAAATAATTCGAACTGCGGGAAAGTGGTAATGAAGTGAATCCCCAGTAGCTTATTGCAGTCAGGCAACTGGGGCGAATGATAAATCAAATAAAACAGGCAGTTTCTCGTTATCTATCACAACCAACAATCGCCGCGCACTCAGACGATAACGACATCATTTCTCTGTAAACGGCGGCAAACCAGGGTCAATCCCGGTCATAGCGATGGATACGTCCCACAGCCGACGGGCAAGTTCCGGGTCTTGCGCCTGCCCGGTACGGCTTGATTCGCCAGACTTACCTCGGATCCCCGCGAAACCAATCGGCCCGTAATAACCCCCCGGCGTTACATTCCCGGTGGCCGCCTGCAACGCAGGCCACGCCCCTTTCGCCGCACTGTTCAGGAAGACACGGACCAGCGGCAACAGTATTTGAAGCGCTCCCATATGGCGCCCCAGATCGGTCGCGGCAGAACCCGGATGACAGCCCACGGCTATTACGGCAGAACCTGACAGACGGCGGGCCAGTTCAAAGAAGAACAGCGCATTGGCAAGTTTGCTGGCCGCATAACGCTTCATTCGATCATAACTTTTCTGCGCATTAAGATCGTCCCAGTCGATATTCGCCCCCCGATGGGCGACGCTGGACGTAACAACGATTCGCGCGCCATCGGTTTTCATCAACGTGGGCAGAAGCAGCGCAGTCAGCGCGAAGCAACCGAGATGGTTGACGCCGAACTGAAGCTCAAAACCTTGTTTTGTGCGCATCAGCGGTGGCGTCATCACACCGGCATTATTAATCAGCGCATCGATCCTTGATTCTTCAGCCAATAGTCTGGCAGACGTCCTGATGCTATCAAGATCACCCTGATCGTAAGGCAGAAACACCAGCTCGGCCTGAGGGGTCAACAATTTGATCTGACGAATGGCCTCATCCGCTTTATCTCTTGAACGGCAGGCCATGATGACTCGTGCGCCACGCGCCGCCAGTACGCGTGACGTTTCAAAACCGATACCGGTATTCGCCCCGGTGATAACAAAGCACTTGCCCGCTTGATCGGGAACATCGGCTTCAGTAAATCCAGTGTTTGACATGGCTCCCCCTTTAATTGATTGAGTACTTGCTCATTTTTGAGATATAAAAAATCATGCGGCAATTCCCTTCCAGAACAGGTCAAAACCAGCCTGCCGTATGTGCTCCTGGCCTTGAGGATTAGCGGTAATGGCGTCAATCGTCATATTAGCCAGCCCAAGCAGTATGGTATCGATATAAAAAGCCGCGCGTTCCGGATCGACATGTCCGGTCAGACACTGCTCCACCCTCTCCCGAGCCTCACGAAACAAGTTATTACAACGCTGCTGGCACTCGTCGCTGATACGGTCCGAGACCTTAAGCTGACGCATTGCTTTGCGTTGCTCCGGATGAGCCATCCCCCAGTCCACCAGGCAATCCCATATGCGCTGAATACACTCGCGCGAGGAACCGCACGCCGTACAGGAATCCAGTACGCTACGCGCAAGGTCGGTTTCAATCTCCAGCAACAGCTGGTTCAGCAACTCGTCTTTGGTGGCGAAATACGTGAACAATGTTCCCTCGGCAACACCGGCCGCGCTGGCGATTTTCGCCGTGGACGCACCGGTTCCCAGCGCCGCCACCAGTTCAGCGGCAGCGGTCAGGATCGATTCACGCTTTTCTTCACTCAGGGGACGAGCCATGTCATCAACCACTCACGCTTATAATTGAGCACTTACTTGCTCATTAATATAAGTCAGCCCAGAGACGCGATCAAGACAGGCAGAATACATTTTGTCGGAACGACCGGAGAATCAAGGGCAAATACAAAACGAAATTTGCCCTTTTATAAAGAAGGGTTATTTAATCGACTGCAATAACGTCTGGCGCTGATTTTCCAGCGCGGTCACCCGATTGCAGACATCACGGCCAAAGCGCTGAAAATCCATTTCCTGATTGTTCCACTCGGTCTGGATCGCTTTCTGCAGACCGCCCAGATTACCCATCATTGCCTGCAACGGATTACCGCCGCCACCGCTGCCCATCTGTTTGACGCCCATTTCATTCAGGCTATCCTGTAAGACGCCGCCCAGACTGCGTTCGACAATCTGCCGTCCGTCCTGCTCAACCTGCTTAATCGCCTGATGATGAAAGGTCAGGCCATCGCTACGGTGTTCGATAATCCGGTTCATCTGCTGCTTTAACTGTTCGTCCAGCGTGCCGAGACGGTTGCGCACATTACTGTCGCTGCCCAACTGTTGCACAATCACCTTGTCCAGCGCCTGGCGAGCTTTCTCCAGATGTTGCTTTGCGCCTTCATCAATCCACGGCAGTTGCTGACGCAGTTCAGACTGGTACGCTTTGGCCTGTTGACGCTGTCCGGCATCGAGATTCAGCGCGCTGCCGTTGCTCAGCATGTCGCCCTGCGGCGAAATCTGCAAATTGCCGCTGGCGCCGACCACTTTCACACTCTGCGGGCTGATGATGATGTCGTCCTGAGGTTGAACATTGCACTGATAGGCCGCCTGCGCTTGCCAGGCCAGTAACATCAATGCACCCAAGGTCATTTTACGCAACATAAAGACTCCTGAAAAAACAGCGCCCGACGCCAGCCGGAACGACCGGCCGCCAAGACCGACAGCCGTCATCACCGGCGGAACCGCCGGTGATGACGAAGAATGCGCGGTTTAACCGAGGTTGGCGGGCAGATCCCACCAGATGTCAAACAGATCGCTGACCGTCACGTCCGTCATCTGGTTCGCGTCCAGCCATTTGCGTACCAGTTCACGATGTTCATCGGTGCAATTACCCAGTTTTTGCAGGCACACCAGCCCTTCCCACTGCAGATAACCGCTGCCTTCAAACGCCAGCCCATTCGGCTCGATCACTTCATCGACGAACAGGTCCAGCGAGCTGTCGATCGCTTCTACGCTGGTCCCCTGCGGGAAACGCCAGCTTACCGAGAAGCCGAATTCCTGAAATTCATCGATGTGCAGCTTTTTACGTAAACGACGACTCCGATTCTTAGCCATTATTGATTCCTCTCAAACATCAGATCCCAGACACCATGCCCCAGCCGCTGGCCGCGGGCCTCAAATTTGGTCAATGGCCGCGACTCTGGGCGCGGCACATAATCATTATGGTCCGACAGGTTGCGATAACCTGCGAGCGAACTCATCACTTCGAGCATATGTTGCGCATAAGGTTCCCAGTCGGTCGCCATATGGAACACGCCGCCGACGGCCAGCTTGCTGCGCACCAGCTCGGCAAAAGGCACTTGCACAATGCGGCGTTTATTATGGCGCGCCTTGTGCCACGGATCGGGGAAAAACAACTGCACCATAGCAAGCGAACCATCAGGGATCATGCGTTCCAGCACTTCCACCGCGTCATGGCACATCACCCGCAGGTTGTCGACGCCCGCTTCCTGCGCCGCGCCCAGACAAGCCCCTACGCCGGGCACATGCACTTCTATACCGATAAAATTCTGTTCCGGATGCTGCTGCGCCATCGTAACCAGAGACGCCCCCATCCCAAAACCAATCTCCAACACCACTGGCGCGTCGCGTCCGAATAGCCGGGCGAAATCCAGCGCCTCATTCTGATACTCCACGCCCATCACCGGCCAAAAATCATCCAGCGCCTGTTGCTGCCCTTTGGTCAGGCGGCCCTGGCGGCGCACGAAACTGCGGATTCTGCGCAGCGGGCGTCCGTTTTCATCAAATTCCGGAGAGATGACGTTATTGATCATAATGCTTTCTGTAAGTCTGATTGGGTTGGGAAAACGCGCATTATCCAAGGATACGGTTGTTTAGCAAGTAGCCGGAGGCGGAAAGTTCCGGTTTACAGTACATTCACTCTGTGCTGCAATCGCTGTCAAATTTTTACCAGCCGGATAACGACGCCTCTATGATGCAAGCGCAACAGTTCGCGCAACAGGTACTGGAGTGGTACGAGCGCTACGGCCGTAAAACCCTACCCTGGCAACTCGAAAAAACCCCCTATAAAGTCTGGCTGTCGGAAGTCATGCTGCAACAGACCCAGGTGACCACCGTCATTCCCTATTTTGAACGGTTCATGGCGCGTTTTCCCACGGTGGCCGAACTGGCGGCCGCGCCGCTGGATGAAGTGCTGCACTTATGGACCGGGCTGGGTTATTACGCCCGCGCCCGCAACCTGCACAAGGCGGCGCAGACCATCGTCGACCGCCACGGCGGCGAGTTTCCGACCCGTTTTGACGACATCGCCGATCTGCCCGGCGTGGGCCGCTCCACCGCCGGCGCCATTCTCTCGCTGTCGCTCGGTCAGCACTACCCGATTCTGGACGGCAACGTCAAACGGGTGCTGGCGCGCTGCTACGCCGTAGCCGGCTGGCCGGGGAAAAAAGAGGTCGAGAAGCGGCTCTGGACGTTGAGTGAAACCGTCACGCCCGCACTCGGGGTCGAAAAATTCAATCAGGCGATGATGGATCTGGGCGCGATGGTCTGCACCCGCAGCCGCCCGAAATGCGAACTGTGCCCGCTGAGCAACGGCTGCGTCGCTTACGCCAACCATAGCTGGGCCGAGTATCCAGGCAAAAAACCCAAACAAACGCTGCCGGAGAAAACCGCCTGGTTTCTGCTGCTGCAAAATGCGCAGACGGTATGGCTGGAACAGCGCCCGGCGGTCGGCCTGTGGGGCGGTCTGTATTGCTTCCCGCAATTCGCCAGCCCGGATGACCTGACGCAATGGCTCGACCAGCGCGGCATCCGGCGGCAGGCGTTGCGTCAGGGCATTGCTTTTCGTCATACCTTCAGCCACTTCCATCTGGATATTGTGCCGATGTGGCTGGATCTTTCCGACCAAGGTTCCTGCATGGATGAAGGTGCCGGTCTCTGGTATAACTTAGCGCAGCCGCCGTCCGTAGGGCTCGCCGCCCCGGTGGAACGGCTGCTACGCCAGTTGGCTCAGCCACAATCGATCTTCGCTGAAGCCTGCGCACATGATGAGGAATAAGCATGAGCAGAACCATTTTCTGTACCTTTTTACAACGCGACGCCGAAGGGCTCGACTTCCAGCTCTACCCCGGCGAGCTGGGCAAACGCATCTATAACGACATTTCAAAGGAAGCCTGGTCCCAGTGGCAGACCAAGCAGACCATGCTTATCAACGAGAAAAAGCTCAACATGATGAATGTGGAGCATCGTAAGCTGCTGGAGCAGGAGATGGTGCAGTTCCTGTTCGAAGGCAAGGACGTGCATATCGACGGTTACACCCCACCGCAACATTAAATGACAGGGGCCGCCAGGCCCTGACGCGTCCCTGATCCCGTACGGCTTGATACGATGAAGAAACTGTTTGCTTTGCTGCTTGTTGCCCCGTTGTTGATCTCCTGCTCCAGCAAAAAAGGAAGCGAGAACAACGAGGCTTTTATCAAAGACACCAACGCCTTCGACATTTTGATGGGGCAATTCGCCAATAACATCGAAAACATCTGGGGATTGAACGAGGTTCTGATCGCCGGCCCCAAAGACTACGTCAAATACTCCGACCAATACATGACGCGTAGTCACGTCAACTTCGACGCCGGTACCATCACCATCGAAACCATTTCTTCTACCAATTATCAGGCCAGCCTGCGTCAGGCGATCATCACCACCCTGCTGATGGGCGATAACGCCAGCAACACCGACCTCTATTCCGACGCCAACGATATCCAGATCAGCCGTGAACCGTTGCTGTACGGTCAGGTGCTGGATAACACCGGCCAGCCGATTCGCTGGGAAGGCCGCGCCGGCAACTTTGCCGATTATCTGATTCAGAACCGGCTGCAGCGCCGTACCTCCGGCATGCGCGTGATCTGGTCGGTCACCATTCAACTGGTGCCGAACCACCTGGATAAACGAGCGCACAAATATCTGCCGATGGTGCGTCAGGCCTCCGAGCGCTACGGCATCGACGCCTCGCTGATTCTGGCCATCATGCAGACCGAGTCCAGCTTCAACCCCTACGCGGTCAGCCGTTCCGACGCGCTGGGGTTGATGCAGGTGGTGCAGCACAGCGCCGGCCGCGACGTATTCAAGATGAAGGGCAAATGGGGACAACCCAGCCGCAGCTACCTGTTCGACCCGGAGAACAACATCGACACCGGCACGGCTTATCTGTCGATGCTGAAAAATGTCTACCTGTCGGGCATTCAGGACCCGACGTCGCAGCGCTACGCCGTCATCACCGCCTATAACGGCGGCGCGGGCAGCGTGCTGCGAGTGTTCTCCAGCGATAAGGACACCGCGTTCGGCATCATCAACAATATGTCGCCCGGCGAGGTCTACCAAACCCTGACGACGCGCCATCCGTCCGCTGAATCGCGGCATTACCTGTATAAGGTCAACACCGCGCAGAAAAACTATCGCGGCTACAGTCGCTGACGGCACAGCCTCAGCCCCGAACAAGCGGTGTTCCTGTCCGGCACAGGACACCGCTCGCCGGCTCCCGGTCAGCATTTTTCTGCTACCCCCCCTTCTCTCACCGCCGTGATCACATCAGCAATGATTAACAAATAACCAATGCAAACGATTGGTTACAGTCATAAGCAAACACTATCTCAACAGCATTTAATAGCCTTAAAGACTTAAAAATAAACAATTAACGGATTAATCGTTTGATATAAATAAAAACTAAAGCATACAAACAAAACAAACCCACCGAATCAGCGCAGAGAATTTTTGCCTCTCAGGTCAGGAAACGGTAGCATCGCTGACGTTTTTTGGCCCGGCCCCGGCAGGGAGTCCGGTTCCGGCTCGGCCCGAGAAACACCATCCACTCAATAAGCCAGGCTGTGACACAACGCTGTGATACAACAGCCAATTCATTCTCCTGAATGACAGACAAGGGAATCAAACGGGCAATGACTCAACATAACAACGAGAGCGAACACCATGCCAAACGGCGCTGGCTCGATTCACATGAAGCGGGCTACCACAAAAGTATGGGCAACCGTCAGGTACAGATGATTGCCATCGGCGGTTCAATTGGCACCGGTTTATTTCTGGGCGCAGGCGCGCGGCTGCAGATGGCTGGCCCGGCGCTGGCGCTGGTTTATCTGGTGTGCGGCATCTTCTCTTTCTTCATTCTGCGGGCGCTGGGCGAACTGATCGTACACCGTCCGTCCAGCGGCAGCTTTGTTTCCTACGCCCGCGAGTTTCTGGGTGAAAAAGCCTCGTATGTCGCCGGCTGGATGTACTTCCTCAACTGGGCGATGACCGGCATCGTCGATATCACCGCGGTCGCGCTCTACATGCACTACTGGGGCACCTTTGCCGACGTACCGCAATGGATGTTCGCGCTCGGCGCGCTGGCGATCGTCACCACCATGAACATGATTGGCGTGAAATGGTTCGCCGAGATGGAGTTCTGGTTCGCGCTGATCAAGGTCGCCGCGATTTCCCTGTTCCTGGTAGTGGGCACCATTTTCCTCGGTACCGGCAAAACGCTGGACGGCAACGTGCCGGGGCTGCACCTGATTACCGATAACGGCGGCCTGTTCCCGCACGGCCTGTTGCCGGCGCTGGTGCTGATTCAGGGCGTGATTTTCGCCTTCGCCGGGGTGGAGCTGATCGGCACCGCCGCCGGCGAGTGTAAAGACCCGGAAAAAACGCTGCCCAAAGCGGTCAACAGCGTGATCTGGCGTATCGGCCTGTTCTACGTCGGGTCGATCATTCTGCTGGTGTGCCTGCTGCCGTGGAATGCCTACCAGGCCGGGCAAAGCCCGTTTGTCACCTTCTTCAGCAAACTGGGCGTGCCTTATATCGGCACCATCATGAATATCGTGGTGCTATCGGCGGCGCTCTCCAGCCTCAACTCCGGGTTGTATTCCACCGGCCGTATCCTGCGTTCGCTGTCTCAGGGCGGCTCCGCACCGAAATTTCTCGGTAATATGAACGCGCAATCGGTGCCTTACGCCGGGATTCTGGTCACCGTCTGCATCCACATTATCGGGGTATTTCTGAATTACATCGTGCCGTCGCAGGTGTTTGAAATCGTCCTGAACGTGGCGTCGCTCGGCATCATCACCTCCTGGGCATTCATCATCATCTGCCAGATGAAGCTGCGTCAGGCCATTAATCAGGGCAAAGCCAGCCCGGTCGCCTTCCGTATGCCGCTGGCGCCGTTCTCTTCCTGGCTGACGCTGGCGTTTCTGTTCAGTGTGCTGGTGCTGATGGCGCTGGATTATCCGAACGGCACCTGGACTATCGCCACCATCCCGGTGCTGGCGATCCTGCTGATTGTCGGCTGGTACGGGCTGCGTAAACAGAAAGAAGAAGTTAACCGGCTGAAAGCGGAACACGAGAAAGCCGCGGTCTGATGACCGCTAGCGATAAAAAACCGGGGATTTCCCCGGTTTTCTCTTTGGTAGATACCGTGCAAGTCAGTTAGCGAGCAATCACATTCGCGCACAGGCGCTTGCTGCCGTCTTCCTGCGCGACGCTGTAGACACCCTGTAGCTCCGGCGCAAAACCCGGCATCAGGTTGATGCCTGCCTCCAGCGCCTGGAAATAACGCAGCACCGCCCCGCCCCAGACTTCCCCCGGCACTACGCACAGCACACCCGGCGGGTAAGGCAACGCCCCTTCCGCCGCGATGCGCCCTTCCGCTGCGGCCAACGGCACCAGATCCACCTCGCCGCGGATATACGCAGTGTGAGCATCCTGCGGTAACACCACCGCCTGCGGGAACGAGGCTTTGCGGAACATCTCTTTTTGCAGCCGCTTCACATCGTGGCTGACGTAAAAATCGTGCATTTCCTGACACAGGCGGCGCAAGGTATAACCGGCATAGCGCTGCTCATATTTCTGATACAGGTTGGGCAAGACTTCGCTTAACGGCGCATCCTGCTCGATCAGTTGCTCGAACTGCACCAGCGCCGCCACCAGGCGCTCCATCTTCACCCGGTCTTCCGCCGGGGTCAGCAGGAACAGAATCGAGTTAAGATCGCATTTTTCCGGAATGATGCCGTGTTCGCGCAGATAGTTGGCGAGAATAGTCGCCGGAATACCAAATTCGGTATAAGCGCCGGTCACCGCGTCAATCCCCGGCGTCGTCAGCAGCAGTTTGCACGGGTCGACAAAATACTGTTGCTGCGCATAACCTTCGAAGGCGTGCCAGTTGTCGCTCGGCTCGAAGTTGAAAAAGCGCACGTCCTGCGCCATCACGTCGGTGTCATGGTCCTGCCAGCGCATACCGCCCACCATTGGCGGCACGAACGGCTTAATCAGGGAACACCGCTCCAGCAATTGCTTGCGCGCTTCGATCCCCAACCTGACGCACTCCATCCACAGCCGACGGCCACTCGGCCCCTCGTGCATTTTGGCGTTGACATCCAGCGCGGCGAATAGCGGATAAAACGGGCTGGTGGACGCGTGCAACATGAAGGCATTGTTGAGACGTTTGTGCGGGCAGAAGCGCTTCTGCCCACGAATATGGTTGTCTTTCTTGTGAATTTGCGAGGTCTGCGAGAAACCAGCCTGCTGCTTATGCACCGATTGGGTGACGAAAATCCCCGGATCGTTCTCGTTAAGGTCCAGCAACAGCGGCGAGCACTGCTCCATCATCGGGATAAATTGCTCGTATCCCACCCAGGCGGAGTCGAACAGGATGTAGTCGCACAGATGACCGATGCTGTCCACCACCTGCCGGGCGTTATAGATAGTGCCGTCGTAGGTGCCAAGCTGAATCACCGCAAGACGGAACGGGCGGGCTTCATCAGCACGTTCTGGCGCGACTTCGCGCACCAGCTCACGCAGGTAACTTTCGTCAAAACAGTGCGCGTCCACCCCACCGATAAAACCGAACGGGTTGCGGGCGGTTTCCAGATAAACCGGCGTCGCGCCGGCCTGAATCAGCGCGCCATGATGATTGGATTTGTGGTTATTGCGGTCGAACAGCACCAGATCGCCGCGCGTCAGCAAGGCGTTGGTCACCACTTTGTTGGCTGCCGAGGTACCGTTCAGCACAAAGTAGGTTTTGTCGGCGTTGAACACGGTGGCCGCGAATTTCTGCGCCTTTTTGGCCGCCCCTTCATGAATCAGCAGGTCGCCCAGCTTCACATCCGCGTTGCAGATATCGGACCGGAACAGGTTTTCGCCGTAAAAATCGAAAAACTGGCGGCCGGCCGGATGCTTGCGAAAAAACGCCCCGCCCTGATGACCCGGGCAGGCAAAAGTGGTGTTGCGCATGCCGACATACTTGGACAGCGTGTCAAAGAACGGCGGCAACAACCGGGCCTGATACTCCGCCGCCGCTTTTTCCAGCAGGAGCGAGTGTTCCCCGCCTTTATCCAGACTCAGCCACTCGCTGCCCGGCGGCAACGTTTCCTGACTGCTATGCCAGGATTCCCGCACTACAAATGCCGGAATACCGAAACCGGAGTGATGCATCACCGACAGGATGCCGCTGCGCGCCTCTTCAACCGAGACCACGACGGCCGCGATGTCGGTAAAATCGGTTTGACTGAGCGCCACAACCGGACGCAGGGTGATTAGACGGGAGGCAACCGCCGCATTAGCCGCAATTTTTAACTGTTTCATGTAACCAAACCCAAACGGTTAAGAATGAGTGCACGTGTCTAAAAGACACCTCGCAGGGATAACGCCACGCTTTAAGCGTAACGCACCCGATCAACTACTGCCCAAAACGACGAACAGCGTGCCAGCCAACCGCGACAAACGTATGACCCGCGCCGGTAGCGCAGGCAAACATCGCATCATCTGGGACCAGCACCGTCCGATAGACATCAGTAAAATCAGAGACCGGCTCTATTTTTAATCATGCCTAACAGGGAGCGTCAGCACGCCTCACCGCATGGTGGCGAGGGATAATCGGGAAAACAGGGACGGGGTTAACACAGGGCGTTCAGGGTGCGGCGACAGCAGCAGAGATCCGGCGCACGGCGTCTGTACCATGAGCATTGAATCCGACATATCCGCAACCCTCTAATAACCGCAGGTGAAAGGTAAGTTAAAAACCGCGCAATAGTGGCATTATTTTTCGCCGAATTCAAGAAAACGAATGTGACAGTATTTATCGGCGCAACACCGCGCGCCGTCTGGCCTGCCGCGTCATCGCAGGAACGTTCCGGCACGCCGGAAACCGGCTGCCAATGAGGGTAACTGACTGAAAATAGACCAACCGCAGCGATTATGACAGAAACTCGTTGACGCTCCCCACGATATACGGTTTAATGCGCCCCGTTGCCCGGATAGCTCAGTCGGTAGAGCAGGGGATTGAAAATCCCCGTGTCCTTGGTTCGATTCCGAGTCCGGGCACCACCTTTCCTTTTTTATG
>NZ_CM001979.1:973944-998589 GCF_000406205.1 Dickeya sp. NCPPB 3274 | reverse complement strand
TATCAATATAATCCATAAATTATAGATCACACCGATTTTGATTATCTCAAAAATCATAAATCCAACATATCAAATCTACGTTTAAAAGATCTTCAACACAGTTAAAGAACCCGCCCATAAGGCGGGTTTTTGCTTTTTAGCGCAGTGATCATTTTTCCTGTTCCCACGGAGCAGGCGTTTGCATGGTTTTACGCAATACGCCATTCGGTGCAGGAGCCTGATCCAAACGGGTAAGGAATTCCTGATAAGCATCGGGATCCACCATAATAATGCGTTGCTCGATCAATGCCTCCTCGGCAGCGGCGCGAGCGGCTTCGAGGACAAAATCAGTACGATTTTTTCCTCTGGCTTTCGCCGCGCGATCGATAAGATCGCGTTCGGCGGGCTTAATACGCAAATTTA
This sequence comes from Dickeya sp. NCPPB 3274, assembly GCF_000406205.1. Classification (NCBI taxonomy): domain Bacteria; kingdom Pseudomonadati; phylum Pseudomonadota; class Gammaproteobacteria; order Enterobacterales; family Pectobacteriaceae; genus Dickeya; species Dickeya sp. NCPPB 3274. The sequence goes on along the minus strand of NZ_CM001979.1, from coordinate 998,187 downwards.
ATGTCTCGCGTTTAACAGAAACTCTGTTCGTCGCTGGCATAATGTTATCCTCCGGCCTGCTGTCTGGATATTAATCATACTGCTCACGTAACGCTAATATCACTACGATTTATAAGCGTAGGGAATCAAGCTGAAGGCGCGAATCGGTAGTCTTCCCGTTATGTCTACATACCCATTTGGTCTACAAAAAAAACAAAACCGCGGTTATTCACAGCCCAGCATGGTTAAAATTCGCGCTAACTTTCAACTCGATAGATAGCTGATATTCCCGATTCCGAACTCCCGCTGAAGCATGCGTCAAAGTCCCGCACGGTACCGAAAATAAGGTCGGAGTGGTCTCGTCATAATGAGTCGGACATGTGAAATAACACTCAGCGGTACACGTCTATTCCTTCTTAATGGGAAGTTGGCTTATTCGTGCCCTGTTCGATGTTTACGCCGCAACGCTTCCTGCGCACGCCATTCCTTAACGAGTTGTCGACGGCTACGTGAATAACGCTCGTTCAGGAACCCGGCGTGCGTGATACGGTCAGTGCGAAAGAGGCGAAAGTCTTCACGCAGTTCACACCACCCGGCAATGAAGCGCCGGGACTCAACAAAGCCGAGCATGATCGGCCAAATGATGCGCTCCGACGCCACTCCGTGTTGGTCCACGTACGTGATGCGCATTTTGCATTGTTCTCGCATAGCCTGCCGCACCCGCGCCAGATCAAGGCTTGATGTCATTTCCTTTTGATGACCGATATAGAGCGCGTCGTCGTCCAGAACCTGTCTCATCTCAGGGTGAAGCACCCCGCCGATCTTGGCGAGTGCATCCTGCGCGGCGAGCGCCAGAGAGTCGTCAGTCTGACGACTGACCCACTGAGCGCCGACTGCCAGCGCTTGCAGCTCTTCCTTCGTGAAAGACAGCGGCGGCAGAAGGAAGCCAGGCCTCAGTATATAGCCGATACCCGGAGCGCCATCGATATCGGCCCCAATGGCTTGTAACGTAGCGATGTCACGGCGGATGGTGCGCAACGATACGCCAGTTTCGCGTGCAAGCGCTTCGCCGGACACCGTTCCCCGGTGACGACGAAGCGCCTGTATCAGATCGAATAATCGATGACTACGCGACACGCTCAATTCATCACAACAAGGCCCTTCCCACCGAGCCGATGGCCCGCTTCAAGAGCGGTGACAAACTGGATTGCTTCGCTCAGTTGCACGATTCTGGCAACCGGGAGTCGAAGCTCTCCCGCCTCCGCCGCATGAGCGAGGCTATCGAGAATATCGGACCGGGGAGTGCAGACAATCGGCTTCAGTCGTCGGTTGAAGATTGATAGCATGAACTTGCCCGGAGTCGGGTTGATATCAAGAAAAACCCCCTTATTACGCAGCAGACCAAGTCCCACTGCGGTCGTCATCACGGCAGCCGCGTCGCAGACCACATCGAAACGTTCACCGAGCGTCGACAGATCGGTTTTTCGATAATCAAACACCGTCTGGACACCGCGCGCCCGGGCCCTCTCCATGTCCCCCGCGCTGCAACTGCCAGAGACGTTCGCCCCAAGCATCAGCGCAATCTGCACTGCCGCTTCCCCCACCGCGCCGGCACAACCATTAATGAAGACATGCATGCCAGCGGTAACCTTTGCCTTATCTACCAGGCCATTCCAAGCCGTAACACCGGGAGTGCCAAGGCAAGCCGCATCCTCATAAGACACGCGGTCAGGCTTCTTTGCCATGAACGTCTCGTGGGTTATGACAGCATGGCCCAGCGCACCGCTTTCCCTGAGACGAGCAAGGCCGAACACAGCATCACCGGGTTTGAAACGCGTCACTTCCGGGCCGACCGCAATCACCGTCCCGGAAAAATCGCTCCCCATTGCCCGCGGGAAGGCTTTTCCCGTGACCATCCTGAGATAGCCGTTACGAACCTTCCAGTCGATTGGGTTAATGGCGGCAAACCTGACCTGCACCGCCACTTCACCTTTTCCCGGTGCCGCCAGCTCGAAGTCTTCAAGCCGCATCAGCTCCGGCCCGCCGTACTTGTCGTATTGAATACGCCTCATAAGCCTGTGCCTCCCGATAGTGTCAGTGAGGTTGAACCGATGCCATGTAGGCTGCGAACGGCGTAGCGTCGTAGATCACCACGGTGGAAGCGATCTTACCGTCCCTGACCTTGATAAGTTCAGCAACGACTGAGTGTGGAACCGGATACGTTTCGGCGTCGTAAACCACGACAGCCTGTTCGTCATCGCCATAGGCGGCGAGGACGGTCAAGTTCGTGATCATCCGGGCGAAGCCTTCCTGGAAGGACTGGAAACGCTCAATGCCCGTGATTTGCCCGATGGGTGATGTGCAAACGATGTTCTCGGCCGAGAGCGAAATGATTGTTTCGACATCTTTTTTCGCCATTGCTGCAACGCAAATACGTGCGATTTCCAGGGCCTTGTTGCTCATGTTGGTCATGATGGTTTTCCTTCGTTATGAAAAGAAAACGTAGTCTAGGGCAGCGTAGTGACAGATCCTGTCACCATGATGACGCTATTCGTCGTGGCGAGAGTTTTTTAAAGTCTGAATGATGGTATTAATGCCGATTTTCAACGTCCTGGCGGTATCTCGAACTCCGGTATCGTTGAAGGCCACTTCGGCGATCTACTCTTTAACACTGGTTAGAGCTTCATAAGCGTAAGTGAGCTGAAACACGCGGTGGCAGTTACGGCAGCGAAATCTGTCATAGCCTTCAGGGTTCTGACCGTGGCGGTAAATCTGAACAGGCTGACAACGAGGACAATGAACGTTAATGCTGACCATGTGTGAACCTAAAAAGCGAGCTTATACATTAAATTCAAATGATTGGATGCATCCCCTTTCATGGGTTAATATTCGATCTCAATATATTACCCACTTAAATTAATATAAAATTATTTTTTCAGATTCAACTCATAAATAATAATCACAATAGATTTGATTAATAATAAAAACAATATCAAGAAAACATTCAAATAAATGAATAATTAAAACAATAAGAGTACCTATCAGAAAGCACCACTCTTGGTCAATAAATATTGTCAAGCCATAACCATCGCTGTATTATCAATATCAGATAAAGTGCATCACACAGAAAAACAATAGCTACCACAATCACTATCTTTTATTTTGCAGTTAGTTACACCTTTATATTCATGGGGAAAACCTCAAAAATAAAAAATTGCAAAGGGAGATAATTTTCATGCTATATACAAAAACAGGATCAGGCTATCCTATCATTTTCTTACCTGGCTTATTTGCTGGAGGGTGGATATGGAATGCCGTTGTTGAAGATATTGTTAAGAAAGGATACAGTGCTATTGTTTTCAATGAATCGATACCGGTATCTTTTGGTGGTAGCTATAAAAAGGCAAAAGACGCCCTTGATAATATAATGGAAATCTGTCACAAAACACCGTATTTAGTAGGTAATTCATTAGGTGCATTAATTGCGTTACATTATACATCCATGAATCTCTCTCAGGTAAAAGGCCTTATCATGAGTGGCGCACCGGGGCAAATTGAGGCGGATGCAGGAGTATCATTAAGTGAACTTCGAACTGGTGAAAAAAAATATGCAAGTCAGTTAATGGGTAACGTTTATTTTGATAAAAGCAAAGTACCTCAGCGAGGCATCGATGAAATTTCACATTTATTCAGTGACAATCAAATTCATAAAGATATCGTAAGATGGCTATCTTTCAGTAGAAAGTATGATGTTCCAACTGCATTAAATAAAGTCACCGTCCCCACCCATTTCATTTGGGGCGATAATGATATGATAACGCCAATTGAACCGTGGGTAACATTATCCCAAAGAAAGGAAAACGTCACCCTGACAGCTATTGAAAATTGTGGGCACAGCCCAATGTTAGAGAAACCACACGCATTTTTAGATAACTTATTGTCGCTCCTCACACCTGAAGTTATCAGTGAAAGATAACCACGATAATATTGATATCCCACAAAATCTGATGTAGAGAATTTTTCTGACCCCGTTATTATCTTCGGGGTCAATCCGCACCTGTCACTTAACCTGTATTAGCTCATACCTCTTTGTTACCGCAGCAGGCCAAGCCCTACTGCGGTCGTCGTCACGCCAGCCGCGTCGTAAACCACGACAGCCTGTTCGTCATCGCCATAGGCGGCGAGGACGGTCAAGTTCGTGATCATCCGGGCAAAGCCTTCCTGGAAGGACTGGAAACGCTCAATGCCCGTGATTTGCCCGATGGGTGATGTGCAAACGATGTTCTCGGCCGAGAGCGAAATGATTGTTTCGACATCTTTTTTCGCCATTGCTGCAACGTAAATACGTGCGATTTCCAGGGCCTTGTTGCTCATGTTGGTCATGATGGTTTTCCTTCGTTATGAAAAGAAAACGTAGTCTAGGGCAGCATAGTGACAGATCCTGTCACCATGGTTAGAGGAATTGCCACTGCCATACGTAACGTTGAAGCAGCCGTTGAATTTATCGATGAAAAATTGAAACCATTTCCACAATGACCATCATCTTAATATTACAAAGAAAAGATCTGCCCTCGCAGAGGGAGATTAGACAGTAGCAATTATCGCAATTCAAAACCGGCAGATAATTAAATCAGGGGGAGAAGTAAAATTCAAAATATTATTACAGAGAAAATATAAAAACAAAAAATTAATCCGCCAAAAATAATCAACAATTGAAAACCTAAAAAACACGAATGCAATGGCAGATGCCATCTATAATTAACTGGCATTGAAAAACTGAAAGGAAAAAACATGAAGAGAAATAATAAGCAAGTTAACTCTGTTGCTTGCATTATATCGCTGGGCGCTTTAATACTGAGTTCATCCGTAACGTTTGCCTGCACACGGCTAGTCTACCTGGGTGATAATAATGAAACGATCACCGCTCGCTCGATGGACTGGAAAAAAGATGTGGGAACAAACTTATGGGTATTCCCACGCGAGTTACATCGCTCTGGCGAAGCGGGACAGCACTCGCTTAAGTGGGTCTCTAAATATGGCAGCGTCATCGCATCGGCTTATGATATTTCGACAACGGATGGCATAAATGAAAAAGGCTTAGCCGCCAATTTGCTGTGGCTGGTAGAATCGAAATATCCCACTACCGCGCCTACCGCTGAAAAACCGGGGCTAAGTATCGCTGCCTGGGCGCAATATGTGCTGGATAACTTTGCCACCGTCGATGAGGCGGTTCAGGCGCTGAAGCAGGATAAATTTACGCTGGTCACCGCCAATGTTCCTGACGAAGAGCGGCTGGCAACGCTGCATTTGTCATTATCCGATGCCTCCGGCGATAGTGCGATTATTGAATATATCGACGGCAAACAGGTCATTCACCATAGCCGGGAATATCAGGTAATGACCAATTCGCCGGTTTTCAACCAGCAATTGGCGCTCAATGCCTACTGGAAAGAGATAGGTGGAAATGTCATGTTGCCGGGCACGAATCGGGCGGCGGATCGTTTTGTGCGCGCTTCATTTTATGTGAATAATATTGCCAAAGATGAAGGGCATGATAAAGCATTGGCCAGTGCATTCAGTGTGATACGTAATGTTTCCGTTCCCTACGGTTATACCCTGAAGAATGAATCGGACAAACCGAACAAACTGGATAAACTGAATAAACTGGCGGGACCAAGTGAACCGGATCAACCGAATATCGCCTCAACCCGGTGGCGTAGCGTAATTGATCATAAATCCATGCAATATTTCTTTGAATCGGCCTTATCGCCCAATATCTTTTGGGTCGATCTGAAAAAGATTGATTTCTCTGCGCGTGACGGCAGCGCCATGAAACTGGATCTGGGGCCGAACCAAAGTACGATCTACTCCGGGCAGGTTTCAGAGCAATTTAAGAAAGCAGAGCCCTTCAAGTTCGCCGGAATATAAGGTATCACACCAGATTATCCCTTCACTATGGAGGGATAATCATCTGACGGATGATATATCAATAGCGTGTCGAATAACCAATTGGTATCAAACAGGAGTCTACCAGAAAGTATTTGGCGTGCTGATCAGCGATAACTGCCAACGCTACTACGATATTTTTCCACCGATAACGCAAATTAACACGAGCAGTTTTACATCCTGAAGCCTCAAGAGGGAATCTCGCACTATTTTGAGTAGCCAATACCAGCCAGCAAGACGGCCTGCCTCAAGGGGCTAACGCTAAGCAGCGGCTACGTCATCAGCGACATTGATACCATCAACCAAACGCTGGATAACCTGCGCACTACCTGGAATCTCTATCAGGGTGAAATGGACGCCATCATTCAGCACCTGAACCTGGCTACGGATAGCAGCGTCGCCGTCCTCGCTAACGCCTGGTTCCAGAGCGCTTGCGCAGAGTGGCGACTGATTCAGTCCCATGTCACGACAATCAGTAATGCGCAGACAACAACGCAGTTTGTGACCCTGTGATTGAAAGATAAGAAAATAATAAATTTCCTTATACCATAGGGGGAATAAGACATTTAGTGTGACGGCGGCGCCCGGCCGCGCGATCACCTGGATACCAGGCGCGGCGCTGTAGGGAGAAGATGATGAAGCTTTCAGATTTAGGAGACAGAATTTGCATTATGGGGCCGTCGAACAGCGGCAAATCGACCCTTGCTAATGCGATTTCGCAGAAACGTAATCTGGACGTGATCCATCTGGACCAACTTTTTCATGTCCCCCATTCAAACTGGCAAGAACGCCCGCTGAATGAGTTTATGTTATTGCATGACCTGGCAATAAATAAGGAAAGCTGGGTCATCGATGGCAATTACAAAAGATGCCTGCCACAGCGGTTGGCCCGCGCCACGGGGCTGATTCTGCTGGATGTCTCCACGCTGTCGAGCTTGCTGCGCTATGTAAACCGGACGCTATTTCAATACCAGCGCTATGGTGGTCTGGAAGGGGGTCAAGACCGGCTTAACTGGAAAATGCTCCATCATATTGCGGCCGTCACGCCTAAAAATCGAAAACACTATGCTGAACTATTTGACGCGTTGACCATACCCAAAATCAGACTGGCCTCGATTAAAGAGATTAATAAACAGTTTGATGAATGGGGGCTCACAAGATAGCCCTCTCAATAATCAGCATATTAGCCCGTAGTAACAATCAGCTATAAATAATCCGCCATAATACCCGGTCATTGATAAGCGACGTTTTCAATACGTGGCACCGCGACCATCCCGGCCTGCAAGCCGCTTTCGTCCAGACGTGATGCATCAACCGGCTTCATTCAGCAGCGCCGCTATTGTTCGTGACTTCGACGTACCCCGCTCCTTCAGGCAATCCTTTCACTTCCACGCCTTGCGGCACCGCCACGCCCGGCACCACTGTACGTTGCTGCGGCGCGCTGTCGGCATCCTGACGGAAGAGAACATAGCTGTTGCCGGCTTCGTCCGTGTGCAACGCCTCGGCGGGAACGGCGATGCCGTGCTCGTTACGATACGTGACCACCGACAGCCGGGCGCTCATCCCCAGCCGCAGGCGCTGGCGCTGTTCCGCCGGCGGAGTAGCGAGGGTAACCAGCACATCGTAGCGGGCGCCAGCGCCGGCCATGTCGCCAGCGCGCCCTTCAATACCGATGGTCTGAATATGGCCGTTAAGCGTCAGCCCGGCAAAACCGTCGCCGCTGATGTCCACCGCCATCCCCTCGTGCAACTGATGCAGATCGGCTTCTTCAAGACTGGCCACGACCTGTAGATGGTCGGGATTGATCAGCCCGAACAGCGGCATTCCCTGATTGGCCCGCATCCCCGGCTGCAATGGCTGGCGTTTATCGGTTTCCGGCGCGGCGGGGCGCACCAGCACGCCCGCAAACGGCGCACGCACCACCTGCTGCGCCTGCATCGCCATCAGCGTTTGATGGCGCGACTGAGCGTTAGCCAGTTCCATCTCGGCGATCTGACGGTTTTCGCCACGCCCCCGCTCCAGCGCCGCCTGCAATTCCTCCTGCGCGGCAGACAGATCCAGCCGTTGCGCCTGAGCCTGTTGAGCCAGCGCGTCGACCTCCATTCTGGCGACGATGCCGCGCTCAAACAGAGTGCGGGTATCTTTCAGGTTGGCCTCGGTGTTCGCCAGGCTGATACGCGCGTTGTTCAGGGTACGTCGCGCCCGCGCCACATCCTGGCCTTGTTCCCAGTGCTGCATGTCCTGCACCGTGCGCTGCGCTTTTAGCAAGTCGGCCAGCGCCTGACGCAATTGGATATCCAGCAGGCCGGTGTCCAGCGTCAGCAACGGCTGGCCCGCGTCCACCCGTTGCCCTTCATTGACCAGCACGTCTCTGATCATGCCTTCAAACGGCGCGGAGAGCGTCAGCGTGGCGGCGGCCTGAATCCGCCCGGTCAACCCCAGACGGTTTTCCAGCACCTGCGGCTCAATGCGCAGCCATTGTGTCTGCGGCACGGCGCTGGTGGCCGGCGGCCATAGCATCCAGATGGTCGCCGCCACGCCCAGCGCGAGGGCGACCATCAGCGCCATGCGCCGGCGCAGCGGGCGTTGCCGGTATCGTGAAAGATTAATCATTGAGTGAGATATCCCAGCTTTGCAGCGTCGTACCCAGCGTTTGATCCAGATCGGCCTGGGTGTTGAGATAGGTAATCAGGGCGCTGAGCCGGGCGTTTTCGGCGTTACGCAGATCGGTTTCAAAACTCAGCACCTGAAAGTTGCTGGAACGCCCGGCGGTGAGTTTTTCCCGTTCGATATCCAGCTTGCGACGCGAAAGATCCCGCGCACGCTGGGCGATTTCAAACTGACGCCAGCGGGTGCCGATATCGCGCACGGCGTTGGTGACGTCGCGCTCCAGTTGCTGGCGGCTTTCGGCGAGCTGAATGCGTTGATTCTGCACGTTAACCCGCGCTTGCACCTCCGCCTGCTGCTGACTCATATCGCCAATGGGAATATCCACCTGCACGCCGACGTAATTCTCCCAGTTGCGCGAACCGCCCACCGCGCTATTGCGATCGCGCAACTGGCTGGTTCCCCCGACCAGCGACACATCCCACAGGCGGTCATTGCGCGCCACCGCCAGGCTAATGTCGGCCTGTTTATCGACGATCAGTTGCGTAAGGTAGGCGGGTTGCAGCGCCTCGGCCTGAGACAGCGCCGCGGCGGGGCTGACGTCAACGCGGCTGGCCTGCAACCGTTCGGTCGCACGGACAGGCGTGCGCAAATCCAGCGCCAGCAGTTGCAGCAGCGCCAGACGGCTGACGTCAAGCTGATTGATCGCTTCTTCACGGGACAACTCCTGAGTCGCGACATCCGCTTCCGTCTGGATGATTTCGAATTCGGCCATACGCCCGGCGGCGATCAGAGAACGGTTGACCTCCAGCAACTGGCGCGAACGCGCCAGCGCTTCGTCGGCGATGTTCAATTGTTCCTGCGCCTGCAGCAACGCCCGATAGGCCATGATGACCTGGGTGATAGTCCGGGCGACGGTGGCCTTCAGCGTCAGCCGGTTGATCTGCTCGGACAGCTTTGCCAGCCGCACCGGCGCGGTGGCGATCTCCTTACCCGCACCGCGCAGCAACGGCTGGATAACCGTGATCGTGGCGCCGTCATTGCGGCTACGACCGGCTTCATCCGCCAGCGTGGAGCGGTGCGTCCAGGCCAGACTCACGCGGGTGCCATAAGGCGTCAGCAGCGTGGTGGTGGGCGCGACTTCGCCCTGACGGTAACGGTCATCCTGATTGCGCGCCGCCAGATAGCTGCCGCTCAACACCAGCTTGGGAGTAAAGCGGTCTTCGGCCACCAGCAGGTCGAATTTCTGCGCGACGCGATCCAGATAGGCGCTACGAATAGCGCGGTTATCGCGCAAGCCAAGATAGATCGCGTCGCTTAACGTCAGATCGATAATTTGCGCGTTGGGAGACAAGGTGCTGTTTCCCGCACGGGTCGCCTGAGAAGGCAGCAGGCGGTCGGTCAGCGCGGCGGACGCATCCAGACCGACCAGCAACAACAGGACGAGGGCAACCGTTCTAATCATCACGCAGCGCCTTTACAGGTTCCAGCCGGGCCGCCGTCAGGGCGGGATGCAGACCAAAAAACACCCCGACCGCCAGTGAACTGATCATGCCTAAAGGCAGCGACAGCGGGGACAAAGCAAAAGTCCAGCCGGACATTTTCACAAACAACCAGGCGGCGAGCAGGCCGACAATCGCTCCAGCCAGCGCGCCGGCGATCGCCAACGCCGCCGCCTCCAGCAGAAACAGGCGGCCAATATCTTTTGGACGAGCGCCCAGCGCCATGCGCACACCGATTTCGCGTCGCCGCCCGGCAACGTTCATCACCATGACGTTCATCACGCCCACGCCCCCCATCAGCAACGAAACGCCGCCCAATCCGGCAAGCAGCCAGGTAAAGGTGCGCGACTGCCGCGCCATGCCTTCCAGCAGTTGCTGCGAGAGTTGCACCGACACCTCGCGCCCCGGCGCCAATGCCATCATATAATCACGCAGTGCCGCAGCCTCTTGCTGCAACGTCTCGCTACGGCGGCTGCGCGCCACCACGCTGCTGATTTCAGGAGAGGAGAGAAGACGGTGCATGCCTTCGATAGGCAGGATGATAGCCTCGTCCACCGGCACCGGAAGCAGCGGGTTTTGCCCCTGCGCTTGTAAAATACCCACCACTTCAAATAGATAATTGCCGAGTTGTATTCGGCTGCCAAGCGTCGCCGGCGTACCGGCCTCGCCCAGTTCGACCGCCGTTTTCGCGCCGAGCACGGCGTAGGTGCTCTGGCGATCGTAACGGGTCAGGAAGCGGCCATGAGCGACCCGCAACGCCAGTACCTGCGCCAGTTCGGCGCCGGCGCCGGCCACGATGGCATTAAATTGACGCCGGTGCAGGCGAGCAGTGGTCGAGGTAAGAATCAGCGGCGCGGCGTATCGGATTCCAGGCAAGGCGCGGGTCAGCGCGTCGATATCCAGCGTGGCGGGCACGCGGCGCTGGTTGGTCTGCGCCTCGTCGGCAAAGCCGGCGACCAGCATATCGCTGCCCATATCGCGAAAGGCGCGGAGGGCATCCGCCGCCGCGTTGTGGCCGATGTTCAGCAACGCTACCACCGCAGCGCACCCCACCGTGATGCCCAGCAACGCCAGCACCGCCCGTCGCCCTAACTGGCGCAGGCTATCCAACGGTTCGGTCAGCATGTAATGCAGAGAAGCGCCGTAGGATGAATCGGCGACATCAGGCAAGGCCGCGTGCCGTTCTTCCGGCTGTTTCGCGGAATGTATCCCTTTGGCGTAGTCCCCGTCGCGCTTTAACACAAATACCGAGCCTTTATCGCATCAGGAAACGGTCTTTTCCGTCACCACGAGAGAGGCAGCAACCAGACGAGGAAACCGCCCGGCCCATTGTCTCTGCGCCGTCACGGATAAAATTTGAATGTTCACGCTCTCCTCCCTGATTCGTGCTGTTAACTAACCCACACCTTTGTGGCAGAAACGGCGTGGGTCATTTCCCTGTCAATTAGTTATTGAGAGGGGATTTATAATTTCCGGTCCAGTTAAGGGCGTTACCGCTGGTATTGCTATTGAAGACAACCAGTTTGTAAGTACCGCCGGTGCTGCCCATCTGATAGGAAACATTGCGGCCTTCACTGACGCTACGCCAGCTTCCGCCCACCTGCTGATACAGCTTGAGCGTCAACGACAGAGAAACGGAAGAGGAACCAAAATTCGGCGTTAAAGACGCCATCAGGTATGCCGAGCAGTTGTACGTTTTAGAATAAATCTGCACTTCGGTTTGCGGATTAACCGAGCCCGATACCGGAACGGTCACACGAGTCGGACCACAACTTGCCGCGTTCGCCTGAGAGGCGGCGCCCAGAGCCAGCGCACTAACAACTAACAATTTTTTTAATGATTTAAGGTGCATGGAAACCTCCCTTGGTTTCGTTTTACGCTGTCAATCAAAAAGACAGCATCCTTTTATAGAATAAGGCAATAATTTAGAAACTTTGCCGCTAGTCAATATCGACTCATCCGACCAAACCTTTACAAATAAATTAGTAACCCTATAAAAATATTTAACTATTGATGTATTCCTGAACGCGGCCATCGCTCACCTGAATACGACGCTGCATCTGCCGGGCGATGGATTCGTCATGCGTGACCATCACCAGCGTCACCCCTTGTTCCCGGTTCAGCGCCAGCAATAACGACAGAATATCGCCGGCGGTCTGGCTATCGAGATTGCCGGTGGGTTCATCGGCCAGCAACAGTGACGGCTCGCCGGTGAGGGCGCGGGCGATGGCGACACGCTGCCGCTGGCCGCCGGACAGATCCGCCGGACGATAATGGAGGCGCTCAGCCAGCCCAACCCGCTCCAGTTGTTGTCTGGCCGCCTGATGGGCATCACGACGGGAATAACCGCGATAAAGCAGCGGCAGCGCCGCGTTATCCAGCACGCTAAGACGCGGCAGCAGATTAAAGCTCTGAAAAACGAACCCGATAGTCTGGTTGCGTATTCTGGCGCGTTCATCGGTCGAGGCCTGCGCCATGTCACGGCCGTTCAGCCACAATCGCCCCGACGAGGGTTTATCGAGCAGCCCGATAATGTTCAACAGCGTGCTTTTCCCTGAGCCGGAAGCGCCAACGATGGCGCAGCTCTGCCCCGCGTCAACCGACAGGGAAACATTATGCAGAACCGGGTGCGACGCTAACGCGGAGGGATAAGCGTGGCTAACCTGTTCCAGCTGTATCAGACCGGGGGCCGATGTTCCCGGTGGCGTGTCGAACCGGCCTTCTTGCATGACGCCATCCTTTGGTGATGCCCGTTATTGCCGCCTGCCAGGCGCCGTTAAATGCCGGGCAAGGCGACATCGCTTGCTCATTCAGAGCCAGATCATTCGCGATATTCAGACAGCGAATCATACACGAAACATAAAGATACGTTGTCTGTTATTCCCGTGCAGGAGCGTGATGTCATCGCGGTAAGGCCATCAACCGGTATGCCGAACAGGCAACAGCAATGGTATTCAAGCTACCGGAAGCGCTCGATGGGGTCGTTCAAAGTGGAAGGGTTCCAGTTGCGGCGCGCAAGTGCGTACCACGCCGTCAGCTATTTCCAGACGTATACCGGAACGGGAAAACCTGAGGGTATCGCGAGTTGATCGCCGCCAGCGCTGGAGCCGGAGCATATTACGTCCGGCTTTATGGCATCCTTGCCATCAGCGAAGACGCGCAATCTTCATTGTTGGGCGTCGTCATTCGGGTCGACCGACTGCCAGATTTCAATTTCCCAGTTTCCGCTGCTGCCATCGCATAAATACCGTTCAAAGCATACGCCTCTGGCCGGCTTATACCCATTCTGGGCAATCAGGTCATATAGCTCGCCCCAGGCTTTGGCGAACTCACCGTTGCTGACGATAGTATGCAAAACAGCGAACAATCCCTCTGGAATCGTTTCCTCGCGGACGCCCAGCGTATTTTCGCCTATCGCCGTTTCGGCAGGAAGAACCAGCGCCACATCCGCCCGCAGCTGATCTTGTTCCGTTTCTGATGGATCGTCCCAGTAAAACGCCAGCGTTTCCGTCCAGGGCAATTGCTGCTCCTGCGACCACGCAATCAGTTTCTGAAATCCATCGGGCACCGATTGATGATAAGGCCCGATAACGCGCAGGCAATGCACCTTTTTAGGCGGTGCCACGTCAAAACGCAGTGTCATGTTTCCCCCTCATTGCACGATTAATATAACTGTATATAAACACAGCACAGATAATGACACAACAAAATGAGGGTTATTTGATAAACGTTTTTGACCTTACTTTGCGTTTTTAAAAGATGTTTTTTCATAAGGGCAGCGATGCGCGCACTGCCCTGGGCCAAAATGGCGAGGAAAATAGCTCAAATAGAATAGACCCTTACTGCGTCAGCCGTTTTTCCTGCTGTTTAAGACGCGCAATCAGCAACACGGTCAGCAACAGGTTAATACCCGCCACCAGCACGACGGCCAGTAATACGGAGCGCGCGCCTGCGACATCAAACAGATAGCCGCCGATCAACGGCGTCACAGCCTGGCCGATCAGCGAAGGACGGGCGATTTTCCCCATCACCACCGCAAACTCTTCCGGCTTTAGGATAGCCAACGGCAACGTGCCGCGAACGATGGAACGCAGCCCGTTTCCAGCACCGTAGACCACCACGGCCAGCAAGGCATGAGCCGGGAATAAACCAATGAACACGACGCCCGCCAGCACCAGGCTCACCGAAATCAGCAACGACCAGACCGGATGACTCAGGCGGATAACCAGATCCATAACCCGCGCGGCCACCTGGCTGGGACCTATCACCGCGCTGATGCCGATGGCGGCGGCCAGACTCAACCCTTCGTCCTGAAGAATATCAATCAGTTGTACGGAGATGACCGTCATGATGGCCGCCGACAGCATGAAAATCGTAGACAGTAACAGGTAGGTGTGGCGATCGAACGTCAGCGCGACGTTTTTTCTGGACCGCGTTGTTTCCCGATCCTGCCGCGGCGCAGGCAACGTATAACGATACACCGGCCACACCGTCGCCAACAGGACGACGGCCCAGACCATGCAGGTATGCCGCCATCCCCAATGCGCCGCGCCAAAGGCCAGTAGCGGCCACACGATGGTGGTGCAAAAACCGGAAATCAGCGTAATGGTGGTGATGGCGCTTTTAGCCTGCACGCCGTAGCTGTCGCCCAACGTGGCGTACAGCGCGTCGTACAGGCCGATAGCCATCGCTCCGCCCAAAATCACCCAGGCGGCGATAAACGCGGGGAGTCCCGTGGAGCAGGCCATCAGCAGCAGCCCCGCCGCCGTAGCAACGCCGCTCCATGCCAGCATGCCGCGTCCGCCATGACGGGCGATGTAGTCGCCGCATAACGGAAGCAACAGACCGGAGATAAAAATGCCCAGCGATAACGCGCCGTAGACCCACTGGCGGGACCAGCCGGTTTCCTCCATGATCGGCCTGCCCAGCACCGACAGCAGAAAAAACGATCCGCCCCATACCAGAATTTGTACTATCCCGATCAGGAAAATGGCCATCGGCGTCGGGCGAACGCCATTCGGTCGAACCGAAAGCCAGGCGCGGAAGCGACTCATATCAGGCTCCCGCCACAGCAGCATGCACGAAAAAAATTCATTATTGGTATCGTCACACCCGGCGGTTACCGGGTCATCAGCAATGAATAACGTCAGGTTGTGCTATTTAAGCAAGTCTGCCGCACAATGCCAACGGAGTTAATTTCGCGTTAAAACATGAAAAAAAGCGATATTTAGCAGGGCGACCGGTGTTGTATTTCCTACCGTGCTTCTCTGCGCCGGCATCGCGTCACACCTTACTTACCCGGTACGTCTCAATCAGGTCGGCGTAATATGCCTGCTCCTGTTGAATTCGCTGGCGGATTTTATCGGGATTGTCGTACACCGGCTTCAGATGGTATTTCCTCAGCATTTCCAGATAGTCGTAGCTCACGATGGTTCGCTGCATCGCATCCGCCAGCGGACGATAAACACCGTCCGGCATGCCGGCGGGGGCGAACCAGCCGTACCAGCCATTAATATTCATCGACGGAATCCCCTGTTCGCGGCAGGTCGGTACGTCATCCACCCCCGGCTGGCGCAAACGGCTGGTAGAGGCGATCGCCCGCAGCTTGCCACTCTTATACAGGTCGAGCGAGTTACCGGAAATCAGAAACGCCGCCGCCAGATGTCCGTTCAGAAGGTCATCCACAATCATTGAAGTGCCATAGTAGGATTGTGGTTGCAACGCCACGTTCTTTTCGCGCCCGAGCACCAACTGCGCCATGTGGCCGGGAGATCCAAACTGGGCAAAGCCGATATTGCTGAACTCCGGGTTGCTTTCCACCCACTTAACATAGTCGTCCAGGCTTTTTACCCTGGCGTCCACTATCGGCCCCAGCGTCAACAGCAAGGTGTACTCGCCGGTTATCGCCAGCGGCTTGAAATCGGTCAATGGATTGTAGGGTAAGTGGTTGTAGATGGACGGGAAAATAATCAGCTGCGGCGATTGCGCCATCAGTATCACGCTGCCATCGCCGGGCGATCTTTTTACCGACATCACCGCCCTGATGCTGTTCTCACCGGGTTCGTTATACAACCGATAACGCCGCTCACGATATTGAGACTCCAGCAGTACCGACACCTCGTTCGCCACCTTGCTGCCCAACCCGGTCTGGGCATAACCAAACATCACCACGCCTTCCTGCGGCGCGGCGGCCTGAGGTCCACGCGAATACAACGCGGGGAATAGCAGCGAAGAGCAGCCCGCCAGAAAGGTTCGTCGGGTCATAGCCATAGGTTCGTCTCCCAATCGATTTGCGGATGTTCCATCAAGGCAGCCTCACCTCAGATCCGGCTGATGTGATAACTGTCAACCAACTCGCGGTAGTACTCCTGCTCATCACGGATACGTTCCCGAATCCTGTCGGGCGACGACGACGCTACCGGCTTCAGGGAATAGCGATCCAGTACCGAGGCATAATGCTCATGCTGAATTTGCTGTTGTAACGCCTCGGCCAGCGGCGCGTAGACGCGATCGGGCATGGAGGCCGGCGCAAACCAGCCGTACCAGCCGCTAATCGCCATTTCCGGCACGCCCTGTTCCTTACAGGTCGGAATGTTTTCCCAGCCGGGATGACGCTCAGTGCTGGTAATGGCGACGGCGCGCAGACGACCGCTTCGAAACGCGCTGGAGGCATTCCCCGAAATCACCAGCCCGGCGGAAAGGTAGCCATTCAGTAAATCCTCGATCATCATCGAAGAACCAAAGTAAGCCACCGGCTGGATCGCCACTTCTTTCTGGCGCGACAGAATCGCCTGCGCGATATGGCCGGTCGAGCCGAACTGGGTGAAACCGACATTACGGTATTCCGGGTTCCTCTCTACCCACCGCAGGTAGTCATCCAGCGTTTTTACCCGGGGATCCACCAGCTTGCCGACGGTCAGGAACAGGGTGTACTCCCCCATGATCGCCAGCGGCTCGAAATCCGTGAGCGGGTCATACGGCAAACTGCGATAGATAACCGGCAGCAGATTCATCTGCGGCGACTGGGCCTGCAACAGCGTTCGACCATCGGGGGCGGCGTGTTTAACCGTCGAAACGGCGCGCAGGCTGTTGCCGCTGGGAATATTGACCAGCTCGTAACGGTTCTGCTGATAAGATTGCGCCAGCGACGCCGCGGTATCGACCGCCAGCGCGCTGCCGATCCCGGTTTTGCCGTACCCAAAGATCAATTCGCCGGATGGCGCGGTTTCCGCAGCTCCCGCACCCAACCAGGGCGCGACCATACAGGCGGAGGCGCCTGCCAGAAATGCACGTCGAGTCAATGTCATATCACCCCTCCCGCGTTACTGGTTAACTTTGGTTACTGGTTAAGCTCTGAAATAATCAAACGCCACAAACGTTTTCCCGCCTGACTGGCAAGGCTCTCCGGCGCCAGCCGCACCACCACCACCCCCTGCGACGCCTGCTGATTGCGCAGGCTGGCGTCGCTAAACAGAAACTGGATTCGGTGCATCGCCACCACCGGCACCGCATCCCCTTTATCATTTTTCAGCGACGCGATCGGCCCGCCATACAAGACGCTCAGGGATTTCGGCGTGATGAATTCGGAGCTGTTCGGATCCAGCTGTTCAACCTTGACCGGCAGGGACGGCATCGACAGGTTATTCGGGATAAATTTGCCCCTCAGGTCGGGCGACAGGCGCGAAACAAAGGTTTCATCCACATAGCCAATGATGTCCTGCTTGTCGCCTTCCAGAATCCGGCCAATGACCTGATCCGGCGAGAACCACTGCCCCGACTGCAGGTTGGCGAGCAAATCCACCACCACGCCATCGACTGGCGAACGCCAGACCAGCCGCGCCAGTTGGTTATCCAGCCCGGCCAGCGTTTCTTCCGCTTCCTGCAGTTTCTGCCGCAACGTCACGGTTTCCAGTTTTTCCGCCTCGGAACTACTGATGCGGTTAAGCCGGAATTGCATCAGGTCATGCTCCATCATCGCCTGCTCGCGCTGAAAGGTGAGTTCCGGCGAGGAAAAGCGCAGCAGCACCTGTCCCTGCCGCACCCGATCGCCATTGCCGATGGCAACCGTTTCCAGCCGCGCGTTATCCGGCGCGTGGATCAGGGTTTGCCCCTGGATATTCACCATGACGGGGATATTGACGGTGCGGGGAAGAGGGCAAAAAAAGGCGACAATCGCCACGAACGGCAGCAATGTCAGCACCAGTTTACGTCTCCAGGTTATTTTCTCCCGGTGTCGAACCATATCTCTCCCCATCAGCAAAAGCGGCTGCAGCAGATAGTGATAAAGGATGTAAGCGAATATCAGTATCCCGATGAGCGGAATGAAAAACCGGTAAGCCAGATAACCGATGCCCAGAATCAGAAACATTTGATACGCCAGCACCATCAGGCCATACAGCGCCATCAGCTTGGGGCGCAGGCCGCCGACCGGCTCCGGCTTGTCCAGCACCGGCCCCAGTACCCACCGGTGCCAGTAATAATTGAGCAGCGAGCGCGAGCGCGGCTGCAGGTTTTCCACCCCGGTCAGATCGTTTAAAAAGTAGTAACCGTCAAAACGGGAAAACGGATTGAGGTTGATAGCCAGCGTCGTCACCCAACTGGTGGTCGCCAGCACAAAGCAGATGGAACGCAGCGTACCCGGCGGCAGCAACGCCCATCCTGCGGTAGCCAGACCGGCGATCAGCGTCTCGGCTCCCACGCCGCCCAACGCAATCCACATACGGCGACGCGGCTGGACCACCCGCGCCGCGTCGGTCAGGTCGGTGTAAAACATCGGAAAGATAACAAACAGGGAAATGCCCATTTTCCCTACCCGACACCCCTGACGATAAGCCACAAAGGCATGCCCCATTTCGTGAAACCACTTCAAAAACAGGATCGCCACGCCAAACCCCAGCACGCCCTGCAGCGAATAGAAATCCCGAAAAGTGGCGAGGTAGCTGTCCCACTGTCTGGCCGTCAGATACAGCCCGACCAGCGTGACCATCAGCCAGAGCGTCAACAGCGCTCGGGTGAGCCAGCGGAGATGATGTCCGCCCACCAGGTTCAGCAGCGGCATCGGGTCCCATAACGGCAGTTGCTGGACGCTGGGTTTGCGCAGCAATAGCGCCTTGGGCTTTTCCTCCACCGATACCGCGTAGTCCTGCGCCATCAGCAGATGCTGCTGGCGCAGAAACAGCGTCAGCGAACCGAACTGCTCAATATCGAAACGCAGCCCGCGTGAATCCAGCAACGGTTTCAACTGACCGATGGTGCGGCAGCCGGGCCGGGAAATCAGCATCACATCACTTTCCGGCAACTGAAAGAAACGATGCTGCCAGGGATCGTAAATGCGCCAGCTCATCTCGCCATCGCCGCCGGGGCTGGATTCCAGTTGCAGTTCCTGACGTAAACGGGGCAGCGCCGTGCTGTCGTCAAGCATATTCAGATCCCCAGAAATTGTCTGGCCGACGCAATCGGACGGCGCAACAGCTGAAACCACAGCGGCACGTCTTCCGTGTAGATGCGCGCGGTTCCCCGGGCGCCGATACGCGGGTAGACGTCGTCGCTATCCGCTTCGGCCAGCAGCGTATAACTGCTGACGCCTTCCGGCGTGATCTGTGGGGTATAACTGAACGTGGTCAGCGTGGCGTTATAGGATTTCAACGGCGAACTGTCGAGAAAGATGCGGATCCGGTCGCCGACCTTGAGGTGAATGCTGTCATTGACCGGCAGCGCAATCTGATACTGGATCTTTTGCGGATCCGCCACCTGCATGATCTCCTCGCCCACCCGCACGGTTTTGCCTTCCCAGTCGCGCTTATTGGTATAGATAGCGATGCCGGATTGCGGCGCGACGGCCTTGGTGCGCTGGTAAATGTCCGTCATGTACTGATAGCGTCCCCTCGCCAGCAGGTATTCGGTACTGGCTACCGCCATCTCCTGACGGAATTTTTCATCCTCAAACGCCGAGGCGTTGACCTGGCCGCTGTGCGCTTCCGCGACCGCCAGCTCCTGCCCGGCCAGCACCATTTCGTTATAGGGTTTCAGATCTTCGAACTGTACCAGCGACGTTCCAGACGCCACCTGGCTGTTGGGCGCGACCAGAATCTGGCGCACGACGCCGTCAATGGGCGCGGTCAGGCGATAGGGATCGCGGGCGATTACCTCCACCGGCGCCACCACGCTGAGCGGCACCGGAATAAACCCGCCCACCGCCAGAATAGCCGGAACCAGCCACAGACAGTGACGCAGCAGCCGCGTCCCCTGCGACAGCCGCGGCTCGCGCCGCAACGCCAGCCACGCATGGGTGTACGTTTCGGAAAGACGCAGCGCCAGCGACTGCTCGGCTTCATTAAAATCCTGCTCGCTGCGCAGGTAGAGCACGCCGGCCTCCGGCTGCTCCCGATAGCCAAGCGGCAACCAAAGCCCATGTTGCAGCGGATAGTTTTTCAGTTCGGCTGACGTAGACTGCTGCAGATTCAGTACCCGGCAGTCCTCCAGCGCCAACTCTTTTTTATTCAGAAACCGCTCCAGCGCCAGCAACAGCGGCGCTTTGCGCTCCACGCCCTTTACGTCCGATACCTGCACCACGCGCAACCTACCGGAGAACTGATTGCGCTGCCAGACAATCGCCTGCTCATAGGGCAACAACTGCCGCACCGCATTGGCGATATGCGCTTTCATGAGCCGTTCATCCTCCAGCTTTCGGATCGCGGCTTCAAACTGCAGTAGCTTCAGGGCGGGCAGCGCCAGTTGCCCCAACGGGGCAGCGTTGTTATTGCCTGGTGCGGGGATCGTATTATTCATGACCGTCCCCCTGTGGTTTTAAGACATTCGACTGTTTTAAAACGTCAGACTGTTTTAAGACGGCCGACTGTTTGAAGATGACCGACCCGCTCATACCGGGCCCAAACACCTGGTGATTCAACCCGTCGGCATCCAGTTTGCCGATAATCTTTACCGTCTTGCTCACCGCGTCGATTTGCGGCAACACCTGAGTGACATGCCCCTGATAAGCCGACTGGGTTTCATCCACCATGAACTGGAGCGGAATGTCGGCCTTCAACCAGTTCAGCCACGAAGACGGCACAATCACGTTCAGTTCCAGCGCGCTCGGGTCCACAATGGTAATCAACGGCTGGCTGACCGACACCGCTTCATACGGCGAGACTTTCAGCTCCTGCACCACGCCGGCAAAAGGCGCGCGAATTTCGCAATAACTGATTTGAATCGCCAGCCCGCGCGCTTTGGCGACCGCCTGATTGTATTCCGCCTGCGAGGTGAGCAAATCATAACGCCCCACCGACTGGAATTTATCCAGCTCGATATTGGTGTCCCAGGCGTTCTTTTTTACCTTCACCTCTTCATTGGCCGCGTCCGCCTCGGCACGGGGACGCGCGCAATTAAACCCGACCAGCAGGTCGTCTTTTTTAAACGCCATTCCTTCGCGAAACGGAATTTGTAATACCTGGGCGCCCAGCTCCGAAGAGAGCGTGGCCCGATGTATCGCCCGCAAAATACCGTGCGCCTGATAAACGCCATTCTCTTCAGCAAAAGCCCGGTTACCCGATAATACCGCGCGGGAATTCCCTTTAATTACCATCCCGTTATTTTCCGACGCATTTTCCATTTTCCGACGCATTGTTTTCCGACCCGGCGCCGTGGGCGGAAAACGACAGAGCGGCAATCACGCAAATAATCATGGGTTGACAGTTTTTCATGGATTTTCCCGCCTTGATACTTCCGGTAAGGTGGTAATTTCTTCCGTCCAATAAAACTGGAGTTTTTTCGCGATACTAGAGACGGAATCCTTTTCAGTAATTTCAGAATCAAAATTATCGATACCCATTGAGGCATACAAATTGGCGTAAGCATTCTGTAAATCGGCATAGGCGGTGTCGTAACGCACCTCGTCCAGAATGGTTTTCATCTCAACCTGTACCAGATCCATCTGGCTGATGATTTTTCCCTGAAAGCCGGCACGGGTTAGTTCTAATATATTGTCCTGAACCTCATGGCTTTGGCGCACCGTATTTAACTCCTGAGAAAGACGGATAAAACGCGCCCTGGCGACATAGATTTGCGTAAGAATAGCCATGATCAGCGCATCCTCACGCGCCTGAATCACTTTCGCTTCGGCCTGCACCACCTTATGCTGCATCGGATAACTGAATACATTCATCAGATTCCAGCTGACCGTGCCGGAGAGATTCGTCCATTCATTGTTATAGAGATATTTATTGGTGTCGTAATTCATGCCCAATAACGTTTTAAATGAAGGCAAATTGCGGACCCACTGTTTCGTCAATTCATTATCATTGATCCGTTTTCGATAACTGGATTCACGCAATTCGGAGCGGTATTTCAACCCAATCAATATCATCTGCTCCGCCGAACCGGGTAATTCCGGCACGACGGCGGTCCGGTCCGGCAGAACCAATTTGAACGGTGTTTCGGGTTTCAGGTTAATCAGCGCCGCCAGCTGCTTTTTGGCAAAAAACAATTCACGCTGCATGCGCTGCACATTAGCCTGAATCTCCAGCAGATCATGCTGATAGTTCAGCACCTTTAGCGGCGACACGTTGCGCCGTTTCGCCAGTTGTTCGGACTGGTACAAGGTTTTCTGCGCCAGCGCTTCCAGCTTGATCAGTTTTTCATGGGTACGGTCGGCGCTGACCGCCCGCCAGTAAGCCGTACGCACATCCTCCAGAATACGGCTGATGACCTTACGTCGCCGCTCCTGGGAGATATATTGCTCGTCCACATTCTGTTTGTTCTGAATATAGGACAGGCCGAAATCCAGAATATCCCAACTGGCCGCTAACTGAGCGGTATAGGTACGCCGTTCCGAAGATGTCGAAGATTGCAACGACTGGCTGCCGTCGATCAATGAGCGGCTGCTGGAGCCGGAGTCATTGTTGCGCTGACTGCCGCCCACCGACGCCACCACCGACGGAAACATGCCAAGCCTTCCCAGCTCGCTGAGTTTGCTTTTGTATTCCTCATCCATCAGTTCGATTTTCTGGTCGAGGTTGTATTTCAGCGCTCGCGCCATCGCTTCATACAACGAAATCGACCCCGAAACCGCCTCATCACGGGACACGATCTCATTGATACGGTCATACGCACCCCAGGTTTGTTTATCGGTATCAATCGGTGGCGACGTCACCGCACACCCGGTAATCGTCACCACTCCCCAGACAGCAAAAGACGCCAAAACAGACTGTTTAATAAAATCAGGCATTGTGACATTCCATTAACTCAACGCACGGATAAGATCCCTCAATGCTTGCTGATCACGCATCGCAATGGTCTGCAATTGCTGCTCTACCGTGACAGCGGGTTCATCCTGCGCAGGTATTATCGTGTTATTGTTCTGTGCGGTTTCAGGCCCCATGGGTATGCCTTCACCGAGTGTTGCCGGATTGGTTACGGGCTGATTCTGTGCATCATTCAAAAACTCAAATGTCGTGGTCGGCTCAAAATCGCGGACAACCTGGTTAATACTCCCTTGCGACAAATCAAGTCCGCTGCTGGTGCCAAGCGACTTCACGCCAGCGATAGCCTGGTCGCCCGGCTGATTCCCGAGCAATGGCGCGCTGCCGCCCAATCCTTTGATCGCATTCACGGCGTCCAGCAATATGGGGTCATACTCTCTGGCTTCCATTTCCGCGCTCAGTCGTCCTGGCGTGAACGTGGGCGGCAAGCCGGCACTATCCGGCGGTGGCACATAGTTCATCTGCCCGGTCCCACCGCCTGCCGTATTGCCGTCCGTTCCCGGCAACGCGCTGACCACCACCGTCAGCGAGCCACGCACCGTACTACCCTGCGGGTCGCTGAGGGTGTAACTGACCACATCCGTCCCGCTGAAGCCGGGGTTGGGTATGTAGGTCATCATGCCGTCGGCACTAACCAGCACCCTGCCGTTGGTAACCGATATCGAGGTGACCGTCAGCGGGTCGCCGTCCACATCACGGCTGTTATCCAGCACATTTACCGAGACCGGGGTATTCGCCGACGTGGTAAGCGTTGTCTCGCCGATCACTTCCGGCGCATCGTTCACCGCCGTCACCGTGATGGTCAGCGTGCCGGTCACCACCCCACCCACGCCGTCGCTGACGGTATAGGTCACGGTGTCGGTGCCGTTAAAGTTGGCGTTCGGGGTATAGGTCAGCGAGCCGTCAGTGTTGATGACGACAGATCCATTGCCCGCCGTCGCCGCAGTGAC
>NZ_CM001979.1:840208-973844 GCF_000406205.1 Dickeya sp. NCPPB 3274 | reverse complement strand
GCCGTCCACATCGCTGTCGTTCGCCAGCACATTCACCGTCACCGGGGTGTCTTCGGCGGTGGTCGCCGTGTCGTTCACCGCCACCGGCGCATCGTTGACCGGCGTGATGGTCACCGTCACCGTACCCGTCGCGCTGGCTCCCAGTCCGTCACTGATCTTATAGGTAATGGTATCGGTGCCGTTATAGTTGGCCGCCGGGGTGTAGGTCAGCGTGCCGTTGGCGTTGATCACCACCGTGCCGTGGCCGGCGCTGGCCGACGTCACGGTCAGGGTATTACCGTCCGCATCGGTATCGTTCGCCAGCACGTTTACCGTCACCGACGTATCCTCCGGCGTGGTGGCGGTGTCCGGATTGGCGACCGGCGGCGTATTAATGTGGATAGTGACGGTGGTGGTTTCCGTGGTGCCATTACTGGTAACGGTATAAGTAAACGAGTCGTTGCCCAGATAACCGCTATTGGGGGTGTAGACCGCGTTGCCGGTGCTATCAATCACCACCGTACCGTGTGATGGCGTGCTGTAAGACGTCACCCTGGCGTTGATGTTTTCAAAGGTATCGTTCGCCATCACATTGAAACTGACCGGCGAGCTAACGTTGGTGATGACGGAATCACTGACAATATCCGCCACCGGCGCAATGCCGATTGGCAGTGAGGTGGTAATCGGTATCGCCAGCAAGGTGTCGGTTAACCCGATAGTGATGGTCACCGGGCCGTTATAGTCCGCATCCGGGGTATAAATCAGGCCATTCAGCGCGGCATTGATATCAACAATGCTACCCTGCATGGTGATGTTGCTGTCGTTGATGCCGTCGCCCTGACTAAACGACAGATTGGCGGTCTGGGATAGCGTCAGCGACCCTATCGGCACCGACAACGATATTTTGGCGATGCTGCCGTCAAGGTCGCCAATACTGATCTTGGTGCCCAGAATATCGGCGAAAACTATCGGCGTATCTTCATTGAACAGGTTGACGAGCACCGGCAACGACAATGTCGGCAAGCTATTGACCGTTACGGCTACCGTACCCGGCAGCAGCGCCGACAGCCCTTTGCTGTCAGCAATGGTATAAGTGATGGTATCAACGCCGAAATAACCAGCATTGGGTTGATAAGTCAGCGTATTGTCAGCGTTGACCGTAACCTTGCCGAATAGCGCGTTGGCCCCGGTTACCTTGATGGCATCGCCTTCCAGATCGATATCGTTCGCGGTCACATTAATGATGGTCGAACTATTTTGGCTCACCAGCGCCACATCGGCCACGGCGGTAGGCGCGGTGTTTATTCCCAGCAACAGGTTGGCATGCCAGCCTGTCGGATTGATGGATTCGGTTTCGATACTGCCGACATGGCTTTCCAGCACCCAGTCGCCGTCGATACCGGTAATATCGGATGACGCCGCCACGTCCGAATCCAGCGACGACGACAGCGCGCTCAATAACTGTTGCCCGGCGTCATCCCCGACATTACAGCCATAAATTAAGACATCGGCAGAACTGTTTAGGGATAAATTTATTTGCTCCAATATAGTTTGGTAGCTATTGATATTTTCCGCCGAGATTAAGGCATTGCCTAATTCAATTTGTCCACTATCACCGTGGGAAATAATATGAATCGCATCGACATTTTTATAATTAGAAAGAATATCAGCAATCTGATTCAGCCCATCCTGATTACTATCCAGAATATAAACCGAAGCATCGGCCGGTAATTGTGAGACCAGCGCGTCTTTATTTGGCAACGCGCCGTCAATAAAGAAAACCTCAACGCGGGCGGGCGGCGTCTCGATCTGGCTAATTGCCTGAATTAAATCGGTATTGGTATGATCCTGCGCTGCCGAATCGGCACTACCGTCATGGCTGGCATGGCTAGCACCGTCTGGCTGGTCATTAGCGACCTGATCCACCGTGGCGACAGCGGCGGCATCAAACATCAAACGGCGCTCAAGCACCATGCGGGTCGCGTTATACAGAGTTCGTGGCTGGGCCATAAGCATCACCGATATTAACAGGTTTGAAAAACAGGCAGCCGCCCCTGCGTCAACCGGCAGGATATCCATGGCAAGAATCTGTTATTAATTTAAATAATCAAACCTGGTGTAAAAATCGATAACGCTAAAATAGAAAAAATGCGAAAGCATTAACTTAAAATTAAACACAGCTTTCTGGTTTTATCAACAATAAAACCGGTAGAAATCATTAGGCTGTGATTATTCACTAGCGCGTGAAAAGCGCTAACCGAAGGCGGAAATCCAGCGTGATTCCCGCCGCGTTTCAGGCAGACGTTTTTCGCGCTCGCG
The DNA here is from genome assembly GCF_000406205.1 of Dickeya sp. NCPPB 3274. Taxonomy (NCBI): domain Bacteria; kingdom Pseudomonadati; phylum Pseudomonadota; class Gammaproteobacteria; order Enterobacterales; family Pectobacteriaceae; genus Dickeya; species Dickeya sp. NCPPB 3274. Next base: position 971,546 of record NZ_CM001979.1, on the reverse strand, counting down.
TCGTCCCCGACTCGCGCCAGTGATCAGCGATGCGCGGCATGCTGTCTTCAATCCAGTCAACCAGCACCCGCACCTTCTCCGCGGCTTCTTTCCCCAGCGGGGTCAGGCTATATTCCACGTGCGGCGGCACCACGTCATAAGCCACCCGGTTGATCAGGCCGTCGCCTTCCAGACATTGTAAGGTCTGGGCCAGCATACGTTCGCTGACGCCATTGATCAGGCGGCGCAGTTCGCTGAAGCGGAGCGTTTTCGATTCCAGCACAATCAGAATCAGGATGCCCCAACGGCTGGTGATGTGCTGTAACACTTCACGTGACGGGCAAGCTGCCACCAGCAAATCACCGCGCTGAAATTTTTCGATTGTCTGCATACCTTGCCTTTTGCCCCCAACTTATCGCCATTTACCGCACCATGCCTACTCATTTCAGGGTAAGGAGGCCACCTAAAATAAGCAATCGCTTTCGCACGCCAGTTGCCTGCGTCATAGCCGGCATCCAAAACCGTATCAGCATAAAAAAATCTGATGGAATAACGGTTGACTGAATAATACCGGGCACCAACGTAGAACGGATATTGAAGGAGCGAATATTGAAAGAATCGAGGCCGCCGCAGAATGAATATTTTCTAATTATCTGATAAGGGCTATGGTTTAAAAATAGACACAGCACCACCAATAATTCAAGAAATTCATTCCTCCAAATAAGTCTATTTAAACCCCTTTATTCACTCAATCAATAAATGCAATAAATTCAATCAACTAGGAAATTATTATGCCTGACCATGCCTGAAACCGGGTAAAGGGCTATCGCCGCCAGAAATGAAAATGCTAGGCTGTGTCACTATTGTCGCAAGACACGCCGAAACGCAGTCTTAGTTTGACGCGAGATATTCATTCCTTTCAACCAAGGTATGTTTTTGCTCAGCCTGCATAAGGGTGTCCTCGGGTTTTATTTATTTTAGTTACCGCGTTTATTTTTATAAAAACTACGAGCACACAGCAAAAAGGAATTTTTTCCTCAATACCTTCGTTGATAAAGGAATGCTCGTATGCATAAAAAATCACTTGTCCGCGCCATGACGGTAGCGGGTCTGTTTTCTCCTGCCGTGACGCTTGCCGCCGGAACCTGGTCTGATGCCAGGAACGACGCCATGGGCGGAACCGGGGTCGCTTCATCGCACTACGGCTCCGCCGCGCTGGCCAACCCGGCGCTGCTGACCAAAGCGCAGGCCAGCGACAACGTTAGCCTGATCCTGCCTTCGGTAGGCGTTGTGGTGTCCGACCCCGACAAAGTGGAAGATAAGTTCGACCGCATCAAAAGCAGCTGGGATAGTATCAAAGACGTGCTGAATTCCAGCAGCGGCATCACCAACCCGCTGTTGCGACGGCTGGCGCTGCAACAGGGCATCTCTTCCTTCCAGTCGCTGAGAAGCGATTTGCACAGCATCAATGACGACCGCGCTTACGGCGACGCCGCCGCCGCTACCGTGGTGGCGGTTCCTAACGAAACGCTGCCTTTCGCCGTCGTCGTCAAAGGCTGGGGCGTGGCGAATGCCAAGGCCGTGGTGACCGACCGCGATCTGGCCTATCTGGATAGCGTGGCGGCGGGCACCACCATTCCCACCTCGGCCGACCTGAACAATTTCACCTCCCGAGCCGAAGGCGTAGGCGCGCTGGTGACCGAATACGGCGTCGCGATGGCAAAATCGTTCAGCATCGCCGGTCAGCCGGTTTCCGTGGGTATCACCCCCAAACTGCAACGGATCGATACCTATAACTATATTGCGTCGATCAATAACTACAGCACGTCTGACTTCCGCAATTCGGAATTCAAGAAATCCAGCTCCGGCGCCAACCTGGATCTCGGTTTCAGTACCGACCTGACATCGCGCTGGAGCGCCGGGCTGGTGGCGCAAAACCTGATTGGCCGCCGCATCGACACCAAAGAGGTGCAGGGTATACAGAGAACCTTCCACCTTCGACCGCAGGTCACCGCGGGCACCGCCTGGAACACGGAAACGCTGACGCTGGCCACCGACATCGACCTGACGCCCGCCAGCGGTTTTAATTCAGAGAAGAAAAACCAGTACGCCGGCGTCGGCGCCGAGTATCGCGTACTGTCCTGGGCGCAGTTGCGCGTCGGTTACCGCGCCAATATGCGCGACAGCGACAAGAATCTGGTCACCGCCGGTCTTGGCCTGTCGCCGTTTGGCGTACATCTTGACCTGACCGGCATGGTCGGCACCGAAAGCAAGCACACCTACGGCGCCGCCGCCAAACTGAGCTTTACCTTCTGATCCCGCTCCCCGGCATCGTGAATGCCGGGGCACAGTTCGGTGACTCATCCCCTCACCCGCTTTATCCCTGCGTTTTGCCGCGTGTTTCCCATTGCATCACCAGACTGATCGCCGCCGGCAGCACCGTCAGCGTCAGCAGCGTGGCAACGATCAACCCGCCGATGATGGCGTAGGCCATCGGTCCCCAGAAGACCTGGGTGGCGATCGGGATCATCCCCAGAATCGCCGCCAGCGCGGTCAACAGAATCGGCCGGGAACGGTGACGAGCCGCATGGATAATCGCCTCGTTGATAGGCATGCCCGCCGCCGTGTTGGTGTCCACTTCGCTGATTAGGATCACCGCGTTACGGATGATCATTCCCGCCAGCGCGATCACCCCCAGCAAGGCGACGAAGCCCATCGGCGTACCGGTCGGCAACATCGCCGCCACCACGCCAATCAGCCCGAACGGCGCCATCAGCAACGCCAACATCATGCGCGAGAAGCGCTGCAACTGCACCATCAGCAAAATCAGCATCACCAGCAGCGTCACCGGCAACACCTGATACACCGAGTTGTTGCCCTTGTTGGACTCCGCCACCGAACCGCCTTCCTCAATGTGATAACCGGCCGGCAACGCCGCCTGATAGGCCGCCACCTGCGGCGCCAGCGCTGTCGATAAGGCCTGGGCGCGCACGCCCGGCGCCAGGTCGGTCTGCACGGTGATAAACGGCAGACGCTGCCGACGCCAGATGATCGGCTCATCCACACCGTACCCGACGGACGCTATCTGCCCCAGCGGCACCTGCTGGCCGTTAGCGGCGCGCAGTTGCAGGCTGGCGACGGTATCCAGATCCTGACGCTCCTCATCGCGGGCGCGCACCACCACCCCCACCATCCGGTTGCGATCGCGCACACTGGTCACGACCGAGCCGGAGAAAATAGTCGCCAGCGCACTGGCCACATCCTGCGAGCTGATGCCCACCGCCCGCGCCTCGGTCTGGTTGACGTCGATGCGGATGGCGCGCTCCGGCTCACCGGCGGTCAGGTTAACTTCGCGCGTATCGGGGTTATTGCCGATCAACGTCGCCAGTCCGGCGGCGTACTCGCGCACCTTGTCGATATCCGGCCCGGTTACCCGGTACTTCAGCGGCCAGCCGACCGGCGGCCCCAGTTCCAGCGGCGACACGCGGGTCACCAGGTGGCTGAAATCCTGCTGCAGACGTTTTTCCAGCCGGGCGCGCAGCGCATCGCGTTCTTTTAATCCTTTCGCCACCACCACCAGTTGCGCGATGTTTTCATTCTGCAACAGCACATCCATCGGCAAATAGAAACGCACCGCGCCGGACCCGACATAGGTGGAGAAATGATCCAGATCCGGATCGTTTTTCAGCGACTGCTCCAGCCGCGCCACTTCCCGCTCAGTGGCCTCCTGCGAGGCATTGCGCGGCAGCGTCAGGCTGACCAGCAGTTCCGGCCGGTCCGACGCCGGAAAAAACTCGCCCTCCAGCCGACCGGCGGCCACGACCGCCAGCGCCAGCAACGCCACCGATAACAACAGCGTGCGGCCGCGATAGCGCAACGCCGCCGTCAGCAGGCGGGCATACGCCCGTGACAGGCGACCGGCGTTATGATCATGGGCTTTCATCGCCTTCGGCAGCAGCCAAACGCCAATCAGCGGCGAGAACAGCACCGCCACCACCCAGGAACTGAGCAGCGAAATCAACACCACAATAAACAGCGAGTAGCAGTACTCGCCAGCGCTGGAAGCGGCAAACCCGACAGGAATAAAACCCGCTACCATCACCAACGTACCGGTCAGCATCGGAAACGCGGTGGTTTCGTAAGCGCGGGTGGCGGCCTGTTCGCGCGCCTCGCCCTTCTCCAGGCTGGACACCATCGCCTCTACCGTGATCATGGCGTCGTCCACCAGCAGCCCGAGCGCGATGATCAACGCGCCCAACGAAATACGCTGCAAGCCGATACCGGCTATCTCCATGCCGGTAAACGTCATCGCCAGCACAATCGGAATCGACGCGGCCACCACCAGACCGGCGCGGCTGCCCAGCGACACGAACGACACCGCCAGCACGATGACCACCGCTTCCAGCAGCACCTTGACGAAACCGTTCACCGAGGATTTCACCACCGATGACTGGTCCGCCACGTTGACGACCTCGATACCGTGCGGCAGCGCGGCGCTAATCGTCGCCATTTTGCTGCGCAACGCCTGACCAAAATCCAGCATGTTGCCGGTCGGCGCCATTGAGATCGCCAGCCCGATGGCGGGTTGACCGTTGACGCGAAACGTCGGCGCCGGGGGTTCCGCCGCCTGACGATGAACCGTGGCGATATCGGTCAGCGGGATAAAACGACTGCCGATGCGCAGCGTGACCTGACGCAGGCTCTCTTCGGAAACAAACGCGCCGCTGACGCGCAACGCCACCTTGTCATTATCGGTCCGAATGGTGCCGGTCGGGCTGACGGCATTCTGCGCTTGCAGCGCCGCCGTCACCTGTTGCAGGTCCAGCCCCATGCCGGCCAGTTGCCGCGGGGAGAACGCCACCACAATCTGCTCTTCCTGCACGCCCAGCACATCGATTTTGCCGACATCCGGCGTGGCGAGCAGTTCGGTGCGGATATCGTCCACCTTGTCGCGCAGCTCGCGCGGCGAGTAACCGTCGGCGGTAAAGCCATAAATGGTGCCGAAGGTATCGTCGAACTCGTCGTTGACCGCCGGTTCGCTCACCCCGTCAGGCAGGCTGGGGGTAATATCCTTCATTTTTTTGCGCAGGGTGTACCAAATGCCCTTTACCTCGGACGGCGGCGTACTGTCGCGCAGGTTGACGAAAATCACCGCTTCGCCGGGGCGGCTGTAACTCTCGATAAAATCAAGGTAAGGGATTTCCTGCAGTTTCTTTTCCAGCACATCGGTGACGAAACTGACGGTGTCCTGCACCGTGGCGCCCGGCCAACTAGCGGACACCACCGCGGTTTTGATGGTAAAGGCCGGGTCTTCGTTGCGCGGCAAACGTTCGTAACTCATGACGCCCGCCGCCACAATCACCAGCATAAAAAAGGCCACCAGTTGCTGATGGGCCAGCGCCCAGGCGGAGAGGTTCCACTTATGTTTGAATCCGGATGACATTACTTCGCCTCCGTCAGCGTGACTTTCTCGCCCGCCCGCAGCTTGCTGACGCCGGCGGTAACCACGTTGTCGCCGGCGGCCAGACCGTCGTCGACGACGATCTGCGAGTCGCTGTAATTACGCAGGACGATCGGTTGCAGCCGCAGCGTCTGCGTTTGCGGGTCGACCACAAACACCGCCGGGCGATCGCCCTGGCGGGTCAGCGCCGACGCAGGCAGTTCGATGGCATTGCCGCCCGGCAGCGTGACTTCGCCCTGTACGGTCGCGCCCAGCACCATCTCTTGCGGCGGAGTGACGAGCGAAACACGTACCCGCCAGGTGCGGGTTTCGCTATCGGCCAGCGGACTGACGTCACGCACATGCCCTTGCGTTTTGATAGCCGGGTTGGATAACAGCGACACCGTCACCAGCGGGTCCTTCAGGCCGCTGGTGATAAGACGCTCGGAGATATTGAACACCGCGTCGCGGCCGGCGAAGGTCGCCAGCCGCACCACTTCCTGACCGGCGTTCACCACCTGGCCGGGGTTGGCGCTGACCGCGGTGATCACCCCGGCGACCGGCGCAGACAAGCGGGTATAGCCCAGGCGATCCTGCGCGCTTTTGACGCTGGCCTGCGCGCTTTCACGCACGGAAACCGCCGAGGCCCAGTTCGACTGCGCCTCATCCAATTGTGAACGGGAAATGGCGCCGTTGGGCGCCAGCTGTTTCATGCGGTTAAGGTTCTGCTCCGCCAGCCGTTCCGAAGCCGCCGCGCGGGTCAGGTCCGCTTTGGCGCTCTGCAGCTGGTTTTCGCTGTCGCGGGCATCCAGCGTGGCGATCACATCGCCTTCCTTCACGATGGCGCCCACATCCACCGCGCGCGACACCACCCGCCCATCCAGACGGAAACCCAGCGCGGTCTCTTCGGTCGGGCGAATCTCCCCGATCTGCGACAACACCTCACCGGTGGCGGACGGCGCGACGGTGACGGTGCGAACCGGACGCGGCGGCGCGGGCGCCGGCTCGCTGTCGGCGTCGTTGCAGCCGGACAACAGGCTCGCGGCCAGCAACAAGGCTCCCAGCCCGCCGACGCGAAAAAGCACATTGCCTGCGCGACAGGCTACCTGATGAAGGGCGCAAAAAGTGGACTCTGTATTCGTCATGATGGCTTCCTGTTACCGATTGGTAACTATTACACCGCACACATTTCCAGATTATTTCTACGCTTCATCAAGAAACCATCAAGGACGCTGAAAAATCGGCTTTATCTCAACCGCCATGCCCTGAACGAGGTCATACCGCCGGCAGTTCGAGAAGAAAACACATGCCGCCTTCCGGGTGATTTTCCGCCGTCAGGCTGCCGCCGAGCGCTTCGCAAATCGCCAGAGCGATCGACAACCCCAGCCCGCTGCCGCCTGAATGGCGCGCCCGCGAAGTATCGGCGCGGGAAAAACGCTCGAAAATATACGGCAGAAATGCCTCGCTCACGCCGGGGCCGTAGTCACGAAAGCGGATCAACCAGCGATTATCGCGCCGCGCCACATCAATACGCTGCGCCTTGCCTTCCACCGCGTAGCGCAGCGCGTTATCCATCAGGATGGTGAATACCTGCCCCAGCCGGAGCGGATCCGCCAGGCAATACCCCTCTTCGTCGGCATGCAGCGTGATGGTAAAACCGGCCGCTTCGGCATTCGGCTTCAGCCAGGCGATACGGTCGCGCAGCAGCTCCACCGGGTTCAGCCGGGTCTTATCGATAGCTAACTGACCGGCGCTGACCATCGACAGCAAGTGCAGATCCTCAATCAGGCGGTTGAGGTTGAGCATCTGGTTCATCACCATCTGCAACTGCCGGTCGTCAGGGGAAAACACGCCGTCCAGCATGCCCTGCAACCGCCCCATCGCGGCGGTCAGCGGCGAACGCAGCTCGTGCGCCATCGCCACATGCGAAGCGTGCAGTTCGCGCTCATAGCGCTCCAGTTGAGCCGTCATGGCATTGAAATCGCGGGTAAGCAACGTCAGCTCCGCCGGCGCGCCCGGCACCATACGAGCGCGGGTGGTGAACTGCCCGCGCGCCACCGCGCGCGCCGACATCGCCAGTTGGCTAAACTGAACCGACAGCGGCCGGGCAGCCCACAGCCCCAACATCACAATCAGCGGAATGGCGACCAGCACCAGCACCCAAAGGATCAGCCAATCTTCAGAAGCAATCGACAGGTCGAAAGATTTAGGGCCGTACCAGGTATCCAGAATCTCGTAGTAACGGGCGCGGTTCAGATTGGGGTTGCTCTGCAATGTGGTGAACTCATGACGCACCGCTTCCGGCATGCTATGGACAACCCACAGATTCCAGATGGCAAACCGCAGCCACATGCAGGTGGCGATTAACACTATCGAGCCAATCGCCAGCGACAAAATGCGGATGCAAAGCCAACGCCACAGCGAAAGATGAGACCGGTTATTCATGGCTAACGGAACCTGTAACCAACCGCGCGCACCGTCAGCAACACCCCGCCAATGCCGACCGCCTCCAGCTTTTTGCGCAGATTATAAATATGGGTATCCACCACCCGTTCCAGCGCGTCGCTATCCGGCAGACACGCCTCCAGCAACTCCTGGCGGGAAAACGCGCGGGTCTGGGCGCGCAGCAGAGTCGCCAGCAGGCTGAACTCCGTCGGCGTCAAGTCCAGCGGCTGGCGATAGCCCTGCGCATCGCTCACGGAGGCGACCATCGCATCCTGATCCACCTCCAGCGCGCCGAAGGTCAACGAGCGTCCGGCCGTCATCGCGCCGCAGGTGCGCCGCAACACCGCCTGCACCCGCGCCACCACCTCGCCGGGATGATAGGGTTTGGTCACGTAATCGTCCGCGCCGTACCGTAGCGCGCCGATCTTATCGGTGTCGTCCCCCATCGCGGTGACCATAATCACCGGCACGTCGCTTTTGCGGCGCAGGGCGGCCAGCACTTCGGTGCCGTTCATTCCCGGCAACATCACATCCAGCAAGATCAGATCCGGCTTCAGGCGCAGAGCCATATCCAGCCCGTTCAGCCCATCTCCCGCCAGCAAAACCTGAAAATTGTCACGTTTCAGGTAGGCCTCCAGCACGCTGGCAGCATCCGTGTCATCTTCGATTATCAGAATGCGTTTCGGACTCATCGTGGTTCTCTTGATAATTTCTTCATGATTTGCTGACAGTACATTGACGCTGATGCGTATACTAACCAGTTCTCGTCCAGGGATGCACGAATACGCCTGTTGCAGGCAACACATTTACCCGTCTAAGGAGTCAGTCAGGATGATAGTGCGACATATTCCCTTTTATATAGCTACTTTTTTCTTCGCCGGCAGCAACATCAGTTGGGCCGACGATGCTGCACCCGGTCAGCAGGATGGCGTCACCCTCGGTCTCGCCGCCCACAATGCGCCGCGCTACAGCGGCTCGGATGAACGCCGTACGGATCTGCTGCCGGTGATTCAGGCTCGTCAGGGCGCCTTCTTTTTCGACACCGCCAAAGGTGCGGGTTATGACCTGCAGTTCGGCCAGTTCTATCTTGAGCACACGTTGGGCTACGCCCCCGGGCGTACCGACAAGAAATCCTCTTTTCAGGCTGGTTCCGACAAATTACGCGGCATGGGCAAAATTGATGGAGTGCTGAACACCGCCGTGGCGCTGGGCTGGCAATTTACCGACCAACTGTCGGTGGAAGCAAAGGCGACGCTACCGCTGACCGACAGCCAGGGCGTGCAATACCAGACATCGCTGACCAGCATCCTGTTCCAGGACAAATCGGACACGCTGGGCGCTCAGGGCACGTTGCTGTTCGGCGACGCCCGCTATAACAACCTGTTCTACGGCGTCAACCAGCAGCAGAGCCAGAACTCCGGCTATCGCGTCTATCAGGCCGGAAGCGGTCTGTACGGCCAGTCCGTCTCGCTGTTCTGGACCCATCAGTTTGATCCGCACTGGGCCGCCACGCTCAGCGGCAGCTATACCCGCCTGAACGATAAAGCCTCGAACAGCCCCATCGTGTTTCGCGCCAATCAGAGCGAAGGGACGTTTGCCGTTACCTATACCTTCTAATTTGCTTCTTAATGCTGTTGCCAGCCCATGCTCACTTCCAGAGAATGGGCTGGCGATATCCATAACACGGCAAATATTTATTCAGAGCAGCGAATTGGCGCTGATGGGCTGATGTAGTGAGGTGATGGTTACTCGGCAACAACCTTAATGCTGATATCGACAGTGCGCCGTATCGACTCCCGCAGGTTGGCCGCGACCGGTCATTCTGGTCATTTATCTTCACAAAGGGACTCCGCCGGATTTGATTCACCAGTCGGAAAGTTTTTCATTAATTTTTTATGACAACCCGCCATTAGCTTTCGCCGCGTACGGCTATGCAGCTAAACCCATCATTTAGCAAGTAACAACTGAATAACTAAATGAATCTCCGCACAGCAAAAAAACAATTTGAAATAATTATAAAAAATCATGAAAGCACAAAAGGCTAAACGGAACGACAACAAAAGAAGAAAAGCCGGCCGGAAAATTGAAAACTGAAAACCCACTGAAATAGAATACCGCCGCAGTGTCTGGGCACAATTCAGACAGCACCTCCCTATTTACATAAAAATGGTCTTAACATCATGAAAACAATACTCATCACCGGAGCAACAGGCTTCCTGGGCGGTGCTGTGATGGAAAAAGCGCTACAGGACAGGCAAATTGAAAATATGTTTATGTTGGTCAGAGCCGAAAATAAACAGGACGGACTTAAACGAATCCTAAATAACCTGCGAAAATTTGATATTTCGGAAAAATCATTATCCCGTCTGACGGAAGACAATATTATTGTCGGCGATTTGGCTGAACCTGAATCTTTTCTTCAGCATCCAGCGCTGGACAGCGTCACCCACGTCATCAACAGCGCGGCGATCGCCTCTTTTGGCAGCAATCCGCTGATCTGGAAAGTGAACGTGGAAGGCACGCTGGCCTTTGCCAAACGCATGAGCCAGGTTAAATCGCTGCAAAAATTCATCCAGATCGGCACCGCGATGTCCTGCGTGCCGGATCAGGACGAAGTGGTGGAAGAATCCGACCTGCTGGATACGGAAAAATCGCACATCGTCGAATACACCCTGTCCAAAGCCACTATCGAAAACCTGATGCGCGAGCACTGCCCGGCCATGCCGCTGCTGATTGTGCGCCCGTCGATCATCGTCGGCCATTCCCATCTGGGCTGTAAGCCGTCCAGCAGTATCTACTGGGTGTTCGAGATGGCGATGAAACTCCAGAGATTCATGTGCTCGCTGGATGACAAAATCGATGTTATCCCGGTGGATTTCTGCGCTGAAGCTATTCTGATGCTGCTGCACGCCGAGCAGGCGGTCGACGATATCTACCATATTTCCGCCGGCGAAGCCTCCAGCGTGAGTTTCAGCGAAGTGGATCTGGCGATGGCGCAGGCGTCGTCGCGCCCGCCGATGGGCGAGGCCTACCGTCAGGTGAGTTACCACGACCTGATCAAACTGCGCAGCAGCTTCAGCGAGCTGTACGGCCCCTGCAACGAACGCCTGATGCTGCGCGCCATGCGTCTGTACGGTTCGTTCGCGCAGTTGAACGTCAAGTTCAGCAACCGCAAGCTGTTGCAACTGGGCATGAAAACCCCGCCGCGCTTTACCGAATATGTGGGCAAGTGCGTCGAAACCACCCGTCAGTTCAGCGTGCCTGAACTGATGACGGTAGATTTCAAATAACATCGTTCACCGTTCTGCCCCGTTATCGCTACCGTAGATAGCATTACCGTAGATAGCGGGGCAAACAACCATGGTAAACAACCATGCCAAACACCCATGATATCGAACCCTATCCTGACGTTTTACTGCCCGTCGTTGGTTTTATTGTCGATTAATAAAGAAACGCCCTCCCGATGATAATGGGTGCAGCGCCGGTTCATCATAAATAAACACCATTAATATAAAAAAAGAACGGCGTAACGCGCGATATTAGCCCAATACCATTTCAACCATCGAATTTAAAATAGATAACACACTGCTTATAAAGCAGTTATTAAAAGAAATCATAAAACAGAAATAGCGTTTTAATAGTTTCTATTTTCGACGGCGAATAAAATAACGCCCCACATTCGCAGGGCGTCAGTCGATATTATCAGACTGCATTATTTCACGCGTCGCCGATAGGCTGGCGTGAGCCGGGACAAACCAGCTGCCTGCTCTTGATATGGTACATCTCCAGATTGGGCCGCAGGAAAAACGCCATTTCCCACGGGTTCTTATTGATGAACGCGTGGCGAACATCCTCAAACAACGGCGTTGCCGGGTCGATCAGGTAAGCATCGCCTTCAATCAGGGTGTAATTCCATTCGATGGAACGTTCAAAGGTGTAGTGCGAGCGCTCATCCATGGCGAAAAAGCAGTGCGGGTTACGTTTGAGCAGTTTGGATTTAAACGTTTCCGGGAAGGTAATCAGGAAAATATCGTCTTCCACCGAGGAGAGGAACGCCAGCACCGTGGTGTGCGGTTGCTCTTCCGCCATCGTCACCAATACGCCGACCTTATTGGTAAAGTCTTTGCGTTCGGTATCCGGCAGCGCGGTCATTGGGGTAAACGGCACCGGTCGTTCCGGCCGAAGATCGGTCGGGAACACATAGCCCGGCTCGCGGACATCCACCACCGGCGTAAAACCATGCAACAACTGGCACTCGCGCGGCGCCAGAATCACCCAGTCGTCATCTACGCTGACCACCCGCCCCTTGTATGAGGCGCGGTACACCGAAATATTGGCGTCAAACTCATCGACGCCGGTGCGATTGTCGAGATGCACCGTCGCCAGATCCCCCACCGCCAGCTCATGCCCCTTGGGGAAAAATACCCGCAGGCTGTTGTCGGCGCGTGGATAAACACCACAGATATGAATTACCACATTTCCTTGTTGGTAACAGGCCAGCACCCCCAGCACCTGTTTGCCAAGATACGTCGTCAGACTCATGTTGCAGCACCTTGTTTATTATTCTCGTTACCGGATACGTCAGGCTGTGTGTAAAACCGCCACTGGCGTCGGCCGGCCGGATTTCGCCCGTCCGCCGCGCCTGCCGTTTCCACCCTATGCGAGCGGAAGATTGACTGTCAAGGCGTTTGCGGCCGTTGTCTTCGCATCAGTAGATATGTGAATTTAACTCACACATTCGTGATTTTTTCGTCAGAGATATTCCCCCATCACACCGGTATGCTCGCTTCAGACAAACCAAACCACACAGCGAGGTCAGTAGTGAGCTACATCCTGATTATTCTTCTCGGCCTGTTCGCCGGTAGCGTCAGCGGCATCGTCGGCACCGGCGGCTCCATCATTCTGCTGCCCGCGCTGGCGTGGGCGTTCGGCCCGCAGGCGGCGGTGCCAGTCATGGCGATCGCCGCCACCATGAGCAACATTTCCAAAGTTATCCTGTGGCGTAACGCCATCAACCTGCGGGCGCTGGGCTGCTACTGTCTGCCCGGCATCCCGGCGTCGATAATCGGCGCCAGCCTGCTGTGGGCAATGCCGGTGCGCCTGTCCAGCCTATGTATCGGTCTGTTTTTCCTACTGCTGATCCCACTGCGCCATCTGGCCCGGCAGCGCGCCTTCAGCCTGAACGACAGCCAGCTGGCGGTGGCGGGCGGCGTGGTCGGTTTCCTCACCGGCGTGGTGTTCTCCACCGGTCCGTTGACGCTGCCGCTGTTTGCCGGTTACGGCCTGCTGAAAGGCGCGTTGCTGGCGACCGAATCAGCCGCGTCGCTGGTGATATATCTGACCAAAGCCTCCACCTTCGGCGTGGTCGGCGCGCTGCCGCTGTCGGTATTGTGGGCCGGGTTGATGGTCGGGCTGACGCAGGTGGCCGGGGTGTACATCGGCAAGCGCTTCGTACTGCGCCTGTCCGACACCCTGTTCAACCGGCTGGTGGACGGCATGATGTTGATCGCCGGTCTGTCGCTGCTGTGGGAAACGCTGCCTGCGCACTAACGCGACGACGATGGTAATAACGGCAATGACAGAAAATAATCAAGGTATTCGCGGTACTCATCGCCCAGCGGCGGCAATGCCTGAAGATCAAAGAAACGCACATCCCGCGATTCGGTTTTATCCACCACGATGTCGCCCTGCCAGCTATGGGAAACATACAGGGCGGTAATCACATAGATCTGATCCTGATTAGGCAACGTAAAAAAGTGATCGGGACCGGAGAACACCTTCAGAAAATCAAGCGCGTTCAGTTGCAGCCCGGTTTCTTCACGCACTTCCCGAATCGCCGCCTCTTCCAGCGACTCGCCCAATTCCAGCAGGCCGCCGGGCAATCCCCAGACGCCCTCCAGCCGATGCTGCAGCAGCACCTGTCGGCGCGCATTAAGCATAATCACGTTAGACCCGGCCAGCAGCAGCGGGCGATGCCCGATCAACTGACGCATTTCCTGCACATAATTCATAGTTACCGCCTCCTTAATTCAGTCATTTCGCCCCACGGTAACGCTGATGCATGACAGTTATGTGAGCCAGACGCCAGCGTGGTCAGGCATTAGTGCCAGTCAGACACCATCCGGGGTCGCCCCTTCTTCCAGCAGCCAGCGCTCAAAACGGTAATGCAGCCGGGTTTTCGCAAGCCCGGCCGGCGTCAGCAAATAGTAGGTGCGCTCGGCGATGCGCAGATCCGGCAAGGGCGCCGCCAGCCGACCTAGCGCCACATCGCGCGCCAGCAGCGGCAGCGGCCCCGGCCCGACGCCCAACCCGTCGATCAACGCGGCATACGTGACATAGAAGTGATCAAAACGCAGCCAGTTGAGCGTGCCGGGATCGACCACCCCGCCCAGATCGAACAACTGCGACCAGAAGCCAGGCCGGGTTTCGGTGTCGAGCAGCGTGTGGTTCGCTACCGCCGCCAACGTGGCGATCGGCTGGCGGGCCAGCAGCGATGGCGCGGCCAGCAAGGTGTAATGCTCCTGCATGAACGGCAGCGCACTGAAGCGATCGCTGTTGAACACGCCAAGACGAATCACCAGATCAAAGCCGCTGGTCATCGCCAGTTGCTGGGTGGTCGCGGTGTGAATCTGAATCAGCGTACCGGGATTGGCCTGATAAAACGCCGGCAGCCGCGGCGCCAGCCAGCGCATGGTGAAGGTGGCGGGCGCGCTGATGCGCAGCACCTGGGTAGCTTCGCCGCGCCCATAACGGCGGGCCGCTTCATCCATCACCGCCAGCACGTCGTTCATCTCTTTGGCGAACGCCTGCGCATGCAGCGTCGGCACCATGCACTGGCCGGCGCGCACAAACAGCGTCTGCCCCAACCAGCTTTCCAGAATACGGATCTGGCGGCTGATGGCGCCGTGGGTGACATTCAGTTCTTCGGCGGCGGCGGTATAACTGCCCGCCCGACAGGCGGCCAGAAAAGCCCGCAGCGCCGGCAGGGGCGGAAGTCGGTGCATGGCTCATCGTCTCCGTGGATCGCACACAACACAGACTGTATCACAGGGCGGCAACGCCGCTGTTGCCCGATATAACACATATCCGATTGGCATAAGGGCCGGCTGGTCCGCCCCGAAGCAGACTTGTATGATGCAAATAAATAACAAGCTATCTATTCAGGATGCTATGACAATCAGGCGCTATCCACACCTGGCCCACTGGGGCGCATTCACTGCGGTCGTCGAAGACGGCCGGCTTATCCGCTGCGAACCGTTTGCGGGCGATCCGGATCCGTCGCCGATGCTCGACTCCATCGTGCCGCTGGTTTATTCCGACAAGCGTATCCGCAAACCGGCGGTGCGCCGTTCCTGGCTGGAGAAACGCGAAAACAGCGACCGCACGCTGCGCGGCAAGGAACCGTTCGTCGAGGTGGACTGGGATCTGGCGCTGGAGTTGGTGGCGGAAGAAAACCGCCGCGTGCGCGACCGCTACGGCGCCGACGGCCTGTTCGCCGGCTCGTACGGCTGGTCGTCCGCCGGGCGTTTTCATCATGCCCGCTCGCAGGTGCGGCGTTTCTATTTCTCCGGCGGCGGCGCGGTGGATCAAGCCGGCAACTACAGCTGGGGGGCGGCGCAATTCTTCCTGCCGTATGTGATCGGCACCTTCCATCCGCTGACCGGCAAAGTCACCGAGTGGCGCAGCGTGGCGGATCACTGCGAGCTGTTCCTCGCCTTCGGCGGGCTGGCGCTGAAAAACGCGCAGATAGCTTCCGGCGGCGCCGGGCATCACACGCTGAAACCGGCGCTGGAAAAACTGGTGGCGCGCGGCATCCCGGTGATCAACATCAGCCCGATGCGCGATGACTGCCCGGCGTTCGTCGACGCCGAGTGGATCCCGATCCGCCCCAATACCGACGTGGCGCTGATGCTGGCGCTGGGCTACCAGATCCAGCAATTGGGCGCGGAGGACCGCGATTTTCTCGATCGCCACTGCGTCGGTTACCCGCAGTTGCACGACTACCTAAACGGCCGCACCGACGGCATCGCCAAGACGCCGCAATGGGCCAGCGCCATCACCGGCATCCCGGCCGCGCGCATCGAAAAGCTGGCTCAGCAACTGATCGGCGTGCGCAGCTTTATTACCTGTTCCTATTCGGTGCAACGCGCGCATCGCGGCGAGCAACCCTACTGGATGATGATCGCCCTTGCGTCGATGCTCGGCCAGGTGGGGCTGCCGGGCGGAGGTTTCTCCTTCGGCCACGGCTCGATGAACAGCGTCGGCAATGAACGCATGACGTCCCCTGCCCCCGCTTCGCCGTCGGTCCCCAATCCCGGTCAGTCGATACCGGTGGCGCGCATCGCCGACATGCTGCTGCACCCCGGCGAACCGTACACCTTCTGCGGCGAGAACCGCACCTATCCCGATATCCACCTGATTCACTGGGCGGGCGGCAACCCGTTCCACCACCACCAGCAGCTCAACCGGCTGGTGGAAGGCTGGCGGCGGCCGGATACCGTCATCGTGCAGGACATCGTCTGGACCGCAGCGGCGCAGATGGCGGATATCGTGCTGCCCGCCACCACATCGCTGGAAAGAAACGATGTGGGCGGCTCTTCGCGCGACCGGTTTGTGTTCGCCATGCATCAGGCGATCGCGCCGCAGCATCAGGCGCGTCACGACTACGACATCTTCAGCGAACTGGCCCAGCGCCTGGGTTACGGCGACGCCTTCACCCACGACGGCCGTACCGAGCGGCAGTGGCTGGAATCGATGTACCTCGCCTGCCGGGAGCGTCAGGGGGCGGCGGGCGAGCCGTGGCCCGATTTTGACCGTTTCTGGCAACAGGGATATGTCGACATTCCGATGGACGACCAGCCGTTCGTGTTTTTCGAAGAGTTCCGCCGCGACCCGGCGCGGTATCCGCTGAGCACGCCCAGCGGCAGGATAGAGCTATTCAGCAGCACCATCGCCGACTACCGCTACCCGGATTTCGCCCCCCATCCGCAGTGGCAACCGCCGGTGGAATGGCTGGGCGCGACGGAGACGCAGCGCTGGCCGCTGCACTTTATCTCCATCCAGCCGGCCGATCGGCTGCACAGCCAGCTCGGCTGCACGCCGCAGGTGGCCGCCAACAAAACCGCCGGTCACGAAACGCTGTACATGCATTCTCAAGACGCAACCGCGCGCGGCATCCGCCACGGCGACCGGGTGGAAGTACGCAACGAACGCGGGCGCATTTACGCCGGGGTGGACGTGACTGACGGCGTCACGCCGGGCGTGGTGATCATGGCGACCGGCGCCTGGTTTGATCCGGGCTTCGGGCAGGCGCAATGGCACCCGGTGGAACAATCCGGCAACGCCAACGTGCTGACCCGCGACATGGGCACCTCGCCGCTGACGCAGGGCCCCAACGCCATGAGCTGTCTGGTGGAAGTGCTCGCCCTCTGACGTCCGGCTCTGCGCCAGACCGGCGAAAAAAACGCCCCCGGCGGTCGGCCGGGGGCGTCGTTCACATCAGCAACGTAGGTTATCAATGCTTATGGTTATCAATGCTTATCATGAGCCTTGTCGGCGCTGTGATGGGTATGATGTTCGTGGCGGGACAGCCAGTCCAGATAGCCCATAACAAAGGCGGACAGCACGAAAGTCAGGTGGATGATCACATACCACATCAGTTTGTTGTCCGGCACGTTCTTGGCATCCATGAACACCCGCAGCAGGTGGATGGACGAAATCGCCACGATCGACGCCGCCACTTTATTTTTCAGCGAGCTGGCGTCCATTTTGCCCAGCCAGTTCAGCTTCTCCTTGTGCTCGGCGATATCCA
Source organism: Dickeya sp. NCPPB 3274 (assembly GCF_000406205.1). Lineage (NCBI taxonomy): Bacteria > Pseudomonadati > Pseudomonadota > Gammaproteobacteria > Enterobacterales > Pectobacteriaceae > Dickeya > Dickeya sp. NCPPB 3274. The sequence goes on along the minus strand of NZ_CM001979.1, from coordinate 953,871 downwards.
GCGCCGACACAAAGTTTTCATAGCCGGAAAACATCACCATCACCAGCAACCCACCCACCAGCGTCATGTCTACCAGCGACAGCAGCGTCAGGATCAGATCGGCTTCCGCGATGGAAAAAATGTTCGGCAGAACATGCCAGATTTCTTCAAAGAACTTGATGGCCAGCGCCAGTAATCCCAGCGACAACCCCAGATAAACCGGAGCCAACAGCCACCGTGCAGCGTACATCGTATTTTCCAGAAAACGTTCCATAGCGCCCATCAGGTACAGGTTTGAGAGAAAGGCATAATAGCGAAAAACCGCACCGGGGTGTTATTCAATTGTTTATCGATATAGTGTGTTGATTTTAAAAAAAATTAACTAAATTTCACCGAATTATGCCACCAATAGCCCGAGCGCGGCCACGCCGCATCAGAAATCGACAAATATGATCCCGATCGCGCCGATCTTCGCGCCGCTGCCACCTTCGGCCCGGAGATGACCATCCGACAAAGGAGCGGCGTTTACCGCCGCGCTAGGCTGTGTCCAGCAGGACACCTCCATCAACACGACGATGACAACGGACGGCACAACATGAATAAACCTCTGCAGATATGGCGTACCCCGCTACTGGCGCTGGCACTCGTGCTGCCGCTGACGGCGACGGGCGCGGTGAAACTGACGCTCGACGGCATGAACAGCACGCTGGACAACGGGCTGTTGAAAGTCCGCTTTGGCGCGGACGGCAGCGCCAAAGAAGTGTGGAAAGGCGGCACCAACCTGATTTCCCGTCTCTCCGGCGCGGCGCGCGATCCGGATAAAAACCGCAGCTTTTACCTCGATTACTACTCCGGCGGCGTCAACGAATTCGTGCCGGAACGGCTGGAGGTCATCAAACAGACGCCGGATCAGGTGCATCTGGCCTACATCGACGACCAGAACGGCAAACTGCGGCTGGAATATCACCTGATCATGACCCGCGACGTCAGCGGTCTTTACAGTTATGTGGTGGCCGCCAACACCGGCTCTGCGCCGGTGACGGTCAGCGAGCTGCGCAACGTTTACCGTTTTGACGCCACCCGGCTGAACGAGCTGTTCAACAGCATCCAGCGCGGTACGCCGTTGCTGTACGACGAACTGGAGCAGTTGCCGAAGGTGCAGGATGAAACCTGGCGACTGCCGGACGGCAGCGTCTACTCTAAATACGACTTCGCCGGTTATCAGCGCGAAAGCCGCTACTGGGGCGTGATGGGCAACGGTTACGGCGCCTGGATGGTGCCCGCCAGCGGCGAGTATTACTCGGGTGACGCGCTGAAGCAGGAACTGCTGGTGCATCAGGACGCGATTATCCTGAACTATCTTACCGGCTCGCATTTCGGCACCCCGGATATGGTGACGCAGCCGGGTTTTGAAAAACTCTACGGTCCGTGGCTGCTGTACATCAATCAGGGTAGCGATCGGGAACTGGTGGCGGACGTCAGCCGCCGGGCCGAACATGAACGCGCCAGTTGGCCTTACCGCTGGCTGGACGATGCGCGCTATCCGCGCCAGCGCGCTACCGTCAGCGGTCGCCTGCGCACCGATGCGCCTCACGCCACGGTGGTGCTGAGCAGCAGCACTGAAAACTTCGACATTCAGACCACCGGTTACCTGTTCACCGCCCGTACCAATCGGGACGGCCGTTTCAGCCTGCGCAATGTGCCGCCGGGCGAATACCGGCTGTCGGCCTACGCCGATGGCGGCACGCAAATCGGCCTGCTGGCGCAACAGACGGTGAAGGTGGAAGGCAAGAAAACCCGGCTCGGTCAAATTGACGCCTCTCGTCCCGCGCCGCTGGCGTGGGCTATCGGTCAGGCCGACCGCCGGGCCGACGAATTCCGCTTCGGCGATCGCCCGCGCCTGTATCGCTGGCAAACCGAGGTGCCGGCCAACCTGACCTTCGAGATCGGCAAAAGTCGTGAACGCAAGGACTGGTACTACGCCCAGACCCAGCCCGGCAGCTGGCACGTTCTGTTCAACACCCGCACGCCCGAGCAGCCTTACACCCTGAATATCGCCATCGCCGCCGCCAGCAACAGCGGTATGACCACGCCGGCCAGTTCGCCGCAACTGGCGGTGAAACTCAATGGTCAGTTGCTGACTACGCTGAAGTACGACAACGACAAGGCCATCTACAGGGGCGCGATGCAAAGCGGTCGCTACCATGAAGCGCATATACCGCTGCCCGCGGGCGCGCTGCAGCAGGGCGGCAACCGCATCACGCTGGAGCTGCTGGGCGGCATGGTGATGTACGACGCGATTACGCTGACGGAAACGCCGCAATAATCTCCCAACGATAATAACGCCTCGTTCCGCGCCGGCATCAGGTCGGCGCGGACCTCCTCGTCGTTCTTTATGCCGATATACCGAATACCGATATTTATACCGAGAGCGGAGTGTCGAATCGGGTTGGCGGGTCATCAAGGGGGAAATAGCCAGCGCCATTGTCGGGCGGCAGTCGGATAAAGCCTGTTACAACCTACTCCAGCCAGCGATGTGACCGGACGTGTGATTGATTTGGCTGGAGGCAAACAGCCTCAGAAACGCCAACGCTGCGTCAAAGCGCAGCGTCGTCGGCGTGTGTCATCGATAATGACGCTCCCTTATTTTCTCACCTCTCTGCTAGCGTCCGTTCTGGGTTCCCTGGTGTCGGATAGATGGCAGTCTGCGTCAGCGACGTCAGAAACAACCAATTAGTTTGTTAACTATATTTTATGTTTATAGTAAATTGTCTGTATCACACAGATTAATTAATTTTTCTAAACGTTATAGCAATAAAAACAGTCAAGTCAACAGATTAATGGACATATTATGATCTTTAGTGTCTATTTTTAATGGCGCCATTACAACAACCACCAATTAATTGAATAAGTTCACACTACCCCGCCCGTTTTTTCCGTCGTAAATGCTCGCTACGCGCCGTGGTTGCCGATTTTTTTCTTGCCGGCGGGATAGGTGAACGTAAGGCTTTATCGTAAGATGAACCTGTCTGAGAACTGACCTGAGAAGGGATGACCATGAAAACAACGAATGCTCAGCGCAAAACTAATATCATTAAAAATATTGAATATCTGATGCGTACCAGAGGCGAAACCAAAGCCTCGTTTTCTAACCGTACCGGGGTAACGCGTACCACTATCTACAAAATTCTTGAAGGTAGGGTAAACAAGGTTCAGCAATCCACCATCAATCGCATTTCCGATTTCTTCGGCGTGTCCTGTGAGGAAATCGAAGATTACGATCTGGAAAAGGTCGAGCGCCTGAACAATACCGTTTCTTTTGAAGGCAACAAAAACCCGGCGGCGATTCCCATCATTCCGCAGTCGCAACTGTTGTTGGCACGGCAGCATAAGATTGGTCAGTTATCGGTTCAGTATCCGTTGACCTATTTCTTCGGAGAAGAAGCCAACATGGTGGCGGTACAGATCGAGTCGCCGATTGGCGACGCCTTCTCCCCCGGCGCGCTGCTCATCATCCGACGGCCGCCTGCGCTGGTGCCGAATACGCCGATACTCTGTCACTCTCCTGCCACGGGATTTTTTGTCGACATCCCGGATTCGCCGGACATGGCGGACAGAAAACGCCCCGAGGACACAGTCCTGCTGGGATATATCATAGAGGAAAGGATATAAATGGATGCAAACAGGAAATTCAAGCTGCTGGGGTTTAACCACAGCGGCGAATTATCAGCGAATATCATGGTGTTATCGACCGGCAAGATGATCCACATGGATCTCAAGGAACTGGTCGACAGTGAAATATCCGATGATCTGAGCCGGCACGAACTCAACGCCCTGTACAAAAAACTCTATTCCGGCAAAGACATCACCACCGCCTACGACATCAGCGACAGAAACGAACGATCCTGGCTGGCGTACCTCATCATTACCGCCGCGCTTTGCGTTATCTATATTTTTTCCACCGTCAGCGGCGTCAAACCGATATTTATTCCGGCCCTGAATCTGGTGGTGCCGCCTGCCGTTTTCGTCTATCCGCTGACCTTTATTCTGGTGGATATCCTGAATGAATTTTATGGGCTGCGGCTGGCGCGCCGCACCATCCTCATCGCATTTTTCTTCCATCTGGCGTTTGTACTCGGGCTGTGGGTCACCAGCCTGATCCCCGGCCTGCCGGAATGGGAATACAGCAAGACCTACAGCGGCATCGTGGAAAGCATGATGGCGGTGCTGGTGGCCTCATCGCTGGCCTACCTGATCTCCGAAAACATCAATGCCTGGGTGCTGCACAAAATCAAGATTCTGACCAAGTCCCGCTACCTGTTTATCCGCGTGATCACCAGTACGGTCACCGCCTCCGCCGTCGACAGTGTGATTTTCTGCACCATCGCGTTTTATAATGTGCTGAGTTTTGACGTGATCCGCACCATGATCCTGTCGCAATTTCTGATCAAAGTGGTCTATGCGGTGTTGGGCGTCGGCCCTATTTACGGTACCCGCAGGCTGTTCAGAAAATACATTCATGCCGTACCAGCAAGGAACTGAGCGATATGCATATTACAGAAAACGATAGCATTACCCATCTGGGGGTGCGCTCCAGCTACCCGGACAAATACGACCCGGCGCTACTGGAAGCGCTGCCGCGCGCTCGTGGGCGCGATCTGGTCGGTCTGACCGGGGCGGACCTGCCGTTTGACGGCTACGATCTGTGGACCGCCTTCGAGCTGTCGTGGCTCAATCACAAAGGAAAGCCGCTGGTGGGCATCGCCGAATTCATCATCCCGGCCAGTTCGGAAAACCTGATCGAGTCCAAATCGTTCAAGCTGTACCTTAACAGCTTCAACCAGACCCGCTTTCGCGATATCGGCGAAGTGCACGCCACCTTGATCAAGGATCTGTCCGCCGCCGCCAACGGCGACGTCAAGGTCACCCTGTACCCGGGCCTGACCGGTTATCCGGCGCAGATCGATACCCTGCCCGGCATCAACATCGACGAGCTGGACATCGAAGTGAACGATTACGGCTTCAACCCGGATTATCTGCAGCACGCGGTGCGCGACAACGCGCCTCTGGTTGCGGAAACCCTGTGCTCCAACCTGTTGAAATCCAACTGTCTGGTCACCTACCAGCCGGACTGGGGCAGCGTGGTGATCAAATACGAAGGCCGGCAAATCGACCGGGAAGCGCTGCTGCGTTACCTGATTTCATTCCGCCAGCACAACGAATTCCACGAACAGTGCGTCGAGCGTATCTTCAATGACCTCAAACGCTACTGCCGGCCGGAGAAACTGACCGTGTTCGCCCGCTATACCCGCCGCGGCGGCCTGGACATCAACCCGTTCCGCAGCGATTTCGAAACCGAAGCCGCTACCGGCCGTCTGGTGCGCCAGTAATGCCTTTCGCCTCCCCGCCGGGGAGGCGTTAACTGTTTTCCGCTTCCCCTTGCAGCAACTGCTGTTTCAGCCAGGCGATAAACGCCGAAATGCGCGCCGGCACATGCCGACGCTGCTGGTAGACCGCGTAAATGTCCGCTTCCGGCATGATGTAGTCCGGCAACAGCGCCACTAATTCACCACTGGCCAGCCAGGGGCGCACATCCCACAGCGAACGCAGGATAATGCCGTGCCCGTCCAGCGCGTAGCGCATGATCACCTCGCCGTCGTTGGCGGAAAGATTGCCGAAAGCGCGATGGGTAAACTCACGGCCGTCGCGGTAGAAACGCCATAGGCCGTAATCACTCTCGTACTGACGCAACACCAGACAGTTGTGCCCGGCCAGCTCCGCCACCGTCTGCGGCGTACCGCAGCGCGTCAGATACGCCGGCGCTGCGCACAGCACGCGCGGATTTTCCATCAACCGATGCGCCACCAGCCGGGAGTCCGGCGGCGCGCCGAAACGAATATCGATATCCACGCCGGCGTCCAGCATGTTGAGCGGCTGACTGGTAAGCTGTAGCTGCACTTCCAGCTCGCCGTGCTGGCGGGCGAAAGCGGAAATCAGCGGCGCGATATGGCGACGGCCGAAACCGAACGACGCGTTGACGGTCAGCCGCCCGCGTAGCGTTAGCTGGTTGCGGCGTACCTGACTTTCCAGTTCCTCGATTTCATGCAGAATCGGCAACGCGCCGTCGGCGTACAACTGCCCTTCCGGCGTCAAATCCAGCCGCCGGGTGGTACGCCTGATTAACTGTACCCCCAGCCGTTGCTCCAGTTGCGTCAAGCGTTTGCTGACGGCCGGCAGCGACAGCCCGCTTTCGCGCGCTACCGCCGTCAGGCTGCCGAGCGCGGCGATACGGCTGAAGAACAGCAAATCGTCGATTGCACTCATTCATTCTTCTCTTTTATTCAACAATGCCTTTACCGGAAGCGAAATTGTTTACATCGAACAGAGTAAATACACTCTCTGTTACCCAAGTGCAATCGATCAGAAAAACCGTTCAGGAGTTGCCATGTCTCAACCACGCTACCGCATTGCCGTCATCCCCGGCGACGGCATCGGCAAGGAAGTGATGCCGGAAGGGGTACGGGTGATCGCCCGTGCCGCCGAACTGTTTGATATCCGGCTGGAGTGGGAATGGTTTGATTTCGCCAGCGCCGATTACTACCTCCAGCACGGCAAGATGATGCCGGACAACTGGTTCTCACTGCTTAAGGGCTTCGACGCGATTTATTTCGGCGCGGTCGGCTGGCCGGACGTGGTGCCGGATCACGTGTCGCTGTGGCAATCGCTGCTGTTGTTCCGCCGCGAATTCGACCAATACGTCAACCTGCGCCCCTGCCGCCTGATGCCGGGCGTGAAAGCGCCGCTGGCCGGGCGCAAACCCGGCGATATCGACTTCTACATCGTGCGCGAAAACACCGAAGGCGAGTATTCCAGCGTGGGTGGCGCCATGTTCGCCGGCACCGATCGCGAAGTGGTGATTCAGGAAACGGTGATGACCCGCGTCGGCGTCGATCGCATCCTCAAATTCGCCTACGAGCTGGCGATGAAACGCCCGAAAAAACACCTGACCTCAGCCACCAAATCCAACGGCATCGCCATCACCATGCCGTACTGGGACAGCCGCGTCGCCGAAATGGGTACGCGCTATCCGGAGGTGAAGGTGGACAAATACCACATCGATATTCTTACCGCCAACTTCGTGCTGCACCCGGACTGGTTTGACGTGGTGGTCGCCAGCAACCTGTTCGGCGATATTCTGTCCGACCTCGGCCCGGCCTGCACCGGCACCATCGGCATCGCGCCGTCGGCCAACATCAATCCGGATCGCACCTTCCCCAGCCTGTTTGAACCGGTACACGGCTCGGCGCCGGATATCGCCGGCAAAGGCATCGCCAACCCGATCGGCCAAATCTGGTGCGGGGCGATGATGCTGGAGCACCTCGGCCATGACGACGCCGGCGCGGCGGTGCTCAGCGCCATTGAACGCGTGCTGGAACAGGGGCCGGAAAAGGCGCCGTTGACGCGGGATCTCGGCGGCAGCGGCAATACGACCGCGTTGGGCGAAGCAATAGCGCAGGCGCTGAGTCGGTAAGACGATGATTCGCGAAAACGATGAGCCTTTACCACACATGAGTTGAAGTAAAAGCGACGAAGCAAAAAACGAAGACATGAAAAAGGCCGCTGTCATAGCGGCCTTCTTATTAATTCTGATCTGCTCAAGGGCAATTAATGCATGGCACCCGGCGGGATGTCTTTGTAAGCATTGATGTAAGCGACCAGAAGTTTTTTCAGGAATTTACGCACGTCGATCACCTTGGTTAATGAATGATTTGTGAACTTTCTGGTAAAAGATTGTACGTTTTGTTGAATTCGGACGCAATACTTTTGTGACTCAAATCACAAAAAATTCAGAATGGCGTTTTGCTTTTCCAATCCAGCCGGATAACACGCCCCGTTCAACCGTCTGAATTAACATCATTTCCTTGCAACCAAAAACACATCAATCACCGGGGTTGGATTATTCTTTGATATATAAAATTATTTCCCGGCTAAGACAAAAGCGGCCATACTAGCGGTGTCGCGTAATTCAGCGTGGCACTGGCGCGGGAGCGACCCGGCCTTTCACTGACGACGTAAAAACCTGCCCTATGGAAACCTGGAAACTCAACCTTTTCTCCGCCTGGCTGGGATGTTTTTTTACCGGCATGGCCATGAGCCAGATACTGCCGTTCCTGCCGCTCTACATCGAACATCTGGGCGTTAGCGATCACACCGCGCTCAATCTGTGGTCCGGGCTGGTGTTCAGCTCCTCGTTTCTGATTTCGGCGATTGTCGCGCCGCTGTGGGGCAGCCTGGCCGACCGTAAAGGCCGCAAGCTGATGCTGCTGCGCGCCGCGCTCGGCATGTCGCTGGTCATGGGGCTGCAAGGCATGGCCACCAACGTCTGGCAGCTGTTTTTTCTGCGCGCGCTGATGGGGCTGACCTCCGGCTACATTCCCAACGCCATGGCGCTGATTGCCTCGCAGGTGCCGCGCAGCCGCAGCGGCTGGGCGCTTGGTACGCTGTCCACCGGGCAGGTGGCGGGAGTGCTGATCGGCCCGCTGCTCGGCGGCTTCATGGCTGATACCATCGGTCTGCGCATGGTGTTTTTCGTCACCTCCGCCATGCTGTTTATCTGCTTTCTCATTACGCTGTTCGCCATCCGTGAAAACGCCATTACCGTCAGCAAAAAAGCGCAGCTCAGCGGCCGGGCGGTATTCGCCTCGCTGCCTTATCCGCTGCTGATTGTCAGCCTGTGTTTCACCACCATGATGATCCAGATGGCGAACGGTTCCATCAGCCCGATACTGACGCTGTTCATCCGCGACCTCTCTCCCAACATCGAAAACATCGCGTTTATCAGCGGCGTCATCGCCGCCGTGCCCGGCGTCTCGGCGCTGTTGTCCGCACCGCGCCTCGGACGTCTCGGCGATCGCATCGGCTCTCAGAGAGTGCTGATCGTGGCGCTGTTTCTGTGCGCGTTGCTGTTCTTCCTGATGTCGGCGGTGCAAAGTTCGGTCCAGCTCGGCATCCTGCGCTTCGCGCTGGGTTTCGCCGACGGCGCGCTGATGCCGGCGGTGCAGGCGCTGCTGGTGAAATACAGCAGCCAGCAGGTGACCGGGCGTATTTTTGGTTATAACCAATCCTGCATGTATCTCGGCAACGTGGTCGGGCCGCTGCTCGGTTCCACCGTTTCCGCCACGCTGGGTTACCGCTGGGTGTTCCTGGTCACCGCGCTATTGGTGCTGATTAACGGCGTCCAGTTGATGGTGAGCTTTGCCCGCATGCCGAAAAAAGGCTGACATCATCACGGAAGCCGGTATCCGGCTTCCGATTGTCACCTCCGCATCTTGGATTGTTCATCCTGCTTTCATGTTTCTGTCATCCTCGTCGCCAAAGATAGCGCCTGTGCAAACGTATGCACTCCTGACAAAAGGCGCTCACTATGTTTGGCAAAAGAACCATGTTTGGCAAAAACACGTTTAGCCAAAAACCGTTTGGCAACACCACTCTGACAGCAAAACCGCACAGCAAGAAAACCCTTTCCCGCCTGCTGCTCGCCGCCGGTCTGGCGTGCAGCATGGCGTCGCAAGCCGCCGACCTGGTGATTGCCGGGCGCGATGACGTTTACGGCAAGGCGCTCGACAGTACGCTGGCCCGCTTTCAGCAACAGCATCCCGGCAAGCAGATCGAACTGCTGAAGCTGCCCTACGCCAACCTGTATGAAAAACTGGTGATTTCCCTGCGGGAAAACGCCTCAGCCTACGATTTGATGTTGATGGACGACAGCTGGAGCCCGGAATTCGCCGGTAACGGCTGGATCCAGCCGCTGCCGGACAGCCTGCAAAGCAGCGACTTCATTCCGGCGGTGCTGAACGTTTCGCGCGTGCCGGAAAACGGCGGTCCGGTCTATAGCCTGCCGGTGGTCGGCAACGTAGCGATGTTCGCCTACCGTCAGGACCTGTTCGACAAACACCAGCTCAAAGCGCCCGCCAGTTGGGACGCGGTGCTGAGCGATGCAAAAACCCTGCAACAGCAGGAACCGGGCGTCTCCGGCGTGGTGTTCCGCGGCATGAAGGGCAACCCGATTGTTTCCGGCTTTATGCCGATGCTGTGGGCCTACGGCGGCAACGTGATCACTAACGGCAAAGCGTCGCTGGATTCGCCGCAGGCGTTGCAGGCGCTCAATACCCTGAAGGCGCTGAAGGCATTCGCTCCCACCGGGGTGGAAGTGTACAACGCCGCCGACGTGCGTCAGGCAATGGAGCAGGGTAAAGCGGCGATGGCGATCGAAGTGTGGCCGGCCTGGGCGTCCACGCTGGACGACGCCGCCAAATCCAAAGTGGTCGGCAACATGACGCTGCAACCGGCGCCGGGGCAGACCGCCGGTCCGTCGCCTATGCTCGGCATCTGGCAGATGGCCGTCGCCAAAAACAGCCAGCACAGCGAACTGGCGCAGCAATTCCTGAGCTACCTGACCAGCGCCGAAAACCAGAAAGCGCTGGCGCTGGAACTGGGTCTGCCGCCAACCCGCCGCAGCGTGTATCAGGATGCGCAGGTGGTGCAGAAGTACCGCTGGTACCCGGCGCAACTGGCCGCGCTGGAAGCAGGCAAAGCGCGTCCGCGCATCCGCAACTGGCAGGAAGTGGAAAGCATCCTCGGCGACTACCTGCAATTGGCGCTGATGGATCAGATGCCGGCGCAGGTAGCGTTGCAACAGGCCAATCAGAAGATCGCGCAGGTACTGAAATAACCGCTGTCGGGCGGGCCACGGCCCGCTCATTCAAGGACATCCCATGCATTTTGACTCCCGCTGGCAACGCTGGCTGCTGCTGATGCCCGCCGCCGCGCTGCTGTTGCTGCTGACGCTCTATCCCATCGGCCAGATGCTGCTTTACTCCTTCAGCAAGGTGGATTACGCCGCCGCCAGCCGCAGTTGGGTCGGGCTGGAAAACTACCGCCAGTTGTTCGCCGACTGGTTCTTCACCACCAGTCTGAAAAACACCCTGCTGTTCTCGTTCGGCAGTTCGCTGTTGCAGGTGCTGCTGGGGCTGGCGCTGGCGTTGTTGCTATATCGCCATTTTCCCGGCCGCCAGTGGGTGCTGAGCCTGCTCATCTACCCGATGATGATCTCCACGCTGGTGTGCTCGGCTATCTGGCGCGTCTGGTTTCATTACGATTTCGGCCTGCTCAACAACTGCCTGACCGCGCTGGGCCTGATGCCGCAGCCGTGGCTATCCAGCCCGCATCTGGCGTTGTGGTCGCTGATGCTGGTGGATATCTGGCAGTGGACGCCGATGGCCTGCCTGATAATCCTTGCCGGGTTGCAGGCGATTCCCAAAGACGTGCTGGAAGCCGCGCAAAGCGACGGCGCCAACGGCTGGAGACGGCTGTGGTACGTCACGCTGCCGCTGATCCGCCAGCCTGTCATGCTGGCGCTGCTGCTGCGTTCCATCGACACCTTCAAGCTGTTCGACAAAGTGTACGCCCTGACCGGCGGCGGCCCCGGTTACGCCACCGAAACCCTGTCGCTCTATATCTATCAGCAGGGCTTCAAGTTCTTCAATCTGGGGCTCGCCAGCGCCGGCGCGGTGATCATGCTGCTGTTCGCCGCGGCAATGAGCCTGGTCTACGCCTGGCAATTGATGCGCGGAGGGAAAAACGCATGAGACTCCCCTACTGGCTGATGGCGCTGCGTGCGCTGGCGCTGACCGTCGCGCTGCTGTTTTTTACCCTGCCGATCCTGTGGATGGTGGCGGCGGCGTTTAAATCCACCGCTGAATTCTCCAGCCTGAGCAGCCCGTTCTGGCCGCAGCAGTGGACGCTCACTCACCTGAAGAGCCTGCTGAATAACGGCGTCGGCGAGCGGCTGTTTAATACCTTGTGGGTGGCCGCCGGCGCCACCGCGTTATCGCTGCTGACCGGGTTTCTGGCCGCCTACACGCTGGCGCGCCACCGCTTTCCGACGCGGCTCGACAGCCTGTTCCTGCTGCTGGTGCTGCTGATCAAGATGATGCCGCCGATGGTGGTGGCGATCCCGCTCTATTCGCTGCTCAAATCGCTGCACCTGCTCAACAGCCTGACCGGGCTGATGCTGGCTTATCAGGTTTACACCTTGCCGTTCTGCATCTGGATGCTGCTCAGTTTTATCCGCGACGTGCCGCTGTCGCTGGAAGAAGCCGCGGCGATGGACGGCGCCGGGCTATGGCGGCGGCTGCGCTACATCGTGCTGCCGGTGTGCGCCCCCGGTCTGGTCGCCACGGCGATCTTCACCCTGATCATGGCGTGGAACGAATTTTTGTTCGCTCTGCTGTACCTGCAAACCCCACAGCAGTTCACGCTGCCGCTGTTTATCGCCAACTTCATGACCGAAAACCAGATCTACTGGGGAGAACTGATGAGCATCGGGCTGCTGTCTTCGCTGCCGGTGCTGCTGATGGCGGGCTTTGTTCAACGTTATTTGCTGCGCGGCTTTGCCGTCAGCCAGAAATAGGACTCGCAGATGAGTGAATTACGGTTACATCAGGTCGCCAAGCGTTACGGTCGTCAGCCGGTGCTGCACGGCATCGATCTGCATATCCGGCAGGGAGAACTGGTGGTGTTCGTCGGCCCGTCCGGCTGCGGTAAGTCAACCCTGCTGCGCACCATCGCCGGGCTGGAAGAGCAGGACAGCGGCCAGATCCTGCTGGGCGACGAGGACATTTCACGCCAGCCGCCGGGCCAGCGGGAAATGGCGATGGTGTTTCAGTCCTACGCGCTCTACCCGCACATGACCGTGGCGGAAAACATGGGTTTCGCGCTGAAAATGGCCGGCGAACGGCGTCAGGCGATTGAAGAGAAAGTGGCGCAGGTGGCGGAGATGCTGCAACTGACGCCGTTGCTGCACCGCAAACCCGGCGCGCTCTCCGGCGGCCAGCGTCAGCGGGTGGCGATTGGCCGCGCTATCGTGCGTAAACCACGCCTGTTTCTGTTTGACGAACCGCTGTCCAATCTGGACGCCAAACTCCGCACTCACACCCGGGTGCAACTGAAAGCGCTGCACCAGCAACTGGCCGCCACCATGATTTACGTCACCCACGATCAGGTGGAAGCGATGACGCTGGCCGACCGCATCGTGGTGCTGCATGAAGGCCGCATCGCCCAGGTGGGTACGCCGGAGGAGCTGTACCACCAGCCCGCCAATACCTTCGTCGCCGGGTTTATCGGCACGCCGGAAATGAACTTTTTCCCGTTGCCGCCCGGCAAAATGCTGTCGCCCGGCCAAGTGCTGTCGCCCGATCAAATGCTGTCGCCGTGGCTGCAACGGCTGGCGCGTGATGAACGCGCCGCCACCCTCGGCGTTCGCCCGGACGCCTTTGACATCACCGAAGGCATTCCGACCTTTAAGGTCGATCTGGTGGAAAATCTGGGCGCGCAGTATCACCTGCACGGCCACTTCATCCACGAGCCTTGTCTGACATTGGTGGTGGAAGGCCGCCACCCGGCGCGCATCGGCCAGGAGCTGGCGTTGCAGGTTGCGCCGGAACGTTGTCACTGGTTTGACGCGGCCGGTCAGCGTTTGCCGCAGCCCCCGCTTACCGCCGGGCAGGAGAGCCAGCATGGAACTTGAAATTCTCGGCAGCGGCGAAGCCTATGACAGCCAACGGGTCAACGCCGCGATACGGGTCAGCGAAGGCGGATTCCAGTTGCTGGTGGATTGCGGCCCGACCGTACCGCAGGCGCTGTGGCAGCGCCAAACCGCGCCGGACGACATTCACGCCATCTACATTACCCATGCGCATCCCGACCACGCGCTCGGCCTGACCACCTGGCTTAACTGGTGCGAATCCTGTGGGCGTACCGCGCCGCTGACGATTATCGCGCCGCGTCAGCAACTGCCGCAGTTGCAGCGTCTGGCGGATTTCGCCTTCTGGCCCGCCGGCCGGCCGCTGTTTACCCTTAGCTGGCAGGACAGCGAAGACCTGAGCGAATTGGGGCCGTGGCGCTGCCAGACCGCGCCGACCCGCCACTCGGTGCCCAACCGTTCCCTGTGGCTCGACGGCGAACAGGGGTCGCTATTCTATAGCGGCGACGGTCAGCTGACGCCCGCGGGCGCCGCGTTACTGGCCCGCTCGGATCTGGCGCTGGTGGAGTGTTTTTCGCCGCAGGCGGCGGACAATGCCTACCACGGCAACTGGCCGCAGGTGCAGACGCTGGCGCGTAAACCGGGCGCGCCGTTAGGTCTGTACCACGTGCAGCAGTCGCAAAAAACGGCGCTGCAACAGGTTATCGCCGCCTCGCCCGGCGTGTTTCTACCGGAACAGGGCGACCGGGCGCAATGCCGCAACGGGAGCTGGCACGTCATCAGGGGAGCAGGACATGAATAAGAAACGCATCACCTCGATTGATGTCGCCCGCTGCGCCGGCGTTTCGGCATCGGCGGTATCACGCACCTATTCCGCGCCGGGTAAGGTCAGTCAGGCGACCCGCTCACGGGTGCTGGCGGCGGCGAATGAACTGGGCTATCGCCCCAATGCGCTGGCGCGGGCGCTGGTCAATTCCGGGCGACAAGGATCCGGCATCGTGGCGGTGGTGATGGGCGAATTCGACAACCCGTTCCAGCCCTGGCTGTTCAGCCTGCTGACGCAGGCGTTGCAACAACACGGACTGGTGCCGATGCTGGTCAGCGTCACCGAACAATGCGACATCCGCGCCCGGCTACAGCAGGCGCAGTCGTGGCAGGTGGAAGCGGCGATCATCTCCGCCGGCAGCCTGTCGCGGGAAGCTACCGAACGCTGTCTGGAACTGTCGCTGCCGATGGTGCTGATGGGTCGGGAGGACCAGCGTGAAACCGTCACCGCGGTGCTGTCCGACAACCGGCTGGCGGGCGAACTGGCGGCGGACCACCTGATCTCGCTGGGGCTGACCCGGCTGGCTTATATCGGCGGCCGGCAGGACGGGCAGGCGTCGCTGGAACGACTGGCGGGGTTTCGTCAGCGGTTGGCCCATCGCGGCCTGCCGGATCCTGTCGTGACGGATAACCCGGACTACGCCTACCACAGCGGCTATCACGCCATGTGCCGATTGCAGCAACAGCATCCGATGGTCGAAGGCGTGTTCTGCGCCTGCGACGCGCTGGCCTTCGGCGCCCTTGACGCCCTGCGCCTGACCAGCGGCCCGACGTGCAAGGTGGTGGGCTGCGACGATACCCCGCAGGCGGCCTGGGAAGGATACCGCCTGACCACCGTCCGCCAGCCGGTGGAGCTGTTGGTGGAGCAGGTCATGCGCCACCTGCAACAGGTGCTGAGCGGCGAAGCGCAGAAAGGGGAAACCGTCCGTATTAAACCGACGCTGATCGTTCGTTAACCGCATGTAGCCAAATCACGAATGAGCCGCGTACCGCGCTCAGGCTGCAATCGGGCGATGGTCGTCGCCCGATTGCTGTTTTCCTTTTCCATAAGCCGTTATCCACGCGGCATCGGGTCACGCGACATTGGATCGCGCAAGGTTGGATCACGCAACATCGGATGATGCCGTTCCATAAAATCCAGAAAGCGGCGCACCATCGGAATGCCGGCGCTGCGTTTAAGATAACTCACCGCAAACGTGCGAGTGATCGGCGTCGCCACCGGACGAATCACGATATCGTAGCCCTTCAGGCTGCTCGCCACCGAGGTGCACAGAAACACCACCCCGCCGTGATGCATCACCAGATCCATTATGATGTCGAGATTGCTGCATTCCCGAAAGCAGGTGTCTTCCAACCCGGCGCGGCTGAACGCCGTCGACACCGCCGCATGCTCGCCGGTGCCTTTCTGCGGCACGATCGGCCGCTCCTGCGCCAGCTGATGGAGCGTCAGGCTCGGTTGAGCCGCCAGCGGATGGTCGGCCGCCATCACCGCCACCAGATTATCGTCCAGGAAAATGGTATGGCTGAACAACGGGTCCTGCAGATAGTCGTCGAACGGCGTAGAGAGCGACACGTGGATCTCGGCGTTTCTCACCTTTTCCAGCAGGTCGCTGCTGACGCCGTCGATAAAAGACAGCTCGATATTCGGGTGCTGTTTTTGAAACAGCGTGAAGACATCGTAATATTTTAGCCGGTTGAAAATCGGAATCACCCCCACCATTAGGGCACCGTCCTGACTGTCTTCGTACGACTGCACAAATTGCTCGACGTCATAATATTCCCGGATCAGCGGTTTGATTTTGTCATCAAACGCTTCGCCGAATGGCGTCAACGCGAATTGCCGGGTGGTGCGATTAATCAGTTTCCTTTCCAGCTCCTGCTCCAGCCGGGATATTTCCTGGGAAAGAAACGCCTGTGAGATATTGAGTGATTTGGCTGCACGGGTAAAACTCCCTTTCCGCACCAGCTCATGGTAATAAAGTGCTCGCTTGATACTTATCATGATTATATTTATTTATAACCTTAACGAATATTAATTATATTAAATTACAAAAATACTAATGTGAGATTAAGCACATTTGTATTAATCCCAGCCGTGATAGCCTGCGTCCTGATTTTTTCCTTCCTGTATTGATACGACAAGCATTGGCTAAATAATAATTTTAAGGAATACTTCATGCGTACCCTCCCGCTAAAAATGATACTGTTGTCCGCTGTTACCATTACCGGAGCCGCACAAGTGACAAGCGCCATGGCCGCAGACAACATTCATGAATTAACCCTGACGCCCCGTCAGCCAGTGGTTAAACTGATTTCCGACGTGGTTTACTCCCAGGTGCCGATGCGCGGTTATGCCAACGTGGCATTGAAAATGGACATTCTGCAGCCGGAAGCGAAATCACCGCAGCCCGCCGTACTGTTCATCACCGGCGGCGGCTTCATCAACGCCAATAAAGACAGCTACATCCAGCAGCGGCTGAAGCTGGCGGAAGCCGGCTACGTGGTCGCCAGTATGGAGTACCGCGTGGCGCCGACCGTGCTGTTCCCGGCGCCGCTGGAAGACGTCAAATCCGCCATTCGCTACCTGCGCGCCAACGCGAATAAATTCGGCATCGATGCCTCGCATGTGGCGGTATTCGGCGCTTCCGCCGGCGGCTATCTGGCGGCGTTTGCCGGCACCACCAACGGCAACAAGCAGTTTGACCGCGGCGAACACCTCGACCAGAGCAGCCAGGTACAGGCGGTGATCGATTTCTACGGCCTGTCGGACCTGACCCGCGTCGGCGAAGGTTTCCCGGACGAGGTAGTGCAGAAACACGCCTCGCCGTCCTCCACCGAAGCTATCTGGGTCAACGGCACTTCGGTGTTCAATGAGGGCGGCCCGATTACCCGCTTCCCGGAGAAAACCGCCGCCGCCAACCCCATCACCTACATCGGCCAGCATACCCCGCCGTTTTTGATCATGCACGGCAGCGCCGATACGCTGGTTTCACCGCGTCAGACCGAAATCCTGCACCGGGCGCTGATAGCCCACGGCATCGACAGCACCTACTACGTGGTGAAAGGCGCCGAGCATGGCGGCGTTTACTGGCTGCAACCAGAGATTATGCAGAAAGTGATCCAGTTCCTTGATCGTCATTTGAAACCATAATGGCTGATGGTCATGGCGGTTAACAGACAGCCAGGCACAGTTTTTAACGCTGGGAAAAACCGTCGCATTGTATTTAAAAAATTTGTCTGCCATCTGAAACGCCTCGCTGGAGGCGTTTTTATTTTCTTAACTTTTATATTCCCGGATAAAAAAACCTGCTTCGAACGTTAATTCTTGCGCCAAATCATTTTCATTTATTTTCACCAAAATAGACTTTTCTCTCGCAAGTCAAAAAAGACATTTCAATAACAACGTGAAACAATAAAATAACAGCAAGAATAAAAAACGAGACAATAATAACATCACCACGCCAGTTATCGTATTTTGCAATTATTTTTATCCGGATATACAAAAAATTAAATGTGAAGCGTGCCACATATCCCGCCAGGTACGCATGTTCCAATTATTCACACCAACAGGTTTTATTTCCCGACACACGGGCTTTGTCGCTATTTATCGCGCTCACTGAATACAGATGAGTAAGAAAATTAAAAATTGATTTATTGCTGAGCAGATATCGGTTGCGCCAGATCCGATATCTACCTCTGAAAGGTTATTTTATGGAAAATTACACCCGACGCCGCTTTATTGCCATCATGGGCAGCGCGCTGGCCGTCTCCGGCAGCGGTTTGCCGGCGGTCGCGCAGGACACGGCAACGCCCAGCGGCCCGCGCCCCGTTAAATACGGCATACTGCATAACGAGCTACGCTGTATCGGCTGCAAAGCCTGCATGAGCGCCTGCCGCAAAACCAATCAGGTGCCGGAGGGCGTCACCCGGCTGGACATTCTGCAAACCGTCGATATCCCCGCCACCGACAGCAGTAAACCGATCAAACAGTTCTTCCGCCAGTCCTGCCAGCACTGCGATAACCCGCCCTGCGTATCGGTCTGCCCGACCGGCGCGTCGTTCAAGGACGCGCTGACCGGCATTGTCGATGTCAACGACAAGCGTTGCGTCGGCTGCCGCTACTGTATCGCCGCCTGCCCGTACCACGTGCGCTTTATCAATCCACAGACCCACACCGCGGATAAGTGCAACTTCTGTCGGGAAACCAATCTGGCGGCGGGCAAAAGACCGGCCTGCGTCGAGATCTGCCCGACCAAAGCGCTGGTGTTCGGCGATCTCAACGATCCGGATAGCGAGATCTCGAAAATGATCAAAAACAATCCGATCTACCGCAGCAAAGTCTATCTGGGCACCGGCCCCAACCTCTACCGCATCCCCGGTAAATACGGAGAGAGCGACCATGCATGACGCTTTTCACTTTCACTCGCTGGTGTGGGACTGGCCGATTGCGGTGTACCTGCTGCTGGTGGGGATCTCATCCGGGATGATGACGCTCACCCTGCTGTTTCGCCGCTATGTGCCGCAGGAGTATCAACACGCCAATCCGCTGGTCGTCGCCACCGCTATCGTGGCGCCGCTGTCGGTCATGCTGGGATTGCTGATTCTGATTTTCCATCTGGCCAGGCCGCTGACCTTCTGGTATCTGCTGCTGTTCTACAACCCGACGTCCATCATGTCGCTGGGTGTAATGCTGTTTCAGGTGTACTTGCTGGTGATGCTGCTGTGGCTGCTCGCGCTGTATCGCCAGCCATTGCTGGGCTGGTGCGAAAACCGCCTGTCCGCTCGCCTGCATCAGAGGTTCGCCAGCCTGCTGAACGTCTTCGTTCGCCGTATCCGCCTGCTGGAAAACCTGCTGCTGGCGCTGGCGCTGCTACTGGGCTGTTATACCGGCTTTCTGCTCTCGGCGCTGAAGTCGTTCCCGCTGCTGAACAACCCGCTGCTGCCGGTGCTGTTTCTGGTATCCGGCGTGACCTCCGGCATCGCCGTGATGCTGTTGGTGGCGTCATCGTCGCGCTGGCGCGACGCCTGCCCGCAAACGCTGCACTTTTTGCACCAGTTGGAAAAACCGGTGGCGATTATCGAACTGTGTCTGCTGTTCGCCTTTTTCATCGGCCTGCTGCTGGGCGGCGGACAGAAAACCGTCGCGGCGCAGGCGGCGTTGAGCGGCTTCTGGGGCGCGGTGTTCTGGCTGGGGATTCTGGGAGCCGGCATTCTCGTTCCGATGGCGGCCGGCGCCGTGCCGGCGTGGCGTCATGCCGGCGGCCGACTGACGCTGACTACGGCCACACTTAGCCTGATCGGCGTATTTTTACTGCGACTGTTCGTGCTGTACGCCGGACAGATGACGGTGGCCTGATCATGCCTGGCTCACGCGCGCTGTTCTGGCTGGCGTCGGTGGCGTTCTTCATGCAATCGCTGGATACCACCATGCTGTATGTCGCCATTCCGGCGATAGCGCGCACGCTGCACCAGCCGGTACTGCGCATGGAGCCGGTCGTGATGGCTTACCTCGTCGCCGTGGTGGCGTTCACCCCGCTCAACAGCTGGCTGAGCCAGCGACTGGGAGAACGGCGCACCTGCCAGTTGGCACTGCTGACGTTCATCGCCGGCGCGCTGTTGTGCAGCCAGGCCGCATCGGCCGCCGTACTGGCGCTCTGCCGCTGCCTGCAAGGCGCCGGCGGGGCGTTGTTGCTGCCGGTGCTCCGCACTCAGGCGCTGCGCGCCACTACGCCCGAGCAAAAACTGCCTTTTCTTAACCGCATGACGCTGCTCGGCCTGCTTGGCACCCTGAGCGGTCCGCTGGCGGGCAGCCTGCTGACCGATGCCTTAAGCTGGCGCGCTATTTTCCTCGCGCCGATCCCGCTGTCGCTGGTGTGCCTGTGGCTGACCGGATACGCCATTCCGGATGGCGTCGCGCCGTCGGCGCGCCGTATTCCACTACGTAGCCTGCTGCTGCTGACCACCGCGCTGTCGTTGTTCGCATTGTTGCTGGTCGCCGCCCCCAAAAATCTGCTGCCGCTGCCAGTGTTGGCGCTGATTACGCTGGCGGGCAGCGGCTGTGGCTGGCTGTATCTGCGCGGCGATCGTCATGCGCGCGAAGCGCTGCTGCCCGCCTCGCTGTTCGGCATCCGCACCTTTTATGTCGGCGTGTGGGGCGGTGTGCTGACCCGGCTGCTGCTGGCGTCGATACCGGTGCTGATTTCGCTGGTGACCCAGACCACGCTGGGTCTGACGCCGGCTACCGCCGGGATCATCATGCTGCTGTTTTCCGCCGGCGCCCTGCTCGCCAAGCTGCTGTTTGAACCGCTGGTGCGTCGCGCCGGTTATCGCCAGTTGCTGATCGCAACTACGCTGCTGGCGGCCATCGCGGTGCTGGCGCTCGGCGCCGCCATCCAGCACCGGTCGCTGCCGTGCATCGGCGCGCTGTCCGGCCTGCTCGGCGTGCTAACGGCGCTGCTGCACTCGGCGGAAAGCACGCTCGCCTGCTGCCATCTGGAAAACGACGCCTGCAATAGCGGCAACAACATCCTGCTGCTTAGCCAACTGCTGGCGGTGATGCTGAGCATGGCGCTGACCTTTCCGGCGCTGCGGGCGCTATCGCGCCTGTCGCCGTGGCTGCACATCGGCCCGTTCAGCCTGCTGTTCGCGCTGCTCGGGGTCGGGCTGGCGCTGAGCTGCCTGCTGTTTCGCCATCTCGGCCATGAGGACGGAAACGTATTGCTGTCGCCCTCTTCCTGAGCGGGCGGCCCGGTTTTTTCATTAATCAACATGTCGTTAATCAACAGAGTGAAATCACGTATGAAGAGAAGTTCAATCACATTACTCATCAGCCTGCTTTGCGCCGCCAGTACCACCGCCGTGGCGGAAAGCGGTCAATTTAAGGCCGGCTCCTACTCCGCCACCAAACAGGGCATCGGCGGCGACGTGACCGTCACCCTGGAAGTGGACGCGAGCGGTACGGTCAACAAAGCCAGCATCGACGCCCCGTCGGAAACGCCGGAAGTGGGCGGCGAGGCGGCCAAAGAGCTGGCGAAAACCATGACCGAGAAAAAGACCATCAATGTCGACGGCGTTTCCGGCGCCACCATGACCAGCGGCGCCGTGCATGACGCCGCGCAGGAGGCGTACGAAAAAGCCCGCCAGCACTGATTCATGACGGCCGGGCGCTGCCCGGTTTGCCGTGTGTTATTCCGTGAGAACAGTATTTGCGAGAACAATGTTTGTGAGAACAATGTTTGTGAGAACAATAAAAGGAAAACAAGATGGCTCAATACCGAAGAACAATCCTTGCCGCCCTGTGTCTGTCAATGCTGGGGATAACCTCCGCCAATGCGGAGCAGGCGGCGCCGCAACCCGCCGCTAACGCGGAACCGGCCAAACCGGCGGCGATCCCCAAAAGCGCTGACGTGGTGATCATCGGCGCGGGAGCGGCCGGCACCGCCGCTACCATGGCGGCGGCCGAGAAAGGCGCCAGCGTGGTGTTGCTGGAAAAACAGGGCGTGGTCGGCGGCACCGGCAACTTCGCCGAGGGTATTTTCGCCGCCAACAGCGCCATGCAGAAACGTCAGGGCATCGTGGTGACGCCGGACATGGCGTTCAAAACCATCATGGAATACAGCCACTGGATGGCGAACCCGTTTGTGGTGCGCGCCTTCGTCAACCGCTCCGCCGACACCATCGAGTGGGTCAAATCCAAAGGCATCAAGTTTGAATACATCGGCCCCGGCGGGCCGGGTGGGATGTTGACCTGGCACGTGATCGACGGCCCCGGCCACGGTCGCCACCTGATCAAAACCTTCCACGAACAGTTCAAAACCATGCCGGTCACCACGCTGGTGAAAACCGCCGGTAAAGATCTGGTGATGAAGGACGGCAAAGTCGCCGGGGTGATCGCCGAAGGCAGCGACGGCAAACCGTTCCAGATCGACGCCAAAGCGGTAATCATCGCCACCGGCGGCTACGCCAACAACAAAGAGATGTTGCAGAAATACGTGGCGGTGCCGGACACCATCATGGTGGGCAACATCGGCAAAGACGGCGACGGCATCAAAATGGCCTGGAAAGCCGGGGCCAAAGAAGAAGGGATGGGCGTAGTACAGTCCTATCGTCCAGGCCTGCCGGACTATGCCCCCAACTCCCAGTTGCTGGCCGCCGCCCGTCAGCCTTATCTGTGGGTGGATCAACACGGCCGCCGTTTCACCGACGAATCCATCGTCATTATCTGGCCGCACGCCGGCAACGCGCTGGCCAAAGCCGGCGGGGTGATGTATTCGGTGTTTGATGAAGACGCCCGCAAACACTTCGTCAACGACGGCATCGACGTACCGATCGGCGAATGGGTGATCGCCAACACCAAGCTGGTGAAATTCGACGATGAGTTCACTAAAGAGAGCCAGAAAAACCGGGGCTTTGTGTTCAAAGCCGCAACGCTGGACGAGCTGGCGAAACAGATGGGCGTCGACGCCAGCGTGTTGAAACACACCGTTGACGAAAACAACCGCTTCGCCGCACAGAAACGGGACGACGTGTTCAACAAGAACATGGATTACCTGCGCCCGATGAAAACCGGTCCGTTCTACGCGGTGAAAATGCTGCCGGCCGCGCTCGGCACGCTGGGCGGCGTGAAAATCAACGAGAAGATGGAAGCGATATCACCGGCAGGCAATGCGGTGCCGGGGCTGTACGTCACCGGTAACGATGCCGCCGGTATGTACGGCGACACCTACGACCTGCTGCTGGGCGGCGGCACCTTTGGCTTTGCGCTCAACTCAGGTCGCATGGCGGCAGAAAACGCCCTCGATTACCTCCACTTCACCAAAAAGTAATGCTTTTCGTCCCCCACGGCGTGGGGGACTTTCACACTTTCCGAAAGGTTAGATTGAAGCGAACCTCATCCGACATTTCCACCGGCAACGGCCCGTTCCTGAGCGGCAAAATGGCATGGTAATACAGCCGCGAAGGACCGCCCCACACCACCACATCGCCATGCATCAGCGCCAGCCGCTGACACGGATCGCTGCGTTTTTCCCCGCCAAACAGAAACACCGCGCTTAACCCCAGCGAGACGGAGACAATCGGCTGGCGTAGGTCCTGCTCGTCCCTGTCCTGATGCAACGACAGTTTGGCCCCCACCGCGTACCGGTTGATCAGGCAGGCATCCGGCGCAAAATCGTGATACCCGGCGGCGCTGGCCGCCGCCTGCGACAGGTGCCAAAAGCAGGCTGGCATCGCGGGCCACGGCCGACCGGTCAGCGGATCCTGAGCGCTGTAGCGATACCCCCGCTCGTCGCTTACCCAGCCCAGCGGCCCGCAGTTACTCATCGCCACCGACATGGTATGCCCGCCCGGCGTCACCATGTGACGAAACGGCGACTGCTGCGTCACCTGTTCCAGCGCGGCCAGCAGTGCTCCGGCCTGTCGCCAGGCGAAACCGCGCAGCAGCATCGCGCCGGGCGCCAGCGTTTCATTTCGGCGCTCCGGCGGCTCATCGGCAAACAGTTCGAAATTCATGCAGACACCTGTTCAAATAACCAGTACCATTCAGTATATACCCTAAATAATTCGAGTTGCAGGAAGGCGGCAACCGAGTGAATCCCCAGGAGCTTACATAAGTAAGTGACTGGGGTGAGTGAGAGCAGCCAACGCACCTGCAACTTGAAGTATGACGGGTATATCTTGTTAGCGAAGACTTGCCTTCCCGAATCAATCACAAAAATAAGGATGCCACCGGATGACGCCATCGCCGCTCCCGTTCGACGAACCCCGGGCCCTCGCCCATCTTGCCGCCATCGATGCGCACTGGGCGCGGCTAATCGACGGCGTCGGACATATTCGTTTTGAAAGCCGCCCGGCGCGGGAACCTTACGACGCGCTAATCAGGGCGGTCGCCAGCCAGCAACTCAGCAACCGCGCCGCCGCGGCCATCATCGGTAAATTGCAGTTGCGCTTCGAGGTCGGTGAAGGCGGCTTTCCCTCCGCCGAGCAACTGACGGCATGCGAACCGGAGGTCCTGCGCCAGTGCGGCTTTTCCGCCCGCAAAATCGACACGGTCAAAGGGATTGCCCAGGGGGTGTTGAGCGGGCTGGTGCCAGGCCGGGCGGAGGCGAGACATCTGGATGACGAAACGTTGATCGAACGGCTTTGCACGCTGAAAGGCATCGGCCGCTGGACGGTGGAAATGCTGCTGATCTCCACGCTGGAGCGGATGGACATCATGCCGGTGGACGATCTCGGCATCAAACAGGGCTTTCGTTACCTGTACCGCCTACCGCAGGACCCGACGCGCAAAGCGATGCTGGAGATGAGCGAACCCTGCCGCCCTTACCGCACGCTGGCCGCCTGGTACCTGTGGCGTATTCCCCATATGCCGGATTACGCTGAATACCGGGCGTCGCTGCGTCAGTAACGCAAACGGCCAGCCGACAAGGAGAGGCGACAGCGCCGCTCTCCTTTGCCGCGCGACTAGCGCCCTTGTACGGCGGTCGCCAACAGCCGCTCGCGCAGCAGGTCGTACAGCCAGTTGTAGGCCACGGTATACGGCAGGAAGAACAGGAAAAAACCAATCTCTACCATCAGCGCCTGCCACAGGGTGATATCCAGCATCCATGCCGCCAGCGGCAAGCCAATAAGGATAAAGCCGCCTTCGAAACCCAGCGCGTGCCCCATGCGCACCCACAGGCCGCGTCTGACCCGGCTGACCGGCCACAGGCGATCAAACAGGCTGTTGTACGCCACGTTCCAGACCATCGCCACGCTGGACAGCATTATCGACAGCGCGCCAACCTGCAGGATCGAACGCCCGAGCACCCAGGCGCCGAGCGGGGCGCAAATCAGTAACGCCATCACCTCGAAGCCGACGGCATGCGCCATCCGCTCACCGAGTGTTTTTTGTTCATGGCGCGCTTTGCGCTGGACTTGCTGTTGCATGTTTTGTTCCTTCTGCCTGCATGACTGCGATTGCGGGTTGCTATTCTCATCGAAATAATCAATAGTGTTAAATTAGTTTCCATCTAAAAAAGCGATAGAGTCGGCGATGCGTTATTCTCCCGAATCCCTGCTGGCGTTTATCGCCACCGTGAATACCGGTTCTTTTTCCGCGGCAGCCCGTCATCTGCAAAAAAGCCAGTCCACCGTCAGTACCGCGGTGGCGAATCTGGAGGCGGATCTGGGCCTGACGCTATTCGACAGGCGCGGTCATCAGCCGGTGCTGACCGATGAAGGGCGCAAGGTACTCAGCCACGTCAAAGCGATTTTGTCCGCCAGCGAAGCGCTGGACGAACTGGCGATCCGGCTGGCGGACAAAGTGGAGCCGCGACTGACCTTTGTACTGTCGGACACCTGGCAGTGCCGCCACTACTACCCGGTATTGCAGCGTTTCGCCGAACGTTTTCCTGATGTGGAGTTCGAGTGTCTGATTGCGGAAGACGAGGACGTCGTGGACCTGCTGCAGTCGCAGCGCGCCCATGTCGGCGTGTTGCAGGCGCAGGCGCATTACCCCATCGACATTGCGGTATCCCGGCTGCAGGTGAAAACCGAAATGGCGATCTACGCGGCCCACAGCCATCCGTTGGCGCAGCACGCACCGGTGACGCAGGAACAGCTCGCCACGGCGCGTCAGTTGTGCCTTCACACCTATAGCCAGCGGGAGCGGCCGCAGTCCGAAGGTGCTACCTGGTCGACGCCGTCGTACCTGATGCTGCTGGAAATGGCGGAACAGGGTTTTGGCTGGAGTATCCTGCCGCGCTGGCTGGTGAACGAATACGCGCGCAACCGGCTGGTGGAACTGGCGCTGCCCGGCTGGCCGCGGAAAATCGAGGTGGACATCGCCTGGTCGCGCCCTTTTCCACCCGGCCCGGCCGGCCTGTGGCTAATCGATACTTTGCTGGAACAGCGTGACTGAATATCCGCTCGTCAGGCCGGATGCCCTATTCAATTCGGCCATCAATAAACCTTATTTATTTAATGGATATTAAGTTGTCGCACGCCGCACTTAATTAATTTAAATAAATGACTTAATATGGCGCGCCCAGCGGTCATTTTTGCCGGCAACCTCGTTACGTTTCGGTCTGAGATATATTTTCAA
This sequence comes from Dickeya sp. NCPPB 3274, assembly GCF_000406205.1. NCBI lineage: Bacteria > Pseudomonadati > Pseudomonadota > Gammaproteobacteria > Enterobacterales > Pectobacteriaceae > Dickeya > Dickeya sp. NCPPB 3274. Next base: position 927,442 of record NZ_CM001979.1, on the reverse strand, counting down.
CGAAAACATGACAGAGATAAAAATAATGTGACTTGTTGGCGTGGTACTCCCTGTCATAAAGCCATAGTATGTGAGGCGGTATCCCTCAAGGGGCGCGGTAGTGGCGCAAGTTAAGGAATATCACCCGACGTTTATTGCTTTTGTCGTCGTGCCCGAGGCGATTGACACAACAATAAGACCGGCACAAAAGCCCTAGACGGAAAATAAGACCCGATGTATCACTCAATTATGCGGCTGCAAGTGAGAAGAAAATGTCGAATAAACCGTTCTATTACCAAGATCCGTTTCCATTAGCGAAGGATAAAACCGAATATCGCTTAATCAGCAGCGATTTTGTTTCCGTTAGCCAGTTCGAAGGCCAGGATATTCTCAAAGTCGACCCGCAGGGGCTGACGCTGTTGGCCCAGCAGGCATTCCACGATGCCTCTTTCCTGCTGCGCCCTTCCCACCAGCAACAGGTCGCCGATATCCTGCTCGACCCGGAAGCCAGCGAAAACGACCGTTATGTCGCCCTGCAGTTCCTGCGTAACTCCGAAATCGCCGCCAAAGGCATCCTGCCTACCTGTCAGGATACCGGCACCGCCATTATCGTCGGCAAGAAAGGCCAGCGCGTATGGACCGGCGGCAACGATGCCGAAGCGCTGTCGCGCGGGGTGTACAACACCTTTATCGAAGATAACCTGCGTTACTCCCAGAACGCGGCGCTGGACATGTACCAAGAGGTCAACACCGGCACCAACCTGCCGGCGCAGATCGATCTCTACAGCACCGAAGGCGATGAGTATAAATTCCTGTTCGTCACCAAAGGCGGCGGTTCCGCCAACAAGACCTATCTGTATCAGGAAACCAAAGCGCTGCTGTCGCCGGGCAAGCTGACAAACTATCTGGTGGAAAAAATGCGTACGCTGGGTACCGCGGCCTGCCCGCCGTACCACATTGCCTTCGTCATCGGCGGCACCTCGGCGGAAACCAACCTGAAAACCGTCAAGCTGGCCTCCACCCGCTACTATGACGAACTGCCGACCGAAGGCAACGAGCACGGTCAGGCGTTCCGCGATGTGGCGCTGGAACAGGAACTGCTGGAAGAAGCCCGTAATCTGGGGCTCGGCGCCCAGTTCGGCGGCAAATACTTCGCCCACGACGTGCGCGTGATTCGCCTGCCGCGTCATGGCGCCTCCTGCCCGATCGGCATGGGCGTGTCCTGCTCGGCGGACCGCAACATCAAAGCCAAGATCAACCGTCAGGGTATCTGGCTGGAGCAGTTGGAAACCAACCCCGGCAAATACATTCCGGAACACCTGCGTCAGGCCGGCGAAGGCGAAGTGGTGCGCATCGACCTGAACCGTCCGATGGCCGACATTCTCAAGACGCTGTCGCAGTACCCGGTGTCCACCCGCCTGTCGCTCAACGGCACCATCATCGTGGCGCGCGACATTGCGCACGCCAAGCTGAAAGAGCTGCTGGACAACGGCGGCGAACTGCCGCAATACGTGAAAGATCACCCGATCTATTACGCCGGACCGGCCAAAACGCCGGAAGGTTATGCCTCCGGTTCGCTCGGCCCCACCACCGCCGGCCGCATGGACTCCTACGTTGATCTGCTGCAATCCCACGGCGGCAGCATGATCATGCTGGCCAAGGGCAACCGCAGCCAGCAGGTGACCGACGCCTGTAATAAACACGGCGGTTTCTACCTCGGCAGCATCGGCGGCCCGGCGGCGATTCTGGCGCAAAACAGCATCAAGAGCCTGGAATGCGTGGAATACCCGGAACTGGGTATGGAAGCTATCTGGAAAATCGAAGTGGAAGACTTCCCGGCCTTCATTCTGGTGGATGACAAGGGCAACGACTTCTTCCAGGTGATCCAGTCGCAGAAATGCACCCGCTGCGGTTGATTATCCGTTAGCTTGTCCTTCAAACCCCGGCGCTGCCGGGGTTTGTTATTTTATTCCCAGCCGTTTTGCCATTCGGTGCAGGTTGCCGCTATCCACCGCCAGCTCGCGGGCACAAGACGACCAGTTGCCCTGATGTCGCGCCAGCGTGTCGCTAATCACCTGCCGCTGATAATGCTCCGTCGCGTCCCGCAGACTGATGCCGCGCCACGGCGGCACGGTATCGACGGCGGCCGGGCGAGGCGCGTCAGGCAAGACGCCGTCCAGATTCAAATGTTCCGGGCGCAATGTCAGATCGCCGGTCGCCCCACCGGCCCGCGCCACAATGGCCGCCCGGTAAATCACATGTTCCAGCTCGCGCACATTCCCCGGCCACGGATAACGCGCCAGCAAATAGGTCGCTTCCGGCGACAACGCCAGACGCTGCAACCCCAGCCTGGCCCGGCTGCGTTCGCAGAAAAAACCGGCCAACAAGGCAATATCCTGACCGCGCGCCCGCAGCGGCGGCACCGACAGCGGAAACACGCTCAGGCGATGGAACAAATCGGCGCGAAAAGCGCCTTCCTGCACCGACTGTTTTAAATCCCGATTGGTGGCCGCCAGCACGCGCACATCCACTTTCAGGCTACTGTCGTCGCCTACGCGCTGCAAATCGCCGTACTGCAACACCCGCAACAGCTTGGCCTGCAACGTCAGCGACAACTCGCCAATTTCATCCAGAAACAGCGTGCCGTTGTCCGCCAGTTCGAACTTGCCGGTACGATGGTGGATCGCGCCGGTAAACGCCCCTTTCACGTGACCAAACAGCTCGCTTTCCGCCACCGACTCCGGCAGTGCGGCACAGTTCAGATACACCAGCGGACGGTCCGCACGCCGCGACCCCTGATGGATGGCCCGCGCCACCAGCTCCTTACCGACCCCGGTTTCGCCCATGATCAGCACGTTAAGATCGCTGTCGGCCACGATAGCCACTTCTTTTTTCAGCTGCTGCATGGGCGCAGACAATCCCACCATCTCGTCAGCATCCACCTCCGTCATGGCAGCGGCGTCTGGCAGCGGCGCCAGCGTTTGTCGTTCCAGTTGCTCCATCAGCAGCGCATTGCTCAAGGCAACGGACGCCATCGCGCCAATCAGCCGCAGTTCTTCATCGCTGAAATGATCGAACTGGTGGGGATCCATACCATCAATGGTCAGCACGCCGATCAACGTGTGGTGAGCAAACAGCGGCAGACCAACGCAGGCATGGACTTTCAACGCTTCCTGACCGGGAATCAGGCCATCGTAAGGATCCGCAAGCTGGCTGTCCGCCGGGAAACGCACCACGTCGCCTGCCCGGGCTATCGCCTCCAGCCGGGGATGCTCGGACAACCGGAAACGTCGTCCCAGCACGTCCGGTGCCAGTCCATCGGTCGCCAGCGGGCGCAACAGCTGGCTTTCATAACGCAGCAACGCTGCCGCATCGCAGCATAACAACTGGCGCAAACTGTTGAGCAAACGCTGAAAACGGTCCCGGGTTGAAAGCCCTTGTTGCAGTTCAATGGCAATGTGCGCAAAGGAATCTATCGATAGCGGCATGGTGTGTCTTTTTCACAAATGAGTGTCAAAAAGACATTACCCAGTCATTGTCATAATGACAATGTTTATTTTTAAAGTACTTAAAAATCAAATAAATAAAATCTGGCACGGCTTGTGCAAATACCTCGTATCCACCTTAATACGCTAATGGGAGTGTTACGATGTCTATTCATGTTAAGAATAATATTCACTGGGTCGGGCAGCGGGATTGGGAAGTGCGCGACTTCCACGGAACCGAATACAAAACGCTGAAAGGCAGCAGCTATAACAGCTACCTGATCCGGGAAGAAAAAACGGTGCTGATCGACACCGTTGACCACAAGTTCAGCCGTGATTTTGTACAGAACCTGATGGCGGAGATCGATCTGGCGCAGATCGACTACATCGTCATCAACCATGCCGAAGAAGACCACGCCGGGGCGCTGAGCGAACTGATGGCTCACATCCCCGATACGCCGATCTACTGCACCCATAACGCCATCGACTCCATTACCGGCCATCACCATCATCCGGAATGGCCTTTCCACACCGTCAAAACCGGCGATTCGCTGGATATCGGCAACGGCAAGCAGTTGGTATTCATCGAAACCCCGATGCTGCACTGGCCAGACAGCATGATGACCTACCTGAGCGGCGACGCAGTCCTGTTCAGCAATGACGCTTTCGGCCAGCATTACTGCGATGAGCATCTGTTCAATGATGAGGTCGATCAGGGTGAACTGTTTGAACAATGCCAGCGTTATTTCGCCAATATCCTGACGCCGTTCAGCCGTCTGGTCACCGCCAAGATCAACGAAGTGCTGGGGTTTAACCTGCCGTTGTCGATGATCGCCACCTCCCACGGTGTGGTGTGGCGCGACGACCCAGCGCAGATTATTCATCACTATTTGCGCTGGGCCGACAGCTATCAGGAAGATCGCATCACGCTGTTCTACGACACCATGTCCAACAACACCCGCATGATGGCTGACGCCATCGCGCAAGGCATCCACGATGTCGATCCGGGCGTCGCCGTGAAAATCTACAATGTGGCCCGCCACGATAAAAACGAAATTCTGACGCAGGTCTTCCGTTCCAAAGGCGTGCTGGTCGGTTCCTCCACCATGAATAACGTGATGATGCCAAAAGTGGCCGCCATGCTGGAGGAAATCACCGGTCTGCGTTTCCAGAACAAGAAAGCCTCCGCCTTTGGCAGCTACGGCTGGAACGGCGGCGCGGTTGACCGCATCCAGACCCGGCTGATGGATGCCGGCTTTGAGACTACGCTGTCGTTGAAAACCAAGTGGCGCCCGGACGGGTCTGCGCTGGCAATCTGCCGGCAACACGGCCGTGAAATTGCCCGACAATGGGCCTTGCATCCGTTAACCGCATCGCCCGCCGCCACCGTCGAAGCCCCCCAAACGGCTGAAATGGCTGAAACACTGGCGCTCATGGCGGCGGCACCGGCCTGCGCCGGCAACGGCTCGTCAGCACCGCAAGATAGCAACCGGATGCAGTGCAGCGTATGCCAGTGGATTTACGACCCCGCCATCGGCGAGCCCATGCAGGAGGTCACGCCGGGCACTCCCTGGTCTGATGTGCCCGACAGCTTCCTGTGCCCCGAATGCGGCTTGGGCAAAGACGTGTTTAACCCTATCAACTAAGAACCCTATCAATTAAGAATCCTATCCACTAAGGAACGGCTATGTCTGACGAAATCATTGTTATCGGAGCGGGTTTCGCCGCCCGGCAGTTGATTAAAAGCCTGCGTAAGCAGGATAGCCAACGCCCGATTCGCCTGATCACCGCCGACAGCGGTGACGAATACAACAAACCGGAGCTGAGCCATGTGCTCAGTCAGCATCGCCGCGCCGACGATCTGACGCGCATGAGCGCGGCGCAATTTGCCGAAGAACAACGGATTACGCTGTTGGCGCACACCGCCGTCACCGGCATTGATGCCGGGCGGCGGCAGGTCATATGCGATACCCGGCGCTACGATTACCACACGCTGGCGCTGGCGACGGGGGCCAGCGCCGTGATACCGCCGATTCCCGGCCACGAGTGGATGCTGACGCTCAACAGTCAGCAGGAGTATCGCCGGGCGGAAACGCGCCTGACGCAGGCAACCCGCATTCTGATACTGGGGGCGGGTTTGATCGGCAGCGAACTGGCGATGGATATGGCACAGGCCGGTAAGCAGATAACCCTGGTGGATCGGGCATCGCACCTGCTTTCTGCGCTGCTGCCCGTCGAAATCAGCGCCCGGTTGCAAGCCGCCTTGCTGCAACAAGGCGTGGAGCTGATGCTCAATACCGGACTTCAACAGCTGGAAAAAACCGATGCCGGCCTGAAAGTCACGTTGATGTCCGGGCGCACGCTGGAAGTCGACGAAGTGATCTCCGCCATCGGATTGCGCGCCAATACCTCGCTGGCCACTGCCGCCGGACTGGTGGTTAATCGCGGCATTGTTACCGACAGCCGGCTGCGTAGCTCTGATCCGCATATTTACGCGCTGGGAGACTGCGCTGAAATCAACGGCAAGCTGCTGCCCTTTTTGCAACCGATTCAGTTGAGCGCCAGCATCGCAGCCAGCAGTATTACCACAGCCGACAGTATTGCGGCCAGCACCAATAATCGGGCGGCCGAGCATGTACCGGAAGGAAACGGTTCCCTCACCCTGCCCGCGATGCTGATTAAAGTGAAAACCCCGCTGTTTCCATTACAGCTGGCCGGCGAAACGCAGAATCCGGAACTGGTCTGGCACATCATCGCCGATCATGGCGGGATGGTGGCAAAAGGTATGGCAGGAGAGCAACTGCGGGGGTTCGTCGTGGGTGGCGATCGCATGAAAGACGCCTTTCCGCTGTTACGGCAATTGTCATCATGAGCCGCATCATGCCGATGGCAACGACCGCCATGCAGGCAGCGGCGTTATTTCATGTATTTATAATACATATTTCTGGTCACACCATCGTGTGATTAATAGAATGTACCCCAAATAATTCGGGTTGCAGAAAGGCGGCGACGACTGGGGTGAACGATAAATCGGCTTACGCCGGTTTGAACATCGCCAACGCATCTGCAACGTGAAGTATGACGGATATAGCGGGATACGCGGACGCACGAGGTCTTTATGCAAGAACTGATTTGCTATAAACACATGCCGGTATGGAACAGCAGCACGCTGCCAGCGGCATTCCAGGAAAAACACAACACCAAAGAAGGCACCTGGGCAAAGCTCCATATTTTAAAAGGCGAGCTGACTTTCGACCTGCTGACAGAACAGGGCGACACCAAAGAACGCTTCCACTTCTCGCCACAACAGCAACCGCCCTACATTGAACCACAGTGCTGGCATCGCATCGTCTCGTTTTCAGACGATCTGGAATGCCAGTTGGGGTTCTACTGCACGGCAGAAGACTATTACCACAAAAAATATGAGCTGACGCGCACCCACTCGGAAGTGATCAACGCCGTGCGTTATGTGCAGCCGGGAAAAGCGCTGGATCTGGGCTGTGGCGGCGGGCGCAACGCGCTCTACCTGAACCTGAAAGGGTTTGACGTCACCGCCTGCGACAAGAACGTCATGAGCATTGATACGCTCAATCACATCATCGCCGATGAGCCGCTCAGCCGGATTGAGGCGTTCGTCCACGACATCAATCTGGCCGATATTCGTCACCAGTACGACTTCATCCTGTCGACAGTGGTGTTCATGTTTCTGGAGCGAGCGCGCATCCCGGCGATTATCAGCAATATGCAGGAGCACACCGTCGCCGGGGGCTATAACCTGATTGTCGCCGCCATGTCCACCGACGATTTCCCCTGCCCGATGCCGTTCTCATTCACCTTCGGGCACAACGAGTTGCACGACTATTACCGTGACTGGGAAATCGTGAAATACAACGAGGATGTGGGAGAACTGCACAAAACCGACGCCAACGGCAACCGCATCAAACTGCGCTTTGCCACGCTGCTGGCACGCAAACCAGCCTGAATCTGACGCCTGAAACAATCAGGGCCGGAAAACCGGCCCTGCAGGAAGAAGAGTCAACGGCGCACCGTCTGATAATCAGCTGGCTTTACGCTCAGCCGCCTGGCGGTAGGCCACCAAATCCTCGATGGTCAGTACCGGCATATCGTGCTGTTTCGCAAATGCGATCACTTCCGGCGCGCGGGCCATAGAGCCATCGTCATTGGTCAGTTCGCACAGCACGCCGAACGGTTTGAACCCAGCCAGACGCATCAAATCCACAGTGGCTTCGGTATGACCGCCGCGCGCCAGCACGCCGCCCGGCTGCGCACGCAACGGGAACACATGACCGGGGCGGTTCAGGTCGCTCGGGCGGGCATCATCGGCAGTCGCCGCGCGAACCGTGGTCAGACGGTCAGCGGCGGATACGCCGGTGGTAACGCCTTCGGCGGCTTCAATCGTAATAGTGAACGCAGTCTGATAATGGCTGGAGTTGTGTTCCACCATCATCGGCAGTTCCAGCTTTTGGCGGCGTTCTTCGGTGAGGCACAGGCACACGATGCCGCTGCCGTGACGAATAGTCAGCGCCATCTGCTCAACGGTCATGGTTTCGGCCGGGAAAATCATGTCACCTTCGTTTTCCCTGTCTTCATCGTCTAACACCATTACGCCACGGCCGTGACGCAACGCATCCAGCGCACGTTCAACACGTTCAGCGGGAGTACCAAATTCGGAAAGTAAAGTCTGATTCATGGTAAAAAAACCTCATTATTAATATGGATTACCAGAATCAGGGCGAACTTGAGGAGTCGCTTTCGCGCTAAAAAACAGCAGCAAAAACGCAAAAATAACGCGTGCAGGCGCAAGCCTGTCAGAAACCGTTACTCTCTCCCATCCGGACTATTACCGTCGGCCCCGGAATTGCACCGGATCTGCTGACCTCAAACGATATCGTCTGAGCGCTCGCGGGCTTCCAGCCGGCCTGATGGCGCAAACTGGTTTACCGCCGGTGGGGAATTACGCCCCGCCCTGAGAATAAGCAGGGTTACTATAGCGCTAACCGCAGGGGCGGGCAATCTCTAACACCGCTTATGGATCGCAAAATTCATCGCATGAAAATCACTTTTTGTTTATACAACGCGAGTCTGGCATTACACTTGGGTTATATTCGCTATTCGTCAAACAGTTCAGGAAAGCGTCATGATTGACCCGAAAAAGTTAGAACAGATTGCCCGTCAGGTGCAGGAATCCATGCCGAAAGGCATCCGGGAATTTGGCGAGGATGTAGAGAAGAAAATCCGTCAGATTCTGCAATCACAGCTGGGCAAGCTGGATTTGGTCAGCCGCGAAGAGTTTGACGTGCAAACCCAGGTATTGCTGCGAACCCGCGAGAAACTGGCGCTGCTGGAACAGCGTCTGAGCGCGCTGGAAGCAAAAGCCGCCGGCAACGAACCGGCGCAACAGCCGCCAGCCGATCCGCAATAATTCCCGCCAGTGCGACGCCAGACAGGGTTTGTCGCCCTGTCTGCTTTTAGTCAGCCGTCACCGCTTCGCGTCTGGCTGGCAGCATCAGCCATAACGCCGCCAGCATCCCCAGCGCATACAACGACTTCCAACCGAGCGTCAACAACAGCGCCGCGCACAGTACGCCGCCGATGATAGCCATTACGCGGGAACGCCCGCGCAACAGACGCCACCCCGCCAGCATGCACAACAGATAAATCAAAATGAAAATACCGTTGGCGTAAACAATCAGTTCGGACAGCGGCAGGTTCAGCCAGTAAATGATCAGACAGCAGATCAGACAGCAAGCCACCACCAGCGACAACGCATTCACCGGTGTACGCGATGCCGATAGCTGGGCCAGACGGCTTTCTTCAGGCGCCTGCGACCACACCAGCCGGGCAAAGCCCTGAGTATAGATATTCACGCTGGCGAAACAGGCGAGATAACCCACGATGCAGGCCAGCCACAATGCATGATCGCCGAACAAACGCACCACAATACCGGGCAAAGATGCGGTAGCCGCCTGATGAGGGCCATAAGCCCCGAAATGCAGCACCGCGACAGTACATCCCCAGTAAACGGCGCCCGCCAGCAGCATGCCGATCAGCAACGCACGCGGAAAATCCCGCTCTGGTGATTTGAACTCCGTCGCCAGATGGGCAAAGGCCTCCAGCCCGACGAAACACCAGAACATCACCGCCAGCGCATCCAGCATCTTCGCTCCGTTAATGTCCGCCAGCGCAGGCCACGGAATCTGGGACGGCGTAATCCGGCCCTGCCACCAGATCGCCGCCACCAGCAAGACCACCAGCAGCGCAATCAGCGTCTGTACCGTGGCGCTGGAGCCGGCGCTGCGCATTCCCAGCAGCCAAATCACGGCCAGCGTCAGCAATTGCACCAACAGCAAGCCGCCGGCATTGAAGCCAAAGGCCGCCTGCCAGAAACCGGCCGCGATTTGCATCGCCGCAGGCAAACCGACCGGGATGACGGACAAAAACAACCAACCGGTGACCCTGGCCAGCCGGGGGCCAAACGCCAGCCGAACAAAATGCGCCGCACCGCCGGCATTCGGAAAGTGCCGGCCAAGCGACGCAAAAGCGATGGCGATCGGAAATACCAGCGCAATCAGCAACGGCCAGGCCCACAGGCTATCGCCCCGCGCCTGCTCCGCCACCAGCGCGGGGACGGCAAACACGCCGGTCCCCAGCAACGAGGTCGACAACAACCCGATGCCCTGAACCAGCCCCAATTCCTGTTTTAACGTATTACTGCCGCTCACTGTTTGCACCTTGTCGCCGGCCGGCGCGCATCTCGCCCTGCGCCGACACACTGAATATGAACGCCGCCAGGACGATCACGGGGAAAGAAAAATCACAATGAAAGTAAAATCACAATAAAAGTAAAAAGCCCCCGCGAACGGAGGCTTCTGAAAAATATAAGAATTAACAACACATTCGCCGTTATTCGCCTTGAGTGCTATTCGTCCCAGTCACTATTCGTTCCAGGTACTATTCGCTCTGGATACTATTCATTCCGAGAACTATTGGCCTTGGGTATCATTAGCCTTGAGTACTGCACGAATACGGGCTTTATAGGCTTCCACTTTCTGCGGCGTCATCAGACGGCGCTCGTCGTCCAGCACCACGCCGCCCACATCATCGGCGATGCGCTGAGCCGACTGCAGCATCAGCTTGAAATTCTGGCTGGCGTCGCCGTAAGACGGCACCATCATGAAAATCGACACGCCCGGCGTAGTGAACTCGGACATCGCTTCCACATTGAAAGAGCCGGGTTTGACCATGTTGGCCAGGCTGAACAGCACCGGGCCGCTGCCCGCCGGATTGACGTGACGGTGGAAAATGTTCATTTCGCCGAACTGGAAACCGGACTGCAATACGCTTTGCAACAACAATTCGCCGCCGATCACGCCGCCCTGATGAGCCGCCACATGCAGCACCAGCACGGCCTCCTGCTGCGGTTCATGTTGTGCGGCAGCAGGCGCTTCAGGCACCGCCGGTTCGGGTTGCCGGTCATACGTTTCCGGCGCGGTCTCGTCGACAATGCGTGCCGCCGGTTCGGATACCGGCTGCGGTTGCTGATACTGGGGGGCGGACTGAGGCTCTGCGCGCGGCGCCGCAGGCTGAACGGGTTGACGCAACGGCGCTTGCGGCTCGACGTCATCCAGCAATGGATCATAGGCCGCCGGTTCCTGCCCGAAGGACGGCGCTGAACGCTCGCCCGAAGGCGCATAGTTGCCGGGCGAAGGATTCTGCTGGCCGCGGGAATGCGTTACCCGCACCTCGCCGACCCCTTCGTCAAGCTCTTCCAGCGGGGCGTCATCACGCTTTGGCTTCAGGCGTTTTACCGGACGATCGCGGAAAAGGGACGAGCGCTCCTTACGGCTTGTCCAAAGACCATGCAGTAACAGTGCTATAATTGCGATCGCGCCAACAACAATCAAGATCAGACGCAGGTCCTGCATCATTGCTATCCCAGTTATTCCAATACGTTGCCACTACGGCAAATACACATACCTCTAACTGTATTTGCCTGTGTACCCAAGTGCAAGTCTGGGCGCTAGTTTATGATAATAAAGATCGACAGCGGGCATTTTTTTGCCGTTTTTTCATGCAAATCGCAACTAGCCAGCTGAAAATCATCCCGATATGATGCCGTAACCTGCATAACATAGGGTGAGAACAGCACCATGTCTTATACGCAACACCTTGATCCCAAACACAGCGGCCTGCATTACTTTCTGAAAGGCTGGCAACTTCTCTCACTGCCCGGCATCCGCCGTTTTGTCATTCTTCCCATGCTGGTTAATATCCTGCTGATGGGCGGCGCCTTCTGGTGGTTGTTCCGCCAGCTCGGCACCTGGATACCGCAGTTGATGACCCATGTGCCGGATTGGCTGCAGTGGCTAAGTTACCTGCTCTGGCCGCTGGTGACCCTCTCCGTGCTGCTGGTGTTCAGCTATTTCTTCAGCACTATCACCAACCTGATTGCCGCGCCGTTCAACGGCCTGCTGGCGGAACAGCTGGAAGCCAGGCTGACCGGTCAGCCGCTGCCGGCCAGCGGCATCCTCGATATCGCCAAAGACGTCCCCCGCATCATGCGGCGCGAAATTCAAAAACTGGCCTATTATTTACCGCGGATGCTGGTGTTGCTGTTGCTGTATTTCGTGCCCGGCATCGGCCAGACGGTGGTGCCGGTGGTGTGGTTCCTGTTTGGCGCCTGGATGCTGGCGATTCAGTATTGCGATTACCCGTTCGACAACCATAAAGTCGGTTTTTCAGCCATGCGCCAGGCGCTGCGGCAGAACAAGCTGACCAATCTGCAGTTTGGTGCGCTGGTCAGCCTGTGCACCATGGTGCCGTTGCTGAATCTGTTGATCATGCCGGTAGCCGTCTGCGGCGCTACGGCCTTGTGGGTGGATCGTTACCGTCATATTTCCGCTACGCTGCGTCGGTCCTGATCAAGGCGACAACAGTAACCTGTTCTATAACTGGATATTGATGAAAATATATTTCTTCAGAACATATCGATATAGCGATTCTTTACTTCACTGGCTGTCCCGAACGAGTATTCTCTCTAAGGTTCGCAAAAATTTCATACAGTTATTAAGGACGGGCTATGAGTAAGATCTACGAAGACAATTCTTTCACTATCGGCCATACGCCGCTGGTTCGTCTGAATCGCATCGGCAATGGGCGTATTCTGGCTAAGGTGGAGTCACGTAACCCGAGCTTCAGCGTGAAATGCCGCATCGGCGCCAACCTGATTTGGGATGCCGAAAAGCGCGGCGTGCTGAAACCCGGCATCGAACTCGTAGAACCGACCAGCGGTAATACCGGTATTGCACTGGCGTATGTGGCGGCGGCGCGCGGTTATAAACTGACGCTGACCATGCCGGAAACCATGAGTATTGAACGTCGCAAGCTGCTCAAGGCGCTGGGCGCCAATCTGGTGCTGACCGAAGGCGCCAAGGGCATGAAAGGCGCGATTGCCAAAGCTGAAGAAATCGTGGCCAGCGACCCGCAACGCTACCTGCTGCTGCAGCAGTTCAGTAACCCGGCCAACCCGGAAATTCACGAAAAAACCACCGGCCCGGAAATCTGGGAAGATACCGACGGCGAAGTAGACGTCTTTATTGCCGGCGTGGGCACCGGCGGCACGCTGACCGGCGTTAGCCGTTACATCAAGAACACCAAGGGTAAAGCCATCATCTCTGTCGCCGTTGAGCCAACCGACTCGCCGGTCATCACCCAGGCGCTGGCCGGCGAAGAAATCAAACCCGGCCCGCACAAGATCCAGGGGATCGGCGCCGGTTTCATTCCCGCCAACCTGGACCTGAAGCTGGTCGATCGCGTTGAGCGCGTCACCAACGAAGACGCTATCCACACCGCGCGTCGTTTGATGGAAGAAGAAGGCATTCTGGCGGGCATTTCTTCGGGCGCCGCGGTAGCGGCTGCCCTGAACCTGCTGAAGGAAGAGGAATTCGCCAACAAAACCATCGTGGTGATCCTGCCTTCTTCCGGCGAACGTTACCTCAGTACGGCGTTGTTTGCCGATCTGTTCACCGAACAGGAACTGCAGCAGTAGGTTTCCCCTGGTCGCAAATGTGATTTAAAAGTTAAAAAAGCACCCTGCGGGGTGCTTTTTTGTGGCCGAGTTCAAACTTTCTGTTACTTACACATTGCTTTTCACGGTCAGGTTTAGTATTTAACCGAACAATTATTTTGATGCGTGAAATTAATATCCGTCGAGGCCCCCACATACGGATATCATCCCAGCGACATGGAGCAGCTCGGCCGGACGCTTCATCATCGCAGGATCAACAACACGGGGCATGTCGACGTTAACCAGGGGTAAGCGCACACCGTTTTCCTCAACCGCATCCCGGCCTGTCCTGAACCACTCAGGGCGCCCAAACAGGCTAAAGTTCAGTACATACACTAAACTTTAGTTCCACAACATGAACCTAATCCAACAAGTTGGGGAAAACAGAATGTTCCAGCAAGAAGTAACGATTACCGCGCCGAATGGCCTGCACACTCGTCCCGCCGCACAGTTCGTGAAAGAAGCCAAAGGATTCACCTCTGAAATCACCGTTACCTCCAACGGCAAAAGCGCCAGCGCCAAGAGCCTGTTCAAACTGCAGACCCTCGGTCTGACCCAGGGTACCGTGGTCACCATTTCCGCCGAAGGTGAAGACGAGCAGCAAGCCGTTGAGCATCTGGTTAAACTGATGGCTGAGCTTGAGTAAACGGCCCGCTCTCTTTAGTGAACATCAGAATCAAGTAAGGTAGGGTTATGATTTCAGGCATATTAGTATCACCGGGAATTGCTTTTGGTAAGGCGCTGCTACTGAAAGATGACGAGATTGTCGTCAACCGGAAAAAAATCTCTGCAGACCAGGTCGATCAGGAAATCGAACTCTTCCTGACGGGTCGCGCCAAAGCCTCAAAGCAGCTGGAAGCGATCAAGCAAAAAGCGGCTGAAACGCTGGGGCCAGAGAAAGAAGCCATCTTCGAAGGGCATATCATGCTGCTGGAAGATGAGGAATTCGAGCAGGAAATCATCTCCCTGATTAAAGACGACCACGCGTCCGCGGACGCGGCGGCGTTTTCCGTCATCGAGACCCAGGCGAAAGCGCTGGAAGAGCTGGATGACGAATACCTGAAAGAGCGCGCCGCAGACATGCGCGACATCGGCAAGCGCCTGCTGAAAAACATTCTGGGCCTGCACATCGTTGACCTGGGCGACATCCAGGACGAAGTGATTCTGATTGCCAAGGATCTGACCCCGTCCGAAACCGCGCAGCTGAACCTGAACAAGGTGCTGGGTTTCATTACCGATATCGGCGGACGTACGTCCCATACCTCGATCATGGCGCGCTCTCTGGAGCTGCCGGCCATCGTGGGCACCACCGACGCCACCCAGAAAATCAAGAACGGCGATTTCATCATTCTGGACGGGGTAAACAACAAGATTTACCAGAATCCCGATCAGGCTACCATTGACCAGCTCAAGGCCGTTCAGGAACAGTACAACACCGAGAAATACGAACTCGCCAAACTGAAGGATCTGCCGGCCATCTCGCTGGACGGTCATCAGGTGGAAGTGTGCGCCAACATCGGTACCGTGCGCGACGTCGCCGGCGCTGAGCGTAACGGCGCGGAAGGCGTGGGTCTGTATCGCACCGAATTCCTGTTCATGGACCGCGATGCCCTGCCGACCGAAGAAGAGCAGTTCCAGGCCTACAAAGCCGTCGCGGAAGCGATGGGCGCCCAGGCGGTGATCGTGCGTACAATGGACATCGGCGGCGACAAAGACCTGCCGTACATGGACCTGCCGAAGGAAGAGAACCCGTTCCTTGGCTGGCGCGCTATTCGTATCTGCCTTGATCGCAAGGAAATTCTGCATTCGCAGCTGCGCGCTATTCTGCGTGCGTCCGCGTTTGGCAAACTGCGCATCATGTTCCCGATGATCATTTCGGTGGAAGAAGTGCGTACGCTGAAAGCCGAACTGGAGATGCTCAAAGGCCAGCTGCGTGCGGAAGGCAAAGTGTTCGACGAAACAATCGAAGTCGGCGTGATGGTGGAAACCCCGGCCGCGGCGGCCATCGCCCACCATCTGGCGAAGGAAGTCGACTTCTTTAGTATTGGGACAAATGACTTAACCCAGTATACTCTGGCGGTAGATCGTGGGAACGAGCTGATTTCTCATCTCTATAACCCGATGTCTCCGGCCGTGTTGACCCTGATCAAGCAGGTGATCGACGCCTCGCATGCCGAAGGCAAGTGGACAGGCATGTGCGGTGAACTCGCGGGCGACGAACGTGCTACACTACTGCTGCTGGGGATGGGTCTGGATGAATTCAGCATGAGTGCCATCTCGATTCCTCGCATCAAGAAAATTATTCGCAATGCCAACTACGAAGATGCGAAAGCGCTGGCGGAGCAGGCATTAGCCCAGCCGACAGCAGAAGAGTTAAGCAGTCTGGTAAGCCGGTTCATTAAAGAAAAGACGCTTTGCTGATACCGCTGTGCTGACCCAATATTAATGCTTAGGAGAAAATCATGGGTTTGTTCGATAAACTGAAATCTCTGGTTTCTGATGACAAGAAAGAAACCGGCAGCATCGAAATCATTGCCCCGTTATCCGGTGAAATCGTCAACATCGAAGACGTGCCTGATGTGGTATTCGCAGAGAAAATCGTCGGCGATGGCATCGCTATCAAACCTAGCGGTAACAAAATGGTCGCGCCGGTGGACGGCACCATTGGTAAAATCTTCGAAACCAACCATGCTTTTTCCATCGAATCAGACAATGGCATCGAGCTCTTCGTTCACTTCGGTATTGATACCGTTGAACTGAAAGGCGAAGGCTTTAAACGTATCGCGGAAGAAGGGCAGCGCGTCAAAAAAGGCGACGTGGTGATCGAGTTTGATCTGCCGTTGCTGGAAGAGAAAGCCAAGTCTACCCTGACCCCGGTCGTGATCTCCAATATGGACGAGATCAAAGAGCTGACCAAACTGAGCGGCACCGTTGTCGTTGGGGAAACCCCGGTTATTCGCATCAAGAAATAAGCGACTTTCCGTCATGAAAAACGGCACCTTCTTCGGGTGCCGTTTTTGTTTCTTCGCGCCGTGTAATCAGCCCTGAAGCAAGCCGCCGGCGACCACGCGAGACGGTCTCCAGCAAAACCACGCCAACACGATTATTGCCAGCGAGGGATGCAAATGCGGATCTGCAACCCGCCCTGCTCCCGGTTCTCCGCTTCGATGCGGCCGCCGTGCGCCACCACCGCCTTGCGGGCGATGGCCAGCCCCAACCCGTACCCTTTGCCCGACTGCGGCGAATCAATGCGCATGAAAGGATCGAAAATGCTGGAGAGTTTGCTTTCTTCCACGCCCGGCCCGCGGTCCGCCACGCCGACGCACCACTCTTTCTCATCTCGTGACAGCGTGACCAGCACCTGCTGACCGCGCGAAGAGAAACGCAGCGCATTGCGAATGATGTTATCCAGCGCATGCCGCATCAGCTCCGCCGAGCCTTTGACGGTGTAATCATCGTAATCGCTAATATTGAGCGCGATGTCCACGCCCGGCACCTGCGCTTCGTAACGAGCATCGTTGACCACCGCATTCACCAGCCCGAGCAGGTCGAAATACTCTTCGTTGTTGACCGCGTGGTTTTCCGCGCGGGACAGCGTCAGCACTTCGCCGATCATCTTGTCCATCCGTTCCGCTTCACGTTCGATACGCTGCAAGGCGTTTTCCACGTTGTCAGGGTTCTGACGCGCCAGCCCGATCGCCAGTTGCAGCCTGGCCAGCGGCGATCGCAACTCGTGAGAGACGTCGTGCAGCAGTTGCTCGCGGGCGCCCACCAATACCGACAGGCGGCCAACCATAGCGTCAAAGTCGCGCGCCACATCACCGATCTCATCATGGCGGCGACGCATCGACGGATAAAGCCGTACCGACAGGTCGCCCTGCGCGACGCGCTCGAAGCTGGCCCGTAACCGGCCCAGCGGGCGCGCCAGATTCCACGCCAGCATACCGCTGAACAGCAACCCGCCCAGCGCGCCAATCCAGATCATCGGCGGCGGCAAATGCAGGAAAAACGGCAGCGGCACCGGACCGTTCTCCGGCATCAAATCCTGCCGCCAGCGAACGGTATTGAAACTCACCCGGTAGCGCTGCCCGTCGGGGCCTTCCACCACCTGTAACGACGCTACGTCCGGCCGTTCCGGCATTCCGCCCGGCCCAGGTATTGGCCCCGGTCCGAACCCCGGCCCCGGGCGTCCGGGCGGTTCGCCCAGCATCCCCATTTCCGGCGGCGGTTCACCGCCAATCCCGGCCACGTCGTCGTTGTCGCCGATAATCGAGACATTGATGTAACCACGTTCGCTCTTCGGCCAGTCGGCCAGCGTACGACCCAGTTCAGCCATGCCGCCCTGACGCAACGCCTGCGTCGCCAGCGCCATCTGCAACGACATGGTGTGTCTTCCCAGACGAACTTCCGGCGGCTCGTTACGCCCGCCGTAAAACGAGAAGCCTACCCACAACAGCTGTGAAATGACGAAAAACGTCAGCCACAAACCGAGCAGGATCTTCCAGAACAGCCTTCCATGCATGATTAACGGATCCGGTATCCGACGCTGCGCACCGTCTCGATGGTCAGGTTACACCCATCCAGCGCCGCCAGCTTTTGACGAATATTGCTGATGTGTACATCTACGCTGCGGTCATAGGCCTCCCGGCGGCGTCCCAGGCATTTCTCCGACAGCTCATCCTTGGTCACCACCCGCTCGGACGAGCGCATCAGCAGCTCCAGCAGGTTGAATTCCGAAGCGGTAAGATCAAACGCCTTGCCGCGCCACTCGCTGCTGCGGGTGGAAGGGCAGATCGCCAGCTCGCCATAGTTCACCGTCCCGGTGTCCTCGCTTTTTTCCGCCTTGTCTTCATAACGGCGCAATACCGCACGCAAACGCGCCACCAGCTCGCGCGGATAGCAGGGCTTCGGGACATAATCATCCGCGCCCATTTCCAGCCCGATCACGCGATCGATGTTGTCGCCCTTGGCCGTCAACATAATGATGGGAATCGAGCGATTGCGACGCACTTGCCGCAGTACGTCAATTCCGCTCATATCCGGCAGCATGATGTCCAAAATCATCGCGGTATACTGATCGGACATGGCGCCGTCCACTCCTTCCTTGCCGGTCATCACCTGTGAAGTGCTGAACCCTTCCGCCGTAAGGTATTCACACAGCATGTGCCCCAGTTCAGCGTCATCGTCTACCAGTAAAATTTTCATACTTTCATTCCCATACATTGTTACCGCCCCTATTGTCAGGGCTGGTTGCAATCTACGCAGCACCATTTACGGAATCCTTACCTTTCACTGTTCAAAACATAACGCATTCGAAGCGGGATGACGGGTAAATTATACGCAGCCTGTGTTCCCTGATTCAGGAACACGCCGCGTGTTCTGTCCCTGTTCTTCGTTTCGGCGTTTTACTTAGCCAAGGATGTTTTTGTTTTGATGAGATTCCGCCCCCGCTCCAGCCGTTTCTGGTGGCTTTTGGCCGGCCTTGCCGCCATTACCCTGTTCGTCGTTTTTCGTTTATCACGGCCAGCTCCCCCGCCGAATTATATTACGGCCACGGTGGATGTCCGCGATCTGCAACAAACTGTGCTGGCCGACGGTACCGTCAACGCGCGTAAACTGGTTAGCGTCGGCGCGCAGGTTTCCGGGCAAATCAAAGCATTGCATGTATCGCTGGGCGATAAGGTGAAACAGGGGCAATTGCTGGCCGAAATCGACGATTTAACCCAGCAGAACGCGCTGCGGGACAGCAAAGCGGCGCTGGATAACATTCAGGCGCAACGCGCCTCCAGACAGGCCACGCTGCGTAATAACCAGCTCAGTTGGCAACGCCAGCAAAATCTGATGCAAAAAGGCGTCGGCGTGCGGGCGGATTACGACAGCGCCAAAGCCACGCTGGAAGCCACGCAGGCCGACATCGACGCGCTGGACGCCCAGATTGTACGGGCGAAAATCGCCGTCAACACCGCGCAGGTCAATCTGGGTTACACCAAGATCGTCTCGCCGATGAACGGCACCGTGGTGGCGCTGCCGGTGGAACAAGGGCAAACCGTCAATGCGGTGCAGAGCGCACCGACTATCGCCAAGGTCGCCAACCTCGACACCATGACGATCGAAGCCAAAATCTCGGAAGCGGACGTTATCAACGTCAGGACCGGCATGCCGGTGTGGTTCACCATTCTCGGCAATCCCAACAAACGCTATCAGGCGGTGCTGCGCGCCATCGAACCGGCGCCGGAATCCATCAGCAGCGAAAGCAGCAGCACCAGTGGCAGCGGCACCACCAGCAACAGCACCAGTAGCAGTTCCTCCAGCTCCGCCATCTACTACAACGGCCTGTTTGATGTCGACAACCCGGACGAAACCCTGCGTATTTCCATGACCGCGCAGGTCTACATTCTGTTGTCGGAGGCGAAACGCGCCATCGTGGTACCGGTCAGCGCGCTGATTAGCCGTCAGGGAAAACTGTTTGTGCAGGTGACCCAGCCGCAAGGTCGGCCGGCGCTGCGCGAAGTGACCACCGGCATCAGCGACAACGCCTATATCCAGTTGATTTCCGGCGTGCTGCCCGGCGAGGAAGTGGTGATCAGCCAGCAGACGGCAAGCGACGGCAGCGACGCGTCGTCCCCGCCGCCGCCGCCGATGGGGTTTTAAGCCATGAGCGCGCCTCTGCTAGCGCTGCGCCAGGTCCACCGCAGTTTTATCAACGGTGAACAATGCGTCGATGTGCTGAAAAACATCGATCTGACGATTCATGCCGGTGAAATGGTGGCGATCGTCGGCGCGTCCGGCTCCGGTAAATCCACGCTGATGAATATCCTCGGCTGTCTGGATAAACCGACGCAAGGGGATTATCAGGTAGCCGGCGTCTCCACCCTGACCCTGAATGACGACCGGCTTGCCGCGTTGCGCCGCGAGCACTTCGGGTTCATCTTCCAGCGTTATCACCTGCTTAATGACCTGAACGTGGGCGATAACGTGGAAATGCCGGCGGTGTATGCCGGTCAGGCTCGCCACGAACGCCGCCAGCGCGCCGCAGCCCTGCTGGCGAGGCTGGGTCTCGCCGGTCGCCTGCAGGACTCGCCCAACCAGCTGTCGGGCGGGCAGCAGCAGCGCGTCAGCATCGCCCGCGCGTTGATTAACGGCGGCCAGGTGATTCTGGCGGACGAACCTACCGGCGCGCTCGACAGCGCCAGCGGCGAGGAAGTACTGTCGATTCTTCATGAGTTGCATCGGCAAGGGCATACCATCGTGCTGGTCACCCACGATATGCGCATCGCCCAAATGGCCAGCCGCATCATCGAGATTCACGACGGTGAAATCGTGGCCGACCGCAACACGGCCGACGACATGACGCCGGCAACGCCGACGCCCCCGGCGCCGCTACCGGCCAAAACGCTGACCAGCGGGTACGACCGGCTACAGAATGCTTTCAGGATGGCGCTGCGCGCCATGAACGCCCAACGGATGCGCACCTTCCTGACCATGCTGGGGATTATTATCGGCATCGCCTCGGTGGTGTCGGTGGTGGCGCTCGGCAAAGGCTCGCAACAACAGGTGCTGGAACACATCAACGCAATGGGCACCAGCACGCTGGAGATCTTTCCCGGCAAGGATTTCGGCGACATGCGCTCCGCCGCCATTCAGACGCTGCGCGTCAACGACCTGCGCCCGCTGGAACAGCAACCTTACATCCACAGCGTCACCCCCACCGTCTCGACGTCGGTGACGCTGCGTTACGCCAATAAAGCGGTATCGGTCAGCGTCAGCGGCGTGGGCGAGCAGTTCTTCACCGTGCGCGGTTATGTCCTGTCGGAAGGCAACGGGTTCTCGCCGCTTAGCGTTGAACGCCTGACGCAGGAGGCGGTCATCGATCAGAACACCCGTAATAAGTTGTTCCCCAACGGCGAGAACCCGCTGGGACAGGTAATTTTTCTCGGCACCCTGCCCTGTCGCATCATCGGCGTCGCCACCCGCAAACAGTCAGGCTTCGGCAGCGATGAAAACCTGAATATCTGGCTGCCCTATACCACCGTGATGCGCCGCATGGTCGGCCAGTCATACCTGCGCAGCATTACCGTGCGGGTTAAAGACAATATCGACCTGAGCGTAGCGCAACAGGGCATCACCCAGATTCTGACGCGCCAACACGGCAACAAGGATTTCTTCGTCATGAACACCGACAGCATCCGTCAAACCATCCGGCAGACCACCGCCACCATGACGCTGCTGGTATCCGCCATCGCGCTGATTTCGTTGATTGTGGGCGGCATCGGCGTCATGAACATCATGCTGGTGTCGGTGACCGAGCGCACGCGGGAGATCGGCGTACGCATGGCGGTCGGCGCACGCACCGGCGACATCATGCAGCAATTTTTGATTGAGGCGGTGTTGGTGTGCCTGTGCGGCGGAGTATTGGGCGTGATGCTGTCGCTGCTGGCGGGCGCGATCGCCAGCCATGTCAGCGGCGTGACATTCCTTTATTCCGCCGCCTCGATGGTGGCGGCGTTTCTCTGTTCCAGCCTGATTGGCGTGATTTTCGGCTTCTTCCCGGCGCGGCGTGCGGCCCGTCTGCAACCGATCCACGCGCTGGAGCGGGAATAAGCACGAGCGTGGCGCTTAGCCAAACACGCCGGTGGAAAGATAGCGATCGCCGCGATCGCATACCACGGTGACGATCAGGCTGCCGGGCTGTTCGGCGGCGATACGCAGCGCTCCCGCCACCGCGCCGCCGGAGCTGACGCCGCAGAATACCCCTTCTACCCGCGCCAGTTGCTGCATGGTGGTTTCCGCCTCCTGCTGCGACATATCCATAATCCGGTCCACCAGCTGCGGCTGAAAGATACCCGGCATATAGTCCGGCGACCAGCGACGGATCCCAGGGATCTGGCTGCCGTCCTGCGGTTGCAGGCCGACGGTGCAAACCGTCTCACGCTGGCTTTTCAGGTAACGACTAACGCCGGTGATGGTGCCGGTGGTGCCCATACAAGAGACGAAATGCGTCAGGCGGCCCTGCGTCTGCCGCCAGATTTCCGGGCCGGTGGTGGTGAAGTGCGCCAGCGGATTGTCCGGGTTGTTGAACTGGTCGAGCAGCTTGCCTTCGCCCGCCTGTGCCATCTGTCGGGCCAGATCGCGCGCGCCTTCCATCCCCTGCTGTCGGCTGACCAGCAACAAGTCTGCGCCATAGGCACGCATTGCCGCCTGCCGCTCCAGGCTCATGTTTTCCGGCATCAGCAGACGCAGTCGGTAACCTTTCATCGCCGCCACCATCGCCAGCGCGATGCCGGTGTTGCCGCTGGTAGCCTCAATCAGCGTGTCGCCCGGCGCAATCTCGCCCCGGCGCTCCGCCTGCTGGATCATCGACAGCGCGGCCCGATCCTTCACCGAGCCGGCCGGATTGTTGCCCTCCAGCTTCAGCCAGATTTCGCTGCCGGTGTGCTGGGCCAGACGTTGTAATTTAATCAGCGGCGTATTGCCGACGCAGTGCTCAAGCGTGGTCACATTCTCTCTCCGGGTCGTCAGAGGACGCCAAAAAAACAGGCACCGCGATGCAGTGCCTGCCTGTAGCAAAACCGGATTCTGTTATAGCGATAACAAACGATCAAGCGAAGGGGCAAAGAAGTAACTGCCGCTGACCGCGCGGGTAAAGCGCAGCATATCGTCGCGTTTGCCGTCGCGGTCGCCAAACATACTCAGCAGTTGCTGTTCAATGTTGTAGAGACGAGCGCAGTAGGCGGTGAAATACAGGCCGTGTTTGCCGCTGGCGGTGCCGTAAGGCAGGCTCTGACGCAGGATTTTCAGCCCTTTGCCGTCTTCCTTGAGGTCGACGCGGCTCAGGTGCGAGGTCACCGGGCGCGACTCGGACGACAATTCTTCATTATCCTGTTTGGTGCGGCCGATCATCTGTTCCTGCTGTTCCACGCTCATGCGATTCAACTGGCGCAGGTTGTGCTCCCAACGCTGGACAAACACATAGCTGCCGCCTTCGCCCACCTGCCCGTCCGGCACGATGGCGACGTCACGCCGGGCGTCGCCCTGCGGGTTTTCGGTGCCGTCGACAAAGCCGCTCAGATCGCGATCTTCCACCCAGCGAAAGCCGTGGGTTTCTTCTTCGATGTTGATGGTGTTGCCGAACGCCGCCAGCACCGCCTGCGCCAGCGAAAAGTTGACGTCATGACGCAGCGACTGGATGTGAATCAGCATGTCGCGCTGAGTAGCTGGCGCCAGCCCGTTGCCCAGCGGCGTGAAGGGTTTAAGTTCCTGCGCGCTGTTGTCGCAATCCAGCTCGCGCCAGACGTCGTAGCCAAAGGCGATTACCGCGCCAAGACCCGCGTCAGGGAAACGTTGCTGCAACTCGGCCAGCGCCTGACAGAACTTCTTACACCCCTGGCGGATGGCATCAAATTCTCCCTGTACCATAGCCTCCATGAAGATGGCAAAACGGCGATGCTCCAGCAAAATACCGCTTTGAATTTGTGTCATCTGTTGCTTCCTCACATTACTCAGTGCAGTTTCTCTCGCGCCGGCAAGCCATGCCGGGCTGCTATCTCAATGCTGCTATATCAATAAAGTATGAGGCGTGACCACCACGCCCCAATTCTGATCACATGATATCAGACGATGTTGACGATAACAGGATAACCTTACCGATAACGGTGGAAAGCATAGGTGACTGTTTTCGCAAGGATGATCAACGCAGAGATCGCAACCCGCCGCGAATGGATTTCGCTGTCGGTAACGTCACCTTGATCAACCAGTACAGCACACTGGCTGCCAGCAGCGAATTAAGCGCCGGGATCCCCCATTCGGTGAACAACCCAACGGCGCTCCCCGCCAGACTGGCGATAATCGCCGACCAACCGATGTATGGCGTGCTGCCTGCATCCGGCAGTTCGCCATGCCGGCGGCTCTCGTCCAGCAACCTTCGGCTGGTTCGCAGAACATAGTAATCCACCAGCATGACCCCGATAACCGGCGGGAAGAACACCCCCAGCAATGTCAGGAAATCCACAAACCGATCCAGGATGCCGATAACCGACAGAAAAGTGCCGATAAAACCGATCAGCAATGTGGTGGACTTGTAGCTCAGCTTTCTGCCGGTGATGCCTTCCACCGCATTGGCGATGCCCAGCGACGATGAATACAGATTGATATCGTTGATGCGCAAGGTAGAGAAAATCACGGTAATCAGCCCGATACCGCCTGCCGTTTGCGACATGATCGTCACGATATCGGCGGTATTAAGCGCGCGGGCAATCAGGATCGCCAGCCCATTGACGACAAATTCGCCGATACTGATCGACAGTATCGTGATCCAGAAAACATGCCGCCCGCGGCGAGAATAACGCGTCATGTCAGGAGTAATCAGACTTGCCACAATACAACCGCCGACCACCATGGTCGCACCGGCGCTCACCGAAATAGCCTCGCCGGATACGCTCTTTTGCAGCAACTCGGTAATATTGTGCCCGGTCAGCGTCATGGTCGAAATATAGCCGACCACCATGATAAACAGCGGCACCGCAATTCTGGCGGTATAGCGTAAGGCACTGAAACCGAAGGTGACCAGTAGCGTCAGCGCGCAGCCGGAAAGCGCCGCCGACCAGCTAAATCCCAGCCGATCGCCCAACGCAAAATTAAGCGATTTGGCAAACACCGCGTTTTGTACACCAAACCAGCCCAACAGGCTGACGGCGATAATCGCGCCGATAAACACCGCGCCCATCCGGCCAAACCCGCACCAGCGCGCCAACAGACTGCCGGACAATCCTTCCTTCATGCCCGCGTAACCCAACCCCAGCGTGACGACGCCGAAAATCGCGCTGCCGATGGCTATCGCCAGAAAAGCCTCGCCGAGCGTCATCGAATGACCCAGCACCGCCCCCAACATAAACTGGTCCAGTGCGGTGAGCATGCCAATATGAACCAAAGCCACATTGAAAAATGGCAGCCGCACCGACGTCGGCACCCGGCTTACCGGATAATCATCAATGTTTTCCATTGCACCTTGCCCTTGCTAGATAAATAAAATGCCTTTGGTCAGCAATGAGTGAGGTATAAAGCCGTCCAGTCCCTGTTGATAACAGAACTCTTCAAACTGATTGAACGAATGCACGCCGGCTTTTTGGTACATGTTTTGTATTCTGTTTTCGATCGTCCGGCTGGACAGGTTAAACGTCCTTGCTATTTCCTTACTGGAAAAACGCCGCAACACCAGAAAGAGCGTGTCCAGTTCAGCGCGAGTGAACAGGTCGATCGCTATTTCGGTTTTCAGTACCGTGGGTTTACGTCGATCAACATGAATAAGCGGTGACAATGTGGTCATCGGACGGGCATTCCACAAAATGCCCACGCACTCTTTTGCCGGATTAAAAAGAGGAATTTTTTCACTGATAAACGGCGACAGCTCTGCTTTACCAAACCAGTAATGGGTTTCAATGACGGTAACTCGCTCGGCACAGGTCTCTGTTCGACGATCGTGCTCAATAAAATCACCTGATAATTCCGCCCAGGCGATCGGAAATTCTTCGTCGAATTTTCCCTCAATATCAAAATTCACCGGCGTATTGGTGTAACTATATGCCGGCGTGTTCATATACACATGACGAGACGCCAGATCCTTGATTCCCCATGGCTCATTCAGCCCGTTCAGCAAGGGAATAAACGAGCGTAAATAATCGTGGTTAGCTGTCATTACAAGCGACATCCTGTTTATCAAACATCATTTGCCAAACATGATAATGGGATTGGCATTCAGCAACACCAATTATTAATTCGATAATTAATTTGAAATTAAATATATATTATTGAATTTATTTCACCTCTCATATTTTCACAACCAGTCGCATTCAACATGTTTTTATTCATGAAACATATCAAACACATCATTTCCTGGTTCATTAATGTAATTAGCAACTACCTGATCATCCCGTTCGGGCACATAATATCCCTAATTTTGTTAAATGAAATTTAATTCAAGAGTATTTTTTACCTATAAAAGTGTGTAATAGTAAAAGTCTGTCACAAACAAAATAGCAATCAGCCACAAGCATCGAGGATAAGTCATGCGATCAAGGAGAATGGACTGGCATTCCGCCGATATCATTGCTGCATTGAGGAAGAAAGGGACATCACTCTCAGCGGTCTCACGAGAAGCAGGGTTAAGTTCAAGCACACTGGCAAACGCGTTATATCGCCCCTGGCCGAAAGGGGAATTATTGATTGCCAACGCATTAGGCGTTAAACCTGAAGAAATATGGCCGAGCCGTTATTATGATCCCCAAACCAATACCTGGGTTGATCGTAAAAAACTGATGCGCAATTCAGCCAATAAACCACAACCCTCAGCCTGAATATCCGCCGACACGCAGACAGAGATAATTCGCCATACCGCCGCATCGGGGTGAAAAAACCACCGCGCGGATGGCGGTGGTTTTGTCGTCAATATCAGTTACTCAAACATATCAGTCAATCAAGGCCAGCCGTATACACAGGCAAGCGCTTACCCGATCGCCCCCACTTCTTCCGCGATCGCCTCCAACGCATGATGACGCGCGCAATCGGCCTGAACCCAACTCGCCCGTTGGGTATAACCGGGTTGTTCGAGGATGCGCATCACCGCATCGGCAATCTGCTGCTCGCCCGGCGTGCTGGTGCCGAGATTCAACCCACAGCCGGCAAACACCACTCTCGCCGCGGTTTCCAGTTTGTCTTCTCCCGTACCAGCCACAATCAACGGCACGCCGTGAGACAACGCCGCGTTGAGCGAACCGTATCCCCCGTTGGTAATCAACAGCGCCGCCCGCGGCAGCCAGTGCTCCAGCGAGACAAAGCGGCACACCCGCGCGTTTTCCGGCGCCGAAGCGGCCAGCGCTTCCACCGGTCGGCCGCCGGTGGTCGCCAGCACCCGAACGGGCAGATTGGCTAGCGCGCGTAACGTCGGGCCAATCAACTGCTGCAGATCCACATTCGCCAGCGTTCCCTGCGACACGATCACCAGCGGCCGGGTATCTTGCTCCTCCCACAGCGCCTGCTCCGTTTGCTCTTCGGTCACCTTCAACGGCAACGGCCCCACAAAACGGACGCACGACGGCAAATCATCGCGGTGATATTCCAGTTCGGTGGTGGACAGTTGCAGGAAGCGGTCGCAGCCGCTGATCAGCGCGTCGGTGAAGGGTGCGGTGAGCGGCTGTTGCCCTGACTGCACCATCACCGTATCAAACGCCTCCTTCACGCCGGCGATCAGCCCGCGGGTTTCTTCGTCGATCAGTTGCTCGCGGGTCAAATCCGGCGGCAACAGCGCGGGCGGAATACGCGGCCCGTAGAAAATCGAATCGCGGGAAGAGAAAGACAGCGGCGTCACGCCGATGCCGATCACCGGCGGACGATCCTCGCTGGCCAGCAGCGGCAGAATGCCGTAGAAACAGTTTTCCGCCATCACTACGTCCGGCTGGGTTTGCGCCAGCACCGCGCGCAACTGGCGGTCGATCAACGGGATAGGCGCGGAGAAGAATTCGCGCAACGCCAGCGCCATCTGTGCGTTGCCGGGCGGCAGAGTGGCGCGTTTGGGAAAATGACGCTCCAGGTAACGGTAGTCAAAATCGATCTGTTCGTCGAACGCGACAAACCCGACGCCAGCGGCCTGCGCCTGCTCGCGAAACAGCGCGCCGCTGAACAGGGTTACCCGGTGCCCTTTGGTCAGCAGATGACGGGCGATGGTCAGCATAGGATAAACATGCCCCGGCGTTGCCACCGCGGCCATCAGGATGTGGGACATCAAAACTCCTTATTGATCATTATCGGTGTGCGGATCCAGACGCGATGCGAATGCACACACCAGACTTCCTGTACAGGTGATATCCGCAGCCAACGGTACCGCTGTCGGCTGCCAGCCGCACACAGCGCCTCATGTCGGCAATCTGTATGCAGATTTATATGTTAGCGTCAGGACAGCGTAGATACAGTATCGGATGCGAGCCGGATCATATTCAGAAGAAATGACAAATCAATGGAGCAAGCAGTGGATGGAACGATGATGAAAGGTAATAAAGGCAGTGAGTCATCAGGGAATTTTTCAGTAATTCAGCACAAAATAAGCACCAAATTCTTTAACCAACTTCAACAATAAATCTGATAAAAAATTGCATTACAGCGCCAAACGTGGCGGCGGCACGAACCGGGATAACCTCATCCCGGTTCGTGCATTAATAAATCATACTGATGAATTATTCTCGTTCCTGCGCATGCCAGACGATCTTGCTGACCTTCCAGTTCTTGAGAATATCGTCGGACGGCATCAGCCCTTCCGGACCGCTCCAGTCGCCGGAGAACAGGTAGCTGACGTGTTTACCCTGCGGCGCCACGCATTCGACGCTACGGGCATCCGCGCCTTGTCCCGGCTGGCAGAGGCCAAACGCCTTGCTGTAAAGCGAACTGAATTCATCGCCGATTTTCACGCCCCACTCGCTGGCGATCGCCTTATCCATCACCGCCACCTGTTTGACCTGGCCTTTCGACTCGCCGCTGATTTCCAACCTGACGCTGTCATCCTTGAGCGCTTCATAGATCGATACCAGCTTGCCGTTGCGGGTTTCCATACCGCCGCGCAGGCGATAATCGCCGTTCAGCGCGTCGTTTAACACCGACTCCAGCATCGGCGTTTTGGCATTAATGTCCCCGACGCCGGCGTCCGATACCGTCAGACGATGGCCGAACCAGTTGAACGGCGACAAACTGGACCAGGAAAAACTGGATAGCGTGCTGCACCCTGCCAGCAATAACGGGAAAGCCAGAAACAACGGACGCACTTTTGTCACTCTCGACTCCTCAACATAAAACGGCGCCGACTCACAGAGCCGACCCTGCCATAGCGCTGGCTCTTTGAGTGCGCCGCCGGCAGAAAGTGCCGTGAAAATTCGCGCCGGTTAATCCGCGGCGCGTACATGCCGTCAAGATTACCATTGTTCAGACGGGCCGGGGAAACGTTCATTCAGAGAAAAACGTCACCCGGCCGAAGGGAAAAGGGCTAGCGGAAAGCAGCCAGATCGATGTGATAATGGAACAGATCGGCCAGTTCCTGCTGGTGAGTTACCGCAATCACGGTGCAATCCGGCAATGCCTGTCGGATCACCCCCAACAGGTGCCGGGCCGCATGCTGGTCGAGATGGCTGGTGGCTTCGTCCAGATACAGGTGATCCGGGCGATTGACCAACGCCCGCGCCAGCGCCAGCCGCTGCCGCTCGCCGCCGGAGAACACCCGATCCCAGTTCATCTGCTGCTGTAATCGGTCGCCCCAGTCGCCCAGTCCAACCTGCTCCAACACCTGACGCAACGCCGCTTCATCTTCCAGCGGCGCGCGCGGATAACAAATTACCTCCGCCAGCGCCCCCTGCCCCAGATAGCTTTGCTGCGGCAACAGCAGCGAATGGCCGCGCCCGGCCTGCCAGGCGCCGTTGTAATAGGGCCACAACCCGGCCAGCGTGCGCAGCAGGGTCGATTTCCCCAGCCCGCTGTGGCCGGAAAGCCGGTTCCAACTGCCGGGCGCGCACTGGAACGTCACATTGCGCAGCAGCGGTTGTCCCTGCGGCGTGGAGAAACTGAGCCGCTCCACCTGCAGGAGTTCACCCTGTACGACCGGTATCGCCGTATCCTGATGCGCCTCGATTTCCCGCCGGAACTGATCCAGACGCGTCATGCTGGCGGAGAGCTCCACCAGCGAGTAATACACCCGAATAAACCAGCTCAGCGCGCTGTGTACCTGCCCGAACGCGCTGCGAATCTGCATCAGCCCGCCGAGCGTGACGGTTTTGCTGAGAAACGCGGGCAGCGCGGCGAACACCGGTACGATCAGGCTGACGCGGGTATACCCGACGGTAAACAGGCCCAGGTTGCGCTCGGCATTCATCAGTGAACGCCAGTTGCTGACGATCGACGAAAAATAGCCGCCCAGCTGACGCTTTTCCTGCCGTTCGCCGCCGTACAGCGCGATCTGCTCCGCGCTGTCGTGCTTGCGCAGCAGCGAGGCGCGGAAATCCGCTTCCGCCTGCTGTTTATGGTAATTGATGCCATGCAGCCGTTTGCCGATCCACTGGGTAATCAGGCTGCCCAGCAAGGTATAGAGCACCGCCACCCATACCAGATAACCGCTGACGGTCACGCTGTGCCCCCACAGCGTGAACTGCTGCACGCCGGACAAGTCCCACAGGATCAGCAGGAACGAGGACAACTGGGCGAAGGTGATGATGAACGATACCGACAGCCGCACCGTTTGGGTAACGAACAGGTCGACATCCTGCGCGATACGCTGGTCCGGGTTATCCACCCGGCCGCTCAGCGACAGGCGATAAAAGGCGCGTTTCGCCAGCCAGCTGTCGATAAACGCCGCCGTCATCTGTTCGCGCCAGCGAATAATCAGCAGCTTGGTCAGCCATTCCTGATACACGAAGACGCCGATATAAATCAGGATATAGAAGCAATATTCCTTGATCAGGCGGTAAAGCAGGCCGCTATCGAATGCTCCCAGCGCATCATAAAAGGTTTTGCTCCAGTCATTGATGCGGACGTTGAGATAAACAATGCTGCCGCCCATCGCCACGATAGCGGCCAGCAGCATCCAGCTTTGCCAGTAACGCCGGTTAAGCCAGAACGGACGACACAACAGGGCAAACGCCCGCAGGAACGGTTTCACGATTTTTTCTCCTGCGGCAGAGGCAATGCGGTGTGTTTAGGCAAGGTGACGTACAGCACCTGATTCTGCGGATGCCACAGCCGGGACGCCGCATCGCGCACCGCTTCAAACGTAATCGCCGGCGCCAGACTATCCAGTTGGGTCAGATAGCGGGGATCATGATAGTTCCGGTAACTCAGCATCAGCCGCGACATCAGGGTGGTGCTGTCTTGCTGGCGGGAGCGCTCGCTGTGGATAAACTGCTTGCGCTCCTGCTCCACATCCTGCGGCGTGATGCGCGCCGCCAGCGTTTCCAGCACCTGCTGCGCGCTGCGTCTCAGTTCCTGCTCTCGCTGCGGCGAGGTGGTAAAGCGCAGCAACGTCTCAATACGCTGACTTTTGTCATTCAGACGGCTTTCCATCTTCAGGTTATAAATCCCCTGCGCGTCATCACGCAGGCTGGCCTTGAGATAACGGGCCGCCAGCCGGGAGGCGATATTCACCTGCACCGCCTGCTGCGGCGTCCATGTCTGCGGCGAGAAGCTCCACAGGTAGATATCCGCCTTTGGTTCCAGATTGATGGCGGAGACGCGCTCGCGTTTCCCCGCCAGCGCCAGATGCTGCGGGCTTTCCGCGCCAGCCTGACGCGGCAGTGAAGCCAGATAGCGCTCCACCAGCGGGCGCAACTGTTCCGCCGGCAGGTCCGCCAGCAGGTAATAGGTCACCGGCGCCGCCACGGTCTGCCGCCACTGATCCGCCAATTGTTCGGTGGTGACGCTATCCAGCTGCGTCGGCGTCGGGAAAGGCGTCGGCGCGTTGCCGAACTGCAACTCGGTGATCTCCCGTTCCCGCCGGGAGCCAACGCTCTGCTCGCGGGTAACCTGCTGCCGCTTCAGCACCGACAGGCTGTCGCGCATATCGTTTTCATCAATAGCGGCCGACCGATTCATCGCATGATAGAGATGCAACAGCGCGTCCAGCTTGTCCGGGCCGACGCTGCCGCTCCAGCGCAGCTCATCCGGCTGATAATCCAGACTGAGCGACAGCCGCTGCTCTTTTTTCCAGTCGTTCAGATCCCGGCCTTTCCAGCCGGCCGGCCCGCTTTGGCTGATCAACTGACCGGCGAGCTGGGACAGCCACGGCTCACGTCCCGGCGTCATGAAACCGGCCGGCGACTGCACGGCCAGCGATACCGATTTGCCGGCCAGAGCGCTGCGCAGCCATACCAGCCGATCGCCGTTGCTCAGTTGCCACTCTTCTACCTTCTGCTCCGGAAACGCTCGCACGCTGGCGACCTCGCCACGGCCTTCAGCCGCAGGCAATGCAGGCGCTACCCGCGCAACGGGCTTTTGCAGCGGCGCCAGCTCGCTATGAGCCACCTGCTGACGCTGTTGCTCAATATCGGCCGCCGACGGCGGCGTAAACGGCAAATTGCCGGGAACACTGAACTGCACCAGTTGATCGGGCGATGACAACCAGCGCTGCAGGCAGGCGTTGATATCCGCTGCGGTAATGGTTTTCAGCGCCGCCAGCGCCTGCTGCCCCAGTTGCTGTTTGCCGGTATAAGGGCGTTCCTGCTGCCAGGACACCACCAGTTGCTGTACCCAGTCGGAAAACTCGCGCTGTTCCGGCGTCGCCGCCATTTTCTCCGCCGACTGGCGGACCTCATCTTTAACGGCTGCGATATCGGATTCGTAGAACGGGTAATGGCGCAGGCGCGCAATCTCCTGCAACAGCACGGTCAGCCCCTGCTGGTGTCCGTCCGGCAACACCGAGGCGAACAGCCCTAGCGCTACCGTGGTGCGCCCGATGTCGGACTTGCGCACCACCAGACTGCTAACCGCCGTTGCCGGAGCGATCGGTTGACGCTGCACCTGCCGGCTTAGGGTGTCCAGCGCGATCTGGTTGATCAAACGGTGGCGCAGCCCCTGCTCGCCTGTCGCTCTGGCCGCCGCGTCATCAAAACGGAACACGAACGACACCTGGCTGACGCTGCTCTGGCTGTCCTGCAGACGCACCACATGCAGTTGCGGGCGCAACGCGGGTTCATACTGATCCCGCGGCGGTATTTTGCCGTCCGGCAGTTTGCCCATCGCCTGCGTAATCGCCTGTTTCACCTGTTCGGGCTGCAGGTCGCCGATCACGATCAGGCGCATATTCCGCGGGTGGTACCAGCGGGCGTAAAAATTGCGCAGCACCGTCACCGGCGTGGTCTGGATCGCGCTTTCGGAACCGATGACCGGGCGATCGGGATAGCGGGAGTCATGCCGGATAGCGGCCACCCGCTGTTGATTCATGCGTTCCGCCACACCAAGCTTGCCGCGCCACTCCTCGAGGATCACCTGGCGCTCACGCTGCCAGTCCTCCGGCTCGAAGCGCGCCTGCCCGGCTATCTGCGCCAGCACGTCCAACGCCAGCCCCAGAGACGGCTTGCCGGCAGGCGGGCTCAGCATATAAACCGTGCGCTCGTAATTGGTCATCGCATTGTAATGCTGGCCGCGAACCCAGCCCTGCTGGCCCAATGTCTGCGCCAGACCGGCCGGATAATCCCGCGTGGCGCGAAACACCATGTGCTCCACCATATGCGCCACGCCGGACTCGTCATCCTGCTCGTCCAGCGAACCGGATTCAACGCTCAGCCGGATGTCCAACCGTTGCTGCTGCCCGGCCAGCGGCACAATGGTGTAACGCAGGCCATTGTCCAGTTGCCCTTCGGTAATCACCGGCAGCGGGCTGGTGACGGTTTGCGCTGAGGCCAGCGCGCTGAACAGACAGAACGCTATCGTACCTATCCAGCGGGAAGTCATTTTTCTCATTAATCACTCAATCATGGGTATGTAAAACCGACGGGATATCTCAGGCAATCACTGTGTCATCGCCGGGGCGGGACGCACCCGCTCCCGGCGTCAGGCCATTACCAGTTGTAAGCCACGCCCAGCCAGAACTGACGACCCAGCTTGTAGGTCACCGTATTGCCGGAGGATTCCTGCGAAGTAGCGATCACGTTGTCGAGTACGTTGATCACATCCAGCGTCAGGTCCAGCGACTGGTTTTTATAGGTGGGCAAGGAGTAGTTGAATCGCCAGTCGTAGGAGACGTAATCCTGATACTGGCGCTCGGTATACAGCGTGGCGCTACCGGTGTAATCGCCGCAGGCGCTGACGCTGCTGGCGCTGCCGGAGCAGGTAACGCTGGAGGTACGGTAGCCTTTGTAACCGGAGGTATAGGCCAGGTTATGATCCCAGTTAAGGCGAATGGCCGGGAAATAGGTGTTGATATTCAATGCCACCGACCACGGGGTGTTGTAGTCGAGCGCGTCCATGTCACGACGATCGGTCAGACGGCCTTTGAAAATCACCTTCCTGTCGTCCAGGTTGCTCTGGTCGTAGTAAAGCTGTGAGCTGGTTTTGTTATCCGCCATGCTGGCGCTCAGCCCCCAGCGAACATCGGCGTATTTCAGTTTATACGGGCTGATAGGCTCCACCGTCAGCGACAGCGTGTTGCCTTCGGTGCGTGCGTCATTGGTCAGGTAGTAATAACGCTGACCGCTGTCATCGGTTCCGTTGCTGCGGCCGAACTGGTTGCGTCCCTGACGATTAACCCATTTCAGCGTCCACACGGTGTCGTACACCCGCTGCGACAGCCCCAGCGACAGCTCGTCGCTGTACGGTGTTTTCAGGTCGGAAATATCGTAGTCATAACTGCCATAACTGGTATTACTGCTGGTCCAGCCGCTACCGGCGCTGGTACGACTCTGCACTACCGACTCGTTGATCCCGGAACGCAGTTTGTACGCCAGCATGTTCTGGGCGTAGTAACGGTTGGCGCCGCCGAAAATGCGGGTGGAGCGATCGCCAAACACATCGTAAGACGCCGCCAGACGCGGGGCGATGTTCAGGTTTTTCAGATAATCGTCATACTGCAGGCGCACGCCCGGCGTCACTTCCAGGTTCTGGTAACTGACGCTGTCTTGTAAATACACCGCATAGTTGACGTAATTGCCTTCCACCTGACGCGCCGGGAACAGATTGCGATTGCGGTAATACTGCTCGCCATTAATACAGAAGTCGTCGCCGGCCTGGCACACCACGCTGGTGCTGATGGTAGGCGTATTACGGCTGGTATACACATTGCTAAAACGGCGATATTGCGCGTGGTAAGAATCTACCTGCCAGCCCATATCCAACTGATGGCTGGTGCCCCACAACGCCAGCGGGTTGAGTTCGTAATCCTGTTTGAACGTGAAGGTCTGTTTTTCTGTGGCATATTTGCCATAACCACCGATCCCCGATAGCTGGGCGTTACCCGCGCCCCCCGTTCCCCAGTCCACAACCCTGGACACAAATCGGGACGGCAGATTATAGCGATACCAGGATTGGTAGGTATCGCCCTCATGCTCGATGCGGTTTTCTTCAAACTGATAACCTGCCAGACTGCTCACTTTCCCCCAGTCCGCATTGTGTTCCCACTCGATATTGCCGCGATAGCCGCCGCCGGTATTGGTATAGCCGCCGTTTTTGATGTCTTTTTTGTAATAGCCGGACTCATGCGGCGCGTACATGCCGGTCAGGCGGAAAATATCGCCGTTATCCGCCAGCCAGGTACCTTTAAGCAAATAGGTTTCCGCCTCGCGCTTCTGCGTGACCCATTCATCCATGACGCTGTTATAAAACGGGATCGACGACTGCTGGCGGTTATAGGCAAAAATAAATCCGGCCTTGTCGCTTAATGGCTGATTAAAGGTGGCGGAATAAAAATTCTTGCGGAACTTCGGCTGATAATAGAGCTGGCTGGCTGAATAAAAGTCGCCTTCAATATCGTCGTCAATATGATAACGGGCCCAGCTGTCGCGGGTGGTGCGATAAGAAACCCTGCCGGAAGCGCGGTCCAGTTTCGGGTCTTTTAATTTGGCATCGACCACGCCGCCGGTAAAGTCGCCATATTTCGCGGAGATATTGCTGTCGAATACCTGTAATTGCTCGATCAACTCCGAGTTAATCCAGAATGATTGCGCACCGCCGGCGGGCAGGTCGGTTGGTGAATAGCCATCCGGTGTATTGCTCAGTTCGCCATTATTCGCGCCGGGGTTGATGACGTTATTGTTGGATAACCCATCGATCATGTAGTTATTCTGGTAAAACTTCTCGCCATGAAACGACACGTTTTCCGGCGCCAGTTCACCGGGCGTCAGGCTGCTGTCGAGGTCATTGGAAAAGCGCACGTTTGGGTTGGATCGCAATAATTCAGTGACGCTGCCGTTACGCGTCGGCCGACGCTGAATCTGCTCGCTGGTGATAACCTGGGTTCCCATCGTCTGACTGGTGGGAGTGGAGCGAACCAGAATGGTATCCTCATCGGCATTTTTCTTTTCTGCCGCCGCCGCTTTACCGGCGGAGGTATTTTCTGTTTGAGTCGTCTGTTCGGCAGCCGTCGCCGTTGATGATACGCCGAGTATCATCATCAAATAGAGATGCTTATTCATGTAATTATTTCCTGTACCCTGATGATATTGAAAACAAAAAAATCAATTCTGAAGTTCGATATGGCCATTCAGCCGAAAAATGACGGATACCGTCTGGTCGGCAATCGGTGAACTGGTCTGATAACGCCAGCGCGCCATGTCTTTGATAACGTCGCTGCTAAACATCCCGTCGGGGTTCTCCGACAACACCCGAATATTGGTGACCGTGCCGCTGGCCGTGACGTCAAACCGCAGTCGTACCTGGCCTTCCACCCCCATCGAGCGCGCCCGCACGGGGTAATTCACCCGTCGCTGCAACGCCTTCAGCGTGCCGGTCTGACTATTGCCCGCGCCCTGACGAGCCTGCCCTTGCGTGCTCTCGCCCGCCGGTGCGGCCTGCCCGCCTGCCGACGCGCTGGCGGGCGCTGACGCCGTTGCGCGATTTCCCGGCTCAGCCGGACTCGCCGCATCCGCCACAGGCGTCGGCGTATCACGAGTTTCACTGCGTGGAGAGGCGGATGTTTTTTTGACGTCCGCTTTTTCTTTCGCCTGCACAGGATCTTTTGGCGGGCGCGAGGGTTCGCGGGTTTTCTCCGTCGGTTTTGGCGGGCGTGTCGTCACAGCGGAATCGGAAGACGCGGCCGTCACTACGGCGCGCTCATTAACCGGCAACGCCGGCATCACCGCCGGCGCCACGGCAACCGGCGTTGCTCTGGCGGCCGCAGTCAGTTCGTCGGCAGGCGAAGTTGCAGTGTTTGCGGAAAGCAGCCGTACTGCGTGGGCGGAAAACGACGTGACATGCATGCCCGTCACGCTTTCTCCGGCGCGCCCGGCCTGCAGCAGCAGCGGCTCGTGAGGCGCATACCCCCACAATAAGGCCCAGACCACCGACAGATGTACCCCAACGGACAACAGAAGAGAATGTGTAGCTTTCAACGTAATACCATGTTTTATTTATAGAAATAAGTATCAATTCATGGACAGGCAACAGCGGCGCCCCTGATTCCCCATCCCAAAAACAAGCAGAAACATCCCTTTATAGATAATGAGAATTATTTTACAAATGATACCTATTATCAATAAATTTTTACAGTGAGCAGTACAAACCTGACCTTTTGGACAGGCAAAAACCCCTAACGAGAAAATGGCGCGGATGCGCGAACAGAAACAGAAAGGAAAAATGCAGCCGTCAGGCTGGCGGGATATCGGTCGGCGTCAGACGGAGATAAGGCGGCTTCTCTCCGTCAACGACCGACGGCGCGCAAACGCGGCCAGATGGGAACGGTCAATACTCCTGATCTTCAATCAGGCGCTTGCCCAGCGTGATACTGTCGACCATGTCGTAATTCATCTTTTCATACATACTGATGACGGCCGTGTTGCTCTGCCGCACCATCAGGTGGATCTTCGGGCAACCACGCGCGATCAGTTTTTTCTCCAGACGGCTGATCAGCGCATTGGCGATGCCGCGGCCGCGGTAATCAGGATGCACCCCCAGATAGTAGGCCGAACCGCGGTGACCGTCATATCCGCCCATCAACGAGCCAACCACCTCGCCGCCCACTTCTGCTACCAGAAACAGGTCAGGATCATGGTTGAGCTTGCGCTCAATATCCATTTCCGGGTCATTCCAGGGGCGCAGCAAATCACAGCGTTCCCAAAGGGTAATCACTTCTTCAAAGTCATCTTGCCTGAATACGCGGATTTCCATCGCTGCTCGCCATCTAGAGTCAATAGGTGATACCCGATTATCCCGTGATTCACCGCAGACGCAACATCTTCGTCATACACTTTTCAGCAATGGCGTCGATTCACATCGACGGCATTTACCGGCGATGGGCGGCCTGCCGAATTTCGATATACTAAGGTTGGAATAAGCCCAACCGCCTTTCAACATCATCATAAGGGACACTATGAGCTCACCTGATATCGACGCGATCAAGCACTTTCTGCTCACGTTACAGGACAACCTGTGCCGGCAGTTTGAACTGACCGATGGCACCGCCACCTTTATTGAAGACGCCTGGCAACACGCTTCCGGCGGCGGCGGACGCAGCCGCGTTCTGCGTCAGGGGCGGGTATTCGAGCAGGCTGGAGTGAATTTCTCTCATGTTTCCGGCGCGTCGCTGCCGCCGTCGGCCAGCACCCACCGCCCCGAACTGGCCGGGCGCAGCTTTCAGGCGATGGGCGTTTCGCTGGTGATCCATCCGTTGAACCCGTATGTGCCGACCAGCCACGCCAACATACGCTTCTTCATCGCCGAAAAACCGGGCGAACCGGCGGTCTGGTGGTTTGGCGGCGGCTTTGATCTCACCCCGTATTACGGTTTCGAAGAAGACGCCGTTCACTGGCATCAGACCGCGTTCGACCTGTGCCAGCCGTTCGGCGACGACGTCTACCCGCGCTACAAACAATGGTGCGACGACTACTTCTTCCTCAAACACCGCAACGAAGCGCGCGGCGTCGGCGGCCTGTTCTTCGACGATCTCAACACGCCGGACTTCGACACCAGCTTTGCATTCATGCGCGCGGTGGGCGAAGGCTTCCGGCACGCCTATTTACCGATCGTCAATCGCCGCAAAGACATTCCGTGGGGCGAGCGGGAACGCCAGTTCCAGCTTTACCGCCGCGGGCGCTACGTGGAATTCAACCTGGTGTGGGACCGGGGCACGCTGTTCGGCCTGCAAAGCGGCGGGCGCACCGAGTCGATCCTGATGTCGATGCCGCCGCTGGTGCGCTGGGAATACCAGTATCAACCGGAGCCGGACAGCCCGGAGGCGGCGCTGTACCGCGACTTTCTGCCCGCCCGTGACTGGCTCGGCCTGAATACGCCGTCGGGAGCACGCGGATGACCGCTATCTGGGTGGACGCCGACGCCTGTCCCAACGTCATTAAAGACGTGCTCTATCGTGCCGCCGATCGCACCGCAACCCGCCTGACGCTGGTCGCCAACCAGCCGCTCAAAACGCCGCCTTCGCCGCACATCCACAGCCTGCGCGTCGCCGCCGGGTTCGATGTAGCGGATAACGAAATCGTGCGCCGCGTCCAGCCGGGCGATTTGGTGATCACCGCGGATATCCCGCTGGCGGCCGAAGTGCTGGCAAAACACGCGGTCGCGCTCAACCCGCGCGGCGAACGCTACACCCCGGATACCATCCGCGAGCGGCTGACGATGCGGGATTTCATGGATACGCTGCGCGCCAGCGGGGTACAAACCGGCGGCCCGGCGGCATTAAGCCAACGCGACCGCCAGCAGTTCGCTAACGAATTGGAGAAGTGGCTATGCCAAAAGAAAAAGACTCAATAAGATAATAATATACTGATGTATATTATGAATTCCGAAAACAGTAGTTTACTCGACTTATAAAAGGTCGAGTGAATTAATTGTTTTCACAAGAACACCTTAAATAAAGTAGACACAACGATACTAATCAATCCATTTATAAATTTATCACAACTAATTTGTGCAAGCCCAGCCTGCTTGAGAGCTTTCAGTTGAGCCAAATCCATTTTCCCTTTAATAAGCCACTTTAGTTCATCTTCTGATAGTTTCCCATCACTTACTTGCTGCGACCAAGTCATCAGGTCTGCTTTTAACCTATCAAAAAAATCATTACCATCATTTACTGCCTGACTCTCATATTCCTGCCAACTGCCCTTAGCATAATTAATCAACTCACTCCCCAAAACATTAATAAATTCATCGAATTTAGACATAATCACTACCCTCCAATTATCTTCGGTTTACGGTTTACGCTTACCACTTTCCAGTTCAATAACTGTATCAAGCCCGTCAGATACTATGCCTTTGGCTTCATTGATGAAGGTAGCAGACAATACTTTCCGGGACTCCCAGAACTTAAGGAACCCCCCCAAAGAATTACGATTTGGATCTTTGATAATCGCCCATTGTTTAGATACTATCTGATTATCAGGCAACCCTTTTGAGTATTCATAGGCCTTTTCAATATTTAGTTTAAGTAGCTTAACACCCTCTTTATTACTGTCAAATGGCTCAACAGCTTTATCCATTAAAGTTAGTGCTTCAACCTTTATATTTACAGATTGTTCATAAGCTCGTTGATTAAACGGAGAAATAGTTGCACATCCGCTAAGTAGAAAGCAAGTCAATATTCCCCATGTAAACTTTTTACACCAAGATGCAACTGATACAGCCGGCATAATAACCCCCCACGAGAATAATTAAGATGACATATAAAGGCAGAGAAAAAAATTTAAATAAATAATTTTATAAAACGTAAAAAGGTTAATTGGCAGAGTTTTTCCTGCCAATTAATTTAAGTATATCGGTGAATATCGGGAAGGCAAATTTTCGCATAAAATTTAGCCTTCCCTTAACAACCATACAGGATTACAGCGGCGCGGTCTGTGCTTCCACTACCGCCAGCGCCACCATGTTGACGATACGACGCACGGAGGCGATCGGCGTCAGGATGTGCACCGGCTTGGCAACGCCCATCAGTACCGGCCCGACGGTCACGCCTTCGGAAGAAGAGACGCGCAGCAGGTTATAGCTGATGCGGGCGGCTTCCATGTTCGGCATGATCAGGATGTTGGCCGCGCCTTTCAACGGGCTGTTCGGCATCTGCTCACGACGAATAGCTTCCACCAACGCGGCGTCGCCGTGCATTTCGCCGTCAATTTGCAGCTCTGGCGCCATCTTGTTCACCAGTGCCAGCGTGGCGCGCATTTTCTTCGCCGTCGGCGAATCGGAGGTGCCGAAGCTGGAATGCGACAGCAACGCCACTTTCGGCTCAATGCCGAAACGACGCACGGTGCTGGCCGCCATCAGGGTGATTTCCGCCAGCTGTTCCGGGGTCGGATCCGGGTTGACGTAGGTGTCGGCGATAAAGGTGTTGCCGCTCGGCAGCAGCAGCGCGTTCATCGCCCCCGCCACATGCACGCCGTCACGGTAGCCGAACACCTTCTCCACCACGTTGAAGTGCTCTTCATAGTTACCGACCGTACCGCAGATCATCGCATCCGCTTCACCACGGTGAACCATGATGGAGCCGATCAGCGTCGGGTTGCCGCGCATATCGCGTTGCGCCTGCTCCTGAGACACGCCGCGGCGTTTCATCATCTCGAAATATTCGGTCCAGTAGGCTTTGAAACGCGGATCGGACTCGTTGTTCACCACCTCGAAGTCCTTGCCGATAGCGATCTGCAAGCCCAGTTTCTGGATGCGTTTTTCGATCACGCCCGGACGACCGATCAACACCGGGAACGCCAGCCCCAGCGACACCAGTTCCTGTGTGGCGTGCAGCACACGCGGGTCTTCCCCTTCCGCCAGCACCACGCGTTTCGGCTGGGTACGGGCCTGAGAGAAGATAGGCTTCATGAACAGGTTGGTTTTGTAGACGAACTGCGTCAGTTTTTCGATGTAATCGTCGAAGTTTTCAATCGGACGGGTCGCCACGCCGGACTCCATCGCCGCTTTCGCTACCGCCGGCGCGATCTTGATGATCAGGCGGGGATCGAACGGTTTGGGAATCAGGTATTCCGGCCCAAAAGACAGATCCTGATCGCCATAGGCGGACGCCACGACTTCGCTCTGCTCCGCCAGCGCCAGATCGGCAATGGCGTGCACGCAGGCCAGCTTCATCTCTTCGTTGATGGTAGTCGCGCCCACATCCAGCGCGCCGCGGAAGATGAACGGGAAACACAATACGTTGTTGACCTGGTTCGGGTAGTCGGAACGACCGGTGCACACGATGGCGTCTGGGCGCACGGCTTTCACCAGCGGCGGCAGAATTTCCGGCTCCGGGTTAGCCAGCGCCATGATCAGCGGGCGCGGCGCCATGGTTTTCACCATGTCCTGCGTCAGCACGCCCGGACCGGAACAGCCGAGGAAAATGTCCGCGTTCGGGATGACGTCGGCCAGCGAACGGCTGCCGTTATCGTCAATGGCATACGCCGCTTTGGTTTCCGCCATGTTGGCTTCGCGGCCTTTGTAGATTACGCCGCGGGAATCGCACACCACGATGTTTTCATGTTTCAGACCCAGCGCCACCAGCAGGTTCAGGCAAGCGATGGATGCCGCGCCCGCGCCGGATACCACCAGCCGGACGTCGGAAATCTGTTTTTCCACCACGCGCAGGCCGTTAAGCACCGCCGCGGTACAGATAATGGCGGTACCGTGCTGGTCGTCGTGGAATACCGGAATCTTCATGCGCTCACGCAGCTTCTGCTCGATGTAGAAGCACTCCGGCGCCTTGATATCTTCCAGGTTGATGCCGCCGAAGGTGGGTTCCAGCGCGGCGATCACGTCGATCAGCTTGTCCGGATCCTGTTCGTCCACTTCGATATCAAACACATCGACGCCGGAAAACTTCTTGAACAGCACCCCTTTGCCTTCCATTACCGGCTTGCCGGCCAGCGCGCCGATGTTGCCCAGGCCCAGTACCGCGGTACCGTTGGAGATCACCGCCACCAGATTGCCGCGCGCGGTATATTTGTAAGCCGCCAGCGGATCTTCAGCGATTTCCAGACAAGGCGCAGCAACGCCCGGGGAATAGGCCAGCGCCAGATCGCGCTGCGTGGCCAGCGGTTTGGTCGGGGAAACCTGAATTTTTCCCGGCACCGGATATTGATGGAAGTCCAGTGCGCTTTGCTTCAGTTGTTCATCCATAGTTTATTACCTTGTCTTATCGCTTTGTTAGTAGGGTGGCGAGTCACCCAGTGTACCGTGTCTGTGATTTTCGAAACCATGAAGCATTACAAAATCCACGCCGGAATACCGCTTAATATAGTTAATTAATGAGAGTGAAAATCACTCACCATAACGACTATTTCCCCGGCCAAACATGACCAAATACCGATGATATCGCTACCAACGCTCCCCTTGTCACAAGCAAGCCGACACGAATTGACTATGCTTAGAGCCTATCCCAATAGGCGTAATTGGCGCAGCCAGTTTGGACTCGGGCAGCGCGGAGAAGCCGGAGCGTACAGGTAGTACGTGAGGATTTCGAGCACTGCCCAGGTCCAAAATGGCAAGTGAAATAGCCCTATTGGGATAGGCTCTTAGCCTGTGTTACGACATGGGGGATCAACCTGCCGATGACTGCAATCAGAAAAAACGCATGTCATTCCGTCACGGAATCCTGCAGGGTGATTCCGCCAATTTTCTCTTCAGGGAGCCAAGCCATGAACCAACTAGACGCATTGAAACAATTCACCGTGGTAGTGGCAGATAGCGGCGATATCGAATCTATTCGCCACTTTTCACCGCAGGACGCCACCACCAACCCATCCTTGATTCTCAAAGCCGCCGGCCTACCCGTTTATCAGCCGCTGTTTGCCGATGCGCTGGCTTACGCCCGCCAGCAGGGCGGATCGATAGAAACCCTGCTCATCAACGCCGGCGACCGTCTGGCGGTCAACATCGGCGCCGAGGTGCTGAAAAGTATTCCCGGGCGGATCTCCACCGAAGTGGATGCCCGCTTGTCGTTTGATCGCGGTATGTGTGTGGCTAAAGCGCGCAAACTGGTGACGATGTACGAGGAAAAGGACGTACATCGTTCACGTATTCTGATCAAGCTGGCGGCTACCTGGGAAGGGATCCGCGCCGCCGAAGAGTTGGAAAAGGAGGGGATCAACTGCAATCTGACGCTGTTGTTTTCGTTTGCACAAGCCCGTGCCTGTGCGGAAGCCGGCGTCTATCTGATTTCGCCGTTTGTCGGCCGCATTTACGACTGGTATCAGGCCAGACAACCCTCCGCCGACTACGATGCCGAGCAGGATCCGGGCGTACTGTCGGTGCGGCGTATTTACGAGTACTACAAACAGCATCGCTATCGCACCATCGTGATGGGCGCCAGCTTCCGCAAGGTGGAACAGATTCTGGCGCTGGCCGGGTGCGATCGCCTGACCATTGCCCCGCCGTTACTGGAACAGCTGAAAAACAGCACCGCACCGGTGGAACGCATTCTCAGCCCGTCAACCGAAGGCTTCCATCAGCCGGCGCCGCTGTCGGAAACCGAATTCCGCTGGCAGCATAATCAGGATCCGATGGCGGTGGAGAAACTGTCCGAAGGCATCCGCCTGTTTGCCGCCGACCAGCAGAAGCTGGAAGATTTGCTAGCCGCCCGGTTGTAAACAGGGTTCCGCCGCAAACAACAAGGGGCCTGCCGGCCCCTTGTC
The DNA here is from genome assembly GCF_000406205.1 of Dickeya sp. NCPPB 3274. NCBI lineage: Bacteria > Pseudomonadati > Pseudomonadota > Gammaproteobacteria > Enterobacterales > Pectobacteriaceae > Dickeya > Dickeya sp. NCPPB 3274. The sequence continues at coordinate 882,602 of NZ_CM001979.1, read as the reverse complement.
ATCTACCGTTTTCGAATGCCGTTAGCGCACGTTGCCGAACCAGCCGTTAATCTGCGCGTGCTGCAATAGCATGATGGTTTTACCATCACGGATACGACTGTCCTTAATCATCGCCAGCGCTTCGTTAAACGGCAATTCCAGCACTTCGATATCCTCATCATCCACACCGCCGCCGTTCGTTTTACGCTGTGAGTCGTCATATTCCGCAGCGAAGAAATGCACCAGCTCGGTGATGCCGCCCGGCGACATGTAGGCTTCAAACAACTTTTCCACTTCGCCTATCTGGTAACCGGTTTCTTCGATCGCCTCATTTCGGATGCACTGCTCCGGCGACTGATCGTCCAGCAAACCGGCGCATGCTTCCAGCAGCATCCCACTCTCATTGCCATTCAGGTAAGTCGGCATCCTGAACTGCCTCGTCAGCACGACCGTCCCCCGGACACGGTTGTAAAGCAGGATGGCGGCGCCGTTGCCGCGGTCATACACTTCCCGCATCTGGCGCACCAGGCCGCCATTCTTACGTTTCAAATCGAACACATATTTATGCAGCACAAACCAGTGATCGGATAACAGTTGCTTATCAAGAATAGTAATGGGCGACGACATCATTGAATCTCTGTATCAAAAAATCAGTCCCAGATAATAGGACGGAGCCTGCCGGAATGCACGCGATCGTAAGACGAAAGCAGAAAAGTCGGAAGCGGAAAAAACAAACGCCTCCGCCCATAACCGGCGGAGGCGTCGCAAAGAACAGGCGAGCGCGTTAACCCAGCAGCGTATCCAGCACCAGATACAGGTTGAGCGCAATCACCATACAGACGATCACCTTGCCAAGGTTCTGTACCCGGCGGCTGTTCACCAGGCACCCCATCAGTTCGCGGTTACCGGTAAAAACCAACAGCGGAATCAACGCCAGCGCAATACCGAAACTCAACAGCACCTGGCTTAACACCAGCACCCGGGTCGGGTTCATGCCGGACAGAATCACGATAAAAGACGGCAGCATGGTTACCACGCGGCGAACCCACAGCGGAATATGAAAGCGCACAAACCCTTGCATCACCACCTGACCGGCCAGCGTCCCTACCACGGTAGACGACAGCCCCGCCACCACCAGACTCAGGCCGAAAATAGTCGCCGCAGCCTGCCCCAGTAACGGTTTCAGCGTCAGATACGCCTGATCCAGTTCGGCAATCGAGGTGTTGCCGCTGAAGTGAAACGCCGCCGCCGCCGTCGCCATCATCGCCAGATTCACAAACCCGGCGATGGTCATCGCCACCGCGACATCCACCTTGGTGGCGGAATAACGTTCGGCGCGGGTTATGTTGCTTTGTTGCTGCGTCAGCGACGAATGCAGGTAAATCACGTGCGGCATAATGGTCGCGCCCAGCACGCCGGCGGCCAGCAGCACCGCGTCGGAATTGGGCAGGCTCGGCACCGCCATGCCTTTCGCCAGCGACGACAGTTCCGGGCGAGAGAAAATCAGTTCGACGATATAGGCCGCCGCCACAAACAGCAGCAGCCCGCCGATCACCATCTCCAGCGGTTTTTGCCCGCGTTGCTGCAGCGTCAGGATCAGGAAAGTGGCAATCCCGGTGAGGATCGCGCCTTCCAGCAGCGACACGCCAAGCAATAACTTAAAACCGATCGCCGCACCGATGAACTCCGCCAGATCGGTCGCCATGGCGATGATTTCGGCTTGCACCCAGTAGGCCCAGACAGCGGGTTTCGGGAAACGATCGCGAATATGCTCCGCCAGATTCTTGCCGGTGGCGATCCCCAGTTTGGCGGAGAGCAATTGAATCAACATCGCCATCAGGTTGGCCCACACCACCACCCACAACAGCTGATATCCATAGGCTGCGCCCGACTGAATATTGGTGGCGAAATTACCGGGATCGATATAACCGATCGCCGCGATAAAAGCCGGCCCCATCAGTGAAAGCTTGAGCTTCCTCGACGTACGGCTGACTGACTCCACTACACGACTCCCCGGCATATGAGTAACCCTTCTGACACTATTGTTTTATTACTCTCGCAAAGTTGATAATGATTATCAAGTGCATTTAGAATGGCAGTGATGATTGCTCTGATAGGTTATGATAATGATGCATTCACCCGACAAACGACACACGTTTTAATACGTAAAGATTAACAAAATATAAACAAAAAAACGATCGGTACAGCATCACGCGACTAAACACTTTCCATGCGATAACGACAGGAAAAACGGTGTAAGCAACAGGGAAATGCTTTCGTTAAGTCAGCGGGGAAAAACGGCAAGGGGAATAAAGGAAGGAAAAAGCCGACAAGACCACATTCACGATCCGGGAAGAAGCCCGCTGGCCGCTCCCCGGAGAAAGCCGGAAAACGATTATTCTTTGGCTTTGGACACCGCGACCATCGCCGGGCGCAGCAAACGACCGTTCAGGGTATAACCCTTCTGCATCACCATCATGACATGGTTCGGCGCGTGATCGGCTGATTCCAGCAGGGTCATGGCCTGATGAATTTCCGGATTAAACGGCACGTTCACTTCCGCCACCACGTCGATGCCGAACTTATTCACGGCGGAAAGCATCGCTTTCAGCGTCAGTTCGACCCCTTCAATCATGCCCGACAGCGCTTCATTGGATTTGTCCGCCATCTCCAGCGCACGTTCAAGGTTGTCGATCACCGGCAGCATTTCGCCCGCAAATTTTTCCAGAGCGAATTTATGCGCTTTTTCCACATCCAGCTCGGCACGACGGCGAATGTTCTCCATTTCGGCGCGGGCGCGCAACGCGCTTTCACGCTCACGCTGCTGAGCATCGTTCAGTTGCGCTTCCAGTTCTGCGATACGCTCATCACGGGGGTCAGCGACATCTGTCGTCTCTGGTACGGCATCCGCTTGCTGACCTTCCGCTGCTTCCTTTTGATCCAAGACTTGCTCGTCAGGCGACTTCTGTTCTTTACTACTCATGAAATTCTCCGCGTTTTTCGCATTCATCTCGCTAGTTCGCTTATTATGGGGATCAAAACCGGGGTTTCAAGGGAACCACTCACATATTGTTGGTCCGGCTATCGGTCCAAAAACCGTGAGCCTCCGGTGCTCTCATGAGGATAAGGCACCCAAATGAACAGATCGTTTAACTGCATTGGCATTGTCGGTCATCCACGTCATCCAAATGCCTTGACCACCCACGAAATGCTGTATCACTGGCTACGCGCACAGGGTTACCGCGTGGTGATCGAACAACAGATCGCCCGCGAGTTGCAGCTAACGGACGCCGCCACCGGCAGCCTGTCGGAAATCGGTCAGCAGGCGGACCTGGCGGTGGTGGTCGGCGGCGACGGCAACATGCTGGGCGCGGCGCGGGTGCTGTCGCGCTACGATATCAACGTCATTGGCGTCAACCGCGGCAATCTCGGCTTCCTGACCGATCTCGATCCGGATCATACCCAGCAACAGCTAAGCGAAGTGCTGGCCGGGCGTTACATCCGCGAACAGCGTTTTATGCTGGAGGCGCAGGTGTGCCGCGCCAACCACCCCAACAGCAGCAGCACCGCCATCAACGAGGTGGTGCTGCATCCGGGTAAAGTGGCGCACATGATTGAATTTGAAGTCTATATTGACGATAAGTTTGCGTTTTCCCAGCGTTCCGACGGCCTGATCATCTCTACGCCTACCGGCTCCACCGCCTATTCGCTATCCGGCGGCGGCCCGATCCTGACTCCGTCGCTGGATGCGATCGCGCTGGTGCCGATGTTCCCGCACACCTTGTCGGCGCGGCCGCTGGTGATCAACAGCAGCAGCTCTATCCGGCTGAAGTTTTCCCACATCACCCAGGACCTGGAAATCAGTTGCGACAGCCAGATTTCGCTGCCGGTGCAGGAAGGCGAAGAAGTGCTGATCCAACGCAGCCAGTATCACCTGAATCTGATTCATCCGGAAAATTACAGTTATTTCAATACATTGAGTAGCAAGCTTGGCTGGTCGAAAAAATTATTCTGAAAGTGGCGCTGGCTACTTTACTGTACAAAAAACCAGTCTATACTGTACGTAATAACAGTTGTTGTTACATACAGGACACTATCATGCTGGCGCAACTCACAATCAGTAACTTCGCCATTGTGCGCGAACTGGAAATTGATTTTCAGGCAGGGATGAGCGTCATTACCGGCGAGACCGGGGCGGGAAAATCCATTGCTATTGACGCCCTCGGCCTCTGTCTCGGCAACCGTTCCGACGCCAGCATGGTTCGACCCGGCGCCAGCCGTGCCGACATCTGTGCCCGCTTCTCGCTGGCGGATACCCCGGCCGCGCTGCGCTGGCTTGAACACAACCAGCTTGACGACAACAACGAATGCCTGTTGCGCCGGGTCATTAGCGCCGACGGCCGCTCCCGCGCCTTCATCAACGGTACGGCGGTGCCGCTGTCGCAACTGCGCGAACTGGGTCAGCATCTGATTCAGCTTCATGGGCAGCACGCCCACCAGTTGCTGCTAAAACCGGAACATCAGCGCCACCTGCTGGATGCCTATGCCGATGAATCACAACTGCTCAGCGCCATGCGCCAAATCTGGCAGCAGTGGCATCAAAGCTGCCGCGAGCTGGCGCAGCACCAGCAAGCAACCATTGAGCGGGAAGCACGCCGGGAATTACTGCAATATCAGCTCAAAGAGCTGAACGAGTTTGCTCCCCAGTCAGGCGAGTACGAACAGATCGATGTCGAATACAAGCGGCTCGCCAACAGCGGACAACTGATGTCCCTCAGCCAGCAGACGTTGCAGATCCTCAGCGAAAGCGAAGACCAGAATCTGCTTAGCATGCTGCATAGCGCCAGGCACCAGCTGTCGGAACTGGTGAGCATGGATGACAAACTCTCCGGGGTATTTTCCATGCTGGAAGAAGCCAGTATTCACATCAGCGAAGCCAGCGATGAACTGCGCCATTACTGCGATCGTATGGATATGGACCCGATTCGTCTGTACGAACTGGAACAACGACTGTCGCGCCAGCTGACGCTGGCGCGCAAGCATCACGTAACGCCGGAAGAGTTACCCGCATTCCATCAGCAGTTATTGCAGGAACAACAATTGCTGGAACAGCAGGAAAGCGATCACGAAACCCTGAATCGCGCGGTGCAAGAGTTCCACCAGCAAGCCCTACATGTGGCCGAACAACTTCATGCCCGACGCTGTCAGCACGCCAGCGAACTGGCGGAATTGATCACCACCAATATGCATGAGCTGGCAATGCCGCACGGTCATTTCACGATTAATGTGACCTTCACCCCAGACTCACTGGCCGCCAACGGCGCCGACCACATCGAGTTCTGCGTCACCACCAACCCCGGCCAGCCGCATCAGCCGCTGATCAAAGTGGCTTCGGGCGGCGAGTTATCGCGTATCGCGCTCATCATCCAGGTCATTACCGCCCGCAAGATGGATACCCCGGCTCTGATTTTCGACGAAGTGGATGTCGGTATCAGCGGCCCGACCGCGGCGATTGTCGGCAAGATGCTGCGCCAGCTTGGACAATCCACTCAGGTAATGTGCGTCACCCATCTGCCGCAGGTAGCAGGATGCGGTCATCACCACTACTTCGTCAGCAAACACACTGACGGCGCAGCGACCGAAACGCTGATGCAGCCACTGGGTAAACGCGAACGTCTGCAGGAACTGGCGCGCCTGCTCGGCGGTTCCGCCGTCACCAAAAACACGCTGGCGAACGCCAGAGAATTGCTGGCGGCATAGTGAGGATCAACTTTTTCGAATTCCCGCGGTCTTACAGACGTCTTGCAGGTTTTCAAGTCAGGCAAGGTCTATTATCATCTGCAACCTATGCCCTTAAGGAATGTAATCACTATGCGCTGTAAAACGCTGACTGTCGTCGCCGCGGTGGTTGTTGTTATGTTGACTGCCGGTTGTTCCACGCTGGAACGTATAGTCTATCGGCCTGACATCAATCAGGGGAACTATCTGGCACCCGCTGACGTTGCCAAAATCCGTAACGGAATGACCAAACAGCAGGTCATCTACACGCTGGGCACCCCCATGCTGCAGGATCCGTTTGGATCAGACACCTGGTACTACGTCTTCCGTCAGCAACCGGGTCACGAAGCCGTGAAACAGCAAACGCTGACTCTGACCTTCAACAGTCAGGGCGAGCTGGCTCATGTGGACAACAAACCCACGTTGCAGGCGCAGTAAGTGAACAGGCCCGGCGAGGCTAACACTCGCTGGCTGGCCCCAAAAAATAAGGCACGTTACCGTGCCTTATTTTTTGAACGTTCCGCGCGCTGACGACGCAACTCTTTAGGGTCTGCCAGCAACGGCCGGTAAATTTCCACCCGATCGCCATCGTTGAGAACATCGGTCAGTTTCGCCGGGCGGCTAAAAATGCCGATTTTATTGACGCCAAGGTCGATATCCGGGCGTAGGGCCAGCAGGCCGGATGCCTGAATAGCCTGCTCCGCCGTGCTCCCCTCTTCCAGCGTCAACGGTCGCAAGTACTGGCGTTCCGGCAGCGCATAAACCACTTCGACACGAATTTCAGACACAATAAACCTCTTTGGCGCGCAGGGTGAACGCCTGCACCATATTGTTGGCCAATTCTTTGAAAATCTTGCCAAATGCCATTTCAATCAACACATTCTTGAATTCAAAATCCAGATTCAGCTCGACCTTACAAGCATCATCGCTCAGCGGCGTAAAACGCCAGTCGCCGGTCAACTGACGGAACGGACCGTCCACCAGCTGCATTAAAATACATTGGTTATCAATAAGCGTATTGCGGGTGGTAAACGTCTTGCTGATACCGGCTTTCGACACATCAACCGCCGCCGTCATTTCACTCCCGGAGGAAGACAGGACCCGGCTACCAGTGCATCCAGGCAGAAAGGCCGGGTAAGACGAGACATCATTCACTAATTTATACATCTGCTCGGCACTGAACGGGACCAGCGCAGACCGGCTGATTTTAGGCATACAATTTTCCGTGATTCATAAAACGCGCAAAATAATACCATCGATGAGCGGTCAGACAAAAATTCTGCGAGGGGCATCGCACCCGTTCACAAAGAACGGCATGAATCCCGGCGAGGGATTTCATTCACGACGACAACCAGTATAATGACGGCACTATGACAAAGAAAAAAGCACATAAGCCCGGTTCTGCCACCATTGCGCTCAACAAGCGCGCCCGCCATGAATACTTCATAGAAGAAGAGATTGAAGCGGGATTGGCACTTCAGGGGTGGGAAGTCAAATCACTGCGCGCAGGCAAAGCCAATATCAGCGACAGCTATGTGTTGATGCGTGATGGCGAAGCTTACCTTTTCGGCGCCACATTCACTCCACTGCACGGCGCATCCAGCCACGTGGTTTGCGATCCGACGCGTACCCGCAAACTGCTGCTGAACCAGCGCGAGCTGGATTCGCTGTACGGCCGTGTCAATCGCGAAGGCTATACGGTAGTGGCGTTGTCGCTGTACTGGAAAAACGCCTGGTGCAAGGTCAAGATTGGCGTAGCCAAGGGTAAGAAAGAACACGACAAACGTGACGATATCAAAGAGCGCGAATGGAAGCTGGACAAAGCGCGCATCATGAAAAATGCCGCTCGCTAACGGTAGATTAGCGAGTCATCTTTCTGTTATAATAGTGAAATATCTTGGGGCTGATTCTGGATTCGACGGGATTCGCGAAACCCAAGGTGCATGCCGAGGGGCGGTTGGCCTCGTAAAAAGCCGCAAAAAAATAGTCGCAAACGACGAAAACTACGCACCTGCTGCTATCGCAGCTTAATCAGCCTAAGAAACTGAAGGTGTCCTCTCTCCCTAGCCTCCGCTCTTAGGACGGGGATCAAGAGAGGTCAAACCCAAAAGAGATCGCGTGGATGCCCTGCCTGGGGTTGAAGCGTTAAATCCAATCAGGCTAGTTTGTTAGTGGCGTGTCTGTCCGCAGCTGGCAAGCGAATGTAAAGACCAGACTAAGCATGTAGTACCGACGGTGTAGGAATTTCGGACGGGGGTTCAACTCCCCCCAGCTCCACCAATTAAATCAAGGGGTTACGTGAAAACGGAACCCCTTTTTTATTACCTGTGGCGACAAAATGGCGACAGGCTTTCATCATACGCGCGGCCTTCTCTGTAGTTTCCCCTATTGCTTGTCATATTATTTAGCTTCTTTGAATCAAATAGGACTTGGTTTATGGCTTTAACAAAATGCAAAGAATGTAAGAAAGAAGTATCAACCTCTGCAAAAGTTTGCCCACACTGCGGCGTTAAGAATCCCGGTACTACAGCAGGTCAGGCAATCGGTGGTTTTGTAGTTCTGGTGTTACTGGTTTGGGGCGCTATAAAAATCTTTGGCGGAAGTGATGACAAGCCCGCCGCAAAAGCCGACACCCCAAAGAATTGCGCAGCAAATGACGGTCAATGCTTGTTTGATAAAAACTGGATTGAAGCAGCATCACGCTGCCGTCCTCTGATAGAAAAGTCATCCAAGTATGATTTCGAGTGGACTGACGGCATGATGACCCCCATGTTTTCACATTTCCGCCTGAACGAAGCCAAAAAACAAATGACGTTCATCGGTGACAAAGTGAAATTTACCAACGGTTTCAATGCAAAAATCACGATGACATACAACTGCACCTATGACCTTCAAGGTAAGAGCATCGTCGATTTTGGGATTACCGAAGGCAAGCTTTAAGCACCTCGCCCCGCCCTGGCGGGGTTCACCGCTTTTCAGTTCCTGCAAACAGCCTCACCACACCAAAACCCGCATCATTGCTGCAAACCGCCCCACCCGAGGTAACACCTTCTATGCATTCAGGGATCCATCCCAAACAACAAAATCCATATAAAATCCTTTTATTTCTGATATTTAAAATTTCATAGCGATCAAGTCGGGATCCAAAAAACTGAAAAACGCTGAAATTCCTTTCGCTGTTTTCAGTGGGCATTCTTCCGCAAAAGCCCAGCGGCGGCGCGGGCTGGCGTTGGGTTTTGTAGAAAAATAAAACTGAAAAATCTTTGTGACTCCGAAAACCGCAGGCGGGTGCGGTGTAGTGCCGATTTTGTCTCTGTGAGCGTTCATTTTGTCGGTGCGCTGGCTGCGTCAGCGGGGTACAGGCAGCGGCGCAATGGGTTGGCATGGCGGGGCGAGGTGACCGGGAAAGGGCGTGGCATAGCGGCCCGCTGAGTGCGTCATACGAGGGGCGTAAAAAAGCCCGCACGCGGCGGGCTGGGTAGGCGGGGATCGATCACCCGATTATCGGGCTGTACTTGTCTTTAAGTGTGCCGGTGCGGCGGCCGGTCTGCTGTATCTCGCCCGCATTTAACGGGGTGCCGGTGTTAGGGTGCGTGTGGCTGGCCGTCTGCGTCGCCAGTTCCTGAATCACGTCCAGGGTGTCCAGCATCAGCGTCATGACGTTGACCTGCTGGCTACCGACCCACACCACCGGTGCCATCAGTTCCTGACGCGCACCGGCAATGCTACGGCGCAGTTGCCCTATTTTCTCGGTCAGCGACTGTCCTATCTCTACCGTCGCTGACTGGCCCACACTGGCCGTATAACCGGCCTGCGTAGCCAGGCTGTAATCCCCCTGGGCGATTTGCACGATGGCCCCGGCCTGGAGTGTGTGGGTACCCAGCACCGTGGCACTATCCGTCGCTTTAATCAGGGTTTCTCTGGTAACCAGCGTGCGCCGTTCTTCATCGGCGCTCACCTCCCGGTGCATTGACGATTCCCTGATGGCCTGATCCGTCTTCCGCTCCCAATCCCCGGCGACCGTCACACGCTGCGAAACCTCCGCCCGCTGTTGCTGTAACTGCTCCCCCGGCTTGATATCAGGCAATGACTGACCACTGGCCACGGTCTGACGTACAAACGGTTTATCCGGCCGGCCGCCGGTAAACCCGACCTCGACCAGCGTACCCGGCGGCGGAAACTGGAATAGCCCGGCCTCACTCCCGGCCATAGGTACCGGTAGCGGTACTGCCGGATACACCGGCGTATCTTTCGCCGGTTTACCGTCTGCATCCAGTAATTGCAGGTCAACCGCATAACGGGGCCGGAAAGGGTCGGCGATATTACCGCTGCTGACCGCTTCTGATGGCGCTTCCACGCGGGCAAACTTCGGCAGGTGCAATCCGGCCGACAGTTCAGGATAAACGGTATCGATCTGACGCTGGGCCGGGGTTCGCTGCGCCGCCTTGCCGGTGACAGTGCTCACCGGCACCCACTCTATCGTCATGCTTTCGTTGAGCAACTGCACGCGGGAAAGGCGCTGCTGGTTAACCACCGCGCCGGGCCTGACGGACTGTATCAACGGCAACGTCATACTATTACCGGCGGCCTGCGCCTGGCTGAACTCCGCCGGGATGATGACCGGCGCACCAGCCAGCAGGGAATCGGCCCAACTGCCGAGATATAACGCACCATCCGGTAACGGTTGCCAGACATAATCATCAATCCCAAACGCCGCCCCGATGTTGGCCAGCAACTGATGACCGCTGCCGCTATGGGTAAAATGCGGAATTGGCTGGCTGACATACCCGGCATCAGGCAGATGCACCGTTAACCCACTGTGCTCACTCAGCCAGTCCGCCAGTTGCCGGAGCGTCGGATGCTGAAACGAACACGGCCACATCCGGTCAAATACGCCCGCCAGTTCGCGCACAAACAAGCGTTGATAGCCATTTTCGGCGGGTTGGCTCCGTTCGACGTAACCGGTAAACCAGCGCAACACCAGATCGGTATAGCCCACATCCAGCCTGACCAGTTTGCCGGTATAATCCTGCTCAGTCTCAACCGTGATAAACCCACGGCCACAGGCGTTTAACTCCAGTACCACATTGGCGTCCACAACATGTACCGCATCGCCAGATAACATCAGTCGCGTAATCGGTCGCATTGCTTACCCCAGTGCGTCATTGACCGGTTTCAGCACTTTGCGCTCAAACCAGCTTAATTTTTCATCACCCTCACCGGCAGCACTCCCCTGCCCCGGTGCCTGCTTCTTCGTTTCTGTTTGATTGCCTGCGCGGGCGTCCCGCTTTTCCGATACACTGATATGTTCGCGCAACGTAAACGTCACCAGCCAGGCTTGTTTGCTATCCTGTTTTGGGGCGTCAATCGACCCGGTAAAGGTGGCCAGCCGGAAGTTGATCGCCTGTGCGGTAGGGTTGGCTACCCGATAGCGTTTCAGCTTGCTGCCCTCTTTGGCTTCCGCCAGGGTAAACAGCCGGGTTAACACCTTCGCCTCAGTAAACGGGATCACGCCAGACACGCGCAGCTCTTTAGGCTTGATACCCTGCTCAGCGTTAGCCGTGCTGGACGTTTGCCCTGACTGGTCTTTTTCTTCGAATTGCATTGAGGGCGTGACGGTCAGGCCACGCAGGGGGATAGCTTCGCCATCAAGGGCGAGTGTGATTATCTGGCTCACGGATCATGCTCTCCAACGCATCCAGCTCTTTCCCTGTAAACATCATGGCCGCAGTATAAATCGCGGATGGCTTGGGGATTATTTTTCAGCATCTCCGCCGCTATCACACCCGGTGCGCCCTGGCCGGTAAAGACCCACGCCAGCGCGCTGCACTGGGCCATCTGCTGCATGGCCTGACTGATTTCCGATAAAGCGGCATCGCGCTGGGATGTAAAGCGCTCAGCCATCCCTTTCAGCGCATTCAGCCCCATCGGTACGGTGGCCTGCTGCTGCGCCGCCGCCATACGCTGGGCGTTCAACGCCTGACGGCAGCGTGCCACCGACAGCGACGCGGCGGCGGGCAACGTGCGGCTTTTGGCCGGGATTTGCATTTTCACTGTAGCCAGCTCCGCCATAGCCCGCGCCTGTCGGGCAACCTGGCTCAATGCCGGGGCCGGGAAAACCACCGTTAGTGCATCCAGCGCTTGCAGGAATTCCCCCAGCCCACTCCCGCAGACCATCCACACGCACACGGTCAGATTATCCGCCGCAGTGCCTAGCCGTTCAGCCAGGTAAGCCACCGCATTGGCCGGACTTAAATAATGGCCGTTATCGGTCACGTTACCCACGCCATAGATCCACGGATGAACCGGCAACACCGAACAGGTCACCGGTGGCGGTGAGGATGCGATACGAATATCAGCTTGCCGCCACGTCATACCGCCGGAGCCTCCGGCCAGACGATATCCGGGGCAGTATTCAGATCCACCCGGTTTAACAGCACGCGATACTCTTTCCATTTACCCAGCAACGCCTTTTCTTCCTCGGTTGCCAGTTCCATGTCCACCGCATCGCTTAACGCCTGAATGCGGGTATTGGCCGTAGTAAACCGCTCGTTCAGTTCCTGCATTGCGCTATTCACATACGCCTGATGCTGTGCATCCGTATCCGTCACCCATTTTTTGCCATTCCAGATATCAAATTCCGAAACGGGCGCTAACAGCGTTAGCGTTTCCGGCAACTGGCCAGGCACGGTGATTTCAGTACTGAGGCGGGTTTGCGTATCATAGGCCACCCTGCCGCGATAATCCGGTACACTCATCCACGAAAGCCCATCGGCAGCACGGCATAACGCCTTTCCTTCTGGCGGTAACTCGGGTGCATCACTATAGCTGTCAGCCGGAATGCCTACCCCGGCCATCAAATATTCATAGCTGGCCCCGCGATATTCCCGCGTTTTGGCATCAACATGAAAGACGGTGATCCACCCCGCCATCATAGCGTGACCGTCTTTATCTAACGTCGTTTCTTTAACATTCACTGAATAATTCGCCATCAGGCAGCCCTCACGATGTAGTTGAATGCAACGTTGCGGGGCCGGGTTTCTTTACTCCCTTCTGCTGTTCCGCCGCTGCTGATTTCATTTGAATACCCGACTGTTGGCGTTGACGTATATTGTGACAACAAGCCGATCCCGGTATTCATACCGGTTTGCAGAGGATTGCTGTTCACCATTGTGCCAACATGCTTATGGTCTTGAACGGTTTGGGTCTGTGCAGACAATAAACTGCGCCCGGCATCAACTCCTCGTCCATCATCCCAACCCCGGATAAATTCACCGCGCAGATCAGGTAAAAAACCCGACGGGTAACGCCCGGCTAATAGGGGATACATCGATTTATTGAAGGATTGCCCATTACATTTCAGCCACCCGTCAGGGGCTGTTGCACCGGGATAAGGCAAGGGGATACCTACCAGTTCATTTTCTAATTGGGTGATACGAAGCGTTTGTCTGGCTGTGTCGGTATCCATTACCGCAAGCTGACCCAACCCTAAATTTTTTCGGCTGGCTTCTTTATCACGTAATGCGGCCAGATTATCGTCCTTACGAAGATAGAGGGTCTGCGCATTCTGTTCTGCCAGGCCTCCTTGTTTACGCCAGTCGGTAATATTGCCGTTTTCATCAATATCCGCGACAGGAAGCAAATAGTGCTGAACACCATCACGTATTTCATGATCTGCCGAGTTGGCAACAACGATCTGGCTATCAACCGCCCATGCCTGTGTGAATTCACCACGCCAGCACACATCCAGAAAGACACGAGTCGGCAAGGCATCCACCGTAATTTTTAGATCACTCGACAGCCAAGCACGCAGCCCAGCGGCATACGCCACTCCGGCTTTTACAACATACGCATTGCCATCTTTGACAACCTGATACGCATTACCAAAAAACGCGGATGAACCATACCTATCCATATTTTCAATGCGGATACGCTCATCAATCCCTGCCAGACGGGCCGAAAAATCAATCTGCCAGGTATCGGCTGTCACGTTGATTTGCGTAGCAGCGGCCGCGCCATCAAATTGCATCATGAGATTACGGGTCAGGCTGTTGCCCTGCTGGCCGTTTCGGGTCGCCAGTTTCTGCTGGGTGCGTACATGCACAATCATCAAAACGGTATTCGTTTTGCTGTCCAGCAGGCCAATCCAGTTGTAATCCCAATCCCCCACGGTGGTATCCAGCACCACCGAATAAACCACCGCGTTTTCATTCAGGACACCGGCCTGGGTAATGGCGGCGGTATGCTGAATCTGATCGGCAGGCGGTAGCCCTTCATTTCGGTCTACCGGCACCGATTCATCCTGACCCGGAACCCGTGCAAAAACGACCTGATCGGGCCGGGCTGCCGTGCCGTCTAAAACCCGCTGAACATTCCACGTTTCAAACGCATGGGTAATCACACTCTGCGCCATAATCCCTCTTACACGTTGGCTGAATAATATTCTGTCGAAGCGGATGTGCGCACAGTGTGCAACGCAACACGCGCCGTTACCGTTCCGGCCGGCATCAAGCTGACTGCGTGGTAGTATTCTGCGTTGTGCTCAAACTCCCCACTCTGGACTGACTGGGTTTCCCCATTCCAGAGGTCAAACGCATAGCGGCGACAGGTGCGGCCGTACTGCCTGACCAGGCTCATCATCAGGGCGTTATAACCGCTTAACTGCTCATCGTTGATACGTACCAGGATCACATCCCAGTCATACCCCGGTTGACGCTCGGCTAGGGTGACAGCACCAATGCCCAGCCGCTCAAAAATGGCGATAAACCCCGCGACGCTCCCCGAGTCCTGCGCATTCACAAAGGCGTACTTCACCCGGCGACGGAAAAGCGTTAGCGCTTCCCCTTTCAGCCGCGAAATGTCGCGCTGATATGCCAGCACGTTCAGCAGCGGCTCTGCGCAGGTATCGACGTCCAATTGTTGCAACGGCCAGCGCAACCAGTCATGCACCTGCAACCAATAGGCTTTGCTGGCATTCAGCAAGGCGGCAGGTTCGCCCTTATCCATCCATGACGGCAGCCGCAGACCCGCCAGTTGCTCCTTAAAATCAGGCATCGGCTATCACCACCGACAGCGAGGCCAAACGCGGCACATTAAGCCCACTGACAATATCGCCCAGGGAAAAATCCAGTGACGCGATCAGCGGAAACGCATCGTGTAATTCCTGTGCCAGCGTGGAAAAGGAGAAACGCGACCAGGGCCACGTCTTTGCCACGTCATACCCGGTGTTTTCCCGAAAGGCACAGCGGACTAAATCCTGGCACCCGCTACGCAACGCGGCTAACGCCTCATCTGTCACGTTCACCAGATTGCGCACATAAACCGTCACGGTTAACTCATGCTGTGTTTCCGGCAATGCCATACAGCGCAAATCATCGCCGTGGCCGTGGTGCCCCTGTGCCGTGATGTAATCATTCACCGCATCGATAAAGGGCTGCGACACCACCCCCGAATCCAGCAACAGATAAGCATTGGCGGTACCCGGCCCACGCGGGGCGTCATGCTGAAAGAAAATCCGATCGATGCTTAATCCGGCCACCGCTGCAATCATGCTGCGATACACCGCGTCGGTGTGGTAATTCCCCACCAGATTGAACTGATTGCGGCAGCGCTCACGCAGGTCATCATCTGATTCCTCATCTGCGCCGGGCGTCAGCAGCCAATCGTCTTGATTCTCCACCCGTTCAATACCGACTACCCCCACCGGCAAAATCCGGTAATAACCGGGGGCCAGATTGAATGCCCCACCGTCTGCCGTGGCGGTCACTGGGACGTCAGCACTGGCCAGACCGGCGGCAATCACGGTATCCACCGATACCGCCACACTGAAAACCGTGCCGTTAATGCGTTCGGTCTGAATAAGCGTACCCGCCGGGATCACCACCGCCTGCGCAGCATCCGACTTATAGAAACGGATAACGCCCGCTGCCGCCGTGGCTGCCTTGCGCGACAGATTGACACCCCAGGCAAACAGATTGAGGAATGAGCCGGACGCCGTAGCCAGATACATATTGGCCAGCACCACGCTGATCAAAACGTCTTTCAGCCAGATAACCGGCGTTGTCACCATGACCGAAATCAGCCGCCAGAACGGCGACATCCGCGATGTATTAGTGACCAGACCGGATGCCGTCACTTGTGCCTGAAACTGCTCCGTTACCGTCTCGGCCGTCACCGGCATCCCGGCCTCTTTCAGCACCTGCTCATAATCAATTTTTGGCTTTTCCGTCATACGTCCACCCTGGCCGTGATCGGCCCGAAATCATAGGTTTCCGCCGTCACCCACAGCCGGGTCGGGCTTTCTTCGCTGATCACCACCGTGCCGGGGATAATCCGTTCATCGTCTTCCACCAGAATAATCATTTGCGTCAGCACATCGGCCCGCAGCGTCGGGCTGCGCTCGGCTACCAGTTTGGTGGTCAGCCCGCTTTCAATAATGGCGTGAATGCAATCCTGACCAATACTGATCCGGTTATTGCAAAATATCGGCTCACGCCCTGCATTCAGGCTGAAATCGCGCTCTGTAATTAACAGGTCAATATATTTCACGTCATCCATTACCGCAGTGCTTCCCATTCCGTTAATTGTTCCGGGGTAAATCCTTTATTGGCATAAATCGTCAGGTTTTCGACTTTCCGGCTGTTGTCGGTATAATTCTTCGCATTGCTGTTACTGATATCCCGTTGCAATCCGCCCGAATCAATCCCCTTTATTTTCCCACCCGTTAATAAACCCTCACCGCCCGGTCGGGGTGTGGATTCAGGCATGGCAATATTGATCCCCGGAATTGCATTTAGCTTTCCAATAATCCAGCGGTAAGAGGCATTGAACGACGCTAGAATACCGTCCCACAATCCGGAAAATAACTTCCCGACTCCATCAACCATGTTTCCCATCGTCTCGGATAGGGAGAAATTACCAATCGCATTGACAACAACATTCCAGCCATCAACAATGGCCTGCCACGCCTGACCAAATATCTCCGCAACCCACTGCACTTTTTCCGCGACGGTTTTCCACATGTCGGTCTGAGTGATGGCGTTCTTTATGCCATCCCAATGCCGGATCAGCAGATAGCACCCGGCGACCAGCAAGGCGACGGCACCGATAATCAGTAACACCGGCCACAGCGCGATATTAAACGCCACGCCGGTTAACAGGCTGGCCATGCGAACGGCCAGCAGTACACCGCGCAAAATACGCATCGTCGCCGCCCACGCCAGCACGGCCTTGTTATACAGCCAGATAACACCGACATGAATTTTCATGATGGCGGTTAGCCCTTTCCATAACCCTTTCAGGCCACCGAGCACAAACACAGAAACACCCATCACGATATTGGCGATAGCCCCTGCACCGGCCAGACTGAGTACCGCCAGTACGCAATAACCAATGACCCGCGTGATATTCGGGAACATATTCAGCCACCTGACCAGTACCTGCCCGCCGTCCGCCATCTTGTTGATCAGCGGGTACAACACCGGCAGCAACGTGGCCCCCATCGCGGCGCGAATGGCGTACCAGATAGCGGTCAGCCGTTCCCAGGGGCTGGACATCTTCTGCGCCATTTCCGTGGCCCGCTTCATACCGTCATTACTGCCCAGTTCGGTGATATGCCGCTGCAAGACGCCGACATTGCCATATAACTGCTTAATGACCGCCGCACTGTCACCAAAGGCATCATCCAGATCAGACTGGGCTTTCAGGTTGCCCTCAATGCTCGCCCCGTACTTCCCGCGCAATTTCTCCAGCATCGCCGGCATGGTCAGTAACTTGCCGTTGGAATCTTCAAACGACAGCCCCAGTTTTTTGGCACCCTTGACCGCCCCGGACAAAAAGCCTTCATACGCGCTGGAGGCTTCCGTACCTAATGTGCGTTGTAGCTCGCCCATCACGGCCAACTGCTCATCCATACCAATGCCATAGTTGGTACCGACCCCGCGCGCGCCTTCCATCAGGTCTTTAATCGCCCCCAGCTCAACACCGAAGGCATTACGCATATAGGCGGCCTTGCCGGCCAGTTGCTCCGCAAACTGCACATTACCCATTGATTCAGCATCAGAGCGAAAGTTGGCAAACATCTGCCCCATGAATTCGGACGATTCGTCCGCCGTGGCTTTCAGCGCTGCCGCCATCACATTGGATGCCCTGACCACCCCCGGCAAATCCTCTTTGGTCAGGGTGCCGACCGCCGCATTAATCCGGGCGGTCGATTGCACATACTCCAGCGCCGAACGCCCGTACTGGGTGCTGAATTTCAGCGCGTTGGCATTAATCTTCTGTAACGCCGAATCATCGACGCCACGCGCTGACGCTTCGACCATTGCGCCGTGCATCTCAACCGCCGGGCCAAGCGCCCCCTGGATAGACATAGCGGTACCAATAAGACCGGCACCGCCAACCGCGATTTTAGAAAAGGCGTCCCGCGACGATTTCGCAAAGCCGGTGACCGCCGCCTGCGCCTGTTTTACCGGGCGGGTCAGCTTATCAATCAGGCTTAATGTAAAATCGAGTTGCTTCATGAATCGCCTTTTAATGCCAGCGCAATCCCGTTCGCCACGGAAATACGCATATTTTCCCAGTGTGTATTTGCCAGCCAGACGGCGCGGGCCAGATTATCGGCGTCATCATTTTCAGCCGGTAAATAATGCCGCCGCAGGGTTAATGCCTGTTCAAGAAAATTATTTTCGATGGCCCGCAGCCGCTGGGTTAGTTTTTTACTTCGATTTCCAGCTTCGGTGCATATTGCGCATTAACCGCTTCGGTAATTTGCAATGCTGCGCCCGGCAGTTTTAATAATTCATCCAGCGTTTCTTTATCTTTGGCTACGACAATACGGCGAAGATACGTCACCGCCGGAGCCACTTTATTATCCATTGCCATATCATTAATCATGCCGTTATAGGCAACGGTATTCGGTTCAAACGACAATTCCTTGCCAGAAACAGATAAGGTGATTTTGCTCATTGCATGTTTTCCCGTTGGGTTATTTCATCAATTAACTGATTATGCCGGGCGGCACAATCCGCATAAATTTGCGGCCAACCGATTAACGGCTGCGCCGCATCATTGCCGGTGGCACCTGATAAGCGCGGCAGATTAGTGACCGGACATTTCTTTTTCAGGCTTTCCTGATAAGACACGTTCGGTGTTATTAACGGCGTCGTTGTACAGGCTGACAAACTCAGCAGACAGGCACACGTTAGTAAAAACCGGTTTAACGATTTCCCGGTAAACGGTTTTATTCGGCACATTGCGTAATGCCTCCAGTTTGGATTCCAGCGCCGCGCCGGACTGGCTAGCCAGTGCCTGTAACGCCTGGCGTGATTGCTCAGCGGCGGCGGTAGCGGCGCGAGTCACCGCCAGATCGATACTGTCGCGCTGCCAGCTCGCCGTTTGCCAGCCAGCGGCAAAGGCCACCGTCAATCCCGCCACAACCCGCCATAGCCCATCCATCAGCGCACCCCGTTGTGTGCCAGGCTAAAATGGTTGCCGTCCGGGCGTGAGGTAAAGCGCCCGCCCCAGCACCCACCCAGCGATTCCCAGTATTCACCGAGCGGCAAATAGGCTTCTGTCCGGGTCTGGTATTCACCATTGATAAACAGATTCAGATCCACGGCCAGGCGTTGCGTATGCAAACTGTTGGCGATGCCTGACCCGCTGCGGGCATTCAGTTTTGCCTGTTCCGGCGTGCGGTAGGCCTCGCCGAACGTCAGGCGATACCCCCGCTCTCCCGCCCACTGGATCAGCTGTGCGACCAGTTGGGTAAATAACTGCTGTTTTTCACTTAACGTCATCTTTTGCGTCACTCCCTTTCAGCAAACCACTGCCGCGGCGGCGCAGCCAGATTTCAACCGCCTGATGCCCGGCCACCCCCAGTGCCGCACCCAGCCCGGTGACCGCCATCGGCGACAATCCCGGCACCCACAGCAACGCCGCCCCGGCGGCCATTGAGGTGGCCGACCCTAAAATCATCCGGCCGAAAAACAGGCGCGGCGTGATTTTTTCATCACTGGCCAGCAACTTACCCAGCGCAATCAGCGCACCAAGCACCAGTAATCCCAGCGCGTTCTTTTCATATTCCTGCATGACTGTCCTTAGCCGATCAGCTTTTCCGTCAGTTCCGATTCCAGATAGGGGATACCGTTGATGCGCACAAAATCCGGGCTGGTGACCACAAACTTAATCTTGTGTGACATCACGCTGCCGCCCTTCGGGTCAACGTCCAGAATGTCACTCAGGATCAGCTTGCAACCGAAGGCTTCCACCTTCATTTCCTCGCTGCCCGCCTTGGCGTACCACATCAAGTCCACCGGCTCAATACCCCGCCATGACCCGGCACTGCTGGCTTTCGCCGTCACCACCGCCAGGCTCTTGGTACTTAGCTCCATTTCACCTTCGGCGGCGACGTCACCGGCCACCCAGCCATCGGGGATGCCCTGCGTCTGCGCGGCGGCGGTGTTATCCGTGATACTCAGCGAGACTTTTTCCGCGTGAACCAGTGCGCCGTCCATGTTGAAATCAAACGACTGGCCCGAAATCCGTTTTGTCATGCGCTACCCTCCAGCGACATATCCAGCACCAGACTGACCGTGATCCCTTTCGGGCATTCGTAAGTACGGACAACCAGATAAATTTCCACCGCCGTTTTAGAGCGCCACGCAATGACCACATCCCCATCCTTCGGCGGCTTCACTTCCCCCGGAAAGGTGATGCCATTGATTTGGGTGCTGCGGGACATATCACGCAACGTTTTTGCAAAGTACCCCTGATGCGCCGCGATACTGCCCGGCGTACTGTTCAGGCTGCGATCGGCAATTTTGGCAATCGCCTGCAACCGGATGCGCCGCGCCACCTTGTCCACGACGCGCAGGTTTTCAATGGCCTGATAGTCGCCCCCTTCCACGTCCAGGGTGCGCCCATCTGACCAGTAGTAGCCGTCATAGTCGGGATACCACATCGGCACGCTGTATCGCTGTTTCTCCAGCGCCTGCAACATCGCCAGATCCAACGTCACGCCGGTACCGTCCACCGGTAAATCCGTGCGCCCCATCGCCAGCAAGGCACCGGTTTGAACCCGCGCCGGGCTGTCGGCAATCGTCACCGCACGGTTACACAAGCGGCCAGCCAGCACGCCCGGCTCATTGCCCCACAGCCTTGGTACCAGTTGCACTGCCGGTGCCGCTGCGCCGTTCTGTAAATTACTCAGGCTCTGTAAATACTTATCCCAGCCCTCACCCTCTTTCGGGCCGTCAACCGCCAGCAGAAACCACACCCAGCGCCCGAATGCTGACACCAGCGTGGATCGCAGGCTGGATGCCTGGGCGATAATGCCTTTGGTGGCAGGCAGGGACACCACGACCCCTTCAACACTGGCGACCTGTTGGGCGGCACTAACCGCGCTCACCCAGTCGCCTTTTGGCGGCAGCAGACAGACAAAGGCGCTCCAATTCTGCCCCGCATTGACCATCGCAGCGCTGACGTCGCGTTTCAGTACCGAATCCGCCGCCCCCAGCACCTGATCCAGATCGCTTTGGGTATTGACCGGCACGGTTTTCACCGCATCGACCGCCCCCTCACCGATAAAGAGCACCACGCGCTCAATCTCGCTGGTTTCGCCTTGTAGCTGGTTTACCTGGTTAACCTGAACCGTTGGCCAACTCATGCTTACCCCTTGATATCCTGCGCTTTCACATCCCAGCCAAAGCCAATGCCTTGTAGCTGTCGTGCCAGCGCTTTTGTAAACTCCGCATCGTTCATACCCAAAAATGGCCGGGCAGGAACATCCACTGTCCAGGCGGTTTTTGCCGCCTTGCCGCTCAACTTACGGATGAGTAATCCCGCCTGCGCAAAGCTCAGTGTTTCCTCAATCTCCCGGTAAGGCGGCTTTCTCCATCGCGCCCCGCGTTTTACCCGGTACCCCAGCGCCCGCAGCTTGCGTGCCTGTCGTCGCGTGGCCATCCGTCCCGGCTCAGGGCGTCCATTGCCGACCTGTGAACGCTTGACGGATACACTCATGCCGTTTTGCTGGCTGTAGCCGACCACGCCCGCCGGTACCGGCGTTTTTCCGTTGCGATACCCGCCGCCTTGTAGATAAATCCGTACCGCCTGAATCTCTGGCATTTCGCGGATATGCAACAGGTTGGGCAGATTGCGCAGCATCCTGCCACGGCGGTGGCCACGTCGTGCTGCCCAGGCGCTGCCGTCCGGTGCCTGCTGCGCCCGGACGTTCCGTTTTGCCGCCGCAATCACCCCGTATTTCGCCAGCCGCCACAGTAAACGCTGGCGTTTTTTGGGCGGCAGCGTCAGCCGTTGTAATGCGGTGCGTAGTTCGGCCAGTTGTGACTGGCTCAGCTCACCATGTACGATCATGACGCCCCGACCTCCGCCCCGTCGTCGCCTGCACCGAACAGATGCCCGGATGTGGCCTGCCAGATTTCCGGGCTGGTCAGACGCCAGCGCCGACCATCAAACGGAATGATCCCGTTGTCATCGACCACAATCGCCAATGATTCCGCCAGTTGCAGCGACACCACAACAATCGCGCTATCCTGATCGCGCACGTCCACATCCAGTGTCGGCAACTCCATATCCAGCCCGGCATCCATATACGGCACATCGTCCTGCCCCTCCTGCCAGACCAGTAACAGAGCGCACAGGTTGCGCGGGTCACACACCCGGTATGGCCAGCGCTCCCAGCTCAACACGGCATCAAACTTCATTACCGCCAGTTGATACTGGTCTTCGCCCAGGTCACGGCGGGCGGGAATAAAGCTCACTTCATCCATGAAGCTGTCAAACCCCTGCATCACACGGGGCGGCAGATGCGTCGAAACAAAGGTGGTCAGGTCATCCAGCTTGCTCATACCATCCGCACCGTTGCCCGTTTCAGCCCTTTCATGCGACGGATCACCATCGCCGCTTCCCCCAGCAATCCCTTGCGTGTGTCGTCCCCCTCCTGTCCCGGATGAGACTCGCGGCGGCCAATGGTGGCAAACTCGCCCAGCAAATCGGCTTTTGCCCTGGCAAACACCGCTTTTTGATACTGCGCACACAGCACGTTCTGGCCTTTCAGGCTGACACCCGGCACATCCTGCGCCCGCGTAAACCCCTTCGCCCGGCTGCGGGCCTCCACCTCAGCCAGATCGGCGTTGACCTCGCCCACTGCGGCCAGTAACGCCTGTGCAACGGTATCGGCAGCCAGATCAGCGGGAATGGTGCGCTGTGACTGAAAATCCCTGACGTTCAGGTCTGGCCAAAATCCATTGTTGGTCAGTTGTTCATCCTGATAATCAACCGGTGTTCCACTGAACATGCATCCCCCGTAAAAAGGCGGGCTGACCGGCTTCCACGGCACATCGCACCCCCGGTGCATTGCCTCAGCCGCGCCCGCCCGGCTTGCGGTAGTCGGTTATTCCTTTTGCAGCGCCCGAATGCGGGCGGCAATATTGCGGCGCATAGTTCCCACACCAACCTGGCGGTAAAACTGCTCGGCCTGATGTAACAGGGCATCCGCCGCCGTCAGCGTGTCGATATCCGCCGCCGCTGTCGCCCGTGGTTGCCCCTGCTCATCACGCAGCAGTAACAGCCCGGCGAACTTGAACCACTTGGCGGTGATCTCCTCATGCAGCCGCCAGTGTTCTGCCACGTTCTTAAACGTGCGGGAAAAATACGGCTCCACACTCTGCCCCATGTCCGCCGTCTGCTGCGCCCATGCCAGCACCGTATCGGCAACAAACGCCGCAAACGTGCGCCGGATGTTGTCAGGGGTGCACTGTCCCTGCGCGATAGCGATATCCGCCCACGCCAGCCCCTGATCAAACTCTTCCACATCAAACAGCCACACCACGCAATGCGCGAACACCGAGTTTTGATACACCTCGCCGCTGTCCAGATAGCGCTGTACCGTTGGCAACCAGCGCGGCAGCAACTCCCGGCGTTTCATCTCTATCCTGTCGCGTAACGTGGGCTGACTGCGCAGCCGTGCCACGTCGTTTTCCAGCGCACGGAGTTGCACATGCAAGCTGTGATCGCCGGATACCGCCTGGCACCGGGATAACTGCTGCTCGGCGACCATCCGGGCGTTATGACGTTGCGCGGGTGACAGGGCCATGCGTTACGCTTTTTCCTTTTCCGCAGGCTCGGCCACGGTACCGATGGTGACGGCGCTTTCGTCAATAGACGCGTACAGCTCCGGGTATTCCACGGCGTACCCTTCGTTACGCAAATATTTGTTTTCAAACTGTTTGCGGTCTTCCACGAATTCAGCTTTACGCTGCCGGGTATTACGCTGGGTGTAGATATGTAGGTTCGACAGCGTGGTGACGGTCATACGCTTGCCCGGCATAAACGGCGGCACAATCGCCGGACGCCCGGCAATGGTACTGTCCAGCATCTGGGCGGCGATCTTCTCGGTAGGTCGGTCGGCCTTCTGGAACAGGCGATACTGTTCGGCGGCGACCAAATCCGCCCCGACCAACACCACCAGACGCGGGTCATTGCGGTATTGCTGGGGAATCTTGGCGTTAATCAAATCGGAGGCCATCGCATCCAGTGATTTGTAATCACCGTTTTCGTCCAGCACCACCCGATCGGTGATAATTTGCTGCCCGTCTTTGAAACCCTTCATGCGCTGATGCCAGCCAATGTTGACGTCTTCGCCGTTCGGGTTTTCTTTCGGGTCGGTACTTTTGGCAACGTGGGTACCGTTAAAGCCGATGCGCAGCATATCCAGCGCAAACGCTTCATTCGAAAACGCCTGTACCAGTTGGAAAAACTCATCCTCACCACCCGCATTGGCCCACACCGACAGCAGATCCCAGGGCAGTGCCGCGCAGGAATCCGTCTCGACCAGCTTATAGTCATTGCCATCCACGCCGACCTGACGGATAAAGCGGCCCCCTTCCTTACGACCGGTATGCAGCGCGGAACTGCCTACGGACACCACCTGCCCGGAGAGCTGATCCACATCCAGAACGTTAATCATGGACATGAAATCCACGCGCTCCAGCAGGGCGGCACGAAGCTGGGTTTCTTTCGGGTCGGTCAGCGCGAAATAACGGGCGGTATCCGCTACCCCATATTCCTGCGCCAGACCGACACTGTAGGCGCTCAGATATTCACGCGCCCGCTGATTTAAAAACATAATGCGTCCTCTCGATATCGAGATAAAAAAAGAGGTATCACCCAATAAATGGAATTACAGGAAATTAAACCCTTTGGGTTTATTGCCAACCTGACGCTGTGGCAATTTGGTAATAGAGCGATCCAGCTTGCCGAAATTACTCAAAATCTTCGGCAGGTTATTACGCAGCGTGGCGAAATCTTCGGTATCCACCACCTCTTTTACCGTGTCCATATCGTCCTGAACAGCTTCCACTGCATCGGTGGTCTGGCTTTGCTGACTTTCCAGCGCAGTTACGCGGGACTCCAGTTCGGCCAGCGCTTCCGCCAGTGCCTGCAATTTATCGCCACCGCCTGCATCGTTATTTTCGCCTTCACCCTCGGCGAATGCCTTCGGCTTAATACCGAACAGGCTATGCCATGATTTACTTGCCATGCTATTCCCTTTGATTTCTTTTACTTCATCAATAACCAGCGGCTTTAATGCACCGAATAAACGGCCGCGCTTTTTGCTACTGAAACGTAGCCGCGTGGTTCCCACGCTGGCTGGGGTATTGGTCACGCCCAGCCCTTCAAGATAGGTTTTTCCCGTACCACGAAAATTCCCGTCTGGCGTTAGCTCCACCGAGCAAAACAGCAACTGACCATCCCGGTTAGCCTGTAATAACTGGTGGTTAGGGCGTAACTGAGCGAATAACCGCAACAGCCCGTCATCACCGGTTTCGGTTTTTAATGCCAGCACTTCGCCCATATTGCCGAACCATTCTTCATGCTCCGGCCAAATTAGGGCAGCATAGAATAGCGGGTCATAAGTTTCAGCGGCATCAATTAACCACTGTCTTTCCATTACCCGCTTATCAACCGTTTCCCCCTCCGTGGCGATACAAATCCAGTTAGTCATTAACTGAGACATTTACATACTCCGCTTCTGTCGGACAACGGCATTATTACGGAATAAGAAACGGGCAGCGACCGGCTTTATTCGTCTCTATTCGGATAACGACGCTTTGACGAACACAGCGAAATAAACATCGGTCATAAAATAAAAATCGCGCCGCATAATACCGGCATGGCTAAATATTCTGATGAATTAATCGGTGTTGCGCGGCTTCTCTATTTAAAAAGAGCCACACCGAAAGAAATTGCCGCTGATTTAAATCTGCCAAATGCGCGGATTATTTACTATTGGGCGCAAAAATTCGGCTGGGCGGATTTACTCAGCGCCGAAAGCACCGAAGAGGCGATAGAGCGCCGTTATCAGTTGCTGGCCGGTCGGGATAAAAAGACCGAGCTGGAATTGCAGGAAATGGACATGCTGATCGCCCACGCCGTCAAACTGCGGGCGCAAAGCAACAAGCACAAAGAAAAACTCGCCGCCGCCGGTCACGGTAACACGCCCGGCCCACGCGGGAATGATGACGATGAACGCCCGTCCAAAAAGCGCCAGTACCGCAAAAATGACATTTCCAGCCTGACCAAAGAAGACTTTGACGCCTGGGCTGATGAACACCTGTTTGGCTATCAAAAACACCTACGCCTTAATATTGGCCAGCAGGTGCGTAATATCCTCAAAAGCCGCCAGATTGGAGCCACCTGGTATTTTGCCTTTGAAGCCTTTGAAAATGCGGTGCTGACCGGTGAGCCGCAAATCTTCCTGTCAGCGAGTCGCGCCCAGGCAGAGGTTTTCCGCTCGTACATCGTCAACATTGCGCAGCAGTATTTTGATATCACCCTGACCGGCAACCCGATCCGCCTGAGCAACGGGGCCGAACTGCGCTTTTTATCCACCAACAAGAACACTGCGCAATCCTACAGCGGGCACCTGTACTGCGATGAATACTTTTGGGTGCCGAACTTTGCCCGCCTTAACGAAGTGGCCAGCGCAATGGCCACCCATGACAAATGGCGTACCACTTACTTTTCCACCCCCAGCGCCAAAACGCACCAGGCTTACCCGTTCTGGACAGGCGAGGAATGGAAACGCGGTAACAAGAAACGCGCCGGGGTTAACTTCCCCGGCTTTGACGAACTGCGCGACGGCGGGCTGCTCTGCCCGGATGGTCAATGGCGGTACGTTATCACGATGGAAGACGCGATCCGCGGCGGCTTCAATCTGGCCAGCCTGGAAAAACTGCGCAACCGCTACAACGTGGACACGTTCAACATGCTGTATATGTGCGTGTTTGTGGACAACAAAGACGCGGTGTTCAGCTTTGACGACCTGGAGCGCTGCGGCGTAGACCCGGCCACCTGGCAGGATCACGACCCAACCGCGCCGCGCCCATTCGGCAACCGCGAGGTCTGGGGCGGCTACGACCCGGCTCGCTCCGGCGACCTGTCCACGTTTGTGATTGTCGCCCCGCCCATTTACGAGGGCGAGAAATTCCGCGTTTTGCTGGTCGTCAACTGGCACGGCATGAACTTTCGTTATCAGGCCAACCAGATCAAAAAGCTATTCCAGCGTTACCACTTTACCTATATCGGCATTGATGTGACCGGCATCGGTGCCGGGGTGTTTGAGAACATCCAGCACTTTGCCATGAGGCAGGCAACGGCTATCCGCTACGGCGTGGAAACCAAAAACCGCCTGGTGATGAAAGCGGCCGACGTGGTGGAAAGTCAGCGCATTGAGTGGGATCAGGATGAAAAGGCTATCCCGGCGTCATTTATGGCGATACGACGCACCACCACGGCCAGCGGCAACGCCATGACGTTCATCGCCGACCGCAGCGCGGAAACCGGCCATGCGGAAGCCTTCTTCGCTATCGCGCACGCGCTGGATAACGAACCGCTGAACTATGAGAACAAACCCCAATCCCGATGGAGACTGAAAAAAGCAGCATGAAAAGGACATCACACCGCCGCCAGAAGGCGCAAAACGCCCCGCGTAAAAAGATGAGTATTATCACCTTCGGCAAACCGGAACCGGTATTAACCACCGGCACCGATTACCGCGATGTGTGGTATGACAATGAATTTAATCACTACACCCTGCCGATAGACCGGCTCGCCCTGGCTCAACTGGTCAACCTGAACGGCCAACACGGCGGCATCCTCTATGCCCGCCGTAACATGGTAGCGTCGGATTATCAGGGTGGTGGCCTGTCTCACGATGACATGCTGGCCGCCGCGTTCGACTACCTGACCTTTGGTGATATCGCCATCCTGAAAGTACGCAATGGCTGGGGAGAGGTGATCGCCTTGACGCCTCTCCCCGCACTGTATACCCGCATCCGTAAAACCGGGGAATTTGTGGTATTGCAGAAAGGGGAACCGCTGGTTTACCCGCCGGAAGACGTGATTTTCATCAAGATGTACGACCCGCAACAGCAGATTTACGGCCTGCCGGACTACATTGGCGGTATTCACTCAGCCCTGCTGAACAGTGAAGCGGTGATTTTTCGGCGCCGCTACTACCACAACGGCGCACACACCGGCGGTATCCTCTACACCAGCGACCCGAACATGACCGACGAGATCGAAGAGGAAATCGAGCGCCAGTTAGCCAGTAGCAAGGGGATCGGCAACTTCTCCACTATTTTAGTGAACATCCCGAACGGCGACAAAGAGGGGGTGCAATTTATCCAGATGGGGGATATCAGCGCCAAGGACGAATTCGCCAACGTGAAAAACATCAGCGCTCAGGATGTACTCAATGCGCACCGTTTCCCGGCCGGGCTGTGCGGCATCATCCCGCAAAACGCCGCCGGGCTGGGCGACCCGGAAAAGGCGCGGAACACGTACCGCAAAGACGAAGTGATCCCAATTCAGCGCCGTTTTATGGCTTCCATCAATAAAGACCCTGAAATATCGCAAAATCTGCATTTAATCTTCGATTTTGCCGATGATACAACGATTCAGGGTGCGTAATGGGACATAAAACGTTAAAATTTAGCCATGTTTTAGAGGCCGGAGCATGGAATATGCGGGTATTAAAGATTGAATGCCCGGAGTGCGGCGCAAAAGCCGTTATCCGCAAGACAAACCGCAAACACAGACAGATTGCAGATATTTACTGCGCCTGTTCAGATGTGGAATGCGGCTACACCTTTGTGATGAATCTGACATTTTCCCACACACTCAGCCCCAGCTCAAAAACCGGCGATCAGTTGCTGCAAACGGTGTTGAATAACCTGAAACCCGAACAGCGGCAAATGGCATTAGACCTGCTGAAAACCGCTGCCGCCTAAGCCGCATTACGCGGCTTGTAACGTCATCAATTGCCCCGCCAGTTCTGCTATCCAGATCAGCGCAATTTGCCTGTCACGCTCATCATTACCCTCCATCCCGGCATTTTTGGCCAGAAAGGCAATCCGTTCGACAATCAGTGACTGTTCAAACTCCCTATCCATTGGTCATCTCCTACAGCTAATAGCTCTCACGTAACAAAACATTTCAAAATATAAATACGAAGCTAACAAACTATTAGCGGTTCCGTTTTTGTCGTCTACCAACGGACATTGAGCCTTATTCCCAATATCATCCCTGCCATAATGTAGTGGCTTTAATACCCCTGAATGATACAAGCCCAAAACCACTAAATCAGGCAATCCATGACGCGAGGAATCATTTTTAGAAAGTAGGTACGGCCACTTTCCTTATAAAACCATTAACATCAAATTCAAACAATCGTCATTTCACTATTGATTTTAACTATTCTGCCATGGCTTTTAGAAAACTGTAAATTACCACTTTCAATATCCCCCATCGTTATGTCATGATTAAAAACATCCTTCTTATCATAACGAGAATAAAATACCGGATTAATCATTTGAACTGTATCCCCTTCTACTCCAGGCACCATCAAAGAATATTTAACACAAACACCAACCGTCTGATCTCTTTCAATTGAAATTATCGTCTCTGCCCTCACGTCATTGAGTAATAAAAAACTCACATTATTCAACAGACACACAATAACACAAAAAATGGAAAGCTTTTCCTCATCAATAATTTTCACATCAAAACCTTTAATCTCACTTGAGAGTAATTTCTTTATCTCAATTATCAGATCATCGAAATTTATGCCATCTGAACAATTCAATAAAGATAACACTTCATTTATTATTAAAAGCTCTTTTTTACCTACATTTCTATTTAGACGACAAACATCACCATCAATTAAATATGATCCCTTATCGTTAAGACAATATCTTATTCTGTTAATCTCCCCACCTTTTAAACCAAATTTTTTCTTGAAATGAGCATTATCAAACATCTTTAGCTGCAATTTTATTAAAACCGGAAAATACTTAGGAAATTCACCTCTGGAAGAATTAGCCAAGAAATTATCCATCCCGACCCTAACACTTAGGAAAAGATAGTTCCTTAAAATATAATCGCTAATCAACCCTTTATCTCGACAATGGTTATGAGCAACAAAACTACCAATTTCAACTATATTTCTCGTAGCATTTTTAAGCTCACGCAAAGTAACAAAAAAAAGTTCCACATCACTATCATTAAATGCACCATCTTTTATTCTGTAAATAATTTTCTCAATTCTAGAAATAGCAGAATTGTTTTTCATTTCATCGTTTCCTTTTATACTAGCACTATAAGTAAAAACTATAATCTCAAGGCAAGATATGTAATACATGATTATTTAGCCGCCCAACAATTGCGGGCTATTCAACCATTATAGACATCACGCTAACCCCAGTTCCACCCCGGCCACAGTTCGCAATCTCCCGTCTGGCGCACCTCCTCCAGCCTGCCGTTAACCATTTTCAGTGCCCTGCCCTCACTCATGGCCAGATTGCCGCCCCGTATGAGCACATCAACCAGCTCAGGATCAGGCGGAAAACCTCTCAAGTGCAACAGTTCCGATAATCGTCGCCGTAGGCGCGGCGTACAGTTATTGACAGAACTCCAAGCGGCGGCGGAGCCGCCAGAAACCCCGGCCCCCGCTGACGCGGCGGCCTGTTTCGGGACAATCTTCCATTGCACCGTTCGGGTGACGATCGCGGAGCGCTCCCCCAGTAATGGCGAGTACACACCCTGAACCTTTTGCACATCCTCCGCGTACTGGTTGGCGCGCTCTGTCACTTCATAGGACAGGCGCACCACCAACGCATCACGCGAGACTAACGGCCCGCCCTGTGCCTGTGTGTATGCCGCCCAGTCGCCTACATCTGCCGCCGCCAGTACCGCATCCATCGCCGCGTTATCCAGTTGCTTATCACCCAGGCGACGCAACTCGCGGTAAACCGTCACCGGCGCGCCGCCGATTTGCTGAAACTGCCGGATACGCCAGCGTGATGCCCAGGCTGATACCGCCTTCGCCATATCACGCAGGTTTTCCCCGGTTTCTTCGTCGGCCTCACCATCCAGTGCGTAACCATCGATATTCTTGCTGATGTACTTGGCGATATAACCCGTAGCACTGCCTTTTTCCGGGTCAATCGGTTCATAGTGGAAGCGGGCTTTTTGCGCCTTTTCGCTGTTCAGCTCATCGGCATCTTCCCGGCGGGCGTGATACGCCATAATGTCACGCACTTGTTCGATGTGCTCCGGGCGCATGAATAGCAATAAATGCCAGTGCGGCGTGCCGTCATGATGTGGCTCGACGACCCGGAAGCCAAACACGCTAATCTCTTCGCGTGACAGTTCCGCCCGGATGCGCGCCCACACACCACACAGGTATTTCTGTGTGTCGCGTGGACTGGCCCCGCTCCACTGCTCAACAAACCCGCCACCGCTGTGTACAGCGTGATACCGTGACGGTGCAGTGATGGTGTAAAACTCCCCTGCGCAGCCCATTTCCTGCGCCAAATCCTCAAAGCCGCGCATTCTCACCATCAGCTCACAGCGGCGGATCGCCGGGTTAGCATTGCTGGCGTTAACTTTGTCGTCCAGAGAGACGCGGTTTCCCTCTTCGTCCTCCAGTTCAAACGCCTTGAAAAACTCCCGGTTGCGCCGCTTCTGCTCTTTCCATTCATCCAGCGTGGAGCGGGAAACATAGGGTGATGCCGCTTTTTGCACCTGGCCGACAGCGATCGCCATATGCTCCCGCTGGATATCACGGCGGCGCTTTAGACGCGCCCGCCACCACTCTGGTGACATCATGCGTAGCAAGCCGGATTCAGCTTTTTCAGTGGATAACGGGTGGCGGCCTTTGGTGAATTGCGCCCAGTAGGGCGGCTGAGTTCCTGCCTGTAAGGTCAGCAGACCAAGGTGACGGAATGACAGCAGGGTGATGTACCTGTCAGTTATTTCCCCGGTGTTCCTGATGCGGTTTTCTGTGTAATCACGCAACGATGCGGCCATAAAGTCGGCCACCTGCTGTGACAGGGCGCGGATGTTATCACGGTCATAAACCGGCAGCTTTTCCAGATCATCGTAGAACGGGAACGGCAGATCTCCCGCCGCACGTTGTTGCGTCTGGTATCGTTCGGTAACGGTGCGCAGGCGTGGCAATACACTTTTCCCCAGGGTACGGAGTAAAAACGTATTGGCCCGGCGGCGGCCCTTGTGCTCATCTGATGTAAACAGCTTTTCATAACGCTGGCCGAAATACTTCGCCAGATAATCCGGCATTCCGGCCAGGTACTGCTGACGCCACTGGTGATCCAGCGGGTTAAGGTGCCATAGACTGCGCTCAACATAGGTTAAGCCGTCCGGTTCGTTGCGGGTGAACTGCTCACGTCGCCACTGATTGACGACGTGATAAGCGCCATTGTGTTCCGGGTTCATTCACTTAACCCGGTTCCAGTATTTTCTAACTGTTCAAAGGCATTCAGGCACAGCAGGGAAAGGCGCTCTGCTTCGGTCAACATGGTGGTGATGTCAGTAACCGTTCCACGCCGAATTTCAGCGCAGAGCGACCGATGCACAAAATCATTCACCAGCGTAATCGGCGTTTGGTATACCGCGAGGGTGGACAGATAAGGCTGTGCGCCGTCCCGGTTATCGCATTGCACTTCCCCCAGCGCAAAGTCATAACCCACTTTCGCAATCGCATAACACCCGTTGATATCCACACGGTTATAAGCGGGGTTTTGTGGCATATCCATTAGATAAGCTCCTGAGCGGAATGCTCAAAACGTTCCGATTCCTGGCGGATCAGCTCCACCACTTCGGCGGCGGAGAGGTCACGTTGTTGAACGCGGACAGCCAGCGCAGCAAGGCGCAGTGAGAAGGAAAAATGCTGGTCTTTGCGCTCCTCCAAGCGGGCTTTATTCAGCAGTTCGATCAGTGCGCCATCAGCGGCGGCATTCATGGGCCTTAATTTGGTTGCAATCATTACGGTTTCCTTTTTTCAGGTAATACGAATCCCTGCCCGATAAAGGGCATTTATTCGTTGCTATGGATTAATTAATGAATCGGTGACGGGTTCGGCGTATTGCTTGTGCCGTTTTGATTACTGGTTCTCAGAAAATCATCCGGGCCAAATAGCGCGGTTTCATCGCAAATAGACCGGATGCGCTTAATTGCGCTCCAGATAGCGGCGCGCTCTTCCGCCGTAAACTGATGCCATGAGTAATTGACATGGCGCGATTTCAGCTTTGGCTTTGCAGAAAACAGGATAATTTCACGGGTATCCAGTGCAGCCCGCTCCCAAAATAACTGAGCGCGGGATTCACCTTTAAACACGATATCCCGGCAACGCTGTATCCATTTCTGATGATCGACAGATTGAGACATATTCCCTCCTGATTACCGGTTAAACGCCCCTTTCGGTGGGTTCCAGCGGCGGCCATCTGGCCGAATAATGATGCCCTGCTTGCCCTTGCCATGACGCACCTCTACGGGAAGCGATGCCCCGGTCTGGTTATTCCGCAGGAAAGGGGCAATTGAGATCGGCTTTTGCATTGTTCCTCCTATTGGTAACCGCCCACAGATAGACGGTTGCAAATAGGTGCCGGGATGTTTCACCACGCCCGGCGCGTGGTTTCCCTGGTGTTGTTATTATCCGATTGTCAGCGATGCGCCTAACCCGCTCAGAGCATCCAGCGTTGACGCCATCGCCGGGTTAGCCTGAATGCGAGACTGCACCGTCATGCCAATCAGCGACAGGTAACGCACCCCGTCGCTGATGGTGCTCATTAGGTTAT
Source organism: Dickeya sp. NCPPB 3274 (assembly GCF_000406205.1). NCBI lineage: Bacteria > Pseudomonadati > Pseudomonadota > Gammaproteobacteria > Enterobacterales > Pectobacteriaceae > Dickeya > Dickeya sp. NCPPB 3274. Next base: position 848,667 of record NZ_CM001979.1, on the reverse strand, counting down.
GGCGTCGCGTCTGCGTCATACGCTCATCTGATACGCTCTCGGCGGCCACCTTCCCCACTGCGGCAGTGGCTTGCAGCACATAGGCGGTAAGCCGCTCTGCTCTGGCCTCATTCACTGGCACCGCTGGCAGACAGTTCAGTTGCGCCAAAAGCCCATCGATCAGCGTGGCATCCTCGGTGATGTCGGTCAGCGTCAGCAGTTCTTCACAAGTCAGCTTGTGGGGCTGGTCTGGGTTCAGCTTGTTACGTAGGATTTGCTGATTCATCCCCGCCGTGCGTGCCAGCTCCGCCAGGTTGTGACAAAGTGAAAAGGACCGGCAGGCTTCATCAAAGTGCGTCTGTTTAGCGATCTGGTAATCAAACATGGTTCGTGAACTCCAAAAATCTCAATATCGAACTAATTGAGCGAAATATCACAATCTGCGAGCGCATCAACCGTCATAGCGGCAATGTTGATCATCACCTTTTCACGCTTTTTATCTTTGCGCAGGCGGTGACGAGTTAAGCGGCCATCAGCCAGCATGTCGTTGATGGTGTCGATAGAAAGGCCGGTCAGCTCGCTGTATTTCTCAATCGAGACAGACGGCACGGCCAGGGTGATTGATATTTGAGGTCTCATAATGCAACATTCCCTATTGGCTTGTGGTGAGCCGTGGTTACCGATGAAGATTCCCATATCGAACTTCGAGAGAGAAATTAAGATCTCAATGGGAACCTGTCAACTTATTTGTTTGCGAGAGCGTACTTGATGGATTTCAAAACCGGAGGGCGTAAGGTTATTGAACGCCTTGTAGAAGCATATGGGTTTACTACCAGACAGGCGCTTTGCGACCATTTAGGCGTATCAAAAAGCACACTCGCTACACGCTACATGAGAGACTTATTCCCAGCAGAATGGGTTATCCAATGCACAATCGAAACTGGTGTTTCTGCTCAATGGCTAACGACAGGTGAAGGGCCAAGATTCAACGACGCCAGAAATGACGTGATCGCTATACCAAGGCAAAAGCTGATTGATGGAAAACTCTACGATTCAAACTACTATATGTTTGATAAGGCTTTTCTGTCCGATGGGCTGAAAGACCCGGTTGCCATTCTGGATGGAGACATAACCTACATTGCCGATCGCCAGTTTGACGAGGTGGTTGATGGTAAGTGGCTGGTTGAAATTGAAGGCCGAACCAGCATCAGAGATCTGACCCGTATACCAGTAGGGAAAGTGCGCGTTAGCGGGACTGGGGCGGAGTTTGATTGTGGGCTGGGAGATATTGGCGTATCTGCATTAATTAAAACTCAAATAGAAAATTTAACTTAAGATTATTATCATGGAAAAAGAAATCTCACAAAAAAAATTAATTGAATTACTAAAATACTATCATGAAAAAGGCGTAATCAGTGATGATTATTACCATGAAGCAATAGAGTTAGTTGTAGAAGAATGTGATGATTCGATTAACAAAGAAATAGTTAGCTATCTTTTTAAAAAAGGAAAAGAAAAAGAAATTTTTATAGAAAAAATCCACCCCTCACTTGAAGAGGAAAATAAAAAACTTAAATTAAAAATTAGTGATGTTGAAAATGACTTATCGATTGCTAAGTCAGAAAGGAATGTGCTTTTTTCAAAAATGAGGGGCCACATTGACACCATCAGCAGCCAAGAAGAAAGAATATCAACTCTAGAGAGAGAAAATAAAGAACTAATAGAGAAATCACAACAAAACAGAATTGATGATAAGATTCCAGAGTATGTTTTATCCGTCAAGGAAAAGCTGAATTCTGATGACAGATTCTTCATCGACATGTCAAATAATTGGGCATTCTATGGGGCATTGGCATGTATAATTGCAGTGATAGCCGCATTCTGTACATTTTCAACTGGAATTGAAAAGATAATAGAAAACAAAGAAAACAGCGCTATCGTCATATTTTATATATTCTCGCGAGGATTATTAGCAATAGGATTGTTATCGTGGTTATCATATATTTGCTTCAGTAATGCCAGAAAATATACTCATGAGTCGATAAGAAGGAAAGATAGGCAACATGCGTTAATGTTTGGTCAAATATTCTTGCAAATATTCGGGGGGACAGCAACAAAAGATGATGCAATAAAAGTATTTAAAGATTGGAATATGTCTGGTGATTCAGCATTCTCGTCAAAAACAGAATCACCGCCCAATGCATTGTCAATTATTGAAAGCATCAAGGAAACCTTCACATCTAAAAATAAAAAAGATAGTGACAACAGAAAAACAGATGAATAAGTAATAATAGCAAGGAATAAAAAAATGGTTTTAGGCAAGGAATTAAACTTTAACTGGGAAGAGGAAGTAGACATTGAGTTAGATGGTGAAAAAGAAACTCTTCCACCAGACACCCTTGATAGAAGAAAATATGCAGAATATTTATATTTTTATTTATCAGAACGCAAGTCAAAAAATACAGTGGTAAATCTAAATGCGGAATGGGGTGCAGGGAAGACTTATTTTCTAAAAAGGCTATACACATCAATAAAAGAAAAACACCCTTGCATATATATTGATGCATGGAAACAGGACTTCTCTGATGATGCATTTCTTACCCTTTTTTCTTCTTTAATCAACCAAATTGAAACATATTCCGGCAGGATCGATGCAAAACTAATACGTGCAGCGGAAGCAATAGGAAGGTTCACTAAAGGTGTCATTCCAGAGATTACTTCTGCAGTAATAAAACAATATGTTGGCATTGACGACATTGCAAAAATAGCTCAAACAGCATCCAAACTAATGCTCGAACAGCACCAGAAAAAGTTAAAGTCAATTGCAACATTGAAAAAAGAACTTGGTTTTTGGTCTGACCTTGCATTTAATAAAGGTTATGAAGCCCCTGTCTTTATTTTTATCGATGAACTTGATAGATGCAGACCAGACTATGCTATCTCACTGCTTGAAATAGTGAAGCATATATTCAGCGTTGATAATTTTATTTTTGTTATCGCAACAGACACCGAGCAATTACAACATTCTATAAAAAATGTTTATGGTGAAGGTTTCGACGCCAATCTATATTTAAGCAGATTCTTTCACAGACGTTTTTCCCTTCATGCTCCAGACATTAAGACACTTGTCAGTACATTAATACGAGACAGAATTAAAGATGATTTTGAGGAAATACATAAAACTCTATTCCCCATAAACGATATGGAAGATATGACAAATAACTGCGCATCGATTATGGATGCGATAAAAATGAACATACGAGACTCTATTAAAACAATAGATAGATTTTGCGATATAATAAAATCTCAAAAATCAAAAAACATAGATTACATTTTATTGTTAACAATGCTTTCTCTAAATGAGATGGATAAATCCGCATGCAATGTATTAACAGGAATAAAATCAAGAAAAGGACCATGGGCGGAGTTTTTATTAGGAAATGATAAACTATTTTATTTAACAAAAAATACTGTCAACATAACAATGGATTCAAGCCCTAGCAACACTGGGGTCGACAAACTAATCGTAAACGATTATGTTTCGCAAAGAAACCCTACGACTAAGGAAGTAATAAATTTAACCTTCTGTAAATTAATCGAACAAGTAGAGTTTCAAATGGCACGCTGTGAATTAATCAACTCTCCTAATTTGGAGGATAAAAAACAACTTATCACAATATATGACTCACAACAAAAACATGACAATCAAGAGAAAATAAATTTCCAAATTTATGGCTTGTGGAATAAAAATAAAAAAAACTTCCACACCATAAAAAATTATATTGATTTTATGGAGCTGGCTGTAGCTTTTGATTAACTAAAATTTATTCTTTTACCTTAAAGAAATAATAAAACATCCCCCCCTCAGTCTTACCGTTACCTCTAACCACCTTTTGCCATTTGTTTGCTCTCACAACATCCATACATTGATGACTGTTTTTATACACAGTAAATATGCATCCCTCAGTTTACAGGGGGGTGTATGGCTGTTCGTAAGTTGGCATCAGGGAAATGGTTGTGTGAGTGCTACCCATTCGGGCGTGAAGGCAAGCGGGTACGCAAGCAGTTTGCCACCAAAGGTGAAGCGTTGGCATTTGAGCGCTTCACGATGGAAGAGAGTGAAAACAAGCCCTGGCTTGGCGAAAAAGCGGATAACCGCAGCCTGCGGGAGATTATCGATCTGTGGTTTTCTCTTTACGGCCGCACACTGGCCGATCCCAAAAGGATGATGGCGAAACTTGATATCATCTGCGCCGGGTTGGGCAACCCCAAAGCCAGAGAACTGAGCGCCGCCGATTTCGCGCATTACCGCGAACTGCGGTTAGCCGGGCAGATGACTGACGCTAGCGGCATCCCTATGGCTGTAGTTAAACCACGCACGGTCAATCTGGAACAACGCAACCTGTCCGCCGTATTTGGCACACTGAAAAAGCTGGGCCACTGGGATGCACCCAACCCGCTATCCGGCTTGCCAACATTCAAGATAGCTCAACAGGAACTGGCGTTTCTGGCTCCCAATGAGATAAAGCGCGTGCTGGATGCGTGCGCCGAATCTGCTAACCCGCATCTGTTGTTAGTCACAAAGATATGTCTGGCAACGGGCGCGCGCTGGAGCGAAGCGGAAGGGCTATCAGGCCAGCAAGTCACGCCTTACCGCATCACCTACACCCGTACCAAAGGCAAGAAAAACCGAACCGTTCCCATCAGCCGTGAACTGTATGATGAGATCCCACGTAAAAGCGGCAAGCTGTTTTCTCCCTGCCGAAAAACCTTTGAGCGCGCCATTAACCGGACGGGAATTCAGCTTCCAGATGGGCAATGTACCCACGTACTGCGCCACACTTTCGCCAGCCATTTCATGATGAACGGCGGCAATATACTGGTGCTGCGTGATATCCTCGGTCATGCTGACATCAAAATGACCATGATCTACGCCCACTTTGCGCCCGACCATCTGGAAGACGCCATTACTAAAAACCCACTCAACGGCCTGAACTGGTCGCCAAAAAATGGCGGCAAGTTGGCGGCAGCGAATGGCAATCAAGCCTTTTCCTCACCACTCATCACAAGATAACACTTTGTTTTTATTGTAATTTGTTGTTTTTGCTACCTACCAGAAGGAATGTAGGAATTTCGGACGCGGGTTCAACTCCCGCCAGCTCCACCACTTTTTAGTTGTTTGAAGTATACTGAAGTCTACTAAGCCCGCATGGAACCAGCCTTGCGGGCTTTTTTACGTCTACAGAAGTCTACTGAAATTTGCTAGAAGCTACTCCTTATGGCACCCTTTTTGGGACCCAACGCAAAGGGTCCCAAAATCGAGGGTCCTAAAAATGGCAAAGATCGCTAAGAAACTCACTGACACTGAAATCAAAAATACCAAGCCAGCGGAAAAGGAAATCAACCTAAGACCTCTGGTATCTCTCCAGACCACGCAGAAGACATCTGGCGGAGCCTTGAACGAAATATTTTCCCCGGTTTAGGCAACGTTCCTATCAAAGAGATCCGTCCCAAGCTCTTAAAACAACACCTTGACCCCATAGAACAACGAGGCGTATTGGAAACCCTACGCCGTATCATTTCACGTCTAAATGAAATTTTCCGTTGGGCTGCAACAGAAGAGCTTATTGAATTTAACCCTGCTGATAACCTCGGTCAGCGATTCAGTAAGCCTAAGAAGCAAAACATGCCTGCTTTACCACCAGATGATCTCCCCCGATTCATGGTTGCCCTGTCAAACGCGTCTATACGGCTTGAAACACGTCTATTGATTGAGTGGCAACTCCTTACATGGGTTCGACCGGGAGAGGCAGTACGTGCTCGTTGGATTGATATAGATGAAGTTAATCGATTCTGGAACATCCCCGGTGAGTTTATGAAGATGAAGCGCCCTCACAAGATTCCGCTAAGCAAAGAGGCTATGCGTATCCTTGAGTTAATCAGACCAATCAGTGCTCATAGAGAGTGGATTTTCCCAAGTATCAAAGCTCCCCTTAACCACATGCATGAGCAAACAGCTAACGCAGCGATTATCCGCATGGGTTTCGGTGGTGAACTGGTCGCCCACGGAATGCGTTCTATAGCAAGAACGGCTGCTGAAGAAAGTGGTAAATTTAGAACAGAGGTGCTTGAATCAGCTTTAGCTCATACCAAGAACAATGAAATTATAGCCGCTTACAATCGTGCTGAGTATCTTGCTGAAAGAACAGAGCTGATGCAGTGGTGGGGAGATTACGTTCAAGCGCAAAAACTTAAGGCCATTGCTCCATGACGGATTACACCTCTTGGTATGACATCCTAAACAGCTAAGGCTAAGGTCTTTACAGACAAAGGGGCTAGTTAGGAAGGGGATGCCTGTCACTTAGTCGTTCTGTTAGGCAAAAAAGTTTGAAAATCGCCACTCATCATGCTATAAAAAAAGAACTCTTTAGCGTATGGGCTTTAGTTTAATAGCCTTGTCGGGCGTTTCGCCAGACACTAACTTATTGTTTAGATTTAGGGTTGCGTCAGATGCAAATCGGCCGCATCCTTTAGTAAAGAGTTAAAAAGAGACTTAGGTCTCTTTTTTTATTTGGATAATTAGATGTACGAACAAATTATAAAAGATACATTTAAAAATCTTGAAGTTGAAAATTTTACTGTCATTAATAACAGCCTAAATTTAATATTTGTTTGTGGTGGGCTTGTAGATGTAAAACAACCCATTCCTACAAGTATGCGCGGACAGCTATACGCTTATACAGCTACTGAACATGAAGAGTTTCATAATTGCCTAAGAATGGCTGAATCTTTCAAAGACTATATTGAGTCAGGTCAGTATGATGATTTGCTTCATTTCGAGCACGACATCGCAAAAATATCATCACAAGTTCTTCTATTTCTCGAAAGCCCCGGATCATTAGTTGAGTTAGGGATATTTTCTTCTTTCGAAAACTTATATGATAAAATTTGTGTTATTGCACCAGAAGATCATGTTGAGAGCGAAGACTCATTTATTTTTTTAGGGCCACTAAAAAGAATATCCACTTATGTAAATGAAGCAGTACTCACATACCCATATGATGCCGAAAAGGGAAAGTTTGACAAATCAGTGTGGGGCGAAATTTGCGAAGATATTCTTTCAAGAGTTAACAGTAAAAATAAGATTGAAAAATTCAGGAAAAATGATGACGGTCATTTATGTATGCTTATACTTGAGATAATAAATATCTGCTTTCCTGTTCAAATCTCTGAAATTGAATCAGTTCTTTTGTCTTTTCAAATTAAGATTCCGCAAAAACGTCTTTCTCAATTAATCTACCTACTACTCACATTAGAGCTAATACAAAAAAAGAAAAGAAGTTCAAATGCATATTTCTTCCCCCCAAAGAAACTGGCTAATGATAACTATATAAAATTTGGCTCTTATTCAGATAAAAACAATTCGACAAAACAAAAAATAAAATAAATTTAAAGCAAGAACTCGCCTTTAATTTAAAGGATAAAGAACAACGGCGCCTTAGTGTATTAGCCAAGTATGGTGAAGAAAATGACCAATAATCTAAAATCATTACGCAAGCTTTTACAAAGCACACTTTTTTTAAGTGATGATCTCATTAATATTTTTATTGCCACAGCTCCTTATAGATATAAGATTTATGAAATCAACAAAAGAAACTCTGATGAAAAGCGTAAAATTGCGCATCCTTCAAAGGAACTGAAATTCATTCAACGGATTATTATTAAAGAACTATCTGATATACTGCCTGTACATGATTGCGCTTATGCTTATAGATCTGGGCGAGGAATTAAAGAAAATGCGCTCATTCACTCAAAAAATAGTTATTTGTTAAAACTGGATTTATCCAACTTTTTTAACTCGTTAACACCTGAAATATTTTTTGCTGAATGTAAAAGAAACCACATTAATTTTGATAAAGACAATGCTTCTATTATATCAAACTGTTTGTTCTATCGTGAGCATAGGAAATCAAGTTTAAAATTGAGTGTTGGAGCACCCAGCTCACCGTTTATCTCCAATGTAATAATGTACTCATTTGACAAAATTATTGAAACAGAGTGTCTGAAAAGAGAGATAACATTCACAAGATATGCTGATGATATGACATTTTCGACCAATATAAAGAATACACTTATTGGGTTTGATAATTTAATAAGAAAAGTTTTAATCGATCTTTTCAAAGACTCTATCTCTTTAAATAATGATAAAACTATTCTTTCTTCGAAAGCTCATAATCGACATATTACGGGTATAACAATCTCGAACAATGATAACATATCACTTGGGCGAGAAAGAAAAAGATTAATATCATCAGCAATACATCGTTTTTCTTATGATAAATTAGATCAGGAAGCCGTGGACAAGTTGAAGGGCTTGTTAGCTTTTGCACATTACATTGAACCTTCATTTGTAGCTGCAATGGAAAAAAAATACGGAAGGGAAACAATAAATAAATTAAAGAAGTAGAACAAAAATTACA
>NZ_CM001979.1:829168-840108 GCF_000406205.1 Dickeya sp. NCPPB 3274 | reverse complement strand
TTAGATGGCAGGATCCTTGCGCGCAAAAACTGTTGATTCAAACGGTAGTCCGTTATCCATCCGCATCTTTAGCGGATACCCTCGGTTTGCCACTATCCTGTCCAACACCCGAACAACGCGTTGTGCCGGTATATTCAGGTCAATTTCTATCGCCAGCACTTCACGATTAAAATCATCCACCACGTTAAACGTACGAAAACGTCTGCCGCATACCAGCGCATCATGCATAAAATCCACTGACCAGCTCTGATTCAGGTGTTCCGGCGTCGCCAATGGTGCTGGATCACGCACGGGCAAACGTTGCTTTCCTTTACGACGAAAATTCAGTTTCAGTAAGCAATAAATACGATGAACGCGTTTGTGATTCCATGCATGCCCCTGCCTGCGTAGCTTCTGGAACAACTTCTTGAAGCCGTATCGCGGATAGCGTTCCGCCATGTCGGTCAGTGCCTGAATGACCGGCTCATCACGCCGGGTGTCAGGCTGATAAAAATAGACCGTCCTGCTCAACGATAACGTCCTGCATGCCTGGCGGATGCTCATCGTAAACTGCGCGGTCAGATAACTGACGAGCTCACGCTTTATCGCTGGTTTTAAAGCTTTTTTTCAATAACATCTTTGAGTGCCCGGCACTCCAGACTGAGATCGGCAAACATCTGTTTCAGTCGCCGGTTTTCGTCCTCCAGATCTTTCATCTTTTTGATATCAGAGGCTTCCATTCCGCCAAACTTCGCTTTCCAGTTGTAGTACGACGCCTCGGATATTCCCGCTTCGCGGCAGACGTCTTTGACGGTACGTCCGGCTTCAACGGACTTCAAAACGGCGATGATCTGGTGCTCGGTAAATCGGGCTTTGCGCATAGCGATCTCCTCAACGGGACATAATCAGTATGTCGGAAGATCTCTAAAAGTGAATGGTTCGGTTTAGCGGGATACTTACATAACAATCAGACTAGGATGCAGAAATGTTTTCAAAGCATTATGAGGTTGAGGATAGCCATATCGATTTCCAGGGTGTAGTCGACGGTCTCTATTACCCATTTTATATGGAGTGGACGCGCCATGCGTTCATGAAAGAGTCGCTAGGCATTGATATTGAAGAGGAGTTCAAGCAGGGAAAAGTCTATATGGTACTTGAGTATTCTCTGCGCTTCCGTAAAAGCCTGCAAAAAGGCGATCGGTTAGAGGTTACCTGTCAGTTGGAAAAAAACGAAAAGCGCAATCGTGTCAATTTCGTTCAGCAGATTAAGGTTGATGGCGTAACGTACGCAGAAGCCACCTTTGTCGCTACTTGCCTGGTCAACGGCCGCCCCTCAATGCCAGAAGCCGTGACGAATGCGCTAGCGGACTAAGATATAAATGTTATCAAGGGCAAAATACCCGCCCTTGATAACAGAATTTACCTTAATACAGCCCTATAGCATTGCATAATAGCGCGACGCCTGCTTTTACTGCTCAAGTGTAAAGGCACCAGAACCCTCAGGCCAAAAAGCAAAGGTTGTCCAGAGACGTTGCCCCACATCTCTTTAACCAGACTACCGAACAAAGCAAGCTCACGCCCCAATGACCTCTGCAGTGCCCGTTCAGCGAACGACAGCGTGTCATTATCGCCAACGGTACAAAAATGGGCCTTTCGCGGTAGCGACATCCGCTGATTCATCATTTTTACATTTTGCAAACAAAATAATAACCATTTGTTATTATTTCACGTATAACTTAACGTCCGCTTTCCGGATGTGGGGCTGAATGATGATGCAGTGTCTGGCGTTTTCCCTGTCTTCACTATTTATATGTAGTACGGTCTTTGTCGGTTCAGCGTCGGCTGCACCGCTCGATTCCTTGCCGCCTTTTCTTAGTGAACGAATGCTTTTCATAAAGGAAAAGGCACTGTTTTTCTTTCCGGGCTGGCATACGTCTCTATCTGAGTTACTGGCCTGCCCCAGCCGTGATGAAGGCTATTCCGCAACACCTTCTAACGCTTCCGGAAATGCGACTGGTGATGTCCGGACTCAGACGGAATTAACAGGACAAACCAGAGCGGTGTCGGCTTATTTCCTATCGCCGGTGATGATATGAATACCGAATATTTTTATTCATTTTTATACGGTTAAAAGAGGTGTTATTGCCATGTTCAGAAAATTTTCGCTCCTGAAAATCATTGTCATTCTTACTATTTCACCATTTGCATTTGCCAAACAGGACATAATTCGTATTGGTGTCGATTTGACTTATCCCCCTTTTCAAAGCAGGGATAAAAATGGCAATCCAGCAGGGTTTGAAATCGAGATAACCGATGCCATCTGTAAATCAATAAATGCAAAATGCGACTATATCGTAAATACATTCGATGCCCAGATTTCGGCCCTGCTCGCAAAAAAGATCGACGTCATTTCACCACTGGGTGTGACAAAAAAGAGAAAGGAAGCTATCGATTTCAGCAACTATATTTTTCATGTACCAACCAGATTTGTCGCAAGGAAGGAGGCTAATCTTCTTCCTCAGATCGACATGCTGCGAGGGAAAAATATAGCGGTACAACAGGGAAGCATTCAGGAAGCATACGCCAACAAACACTGGCTGCCTGCCGGAGTGAATGTTAAAAGCTACCCTGATCAGGAAGCAATTTACGAAGACTTATATGCCGGTAGGGTTGAAGGCGCGCTGTGCCCATCGGTTGCTCTGACATTCGGGTTTTTACAAACTCCGGAAGGTCAGGGTTTTGAGTTAAAAGGCCCGGAAATAACCGACGCTGATTTATTCAGTATCGGCTCAGCATACGGTATACGCAAAGGCGATACGGAAATAAAGCAGCTTTTCAATCAGGGGTTGCAAAACATAATGGACAACGGTGAACTTTTCCGCATCAAGAAACAGTATTTTGGCGATATTGATTTAAGCGTAAAAGAATAGTGTCAGCCGCAGTTAATTGATTCCTTTATAAATACCGGACTATTTCTTTTCGGCTCAATCATTCTCTCCCGGCCGCGACGAGGCCGGGAAGCAGCAAACTGCCGTAGCGCCGGAGCCGGGCTGTTTTGGCACACTACATTTAGGTTATTTATATCACTACGTTGAGGATATTTATATAAAGCCTTTTATCAAAAAAACCACACCGCCAGGATGTGGTTTTCTGTGAATGCAGGTAACAAACAGAGGGGTTATTTCAGATTGGCTTTGAAAAATGAAGTCAGTTTTGCAAATGGGATCAAATTGACATGAGCATACAAATCAACATGCCCAGCCCCTAGAACAATGTACAATTATTTCGGCTGACCAGCACGTTTAAATGCATCCTCGCTGAATTCACGGGAATGCGCATTGTCACCGGTAATAAACAACATCGGACGCGGCGAGATCGTTTCAATATCATTGAACGGATAAAAGTTCATGAATTTCACATTATTTGTCAGCGTAGGATGTGTGGTCAATTCTGGTGATGAACCTTTGGGTGTAAACTCACCGCGAGGAGTGCGGTAGAAATCAAAGAACGCTTTCTCAATGGGGGTTGAGTTTGCATCAATCTTATGCACCGTACCGCTGGTATATTTAGTCAGGCCACCGGTAAATTCGACATAACGTTGCTCTGCTGCCTCGGCAATAATTTTTTTACGCTGCTCAAGCGTTAACGAATGATGGAGCGCGTTACGGTTGGCAGACCCCATGTCATACATACTTACGGTTGCAATGGCCTTCATACGCGGATCGATTTTAGCAGCGCTGATAGCAAAGCTACCGCTTCCGCAAATACCGAGAACGCCAATCCTGTTTTTATCATATGAAAAGGCCTGCTCTTCAGAAGCCCTTTCAGTCAAACAATTAACATGGTGTTAGCTATGGCAAATCCGACTGCTTACCCGTACAACACACAGCGTTTCACTAACCACCGCTGGCGAACGCCTTTTGCTGGCGATAGGTCAACGTTTCGATGAGATTGAGTCTGAACTGGATGTCCTGACGGAACTGCACGACAAACCGGCGGGTACGGTGCGAATTACCAGCGGCGATCACGTCCTGCGAACCACCCTGCTCCCCAAACTGGGGCCTTCACTACGCGAATACCCGGACATCAGTGTGGAATTCGATATCAATTACGGCTTTCGAAATATCGTGGCGGATCGTTTTGATGCCGGGGTACGTCTGAGGGACACTATCGACAAGGACATGATTGCCGTTCCCATTGGGCCGAAGCTACGTATGGCGGCGGCGCCTTCTCGCTGGTTGTTGATGCTCTGCGCGTCAGCCGGTAGGGCTCTGGCTGTGCCCCGCCATTGCCATTATTCCCTCACGCCGACTTGTCTTTCGGTCACACAAGCCGAGGTAGCGTAATCCTGTAGTGATTTGACCCTGTCGTTTGACACGGTAGTAGCTTGACCCTGTAGTAACTACAGGGTGTTGAATAGACCACATATGGCATAACGATGATGCTTACCAACTCAGCATCAGGGCTAGCCATTCAGGTCATTCAAACAGTGAATACGGAGGTATCAATGGGTATTTTTGACAAATTATTGGGCGGTCATCATGGGAAAGGCCACCACGGGCATCATCATAGCAACGAACATCATAGCTCTCATGGCAGTTACCCAACCGGGAACAACGCGGGAGTAAGTTGCCCAAACTGCCGGTCGCTCCATGCCCCCACCGCGCGGTTTTGCCAGCAATGCGGCACATCGCTCGTACCAGCAGTCTGCCCGCAATGCAGCACTTCGGTACAGGCTGGCGCAAAATTTTGCGGTCAGTGCGGGAACGCCATCATCTGATTCCAGGCGGTGTCCCGCAATGCCGCGCGACACCACCTAAAACACCGCCACATGCAGCACCGCTCTGATCACTATACCGAACAACGCCCCCAACGCGGCATAGCGGAACAGGCGGGTGAAGCGGGAGCCAACGCCCAGAAAAATGCCGATGCCCGGTAAATCAAACGTCTGAATCAGCAAGCCGGCGGAGGCGTTAATCTGGCTGGCGGTCATTTTTCCCTGCTGGATCAGGTCTGACACCACGCCAAAATACGCGGTGCCGCCCGCCAGGCATTTCACCAGCGTCGGCATCACGAAAACAGGAGAAATATTGGCCGACGCCAGCAGCGGCGAGAAAAAGCGTTCAAGCGCCGTCACCGCGCCGGCGGATTCCAGTATGCCGACAATCGTCATGGAAAGAATCAGCATCGGCACCGATCCGAGCGCCAGCCTGATGGCGTCCGCCCCGGCGCTATTAATGATGCCGATAACGCCTCTGGCCGTCGGCTCTTCGGCAGAAACGTCGCCGGAACGCCCGCTTTCCAGCGCGGATAGTTTGCGCCCCAGCACATGGTAGGTCAGCGCCGCTGCCGCCAGCCCGCCGATAATCGATATCACGATGGCCGCCGCCCAGTGCAGGCCAAACGGAGTCAGCGGATAAAACACGTTGCCCTGCCCCATAGCGAACACCATCGCCAGCGTCGCCGCCATATGGCGATCGGACACGCCGCGTTTTTCCATAATAGACAACGTCGCCAGCGGCGCGGCAAAACTGACAAAGTTAAGCTGAATCAGCGCAAAGGTGCTCATACCGGTGAGCCCGAAGGGCTTGAGAATCGGCGCCATCCACCGAACCAGCGCATCCACGATGCCTTTCGCTTCCAGAAAACGCATGATGACCAGCATCACGACCATAATCGGCAACAGTGTATACAGCGCAACGTCAACGGAGGCTTTCCCCGATGACATGATGATTCCAATCACGTTCATGTAATGTCCCAGCACGGGTGAATCTGTCCCGGTAGGTGCCGTCGACGGCACCTACCGGGCTCTCAGTCCGGTTATTTTCGTGATAAACATCACAATATTCCAGAACGTTTTTCACCACATCCGGACAAACGCAGCGCCTGCCGTCATCCGACACCACGGGTGACTAAACAAGAAGAGACAAATCAGAATAAAGAACCGCTGAGGCTACTCACCTCTCAATAAAAAACAAGACGCAATAAGATTACTCAATACCTCGGCGATCGCTAAAAAACGTCATTCCGGGACATGACACTCGGCATTGTCTCGCTATTGGTTATTGTCATTATATTGGTTATTGCCATTATTTTACGATATATACCGGCAGCGCTGCCGCACTGATCATGAGTCAGCGGCTGTGGCACGGCAACGAGCTGCCGCAGCCGCTTTCTCCGGTAATCAAAAGCGGATGGTTTCCTCGCCATAGCAATAACGGGCATAAAGTTCCGGATTGATCTCAAAACCGATGCCCGGTTTATCCGGCACCGCCACCATGCTGTCCTGGTCCAGCGTCACTTCCGGCAACATGAAGTCCTGCGCCCAGTAGCGTGATGACGGTGGAATGTCATGCGCCAGCAGGAAATTGGGCAGCGTCGCCACCGCAATGTTGTGCGCCTTACCCACCGCGGTATCCAGCATGCCGCCACACCATACCGGCACGCCGGCATCCTGACAGAAATCGTGGATCAGTTTGGTTTCGGTGATGCCGCCCACCCGCGCCACCTTGATATTGATGATGCGGCCGCTGCCCAGCTCAATGGCTTTGCGGGCATCTTCCACCGAGGCAATGCTCTCATCCAGGCAGATCGGTGTCTCAATCGCCGCCTGCAACTTGCGGTGATCGACGATATCGTCGTGCGCCAGCGGTTGTTCGATCATCAGCAGGTTGTATTTGTCGAACTCACGGAACAGCGGAATATCGTCCAGCGAGTAGGCGGAGTTGGCGTCCACCATCAGCGTAATGTCGCCGAATTCGCTGCGCAGCGCCTGAATATAGGCCAGATCTTTACCCGGTTTGATCTTAATCTTGATACGACGGTAGCCTTCCTCCCGGTAGCCCGCCACCACACGCACCAAATCCGCCGGCGTTGGCTGAATACCGATACTCACCCCCGCCTCGACCCGATCGCGCACGCCGCCCAGCTCGCGCCACAGCGGCGTCTGCTTCTGCCTGGTGTAGGCGTCCCATATCGCGCCCTCCACCGCCGCCTTGGCGCAGTTGTTGCGGCGCACCGGCGCGAAAATGTCGCGCACTTCGGAAGGATGGCGAATCTCGCCGGCCTGACGCAGCATCGGCACCAGAAAATCGCGCATGATGTGCCAGGCGGTGACGTTGGTTTCCTCGTTGTAAAACGGTAGTGAAATCGCCGAACAGTCGCCGTAACCCACCACATCGCCGCTATGCGCTTCCACCACGGTGAAGTACTTCTCCGTCTGAGTGGCAAAGCTGGTGGTAAACGGGGTCTTCAGCGTCATTTTCATCTGACGCAATACAATTTTGTCTATTTTCATCCTCTGTCCTTCACCTACACGTTTAACGTCAAACCTGAGCCGCCATATCGGTTTTCACCGACGGGCGCGTATGAATAGTCAGACTCACCACCGCCGAGAACGCGGCTGCCGCCATGAGAAACAAAAACGCCGAGGGATAGCCGAAATACTCCACCATCGCGCCAATGACCAGCGGTGCGATAAACCCGGCCGCCTGACCGCCAACGTTGATCACCCCGATGCCGGATCCCACCATGCGCGACGCCAGCACCTTGGTCGGCAGCGCCACCGCGATCGCCAGTACGAACGATTTGAAAAAGTAGGCGCAGGACTGAGCTATCACCACGGCGGTGATGCTCGACGCGCTGTACATCAGATACAGGAACAGGGCGGTCAGCAAGGCGCACCCCATCAGCATCACCCGCTCGCGGCCATCAAAGAAACGGGTCATCACCCAGCCGCCGCAGGCGGTCGCCACCCCGGCCATCACGTAGGGGATCGGCAACAGTACCCCCACCGCTTTCAAATCCAGATGGCGTTCGGTCATCAGGTAAATCGGCATCCAGGAGTCCAGCCCCTTGTTGATCAGGCTCAGACCGAACCAGACCGCCGCCAGCCGCCACAACAGCGGATTTTTCATTACGTCTCGCCACTCCGCACCGCTCAGGCGTTCCGGTTCATCGGACACCCATGCTGGTTTGGCGCTGACGGTCAGGGTATATACCAGCACGAAGGCGATGCCGAACAGGCCAATCACCATGAACGCGTGGCGCCAGCCCAACGCCAGAATCAGCGGCGCGATCAGCAACGGCGCAATCATGCTGCCCACATAGTTGGAAGACATCAGCAGCGAGGTCATGCGCGGCTTATCACTCGGAGGGAACTGCTCCGCCGCATTCTTGACGGAAGCGGAAGGATAGGCGCCTTCCCCCAACCCGAACAGAAAACGAATCACCAGTAACGCCGTCAACGACCAGGCGATACCGGTCAGGAACGTAAACAGCGACCACATGGCGATCGCCATCGCCACCACCACCCTGGCGCCAAAGCGATCCGCCAGCCAGCCGCCGGGCAACTGCATCAACCAGAAGCCGAAATAAAAAGCGCTCAGCACCAGCCCAACCTCGCTGGGCGACAGCGACAGCTCTTTCGCCATCTGCGTCGATCCCATACTCAGCACTACGCGATCGATAAAAGCCACGCACCAGCCGATATAAAGCAGGAACAGCACCCAATATGATTTTTTTCTCGTGTAATGCCCCATCTGTCCCGATACCTCCTGTGTGATGTTGTCATTGCCTGAAGCCTGTGCGTTCTGCGACGCCTTTTCCCTGTGCCGATAACACCTCCTGATTGCATACTAGACACCCGCCATCCATACTGCTATTTCAACTTTTTCACCACCTCATTGCCGAAACGGCAAACTTCAATCATTGAGGGGATCGCATGACCGCTCGTTATCTACAGGACACCGCCCTGCGCTATTTTCTGGAAGTGGTGCGTTGTGGTTCCATTAGTGAAGCCGCCTTGCGACTCAACGTGGCAGGTTCCGCCATCAGTCGCCAGGTCAGCGGGCTGGAAGACCGGCTCAACACCACGCTGTTTGAACGGCGGAAAAGCGGTATGACCCCCACCGCCGCCGGAGAACTGCTAGCGGCCTACGCCTTTCGCAATCAGTTGGAAACCGAGCAAGTGACGCAGGAAATCCGGGAGTTGCAGGGTTTGCGCCGCGGCGACGTACGCATTGTCTCCACGGCGGGATTTAGCCTGGATTTTATTCCGATGGCGATCGCCTCGTTTCGCCAGCATTACCCCTATATTCGTTTTCAGCTACTGGTGGCGACGGCCGAAGAAGTGGCGCGCCGGCTGAATGAGGGCGAAAGCGACATCGGGCTGACGTTCAGCCAGATCCCCACCGCCAATATTCATGTCGCCTACCGGCTGCACTCGCCGCTGGTGGCGGTGATGCAGCGCTATCATCCGCTGGCAGAGAAATCGAGCCTGCGCCTGTCGCAACTGGCGGGTTATCCGCTTGGCCTACCGGTTCGCCACATCCTGACCCGGCGGCTGTTCGACGCCTGCTGCAGCCGTCAGGGGTTGCTGATCGATCCGGCGTTTGAAACCACCTCCATCAGCGCCCTGCTGGCGTTCGCCCGATACTGCGACGGCGTAGTCATCTCCACCGAGCTGGTGGTGCGGCAATACCTGAAGGATCACGATATGGTGGCGGTGCCGATTACCGGTCAGGACCTAAATGGACTCAACATCGAACTGAACACGCTGGCAGGCCGCACGCTGCCGAAAGCGGTCTCCGCGTTTACCGATCACCTGATTCAGATCATGGAGCAGGAACAGCAGCCGGAAGCATAACCGTCGATGCCGTCAACGGGCCCATAATTCGGTTTTTTCCCTATGGACGTTGCGCTACCATGACCGCCACGTTGTTTTTGACTGAATTATATGGATATCTGATGCGTCGCCTGGTTGCTGTTTTTCCGCTGTTGCTGGCGCTGTCCGCCTGCAGCAATAAATCCGCCGAGCCCACCGGGGCTGAAATTATCGGTACGCCCGCCGCCACTGCTCCCTCCGGCGGTTTTCTGTTATCCCCCGCCCACGCCGGCGGTCTGCTGACCAGCGGCGATTTCGCCAACAGCCCGGATGTGGACCGTTTCGTGGACAAAATGGTGCGGCAGTATGGCTTCGAACGGCAGCAACTGCACGACGTGCTGGCGCAGGCGCAGCGGCTGGACTGGGTGATCCGGCTGATGGACAAACAGGCGCCGTCGCCGTCAACGGCAACCCCTTCCAACATTCCCAACGGCGCCTGGCTGCGCTACCGCAAGCAGTTCATCACCCCGGATAACGTGCAGAACGGCGTGGCGTTCTGGAACCAATACCAGGACGCGCTGGATCGCGCTCAACAGGTTTACGGCGTACCGCCGGAGATCATCGTCGGCATTATCGGGGTGGAAACCCGCTGGGGCCGGGTGATGGGTAAAACCCGCATTCTGGATGCGCTGGCGACGCTGGCGTTCTCCTACCCGCGCCGCGCCGAGTATTTCCAAAGCGAACTGGAGTATTTTCTGCTGATGGCGCGGGAAGACGGTTTCGACCCGCTGTCGCTGCGCGGCTCCTTTGCCGGCGCGATGGGCTACGGCCAGTTCATGCCGTCGGCGTTCAAGAAATACGCGGTGGATTTCAACGGCGACGGTATTCCCAACCTGTGGGACCCGGTGGATGCCATCGGCAGCGTCGCCAACTACTTCAAATCGAACGGCTGGCAACCTAACGGACAGGTTGCAGTGACCGCCAGCGGCCAGACCTTCGCGCTGGAAACCGGCTTCAAGACCCGCTACTCCCTGTCGACGCTGGCGGCAGCGGGGCTGCGCCCGACCGCCGCGCTGGGCGGCTATCAGGAAGCCAGCCTGCTGCGCCTCGACATGGGCAGCTACTACCAGTTCTGGTACGGCCTGCCGAACTTCTACGCCATTACCCGCTATAACCACAGCGTGCACTACGCGATGGCGGTATGGCAGTTAGGGGAAGAAGTCAGAAAAGCACGGCAGGGATATTAAGCCGAGTAAAAATTGCTAACAAACGCATTAGTACATGCGGATGATTAGTACATGCGGATGACGGTTTTCCCGGCGTCAAAAACTGTGCTGAGGTGGACGACTTCGCCGGG
>NZ_CM001979.1:679407-829068 GCF_000406205.1 Dickeya sp. NCPPB 3274 | reverse complement strand
CCGCGAAGGCGAACGCCGAAGGGACCGCGAAGCGGCGCAGTTTAGCCACCAGCCAGTGGTCAAGGAGAGGCGGCGCTGAGCCTCTCCTTGTCGTGCGTGCGATGAAATGGCAAAGAAACGGCTCTGTTCATTCCGCACGAAACCATTCACTGCCCAGACAGACTTCACCATACCAAACAACATGACCAGTTGGGTTGGCAACCCGGTTTTATCTGCACGATAAAAACCTCACCCGCTGTGTTTTGCCGCGTATTCCGCGCTGTTCACCCACTGGTGATCCTGCTCCCAGCTAAAACGCCACTGGCGCACCGGCCCGGCCATCACGTTGAGGTAGTAGCTGTCGTAGCCCGCCAGCGTCGCCACCGGATGATAACCGCGCGGCACCATTACCACGTCCCGGTCATACACCGCCATGCATTCGTCCAGCGAGCGATCCTCGGTATAGACCCGTTGCAGGCAGAAACCCTGCGGCGGGTTGAGCCGGTGATAGTAGGTTTCTTCCAGATACGTTTCCTGCGGTGGGTTGTCCACATCGTGCTTGTGGCTGGGGTAAGAACTGGTGCAGCCCTCGTCGGTGTAGACCTCGACCACCAGCAGACTATCCGCCACCTTGTCCTCCGGCAGGATGTTGTGCACAAAACGGCGATTGCGCCCGCTGCCGCGCGCTTGCGCACCGATATCCTGCGGGGCGATCAACCGGGTGGGATGGTTGCTCCACCCCGGCGCGGCGCATACCGCCAGTTCCAGCGGCGTATCGGCGGTGACGGTCACCGTTTCCCCCGGCGTGACGTACACCGCCCAGGGCTTCTTGCGCTCGAACGGGTTCATGCGATCGCCGATATGCTCAAACCGCGCCTGCGGCGTTGCCACTGTCGCCCGACCGCCCACCAACACCAGGCAGCGCTCCTCGGCCACCGCCGGCAGCGCCAGCGTCGCCCCGGTCGACAACTGGTAAACCTCAAACCCGACATAACGCCAGCCCGCGCGAGCCGGGGTAATCTGCTGGATGCGGCCTTGCTTATCCGGCGCATGATAACGGGACAGTAATTCAGACATCGCCCACCTCCCTGCCTGCAACAGTTAGATCAGACCCGCGTCGCGGGCAAACCGCTGCAGATTGTTGAACCCCAGCGTGGCGTAAGTCAGCGGATGCGCCACCGCCGGGTCCTGTTCGGCCTCCACCACCAGCCAGCCCTGATAATCATGCGCTTTCAGCAGCCGGAATAGCGACGGATAATCGACGCAACCGTCGCCCGGCACGGTGAACACGCCGCTCAATACCGCATCCAGGAAGCTGGTTTTGCGGTTTTTCACCTCTTTCAGCACCTCGGGACGAATGTCTTTACAGTGCACATGGTTGATACGTTGCACCCAGCGCTGCGCCACCGCCAGCGGGTCGGCGCCGGCAAAGGTCAGGTGACCGGTATCCAGCAGCAGACCTACTTCCGGCCCGGTGTGGGTCATCAGTTGATCCACGTCGTCGGCGGTTTCAATCACGGTGCCCATATGGTGGTGATAGGCTATCTGCACGCCCTGCTGCTGGGTATAGCGGGCGAATTCGCTAAGCTTGTCGCCGTATTCCTGCCAGCGCGCCGCCGGAAAACGCGGGCGCAGATGCACCGGCGTACGCTGCTCGCCATGCACCGCGCCGGTCACTTCGGCGAACACCAACACGGTGGCGCCCAGCTCGCGCAGCAGGTTGAGGTGATCCTGCACCGCGGCGATCTCGTCTTTTACCGAACGGGTCAGCAACTGGCCGGAATACCAGCCGGAAACCAGACTCAGCCCGTGTTTTTTCAGAATCGGCCCCAGCACGCCGGACTGACGCGGGAACTTGTTGCCCAGTTCGAACCCGGCGAAACCGGCCTGACGCCCTTCGCTCAGGCAGGTTTCCAGCGGAGTTTCCGCCCCCAGCGACGGCAGGTCGTCATTGGTCCAGGTCAGCGGATTGATACCCAGTTGAACAGTCATTCTCGATTCCCTCTCATAATAAATGGATTTAGCCGCGTTGACGCCACAGGGCGATCAGCTGCAGGTAGTTATCTTTGACGTCGGCGATCAGTTGCCGATCGTCGATATCGCCGCGCAGCCACTGCTGCGCCGGCTGCGCAAACAGCGTGCGCCCCACCGCGAACCCTTTCACCACCGGTTGGCCGGCGGCGGCGTTGAACCCCTGACGTAATATTTCGATCGGCGCGTCCAGCCCGAGGATCACCACGCCGCGGCAGTGAGGATCGCGCTCTGCCAGCAATCGCTCCAGCCGTTGCCAGCCGTCGGCGGACAGCGGCGGCAGTTTCCACCAGTCCGGCCGGACGCCAATGTTGTAGAAACGCTGGATCGCCCGCAGGTAAAGGTCATCGCTGCGCGGCATGTCGGCAGGCAGAATCACCTCCAGCAGCAGTTCGTGGCCGGACTGGCAGCAGGCGCGATACACCTCGCTCACCTGCCGTTCCTGCGCCAGCCGCAACTGGCTGTCGTCTTCCGGGTGGAAAAACACCAGACACTTCACCACATGCTCCAGCGGCCAGCTCACCAGTTGCGAGCCGATGTTGCCGTGCTCCAGCGTCAGCGGGCGCGAGCCCGGCAACTCGATCGGACGACCGATCCACCAGCCTTGCCCGGTAATGGTATTGAGCGCGTCCTGCCCGAAGGTGCCGTCGCACAATAATCCGGCTTTGCCGGGCGATAATCCGGCCTTGCCGGACGGCAATCCGGCTTTACCTGATGATGATCCGGCGCTCTGCAGCCCGGCCTGCTGCGCCGCCTGCTGGCTGGCCTGAAGAATCAACTGCTTAAGCGCCGGGATCCGGCTGCGATCGGCGCCGCAGGCCAGCGCCATCTCCTCCAGTTGGCTACGGTGATCAAAGGCGATCACGCACAGTTCTTCCCAGCGCTGACGGCGGGTGGTGACGCGATGTAAATGGTTCAGTTCCGGGTCCAGATCCGGCCGCGGCACCGCCTCGGCGCGCGCCAGATAGTTATCCAGTTCAATGCGGCTCGGCATCGCCGGGGCGCAGCCGTGGCGAGACACCACCAGCGCGCCGCAGGCATTGGCGTAGGCGCAGGCTTTCTCCCAGCCTTCGCCGCTCAGGTAGCCACGCAGCAGGCCGGACATAAAGGCGTCGCCCGCCCCCAACACGTTGAGCACCTCGACGCGCACGCCTTTGACGGTAATGCCCTCATCCAACGACGCCGGAATGTCGCCGGTGAACACCGAACAACCGAGCGGGCCGCGCTTGCACACCAGCTCCGCCGCGGTATGCGTCCGCACCTGACGCAGCGCCTGCAGGGTGTCGGTGCTGCCGCCGGCGATATGAAACTCCTCTTCGGTACCGACGATCAGATCGAACAGGTTCAGCACCTGTTGCAGTTGCGCCGTTACCGCCGTTGATTCGATGAAACGGGTTTCGCCGTCGCCTAACGAGGTCAGCCCCCACAGCACCGGCCGGTAGTCGATATCCAGCACCGTTTTCACGCCGTGGCGACGAGCGTAACGCAGCGCGGTCAGCACCGCCTCGCGGGTGTTCGGGTGCGACAGATGGGTGCCGGTGATCGCCAGGCAGCGCGACGAGGCGATGTAATCCTCGCTGACGTCTTCCGGCGTGATCGCCATATCGGCGCAGTTATCGCGGTAGAAGATCAACGGGAAGGTTTCCCGATCCTTGATGCCGAGCAGCACCAGCGCGGTCAGGCGCGTCGGATCGGTTATCAGGTGGCTGGTGTCGCAGCCGACCTGCTGCAACTCTTCGCGCAGAAAGCGCCCCATGTGCTCGTCGCCCACCCGCGCCAGCATTGAGGAACGCAGGCCCTGCCGGGCGGTGCCGTAGGCCACGTTACCGGAAGATCCGCCCAGATATTTGGCGAAGCTGCCCATGTCTTCCAGACGCGCGCCGATCTGTTGACCGTACAGGTCCACCGCCACGCGCCCCATGCAAATCACATCAAACTGCTTTTCCGTACTCATAACGCCCATTCCTGTCAGTCAAAAAAGGAAATCGACAACACGTCGGCACGACCGTTATCCCGCTTCATGCACTGTCACCTCATGTACCGCCACCCAGCGTGCGGCCTGATGCGACAGCACAATGGCGTCCAGCACCCGGGAGACGCGCCAGCCTTCGTCAAAATCGGGCCACAGCGGACTCCCGGCGGCGATGCCGTCGATCAGGTCTCGCACCTCGACGGTTTTCTGATCGTTAAAACCGAAACCGTGCCCGGCGCTGGCGCAGAACGCGGCGTACTCCGGGTGCTGCGGCCCGATCAGCAAGGTCTGAAACCCCTGTCGGTTGACCGGGTCGTCATGCCGGTACAGTTTTAGTTCCGCCATGCGTTCCTGAGTAAAACTGATGGCGCCGCGGGTGCCGGTGATGACATAACTCAGCCCCATCTTGCGTCCGCACGCCACCCTTGACGCCTCGATCACCCCGCGCGCGCCGCTGGCGAACCGCACCATCGCGTGCGCCTGATCCTCGTTCTCCACCGTCACCCGGTCGGCGCTGCCCGCGCTCACCGGCCGCTGCGGCACCACCGTCTGCAGATCGCCGCACACCTCGGTGATGTCGCCCACCAGGTAGTGCGCCATATTGACGATGTGCGCGCCCACATCGCCCAGCGCGCCCAGCCCGGCGGTGTGCCGGAAGCAATGCCAATCCGCCGGTTTGCGCGGGTCGGCCAGATAGTCTTCGTTGTGGGTGCCGTAGAAATGGGTCACCTCGCCGATCTCGCCGCGCGCGATGATCTCTTTCGCCAGCTGCGCCGCCGGGTTCTTCATGTAGTTGAACCCCACCAGCGTTTTCACCCCGGCCTGACGGGCGGCGTCCGCCATCGCACGCGCGTCGGCGGCATTGAGCGCCAGCGGCTTTTCCGAATAGACGTGCTTGCCGTGGCGAATCGCCGCCATCGCCATTTCCTGATGCAGAAAATTAGGCGCGCAGATATCCACCACGTCGATAGCCGGGTCGGCCACCAGTTGATGCCAGTCGCTGGTGAAACGGGCGAAGCCCAGTTCCCGCGCCCGCTGCTTTGCCAGCTCCGGCGAGACTTCCGCCAGCATCTCGCACACCAGTTGCCCCTTGAGCGGGTACACCACCGGCGCTTGCGCATAGGCGATGGCGTGGGCGCGGCCGATGTAGCCGGTGCCGATCAAACCAATTCGAACCTGTTTCATGCCTGTCGCTCCCTGTGTCAGATAGCGCCGCGCCGGCTTTTAGCGTAGGTATCGAACGCTACCGCCAGCACGATGATGAGACCGGTGATGATCTGCTGGTAGTAGGCCGAGACGTTCATCAGCACCAGCCCGTTAATCAGGATCCCCATGATGACCGAGCCGATGATGGTGCCGCTGATGCGCCCGTAACCGCCCATCAGCGAGGTGCCGCCAATCACCACCGAGGCGATCACCCGCAGTTCGAACGAGATGCCCGCCACCGCTTCGGCGCTGCCCAGCCGGGCGCTGAGAATGAACCCCGCCAGACCGGCCAGCGCGCCGATCACCACATAGACGCTGACCAGTACCCGCTGCACGTTGACCCCGGCCAGCCGCGCCGCCTCGGTATTGCCGCCGATGGCGTAGACGAAGCGCCCCCAGCGGGTTTTATGCAGCGCCAGCCAGCCTACCAGCGCCACCAGCGCGAAGATCCAGATCGGGATGGAGATGCCGAGCAGCTCGCCACGCCCCCACCAGCGGTAACCGGGGTCAAACCCGGCGATGGGCGCGCCGTCGTTGACAACCAGCGTCAGGCCGCGCCAGATGGTCATGCCGCCCAGCGTGACGATGAACGGCGACAACCGCAGACGGGTAACGCCCAGTCCGTGCAGGAAACCGATAACGGTGCCCATCGCCAGACAGATGCCAAGCCCTACCAGCCAGCTCATGCCGCCCCAGGCCTGAGCGTCGACGGTGGTGAAGTTATCGCCTTTGATCACGTAGGCGGCGGTCATGGCGCACACCGCCAGAATCGACCCGACCGACAGGTCGATGCCCGCGGTCAGGATCACGAAGGTCATCCCCACCGCCATGATGCCGTAGATGGACACCTCGGTGAGGATGTTGGTGATGTTGCGTTCGGTCAGGAAGTTGCTGTTCTGCGACTGGAAAAAGATCAGCAGCAGGATCATGAAAATGAACACCCCGAAACGCTCGAAAAAGGCGATCGGGTCGATGCGTCCCCGGCCGTTAGCCGGCGCCGGCAGTTTGGTACGGGATAAGGGTTGCTGCATGCTCATGGTATCTCCGTTATGCGGCCTGTGGTGCGTCATGGCAGATGGCCATCAGGGTCATCAGCCGCTCTTCCGTGGCGTCATCGCCGTGCAGTTCGCCGGTGATCCGGCCTTCGCTAAGGGTGATGATGCGATCGGAAATCGCCATCACCTCCGGCAGATCGGAGGAAATCACGATCACCGCCACGCCCCGTTTCGCCATATCGAACAGCACCTGATGCACTTCGGACTTGGTGCCGACGTCGATACCGCGCGTCGGCTCATCGACGATCAGCACCCGGGGGTTGAGCGCCATACAGCGCGCCAGAATCACTTTCTGCTGGTTGCCGCCGGAGAGCTTGCGCACCTCCTGCTCGCTGTCCACCATCTTGATGCGCAACGCCTGCCGGTAGGATTCGATCAGGTCGTCCTCGCGGCGGGTGTCGACGAAGTAGCGCCAGCGCAGCAGCGACGACAGGCTGGAAAGCGACAGGTTGTTGCGGATCGACAAGCCCAGCACCGCGCCCTCTTTCTTGCGATCTTCCGGCACCAGCGCAATGCCCTGATCGAGCGCGTGCAGCGGATCGACCGGGTGATAGACCTGGCCGTCAAGCCAGAATTCGCCGGAGGTAAATGGGTCGGCGCCGAACAGGCAGCGCGCCACCTCGGTACGGCCGGCGCCTACCAGCCCGGCGATGCCGAGGATCTCGCCCGCGTGCACCTGAAAACCGATGTTGTCGAGCGCGATGCCGTGCGGATCGAGCGGCGGTTTTTCCCGGCACAGCCCTTTCACTGCCAGCCGCACCGGTTTGTCCTGATGATGGGTTTCCGACGGCGGGCGACGGCTGAACACCACGTCGCGCCCGACCATCATGCGGATGATGCCCGCCACGTCGATGTCGGCCACGTTGCCGGAGCCGGTGTAACGGCCGTCCTGCAATACGGTGAAGCGGTCGCACAGTTGGAACACTTCGTGCAGCCGGTGCGTCACATAAATCACGCTGACGCCGCGCGCTTTCAGCTCGCGCACCACTCGGTGCAGGCTCTCCACCTCGCTATCGCTCAGCGCGGCGGACGGTTCATCCATCACGATCAACCGGGCGTTGAGGGTCAATGCGCGGGCGATTTCCACCATCTGCTGCTGCGCCACGCTCAGCCGCGCCACCTGCGTGGTCGGTGATATGTTCAGTTGCAGGTACTCCAGCACCGTGCGGGCTTCCTGATTGACCGCCTGCGCATCGACAAACAGCCGGCTGCGTTGCAGTTCGCGGCCGAGAAACATGTTTTCCGCCACCGTCATGTTGGGCAACAGGTTGAATTCCTGATAGATGGTGACGATGCCGCGGTTCTGCCGTTCTACCGGCGAGTCCTGCGGCGACAGCAGTTCGCCGTTGAAGCGAATATCGCCGCTGGTCTGGGGCTGCGCGCCGGCCAGCGCCTTGAGCAAGGTGGACTTGCCGGCGCCGTTCTCGCCCAGCAGGGCGTGGATCTCTCCCGGCAGTACCGTCAGCTGCACCTTATTGAGCGCCCAGACGCCGGAGAAATTCTTGGCCAGATCGGTAATGTTCAGTAAGGGTTCAGTCATGGGATGGCCCTCGTTGCGCACCGGCCGCCGGGCCGGTGCGTGAGTGGTATGTCCGCTTATTTACCCGCTTCGCCGATACGTTCCGCGTCGTTCAGGTTGTCTTTGGTGATCATGGTCGGCGGATAATCCGCGCCGGTGATCGGCGACTTGGTGCGAATATTGTTGGTCAGTTGGGTCATCGCCTGCGTCACCGCGTAGCCGGGGCGTTGATCGGCGGTTACCGACAGCCAGCCGTCACGCACGCGGGCCAGCGCTTCCGGCACCGCGTCGAAGCCGGTCACCATCACTTCGCCCGGTTTCAGCCCCTGACTTTGCAGCGCTTCGATCGCCCCCAGCGCCATGTCGTCGTTGGCCGACAGAATCACCTGCGGACGCTTGGGCAGCGACGGCAACACGCTTTCGACGATGCGCATCCCTTCAGAACGCATCCAGTTGCCGGTTTGATCCGCCACCAGGCGATACTTGCTGCCGCCCGCTTTCAGGCTGTCGCGGATGCCCTGGGTACGCTCAATATTCGACGATGACCCCGGTTGCCCGGTCAGCAGCACGATGTCGGCGCCGTTCGGAAAGCGCGCTTTGACGAAATCGGCAATCGCCTGACCGCCCTTGTAGTTGTTGGCGCCGAAGTGCGGCACTTTCTTGTCGGTCTTCACCGAACGGTCCAGCGTCACTACCGGCAGTTTGGCGTCCTGAATCTCCGTTACCGCGCCCGACACCGCGTTGACGTCATTAGGCGACACCACAAAACCCTGCGCGCCGCGGGTGATGGCGTTTTCCAGATCCGCCACCTGTTTCGGGGAACTGCCCTGGCTGTCCAGCACCTGCAGGTTAACGCCCAGTTCTTTAGCGGCCTTGACCGCGGTTCGCTGCATGTGAACTTCAAATGGCATCGCCAGATTGGGGGTACTGAACACAATCTGCTCGTTCTGGGCCTGTGCCAGACCGGACGACATCGTGAAGGCCATCGCCGCGGCCATGATGGTTATCTTTTTCATGGTGTTGTCTCTGCATCAGTTGGGTGTAAGTTATACCCGTCATACTTCAAGTTGCAGATGCGTTGGCTTTCCTCGTTCACCCCAGTCACTTACCGATGTAAGCTCCTGGGGATTCACTGCGTCGCCGCCTTCCTGCAACTCGAATTATTTAGGGTATAGACGTCAGGTCATGTTGTTATTGATGTCGTGATGTCAGGGTCTAATGCCATGTCAGACCCTGTAGTTATGTCA
The DNA here is from genome assembly GCF_000406205.1 of Dickeya sp. NCPPB 3274. NCBI lineage: Bacteria > Pseudomonadati > Pseudomonadota > Gammaproteobacteria > Enterobacterales > Pectobacteriaceae > Dickeya > Dickeya sp. NCPPB 3274. Next base: position 820,059 of record NZ_CM001979.1, on the reverse strand, counting down.
GAGCGAAACCGCACGCCCCGTCGCCAGCGATTCCAGCGCTTTGTCGGCCAGATACAGCGCCCGCTCGCCGTCGACGCCGCTGCATTCGGGCTGGGTACGCCCGTGCAGCACCTCGACGAAATGACGCCATTCCGCCGCGTAGGCATCGCGGTAACGCTGCAGGAAAAAGTGTTCCGGTTTGGCGGCGAGGCAACCTGCGTCGCCCCAGTGTTCCACCTGATTTTCACGGATATTGCCCGCACTCAGCACGCCGAGCTCGCCGTGCAGTTCCAGCCGCTGGTCGTAGCCGTAGCCGGAGCGGCGGCTATTGACGATGGTCGCCATCGCGCCGGAGGCGAATTTGAACACCACAAAAGCGGTATCGATGTCGCCGGCCGCGCCGATGGCCGGGTCGACCAGATTGCTGCCCTGCGCGAACACCGACACCGGCTCTTCGCCCATGATGAACCGCACCATGTCGAAATCGTGGATGGTCATGTCGCGGAACATGCCGCCGGACACGCGCACATACTCCGCCGGCGGCGGCGATGGGTCGCGGGAGATAATCATCAGCGATTCGGGCTTGCCGATGCGTCCTTCGCCCGCCAGCGTTTTCACCCGGCGAAACTGCGGGTCGTAGCGACGGTTAAAACCGACAAACAGCGGCACCTGCTGCTGCTCCACCACCTTCAGGCAGTCGCGCACCCGGGCGATATCCAGATGCACCGGCTTTTCGCAGAAGATGGCTTTGCCATGACGGGCGGCCAGCTCGATCAGGTCGGCGTGGGTATCGGTGGCTGAGGCGATCAGCACCGCGTGTACCGCCGGGTCGGCCATCGCCTCGTCGACGGTTTGCAGACGGGCCTGATATTTATCGGACAGCGCCTGGGCGTTGGCGGGGTTGGGGTCCACCACCGAATAGAGACAGGTTTCCCGATGTTCGGCGATGTTGACGGCATGAACCTGGCCGATGCGGCCGGCGCCCAGTAAAGCAATGTTAAACATGGCTACTCCCTCGATACCGCGGGGTATCACTGGTTGGTTGTAGGGGTTCAGGGTCTGTTCTGCTTGTAGAGTAAAGACAATAAAACGTTTATTTCAATTTCAGTAAAACTGGAAATTATGTTTTTGCGTGCCAGCTAACATTTTGGTGACATATGAGCAAAATAGTGTTAGCACAATCACGAAACCGCGGCTGGGTCGTCAGCGCGTTGCAGGACGAAAAAAAACGTAATCAAGGCATGGAATTAGTAAACAAGGATGACGCCGTGTCTTGCAGCTGGCGCGTGGATAAAACGGCCGGAGCACCTGCGGGCATCATTGCCCACCCGTCCCCGGCAGCGAGTAAAAATGAAATAAATATTTCAATAGTTGCCTCTGTTGCAGCGCAGCAAGAACCTCAGCACCGCATTTTTTTCACAAAAATAGCGGTTTTCCTGAAAATAACGGTTTCCCTAAAAACAACGTTGATCTTGATAATGATAACCATTACTATCTGTGTGGTTGTTGGTTTTAGCGACCCTGTATCGCCTCATAAAAAACAAACGAATGATATTGCCTGCGGTTTAACAAAACGCTTCATCGGCATTGCATACGGCCCGGGAATAAAGGCATTGGAATAATTGACCCACTGTGGTAGTGAATAGTTGTGGTAGTAATATCGTTGTGGGCAGTCCATGGCAGGAAATGACGCAGAATGATTTCGACTCAATACATCAGCCGTATCTCTCTTAATCGCGATAAAGTGGTCTCATTCGACCATTATCCTTTTTCCATTCCTGCGATTCGTTCATTTGACTTTATTACCCCCCACCCTAACGTCACCTTTTTTATCGGCGAGAACGGCACCGGAAAGTCAACGCTGCTGGAAGCCATTGCGGTATCAATGGGGTTTAACCCCGAAGGCGGCACCCGGAACTTTCAATTTCAGCACCCGGGCGTCGCACTCAGAGCTATCCAATTACCTGAGAATCGCCAAAGGCGTACCGCGCCCCCGCAATGGATTTTTTTTTCGTGCCGAGAGCTTTTTTAACCTGGCCTCCGAAATCGAACACCTTGATGCCGAACCGTCTTTCGGCCCGCCGGTGATTAATTCGTATGGCGGCCACTCCTTGCATGAGCAGTCGCACGGCGAATCTTTTCTCTCATTAATGATGAACCGTTTTGGCGGCAAAGGACTGTATCTGCTCGACGAACCGGAAGCCGCGCTGTCGCCGGCCAGACAGTTGGCGATGCTCGCCAGAATGCATGACCTGATTCTGGATGATTCCCAATTTATTATCGCCACCCATTCGCCGATTCTGCTGGGTTATCCGGATGCGTTAATTTATCAGTTTGATGGCGATAGCCTCTCCCAGGTGAATTATAAAGATACCGATCATTACCAAATTACACGTTCGTTCCTGAACAATCCTGAAAAAATGCTACAGGAGTTAATGAAGAAGTAATAGAAAAGCTATTAAAACCACGTAGTGCATTCAGTTGCCTATACACCATTAATGATCATTGCATCCATAAAGTCATGGAGGAATATCAACGACCTAATTTTAAAAAAACCATATGAAATCACACAGAATCATTCTGATTTAACAAATCAATAAAATTGTACTTCTGAGGGCATCTTTAAAGGAATAATAGATGATCAATCTATCTATAAAAAGAATATTATTTACTTCAACGTTATTAACCATGACCTTATTTTATCAAAACATAAGTATCGCCGATGGAGATATAAATGCAAAATTGACATACAAAAATGAGCGTGAGACAATAAAAAAATTAGCAAATTATTCAAGAGTCAGCGCGTCATGCGCTATTAAAAAAAATAAAATAATTCCAGACTCGGCCAGCAGCACGCTGAATTCAAGCATGGGAGACAAGAAAGACCGATGCATACAAGAATGTTTATATACATTACCAACTGGCTCGTTTGATGGCGGCTCCTTTCACAGCTGTATGGCTGAGTGTATGGGAATGATCCCCATGTGTGATATTTAATTCCTATTTAAAACCAAAATTATGGAGTCATAACCATGTTCATTTCAGACAAAGACGTCGCCAGCAAAGTTATTAATAAGTCATCGGCGCTTATCACTTTAATTGAAAAAGAACTGGCCGATCTGGGTAGTCAGCTGCCAGAAGAAGAATATAACAACTGCAAACGTATCGCAGGTGAGCTCCTTTATACCCTGTGCATGAACGTTTTAAATGAAATCTCCATTGATCACCCTGATTTAAAACCAAAAGGATTTACCGTTTACGTTCAAAAGGAAGAGAACAAATAATGCCAATTTATCATATAAGCATCATGAGCTGTGGAACAACAAAGACAATAAAATGCAGCGATGACCAATATATACTGGATGCCGCGGAGCAAGAAGGCGTAGAACTGCCCTACAGTTGCCGGGCCGGCGCATGCTCGTCATGCGCATGCAGACATTTAACTGGAAAATATGATGACTCCGATCAGTCTTTTCTCGATGAAGATCAACGGGGACAATATATACTCCCATGCGTCACCTATCCACAATCTGATATGTTTATCATGTCTCATGCCGAGGAGGATTTAACCTCATGAACAGGAGAATGTTCATCATATCCGGGTTAGCATTAGGGCTTTATAGCGTCACGCATCGAACTTATAGTGCTCTAACGAAAAAGCCCATCATAATAAATACCGCACTCATCAATGACGAGCAGAAAATTATCAGCAGGCTGGATAAATTTCTCTTTAAGAAGGGACAATGTGGCTTTTCAGACTCGAAAGGCCGTATCCCTGTAAAATTCATTTTGCGTTTTTTTGAAAAAGACACCATGAAGCCGCTGACTGGCGCTAAAGTAGGGCTGTGTCTTTCTGATGCGTTCAAAGCACAAGGAAAAACGCCTTCAGTAAATAATACGTGTAATGCAACATGGGCAGAGGTGACGGAGAAAAATCATTTGGAGTTTTCTACCCACATTCCCAAAATTACGCTAAAAAAAGACCGACTCATGAACCCCATCGATTTTATCATCAGAAAAGAGGATAAATTCTCGATATCCAGATTTAACTTCTCGAATGATTTTCTGCAAACACGAAGAGATTTGCATACGGAGGTTAAAAATGGCGTATATACCCATACATTAACCGATCGGGCTATAGAAGTTTATGGTCAGGACGTTGATAGTGCGGTAGCTGAATTAGTACCTGAAATGATGAATGGCTATTTTCACGTCGCGATGGATTTTATTGTCGAAGATCTTAATTCATAGCGGTATGAATGGCGGTGAGAAAAATAGGGGGATGCTATTGCTTCCCCCTCAGGCTAATACCATCAATACCACCAATGCCACCAATGCCACCAATGCCAGTGCAGCGATGAGTGATGCGGCAGGAAAACCGGCATCACCGAATAAGGTTCTCGTAGCCCAACAACCGGGCGCTTCTGTCGAGAGAACGGCAGGCAGAGCCTTACAGAGGCGTCATGTCCTCATCATCAAGGCATCGGCATGAAATAAAAATTTTACTGATTACCGTGCATCATGAAGACCGCGCCGGGAAAAACCGATGCAGTAATCCCCCGCTGAATGCCGTCATTTCGATGCTAACGCCAGAACGGGCACGCGCCTAACATACTGACGGACTGGGTCACCGGACGCTGACAAAGCCGGGGCGGTCGATAAATCGCAGGAACCGCATTCGGCGCGATATGGCGCGGCCCAGTAGGACAACGCCTGAAACGAGCCAGTTACTCGACCAAAACGGTATAACCCGCCAAAAATGAATAAAACAGCATGAAGGGCTGCCATAAATTCAAATCTGCACTATTACTTTCTTATCAGCTCCACATCATTTACCCGTCATGCTTCAGGTTGCAGGCATGCTGCCCTTCCTGCAACCCAAATTACTTAGGGCATAAAAAGGTCACTGGTATGTTTCCGGTATAGGGGATGGCGATGTTTGGATTATCAAAAGTGCTGAGTACAGAAGGAAAAAAGATTACGGCATCGAAGGCAAGCACGTCGGAACAGGATATGAACGCGATTAAGCAAAACATTGCTTATATCGAATTTCTACCTGATGGCACCATTCTTTATGCCAACCCGATTTTTCTCGACCTGCTTGGATATACGCTGGATGAAATACAAGGCGAGCATCATCGTATATTTTGCGATCCGCGATACGTATCCTCAGAACATTACCGTATATTCTGGCGCCGGCTGGCCAGCGGCGAATCCTTTTCCGGCGTATTCGATCGCTATAACAAACAACATGATAAGTTCTTCCTGAGAGCGACCTATTTCCCGGTAAAAAACCGTAATGGCGACGTAATGAAGGTCATCAAACTGGCGACCGACATTACCCAGAACCATCAGGCGCTGGTGGATAAAGAAGCTATTCTCTCCGCCCTGCACCGTTCACTGGCGGTGATCGAATTCACTCCGGAAGGAAATATTATCTGGGCCAACGATAACTTCCTGAAAACCATGGGCTATAGCCTGGAGGAAATACAGGGCCAACACCATCGGATGTTCTGCTACGACATGTTTTACCGGGAAAACCCGCGCTTCTGGGACAAGCTCAATAACGGTGAGTCGTTCGTCGGCCGTTTTGAGCGCAGAACCTCGCAGGATGAACGGGTCTGGCTGGAAGCGAGTTATAACCCGATTCTCGATGCCCACGGCAACGTGTACAAAGTCATAAAATTTGCTTCCGATATCACCACCCGAGTCGAAAACGCCAAACGCATCGCGGATATCGCGGTGACCACGTCGGAGCAAACCTCGCAAATCACCTACAATGCCAGCGAGGTGCTGACGGAAACGGTCAACAATTCCGAACGGATTACCGCGCAGGTCAAGTCGGCATCGGAAATCGGCGCCAGCCTGAATGAACATGCCAAGAACATCAGCGCGATCATCAGTACCATCGACGCTATCGCTTCCCAGACCAACATTCTGGCGCTGAACGCGGCGATTGAAGCCGCGCGGGCCGGCGAGTCTGGGCGCGGTTTTTCCGTGGTGGCGGAAGAGGTACGAAAACTGGCGATCTCCACCTCGACGGCGACGCAAAAAATCACCCATATGGTTGAGGACAACGCCAGGTTAATCGAACAGATGTACCAGCAACTGGATCAAATTAATCAGTTCTTAGGGGATGAGAGAGAGAAAATACACGACCTGTCGCGCGGCTTTAGTGAAATTAACAGCGGCGTATCCGCATTTGTCGATGTAATACATAGATTAAACGTGTAATTCAGCTACGATTCCGGCGGCTTATTTTTACGACCAGATAATAAATAATCTCCAGCTCATTATTTTAATGATCATATAAATATGACCCGACGTAAAACACGCCGCCGGTTTTTAATGCTATCGGTTTTTAACGCTATCATTTGTCAACGATATAGTTTGTCAACGATATAGTTTGTTAACGCTATCACCTGGAGCGCCTATATATTGAAGGGACTACGTCAGGCGTTATTCATCCCAGACTTCGAGCGGCTCATCAATTATGCGACCGGCTATAAGGGCATCGGCATGACGTGGAAGAGTTATGGGATAGAACGTTTCTTGCGACACCCTTAATTCTCCCAGCGGCCACCACTGATAGCACAGGTGGTCCTCACGTTCGAACGGTTCTCTATAACGCTCATCAATAGTTTGAGGCGCTATTTCGATCCTGGCACAACAAATCGCCTCATGCTGCAAGCGGCGCTCTCCCCGGTAGGTATAGAGGACGTCCCGTTTCCATAGCGGTGAGCTTACTGAAGAGGCTGGGAGGTTGATTCCTGTTTCCTCGTAGAGTTCGCGTATCACTGCCTGTGTGATGGATTCACCCGGTAAAACGCCGCCGCCGGGCAGTTCCCAGGATTCTAAAAACGCTGGGTTGCTGGCGTCCCGGGTGCTCAGGAGAAGAACGCGGTTTGAGCCGTCAATAAGCAGTACACGCGCAGCGAATCGCTCTTTACGTCCACTGAGGTTCTTTATCGACTTCAGCATAGCTATCAATCTCATTAATTTGTCCCACAATGGGATCTTACACGGTATAGCTCGATGAAACATGCCGCTATCATGCCCTCAGTTGGGAAAATCGATAAATACACAGTCATCATCTTCGTAAGGATCAGATATGGATTACAACGTTCAGCATGTGAATAAACGTCATGCGGCCGGGTTCCATCTGGTGGGCCCCTGGGAACAGACGGTGCCGCAAGGATTTGAGCAACTGATGAAATGGGTGGACGAGCACGCGGTACAGCCGCTGGAATGGATTGCGGTTTATTACGGCAACCCGCAGGAAATCCCGCCGGAAAAACTGACGGCGGATACCGTGGTAAGCGTGGCCGCTGATTTTCGTCTGCCCGCCAACAGCAACGGGGCGATCACGACGGAGATCGCCGCGGGTCGGTATGCGATTGCCCGCGCGCGCGTATCCAACGATGATTTCGGCCTATCGTGGCAGGCGTTTTTTGCCGCGTTACTCGGCGATGGTAACACCGTCGACACGACGCGCTCCTGTTTCGAAGTCTATCTCAATGACGGTTATAGCGACGGCTACTGGGATATCGACATGCATATTCCGGTTCAGTGACGCATAGCGCATGGCATACCCAGCCCTTCGGGTCTGCCCGAAGGGCTGTCAGGCGCGTCACCCGCCATATTGATAGCGGCATTGATCCGTATACAGCGGCAATTGATAGTAATAGCGATGATGCGCATCAGTACCGTGGCACACATCATCGCGGGTGCAGATGCCGCTAAAAATGCCGCCTGAAAGGTTTATCCGTCATCAGCCCTAATACTGCCGTGCTCTCGAGCGCTGCAATTGCACCTCGCGCGCCGCGGCTTCAATCGCCGGGTTGTCCGCCACCTGCGCGGTGCCGGTGTTCCACCAGGCGTCGTAGCCGTGGGTCATGGTTTTCGGCAGCACTTTGATATCCAGCAAGCACGGGCCGGGGTGCGCCTGCGCCTCGCGCAGCGCCTGCAATAACGACGCCTCGTCCCGCACCGTCCATGCCCGACAGCCGTAGCTTTCGGCGTTGCGGGCGAAATCCACCGTCACCAGCGAACCGGTCAATTTGCCGCTGTCCCGATCGCGCCGCCGGTTCTCGGTGCAGAAACTGCCCATCCCCTGACTCATCTGCAGGTTGTTGATACAGCCGAACCCGGCGTTGTCGAACAGCAGCACGGTAATTTTGATGCCTTCCTGCACCGCGGTTTGCAGCTCGCTGTGCAGCATCAGGTAAGAACCGTCGCCCACCATCGCGTACACCGGCTGTCGCGGCGCCGCCAGCCGCGCGCCCACCGCCGCCGCGATCTCGTAGCCCATGCAGGAGTAACCGTACTCCAGATGATAGCTGTCCGGCGTTTTCACCTGCCACAGCCGTTGCAGGTCGCCGGGCAGCGACCCGGCCGCGCCCACCACGATGGCGTCGTCTTCCAGCGCGTCGTTCAACAGCCCCAGCACGCGGGTTTGCGTCAGGCGAGTGCCAAGCGTCTCGCGGTACTCGGCCAGTTGCGCCTCCAGATGTCCGGCGATTTCCAGCCCCTGCCCGTCTTCGTCGCGCCGCTCAAACAGCCGCTGACGCTCGCGTTGCCAGTCGAGGCGGGCCTGCGCTACCTCCGTCCCCCAGCCGCTGCGATAGCCCTGAGCGTCCAGCGCCTGCGTCAGTTGCGTCAACCCTTCGCGGGCGTCGGCGATCAGCGCGACGGCATCCAGTTTGAACGCGTCGAACTCCGCCACGTTGAGCAGCAAAAACTCTACCTGCGGATGGGTAAACAGCGACTTGGAGGCGGTGGTGAAATCGGTCAGCCGGGTGCCGACGCCAATCACCAGATCCGCCTGCGCCGCCAGCCGGTTAGCGGCCTGACCGCCGGTGACGCCGATGCCGCCGGCGTTAAGCGGGTGTTCCGACACCAGCGCGCCCTTGCCCGCCTGGGTTTCGCCAAACGGCAGATTAAAGCGCTCGGCAAACTGACGGAAAGCGTCGTGCGCGCCGGCATAGCGCACCCCGCCGCCGCAAATCAACAGCGGGCGGCGCTTGCGCGCCAGCAGTGCCGCCGCCTGCGCCAGCCGGGCGCTATCCGGCGGGCGGCGTTCCAGATGATGCACCCGCCGCTGGAAGAACGCCGCCGGGTAATCCCAGGCTTCCGCCTGCACGTCCTGCGGCAGGCACAGCGTCACCGTGCCGGTATCCGCCGGGTCGGTCAGCACCCGCATGGCGTTGACAAGCGCGCTCATCAGCTGTTCCGGGCGGCTGATGCGGTCCCAGTAGCGCGACACCGGCCGCAGGCAGTCGTTGGTGCTGATGGTGGCGTCATGATACTGCTCGATTTGCTGTAACACCGGGTCGGGCTGACGGCTGGCGAACAGGTCCCCCGGCAGCAGCAACAGCGGAATGCGGTTGGCGGTGGCGGTGGCCGCCGCCGTCACCAGATTGGCGGAACCCGGCCCCACCGAGGTGGTCACCGCGTACACGCGCCGCCGCCGATGCTGTTTGGCAAAACCAACGGCGATGTGCGCCATGCCCTGCTCGTTGCACCCCTGATGCACCTGCAGGTGCCCGGCATCCTGCTCCAGCGCCTGCCCGATGCCAAGCACGTTGCCGTGCCCGAAGATGGTCATCACCCCGGCGAACAGCGGCGTTTCCTCGCCGTCCACGTGGAGATACTGCTGATTGAGAAACCGGACCAGCGCCTGCGCCATGGTCATTTTCAACGTGTCCATCGTTTGCTCCCGCAAGTCAGGTGGAATTACTCCAGCGTTGGCATCACAAAGCTACTGGCGTGTTGTTCCAGCCGCACGCTGGCCGGCCAGCGGCTGGTAACGGTTTTCATCCGGGTGTAGAAACGCACGCCGTCGTTGCCGTGCACGTTGAGCGGGCCAAAAATGGAGCGCTTCCAGCCGCCGAAGCTGTGGAACGCCATCGGCACCGGGATCGGCACGTTGATTCCCACCATACCCGCCTGCACCTCTTCGCTGAACTGGCGGGCGGTTTCACCGTCGCGGGTGAATATCGCCGTGCCGTTGCCGTATTCGTGCTGATTGATCAGGGTCAGCGCGGTCTGGTAATCCGGTACGCGCACCACCGACAGCACCGGGCCGAAAATTTCCTCCCGATAGATCTGCATCTGCGGCGTGACGTTGTCAAACAACGTCGGGCCGACGAAATAGCCCTGCTCATGCCCCGGCACGCGAAGTCCGCGGCCGTCGACCCGCAATGTGGCGCCTTGATCGATACCGCTTTGAATATAGCCGGTAATCTTGTCGCGGTGCGCGCCCGAAATCACCGGCCCCATGTCGTTTTCTTTGCCGTCGACCAGGCCGGGGCCGACACGCATGGCGGCGACCTGCTGCTCTAGCTTGCGGCACAGCGCCTCGGCGGTGTCATCCCCCACCGCTACCACCACCGACAGCGCCATGCAGCGCTCGCCCGCCGCGCCGAACGCCGCGCCGAGGATGGCGCTGGCGGCCATGTCCATGTCGGCGTCCGGCATCAGGATGCAGTGGTTCTTGGCGCCGCCCAGCGCCTGACAGCGCTTGCCATGCGCCGACGCGGTGCGATAGATGTACTCCGCCACCGGGGTGGAGCCGACAAAGCTCACCGCCTGTACGCGCGGGTCGGTCAGCAGCACGTCCACCGCTTCTTTATCACCCTGCACCACGTTGAACACGCCGTCCGGCAGGCCGGCCTCTTTCAGCAGCTTCGCCAGCAGCAGCGACAGCGACGGGTCCTTTTCCGACGGCTTGAGCACGAAGGTGTTGCCGGTCGCCAGCGCTATCGGGAACATCCACATCGGCACCATCGCCGGGAAATTGAACGGCGTGATCCCCACGCACACCCCCAACGGCTGCATCAGCGAGTGGCTGTCCACGCCGGTGCCGACGTTGGCGGAGTGCTCGCCTTTTTGCAGATGGGGAATGCCGCAGGCGAACTCCACCACTTCCAGCCCGCGGGTCAGTTCGCCCACCGCATCGGAATAAACTTTGCCGTGCTCTTCGGAAATCTGCCGCGCCAGCGTGCTCAGGTTCTCTTCCAGCAGGGCCTTGAAACGGAACAGGATGCGGGCGCGACGCAGCGGCGAGTGTTTCGCCCAGTCGGGAAACGCCGCCGCCGCCGCGCCGATGGCCTGTTTCACCTCATCGGCGCTGCTCAGCGCCACCTGACGAATCTGTTCGCCGGTGGCCGGGTTGAACACCGGCGCGACGCGCGCGCTGTGGCTGGGCGCGATTTCACCGTGAATGAAATTGGATACGGTTTCCATGGTTACACCTCTGCTGGGGTTTAGGGTGACAGATGGCTGATATCGCCTTACTGTATATGAAATAAAAATTCCATTTTAATAAGAAATAAAACAAATATTGATTATTGTGATCCAGGATAGATTTTCCGGCAAACGGCAGGCAACCAGTGTTTAACCGGCTTTTCTCGCGGTTTAATCAGCCGGTAACGCACAGAAAAACTGAATTATTCATTCTATTTTTCACCGAAAAAATGACAAATCGGTTTGAAATGCCGGTTCAACTCACTAGAATCGGATCAACAGCATCCCGCCGGGATGACGGAGAACAACACTATGGCTATGGCGACCAGCCTGAGAGAATTACAGGAGCAGATCCGCGCGCGGTACGACTCCCTGAGCAAGCGCTTGCAGCAGGTGGCGCGCTACGTGCTGGACAACACCAACAGCGTGGCGTTCGACACCGTGGCGGTGATCGCCGAGCAGGCGGACGTACCGCCCTCCACGCTTATCCGCTTCGCCAACGCCTTCGATTTCAGCGGTTTCAATGAAATGAAACAGCTGTTCCGCATGAATCTGGTGGAGGAAACCGCCAGCTACACCGATCGGGCGCGGCTGTTTCGGGAGATGGAAGACACCGTGCCGGAACGTCCGCAGGACATCCTGCTCGAATTCGCCCGTTCCAACGCGCAGGCGATGCAGCAACTGGCGGCGCGCACCCAGCCGGAAGATCTGGAAAAAGCGGTCGACCTGTTGGCGCAGGCCGACACGATCTACATCGTCGGGCTGCGGCGCTCGTTCAGCGTCGCCACCTACCTGTCTTACGCGCTGAGTCATCTGGAAAGCCGGCCGGTGCTGGTCAACGGACTCGGCGGCATGTTCCGCGAGCAGCTGTGCCGCCTGAACGACAAAGACATCGTGGTGTCGATCAGCTTCTCGCCGTACGCGCAGGAAACGGTGATGGTGAGCGAAATGGCCGCCAGCGCGGGCGCGCGCCAGGTAGTGATCACCGACAGTCAGTTAAGCCCGCTGGCGACGCTCAGCGATGTGTGCTTTGTGGTGAAAGAAGCGCAGGTGGACGCGTTCCGCTCCCAGTCTGCCACGCTGTGTCTGGTGCAGTCGCTGATGGTGTCGCTGGCCTATCGTCAGGGCAACAGCCTGCGCCAGCGCGAAGAAGGCCAGAAAAGCGCCTGACGGCTGTATCCATTATCGATTTACGTCAGTATCGATTCAGGAAGCCCCGGTGTTGTGCCGGGGCTTTTTTCCGTCGCGGCTTTTCCGCCGCTACTTTCCTGTCTCTGTACCACCGGCATTTCGTCGTATTATTGCCGCAGCAGCAAAAAACCTCTGCGTTTGTTCACCTTTTTCACAGAGTCGCGCTTCGTGATAATTCTCCGCCTTATTCCTGTGACAAACGAGGTCAATCATGGCAGTTCCTGCATTCGGGTTAGGTACGTTCCGCCTTAAAGACGAGGTGGTGATCGCATCGGTCAACGATGCGCTGGCGCTGGGCTATCGCGCTATCGATACCGCGCAGATTTATGACAACGAAGCGGCGGTGGGTCAGGCGGTGGCGGAAAGCGGCGTGCCGCGCGGCGAGTTATATCTCACCACCAAGATCTGGACCGAAAACCTGAGCCGGGAAAAACTGATTCCCAGCCTGAAACAGAGCCTGCACAAGCTGCGCACCGATTATGTGGATCTGACGTTGATCCACTGGCCATCGCCCGGCAACGCCGTCAGCGTGGCGGAATCCATGCAGGCGCTGATGGAGGCGAAACAACAGGGGCTGACGCGCGAAATCGGCGTGTCCAACTTCACCATCGCGCTGATGCAGCAGGCGATTGACGCCGTCGGCGCCGGGCAAATCGCCACCAACCAGATAGAGCTGTCGCCGTACCTGCAAAACCGCCGCGTGGCGGACTGGGCGAAGGCGCACGGCATCCACATCACCTCTTACATGACGCTGGCCTACGGCAATGCGCTGAAGGATGCGGTGATCGGCGCGATCGCCGCGAAGCATCAGGCCACACCCGCGCAGGTGGTTCTGGCCTGGGCGCTGGCGCTGGGTTACGCCGTGATCCCGTCGTCGACAAAACGCGAGAACCTGCAAAGCAACCTGCTGGCGCCGACGCTGACGCTGGATGCCGACGACATGGCGGCCATCGCCGCGCTGGAACGCAATGGCCGCTTGGTTAGCCCGGACGGGCTGGCGCCGGAGTGGGATCGGTAATCCGGTTCTGGCGAGTAACGGTCAGGCCAGTACCGCCTTACCGCACGCCGGACAGTTTTTGCTTTTTCACCGCGTCACCTGCTCGCTCAGAAAATCGATAAACGCCCGGATGCGGGTGCTGACGGCGCGGTCGCTGTAATAGACCGCGCTGAACGGCATCGCCACCGGCAGGCGCTGATCGGCAAGCAGTTCCACCAGCTCGCCGCGGGCGATTTCCCCGTCAATCATGTAATCCGACAGGCAGGCGATGCCGTTGCCCGTCAGGCTCAGTTGTTTGAGGGTTTCGCCGCTGTTGGACGATAACCCCACCTCAATCTCATACAGTTGACCGTCCGCGCGCGCCACTGGCCAGGTGTTGAGCGATACCGGCTCGGTAAACCCCAGGCAGAGATGCTGCGCCAGCGCATCCACATGCTGCGGCGCGCCGTGTTTCGCCACATAGTCCGGCGAAGCGACGATCTTGCGATAGCTGGTAAACAACGGGCGGGCGCGCAGGCTGGAGTCGGTCAGCGTTCCGGCGCGGATCGCCACATCGACTTTACGCTCAATCAGGTTGATGAACGTCTCCGACGACACCAGCGACAGCGTCACCTCCGGGTAGCGATCGCGAAACGGTTTGACCAGCGGCATCAGCAGATGCAGCACCACCGGCGTGGCGGCATCGATGCGCAGCAGACCGCGCGGCGTGCGCCGGGTTTCCATCAGTTCGGTTTCCGCCGCCGCCATCTCCTGCAATATCTGCTGTACCCGGCGAAAATAGCGCTCGCCCTCTTCCGTCAGGCTCAGTTGCCGCGTGGTGCGGTTCAGCAGGCTGACCCCCAGTTTCATTTCGAGTTTCTTCACCGCCCGGCTCACCGCCGAGTTCGCCAGCCCGAGCTGTTCCGCCGCCCGGCTGAAGCTGCCGCTTTCCACCACCGAGACAAAAATCGCCAGCTCTTCCGAGGTCGCCTTCATTTTTGCTTCTCCAGCAAAATTCCATTGAGATTTTAGCTATTTTTGTTATTTAAGCAGTTCTCCATACTGAACGCCATTATTCAAACCCGTTCTATGGAGATAATTATGCCGCTGGCGTTACTGGCTCTGACCATCAGTGCCTTTGCAATTGGCACCACCGAATTTGTGATTGTCGGCCTGGTGCCGACCATCGCCGACCAACTGGCGATCTCGCTGCCCTCGGCAGGGCTGCTGGTTTCCATTTACGCGCTGGGCGTCGCCGTGGGCGCGCCGGTGCTGACCGCACTTACCGGCGAGCTACCGCGCAAACCGCTGCTGGTCGGGCTGATGGCGCTATTCACCGCCGGCAACCTGTTGGCCTGGCTGGCCCCCAACTACGCCACGCTGGTGGCGGCGCGGCTGTTGACCGGGCTGGCGCACGGCGTGTTTTTCTCGATTGGCTCCACCATCGCCACCAGTCTGGTGCCGAAAGAAAAAGCCGCCTCGGCGATCGCCATCATGTTCGGCGGACTGACCGTGGCGCTGGTGACCGGCGTACCGCTGGGTACCTTCATCGGCCAGCACGCCGGCTGGCGCGAAACCTTTCTGGCCGTCTCGGCGCTGGGAGTGATTTCACTGTTAAGCAGCCTGATGCTGGTGCCGAACACCATCCCCGGTAGGGCCATCGCCAGCCTGAAAGCACAGTTGCAGGTGCTGACTCACCCCAGGCTGCTGATGATCTACGCGATTACCGCGCTGGGTTACGGCGGCGTGTTCACCGCCTTCACCTTTCTGGCGCCGATGATGCAGGATCTGGCAGGGTTTAGCCCGGCCGCCGTAAGCTGGATTTTGCTGGGTTACGGCGTGTCGGTGGCGATTGGCAATCTCTGGGGCGGCAAACTGGCGGATCGCCACGGCGCGGTGCCGGCGCTGACATTTATCTTCGCCGCGCTGGCGCTGTTGCTGCTGGTGTTCCAGTTCACGGCATCTATTCAATACGCGGCGCTGGCGACGGTATTGGCGATGGGGGTGTTCGCATTCGGCAACGTACCGGGCCTGCAGGTCTATGTAGTGCAGAAGGCCGAACAGTATGCGCCCCACGCCGTGGACGTCGCCTCCGGTTTAAACATTGCGGCGTTTAACGTCGGCATCGCGCTGGGGTCGGTGATTGGCGGGCAGACGGTCGCCCGTGGCGGACTGGCGCAAACCCCGTGGATTGGCGCGGTGATTGTCGCGGCGGCGCTGCTGCTGATCACCCTGAGCGGCCGGCTGGACAGGCAGCCTCGTCCGCTGCTGGATTGAAAAAACAGCTCATGCCGGGGGATTCGGCCCCGGCATGTTCCGTTATCCTTGCGAATCCATGTTCTCCAGCGTGAAGGCGCGCCCCGCCTGTCGGGGCCAGCAGGCGAACAGATACCCCGCCAGCGCGATCCCCACCACCGCCCACGGGATGAAGAACACCAGTTGTGACGAAGACCCGCTCAACACGTCCATGTTGTCGCTCACCATCAGCAACGCCACGCCCATCAAGACTGCCGAGCACAGCGGCGCCCACAGGCGACTCCAGACGGACGCCGGATAATGGGGCGCGCGACGAAAGAACATCACCACCGCCACCGATACCCCGCCCTGCAACAGCAGGATCGCCATCGTCGCCACCGCCGATCCCCAGGCGAAGATATGCATCATCGGGTCCGCGCCGCCCGCCGCCAGCACCAACAGCAGCGTCAGCATCATCAGTGTCTGCACCAGACTGGCGACATAGGGCGTGCCTTTGTCGCCGCGCACCCGCGCCATCTTCGACCACAGGACGCCGTCGCGGCTGATGCTGAACAGATAACGGGAAATGTTGTTGTGGAACGCCTGCGCGGCGGCGAACAGGCTGGTGATCAGCAACAGCGACATCACCTGTTCCGACCAGGGCCCCAGCAAGCGGCTGGCGACGTCGAACACGAACCGCCCCGGATTGTTGAGCGCCTGCTCGCGCACCTGATCCAGCCCATACGCCTGCACCATCGTCCAGCTGGTCAGCGCGAAGAACAACGTGATTAGTGTCACCGCCATTAGAGTGGCGCGGGGAATGGTTTTGGTCGGCTCCCGGCACTCTTCGCCGTAAATGGCGGTCGATTCGAAACCGATAAAGGCGGCGATGGTGAACACCAGCGCGATCCCCAGATTGCCCTGCTGGATCACCGACGGCGTAAAGGAGGCGAACGTCAGCGGTTGCGGCCCGTGCGACCACAGGATCACGACGTCGGTCAGCAGCACGATGCCCACTTCCAGCAGCATCAGAATGCCCAGCACCTTGCCGCCGATCTCCACGCTTTCGATCCCCAGATAGCAGATCACCAATAACATCGCGCCGCTATACGCCCACCAGGGAAAATTGACGCCGAGATGATCCTGCACATACATCTGGCTGAAGAAACCGAACAGCGCCACCACCGCGATCTGGATGGCGAAATAGGCCAGCAACGCTACCGTCAGCGCGCTCACGCCGGTGCGCCGCCCCAGCCCCAGCGCGATGTAACTGTAAAATGCGCCCGCGTTGGTCACGTAACGGCTCATGGCGATATAGCCAAAGGAGAACACCAGCAAAATCGCCCCGGCCAGCACATACATGGCGGGAATGCCCGCGCCGTTGCCCGCCGACATCGCCACCGGCAGCCCACCGATCACCCCGGTCAACGGCGAAGCGGCCGCGACCACGAAAAACACCAAAGACCACAGCCCCAGGCTGTTCTTTTTCAGTTGATTCTCTTTCATTTCGGCCCTCGCGATCTCGCAGCGGGTTGATAAGCTGAAGGACGTCGCCGCCGCGCCGGCGGCGGTGCGTCCGTGTGGTTGTATCTACATGATTGTATCTACATGGTTGTGACTACATGGTTGTGTTACAGGCAGGCCCGGTACAGGGCCTCCACCTCATCCCGCGTGGCGATGCGCGGGTTCTGCTGCAGGCTAAAGCCCATCGTCTGCACGCAGTTGTCCGCCATCCACGGAATGTCTTTCTCATCAACGCCTAAATCCCGCAGCGTGAAGTTCAGCGCCAGCGTCCCCAGCAACTGCCGGATCAGCACGATGCTGCGCTGGGCCTGCTCTTCTTCGCTCAGCGTCGCGACATCGTCGCTCATCGCCCGCGCCACCGCGGCAAACCCGGCCACGTTGTCGCGCCAGGAGAACGCCATCAGCGCCGGATAAAGCGCCGCCAGTCCCTGACCGTGGGTGATGTTGTACAACCCGCTCAGCGGGTGTTCCATCGCGTGCGGCAAGCCGCAGGCCGACAGGCCAATCGCCATGCCGCCGAGGGTATTGGCCCAGCACACCTGATCCCAGGCGTCCAGATCGCCGGCGTCGCGCCAGACGCGCGGCAGATAGCGCGCCAGCAGGCCGATGGCTTCCCGGCTCATGATCGCGGTCATCGGCTGAACATAGCGCCCGACCAGCGCTTCGATGTTGTGGCTCATGGCGTCAAAGCCGGTCGACGCCACCATCGCCGGGGTCTGGGTCACCATCAGCGTCGGGTCGATGATGGCGGTGTGGGCGAACAGCGCCGGGCTGACGAACACCAGTTTGTCGTGGGTGGCCGGGTTGGTGACTACCGCCACGCAGTTGCCTTCGCTGCCGGTGCCCGCCGTGGTGGTCATCAGCACCAGCGGCAGCGCCTCGCCCGCCGGGGCGGGAACGGATAAATACTCGACCACCGAACCGGTATGCTTCGCCATGAAGGCGATGGCTTTGGCGGCATCCATCACGCTGCCGCCGCCGACCCCCAGCACCACGTCGCACTGGTGCATACGCGCCAGCCGCGCGCCGTCATCCACCGTGGTGCTGAGCGGGTTGGACTCGATGCGTTCAAACAGAAAACAGGTCACGCCGCTGGCCGCCAGCGCGTCGGTCACCCGGTCCAGCAGGCCGGTTTTGCGGCAACTGGCGGTGCCGGTCACCAACAGCACCTTGCGGCCCAGTTGCGCCACCACCTGCCCGACCCGCTGCGACTCGCCGCGCCCAAAGCACAGATTGACCGGTTGCAGATAAGAGAATTTCATAGCGTCACCTCTCATGCCGGCGTCGCCGACAGGGCGGCGGCCTTCACCTGCTCGACCACCTGCGTTACCGAGGCTTCGAACGCATCCAGCGCGTAATCCAGCTCCTCGTCGGTGATGGTCAGCGGCGGCAGGAAGCGGAACACCGCCAGATTATTGATGGTGAAATTCACCTGAATGCGCCATTTCTCCACCATCAGGCCGGCAATGGGCGCGGAGTAGTAGTCGCCGAGCGACGCGCGCAGCGCTTCCGGCATCGGGCAAAACTCCATGCCGATCATCAGCCCTTTGCCGCGCACCTCGCGGATCACGCCGGGGTAGCGCCCCTGCACCTCGCGCAGCCGCTGCATCATGCGCTCGCCTTTACGCGTCGCCATGCCGCACAGATCGTTTTCAACGATGAACTGCAACGCGCCCAGCGCCGCCGCCGCGCTGAGGGTATTTTCCTGATAGGTGGCGGTGTGGTGATAACAGGTTTCGATGGTGCCGTAGGCCGCTTCGTACAGCGCTTCGGTACACAGGTAACCGCCGAACGGCACCAGCCCGCCTGACAATCCTTTGGCGAACACGATGCAGTCCGGCACCACGTCTTCGTGTTCGCAACACCAGAACGTGCCGGTACGCGCCGCGCCGCACTGGATTTCATCCAGCACCAGCAGCGTGTCGTAACGGTCGCACAGCTCGCGCGCGGCCTTCAGATACCCCGCCGGCGGCACCAGAATGCCGCCTTCGCCCTGAATCGGCTCGACCACGAACGCCTTGTACTTACCGGTGGAGAGCGCCGCCGCCAGCTCGTCGACCGAGCCGTAGGCCACATGGTCGATGTTGCCGAGCGTCGGCTGCTGGCCGAAGCGCCATTTATCCTTGCCGCCCAGCGACACCGCGCCGGAGGTCTTGCCGTGAAACGCGCCCAGCGTCGCCAGCAGGTGGGTTTTCTCCGGCTTGTGGCGGGTGCCGAGCTTCACCAGTTTGATCATGCCTTCGATGGCTTCGGCGCCGCCGGTGGCGGTGCCCATCTTGGTGAGTTTGCCCTGCGGCGAGAGCAGCGCCATGTTGTGCGCCAGCGCCGCCGTGACGCTGTGGTAGGAGATGGCGCCCATCATGAACAGGCGGTTGTCGAAACACTTCTGCAGGCAGGACCAGACGAACTCGTTGTTGTTGCCGACCGTCACCACCCCAACCGCACCGATCATATCCAGGTGCTTGTCGCCGTTGTCGTCGATAAAGGTGCTGCCTTCCGCCCGTACGAAATACTTGGCATGCCCATCCAGCGACCGCATGCGGTTCAGGTGGGTCAGTTGCAGTTCCCGCGTTGTTTTGCCATCCAGCGCGATCGCTTCGTCAATGGTATAGAACCCCGGCACAACCTGTTTTGCATCCGCCATAACACCCTCGCTCAACTCTGATTGATGAAGAAAGAAAAACGTTCTGTGAGCTGTTTATAGCGGGATAGCGGGGTGGGAAAATAGAATAAATCGGCACAGGCCACGGTGCAAAACCGGCGTTGTTTTGGTGCATTTTCGCACTAAAAAAAGGCACCCGCGCCAAGGCGTCAACACTGCCGGATACGGTGCTGATAACGAATGGCCTGAATCCCCGCCAGATAGGCTTTCGGCGAGCAGGAAGCGAAGTCTTTAAACTCACGCAGGAAATGCGACTGATCGGCATAGCCGAGCCGCTGGGCCAGCATCGCCATGTTCTGCGCCTCGCCCTGATTGAGCAGCGACAGCGCGCGCTGAAAGCGAATGGTGCGGCAAAACGCCTTGGTGGACATGCCGCAGTGGTCGTGAAACAGCCGGTGAATATAACGGGCGGAATAGAGGGTTTTCCGCTCCAGCTGTTCAACCCGGATCACGCCGTCATGCGCCATGATCAGATCGATCATCTGCAACAGCAACGGCGGGGAAACCCTACCCATCTGGCGGGAAAAATAGGCCAGAAACAACGATACCTGCTCGCCGAAATCCCGGCTGTCGGCCAGCCGCTCCACCAGCCGCCCGGCGCCCGGCGCCGCGTCCTGAAACGCGACCTCCTGCCCGGCCAGTTCGCCGGCGGACAGATCCAGAAACGCCGGCATCACACCCGGCATAAAGCGTACGCCGAAATAACGTTCTCCCGGGCTGAGCCGGGTCGCCTGCGCCGCCTCGGTGCTGCCGCACACCCGCCCGAACGGCGCGTCGCGATTGATATTGAACAGAATATCCACGCTGCCGTCCGGCACCGCCAGCGTCACCGGCTGTTCTCTGGCCACGGAAAAACAGTAAAAATGCGCAATCGGCGAGTCGATAAGCGCCTTTTTCAGGTAATCTTCAGCCGCATTGATCACAAACCAGGGCTGCAGCGGCCTGACTGCAAGCGACGTTGAACCGGTACGCATACCCTTCTCCTGTTGCGCATGTCTTCCGGATGAGCAATTTCTGCGCCAGAACCGGAAAGGCGCCGCCGCCGGCCGGAAAAAAGTCCCGCGTTGCGGCATGAAATGATACTCTTGCAACCACAGATCAAATATACCCGTCATACTTCAAGTTACAGGTGTGTTGGCTGCCCTCGTTCACCCCAGTCACTTACTTATGTAAGCTCCTGGGGATTCACTCGGTTGCCGCGTTACAAGGCTCTTATGAGCCTTGCCCTAAAGGGCCAACGCATTGCGTTGTTCAACACGTGAACGTGTTGTCCTGAAACTCGAATTATTTTGGGTATAGCGTCTGATCAGGCGGTAGACAGTACAACGATCCATAATGGAAAGAGTGATATGAGTAAAATTCGGGTTGGCGTGGTTTTTGGTGGTAAATCCTCTGAGCACGAAGTGTCACTGCAGTCCGCAAAAAACATTGTAGACGCCATTGATAAAACGCGGTTCGATGTGGTGTTGCTGGGCATCGACAAGCAAGGGGAATGGCACGTCAACGACGCCTCCAACTATCTGCTCAACGCCGATAACCCGGCGCTGATCGCCCTGAACCGCACCAGTCAGAACGTGGCGCTGATCCCGGGCCAAACCCACCATCAGTTGATCGACACCGCCAGCGCCAGCGCGCTGTCGCAGATTGACGTCATTTTCCCGATCGTTCACGGCACGCTGGGCGAAGACGGTTCGCTGCAAGGGCTGCTGCGCATGGCGAACATTCCGTTTGTCGGCAGCAGCGTGCTGGGGTCCGCCGTCAGCATGGACAAAGACGTCACCAAACGGTTGCTGCGCGACGCCGGCCTGCAGGTGGCGCCGTTCGTCACCCTGACCCGCGCCAACCGCGCGCGCCATCCTTATGACGACGTTACCGCACAACTGGGGCTGCCGCTGTTCGTCAAACCGGCTAATCAGGGTTCGTCCGTCGGCGTGAGCAAGGTGCGCAATCAGGCGGAATTCGAGCGGGCGGTGGATCTGGCGTTTCGTTACGACCATAAAGTGCTGGTGGAGTCGGCGATTGTCGGCCGTGAAATCGAATGCGCGGTGCTGGGTAATGACTACCCGAAAGCCAGCCTCTGCGGCGAAATCGTGCTGCACGACGAGTTCTACTCCTACGACACCAAATACATCAACGAAGACGGCGCGGCGGTAGCGATTCCGGCGGCGATGGACGACGAGGTGCACCAGCATATCCGCGATATCGCCCTGCGGGCTTTCCAGACCCTGGACTGTCAGGGCATGGCGCGGGTAGACGTGTTCCTGACGCCGGACCAGCAGGTCATCGTCAACGAGGTCAACACCCTGCCCGGTTTCACCAACATCAGCATGTATCCGAAACTGTGGGAAGCCAGCGGCCTCAACTACACCGACCTGATCACCCAGTTGATTGAACTGGCGCTGGAGCGCCACGCGCAGGACAGCAATCTGCAAAGCTCGGTGCGCGAGTGATGGATGCGCTCCGGTGCGCGCGCGGCGCATACCGGAGCGTGTTACTCAGATGCGGCTGAGGGCCGCGAAGGTATCAACGGTCATGGACGGTTGGAAATCGATCACCTCGTAGTTGGCCACCGCCTGAAACGGATCCTGCTTTAGAAAATCCTCCAGCGCTTCCCGTTCGACGCTCTTGGCCAGAATCACCCCCCCGGTACGCGGATTTTTACGCCCGGACGCCACAAACACGCCTTGTTCATATCCCCGTTTCAGCCAGGTCACATGTCGTTCCAGCAAGTTTTCCACTTCATCCAGCGGCGCGTTGTATGTCAGATTGATGATATACATGGTTATTCTCTTCGTTATAAGTCGGCATTCGGCCAGCGCCCTTGCTGCAACACCACCCGATAACCGTCGGGATCACGGAAAGTTTTGCCCTGCCGCTCCCAATAAGGATTAAATGACGCCACCACGCTGAACCCGGCCTGCACCATGCGATCGCAGGACGTCTGCCACCCCTCATGGTCGGAAACGTACAGCACCAGTAAATCGTCTTCCGTCGGCGCTGGCATGACCGGATGAGTATGACAAACGGTAAACTCAAGGTGCCAGGCCAGCCCCCGCCGACCCAGCATAACACCACTGAAGCCGTCGTGTTGCGCAAAGGAGCCTAATTTCTGCAACCCCAGCCCGTCACAGTACATCCGCTCGCTACGCTGTAGGTCCGTTACCGGCCGCGCCACGCGTAATGTAGTCATACGTCACTCCTCTCTGATGGCTGAAGATCGTTTCATACCACGGCTCGCCGAAACCGGCCACACTTCCTGCGTCTAAAAAACTCATTGCAGACCCGCGAACAAAAGCTGTATATTTAGCCAGTATTTTTCATGGAGATGCAGCTAATGTACGTAGAGTTGGTTTACGATAAAAGAAACGTGAGCGGGTTACCCAACGCGGCGGAGCAGATTAAAAACGAACTCGCCAAACGCATTCATCGGGTATTTCCGGACGCGGAAATCAAGATAAAACCGATGCAAGCCAACGCCATCAATTCCAACGCCAGCAAACAGGATAAATCCACCATTAACCGGATTATCGAAGAGATGTTTAACGAAGCCGACGAATGGCTGACGCCGGAATAATGGCGGTCAGGCCGGTTTCCTGTTTCCCTCGCGGCACCGCTTCGTCGCCGCAAACGCCATCATAATCCGCTAACCGGATCGTTGCCGGACTCGCCTGACCGGCATAACCGTTCCCGGCGGCTCGCAGGCTGCCAGCGGTCACCGGACCAGCCAAAAGCGACAACATTGTTATACCACCCCACCACCTGACCGACAGGTTAATGGACTGTATTTAAAAGCAAAAAAACCTATCTCTGACTTCCTCCGTCTGCTCTTCTTCCACAAATTCGTGAGCGGTATAACAGATACCAGTAAACATAATCGGCATAAGAAATTCCGCAATAGTCACCCGTTCAACTAACCACAACAATACGCGGGAACAAAGCAAACGCTGCTTTTATCCATCATCGGAGTTTCCAATGACTAACAATAACAAGTTAAGCACGGCGGAAAAAATCGGTTTCGGCATGGGAGACGCGGCCTGCGGCATCGTCTATTCCTCTGTAACCATGTTCCTGACCTATTTTTATACCGATATTTACGGCATTTCCGCGGCGGCGGTGGGCGTGATGTTTCTGGTAACCCGCGTACTGGACGCCGTCATCGACCCAATGATCGGCCTGCTGGCTGACCGAACCCGCACCCGCTGGGGACATTTTCGCCCCTGGTTGATCTGGTTCGCGGTCCCGTACGCCGTCATTGCTGTACTGACCTACACCACGCCGGACCTGGCCGGCACCGGGAAACTGGTTTACGCCTACATCACCTACACCCTGTTGATGATGTTCTACACCTTTATCAACATTCCCTACTGTTCGCTGGGCGGGGTCATCACCACCGACGAAAAAGACCGGCTTTCCGCCCAGTCTTACCGCTTCACCATCTCTTCCGCCGCCGGGCTGCTGGTGTCGGTGGGAACCCTGTGGCTGGTGGACTGGATCGGCCGCGGCGATAAGCAGCTCGGCTATCAGGGCACCATGGCGGTGATGGGCGTATTGGCCGTCATCATGCTGATTTTCTGCTTTTTCACTACGCAGGAGCGAATCAATCCACAGGTGGATCAAGGGCAGAACGTCTGGGACGATGTGAAAAATCTGCTGAGCAACGATCAGTGGCGCATCGTCGCCGTCATTACCTTTTTCTCCAGTATGGCCGGCGTGATGCGCGGCGCCGCCACGCTGTACTACGCCACCTACCTGATGGTTGACCCGGCACATACTGGTGCCGTCGGCACCGCGATGAAAAGCGCGTTTATCACCACCAGCGTGGTCGGCACCATTATCGGCGCCATGCTGGCCGGTTATTTCGCCAAACGCTACCGCAGCCTCAGCCTGTTCAAAAACATCAACCTACTGCTGGTCGCTACCGGTGTGGTGCTGTTTTTTGTGCCGCCCACCTGGCTTGCCGTGGTGTTTCCGCTGTATTTCCTGGTCGGCTTCTTCCACCAGATGTATCAACCGTTTAAATGGAACATGATGGCGAACGCCGCCGACTACGGCGAATGGAAAACCGGCCGCCGCATCACCGGCCTGTCTTTCTCCGGCAATCTGTTCGCTCTCAAGCTGGGAATGGCGGTCGCCGGGGCGCTGGTCGGGTTCGCCTTGGGCTGGTTCGGCTATGTGGCGGGCTCGCCCACCCAGACGTCGCTTGCCACCACCGGCATCATTGGCCTGCTGAGTATCGGCCCGTCGCTGTCCTACCTGATTCTGTACTGGCTAACGCGTTTCTATAAACTGGATGACAAGACTATGGAACAGATCCAGACCGACCTCGCACGCCGTCATGCCGCGCCGCAGCCGGCGCCAGAGCAGGACGACGGCGTCAATCCGCACCTGACCCCGCGCGGCGTGGCCTGACCGTTAAGGAGAAGAACAACGTGGAACCTTCACCGATGACATCCCCCTGGAACCCGGATCGGGGCGACGGCCGCTACCGTAACCCCATTCTGTTCGCCGACTATTCCGACCCCGATATCGTGCGGGTGGGCGACGACGTTTATCTGGTGTCGTCCAGTTTTAACCACATGCCGGCGCTGCCGATCCTGCATTCGCGGGATCTGGTGAACTGGACGCTGATCAACCACGTGTTTGCGCGTTTCGACCTGCCGGGCTACGAGCGGTTTCAACCGGGAAAAGGCGTCTGGGCGCCCAGCATCCGTTACCATGCCGGGAAATTCTGGGTGTTTTTCAGCACGCCGGACGAAGGGATCTTCATGTGTCAGACCGACGATCCACGCGGCGACTGGAGCGCGCCGCATTGCGTGAAGGCAGCCAAAGGCTGGATCGATCCCTGTCCATTCTGGGACGACGACGGCAGCGCCTGGCTGGTTCACGCCTTTGCCTTCAGCCGCAGCGGGCGCAAGCACCAGCTTCAACTGTGCCGGATGAGCAGCGACGGCCGTCAACTGCTGGATGAAAGCCGGATTATCGTCGACGGCACCGCCAGTCAGCCAACGCTGGAAGGCCCGAAACTCTACAAGCGCAACGGCTGGTACTACATTTTTGCCCCGGCCGGCGGCGTGCCCACCGGCTGGCAGACGGTGCTGCGCGCCGCATCGCTACAGGGGCCGTGGCAGGCGCGCGTGGCGCTGCATCAGGGGTCTTCCGCCGTTAACGGCCCTCATCAGGGCGGCTGGGTCGAGTTGGAAAACGGCGAGAGCTGGTTCGTGCATTTTCAGGATCGCCACGCTTACGGCCGTGTGGTGCACCTGCAACCGATGCAATGGCAGGATGACTGGCCGCTGATCGGCGCGCCATCGGGCGACGGCGGCCCGGGCGAGCCGGTGGCGGAAGCAGCTATGCCCGCCGTCAGAGCAAGCAACATCCGCGCCCAGCCGGCGACGTCTGACGATTTCACGGCCGACCGGCTCGGTTTGCAGTGGCAATGGCAGGCCAACCCCGATGCAGGCTGGTACGAACTGCGCCGACCTGGATTACGGCTGTTGTGCCAGCCGATGCCACAGCGTCATGGCGTGCCGTCCTGGTATGACGTTCCTAACCTGCTGATGCAGAAATTTCCGGCGGAGACCTTTACGGTCACCACCCGGCTACGGGCAACGCTGAAAAACGTGGGCGATCGCTGTGGGTTGATCGTCTACGGCGAGCGCTTCGCTTTTCTGGGGCTGGAAAAAACGGCGGACGGCGTAGCGCTGACAAACGGCTATGGCTGGATGACCGACGCGCAGGAACTGCGCCAGTACGCCGGAGCGACATTGCCTTTTGAGGAAGCGCACACGCTTGAACTGCGGGTGACGGTGCTGCCGAACGCACGCTGCCAGTTCGCGTGGCGCACGCCTGACGGCGGTTTTACCCCGGTCGGGGAGCCTTTCGCCGCCGGGCCGGGGAAATGGGTGGGCGCCAAAATCGGGCTGTATGCGCTGTCGTTACCGGAACAGCACGGTCAGGGCCGCGCCGACGTCGATTTTTTCCACGTTACGCCCTGAACGCCAGCCATGCGGCCCGCATCCGGGCCGCACCGGCAGACCATCACGCGCAATATTCACGCGCAATAATCGCCGGAAACGGTCACGCGCAGAAGAAAAAAGCGCAGCCTAGTAATACTCGATTTTGGTGGTATGCGTCAGGGTGGTGACCGTTTGCGCAGCGCCTTTACCGTTCGAGACCAGCACCTGACACAAACGTGGATTGAAATGCTGGTCATACTGGCAACTGGTGCGGGTCACGCTGACCTGTTCGTTGTTTTCCGTCACAATAACGGTGGCATCAAGCCGTTTTTGCGCCGGAGCATCGCTCTGCATCTCGACCCTGGTCACGTTGCCGTTTTCCGGCGAGACAAACGTCATGCTGACCGGGAAACCGTCATCGTCGTAGCGATAGCTCGCCAGCGGCGTCGGCTTATCGCGGTAGACCACCTCGGCGATGGCGTGTTGGTCGTTCGAACGGTAGCTCAGGCGGCCATCGGTGGTTTTCGCCAGTTGGCAGTGATCCGTCAGTTGAAACAGCGCCTGACGATCGCTCTGCTCCACCAGCGTCTGCCCATCGCGCACCAGATCCAGGTCGAGATTCATCGATGGTTGATAGGTGCGCAGCGCAGCGAGGCACCCCTCGGCATCAAATTCGCCCTCGACATAGGCCGTCACCTTGCCGGCTTCATCGGTCTGGGTTTGCGTAAAGCGTTTGACCTTTCCCCGCAGCGCATCAAAACCAAAGATATTGGAAAGCCCGGCCAATACCGGGTTCACCGGCTCTGCGGCCGGTTTCAGGTCACACCCGGCCAGTAATACCGAGCCCGCCAGCAGCGTGGCGCGTAGTTTCATAGTCCTTATCCTGGATACCTGTTGAATCGCGTCAGTTTACGCCAATTCCAAAAGAGAGGATAAAGATAACTATTCGTCCTGATAGCTACCCGTCGAGGTAACTATCCGTCATAACTAAAGTATCCGTCATAACTAAACTATCCATCATAACTAAGGTATCCATCACCACTAAGGAGCAGGGAATGGGCAGTGACATAGTGGCTATCGCCGCCATCGGCGGGGTACTGGCGCTCGGCGCCATGAGTCCGGGGCAAAGTTTCATTCTGGTCGCACGAACCGCACTGGCGTCATCCCGGCGCAACAGCCTCGCCGTCTCGCTGGGGATGGGCGTCGGCGCGGCAATCTTCGCGCTGGTGGCGTTGCTGGGCCTGCAATCGCTGCTGCTGGCGGTGCCCTGGTTATATCAGACGCTGAAAATCGCCGGCGGGATTTACCTGCTGTACCTGGCGTTTACCCTGTTCCGCGCCAGACCAGACCACGCCGCGCCAGCGCTGCACAGCGGCCACGAGCCGCCTCAGGCGCACGCTTTTCGGCTGGGGCTGTTGACGCAACTCAGCAACCCGAATACGGCATTGGTGTTCGGTGGGGTGTTCGCTGCGCTGCTCAGCCAGCACATTGCGGGCTGGATGTACGTGGCGTTGCCGTTGCTGGCGTTCGTGATCGATTTTCTGTGGTATGCGCTGGTGGCGTTGTTGCTGTCTTCCAGCGGGCCGCGCGGCGCCTATTTGCGATTTAAAACGTTATTTGACCGCCTCAGCGGTACGGTGATGGCGGCGCTGGGTATCCGGTTGCTGCTGCAAAAATAGACCGGCGCATCATGCCGTCGCCATCGCCGGCGACGGCATCATGTAGACGGCAACGGTCTCCTGCCGCTGACGGGAAGCCAGAAACACATGGCGCATCCCCAGCGAATGAAAGCCGCATTTGAGCAATACCCGGCCGGACGCCACGTTCTGCGGCAAATGGCAGCCGTAGATTTTCTCAACGTGCAACTGGCTAAAGGCAAACTGGCATAGCGCCAGACTGGCTTCGGTGCCGAATCCCCGTTGCCGAAAATCGGCGCCCAGCCAGTAACCGATCTCCGGCTGGTCGGTTTCCAGCGACACCAGCGAAATCGAGCCAATCAACTGCTGGCTCTGCGATAAACAGATGGCGTAGGCCACCCCTTTACGCTGCTCCCAGTTGCTCTGCAAATCGCCAATCCAGTTGACCACCGTTTCACGCGGGCAGGGATAGGGAATCAGCATGGTCATGGCGGAAATATCGGGCGCGCTGTTCAGCAAGGCGCAGACATCGGTGACGTCCTGCGCCTGCAGCGGCCGCAATTGCAGATGTTCAGTGGTCAGGGTAGGTTGCCGCATTGGATTCTCCTCATCAGTCACGTCCCGTCATCGTCATGTCCACGGGCGCTCTGTTAGGTGGCATCATGGCGGAGAATGGTTCCGGACCGGCGGCGATCGCGCCGGTCCCACATGCAAAGGATAGTCTGTCGCCCTCGTTGGTCGGCAACCCTCAGGAATACAGGCTGTTCGCCACCTGTTCGCTCTCCTCGCGGGAGTAGCCTCCGTAGGTCATGGCGGCGATAAACGCGGCACGGTCGGTATTGGGGTAAACCTTTTCATGCAGCACCAGCCGGCCGACCTCTTCCGGCGTCAGCTGCGGAAACTGCTCATGAATGCCGGTAACCACATCCCGGCTGGCGTAGCCGAGCATGCGGATAATGGCCGCGATCTCCAGCGGAGAGGTTTCATCCTGGTAAGTTGAGTGAACCACATCGGCTATCAGTTTCGAGGTCAGCACATTTACTTTGGACACATCGCTGTAACGGCTGCCCAGAGATTGAACAATATGATTGATGGCTTCTTCCGGTCCATAGCCTCTTTCACGGATTCTGGCTAATACCGATACCATTTTGTCTCTCAGATCGATAAACATAGTGCTGTTCCTTCGTCAACGTCGATAATCAACCCGAAGAGCGCGAAAGCTATCCCTGAGGTATGAACAGATTTCCTTAATGGTCGCGTCTGGGATTTTTTTGCCGGCCTGCCGCTGACGCCTGCATCAGGAGGTCCGGTGCTTTATTTCAGCATAGGCGCAGATGCCTATCCTTCCACTGGCATTTCCCGCTTTGCGGGCGAATGCCGGATTTTTAATCTGACGACGCCAAACTATCATCAGGATGTACGATAATCAGGTAATACAGCCTAATTACATTAACGATACATTAACATTGCTTTTTATCGTCGGCGCGATGTTCCCGGTAAGAATGGGAACGTCGGCGAATTTGATGGCAGGCGTAACCACAACGTATCCGCTGGGAAACGTCACAGCAGTCTCTTAAGCTGCTACCATTGCCGGCTTACGACACGCCGTCAGCTGTCCATACACACCTTGAAACAACTCTGTGGGCTATAATCGGTCAAAAAAACTCGCCGGGTAGCGATAATACCCGCCCCACAGGGTCATCGTTCAGCAACAAAGAAGGTTAAGTCATGATCACCACCGACGGTAATAACGCGGTCGCTTCGGTCGCCTGGCGAACCAATGAAGTTATCGCTATCTACCCCATCACCCCCAGCTCCACCATGGCCGAACAAGCGGCCGCCTGGTCGAGCGACGAACGCAAGAATATCTGGGGAGATACGCCTCGGGTGGTTGAGATGCAATCCGAAGCGGGCGCCATCGCCACCGTGCACGGCGCATTGCAGACCGGCGCGCTGTCCACGACCTTTACTTCTTCGCAGGGCCTGCTGCTGATGATCCCGACGCTGTACAAGCTGGCCGGTCAGTTGACGCCGTTTGTGCTGCACGTCGCCGCCCGTACCGTGGCGACCCATGCGTTGTCCATTTTCTGCGACCATTCGGATGTGATGGCGGTGCGTCAGACCGGTTGCGCCATGCTGTGCGCCAGCAACGTACAGGAAGCGCAGGACTTCGCGTTGATTTCCCAGATGGCGAGCCTCAACAGCCGCCTGCCGTTTATTCATTTCTTCGACGGCTTTCGCACCTCGCACGAAATCAACAAGATCGAGCCGCTGAGCGACGCGCAATTGCACGCCCTACTGCCGCAGGCGGCGATTGATGCGCACCGTGAGCGGGCGCTTACTCCTGAGCGTCCGG
Organism: Dickeya sp. NCPPB 3274; assembly: GCF_000406205.1. NCBI lineage: Bacteria > Pseudomonadati > Pseudomonadota > Gammaproteobacteria > Enterobacterales > Pectobacteriaceae > Dickeya > Dickeya sp. NCPPB 3274. The sequence goes on along the minus strand of NZ_CM001979.1, from coordinate 789,296 downwards.
TGATTCGCGGCACCGCCTCCAACCCGGATACCTTCTTCCAGGCGCGAGAAGCCACCAACCCGTGGTACAACGCGGCATTCGGTCACGTGGAACAGGCGATGAACGATTTCGCCCGCGAAACCGGCCGTCAGTACCAGCCGTTCGAGTATTACGGCCATCCGGACGCCACCCGCGTTATCGTGATGATGGGTTCCGGCGTCGGCACCTGCGAAGAGGTGATCGACACCCTGCTGACGCGCGGCGAGAAAGTCGGCGTGGTGAAGGTTCGTCTGTATCGGCCGTTCTGTGCGCAGCATCTGCTGGCGGCGATTCCGCACAGCGCGCAGTCCATCGCGGTGCTGGACCGCACCAAAGAACCCGGCGCGCAGGCTGAACCACTGTATCTGGACGTGATGACCGCGCTGGCGGAGGCGTTCTCACGAGGTGAGCGCCCACTTATGCCGAAGGTGATCGGCGGCCGCTACGGCCTGTCGTCGAAAGAATTCACCCCGCAGTGCGTCGAGGCGACGTATAAAGAGTTAGCGCTTACCAACCCCAGAGCGCGTTTTACCGTCGGTATTTATGACGATATCACCCACCTGTCGTTGCCGCTGTCCGATCAACCGATGCCGACGCAGGCGTCGCTGGAAGCGCTGTTCTACGGGTTGGGCAGCGACGGCACCGTGTCCGCCGCCAAGAACTCGATCAAAATCGTCGGTAATTCGACCCCGCTGTTCGTGCAGGGTTATTTCGTTTACGACTCCAAAAAAGCCGGTAGCCTGACGGTTTCCCATATGCGCGTCGGCCCGCACCCGATTCATTCCGCCTACCTGATTGAACAGGCGGATTTCGTGGCCTGCCACCAGTGGCAGTTCATCGACAAATACAGCATGGTGGAGCGCCTGAAACCGGGCGGCATCTTCCTTATCAACACGCCTTACAGCGCCGACGACCTGTGGCACCGGCTGCCGCAGGAAGTACAGGCCGGGCTGAACCAGCGTCAGGCGCGGGTGTTCTGCATCAATGCGGCGAAAATCGCCCGCGAATGTCAGTTGGGCGCACGCATCAACACCGTGATGCAGATGGCGTTTTTCCACCTGACGCAAATCCTGCCGGGCAGCGACGCGCTCGACAAACTGCGCGCCGCCATCGCCAGCAGCTACGGCAGCAAAGGCCAGGAACTGGTGGAACGCAACTGGCGCGCGCTGGACGCGACGTTGGCCGCGCTGGAAGCGGTAGCGCTGGAGCCGGTGAATCCGGACAGCCCGTGCCGCCCGCCGGTGGTGTCCGACGCCGCGCCCGATTTCGTCAAAACCGTCACCGCCGCGATGCTGGCCGGTCTGGGCGACAGCCTGCCGGTGTCCGCCCTGCCGCCGGACGGCACCTGGCCGGTCGGCACCACCCAGTGGGAAAAGCGCAACATCGCCGAAGAGATCCCGTTGTGGAAACCGGAGCTTTGCACCCAGTGCAACCACTGCGTGGCCGCCTGTCCGCACTCCGCAATCCGCGCCAAAGTGGTGCCCGCCGACGCGATGGCCGACGCCCCAGGGTCGCTGCAGTCGCTGGACGTGAAAGCCCGCGACATGCGCGGTCAGAAATATGTGCTGCAGGTCGCGCCGGAAGATTGCACCGGCTGTAATCTGTGCGTGGAAGTGTGCCCGGCCAAAGATCGCCAGAATCCGGAAATCAAGGCCATCAACATGGAATCGCGTCTGGACCATGTGGCGACCGAGAAAACCCATTACGATTTCTTCCTCAAACTGCCGGAAATCGACCGCAGCAAACTGGAACGTATCGATATCCGCACCTCGCAGTTGATTACGCCGCTGTTCGAGTACTCCGGCGCCTGTTCCGGTTGCGGCGAAACCCCGTATATCAAGCTGCTGACCCAGCTGTACGGCGATCGTCTGCTGGTGGCCAACGCCACCGGCTGTTCCTCGATTTACGGCGGCAACCTGCCGACAACGCCCTGGACCACCGATGCCAACGGCCGCGGGCCGGCATGGGCCAACTCGCTGTTTGAAGACAACGCCGAGTTCGGGCTGGGCTTCCGCCTGAGCGTCGACCAGCATCGTCAGCGTGCCCTGCGCCTGCTGGATCAGCTCAAGCCGCAATTGCCCGCCGACGTGGTGGCCGACCTGCTGGAAGAATCCGTTGCGGCCGATACGCGCCGCGAACAGATTGCCCGCCTGCGTCAGTCACTCAGCGCCATCGACAGCGCCGACGCCCGTCAACTGATAGAGGAAGCCGATCATCTGGTGGATAAATCCATCTGGCTGATTGGCGGCGACGGCTGGGCCTACGATATCGGCTACGGCGGTCTCGACCACGTGATGAGCCTGTCGGAAAACGTTAACGTGCTGGTGCTCGATACTCAGTGTTATTCCAATACCGGCGGCCAGCAATCCAAAGCGACCCCGCTCGGCGCCGTCACCAAGTTTGGCGAGAACGGCAAACGCAAGGCGCGCAAAGACCTCGGCATCAACGTGATGATGTACGGCCACGTCTACGTGGCGCAGATCTCGTTGGGCGCCCAGCTTAACCAGACGGTGAAGGCGATTCAGGAAGCGGAAGCCTGGCCGGGTCCGTCGCTGATCATCGCCTATAGCCCTTGCGAAGAGCATGGCTACGATCTGGCGTTCAGCCACGACCAGATGCGCCAGTTGACCGCTACCGGCTTCTGGCCGCTGTATCGCTTCGACCCGCGCCGCACGGCGGAAGGCAAACCGGCGCTGGTGACGGACTCCCGTCCGCCGTCAGCCAGCCTGAGTGAAACCCTGCTCAACGAGCAGCGCTTCCGCCGGCTCAACAGCCAGCAGCCGGAGGCCGCCGCCCTGTTGTATGAAGAAGCCGAGGCGGATCTGCGCCGCCGCTATGACTTCCTCAGCTTGCTGGCGGGCAAGGCGGAGAAAAGCGCCCAGGAATAACGCCGCCTTACACGGATCACACCGGGAGCGGGAAACTGCTCCCTGATTCTTTCTGGCGCACATCGACCACGCGGTTCGTTCCCTTTATTGGTCGCCTTATTTCCCTGCGCCGACGCTTATAATGTAATGGATTGTACATCTGGTTTTCCTACCGCCTTTCTGCACATATAATGCGCATCCGGACTTTTTGTACCGGATAACAACAATTCCTTTGCCGCAATGGCTTTTAACACTCAACAAAGATATGAAAATGAGTATTCGCGCGATCCTGACATTAGTTGTGGCGGCGGCTGCTTTCAGCCAGACAGCACTCGCCGTGGTTTATCCGTTGCCAGCCCCGAATAGCCGGCTGGTGGGTGAAAATATTCAAGTTACGATTCCCAGCGATAGCACCGACGCGCTGGAACACTTTGCCGCTCAGTACCAGATGGGCCTGAGCAACCTGCTGGAAGCCAACCCGGGCATTGACGTTTATCTGCCAAAACCGGGCAGCACCATGACCGTGCCGCAGCAACTGATTCTTCCTGACGCACCGCGCGAAGGCATCGTGATCAACAGTGCCGAAATGCGTCTGTATTACTACCCGAAAGGTTCCAAAACCGTGGTGGTACTGCCGATCGGCATCGGCCAGCTCGGTAAAGACACCCCGATCAACTGGGTGACCTCGGTCCAGCGTAAGAAAGAACGCCCGACCTGGACGCCGACCGCCGCCATGCATGCAGAATACGCCGCCCGCGGTGAATTCCTGCCTCAGGTCTACCCGGCCGGTCCGGACAACCCGATGGGCCTGTATGCGCTCTACATCGGCAACCTGTACGCCATCCACGGCACCAACGCTAACTTCGGCATCGGCCTGCGCGTCAGCCACGGTTGCGTGCGTCTGCGTGACAAAGACATCAAATACCTGTTCGATCATGTTCCGGTCGGCACCCGCGTTCAGTTCATCAACGAGCCGGTGAAAGCCACCGTCGAGCCGGATGGTTCACGTTATGTCGAAGTTCACAACCCGCTGTCCCGCACCGAGGAAGAGTTCAACTCCGACACGCCGGTTCCGCTGAAGCTGACCCCGGCAGTAACCAAAGTGCTGGCGGACGCCAGCGTCAGTGAAAGCACGGTGAATCAGGCGCTGCAAAACCGTATCGGTATGCCGACGAAGGTGAACGGTCCGGCGGAAAACATCGCGCCGATCGCACCGGCTGAACCAGCGGCTCCGCAGGCGCCGGCCATTCAGCAGACCAGCACGCCGGATAATGCACAACCGGCGGCGCCTCAGGCCCAGCCGACGGCAACCGACGCCGTGCCGGCAACCGCTGCTGCGACTGACGCCAGCAAATCCTGATCGATCCCCGGATGTTAATCCTGTTCACAGGGCAGCTTACGCTGCCCTGTTTGTTTTTGGTGGGTTCTTCTCCTTCACGTAACCTGTTTCATCCCACCTGACTATCATCGATAACCCTTATCGATAAATCCGCATTGATAACCCGTCATTGATAACCCCGTCTCCCCACGCCGCTGTCAGGCGTCATTTGCATTAGCAGTCTGTTGCACCGCTGTTTATGATTCACTTCACAAAATCAATTGACTTATCATTAGTTGACTTGTTAACTAATAGCATTTCATCTATCCCACGGATTTCATCATGTCACAGACCGAATCTTCCGCCCGTCGGCGCTTTGCCCTGCAATTGGGTCAGACCTCCCGCTTGTGGCGCCGGGTTATCGACCGGGAATTGCAACCGTATGGCTTGACTCAGGCGACCTGGCTGCCGTTGCTGTTCATCGCCCGCGAAGAAACCCCCATCCACCAAAAAGCGCTGGCCGAATCGCTGGGACTGGACGCTTCTGCGGTGGTTCGGGTACTGGATAGCCTGCAAAAGCAGGGATTTATCGAGAGACGTGAAGGCAACGATCGCCGTTTTCGCGAGATCCATCTCACCGCGCTCGGGCTGGATCAGGTGGAAAAAGTGGAGTCTATCGCCGGGCAGGTGCGTAATCAGGCGCTGGCTGGGGTGTCGGAACAGGATATTGAACAGGTCAGCCGGATCATCAATCAGGTTATCAGCAATCTCTCCCGAACCGAAAACGGTCACTCATGAATACTCACGCATCTAAACTGGCGGGGTTCCGGCGCCTGAGCCAACGCCAGCGTACCTTTTTTCTGGCCGGCGCCGCCTTGCTGTTGCTGGCGGTGATCGTACTGGCGTACTGGTTTCATCAGCGTTTCACACATATCGGCGAAACCGACGCCCGCGTAATGGGCGAAGTGATTTCGCTGGCCAGCCGGGAAAGCGGCTGGGTGACCGCCCGCCCCGTTATTGACGGCGACGCCATCCGCAAGGATCAACTGCTGGCGCAGATCGACGATCGCGACGCCCGTTTGCGGCTGGCGGAGCAGGAGGGCAATCTGGCCGCCGCCGATGCTCAAATCAGCTATAGCCAGACACAGCGTCAGGTCACCGACCTCACTACGCAAGCCTCGCTGGATGAAGCGCGGGCGAAACTGGCGTCGAGCGAATCCGCCGTTAACAACGCCGGTTACCAGCTCAGCCTGGCGCAGAACAACTTCCAGCGCGACGATCAACTGCTGAAAAGCAACCTCACCGCCCGCAAAACCTGGGATGAGTCCCACACCACGCTGTTGCAGCGTCAGGGCGAACTGCGGGAAGCCGAAGCCCAGCGCAGCGCCCAACAGGCGGCGCTGAATAACGCCGTGGCGCAGCGCAACACGCTGCAAGTGCTGGACCGGCAGATTGAGATGCAACGCCAGCAGCGAATCGCGTTGCAGGCCCAGGTGGATCAGCTCAAGCAGGAAATCGCCGACCGGGCGTTACGTTCTCCGGTGGATGGCGTAGTGGATCGCACTATTGTGAATGTGGGCAGTTACGTGCAGGCCGGGCAGTGGATCATGCTGGTACACGATCCGCGCAATCTGTGGGTCGAAGCCAACATCAAGGAGACGGCCATCGGCCGGGTTCGGGTCGGTCAAAAAGTGGACATTCAGGTGGACGCCTACCCGGACAAACATTTCAGCGGCCATGTGATCCGGGTCGGCGATGCGGCCACCAACCAGTTTGCGCTGCTGCCGAGCCCGAATCCGTCCGGCAACTTCACCAAAATCACCCAGCGCGTACCGGTGCGTATCGCGCTGGACGATCCGGAAAACGGCCTGAAACCGGGCCTGATGGCGGAAGTCAGCATCAATGTCGCCGATTGAAGCCCAGGCCGCCCGCTTCGGTCACCGCTATCGCTGGCTGGCGACGGTTACCATCATGCTGGGTACCATCGCCACCACGGCCACGGCGACCATCGTCAATGTCGCGATGCATGACATCATGGGCGCGTTCGGCATGGGCCAGGATCAAGCTCAGTGGCTTTCCACCGCCTTCCTGGCCTCAATGACCGCCACCATGTTGATCACCGCCTGGACGCTGGAGCGCTTTGGCTATCGCGCCACCTACGTCGGCTCACTGGTGGTGTTCGTCGCCGGCAGCGTGCTCGGCACTTTTAGCCAGAGCAGCGCCGAGGTGATCCTCGCCCGTATTCTTCAGGGCGGCGCCAGCGGCGTGATCCAGCCGCTGGCGATGATCATCATCTCGCAGGTGTTTCCGGTATCGGAACGCGGCAAGGCGATGGGTATTTATGGCGTCGGGGTAGTACTGGCGCCAGCGCTGGGGCCGGCCGCTGGCGGGCTGATGGTCGATCAACTCGACTGGCGCGCGGTCTTCATGGTGGTGGTGCCGTTCTGTCTGGCCGGGATCGCCGCCGCGCTGGTGATCCTGCCGGCTAAAAGCGCACAGACCGACAGCACGCCCCGGCGTTTCGACACCCTGGGGTTTATTCTGCTGGTGACGGCGCTGACCTCGTTGCTGGCCGGGCTGTCCAACGGGCAACGCGAAGGCTGGGAGTCGTTCTTCATTCTCTGCCTGTTGACCATCGCCGTGATCGCCACGCTGGCATTCATCATCCGCGAATTCACCACGCCGCATCCGCTGCTCAGCCTGCGGGTGTTCGCCAACCCGGCGTTTACCTCCGGCTGTATCGTGGCATTCGCGCTGGGCGCGGGTATCTACGGCTCGACTTACATCATTCCGCTGTTTGTACAGAGCATTCAGGGATACACCCCGACCCGTTCCGGCCTGCTGCTGATGCCGGCGGGACTGGCGCTCGGAGCGGTGTTCCCGCTGGCAGGGTCGCTCAGCGACAAGCTCAAACCCCACCTGCTGGTGGTGGCGGGTTTGCTGCTGTTCGGGCTGTCCTGCTGGCTGTCCAGCGCGGCGGACACCGATACCCCGTTCTGGACTATGGCCTGGTGGATTGTCATCGGCCGCGTCGGGCTTGGGGTGATGCTGCCCGCCATGAACGCCGGCGCGCTGCGGGCGCTGCCGCACGCTCAGCTGGCGCAGGGCGCGGGCAGTCTCAATTTCATCCGTCAGTTGGGCGGCGCGATGGGGGTCAACCTGCTGTCGGTATTTATCGAACGGCGCACCACCTTTCACGGCCAGATGCTGGCGCAGTCGCTGACGCTGGACAATATCCGCAGCACCGACGCCATCCGCCAGCTCAGTCTGCTGTTCGGCCACGGCGGCAATCCGCTCGGCGACCCGCTTAGCACCAGCATCAACCCCGGCATCATGACCTACCTGCAATCGGTGCTGGCGCCCAAGGCGCAGATGTTCGCCTATCAGGACGGTTTTTTCATGGTGGCGATGTTCTTTTTTCTGGCGATGTTGCCCGCCTGGTTTATTCGGCCGCGCCCGGTGTTGAACCCAACGTCGCAGCCCGGGGCGGCAAAGACGCCGGCATGACTCTGTGAACCGGCTTCAGAACACGCCATATGACAGTTGCCGCCCAACCGAAAGACCGCTAAGGTTGGGCGGTTAATTTTTCTCTTTTCAGGACGCCATCTATGTCCAGTAACAGTTTGTCCGGCAACGAAAAAAATCTGTCCAACACGCTGCTGCCCGCCGCAGTGCAACAACCCCGCTACGACCGTCAGTCGTTGAAACCCCGCATCGTACACATCGGCTTCGGCGCGTTTCACCGCGCGCATCAGGCGTTGCTGACCGATCGGGTGCTCAACCGTCAGGGCGGCGACTGGGGGATTTGCGAAGTGGTGTTGTTCAGCGACGATACCCTGATTTCCGCCCTGCGCCGTCAGGATCACCGGTTTACCGTGCTGGAGAAAGCCGCCCACGGCAATCAGGCGATCGTGGTTGGCGCGGTTTGCAAGTCGCTGCACGCCCGGGTGGAAGGGATCGCGGCGATTCTGGAACAACTGGCGGACCCTATCGTCGCGATCGTCTCGCTGACCATCACCGAGAAAGGCTACTGCCGCGCAGGCAACAAAGGGGAACTCGATCGGGGCAACCCATTGGTACAGCAGGATCTGGCCCACCCGCGCCAACCTTCGTCGGTGCCGGGATTGCTGGCCGAAGCGCTGCGCCTGCGCCGCGAGCGAGGCATTGCGCCCTTCTCCGTGCTTTCCTGCGACAACGTACCGGAAAACGGCAAAGTGACTCGCCAGGTGGTGATGGATGCCGCCCGGTTGCAGGATCCCGCGCTGGCGGACTGGATCGCGCAGCATGTCACCTTCCCCAACACCATGGTGGATCGGATCGTACCTGCCGCCACGCCGGAAACGCTGAGCCAGGTAGCCGACGCCGTCGGCGTAGCGGACCCATGCGGCATCGCCTGCGAGCCGTTTATTCAGTGGGTGGTGGAAGACAGCTTTGTCGCCGGCCGCCCCGACTGGGAACTAGCGGGCGCCCAACTGGTGGACGATGTGCTGCCGTTTGAAGAGATGAAGCTGCGCATGCTCAACGGCAGCCACTCTTTCCTGGCCTACCTCGGCTATCTGGCGGGTTACGAGCATATCAACAACGGTATGGACGACCCTTGCTACCGGCAGGCGGTGCGTCACCTGATGCTACAGGAGCAGGCGCCGACTCTGCATGTGTCCGGCGTAGACCTGACCGCCTATGCCGACCAGTTGCTTGAGCGTTTTGCCAACCCGGCGCTGAAACACCGCACCTGGCAGATTGCGATGGACGGCAGCCAGAAACTGCCCCAGCGCATGCTGGCATCGTTGCGCTGGCATCTGGCGCGCGGCAGCGATCACCGCGCGCTGACGTTGGGCGTCGCGGGTTGGATGCGTTACGTCGGCGGCATCGACGATGCCGGTCAGGCGATCGATATCCGCGATCCGCTGGCCGCCACGTTGCAGCAGATCGTTAGCACCACCCGTGACGACGCAGAGCGGGTCCGCGGACTGTTGTCCATCAGCACGCTGTTTGGCGATGACCTGCCCGGCAACGCGGCGTGGGTGGCGGCGCTGACCGACGCCTACTTGTCGCTGCGCGACAACGGCGCCAAAGCAACCGTTGCGGCGTTATCCAACGACTGACCTGTATTCCTATATCACACGGCGCTGACGCCGTCCCCCAATGTCGCGCTCAGGAAAGAGACCTGGAGCGCGGCATGCTCAGATGCTGCCTGTACGCCGTGATATCCCGGTGCCGCCCCCTCGGGAGCGCCAGCTTTCACTCTTCCGGCAAATACTCCAGCACATCGCCAGGCTGGCAGGACAGCACCTCGCATATTCTCTGCAATGTATCGAACCGGATGCTTTTCACCTTGCCGGATTTCAGCAGCGAAAGATTCTGCTCGGTAATGCCGATCAACCCCGCCAGCTCGCGGGACTTCATCTTTTTTTGTGCCAGCAGCACGTCCAGTCTGATAATGATTGGCATAGCCCGTCTTACCAACAATTCACTCATGACCCGGTAAAATACACTGTCTGGTGCCGTGAGATAAATCACACTTTGCGCGTCACGCCTACTATCCAGGATCACAAGCCGATCACAGTTCATCGCTATTTTTTACAATTATTCTTGATTTTTGCGGGCCGACATTGCGAAATAACGCTGATAGTTTCACCACCCTCCCCGACGCTGTCGTTCCTGCCACCGATAATTTTTATCGTTTTACGATAAAAAAATGATGTCAGCCGACAAACATCGCGTTTTACCGGTCAATATTCGTGATCAAATTAAAAAAACTTATTTCATGATCTCCCAGACAGATTCCTATTAAAAGCAGCCAGGAGTGGGATGGCTAGTTTACTTTTGTCTCGAACGGGCAAATGATAAGAACATAAGTTCATTTCAAATGAAATAATGTTTTAATATTGTTAGGCGAATTGATCATGAGTAAACCCATCACACTGAAACACACGCTCTGTTACGGCAGCGCGAACTTGCTAGGCAGTGGCGCCTTAGCCATTAGTGGCGCCTGGCTAATGTACTTCTATACCACCTTTTGTGGATTGTCTCTGGTTGAGGCCGCTGCCATTTTCTCCGTGGCCAGCGTCATCGACGCCATCAGTAACCCGATCATGGGTTACATCAGCGACAACTTCTACAATACCCGCATCGGCCGCATGTTCGGTCGCCGTCGCTTCTTCATCCTGCTCGGTATTCCTTTGGTACTGGTCTACCCGATGCTGTGGATGGAAGGGCTCGGCTTCTGGTACTACCTGTCGACCTATGTGCTGTTCGAACTGATTTACACCTCCATCATGGTGCCGTACGAAACGCTCGCCACCGAGATGACCACCGACTTCAAAGTTCGCTCCAAACTGACCGGCTCCAAAGCCATCTTCGGTAAGGTCGCCAACTTCCTGGCCGCGTTCATTCCGGGGCAGTTCATCGGCATCTATGGTAAAGACTCCGCCACGCCGTTCTTCTACACCGGTCTGGCTTATGGCTTCATCATGTGTGCGGCGATGATCGCCCTCTACTTCACCTCCTGGGAACGTTCCCCGAGCGAAGTGGCGCGCGAACATACCCAGAACCTGTGGCAGTCGCTGAAAAAACTCAGCATCGACATGGCTTCGACTTTCCGTCTGCGTATTTTCCGTAAACACCTCGGGATGTACCTGTTCGGTTTCGGCGCTGAATGGCTGTTCGCTTCCGCCTTTACCTATTTCATCGTATTCGGTCTGAAGCAGAGCACGGCGGTAGTGTCGCAGCTCAACAGCTTCAGCTCGATTATGCAGTTTATCTCCACCTTCCTCTTCATCGGCATCTGCGTGAAAATGGGCTTCGGTCGCCCGTATCGCCTGGCGCTGACGGTGGTTATTGTCAGCGTGATCGCCTACGCAGCGCTCTATTTCACTGGCTGGTCTCAAACTACTACCATCATCGTTCTGTTCGGTATCACCGCTATCTTCGGTCTGAGCACCGGCGGTATCTACTACATTCCCTGGACGGTCTACACCTTCCTGGCGGACGTGGATGAAGTGCTGACCGGTCGTCGCCGTGAAGGGATTTACGCCGGCGCCATGACCTTCGCCGGTAAGATGGTGCGTTCCGTCATCGTCTTCGCCATGGGCTGGATTCTGAGCCAGTTCGGATTCGTATCCGGCAAAGCGGCCCAGCCGGAAAGCGCCGTGCTGGCGATTGTGGGCGTGTTCTCTCTGGGCGTGGTTGCTCTGGCGGTGGTCGCTATCTACTTCAGCACCCAGATGCGTCTGGACCGTAAGAATCACATGATTCTGCTGCAGGAAATTGCTCGTATCAAAGCAGGCGGCGCGATTGCCGATGTTCCGCCGGAAGCCCGCGCGGTTGCCGAAGAACTGACCGGCTGGAAATACGAACAGTGCTGGGGCAATAACCCGCTCGGCATGCAACAAGACGTGCCGGAACCAGTGGTTGCGACGTCTCATCGCTAAGATTACCCTCGGTCTATCATCATTCAATGCCGCCCTCCGGGCGGCATTTTTCTTTTCTTAATTCTTATCGGCTCTCTCTTTCTTTCCCGACACCAACAAGGGGGGGAACAGTTCCACCTGGCACACCGGCTAAAACGCCATAAAGTAGTCCATACAGCAGGATGCTGTAGTTTCGGACAACCAAGGAAGCAGCCACGATGCCAGCATACTTTTCCGCCCTTTGCGCACACCTATCACGTCGCTTTTTCATCCGTTCATCTATGGCTGGAATCTTGCTGCTGGTTTGTACCAGCGCCAGCGCACTGACCATCGATGAAGCCAGGCATTTACTGGGGCGTACCAGCTTTGGCGCCAGTCAGCAAGATATCAACGCGTTGCTGCCGTTATCCAAAGAGCAAGCCGTCTCACGGTTATTATCATCACTTGAACAGCCCAACTACCTCCAACCCCCGTATTACCTTTCACAACCGCGCCCCAATTACTGGGACAAGGACTGGGAAAAACAGGACGTGGTGGCTTACCGTATCAACGAAATTAGCCAGTTGCAGAGTTGGTGGATACAGGAAATGATTGAAACCCCCTCGCCATTTGCCGAACGTCTGGCCCTGTTCTGGCACAACCATTTTGTTTCACGTTTCCAGAACACTCGCGTTTCCGCGCCTTTTTATGATCAACTGATGTTGTTTCGCCAATGGGGAGGAAAAAACTTTCGTGAACTGCTGAAAGGAATACTGCGCGATCCGATGATGCTAAGCGGGCTGGACAACGTTAAAAACACCCGTATCTCTCCCAATGAAAATCTGGCTCGCGAACTGATGGAACTGTTCACACTGGGCATCGGCCGCTATAGCGAACAGGACGTTAAGCAGGTGGCTCGCCTGCTGGCCGGGCATACCGTAGACCAAAATCAGGGTTGGTATTACAAAGTCAACGAACAGGACAGGGACACGGGCGCCAAAACCGTACTCGGTCAAACCATTGCCGCAAGCGCCTCGGACGAACTGGATCAACTGGTGGAGGTTTTACTGCGGCAACCCAGCACCGCTGAACGAATTGCCGCAAAATTTTTCTACGAATTCGTATCATTGCAGCCTGATCCTACCGAAATTGCCCGCCTGGCTACCACGCTACGTGAAAGTAACTATGACCTGAATGCACTGCTGAAAACCCTGTTGCTCAGCGAGGCATTCTGGGCGCTGGAGAACCGCGGCAGTCTGATCAAATCACCCCTGGATCTGGTTGTCGGGTTTGCGCGCACTTTCCACCTGCGCCTGCCGGATTACCGTGTACTGGCCGACTACAGCGAAGTGCTGGGGCAGGAACCGTTCCTGGCACCGGATGTTTCTGGCTGGAAAGGGGGCTATCACTGGCTTAACAATAGCAAGATCATTAACAGAAAACGCATTATTGAACGATTGTGGGTCGCCGTTGATCAATCGCGCAAGCTCGCCGCGACGCCACCCGACGGCCTGCACATCCGCTTCAATTCGGAATACCGCCGCGCGCCCGCACAATTCAGCGTTCTCGTTAACGGCCGGCCGGTAGCCGATATCACCGCACAGGCAGGCTTGCACACCCAGGGTATCGAGAAAGCGTCCAATGAATCGGCGGCGATGAAACCGATGTGGGAAAACGCGCATATCCCGGTTTCCGCACTGCCGGCAAACCCGAAAACCATCACCATCGCCTTTACGCTGACGGATGTGGATACCCATTTATTTATCAACTGGATAGAACTGAACGGGCAGCGTTATAACCCGGCTGAGTCGCGCTGGGTCAATACCACATACGGGCGTTGTCCAATGGGGGTGCCGCCGGCCTCCTTTTATTGCGACGCCCAGTTGGAATTCACGCTGAACCCTGCAAGCAGTCCAGAACAGGCATCACTGGACGACCTGCGCACACCGTTGAATTCCAGTATCGAATACGGCACGGCGCGCCTGCAACTGATGCCGCAACAAGCACCGACTAACACGCCGTCCCCACTGACTCAAGTGCCGCCGCTTATGCCAACGTTCACCGGCGATATGACGCCGATGATGCAGGAAACGTCCGCCAGCCAGATGTTAAGTCTGCAACAGCAAATGTACCGGCTCCTCACGCTAGACCCGGCATATAACCTGAAATAATTCATGGAGTTGTTATGGCTAAACCTGTCCTGTATACCCGCAGAAACCTGCTGAAACTGTTTGGTTCGCTGCCGCTGGTATCATTATTGCCAACATCGTCGCTGGCGGAAAATCTTCAGGCGCTGGGTCGGCAAACCGGTCGGCGTCGGCTGATTATTCTGGAATTATTTGGCGGCAACGATGCGCTGAATACGCTCATTCCTTACCGCGACCCACTCTATCGTCGCTATCGCCCCAATCTGGCGATTTCCCCCAAGGATTGGATCAGCTTAAATGATGAACTGGCATTTAATCCGTCATTCAAACCTCTGGGAGAACTTTATCAGCGCGGCGAGCTGGCCGTGATACCGGACGCAGGCTACCCCAATCCATCGCTGTCGCATTTCGATTCCACCGCTATCTGGAACACCGGCTATGTTGATACGGCACAACGTTCCGGATGGGCGGGACGCACTATCGCGGCAAACCGTAGCTGGGCCGCGCCCCATGATGCCAACGGCATCGTTTTTTCTGGTTCGCCCGCGTTTCTACAGGAAGAGGGGATACGCGCTCTGGAACTTCAGGATACCAACGCCCTGATGTCCTCCAGTGACATGGCGCTACGGCCGGCCGTTCAAGTGCCTAATTCAGCGACTCACTACATCCGTTCGTTGATTGAAAACCATCGCGACATCAGCCAACGGATCCGGCAAAAACTCAACCGCCCCAACCCGTTTGAACGGCTGTTTAGAAGCAGCGAGTACGGCTACCTGGAGCCGGTTTACGTTCAGGGCGCACAACTTCTGTGGCTGATTGCCTGCAATGTGGACACGCCGGTATTTAAGCTAGGTATGCCTGGGTTTGATTTACATGGTTCGATGAATGAGCTGCACCGTCCGCTATTACATCAGGTGGCCACACTGCTGATGGGATTACGTCGGGGATTGATGGACATCGGCACCTGGCAGGACACGCTGATTCTGGTGCAATCCGAGTTTGGTCGTCGCCCGGAGGAAAATGCCTCCGGCGGCACCGATCACGGCACCAGTGGCGTCGCCCTGCTGCTGGGCGGCGCTTTAAGCGGCGGGATTTATGGCTCGCCCAGTGACCTTGGTAAGCTGGATGAGGCGGGAAATCCCTACTTTACCACTGACTTTCGCCGTATTTACTCCAGCATTGTGACCGATTTTTGGCGGCTGCCTCACAATCCATTACGGAATGAAGGCTTTGAACCACTGGCCTTGCGCCTTTCGGCCTAAACGCTCATGTTGACAAGGATGACCATAATGAACAGGATTTTCCCCGCGCTTGCCGTCGGAAACCGAGCAATGCCGCAGACGGATACGTTTGCTGTAGCGATTGAGGCGCTGCCGGAAGGCAGACTGATTTATCCCCGGCACTTACCTACCACCAGTAAAATAATGGCCTGTGTAACGCTATACAATGAGCCGCCCGCAGCGCTGCTGACTACGCTGACAGCATTGTGCGCCAGCCGGTTTTCCACCACGCTCGAAGACGCGCCGTCGCCCCCGCTGGTGATATGTATTGTTACCGATGGCGAAGCGGCGCTGCATCCGCAAACGCGGGCACAGTTGTCTTCGCTGGGTTTTGACCTGTCTTCCCCATCACCGCCTTCCGACGCCGATACAAGCATAGATAATCAGTTGTCGCTTCAGTGCCTTACCTTATCCACCAGTGAAATATTGCCGCCATCGCCACTCATCCCCCCCACGCAGAACGCATTATCATCGGTGACGCTGGTACTGGCTCTTAAGCACCATAATCGCGGCAAACTGGACTCACACAGCTGGTTTTTCCGCCATATTTGTCGGCTGATCACGCCGAGTTATGCGTTGCAAATTGATACCGGTTCTGTTCCCGATGCACATTGCCTGTCTCGCCTGCATGACTATCTGGAAGAGCACCACCACTGTGCGGCGGTGACAGCCCGTATCCTCACCCCGCCGCCGACCGACCAGCGACCGATACTGAACTGGCAATATGGCGACTTTTTGTGGGAAAAAATTACTGACTGGCCAGTCAGCCAACGGCTGGGGTATATGGAGGTCGTGCCGGGTCAATGCAGCCTGATTCGCTATGCAACGTTCAACATGCCGTCTTCAACCGCGTCATCGCCACTTCAGCGCTATTTACGCGGCCTGCACCCCCAGGGCTTGCTGGAACATAACCAATTTCTGGCTGAAGATCGGGTGTTGGGGTTTGAGATAGTCAGGGATAGTGTTCCGCCTTCTACGACCGACTATCGTTCGGACGCCATCCTGGAGACCGATCCCTGCCATACCTTTGCCGAACTGGTACGACAGCGGCGCCGCTGGATTAACAGCACACTGGCGGTACGCGCCACCACCTTGCTGGCTTTGCCCGGACTATGGCGGCAAAACACACTCTCATCAGCCAGAAAAGGGCAAATCATCGCCTCCTTGCTCTGGAATTACAGCCAACTGCTTACCTTGTTTCTCTTCCCATCGCTGTTTAGTGTATTGGGAGCCGCAGGTGTCGAATCATTCGTTCCGGCTTCATTCGGTGAAACCGCACGCTACGTAACAGCAGGTAGCCTGCTTTGGCTCTGGTGCGGCGTGCTGTGGCTCAGCCGGAAATACAGCGTCAACACCCCAACGGGGGTACGCCTGCATGGTCTCGCCATCAGCGTGATGGGGGTGGTCATCAATCTGATCATGCTTATCAGCATCAGTCGCCATCCGGTGTCAGGCAGCCTTATCCTGCTGGTGCCCCTACTGGTGCTGCTTTTATCTGCATCAGACAACCTGAACTCGTTATGGCGTGTAGTGGTTTTTTACTTGCCGAGCCTGCCGTTCTCCCACTTTTATCTCACGAGCTATTCTGTGGCGAATTTCAGCGATATCAGTTGGGGTACAAAAGGATTGACTCAACAGCCTCGTATCCCCCAGTCAGGGGCCTGGTCACGGCAGCGTGACATACTGCTGTACGTCTGGTTGGGATGTAATACGGTGCTGACGTTTTCCATGCTGGTGTTGGGGCAGCAGGCCAGCACGACTTTTGTGTCTATCTTTATTCTATTTACGCTGGCACGTTATATATGCGCCGCACTATGCAGCCGATTGGCCGGGCGTACACATCTTTTCTGTGCTCGCAGCCTTCCCTCAATACGGTAGTCACAATGAGCGGAAATAATAAAAACCTTATAACAACAAACCGTCAATTCTATAAATAACCTATATAACTGACACACCGGGGCATATTCAGCCCCATCTTTCCCACCTCACCATTTTCATTAACGCATTTATAGAAAATGAGCCTATTACTGAGCCGCCATGTTAATTACATTATTCTGCCTGACACAGTGGCGTTTCTTATAAGGAAACACATTCAATATAAACAGAACCTATGTCATGAATAATTCAGCTCAGTCTGGTCACATTATCTTATTCCCAGCCATTACCTTTTTAATTTCATCTGGAAAGACAGCGGACAGAATCATTCCCATCAGAACAGATGCTCGTGTTCAGATTCTCATTGATTCATCACAATCTTTTGCCCGGCTGATTTGCTATCGTGGCCGACTTACCCATAGGCCATAATTTTTCGTAATGCACGTTCGGTCATGCCAAAATCCCGGGCGATCTGCTCCAGGTTCACTCCTGCCAGTAGCTGTGTTCTAATAGCAACATTTCTCAGCTTCAGATAGATTCCCCATGCAGAGGGAATGTCCAGCACACTATCAGAAGCTGAGTGCAGTAACATGTTCCTGTATGTTTTTTCCGATAAAGCGATGCCCACTTTTTGCGTAAACGCGGCATAATTTTTATTAATATAGATCCGACAGCCGCCATAACACCTGACAAATTCCAGCATTATGGCGAACCCATCATTTTCAATTAATTCGGAAACCAGCCAGGGTAATGTTGCGAGCACTTCGATTTTATTATGTTGATAGAAACCCTCAAACAAATAGAAACGCGGGTCGTCAACAGAAGGCAACCCAGAGAAAATCCCCTGAAGCATTCTATAATCCATAATTACTCTATCCTTGAGGAATATATTTTATTTATATACCCAAAACAGTTCGAGTTGCAGGAAAAAACACTTGCGTTTTAAACAACGCAACGCGTTGGCCTTCAGGACGAGACCCATGAATAGGCCAGGTAATAAAGTCAGCACACCTGCAATTCGACGTATGACGGGTATAATATTTAAAGGCATCAGATATCCTTATTCTTATGAAAATCATCAGCCCAGAAACTGATGTTTTTTTCAGCCTACAATAAAAAAATAAAAGACAAGGATATCTATTTAACGAATGGATGGTCCCAATATTTATAAGATATCTCGTATTACCAATACGTTGGCTATATGACGTTCATCATCACCTATAGATAATCAGGAAAACATTATTATTGTCAGCGTAATATATTGCCATCTACGAAAACATAGCCAGGTCGTCTGCGCACACGACCTGGCTATGAATGGTTATGTTGCTGAGGCTGCATCCGGCAATGGTGCAGGCACAGCCTAAATCAGCGCCGCTTCCCGCAGTTCGCTTTTCAGGTAGGCGTAGTAGATGGGGGCGGCAATCACGCCGGAAATGCCGAATGCGGCTTCAAACACCAGCATCGCCAGCAGGATCTCCCAGGCGTGCGCCTTGATGCGGGTGCCGACAATCTGGGCATTGAGGAAATACTCCAGTTTGTGGATCAGCATCAGATAGACCAGCGCCAGCAGCGCGATCGGCACAGAAATCGACAGCGCGGCGATGAACACCACCGAGTTGGAGATCAGATTGCCAATCACCGGCAGCAAACCAAAAATGAAGGTCAGCACCACCAGCGTTTTGGCAAACGGCAGATGAATGCCGAAGCCGGGCAACACGCCCAGAATGAAAATGGCGGACAGCACCGTGTTCACCAGCGAAATCTTCACCTGCGCGAACACGATGTTGCGAAACGAGGACGACAGCAGCGCCA
The DNA here is from genome assembly GCF_000406205.1 of Dickeya sp. NCPPB 3274. Lineage (NCBI taxonomy): Bacteria > Pseudomonadati > Pseudomonadota > Gammaproteobacteria > Enterobacterales > Pectobacteriaceae > Dickeya > Dickeya sp. NCPPB 3274. Next base: position 770,588 of record NZ_CM001979.1, on the reverse strand, counting down.
CCCGGTGCATCAGTTCGGTTTTCAGCAGCGGCTTATCCACCGTCGGCTCGATGTTATACAGGGAGATGATCGCCCCGAGGATCATGCCGATCAGCATGGTGACAAAACCGTGCAGGAAATCTTTCCCCATGTTCTGCAGCATCACCACGTGCTTTTGCAGCCACGTCACGAACTCGTGCTGCAACTCCTCCACGCTGACCGGCAGATAGCCCGGCAGGTAGGTCATGATCTGCTTTTGCACATCGTCGAGAATAAAGGCGATGCGGGCGTTGAACACACTGGTGTCCTTCATTTCCTGCATCAGCAACCCGACCAGCGCGCCGAAAATCACGCTCAGCAGGCACACCACCAGCGTGCTGATCACCGCCACTACCGCCAGCCGGGCGCGTTTGCCGCTGATCACCTTCTGGAAATACGGCGTCAGCAGATTAATGATTTCATACACCAGAAAGCCGGCGATAAAGCAAGCGAGCAGGCGCAGCTCAATTAACAGCAGCAGCCCTCCCATGACAAAGACGAAGCTCAGCAATCTGGCCTGTTTCAAATTCAACAACTGCATATGACATCCTGTTTCGTACTGCTACGTCAGGGGAATCGCAGCGCCTGCCAACGAAGGGATCAACCCGTCGCCAGAGGTGGCAATGCTCTGACCGTGAAATAATATTTCAGCGACCATTCTTAGCATTTTAACCACGAAACACCAGCGTGATTAGCGTCATTTTTGGGCGTCTATCGTGTGGATAGACAAGGTAATGGTGGGAAAAATTTCAGAAACGGCGGGAAATTACGCCTGACGCGAACGGATCGTCACCCACCAGTGAAAACGCTGCGAAAGGGTAATCGGCAGGGTTTTCGTCAACGCGTTGAACAGCCGTTCGGTGTCCTGCAACGGGAATACCCCGGAAATACGCAGCGCCGCCACGCCGTCATCCAGCTGGAAATGCAGCCGCTGATAACGGGCGATCTCTCCGGTCAACTGGTCCAGCCGCATATTATCGGCCACCAGCACGCCGCCCGACCAGCTTTGCCGGAAGGCCTGCACCGCCACCGGCGACTGCCACTGTTCGCGCGAGTAAGTCACTTCCTGCCCGGCAGGCAACCGCAGGCGCCGGTCAGCCCCGGCGCCCAGTTGCAAGTGCGCTTCGCCGCCGAACACCGCCAGACAGCTGCGCTGCTCCCAGGTACGCAGGGACAACTTACAGGCCGAACCGGGCATCACGCTGCCCTGCCCCGTTTCCAGCCGCAGCGCCGTATTCCCGTCGGCGTCTCGCTCCAGCAGCAGTTCTCCCGACAGCAGTTGCAGCACCAGTTCTTCGTTCCGGCGGTGAACATTCAGCGCCGAATCGGTATTCAGCCAAACCTGAACGCCCGGCGCCAACGTCAGTTGGCGGCGTTCTCCCACGCCGGTGCGATAATCGGCGGCGTAGCTGCGCCACGGCAGGCCGTAGCCTAATGCTCCGGTCAACCCGGCCAGCACCAGTAGTTTGAGCGCGCCACGCCGTTCGCGCCCCTGACGGCTCAGCACCGAGGAGATCAACCGGTTGTCCGGCGTCTGAAAACGCGCCTGAATCTGTTCCACCTGACGCCAGGCCAGTTGATGACGTTCATCGCTCTCCAGCCAGCGGCGCCAGGTGATCCGCTCCTGTTCGCTGCACCCTTCGTCGTGCAGCGTGGCGAACCACTCCGCCGCGGCGGACAGGATATCGGCGGACAAGGGGGAAGAAGACGACGACGTCATAGTATTACGCTTGCGCGGTCAGGCAGGTCAGCATGGCCTGCGCCATGTACTTTTTCACCATCCGCTCCGACACCATCAGGCGTTCCGCTACCTGACGATAGGTCAACCCTTCCAGTTGCACCCACAGGAACGCCTGTCGGGCTTTGGACGACAACGAGGACAGCAACGCGTCGATCTCCACCAGCGCATCGACGATCATCGCCTGCGCTTCCGGCGACGGGCTAACCACAAACTCCTGGCAGGCCAGCGTCTGCAAATACGCCTGTTCCAGATCTTTGCGCCGCCAGTGATTGACCATCAGCCCATGCGCCACGGTGCTAAGCCAGGCGCGCGGTTCACGGATCGGTTCGGCGGGAAAGTGAGTCAGCAACCGCAGAAAGGTATCCTGCGCCAGATCCGCCGCCTGCTGGGAACAGCCGAGGCGACGCCGCAGCCATCCCTGCAGCCAGGAGTGGTGCTCGGAATAGATCTGCTGCACACGCCGTTGGTCATCATGGCGGTCATCAGCCTGTTCGGGGCAAAGGGCGGCGGAGTGATTCACGTTGCTGGCTCGTCAAATAACAATCAAATGATTTTCATTCTCAATATCACCAATGTCAACCTTTTATCTCCGCCCGTTTCCAAAATGGAAACGGGAAGGCAACCGCCGTCGCCCTCCCGTATTATGCGCATTTGTCTTATATACATCAGTCTTATACACATCAGTCTCATGCACATCAGTCTATAAACGCCCGGTTTACATCCGCTCCGATCGCACCGCCAAATCCCGGCTGTATTGTCGGCTGGCGTCCACCAGCATCGCGGTATAAGCGCTTTTGGGCGTATCGCGGGCTAAATCGCCGGTCGCGAGCGTTTCCAGAATACGGCCATATTGCATCACCGCGACGTTGTGGCACAGGTGCGCTATCACCCCCAAATCGTGCGTCACCATCAGGTAGGTCAATTTCTCCTGCTGCTGCAATTCCGCCAGCAGATTGAGGATTTCCGCCTGCACGGACACATCCAGCGCCGAGGTCGGTTCATCCAGCAACAGCACCCGCGGTTCCAGAATCAACGCTCTGGCGATCGCCACGCGCTGACGCTGCCCGCCGGAAAGCTGGTGCGGATAGCGACGGCGAAACTGCGGCCCCAGGCCCACCTTGCTCAATAACGTATCGATGCGGTCATCCCGATCGGCGAAGCGGTGAATTAACAGCGGTTCTTCCAGAATCGTCTCCACCGTATGACGCGGGTGCAGCGAACCGTAAGGATCCTGAAACACCATTTGCACCCGGCGGCAGCGCGCCTGCTCGATGCGATGCGCCAGCGGTTGATCATCGATCCACAACTGCCCCTGCCAGTGATTGAACAGCCCGGCCAGACATTTCAGCACCGTAGTTTTTCCGGAGCCGGACTCGCCGACCAGACCGAAGATCTCGCCGTCATTGACGGTGAGATTCACATCGTACAGCACCTGATTGCGCCCGCTTCCCTCGCCGAACGTCAGGTTCAGGTTACGCACCTCGATCATCGCCCGCGTCTTGTGGTTTGCCTCAATCGTCATATGCGCTCCTTAAGGGTTAAGCCAGGCTGGATCGCGATTCATTACCGGCAGGCGCGGCCGTGGATGATCGATATCCGGCAATGAATTGAGCAAACCACGGGTATAGGGGTGTTGCGCCTGGTCCAGATCGGCGGCCGCGATCGATTCCACCACCCGACCGGCGTACATCACCAGCACCCGATCGCAGAAGCTGCGCACCAGATTGATGTCGTGACTGATAAAGATCAGCCCCAGACCGCGCTCGCTCACCAGATCATCCAGCATCGCCAGCACTTGCAGGCGCACGGAGACATCCAGCGCCGAGGTCGGTTCGTCGGCAATCACCACTTCCGGCTCGGTGATCAGCATCATGGCGATCATAATGCGCTGCCCCTGACCGCCGGAAACCTCGTGCGGGTACAGGCCGTACACCCGTTCCGGCTGGCGGATGCGCACGATATCCAGCATCGCAATCACCTTTTCCTTCGCCGCCTGCCGCGAGACGCGGTGGTGCGCAAGATAGGCTTCGGCGATCTGATCGCCGACGCATACCACCGGATTCAGCGAATACTTGGGATCCTGCATGATCATGGAGATGCGTTTGCCGCGAATCTGGCGCATCCGCGCTTCATCCGCCGCCAGCAGGTCAAGGCCGTTAAAATCCATCCGCTCGGCGGTGATGCGGGCGCTGCGCGGATGCAGCCGTAACAGCGCGCGCCCGACGGTGGATTTGCCGGAGCCGGATTCGCCGACAATCGCCAGCTTTTCGCACCCCAGCGAGAAGGACACGCCGCGCACGGCGTCGGTCACCGCGCGCCCATTGACGAAACTCACCCGTAGATTGTCCACCTCCAGCAGCGAACCTGCTTTCGGCTTGCGGTGAGCCGCATTCACATTATTCAGTTCTGGGATCGAGGATGTCACGTAAGCCGTCTCCAAGGAAATTGAACGCCAGACTGTTGATCAAAATCGCCAGCCCCGGAATCGTCACCAGCCACCAGCACTCCATCATGTAGCGGCGGCCGGCCGAAATCATCGCCCCCCATTCCGGGTCGGGCGGCTGCGCCCCCAGCCCGAGAAAGCCCAGACCGGCCGCGGTCAGAATGATCCCGGCCATGTTCATGGTGATACGGATAATCACCGACGGCAGGCACAGCGGCACAATGTGGTGCAGCAGAATGCGCAGCGAAGACGCGCCCTGCAGTTTCACCGCCGAGACAAAATCAGCCTGACGCAGCGACAAGGTTTCCGCCCGCGCCAGACGCGCGATCGGCGGCCAGGCGGTGAGCGTAATGGCGATCACCACGTGTTCCAGCCCCGGGCCGAGCGCCGCCACAAACGCCAGCGCCAGCACCAGACTGGGGAAAGAGATGAAGATATCGGTGATGCGCATCAGAATGGTGTCGACCACCCCGCCGTAATACCCCGCGACCACACCCAGCAACAACCCGATCGGCCCGACGGTGATCGACACCAGCGCCACGATATACAGCGTGATGCGGGAGCCGTACACCAGACGACTAAACACATCGCGTCCGAACTCGTCGGTGCCGAACCAATGGCTGGCGCTCGGTGCCTGCAGCGTGTTGGCGAGATCCTGCGCCAGCGGGTCATGAGTGGCGATCCACGGCGAAAAAATGGCCGTCAGCATCAGCACCAGAACAATCGCCGACCCTATCGCCGTCAGCGGGTTGCGCATCAGCAGCGACAGAAACCCCAGAATACGCGCGCCGCGCAGCTTCAAACGGCCGGCGCGCTTGTGCGGCCGGGCGCGCAATACCGGCTCGGAGGAAATCGTCATACTCTCGTCCTCGGATCAAAGACCTGATACAGCATGTCCGACAGCAGATTCAGGCTGACGAAAATCAACCCGACCAGCAGGACACATCCCATCACCGCGTTCATGTCGCCCAGCAACAGGCTACCGGTGAGATAAGAGCCAAACCCCGGCCACGAGAACACGGTCTCAATTAATACCGCGCCTTCCAGCAGCGACCCGTAAGCCAGCGCCACTACCGTCAGCAGTTGCACCAGAATGTTGCGGAACGCGTGCGCCCACACGACGCGAAACTCCGACAGCCCTTTCACCCGCGCGGTGATGATGTATTCCTGCGACAGCTGCGCCAGCATGAAACTGCGCGTCATGCGGCTGATGTACGCCAGCGAGTGGAACCCCAGCAGAGTGGCGGGCAACACCAGATGATTGAGCGCGCTGCGAAACACCTCCCAGTTGCCGTCCAGCATGGCATCGACCAACAGCAGGCCGGTACGGTTTTCCACCAGCCCGTCATAGGCCATGTCCACCCGCCCGGCGCCGCCGACCCAGTTCAGCCAGGCATAGAACACCAGCAGCCCCATCATCCCTACCCAAAAGATCGGGGTGGAATAGCCGGCCAGGCTGATGAAACGCACCACATAGTCCGCCCATTTGCCGCGCCTTGCCGCCGCCAGCACGCCGAGCGGCACGCCCAGCCCGGCGCCGACGATAATTGCCATCGTCGCCAGTTCAATGGTGGCGGGGAAAACGCGAATAATGTCGTCGATAACCGGGCGGCCGGTCAGCAGCGCATTGCCGAGATCGCCATGCAACAGCGCATTGAAATAGATCCAAAACTGGACGTACAACGGCTTATCCAGCCCCAGTTGCTGGTAGATCTGTTGGTAGGTGCTTTGGTCGGCATCCTGCCCCACGATCGCCAGCACCGGATCGATAGGCATGACGCGACCGATAACAAACGTCAGGATCAATAAGCCGAACAATGTGACCACGACCTGGAATAAGCGTTTCGCCAGCCGGCGCAACACGCCGCCCGGTTTAAGCCACTCGCCCGGTTTGATCCGATCAGAGAAAACCATGTTTTTTCTCCCGATACCCCGGCCGGCGACGACCATCAGGCCGCCGCCGGCGCAGTGATTTCACGTTGGCGTTCTGCGTCGCCACCTAGCGTTGCTTGTACACGTCCCGCAGATAGGTCGTGGAGGACGGATGCGGCACATACTTCATGACATCCTTGCGCAGCACGACCGAATCGATCATCTGGGAAACCGGGATAATGGCCGGGTACAGCGCCTCATAGCGGTTCTGGACGTCGACGTACATTTGCTTCTGCTTTTGCGGATCCTTTTCCAGCAACGCCTGATCGATCATCTCGTTCAGTTGTTTGTCGTAGAACGAGGTGCGCCAGCCCTGAAAATTGGTCAGCTTGGCTTCGTCGCTGTTATCCGGGTTGTAGACCACGGAACGCAGGCTGGAATGCGGATGGGGATCGACGCCGCCGCCGCCGCGCCCGACCAGCATGTCGAACTTGCGATCGCGCATCGCGCCATAGACCTGATTGCCGGTGCCGGAGAGGATCTGAACTTTGATGCCGGCTTGCGCCAGCGTGGACTGCACGGAGGTGGCGAGGTTCAGGAACGGCTGATCCGACAGCACGCGCAGCGTGGTGTCAAACCCGTTCGGATAGCCCGCTTCCGTCAGCAGGGCTTTGGCCCGCGCCACATCCAGTTTGTAGCCCGGATCGGGCAGCGTGGCGTCCATCCCTTTCTGGATCGGGCGCTGATGATAGAAACCATAGCCGGTCATCACGGTGTTATTGATGCCGTCGTAGTCGATCAGATAACGCACCGCTTCGCGCACTTTCGGATTGGCGAAGTACGGGTTCTTCAGGCTCATCGCCACGTAATACAGCGTGCCTTTGGTTACCTCCTTCACCGTCACGTCTTTATCCTGCTTAAGCGCATTGATATCCGGCACCGACATGCCGGTCGCCACATCAATGTCGCCTTTCTCGATCATCAACCGCAGCGCCTGCGATTCGGTCATATGCCGGAAAATGACGCGCTTCATTTTGGCGTCGCCCTGCCAGTAACCGCTGACGCGGCTGATGCGCAGCACATCTTTCGCCTGCCACACATCCAGCTTGAAGGGGCCGGAACCGGCTTCATTGGTGGTCAGCCAGCCATTGCCCCAGTCGCCGTTTTTCTCGTGTTGCAACACCGTCTTGCGATCCAGCACCGAGCCGCTGCCCAGCGTCGCCAGCGAGTAGATGATAAGCTTGGGATCGTTGGGCTTGGGCAGTTCGATCTCCACCGTGTGGGCATCTTTGGCGCGGATCATCTTCGCGACGTTATCCGCGGTAAAGCCGTACGATTTCCAGGTAGTCGCCTGCGCCATGTTCAGATGCAGCAGCCGGCTCATCGACCAGACAAAATCTTCCGCGGTCACCGGGTTGCCGGAATGGAATTTCGCGTTATCGACCAGATTAAAGGTAATGACGTTTCCGTCGTCGCTGACGCTCCAGCTTTTCGCCAGCGCGGGCAAAACGTGGCTCAGGTTGTCGGGGTCCAGTTCGACCAGCGAGTCATAGAGGTTTACGACCACGCCCACCACTTCATTGCCGGTCATGGCGGCCGGATCCAGTGACAGCATGTTATTCATGTTCATGCCGACAATCAGTTGATCGTCGGGGGTTTTGGCAGACAGCATAGCCGGCGTGGCGGCCATACACAGTGTGCTCAACAGCAGGGTACGAAGTATTGCTCGTGCTTTCATTATTCTTCTCCAGGTGTGGAAGTATGGAAGACGACAGCATTTGTTTTTTTAGTGGTTACTCGCGTACAGACCGCAAGCGCTACGCCTGACTCAGGGTATGCGCTTCAATCCAGTCAAAATTAATGTCTTCCCCCAGTCCCGGAAGCTGGGGCAAGTGCACAAATCCCTCCTCATCCATCGGATCGATGAGAGAATTCAGGTAGGCGACAGGTTCGTCGTAATCAAGGAACGGATGCAGCAGGCCACGCTCGTACCAGCGGCAGTTTTTAATCGCCCCCACCACCGCCAGATTCGGCGCGCCGTTGCCGTGAATTTCGCAATCCATGCCGAAGGCTTCCGCCAGATGCGCCACCTTAAGGCACGGCGAAATCCCGCCCACGCCCTGCACCCCGGCGCGCAGAATGTCGCAGGCGCCTTCTTTTACCCAGTCGGCGCGGCTGAAGTATTTCCCGCCCAGGCTTTCCGGCCCGATGACGTCAATGTCCAGATTCTTGTTCAGCCAGCTGTAGGACGCCATGCTCTGCTCTTCCATCGGCTCTTCGAACCAGGTGAAGTTCAGTTTCTGCAGTTCACGGCCGATATACAGCGCCTCGCTGCGGCTGTACCAGTGGTAGCCGTCCAGCATCAGGCAGATATCCGGCCCCACCGCCTCGCGCACCGCCGCGCAGGCTTTAACGTCCATTTGCGGACTGGGCGCGAACGACACCGGCGGCATCCAGGTATGCAGCTTGATGGCTTTGTAACCGCGCTTCACCAGCTTTTCAGCGAACTGGCCGTACTCTTCCGGCGTGGACAGGCCGCCTGTCAGCTCGTCGCCGCACATGGTGCTGCCGTAGGCCGGCACTTTATCGCGGTAGCCGCCCAGCAGTTTGTACACCGGCAGGTTCAGCGCGCGCCCGGCCAGATCCCACAGCGCCTGCTCGGCGATCGCCAGCGCCCGGTCGGTCAACTGGTTGGCGCTGCCGCGTTGCCAGTGCACCAGATCCTGCCACAGCCGCTCGCGATCAAACGGATCCTGCCCAATCAACACCTTGCGGAAAAAGCTGTTCACCACATACGGGCGGATCACTTCCGGCGGCGCAAACGCATAGCCTTTGTGGCCTTCATCGGTGCTGATCGTCAGTAACGCCATGCGGGCCTGATTTTCAGCACCGGGATGGGAATGTCCGGCGCTGTCGGAGACGCGACGAGTGGGATAAGTGAAGACGGTGACATCAATCGATTCTATTTTCACGTTGTTACCTGCCTGGATAGTTAACTCATTTACAAGATTTTCAGCAATAAACTGTGTGTATCGAAAAATGCATCAGATATATGGCGTAAGTCTGTATCAAGCAAAGCGCAGATATATTTCTCTCTGTCGCTATACGGCAGAGAGATCAACATCACAAAAAAGGAACCATGTATTAATTAAATAAAAATCCTGTTTTATTTAAATTATTGTGGCTGTATTTCATTTAGTCATTAGGCAATATCTCCCATATGATGAAATTATGACACGGAAAATTAGGCAAACGCCCATAACCTTGTGAGCATTATCACGAGGGAAAATCTATCCCTTATCATTTAAAAGGTTAAAGACAGACAGGAAGCATGCGGAAACAAGGCAGGCGAGGCGCAGCTGCCGGAAGGGTCAATGCCGTTATAGATAAAGACAATTTATCAATTGGAAGTGCATCGTGACGCATCGCGGCAGGCTCGCCTCGCAATGACTGGCGCTGTCGGAGCACCTGCATCCGCGACGTTGATTCAGCGTACGCCCTGGTTAATTCATTTATTTTTATTAGCCAGCAACCGGTGGGAATATATAAATATGCCGCCGATTCACCAGATAATAAATATTGCATGTAAAAGGCAATATCCCGCCGTTAAATATAACGGGATACTACCTGATACATCGTTTATACCCGTCATACTTCAAGTCGCAGGAGTGTTGGCTGCGTTACAAGGCGCTTAATGAGCCTTGCCCTAAAGCACCAACGCACTGCGGTGAGCGAGGACACGCCAACGTGTTCACCTGCAACTCGAAGTATGACGGGTACATTACTCACCAGCGGTACGTCACATTGGCGGTAATATCACGCCCTTCTCCGTAATAGCACCAGAAATTACAGGCGCTGACATAGTGATGATCCGCCAGATTGGTCGCGTTAACCTGCACGCGCCAGTTTTTGGTCACGTCGTAGGCGATCATCGCATCCCATAGCGTATACGCCGGAACTTTCAGGCTGGCGCTTTCCAGACGGTCGCCGTAGGAACTGCCGATGTAGCGCACGCCGCTGCCGACGGTCAGCCCTTCCAGCGGGCCGCTGAACGCGTAGCTCACCCAGGTGGAGAACATATGTTCCGGCAACCCCGGCAACCGCTTGCCGTTTTCTCCTGCTACGCCGGATTGGGTCGTTTCCACGTTGTTATAGGTGTAGTTGCTGGTTAACGTCACGCCTTTATACACTTCACCGCTCAGTTCCAGCTCGATCCCGCGGGAACGCGCTTCGCCCGACTGCACCTGACGGCTCGGGTTATTGACGTCGGTGGTCAGGATATTTTCCTGACGCAGGTTATACAGCGCCGCCGAGGCATAGCCGTTGAAACCCTGCGGGGTATACTTAACCCCCACTTCCGTCTGTTTGCCCATGGTTGGCTTGTACTGGTTGCCATAGGCGTCATAATCCGCCAGCGGCTGGAACGACTCGGCATAGCTGACATACGGCGAAATGCCGTTATCAAACAGGTACATCGCTCCAGCCGTTTTGGTGAACTTGGTGTCGCTGGTGCGGGAGTCGATCCCCATGATCGTGTTGCGCGTGTAGGATTTGGCGTCGTCGTAGCGGCCGCCCAGCAGCAGGATCAGGCGATCGTCATACTTGATCTGGTTCTGCACATAGTAACCGCTCTGATGACGACCGGAACGGTGATTGGACAGCTGGTTATCGCTCAGGGTGTAACGGCCGTAGACCGGGCTGAAAATATCCAGCGGCGCGCTGTTGAACTGATAGAGCGAGGCGTTGTACGGCGACAGATCCGCATCGCGGCTCTGGGTATTGGCGCGACGGTAGTCAACGCCCAGCAACAGAGTATTGTCGATATCTCCCCAGCGCCATTCGCCTACCATACGGTTATCCACCGACCAGTTCTGCGCAAAGCCGTCGCGGTAGGTCAGCCCACGATTAACGGTACGATCGTCCAACTGGCCCATGGCATAGACCCCGCGCAGGTCCATGTTCAGGTAGGTGTAGTTCGTGTTCTGGTGGAAGGTCCAGGTATCGTTCAGGTGGTGCGTGAACTCATACCCGAGGTTCAGTTGACGGCTATCGAACCGGTTCAGGCTCGGTTCCCCCAGCGAGGTCTTGTAGCCAACCTTACCGTAGGGCGTGTCATGCAGGGTGCCGTAGGGCGTCTTGAAGCCATTGGTCATCCCGGAACGGGTATCCATGTAACTGCTCAGCAGCGTCAGTTCGGTATTGTCGCCCATCAGGAAAGTCAGGCTGGGCGCGAGGTAGAACCGCTTGCTGTCGGCAAAATCCACTTCGCCGGACGTATCGCGCGCGGTGCCGACCACCCGGTACAACACCGTGCCGTCGTCGTTCAGCGGACCGGAACTGTCCACCGCCAGCTGACGGTAGTCATTAGAGCCGTACTCCACCGACACCTGCCCCTGCGGCAGGCGCGTCGGACGCTTGGTGATCACATTCACCAGCCCGCCCGGTGGGTTCTGACCATACAGCACCGATGCCGGGCCTTTCAGTACCTCAAGGCGTTCCACGCCGAACGGTTCCAGCTGCTGGGTATAAAAACCATCTTCGTTTAGGGTAGCCAGCCCATTCTGGAAACGGGAAAGATCGCTGAAACCGCGGATCACCAGCCATTCGGTCTTATTGTCCGGCCCGTAAGGCGTCGCCAGCACGCCCGCGCTGTAGCGCAATGCCTGATCGATCTTCTTGGCGCCGCGCTCTTCAATCTGCTGTGCGTTCACTACCGCAACGGCACGGGGCGTTTCCGACAAGGGCGTATCCAGCTTCAGAGCGGTATTTGGCGGCGCGGTCACCACGATCTGCTCGTTTTTGGCTGCAGCGCTCGCCGGCGCGGCGGCAGGCGTTGCCGGCGTCTGCTTCGCCAGCGTAACCGTTCCATCCGCGCCAACCTGCGCCTGCAGACCGCTGTTGGTCAGAATGGACTGAAACCCTTGTTCAACACTGAAGGAACCACGCAGGCCCTGACTGGTTTTTCCCTGGGTCAGCGCCGGATCGTAAGAAAGCAGCACCCCGGATTGCTGTGCAAACTGATTCAGCACCTGGTTCAACGGCCCGGCGGAAACGGCGTAAGTCCGGGTGACGGCGTTGGCCGATGCCGCCTGACTCACTCCAACGGGCAGCGCCGCATACACGGATAGCCCCAGCACCCCGGCCCGAAGCAGGCGGGTACGATATGTCAACATAGTGATTCCCCTTCAGTATCGAATTTTCAGCATCAATCATGTGGTCTTTAACGCCGTTGGCGATGTCTATTCACCGCACTCATGCATTGGTCAGGGACACAACCGCATCACGTCCCACGCACCACCTGATTGCTATGCCAAACCAGCAACGTCAAAAGGGAACCGCCGATCAAAAAAATTTCTAAGCAGCTTCCGGGCCACACCGCGACAAGCGGGAATAACGCGCCTGTAACGCCGCGATATTCCGGCAAAATACCCCGGACAAGCCGCGAATAATTAGTCTTGCAACGTTATGCCGTCATTATTGAAGGTGAGTAAAAAAAGAATCTTTCTCTGTTGCCCATTTTATTATGATTTATGTAAAAAAGACACTTAACGCTAAGAAGTGTATTTAAATATGGATTTGTTATTAGCTTGATCGTGAAATGAGGTATCGAAACGTATCGATATAAAAACAACACAAAAAGAAAGAGAATAGCGCTATCGGCAGGATGCTTGATAATCGCCGACATGAAAACACAAAAAAATCACATCAATGAATGAATTGATACGGTGTGCGTTTAATTTCCAGACATCCGGTTTCATGACGCCATGGTTGTGGTGATGTCACCCTCATCCTGGTTGAGGATTAACAGCGACAATACCCGATCTTCCACATTCAATTTGGAAAACGACAGCGTACTGAGCGGCTTTTTGGCAAACCCGTCGGACAGTAGATCCCAGGCGACATGCGTGCTGAGCAGATCGTCGTTGGTCATGAAATCCTGATACGCGAACCGGACATTTACCGGGAGCACTTCGTCAATGGAAGCAGGCGTTGTGGCGCCGGTACGCAAACCAAAATGTGCATTAAATGCGGAATTCGCGCAGAGTATCTTGCATTTGTCATCAATGACTGCAATTGCTCGTCTATCATTGTGAACAGGGGCGCTTAACATGCTCATGATTTCATTCTGCCCAAATATCAGACTCATATGTCCTCTGCTTCTTGCTATGTGAAATCTATCCCCCCTGAAGCAGCCTAAATGTGGACGGCTCGGGGAGTCCGGGGATAGTTTTAAAGTCAACCAGATAAATTACCTGGTAAATGCAATAATTAAACCGTTGATATAATTAGAATTCAACCAACCAGGACAAAGGGCGTTCTGAGCAAGAACTTAATTTCCTGCGTTATTATGCAGTCCAAACAATATAGATATTATACTTTGGTAAATTATATCCCACGTCTTCCGGCGGACTGAAAGTCGAAATTATCTATCACAATAATCAGTCCATTTATTGCCCACAAATTGTTTACAATTAAAACAATTTCGTAACGAAATAGAGGCATTAAATGTCACCCTTTTAGGGATCATTAGCACTATATCTGCTTTCGCCGAAAGTCGATCGTCCAAATAAGGCCGATCTTTTGCTTGTTTGATCATATCGTCCGATCAAATTCTTATTAATGATAGTTAATGTCGATGAAATAGTCATTTTCATTAACTATTCCCTTTACGAATTCAAAGAACGACAGATAAGTAACAGAAATGTGAGCAAAGTCGCACAAACTTGTATGCTTTAGCTGCTTCCAGCCCATGCCGCCGCCAACTAAGACTATCTTTAAAAGCAAACGTCTCAGCTCTTTCCTGCAATGCGTGATCCATCGCGCAAAAAAGAAACAAATGTTAATGGCTCACTGTTATTAACTATTGATTGACATAATATTAACAATGTTTAAGGAGAAGCGCTATGAGCCAATATAATAAACACCCTATACCCGCCGCCATTGCGGAAAACGCCTTAATCACCGCCGAACAATATAAAAAGATGTATCAGGAATCTGTGCAGGATCCTGATGCCTTCTGGCGGGAACAAGGCAAGATCGTTGATTGGATCAAACCCTATCAACGGGTCAAAAACACCTCTTTTGACCCGGGCCATGTCCGCATCCGCTGGTTCGAGGACGGTACATTAAATGTAGCGGCCAACTGCCTCGATCGCCATCTCGACACGTTGGGTGATCAAACCGCGATCATCTGGGAAGGCGACGACGCCGGAGAAAGCAAAAAAGTCACTTACCGCGAGCTGTATCAGGCGGTTTGTCGTTTCGCCAACGTACTGAAATCCAAAGGTATCCGTAAAGGCGACGTGGTCGCTATTTATATGCCGATGGTGCCGGAAGCCGCTGTGGCGATGCTGGCCTGCGCCCGCGTCGGCGCCGTGCATTCGGTGATCTTCGGCGGATTCTCCCCGGAGTCCATCGCCGGCCGTATTGTCGACTCCAACGCCAAACTGGTGGTCACCGCCGATGAAGGCATTCGCGCCGGGCGGGCGATTCCGCTGAAAAAGAACATTGACGAAGCCCTGCGCAACCCGGCGGTCACCAGCGTCAATCATGTGATCGTATTCCGCCGCACCGGCAATCCCGGCAGTTGGCAAAACGATCGGGATCTGTGGTGGCACGAGTTGATCGCCCAGGCGGACGATCATTGCCCGCCGGAAGAAATGAACGCCGAAGATCCGCTGTTTATCCTGTATACCTCCGGCTCAACCGGTAAACCCAAAGGGGTGTTGCACACCACCGGCGGTTATCTGGTGTACGCCGCCACCACCTTTAAATACGTGTTCGATTACCACCCCGGCGATATTTACTGGTGTACCGCCGACGTCGGCTGGGTCACCGGTCATAGCTACCTGTTGTACGGCCCGCTGGCCTGCGGCGCCATCACGCTGATGTTTGAAGGCGTACCCAACTGGCCTACCGCCAGCCGCATGGGGCAAGTGGTGGACAAGCATCAGGTCAACATTCTGTATACCGCGCCCACCGCCATTCGCGCGCTGATGGCGGACGGCGACAAGGCGATTGAAGGCACCTCGCGCCAGTCGCTCAAAATCATGGGCTCGGTGGGGGAACCCATCAACCCGGAAGCCTGGGAATGGTACTTTAAGAAAATCGGCAATAGCCGCTGCCCGATTGTCGACACCTGGTGGCAGACGGAAACCGGTGGATTCATGATCACCCCGCTGCCGGGCGCCATCGAAGCCAAACCGGGGTCGGCGACGTTACCGTTCTTCGGGGTGCAGCCGGCGCTGGTGGACAACCTCGGCAACCCGCAGGACGGCGCCTGCGAAGGTAATCTGGTGATTACCGACTCCTGGCCCGGTCAGGCGCGCACGTTGTTTGGCGACCACGAGCGCTTTGAACAGACCTATTTCTCCACCTTCAAAGGCATGTATTTCAGCGGCGACGGCGCACGCCGCGACGAAGACGGCTATTACTGGATCACCGGCCGCGTGGACGACGTGCTAAACGTTTCCGGCCACCGGCTGGGAACGGCGGAAATCGAATCGGCGCTGGTGTCACACCCGAAAATCGCCGAAGCGGCGGTGGTCGGCATTCCGCACAGCCTCAAGGGGCAGGCGATCTATGCCTATATCACCTTGAATCACGGTGAAGAACCTACCAGCGAGCTGTATACCGAAGTGCGCAACTGGGTACGTAAAGAAATCGGCCCCATCGCCACCCCGGATATCCTGCACTGGACCGATGCGCTACCGAAAACCCGATCCGGCAAAATCATGCGTCGTATTCTGCGCAAGATTGCAGCCGGGGATACCAGCAATCTTGGGGATATCTCCACCCTCGCCGATCCTGGCGTGGTAGAGAAACTGCTGGAAGAAAAACAAGCCATGAATCACACACCATCGTAACTGTTAGCCGATAAAACAGCGCCCCCGCACCAGACCGCATTACGCCGTCTGGTGTGTGGTGGCACCTAAAAAAACAGCCGCCCGTAAGGGCGACGCGACTTATCTGACTGGAGATTTATGATGAATGATCTCATTTATCAACGGATTGAAGATAACCCGCTATTTAAAGAACTGGTCCAGAAACGGCAACGTTTTGCCGCCTTTCTTTCGCTGATCATGCTGGTGTTGTACATCAGTTTCATTCTGTTGATCGCCTTTGCGCCGGGTTGGCTGGGGACGCCGATCGCGCCCGGTGCGGGGACGACCCGCGGCATCCCGTTGGGTATTGGGCTCATCATCATCTCCTTTGTGCTTACCGGTATTTATGTCTACCGCGCCAATGGCGAATTTGACCGCCTGACCAAAGAGTTGCTCAACGAGGTGCAAAAATGAAAAGCCGCATTTTCCTGCTGACCGCTTTGCTGGGGCTACCGATATGGGCGCAGGCGGCGGATGCCGTTTCCGGCAACGTCCAGAAGCAACCGCTGAATATTCAGGCCATCGTACTGTTCGTGCTGTTTGTGGCGGCAACGCTCTACATCACCTACTGGGCTTCCAAACGTACCCGTTCGCGTAGCGATTACTACACCGCCGGCGGCAACATCACCGGCTTTCAGAACGGGCTGGCGATTGCCGGCGACTATATGTCCGCCGCCTCGTTCCTCGGTATTTCGGCGCTGGTGTACACCTCCGGCTTTGACGGCCTGATCTACTCGCTTGGCTTTCTGGTGGGCTGGCCGATCATCCTGTTTCTGATTGCGGAGCGGTTGCGCAATCTCGGTCGCTATACGTTCGCCGACGTCGCCTCCTACCGGTTACAGCAAAAACCGATTCGTACATTGTCCGCCTGCGGTTCGCTGGTGGTGGTGGCGCTGTACCTGATTGCCCAGATGGTAGGCGCCGGCAAGCTCATTCAGTTGCTGTTCGGGCTGAACTACCATATCGCGGTGGTGCTGGTCGGTATTCTGATGGTGATGTACGTGCTGTTTGGCGGCATGCTGGCTACCACCTGGGTACAAATCATCAAAGCGGTGTTGTTGCTGTGCGGCGCAACCTTCATGGCGGTCATGGTGCTGAAAACGGTGAACTTCAGCTTCGACAGCCTGTTCACCGAAGCAACCAAGGTTCACGCGAAAGGTATCGCGATCATGAAACCCGGCGGACTGGTGTCAGACCCGATTTCCGCGCTGTCGCTCGGGTTGGGGCTGATGTTCGGTACCGCCGGCCTGCCGCATATCCTGATGCGTTTCTTCACCGTCAGCGATGCCCGTGAAGCGCGCAAAAGCGTGTTCTTTGCCACCGGGTTCATGGGGTATTTCTACTTCCTGACCTTCATCATCGGTTTCGGCGCGATTCTGCTGGTGGGCGCCAACCCGGCGTTCAAAGACGCCGCCGGCGCGCTGATCGGCGGCAACAATATGGCGGCGGTGCATCTGGCTAACGCCGTGGGCGGCAACTTCTTCCTCGGCTTTATCTCCGCCGTAGCCTTCGCCACCATTCTGGCGGTGGTGGCCGGGCTGACGCTGGCCGGTGCATCAGCCGTGTCTCATGACCTGTATTCGAACGTTATCAAGAAGGGTCAGGCTACCGAGCGCGATGAACTGAAGGTGTCGAAACTTACGGTGCTGGCGTTGGGGGTGATCGCCATCCTGCTGGGAATTCTGTTTGAAAACCAGAACATCGCCTTTATGGTGGGGCTGGCGTTCTCGATTGCCGCCAGCTGTAACTTCCCGATTATCCTGCTGTCGATGTACTGGTCCAAACTGACCACCCGCGGCGCCATGATCGGCGGCTGGGCCGGGCTGCTGACAGCGATAGTGCTGATGGTGCTTGGGCCGACCATCTGGGTGAAAATCCTCGGTCACGCCAGCCCGATTTACCCGTATGAATACCCGGCGCTATTCTCGATGCTGGTGGCGTTTATCGGTATCTGGTTTTTCTCGATTACCGACAATTCAGCCAACGCCGTCGAAGAACGCGGCAAGTTCAAGGCGCAGTTCATCCGTTCGCAAACCGGCCTTGGCATCTCCAAAGGGTCATCTCACTAAGTTCAACATGACTCACGACAACCGGGGAGCTTGCTCCCCGGCTTTTTTTTTACACTTTCTCGCTGAGTACCGCTTCCAGCAAATCCAGTTCCCGCAGCATTTTCTGTAGCGTTTCGTTGCTGATGCGCTGCGTGGCGCGCAGGTGATACAGTTCCGCGCGCTCTGCGCTGACAGCGGCCAGACGGAAGCGCCGTTCCAGATTCTCCACCGCCATGTTGTTTTCCAGCTCGTCGGTGCCCGCCACGCGACGATGCAACATCCCGATGACGCGCGCGCTCACCTCCGCCAGCACCTGATCGTCCAGATTCTCTTCCCGGTCCGCCGCCAGTCGCTCCTGCATTTTTTTCAGGCTATCGATAGCGACCTGCGCCATCGTCACCCGCGCGATACGTTCCTCTTTTTTCTGCACGCTGTGGTCGGTCAGCGTAATGCCCCTCAGCAGCAGCGGTAACGCCATCACACCGCACAGCAGTGAAAACAGAATCACGCCGGTGGCGATAAACACCAGTTGATAGCGGGACGGGAACGGTTCGCCGCTGCTCAGAAACAGCGGAATGGACAGCACACCCGCCAGCGTGATGGCGCCCCGTACGCCGGCAAAGGTACTGATCCAGATCTCGCGCGAGGTGTAGTCGGCAAACAGCATCGGGCGTTTGTTCTGTACATAACGACTGTAGAGTTTCATCAGCCACAGCCAGGCAAACCGCAGCAACAGCAAGGCGCAATAGATCAGGGCGATGTCGGCGAACAGCATCCAGGTTTCGATGGTCGGATCCAGCTCCGCCTGCACAATCGACTCTTCAATCACGCCGGGCAATTGCAGCCCCAGCATCAGGAACACCATGCCGTTGAACACAAACTCCAGCATGTTCCACACGCCGTTGGCGCGCAGCCGCATGTTGAGCGGCGCCTGCCGCAACAGTTGGGTTCGGCTGATGGTCATCCCCGACGCCACCGCCGCCAGAATGCCCGATACGCCGAAATGTTCGGCGATCAGGTAGGCGGCGAACGGCAACAGCAGCAGTAATACGATTTGGGTGGCGGCATCGTCATCGTTCTGATGACCAAGCAGCGACAGGGATTTACTGTACACCCAGGTAACGCCGATCCCGGCCAGCAGGCCGCCCAGCGCCACCTGCAAAAACGCCAGCGTCGCGCCGGAAACCGTGAACACCATGGTTCCCATAGCGATCGCCACCGCAAACTTGAGCGACACCAGCGCCGAGGCGTCGTTCATTAGCGCCTCGCCCTGCAGGATCCCCATCAGCTTTTTCGGGATCCGGTCTTCACCGACGATACCGGACAGGGCCACCGCATCGGTGGGAGACAGGACGGCAGCCAACGCAAAAGCGGCTACCAGCGGCATTTCCGGGATCATCCAGTGCAGCAGGTAACCGATACCCACCACGGTAATCACCACCAGCACCAGCGCCAACCCCAGAATTTCACGCATATGGTGCAGGAACTCGCGGGTCGAGGTTTTCCAGCCGTCGGCAAACAGCAACGGCGGAATAAACAGCACCATAAACAGCTCGGGATTGAAATCGACATGCAGACCGAATTGCGGCCAGGCCAGCATGGCGCCCAGAGCGATCTGCATCAACGGCAGCGGTATCTGGAAAGGCAGGATGCGCGTCACCACGCCAGAGAGCGAAACTATCAGCGTCATGATCAGAATGGTGAAAAATATTTCCATGTGTTCCCTGGTTGATTGCCGTTACATGAAAGGACTCCGGGCAGTGGCCTTCGGGCGCCGACTGCACCATCCGGTGGATGATCTGTTGAAATAATAACAAGATACGAAGCAATGAACAGGAATCGAAGACAAAAAAACAGCGCTTTCGGCACAGAGAAACAAAAAAGGGGAACTCGCGTTCCCCTTTTTGCATGATGCGGAATAAAAGACGGCTTAGAGCGCCCAGCCGCCGGCGTAAAACACCACCAGCGCCACGGCGATAATCACGGTGCCGAGATTGAGTTTACGCCACTCGCCGGAGAACAGGCGGCCCAGCACCAGCGAGCCAAAGCCCAGCATGATGCCGGTGACGATGTTACAGGTCAGCACGATGAATACCGCGCACACCAGGCCGGACATGGCGTCGACGAAGTCGTTGAAATCCAGTTTGGACACGTTGCTCAGCATCAGCAGGCCGACATACATCAGCGCCGGCGCCGTGGCATAAGCCGGCACCAGATAAGACAACGGCGACAGGAACAGGATCAGCAGGAACAGCACGCCCACTACGGTCGCGGTCAGGCCGGTTTTACCGCCTGCGGCAGTACCCGCGGCGGATTCAATGTAGACCGCCGCCGGCGACGTTCCCACCAGACTGGAGAAAATGCTGCTGACGGAGTCGGCGGTCAGCGCACGGCCGCCATTGATAATCTGACCGTCTTTGTCCAGTAGGTTGGCCTGACCGGCCACCGCACGAATGGTGCCGGTGGCGTCAAACACCGCCGTCATCACCAGCGCCAGCACGCTCGGCAGCACCACCGGCTGCAACGCGCCTTTGATGTCGAGGCTGAAAATCAGCGACTGGCCGTTGGCATCGGTCAGGCTCGGCAGGGCGAACAGCCCCTGATATTTCACGTTCGGGTCAAAAATCAGACCGATGACTGAAATGGCGACGATCACCAGCAGGATCCCGCCGGGCACGCGGCGTTTTTCAAGACCGATAGTAGCGGCCAGACCGATCAGCGACATTATCACCGGAAACGCGGTGAAATGACCCAGCGCCACCGGCAAGCCGTCGATCGGGTTCTTGATCACCAGACCAATGCCGTTGGCGGCGATAATCAGCAGGAACAACCCGATACCAATGCCCGCGCCATGCGCCACGCCCATCGGCAGATTGCGCAGGATCCAGGAACGGATGCCGGTAGCGGAAATCACGGTAAACAGTACGCCCATCATGAAGATGGCGCCCAGCGCGACCGGCACGCTGATATGCTGACCCAGCACCAGACTGAAGGCGGTAAACGCGGTCAGCGAAATCGCACAGCCGATCGCCATCGGCAGATTGGCCCACAACCCCATCAGCAGTGAACCGAGCCCGGCCACCAGACAGGTCGCCACAAACACCGCCGCGGGCGGAAATCCGGCTTTACCCAGCATGCCCGGTACGACGATGACCGAGTAAACCATCGCCAGAAAAGTAGTCAGGCCCGCCAGCACTTCCTGACGAACGCTGCTGCCGCGCTGCGTAATCTTGAAAAAGGCATCAAGCGCGCCTGCGGGACGAGCCGCATCGTCAGCCTGACGAGTGGTATTGGACATGGTGTATCCCCTGAAATGTCGTTTTATGGTTATCAAACGTTATGGTTCAAACATTATGGTTATCAAGCGCCGTGACCGGCACTTGGCCAGTATTCGGTGAAAACGGTGTGATTTGACGCCCCTTGCCAGGCGCCGGACAACCTGCCGTTTTCCCACTCCAGCCTGACACGCAAACGATTAACCGTTGCGTTACAAAGCGGCTGAATCCTGCCAGTTGTTGTTGAGGCGGCAGATTATCCTGCCTTCGGGACATCCATTTCAACTGCTATTCCCTGCATTCACGCCGTGGTCGCGCTGAAAATGACGCAAACCAAACGCCGCATGCCGTTGCCACGATCGTCAGGCCAATGATTCTTCGCCGCCGTTCGAATGGCAACATCTTGAGTATGAAAGAAAATAAAACTGCGGTTCAGGCAGAGTAGACTACTCGTTCATCTTTTTGTGATGCACATCACAAAAAAGTTGACCACTCCCTGAGCAGGGTGTATCTTTAAAACCGTGAAGAACGTCACAGAAATAATGAATCACACAGAGGAATACGACAATGAAACTGCTGCACAAAATTATCGCTATGTTTGAAAACTTCACCATCAACTTCGGTACTTTCAACCAATAATTCTTTTATGCGTATGGGGGAAACACCATGAGTATTGTCCGTCAAATCACTCAAATCCTAAAAGCGCTGGGCAAAACCTACCGCGGTGTTAATCCCTACGCGCTGTTTCGTTAATCATCAGTCATTCTCTCCTTCTTATTGTGGCTGCCTTCGGGCAGCCACTTTTTTTTCGTCCGATCCATCCAGCCTTTAGCGGTACAGCGACGCCTCGCCGCACGGGCGGGTCTTGAAGCGACGGTGCAGCCATAAATACTGTTCCGGCGCACGCAGGATCTCCCGCTCAATCACCCGGTTCATGTACTGCGCCGCCTGCTGTTGATCCTGACTCGGGTAGTCCTCCAGTTCCGGTTCAATCACCAGTTGATACCCCTGCTGGTTCGGCTTACGAATCAGTACCGTGGTGATCATCGCTGGTTTGGCCAGACGATGGATGGTGGACGTACCGCAGGTCGTCGCCGCCTGCTCTACCGCAAAGAACGGCGCGAACACGCTGCCTTTCGGGCCGTAATCCTGATCGGGAGCGAACCATACCGCTTCGCCGCTCTTCAGCGCCTGCACCATGCCGCGCAGATCCTTGCGGTCAATCATCGCTTTGTTGGAACGGGAGCGTCCCCAGGTCTGCACCAGTTCCATCACTTTATTGTTATGCCGCCGGTACATCGCCATCATCGGCTGGCACAGCCCCATGGCGCGGCCGCCCAGTTCCAGCGACATAAAATGAATGCCGATCACCATCACGCCGCGCTGTTCGCGCCCAGCCTGCTGAAGATTCTCGAGGCCGGATACCTCAAACCACGCTCTGACCCGCCTGTCCGACCAGAACCAGGCCATGCCGGTTTCCATCAGCGCCATCCCCAGCGAGGCGAAATTCGCCTCCAGCATCACTTCACGTTGCGATGCCGGCATATCGGGGAAGCAGAGCTCCAGGTTGCGGCGGGCAATGCTCACCCGACGTTTGAGAAAATGACGGGAAGTGCGTCCCATCCAACTGCCCAGCCGCATCAACGATGGATAAGGCAGTTGCACCAGCAGAAACAGCACGCCGAGGCCGAACCACAGCAGCCAGTAGCGAGGGTGGAATAAGTCCCTGGTAAAGGTTTGTTGAGTCATTATGAATATCTTCTTGATTGTCATACCAGCCAGTTTTAACAAACTAACCATGCACGACATTGTCGTTATCCAGGTAGCCCGGAGGAAAACACAGTCAATGTGAAAAAAGAGGAGAAACGTGCGGCAAAGTACAACCCGGCGAATGCCGCGCTTCTCTGCCGCTAAAAAGCGACTCAGATTACCCGAAATCCACCAAAGAAAGGAGGGATTCGAGTGTAAAGATTGTGTGTAGCGGCGATGTCGATGCCGCACGCCGTCAGGCGCGGGTCGCCAGAATGACGCTGGAGGCCTTAATCAGCGCGATCACCGCCGATCCGGCCTGCAATCCCATCTCTTCCACGCTTTCGTTGGTGACGCTGGCGGTCAGTTTCAGACCTTTGGCGGTGGTGATATGCACCGTGGCGTGCACCGCGCCTTTGATCACGTCATCAATCGCGCCGCTGAACTGATTGCGGGCGGAGAAGTTCAGGCCGCAATCGGCCGAGGCCAGAATCACCCATGGCGCTTTGATCAGCGCCAGCGCCGCTTTACCGGGAGCCAGTCCGAGCGTCGTCACGCTGCTGCGGGTAATCACGGTAGTCAGTTGTTCGCCGCTTTCCAGCGTTAGCACCACTTCGCTGTTGACCGCGCCTTCCGCCACGCGGGCCACTGTTCCACTGAGTTGATTTCGTGCAGAAACGGACATAGAACCTCCTGGATAAATCGGTAAATAACCATAAAAGCGTTTAATGATTCATCAAACGCTTTTTCCCGCCGCAGTACAAGCCATCAGCAACAGTTTTATTTTATGGAAACCTTCGTCACCAAATCGTCACCGGCCTGCCATGCCCTTGCAGCATTCCCTGCGCAGCATATGCCTTCCGTTTTACGAAACCCGTTGACTGGCTTTAACCATCACCATGCGAAAACACTGGCTCCCCTGGGTGATTCTGTCGCCTTCCTTGCTGTTCCTACTGTTGTTCACCTACTTTCCACTGTTGCGCTCCGTTTATGACAGCCTGTTCGATACCCGTATGGCGGGCGCAGACGCGCCGTTCGTCGGTTTGGGAAACGTAGTTCGCCTGCTGAATGACGCCGTATTCTGGCGCGCGCTGCTCAATAACCTGGTCTATATCCTGTTGACGGTGATCCCCGGCGTGGTGCTGGCGCTGTTGCTGGCGGTGGCGCTGTGGGAAAACCATGCGGTCAACCGCTGGCTGCGTACCGCGTTTTTTTTCCCGATGATCATCCCGATGGTCAGCGCCGCCGCGCTGTGGCTGTTTATCTTCATGCCCGGCATCGGCCTGCTGGATTACTATCTGGCCAAACTATTCGGCCCGATGAACAACAACTATCTGGGCCGCAGCAACAGCGCGCTGCTCGCTCTTGCGCTGATTGGCGTATGGAAATTCGCCGGTTACTACATGCTGTTCTTTCTGGCCGGTTTGCAGAGCATCCCGCCGTCCACCCGCGAAGCCGCGATTATGGAAGGCGCCACGTCGACGCAGGTGTTTTTCCGGGTCACGCTGCCGCTGCTGCGCCCGACGCTGAGTTTTGTCATTACCACCGCGCTGATTTACTCCATCACCCAAATCGACCACGTGGCGGTGATGACCCACGGCGGGCCGGACAACGCCACCACCGTGTTGCTGTATTACATCCAGAACCTGGCCTGGGACACCCACGACCTCGGCAAAGCCTCGGCCGCCACCTTCCTGACGCTGGCGGGGCTGTTCGTTTTCTCGCTGATTAACCTGAAAGTGCTTGAGAAAGGGGCGCATTATGAGCGTTGAGATCTCCCCCGCCGTTGCCTGTTCCACCCGCGCGCCCTTGCCGGCATGGCTGCGCTGGCGCCAGTCGCGCCGGGCGACCCTGAGCCTGCTGATGATCTGCGCCGCGCTGCTGTGGATAAGCCCGTTTATCTGGATGCTCTCGTCGGCATTCAGCGCCACCACCTTTGGCGTGGGCATGGCGTCGCTGTTGCCGCGCTGGCCGCTGACGCTGGATAACTTCCGCGACGCCTGGCAGAGCGCCGACTGGATAAGCCTGTACGCCAACACCATTTTCTTTACCTTCGGCACCTTTTTCGTCCAGTTGCTGACCATCACCACCGCCGGTTACGTCTTCGCCTGCCACGAGTTTCGCGGCAAGCAGACGCTATTCCTGCTGTTTCTGGTGCAGTTGATGATCATGCCGGTGGTGATGATGGTGCCCAACATGATGACGCTGAAGGCATTCGGCCTGCTCAATACCCTGACCGGCGTGATGATGCCCTATTTCACCTCGGCGTTTGGCGTCTTTCTGATGCGTCAGGCGTTTCTGGCTATTCCCAAAGAAATTGAAGAAGCCGCGCTGATGGAAGGCTGCCGCTGGTGGCAGGTGCTATTCCGCGTGCTGCTGCCGATGTCCTGGCCCTCCATTCTGGCGTTCGCCACCGTCAGCATTACCTATCACTGGAACGAGTATTTGTGGCCGCTGATGATGCTCAACGACCCGGACAAACAGGTGCTGACCGTTGGGCTGGTGTCGTTCGCCATGGGCGCCGAATCCGGCGGCCAGTGGGGAATGATCAGCGCCGGGACGCTGATGGTGTGCCTGCCGCTGATGCTGGCGTTTATCGTTTTCCAAAAACAGTTCCTGAGAAGTTTTGGTTTCTCAGGGATAAAATAAGGAGTTTTTCATGCTGTTAGCGCAAATTTCCGACACCCACTTTCGAAGCCCGGGGCAAAAACTTTACGATTTCATCGACATCAACGCCGGCAACGCCGACGTGGTGTCGCAGCTTAACGCCCTGACCGAACGCCCGGACGCGGTGGTGATTAGCGGCGATATCGTCAACTGCGGTCGCCCGTCGGAATACCAGGCGGCCCGCCAGATTCTGGGTAATCTGGCCTACCCGCTGTACATCATCCCCGGCAACCACGACGACAAAACCCACTTTCTGGAGTATCTGCAACCGTTGTGCCCGCAACTGGGCCACGACCCGCAGAATATGCGCTACGCGATTGACGATTTCGCCACCCGGTTGCTGTTCATCGACTCCAGCCGCGCCGGCACGTCTAAAGGCTGGCTGACGGAAGAGACGCTGGCCTGGCTGGAAGCGCAACTGATGCGTGATGACAAACCCACCGCCGTGTTCATGCACCACCCGCCGCTCGCCCTCGGTTCCGCGCAAATGGACCGCATCGCCTGCGAGAACGGCCACCGCCTGCTGGAACTGGTAGAGCGCTTCCCGTCGCTGGTGCGCATTTTCTGCGGGCATAACCACTGCCTGATCATGACGCAGTACCGTCAGGCGATCATCGCCACCGTGCCGGGTACGGTCCATCAGGTGCCGTACTACCACCAAGACACTCGCCCTTACTACGACATGTCGCCGCCGGCCTGCCTGATGCACCGTCTGGTGGACAAACAGTGGGTCAGCTATCTGCACCCGCTGTCGCATTACGCCGGTCCGTGGCTGTACAACGAAAGCATCAGTTGCCCGGTGGATGAGCGTTAATGGCTACGTTACGACTGCACAACGTCAGCAAACGATTTGACGACAAACCGGCGCTGCGCTCGCTGTCGCTGGAGATCGCCGACGGCGAATTTCTGGTGCTGGTCGGGCCGTCCGGCTGCGGCAAAAGCACCCTGCTGCGCCTGCTGGCCGGGCTGGAAACGGTGAGCGACGGCGAGATTTGGCTGGATGGCGACGACATCACCGCCCGGTCGCCGCGCGAGCGCAACTTCGCGATGATTTTTCAGAACTACGCGCTGTTTCCGCACCTGACGGTGAAGGACAACATTACCTTCGGCATGCAGATTCGCCATGAACCGAAAGCGAGCTGGCAACCCCGGCTGGAGAAAGTGGCGCAGTTGCTGCAACTGGACGAACTGCTGGACCGCAAACCGGGCAAGCTGTCCGGCGGCCAGCGTCAGCGGGTGGCGATGGCGCGCGCCATCGTCCGCAACCCCAGGCTGTTTCTGATGGATGAACCGCTGTCCAATCTGGACGCCCGGCTGCGCACCGAAGTGCGCGACGGCATCATGACGCTGCACCGGCAGTTAAAAACCAGCACCGTCTACGTCACCCACGACCAGACCGAAGCCATGTCGATGGCGGATCGCATCGTGGTGATGAACAACGGCGAAGTCCAGCAGGTCGGCACGCCGGAGCAGTTGTATGCCTTCCCGACCAACCGGTTCGTGGCGAGTTTCATCGGTTCGCCCGCCATGAACCTCATCACGCAGCCCTGCGCAGACGGCGCGGTACAAGTGGGTGAGCAAGCGCTTCCTCTGCCGCCGCACGCCAGTCAGCTCCGGCAGGTGATTTTCGGCATCCGTCCGGAACACCTTACCGACGCGCCGGAAACCGAACAGCACACGTTGCGTCTGCCCGGCACCGTGACGCAACGAGAATTGATGGGAGCGGACTATCTGCTGCACATCAGCACGCCGATTGGCGAACTACGCTACAGCCGCAAAAACCGCGGCGACGCCCCGATGGTCGGCGATACCGTCAACCTCGGCTTTTCACCTTTTGATGTTCATCTTTTTCATGCTGATACACAGCAGAACGTATACCAGGAGATCCCCCATGCATAAGCCCCTGAAACAGCGGTTACAGGCGCTCACCCTCGGCATCACGCTGGCCTTCGCCGGTTCGGCGCTGGCCAAACAGAACATCGATTTCATGTTTCCGGCCCCGGTGGACGGCAAACTGACGATGGAAATGACCCGCATCATCAAAGAATTCAACGGTTCCCAGCAGGATGTGGAAGTGCGGGGGATTTTCACCGGTAACTACGACACCACCAAAATGAAAGCGGAAGCGGCGCAGAAAGCCGGCCAGCCGCCCGCGCTGGTGATCATGTCCGCCAACTTCACCACCGACCTGGCGCTGAAAAACGAAATCCTGCCGATGGACGAACTGTTCAAATTCGGCAACGAAAAAGCCGGTACGTTTTTGACCAACGAATTCTGGCCGGCCATGCACAAGAACGCGCAGGTGATGGGCGTGACGTACGCCATTCCGTTCCACAACTCGACGCCGATCCTCTATTACAACAAGACGATGTTCGAAAAAGCCGGCATCGCCCAGGCGCCGCAAACCTGGCAGGCGCTGCTGGAAGACGCCAAAAAGCTGACCGACCAGAGCAAAGGCCAATGGGGTATCATGCTGCCGTCCACCAACGACGACTACGGCGGCTGGATTTTCTCCTCGCTGGTGCGCGCCAACGGCGGCAACTACTTCAACGAGGACTATCCGGGCGAGGTCTACTACAACACTCCGACGACCATCGGCGCGCTGCGCTTCTGGCAAAACCTGATCTACAAAGACAAAGTGATGCCGTCCGGCGTACTGGATTCCAAGCAGATCAGCGCGGCGTTCTTCTCCGGCAAACTCGGCATGGCGATGCTGAGCACCGGCGCGCTGGGTTTTATGCGTGAAAACACCAAAGATTTTGAACTGGGCGTGGCGATGCTGCCCGCCAAAGAGCAGCGCGCGGTGCCGATCGGCGGCGCCAGCCTGGTGAGCTTCAAAGGCATTTCCGACGAACAGAAAAAGGCCGCCTACCAGTTCCTGAGCTATCTGGTCAGCCCGCAGATCAACGGCGCCTGGAGCCGCTTCACCGGCTATTTCTCGCCGCGCAAAGCCTCATACGATACGCCGGAAATGAAAACCTATCTGGAAAAAGACCCGCGCGCCGCCACCGCACTGGAGCAGTTGAAGTACGCCCATCCGTGGTACTCCACCTATGAAACCGTAGCGGTGCGTAAAGCGATGGAAAACCAGTTGGCCGCGGTGGTGAATGACGAGAAAGTCACGCCGGAAGCGGCGGCCAAAGCCGCCCAGCAGGAAGCGGACACCATCATGAAACCCTACGTGGACCAGACGGCGCTGGCCCCGGTGAAGTGATCCTTCCACACCATGAAGAGATGTTAGTTACGATGCCGGCCCGACCGGCATCGTTTTTTATCAACGCACCCGATCGCCGGAACCTTTGCCGACCACCGTTTGCACCAGATACGTGAAGTAATGTTTTACCGACAGGGTCTGGATCATGCGTTGATCCCACTCCGCCAGTTTCTGCGGCGTAGACATATCGATAGCGTTAACCTGCGCCAGCCCGGTAATCCCCGGCAGCACATCAAATACGCCGCGCGCCTGACGTTCGGCAATCAGTTCCTGTTGGTTAAACAGACAAGGACGCGGCCCCACCAGGCTCATCTCCCCTTTGAGGACATTAATCAACTGAGGCAACTCATCCAGCTTGGTTTTACGCAAAAACGCGCCTAACCGCGTCACGGCACTGCGGCTGGCGAGGTGCGTCGCCACTGACTCGGTCGTCACCGCCATCGTGCGGAACTTGATCAGGTTAAACGGGCGCTGATGTCGGCCGACCCGCTGCTGAATAAAAACCGGCGAACCGGTATCAAACAATCCCAACACATAAACAATCAGCATCACCGGCCACAAGCACAGCAAGCCAATCAGCGCCAGTAATACATCCAGAACACGCAGCATAATAATCGGTCAACCTTCTTTGGATTCGGACTCGGGAACGCCGGACGTTTCCGCCAGAAACGCCCGCGCCGTGATGGCAATCGCCTGATGATAAGGGACGGCGGGCTGCCAGCCAAGCCGTTGCCGGGTTTCGCGGACATCCACCTGCAGCGAACCCAGCAGGCGCTCCGCCACCGCGGATTTTCCCAGCAGGGCCGCGGCGCTTTTCAGTACCCACGGCGGCAGCGGCCAACAGCGGTTTTTCACCCCCAGCGCCGCCGCCATATCCGCCAGCAGATCGGCGGTGGAGACATCGTGGCCGTCCGACGCCAGCCACACCCGCCCCGGCGCCTGCGGATGGCGCAAACTCAGCAGAATCAGGTCGGCCAGGTTGTCCACAAATACCAGACTGCGCTGGTTATGAACCGCCGCCAGCGGCAGCGGTACGCCTTTGCCGACCCAGTTCATCATCGCCCGAAAATTGGCTTTGACGCCCGGCCCATACACCAGCGGCGGGCGAATAATCACCACCTCAAGACCGGTTTCCCGCGCCAGACGCATCAGCGCCTGCTCCGCCTCGTATTTGCTCAAACCGTAAGGATCGGCGGGCGGTACCGCCACATCGGGCTGAAAAGGTCGGCCTGGCTGAGTGGTCTCGCCATTCACCTTGATGGAGCTCAGAAAAACCAACCGTTTAACGCCGGCTTCCGCGGCCTGCTGCGCCAGTCGCAACGTTCCCGCCACATTGGTTTCCCGATAAAGCGCCAGTGCATCACCGCCGTCCTGCATCTGATGCACTCTGGCGGCACAGTGCACCACCGCATCCACGCCCTGTAGCGCCGGCATCCAGTCTGTCGTGGCGGTCAGATTGGCGCGAATCATTGGGCTATCGGATGCCTCAGCACGCTCGCTGCAATGCAGAACACAGGCGATGCCTTGCTCGCCCGCCAGCGCGACCAGCCGCCGCCCGATAAACCCACGGCTTCCCGTTACTAAGATTTTCAATGTGGTTACCTTCCGCAGGAAAATACCTGATAATACCTTGGTACCTGTTATACCCGAAATTGAGATTCGCACTGCTGGTCAAGACGTTGTCGGACCACTAAAATGTCCGCCTAATTACTCCAATTGTCGTCTCACACAGACATTCAGGCCCCAGATGTTTAAACCCATTCCGTTTTTGCTAAGTGCTGAGCGTAGAAACAAACGCATCATGACGGTGCTCTATGATGCAATCGCCATTGTGGTTTCACTTTATCTGGCCGTTGCCGTTCGTCTGGGCACCCTGGATTTTCCTGTGGGTTACGCTGAAATCGCCAGCGTACTGGTCACGCTATCCATCACGCTGCTGGTATTTGTTCGCTGCGGCATGTATAGGGCGGTGCTGCGTTACATGATGCTGCCGGCAATGGGGTATGTTTTTCTGTCGGTGATTCTGTCGGCCATCAGCCTGGCGCTGAGTAGCTTCTTTTTTCAGTCGTTTGTGCCGCGCAGCGTTCCCTTCATCTATGCCGGACTGGCGACGCTGGCGCTGGGCAGCCCCCGCGTACTCATTCGCACGTTTTATTACCACTATTACAAACGTCAGAAGCCAAATGTCTTTATCTATGGCGCAGGAGCAACCGGGCGTGACCTGCTCTATTCCCTGATCCAGGGAGATGAGTTTCACCCGGTGGTGGTGCTTGATGATGACGAAAAAAAGATTGGTCAAATCATCTGTGGCATCAAGGTGCATCACAGTAGCGAATTCGAAAAACTGAAACCGCTATATCAACCGGTAAAACTGCTGCTGGCGATTAATAACATCAAAAAAGGCCAGCGGTTGAGATTGCTGGAAAAACTATCGCACTGGCCGATTGAAGTGCAATCCGTACCCTCGGTCGAAGACATCGCCGCCGGAAAGGCTATGGCGACAGAAATACGGGATTTGGACGTGGCGGACTTGCTGGGACGTGAAGCGGTAGGCCCCGACAAGCAGTTGATGTCTAAAAACATTACCGGCAAATCGGTCATGGTTACCGGGGCAGGCGGCTCTATCGGCTCAGAGCTCTGCCGACAGATTCTGACGCAGCATCCCCGCACGCTGGTGCTGTTTGAACTGAATGAATACAACCTCTATACCATCGACCAGGAGCTTCAGGGCATCAAGAAACGTTTGCTGCTTGATACCAAAATCGTTGCCGCGCTGGGGTCGGTGCAAAAGCAAAACCGGATACAGAAGCTGATTCGGGCCCATCAGGTAGAAACCATTTATCACGCCGCGGCTTACAAGCATGTGCCGCTGGTGGAAGACAATGTCATCGAAGGTATCCGCAATAATGTCTTCGGTACGCTGGCCTGCGCCGAAGCCGCGATAGAGGAAGGGGTGCGCAACTTCACCCTGATTTCGACCGACAAAGCGGTGCGCCCCACCAACATCATGGGGACCAGTAAGCGGATGGCAGAACTGATTCTGCAAGCGCTGGCGGAACGTCAAAGCCAGACGACCTTCACTATGGTCCGTTTCGGCAATGTGTTGGGCTCGTCAGGTTCTGTCGTCCCACTGTTTAAAAAACAGATTCGCCAGGGAGGCCCGGTGACGGTGACCCATCCGGACATTACCCGTTACTTCATGCTGATACCTGAAGCGGCGCAACTGGTTATACAGGCCGGCGCAATGGGGATTAACGGACAGGTTTTTGTTCTGGACATGGGAGAGCCGGTCAAAATCCTCGATTTAGCGCGCAGAATGATCAACCTGATGGGGATGAAAGGGTGCATCGAAGGCTATGGCGAAGATGGCGATATCGTTATTAAATTCACGGGATTACGCCCGGGAGAAAAGCTCTACGAGGAATTGTTGATTGGCGAAAATGTAGAAGGCACCAGCCACCCCAGAATCATGACCGCGCAGGAAGAAAGGCTGAGCTGGCAGGAAATGGAGCAGCTTTTACAAAAGCTCGACAAGAGTTGCCATGATTACGATGTCGGCGACATCAAGAAGATATTGCTGGAAGCGCCAACGGGATACACGCCGATCGTCAATAATAATATTGTCCGTCATAAAGAGCTGAAGGATTAACAGGTATTATTAATGACCGGAGCCGGCCTCACACCGCGGCTGTTTAATACCCCGTCAGCCGATCGCTGAGATTGCCTGTCCCCGATACATTACATGTATCACAACAGGCATCATTATCTTCTCAACAGGCCAGCCGGATTAAACCGCGTCACTTATCATCAGATAACACTCGGATAGCGTGCTCGATTATGCCGCCGTGGAAGCCGCATTAAGTTCGTCATAGCGCTGCTGGGCGAGCATAACCTCATCGATATTGCTCTCTGCCCAGTGGGTCAGTTCGTGTACGGTCTTGACCAGCGTCTTACCCAGCGTGGTAATCGAATACTCCACCGTCACCGGCACCGTAGCGAACACCTGCCGACGGATCATGCCATCGCGCTCCAGATGCTTCAGCGTCTGCGACAACACCTTCTGCGATACGCCTTCAATGTCACGTCTTAATTGATTAAATCGTACCGGCTCGCACGCCAGACGATCCAGAATCAACAGCGACCACTTATTGGACAAACGATCCAGCACCACACGCGCCGGACAGGTTTTGCTGTAGACATTGAATTCAGGCATCTCGTGACCTCTGTTTTATCGGTTAACGTTTATTCCGCATACCTGTACTACCATAACGCATATTGTTTCTTTTAGGGAGTTAGTTTCTTTATGAAACTGATGATGAATACCTGCACCCTCCATTTTCGAACGGCAAAAGGAAAGGGAGGATTGCAGGTATTATTGGGGGAATGAAAGAGCGGGAATCAACCGGGCCGGCATGAGCAGACCCGATTCAGGCTAAGGAGACAGTTCCTCCAGCGATTTGCCTTTGGTCTCAATAGCAAACAACCATGTCACCAACCCGCCAACCAGAGCAATTACGGCGAACGTGATGAAAACAAAACGAACGCCAAAACCAGACATAATAAAACCGACCAGCAAAGGCCCCATTGACGAGCCTGCGCGTAGCCAGGCGCTGGAAAAAGCGGTACCTATGGCGCGCAAACGTGTCGGATAAAGCTCCGCGGAGTAGAGATACAGCGAAAAGGCAATCGTCTGCAAAATAGCATAGGTCATACTGCCCAGAATCAGAATCTCTATCGCCGATTTAGCGCCCAACGTACAGAGTGTGATTAATGGAATGATGGCCAGCATAAACGCCCACGTATACCAGCGCTTACGGCCGACTTTATCAATTAACAGCGCACATATGATCGAGGCAACCACGCCGCAGGAAGAGGTCAGCCATCCATAGGCGAGGCTGGTTTCCAGTGGTAAATTGAACCAGGTTCTATAGAGCGTCGGGAACCAGGTTATCATACCGTTATTCACGGTATAGACCGTTAGCCAGAGTCCCCACAGCATAAATGTCCGTGACTTGTACATACCTGAAAAAAGCTCTTTTACCCCACCTGCCGAAACGACTTGTGTGACAACAGGTTTAATAACCGGCTCCGGTAATGCAATACCACGACGAGTCACTTCCGCTTCAAACGTAGCCACGACTTTTTCAGCTTCCTGCTGACGTCCTTTTGAGACCAGCCAGCGCGGTGATTCCGGCATCAGCCAGCGCAGCGGTACGGTCAGCGCAGAAGGTATTAGCCCGATGAGGAACATGACCTTCCAGCCATAAACAGGGACGAGGAAAAAACCGACCAGCCCGGCAAACATCATACCGATTGGAAAAATGACCTCATATAGCAGAAAGAAGCGGCCACGTTTCTTCGCCCCGACAAACTCATTGATATAGGCGCTGGCGATCGGAACCTCCGCACCGATCCCTAACCCCTGCAGAAAACGAATAGCCAGAATCGACCATCCATTCCAGGCGAACAGGCAGGCTGCATCCATTATCACAAACATGACGATAGTGATCCGCAACACGCCGATACGGCCGATTTTTTCAGCCAGCGAGCCAAAAAATAACGCTCCGCATAACTGCCCGAGATAGCTGGCAGCAATAATAAGCCCGACGAACGTGGGCGTTAATCCCCACTCCTGGGTGAGTTGAGGCAACGCAAAAGCAATAGCAATAATGGTGTACGCATCAAAAAAGGTGGAAAGACCGACAACCACACGGATAGCCATCAGGCGCCGGGTAATAGGCAGCCTTTCGAGCCTGGCGAGCAACTCTGCTGATTTGGTTTCAGAGTGGCGGGTTACAACACGATCGGAAGTAATAACCTGAGTTGACATAGTGATACCCTGTTGATTGATTTACCTGGGCATACACGCAAGACAACGAATTCCCCCGCCTATAGGTACGCATAAATGCGGGAAGGCACTCACTTGCGGTTAATTAAATAAAACTGCGAAAACGGCAAAAAATAATTTATTATGAAAACGTTTCTGCAATCGATTTCATTTAATAATCGTTGACGTAATGATGTGTGAAGTCAATCGCGCAGAGCGAACAATTGATAACCAGTTCACACTCCTGATAGTGGAACCTGGAGAAATGTGACTTCAGTTTGAAAGTCCAAAGAGCGGTGGGCAGTGAACGGCAATCGCGATGGTTGACCATCAGAAATCGCCATAAATTAAAATGTTATTGGTTGCTTAAGGTGGTAAAAAAATCGTCATTTCTTTTGTCGTACAGAGAATTGCCGTAACATTTCGTCAAGTGCGTTATCCGTTGCTGGTGTTTCTGGCTTGTTGTAGATGGAGCCTTTCTGGCAATGACATTATCTGGAGCAACATATGGACCGGGAAAGCGAAGGTAGAGATCAATCAGATAAAAGGCTGATAACCATGCGTGACGTGGCTCAGGCCGCTGGCGTCAGCGTGTCAACCGTTTCACGTATTCTGGATGAACGACTCCCGGCGTCTAAAAGCGGGTCCGCGGAAAAAGTACGTCAGGTGGCACGCGAGCTGGGATACCGACGTGATTACGTCGCCTCCAGCTTACGCCGCGGCGGCACGGGCACGCTGGGTGTACTGGTACCGCGTCTGACAGATGCCGTGACTGCCATGTTGTTCGAGGAAATCGCCAGCGCAGCGGCGCGACGTGGTTATTTTGCAATAGTTTCCACCTGCGGCGACAGCCAGCAGCAGGAGCGTCAGTCCGTCGAATCACTGCTCGACAGGCGTGTTGACGGCTTGATCATGTCCACTTGCCGGCTGGATGACCCTCTGCCCAGGGAACTGCGCGAACGTGATGTTCCACATGTACTGGCGCTACGTACTGACGGGATCAGTTTGTCTTCCGTGGGTGATGATGAACTGGGGGGCTATCTGGCTACCCGTCATCTTATCGATTTAGGCCACAAAGATATCGGTCTCATTGGCGGGCCGGATTTTGCCTCAAATGCCATCAATCGCCGCAAAGGCTTTGAACGAGCCATGAACGAAGTCGGCCTCAAAATCCAGCCACAGTGGTGCTGTCCATCAGATTTTAATATTCAGGCGGGTGAGGAGGCGGGAATGAAAATCCTCAGCGCTTCACCCCGCCCCAGCGCGATTTTCGCGGTCAACGACGAAATCGCTATCGGCGTTGTGGCAGCGGCGCATCATCTGGGTATCACCATTGGTCAGGAGCTGTCTCTGGTCGGTTACAACGATATCCCTCTGGTGAGTCGTTTGCCGGTAGCATTAACATCGGTACGCACACCGCTTGAGCACATTGCCAGTAATGCTGTCGACATGCTGATTAATGGCGGCGATGACGACATGCGCCTGCGCGTCGTCATCCCTACCCTCATCCCCCGCAAATCCACATCCTCTCCCAGGAAATAACAAGCCTCCTCGATCGCTACAGTGCCTAAAATAATGTAGCGATCGCAATCTGCGATCCTGATCGCAGTCACTCCGCTTTCATCATCTGATTTTGTGACCCCTGCTGCACTTATAAACGCCAGCCAGTTGACTTACTGATTTCTCAGGTTCAAATTCAATCACGTGAAAACGATTGCAGAAACGATTTCATATCCGTTTCAGAAATTCATCACCAACAAAAAATTATGCAAATTATCAAGGAGATAATCATGATTAACATCGATCTCAGAGGTTTAACTCCCGCTCCGGTTACCCCATTCACACGCGATGGCCGCGTTGACTTTGACGCTATCCAACGTCTGGGTAGCTGGCTGGGCAGCATTGATGGCGTGAAAGGACTGGTGGTGCTGGGTCACGCAGGCGAAGGGACATTTCTGACTCAGGATGAACAAGCCGCTGTTATCCGCGCATTTGTGAAATCCGTCGACGGCAAGCTGCCGATCATCGCGGGTATCACCGGTGAAGGTACTGAAGTGGCTGCACTGGAAGCCAAACGCGCAGTGGAAGCGGGGGCCTCCGCTGGTCTGCTCTATCCGTCTCATGGCTGGCTACGTTTCGGCTACCAGGACGGCGCCCCGCAGGATCGTTACCGTGTGGTCTATGAAGAAAGCGGCCTGCCGCTGATCCTGTTCCAATATCCTGACGCGACCAAAGCCACCTATAACCTGAAAACCCTACTCGATATCTCCGCTCAGCCGGGCGTATTTGCGATGAAAAATGGTGTTCGTAACATGCGTCGCTGGGATACTGAAATTCCGGTAATCCGCCGCGAACGCCCGAATTTGCAGATCCTGAGCTGCCACGATGAATACCTGCTGCACACCGCGTTTGACATTGATGGCTTCCTGGTAGGTTATGGCAATATCGCACCAGAACCGTTGATCGAAATGATCAAGGCCGGTAAAGCCGGTGATTACAAAAAAGCGCGCGAAATCCATGATCGCCTGCTGCCGGTGACCAAAAGCGTCTATCACCGTGGCTCTCACATGGAAGGGACCGTCGCGCTGAAACACGCGCTGGTGGCTCGCGGTATTCTGGAACACGCTACCGTACGCTCGCCACTGCTGCCGCTTGAACAAGGCGCAGAAGAAGAGATCCATGCCGCTATCCGTGCCGCTGAACTGAGCCGTGTAGGCTGATTAACGGAAACCAGATCCGTATACGAACGCAGTATTCCGTTTTCACCGTTCAGATAGGTATGCTGCGTTCCTGAACATGACTCATCAATGTATTTCTGGTCCGCGAGCGCCACTTCGTTATGAATTAGAAAATAAGGTGGCGACTCTCCTTATTTTGATGGGTCATATCGGTTTTACCAAAAAAATATAAATCAGACGACAGCTCTGTATATCCGGAGAAAATAGCATAGCTGTTTTATTTTCCCGGTCATTCAGGAAGGTAAACCATGTCTACATTGGTCTTGAATGCCAGTCGCTCTGCCGCCGATACCGCGACAAGCTCCGCTGAACTGGTTGCCCGCATAGAACGTATCCCTATTACCCGAAAATTAATATTCATTCGTATCGTCACCGGTATTTCCACTTTCTTCGATTCTTATACCGTCCTGGCTATTGCCTTTGCCATGCCGGAGCTGATCGGCGAATGGAATCTGACGCCTTTCTTCGTCGGCATAATCATTGCCGCTAGCTATGCCGGACAATTAGTCGGCGCCATATTTTTTGGATCACTGGCAGAGAAAATAGGACGTCTGGGTGTACTGAAAATTACCATCATTATGTTTGTCGCCATGAGCGCAGCCTGTTTATTCGCCTGGAGCGGCTGGTCTTTGCTGATTATTCGCTTTTTGCAAGGCATTGGAATTGGCGCTGAAGTTCCGGTAGCCAGCGCTTACATTAATGAATTTATCGGCTCTAAAAAGCGTGGTCGCTTCTTCCTGTTATATGAAGTCATCTTTCCGGTCGGTCTAATGTTCGCCGGAATCATTGGCTATTTTCTGGTTCCGCTGTATGGCTGGAAAGCCATGTTTTGGGTTGGTCTTATTCCGCCGATGATTGCCGCACCGTTACGCTGGTTGATGCCGGAATCGCCACGTTGGTTGATTGGTAAAGGACGCCTTGATGAAGCCGCACAGATTGTCAGAAGTCTGGAAGACGAAGTCATAAACCGCGGCGGCAACCTGGAAGAACCGGTCGTCAGAATGTTCCAGAAAGCACCGCATTCGGACCAGGGATGGCGCGAGCTGTTTTCGGGAATATACCGGAAAAGAACCCTGATGCTTTGGGGGCTGTGGGTCAGTGCCTATCTGGTGAATAACGGTATGATCACCTGGCTGCCGACGCTATACCGCAGCGCTTTTCATCTGTCGCTCCCACGCAGTCTTGCCTATGGCTGGGTCACGTCCGCAGCGGGAGTGGCGGCATCGCTCGCCTGTGCATTACTCATCGATAAAACGGGGCGCAAACGCTGGTATAGCGCGGCATTTTGTCTTTGCGCGCTGTCACTGTTCCTTCTCGGTATGAGTGGCGCCTCAGCCGCCATACAGGTGCTGATTTTCGCCAGCCTTGCTTACGCCATAATGCAAACCATCACATTTTCACTCTACCTCTATTCCGCTGAACTTTATCCGACACGGCTACGGGCGATTGGAACCGGCTTTGGCAGCGCCTGGCTTCGTGCCGGCTCCTCGTTGGGTACGCTGCTCGTCGGGCTGATCGTGGCCGGATTCGGGGTGGAATATGTGTTCTATTTATTTGCCGTTGTCTCACTGGCTGGCGGGGGAATTACGATGCTTTTCGGCATTGAAACCAAAGGCGCCATTCTGGAAGAGCTTTCGCCTTAGCGCCGTCACAACAGCATCACATCACCGGAAACTGGCCGGCTGTTTTCTCGCTGCTGGTCAGCATAAAAAGGCAAATATCAACGTTTATGTAAGGTGCATCATGAAATTACTGAGTTTTTCTGTTAACGGCCACGAGAGATATGGCCTGGTCAACCAGGATGGAATTATCGATTTACACGCATTTTTTCCACAATATCCTGACTTGCGGGCTTTCCTCTCCTGCATTAATCAATTAGACAGCCGGATATTCGCCGGCAAAAAAGCCGATTACTGTTTTGATGAGGTCACCTTTTTACCCGTCATAACACGACCAAACAAAATCATCTGTGCGGGAATGAATTACAGCGAAAAACGGGTGGAATTTAATGAAGACGATCCTGACCCGACTCTCTTTATTCGTTTTGCCGATTCACAAACCGGGCATCGTTGCGGGCTAATAAAACCCTCACAAAGTAATGAATTTGACTATGAAGGCGAATTAGCTTTAGTGATCGGGCGCCCTGGTTCTCATATTGCTCGAGAAGACGCGCTCGACTATGTCGCCGGGTACAGCTGCTATATGGATGGTTCGGTAAGGGACTGGCAGCATACCTGGTTTACCGCCGGTAAAAACTGGCCGGCTACCGGCGGATTCGGTCCCTGGCTGGTCACGCCGGATGACATTCCAGACCCTCAGAATCTGGAGATCATTACCCGTTTAAATGGTAGTGAGGTTCAGCGTGATAATACCCACAGCATGGTCCACTCGATAAGTGACCTGATCGCCTATATCAGCACATTCAGCGCGCTGTCGCCCGGTGACGTCATCCTTACCGGCTCTCCGGGCGGGGTGGGCAAAAAACGTAATCCGCCGCTGTTCATGTTGCCGGGAGACGTTGTGGAAGTGGAAATTTCACATATAGGCTGCCTTATAAATCAGGTGGTTGGCGATGAAATCGATAACCAGCGTTTCTCAACCCCCACTTTTTCTCAGGCTTACTGATTTTATTGATTGCCAGCCGTCACGACGTTATCCCCACAAGACGTCCACGTGCCCCATTGCCTGCCGTATTTAATGACGCATACAGATTGCCTGCACAGAAAGGAGTATTGATGATGATACTGGTGCAATTTCTTATCGTTCTGTTATTCCTGTTTCTGGGAATGCGGGTCGGTGGTATTGGCGTAGGATTCGCCGGTGGTGCGGGTGTAATGGTGTTATGCGCTCTTGGAGCTACACCCGGCGATCTGCCAATGCTGGTCATCGTATTTATCATGGTTGTGATCATAGCGATTGCAGCCATGCAGGAAGCAGGCGGTATTGAATATCTGGTCGGGCTGACTGAGCGTATGCTGCAGCGCTATCCACGTTTACTGGTGATTACTGCGCCGCTATCCACATGGCTGCTGACGATGATGGCCAGCACCGGGCAGGTTTCATTTGCCTGTATGCCCGTCATCGTCGGCGTTGCTAAAGAGAATCAGATCCGCCCCACCCGGGCATTGGCCATTTCTGTTGCCGCCTCATTGCTGGGTATTGTGGCGTCTCCTATTTCCGCCGCAGTGATTTTTTTCTCTGGCATACTGGAAAAAAGCCATCAGGGATGGGGCTACCTTGAACTCATTGCAGTCTCTGTGCCGTCAACATTTCTAGCCCTGTTATGCACCTCGGTCTTCTACCTGTTCTGGGATCGCTTCAGACAAAACGACAGGCTAGACGAGTCTTTCAGCAACAATAGCCGCCCCACATTGGCTGCGCCGCGTCCCGGAGCAAAACGTTCCGTGGTGATCTTTATTACCGGGCTTACCGCGGTGCTGGTTTATGCGATCGTGATCAGCCCGAAGCTGGGGATCATCGCCCACCCGATTCTGGATAGCGGCCAGGCTCGTATTTCGGTGATGATGGCGGTAGCGCTCGCCATCGCGATATTTTGTCGGGTAGACGTACATAATATCCCTTCAACATCCGTATTTAAAACCGGGATGACCTCCTGTATCTGCATCCTTGGCGTGGCCTGGTTAGGCTCCACGTTTATGGACAGCAACCAGGTCTGGTTACAGAGCATGGCATCCAGATATCTGCTGGACTCGCCGGTATTACTGACAATCATTATCATGCTGGCCTCCTGTTTTCTTTATTCACAGGCGGCAGCGACAAAAATTCTCTTTCCGGTCGCCCTAAGTCTGGGCGTGGCGCCAACTATTCTGGTAGCCAGCTTCCCGGCAACCGCATCACTGTTTATTTTGCCGAATTACCCGACGCTACTGGCAGCGGTTGCAATGGACGATACAGGTTCAACAAAATTGGGCACACGCATCATCGATCATCCGTTTTTAGTGCCTGGTCTGGTGGCAATGCTGTTTTCCATTTTGTTCGCCACGGGAATTAGCCAGCTGATCACCTGAAAAATGATCGCCCCGCTATACGGACTACAGACTGGACTGTTGTGATGCCAAACCCTGAACGCCAGCATAGCCTTTCAGACACGTCAACACGGCGGCCAGCTTTAGGTAGGATGGCTTTGAAAATAAATCAGGTGTCTGCATACGCGATAGGGTTGCAAGGCGGCTTACAGTAAATCGCTCTGCAGAAAAGCTATAAACCGTACGTTTTAGGGATTCAAAGTTGGATATAGGAAAAAATCTGGAGCGGGCGAAGGGAATCGAACCCTCGTATAGAGCTTGGGAAGCTCTCGTTCTACCATTGAACTACGCCCGCGTCGAAAGTGACTGGCATTATAGCGTCATCTGTCTGGCGGGCAAGACAAAACACCGGCTGACTGCGCGCGTTTTAAGCAGTCGATTCAGCCGGCCGGCGTCAGCAGCGTTTGGTATCCGTTAACGATCACCTGTGCGGCGAACACGGCGAACAGCACGGCGGATAACACGCTGCAATAAAACGACAGTCGGCCTTTCAACGCGCCGCGTCCGTACTGGATCAACAGCGCCATGAATAGCGTCCAGAGCACGCCGCCGATAAAGAATCCCCCCAGAAACAGCGCTACCTGTCTGGCGGAGCCGTCGGTGGCCTGCGCAATCAACGTCCCGCCGACCGCCGCAAACCACAGCAACGCGCTGGGCGACGCCAGCGCCATTCCCATTCCGCTGATAAAATCGCGGTGAGCCGACGCCGACGCGCGCGGTGAAAACACGGTAACGGTATCGATCGGCAACCCGCGATGCTGGCGGTAGTCGCGCCAGGCGCTGCGCGCCATGCTGAACGACAGCCACAGCAGCACACCGCCGCCGCCTATCCACAACAGCCATCGTACCGGCGTATAGTTGAAAATCACCGCCATCCCCAGCACCGACAGCGTGGCGTAAATCAGATCGCCGAAGCAAGACCCCAGGCCGATAAAAAACGCGGTGCCTGCGCCATCCCGGACGCCGCGATTAATAATGGCGGTATTAACGATCCCCAAATCCAGACACAGCGACAACGACAACAGCAAGCCGCTCAGCATCACCAGTAACATAGCTTCCCTCAGTTATTCTTTTTTCCGGTAACGTTTTTCCGGTCACCCTTGCGCGCTTCCGGTCATTAGTGTGTGTTTCCGGTCATTAGTGTGTGTTTCCGGTTATTAGTGCGTGTTTCCGGTAAATAATGTGCGACGAGCTTACGGCGATATTCACCGTCTGTATTGTCAAAATTTGATATCGCGAAACTGTCCCGGCGTCATGGCGCTATAACGGCCGAACGCCTTGGTGAAGTGCGCCTGATCGGCAAATCCCAGCGCCAGCGCTACCTGACTGATAGGCATCCCCTGACGCAGCCAGATTCGCGCACGGCGCATACGCACCTGCATCAGCCATGCCAGCGGCGAGATACCTTCCGCATGGGTGAAACCGCGCACCAGATGGGCGGCGGAAATGCCCTCCTGCCGCGCCAGTTCGGACAGCGTTGGAATCTCGGCCAGATCGCTCGCCAGCCGGGCCTTGATACGGCGGATACGGGCCGGCTCCCGTATGGGACGGGGAGCAGAAGCGCTGCGGGCTTGCGTCATCAGTTCAGACAACCACATCACGATCTGCTCCTCGCGCTGCGCGGGCGTCATCACCGCCGTCACCAATTGCGTCAATTGGCGGGCCAGCCGGGGAGACACGCTGGCCGGACGTGAAAACAGGAACGATTGCTGGAAATAGTCTTCGAACGCCCGTGGCTGCACGTACAGCGACGCGCATTGCCAGCGGTCGTGGCTGTGTTCGCTGCCCTGCAACTGGCCGGGATTATAGGTCGTGACCATTGACGTGTCGGCAACAAAGATGTCGCCATCCAGCCACACCTGCTCCAACCCGCCCAGATTGGCGCTGATGACGAATTCGTCATGACTGTGACGAGGGAAACGCTTACCGTTGGTCAGCAACGCCAGTTCGAACGCATCGTTACGGTACGTGATCATCATCATCCCCGGTGAGAAACAACATACCGACGATAACACGGCGGCTATCGCAGAAAGAAGCGATGCCCGCCTTTCCATCACCGGCATCCCCCGGTAATGATCATTCTGCGTTAATTCCCTTAGGTAAAGTAAGCGAATTAATCATTTTACCCTCTATCCATTCCCGTCAAAAAAACATTTATATTAAAAATAGACACTTCGGTATGTCATTTATTTTTAATTTGACAGAATAAACAGCCGGACTAAATTATCGATACATAACACGCATAAAATCCTTTATTCCCGCCCTTGTATCAATTGGCTTCATGACATCCCCACCAGGCCGAGAACCCAGGCACAGCTACCAACACATTAATATATAACTTTTATACCCGTCATACTTCAAGTTGCAGGTGCGTTGGCTTTACTGCAACTCGAATTATTTAGGGTATATATCAAAATCCGCTGAGAGGTTGTCATGGCCAATACTGGATTATCGAATATTGAGCATATTGTCGTATTAATGCTGGAAAACCGATCTTTTGATCATATGTTGGGATTTCTTTACGCCGACCGGAATAACCTTTCTCCGCTCGGGCATCCCTTCGCCGGTTTAACCGGAAATGAAACCAATCCAGACA
This sequence comes from Dickeya sp. NCPPB 3274, assembly GCF_000406205.1. Taxonomy (NCBI): domain Bacteria; kingdom Pseudomonadati; phylum Pseudomonadota; class Gammaproteobacteria; order Enterobacterales; family Pectobacteriaceae; genus Dickeya; species Dickeya sp. NCPPB 3274. The sequence continues at coordinate 726,470 of NZ_CM001979.1, read as the reverse complement.
GTAACGGCAAGGCGGAATGCACCATCAGATGCCCGATATGACCACCGCGGCCGAGTACGCCGACTACATCCGCCAGCGCACACAAGACTGGCTGAATTCCCGTTAACCGTTTCCCGGCCAGACCGGGATCGGACGACAGAATCAGCGGGGCGCTACCGCTTGGCCCGCGTCCCCGCTGTGTTTTGGCAAGGTTTTCACCCGCAACGCTTCAAACCTTGCTGTTTTTCTTTCTCCTGCGCATTTCTGTGAGGACCTATGTCTGACATCAACACACAGCATTACCTTAGCGCCCAACTGGCGCCTCTGGGTACAACCACGCTGGACGCCATGTGGCAACTGTTTGTGCACATCGGCAAGTTCTGGCGCAATCTGGACGACTCGCCCACCTATCAGCCGCTGCTGTACTCCTTCATGGCAAACCGTATTGATATCGACCCGCTGTACCAGCAGTACTACGCCACCGCCCAGACGGTGATCGCGCAGTTGATACAGGAACATGGTCAGGAAAGCGCTTATACCTTCCTGTTTACCGACGCGAGCGCCAATCAGCCCCCGGCCCTGACGCCGCTGACCATTACCCGGCAGAAAGTCTCCAATGAATTCGTCGCCCTACAGTTATCGCTGGGCGGCTTCAAATCCTTCGGCGGCGCGCTGAACTATCCGGGGTACTTTGGCGGCGCCAACGTTCCCGGCGCTCCAGCCCCCTATCGTTCATTCTGAGGGCTCCATCATGCGTGTCGATACGTTGATTATTGGTTCCGGCATCGCCGCCGCCGCCCTGTCGCAGCGTCTGCTGGATCACGATCCCCATGCCTCCATCCTGCTGCTGGAAGCCGGCGGCAGGGTGAAAATGCAGGATTACAACACCTGGACGACCTATCTGGTCAACGGCAAGCTGCCTTATGAAAAGTACTACGATCTCCCTTACCCGGAACGGGATCATCCGGGAGAAAACCTGAATGCCGGCGGTACGGAAATCCCGCTGGCCGGCGCGCGAGCGCTAACCTACGGCGGCTCGACCATCCACTGGGGCGGCTGGTCCTTCCGTCTCAAACCGGAAGATTTTTTCCTGCACAGCAATACCGGCGAGTCGATCGACTGGCCGTTCGATTACCACGAACTTGAGCCCTATTACTGCGCCGCGGAGCATTACATCGGCGTCTCAGGCGACTCCCACGACCCCACCGTACCGCGCAGCGCGGGCTATCCGTTCCCGGCCTTCCCCTATACGCTGGAAGACCAACCGATGGCGACGGCGATGGAATCGCTCGGCATCGGCTATAGTCACGTCCCGATCGCCCGCCACGGCATCACGGATACCGTGTCTCGCCATGCGCCGTGCCAGACGACCGGCACCTGCAAGTACTGCCCGTTCGGCGCCCGCTACGCCGCCACCAACTTCCTCAACGATATGCAGACATGGGAAAACCACGAAAACTTCCATATCCGCACCAACGTCATCGTTGGGAAAATCCTGATGGACGGCAAACAGTCGGCAACCGGCGTGGAATGCGTGGATAAAGAGAGCGGCCAGACGGAAGTTATCCACGCCAAACGTATTATCGTTGCGGCAGGCACCATCGAATCCGCCAAACTGTTGTTGCGTTCAGCCTCGACAAACTGGCCCGGCGGGCTTGGCAACCAGCATGACCTGGTCGGTCGGAATTTTATTACCCACCCTTATTTCATCTTCACCGCCAACCTGCCGGACAACCCGCAGGCGCTACAGCCGGAGATGAATTTCCCCACCCTGTGCTCCCGCCATTTCGACAGCCCGGAAGAGCAGGCCAAAGGGAAGTTCATGCTGATCAATCCGCCCGGCAGCCCGCTGCTCAATCTGGCGCAGCAGATGCAAAACGGCCTGACGCGCGAAAAGATGGATGCCTATGTTTCCGGTCCGATGCAAATTCAGTTGCACGGCATGCTCGAAGTGTTTTCACGCTATGACAACCGCATCCTTAACTTTAACAAGATCAATCATCTGGGAATGGAGGAAACCCTTGTCGACTACACCAAGGATGCAACCTTCGACCAGCGGATGATGGAAATTCAGTCCCATGTTAATCAACTGTTCGGGAAAATTGGCGCCACGCTGGCCGGCAAACCCAGCATTTCCTGGCGCGCCGACCACGCGGCCTGCGTGACCCGAATGAGCCACGACGAAAAACAGGGGGTGGTCGATCCGCACCTGCGCATTCATGGCACCGACAATGTTTACGTCTGTTCGAATGCGGTGTTCCCTTCCACCGGCGCCATCAACCCGACCCTGACGCTGACGGCTCTGTCTCTGCGTCTGGCGGATCACCTCCACCATCGTGGCCTGTAAGGAGTTGAACATGAGCCTTGAAACCCAAAAGACCGAGCTGCTTGACTGGCTGAAAACCGCCATGACGCTGGAGTTCGGCACCATTCCGCCTTACATGATGGCGCTGGTCAGCCTGCACCCGGATAAAAACCGGGTACCCGCCGATCTGATCAGGGCGGTGATGATTGAAGAGATGCTGCACATGACGCTGGTCGGTAACCTGATCAACAGTCTGGGCGGCCGGGTCGACCTCGGTCCGGACTCGCTGCCGAGCTATCCGCTGGCGATGGAGTTCAGAGGAAAGCGCTTCAAAGACCGGAAGTTTGACGTCAACCTGCAGGCGTTCAGCCCGCAGGCGATCGAAATCTTTATGATGATTGAGCTGCCTTCCGATTGGGCGGAACGGGAGCCGTTAATGCTGATGGCCGCCGACGAACTGGATATCGACGGTCTGACGATTGGCGACTTTTACCTCAACATCCTGCATCAACTGGAAGAACTGTGCGGCAAGTACGGCGAAAGCGCCGTTTTTTGCGGCGACCTCGCCTTGCAGATCAGCCAGGATTATTACTGGTCCAGCGGCGGCAAACCGATCGTGATCACCAATCTGTCCAGCGCCCGGGAAGCGATTACTACCATTATCGAACAGGGTGAAGGGTCATCCACCAGTATCTATGACGATGACCACCTTACCTTCGGGCAACCGGTGGAACTGGCGCATTTCTATCGGTTCAGGGAGATTTATTTCGCCCGCTATTACCAGCCCGGCGACGAGCCGCATCAACCGCCCAACGGCGAGTCTTTTCCGGTCGACTATCAGGCCGTGTACCCGATCAAGACCAACCCGGTGGCAAGCGATTACGCGCCGGACACGCCGCTGGCGACGCTCAACGAACAATTTAACCGGCAATACACGCTGATGCTGTTGCAATTGCAGCAGGCCTTTAGCGGCCATCCGAAAGCGTTGTATACCGCGATCATGAACGGCATGCACGGCATGGTGCCCATCGCCATCAATATGGCTAGCCAGCCGATACCCGGCGACGCCGATCAGCGTCACGGTACGCCGACATTCAGCTGGTTTACGCCCTAGCGCGCCCGGCGCAAGTTGCAGCCGTAAAAAAACCGGTGCCAGCAGGCACCGGTTTTTTATCGTGCGACCATCGCCAGACAGAATTATTTCTGCGGACGCATCGCCGGGAACAGGATCACATCGCGAATGGTGTGGCTGTTGGTGAACAGCATGACCATACGGTCGATACCGATGCCCAGACCGGCGGTCGGCGGCAGGCCGTGCTCCAGCGCGGTGACGTAGTCTTCGTCGTAGAACATGGCTTCGTCATCGCCGGCATCTTTCGCCGCAACCTGATCCTGGAAGCGTTGCGCCTGATCTTCAGCGTCGTTCAGCTCGGAGAAACCGTTGCCGATTTCACGTCCGCCGATGAAGAATTCAAAGCGGTCGGTGATTTCCGGGTTCTGATCGTTACGGCGCGCCAGCGGAGAGACTTCCGCCGGGTATTCGGTGATGAAGGTCGGCTGAATCAGATGCGCTTCCGCCACTTCTTCGAAGATCTCGGTTACGATACGGCCCAGACCCCAGCTCTTCTCAACCTTGATGCCGATAGATTCCGCGATGGCTTTCGCCGCGTCGAAACTGTCCAGATCCGCCATGTTGGTTTCCGGGCGGTATTTCTTGATCGCCTCACGCATGGTCAGCTTCTCGAACGGCTTGCCGAAGTCGAACACCTGGTCGCCGTACGGCACTTCGGTGGTGCCCAGCACGTCCTGCGCCAGCGTGCGGAACAGCGACTCGGTCAGCTCGATCAGATCTTTGTAGTCCGCGTACGCCATGTAGAGTTCCATCATGGTGAACTCAGGGTTGTGACGCGGCGACACGCCTTCGTTACGGAAGTTACGGTTGATCTCGAACACACGTTCAAAACCGCCTACCACCAGACGCTTCAGATACAGTTCCGGCGCAATACGCAGGTACATGTCGATATCCAGCGCGTTGTGATGGGTGATGAACGGACGCGCGGATGCGCCGCCGGGGATCACCTGCATCATCGGGGTTTCCACTTCCATGAAGTCGCGGCCGACCATGAACTGGCGGATACCGGCCAGAATCTGCGAGCGCACACGGAAGGTGTGGCGGGACTCGTCGTTAGCGATCAGGTCCAGATAGCGCTGACGGTAACGGGTTTCCTGATCCGCCAGGCCGTGGAACTTGTCCGGCAACGGGCGCAGCGCCTTGGTCAGCAGACGCAGTTCGGTACAGTGGATCGACAACTCGCCGGTCTTGGTTTTAAACAGCTTGCCGCGCGCGCCGACGATATCGCCGAGGTCCCATTTCTTGAACTGTTCGTTGTAAACGCCTTCCTGCAGATCGTCGCGCGCCACATACAGCTGAATGCGGCCGCCCACGTCCTGCAACGTAACGAACGACGCTTTACCCATGATACGACGGGTCATCATGCGGCCGGCCACGTTCACTTCCAGACCCAGCGCTTCCAGCTCTTCGTTATCTTTTTCGTCGTAGCTGGCGTGCAGCCGATCGGCAGTGGTGTCACGGCGGAAGTCATTCGGGAAAGCCACGCCGGTTTCACGCAACGACGCCAGCTTCTCGCGGCGCGTTCTGAGTTCGTTATTAAGATCCAGCGCCTGCTCGGCACCCTGGTTTTGTGGTTCAGACATGAGATTCCTTATAACCCCGCTTTTAAACTTGCTTCGATAAACTTGTCCAGATCACCGTCCAGCACCGACTGGGTATTACGTGTTTCCACCCCGGTGCGCAGGTCTTTAATGCGGGAGTCATCCAGCACATAAGAACGAATCTGGCTGCCCCAGCCGATGTCGGACTTGTTGTCTTCCAGCGCCTGTTTCTCAGCGTTCTTCTTCTGCATTTCAAACTCATACAGCTTGGCTTTCAGCTGCTTCATAGCCTGATCTTTGTTCTTGTGCTGGGATCGATCGTTCTGGCACTGAGTAACGATATTGGTGGGAATGTGGGTGATACGCACCGCGGATTCAGTACGGTTAACGTGCTGACCGCCGGCGCCGGACGCGCGGTATACGTCGATACGCAGATCCGCGGGATTGATCTCGATATCAATGTCGTCGTCCACTTCCGGATACACGAAAGCGGAACTGAACGAGGTGTGACGACGGCCGCCGGAATCGAACGGACTCTTACGCACCAGACGGTGTACGCCGGTTTCGGTACGCAGCCAGCCAAATGCATAGTCGCCTATGATCTTGATGGTGGCTGATTTGATGCCGGCCACTTCGCCTTCGGACTCTTCAATGATTTCAGTCTTGAAGCCTTTGCTTTCCGCCCAGCGCAGATACATGCGCAGCAGCATGCTGGCCCAGTCCTGCGCCTCGGTGCCGCCGGAACCGGCCTGCAGGTCAAGGTAGCAGTCCGCGCTGTCGTACTCGCCGGAGAACATACGGCGGAATTCCAGCTGACCCAGCTTGTTTTCCAGCTGATCCAGCTCGACAACGGTTTCGTTGAAGGTGTCTTCATCGTCTTCTTCCACCGCCAGTTCCAGCAGACCGGAGACATCGTCCAGCCCCTGAACCATCTGATCAATGGTGTCGACAATCATTTCCAGGGAGGAACGCTCTTTCCCCAGCGCCTGCGCGCGTTCAGGCTCGTTCCATACGTCGGGCTGTTCCAGCTCGGCGTTTACCTCTTCCAGACGCTCTTTCTTGGCGTCATAGTCAAAGATACCCCCTCAGAACAGCTGTCCGTTCAGACAGGTCCTGAATGCGGTTTTTTACCGGATTGATTTCAAACATGGTGTTAGGATCTTAATGTTGTTTGTCGATGACAGAATGCATGTAAACGGCGAATTGTAGCGGATCCGCGCCGTGGTTTATAGCTTTTTACCGATTTTAGCGGGATGCGCCGCATAGCGAAAAGAAAACGCCGGGGGAAACCCGGCGTAGGTGTTTCAGCACCTGCATACTACAACGGCCACAGCTGTTCGATCAGCAGTTGTACCGAGCGTTTGCCGCGGAATTCGTTGACGTCCAGTTTGTAAGCCAGCTCGACTTCACGCACGCTGCTGTCGGGCCACAACAAGGTGTCGACGTTGAAAGCGATGCCGTCCAGCAGCGGGCCGCCGCCCAGCGGTTCCACCATCACCTTGAGATGGCGCTCGCCGACCAGTCGTTGCTGCAACAGACGAAAACGCCCGTCGAAGGTCGGCTCCGGAAACGCCTGCCCCCACGGCCCGGCTTCACGCAGCATTTCGGCGGTGCCCAGCGTCAGTTCAGGGATCGCCAGTTCGCCGTCGGACCAAACGACGCCTTCCAGTTGCGACGCATCCAGCCACTCGCCCACCAGATCGGCAAAACGCTGGCGAAACTCGTCAAAACGGTCTTCCACCAGCGACAATCCCGCCGCCATCGCGTGGCCGCCGAACTTCAACATCAGACCGGGGTGACAGGTATCAAGGCGCTCCAGCGCGTCGCGCAGATGCAAGCCGGCGATAGAGCGCCCGGAACCTTTCAGAATACCGTCGCCCGCAGGCGCAAACGCGATCACCGGGCGGTGAAAGCGTTCCTTGATGCGCGACGCCAGAATCCCCACCACGCCCTGATGCCACTCCGGGTGGTACATCGCCAGCCCCAGCGGCAGCGTGTCGCGGCTGCGCTCCAGCTGTTCGCACAAATGCAACGCTTCCACCTGCATGCCGGCTTCGATTTCACGGCGACTCTGGTTCAGCGCATCCAGGTCGCTGGCCAGCATCCGCGCTTGCACGATGTCGTTGCATAACAACAGCTCCACGCCGACGGACATGTCGTCCAGCCGTCCCGCGGCATTAAGACGCGGCCCCAGCGCAAAGCCCAGATCGCTCGCTACCAGTTGGACGGCGTCGCGGTTGGACACTTCCAGCAGGGCGCGAATCCCCGGCCGACATTTGCCGGCGCGGATCCGGCTCAATCCCTGCGAAACCAGAATACGGTTGTTGGCATCCAGCGGCACCACATCCGCCACCGTGCCCAGCGCCACCAGATCCAGCAGTTCCGTCAGATTGGGGACGGCGAGACCGCGTTCGGCAAACCAGCCGGCGTCGCGCAGGCGCACGAACAGCGCCATCATTAAATAAAACGCCACCCCGACGCCCGCCAGCGCTTTCGACGGAAACGCGCAATCCGACAGGTTGGGGTTGATCATCGCCTCGGCCGCCGGCAGGGTTTCCCCCGGCAGATGGTGGTCGGTCACCACCACCGCGATGCCGCGCCGGTGCGCATCGTCCACCCCGGCGTGCGACGAAATGCCGTTATCGACGGTCACGATCAGCTCCGCGCCTTTGGCGGCGGCCTGCGCCACCACCTCAGGGCTGAGCCCGTAACCATCCTCAAACCGGTTGGGCACCAGATACTGAATCTCACGGCCGCCCATACTGCGCAGCGCCAGCACCGTCAGCGCGGTGCTGGTGGCGCCGTCGGCGTCGAAATCGCCGACGATCACGATGCGGCGGTTGTCCGCCAGCGCCTGACGTAACACCTCAACCGCCTGCTCGATGCCGCCAAGCAGACGGTAATCCAGCAGGCCGCGCAGACTGCGCTCAAGTTCCTGCATCTGTCGTACGCCGCGCTGGGCGTATAAACGACGCAGCAATGCGGGGAGGGAGTCGGGTAACTCTGTCTCCGTCGTCGGGCGACGACGGAGTTGGGTAACAACATTCACGCTTGATTAACCACTCGATTCAATTAACCGCCTGATTTCAGCGAGGCTTGGTGCGCATCCAGCATAGCCTTCATCTCTTTGGGCGGCTGATACCCCGGCACTACCGTGCCGTCTTCCAACACGATCGCCGGCGTACCCTGCACGCCAAACAGCACACCCAGTTGATAATGGGCGCCGATGTCGGTTTTACAGGTGGCGGGCGACACGTCATCGCCTTTCATCGCGGCGTCAAACGCCTTGTTGCGATCCGCCACACACCAGATCGACTGCATGTCTTTCGCTGCCTGAGAGCTCATGCCTTGACGAGGGAACGCCAGATAACGCACGGTAATGCCAAGCGCGTTGTAGTCTTTCATCTGCTCGTGCAGTTTGTGGCAGTAACCGCAGGTGATATCGGTAAACACGGTAATGACATGTTTTTCCTGCGGCGCTTTATAGACGATCATCTGGTCTTTTAACGCATCCAGACGCTCGTTCAGAATATGGTTGGTGACATTCACCGGGTTCTTGCCGCTGACGTCATACAGCGGCCCCTGCAGCAGGTGCTTGCCGTCTTCGGTGATGTAGAGCACGCCATTCTCGGTCAGCAGGGTTTTCATCCCGCTGATAGGGGAATCCTTCACTTCCGCGTTCTGCAAGCCCAGACGGTTTATCGTCTGCTTGATTGCGGCGTCATCCGCGCGCGCCACGCCGCTTAGGGCCAGAGTTAGCAATGAAAAGAGTACTACACGTTTTTTCATGGAATTATCCTGTTATCAGGGCGCAAGCGCCGTGCTTATCCATCATTGGCGGGGAACCCGCCATGACATCCTGTCAGCCCGCCGGACATCATGCCCGGGGATGGTGCTGTTGATGCAGTTGTCTCAGCCGCTCCGTCGCAACGTGGGTATAAATCTGCGTAGTGGACAGATCGCTGTGGCCCAATAACATCTGCACCACTCGCAAATCCGCACCGTGATTCAGCAGGTGGGTTGCAAAGGCATGACGCAAAACATGCGGAGAAAGTTTATTGCTGTCAATAGACGCCAGTGTCGCATAGTGCTTGATGCGGTGCCAGAACGTCTGGCGCGTCATCTGCTGGGCGCGGTTGCTTGGGAACAATACATCCAGCGTCTGGCCGTTCAGCAGCCAGGGGCGGCTGTACTCCAGATACTGCTCCAACCAGTACACCGCTTCTTCTCCCAGCGGCACCAGCCGCTCCTTGTTGCCCTTACCTATCACGCGCACCACGCCCTGCCGCAGACTGACATCGCTGATGGTCAGCCCCACCAGTTCCGATACGCGCAGGCCGGTGGCGTACAGCAGTTCCAGCATCGCCTTGTCGCGCAGTTCGAGCGGCTGATCGGTAACCGGCGCCGCCAGCAGCGCTTCCACCTGCGCTTCCGTCAGATCTTTCGGCAGCCGCTGCGGCAATTTGGGCGACGACAGCGGCGCGCTCGGGTCGTCGGTTCGCTGCTTTTCCCGGTACAGGTACTGAAACAAGCGCCGCATCGCGCTCAGCAAACGAGCTGAACTGGTGGCCTTGTAGCCGCCTTCCAGGCGTTCAGCCAGAAAGTCCTGCAAATCCGATGGCTGCGCCTGCAACAGGCTACTGTCGTGATGAGCCAGCCAGTCCGCCAGCGAGCGCAGGTCGTTGCGATAGGACGACAGCGTATTTTCCGCCAGATTGCGCTCCAGCCACAGGGCATCCAGAAACTGCTCGATTAACGTCTGATCCTGTTTCTGCATCACTCTCTCCCGTCATGCCGCCAACGGCTCCATCCCGCCATTATGCCTCACAGAGTATGTTCGGGGTACAATTCGGTAATCATTCTCAACTTCATCACATCCTGTGGCAAAACGAAGCGCGGAAGGGATTATATTTTCTTATTCCAGCGTATCCCGGAATGCCTTTGCCGCAAGGGCCGGCGTCAGTCGCGGCGCTGGTTTGAAAAGAACTTTTTTCTATGCATAGAATGCGGGTCCGTGTGTTACAAAAAAGCAAAAAACTATGCAAGCCTCCATCTCATCCACTATTGATAATCAAACACCAGATGCGCCGGTAAACTCGCGCAATAAAGTGGTGGTCGCCTCGCTGATCGGCACCGCCATCGAATTCTTCGATTTTTACATTTATGCTACCGCTGCCGTGCTGATATTTCCGCACATCTTCTTCCCGCAGGGTGATGCCACCGCCGCCACGCTGCAATCGCTGGCGACCTTCGCCATCGCGTTTGTGGCGCGCCCGATCGGCTCCGCGCTATTCGGCCACTTCGGCGACCGTGTCGGCCGCAAAGTGACGCTGGTCGCGTCGCTGCTGACCATGGGTATTTCCACCGTCTTGATCGGCCTGCTGCCGAGCTATGAAACCATCGGCGTGCTGGCTCCGCTGCTGCTGGCGCTGGCCCGCTTCGGCCAGGGGCTTGGCCTCGGCGGCGAATGGGGCGGTGCGGCGCTGCTGGCGACCGAAAACGCCCCGGCCAACAAACGCGCGCTGTACGGTTCCTTCCCGCAGTTGGGCGCGCCGATCGGCTTCTTCTTCGCCAACGGCACCTTCCTGCTGCTGTCCTGGATGCTGACCAACGAGCAATTCATGAGCTGGGGATGGCGCGTGCCGTTCATCGCCTCCGCCGTGCTGGTGATCATCGGTCTGTACGTGCGCGTATCGCTGCACGAATCGCCGGTATTCGCCAAAGTCGCCAAAGAAGGGAAACAGGTGCGCGTGCCGCTGGGCACCTTGCTGAGCAAACACGTGAAAGCCACCGTTCTTGGCACCTTCATCATGCTGGCGACCTACACGCTGTTTTACATCATGACCGTCTACTCCATGACCTACGGCACCACCCCGGCGCCGGTCGGGCTTGGCATTCCGCGCAACAACTTCCTGTGGATGCTGATGATGGCGGTGATCGGTTTCGGTCTGACGATTCCGGTGGCGGGCTATCTGGCCGACGCCTTTGGTCGTCGCAAGACCATGATCACCGTAACCTGCATCATGCTGGTGTTCGCGATGGCGTTCCCGTCTTTGCTGGGCTCCGGCAACCAGATGCTGATCATGGCGTTTCTGGTATGCGGCCTGAGCCTGATGGGGCTGACTTTCGGCCCGATGGGCGCGCTGCTGCCGGAACTGTTCCCGACCGAAGTACGTTATACCGGAGCATCATTCTCCTATAACGTCTCTTCTATTTTGGGAGCGTCCGTGGCGCCGTACATCGCCGCCTGGCTGACCAGCCACTACGGGCTGTTCTATGTAGGCGTTTACCTCGCCGCGATGGCATCACTGACGCTGATCGCCTTGTTGCTGACGAAGGAAACCCGTCACCAGTCGCTCGGTTAACGCTTTCGGGGGAAGGCACTGCCTTCCCCCTTCCCCTTGCTCCCGCCCTGTACGACCCTGTGATATTCCGCTAGGCTAGGCGCACTGCGATATAGCCTTTATTGATGCAATCACGATCAGAACCTTATGAAGATAGGACTTTTTTACGGCACCAGCACCTGCTACACCGAAATGGCGGCGGAGAAAATCCGCGACATTCTGGGCGAGGAACTGGTAGACCTGCACAACGTGAAAGACGTTGCGCCCCAGAAAATGGAAAACTACGAGATGCTGATTCTTGGCATCCCCACCTGGGACTTCGGTGAAATTCAGGAAGACTGGGAAGCCGTCTGGGCGCAACTGTCGACGCTGAACCTGAAAGGCAAGATTGTCGCGCTCTATGGCATGGGCGACCAGCTGGGGTACGGCGAATGGTTTCTGGACGCGCTCGGCATGCTGCATGACCAGCTCAAACCGCTAGACGTGCGTTTTATCGGCTACTGGCCGACCGAAGGATACGATTTCACCAGCCCGAAACCGGTTACGGAAGATGGTAAGCACTTTGTTGGGCTGGCGCTGGATGACGTGAATCAGTACGACATGAGCGACGAGCGGATTCAACAGTGGTGCGAGCAGATCCTGCACGAAATGGCGGAGTTACTCTGACGCGCTACGCCAGGAGTAGCGTTCAGACGTTGCGCGCGTGAGATTAATGCAACGCCTGATGCCGATTCGATGCGGCTCCCGCCGGCAGCCTTAATGATGGCGGGAGGATTCCGTTCCCTGCAGCGGGTGCTGCTGCAACAACTGGCGCAACAGCCGCCACTCTTCATTGCCCATACTGTCTGACGCCAGCCACAGGCGCTGATGCCCTTTGCCAGTCGTCGCCCGCAACGACAGCAACACACCGTTGCGCATCACCCACGGCCGCCGGGTTATCTGCCAGTCACGCTGCTGCCAGTGCAGTTGGTTTTCCCCATGCAGGGAAATTTCCCCCTGACGCGACTTGATGATGCGCTGACTGCGCACGAAACCAAACACCACCAGCGTCACCAGCCCCAGCCATAGCGGCGCATAGCCGTCCGGCCAGGGCGCCAGCAGGATCATCAGCACCAGAAACCCGTGCGTCAGCAGAGAAAACAACTGCATGCGCCAGGATACGCGCAAATCACATTGCCACTGGGCCACGGTCTTTATTTCGCGTCTGAATAAGGGAAACCATGCGCTTCAGCTCCGGATCCACCGGCTCGCCATGGTTCATCAGCCAGTTGAACAGGTCGGGATCGTCGCACTGCAGCAGACGGATGAAATGCTGCTTGTCGTCGTCGCTCAGCGTGTCGTACTCATGCTCGAAAAACGGCATGATAGAGATATCCAGTTCACGCATTCCGCGTCTGCACGCCCAGTGAATACGTGATTTGTTATTGATGTCCATGTTCATTTCGCCCACTTCTCTGTATGGTTATCCGCGCAGGTTGATGGTGACCGTCGGTGTAACCCTATTCTACCTGATGGCCTTCGACTAATAGTAACACTTTGACATATTTTCGCGTATTATCGCGTGTACTATTTCACGGATGCGCGGCATATCGCACGATTAGACCATTCATTTTGCCTTCTCGCCCTCCGCCTTCTGTTCCACCGTTCGCCGCCTTATGGCGGAACACAGCCTAAACTGCTTGCAAACCGTTGTCGCTCTTTTACCATTGGGTCATTCGCTGACATTACGCATCGCAGGATTGTAATATGGCTCATCCGTTTACCGCACAACCGCTGTTTTCTTCTGCTCAACTCCCCGCCACCCTGATATCGCTGGATGACTGGGCGCTGGTCACCCTGACCGGACCGGACACGGTCAAATACCTTCAGGGCCAGCTTACGGCCGACGTCGATGCCTTGCAGGCTGGTCAGCACGTGCTGTGCGCCCACTGCGATGCCAAAGGGAAGATGTGGAGCAATGTGCGCCTGTTCCATTATGGCGACGGACTGGCTTATCTGGAGCGCCGCAGCGTGCGGGATACCCAACTGGCGGAGCTGAAAAAATACGCGGTCTTCTCCAAAACCACCATCGCAGCCGACGACAACGTTGTGCTGCTGGGCGCGGCGGGCCTCGACATTCGTACGCATCTGGCTCCCCTGTTCGATACGCTGCCCGACGCCGATAACGCCGTGGTACAGCAACCGGGAGCGACGCTGCTGCATCTGGCTCACCCCGACGAACGTTTCCTGCTGGTGCTGGATGCGCAACGCGCCGCCGCACTCGTCGAAACGCTGCAACCCAGCGTCAAACTCAACGACAGCCGCCAATGGCAGGCGCTGGATATCGCGGCCGGGCAGCCCATTATTGACGGCGCCAACAGCGCGCAGTTCATTCCACAAGCCACCAACTTACAGGCGCTGCAAGGCATTAGTTTCACCAAAGGGTGCTATGCCGGTCAGGAGATGGTCGCGCGCGCCAAATACCGCGGCGCCAACAAACGCGCGCTGTACTGGCTGGCGGGCATTGGCGCGCAGGCCCCCGCAACAGGCGATGAGCTGGAACTGAAACTCGGCGATAACTGGCGCCGTACCGGCACCGTGCTGGCGGCCAGCCAGTTGCATGACGGCACGCTGTGGGTTCAGGCGGTGTTGAACAACGATCTGGAGGCCGACAGCGTGCTGCGGGTGCGCGACGACAGCGGCAGCCAGCTCGCCATTCAGCCATTGCCTTATTCTTTGGAAGAGTAACCGGTCCCGCAAAAGCATCGGGGATGCTACGGCTCCCTGATGCTTATCCGACTGACGGCGATATCCGTACCGGTTATCCCACGTACAGATAGATCGCCAAAAAGTGGCACACACTGCCTCCCAGCACAAATCCATGCCAGATGGCGTGATTGAAAGGTATACGCTTGCAGACGTAAAACACCACGCCCAGCGTATATACCGCGCCGCCGATCGCCAGCAGCGTCACTCCGCCGACGGACAGTTTCATCGCCAGTTGATAAATAACAATCAGCGACAGCCAGCCCATCACCAGATAGGTCATCAGCGACAGCATTTTAAACCGGTGCGCAAACGCCAACTTGAATATGACGCCCAGCAGCGCCAGGCTCCAGATGGTGATCATCAGTCCGCGCGCCAGCGGCGAGTCGAGCCCCACCAGCAGAAAAGGCGTATAGGTTCCGGCAATCAGCAGATAGATAGCGCAGTGATCAAATTTCTTCAGCCAGCGTTTTGCGCGCTGATGAGGAATGGCGTGATACAACGTCGATGCGAGAAACAGTAAAATCAGGCTGCCGCCATACAAACTGTAACTGGTGATAGCCAGAGATGTGGCCCCGTTGTCCACCGCCTGCACCAGCAATAACACCAGCCCGACAATCCCAAAGATAAAACCGACTCCATGGCTGATACTGTTGGCGATTTCTTCCGCCAGCGTATACCCCGATTCCCCCATTTTTTTCTTCATGCAAACCTCTTGTCCCACACTTACCCATACGCTCGCACCGGCGGTCTTCCCTGCCACGCTGAGCAAGCTTTGAGCAGCTTAACTGAGAATAATTCCAGTGTACACCTGTACGCTAAAATAAAAATCAGCGGCTTTCAGACGGTATTCCGGCATGTTCATCTGATGGCGCATCCCCTACAATAGAGCCTCTTTATTGCAGGAGATTAACGGATGTCGTTCGCTTTACCCGTACTGGATTTCGGCCCCATGACCGATGTCGTCCGGTTTCTGATGGAAATCGACAAACTCAAGAGCGTTCAGCGCCGTTCCAAGGTGATTGGCACCGATCGTCAGGAAGACTCCGCAGAGCACAGCTGGCATTTTGCGGTCGCGGTGATGAGCCTGGCGCCTTATGCCGATGACGGTATCGACATCACCCACGTGCTGAAAATGGCACTGATTCACGACATCGTGGAGATCGACGCCGGAGACGTGCTGGTGTATGACCTGAAAGCCCGCGAAGCCATTCAGGAACAAGAGCAAGCCGCCGCGGCGCGTATTTTCGGCCTGCTGCCGCAACCGCAGCGCGACCAGTTTCTGGCGTTATGGCACGAATACGAAGCCGGAGATACCGCCGAAGCGCGTTTCGCGCTGATGATCGACCGCGTAATGCCGGTGCTGATGAACCTGCACAACGGCGGCCAAAGCTGGGTGGAGCACGGTATCCGGCTGGAGCAGGTGTTAAGCCGCAACGCCTTTATCAGCGACGTCAACCCAGCGCTGTGGAGCTATCTGAAACAGCACCTGGAACAGGCGCAGGCGAAGGGCTGGTTGAAATAGCCGACGGTCGCCAACCGCATGAGCGGCGCCAGAGGCCGCTCATATCGGCGAACAAAAATGTCTGTATCGGTCAGTTTTTTGCCGTCATCGCCAGCTTCACGCCCAGTGAAATAAACAGCACGCCAATGGTTTTATTCAGCCAGAAGCGTACCACTTTGCTGACTTTCAGCTTGCTGCTGGCCAGCGCGGTCGACGCGGCCAGAAAGTGACACCACAGCATGCCGTTGAAATTGAAGATCAATCCCAGAACGATAAACGCCAGTGCTTTCTGCGGCGCCTGCGGGTCAATAAACTGAGGCACGAACGCCAGAAAGAACAACGCTACTTTCGGGTTTAGCACGTTGGTGAGGAACCCCTGCCAGTAGATTTTCCGCATGGAAAGCACAGGCCGGTTGACCGGCAGAACATTGCTGTCGGCATTGGCGCGGTGAGCGGATTTATCCAGTAACGCTTGCACGCCCATATACACCAGATAGACAGCCCCCAGCACTTTCACCACCGTAAACGCGGTGGCCGAGGTGGCCAGAATGGCCGACAGCCCCAACGCCGCGGCCAGAACATGCACCAGCGTGCCGGAACCAATGCCCAACGCCGCAGCCGAGCCCGCGCGCCATCCCTGCGACGAACTCTTGGTCATAATCAGCAACGAATCCGGCCCCGGCATGATGTTGAGCAAAATGCCGGACAGGATAAACAGTGAAATATCGTGAATGCCTAACATGATTTTCCCGCCATCTATTAATTCTGCCTCGCCTCCCGCTTCATTTTTCAGGGGGAGAAGCCACCCACTCTACCATGCCGGACAAAAAAAACGGGCGCCGCTCACGCCGCACCCGCTTGTATCCGGAGGATCTTGAACCGCCTCCCGATTATTCACCGTGTAAAAACCGCGCTTACTGATACTCGCTCATCGGCACGCAGGAGCAAAACAGATTGCGGTCGCCGTACACGTCATCCAGGCGTTTCACCGCCGGCCAGTACTTGTGGGTCTGTCCGGCCGGGAATACCGCCAGCTCGCGGCTGTACGGATGCGACCAGTCGGCTGCCAGCTCGGTCTGGGTGTGCGGCGCGTTTACCAGCGGATTGTCTTCGTGCGGCCATTCGCCCGCCGCTACACGATCGATCTCGGTGCGGATCGCCAGCATCGCGTCGATGAAACGGTCCAGTTCCACTTTGCTTTCCGACTCGGTCGGCTCGATCATCAACGTACCCGCCACCGGGAACGACATGGTCGGCGCATGGAAACCGTAGTCGATCAAACGCTTGGCGATATCCATCTCGCTGATGCCGGTGCTCTCTTTCAGCGGACGAATATCCAGAATGCACTCGTGCGCCACGCGACCATCGCGGCCGGTATACAACACCGGATACGCGTCTTTCAGGCGCGTCGCTACGTAGTTGGCGTTCAGGATCGCCAGCTGACTGGCCTGTTTCAGACCGTGCGCGCCCATCATGCGGATGTACATCCAGCTGATCGGCAGGATGGAAGCGCTACCGAACGGCGCAGCGGAAACCGCGCCCTGACGAGTCAGCACGCCGTCCATCGCCACCACCTGGTGACCCGGCACAAACGGCGCCAGATGCGCTTTCACGCCGATCGGTCCCATGCCCGGACCGCCGCCGCCGTGCGGAATGCAAAACGTTTTGTGCAAGTTGAGGTGCGACACGTCCGCGCCGATGTGACCCGGCGAGGTAATGCCTACCTGCGCGTTCATGTTGGCGCCGTCCAGATACACCTGGCCGCCGTACTGATGCACGATCTGGCACACTTCGCGGATAGTTTCTTCGTACACCCCGTGGGTGGACGGGTAAGTCACCATGATGCAGGAGAGCTTATCGCCGGCCTGCTGCGCTTTTTCCCGCAGGTCGTGCAGGTCGATGTTGCCCTGCTTGTCGCAGGCCACCACCACCACCTGCATCCCCGCCATCTGGGCGGAAGCCGGGTTGGTGCCGTGGGCGGAACTGGGGATCAGGCAGAGGTTGCGCTCGCCTTCGTTACGGCTTTCGTGATAACGACGGATCGCCAGCAGACCGGCGTATTCGCCCTGTGCGCCGGAGTTCGGCTGCATACACACCGCGTCATAGCCGGTCAGTTGCACCAGCCAGTCGGACAGCTGCGTGATCAGTTGACGGTAACCCAGCGCCTGTTCGGTCGGGCAGAACGGGTGCAGCTCGGCGAATTCCGGCCAGGTAATCGGCAGCATTTCCGCCACCGCGTTGAGCTTCATGGTGCAGGAACCGAGCGGGATCATCGCCTGATTCAGCGCCAGATCCTTACTTTCCAGACGATGCAGATAGCGCATCATTTCGGTTTCGCTGTGGTACTGGTTGAATACCGGGTGAGTCAGGATGTCATCACCGCGCAGCAACGCCGCCGGGATCGACGCCGACTGGCTGCTGACCGCCGCATCCAGCGTATCGATATCCAGCCCGTGATCGTCGCCCAGCAACACGGCGAACAACGCCAGCACGTCGTAGCGGCTGGTGGTTTCATCCAGCGCGATGCCGACCGCGCCATCCAGATCGGCGCGCAGGTTGATGCCGGCGCTCAGCGCGCGGCCCAGTACCGCCGCCTTATCGGCGACCTCAACGGTCAGGGTATCGAACCAGTGCTGATGACGCAGCGTCAGACCGCGTTGGGTCAGCCCGGCGGCCAAAATGTCGGCCAGACGGTGGATGCGCCCGGCAATGCGTTTCAGCCCCTGCGGCCCGTGATACACCGCGTACATGCCGGCAATGTTGGCCAGCAGTACCTGCGAGGTACAGATGTTGGAGTTGGCTTTTTCGCGGCGAATGTGCTGCTCGCGGGTCTGCATCGCCATGCGCAGCGCGGTGTTGCCGGCGGCATCGCGCGAAACGCCGATAATACGGCCCGGCATGGCGCGTTTGTATTCGTCGCGGCAGGCAAAAAACGCCGCGTGCGGGCCGCCGTAGCCCATCGGTACGCCGAAACGCTGGGCGGACCCCAACACAATGTCGGCGCCCTGTTTGCCCGGCGCATCCAGCAGCACCAGCGCCATGATGTCCGACACCACGCTGATGATCACTTTGCGGTTTTTCAGCTCAGACATCAGCGCGCGATAGTCATGCAGCTCGCCGGTGGTGCCTGTCTGTTGCAGCAACACGCCGAAGACGTCGTCATACTTCACCGCGTCAGCCGCGTTGCCGGTAACGATGTCAAAGCCGAAGGTCTGCGCGCGGGTGCGCACCACGTCCAGCGTCTGCGGATGCACGTCGTCGGCGACGAAGAAACGGTTTGCCTGCTTGAGTTTGCTGACACGTTTGGCCATCGCCATCGCTTCCGCGGCGGCGGTCGCTTCATCCAGCAACGAAGCGGAAGCCAGCTCCAGACCGGTCAGATCCTGCGTCACCTGCTGGAAATTCAGCAGCGCTTCCAGACGTCCCTGCGACACCTCCGGTTGATACGGCGTATAAGCGGTATACCAGCCTGGGTTTTCCAGCACGTTGCGCAGAATCACCGGCGGCGTCAGCACCGCGTGGTAGCCCATGCCGATGTAACTTTTGTAACGCAGGTTGCGGCCGGCGATCGCCTTCAGTTCGGCCAACGCCTGATACTCGGTGGCGGCGTCGCCTACCGCCGGCGGGTGAGGCAACTGGATATCGGCGGGTACGATTTGGCGGGTGAGCCCGTCCAGCGAATCCGCCCCGATAGCGGCCAGCATCTGCTGTTGTTGAGCGGCCGACGGGCCGATGTGGCGCTCCGTGAAGGCGCTGCCGTGTTCGAGCTGACTGAGAGTCTGGGTCATGTGGGGGAATTTCCTGCATTTAGCACAGTGATGTACAGCGCAATTAAACAATTTAAGAAAACAAGCAAACCATTCACAAAACAGGCAAACAAATCACAAAAACAAGCGGACAATAAAAACGCCCCGTCGCGGGGAGCGAACGGGGCGTCAGGCTTATTCTTCGTCGTCGCCGTCTTCTTCTTCCAGCAGCGCCTGATAGCCAGCGGCATCAAGCAATTCGTTCAGCTCGTCTTCATCAGACGCCTTGATGCGGAACAGCCAGCCTTCGGCATACGGCGCGCTGTTTACCAGTTCCGGCGCGCCTTCCAGTTCTTCGTTGATTTCCACCACTTCGCCGCTGATCGGCGCGTAGATGTCGGACGCGGCCTTGACGGATTCCGCCACGGCGCAGTCATCACCGGCGTTGACCGTGCTGCCGACTTCCGGCAGATCGATAAACACCATATCGCCCAGCAATTCCTGCGCGTGCTCGGTGATGCCCACGCTGTAAACGCCATTGCCTTCCGCCATCACCCATTCATGGGATGAGGTATATTTCAATTCTGCCGGAACATTGCTCATTGCCACCTTCTCCTTCCATTAACGCCAAAAATTAAAACTGAACCAGCGCCTTGCCGGCGCGGACGAAATTGGGTTTGGTCACATGCACCGGCATCTCGCGATTACGAATCTGCACGATAGCCTGTTCGCCGATACCGGCGGGAACACGTGCCAGGGCGATGCTGACGCCCAGCGTGGGCGAAAACGACCCACTGGTGATCACCCCTTCCTGCATGACGCCATGATTATCGGTAAAGCGGACCGGCTGACCGTGACGCAGCACGCCTTTTTCGGTCATCACCAGGCCAACCAGTTGTTCGGTGCCTTCCGCCTGCTGACGCTCCAGCGCTTCACGGCCGATGAACTGACGGTCTTCCGGCTGCCAGACGATGGTCCAGCCCATGTTGGCCGCCAGCGGCGAGATGGATTCATCCATGTCCTGACCGTACAGGTTCATGCCTGCTTCCAGACGCAGCGTGTCGCGCGCGCCCAGTCCACAAGGTTTGACACCGACCGCCAGCAACTGTTGCCAGAAGCCGACCGCCTGTTCCTGCGGCAGCGCGATTTCATAGCCTGCTTCGCCAGTATAGCCAGTGGTGGCGATAAACAGGTCGCCCGCCTGTACGCCAAAGAAAGGTTTCATGCTGGCTACCTGATCACGCTGGGCATCGCTCAGCAGGCTGCGTACTTTGTCCTGCGCCTGCGGCCCTTGCACCGCGATCAGCGACAGGTCCTCACGTTCGGTAATCTCTACCATGAACGGTTTGGCATGCTCGGTGATCCAGGCCAGATCCTTCTCGCGGGTGGCGGAGTTCACCACCAGCCGGAAATAGTCTTCAGTCTGGAAATAGACGATGAGATCGTCGATCACGCCGGCGGAGGGCGTCAGCATCGCGGTATAGAGCGCTTTGCCGGGCTGGGTGAGTTTGGCGACATCATTCGCCAGCAGATAACGCAAAAATTCACGCACGCGGACGCCGCGCAGATCCACGATGGTCATGTGCGACACATCAAACATGCCGGCGCTGTTGCGTACGATGTGATGTTCGTCCAGCTGAGAGCCGTAGTGCAGCGGCATCATCCAGCCATGAAAGTCCACCATTTTGGCGCCATCGGCCAGATGCTGTTGATACAACGGAGTGTGGTTTGCCATTCTTTTCTCTCTACGTTAGCCGCGCGTTGTGACGCCAGGCCCCACGACGCAAACGTTTATCCTGCCCCAGAACTTACCACCGAAGCGCGCGTTCCACCACTCCCGCAACCATAAGTTTATCTATATAAAAAGCCAAACCATCCTTGAATTACCCAACCATTCAATCAGGATATAAATCTGTAAAAAATTTCATAATAAAAAATTAATACCAAATTAAAAAATAAAACCAACACCAAAAATTATTAATGCATGAATTTCTGGTTTGATGTCAGAAGAGACAGCCACGAGTTAAATTAGATTAAATAATGCGAAAAAACCCTAAAATTAGATTATTTCAGGTAAGCCGACGCCCGTTTTCCATTGTCTTCACACTGCTATTCTGTGATCGCCGTCGTGGACACCTTCCCGTCAGCGACAGTACGACGCTGCTGATGGCAACCGTAAGAAGGCAGCGAGTCCCGACCGGTTTCACACTGGGTTCATCGGCGGGTGATCCATCTGACAAAGGTTTGACTTTTATCAACCGGAAGCGAGCTTTCGTCTCGCCCTGCGCGGTACACGACTAGATTAACTATTAACCACACCGACTACTGGCGCAGATGGATAACCGACACGCCTCAATGATTAAAAATCAATGCGTTAAGGATAAATCATGGCACACAGAATGATACTGAATGAAACGTCCTATTTTGGCAGCGGCGCCATCGCCCACCTGACCGAAGAGGTGCAGCGACGCGGCTTTCGCAAGGCGCTGGTGGTGACGGACAAGGAACTGATGAAGTACGGCGTAGCGGGTAAAGTAACCGCGCTGCTGGACAACGCGGGCCTGCCTTATGACGTCTATGACGGCGTGATTCCCAATCCAACCATCGCCGTCGTCCGGCAGGGCGTCGAACGTTTTCAGGCGTCTGGCGCCGACTACCTGATCGCTATTGGCGGCGGTTCGCCGCAGGACACCTGTAAAGCCATCGGCATCATCATCAACAACCCGGAATTCGCCGATGTGCGCAGTCTGGAAGGGGTCGCGGCCACCCGCAAACCCAGCGTGCCGATTCTCGCCATTCCTACCACCTCCGGCACCGCGGCGGAAGTCACTATCAACTACGTCATCACCGATGAAGAGAAACGGCGTAAATTCGTCTGCGTCGACCCGCACGATATCCCCATCGTGTCGTTTATCGACGCGGACATGATGAGCAGTATGCCCGCCTCACTCAAAGCCGCCACCGGCATCGACGCCCTGACCCACGCCATCGAAGGGTTCACGACCCTGGGCGCCTGGGAATTGACCGACATGCTGCACCTCAAAGCCATCGAAATCATCAGCCGTTCGCTGCGCGACTCGGTGGCCGGCAAACCGCAGGGCGTGGAAGCGATGGCGCTGGGGCAATACATCGCCGGTATGGGTTTTTCCAACGTCGGCCTGGGGCTGGTGCACGGTATGGCGCATCCGCTGGGCGCGTTCTATAACACCCCGCACGGCGTCGCCAACGCGATTCTGCTGCCCCATATCATGGCCTGGAACGCGGAATACACCGGCGAGAAGTTCCGCGCCATCGCCGTGGCGATGGGGGTAAAAGGCGTGGATGCCATGACACTGGCGCAGGCGCGAAACGCGGCGATTCAGGCGGTGCGGCAGCTGGCGCAGGATGTGGATATCCCGGCGCAATTGCGTCAGGTCGGCGTTAAAGAGCAGGATATTCCGGCGCTGGCGCAGGCGGCATTCGACGATGTCTGCACCGGCGGCAACCCGCGCCCGGCCAGCGTGAAGGAGATTGAGGCGTTGTATCTGTCGATCTACTGATAATCAAACCAGGTGGTCATCGAACCGAGTGATGATCAAACTGCGGAGCGTGCGATTTGTCGATGCATAACGGGAAGTGACAAAAAACGCGCGTCCTGCCAAGAGTGAACCGGAACTGCCGCGTCAAACGCCGCGGCAGGCCGGTCAAGCCCGTATTACTATCGGGGCTTCAGGACGCGTGGAGCAACCAGCGCCGGTGACGAACATTCAGCATTCGCAATGCAGCATTTACGCTGGAATATTCGTCACCGGCGAACACGGCTCAAAAGGCTGCAAAGCCTTGCAGCAGGTAGGATCGTAGCACCTGAACCGAGCGTATCACGCTCAGATCAGTTGGCTGATATTCACGTTCTCCATCAGGTAATGGTTGTCGGAGTAATCCACCGGAATGGCGATCACCGCCGGGCCGTCCACATCCATCGCCTGCCAGAGTTTCGGCACCAGTTCGGCGGCGGACTCCACGGCGAAACCTTTAGCGCCGAAGGCTTCCGCATAGGCTTTGAAGTCAATCGGACCGAATTTGACGCCGGAAGCGCGGTGATATTTTTTCTCTTCCTGGATTTCCACCATGTTGTAGGCGTTATCCACCCAGATGATGTGCAAAATGTTGGACTTCAGCCGCACCGCGGTTTCCAGTTCCATACTGGACTGCATGAAACCGCCATCTCCGGACACCGACACCACCTTCTGCTGCGGGTTCACCAGCGCGGCGGCGATCGCCCACGGCAACGCTACCCCCATGGTCTGCTGACCGTTGGTCATCAGCACCTGACGGGCGCGGAAGCTGTAGAGATAACGCGCCAGCCAGATATGGAAGCTGCCCATGTCCACGCACAAGGTAACGTCTTTATTGACCAGATCCTGCATCACCCGCACCAGCCGTAGCGGATGGATAGCGAAGCCGTCCATGTTGATGGCGCGGGTCGCCAGTTCATGACGCAGTTG
This sequence comes from Dickeya sp. NCPPB 3274, assembly GCF_000406205.1. NCBI lineage: Bacteria > Pseudomonadati > Pseudomonadota > Gammaproteobacteria > Enterobacterales > Pectobacteriaceae > Dickeya > Dickeya sp. NCPPB 3274. The sequence goes on along the minus strand of NZ_CM001979.1, from coordinate 702,690 downwards.
ACGACGCTCCTCCAGAATCGCCACTGACTGGGACGACAGCACGATCGGCGAACTCAGTTGCTCATTGAGCGTATCAATGGTGATGCTGATGTCGCCAACCAGTTCCACATCCGGGCGGTAGGCGTTTTCTACTTCGGCGGGCAATACATCAATGTGCACCAGCGTGGCATTACCAGAATTCCACAGCGCCGGCGCATACTCCACCGGGCTGTAACCGACCGTGACGATAAGGTCGGCCTGCTGTAGCAGCTTGTCGCCGGCCTGATTGTTGAACAACCCGACCCGTCCGGCAAAATGGTCAAAATGCTGTTGGTCAATCACCCCGGCGGCCTGATAGGTGCTGGTCACCGGCAGTTGGCTATGGTGCAACAAACGGCGCAGCGCCTCGGCGTTTTTCGGCTGGCTGGCCATCAGCCCCAGCAACAGTATCGGATTTTTGGCTTTCTTTATCAGCCCGGCCACCCGTTCAACATCCGCACGCGGCGCGCTATTGAGGGTTGGCAACGAGGTACGCGCCAGAATCGGGCTGTCTACCGGTTCATTGACAATATCTTCCGGCAGGCTGATGAACGCCGCGCCCGGCCGCCCGAGTTCAGCGGCGCGAAAGGCGTTAGCCATCACTTCTGAAATAGCGGACGACACCGTAATTTCAGCGCTGTATTTGGTCACCGGCTGAAACAGGCTGACGGTATCCAGGCTCTGGTGGGTCAGTTTCAGGCGGTCGGCGCGCTTGACCGCGCCTCCCAGCGCCACCATCGGGTCGCCTTCCGCCGTCGCGGTCGCCAGCCCGGTCACCAGATTCGAACAGCCAGGCCCCGACGTCACCAGCGTCACGCCTGCCTTACCGGTAAGACGGCCGACGGCGGCCGCCATAAAGGCGCCATTGGCTTCATGCCGTACGGGAATGGTCTGGATCGACGAATCCACCAGCGAATCAAACACACGATCTACTTTTGCACCAGGAATGCCGAAGACATAGTTGACGCCTTGCTGCTCAAGATGTTTTACGATCAGCTCCGCACCGCTAGACCAATGCTGTTGACCATCCATATTTTCCATAATGTTTATCCTCTGCATAACAGTGTGCTTTTGCTTTAAGTACCTGCTCGACGCCTTAGCTCTCCACGGAGTGAATGACGCTATCGAGATTTTCAGGGGATAAATTGGCTTTCAGGAAATCCTTGTCGCGGGGAAGGTCAATAACCAGTTTGGCGATAGAGCCAAAGGTCAATACGCCTTCTTCCAGTCGATAATCAAGGATATGCCCGCCGCCTTTGCGGTCATCGGTGATGAAATGCTCGTGATAACCAGCAACATTAATCCCCTGAACATAGGCAGGACTACGGAAACCGATAACGCTGCCCTGACACTGTTCGAAACGGAACGTGGGTTGTTGGGCAATCGCTTCCAGCATCGGTTTATAAGGGCGTTCCTGGCGAGGTACCGTACGGGTTTCCACGTGGCTAAAGCGGCCATCTATCCGCAGGGCACAAAACAGATTATCTGTTGCAATCAAGTCATTAATGCGTTGATGAATCGCTTCGCGGCTGATGGCCTGCCCGAAATGGATTTGCTCCGTCGGGCGGAAAAAGGTCATTACCGCGAAGGGGGTTTTTTGATACGGCAGCGCTGCACGCGCGCTGCCATCTTCGCGGAGCTGGAAAATGCGACTGTTAAGCGCCACCAGTTCACCGTCGAGATCATTAAACGTCCCTAATCCAAAATCGCCATGTTTCAGAAGTTCTTCCATGGTGATGTTACCTTCATAAACGCCATTAATAAGCCCGCTCATTAATGACGTCTGATAAATAACGCACTCTGGATGCTGTTTCTGATGATGAAGTGCAAAGCTGGCCAGTTCCCTGACACAGGAGTCGACGCAGTTAACATCTTTCATATCCATTCCCTTCTGACGATGATCAACTTAAATTTATTTAATGTTTCACTTGAATATTGACCTCCGTCACACCAAAGTTCCAATACAGAGATGTGGCCATTTGGAGATCGAAAATATATGGAATTACGTTACCTGCGCTATTTTGTCGCAGTGGCCTCAACCCGGCATTTCACCCGTGCGGCGGAAATTCTCGGCATATCACAGCCGCCGTTAAGCCAGCAGATTCAAAAACTTGAGCGGGAAATCGGGACGCCGTTGTTCAAGAGGCTGACCCGTGGCGTGGAGATGACGGAAGCTGGCGAAGCGCTGTATCAGGACGCCAGCCATATTCTGGAGCTGGCCGAATCGGCCGTGGAGAGAGTGCGCAGCATCGCCCGCGGGGAGAGCGGCGCGATCAACATCGGCTTCTCCTGTGCAGTGACGTTTCACCCCACGGTGCTGGCGCTGTTGCGCCGTTACCGGCAGCATTATCCCAGCGTTCAACTGCGGCCGCGGGAAGAGCACATCAATGAGATTCTGGAGAGCCTGCGCAACCGCACCACCGACATCGCGTTTGTGCGCCTGCCATGTGATATCGGCGAGGAGTTTGAAGGCGAATTACTGGCGGACGAGCCGATGCGGCTGGTGCTGCCGGAAAACCATCCGTTCAGCGATCAAACGCGAATCAATCTGGGGCAGTTGCGGCAGGAACCGTTGATCATCTTTCCGCGCGAACTCTGTCCCAGTCTGCACGACCTGATTATCCGCGCCTGCTACCTGTCGGGCTACCAGCCCAAAATCAACCCGCTGGCGCCGCATATCACCGCCACCATCAGTATGGTGGCGTCCGGTTTTGGCGTGACCTTTGTCCCCGAATCGCTGGCCAGCATCCAGACCGGCAATGTGACTTATCACGACACCAACACGCCGCATCTCACCACGCAGATTGCGGTTATCTGGCGTAAACATGACCGCTCCGCCACGCTGCTGAACATGCTGCAGCTGGTGCGCGGCTATCTGCACAGCGCCTGATCGTCCTCAGGCATCCAAAAACCTGCCGTCGTTAAACGGCAGGTCATACAAAAATCACGCGGCACCGGTTGTATAGCGGCAAATCTTATATATGATATTAGTTATCATTATCAACAAGAGAAGCCACAATGCTGACCGCCATGATCGCCGCCTGCGGGCTATGGGGAATAAGCTGGTATTTTGGCAAGCGTCTGTCCAGCGCCTGGGGCGTTCTGCTGCCGGCGGCGCTGATGCCGCTGTTGGCCCTGCCGGAGCTAAACCTGACCCATCTGAAGTACATCTGCGCGCTGGCGATGCTGCTCACGTTGAGCATGCTGTTCCATCGCCGTATGCGCCACTATCTGTTGTTGCCGTCCTGCATTGCGCTGGCAGGCGGTCTGGCGGCGCTGTCGCTTACGCTGAAGGGATGGTAACGCCAACCCGAACAGGCATAACCCATTGAATCAGGAAAGAAAAAAGAAAAAAAGAATAGTTATTTTATGATGGGAGTGGATTGCTGTGTTGAAGCAAAAAGATAAGGGTATGGAGAGTGGTGCGAAGAGAGGGACTTGAACCCTCACGTCCGAAGGACACTAACACCTGAAGCTAGCGCGTCTACCAATTCCGCCACCTTCGCACTGTTTACTACGATACTACTTACTACGATACTACTTACTACGATACTACTTACTACGATACTACTTACTACGATACTGCTACTGCATCTTGATTTGCATCCCAGTGGTGCGAAGAGAGGGACTTGAACCCTCACGTCCGAAGGACACTAACACCTGAAGCTAGCGCGTCTACCAATTCCGCCACCTTCGCAGGTACTGTGAAATACAAATCTGTGGTGATTTTGGTGCGAAGAGAGGGACTTGAACCCTCACGTCCGAAGGACACTAACACCTGAAGCTAGCGCGTCTACCAATTCCGCCACCTTCGCAAACCAAGCAACATTACGTCACACAATGTCACCACGGAGGCGAATTCTAGAGATTTTCGCACCAACGTCAATCATTATTTCCATGTCGTTACGGCGTTTGCTGTAAAAAACAGCATTCAGACAAGCGGGGTCTGCTGGAAGCATTGTTGAAGCCACTCAATCACCACCCGGATGCGCGGCGCCAGAAAGCGCCCGGAGGGATACATCACATACAGCGGCATATCGGGCGGCGGTAACTGCGGCAGGATCTCCACCAGTTCCCCGCTCGCCAGCAACGGCGCAAGACCGTAGCGAGGCGCTTGAATAATCCCCATTCCGGCCTGACAGGCGGCGATATAGGCATCGGCACCGTTGATTTCCACCAGACAGGGCAGCGAGCGGGTAATGACTTGCCCCTGCTGCATAAACTCCAGCGGGTAACGCTGCGATGTGCGCAGTGAAAAATAGCTCACCATACGGTGAGACGTCAGCGCCTCCAGCGTGTCGGGCACGCCGTATTCCGCGCAATAAGCCGCGGAAGCGCAGGTTATCTGCGGCAGCGGCGGCAGCGAACGCGCTACCAGCGAATCATCATCCACCTGCCAGGCGCGCAGCACGCAGTCCACGCCTTCGCGCATCACATTAATGGCGGCATCATTGGCGCTCAGCACCAGCGAAATCTGCGGGTAGCGGCGATAAAACGCGGGCAACGACGGGATCACCACCTGCCGGGCCAGCGAATGCGGCATGTCGACCCGCACCCGCCCGCTGGGTTGCTGGCGCTGACGGGAAAACAGCGCGTCCGTTTCCTCAATTTCCGCCAGCAACTGCACGCAGCGCTGATAGTAAAGCAAACCTTCGTCCGTCACCTGCACCTGACGGGTGGTGCGTTGCAACAGACGCACCCCCAGCCGCAGTTCCAGCCGTTTCAGCGTCTGGCTGACGGTCGCCCGCGGCAGCCCCAGCTTTTCCGCCGCCCGGCTAAAGCTTTCCGCTTCCACAATGCGCACAAACACCCGCATCGCCTGAACCTGATCCATCACCGGCTCCATTGTTTGCATTTTACAAACAGTGTTGCATAAAACTGCGAATTTATCTTTTTGATTCAAACAACCACACTAAAAAGCGCGGTTAATAACACGGAGCAACAACATGCAACAGCGAAAACTAGGCCCGCAGGGGCCAACGGTATCTGCACTGGGCCTCGGCTGTATGGGCATGAGCGATTTCTATTCCACCGGGCAGGATGAAAAAGAAGCGGTCGCCACCCTGCACCGGGCGCTGGAACTGGGCGTCACCCTGCTGGATACCGCCGATATGTACGGCCCTCACACCAATGAAATGCTGGTGGGCAAAGCCATCAAAGGCAAACGGGACCAGGTGTTTCTGGCCACCAAGTTTGGCATTCTGCGCGACCCGGCCAACCCGAACCTGCGTGGCGTCTGCGGCCGGCCGGAGTATATCCGTCAGGCGGTCGAAGGCAGTCTGAAACGTCTGGGCGTCGAGGTCATCGATCTTTATTACCAGCACCGCGTCGATCCGGCGGTGCCGATTGAGGACAGCGTCGGCGCGCTGGCCGATCTGGTTAAGGCAGGCAAGATTCGTTATATCGGCCTGAGCGAAGCCTCCGCCGCCACGCTGGAACGCGCGCACCGCGTTCACCCTATCACCGCGCTGCAAAGCGAATACTCATTGTGGACGCGGGATGTGGAAGCGGAGATTCTGCCCGTCTGCCGCCGTCTGGGCATCGGCTTTGTGCCTTACAGCCCGCTGGGACGTGGTTTTCTGACCGGCGCCATCAAACGACGGGACGATCTGGCCGCGGACGACTTCCGACGCGCCAACCCGCGCTTCAGCGACGAAAACCTGGCTAAAAACCTGCAGCTGGTGGACAAAATCACGCAGTTGGCGCAGGAAAAAGCGGTAACGCCATCACAGCTGGCGCTGGCCTGGGTGCTGGCGCAGGGCGAGCACATCGTACCGATTCCCGGCACCAAACGCCGTCGCTATCTGGAGGAAAATGTCGGCGCGCTGTCGGTTTCATTGACGCCGCGCGAGCTGGATGACATTAACGCCATCTTCCCGCCGGAGATCGCCGCAGGCGCGCGCTACGGACAGGAAGGCATGGCGACGCTCGATAACGCCTAAGCGTCGCATCGCGCCCGGCGAAAGCCGGGCGGCTCAGTTAACGTTTTTTATTGCGGCGCAGCACTGCGCGGTAAACGCGGAAACGACCGGTCTGGGCGATAACTTCATGGCTGCCGAAGGTTTCGTCCAGCAGCGCCGGGTACGGCAGGAAAGCGTTGGCGACAATGCGCAATTCGCCTTCCATGTTCAGGTGCGAGGCAGCACCGCGAATCATCACTTCCGCCGCGTGCAGGCTGGTCTGCATGCCGTCATGGAACGGCGGGTTGGAGATAATGAGGTCAAAACGCCCCTGAATATCCGAGTACGCGTTGCTGGCGATCACCTGCCCTTCCAGGCCGTTGGCCGCAAGCGTCGACCGGCTCGCTTCCAGCGCGGCGGCGCCGACATCGCTGAGCGTCAGGCGGATTTTCGGCGATATGCGGGCAAACGACGCCGCCAGCACCCCAGCGCCGCAGGCGAGATCCAGCACCTTGCCCTTGCGATGCGGCTCCAGCGTCGAAAGCAGCAACTGGCTGCCGGTGTCCAGCCCCTCGCGGCTGAATACGCCCGGCAACGTGTGTACCGGCACGCCATCCACGTCATACTCCAGCCACCAGTCCTCCAGTGCAAAAGCAGACTGTGCTTCCAGACGACCGTGATACAGGCCGCAACGGCGAGCGCTGTCGATCTTGTTGATGGCGGCGATCGGCTCCAGAATGCCTTCGGCGCTGCGTACCCCGCTACGGTTCTCGCCGACGACGAAAATATCGCAGCCCACCGGCAACAGCGACAGCAGGTTGGACAGTTGGAACTGCGCTTCCTGTTTGCTTTTCGGCCAGTAGTAGATCAGGGTATCGCACCCGGCTACGGTTTCCGCCTGCGCCAGCAGCGAGAAATGCACGTTGTCGCCCAGTACGGGCTGCAACTGCTGCCAGTGATGATACTGCGTGGTGTGCACGGTGACGGCGGCTGCGTCAAAATGAGCGGGCAGCGTATCTTGCAGATCGCCGGCAAACAGCACCCGGCGGGAAACAAATTCATCACTGTGGCGCAGTATCACTTCACTGGCGGGGGTTAATGCTGACATCAGGTCTGGCTCCTCAATAAACTGAGCGAGGATTATAGTGGTTTGTTGGCGCATGTTCAGCGATTTGTTAGCATAGCGCCGCACAATCGTGCGCCACTATTATTTATCGCGATGATCGTATCGCGGTTATCGTATCGCGGTTATCGCGCGCGGAGTTAAGGCATGACATCAAGACGGGACTGGCTGTTGCAGCAACTGGGGATCACCCAGTGGACTTTGCGTCGTCCGTCGGTGCTGAAAGGCGAAATCGCCGTCAGTCTGCCGCCCGATGCCCGGCTGCTGATCATCGCCGATCCGCTGCCCGCCAGCGACGATCCGCTATTGCAGGATGTGGTGCGCAGCCTGAATCTCGCCCCGCAGCAAATAGTCAGCCTGACGCCGCGTCAGGCGCAGATGCTGCCGGAACACACTCGCTGCCACAGCTGGTGGCTTGGGCAGCCCGCCGCCGACCCGTTGGCGTTGGACGGCGTGCAACTGACCAGCCCGGCCCTGGCCGAGCTTTATCACAACGCCGGGGCGAAACGCGCCCTGTGGCAACAGATTTGTCACCATGAACATGATTTCCACCCTGACCACGGCTGACCTGCCGCGGGCGTTTGAGATTGAATGCTTAAGCCACGCCTTCCCGTGGAGCGAAAAAACCTTCATCAGCAATCAGGGCGAGCGTTACCTCAACCTGAAACTGTGCCATGACCAGCAGTTGGTGGCCTACGCCATCACCCAGGTGGTGCTGGATGAAGCCACGCTGTTCAACATCGCCGTCGCCCCCGACCATCAGCGCCACGGTTACGGGCGTCAGTTGCTGGAACACCTGATCGCCGAGCTGGAGCGCAGCGATGTGGTGACGCTGTGGCTGGAAGTACGCGCCTCCAACGCGCGCGCCATCGCGCTGTATCAAAGCATGGGATTCAACGAAGTGTCGGTGCGGCGGGATTATTACCCGACCACCGGCGGCCGGGAAGACGCCATTATCATGGCGCTGCCGCTGGGCTGACGGCGTGCTTTTTCCATCAGTCCGACCGTTTCCTTTCGGTTGTCAATAATTTGAAATGGAAATCATTCTCAATTAATATGCGGCGATATTTTGCGCTTTCCGTTTTCAGGAACCCGTTATGTCCGCCGTCAACACCGCCAGCCCTTGCGACCTTCAGCAGCTTTATCAGCAGCACCACGGCTGGCTGCAGGGGCTGCTGCGCAAACGGCTGGGCAACCTGTGCGACGCCGCCGATCTGGCGCACGACATTTTCGTACAGTTGCTGACCCGCCCGCGTCACTTCGACAGCCATGAAGGCGCGCGCGCCTACCTCAGCGTGATGGCGCAGGGCCTGTGCGTCGACCTGTGGCGTCGCCGGGCGCTGGAACAGGCCTGGCGGCAGTCACTGAGCGACTGCGAGCAAGTGTATGCGCTGTCTGCCGAGCAACACACCATCATTCTGGAAACCTTGTATCAGGTCGACGCCATGTTGCGTCAGTTGCCGGACAACGTGCGCGTCGCCTTTATCCTGTCGCAGATTCAGGGGCAGACCTACGCGCAGATCGCCATCACGCTCGGCGTCAGTGAGCGGATGGTGAAAAAATACATGGCGCAGGCGATGCTGCACTGCATCCTGCTGGAAGCGGAGCATCACGGCCATGAGGCGATGCAGCGTTGAACCGACAGGCGCCGGCGTCGCCACCGGATTATCAGGCGCTGCAACAGGCGGCCGACTGGTACGCCCAACTGCTGGATTCCGCCCACGACAGCGAGCTGCATGCCCGCTGGCAACAGTGGCTGTCGGCAAGCGACGCGCACCGTCTGGCCTGGCAGTATGTGGAAACCGTCAGCCAACGCTTTCAGCCGTTGCGCGGCGACGTCACGCCGTTGACGGCGCAGACGCTGCTGCAACCGTCTACACCGCTCACCCGCCGCCATACCCTGCGCCTTGGCGCACTGCTTGCCACCGGCTCGCTGCTGTCCTGGCTGACCTGGCGCCACACGCCGGTGCGCGAAAGCCTGCTGGCGCTGACAGCCGACTACCGCACCGGCACCGGCGAAATCCGCGATTTTACACTCAGCGACGGCACCCGGCTCTGGCTTGATACCGCATCCGCGCTTGATGTCCGCTACACCGATACCCGTCGCCAGTTGAACCTGATCGCCGGCGAAGCGCTGATCGACACCGCCGCCGACAAGCGGCGACCGCTGTTTGTCGCCAGCCGGGAAGGCAGCATGCAGGCGCTCGGCACCCGTTTCAGCGTGCGTCAGTTGGCAGACAGCACCCAACTGACCGTATACGCCGGCAGCGTGGCGGTCACGCCGCGGCAGACAGGCCCGCTGCGCCAGATCGACGCCGGTCGACAGTGGCGATTTGACGCCAGCGGCGCCGGGTTCGAAACACGCATCAGCGCGCAGGATGCCGACTGGCGTCAGGGAATGCTGCACGCCAGCGACACCCCGCTGGGCGACGTGGTGGCGCGGCTGGCCCGCTACCGCCACGGTCATCTGGCCTGTGCGCCGAATGTCGCCGCGCTGCGCGTGGTCGGCACTTTCCCGCTGATGGATACCGATCAGGCGCTCGCCATGCTGAGCCGGGTGCTGCCGGTGCGCATCCACCGCCGTTTCGACTGGTGGATCACCGTCGAACCTGCCTGAAAAAATTATCGCCCGCCGGTTCCCTTTTTGCGCCGCTCGTTCGATTCCTACTAAAAGCACGCTCTTTTACTCTGGGATACAAGGCATTCATCATGACATTCACTACACCTGCTCGCGCTGGCCTGCGCCAGATTATCCGCCCACAAAAACCGCTGGTCGTCGCGCTGCGCCTCGCCCTGCTCAGCCTGTCGCTGCCGTACGTCGTTCCAGCCAGCGCCGCGCAGGAAAGCCCGGCGACGCGCCATTACACGCTCGCCGCCGGTCCGCTTGGCAACCAGTTGAACCAGCTCGCCGGGCAGGCCGGCATCTATCTCGCCGCCGACGCCAACCTGACGCAGGGGCTGAGCGGCCCGGCGTTGCAGGGCGATTACACGGTGGATGAGGCGCTACGCCGCCTGCTGACCGGCAGCGGACTGACGGCATCGCGCCAGGCGGATGGCAGCTACGTGTTGAGAAAGCCGGCGGACGGCGAGGAAATGTACGTTATCCGCCAACCCAGCCTGAACGGCCCGACCGAAGACACCGGCGCCTACACCACCCGCAATCTGAGCACCGCCACCCGGATGACGCTTTCGCCGCGCGAAACGCCGCAATCGGTCAGCGTGGTCACCCGCCAGCAGATGGACGACCAGCACATGACTTCGCTGGAAGACGCGATGGCCGTATCCACCGGCGTCACCGTGGTGAAAGAGAGTTCGTATCAGACCCGCTTCCAGTCCCGTGGCTTCATGATGGATAACGTGCAGGAAGACGGCTCCGGCAGCTCGTTCCAGAACAGCGTATCGGGCATGGGCTCGGCGGAATCCTCCAGCGAGTCGCCCGATCTGGCGATCTACGATCGACTGGAAATTCTGCGCGGCGCGTCCGGGCTGTTGCAGGGCAACGGCGAGCCGGGCGGCACCGTCAATCTGGTGCGCAAGAAACCCACCTACGATTTTCGCAGCACGCTCAGCACCAGCGCAGGTAGTTGGGATCATTACCGTCAGGAAGCGGATGTGTCCGGCCCACTCAATAGCGACGGTTCGCTGCGCGGCCGTTTTGTCGGCGTCACCCAGAAAAAAGACAGCTTTGTCAACGAGGTACACAGCGAACGCCATGTCATGTACGGTACGCTGGCCTATGATCTCACCAGCGACACCACCGTCACCACCGGCGTCAACTGGCAGAAAACCCGCACCGTGCCGGATCTCTATGGCGTACCGATGTCCACTGATTACGCCAGCCTGAACCTGCCGCGATCTACCTTTCTGGGCGCCAGCTGGAACCGGATCACCTTCGAGAAAATCAACGCGTTCGCCGAACTGGAACACCGCTTCAGCAGCGACTGGACGCTGAAAAGCGCGCTCAACTATACCCACTCCACCGCCGTCGGGCGCTTTACCGGTATTTTCGGCAACGGCACCAGCGGCGTCGGCAGCAGCGGCACCGGGCGACTCAACAACATGCTGGCGCGGGATAATCAGGCCGATCAATGGAGCTATAACCTGACGCTCAACGGGCCGTTCGAACTGCTCGGACGTCGCCATGAGCTGGTGGTGGGCGGCGATTACCAGAAAGAAAACTTCGACAACCTGTTCGGCCGGGTGATCAACACCAACGTCGTGAACGTGTATGACTGGAACCCCGACGCACTGGCGGAACCCGCCTGGCCCGCCTACAGCAACAATTACACCTACGATCTCTACCAGCGCGGCCTGTTCACCACCGCCCGCTTTACGCTGGCGGACGACTGGAAGCTGATTGTCGGCACCCGCTACAGCAACTTCAGCTATACCAACAATTTGCGTAATCTCAGCAGCGGCTCCGCCACCCAGACCCACTTTAAAGCCAACGAACAATGGACGCCGTACGGCGGCCTGCTGTGGGACTTCGCCGATCACTACACCTGGTATCTGAGCTACGCCGATATCTACAAGCCACAGGAAAATATCGACAACCGCGGCAATCTGCTGCCCGCCGTCACCGGGAAAAACTACGAGACCGGGGTGAAAGGCGAATTCTTCGACGGCGCGCTGAACACCTCGGCAGCGCTATTCCGCATCGTGCAGGAAAATCGGGCAGTCGAAGATATCGACTGTCAGGTTTCCACCACCTGTTACCGCGCCGACGGCAAGGTGGAAAGCCAGGGAATGGAACTGGAAGCGGCCGGCAAACTGGCGACGGGCTGGCAGTTGTCCGCCGGCTATACGCTGACCAACAGCAAATACCTGAAATCCGACGAGAGCACGCAGGGGCGCCGCTACAGCCTCAATACGCCGCAGCATCAGTTCAAGCTCTACACCAGCTATCAGTTGCCCGGCAGCCTGAATCAATGGACGGTAGGCGCCGGGCTGACCGCGCAAACCGACACCACCACCAGCCGGGGGGTGACGCAGGGAGGTTATACGCTGCTCAACGCTAACGTGAACTACCAGTACAACTCGCATCTCAGCTTCAACCTGGCCGGGTATAACCTGACCGACAAGGTGTACTACGTGAACGTGTCGAACCGTCATCGCGGCGGCAACAACTTCTACGGCGACCCGCGCAATGTGATGCTAACCGCCAAATGGGCCTTCTGATGGCGGCGATAAACCGTTGGCGCCGGAGGGAGCCATGACCAGCCTGCGGCGTTTCTGCCAGCTAGCCGCGCCGCTGTGGCTAAGCCGCGGCGCGTTATGGTTATGGCTGCTGTTGTTTGCGGTTATCGGTCTGACGCTGTCGGTAGTGTGGATCAGCGTACAGTACAACAACTGGAGCAAAGCCTTCTACGATGCGCTGGCCGACTACTTCCGCCATGCGTCGATCCGCGCGCTGGCGCTGAGCTATCTCGGCTACACCGCGCTGTTTGTCGCCGTGGTGGTGTGCGGCAACTGGCTGAAAAAACTGCTGATGCTACGCTGGCGCGAACAGATGACGCGGCAGTTCGAACAGCAATGGTTGCAGCGCCACGCGCACTATCGGCTACAGTTGATGCCCGACGGCGCCCCGGATCACCCCGACCAGCGCATCGCCGAGGATATCCGCCTGCTGACGGAACAGAGCCTGACGCTGCTGCTGTCGTTGCTGAAAAACACCGCCCGGTTGTTCTCCTTCCTTGCCATCCTGTGGCAAATCTCCGGCGTGCAGACCATCACGCTGGGCGACTGGCGCCTGACCGTGCCGGGGTATCTGGTCTGGATTGCGCTGGGGTATGCGCTTTTCGGCAGCGCTGTCACACACTGGCTCGGCGCGCCGCTGCACCGCGTCAATGCCCGGCTACAACAGGTGGAAGCCGGCTATCGCGGCACGCTGTTGCGTATCCACGACCACAGCGAGCAAATCGCGTTTTATCAGGGACAAACGGCGGAACGCCAGCGGATGCAACGGCACTTCGGCGCTATCGTCGCCAACGCCTTTCAACTGATGGGACGCGAGTTTCGGCTGGAAAGCTTCACCACCAGCTACTTCCGCCTGAGCCTGATTATTCCGGTGTTCGCGGTGCTGCCGCTCTACCTGCTGCAACAGATCTCGCTGGGCGCCATCATGCAGGCGCGCGCCGCCTTTGGCTACGTGCTGGACGCCTTTGGCTGGTTCATCGACAGCTACCGGGAACTGGCACGCTGGTCGGCTACCGTCGGCCGATTGTGGGAACTGCAACAACAGTTGCAGCAGTTGCCGCCCTGCCCGACGCCGCAGCGCCGGGGCGAGGCGCTTATCGCCGATCGCCTGCAACTGCGCGATCCACAAGGGCATGCCTTACTGGAGCCGGTGTCGCTATGCCTGCAACCGGCCAACTGGTGCCAGTTGCAGGGCGCGAGCGGCAGCGGCAAAACCACCCTGCTGCGGGCGCTGGCCGGGTTATGGCCGTTCAGCGCCGGACCGGTGATCCACCCCGCCGGCGAAGTGCTGTTCTTGCCGCAAAAACCCTATCTGCCGCAGGGAACGCTACGTCAGCTGTTGAGCTATCCGTCGCCGCACACGCCGCACGATGATCAGTTGCAGGCTGTACTGCAACAGGTGCAGTTACCTCATCTCGTCCCGTTGCTGGACTGCGAGCACCCCTGGTCGATGCGTCTGTCCGGCGGCGAGCAACAGCGGCTGTCGCTGGCGCGCGCCTTGTTACAAAAACCGGCGTTGTTGTGTCTGGATGAAGCCACCAGCCAGTTGGACGATGACAGCGCGTATCTGCTAATGCGGGAATTGCGTCATCAGTTGCCGCACGCCATCGTGCTGGCGGTGACGCATCAAACGGTGCTGGCGGAGCTGTTCGATACCACGCTGACCACGACGACAGCCGGGCGGGCGAACGCAGCCTGAGCGACAGGAAAAAATATCGGAAGGAAATAAACCCAAGAAAGCGGCCCGAAGAATATCGGGCCGCCAGAGGGATTAGGCGTCTGCTTTATCGCCCAGCAGCACCGATTCGAGCGCGATCTCGATCATCTCGTTGAAGGTGGTCTGACGCTCGGCCGCAGTGGTCTGCTCGTGGGTACGGATATGGTCGGACACGGTGCAGATAGCCAGCGCTTTAGCGCCAAACTCCGCCGCCACGCCGTAGATACCGGCCGCTTCCATTTCCACGCCCAGAATGCCGTATTTTTCCATCACGTCGAACATCTGCGGGTCCGGGGTGTAGAACAGATCGGCGGAGAACAGGTTGCCGACGCGGGCGTTGATGCCGCGCGCTTTGGCTGCGTCCACCGCATGACGCAGCAGATCGAAATCGGCAATCGCCGAGAAGTCGTGATCTTTAAAGCGCATCCGGTTCACTTTGGAATCGGTGCAGGCGCCCATGCCGATCACCACGTCACGCAGTTTCACGTCGGCACGCACCGCGCCGCAGGAGCCGACGCGGATAATTTTCTTCACGCCGTATTCGGTGATCAGCTCTTTGGTGTAAATGGAACAGGACGGAATACCCATGCCGTGGCCCATTACGGAGATGCGGCGACCTTTGTAAGTGCCGGTGAAACCCAGCATGCCGCGCACATTGTTCACTTCCACCGCATTTTCCAGAAAGGTTTCCGCGATGTATTTGGCGCGCAGCGGGTCACCCGGCATCAGCACCACGTCCGCGAAGTCACCCATTTCTGCATTGATATGTGGCGTAGCCATCCTTTTTCTTCCTTCTTAAATTCAGTGTGAAATCATGATGATGATAAATTATAGCGTCCGTCGCCGGTCCGTGTCACAGCATTGACCTGTAACCGCATTGACCTATCACAACATCGGCCTATCACAACATCGGCGTGCCGTAATCCATCGGCGACAGCCCGAAGTAGCGGGCGACCGTCTGGCCGATATCAGCAAACGTAGTGCGATGACCGCGGTCGCCCGGCGCTACGCCCGGCCCGTAAATCAGCACCGGCACGTGTTCACGGGTGTGGTCGGTGCCCGGCCAGCTCGGGTCGCAGCCGTGGTCGGCGGTCAGGATCAGGATATCGTCGCCCGTCACGCGCGCCAGCATCTCCGGCAGGCGGCGGTCAAACAGCTCCAGCGCCGCCGCATAGCCTGGCACATCACGGCGGTGGCCGTAGGACGAGTCGAAATCGACAAAATTGGTGAACACGATGGTGTCGTCGCCCGCCTGCTCCATCTCTTTCAAGGTGGCGTCAAACAGCGCATCAATGCCGGTGGCTTTCACCTTTTTGGTGATGCCGACGTTGGCGTAGATATCGGCGATTTTACCCACTGACACCACGGTGCCATTTTTCTCATCCACCAGCTTTTTCAGCATGGTCGGTGCCGGCGGCTCGACCGCCAGATCGTGGCGGTTGCCGGTGCGCTGGAACTGACCCGCTTTGTCGCCGACGAACGGACGAGCGATCACCCGGCCGATGTTGTAACCGCCGTCGGTCAGCTCTTCGCGGGCGATTTCACACAGCTCGTACAGTTTCTCCAGCCCGAAGGTTTCTTCATGGCAGGCGATCTGAAATACCGAGTCCGCCGAGGTATAGAAAATCGGTTTGCCGGTTTTCATGTGTTCCTCGCCGAGCTGGTCGAGGATCACGGTGCCGGAGGAATGGCAGTTGCCGAGATAACCCGGCAGCCCGGCGCGTTCGACCAGTCGGTCCAGCAGCGCCTGCGGGAAACTGTTGTGTTCGTCAAGGAAATAGCCCCAGTCGAACAGCACCGGCACCCCGGCGATTTCCCAGTGGCCGGACGGCGTGTCCTTGCCGGAGGAAATTTCGCTGGCATACGCGTACGCGCCGATGATATCGGCCTGTTCATCCAGTCCCGGCGGGAACTGCCCGGTGGAACCTTCCGCCGCCTTACCCAGCCCCAGACGGCTCAGGTTCGGCAGCCGCAGCGGCCCTTGTCGGCCGACATCGGCCTTGCCTTGTGCGCAGGCTTGTGCGATATGGCCCAGCGTATCTGAACCTGCGTCGCCAAACCGTTCGGCATCAGCGGCGCTGCCAATCCCGAACGAGTCGAGAACCATAATAAATGCACGTTTCATGTTGTTATCTCCTGCGTCGTGCGTAAGGCACAGCTTATACGTAAAACGTAAAGCATCGGTGTACGTAAGGCCGGGCGGCGACAATGCGGTTATACCCGTCATACTTCAAGTTGCAGGTGTGTTGGCTGCGTTCGTTCACCCGAATCACTTACCTGAGTAAGCTCATCGGGATTCACTCACTTGCCGCGTTACAAGGCTCACATGAGCCTTGCCCTGAAGGGCCAACGCTTCGCGTTGTTCAAAACGCAATACGTTTTGTCCTGCAACTCGAATTATTTTGGGTATAGATGTCCGCAGCGTCCAGACGACGATAAATCAACGGACAAGGCGCAGGCGGTTGATCATCAAGGCGAATCGCCTCGCGCAGCGCCTGCGCGGCCAGTTGCCAGTCCGACTCGGTTCTGGCGTGGACAACCGCCAGCGGACGCTGCGCATCCACCCGATCACCCAGACTGACCATGTCGCTCAGCCCAACACTGTGATCAATGATATCACTGGCCTGACGTCGACCACCACCCAACGCCACCACCACCATACCCAACGCACGCGCATCCATCGCGCTGACAAAGCCGTCGCGCTCGGCGAATACCGGTTTACTGAGCGTGGCCGGCGACAGATAGCGATCGTAATGTTCGACAAAATCCGCCGGGCCGTGCTGGGCCGACACCATACGGCCAAAGACTTCCGCCGCCCGGCCGTTGTCCAGCACCGACTGTAATTTCGCCCGTGCCTCGGCGGCATCGCGCGCCAGATGACCCGCCAGCAGCATGGATTCGCACAGCGCCATCGTCACCTCGAACAAACGCGGGTTACGCTGTTCGCCGGTCAGAAAGCGCACCGCTTCGCGCACTTCCAGCGCGTTACCGGCGCTGGAAGCCAGCACCTGACTCATGTCGGTCAACAGCGCGCTGGTGCGACAACCGGCATTATTGGCCACGCCGACAATCGCCTGCGCCAGTTGCTCCGACTGTTCATAGGTCGGCATAAACGCGCCGGAGCCGACTTTGACGTCCATCACCAGCGCGTCCAGCCCTTCCGCCAGCTTTTTCGCCAGAATCGAGGCGGTGATCAGCGGGATGGAATCGACCGTGGCGGTGATATCGCGGGTGGCGTAAAAACGCTTGTCCGCCGGCGCCAGAGAATTGGTCTGCCCGATAATCGCCACCCCAACCTGACGGATGATCTGCCGGAAGACGTCATCCTCCGGGAAGATGTCCAGCCCCGGAATCGACTCCAGCTTGTCCAGCGTACCGCCGGTGTGGCCCAGACCGCGGCCGGAAATCATCGGCACATAGCCGCCGCAGGCCGCCACCATCGGCCCCAGCATCAGCGAGGTGACATCGCCGACGCCGCCGGTCGAGTGCTTGTCCACCAGCGGGCCGTTCAGGTTCAGCCCTGACCAGTCCAGCACCGTGCCGGAATCGCGCATCGCCAGCGTCAGCGCCACCCGTTCATCCATGTTCATATCGTGAAAGAAGATGGTCATCGCCAGCGCGGCGATCTGCCCTTCCGACACGGTGTTATCGCGCACACCGTTGATGAAAAAGCGAATTTCCTCCGCACTGAGCGGATGTCCGTCGCGTTTTTTGCGGATAATTTCCTGAATCAGAAACAAGGTGCGTTCTCCTGCATAATCCATGAGTACCGATGTATCGCGCCCGTCAGGCGCGAACCGCATCAGTAGCCGCTGCGCGCCTGCCCGGCGGCGTGGCCCAGCGTGGTCAACAGGCTACCGAGCAAGCCGGACGCGCCGAATCGGAAATGGCGGGCGTCCGCCCAGCCGTCGCCCATGATAGTGTCGGCAAGTTGCAGATAATGCGCGGCATCTTCCGCCGTGCGCACGCCGCCGGCCGGTTTAAAACCGACGCGCTCGCCCACGCCCTTATCGCGGATCACGCTCAGCATCACTTCGGCGGAATGCAGCGTGGCATTCACCGCCACTTTGCCGGTAGAGGTTTTGATGAAATCCGCCCCGGCGTCGATGGCAATCTCGCTGGCTTCGCGAATCAGTTCATCGCTTTTCAGCTCGCCGGTTTCAATAATCACTTTCAGCAGCACGCCCGCCGCGGCACAGGCCGCCTTACAGGCTTTCACCAACTCGAAACCGACCTGACGGTTGCCGGCCATCAGCGCCCGATAGGGGAACACCACGTCCACGTCGTCGGCGCCGTAAGCGATAGCCGCATTGGTTTCCGCCAGCGCAATGTCAATGTCGTCGTTGCCGTGCGGGAAATTGGTCACGGTAGCGATGCGGACATCCGGCGTGCCTTGCTCGCGCAGCACCTTGCGCGCCAACGGCACAAAACGCGGGTAGATACAAATGGCGGCGGTTTTTCCCGCCGGGCTGTTCGCCTGACGACACAGGGCAATCACCTTCTCATCGGTATCGTCGTCATTCAGGGTGGTTAAATCCATCAGTCCCAGCGCGCGTTGCGCCGCCGCAGTCAAATCACTCATACAACACTCCCGCTCTCAGCCACACTATTGCGCTTCCGGGCATTTCACCCTGATAACGCACTCTGTTATGTGATTTTATTCACACCAAAAAGAAATCTTACACACATAAATCACCATCAATGTGAATATTATCACACAAAAAGGGACAATACGGCGAGTGCATGCACCCGCGACTCAAAAGTTCGTGTCTCGCTCTTATTCAATGCAGCGTGAAGGCGAGAGTGCGATACCACTGCAACCTGAATTATGTTGGTCTTATTTAGACTAAGCATATCCACTTTCCTCATTTAACTTTAATTTTCGTCAAGCGCATAATAAAAAATAAATAATCAAGTTATAGAAGCAACCTTTACGTTATTTTAAAACATCATTAACAAGGATATATATTATGAGCACAACCCTGGTGGAAAAAGGACGTATTGCCACCTCTGAAGAGGCCCATGAAATTTCACAGAATGGTGCGTTTGTCCGGCAAAAAAATCGTTTCACTACTCCGTTCGGCAATAACCCAGGAGAATTACCGGTAGAAAAAGATCGTTATCGTTTATTATGGGCTGCCGTTTGCCCCTGGGCGCATCGTGCGGTCATTGTCAGAAAATTGCTGGGTCTGGAAGAGGTGATCAGCCTTGGTGCGGCTAATCCTGTCAGAACCGAACAGGGTTGGGAATTTTCATTAGATGAAGGCGGCGTTGATCCAGTATTAGGCATTCGTTATTTACCAGAAATTTATGCCAAAAGTGATAAGAATTACACCGGCCGCGCTACTGTACCGACTATCGTAGATATAAAAAAAGGCATTGTAGTGAATAATGACTATTTTAAACTAACACATTATTTTGAAGTCGCCTTCAAAGAATTCCATAAACCGGACGCACCGGATCTTTACCCAGAAGCATTACGCGAAGATATCGATGCATTTAATGAAAGGCTGTTCCACGACGTCAATAATGGTGTCTATAAAGCAGGATTTGCCCATTCCCAGAGCGCGTATGAACAAGCCTGGCATACGTTGTTTCAACGTCTGGACGAGTTGGAAGCGCGTTTATCTACACAACGTTATGTGTTTGGTGACAACATTACCGATTCCGATATTCGTTTATACGTTACACTGGCGCGATTTGATGTGGCTTATTACAGCGTCTTTCGTGCCAACCGCAACCGCTTGATCGATTTCCCCAACCTATGGGGTTACGCACGCGATTTATACCAAACGCCAGGATTTGGCGATACCACTGATTTTGAAGCCATTAAGCGTGGTTATCATCTGGGCGACACCAGTTTCAACCCCTATCAGATATTGGCGAAAGGGCCTGATGTGTCAATTTGGCACACTCCCCACCACCGGGCTTGATATTCATACTTATACCCAAAGCAATTCGCGCGACAGGAAAAAACGTTTACGTGTTGAATAGTGCAAGGCGCTGGCCCTTCCAGGTTCAAGGATTATTATCACCTTATAACACAGCAACCAGACAAATCGCCGGAAACTGATATCTACATTTATTTATAATGCCCATTGACAGGAAAATAAAAATGAAAACGCGCAACACACAGCAAACGCTCTCCACTTACTTTCTTCTGGGGATGGTAACCGTTACCGCTGGTTATAGCGTAATGAATAAAGCGCAGGCCGCCACAGAACAGACTATTGTTATCGCCACCAGTGCCGACCCGCGCCCATTTACCTATTTCGACAAAAACAATCAGCTTGCCGGATATGATATTGACGTCGCTAAAGCCATCTTTGAAAATCTGCCGCAATATAAAATTTCTTTTGTCACCACTGAATTTACATCCATTCTGGCGGGGCTGGATGCCGGGCGTTTTCAGCTTGGCGCCAACAACTTCGCAGAGAATAAGGAAAGAAAAGAAAAATACTTATTTTCTCAGCCTATTTTCGAAAACCAATTTGTTATCGCCACGAATGAAAAGAACAATAACATCCAAAACTTTAACGACCTGCTGGGGAAAACCACGGAGGTCAACCCAGGGGTTAACTTCACCACGGCATTGGAGAAACTAAATCTTCAACATAAAGACAACCCGGTGAAATTACAGTACACAGAAGCGGAACAGTTAACTGTATTGCAAAATCTGGAAAGCGGAAAGGCGGATTTTGTCTTGATTGATAAATCCATGCTGGAGCAATATATCAGAGAATACCATCTAAAATTGAAGGTAACGCCACTGAGTAAAGAAGACAGTAGTTTAATCGGCAGCCCTTATAGTTACTTTCTGATTTCAAAAAATGCCGAAGGTGAAAAAATAACAAACGATATCAACACTCAAATAAAAAAATTAAGTGCCGACGGAACCTTGTCAAAAATAAGCATTAAATATTTTGACGGGGACTACGCACCGAAGTAAAAAGGAATAATGTTGAATGCCGAACATATTTGATATAAATCTTGTCTTCACTCTCATCCCGGCGTTACTGGAGTATTTGCCAGTAACGCTGGCTATCACAGCCATTTCCATGATTATAGGGGTAATACTGGGATTCATCATTGCATCTATCCGCATCAAAAAAATATTTTTCCTTGATCAGCTCGCCAGCATATTTGTCTCTTTTATCCGTGGAACACCACTGATTGTTCAGCTGTATCTCTCTTACTATGGTCTTCCCATTTTACTGAAATATTATAATTACTACCATCAGACGGATTATACCGTTAACAGCATCCCCTCGATCTTATTTGTTCTGCTGGCATTTTCACTCAATGAAGCGGCTTATAACTCAGAAAGTATCCGTGCCGCCATCTTATCGGTAGATAAAAAACAGATAGAAGCAGCACAATCTCTGGGCATGACGCCGCTTCAGGTATTATGGCGGGTTACCATTCCGGAAGCGTTTGTCGTCGCGTTACCCACTCTTGGCAATACATTGATTAGCCTGTTGAAAGGCACATCACTGGCGTTTGTTTGCTCAGTGATAGAGTTAACAGCCAGGGGGAAAATCCTCGCCAGCAGTAGTTATCGCTATTTCGAGGTGTATATTTCCCTTGCGCTTATTTATTGGGCATTAACCATTATTATTGAGAAAACCATTGGGGTAATCGAAAAAAGGGTCACCGTACCGGATACACCACTGATAAAACCAGAGAAAAAACGTCATGTTTGAAATTAACCATTTGTCGAAAAAATTTCACCACAACATTATTTTGGATGATATCTCGTTGACAATACAAAAAGGTGACGTTGTGGCCATCATTGGTTCTTCCGGAGCGGGGAAATCAACACTGCTCCGTTGTATTAATCTATTAGAACAACCCGAGTCCGGGGAAATTACGATTGATGGCACCGCCTTCAACCTTACTCATCCTCGTCGCCGGGATATAATCAGACTACGAAAAAATACCGCAATGGTTTTCCAACAGTTCAGTTTGTTTCAACACAAAACTGCACTGGAAAATGTCATGGAAGGGTTATTGATCGTCAAAAAATACCCCAAAGAAAAGGCAAGGAAGATAGCCTACCAGCAGCTAAAAAAAGTCGGGTTACCCGACAGGGTGGATTATTATCCCAGGCAGCTATCAGGTGGACAGCAACAGCGGGTGGGGATCGCCAGAGCACTGGCGATGGAACCGCAACTGCTACTGCTAGACGAACCGACCTCCGCCCTGGATCCCGAACTGATTGATGAAGTACTGGATGTCATCAGGCAAGCCGCGCGCGAGGGGAATACCATGCTTATCGTCTCTCATGAAATGGACTTTGTACGTCAAGTCGCCAATCGCGTCCTGTTTCTGGATAAAGGAAAAGTCATTGAGGATGGCACAGCACAGCAGGTTTTCGAACACCCGAAAATGGAAAGAACCAGAGAATTTCTGTCACGCTATTATAAGCGTTATGAACCGGAATATTCGATCTGACACGAGCTTCCCGATGACGATTAGAATAGAAACCACCACCAATAATATCCCCTGGCAGAGTGTTGCCGATCTGCTGGCATTTTACGGTTTAAGCGAAGACGCCGCCGCCGTGCAGGAAAAGATCTTCAAGAACAGTTTTTCTGTCGTGTTCCTGTTCGATCAGAATACCCTTATCGGCGTAGGTCGTACTCTCTCTGACGGCGTTTGCCAGGCGGCCATATACAATGTCGCGCTGGACAAACGCTACCACGGGCAAGGGCT
Source organism: Dickeya sp. NCPPB 3274 (assembly GCF_000406205.1). Classification (NCBI taxonomy): domain Bacteria; kingdom Pseudomonadati; phylum Pseudomonadota; class Gammaproteobacteria; order Enterobacterales; family Pectobacteriaceae; genus Dickeya; species Dickeya sp. NCPPB 3274. Next base: position 680,021 of record NZ_CM001979.1, on the reverse strand, counting down.
GGGCAGGGTGATTATCCAGTCACTGATTGATACCGTAGCGCAATGCAACATCATCTTATACACCCACCCCGACACGGTCGGCCTTTATGAACATTTCGGTTTCAGGAAAATGAAAACCGGCATGGCCAAATACCGTGACGAAACCCTGGCGGAACTGGCAGCAATGGCATTTATTTAATGCTGCACCAGCCTTCTTTTCTCCAGTCTGCCGATCTGGTTTATCCCCGCTGGCGCGGGGAACACCACTGTCTGGGCCTGCAACATCGCGCCGATGTCGGTTTATCCCCGCTGGCGCGGGGAACACCCGATATCACTCATCGTGTTTTTTACCATCGACGGTTTATCCCCGCTGGCGCGGGGAACACTAGAAGCTGTTCCACTTGATTTCGCCTTCGAGCGGTTTATCCCCGCTGGCGCGGGGAAAACTGCTTTACCGGAGCTTGTTTTGATATAGAAACCGGTTTATCCCCGCTGGCGCGGGGAACACGAAACAGCATTAAACGCCATATCCACCGTGGCCGGTTTATCCCCGCTGGCGCGGGGAACACGCCGAGTACGAAATCAATGGTCCTGGCCGTCCCGGTTTATCCCCGCTGGCGCGGGGAACACATATG
>NZ_CM001979.1:584248-679307 GCF_000406205.1 Dickeya sp. NCPPB 3274 | reverse complement strand
AAGCGGTTTATCCCCGCTGGCGCGGGGAACACGCTGAGTCTGGCCTATAACGCACAGTCTCTGTCGGTTTATCCCCGCTGGCGCGGGGAACACATAGATTCTGCGGCATTCAGTGTTTCCTCTGCCGGTTTATCCCCGCTGGCGCGGGGAACACGCCCGTCAAATTTTTTTGTGCACGCCAATAACCGGTTTATCCCCGCTGGCGCGGGGAACACTCTAAAAGTATATACTTGTTTTTTAATGATTTTTAAAGCCTGGAAAATTCCACCAACTTTTTCATGTTGTTAAAGAGCGCTAACTTATTGATAAATAATAGCCTCAAATTTTTCTACCGCCGCCCACCGACGAATACGGCAGCACGGGCAGCCTTTATCGAGATATCACCGTAAGATAAGCGCGGACCCACGAAAAGGAAATGCCGTGAATAACAGTGAGACAACCTGGTTTCTGTACCTGCTGCGCACTGGCAGCGGATGGCTTTACACCGGCATCACCACTGACGTGGCGCGGCGGCTGGCGCAGCATCAGAGCGGAAAAGGGGCGCGGGCGTTGCGCGGCAAAGGGCCGCTGACGCTGGCGTATCACTGCGTGGCGGGCGATCGTTCCACCGCGCTGAAATGGGAATATCGCGTCAAGCAACTGAGCAAAATGCAAAAAGAAAGGCTGGTGCAACACCAGCCTTCGACGCTTACCGATTTTATGCCGCTGTTCAGAAGCGATTGAACGGCTCGGCGTACTCCACCAGACCGCTGGCGCCCTGAAAGTGGTTGTCCGCCAGCGGGTAAACCTGAAATGCCCGTTCGCTGCCCGGCCAGCGGCAGCACAATTGTTGATCCTGCGCCGGCACAAAGCCAAAACGAGCGTAATAATGCGGGTCGCCCAGCACTACCACTGCGGTGTAGCCAAATTCGTTGAGCGCATCCAGCCCTTCATACACCAGTTGCTCGCCGATCCCCTGACAGCGCAGGCTTTCGTCTACGGCCAACGGCGCCAGCGCTACCCACTGCCGGTCTTCGCCGCCCAGCGTCACCGGGCTGAACGCGGCATATCCCACCACGCCGCCTTCGTCGTCGGTAGCGACGATACCCAACGTCAACTGGCCGTCTTCACGCAGCTGATGCACCAGTTCCGCCTCGGCCTCAGAGGGAAACGACCGCCGCAACAAGGCGTCGATGCCCGGCGCATCGACCGGAATTTCAACACGAATCAGCATGACACTGGCGCGTGCGGACTGGCTTGCTCTGCGCCCTCCTGTAAACCGGCAGCCACGAACCCGGCCAGTTGCAGCAGCGCAACGCGCAGCGGCGCGGGCATACTTTCCAGCTCGATGGCGTCCATCAGGTTCTTGACGTACAGCCCCAGCTCGGTGTCCCCTTCAATGCGCAGGCGGCGCTGGAAAAACAGCGTGTCCGGATCTTCACGACGGGCAGCGATCAGGATCAGATCGTTGGCATCGGCGCTGAAGCTCACATCCGCCAGTTCGTTGTAACTGATTTCCAGCCGGTTATCCCGCAACGTGACAAACCACTGCAAACCGATATCGCGAACCTCGATTCGCAACCAACGCCCGTCAAGAAAATCCAGTTCGCCTTCTTCCAGCGCCTGGCGGAACTGCCACCCCAGCAGTTGCTCCAGCACCCGGCGTTGCAGGAAGAAAGGCGTTAACGTTAACGGCTTACTCAGTAAACGTGGCCCTTGACGCACAATCTGCGCACGTAGTTTTTCCAACACTGGCGTACTCCTCATAAAGCGATGCGGCTTAACCGATATGGTCATTATTCTGCCACAGAACGGGAAACCGGCAGCAGGGGTCTACATCAATAAAAACGCCGGACGCGTTTTTTAACATCGCGTAGCGACACCCGCGGGCAAGTCGCTGGAATGTGACGAGTTAAATTTAGCCTGTTCTGCGCCAAATCACGACCGGTAAGCGCCAGCAATTCCCCGATATGCTGGTTTAAATCAAAGTCGCCGGCAGCCGGGTTCACTAAGATTCCTTTTCATTGCAAACCGGCCCGCTGCGTCAGGCCGTGATGAAAGGACGTAAGAATGGAACTGCTTTGCCCCGCCGGTAATCTGCCGGCACTAAAAGCCGCCATCGACCATGGCGCCGACGCGGTGTACATCGGGCTGAAAGACGATACCAACGCCCGCCACTTCGCCGGCCTCAATTTCAACGACAAAAAACTGCAGGACGCCAGCGACTACGTGCATCGCCACCGCCGCAAACTGCATATCGCCATCAACACCTTCGCCCACCCGGACGGCTATCAGCGCTGGCAGCGGGCGGTGGACACCGCGGTGCAGACCGCCGGCGCCGATGCGCTGATTCTGGCGGATCTGGCGATGCTGGAGTATGCCGCCGAGCGCTATCCGGCGGTAGAGCGGCACGTGTCGGTGCAGGCATCCGCCACCAACGAGGAAGCCATCCGTTTTTATCAGCGCCACTTCGATGTCGCCCGCATCGTGCTGCCGCGCGTGCTCTCCATTCATCAGGTCAAACAGCTTTCGCGTACCAGCCCGGTGCCGCTGGAAGTGTTCGCCTTCGGCAGCCTGTGCATCATGGCTGAAGGGCGCTGCTATCTGTCCTCCTACCTGACCGGCGAGTCGCCCAACACCGTGGGCGCCTGCTCGCCGGCACGTTTCGTGCGCTGGCAGCAGACGGAAAACGGCATGGAATCACGGCTAAACGATGTGTTGATCGATCGCTATCAGGATCATGAAAACGCCGGCTACCCGACCTTGTGTAAAGGCCGCTATCTGGTGGATGGCCAGCGCTATCACGCGCTGGAGGAACCCACCAGTCTGAATACGCTGGAACTGCTGCCGGAACTGATGGCGGCCAATATCGCCTCGGTGAAAATCGAAGGTCGTCAGCGCAGCCCGGCGTACGTCAGCCAGGTAACCCAGGTATGGCGGCAGGCGATCGACCGCTGCAAGGCCGATCCGGCGCATTTCACCCCCACCGCCGAGTGGATGGAGGCGTTGGGCGCCGTCGCCGAAGGTACGCAGACCACGCTGGGCGCCTATCATCGCCAGTGGCAGTAGCCAGGAGACATCGACAACATGAAATATTCACTGGGCGCCCTGCTCTACTATTGGCCCAAAGCCGACATTGAAACGTTTTATCAGGCAGCGGCCGCCAGCAGCGCCGATATCATCTATCTGGGTGAAACCGTGTGCAGCAAACGCCGGGGCATGAAAGTCAGCGACTGGCTTGACCTCGCGCGCGCGATCGCGGCCAGCGGCAAGCAGGTGGTGATCTCCACACTGTCGCTGCTACAGGCGCCTTCCGAACTGACCGAGCTGAAAAGGTATGTGGAAAACGGCGAATTCCTGCTGGAAGCCAACGATCTGGGCGCGGTCAACATGGCGGCGGATCGCGGCCTGCCGTTTGTCGCCGGCCACGCGCTCAACTGTTATAACGCCTACACCCTGCGGTTACTGCACAAACAAGGCATGATGCGCTGGTGTATGCCGGTGGAACTGTCGCGGGATTGGCTGCAACATCTGCTCAATCAGTGCGATGAGCTCGGTTTTCGCCATCAGTTTGAGGTGGAAGTGCTGAGTTATGGTCATCTGCCGCTGGCGTATTCCGCCCGCTGTTTTACCGCTCGTTCGGAAAACCGCCCCAAGGACGAATGCGAGACCTGTTGCATCAATTACCCGCAAGGGCGCCAGATGCTGTCGCAGGAAAACCAGCAGGTGTTTGTGCTTAACGGCATCCAGACCCAGAGCGGTTACTGCTATAACCTCGGCAACGATCTGACTTCAATGGATGGGCTGGTGGATATCGTGCGCCTGTCGCCGCAAGGACTGGATACGCTGGCGATGATCGACCGTTTCCGCGCCAACCAGCACGGCGGGCAGCCGCTGACGCTGGCAAACCAGCAGGATTGCAACGGCTACTGGCGACGGGTGGCCGGGCTGGAGCTGGTCGGTTAAATCAGTCGGGACGATGCGCACGCATCGTCCGTTGCAAATTGTTAAGATCGCGTAACATCTCATTTGTGTTTATTCGGGCTGACGCCGTCAGCCCCTCAACCCGATGAGTCACGCTTATGACAGCTACCGTTCCTTTCTCGCTGCTCGATCTGGCCCCTATCCCGCAAGGCAACACAGCCCGCGATGCGTTCCACCATTCTCTGAGTCTGGCGCAGCACGCGGAAAAATGGGGATATCAACGCTACTGGCTGGCGGAACATCACAACATGACCGGTATCGCCAGCGCGGCCACGTCGGTGCTGATCGGTTACATTGCCGGCGGTACGCAACATATCAAGCTCGGTTCCGGCGGCGTCATGCTGCCAAACCATGCTCCGCTGGTGATTGCCGAACAGTTCGGCACGCTCGAATCGCTCTATCCCGGCCGGATTGAGCTGGGTCTGGGACGCGCGCCGGGCACCGACCAACGAACCATGCAAGCGTTGCGCCGCCATCTGAACGCCGATATTGACGATTTTCCCCGTGATGTGCAGGAACTTCAGCGCTACTTCGCTCCAGCTCAGCCGGGACAAGCCGTGCAGGCCGTGCCGGGACAGGGGCTGAACGTCCCGATCTGGTTGCTTGGATCCAGCCTGTACAGCGCCCAGTTAGCTGCATCGATGGGATTGCCGTTTGCCTTCGCCGCCCATTTCGCGCCGGACATGCTCCTGCAGGCATTGCAGCGTTATCGGGATAACTTCCAGCCTTCCGCCCAGCTTGAGAAACCGTATGCCATGGTGTGCGTCAACGTGGTCGCCGCCGACAGCGATAGGGACGCCCGTTTTCTGTTCACTTCGTTGCAGCAGCAGTTTATCAACCTGCGACGCGGCACGCCGGGGCCGTTGCCTGCGCCGGTAACGTCGATGGAGGCGCACTGGTCCGCCGCGGAACAGTTTGCGGTAGAACAGACCTTACGACTGGCGGTGGTGGGCGATCCGACCAAAGTGCGTCATGGCCTGCAAACCCTGCTGCGGGAAACCCAGGCGGACGAGCTGATGATTAACGGCCAGATATTCGACCATCAGGCGCGGCTGCGTTCATTTGAACTGGTGGCACAGTTGCAAGCGGAAATCGTGCGGGAACCGCGCATTCAGTGATATAAAAATCATCACATAGAAAACCGTGACATAAAAAAACCAGCCCGAGGGCTGGTTTTTCATATCAACGTCAGACGTTATCAGGCATTGCTGAAACGGCGCGGCGCGCGCTGACCGTCACGGCTGCCGCCACGGCGCTCGCCACCTTCACGGCGTTCGCCATTGAACGGACGACCGCGGCCATTGCCAGCACCGGCGCGCTCGCCAAAGCTACGACCACCACGATCGCCGCGCTCACCGCCTTCACGACGCTCACGGCGTTCATGCGGCTGTGCATCGCCCATCAGTTGCATATTCATCGGCTTGTTCAGAATACGCGTACGGGTGAAGTGCGACAGCAGATCGCCTGGCATGCCTTTCGGCAGCTCAATGGTGGAATGCGAGGCAAACAGTTTGATGTTGCCGATGTAACGGCTGCTGATGTCGCCTTCGTTAGCAATCGCGCCCACGATATGACGCACTTCCACGCCGTCGTCACGACCCACTTCGATCCGATACAGATCCATTTCGCCGACGTCACGACGTTCACGACGAGCCGGACGATCCTCGCCACGCGGACTACGATCGTTACGGTCGCCACGGCGTTCAAAGCGCTCGTCGCGTTCGCGGAATTCACGACGCGGACGACGCTCAACCACCGGATCCGGCGGCAGAATCAGCGGACGTTCGCCCTGCGCCATCTTCAGCAGCGCGGCTGCCAGCGTTTCGATATCCAGCTCTTCCTGCGGCAGCTTGCTGAGCAGCGCACGGTACATGTCCAGATCGCTGCTTTCCAGTTGCTGCTGTACTTTAGCGGCAAACTGCGCCAGACGGCGCTGACCCAGCAGTTCGGCGTTCGGTAGATCCACTTCCGGAATCGTCAGCTTCATGGTGCGCTCAATGTTGCGCAGCAGGCGGCGTTCGCGGTTTTCCACGAACAGCAGCGCGCGTCCGGCACGTCCGGCACGTCCGGTACGGCCGATACGGTGTACGTAGGACTCGGAATCCATCGGGATGTCGTAGTTCACTACCAGGCTGATACGATCAACATCCAGACCACGCGCGGCAACGTCGGTCGCGATCAGGATATCCAGACGACCGTCTTTCAGGCGCTCCAGCGTTTGTTCACGCAGCGCCTGATTCATGTCGCCGTTCAGCGCGGCGCTGTTGTAACCGCTGCGCTCCAGCGCTTCGGCCACTTCCAGCGTGGCATTCTTGGTGCGCACGAAAATGATCGCCGCATCAAAATCTTCCGCTTCCAGGAAACGGATCAGCGCTTCATTTTTACGCATGCCGTATACCGTCCAGTAGCTCTGGCTGATATCCGGACGAGTCGTCACGCTGGACTGAATGCGGACTTCCTGCGGATCGTTCATGAAACGACGGGTGATACGACGAATCGCTTCCGGCATGGTGGCGGAGAACAGCGCCGTCTGATGTTCAGCCGGGATCTGCGCCATGATGTTTTCCACATCTTCGATGAAGCCCATGCGCAGCATTTCGTCTGCTTCGTCCAGCACCAGACCGCTCAGGTTGGACAGATCCAGCGTACCGCGTTTCAGGTGGTCCAGCAGACGTCCCGGGGTGCCGACGACAATCTGCGGTCCCTGACGCAGCGCGCGCAACTGCACGTCATAACGCTGGCCGCCATACAGCGCCACCACGTTGACGCCCTGCATATGTTTGGAAAATTCGTTACAGGCTTCTGCAACCTGCACCGCCAACTCACGGGTCGGCGCCAGCACCAGCAACTGCGGCGCTTTCAGGTCAGCCTTGATATTGTTCAGCAGCGGCAGGGAAAATGCCGCGGTCTTGCCGCTCCCGGTCTGCGCCATACCCAGTACGTCGCGCCCGTTGAGCAGATGAGGAATACATTCCGCCTGAATCGGGGACGGCTTTTCGTACCCCATCTCAGACAGTGCATTCAGAATCGGAGCGGACAGCCCCAGACTAGCAAAAGAGGTTTCAAACTCTGCCATGTAAACTTTGCCTCACTTCAAAATGGCGGCCAGTCTACATAACTTGTCGAGAAAATACTCAATCATTTTCATTGAAAAGTGTGAACCGGCTCAAATTGGATTAAAAAGCGAACAAAAAAGCCTCGCCCGTTAAGGCGATGAAGAAATCATCATGATTTCAGGCTGAAAGGTGTTCGTCAGCTATTGCTGGTCCGATCCTGATAGGTCGTCTTGCTCTTGGCCTAACTGCGCCAATTCCAACAATGCATAGCGGTGCTCAACAAAGTTGTGAACATTGTTAGCAACCGTCAGCTTGAACAACGCCTCGGCGGTGTTCTTGTCCCCCAGACTTAGGTAGTGCTTACCTAAATAGAAGTCAGTTTCACTGAGATGCTCGGCGAGCGAAGTGTTATCCTTAGCTTCTTCCTGCACACGCTGCATCAACACTTTTTCGTTGATGTCGCCCAGGTAGAATTCGACAATCGTCCATCCCCACACACCTTTCTTTGCCCCTTCGTAGCGTTCTTTCAACGCTAGTTTGGCCTTTTCGGGATTGATTTCTCTCTCCACCAGGTAAAGCCACAGGGAACGGAAAGGATCATTAGGATCGTCGCGATAAAACGCTAGCAGATCATCCTGCGCCAACAGGTAGCGACCGCCGTAGTACAAAGCGATGCCCCGATTCAAACGCGCATAATTGTAAGTTGGATCAAGCTCTAATACAGAATCAAACGCTTCATAGGCAGCATCAAAATTGCCTGCCTGCGTCAAGTAAATGCCGAGATAGTTAAACACTTCCGGCATATCGGGACGGATGGAAAGCGCTTGTGAAAAATCATTTCGCGCCAACGCCCGTAACCCGAGGCTATCATACAGCACTCCGCGCTCATATAACAGCTGTGCTCGTTCATCGGGAGTAATTGCCCGGCTCGCCAAGATCTGCTCCATGCGCGCCAGGATGACTTCCTGCTGCAGCGTTGGCTGCAACGGTACCGCCAGCAATGCATCTTTGCGCCAATCCGTGTTGCTGCATCCTGCCAGCATAATTGCTGTCGCAACATAACACCAGCGCAAGAAAGGCTTCATTTCCCACTCCCGAAGACAAACATTGGATGAACATCCTGTCCCCGACTGCTCAGCATAAGGATATCCGTTCCTTATAATACACGCAGCTCCTTCACATCGTAAGGAGCTGCCAATCGATTATCCGCTATTATTCTTCCTCGGAAACCGGAACAGTTTCCTGAGATTGAGCATTTGCTTCTTTTATGCTCAAACGGACACGACCCTGACGGTCCACTTCCAGTACCTTGACCGGTACTTCCTGGCCCATCTGCAGATAGTCGGTCACTTTCTCAACGCGCTTGTCGGCGATCTGAGAAATATGCACCAGACCTTCTTTACCGCCGCCGATGGCGACAAAGGCGCCAAAGTCAACGATACGGGTCACTTTACCCTGATAGATACGGCCCACTTCGATTTCAGCCGTGATCTCTTCGATACGACGAATGGCATGTTTCGCTTTTTCGCCGTCGGTCGATGCGATTTTCACCGTGCCGTCATCTTCGATCTCGATGGTAGTACCGGTTTCTTCGGTCAACGCGCGGATCACCGAACCACCTTTACCAATCACATCTTTGATCTTGTCGGTGCTGATCTTGATGGTGTGAATACGCGGTGCGAATTCAGAGATATCGCCGCGCGGCGAGCTGATGGCCTGTTCCATCACGCCCAGAATGTGCAGACGCGCACCCTTGGCCTGATTCAGCGCCACCTGCATGATTTCGCGGGTGATGCCTTCGATTTTGATGTCCATCTGCAGCGCGGTCACGCCTTCACGGCTACCAGCCACTTTGAAGTCCATGTCGCCCAGGTGGTCTTCGTCACCCAGAATGTCAGACAGAACTACGAAGTTGTCGCCTTCTTTCACCAGACCCATCGCGATACCGGCAACGGCAGCCTTGATCGGCACACCGGCATCCATCAGCGCCAGTGACGCGCCGCACACGGACGCCATAGAAGAAGAACCATTGGACTCAGTGATTTCGGATACCACACGCACAGTGTACGGGAAAGCTTCCGCTTTCGGCATCACAGCCAGCACGCCACGTTTAGCCAGACGACCGTGACCGATTTCGCGACGTTTCGGCGAACCGACCATACCGGTTTCGCCCACGGAGTACGGCGGGAAGTTGTAGTGCAGCAGGAAACGATCGGTACGTTCGCCGGTCAGTTCGTCAATAATCTGCGCGTCACGCTCGGTACCCAGCGTCGCGGTAACCAGCGCCTGAGTCTCACCACGGGTGAACAGAGCGGAACCGTGGGTACGCGGCAGTACGCCGGTACGAACGTCCAGACCACGGATCATGTCTTTTTCACGGCCGTCGATACGCGGTTCGCCACGCAGTACACGGCTACGCACCACATTCTTCTCGATGCTGCCGAGAATATCGCGCAGTTCGTTTTCGTCCAGCGAGTCATCTTCCGCCAGCAAAGCCGCAACCACGTCGGATTTGATGGTATCAACCTGAGCGTAGCGCTCCTGTTTTTCGGTGATGCGATAGGCATCGCCCAGACGGGCTTCAGACAGCGCCTGCACACGGTTGTGCAGTTCGACATTAACTTCCGGCGCCTGCCAGTTCCACTTCGGCTTACCGGCTTCCGCCGTCAGCGACTTGATGTTTTCGATAACAATCTGCTGCTGATCGTGACCGAACACGACCGCGCCCAGCATCTGATCTTCGCTCAGCAGATCCGCTTCGGATTCAACCATCAGCACCGCGCCTTCAGTACCGGCAACCACCAGATCCAGACGGCTGGTTTTCAGCTCTTCGGTAGTCGGGTTCAGCACATACTGGTCGTTGATGTAACCAACGCGAGCAGCGCCAATCGGGCCGTTGAACGGAATGCCGGACAGACTCAGCGCAGCGGAAGCACCGATCATGGCGACGATATCCGGGTTAACCTGCGGGTTAACGGAAACTACGGTGGCGATAACCTGCACTTCATTAACAAAACCATCCGGGAACAGCGGACGAATCGGACGGTCGATCAGACGGGAAATCAGAGTTTCGCCTTCGCTCGGACGGCCTTCACGACGGAAGAAACCACCGGGGATACGGCCAGCAGCGTAGGTACGCTCCTGATAGTTAACGGTCAGCGGGAAAAAGTCCTGACCCGGTTTGGCCTGTTTGGCACCTACCACGGTCACGAATACCGCGGTGTCATCCATGCTGACCATCACGGCGGCAGTGGCTTGACGAGCCATCATGCCGGTTTCCAGTGTCACGGTATGTTGACCGTACTGGAATTTACGAACGATCGGATTAAGCAAAATACTGTCCTTTACCAGAGGCGCGCGCCATATCCCTGATACGGCACACCAGTTAATACCCGACCCGCTCATTACATCCTCGCGACTAATGACAACCCTCATCTGACGCCACAGATAAAGCCTCTCATTAGCCGCGCGAATCGCTGTAATAACGGATCATATTCACAACAGCAATACATTACTCTGTTTTGCTGGCACTTCCTAGAAGAAAGGGGCCCAAAGAGGCCCCTTTCTCCTGAAACTCGTCGAATTAGCGACGCAGACCCAGACGTTCAATCAGGGTGGTGTAGCGTGCCAGATCTTTACGCTTCAGGTAGTCCAGCAGCTTACGACGCTGAGAAACCATACGCAGCAGACCGCGGCGGCTGTGGTGATCTTTCTTGTGCTCGGCAAAGTGACCCTGCAGATGGTTAATCTGAGCAGTCAGCAGAGCAACCTGAACCTCGGTAGAACCGCTGTCATTTGTACCACGACCAAATTCCGCAACAATTTTCGCTTTCGCTTCAACGCTTAGAGACATGATTTACTCCAAAATATTATAGATAGAACGGGCGCCGATCTCTAATTCAGCCGCCCAGGATTTAAGCCGCGCCATTTTACTCTCAGCGCCATCTAATCGCAAGGCGCTCAGGCATCCGCCGGCACAGGGTTTTCTACTACCAGACGACGCGGCGCGACCCGACCTTCGTCATCGATTTCCCCCATCCCGATAAACCGGCGCGCGTCACCCTCGGTAATGCGCACCATACCGTCAGCCGGCGTAGCGGCAGCACGCACCGCCTGCCCCAGCTTGAGATAACCCGCCACCACCGGCGACAGATTAACTTCCGGAAACGCCTGCACGGCGGTATCCATCGGCAACAGCAGCACATCCAGCAACTCGCCGATCGGCTGCTCCTGCGCTTCCGCCTGTTCACGCAACGCCTGCAACTGCTCCAGAGTCACCATCCGCTCGATCGGATAAGTCGCCACCTGCAACCGCCGCAGGTAAATCACATGGGCGCCACACCCCAGCTTCTCGCCCAGATCATCGATAATGGTGCGGATGTAAGTTCCCTTGGAACAATGGATTTCCAGTTCCAGCTCATCCCCTTCCCAGCGGATAAACTGCAACTCATACACCGTAATATCACGCGCTTCACGCGGCACGACCAGCCCCTGACGCGCATATTCGTACAGCGGGCGCCCCTGATATTTCAGCGCGGAATACATTGACGGCACCTGCTGGGTATCGCCACGGAAACTGTCCAGCGCCTGCATCAGCAGGTCATGGGTAAAGGTTACCGGACGCTCCTGAATCACATTACCGTCGGCATCCGAGGTATCCGTGCGCTGCCCCAGACGAGCAATCACCCGGTAGCGTTTATCGGCATCCAGCAGGTACTGGGAAAACTTGGTCGCCTCACCCAGGCATATCGGCAGCATGCCGGTTGCCAGCGGGTCCAGCGCGCCGGTATGCCCGGCTTTATTGGCATTAAATAGGCGTTTTACCTTCTGCAGCACATCGTTGGACGATGCTCCTTGCGGTTTATCCAGCAACAAAACGCCGTGGATATCCCGGCCGCGGCGACGAGGACGCGACATTACCCCTCCTGCTCATCATCTGCGGCAGGGGTACGACGTTCCGCATCACGTCTGACCACGTTGGTCACCAGATTGGACATCCGCATCCCTTCCACCAGGGAGTTGTCATAGGAGAAGGTCAGTTCCGGCACAACACGCAGACGCATGGCCTTGCCCAACAGCATACGGATAAAACCGGACGCATCCTGCAACGCCTTCACTCCGGCTTTGACCTGCTCCGGTTCGTTGTCATTCAGAAAGGTCACAAATACTTTGGCGTAAGCCAAATCGCGCGACACTTCCACGCCGGATACCGTCGCCATGCCCACACGCGGATCTTTCACTTCACGCTGAATGATAATGGCGAGTTCTTTTTGCATTTCCTGAGCCACACGCTGCGTGCGGCTGAATTCTTTTGCCATGATGAATCCTCAGAGAAAAATCGGGGGGCACTCGGCCCCCCAGCATGAAAACATCAGGTACGTTACTGCACGTATCAGTCGATGGTGCGTTTGATCTCAATAGTTTCAAACACTTCGATCACGTCGCCAGTGCGAACGTCATTGTAGTTCTTCACGCCGATACCACATTCCATACCGTTACGGACTTCGTTGACGTCGTCTTTGAAGCGGCGCAGGGATTCCAGCTCGCCTTCAAAGATAACCACGTTGTCACGCAGCACGCGGATTGGGTTGTGACGTTTCACCACCCCTTCGGTCACCATACAGCCGGCAATCGCGCCAAACTTCGGTGACTTGAACACATCGCGCACTTCCGCCAGACCGATAATTTCCTGCTTGTACTCCGGCGCCAGCATACCGCTCATCGCCTGCTTCACTTCGTCGATCAGGTCATAGATGACGGAGTAGTAACGCAGATCCAGGCCTTCCGCCTCGACGATACGACGGGCAGAGGCATCCGCACGCACGTTAAAGCCAAGGATGATCGCGTTGGATGCCGCGGCCAACGTGGCATCGGTCTCGGTGATCCCACCCACACCGGAGCCCACAATCTTGACTTTGACTTCGTCGGTGGACAGTTTCTGCAACGAATCGGAAATCGCTTCCACAGACCCCTGAACATCGGCTTTCATTACAATGTTCAGCTCGGAAACTTCGCCCTCGGTCATGTTGGCGAACATGTTTTCCAGCTTGGACTTCTGCTGACGCGCCAGCTTCACTTCGCGGAACTTACCCTGACGGTAAAGCGCCACTTCACGAGCTTTCTTCTCGTCACGCACCACTGTCGCTTCGTCACCGGCCGCCGGTACGCCGGACAGACCCAGGATTTCCACCGGAATGGACGGACCCGCTTCAGTAATTTCACGACCCAGTTCGTCACGCATGGCACGCACGCGGCCATATTCGAAACCACACAGGACGATGTCGCCCTTGTTCAGCGTACCTTCACGTACCAACACGCTCGCAACCGGGCCACGACCTTTGTCCAGGAAGGATTCGATCACCACGCCGCTGGCCATACCGCTGCGAATGGCTTTGAGTTCCAGAACTTCGGCCTGCAGCAAAATGGCTTCCAGCAGCTCATCGATGCCTTCACCGCTTTTGGCGGATACGTGCACAAACTGAGATTCACCGCCCCACTCTTCCGGCATGATGCCGTACTGAGACAGTTCGTTTTTGACGCGATCCGGATCGGCTTCCGGTTTGTCGATTTTGTTTACGGCAACCACTACCGGTACCTTGGCGGCCTTGGCATGCTGAACAGCTTCGATAGTCTGAGGCATCACACCGTCATCAGCAGCCACCACCAGCACCACGATATCCGTAGCCTGCGCGCCACGCGCACGCATAGCGGTAAACGCGGCGTGCCCCGGCGTATCCAGGAAGGTAATCATGCCGTTGTCAGTTTCAACGTGATAGGCACCGATATGCTGGGTAATACCACCAGCCTCGCCAGCCGCTACCTTGGTGGAGCGGATGTAGTCCAGCAACGAGGTCTTACCGTGGTCAACGTGACCCATAATGGTCACTACCGGCGCGCGCGATTCTGCGGAGGACAAACCGGTATCACGGTCACTCATTACCGCTTCTTCCAGCTCGTTTTCACGGCGCAGGATCACTTTATGACCCATTTCTTCCGCTACCAGCTGCGCGGTTTCCTGATCGATAACCTGGTTGATGGTAGCCATCGCGCCCAGTTTCATCATCGCTTTGATGACCTGAGAACCTTTGACGGCCATCTTGTTCGCCAGCTCGGCTACAGTAATAGTTTCGCCAATCACCACGTCGCGGTTGACCGCCTGCACCGGCTTATTGAAGCCCTGCTGCAGGGTACTCGGCTTACGCTTGCCTTTACCGCCGCGAGTCACCGCACGGGCTTCTTCGCGATCGGCCTTCGATTCAGACAGACGGCTGCCTTTTTTCTGTTTGGTAACCTTGCTGCCGCGACCGCGACCGCGACGATCGCCTTCCACCTGACGATCATTCTCATCTTCCGCTTCACGCGCGTGATGAGAGGTGGTTACGTGGTAATCCGCGTCTTCGGTTTCATCGCCTTCTTTTTCCCAACGTCCGGCATTTTCTTCTGCCATCTGGCGGGCCTCTTCTGCGATACGACGAGCTTCTTCCTCGACCTTACGACGAGCCGATTCTTCCGCCTTACGCTTGAGTTCAGCCGCTTCCGCTTCGCGACGCGCTTTCTCAGCCTGAGCTGGTTTAGTCATACTATCGTTTTGTTGGTTGCTCACTTTCTCTTTTTCCGCTACGTCACGCTTAGCTTTTTCAGCGGCCTCACGTTTGGCTTGCTCTTCAGCAACAGCGCGCTTTGCCTTCTCTTCTTCCTCACGTTTGGCCTTTTCTTCGGCTTCGCGTTTGGCTTGATCTTCGGCTGCGCGTTGCGCCTGTTCTTCCGCTTCACGCCGTGCCTGCTCTTCCTCAGCTTGCTGCTCGTCGTGAGGATCGCGTTTTACATAGGTGCGCTTCTTGCGGACTTCGATCTGCACCGATTTACTCTTACCACCGGTGCTGGGGATATTTAAAGTGCTACGTGTTTTACGCTGCAGTGTCAATTTTCCCGGCGCGCCGCCGCGGTCGCGGTTCAGGTGCGCCAGCAGTGTTTCTTTCTCATTCTGAGTCACAGAGTCCGATGCAGACTTGGTGATTCCCGCATCAGCAAACTGCTGTATCAGGCGGTCAACCGGCGTCTGGATCTCTGCGGCCAGTGATTTTAGGGTTACATCTGTCATGCTGTTCCTTTCCTGCTACAGTTCGTTATTCGTTACTGCCACCAAACCAACAGATATTACGTGCAGCCATAATCAGCTCGCCGGCTTGTGTTTCATCAAGCCCTTCAATATCTGCCAGGTCGTCGACGCCCTGCTCAGCAAGATCTTCCAGCGTGCAAACACCGCGCGCGGCCAGTTTAAACGCCAGCTCGCGGGACAGACCAGATAAATTGAGCAAATCTTCCGCCGGCTGACCACTGCCGCGGTTTTCTTCATTCGCCAGAGCCAGCGTGGTCAGCGCCGCTTTTGCCCGCTCACGCAGAGCTTCGATGGTTTCTTCATCCAGACCATCGATCTCCTGCAGCTCATGGATTGGCACATACGCCAGTTCTTCCAGCGAAGAGAAGCCTTCTTCAACCAGCGCCGTCGCGAACTCTTCGTCAATATCCAGGTGCTTGGTGAAAATATCGATGGCGGCATGGGCCTCTGCCTGGTGTTTCGCCTGCAGATCTTCAATCGTCATCACGTTCAGTTCCCAACCGCTCAGTTGAGAAGCCAAACGAACGTTCTGACCGTTGCGGCCGATGGCCTGCGCCAGATTGCCGGCTTCAACCGCGATGTCCATAGTGTGTTTGTCTTCATCAACCACAATGGACGCCACATCGGCTGGCGCCATGGCGTTAATGACAAACTGCGCCGGATTATCGTCCCACAGCACGATATCGATACGCTCGCCGCCCAGCTCGCTGGATACCGCCTGAACGCGCGCGCCGCGCATCCCCACGCATGCACCGACCGGATCGATACGCTTGTCGTTGGTTTTGACCGCGATCTTGGCGCGGGAACCCGGATCACGGGCCGCAGCTTTGATCTCAATAACTTCTTCGCCGATTTCCGGCACTTCGATACGGAACAATTCAACCAGCATTTCGGGGCGGGAACGGCTCACAAACAACTGTGCCCCACGCGCTTCCGGACGAACGGCATACAATACGCCGCGAATACGGTCGCCCGGGCGGAAGTTCTCACGCGGCAGCATGTCTTCACGGCCGATCACAGCTTCAGCATTGCTGCCCAAATCCAGCGTGATGTTATCGCGGTTAACTTTTTTAACCACGCCGGTGACGATCTCGCCTTCCTGTTCACGGAACTGGTCAACCACCATGGCGCGCTCGGCTTCGCGCACTTTTTGCACGATAACCTGCTTGGCGGTCTGAGTGGTGATGCGGTCGAAAGTTACGGATTCGATCTGATCTTCGATATAGCCACCCAGATCCACGCTCGGCTCTTCAAACTGCGCCGCTTCCAGGGTGATTTCACGTGTCGGCTGGGTGACTTCGTTCACAACCTGCCAACGACGGAAGGTATCGAAATCGCCGGTTTTGCGATCGATACAGACACGAACATCAATTTCCTGCTCGTATTTTTTCTTGGTCGCTGTCGCCAGTGCAGTCTCCAGCGCTTCAAAAATCTTTTCACGCGGCACGGCTTTTTCATTGGAAACCGCTTCAACAACAGCCAGAATCTCTTTATTCATCCTAGTTGCCTCATCCAAACTTTAAAAGTGGGGTACCAGGTTCGCCTTCTGGATATTGCTCAGCGCGAACACTTCATCTTTGCCTTCCACTGTTACGGTGATCATCTCGCCTTCAACGGATTTGATGATGCCTTGCCACTTACGGCGATTCTGCACCGCCATGCGCAGCACCAGGCTAACTTCTTCACCCACGAAACGCTCGTAATGCGCAGCGGTAAAGAGCGGCCGTTCCAGGCCCGGCGACGACACTTCCAGGTTATAGGCAACGGATATGGGATCCTCAACATCCAGTACCGCACTGACCTGGTGGCTAACATCAGCACAATCATCAACAGTGATGCCATCTTCACTATCAATATAGATTCGCAGTGTCGACTGGCGTCCCCGAATGAACTCAATGCCCACCAGCTCATAGCCCAGGGCTTCAACAGGTGCCGAAATCATCTCTGTTAACTTTTGTTCTAATGTGGACAAGCCCACCCCCAAGACATAAAAAAAGGGCTTAATAGCCCAGTAATTCTGCTGTCAGATAACAAAAAACCCCGATATATCGGGGCTTTGTGCAACTGGACCCTATTTACCGCAAACTACTGCGGCATAACTACCATCAAGTATTCTTTCAGAATTCACCGTAGATAATGCGTTTGATGCGATACAGTTTATTTGAAAAAAAACTTTTCTGGGAAGTTAAGTGGTTGCGGGGGCCGGATTTGAACCGACGACCTTCGGGTTATGAGCCCGACGAGCTACCAAGCTGCTCCACCCCGCGTCCGAAAACGTGGCAAATACTACGCTGACAACTTCGAAAATGCAAGTTATCTATAGGATTGGTACCGAGGACGGGACTTGAACCCGTAAGCCCAATCGGGCACTACCACCTCAAGGTAGCGTGTCTACCAATTCCACCACCTCGGCATCACAATTGCTTTTTATCATCAGCGGCGTTTACCCGCCGATGAAACGCCCGCGATTATTTAGGAATATCGCTTGACGGTGCAGCCGGTGCTTTTGACTGCTCTGCTTTTTCGGGCGCAGCTGGCTGACTCAGGTTTTCCCACTCGCTGCCTTTCTTGCTGTGGTCGGAACTCATGTTCCCCAGAATCAGGCTGAGTACGAAAAACAGCGTGGCAAACAGCGCCGTCATTCGGGTCATGAAATTGCCGGATCCGCTCGAACCAAACAAGGTAGCGGAAGCCCCTGCTCCGAACGACGCTCCCATATCTGCACCTTTACCTTGTTGCAGCATGATAAGACCAACCAGGCCAATCGCCACAATCAGGAAAATTACCAGAAGAGCTTCGTACATAGTCGTACCTGTTATTTATCCCCACCACCTGGTGAGGCATCGCTAATTCTTGCGGCTTACCCGCGACTACCCGCCAGGAGATGTAACTCCCCTATAAAGCGGGTCTGAATACTAACCAAAGCATCGGGTGTACGCAAGGGTAATTTGGCGCCAACCCTCTGATTGAGGAAAAAACCAGCGACCAAAAAAGAAAGACCGGAAAATACTGGCTAGCCAACTGATTACACAGCATTTCACGCTATCACACCGTGTGACGGGTATTCACTGCCTGTCACACGGTCGATACATTATTCTGCCCTTAACCGGCCGCTTTTACCGCATCGGCAATGCGGTTTGCCATCTGGGTAACCGTCGCTTCGTCTTCCCCTTCCACCATTACCCGGATCAAGGGTTCAGTACCAGACTTACGCAGTAATACCCGGCCACGACCGGCCAATTGCTCTTCCACAGCTTGCGTGGCCTGTTTCACCAACTCGCTTTCCAGCGGGTCGCCTTCTCCGGAGAAGTGCACATTAACCAGTATTTGCGGAAAGAGCTTCATGCCGCTGCACAGGTCATGCAGGCTCATATGATTGCGGACCATGGCTGTCAGTACCTGCAAGCCTGCGATGACGCCATCACCGGTAGTGGTTTTATCCAACAGAATAACGTGACCGGAGTTTTCCGCGCCCAGACGCCAGCCTTTTGACTGCATCAACTCCAGCACGTAACGGTCTCCCACCTTGGCACGGGCAAACGGGACGCCTAACTGCTTTAGCGCCAACTCCAGCCCCATGTTGCTCATCAATGTACCGACCGCACCACCGCGCAGTTGCCCCTGGCGCAACGCTTCGCGTGCGATAATGTACAGGATCTGATCGCCATCGACTTTGTTGCCCTGGTGATCAACCATAATCAGGCGGTCGCCATCTCCATCAAACGCCAGACCGACATCCGCTTTTTCAGACAGCACTCGCGCCTGCAATTGCGTGACGTCAGTAGCTCCGCACTGTTCATTGATGTTCATGCCATCGGGCTCACAGCCAATGGCAATCACCCGGGCGCCTAATTCACGCAGCACGCTGGGCGCAATGTGGTAGGTAGCGCCATTGGCGCAATCCACCACGATTTTAAGTCCGCTGAGGCTCAGCTCGCCGGGAAACGTGCCTTTACAAAATTCGATATAGCGCCCGGCAGCATCAACGATACGGTTCGCCTTGCCCAATTCGGCGGATTCGACGCAGGTCAATGGTTTTTCCATTTCTGCTTCGATCGCCTCCTCCACTTCATCCGGCAGCTTGGTGCCGTCAATCGAAAAGAACTTGATACCGTTGTCGTAGTAGGGGTTATGTGAAGCCGAAATCACGATCCCGGCTTCAGCACGAAAGGTACGGGTCAGATAAGCCACTGCCGGGGTTGGCATAGGTCCGGTGAACGATGCGGACAAGCCAGCCGCCGCCAGTCCGGCCTCAAGCGCAGACTCCAGCATGTAGCCGGAAATACGGGTATCTTTACCAATAATAATTTTTCTGGAACCGTGACGCGCCAGAACTTTGCCGGCAGCCCACCCCAGCTTCAATACAAAATCAGGCGTAATCGGCAGATCGCCCACCTTGCCCCGAATACCGTCAGTGCCAAAATATTTGCGGCTACTCATAATTGTTGTTATTCCTTCGCTGATAGAGTTGCTTCGACTACACGTATTGCATCCACCGTCGCTTTCACATCATGGACACGGATAATATGCGCACCCTTCATCGCGGCAATAACCGCGCATGCTACACTGCCATAAACCCGTTCAAGCGGCGGAACACCCAGCAATTGCCCAATCATGGTTTTTCTGGACATACCAACCAGCAACGGCAAACCGAAGCGATGTAATTCTTCCAGGTGCCCCAGCAACCGATAATTATGCTGCAGATTCTTGCCGAAGCCGAACCCCGGATCCAGCAATAACTGGTCGCGTGGAATACCGGCTGCGACACAACGGGCGATATGATGCTCAAAAAACGCCGAAACCTCACCTACCACATCGTCATAATGCGGCGTATGTTGCATGGTTCTTGGCAATCCCTGCATATGCATCAGGCACACGGGCAGACCTGTGGTCGCCGCAGCCTCCAGCGCCCCCGGCTCTCTAAGCGCCCGAATATCGTTGATCAGGTGTACGCCGGCCTGCGCACAGGCGGTAATCACTTCAGGCTTGGACGTATCTACCGAAATCCAGGTTTCAAAGCGTTGCGCCAACGCTTCCACCACCGGCACAACCCGCTCCAACTCTTCATCGGTACTGACTTCGTCTGCGCCCGGTCGGGTAGACTCGCCCCCTACATCAATGAAAGTGGCGCCAGCAGAAATCATCTGCTCGGCATGGATCAAAGCCGTGTTCAGCGTGTTGTGTTTACCGCCGTCAGAGAAGGAATCCGGGGTTACATTCAAAATCCCCATGATCTGGGGACAGGAGAGATCCAGCGTCAATCCACGAGCGTTCAGTTTCATGTTTTGCTTCTCAAATTCGTCTAACCAGCATGTCCTTCCGGAGTAAAAAACCCCGGCAAGCCGGGGTTGGAGGAAAGCTGTGGCCCGCCAGGGACCGTCATACCATTACTTGTCGTTCAAAGGCCCGGACATGGTATTGCCCGGTGTCGGCGCATGAGGCTCATCCGCCGGCGTCGGCGCCTTGGGAGCCCCGCCATTGTCAGACGACGACGAAGAGTTATTACCCGAAGTCGGTTCTTCCCAGCCAGCAGGCGGGCGAACGTCTTTACGTGACATCAGATCATCGATTTGCGGCGCATCGATAGTCTCATACTTCATCAGCGCGTCCTTCATCGAATGCAGAATGTCCATATTGGCCATCAGCAATTCGCGGGCACGCTGATAGTTACGCTCGATCAACGCCTTAACTTCCTGATCGATGATACGCGCCGTTTCATCCGACATATGCTTAGCTTTGGCTACAGAACGGCCGAGGAACACTTCGCCTTCTTCTTCCGCATACAGCAATGGCCCCAGCTTTTCTGAAAAGCCCCATTGCGTCACCATGTTGCGGGCGATGGAAGTCGCCACTTTGATGTCGTTGGAAGCACCGGTAGAAACATGCTCGGATCCGTAGATGATTTCTTCAGCCAGACGGCCGCCGTACAGCGTGGAAATCTGGCTTTCCAGTTTCTGGCGGCTGGCGCTTATCGCATCCCCCTCAGGCAGGAAGAAAGTCACACCCAGAGCACGGCCGCGCGGGATGATCGTCACCTTGTGCACCGGATCGTGCTCCGGCACCAGACGGCCGATAATCGCATGGCCCGCTTCGTGATAAGCGGTGGATTCTTTCTGCGCTTCGGTCATCACCATAGAGCGGCGTTCCGCCCCCATCATGATTTTGTCCTTGGCCTTCTCGAATTCCACCATCGAAACCACGCGACGGTTGCCACGAGCCGCAAACAACGCAGCTTCGTTCACCAGGTTAGCCAAATCTGCGCCGGAAAAGCCCGGCGTGCCGCGCGCGATAACGGAAGCGTCAATATCCGGCGACAGCGGTACGCGGCGCATATGGACTTTCAGAATCTGTTCACGGCCACGGACATCCGGCAGACCAACCACCACCTGACGGTCAAAACGACCGGGACGCAGCAGCGCCGGGTCCAGCACGTCAGGACGGTTAGTCGCGGCGATAACGATGATGCCTTCGTTGCCTTCAAAACCATCCATCTCAACCAGCATCTGGTTCAGCGTTTGCTCACGTTCATCATGACCGCCGCCCAGACCCGCGCCACGCTGGCGGCCCACGGCGTCGATTTCATCGATAAAGATGATGCAGGGCGCAGCTTTCTTGGCCTGCTCGAACATGTCACGCACGCGAGAAGCACCGACGCCCACAAACATTTCTACGAAGTCAGAACCGGAAATGGTGAAAAACGGCACTTTCGCTTCACCGGCGATAGCTTTCGCCAGCAAGGTTTTACCGGTCCCCGGCGGGCCGACCATCAGCACGCCTTTCGGAATTTTACCGCCCAGTTTCTGAAAGCGGCTCGGCTCGCGCAGGTACTCCACCAGCTCGGCAACTTCTTCTTTGGCTTCATCACAGCCCGCCACATCGGCGAACGTGGTTTTAATCTGATCTTCCGTCAGCATCCGTGCCTTGCTTTTACCAAAAGACATGGCACCTTTGCCGCCTCCGCCCTGCATCTGGCGCATGAAGAAAATCCAGACACCAATCAGCAACAGCATCGGGAACCAGGAAATGAAGATCGAAGCCAGCAGGCTCGGTTCTTCCGGCGGTTCACCAACCACTTTCACATTTTTGGTCAGAAGGTTATCCAGCAGTTTAGGATCGTTGACAGGGATGTACGTGGTGTAGCGGCTGCTGTCTTTTTTGACAACATTGATCTCGCGCCCGTTGATACGCGCCTCACGGACCTGATCCTGATTCACTTCAGTCAAAAAGGTTGAATAATCCACCCTACGGCCATTCGACTCGCTGGGCCCAAAGCTCTGGAATACGGACATCAGCACTACCGCGATGACCAACCAGAGAATCAGGTTTTTCGCCATGTCACTCAAGGGATTAACCTCATATTACAACTGTGTTAAAAAATAGCGTCAGGGTACTACAGTTTACGACCTGTCGCTACAATGTACACCTCACGGGACCGGGCTCGCGAGGCATCTGGCTTACGAATCTTCACCGTCGTAAACAGGGAGCGAATCTCACGCAGATACTCATCGAAGCCCACACCCTGAAATACTTTCACTACGAAACTACCACCCGGCGCTAATATATCCCGACACATGTCCAGCGCAAGTTCAACCAGATACATGGCGCGGGGAATATCCACCGCCGGAGTACCACTCATGTTCGGGGCCATGTCGGACATCACCACCTGAACCTTCTCGTCTCCAACCCGCTCCAGCAGGGTCTTGAGCACTAATTCATCACGGAAATCCCCTTGAAGGAAATCGACTCCAACAATAGGATCCATCGGTAAAAGATCGCACGCGATAATGCGCCCTTTTCCACCAATCTGACTGACAACATACTGGGACCATCCGCCTGGGGCCGCGCCAAGATCCACCACGGTCATGCCAGGTTTGAACAGCCGGTCGGTCTGCTGTATCTCATCAAGTTTAAACCAAGCGCGCGAGCGAAGCCCTTTTTTCTGCGCCTGCTGTACATATTTATCGCTAAAGTGTTCCTGCAACCAGCGGGTGGAACTTGCAGAACGCTTTTTGTTAGCCATCGATTTTCCAACTATGATTTTTTCTAACTAGTGTTAATTAAGTGCCGGCGGCGGGCAAAACGTCTCAACGACAGCCAATCTGTATAGCCGGATTGGTGATAATCATGAGATGGCGGTAGAATGGCTCGTTTTCAATCCCAACCTAAGCAAAAAAGACAATGAATCTGAGTAACAAACAAAAACAGCACCTGAAAGGCCTGGCTCATCCGTTAAAGCCGGTCGTCATGCTGGGCAACAACGGCCTCACTGAAGGTGTGCTGGCTGAAATCGAGCAGGCTTTGGAACATCACGAACTGATCAAGGTGAAAATCGCCGCTGAGGATCGTGAAACCAAGGGCCTGATTGTCGATGCCATTCTGCGCGAAACCGGCGCCAGTAATGTCCAGGTCATCGGCCACACTCTGGTGCTCTATCGTGCGTCAAAAGAACGCAAGATTGTGTTGCCCCGTTAACATTTTTAATTCAGGTTACCCTGTTTCCCGGCAAGGTTCCATGACCCGCTGGTGAGAAAAAAGGCCGATATCGGCCTTTTTCCTTTCTTTACAATCGAGGCTGGTGCCTTGCCAGTCAATAGGAATCAGAGATATTCCACCTTCAGGATTTCGTACTCCACGACTCCGCCCGGCGTGCTGATCGTCACCACATCATCCTCTTCTTTGCCTATCAGCCCCCGTGCAATCGGCGAGTTGACAGAAATGAGGTTCTGCTTGAAGTCGGCTTCGTCGTCACCCACGATACGGTAGGTCTGCTCTTCTTCGCTATCCAGGTTCATCACGGTTACCGTAGCGCCGAAAATCACGCGACCGTTCGCCGCCATCTTGGTGACATCGATAACCTGGGCGTTAGACAGTTTGGCTTCAATTTCCTGAATCCGACCTTCACAGAATCCCTGCTGCTCGCGAGCGGCGTGGTATTCTGCGTTTTCCTTCAAATCACCGTGCTCACGCGCCTCGGCAATCGCTGCAATAATTTCGGGCCGGCGTACCGACTTCAGGAAGTCCAGCTCCTCGCGTAACTTTTCAGCACCACGCAACGTCATCGGAAATTGTTTCATATCGTCACTACCTCTAAAAAATCCGTACGGCTCACGTTACCGTCATCCTGACAATTTAAACAAAAATAGCCTCGCCCGGAACATTCCTTCCAGGCCAGACGCGTTTTTGCATTTTGATACGCATTTTACCCCAGAGTTCCACCAGGGTCATCGTTTACTTTATCCCTTGATGCGCCGTAGTATGACCACCACGTTACCCTGTACTTAATTGAGATTATGCGTTTTTTATCGATTCTGACCGGTTTTGCCTGCGCAGTTGCCCTACAGGCCAACGCCGCCCCCATTGACGAGTACACCAAATACCTGCCGGATGGGGCCAATCTGGCGCTGGTGGTGCAAAAAGTCGGAGCATCTACCCCGACTGTCGATTATCACAGCCAGCAAATGGCGCTGCCTGCCAGTACGCAGAAAGTCATCACCGCGCTGGCTGCGTTGTTGCAACTGGGGCCGGATTACCGTTTCGTCACTACGATGGAAAGCAACGGTACGATCGCCAACGGGGTATTACGCGGCAATCTGGCGGTGCGCTTCAGCGGCGATCCATCGTTGAAACGACAGCAACTCCGTAACATGGTACAGGAACTCAAGAAACGGGGAATTCGAGAAATCAGCGGTGACGTCCTGATCGACACCTCCGTGTTCGCCAGCCACGACAAAGCGCCCGGCTGGCCCTGGAACGATATGACTCAGTGTTTCAGCGCGCCTCCCGCTGCCGCGATTGTCGACAAAAACTGTTTCTCCATCTCGCTCTACAGCGCCCCCAGGGCAGGCGATAACGCATTTATCCGCGTCGCGTCCTATTATCCGGTGCAAATGTTCAGTGAAGTTCGCACCCTGGCGAAAGGTTCCCCAGACGCTCAGTATTGCGAGTTGGATGTAGTACCGGGCGAACTCAACCGCTTTACCGTTACTGGCTGTCTGACGCAGCGCGCCGAACCGTTACCGCTGGCGTTCGCCATACAGGACGGCGCCAGTTACGCTGGCGCGATCGTGAAAGACGAACTGCAACAGGCAGACATCCGCATCGCCGGCAGCCTGCGTCGGCAATCGCTGCCTGGCACTCCCGGCACCGTACTGGCGCAAACCGAGTCGGAGCCGTTGCACGAATTGTTGACCACCATGCTGAAAAAATCGGACAACATGATTGCCGATACCGTATTTCGCACCATCGGGCATGAGCGTTTCAAGGTTCCCGGAACCTGGCGCGCCGGCGCTGACGCCGTTCGCCAGATCCTGCGTCAGAAAGCCGGAATCGACCTGGGCAACACCATCATCGTTGATGGCTCGGGGTTGTCCAGACATAACCTGATCGCACCGGCAACCATGATGCAGGTGCTGCAGTATATCGCTCAACACGATAACGAATTGAATTATATCAAGATGCTGCCGCTGGCGGGCTATGACGGGACACTACGCTATCGTGCTGGCCTGCATGAAGCCGGGCTTGATGGCAAAGTCTCGGCCAAAACTGGCGCGTTGCAAGGGGTGTACAACCTGGCGGGCTTTATTACCACCGCCAGCGGCCAGCGAATGGCATTTGTACAGTATCTCTCCGGTTACGCGGTTCCGCCGGAAGATCAAAAAGAACGCCGCATTCCGCTGGTTCGCTTCGAAAGCCGCGTTTACAAAGACATATACCAGAACAATTAGCTGACTGATAAAAAATTCCCTTATCTGCCAGGCAGATAAGGGAAACATACACAACTAACAAGCAAATTTTTCTTTTCGGCCACCGCTCAGATGGCCTGGTGGCTATTAACGCTGATAAACAATTTCAACGCCTTCGTCGTCATCTTCATCCCAGTCGTCATCCCACTCCTCTTCAGCTTCCGCCTTGGCGGCTTCCAACTGCTCGCGGTGGTAATCATCCCACATGAAATCGACTTTCTCTGGCGCCTTGCTCTCTGCTTCGGCCAGCGCTTTCGGCTGAGTATTGAGGAAATTCATCACATCCCAGCACAGGGCATTTACCCCTTCCCGGTTGGCTGCGGAAATCAGGTAATATTTACCTTCCCAGCCAAGTGCGGCCGCGATCTCTTTCGCGCGTTTTTCCGCCTCGCCTTTATCCAGCAGATCAACCTTGTTGAACACCAGCCAACGCGGCTTTTCCGCCAGAGACGCGCTGTACTGCTGCAATTCATTAACGATCACTTTGGCATTTTCGATCGGATCGGATTCATCGATCGGCGCCAGATCGATCAGGTGCAGCAGCACACGACAGCGCTCCAGATGCTTCAGAAAACGGATCCCCAGCCCTGCGCCTTCGGACGCGCCCTCGATAAGCCCGGGAATATCCGCCACTACGAAGCTTTTCTCGCTGTCCATACGCACCACGCCCAGGCTCGGCACCAGCGTGGTAAACGGATAATCCGCCACCTTCGGTTTAGCGGCCGACACCGCGCGAATAAACGTTGATTTCCCAGCATTCGGCAGGCCCAGCATACCGACATCCGCCAGCAGCAACAGCTCCAGCATCAACTCACGCTCTTCGCCCGGCGTACCGTTGGTTTTCTGTCGCGGCGCGCGGTTGACGGAGGATTTGAAGCGGGTATTACCCAGCCCGTGCCATCCGCCTTTGGCAACCATCAGTTTCTGCTGATTACGGGTCATGTCACCCAGCACTTCACCCGTGCTTTTATCCAGCACGCGCGTACCGACGGGAACCTTGATGGTGATGTCTTTGCCACGCTTGCCGGTGCAGTCACGGCTCTGACCATTCTGGCCGCGTTCCGCACGGAAGCTTTTCTCAAAGCGGTAATCAATCAGGGTATTAAGGTTTTCATCCGCCAGCAGGTAGACGTCGCCGCCGTCGCCGCCGTCGCCGCCGTCAGGCCCGCCATTG
The DNA here is from genome assembly GCF_000406205.1 of Dickeya sp. NCPPB 3274. Lineage (NCBI taxonomy): Bacteria > Pseudomonadati > Pseudomonadota > Gammaproteobacteria > Enterobacterales > Pectobacteriaceae > Dickeya > Dickeya sp. NCPPB 3274. Next base: position 652,253 of record NZ_CM001979.1, on the reverse strand, counting down.
GGAATATATTTTTCACGACGGAAGCTGACACAGCCGTTGCCACCGTCACCCGCCACCACCAGAATGGCGGCTTCATCTACAAACTTCATGAACTGTCTCCGCAAAAAACCAATAGAGAATGACCGACGCGTTTGAATAATTTATTGGTTCTCTTTGGCTCAACGAATTGGGTTGATGACAGATAACCGCAGTATGTCACCTGCCACTGAAAAACCGACGCATCAGAACCGTTCCGATAAAAGGGCGCTGATTGTACCTGCTTGGCGAAAGGATTTCACCTGTATTAAAAATAATCAGCCCTGATTCGCTTCGCCACCCCTTGTTCAGAGTATTCGCGCGGCCTGTTGCTACCTCATTAAACCATAGGGCGCTTGTCGCGTTTTAATGCGATCAGACGATGCCCAATCGCAGAGAACATCGCGCCGGTCACCACGACAAAGGCGCCGATATACCCCAGCAGATTGAGTGCCGGCGCGGCAAATACCGAAGGCCAGGCCAATGACAATAAATCCGAAAAAAACAGCGTAAACAACGGTGTCAGCGTAATGATGGTGCTCACCTGCGCGGCCTGCCAGCGCGCCATGGCTTCAGCCAGCGCCCCGTATCCCACCAGAGTATTCGCGCCGCAAAACAGCAGACAGGCCAGTTGCCAGCCAGTCAGTTGGAAAATCACCCCCGGTTTTGCCAGCGGGGTAATAAACAGGACACAGAGCGTATACAGCAGAAAAAGCAGCTGTTGCGAAGTCAGACGACGCAATAACACCTTTTGCGCCACGCCATAGGCCACCCATACCGTGGAAGCCGCCACCCCCAGCAATATCCCGAAGGTGTAATCCGTCAGTCGGGTAAAAAGCTCCACCAGACTATTGTTGAAAAACATCAATAATCCGCAAATCAGTACCCCAGCGCCGATGATTTGATTCACCCGCATCTTTTCCTTGAGGATCACAACGCTGGCAACCATCAACCCCACCGTCGACAACTGCCCGATCACCTGCGACGCCGTAGGGCTAAGATATTGCAAAGATGAGCTAAACAGCACGAAATTGCCCAGCAACCCGCCGGTGGCTATCAACAGCAGAATCCACCAGCGCTGATGATCAAATACCCGCGGTGTCGGCAATGCGCCTTTGCTGTACAGGAAAACCCATAGCCCGACGGATGCGATCAAAAAACGGTACCAGACGATGGTATAAGGCTCCATCGCTACCAGAACCTGTTTCATCGCGATTGGCAGCGCTCCCCAGCATATGGCGGTAGTCAGCGCCAGACAAAACCCGATGACAGCATTCTGTTTCATCACATCACCTGTTCTTTTTATCGATTTCTGTATTGTGCCGCGTATCTGTATTGTGCCGCGCAAATGTAAAAAGCCCTGCAACAAGTTGCAGGGCTTTATTATTCAACCTGATACCGAAAAATTACTCAGCGACGATGCTGATATATTTACGGTTGTTCGGGCCTTTAACTTCGAATTTGACTTTACCGTCAGACAGAGCAAACAGGGTGTGGTCTTTACCGCAGCCTACGTTGCTGCCTGCGTGGAACTTGGTGCCACGCTGACGAACGATGATGCTGCCAGCCAGAACTGATTCACCGCCGAAGCGTTTTACGCCAAGACGTTTGCTTTCTGAGTCGCGGCCGTTACGAGTTGAACCGCCAGCTTTTTTGTGTGCCATTAATCCGCTCTCCTAAAACTTAAGCGCTGATGCCGGTGATTTTCACGTCAGTGAACCACTGACGGTGGCCAGCCTGCTTACGGTAGTGTTTACGGCGACGAAACTTAACGATTTTAACTTTCTCGCCACGGCCGTGAGCAACGACTTCAGCCTTGATTTTGCCGCCGTCGACGAAAGGAACGCCGATTTTGACATCTTCACCATTGGCAACCATCAGAACCTGGTCAAACTCAACAGCTTCACCGGTTGCGATGTCCAGCTTTTCCAAGCGAACGGTCTGGCCTTCGCTTACTCGGTGTTGTTTACCACCACTTTGGAAAACTGCGTACATATAAAACTCCGCTTTCCGCGTGCTTCTTTGAATGATGTGAAGCGCGCTATAAATATTCACAATAGGGCGCGAATTCTACGCAAAAAACCCACTGATGACAAGCGCAGAATCAATCAATGTGAAGAAAAAGGATACAACCCATGAACTGCCGTTTATCTGCGCCGTTTTTCAAGTACAATCAGGCCTAACGTTCCCCTTTTCAGTGCCGACACCATCAGCATTTTCACGGCAGAAACAGAAGCAATCAGCTGGCAGAAACAATGAACTTAGAGCAAATCACAGCGTTAAGCGCACAGGATATGGCCGCCGTCAACCAGACCATACTGGATCAGCTCAACTCCGACGTTGTCCTGATCAATCAGTTAGGAAATTACATCATCAGCGGTGGCGGCAAGCGTATCCGGCCTATGATTGCGGTGTTAACCGCCAGGGCGCTGAACTACCAGGGTAACAAACACATTACCGTTGCCGCGCTGATTGAATTCATCCACACCGCCACTCTCCTTCACGACGATGTGGTCGATGAATCCGACATGCGCCGGGGAAAAGCCACGGCAAATGCCGCGTTCGGCAATGCCGCCAGTGTGCTGGTAGGCGACTTCATTTATACCCGCGCTTTTCAGATGATGACCAGCCTGGCCTCGCTGCGCGTCATGTCGGTGATGTCCGACGCCGTTAACGTAATCGCGGAAGGCGAAGTGCTCCAGCTCATGAACTGCAACGATCCGGACATTACCGAAGACAGCTACATGCGGGTGATTTACAGCAAAACGGCTCGGCTGTTCGAGGCGGCGGCGCAGTCATCCGCCATTTTGTCGGACGCCAGCAGCGAGCAGGAACAGGCCTTACAGGACTACGGCCGTTACCTCGGCACCGCTTTCCAGCTGATTGACGATTTGCTCGATTACAGCGCCGACGGCAAAACGCTGGGGAAAAATACCGGCGACGACCTGAATGAAGGCAAGCCCACGCTGCCGTTGCTGCATGCCATGCATCACGGTAATGAAGAGCAGCGCGCCATGATCCGTCATGCGATCGAAGAAGGTAATGGACGCCATTTGCTGGAGCCCGTGCTGGCGGCCATGCAATCCTGCGGCTCTCTGGCTTACACCCGACAGAGAGCCGAAGAAGAGGCCGACAAAGCTATTACCGCTATTCAATGCCTGCCTGCCAGTGATTTTCGCACGGCGCTTGAAGGCCTGGCTCATCTCGCGGTACAACGCGACTTCTGAGTCATTCTCCCTTATTTTTGTATCCCTGCGGCCCGTTTTCCAGGCGGGCCAGCATCCCCATCGCCCCTTCACGCAGAATATGTCCAATCAGCCGGGTACGTTCTTCCACGGAAAGCTGGTGGTAAATCTGTATCCAGGTGTGTTCCTGAACCGTCGCCGATTTCCCGGCGTAGGCGTAGTCGGGCGGAGTTTCCTGCATGAGGCTGGTTTTCACTTCCTCCGGCAAGCTCCAGATCGCGTATTCGACGCCTTTACCCTGAACGCCTTTGCGACGCCGTTTCTCCCAGCCATTCTCCTTGGCTCTTTTATTGAGCCCCTGGCGAGATCTCGGCAATCCAGCCACACCTAACAATTCATTAGTGGTAAACCATGCCTTTTCCATCATCATTCTCCCTTTCATCTCGTTCCTGATACGAATACGCAATCAGATGACTAAAATAGCAATTACGTTTCCATATAATAGACTAATTTTATTCAAACCACTAATGCAATAGTGTTAAAGGTAGCATTAATTGCGAGCAGAAAAGTTCCACAGAGAGAAATCAGGTGAGGAGAAAGAGGGGAGAAAGCCATTCCGCAATACAGAAAATCGGGAATGGCTGAGTCACTTAATCAGAAAAATCTTTTATCAAAGTCGCGCTTGCCGTATTGGCAAGACCCAGCTGTTTCAACGTGGCAGACACGCCTTCGCGCATGATATACGCAATCAGTTTTTCCCGTTCCGGGACAGATAACTGATGGTAAATCTGGATCCAGACTGACAGCATGTCTGACGGCTTTGCCGAATATTCACCTGACGTTTCCTGCATCAGCAGTGTTTGCTGAACAGACTGAGGCAAGCTATGGATAGAATATTCTACCCCTCGTCCTTGTACACCTTTACGGCGACGCTTTTCCCAACCATCTTCTCGGGCTCGCTTATTCAATCCTTGCCGTGATTTAGGGAGTCCGCCAATACCAACCAATTCGCTGGTCGCAAACCACTCTTTTTTCATGTCCTTTTCATCCCGATAGAGATACTCGTTATCTATTCAGATCCATTTGGAAATTAATTTGGAAATATTAAGGAAATTGGTGCTATATTATTTCCAAATAATGGCTTTTGGTTAGCGAAACCATTCACCATGAGCCGTTAGTTATACCATTAATACGCTGTCGTCTTAATAGCAATAAGGGAAGGATTATGAATTCAAGGAAAAATGACTGGCATCCCGCCGATATTATTGCGGCACTGAGAAAGAAAGGGACAACGCTCGCTGCCGTATCACGGGCTGCCGGGTTGAGTTCTTCCACGCTGGCCAATGCTTTATCCCGCCCATGGCCGAAGGGCGAATGGTTAATAGCCGACGCGCTGGGTATTCACCCATCGGAAATATGGCCCAGTCGCTATTACGATCCTGAAACACAAGAACTACTCGACCGCAAAAAACTGATCCGTCCGCAGTCTGATCCGCAATCCGAATAATGCTTCCGGAAAAAAGAAAGGCCGGAGAATAGACTCCGGCCTTATCAACGGTATATGTCACACGCAGGTGATTATTTCTTGTTAACGAACTCTTCGCCCAGCGCGATATCCTGCTTCAGGGTATCCAGCATGCTAACCAGAGCCTGCTGTTCAAACGAGCTCAACGCACCGATGTCTTTACGCTCGGCAATGCCGTTTTTGCCCAGCAACAGCGGTTGAGCAAAGAAACGAGCGTGTTTGCCATCGCCTTCCACATAAGCGCACTCAACCACGCCGCTTTCACCCTGCAGAGCACGAACCAGAGACAGACCAAAGCGTGCGGCTGCCTGACCCATAGACAGGGTTGCTGACCCGCCGCCGGCTTTTGCTTCCACAACCTCGGTGCCCGCATTCTGAATACGTTTGGTCAGATCGGCCACTTCCTGCTCAGTGAAGCTCACGCCCGGAATCTGGGACAGCAACGGCAGGATAGTGACGCCGGAGTGGCCGCCGATAACCGGCACGTCGATGGCCTGCGGCTGTTTGCCTTTCAGTTCGGCAACAAAAGTGCTGGAACGGATAATGTCCAGCGTCGTGACGCCAAACAGTTTGTCTTTGTCATACACGCCGGCCTGCTTCAGCACTTCGGCGGCAATCGCCACCGTGGTATTGACCGGGTTGGTGATAACGCCGATACAGGCTTTAGGGCAGGTACGGGCAATCTGCGAAACCAGGTTACGTACAATCCCTGCGTTCACATTAAACAGGTCGGAACGATCCATCCCCGGCTTACGGGCCACCCCGGCAGACATCAGCACAACATCTGCGCCTTCCAGAGCAGGAGTAGCATCTTCACCGCTGAAACCTTTGATTTTCACATCGGTGGGAATGTGGCTCAGATCGACAGCTACACCCGGCGTAACGGGGGCGATATCATAAAGAGAGAGCTCTGAACCTGAAGGAAGCTGGGTTTTGAGGAGAAGGGCAAGGGCTTGACCAATACCACCTGCGGCTCCGAGAACTGCAACTTTCATCCTAAACTCCTTATTATGTTAAGTAAAATTACCGTGGATGCGTTTAGTTAAAAACGTTTATGCTCGCGAGAGAAGCCAGGCGTCAGACCTGTTTTCAGAAGGACACTACATAGGTCCGCAGCGATAAATAGGCACGCAGCGATAACGCACTATGTGATTAATAATAAACTAACAATCTGCCTGATATCTGAAAGGTAATTAAAGTAACAGGCAATTGTAGTGCGCCCCGGCATAAGCCCACGACTGATTAACGGGTGTGTTACATTACACCGACCATCAGCCTCCAAACAACATCATTTTGATAACATTTATTTTACTTTTATGTGATGAAGAGCACATTTTTTGACACCCTGGTAAAGTATTGCCCCACCGCCCATTAAGCCCGCTGCTTCAGGCCAACAATCCGGTTTTATACGCGATCATATTGCATAAAAATTCATTAAAATGCATAATGACCGCATGTTCCACTTTATCCCCGGACGCGGTGCAGAATGCGTAACTCCACTAAACAAGAAGATCTGGTTAAGGCGTTCAAAGCGCTGTTAAAAGAAGAGAAATTCAGTTCGCAAAGCGAAATTGTGCAGGCGCTGCAGGACGATGGGTTCGAGAACATCAACCAGTCCAAGGTATCCCGCATGCTGACCAAGTTTGGCGCGGTGCGTACCCGCAACGCGAAGATGGAGATGGTTTACTGTCTGCCTGCCGAACTGGGTGTTCCCACCACCACTAGTCCGCTGAAAAACCTGGTGCTGGACGTGGATTACAACGACGCGGTGGTCGTGATTCACACCAGCCCTGGCGCAGCACAGCTGATCGCCCGCCTGCTGGACTCGCTGGGCAAATCGGAAGGGATTCTCGGCACCATCGCCGGCGACGATACCATCTTCACCACGCCAGCCCGGGGCTTCAGCGTCAAGCAACTGTATGAAGCAATACTGGTATTGTTTGAACAGGAACTGTAATGCCTTTCCGCCCCGCTATGCGTTTGGGGCGGAATAGCCGGAAAGTCACAGCGCGGGCAATTCAGCCAGCGGCCAACGCGGCCGCACCGTGATGCCAAGCTCATCCGTCACGCCCTGGGCAAGACGAACCGCTCCTGCATAAGCAATCATGGCGCCGTTGTCGGTACAGAATTCAGGGCGGGCATAGAACACATCGCCGCCCCGTTTCGTCATGATGTCCGCCAGCCGCTGACGCAATGTCCGGTTGGCACTCACGCCGCCGGCCATCACCAGCCGGCTGAACCCGGTCTCATCAAGCGCACGCCGGCATTTAATGGCCAACGTATCCACCACCGCATCTTCAAACGCCCGCGCGATATCCGCCTGCGTCTGCGGATCATTGCCGTTTTCACGGATAGTATTGGCGGCGAAAGTCTTCAGCCCGGAGAAACTAAAATCCAGACCGGGTCGATCGGTCATCGGCCGGGGAAACACAAAACGGTCGGAATGCCCGCTTTGCGCCATTTTCGACAGCAACGGCCCGCCGGGATAATCCAGCCCCAGCAGCTTGGCGGTTTTATCGAACGCCTCGCCAGCCGCATCGTCAATGGATTCACCCAGCAAACGGTATTCGCCAATGCCGGTAACGCTGATCAACTGGGTATGACCGCCGGACACCAGCAGCGCGACAAACGGAAACGCCGGCGGATTATCTTCCAGCATCGGCGCCAACAAGTGTCCTTCCATGTGATGCACCGGTATAGCCGGCACATCCCAGGCAAACGCCAGCGAGCGCCCTACCGTCGCACCAACCAGCAGCGCCCCAACCAAACCTGGGCCAGCCGTGTAAGCGACGCCATCGATATCACTGTGTTGTAGCCCGGCGTCTTTCAACGCCGCCTGAATCAGCGGCACGGTCTTGCGAACATGATCGCGGGAGGCCAGCTCAGGCACCACGCCGCCATAATCGGCATGCAACTTCACCTGGCTGTAAAGCTGATTCGCCAGTAGCCCGGCCTGCGTGTCATAAATCGCGACCCCGGTTTCATCGCAGGATGTTTCAATACCCAATACGCGCATTGCTGTTTTCACTCTCGGTTACATTTACGGCGGCCCGCCACGGCTGCTTGATTCAGGCGGGGCATAGTCTATCATAAGCCAGTCCACAGACGAGCGAACCGGCGTCGCGCGTTTTATGATCGCTGATGCACTTTACAAACGCGCCACAGTTGCAGTAGAATTCCGCACCATTTTGAAAAGGCTGGCACAAGGCCAGCAGCAAACCGAATTTACTGAGGTGAGAGGCACATGCCGGTAATTAAAGTACGTGAAAACGAGCCGTTCGACGTCGCTCTGCGTCGTTTCAAGCGTTCCTGCGAAAAAGCAGGTGTTTTGGCTGAAGTTCGTCGTCGTGAGTTCTATGAAAAACCGACTACCGAACGTAAGCGCGCTAAAGCTTCTGCTGTGAAACGTCACGCCAAGAAGCTGGCTCGAGAAAACGCACGCCGCACTCGTCTGTATTAATTTTCTGGAGGGTTATCCTCCACCGCGTGATTAATCCGCAGACTTAGCAGTTGCATACGAAGGCCGTGCTTTCCGAAAGGAATGCGCGGCTTATTGTCGTTTATAAACGTATATAGATAAGGGGCTTATGGCTGGACGTATTCCCCGCGTATTTATTAATGACCTGCTGGCCCGCACCGACATCGTTGACCTGATCGATGCGCGCGTCAAACTGAAAAAGCAGGGCAAGAATTATCACGCGTGTTGCCCGTTCCACCACGAGAAAACCCCTTCGTTCACCGTTAACGGTGACAAGCAGTTCTACCATTGCTTCGGCTGCGGCGCCCACGGCAACGCGATTGATTTCCTGATGAATTATGATCGTCTGGAATTTGTTGAAAGCATTGAAGAACTGGCTGCAATGCACGGCCTGGAAGTACCTTACGAAGCAGGCACCGGTCCGACCCAGCTCGAACGCCACCAGCGGCAAAGTTTATACGAGCTGATGGAACAATTAAGCGCTTTTTACCAACATACCCTGAACCAACCTGCGGGTACGCCGGCCAGAGAGTATCTGTCCAGACGCGGCCTGAGTGATGAAGTGATCCGGCAATTCGCCATCGGATGTACGCCGCCAGGGTGGGACAATGCGTTAAAGCGTTTCGGCCGCAGCAGCGAAAACCGGACCACGTTGACCGACGCCGGCATGCTGGTGACCAACGATAATGGCCGTACTTACGACCGTTTCCGCGATCGGGTGATGTTCCCAATCCGCGACAAACGTGGACGCGTTATCGCTTTTGGCGGTCGGGTGATGGGCGATGGTATGCCCAAGTACCTGAACTCGCCGGAAACCGAGATTTTTCACAAAGGCCGCCAGTTGTACGGCTTGTACGAAGCGCAACAGAAAAATCCGGAATTGAAGCGGTTGTTGGTAGTCGAAGGTTATATGGATGTGGTCGCGCTGGCCCAGTTTGGCATCGATTACGCGGTGGCTTCGCTAGGAACATCAACGACGGCGGACCATATCCAGTTGTTGTTTCGCGCCACCGATCAGGTGGTGTGCTGTTACGATGGCGACCGCGCCGGACGCGACGCCGCCTGGCGCGCGCTGGAAACCGCGCTACCCTATCTGGATGACGGTCGGCAGTTGCGCTTTATGTTCCTGCCCGACGGCGAAGACCCGGATACGCTGGTGCGTCAGGAAGGCAAGGCTGCTTTCGAGCAACGTATCGAACAGGCGATGCCGCTGTCGGCGTTTTTGTTCGACTCGCTACTGCAGCAGGTAGACATGAGTACCCCGGACGGGCGCGCCAAGCTCAGTACGCTGGCCCTACCTCTAATTGGGCAGGTACCGGGCGAAACGTTGCGATTATACTTACGTCAACAACTTGGCAATAAACTGGGGCTGTTGGACGACAGCCAGCTGGATCGCCTGCTGCCGAAAGCGGCGGAGCAAACATCGTCCTACCAGCCTCCACGGCTAAAAGTCACAACTATGCGTATACTGATAGGACTTTTAGTACAAAATCCGAGGTTGTCCGCCGAAGTGCCGGAACTGGCGCTGGAAGGGGTGGAAGAGAACAAAGTTGCAGGGCTGGAGCTGTTTCTGGACCTGGTGAAAACCTGCAATGAAAGCCCAGGCATGAACATGGGACTGCTGCTGGAGAAATATCGCGAAAGTAAATATCGCAAGCAGCTTGAAACCTTGGCCGCCTGGGACCATATGATTGAAGAGGAAGAGCTCGAAGAAAAATTCAGGGTCAGCCTGGCCGAGCTCTACGACCAGTTGCTGCAGTTGCGGATGGACACGCTAATCGCCCGCGAGAGAACGCATGGGCTGAGCACGAACGAGCGCAAGGAACTGTGGTCGCTGCAACTGGCGCTAACACGAAAAAACTGATTTCCCGCGGCTTAATTGCCGATAAATAGTAGGGTCGAGCCCTACAGCGTGCCGCTACGGGGGCTGCGGCGATAAGAAAAATTCCCCTAATGTTATTGTTAGCGACTTACGCTGACCGACACCAACCCCAATATTCTGAAGTGTGGATACCGTCTTATGGAGCAAAACCCGCAGTCACAGCTCAAGCTACTTGTCACCCGTGGTAAGGAGCAAGGCTACCTGACCTATGCCGAGGTCAATGACCATCTGCCGGAAGATATCATCGACTCCGATCAGATCGAAGACATCATCCAGATGATTAACGACATGGGCATCCAGGTGATGGAAGAAGCGCCGGATGCCGATGATCTGATGCTGGCTGAGAATACCGCCGATGAAGACGCTGCCGAAGCAGCGGCGCAGGTATTGTCCAGCGTTGAATCTGAGATTGGCCGCACGACCGATCCGGTTCGCATGTACATGCGTGAGATGGGTACCGTCGAACTGCTGACCCGTGAAGGGGAAATCGATATCGCCAAGCGAATCGAAGACGGTATCAATCAGGTACAGTGCTCCGTAGCCGAGTATCCGGAAGCCATCACCTATCTGTTGGATCAATACGATCGCGTCGAAGCGGGAGAAAGTCGCCTGTCCGATCTGATCACCGGCTTTGTTGATCCGAACGCCGAAGAAGATCTGGCGCCGAATACCACGCCCGAGAACGCCGAACTGGCCGACGACGGCATGGATGATGATGACGACGAAAACGAAGAAGACGAAGACGACTCCGATGATGACAACAGCATCGACCCGGAGCTGGCGCGTCAGAAATTCACCGAGCTGCGCGATCAGTATGAAGCGACCCGCGTAAGCATCAAGGCGCATGGCCGTAGCCACCCGACCGCGATTGATGAAATCAACAAGCTGTCTGAAGTGTTCAAGCAGTTCCGTCTGGTGCCGAAGCAGTTTGACCTGCTGGTGAACAACATGCGCGCCATGATGGACCGCGTGCGCGCGCAGGAACGCCAGATCATGAAACTGTGCGTCGAGCTGTGCAAAATGCCGAAGAAAAACTTCGTAACGCTGTTCACCGGCAATGAAACCAACAGCAAGTGGTTCGACGCCGCGCTTTCCATGGGCAAACCCTGGTGCGAAAAACTGCGCGAAGTGGAAGACGACGTGCATCGCAGCCTGCAGAAACTGCAGCAGATCGAAGAAGAAACCGGCCTGACCATCGAGCAGGTGAAAGACATCAACCGTCGCATGTCGATTGGTGAAGCCAAGGCGCGCCGCGCCAAGAAAGAGATGGTGGAAGCGAACCTGCGTCTGGTTATCTCGATCGCCAAGAAATACACCAACCGCGGCCTGCAGTTCCTGGATCTGATTCAGGAAGGCAACATTGGCCTGATGAAAGCGGTAGACAAATTTGAATACCGCCGTGGCTACAAGTTCTCCACCTACGCCACCTGGTGGATCCGTCAGGCGATCACCCGTTCCATCGCGGATCAGGCGCGCACCATCCGTATTCCGGTGCACATGATTGAGACCATCAACAAACTCAATCGTATTTCCCGCCAGATGCTGCAGGAAATGGGCCGTGAGCCGACGCCGGAAGAACTGGCCGAGCGTATGCTGATGCCGGAAGACAAGATCCGCAAGGTATTGAAGATCGCCAAAGAGCCGATCTCCATGGAAACCCCGATCGGTGATGACGAAGATTCGCATCTGGGGGATTTCATCGAAGATACCACGCTGGAACTGCCGCTGGATTCCGCGACGTCGGAAAGCCTGCGTTCCGCCACCCACGACGTGCTGGCCGGTCTGACCGCGCGCGAAGCCAAAGTGCTGCGTATGCGTTTCGGTATCGACATGAATACCGACCATACGCTGGAAGAAGTCGGCAAACAGTTCGACGTAACCCGCGAGCGTATTCGTCAGATCGAAGCGAAAGCGCTGCGTAAACTGCGTCACCCGAGCCGCTCCGAAGTACTGCGTAGCTTCCTGGACGATTAATAAGATTCTTTATTGAATCGGTGCTATCAACCCCCGGTCCCGACCGGGGGTTTTTCTTTCTTACCTCTGTGGCTACTCATGGCGTAACGACTGACAACCACGTCTCCGGTCGCCTGCCTTTATTCACGATTACCGCTCCATCCCCACTGCAAATATAATGAATTCTTAATAATAACAATCTGCTAAGTGCTGGATACAAAACAACCATATGGCCGCCAGGCTATAGACCCCACTAGCCGGATTACCTATAATCAACATCCACTTGGCCCCTTAGCTCAGTGGTTAGAGCAGGCGACTCATAATCGCTTGGTCGTTGGTTCAAACCCAACAGGGGCCACCAGATTTCAGCAGAAAAATCATATAAAAAAGCCACCTTTCACAGGTGGCTTTTTACTAATGCTACTAAGCAGTAACGCATCCCTTCACCAACGGATAACCACTATCTCAATCTGACGACCACCTTACCTTTCGCCCGCCCGGTCTCAACGTAAGACAGCGCATCTGCCGTCGCCTCAAATGGAAAGACCCGATCCACCACCGGCCTGATGATGCCTGACTCAATGAGAGCGCTAATTCCATCAAGCTGCCCTCCACTGGCCCGCATAAAGACAAACGCGTAGCTTACGCCCTTCTGCCTGGCCTGCTTCCGGACGCGGTAGCTCAGGAGACGCATCACCTGTTTCAGTCCCCATGACAACCCCTGTTCCGTCGCAAACGCCGGTACGGGCGGGCCGGATATGGAGATGAGCTGCCCGCCGGGTCTCAACACCCGCAGCGATTTTTCCAGCACGTCATTGCCCAAACTGTTTAGCACCACATCGTAGCCACGCAGTACGGTTTCAAAATCCTGCTTCCTGTAATCAATAACCACATCCGCCCCCAGCGCTTTTACCCATTCGACGTTACTCGTGCCGGTGGTGGTGGCGACGAAAGCGCCGAGATGTTTGGCAAGCTGGATAGCGATGGCGCCCACGCCGCCGGAACCGGCATGAATCAGCACCTTCTGCCCTTTCTTCAACTTTGCGGTTTCAACCAACACCTGCCAGGCCGTCAGGCTGACCAGCGGAATAGAAGCCGCTTCTTCCATGCTGAGGTTGCCGGGTTTCAGCGCCAGCGAATCCTCTTTGACGGCGATGAATTCGGCAAAAGTGCCGATGCGTTCCTGGTCTGGCCGTGCGTAGACCTCATCGCCCGGTCTGAATCGCGTTACCTTCGGCCCGACGCGAACGACAACGCCTGCGACATCGTTTCCCAATACCAACGGCAAACGATACGGCAGAATCAGCCTGAATTCGCCGTTCCTGATTTTGGCATCAAGCAGATTGACGCCGGCGGCATGGACCTGAATCAGGACGTCATCGCCCCGTAGCTCCGGCTCAGGCATTTCGCCAATTCGTCCACCGCTTCTGCGGCCATAGCGATCGATAATGAACGCTTTCATAAGGTGTTGTTCTCCAGAGTGATTACCTATTAACGGCCTGCCCGCCTGCGGTTATCGGTACGAATGACGGAAAGAAAAGCCAGTGCGAGGACGACTTCTAACACGGCAGCCGGCAGAATCCCGCTATTGGCGTGTCCTGCAACAAACTCCCCCACCCCAAGCGTGGCAAGTATCATGCAAGTGACCACTACGCCCTTCATCAGGGATGAGCGGGCTGGCGATGGCGCTACATTTCTGGCCAGGAAGAACATGACGCCAACTCCGGCATACAGCGCCGCTGAACGACGACTGACCAGCCCCGCCGAACTACTGAAGTCAACGCCCCAACTGGCCAGCATCAGAGCCGGCACCGATATCCAGGCGACGGCGATTACGAAGAACAGCAGCGCCGACAAGATAGCCAGAGGCCGGAATCTGAGTGATAAGACGGTCATACGCTGAGTTCCTAAGCTACGCATCAAGCTGCAAACTCTTGCGGACACCCGAGTCCAGTAAACCCGGCGCAAATCGGCGCAGCAGTCTCAGGCGAGCCGCGGCCGTACCTGCCGTATAGCGAAGCTGCGGACGTTTTGCGCGGGCCGCTTTCAGTACAACCTCGGCTACCACCGCCGGATCATCCGCGCTAGCCATTGCCAGCTTCACCACCTTTTCCAGCGCCCGGCGTACCGGGGCGTATTCATCCAGCATCGCATCCGGCGGCACGTTGTTGGACTCGAACTGCGTTTTGGTATACGCAGGCTCAATGACCGAAACCCGGATACCGCGCGTGCGTAACTCGTGATCCAGCGCCTCCGAATAGCCTTCGACCGCATGCTTGCTGGCCGCGTAGAGCGCCACATAAGGCATCGGCACGACGCCGAGAATGGAACCGATGTTGATGATGCGGCCGCCGCCCTGTTGGCGCATGTGCGGCACCACGGCGCGGGTCATACGGACAACGCCCAGAAAATTGGTGTCGAAGACCGCTTGCGCCTGTTCGATTGAGCTTTCTTCCGCCCCGGCCGGGCTGAGTCCAAAACCCGCGTTGTTCACCAGCAGATCGATGCGTCCTTCCCGCCGTAGTAGTTCGCTCACGGCGGCGTCGACCGATTCATCAGACGTCACATCCAGCGCCAGCAGATCAAACCGCCGCTGCCCGGCCTGAGCACCTCGTCTGCTGGTGCCGTATACCTTATAGCCGGCCTGTACCAGCCGTTCCGCTGTAGCTTCACCGATTCCCGATGAGGCGCCGGTAACCAGCGCGATGGGTTTATTTGATGTCATAAAATACCTTGTCTATTGCTTCGTCATCAGGCTGTCTGTTGCCTGAGTAAATAAAACCGGCGCGCTACGGACGCAATTCTGTATCGGCGAGTGCATCAGTCGATAACGTGCGGCGGCATGCGCCTGTGAAAACCCCGGCAGCATGGCTTGCCGGGCGTGTTGATAAGCATCCCATTGCCCGGCTTCGTGGAGCGGCGGGATAGTTACCGGCTCGCGGCGATCAAAACCAACCAGCGCGGCATCCACCAGTTCCTCAACTTCCATCACGGCGGGAAGCGTATTGATGTCGGTGCCTGAACGTTCCCAAATCTCTGTGCGCGTCGCCGCCGGAAGCACCGCCTGAACGTAGATGCCCCTGGGAGCCAGTTCGAGGCTGAGTCCCTGAGAAAGAAACAGCACAAACGCCTTGGTCGCACCGTAAACGGTCAACCCGAACTCCGGCGCCAAACCGACTACAGAGCCAATATTGATGATGGCGCCCGCGCCTGCCGTCGCCAGACGCGGTGCAACCGCGCTGGCAAGCCGCACCAGCGCCATCGTGTTGAGCGCGACAAGCCGCTCGATATCGTCCGTCGCCTGTTCAAGGAAGCTCCCACCGATATTCATACCCGCGTTATTCACCAGGATCCCGATATGGCTGTCTTCGCGCAGTCGCGTCTCCACCGCAGCAAGCTCGTCAGGCTGGGTAAGATCGGCTGGCAGGACCTCAACCGTCACGCCGTAGTCCTGGCGCAGACGAACAGCCAGCGCGTCCATCCGTGCACGGTCACGAGCAACCAGCACCAGATCATGGCCGCGACGCGCAAAACGTTCGGCATAAACAGCGCCAATCCCCGATGACGCACCAGTAATGAGAACAGCAGGAATCGTATTCATTCGTTTGTCCTTTTGTCAGCGTGAAGAAAGTGGATCTCGTACTTGCTAAAATAGATGATGCGTGACATATATAATAAATGTCAATCGACATTTAAAAGAAAGGATCGACAGCATGCAATACACCACGTTTGGTCGAAACACCGGATTACGCGTCTCTGAACTGGCCCTCGGCACCGGCAATTTTGGTACCGGCTGGGGCTATGGTTCAGAGAAAGAAGAAGCGAAACAGGTATTTGAACGCTACGCTGACGCCGGCGGCAATTTCATCGACACGGCAGACGCCTATCAGTTCGGCCAGTCCGAGCAGCTAGTAGGAGAATTCATCGCTGCCGAACGCGATCACTTCGTGGTCGCTACCAAATATACCCTTGGCGCGGCGCCGACCCCGGATATCGCGCAGACCGGCAACAGCCGCCGCAATATGATTTCCTCGGTGGAGAACAGCCTGAAACGGTTGAAAACCGATCGCATTGATGTGCTGTGGGCGCACTTTGACGACCAGTTAACCCCGCTTGAAGAGATCGTGCGCACCTTTGACGATCTGATCCGTGCAGGAAAAATTCAGTATGCCGGGCTATCCAATTTCCCTGCCTGGCGCATCGCCAGAGCGGATACGATGGCGGAACTGCGCGGCTGGTCGCGTATCGCCGGGATACAGGTGGAATACAGCCTGGCGCAACGCACCGCCGAGCGGGAACTGCTGCCGATGGCGGAAGCGCTGGGGCTGGCGGCGACGCTCTGGTCCCCGCTGGGCGGCGGTCTGCTGACCGGAAAATACCGTCACGGCAATGAAGGTCGTCTGACGGGATTTGGCGGCCGGCTGGTGCATATCGAGCGGGATACCGCGCTGCTGGATGAAGTCATCGCCGTATCACAGGAGCAACAGCGGCAACCCCTGCACATTGCCATTGCCTGGCTGCGACAGAAAGCGGCCCATTCCAGCACCAGTCTGATCCCCATTCTGGGTTCCCGCACCCGGAATCAGTTGGACGATACCCTCGCGGCGCTGGAGGTGACGCTAAGCGATGAACAGATGGCGCGCCTTGAAATCGCCAGCGCCATCTCGCTCGGAACGCCGCACGATCAGATCGCCGGCAGTCTGCCCCGCGCTCAGGGCGGCGACAGCGCTCGCATCGCCAATCTACGACCGCCGCGCGCCTGAACCGGTTGACCGTTATTGATGAAGGGCATCATCTATTGAGTCTGGTATTTCCATGCCCTAAGATGATGCCCGTTCAATGAGAGGAGAAAGCAATGGCCCGTGTATCAAAACAGCAGATGGAGCGTAACCGCGAAGAAATTATTCAGGTTTCTTCACAGCTCTTTCGTGAACGTGGCCTGAATGGCGTCAGCGTGAATGATTTGATGGCGGCAGCCGGGTTAACCCACGGTGGTTTCTACGGGCACTTTGCCTCCAAGGATGAACTGGCCGCTATCGCCAGCCGCAAGGCTCTTGAAGATTCCAGCGCCCATTGGCAGGCGCTCAGCCAACAGCCGGAGCAACGCAACCTGCGTACACTGGTAGAAAACTACCTGTCTTCCGCCCACCGCGATGGCGTGAAGGACGGCTGCGCGATCTCCGCATTAGCCAGCGATGTGGCTCGGGAAAGCGAAGATAAGCCGGTACGTGAGGTGTATCTCAATGGCGTGAGAGCCATGCTGGGCAGGCTGGAGTCCCTTTCCGATACGGAAGACGACGAACAGCGCAGGCAACAGGCGCTGACGCAGGTGGTTTTGTTGGCCGGCGCGCTGATGTTGTCACGCGCGACCGCCGGGGACCCGTTGTCGGATGAATTTCTCGCCGCAGCCAAAAAAGCGCTGCTGGGCGCAGAGTAACACTTTTGCACTTTCGCATTCTCGCGCTATCACACCGCAGTCAGCGCGTACTCCGCATCCAACAGCGTAAAAGCATACTGCCGCTGCGAGGAGAGAATCACCCGCCGGTCTTTGGTCACGAAAATGGCTTCGATATGCGGTAGCCGGGACAGGTAAGCCATGCCTTTTTCCACGCCCAGGCCGTAAATCAGCGTGGTGTAGATGTCCCCGTCGATGGAGGCATCGGAAATGATGGTCACGCTGAGCAGTTCGTTATCCAGCGGATAACCGGTTTTCGGGTCGAGAATATGGTGATAAAGGCGGCCATCGCACTCGAAATAACGCTCGTAAATGCCGGACGTCACCACCGACTTGTTCGTCACGTGAACCACGCCGATCAGCTCGCCGTTGTCGCCGAACGGCTTTTGCAATCCTACCGACCAGCCCGCCTGACTGCCGCTCTGCGGTCTGCCAAGCGCCAGCACGTTGCCGCCCAGATTGATCAGCGCATGATAGACATGGTGCTGATACAGGAATTGCCTGACGACATCGGCAATATATCCTTTCGCGATTGCCCCCAGATCGATTTCCATCCCCGCCTTTTCCAGCCATACCGAGCAGTCCTGCGCATTGAGCACGACGTGGTGAGGGTCGGTCAGCGCCAGTAACGCCCGCAATTCGTCGGCGGGCGGCACGCTGTGGCCCTGAAAGCCGATTTTCCAGCATTTCACCACCGGCCCGATGGTGAAATTGAAGCAACTGCCGTCCAGCAGGCTGACTTCTCTGGCGCGCTTAATCAGATTGAACAGCGGCTGACTGACGGCGACCGGGTGTTTGCCTGCGGCACGGTTGATGCTCATGACGTCGGAATCAGCCCGGTTAACGGTCAACGCATCCTCAAGTTGTTTAATACGGCCAAACACCTGCGATGCCAGATGTTCATTCGGTTCGAACAATTTGAGCAGAATGGGCGAACCCATGAGTACGGTGGAATAGACGTAAACCCGATCGTCTGACGGCATGGCGGATAGTCCCGGAAGAAAAGCGAATAATGCCTGCATCAGCAACGCTCGCTGACGCAGGCCATTCTTGCTTACAACTACATCTACTTACAACTGCCTTTACTTATCACTGTCTTTACTTATAACTGCACGTAGGATGCCGCGTTACGGCCCGCCTGAATACCAAAAACGATGATATCGGCGACGGCGTTGCCGCCGATGCGATTACCGCCGTGGATGCCGCCTACTACTTCACCGGCGGCGAAGGCGCCCCGGATCACCCGTTTCTTGCTGTCCAGCACCGCGGTATCGGTGTTGATCACCACGCCGCCCATGGTGTGGTGCACGCCGGGCGCGATGCGGATAGCGTAGAACGGCCCCTGATTGATGGGGTGGCGCAACGCGGTTTTACGGCCGAAGTCGTCGTCATGCTGTTTTTCAACAAACAGGTTGTAGCGTTCCAGCGTCGCCAGCAGAGCGTGGAAGTCGATAGACAGCTTCTCCGCCAGCTCGCGCGGAGAAGCGGCGCTCACCACAAAACCACGGGACAGATATTCGTCCGCCGCTTTGTTCTTCGCCCTCACCTGCTCATCAAACAGGATATAGGCATACTTCTCCGGCAGGCCGATAATTGCCGCCGACACCTTGTCGCGGGTTTCCATCTCGTTAAAGAAGCGATGCCCCTGCTGGTTCACCAGAATCGCACCGCCGCCGCGGATGGATTCGGAGATCAGGTAAGACGTAGTCTGCTCGACCGTCGGGTGGATCTGAATTTCCCCCAGGTCGACGGTATCGGCGCCCACCTTCTCCAGAATCGCGATGCCGCTGCCGGTCGCGCCTTGGTGGTTGGTGGTGACGAAGCCGTCCAGATCCGGGCGATATTTCACCACCATCTCACGGTTGGCGCTGAACCCGCCGGTGGCGACCACCACGCCTTTGGTGGCGATGGTCAGCTGTTCATTGTCCTCGTTAAGCACCCGTACACCGGTAATCGCGCCGGCGTCATGGACGATATCGATAACCGACGTCTCCAGCATCACGTCGATATTGCGCTTGTTGATGTTTTTCACCAAACCGCTGATCAGAAAGCCGCCTACCGCCGAACCATCCGCCGGGCGATGGGTGCGATCCACGCTCATCCCGCCGGTAATGGTAATGTCGTTCAGTTCGATACCGCGCTCCGCCAGCCACTCGATCGCCATCGGCGCACCTTCCACGAATCGTTTCAGCAATGCGGGATTATTTTTTTGCTTACCGCCTTTCAGCGTCTCCTCGTAGAACCGCTCCTTGTCGTCTACGATACCTTTTATTTTCTGGAAACGGGTTCCTGCCGCGTTCATACCCACCGACGCCTTGATGGTGTTGCCGCCGATGCTGGACATCTTCTCGACAATCAGCACCTTGGCGCCGTCATCGCAAGCCTGAATCGCCGCCGCCAGACCGGCGCCGCCGCTGCCGATCACCACCACGTCATAACGCTGCATGTCCGCCGGGTCGCCGCCTTCCGCCATAATCGCCGCTTTACAGGACTTGGCCAGCGCCTTGGACACCGCTTTTTTCACCGCTTCGCTCTGGGTGGTGGCGCCGCTGACCGCATCCACGTGCGGGCTGTTGGCGTCAAGAATGCGGGAACGAATAACTTCAAAACTGCTGACGAAATCGGTATTCAGCTGCGAATTAGGCTCCAGCGTGACGTCGGCGATGCGATCCGTTTCCAGGCTGACGTTGATAACCAGCTCACCGGCGTCGTCCTGCACTTTCTCCTGAAACACGCCCGCCTTGAATTTTTTCGCCGACAGGCTCATGTCGCGGATCATCGCTTCCACCAGCGAGAAGCGCCACAGCGGTTCCGGAATGGTCAGGGCTTCACGTTGGGTGCTGTCGATAAACAGTTCGAGCTTCTGTTGATTGATGAGGCGATCGGTCCAGTCCGGATAGGCAATGCAGGCTTTCCCCACTGCCACCAGATCGTAACCGTGTTCCAGCGCCGCGTCGGCATCCGCTTTATTCACCACGCCGCCGACGCCGATCACCGGCACCTTAGCCAGCGTGTCGGAGCGCATGGCGACATATTTGCCAATCAGCGGGGTGGGATCGGTGGTGTCGACGATGGATGAGCGCAGGGTGTGCCCCATAGAAAAATGCAGGTAATCCAGCCCGCATGCCGCCAGTTTTTCCAGCAGGTACAGGGTGTCGTCAAACCGGATGCCCGGCTCTTCGATTTCCTCCGGCGAGAAGCGATAGCCGATGATGAAGGACGCATCCGCATACTGGCGCGCCATCTTGTGGGTAATCTCCAGCACGGCGAGTGGGAATCTGGCGCGGTTGTCGCGGCTGCCGCCCCATTCGTCGGTGCGCTGGTTGGAGTTCGGGGAGTAAAACTGTTGAATCAGGTAGGTATTGGCGCCGTGGATTTCCACGCCGTCGAAGCCGGCTTCAATGGCGCGGCGCACCCCTTCGCCAAATTTGGCGATCATGGCTTCCACGTCCTCGCCCGTCAGCGCGACCGGAACGGCCGCCCCTTCCCGCGGCGCAGCAACGGCGCTCGGCCCGACCGGCGACTGGCCGCCAATCAGTTTCGGCTCCACCATGCGCCCGCCGTGGTAGATCTGCAAAATGGCTTTCGAGCCTTTCTCCTTGATGGCCGCGGCGACTTTCGCCAGCCCGGCGATCTTGTCGTCGTTGTCGATGCCAATCGCGCCCGGAAACGCCAGCCCTTTATCGTCGATAAAGCAGCATTCCACAATCACCGCGCCGATGCTGCCGGCACGCACCTGATAGTACTCCACCAGCTCTTTGGTGACGGTGCCGTCATAAAAGCCGGTGCAGGTGGTCATGGGCGCCATCAGGAGACGATTTTTAAGCTCGACGCCATTTGGCAAGATAAACGGACTCAATACCTGGTCGTTAATGTTCATAGTCAGTGACTCCATAATTACAAATATTTCATAGGCTTTAAATTTGTTATCGGTTTATTGTTTTTTATTTTGCTTAGCGGGCCGATGTCATAACGTTAATATGATTGGCTTTTTAGTTTATAAATAATCAAATTAGTTAATTAACTAATATTCCACTATTATGTCATAGCGTTGTTTAAAGACTGCTTCATTCAAAAATAAATCTTTCACATTCAGTTAAAATAAAATAACGCTTTATTTACCTGGATAGGCTGCCCTCCGAATATACGCACTCTTTTTCAGGTTACCGCGTCGTGAACCCAGGCCAGAGCTGACCCAGATGGCTCTGCGCTACAAGGCTCATGCTCCATTGAGTGGTATCAGCCACCGCTGCTGGGGCAGTCGCTAATATGACCCGTCACACTGAATAAATAAAACACCGGTTCATTATTATTCGTTCCAGAATATCATTAATAATTAACCTTGTTTTTTGTAAGCTTATTTCATCTGACGACCCGGTTATTTATTACTACCCTGAGAGCGGGCCGATATAAAAAAGCCGCCTGATGGCGGCTCATATAAATGATTACGCTCAGGCGATCTCCCCGTCGATTAATTGTGCCACCCACCGGCGGGACGCGTCATCAAACGGCGCACGCATCAACAGATTCGATTCTCCCCCGGCGCTCTGATAAAACACCGGCCGCGCGTGTGAGAACCGTTTGAAACCGATATCGCCGTGATAAGCCCCCATCCCCGACGCGCCAACGCCGCCGAACGGGATGTCATGCACCAGCACATGGCTCATCACGTCATTGATCACCAGCGCGCCGGATAGCGTGCGGTGTCGGATCTGCGCAATCTCTTGCGGGCTCTCGCCGAAATAGTAAGCGGCCAGCGGACGATCCATCCCGTTGATGATCGTCAGGCACTGCTCGATATGGTCGTAGGCGATCACCGGCAATAACGGTCCGAAGATCTCCTCCTGCATAATGCGGGCGGTGAGCGGCGGGTTGATTACCAGCGTCGGCGCCATACGCCGACGCGGCAAATCGTCCGCCTCCGCCGTAACGCGCACCAGCGTCGCCCCCTGCGTACGCGCGTCATCCAGCAGCGCTTCCAGCCGTGCGGTCTGGCGGGCATTAACCACGGAGGTGTATTCGCGGTTTTCGATAAACGTCCCGTAGGTCTGGCGCAGAAACACGCAGGCCTGTTCGACCAACGCCGGCAGATCATCCCGGTGCACCAGCACATAGTCGGGCGCAATACAGATTTGCCCGGCATTAAACGTTTTGACGGTCATGATACGCTGCGCCGCCAGCACGATATCGCTGCCGCGCGACACGATGACCGGCGATTTGCCGCCCAGTTCCAGCGTCACCGGGGTGAGGTTTTCCGCCGCGGCCTTCATCACCTGCCTGCCGGTAGCGGTGCTGCCGGTAAACACCAGATGGTCGAACGGCAGCGACGAGAACTGCATTGACGCGTCAACTCCGCCCTGCAACGTCGAGATTTCGTCTTCGGCGAACCGTTCCGCAATCAACCGACACAGCAGCCGGCTGCCGTTTTCAGCCAGTTCGGAGGGCTTAATCATGGCCCGGTTGCCGGCGGCGATCACCCCGGCCAGCGGGCCAAACGTGAGCACCAGCGGGAAATTCCACGGACTCATGACGCCAATCACCCCCAGCGGTTTGTACTCCACCACCACCCGGGTGCCGGGAAACGGCGAGGTTCTCTGCTCTTCCTCCGCCCATTGCTCCAGATGGCGCGCCGCGTGGCGCAGCGCATCAATCGAGCCGAGAATATCGGAAATCAGCGTGTTGCCGGGAGCGCGGTAGCCGAAATCCTGGCTGTAGGCGTCGCACAGTTCATCCTGATGCGCTTTCAGCAATTCAATACAGCGATTCAGAATGGAAATACGCTCGGGGATTGTCAGCGGACGGTCGATGGCGGCCGCTTGCATACGAGAAAGGTGCTGTGAAATAACATCAGCCGAAACAGGCTGATTATTAAGAATAAAATGGCTCATGACTACTCACTTAACACGCATAGGAAATAGCGCCTTCTGAAAAGAAGGATGCGGAGATAGGAATTTGATAAGTAAGTAGCCGGGGCGAATTGTACGTTCGCGGCGCCGGATTATCCAGCAATAACCGAGCCTGAGGAGAGGCATCAGGCTCGTTGTCTGATTACGGCGTCGGCAACAGAAACGCTTTGAACTGCGGCGTCATCACTGCCTCAAACCCTTTATCGGTTTTGGTGATCAAATAGACCGCCAGTCCTTGCTGTTCCGCCAGTTTCAACGCCTTTTCGGTGCCCAGCACCATCAGCCCGGTATCCCAGCCATCCGCCTCCAGCGCGGTTCTGGCAATCACGGTGGCGGAAACTAGCTGATGCGTAATCGGCCGCCCGGTGGCCGGGTCGATGACATGGGAATAGCGTTTGCCGTCCTGCTCAAAATAGTTGCGATAGCTGCCGGAAGTGCTGATGCCGTAGCCCTGCAGGTCTACCGCCGCCTGAATGGCATTCTCCTTGTCGGTGGGTTTCTGAATGGCGACCCGCCAGGGCTGCCCCTGACCGTTGACGCCGCGGCTGGAAATCGCGCCGCCCACCGACACCAGATAGTTAGTGATGCCTTTGCGGGTCATCAGTTGCGCCAGCAGGTCCGCACCGTAACCCTCACCCATAGTAGACAGATCCACATACAGGCCCGGCAGATCTTTCTGCAACCATTCGCCCTGATGATTGCTGATCAGGCGAAGGTGGTTCAGCCCCACTTTACGCCGCGCATCATCAATCTGCTGCTGGCTGGGAATCGCCACCGGCTGCTTCTGCGGCCCGAATCCCCACAGGTTGACCAGCGGCCCCACCGTGATATCCATCGCCCCGTCCGTCGCCCGGCCGATGCGCTGCGCAGCCAGAATGATATCCGCCATGCCATTGCTGATAGGCTGCGGGTCAGTGCCGGTGTCGCGGTTAAAACGGGACAACACCGAGTCGTTACGGTAAGTCGAAATCTCGTTGTTGGCCTGTTCCAGCAAGGCGTCGATTTCCTGCTGCAACTGTTGCCGGTCTTCCGGCAGTTCTCCGCTGATCTTCACGCTATAGAAGGTACCCATGGTTTTACCTTCAAACGTGGTAAACGGACGTGAGCTGTCCGCGGGCGCCCCCGGTTTGCAGGCGCTCAGCACGCTGAGCACACCCAGGAAAAGGATGGATTTTAAGGCGGAAAACGCCATGAGCCGCACTCCCTGAATCACAATGACGCGCTATTGATAGAGCAAGATCGGGCGATTGAAAAGTGCTGATGGGGAAAAACCTGTCTGAACGCAAGAGATCGGCCAAAAGCGGTGTGCCGGTCGGCCTGGCTGGCGCAAGAAAACCGCGCAGAACGAATGATGAGTCTCGCCGCTAGCGGCGATAAAAGACGGAACGCGCCAGCAGGCGCATTCCGGTTATATCAGGCTCGGCAGTTATTGCGGCGCTTTTGCCGGCACCGGTTCTTTCAGGTGTTTGGCAAAGTTGTCGTTGAACTGTTTTTTCTGTTCCGGCGTCAGCACGTTGTACATCTTGTTCTGAATTTCCAGACGCTTCAGCATATGGGCTTTACTGGTTTCAGCCATTTTGTTGGCCACCGCTTCGGCTTTGGCTTGATCAAAGCTGTCGGCGGCAATCAGGCTGTGCCATTCGGTGCGTTCTGCAGCCGAAGGCCGTTCGCGGTCCTGTTTGGCGTTCTCCATGATGTCGCGCATTTTCTGGCGCTGCTCATCGGTCAGGTTCAACCCTTTGAACATCATATTCTGTTCCATGCCGCGCTCGCCGTCATGATGCTTCATCATACGCGCGCCCTGATCCGGCGGGGTATTATCCTGAGCGTAGGCGAACCCAGCGCTACCCAGCGCCAGCGCAGAGGCAATCACAATCGCAGTTAACTTAGACATAAGACCTTCCTTCACGTTACGGTTTTAATTATTAACGCACCGGAATGCGTCAACCTTTGCGATGCAGTATAGGCCGGGGAATTTCAGTTAACCGGGGGCTAGGGTAAAGCTTTGCAAGGGAGACATTCACAATTACGCCAATTGTGGAGAAAGCGGAAATATTCCGTAAGGGACCGTGCAGAAGAAAAGAGCGACGGCGCTGGCACGCCGGTTAGAGCCGCCGACAGGCAGCCGCGCCGTTGCTCGTCATCCGCCGTCGGCAATGCACCGGCGGCGGATGTCATCAGGCGGTTTTCGCCTGACGCAGGCGTTTTTCGCGGCGGATTTTGCGCTCTTCCATCACCGCCACCATCGCCATCAGGCAGATACAGCCGATCGCGGCGGCGTCCAGCGCGGCAAAGGTGCCCGCCCAGCCGGTCAACCCGAAAATCGGGGTGCCGTCGGCGATCATGCCCAGCCCCAGCTTGGCGAAGCTGTCGCCGATCAGATAGGCGAAGGTGCCTTTGATGCCGTCCGCGGCGCTGATGGCTTTCTTCGGCACAAAACCGACGGCGGCCACGCCAATCAGCAACTGCGGGCCGAACACTAAAAAGCCCAGCGCAAACAGCGACGACAGATAAACGTACTGGTTGCCGGCATGCTGATAGACGCCAAGCGTCACGATGATCAACGCCAGCGCGACGCAGGCCACCAGCCCGCGGCGACCGTTGGCGAGATCCGACAGCCAGCCCCACAGCAGCGTGCCCACCAGCGCGCCGGCCTCAAACAGGGTAAAGCCCTGAATCGCCACCGCTTTCGGCAGTTTCAGTTCCTGATAGGCGTAAACCGTGGACCACTGGTCGATGCCGATGCGCACCACATACAGAAAGATGTTGGAGAAGCACAGCAGCCAGATCACTTTGTTTTTCAACACATACTCGACGAAGATCTGCCATTTGGTCATGGCACCGTCTTCCGTCTCCTTGTCTTCTTCGGAGATGGCCTCGTCAAACAGCTCTTCGGCTTTCCCCAACCCGTAGGCTTCCGGGGAGTCGCTGCCGAAACGCAGGCCGATAAAGCCGACAATCAGCGCGATGATCGACGGGAAGATAAACATCCCGACCACATGGCCGTCGAACAGGTAGTTGGCGCCGAACAGCGCTACGCCCGCCGCGCCTGCGCCGCCGAGGTTATGGGAAATGTTCCACAGCCCCAGATAGGTGCCGCGTTTGCGGCGCGGCGTCCACTTGGTGATGGTCGAGTAGCTGCACGACCCGCCGGTGCTCTGAAAAAAGCCGCTCAGCGCATAACACGCGATCATCAAAAACAGGCTTACGGAACCCACCCCCATGCTGGCGCTGAAACCGAGCATGCAAATGGCGGAAAGGATCAGCATAAACGGCAGGAACTGCTTGGTGTTTTTGCCGTCCGCATAATAGGACACCAGCGTTTTCCCGACGCCGTAGGTGATCGAAAAGCCGAGGCCGATCATGCCAAGCTGCGTCATGCTCAACCCGTAGGTGCTGATCATGTCGTTCTGAGCGATGTTGAAGTTCTTACGGATCAAATACATGGTCAGGTAGCCGATGAACACGACCAGATAAGACTGCATGAACGGCTTGAACCACATTTTACGCCGCACATCGAGCGGCAGATCCAGCGTCGGTTTACGCACCTGGGTTAAAAAGTTGAGCATGATATTTCCTCTTACAGAACGAAACGGCCTGCGGCCTTATCTCGCCCGCATGGGCTTTGTTTTAGGTGATTGGTTTTAGGTGATTTGTTTTAGATGATTTGCTTTGAGTGAATTGTAAAAAAGCCCGCGAATGCGGGCCTGAGGGAACGTCCTGCTTCAACTAGGAAATTTTCCCGGTTTTCGCCGATTCAGCGCAAAAGGGTGAAGCGAATCACGCTATGTCAGCCGCGGCGCGCGGCGATGAGGCGCGCAGGAAAGGCAACAGCAGCAGCGCCGAAATGCCGGCCGCCACGGCAATCACCGCGAAAAAGCCGCTCCAGTGCCACACATCCATGATGCGCGCCAGCGGCCAGCCGGACAGCGACGCGCCAAGATAGGCGAACAGCCCCACAAATCCAGTGGCGGCGCCGGCGGCGTCTTTGTGGGAACATTCGGCGGCCGCCATGCCAATCAGCATCTGCGGGCCGAAGACGAAGAAACCGGTGGTGAAGAAGCAGGCGGCCTGCATCACATAGCTGGCGAACGGCATCAACCACAGCGAACCGACGGACAGCAAAATGCCGGCGGCGAAGATCAGGTTCATCGGGCCGCGGTTGCCGTTAAACAGCTTGTCCGATCCCCAGCCGGCCACCAGCGCGCCGATAAACCCGCCCAGTTCGAACATGGTCACCGCCGAGTTGGCGGTCACCAGATCGACCCCCAGCGTTTCCGACATGTAGAGATTGCCCCAGTCGTTAATGGCGGCGCGCACTACGTACACCAGCACATAACAACAGGCCAGCAGCCAGATATACGGGTTGGTGAACACGTATTTATGCAGGATTTCCCGACGCGACAGCCCGGCGCCCTCCTGCTGCTGGGCGATCTCCAGCGCATCCTGACGCCACTCGCCCACGCTCGGCAGGCCGAGGGTCTGCGGCTTGTCGCGCAGCCGCCAGCATAAAAACAGCCCGGCGACGATCGCCAGCGAACCGGCAATCATCATCCCGGCGCGCCAGCCGTAATGCAGCGCCGCCGCTCCCACCACCATCGGGATCAGCGCGCCGCCCACGTTATGCGCGGTATTCCACAGCGCCCACCAGCCGCCGCGCTCGGTGCGCGAATACCAGCTGGTGAGCAGCCTGGCGCACACCGGCGCGCCCCAGCCCTGAAAAAAGGCGTTCGCCATCCACAACGCGGCGAAGGCCCACAGCGACGAGGAAAAGCCAAACAGAATATTCACCACGCCGGTCGCCAGCAGGCCGATCCCCATAAAGTAGCGGGCGTTGGAACGGTCGCTCACGATGCCGGAGAGGAATTTCGACGCCCCGTAGGTCACGTAAAACAGCGTCGCCAGCATCCCGATATCGGTACGCGCCATCAGCCCGCTGGCGAGGATTTCCGGCACCGCGGCGTTAAAACTTTTACGGGTGAAGTAAAACAGCGCATAGCCCAGATATAGCGTCATCAGGATATGCCGACGCCAGTAACGGTAGGCTTCGTCAATGGCCTGACGGTCGGCCAGCGGCGGCGCGCCGGCGGGAATTTTAAGGAAACGAGTGTTCAGGAAACGCGTATTCAGGAAACGAATGTTCAGGAAGCCGGACATCAAGACTCCTCGCTGGCTGGCAGCGGCAGGATGACGGTTAAACGGGTGCCATGAGTACAGGAAAGCTGCAAGGTGCCGCCCAACGCCGTAACGCGCTCGCGCATCCCGAGCAGGCCAAAGCCTTCCGCGCCGGAACCCGGCGGCAGCCCGCCGCCGTCGTCCTCGATCACCAGCGTCAGCCGCTCGCCCTGCTGCCAGACCTGCAACGTCACCGCGCTGGCGTTGGCGTGTTTCACAATATTGTTCAGCCCTTCCTGACAAACGCGAAACAGCGTTACCCGCAGCCCTTCGCCGAGCGACGCTTCGTCAATGTGCCAGGCGAGATGGCTGACGATGCCATTCGCTTCCAGCTCCATCTCGCGCATCAGAGAGCGCACCGCCTGCTCCAGGGTGAGATCGTCCAATTGGCGCGGGCGCAGGCGGCCCATCAACCGGCGCACCGAATCATACACCCCGAGCGATAACTGCTCGATAAGCGCGCCGCTCTGCCGCACGTTGCGGTTCTCCGGCGCCAGCCGTTGCAGAATGCCCGCCTGCGTGCGAATCGCGGTGATGGTCTGGCCGATGTCGTCATGCAGCTCCCGCGCGACGTCGCGCCGCACGTATTCTTCCGTCGCCAGCAAGCGTTCCGCCAGACGGCGATTGCGCGCCAGCTGATTTTGCAGCGACAGGTTAAGCTCGCGCAGGCGCTGGATGCCCGCGCCGAGCAGCAGCCCGGTCAGGCTCTGAGCCAGCAGCGACAGCAGCAAATCCACCGGATGTTCATGCCAGGTCTGGCTGGCGATGAGCGCAATGGCGTTCATCAGCGTGGCGATCAGCGCGCCTTGCCAGCCATAGTGCCAGGCGAGCGCAATGATCGGCAACGCCAGACAGAACGGGGTAAAACGCGACAGTTCCGCCGGCAGCCCCAGTTGCAGCCACAGGCTCACGACAAACAGCAGCAGATACCAGAGCAGATGGCGCCCGCGCCAGTTCACCGGCTGGGAAACCAGCGACGGCCCAAGCGGCAGCCAGGTAGAACTGGACAGGTAGTGCCAGATAAGCAAACAGGTGGGCGAAAGCGTCAGTCCGCCGGTCAGGGTCAGCAGCAACACCGTGAGCGCATCCTCGCCGCGGCCGAGCCACGGCAGGGATTGCAGCAGCGCCGCCGCAATCAGCGCGCCGCCCTGCCACAGCAGCGTGTGCCAGTCATCCTGACGTGCCCGCCGCGATGCCAGCATCACCGGCAGCAGCGCCAGTACGCTGCCCGTCAGCAGCAGCGGCAAATGCGCCAGCGCTACTTCCTTCGCCAGCCAGACCAAAAGCAACCACTCGCTGCCCAGCAGCACCGGCCAGAAACGGCGCGGCGATTGCAGCATCAGCCCCAGCCGCAGGCCGAAAGGAAACAGCAGCGCGGCCAAATCCGGGCGCGTCACCAGATGCAGGCTGATGCTCCACAGGCAAAACCACGCGGCGGAGAAGATAAAACAGCTGGCGAAGGCGGCGATAAGCCAGGTAGCAATCGGGCGCATCACCAACCATCAAACATGCGGCGGGCCAACTCCACGTCGTTGCTGACGCCCAGTTTTTCCATCAGGTTGGCCCGGTGAACGTGCACCGTTTTCGGCGACAACCCCAGTTCGGCGGCAATGGTTTTCACCGCCATCCCCTGCGCCAGCTTTTCCGCCACCTGACGCTCACGACGCGTCAACGGATCTCGTCGGTTCGACGCCAGTTTCAGGGCGATGTCCGGCGTCAGGTAACAGCCGCCGCCCGCGACGGTGCGCACCGCCGCGATCAGTTCATCCGGGCTACAGCGTTTAGAGAGAAAACCGCGTGCCCCGGCGTTCAGCGCCTGTTCGATCAACGCCGGGCTGTCGTGCACCGATAGCATAATCACCGCCATGCCTTTCGGCAGTTGGCTGAGCAGTTCAAGCCCGGAGAGCTCCGGCATCGAAATATCGCAAATACAAACCTGCGCGCCCCGCCCCGGCAACCCGGCGAGCGCCTCGCACCCGGAGCCGAATTCCCCCACCACCTGCATATCGGGCTCAAGCCCCAGCAGTTGGGCAAAACCGGAACGGACAATAAGGTGATCGTCGATGAGCGCGAGGGTAATCATGGTTGAACCTGGGTGACCGAGAGGCGCTTACCTTAGCGTTAAGGCCAGGCGTGTTCAAGGGTTGAGCAATCAGGTGTTGCGCTACCCGGCATTGCGCTATCAGGTAATGAGTAAAAACGGGCTGTCGCCAGCCCGTTTGGATTGCTTATCCACCGAAAGTCAGGCTGCTGCTTTGTACCCCGGCGTATTTCTGGGTAAAGGTTTTGGCTTCAGAAACCGTATTCAGCTTGTAGCTGTAATTGGAAGACGGCGTCCACTTGCTGGCCGACGAGGTCTGGTTGGTAATGGACGGCGTGCTGCCGGTATCGGTAAATGTCCCGGTCCCTTTGTCGTCCAGCATCCCTTTGTTACTGCTGGTGGTGGTGCCGAAATAGTTATATTCGGACACAATCTTGGCATTCTGCGCCAGCGTGAACCCCAGTTGGTATTTGTCGATGAAGTTGTTATAGGCGTGGTAATAGCCATAACGCATCAGCCCCGGCGCACGCACGTAGATATTGCTGAAATAGCAGTGGCAAATAGTCAGGTGCGGATAACCATCGTAGGTGGAACCATTGCTGCTGCCGTCCTGCGGATAACCGAAGATCAATCCGTACTCATGGTTTTTGAACAGGCAATTGCTGATGGTGATGTAATCGGCTTTTTCTCCGATATAAATCAGTTTATCCAGTCCGCCGTCGGTCAGCGTATAATCGTGGCCGGGGAAAGTGAGATGATCCAGCCAGTATTTATTGCCGTGCGTGAGGTAAATTTGAATATCATCATTACCGTTGATGGTGCTGGTGTGCTTAAACGTCAGGTTTTGAAAAATAATATTCTTCGAACTCGACGTACTGCGAAAATGAATATTAGTCAGCGTATTACTGCTGTAAGAACCAATAATCGATTTATTCGCACCCAGCGTTACCTTGGTTAATGAACTGGCGCTGATATTGGCGTTAATCACCAGAATTTTCGCATCCGTTCCCGCCACATGGGTTTTCAGGTCGCTCAGGCTGGTAATCGAAACCACGGTACCGCCTGTGCCGCCGGTGGTGCTGCCCGATTTTGCAAAACCGACCATACCGGATGTGCCTGTAGTTGGATAGGCCATAATAATGCTCCTGTAGAAATATCCCTGCCATACTTCAAGTTGCAGGTGCATTGGCTGCGTTACTCAGCCTATTTCATAGGCCTCGCCCCTTCGGGGCCGCTGCCAGCAGCGTTCAAATCGGCTTACGCCAATTTGTCACTCACTCCAGTCATTTACTTATGTAAGCGCCTGGAGATTCGCGCGGTTGCCGCCTTGCTGTAACTCGAATTATTTAGGGTATAGATGAATGAATAAAAAGAGAGGAATTCTCTTTTTTTCTCGCCTGATACTTCAGACATATTCACCCTACAATAGGAATTTATGGCTCTCATTATTTTGGTATTGGCCCATCATCCACACAACGGACAATATAATTTCTTTAAACAAAGCAAACAGAAAAAAGACGAATGAAAAGGAAGATAATTAAATTATAAATAAAATATCAATGCCGACAGGGAAAATAAAAAACAAATATAATTAACCCAAATGATAATACCGAAAATAAAACAGTTCGGCCCTGACCGTTCGTCAGGGCAGAGAACGATAAAACGCAGCGGCTTCGTTGGCTAACGCATCAAGGTGGGCGCGGATCAGGTTGATTTTTTGCAACAACGGATTGCGCTCGGGGGATTCATCCATCATGTTGACCCGGGTAACCAGCTCATTGATTCTTGCGCACAAATCCGCTTCGCGCTGGCGAGCCTGCGCCAGTTGCAAATGGAGATGCTGATAATCGCGCTGCCAGATCTGTTGCTGTCGGCTGACGCTGGCCTCCAGCGCCTGCAGCGCGCTGTCCAATCGCGCTTCCAACTCTTCGATACACATAGGGGTTCCTTCGCTAACGTAACCTGCGGATTATAATGACAGTCCCGCGCGACAACAAATGCCATGCGGGACTACGCCGCTTAGCGACTGCGGGTTTTCACCGCTCGCAGCACCACGAACTTCGCATTGCTGGCGACGTTTTCGCAATTACCGAACAACCGCTTCAGCTTGTGGAAGTAGTCCAGATGGCGGTTGCCAACGATCCGCAACTCTCCGCCTACTGCCAGACAGCGGCGCGCATCGAGGAACATCTGCCAGGCGATATCATCGGTAATCGCCTGTTGCTGATGGAACGGCGGATTGCACAGTACCGCCTGCAAGCTGTCCTGCCCGACGCCCGCCAGCGCATGGTTCACCACAAAACTGCTGCGCGCCATATCCTGCGGCCGGTTGTATTCCACATTGCGCCGGCTGGAGGCCACCGCCATATAGGACTCGTCGAAAAAGCTGACATAGGCCTGCGGGTTCAGCGCCAGCGCGGTCAGGCCGATGACGCCGTTGCCGCAGCCCAGATCGACAATCTTGCCGTCCAGTTGCTGCGGTAAATGCTGCATGAAAAAACGAGCGCCGATATCCAGCCCACCGCGGGCAAACACATTGGCGTAGTTGTGGATGTGATAGTTGTGGGTAGGATCATCCGTGCCGTCCAGCGGCCAGACCGTCATCACCGGTTGTTCATCAACAGTACGCGGTTGTTCATCAACAGTACGCGGCTCCGGCTGGCAGTGAATCAGCCGGGCCTTTTTCCAGGCCAGCGAGGTGCGGGTCGGCCCCAGAATCTGCTCGAACAGTTGCAGCGTCGAAGTATGGATATCCCGTGCTTTGGCGCCGGCGATGACCACGGTCTGCGGCGTCGCCACTTCACGCAGTTGCCGTAGCTGATGCTCCAGCAACGCCAGCGTTTTCGGTATTTTCAGCACCGCCAGCGCCGGCGCGTCCGGCAGCGGCGCCAGGCTGTCCAGCAGGGTGACCGATTCCGGCGCATACCCGTTAAGCGACAGATTATGCCGGGTCGCCAGTTGGCTCAGGTACGAGTCGCTGATGCAACAGGGCGCCTGTGCCTGCAAACCGCAGGCCAGCGCCCCGAACGCGTCATTGAAAATCAGCCGGGGGCCGGGCCCGATCGGCATCGCGGCCAACTCCCGCAGCAGATATTCATCCGCCGCTTCCCACGCCTGCAACGGTGACTCGCGATCGGACTGCGGGTAACGGACCAGCGTCAGGCTATGTGTTTCCAGATCAAGTTGGCTCATGGCCTCTCCTGCAATACAAAATCTGGCGCTGTTTATCCCTTAAAACGGCGTCGCAGTAAATGGTTTTCCTGTCGAATCTCCGAGAGTTCGTCACGCCGACGACCTATTCATCCGCTGGCGTAGATGCCATTTGCAGCGACGCCTTCGCGGGATAAACCGCCGGCGACAAGGCCAGCGGAATTGTTTGACCCTGTACAGGAACTATCCTATCTTTGGTGTTGCAAAGGGGAGTAACTTTTCGCTGGTCAATCGTCATTACAGTGCAATAGCACTCGGTTACCAGGCAACCTTAATGACTATTCCGCATTAAGTTGTAAGTGAGACCTTGCCAGAAGGCGAGGTCTATTTGCAGCTTAATAGCAAACGGCCTGTGCCTTCTGACACAGGCCGTTTTGTTTTCTGACGACAGAGCCGATGCAATAACCCGGATGGGATAGGCTCTAAGGGATACTGTTATGGTAACTATAGGTACCCCCCTGTTGTGGGGCAGCTTCGCAATCATTGTGGTGGTCATGCTCGCCATCGACCTGTTTTATCAGGGCAAGAAAGACTCCACGGTAATGACCTTCAAACAGGCCGCCGCCTGGTCGCTGGTGTGGGTCACGCTCTCGATACTGTTCAACGCCGGTTTCTGGTGGTATCTCACCGGCACGATGGGCCGTGAGGTGGCGGATGCTCAGGCGCTGGCGTTCTTTACCGGTTATCTGATCGAAAAAGCGCTGGCCGTCGACAACGTGTTCGTCTGGCTGATGCTGTTCAGTTATTTTGCCATCCCCGCCCAGTACCAGCGCCGGGTGCTGGTGTACGGCGTGCTGGGAGCGATCGTACTGCGTACCATCATGGTGTTCGCCGGCAGTTGGCTGGTCTCCCAGTTCCAGTGGCTGCTGTATCTGTTTGGCGCGTTCCTGTTGCTCACCGGCCTCAAAATGGCGCTGGCGAAAGCGGACGACACCGCCATCGGCGATAAACCGGTGGTCCGCTGGCTGCGCAGCCACCTGCGGATGACCGACGACCTGCAAGGCGAGCATTTCTTTATCCGCCAGAACGGCCTGTGGTACGCCACGCCGCTGTTTCTGGTGCTGGTGATGGTGGAAATCAGCGACGTGATCTTCGCGGTAGACAGCATCCCGGCCATTTTCGCCGTCACCACCGACCCGTTCATCGTGCTGACGTCAAACCTGTTCGCCATTCTGGGGCTACGCGCCATGTACTTCCTGCTGGCCGGGGTGGCGCAGAAGTTCTCGATGCTGAAATATGGGCTGGCGGTGATCCTAATCTTTATCGGCGTCAAGATGATGCTGATCGATCTGTTTCACATTCCGGTCGCCATTTCGCTCAGCGTGGTGGCCGCGATCCTGCTGACAACCATCCTGATCAACATCTGGGTGAATCGCCGCGCCGGGCGCTGATGGCATCGTCTGTTAACGCAAGCCTCGCAGCCGCGGGGCTTTTTTCAGGCGCTCTTGGTAGACGAATGCTCATCCATCTTGAACGGGTCGATGCCGTTACGCTGCATACGCCAGAAACGAACGATGTTGTATCCGTTCATCACCAGAAAACTGGCTTCAATCAGCGACCCGCCGATCGACCCCAGCCAGATGTTGTGTATCACCCACAATGAGGTTGAACACCAGATAATGCCGCGCATCGCCAATCCATGAGCCCGGAATAGCGCCCAGGTGCTGCACACGGTGCCGATGATCGGCAACAATTCCATCGGGTGTTTCACGCCCGGCAGACCCAGCGCCAGCGTCAGGGTAATAAACACGAACATCACCGCGATATTGTTGGTTTTCAGGGTGATCAGGGTACGACCCGAGTTCAGCATGGCGCTCATGCCGGCCGCGTTCGCTCCCATCAGGAAGAAGTGACACGCGATAACCGCGCTGTAGGCGGAGAGCTGGATTTTAAATTTCTTTTCACTGCGGTTGAAAAACATAGTGATACCGACCAGAAAGGCCAGTACGCCAACTGCCTGAGCAAACACGTAAGATGTCATGATCCCTGCCTTAAAAGCGTAATAACGAAAAAACGGCGCTCAGAATAATGAAACGCCGTTTTATTTTATGTAGAGTCGTTTAGATTTACAACGACAGGCTTATAACGATCGGTTTTATAAAGTCACGCCGCTCTTAAATATTGCCAGTTCGCGGAAATCGTTGATTTCGTTTTTCGCCAGCTTGCCGTTGGCGATCTCGACGATCAGATCGACAAACTGCAACAGCAGATCGTCCATCGACATACCGTGAATCAGACGGCCGGCGTCAAAGTCGATCCAGTGCGGTTTCTTTTGCGCCAGTTCGGTGTTGGTCGCCAGTTTCACCGTCGGCACAAAGCCGCCGTAAGGCGTACCGCGACCGGTACTGAACAGCACCATATGACAGCCGGCGCCCGCCAGCGCACTGGTGGCTACCGCATCGTTACCCGGCGCGCTCAGCAGGTTCAGCCCCGGCGTATGCAGGCGTTCGCCGTACTTGAGCACGTCCACCACCTGGCTCTGCCCCGCTTTCTGGGTACAGCCGAGGGATTTCTCCTCCAGCGTGGTAATGCCGCCCGCCTT
Source organism: Dickeya sp. NCPPB 3274 (assembly GCF_000406205.1). Lineage (NCBI taxonomy): Bacteria > Pseudomonadati > Pseudomonadota > Gammaproteobacteria > Enterobacterales > Pectobacteriaceae > Dickeya > Dickeya sp. NCPPB 3274. The sequence continues at coordinate 615,886 of NZ_CM001979.1, read as the reverse complement.
GTTGCCCGGCGACGGGTTTTCGTAGATCGGCTGGTTATGTTCAATGAAATACTGTTTGAAATCATTGACCATGTGCACGGTTTTCTCGAATGTGGCTTCGTCGCGGCAACGGCTCATCAGGATGCGCTCGGCGCCGAACATTTCCGGCACCTCGGTCAACACGGTGGTACCGCCGTTGGCGATGAGGTAATCCGAGAAACGCCCCAGCAGCGGGTTGGCGGTAATGCCGGACAGGCCGTCCGAACCGCCGCACTCCAGACCAAACTTCAGCTCGCTGAGTTTGCCCGGCACCCGACGATCGTCGCGCATCACCTGATACAGCTGGTGCAGACGTTCCAGACCGGCTTCCACTTCATCTTCCTGCTGCTGGCAGATCATGAAGTTAACGCGATCGGCGTCGAACTCGCCCAGCGTATCGCGGAACGCAGATACCTGATTGTTCTCGCACCCCAGACCGATGACCAGCACCGCCCCCGCGTTCGGGTGACGCACCATGTTCTGCAACATGGTGCGGGTGTTTTCGTGGTCCTGCCCCAGTTGGGAGCAACCAAACGGATGAGTGAACAGGTAAACGCCGTCGATGCCTTCCGCATCGTTGGTTTCCTTGAGGAAACGCTGCTGGATCTGGCGGGCGATGCCGTTGACGCAGCCGACGGTCGGCAGGATCCACAGTTCGTTGCGGATCCCGACGTCGCCGTTTTTGCGACGGTAGACCTGCACTTCACGATCCGCCACCTGCGCCGGCAGATCGATGAACTCCGGCTGGTACTGGTACTCGTCCAGATCGCTCAGGTTGGTTTTGGCGTTTTGCGAGTGGATGTGCTCGCCGGGCGCGATGGCGACCAGCGCGTGGCCGATGGGCAGGCCGTATTTCACGATCATCTCGCCGGACGCAATCGGCCTGAGGGCGAACTTATGCCCACGCGCCACCGGCTGCGGCAACGTCAGGGAGATATCGCCAACCGACACCGCTTCATCCTGCGCCAGATCGCGCAGGGCGACGGCGACATTGTCCAACGAATGAATTTTGATGATGCTCTGCATGGATAAAACCTTATGCGATTAGCAATAACCCGCCACCGCGTCACGCATGCCGCGCTCAACGATAGCCTGCAGTTGTTCGGTGACCAGCGCCGCCAGACCAGGCACCAGCGTCAGATCCTGTTCCCAGTGCTCCGCATCGCCCAGCACCGCGTTCACCACCTGCGCCAGCGACGTGGTGCCGGCGCGCACGCCGCCCCACAGCACTTCGTAGCGTTCCAGCCAGTGAGCATCGTCCTGCAGCGGGTAGCTGTCGCCGTTGCGTTCGCCGCGATAAAACGCGATCAGCGCCGCCAGCGCGAAAGTCAGGCGTTTCGGCAGCGCACCGTGGCGTTCGCGGTAGGTCAGCAACTGCGGCAGAATGCGGGTACGGAATTTGGTCATGCCGTTCAGGGCGATAGACAGCAACTGGTGCTGAATGAACGGGTTTCTAAAACGGCTCAGCACTGCCTGAGCGAACGACACCAGCTCGTCGTGCGGCAGATCCAGCACCGGTACGATCTCCTCGGCGATGGTGGTTTCGACAAACTTGCCGATCTGCGCATCGTTCAGGGATTCACCCACGGTATCCAGGCCAGCCAGGAACGCTACCGGCACCAGCGCGGTATGCGCGCCGTTAAGGATCGCCACTTTGCGTTCTTTGTACGGCTTGATGTCGTCGACGATACGCACGTTCAGTTTCAGCTTGTTCAGGCGCAGTTCTTCCGCCAGCCATTGCGGCCCCTGAATCACGAACAGGTAGAAGTACTCGGCGGTATCCAGGAAGGTGTCCTGATAGCCCAGTTCCTGCTGCAGCGCGTCCACTTCGGCACGCGGGTAACCGGTGACGATACGGTCCACCAGCGTCGAACAGAAGGTGTTGTGCTCATTCAGCCAGGCGGTGAACGCCGCCGGCAGTTCCCACTGCGCCGCGTAACGCAGCACCAGCTCTTTCAGTTTTTCTCCGTTGTAGTCGATCAGTTCGCACGGCAACAGCACCCAGCCTTTGTCGGCGGCGCCGTTAAAATGGTTGAAACGTTCGAACAGCAGGCGGGTCAGTTTGGCCGGGAAGCTGGCCGGCGGCGTGTCGGCCAGGCTATCGTCAGCATGGTAGCTGATGCCGGCTTCCGTCGTGTTCGAAAACACAAAGCGGATATTGGCGTCATGCGCCAGCGCCAGATACTCGTCAAACTGGCGGTAAACATTGATCTCACGGTTAACGGAGCGGATCAGGCGCGGCTCGCGCACCGCTTCGCCCTGCTCGTTCAGGCCGCGGATGATGGTGGTGTACAGACCATCCTGGGTATCCAGCGCGGGCGGAAAATCGGTATCAATCGGACGAACCACAACAATGCCGGCATCCAGATCGGTATGTTCATTCAACAGATCCAGTTGCCAGTCAATAAAGGCGCGAAGGAAATTGCCTTCGCCAAATTGGATGACGCGGTCAGGGTGACGACGGCCAGGAAAATCACGACGATTCAGCGTTTGCATTAACAAGCTACCTCAGAACACGACACTTCGGGACAAACGCCAGTCGGTACAACCGTCAGATCATTACGACAACGTCAGGTCAGCACGACAGCGTCAGGGCGGCGGATTCAGCACCCTGCGCCAGCCCGAAATCACAACATTGACAGACGGGCCCGCGATAGCGCCCGCCCTCCCTTTTCTTATATACCCGTCATACTTCAAGTTGCAGGTATGTTGGCTGCCCTTACTCACCCCGGTCACTTACTGATGTAAGCTCCCGGGGATTCCCTCGGTTGCCGCCTTCCTGCAACTCGAATTATTTTGGTTATAACTCGATGCCGAAATAGTTTTTGGCGTTATCGAAACAGATATTTTTCACCATCTCGCCCAGCAGCGGCAGGTCGCCCGGCGCTTCGCCATCTTCCACCCAGCGGCCGATCATCTGGCACAGAATGCGGCGGAAGTATTCATGACGGGTGTAGGACAGGAAGCTGCGGCTGTCGGTCAGCATGCCGACGAAACGGCTCAGCAGGCCCAGTTGCGCCAGCTGCGTCATCTGACGCTGCATGCCGTCTTTCTGGTCGTTGAACCACCAGCCGGAACCGAACTGCATCTTGCCCGGCATACCTTCGCCCTGGAAGTTACCGATCATGGTGCCCAGCACTTCGTTATCGCGCGGGTTCAGGCAGTACAGGATGGTTTTCGGCAGCAGGTTTTCTTCATTCTGCTTGCTGAGCAGGCGAGACAGCTCCTGCGCCAGCGGGCGGTCGTTGATGGAGTCGAAGCCCACATCCGGCCCCAGCAGATTGAACTGGCGCAGGTTGTTGTTGCGCAGTGCGCCGATGTGATACTGCTGCACCCAGCCGCGGCGTGCGTATTCGGCGCCCAGCCACACCAGTACCGCGGTTTTGAACTGCGCCACTTCGTGTTCGCTCAGGGTTGCGCCGGACAGGCGACGGGCCAGAATGCCATCCAGCGTGGCTTCATCCGCGTCGGCGTACAGCACGACGTCCAGCGCATGGTCGGACACTTTACAGCCGTGTGCGGCGAAGTGGTCCAGACGCTTGGTCAGCGCGGCCTGCAGGTCGCTAAAGCGGCGGATGTCGGTATCGGACACTTCACCGAGCTTCGCCATATAATCGTTAAAGGTCGCCAGTTCGATATTGAACGCTTTGTCAGGACGCCAGCTTGGCAGCACCTTGATAGAGAAGGTTTTATCCTGAGCGACCGCCTTGTGGTGCACCAGATCGTCGATCGGATCGTCGGTGGTGCCGACCATTTTCACGTTCATCTGCTGCATGATGCCGCGCGCGCTGAACTCGTCACGCTCCAGCAGGGCGTTGGTGCGATTCCAGATGTCTTTGGCGGTAGACGGCGACAGCAGAGTGCCGGTGATGCCGAACGGACGGCGCAGTTCCAGATGCGTCCAGTGATACAGCGGGTTGCCGATGGTATGCGGTACGGTGGCGGCCCAGGCTTCGAATTTCTCCCAGTCGCTGGCATCGCCGGTACAGAAACGTTCCGGCACGCCGTTGGTGCGCATGGCGCGCCATTTGTAATGGTCGCCCTTCAGCCAGATGTCATACAGGTTTTTAAAGCGGTAATTCTCGGCAATCTGCGCAGGCGGCAAATGGCAGTGGTAATCAAAAATGGGTTGATCCGCTGCGAATTCATGGTACAGCCGACGGGCAAACTCAGTATCCAACAAAAAATCTTCACTTAAAAACTGGGGCATGTTTGCTTCCTCACACTACATTTGCCAACCAAATGCGGTCACGCTTACAAAGATATCACACCAATTATCTGCGATAACCGACACCATTAGTGAGGTCATGATCGCAAAAATGGCATAAATCGCTTCCCATCACACCATTTTTACGCTTCAACCACGCCAGACAGCGGTTGTTGCGGACCGAATTATTTTATTCCCTATCAAAATAATGGTTTTGTGATATCACTCAACTTTTAAATTGGTATGACAAATTATTGTAGCGCTGCCTGATGAGGGGATTCAATCTCAATATCGTCAACGGGGTTGATATCCCCGCCGGAAAACAATAACGCGCGCGGCGGGATCGCCGTCGCAGCCCGCCAGCCGTGCGGCGGCAGGGCAACCGGTCAGGCGGCAACTCCCGCAGGCTTTGACCGGGGCGCAGCAGCGCCCCGTCACTTTCGGCGTGGTCTACACCTATCGCGGCAGACCGATGACAGGTTCCGCTGTGGTAATTAAACTCGGAGAGATATTTAACATGTTCAAGATCAAAGGCTTGCGCTGGTACATGATCGGACTGGTGACCATCGGTACCGTTCTGGGCTACCTGACGCGTAACGCAATTGCCGCAGCGGCGCCAACACTGCAGGAACAGCTCCATATCAGCACCCAGCAATATTCCTATATCATTGCGGCCTATTCAGCCTGCTACACCATCATGCAGCCGGTTGCCGGTTATGTGCTGGATCTGCTGGGCACCAAAGTGGGCTATGCCGTATTTGCCATCCTGTGGGCGTTGTTCTGCGCCGGCACCGCGCTGGCCAACAGCTGGGGCGGCCTGGCCATCGCGCGCGGCGCGGTCGGTGCGGCGGAAGCGGCGATGATTCCCGCCGGTCTGAAAGCCAGTAGCGAATGGTTCCCGGCCAAAGAGCGCTCCGTCGCCGTCGGTTACTTCAACGTCGGTTCTTCAATTGGCGGTATGCTGGCTCCGCCGCTGGTGGTCTGGGCTATCATGGCGCACAGCTGGCAGATGGCGTTTCTGGTTACCGGTGCGCTGAGCATGGTGTGGGCAATCGGCTGGCTGTACTTCTATAAGCATCCGAAAGATCAGAAAAAACTCAGCGCGGAAGAGCGCGACTACATCCTGAACGGTCAGGAAGCCCAGCATCAGGTTGGCAACGCCAAGAAACTGTCCGCCTGGCAGATTCTGCGCAACCGTCAGTTCTGGGGCATCGCGCTGCCGCGTTTTCTGGCTGAGCCGGCCTGGGGGACTTTCAACGCCTGGATCCCGCTGTTCATGTTCAAAGTCTATGGCTTCAACCTGAAAGAAATCGCCATGTTCGCCTGGATGCCGATGCTGTTCGCCGACCTGGGCTGTATCCTTGGTGGTTATATGCCGATGTTGTTCCAGAAATACTTCAAGGTGAACCTGATCGTTTCACGCAAACTGGTCGTCACCCTGGGCGCGCTGCTGATGATCGGCCCCGGCACTATCGGCCTGTTCACCAGCCCGTATATCGCCATCGCCCTGCTGTGCGTCGGCGGCTTTGCCCATCAATCCCTGTCCGGTGCGCTGATCACCCTGTCTTCCGACGTGTTCGGCCGTAACGAAGTGGCCACCGCCAACGGTCTGACCGGGATGGCCGCCTGGACCGCCAGCACCCTGTTCGCCCTGGTGGTAGGTGCATTGGCCGATACCATCGGCTTTAGCCCGCTGTTCGCCGTACTGGCTATCTTCGACCTGCTGGGCGCGATCGTTATCTGGACGGTACTGAAAAACCACCCGGCTTCCGAAGAGGGAAATAACGACGCCGACCTGAAAGCCGCACAGCAACACTAACAGACAAATTTCTGCTTCACGCCATTCATCCGGTATCATGGGATACCGGATGAATCCTTTCCTCTGGGTCTATCACAACAGCTAACTGTGACGTGGGTGTTGGTCGCCGTCCGCTGTAGGTGGTATAACAAATCTACTCTGAATATCAGTCTACATTAACGAAATCATCATAACGAGATAGACGCAGTGACGCACGTTGCCTCAGGGAGCGTCCTCTATCTTAAGAGCAGGCATCATGGCACTGACAGAATCCAGGCGGCTCTACCAGCAGTTGGCCGCAGAATTGAAACAACGCATTGAGAACGGCGTTTATCCGGTGGGCGACAAATTGCCGGCCGAACGCAATATTTCCGAAGAGATGAACGTCAGCCGTACCGTGGTACGCGAAGCCATCATCATGCTGGAAGTAGAAGGTTACGTGGAGGTTCGCAAAGGCTCCGGCATTCACGTTATGTCCAGTCAACAGCGCCATTTGCTGGCCGCCAACGGCAGCGACGCCGATTTTCTCACCGCCGGGCCGTTCGAACTGCTGCAGGCGCGCCAATTGATAGAGAGCAATATCGCGGAGTTCGCCGCCACTCAGGTCACCCGGCAGGACATCATCCAACTGATGGAGATTCAGGAAAACGCCCGTCAGGAAGATCGTTTCCGCGATTCGGAGTGGGATCTGAAATTCCACGTACAGGTCGCGCTGGCTACCCAGAACTCGGCAATGGCTACCATCGTGGAAAAGATGTGGAGCCAGCGTATCCACAACCCCTACTGGCGCAAGCTGCATGAACATATCGACGACAAGTCGATCGAAAGCTGGTGCGAAGAGCATGATCAGATTCTTAAGGCGCTGATCCGCAAAGATCCTTACGCCGCCAAACTGGCAATGTGGCAACATCTGGAAAACACCAAGCAGATGCTGTTCCGCGCCACCACCGATGACTTCGAATTCAATGTCGATCGCTACATGTTCGCCGAAAATCCGGTCGTCCATCTCGATCACATCACCAACGGCAAATCCTGAATTTCTCCATACCTTTCCTGCATTTTGCCCCCACCATTCGGGGGCAAAAAAGTCATCCAGCGTCGAGTTCTGTCAGCAAGTGTAAAATATGACGGCAATCACAGTCTTTTCCCAATAAACAGGTCGTTATACGTTTTCAGAACGTGATATTTTCCTATCTCGCCCGCACCGCTTTTGTTACAGTTAGGGTACTTTTTTTACGCTTAATTACTGGCAGAACGACCTGAAAGGTAAAATAACCGGAAAGGAACATGGCGAGTGGGGAAATGCGCTGAAAAGCGCCAGTATGTCCCGGCAAGCCGGCCAACTGCCCGTATCGCAACGTTTACCAGCGATTAAGCAGGACATGCCATCGGCCACACACGGATAATGACATCAGTCTGTACCCCAAAATTCGAGTTGCAGGGCAAAACGCTCGCGTGTTGAACAACGCAACGCGTTGGTTCTTCAGGGTAAGGCTCATTACGAGCCTTGTAACGCGGCAAGCGAGTGACTCCCCAGGAGCCTGTAAGCGACTGGAGTGATCGAGGGCAGCCACTTGAAGTATGAAGGGGATATGTGCAGGCACGTGAAGGAGCACGCCACCCGATGTACAGCAATGACCGCTCTGCGTACCCGGCTCATCAGCGCGCCAGTTCATGGTTCCGAACATCGGACTATGCCAACGGCGGCGCTGCTGACGGGTCACAGGTTCTCAGCGTGGTTTCTCCAACGCCGCAGTACAGGAACACCAGATGGATATAGTTAAAGAACTTTTGTATGCTCTCTGGCACCAGAATTTCGACGTCCTGGCCAATCCCAAACTGGTCTGGACGATTTACCTGCTGCTGTTTTTGATTTTGTTCCTGGAAAACGGCCTGCTGCCGGCAGCGTTCCTGCCGGGCGACAGCCTGCTGATTCTGGTGGGGGTGCTGGTCGCCAAAGGCACCATGAATTACCCGCTCACCATCGCGCTGTTAACCACCGCCGCCAGTCTTGGCTGCTGGGTCAGTTATCTACAGGGAAAATGGCTCGGAAATACGCGAGTCGTTCAAGGATGGTTGTCGCATCTTCCATCACACTATCACCAGCGGGCGCATCAGTTGTTCCACCGTCATGGGTTATCGGCGCTGTTGATCGGCCGTTTTCTGGCCTTCATCCGAACCTTGCTGCCGACCATTGCCGGGCTGTCCGGGCTGAACAACACCCGTTTCCAGTTCTTCAACTGGATGAGTGGTTTTTTGTGGGTCATCATTCTGGTTTCTCTCGGTTTCGCGCTGGGCAAAACCCCGGTATTCCGCAAATACGAAGACCAGCTGATGTTCTGTCTGATGATGCTGCCGCTGGTTTTGCTGTTTATCGGGCTGGCAGGGTCGCTGCTGGTGCTGTGGCGTAAAAAACGCATGATGGCACGTGAAAAAAGGAATTGATTGATGACCAACCGCGGGTTTAAAAAGCCCTCCGCCTGGCGTCTGTTGCTGCTGCTGTTGCCGCTGGTCGTGCTGCTGTCCATGTCGTCACGGCGTCTGCCGGACGAGGTGATGCTGCACATTACCCCGCTGCATCAGGGCGCGCCCCTGCCGGATGGCTTCTATATTTACCAGCGGCTTAACGAACGGGGTATCGCCATCAAGAGCATTACCCCGGAAAACGACAGCATCATCGTGCGGCTGTCTTCGCCGGAACAAAGCGGCGCGGCCAGAGAAATACTGAGCACCGCGCTGCCGCATGCCCTCGTCATCGCCCAACGCATCAACGGCGCTTCGACGGTTATCAGAAGCTGATCCCCATGCGGACGCGAGCCGTGTTCCGTTTTTTCGCCGCCAGCTATGCCATTCCCTTCTTTTCGAAATGATTTCGCCAGTTTTACAGCGGGTTATCAGAATTATCCGTAGTCGTTCCTGCAGCAAAGATGAAAATCTGCACTATAGTTAACACTGCAAGTGGTTAACACTATGATTCATCAAATAAAGGAGTGTTCACATGGCGCAAGAATCCAATACCGAACAGTTGCGAGCAGAGCTGCGTTCTCTGGGAGACACACTGGAAGAGGTGTTACGCTCCTCCAGCGATAAATCCAAGGCCGAACTGGAGAAACTGCGCGATAAGGCTGAAACCGTCCTCAAAGAATCACGCGAACGCCTGAATGACACCGGCGAACGGATTACGGCGCAAGCCCGCGAAGCGACCCAGTGCGCCGATGATTTCGTACATAAAAACCCCTGGACCGGGGTTGGCATCGGCGCTGCCGTCGGCGTGGTGCTGGGTCTGTTGCTGGCTCGCCGTTAACTCATGGAGACAGAACCGCAACGCCAGGGCCCCGGCAGCACCGCCGTTTCCACCGTACAGCGGATTCTCGCCATTCTGGTCGGTATGGCGGAAACACGCCTCAGGCTGGCGGTGGTGGAACTGGAGCAGGAAAAAAACCTGCTGATTCAGTTGTTGCTGATGGTGGGTCTGACCCTGTTGTTCACGGCGTTTGGCCTGATGAGCCTGATTGTGCTGATCATCTGGAGCATTGATCCGGCCTTGCGCCTGACGGCATTGTGCTGGATTACGGCCGCCCTGTTTGGACTGGCGTTGTTCGGCGCGCTCTGGACGCTAAAACGCCTGCGCCGTTCCACGCTATTGCGAGACACCCGCAAAGAGCTGGCGACGGATCGCTCGCTGCTGGAGGACGAGTCAAAATGAATCGTCAGCAGCGTCTGGCTGCCGAAAAACAGCAACTGCTGCGCCAGATTCAACAACAACGGCTGGATCTGGCGGCGAACAAAAACCGTTGGCTGGAAATCACCGCCCCCTGCGACGACTACTGGCAGAAATTGGCGCGGATACGCCGCTATCTGGTCGTGATCCCGCCGGTCGTCGCCATATTGGGGATACGCCACCCGCGGCGGCTGATGAGCCTGGTACGCAAGGCGGCCGGCATCTGGAGCGCATTGAAACTGATACGCTCCGTAGTGCAATCACCGCCACGCCCGCCGCGGCGGTGAAACCCGGTTTTTCATCTTTTCGCCGCACGGTTCGTTCACCCTGTATCCTCTTCACGTTTTATCATCATCGGGGTCGGCATAAATACCGTTTCCCGGTTTTTTCGTTCATCAGCCGCCGGCATGGTCAATTTTTCTGACATAAAACAACAATTTTACTCGCTGGCACCGGCCCGCTTTCGCCTCTAGTATTCTTCCCATCGGTTACACAAACGTTCTAAACAAGCCACGCCGGATGCGCCCTTGTCGATTTTGCGCCGGCAGCAAACACACTACTGGAGAATATCGATGAAAAATTTTGAGAATGCATTGCTGATGGTTGCCCGTATCCTGCTGCCGATCCTGTTTATCGTTGCCGGTTACGGCAAACTGGGCGCATCTTACGCCGCAACCCAACAGTATATGCAGGCGATGGGCGTTCCGGGTGCGCTGCTGCCATTGACCATTCTGTTGGAACTGGGCGGCGGTCTGGCGGTTCTGTTTGGCTTCCTGACCCGCACCGCTGCTATCGCCACCGCGATTTTCACGCTGCTGACCGCATTCATCTTCCATACTGATTTCGCTCAGGGCGCCAACCAGTTGATGTTCATGAAAAACCTGTCTATCGCCGGCGGCTATGTACTGCTGTTCGTCACCGGTCCGGGCGCATTCAGCATCGACCGTCTGCTGAACAAAAAATGGTAATGGCAGTCTGAATAATCAGTTGAGCAACACAGCCTGACTATCATTTGATGGCGGTCGACAGCATGCTGTGACCGCCATTGTCATTATTCCTGGAGGATCCGGCTATGGGATTATTGGTTGACGGCGTATGGCACGACACCTGGTATGAAACCCAGTCATCCGGCGGACATTTCAAGCGGCCGCAGACATTTTTCCGCAACTGGGTCACCGCCGACGGCGAAGCCGGCCCGACGGGCACGGGCGGTTTCAAAGCAGAAGCCGGTCGCTACCATCTGTACGTATCGCTGGCCTGCCCCTGGGCCCATCGCACGTTGTTACTGCGAAAACTCAAAGGTCTGGAACAACACATCGATGTCTCGGTGGTGCACCCGCTGATGCTGGACCACGGCTGGACCTTCGACACCGATTTTCCGCAGGCCACCGGCGATTCGCTTTATCAGCACGAATTTCTCTATCAGCTTTATCTGCACGCCAAAGCCGACTACAGCGGACGCGTCACCGTTCCCGTGCTGTGGGACACTCAGCAGCACACCATCGTCAGCAATGAATCCGCGGACATCATCCGTATGCTCAACAGCGCGTTCGACGGTTGCGGCGCCGCACCCGGCGATTACTATCCGCAGGCGCTGCGAGAGCAAATCGACAAGCTGAACGAGTGGATTTACCACCAGGTTAACAATGGCGTGTACAAAGCCGGTTTTGCCACAACGCAAGCCGCTTACGACGAATCCGTCGGGCTGGTATTTGCCGCGCTGGACAAACTGGAAACCATCCTCGCCCGGCAACGTTATCTGGCCGGCGATCGCCTCACGGAAGCAGACATTCGTTTGTGGACGACGTTGATCCGTTTTGAGCCGGTCTATCACACCCATTTCAAATGCGACAAACGCCGGATAAGCGATTACCCGAACCTGTATGGTTATCTGCGTGAGATCTATCAGTTGCCCGGCGTATCCGACACCGTGGACATGGCGCATATCCGCCACCACTACTATCGTAGTCACGGCACCATCAACCCTCACGGCATCATCTCCGTCGGGCCGGAGATGGACCTGAATACGCCGCACGGCCGGGATAAGCGCTACCCGTAATCGCTGATGAACAGCGCGTACGATTTACCAACACGCTCCAGACACAACAACGCCGCCGGTTGATTTCAGCCAACCGGCGGCGTTGTTGTGTCTTGCCTTCATATCGCCATCAAAACGCGTTGAATATGCGCGGAATTTCCCGTAAAAACCACGCCTTGGCTTCGCCCATACTGTCGCGCCGCCATGCCATGATAATTTGAGCTTCCATGGAATCTTCCGGACTTACCACTCGCAGACGGCCTTCGGCAATATCCTGCGCCACCCGCTCATACGGCATGGTCGCCACCCCCAACCCGGCCAGCAACGCCCTGCGCTTGTCATCCATCGAACTCACGGTCAGGCGCGGCTGTTTATCCAGCAGTTGCACCGTCAATACCGGGCGCTCGCGAGCGGTATCAGCGATAGCAATACCCCGGTATTTGACACGAGTCACTTCCGATAGCGGTTCGGGCTCATCGTGAATCGGGTGGTCCGGGCTGGCCACATACACGTTTTTCATCAAATAGAGTTTGCGGGTGTTGATCTCTGAAGACGAGCGAAAGTGCATGTCCGGCGCGACAACGATATCCGCCCGTCCCTGCTCCAGCCGTTCCCACGCCCCGGCCAGCACTTCGGTCAATAATGACACCTGGGTATTGGCCTTTAGCGATAGCTTGTCCAACAGCGGAAAAAAGTGCTCGGTCGGCACCAGCGCTTCCACCACGATGGTCAGGTGGGTTTCCCATCCTCGCGCCAGCGCTTCAGCATCCGTGGTTAGTTTGTCGGCGGCTTCCAGCAGAATTCGTCCCCGCTCCAGCAGCATCCGCCCGACATTGGTGAATTTGGTACGATGGCCTGAACGGTCGAACAGCACCACATCCAGTTCATCCTCCAGTTTCTGCATGGTATAACTCAGAGCGGACGGGACTCGCCCCAGTTCATCTGCAGCGGCAGCAAAACTTCCCCGGCGATCGATGGCGTCCATGACCCTTAAAGCTTCTAGTGTTAATGCCCGTTCTTTTGCCATTTCTTCACTCATTCAGGATTTTTGAACGTACCGACCAGATTAACTGGCTAACAATCCATCGTCCAGACAATTACTATCGCTTTATCAATAATTCTCAGGGTCGAATACCATGATCATTAGCAGAGCAGCAGAACAATGCGGCCAGGCTGACTATGGCTGGTTGCAGGCACGTTACACCTTTTCTTTCGGTCATTACTTTGATCCTGATCTACTGGGTTTCGCCTCGCTGCGGGTGCTCAATCAGGAAGTACTGGCCCCGGGTGCCTCTTTTCAGCCACGAACCTATCCGCGCGTCGACATTCTGAACATCCTGTTGCAGGGCGAGGCGGAATACCGCGACAGCAACGGCAACCATACCCGTGCCAAAGCGGGCGAAGCCTTGCTGCTGGCCGCCCAGCCCAACGTCAGTTACAGCGAACACAATATCGGCGACGACACGCCGCTGACCCGGCTGCAACTGTGGCTGGACGCCTGCCCTACGCGGGAAAACCAGTGTCTGCAGCGATTAGCGCTGAAAGACCAACCTTACCAGTTGCTGGCATCGCCGGATGAGTCGGCCAACGCCTTTCATTTGCGTCAGCAGGTGTGGATCCACCATCTGAATCTGGCGGCTGGCGAGCAGCACAACCTGACGTTAAACGGCAACCGCGCCTATCTGCAATCGATTCACGGCACGATCAGCATCAACGGCAATAACGCTGCGATTCCCAACGTATTGCGCTGCGGCGACGGCGCGTTTGTTCAGCAGGAAAACAGCCTTATCATTCGGGCGGAAACCGCCACACGGGCATTACTGATCGATCTGGTTGTCTAGGTCTTCCGCGCTCGTACCAAGTCCCGCCATGTATGTTGCCTTCCGCCCTGATAACCACGTTTCAGGGCAGTGCCGGCGCCGCTAATCAGGCTGGTACACGGCTGGGATTCCGCTATGAAGAAAATGAATTGCCAGTTATGCAGTGTGACGAGAGATGGCCCAGCGCAACCTTGCGGCAGCCATCTCGGCGTTTTTATTCAGTCATGGTAAGATGCCGCCATGATTTCACACTCGCTTCAGGGTTACTGCAATGGATTCAACCAATCCGGACAAACTTGTTGCCCAGGCTGAACAGCTTTGCCAGCAACGCAATGTGCGTCTGACGCCACAGCGTCAGGAAGTGTTGCGCTTAATGGCCCAGCAACCCGGTGCGATCAGCGCGTATGATCTGCTGGATTTGCTTCGCGTTTCCGAGCCTCAGGCCAAGCCTCCCACCGTTTATCGCGCGCTGGATTTTCTGCTGGAACAAGGTTTTATCCACAAGGTGGAGTCCACCAACAGCTATGTACTGTGCCATCATTTCGAAGAACATAGCCACACATCGGCATTGTTTATCTGCGACCGCTGCGGGCAGGTGACGGAACGTCAGACGGAAGGCGTTGAGGAAACGCTGCACCAGTTGGCGAAACAGGCTGGCTTCGCTCTGCGTCACAGTGTGGTGGAAGCCCACGGCTTGTGTGGTGAATGCCAGAAGGTGGAGTCCTGCGAACATCGGGACAGCTGTAATCATGATCACAGCATCATGGTGAAGAAACGCTAAGTGTGAAGCGCTGCTTCACACTACTCCTTCTGAATACATGATTCTTATGAATACATTATTTGTTCTGAAGGCAGTTATTCGTTCTGAAGGCAGCTATCCGTTCTGAGAACAGCTATGCGTTCTGAATAAAGTGATTCTTCCTGAATACACCACGCGTCCCTGAATCCATACATCGCGTTCAGCCCGGTCAACGCACCGGGCGGTACAGGTGTTCATCCAGACAAGCTGAACACCTGCATGGGCGGCGGCTCCCATTCCTCAAAGGCGGACTAAAGCAGGGGCGTTAGCTCCAGTCGCTGTTGCGGATCACGCCAACCGCCAATCCTTCAATCGAGAAATTCTGCTCACGCAGATCGACAACGATTGGAGCGAACTCTTTGTTTTCCGCCAGCAGTTGCACAACGTTGCCCTGCTTTTTCAGTCGCTTGACCGTCACTTCATCTTCGATGCGCGCGACCACCACCTGGCCGTTACGCACATCCTGCGTTTTATGCACCGCCAGCAGGTCGCCGTCAAGAATACCGATATCTTTCATCGACATCCCGCTGACCCGCAGCAGAAAATCGGCGCTGGGCTTGAACATCGCCGGGTCGACCTGATAGTGACATTCGATGTGCTGTTGCGCCAGCAACGGTTCGCCGGCGGCGACGCGACCGATCAACGGCAATCCCTGATCTTCTTCTTCCATCAGCAGACGAATACCACGGGAAGCGCCGGTGACGATCTCAATAACGCCTTTACGCGCCAGCGCCTTGAGATGTTCCTCAGCCGCATTCGGCGAACGGAAGCCAAGCTGACTGGCGATTTCGGCCCGGGTGGGCGGCATACCGGTTTGTGAAATATGATCGCGAATCAGATCATAAACCTGCTGTTGTCTGGTAGTTAGCGCTTTCATTCCGCCCCCTGGTTGTTTATACAGTTTCGCTGTGAGTATATACAGGGAAAGTGCCGATGGGAACCGCGATATCGCTATTGCGCGGATTTTTCTGCGATTATGCAAAGCGTCACGCAAAACGATTCCACAGTATCGCCCCCCATACTCCGGTCGCCAGCAAACAGGCGACAAATACCGCCGCCGAACCAATGTCCTTCGCCCGGCCGGACAGTTCGTGGTAATCCATGCCGACCCGATCCACCACCGCTTCAATAGCGCTATTGACCAGCTCAAACAGCACGATCAGTACCACGGAACCAATCAACAACAGCCGTTCCACCATTGAAACCGGCAGCCAGCAGGCAATAATAACCGCAGCAAGCGTGAGTAATGACTCCTGGCGAAATGCTGCTTCGTGCCGCCATGCCTGCTTCAACCCTTGTAGCGAATAACCCGCCGCCTTGATAATGCGGGTTATTCCGGTTGTTTTGTTCATGCTTACTCCACCTTTAATTTGTCATTGGCCGCAATTTTAACGCGTCGTCATGGTCTCATCACCACAGATATCCTGCCGGGTTTCTGGTATCCTTGGCCCGCATTGCTAACAAGAGGCTTCTGGTTGTTATGTCAGGTTGGCGTAGAATCTACTATAAACTACTGAATTTCCCACTAAAACTCTTGGTAAAGAGTAAGGTTATCCCACAGGATCCCGTTAACGAACAACGTCTGGATCCGGCGCGGCCGATCTTCTATGTGCTGCCCTACAATTCCAAGGCGGATCTACTGACTCTGCGCACCAAATGTCTGGAGCTCAATCTGCCCGATCCGTTGCAGCCGTTGCAGATCGACGGGAAAACCCTGCCGAGCCACGTATTCGTCAACGACGGTCCGCGTCTGTTCCGTTACTACGTCCCCAAACAGCAGTCGATAAAGCTATTTCACGACTATCTGGATCTGCATCGCAACAATCCGGAACTCGACATACAGATGGTGCCGGTGTCGGTCATGTTTGGCCGTTCCCCTGGGCGCGAGGGGCAGAATCAGGACACGCCGCATCTGCGGTTGCTGAACGGCATAGAGAAATTCTTCGCCATTCTGTGGCTGGGTCGCGACAGCTTTGTGCGCTTCTCCGTTCCCGTCTCGCTGCGTTACATGGCGACCGAGCACGGCACCGACAAAACCATCGCCCACAAACTGGCGCGCGTGGCGCGTATGCACTTCTCCCGTCTGCGACTGGCGGCCGTCGGCCCGCGTTTGCCGGTTCGTCAGGAGTTGTTCAACAAACTGTTGTCTTCCCGCGCCATCGCCAAAGCGATTGATGATGAGGCGCGGGTCAAGAAGATTTCCCACGACAAGGCACAGCAGAACGCCATCACGCTGCTGGAAGAGATTGCCGCCGACTTCTCCTATGAAGCCGTCAGGCTATCCGACCGAGTGCTGGGCTGGACCTGGAACCGTCTGTACCAGGGCATCAACGTGCATAATGCCGAGCGGGTACGCCAGTTGGCGCAGGACGGGCATGAAATCGTCTACGTTCCCTGCCACCGCAGCCACATGGACTATCTGCTGCTCTCCTACGTGCTCTACCATCAGGGGCTGGTGCCGCCGCACATCGCCGCCGGCATTAACCTTAATTTCTGGCCGGCCGGTCCGATCTTCCGCCGTCTCGGCGCCTTTTTCATCCGCCGGACCTTCAAAGGCAACAAGCTCTATTCCACCCTGTTCCGCGAGTATCTGGGCGAGTTGTTTACCCGCGGCTATTCGGTGGAGTACTTCGTCGAAGGCGGCCGTTCCCGCACCGGCCGTTTGCTGGAGCCGAAAACCGGCACGCTGGCAATGACCATTCAGGCGATGCTGCGCGGCGGCACCCGCCCGATCACGCTGGTGCCGATTTACATCGGCTACGAACACGTGATGGAAGTGGGCACCTACGCCAAAGAGCTGCGCGGCGCCACCAAGGAAAAAGAAGGCTTCCTGCAGATGGTGCGCGGGCTGCGCAAGCTGCGCAATCTCGGCCAGGGGTACGTTAACATCGGCGAGCCGCTGTCGCTGACCACCTACCTCAACAACCGCGTGCCGCAGTGGCGCGACGCCATCGACCCTATCGATCCGCAGCGTCCGGCCTGGCTGACGCCGACCGTACAGGATATCGCCGACGACATCATGGTGCGCATCAACAACGCGGCGGCGGCCAACGCCATGAACCTGTGCTGCACCGCGCTGTTGGCTTCCCGCCAGCGAGCGCTGACGCGTGAGCAGATGGAAGAGCAGTTGGAGTGTTATCTGCAGTTGCTGCGTAACGTTCCTTACAGCAGCGACATCACCGTGCCGAACAAAACCGCCGCCGAGCTGCTGGAACACGCGCTCGGTATGGACAAGTTCGAGGTGGAAAAGGACAACGTCGGCGACATTATCATCCTGCCGCGCGAGCAGGCAGTGCTGATGACGTACTATCGCAATAACATCCACCATATGCTGGTGCTGCCGTCGCTGGTTGCCAGCATCGTGATGCATTATCGCCGGATCACCACTGAAGAGCTGCTGCGTCAGATAACGCTGATTTATCCGCTGCTGCAGGCCGAATTGTTCCTGCATTACGAGAAAGCGGAGCTGGCGGACGTACTAGACTCGCTGGTGGCCGAGCTGGCGCGTCAGCAGTTGATTCTGAGCAAGGACGGCGAGCTGGAACTGAACCCGGCGCGTATCCGCGCGCTGCAATTGCTGGCCGCCGGCGTCCGCGAAACGCTGCAGCGTTACGCCATTACTCTGGCGTTGCTGAACGCCAACCCGACCATTAGCCGCGGCGCGCTGGAGAAAGAAAGCCGCAGCATGGCGCAGCGTCTCTCCGTGTTGCATGGCATCAACGCGCCGGAATTTTTCGACAAGGCGGTGTTCTCAACGCTGGTCAACACGTTGCGTAACGAAGGGTATGTCAGTGACAGCGGCGACGCGGTGCTGGAACACGTTCAGGCGATTTACGCCATTCTGGGCGAACTGCTGTCTCCGGAAGTGAAACTGACGATTGAAAGCGCCAGCCTGGCGCAGGAAAGCGGCGATAGCGAACCTGCTGTCGATATCGTCGAAAAGGAAGACGCAGAGTGATAATCAGCCCTGCGGAACGACTCCGCAGGGCTGCATCTATTATTCATTACAAAGAATCTATTATTTATTACAAAGAAAATTTACAACAGATAAAAGTTACAGACCGAACAGGATGCCGAAAAACAGCACCATGCCGACATAATTGTTATTGTTGAATGCCCGAAAACAGTCATCGCGCTCACGCCCGGCAATCAGTTTCTGCTGATAAGCGAACAAGGCGGCAGCTGCCAGCACCGACCAGTAAAAAATCTGACTCAGCCCCATCATCCGCCCCAGCGCCAACATTGCCACCAGCGTCATCAGTTGCAGTACGCCGATAATCAGGGTGTCGTGACTGCCAAACAGGATAGCGGTGGATTTTATCCCGATCTTGAGGTCATCGTCGCGATCCACCATGGCGTATTCGGTATCGTAAGCGACGGTCCAGCAGATATAGGCAAAAAACATCAGCCAGCAGGTGGCGGGCAATGATTCGCTGACGGCGGCGTAAGCCATCGGGATCGACCAGCCAAACGCCGCGCCCAGCACCAGCTGCGGCAGATGGCTGACGCGCTTCATGAACGGGTACACCCAGGCCAGCGCCAGCGCGGCGACCGATAACCAGATGGTCAACGGATTCATGGTCAGCACCAGGCCGAACGCCAGTAGCACCAGCACCACAAATAACACTTTAGCGGATTGTTCGCTCACCAAACCAGCCGGCAACGGACGCGCGGCGGTGCGTTTAACATGACCGTCAAAATGGCGGTCGGCGTAGTCATTGATCACACACCCTGCCGCACGCATCAGGAACACGCCCGCCACGAACACCAGCAGCGTCCAGGGCGCCGGCGTTCCTCGCCCTGCCAGCCATAACGCCCACAATGTCGGCCATAACAGCAACAGGGTGCCAATCGGGTTGTTGATACGCATCAGGCGACAATACGCGCCCCAACGTTCTGACGTTAACAGTCTTTCCAACGCCTGATTCTCCTTCTGCACTCAGCCCTGATGGGCGTCGGGGAAATAAATGGGGGCATCCGGCAAAAACAGCTCGGTGATCAGCAACGGATTGCCCGACAACAGCAAACGTGAACGCCGCACCCACAGCGCTCCGCTTCGGCCGGTCTTAATCACATCGCGCGGCGGCGGTCCCTGCAGAAACAAATAGCGCCCCAGCGGCGTGTTACCGATCTGCGTCAGGTCAATATCAGCTTCTTCCAGCGTCTGCTCCGGTATCACCGTGCGACCGAATAACCAGGGTTTGCCATCACCCAGCAGCGTCACCTCACGCAGCCAATAGCGTTCACTCAGCGGCAACAGCGCCGATTCGCCAGCCATATCCAGCGACGACACAAACTGCTCTTCGCTAACCTCCACGGTCAGCCGCAGGCAATGCCGTTCCAGACGACGCGTCATAGAATCGCGGTAAACCAACCAATCCACCACTGACGCGGGTAAATCTTCAGGCGCGCACCACTCAACAGAGTGCAGGCTAGCCAACGCCTTATCAGACATGTATCCCATTCCACACGGTGTTTAATAAATAAAATCTGCGCTTAATAATGCGAGTTGCAGGACGAACACGCTGGCCTGTTGAACAACGCAACGCGTTGACCCTTCAGGGCGAGGCTCATTAGAGCCTTGTAACGCGGCAACCGCATGAATCCCCAGGAGCTTACATAGTAAGTGACCGGGGTGAATGAGGGCAGCCAACACACCTGCAACTTGAAGTATGACGGGTATAAACGCGCTTATTGTAGCGCAGATGCTCAGTGTAGCGAAGAATCGTACGCTGATAACAGGCGCTGAACCGCTTGTTAACGATTTGAGTGATTTTCACACAATCTATCAGCCCGGCTCACACCCTGTTGCAAACTAGCGTATAGCCAAACCTCATCACACATGAGGTACGTTCCTGCGCTCCCCCGTGCATACCGGCATCCTTAAAAAAAACTACCCGGCCGGAGCCGGGTAGTTTTTACAAGTGCGACAGGCGCCACAGCGAGGATATCGCCGCGGCCGCGCGGCAGATTACATCATGCCGCCCATACCACCCATGCCGCCCATGCCGCCGGCAGCGCCTAAGTCAGGCGCGTCGCCTTTCGGCAGCTCGGTCACCATACATTCGGTGGTGATCATCAGGCCGGCAACGGAAGCCGCGTACTGCAGCGCAGAACGGGTTACTTTGGTCGGATCCAGGATACCCATGTCGATCATGTTGCCGTACTGCTCGGTCGCCGCGTTGTAACCGTAGTTGCCTTCGCCCGCTTTCACGTTGTTGGCAACCACTGACGGTTCTTCACCGGCGTTGGACACGATCTGACGCAGCGGCGCTTCCATAGAGCGCAGCGCAACTTTGATACCCACGTTCTGGTCTTCGTTGTCGCCAGTCAGTGCACTGATGGATGCCGCTACGCGCACCAGCGCCACGCCGCCGCCAGCAACCACGCCTTCTTCAACGGCGGCACGGGTCGCGTGCAACGCGTCTTCAACGCGGGCTTTCTTCTCTTTCATTTCCACTTCGGTCGCTGCGCCAACCTTGATAACGGCAACGCCGCCTGCCAGTTTGGCTACGCGTTCCTGCAGCTTTTCACGATCGTAGTCGGAAGTGGCTTCTTCGATCTGCTGGCGAATCTGGGTCACGCGGCCCTGAATCGCGGCTTCGTCGCCCACGCCATCAATGATGGTGGTGGTATCTTTGTTGATAACCACGCGTTTAGCCTGACCCAGATCTTCCAGAGTGGCTTTTTCCAGTTCCAGACCGATTTCTTCGGAAATCACGGTACCGGAAGTCAGGGTAGCGATGTCTTGCAGCATGGCTTTACGACGGTCGCCGAAGCCCGGCGCTTTCACCGCAGCGACTTTCACGATGCCGCGCATGGTGTTGACCACCAGCGTCGCCAGCGCTTCGCCTTCCACGTCTTCAGCGATGATCAGCAGCGGTTTGCCTGCTTTGGCAACGGCTTCCAGCACCGGCAGCATTTCGCGGATGTTGGAGATTTTCTTGTCAGCCAGCAGAATGAACGGGCTTTCCAGCTCAACAGAACCGGTTTCCGGCTTGTTGATGAAGTACGGAGACAGGTAACCGCGGTCGAACTGCATACCTTCCACCACGTCCAGTTCGTCCTGCAGACCGGAACCTTCTTCAACGGTGATCACGCCTTCTTTACCCACTTTTTCCATGGCTTCGGCGATCAGTTTGCCCACGGTTTCGTCGGAGTTGGCGGAGATGGTACCTACCTGAGCGATGGCTTTGGTATCAGCGCAAGGTACAGACAGTTTCTTCAGTTCTTCTACTGCGGCGATAACGGCTTTGTCGATACCGCGTTTCAGATCCATCGGGTTCATGCCCGCGGCAACGGCTTTCAGACCTTCGTTAACGATAGCCTGAGCCAGTACGGTCGCGGTGGTGGTGCCGTCGCCTGCCGCATCGTTGGCTTTGGAGGCAACTTCTTTCACCATCTGGGCGCCCATGTTCTCGAACTTGTCTTCCAGTTCGATCTCACGTGCAACGGACACGCCGTCTTTGGTGATGGTCGGCGAGCCGAAGGATTTGTCCAGTACCACGTTACGGCCTTTCGGGCCCAGCGTTACTTTTACTGCATCAGCCAGCACATTAACGCCACGCAACATTTTTACCCGAGCGTCATTACCGAATTTTACGTCTTTAGCTGCCATTGGTAGTTTCCCTTGAATTCGTTTCGTTCAGATGATTACGTGAGATTAGGCTTCAACAATCGCCAGAATGTCGCTTTCAGACATGATCAACACTTCTTCGTTATCGATCTTCTCAGTCTTCACGCCATAGCCATCATTGAAAATGACGATATCGCCAACCTTCACGTCCAACGGTTTCACTTCACCGTTTTCCAGGATACGGCCATGGCCAACAGCCAGGACTTCACCACGGGTGGATTTACCCGCTGCAGAACCGGTCAGAACAATGCCGCCAGCAGATTTTGACTCGACTTCTTTGCGCTTGACGATCACGCGGTCATGCAATGGACGAATTTTCATTGATAGCTCTCCTTTGAGAAAGTCCATATCAGTTTAGGTTAAACGCCGGATGCACTCTGGCATCCAGCCTTGTGGTGAACTAAGTGGGGACGTTTCACGACGCTTCAAGGGAAAAAAGAAATTTTTTTTGCGTTAAGTGAAATTTTTCCGTCGGTCTGCGCCCGGCGCCGTTCCGCGCCCCTTCCGGCCGGGGTCAACGCGGTGAGGAATCGTTGGGCGGGTTATTGTCGTGGCGGTCGTCATCGGACTTGTCCAGCCGATCGTGTTCGTCTTTGCGCTGAAACTCGCCTTCAAACACATTGCCCTGCCCGCGGTGACCGTCCGGCCCCGGGCGGCCGCGCCAGATTTGCAGATGCGGCATCAGCTTGAGCGTCAGGTGCTTTTGCACCGGCGGCAGCAGCAGCAACAAGCCGAGAAAGTCGGTGAAAAATCCCGGCACCACCAGCAGGAAACCGGCCAGTATCAAGGATACGCTTTTAACCAGTTCGGCCGCCGGACTTTCCCCCGCCTGCAGGCGCTGCTGCATCAGCATGATGTTCTTCACGCCCTGGTTACGCACCATGGAGATCCCGATACAGGACGTCAGCACGACCAGCAGTAAGGTGAGCGCCACGCCCAGCACTTCAGCCACCCGAATAAAAATAGAGATTTCGACGTAAACGAACAAAAAAATCAGCAAAAGCGGTAACCAGCGCACCCGAAACTCCTGTGGTTGATATTTAACCCATTGATAAAATATTGACTTAACAGCGCGCGGTCATATTGCTTACCTCGTGCTGTCATCACGAACAGGTATGAAGATACGACCAGTTGGCGTGGTACAGTACCTTATACTCGAACACGCCATTTACCCATACTGGCGGACGCTAATCAGGAGATGGTAGTGCAAACGCCGTTTTTCAACCATGATGGTGATGTATCCGTTTATTCCTGCACCACGGCCATGACCCTCATCACAGTTCATACAGTCTGGGAGAGATGACCGCCCATATGTGATCGGGGCAACGGAAATCCTGCACAACAACAGAATATCATAACAACAACAGCGAGCATGATGGTTAAACATTCTGCTGCTGTCCTCCACGGTAAGACGATACATCCTATAAATTCTAATCGACAGAAGTAAGAGAAGGCTCTCATGTCAGATAACATTCGCATTGAAGAAGATCTGTTAGGTACCAGAGAAGTTCCGGCTGATGCGTATTACGGCGTCCACACGCTGCGCGCGATAGAAAACTTCTATATCAGCAACCAGAAAATCAGCGACATCCCGGAATTCGTACGCGGCATGGTAATGGTCAAAAAAGCCGCGGCCATGGCTAACCGTGAACTTCAGACCATACCGCGCAAGATTGCCGACACCATCATCAAAGCCTGCGATGAAGTACTGGTTAACGGCAAATGCCTGGACCAGTTTCCGGTCGACGTGTTCCAGGGCGGCGCGGGTACGTCCGTCAACATGAACACCAACGAAGTACTGGCTAATATCGGTCTGGAACTGATGGGCCATAAAAAAGGGGAATATCAGTATCTGAACCCCAATGACCACGTCAACAAATGCCAGTCCACCAACGATGCCTACCCCACCGGTTTCCGCATCGCGGTGTACAACTGCATTCTGAAACTGGTCGAAGCCGTGACCGTACTGGGCGATGGCTTTGAGCAGAAGGCGAAAGAATTTGAAAACATCCTGAAAATGGGTCGTACCCAGTTGCAGGATGCGGTACCGATGTCGCTGGGCCAGGAGTTCCACGCTTTCAACGTGCTGCTGAAAGAAGAGAACAAAAACCTGCTGCGCACCGCGGAATTGCTGCTGGAAGTGAACCTGGGCGCCACCGCTATCGGCACCCGTCTGAACACCCCGGAAGGCTACCAGCATCTGGCGGTGCAGAAACTGGCGGAAGTGAGCAAACTGCCGTGCGTGCCGGCGGAAGACCTGATCGAAGCCACCTCCGACTGCGGCGCCTACGTGATGGTGCACAGTACGCTGAAACGTCTGGCGGTCAAACTGTCCAAGATCTGTAACGACCTGCGTCTGCTCTCTTCCGGCCCGCGCGCCGGCCTGAACGAAATCAACCTGCCGGAACTGCAGGCCGGTTCCTCCATCATGCCCGCCAAGGTCAACCCGGTGGTGCCGGAGGTAGTTAACCAGGTGTGTTTCAAAGTCATCGGCAACGATACCTGCGTGACCATGGCGGCCGAAGCCGGGCAGTTGCAGTTGAACGTGATGGAGCCGGTTATCGGCCAGGCGATGTTCGAATCTACCCAGATTCTGACCAACGCTTGCTACAACCTGCTGGAGAAATGCGTCGAAGGCATCACCGCCAATAAAGACGTCTGCGAATCCTACGTATTTAACTCCATCGGCATCGTCACTTACCTGAACCCGTTCATCGGCCACCACAACGGCGACATCGTCGGCAAGATCTGCGCCGAAACCGGCAAGAGCGTGCGTGAAGTGGTGCTGGAGCGCGGTCTGCTGACCGAAGCCGAGCTGGATGACATCTTCTCGGTGCAAAACCTGATGCACCCGGCTTACAAAGCCAAACGCTACACCGAAGACCAAGACGCGTCGTAATTCCGCGAGGTCTTTTCTGTAAGGCACGTCAGTCCCGCCTGGGGCTGCGTGCCTTTATTCTATCCCCTGCTTTATCCGCGCCGCAAAAGGCCAGGCTTTCGCCATAACCATAAGAAAAAAATATGGAAAGACGTTTTGCAATGTCACGGACAACAAAATCAGAAGGAACATCAACATGGTTATTCTGGAACTGTTTATCGTACTCCTCGCCATTTATCTGGGCGCCAGACTCGGCGGCATCGGCATCGGTTTCGCCGGCGGGCTCGGTGTACTGGTTCTGACGCTGGGGTTTCACATCAAGCCGGGCGCGATCCCGTTCGACGTGATTGAAATCATCATGGCGGTTATCGCCGCTATCGCCGCCATGCAGGTGGCTGGCGGCATGGATTATCTGGTCAGTCTGGCGGAAAAATTGCTGCGCCGTCAGCCGCGTTACGTCACCTTTCTCGCGCCGCTGGTGACCTATTTCATGACGCTGCTGGCTGGCACCGGCCACACCGCGTTCTCCACCCTGCCGGTTATCGCCGAGGTGGCGAAGGAACAAGGCATCCGCCCGTCCCGTCCGCTGTCGATCGCGGTGGTCGCCTCGCAGATCGCCATTACCGCCTCGCCGATCTCCGCCGCGGTGGTCTTCGTCGCCGGTCTGCTGGAACCGAAAGGCGTGAGCTATCTGGCGCTGCTCGGCATCTGCATTCCCAGTACGCTGATCGCCATCATGCTGACCGCCGTGTTCACCAACTTTCTTGGTAAGGAGCTGAAAGATGACGAGGTCTATCAGGAGCGCCTGCGCAAAGGCGAAGTCACCCTGCGCGGCCACGGCCAACTGGCGCTGAAACCGGGCGCCAAACGTTCGGTCGGGCTGTTTCTTGTCGGCATCATCGCCGTGGTGCTGTACGCCACCGCCATCAGCGACACCGTCGGGCTGATTCATAACCCGGTGTTGCCGCGCAACGAAGCGATTGTGGTGTTCATGCTGACCATCGCCACGTTGATCTGCCTGACCTGCCGCGTCGATACCGCCCAAATCCTCAGCGCCGGCACCTTCAAGTCCGGTATGAGCGCCTGCGTGTGCGTGATGGGCGTGGCGTGGCTGGGCGATACCTTCGTCAAAGCGCACCTTGCCGATATCCAGAGTACGGCGGGCACGCTGTTGCAGAGCCACCCGTGGATGCTGGCGGTGGTGCTGTTCTTCGCCGCGACGCTGCTCTATTCGCAGGCCGCCACCGCCAAAGCGCTGATGCCGGCCGCACTGCTGCTGGGCGTTAGCCCGGTGACGGCGATCGCCTCATTTGCCGCGGTATCGGCGCTGTTCGTGCTGCCCACCTACCCCACGCTGCTGGCGGCGGTGGAAATGGATGACACCGGTTCAACCCGTATCGGCAAGTACGTGTTCAACCACGCGTTTCTGATCCCCGGCGTGGTGGCGATTTCGCTGTCGGTCGCCTTCGGCTTCGTTATCGGTCACCTGGTGCTGTAACGTTCCGCCGAATCGTAAAGTTTTTTCGGATCGGCGTTCCAGCGCCGATCCGGCCTTACGATTGCCGACCCCGCACGGTATAGTGTGTCAACCGTTACCGTTATCGAGGTCACGATGTCAGAACCCAACAGCAATGCGCAATCCAACAGCGCGGTGGTAGTACTCTGCACCGCACCCGATGAAGACTGCGCCCGACGGTTGGCCAACTCCGCGCTGGAAGCGCGTCTGGCCGCCTGCGTCACCATACTGCCGGGCGCCACTTCCCTGTATCACTGGGAAGGTAAACTGGAACAGCAGACGGAACTTCAACTGCTGCTTAAAAGCGACAGGGAACATCAGTCCGCACTGCTGACTCACCTGAAACAACAGCATCCTTACCAGACACCAGAATTACTGGTGCTGCCGGTCGAGGGTGGCGACAGCGATTATCTCTCATGGCTCAACGCATCTTTACGCTGACGGTTCTGTGCCTCAGCCTGTTTTTCAGTACTCTGACACCGGCGCAAAGCCCTTTCGGGCGCAGCGCGCAGTCGCAGTTCCTGCAGGTGGATCAAGCCTTTGCCTTCGATTTTTACCAGCGCGGCAACCAACTGACGTTGAACTGGCAGATTCACCCCGGTTACTACCTGTACCGCCAGCAAATCAAGCTGGATAGCGCGCTGCTGGCGCCTCCGGGCCTGACGCTGCCGCCCGGCGAACCACATCGGGACGAATTTTTCGGCGAGGTGGCTATCTACCGCCAGTCGCTGACGCTCAATGTCCCTTTACGCGACGTGCCGCCCGGCGCTTCGCTCAGCATCACCTATCAGGGCTGCGCCGACGCCGGTTTCTGCTACCCGCCGGAAACCCGTTCGGTGCCGCTCAGCGCCATCACCAACGCTATCACCAACGATACGCCGGCGACGCCGACCGCCGTCACGCCGCAGCCGGACCGTGCTTATACCCCGCAGTTGCCGTTCTCGCCGCTGTGGGCGCTGCTCATCGGTATCGGCGTCGCCTTCACCCCTTGCGTGCTGCCGATGTACCCGCTGATTTCCGGGCTGATTCTCGGCCGCCAGCAACGGCTGTCCGCCGGTCGTACCCTGCTGCTGACGCTGGTGTACGTACAGGGAATGGCCTTGACCTACACCCTGCTCGGTCTGGTGGTTGCGGCGGCAGGCTTGCGTTTTCAGGCGGCGTTGCAACACCCTTACGTCCTGATCGGGCTGTCGGTGATGTTTGTCGCGCTGGCGCTGTCGATGTTCGGCGTCTATAGCCTGCAATTGCCGTCATCCCTGCAAACGCGCCTGACCCTGTGGAGCAATCGCCAGCAAAGCGGCTCCGCCGCCGGGGTTTTCGCCATGGGCGCACTGGCCGGGCTGATTTGCTCGCCCTGCACCACCGCGCCGCTCAGCGCGCTGCTATTGTACATCGCCCAAAGCGGCAACCTGCTGGTCGGCGGCGGCTCGCTGTACCTGTACGCGCTGGGCATGGGGCTGCCGCTGATGGCGATTACCCTGTTCGGCAATCGGCTGCTGCCCAAACGCGGCCCCTGGATGAATCACGTCAAGGAAGGTTTCGGGTTCGTGATTCTGGCGCTGCCGGTATTCCTGCTGGGAAGAGTGCTGGGCGACGTCTGGGAGTGGCGCTTGTGGGGGCTGCTCGGCGTGGCGTTTTTCGGCTGGGCATTTGCCCTCAGCCTGCGCAGTCACGCCGGCGGCATGCGACTGGTGCAGATTCTGCTGTTTCTGGGCGCGTTGCTGGCGGCCCGGCCGTTGCAGGACTGGGTGTTCGCGCCGGTACAGGCTGAACCGACCAGCGGCAGCCAGTTGCGCTTCACGCCGACCAACACGCTGGATGACCTGACCACGGCGCTGAGTCGCAGCGACAACCGCATCACCATGCTCGACCTGTACGCCGACTGGTGCGTGGCTTGCAAAGAGTTCGAAAAATACACCTTCCGCGATGCGGCGGTGCAGCAGTCGCTGTCCGCCATGCAACGGTTGCAGGCGGATGTCACCGCCAACAACGAGACGCAGCGGGCGCTATTGCAGCACCTACAGGTGCTGGGACTGCCGACGATTCTGTTTTTCGACGCCGGCGGCCGGGAAATTCCGGGCTCGCGTGTGACCGGCTTCATGGACGCCGCCGCTTTTAGCGCGCACTTGCAGACGCTGGCGCGCTAACATCAAGTCCTATCGCGGCAGGCGGTCATAAACTTGAAAGATGCCGGAGATAAACCACACTGGTTAGTGATGATTGATGAGCAGGAGGAGCATGATGCAACGGGAAGACGTTCTGGAACAGGCGCTGGCCTTGCTGGAACGGCGCGGATTCGCCGACACAACGCTGGATATGCTGGCCGACCAACTGGGCGTCTCTCCGGCCGAACTGCAGCCCTTCTGGCCCGACCGTGAAGCCCTGCTGTACGACAGCCTGCGTTATCACAGCCAGCAGGTGAATATCTGGCGCAAACAGGTGCAGTTGGATGAACAGGCCGGGCCAGAGCAAAAGCTGCTGGTACGCTACCAACGGTTACAGGACGCCGTCAGCCAGCATCGTTTTCCCGGCTGCCTGTTCATCGCCGCCTGCAGCGCCTTCCCCGACCCGCTCCACCCCATCCACCAGATTGCGGAACAGCAAAAACAAGCCTCATACCAGTACACCAAGACGCTGCTGGACGCGCTGGAAATCGACGACGCGGACATGGTGGCCCTGCAACTGGAACTGATTCTGGAGGGCTGCCTGAGCAAGTTGTTGGTAAAACGCCAGTTGTCCGACGTGACCGTGGCGAAACGGCTGGCAGAAGACGTACTACGCGTGGCCATGTGCCGGAAACACGGCGCGCTGGCGTAACGCTTTCGCACCCGCCGAACCACGTCCGACAGGCCCATCGGCGATATGCTGTTGCTTATTTATGCAAAAACCGTATAAACGCCGAAAAAGCAGCCAAACCGTCAAAAAGTGGGTTAATTCACGTTGACGAAGCCGCCTGAATCCGGTTTAATGCGCCCCGTTGCCCGGATAGCTCAGTCGGTAGAGCAGGGGATTGAAAATCCCCGTGTCCTTGGTTCGATTCCGAGTCCGGGCACCACCTTTCCTTTTTTATGCCTCCTTATCAATTCCTATGTGTATGTAATTCAATAAGTTGGCGTGAAAATCTTTTCCGATGCGTTTTGATTTATCCCTTCGTATCGGGGAATTTGTGGGTCAGATTGCGGGTCATTCAGTTCGATGAACGGGAGTGACCCTCACATGTTAACTGACAGCAAAGTCCGATCCGCGAAACCTCTCGCAAAATCTTACAAGCTCAATGACTCGCAAGGCCTGTACCTGACGGTATCCACCAGCGGCGCTAAGCTATGGTATTTCCGCTACCGTTTCGGCGGTAAAGAAAACCGTCTGGCTTTTGGCCCCTACCCGCAAACTACGCTGGCGGAAGCCCGTGAAAAACGCGATGCGGCACGTAAGCTATTGGCGTCCGGCATCAGCCCTTCTCAGCTTCGTAAATCGAGCAACCCCGCCGTTGATGAATCCCGCACCTTTCAGTATGTCGCAACCATGGCACACCAGCAGTCTTAAACTCTGGTCAGACGCGCACGCCGATAAAATCCTCACCTGCCTGAAACGCTACGTTTTCCCCGCGATTGGCTCGATGGATATCGCACAGGTTGAAACCCGCCATCTGGCGCAGTTGGTTAAGGCAATTGACGATAAAGGCGTGCATGACGTCGCCGGACGGGTGCGCCAGCATCTGACCAAAATCATGCGTCACGCCGTCCAGCAGGGCGTCATCAAATACAATTCGGCTTACGATTTAGATGGCGTCGTGACCCCGGTGGCGACCCAACATCACCCCGCCCTGCCGCTGAAACGCCTGCCTGAACTGCTGGAGAAGATGGAAAACTACAAAGGCCGGATGCTCACCCGTCTGGCTCTGGAACTGAATCTGCACGTGTTTCTGCGCTCCAGCGAACTCCGTTTTGCCCGCTGGGATGAATTTAACCTGAAGGCGCATATCTGGAGCGTACCCGCCCAGCGCGAAGCCATAAGCGGCGTGCGGTTCTCAGAGCGTGGCGCAAAGATGAAGGATGAACATCTGGTGCCGCTGTCACGGCAGGCGGTCGCCCTGCTGAAACAGATTCAGGCGCTTTCCGGCGAATCGGTCTTCGTTTTTCCCGGCGCGCATACCCTGAACAAGCCGATGAGTGAAAACACCATCAACAAGGCGCTGCGCGTGATTGGCTATGACACTAAAACCGAAATCTGTGGGCATGGTTTCAGAACCATGGCCTGTAGCGCACTGAACGAGTCTGGACGCTGGTCAAAGGATGCCATCGAGCGACAGATGAGCCACAAAGAGCGCAACGGCGTGCGGGCGGCCTACGTGCATAAAGCGGAGCATCTGGAAGCCAGAATCGAAATGATGCAATGGTGGTCGGATTATCTGGACGTCAACCGAGAGGGCTATGTCGCGCCATATATTTATGCGCGGGGTCATTCGGCTGGCTAACGCGCTGCGCTTGTTGGCTCCTGACGGGCTTTCTATGTGATAGAAAACCCGTCAGGAGCGTTGTCGTAAAATCATTAGGGTATTCTGCCAAACGTTTCTTACACATTAGTATTTGCTACATCGGCTGACTCAAATCACCGTTCAGCCTTTTGGTTCAATACCGCGCGTCTGGAGTTCCTTACGCAGAACACGCTTGATCCACGTAGCCAATGTCTTGTCGCCATCCTTATGGGCTTGTTCTTCTAATTGCGCACGAAACTCGTGGGACAGTCGAATTTGATACTGGTCTGTTTTTGTTTTTTCACTTGACATTGTAATTACAAATTCCATAGCATGGTATAGTTGTAATTACACCGCAATTACATGGTGTTTTGCAACAGTAAAGAGCGAAGCCCGGCAGTGCTAGGAACACTAACCGGGCTTCTGACCACAACATTATGAGGACTAATGCTATGGCTGACACCGATAGTAACACGGGCGCGTCTTATCAATCACTGCCGGATTATGAGAACCGTTACTCCGCCATGAGTGCCGCGCTGGCTCATCTGGATTTTTCAAACATGGACAATGACGAACTCTCGCAGGTCACAGAATATTGCGCCGAAACGCAGGCCGGGCTTTGCCATTGCCTGAATTTCATTGGCGATGCGCTGATTACCTTTGCCGATAATGACGTGTGCGAATCGACACCAGAAAGCCTGTGCCAGTTGGGACACGGGCTAACCGCAATCAG
>NZ_CM001979.1:577832-584148 GCF_000406205.1 Dickeya sp. NCPPB 3274 | reverse complement strand
CCGGTTTAATGCGCCCCGTTGCCCGGATAGCTCAGTCGGTAGAGCAGGGGATTGAAAATCCCCGTGTCCTTGGTTCGATTCCGAGTCCGGGCACCACCTTTCCTTTTTTATGCCTCCTTATCAATTCCTATGTGTATGTAATTCAATAAGTTGGCGTGAAAATCTTTTCCGATGCGTTTTGATTTATCCCTTCGTATCGGGGAATTTGTGGGTCAGATTGCGGGTCATTCAGTTCGATGAACGGGAGTGACCCTCACATGTTAACTGACAGCAAAGTCCGATCCGCGAAACCTCTCGCAAAATCTTACAAGCTCAATGACTCGCAAGGCCTGTACCTGACGGTATCCACCAGCGGCGCTAAGCTATGGTATTTCCGCTACCGTTTCGGCGGTAAAGAAAACCGTCTGGCTTTTGGCCCCTACCCGCAAACTACGCTGGCGGAAGCCCGTGAAAAACGCGATGCGGCACGTAAGCTATTGGCGTCCGGCATCAGCCCTTCTCAGCTTCGTAAATCGAGCAACCCCGCCGTTGATGAATCCCGCACCTTTCAGTATGTCGCAACCGCATGGCACACCAGCAGTCTTAAACTCTGGTCAGACGCGCACGCCGATAAAATCCTCACCTGCCTGAAACGCTACGTTTTCCCCGCGATTGGCTCGATGGATATCGCACAGGTTGAAACCCGCCATCTGGCGCAGTTGGTTAAGGCAATTGACGATAAAGGCGTGCATGACGTCGCCGGACGGGTGCGCCAGCATCTGACCAAAATCATGCGTCACGCCGTCCAGCAGGGCGTCATCAAATACAATTCGGCTTACGATTTAGATGGCGTCGTGACCCCGGTGGCGACCCAACATCACCCCGCCCTGCCGCTGAAACGCCTGCCTGAACTGCTGGAGAAGATGGAAAACTACAAAGGCCGGATGCTCACCCGTCTGGCTCTGGAACTGAATCTGCACGTGTTTCTGCGCTCCAGCGAACTCCGTTTTGCCCGCTGGGATGAATTTAACCTGAAGGCGCATATCTGGAGCGTACCCGCCCAGCGCGAAGCCATAAGCGGCGTGCGGTTCTCAGAGCGTGGCGCAAAGATGAAGGATGAACATCTGGTGCCGCTGTCACGGCAGGCGGTCGCCCTGCTGAAACAGATTCAGGCGCTTTCCGGCGAATCGGTCTTCGTTTTTCCCGGCGCGCATACCCTGAACAAGCCGATGAGTGAAAACACCATCAACAAGGCGCTGCGCGTGATTGGCTATGACACTAAAACCGAAATCTGTGGGCATGGTTTCAGAACCATGGCCTGTAGCGCACTGAACGAGTCTGGACGCTGGTCAAAGGATGCCATCGAGCGACAGATGAGCCACAAAGAGCGCAACGGCGTGCGGGCGGCCTACGTGCATAAAGCGGAGCATCTGGAAGCCAGAATCGAAATGATGCAATGGTGGTCGGATTATCTGGACGTCAACCGAGAGGGCTATGTCGCGCCAT
Source organism: Dickeya sp. NCPPB 3274 (assembly GCF_000406205.1). Classification (NCBI taxonomy): domain Bacteria; kingdom Pseudomonadati; phylum Pseudomonadota; class Gammaproteobacteria; order Enterobacterales; family Pectobacteriaceae; genus Dickeya; species Dickeya sp. NCPPB 3274. The sequence goes on along the minus strand of NZ_CM001979.1, from coordinate 582,663 downwards.
ATATTTATGCGCGGGGTCATTCGGCTGGCTAACGCGCTGCGCTTGTTGGCTCCTGACGGGCTTTCTATGTGATAGAAAACCCGTCAGGAGCGTTGTCGTAAAATCATTAGGGTATTCTGCCAAACGTTTCTTACACATTAGTATTTGCTACATCGGCTGACTCAAATCACCGTTCAGCCTTTTGGTTCAATACCGCGCGTCTGGAGTTCCTTACGCAGAACACGCTTGATCCACGTAGCCAATGTCTTGTCGCCATCCTTATGGGCTTGTTCTTCTAATTGCGCACGAAACTCGTGGGACAGTCGAATTTGATACTGGTCTGTTTTTGTTTTTTCACTTGACATTGTAATTACAAATTCCATAGCATGGTATAGTTGTAATTACACCGCAATTACATGGTGTTTTGCAACAGTAAAGAGCGAAGCCCGGCAGTGCTAGGAACACTAACCGGGCTTCTGACCACAACATTATGAGGACTAATGCTATGGCTGACACCGATAGTAACACGGGCGCGTCTTATCAATCACTGCCGGATTATGAGAACCGTTACTCCGCCATGAGTGCCGCGCTGGCTCATCTGGATTTTTCAAACATGGACAATGACGAACTCTCGCAGGTCACAGAATATTGCGCCGAAACGCAGGCCGGGCTTTGCCATTGCCTGAATTTCATTGGCGATGCGCTGATTACCTTTGCCGATAATGACGTGTGCGAATCGACACCAGAAAGCCTGTGCCAGTTGGGACACGGGCTAACCGCAATCAGTTTGCTCATTCCTGCCCTTACCACGATGCACAAACGCGCACACTCACTCACCGCCAGATAGTCATCTGAATATAGCCTGCCTGATTAAAGCTCTGCCGTGGATGACTCACGGTCAGGGCTTTTTTGCTTTAGTGGCCCAATCACCATAATTCTCCCCATCCGATATTGAATTGTTTGCAGGCAACACAGCCCTTTCCCGATAGCCTTCCCTACTGGCTGATTTCAGCGGGGAGAAGACATGCCAGTACGTTTTATTTTCGCGACGCTGACCGCACTCAACAGACCATTCAGCCACGATGCAGGACGCGACGGGGTTAGGCGGTTGAATGCCTGCGCCTCGCGGGCATTCAACCGTGGTGTGAGGCGAGTAAATTCAATTTCACAGAAATTGCTAATTTGCGTCGCCCGAACCCACCCGCGAGCGTTTCCCCCAAGGGAAACCGAGCAGGCCGGGGGGAGCCGAATAAATTTTGCCGCCCCAGAGAGAAAAAAGACGCGCCCACGCGTCGGTTTATTTGGGGGGCATCCGCCCCGCACACCGTCGTGGCTAAGTCTCCGGCCACAAGCCGGTAGCGAGGCGCGACTACCCACTTTGAAGGCGTTTTCCCATTTTTTCGCTGACCGGAACGGGCAAAAGAAAAAGTGGGCTAAAAACGGCGTCTCAAAGGGGGTAGTCGCGCGTAGCGCGCGACGGTGTGCCGCTGTTGACGTTGGGGGTTTTGGCGTGGCGTCCAGCCGCGACATTACCCTCATGCGACAGGCAATAAGGGCGTCCAGCCCGCATGAACTGGCGCACGCCGTTCTGTGCCGGGAAATGTATTTTCCGGCACATGGTTGCGAAGCGACCACCCCATTCGCCTCACGCTATCGGCGCATCGCATGGACGCATGCCATTCACGGAAATATGAGTCGATTCCATGAGGCGATAAAGACGAAAAAGAAAAGCAGCCAGAGACAAAGGAAGATCAATGCTAATTTCTGATTACCATGAACGCCAAGCGCGTAGACACGAGAAGATCCGGGTACTGCTCAATTTCCTGAAAGAAGAAACCTACAGCGACTTTAAAACGCTGATGCTGCTTTTTGAGTATAAAAATCACAAACCGCTTTACCTGCTGCTGGGAAAAGCCATCGACATGGGATTCATTCAAAAGCAGACGTTTTGTACAAGGATGGAGAAAATCTCACTGTGGGGGATCACCAACGACGGATTGGCCGCAGTCGTCACGCCAGATGATGACGGTTTTCCTGCACGCTTTGAGCCTGCAAAAATCACCGGCTGGACGCTGGAGCATCACCTTGATAACCAGCTCGCTCGGCTTATTCTAGAAAAGAAAGGCGCTTATGGGTGGGTTAGCGGCGCTTGTTCAACGTACCGCAGCCGCTATCAGGTCAAACATCGCCCAGATGGGGTGATCACACTCCCGAACGGAACGTTCATCGCAATTGAAACCGAGCGTCGCCTGAAAACCAAAGCACGCTACCAGTCGATTATCACCAACCATTTACTGGCGCGTACTCAAAAGCACTGGATGTACGTCTTCTACATCGTGCCCAATCCACAGAAAAAACAGGCTCTCGAACTGCTATTAAATAGTGTCAAACACGCCATCGTGAATCATCAACGTATCCTGCTGGAAGCGAAGCACCGCAATGTTTTTCGGGTTTATACGTTTGAGGAGTTGAGGGGGCTGGATTTGAATCTTGGCTAATTGCTGAACAACCATGCGAAGTATATACTCACAGTGTGCACAAGAGAGGAGCATTATCATGAAACACCGCGTCAGCGTTACCGTAGACAAAGACAATTATCAGGTTCTGAGTGCTGCCGGAATCAATATCTCTGGGCTGGTGAATGATGCCATTGGCAAAGAAGCCCGCCGCATAAAGGCTGAAGAGTGGAAGAAAGAAAACCTCGAAGGGATGGAGGAAGTCGCCCGATTTATCGCACAGAATGGCTCCTTTGCGGATGAAAACAGGAACTGGTGATCATGCAATTCGTTGTTTATCAATACAAACGCGCCAGTCACTACAAAATGTTTGTCGATGTGCAAAGCGATATTGTCGAGACACCCAAGCGGCGCATGGTCATTCCACTTATCGAAGCACATCACCTGTCTGAGAAAGTGAATAAAACGCTGTTCCCTCTGATCCGCATCGACGGCGAAGATTATCGGCTGATGACTACTGAACTATCGAGCGTTCCCGTTGAGGTCATTGGTGAAGTGATTGCGGATCTTGGCGACTGCGCGGATGAGATCAAGGATGCTATTAATCTTATGTTTTGGGGGATATGAAGGGGGATTCGGAGTGTTAGGTTCGAAACTTACCCCTAGCGTCACCAACAGTATGAATAAGCTGAAAATGCCTAAAGGTGAATAGATTAGTTTACCGAGATACTTACACCGAAGGATGCTCGGAGCAAAATCGGAGCCTATCGGTTACACTATAACCAGAAACGTCCCAATTCCACGCAGGGGGAATGAGCTCGTCCGAATATGCAGAGAAATAGATCGGTTGCCAGAAAATACGGCCAGACTGAAGCCAGTTATTCAGCTGGATCAGTTACAAGTCTAGAGTCACAACCAATCATACTCTAATTTCCGCCTTAGCAAACAAACTACAATACCGGGTAATCATCGCTTCACCATAACGAGATTTCGCTTAGTTGCATGCTTCGCACAACAACTAAATAGCTGCGCCTAATACCTCTACACGTACCGTTTACTGATATGCAGCATGTTGCGTAAGGGCAACACAGCCAAGGCCCGATGTAGCGCAGCCAGACAGAGAAAGCAGCTCCAACACCTTACACTGCAAGAGTTGGCCGAAAGTGGAGCACTATCCCGCGCAGCTATTTAGCGAAAGCCCTGTTGCCGTGGCTATGATATCACTATCAATCTGATGACATTTCTCACACAATTTAATAAGATATGCTAATCAATAAACTATCAGGGAAATAGAAATGTCTGAATTAGCTGCACGTTATCTTTCTTTACTTATAAACGCAAAATCTGAAGATGAGTTTGAAAAAAACGCCAAAATTATTTTGGAAGACATTGATACACGCATTAAATCTGGAAACCTATCAGAAAGGAAAGCAACTGATTTAATTGATGAATTAATTCGCGAGCTCGAAAAGCGTGGTTATGAAAAGAGAGATGTTATATCTCTTGAAGAGCATGCTGGTTTAGAAGATTTCTATAAGAGCCTATCTATTGACAACAGCAAAAGTGATGAGCTTCTAGCTATGGCAATGCAGTCCGCACCAAAGAACGGAGCACCAAAAAATGGACGCTGAGAACATGACTGCCTGGGGGACAATCGCGTTAGCAATCATCAGTTTTTTAGCTCTAATTGTTTCAGGAATCTCAATCTTGAAATCCATAGCATCAGAGAAAATATCACAGGCTGCCAATGACCTTTCAGCATCAGCAAAAAATACAGCTGAACAAGCCTTCAAGAACAGCCAAGGTGATTCAGAGATACTTATTCACAATAGCATCAGTGAAGCCTTGAAAATGCAAGATGAATGTTCAATTAGATTGATTGAAGCTAAAGAAAAGTACAACTTTGCAGAAAATCAGACGACCGAGGCATATCAAAAGTTATTAGATAGTGCGATACAAGGTCTTCTGAATGCCTATGATATTGCCTGCCAACGATATTTAGATCAAAAACTTGATCAGGAACGTTTTAGAAAAACATATTCAAAACGAATCAATGAATTATTCGATTCACAAAAACCTTATAAAGTGTTCATACAGGACGAATCATCAACTAAATATCATGCGTTACATAAAGTAAATAAAGAATTCAATAATCTTGAATGAAAAACACCCTCCTCATCTAGGATCTGTCTTTTATAACTTTAAATTTAACATTATGAAAAAATTTGAATAGCAGTATGTGATAGATTGGTTCAAATGATGATGAGTGAATAATAGGAAAAACCATTTAATATGATTAAAGGTTTTATTTAACCCTATAGGACTACTAACGTAATCCGCCGAAACTGGTGTAGGTATTCCGGCAAACAGGAAAACTCTTTTTTAGATATCTTAGG
>NZ_CM001979.1:396868-577732 GCF_000406205.1 Dickeya sp. NCPPB 3274 | reverse complement strand
GTATACTGATAAAGTCGGCCCCACCGGACACCGACTCATACTGTCCTAGAACCAGTCGGAGCTGGATAATGTCATTACGATTTATAGACATCATAGGGAATCGAACCGAAGGAACGAACCGGACATTTCTTTATCGCATGTGACCCATCATTCTGATCTATCTATGAAAACACGGGTCAACCTACGGGTCTTGACAACAGCCACGGTTAAAATTTATGCTACATTTCAACTTAATAGAAAGCTGAATGATCCCGAGTCCGGCACCACTCATTTAGAAAACCCAGCCTATGGCTCTGAGGGATCCCCATAAAATCAGCGCTAATAAACTAACACCATACTCCGGTAGGTGTTGGCTAGGTGGCTAAGAACGGTGCTCAGCACCGTTCGTCTTAACATTAGCGGAGAGTGTCGCAGGACATTCTCCGCTAACGTCAGGTACGATATGACACGCCGCGATTTCAGACTGTTGGCCTGATACCTAAGATGTAATCCTTTATTTTCAGCGTCATAGCCCAAAAGCCAGAGCACTGCCGTTGCCAGCGTCGCAAGCAGACTCAGCACTAACAGGCGTCCTGCCGTACCACTGTGGCTGGCTCGCAGACCAAAACCAAAGCGCTCGCTTTTCTCGTCACGAAAATTCTGTTCAATCTGCATTCTGCGGCCGTAAATTTTCATCACTTCACGTGGCTTAAACTCGTCTGTGCTGCTGAAAATAAGCCAGGGTTCTTTCGCTGCTGAACGTCCGTCGCGCTCCTGCGATTTACGTTCAATACGGCAGCGGGCATGGTGATGTTTTCTGCCTTTAGCCTCTTTTTTATGCAGGTAAAAATGGCCGTCACAGCGGGAATACTCTGCACGGGCGAATGTACCCGGCCCGAGATATTCCGGGGTATTACTGGCCTTCAGTTCCTGTCTTCTGAACCAGCGTTCCCCCTTTCTGTTCAAACGCAGCAGCGTGTTTCCCCGCACACGCCCAATAAAATCCCAACCCAGTGATTTGATATGACGGAACCACGCATTCTGAAACCCGGCATCGGTGACAATAATGACTTTTTTATCCGGTGTCATGGCGTTGCTCAGTGCATCCAGAAAGGCTTTTTGGACATGGGGGTTCTGCTGTTTATCAGAAGGGACAATCTGGCTCATCAGAGGGATAGAGCGGCCATCGCAAATCAGGCTTGCACGTAGAACATGGAATGCCTGTGAAGGATAGCCACTCCAGTCAACAGCGATGACGCACCATGAAAGTTGTTGAGTCAGTAGCGAGGTAATATTTTTGAATATCAGCGGGATATCGCCGTGAAGTTCAGTATTACCCAGCAGGCGATCAATCCGTTTAATCTTGTGTTTTACCTGTGCTGTCCCGGGAAGGTGTCGTCCGATACTGGTCAGGGTGAGAGAGGCACCACGCGTTAAGGCAACGGTAGCGTCAAGAAGAGCATTCTGTCGATATTTGTGGAATGGAGCTAAAGCGCTTCGGAAAAACTTCTGACATACTTGATAAGCAGGCATAGAGGTGATCTCGCTGAATTGGTCGCACAATCAGTAGATCACAAAACTCTATGCCTGCCTTTTTCACCCGCCCATTACTGGGGATTCTTCAGAGCCTATGGCTGGGTTTTTGCTTTTCAACGCAATAATCATCCCGGCGATATACCAACCGCATTGATTTATCCTTTCGTGCCCGGAAAACCTGGGGTCAGATTGCGGGTCATTCAATTCAAGGAACGGGTGACCCTTATATGTTACTGATAGCAAAACCCCGTCCCAAACCTTACAAACTCACCGACTCGCAAAGCCTGTACCTAACGGTATCCACCAGCAGCGCTAAGTTATGGTATTTCCTCTATTGCTTCAGCGGCAAAGATAGCTTGCGCGGTTTCTTGCTACTTGATGTGGGCTTTGTCCTGTGAATTATTTCAGATTATAATTTATCTACTAATTAGTCGCATATTAACCATTACCGAGAAAGTCTATTAAATCTCCGACCAAATAAATTTCTTCTTCTGGTTGACTTTCTCTTATCTGCGATTAAATTAATATATATAGATTTCAAATGAGCACCCTTCACCCTTCAATATTCATTGAAAATTAGCTTTAATATCAATCGATAACCAACCACTCCTTTTGCTTCATGTAATTATACAATTTGAATTTTAATTAACAGATCGAATATTAATTATGATGTGAGTTAATAAAAAGCACATTATACATTAACGAAAAATCAATCAAACGAATCAATAATATCAAAAAAAACCATAAGCAAGTAGCAAAGAGAAACTCTTACTCAGAGTTTTAATACACACATATAAATGAAGGAAACTAAAATGTCTGATAATAACTCGCAGTTTGAACAAAGCTCACCTAAAGACTTCACACTCTTCGAGCAAAATGGCATCCTAATCACCTTGAAACTACCCAAGGCATTACAGATCAATCAGAACCGTCAGGAGTCATATACCAGCGCCCCAATTCTTCACAACAAATCTTTATTTCACATCAAATCAGCGACTTTCACTGTCGAACTTCAAGACGTGATTGATGCTTCGAGCAACGCGATCGCGAGCGTGCGTTGGTGGGACGCTGATACGTTCAATGGGGTAAAGAGCATGAAGTTCTCCTGTAAAGACATTAAGCCTGGTGAAACGATCGTGTGTAAACCTGATGATCCTGCCTACACTCAAGTCAGGTGGAACGCAACCGTCTCAAGTGGTCGCGGCGCAGGAAAATTCACTAGCACTGTGAGTCTTGTCGAGCTCGACTATGGGCCTCTTAAGCCAAATGACAGCAACGATGGACCGACTGTCCAAATTGGATAATAGCGACTTGATGTTCTAGTAATCAGGTATTCATGTCCATCTGGGCCATCAGTGAGATCTGCTTTCCAGATACGATGACTGGCCGATGTTTCTACAGCACAACCGTCTTTCAGACGTATCAGTCCATTCTCCATGTTCATAATTACAAACCCGGATCACTTGATGACCGGGTTTCCACTCAGTCTCATTCCACGTAGCTTATAATATGAGCTTACCTGACGTCGGTCGTGTCAGTCTGAGTCCAACACTACTATTTAATCCATAGACAACCACTACCGTCTGTGCACTGCCAAAAATCAAGAAAGCCGAAATATATATAGATGTACATTTCGGCCTTTTGTTATCCAAAAATTTAAAGACCCGCTGGCTTGAGTTTTCTTCATATCGCTCTGGCAAACCTTGCTCGGGAATAACCTTACTGCGCAATGCAATTGCCACACATCACACCCTGAATATCGGACTAACCTACCGTCGCGTTACACCCGCACAGAAATAAGCCCACTCTCAATTCAATTCCCGAATCCCATACCCTACCACTATTTTATCCGCAGCAAGGCTTTTGGTTACCACGGTTCCTGCGCCAACTTTTACGTTATCGCCTAACGTAATGTCGCCAAGCAGAATGGCATTGGCGCCAAGCTCCACCTGATTGCCCAGCACCGGACTTCTAGTGACCTGACCTTCACGGTTTATCACGCTGCCAATGGTCACCCCCTGCCGTAACGTGCAGTTCGTCCCGATGATGACGTCGGAATTCACCACAATGCAGTGCGGATGATATATTTTCAGCCCAAAGCCAATTTGGGTTCTGTGCGGGATTTCCACACAAAACAGCCATTCATTAATCACTTTATTCAGAATCACAAAAGGAATGCTGATAATTTTCAGCAGCGCATTTGATGACTGATAGAGGGTAGCCAGGCGAAACAGTAGTATTACCAGTTTGGCTTTAACACTGCCCGCCGTTTTTACTTCACGCCATACATGGCCGATATTGTTCAGCATATGAATATCTATTCTTAATTCCGTGCTCAGTGCACCGTTACTGTTGAAACCCGATACCAACCGTCGGCCTGTTTGCCCTCGTTGGCGAGATTAATTCGCGATACTCCCTTTGCATCCAGCATCGCCACGTCAATATTATACCGCCCGGCAGGCAGCGCTTCCGGCATCGCCAATTGGTAGACGGACGTATGCTGCCCCGGCAACCAGGTGCGAATGTCATCAGCCGTTTTTCCCATACTCATTACGCTGTTGTCATCATTCACCACGCGATAGGCCACATCATATTTCAGATAAATGGGCGCTACGCCGTCATTAACCCACTGATTATTTAGTGTCAGACTCTGCCCTTGCGCCAGTTCAGACTCGTGAGTCAAAGAGGCCAGGCGAAAACGGTAGCCGAGTTTGACCAGCGCGTTATCCACGATGTCCCGATACTCCGTCGGCACGCTGCGCGACTTCAGATTAATGGTACTGGCATGTTGTGCCAGCGCCCAGTCAAAGCTCGCCTGCACTTGCGCACGCGTATAATGCTGAACGCTCTGCCACTCCGACATATAACCACAGATTTCCAGGCTCACCGGCGCACGTTGCCACGCAGTACTAAAGTTTGGATAAAGCGCCGCCACGTTTTGCAGCCGCTGCGGATAATCGTCTTGCATGTGACTCCACGTGGTCGAAAAATTACGCCAGTCTCCCCAGCAGTCGGCGCGCCATCCAGCACCTTGCTTCACGGCGCTTGCCAGGGTGTCGCCGCCGTTAATCAGCATGATTTTTGGACAGTTGGGAAACGCGGCAAAATACATTTTTACGTACTTATCTAACTGGGCTGATGTGTAACGCTCAAGCAGCGGCTTAATGGTCGGGAAATTGCTGTTGTGCCACTCTCCCCATGACCCCACCAACCCAATATCGATATACGCCAGATTCGAATTACCGTCATAGCGTTGACCAAAAGCGTTAAGCAAACGCTGGCTGTATTCGATAAACAGTGGATCGTCCAGATCCGGTACAAAGGTTTTTTTGTCCGGCGTCCACTCGCCCTTAATGCCTTTTTGGATCAACCAGTCAGGAATCTTCGAGCCGCTGGCTGGCTCATCAAGCGCCATAAAGCGCAGCCCCACGCTCATCGCCGGTTGATGCTGGCTAGCCAGTTCGAAAATGGCATCCACCAGTTGAAAGTTATACCGGCCTTCTACCGGCTCCAGTTCACTCCAGTACAGGCGATCATATTCAATGCCGGTGTCGGGATAATCAGCCAGCGATAGCGTTGCGCCATTACCTTGGTTAAAGCTGGCAACGCCATTACCCGGATTCGTTAACGGACCATTTAGTTCTTTGGGAGTGACGGTCGTCATCGTGCCGCCAGCCACACCCACTACAGAAAATAACAAACCTCCTACCGCGATAATTTTAAAATTCATCTAAGACTCCTTATTTCCACGTCAGTAGAAACCGGAGGTCAGTGATCCTTCAGGCTGAGCCACCAATCCCAAATCCCTAAGTGGAAATGTGGGAAAATATCAATACCCAAGGCAGACTTAATCATGTATAGCGTCAATAGCGCCGCAAGCGTGCAGGACAAGCCGGTAAACAGGATCAACGCCGTCAGCAGTATGCAAAACAGCGTCGATTCTTTACGGGGACGTTTACGGTGATCCCGGCCGAATAAAAAGACGAAGTAATAGCGCCGGCTAAAAAAAGGGAAACTTTTACGCACGTCGACCCAATGCATTGAAGCCGCTGTGATCGACAACACCGCCTGTTCAACGGCCTGCCGTTGTTCCGAGGGTAAGTTCTGCGTCGATGTTCCCATCGAGGGCTTCATAGAAGCGTTCAATGACTAACGGACGTTGATTCGATTCGTTCACTATTTACCTATTGATTTATTAACTCATTGACCTATTGACTGAGGTATAAACCGCCATCGTTTGTTGCGCGATTTTTTGCCAATTATACCTTTGTAAATATTCAGAGTAATCAACAGCAAACGATTTAGAGCGCTGTGTAATTTTTTCGGATAAATCCGCCACGTCTCCAACATTAAAATAGGTGTCTGGCGCTAATTTCACCTCCAGATTAGCGGGAATATTGCTGACCACAACGGGCAATGAAAACGACATTGCCTCCAGCAATGCAATGGGCAACCCTTCATGATATGAAGGCATCACAAAGAGTTTAGCCTGTGAAAAAACAGTTTGTAGTTCATGACCTTTTAAAAATCCGGTCAGGATCACATTGGGGGTGTCATGGGCTAACTGTTTTAAGCGCAGACTATACGCAGTGGGGTGATCGGCATCGCCAACCAAAACCAGCGGCATCGTAATACCCGATTGCCTATAAGCGGTGATGAGATCGTGCAGGCCTTTTTCTTCCACGAAACGGCCAACCGCGACCAAATAGTTTTGTGGCTGAAGAGAAAAACGCGCCAACGTTTGATTGATAACTTCCGGTGTTAATCGCTGAGATAAGCTCACGCCGTTATAGATAAGATGAGCATCATCCCGACCATATTTCTGCTTGATCATATTATTAATAACTTCGGAGATCACAATCACTTCATTGGCATATTTCACGGCCACCTTTTCACCCAGCAACAACACTTTCTTTGCCAGGAACCCCCATTTCTGGCGGTCATAGTCCGGGCCATGATGAGTAAAAACCACTTTTTTGCCCAGCAGACGCAGAAGCGGCACCACCAGCCCTGGGCCAATAGCGTGAACATGTACTACCGTGGACTGATCAAAGCAGGTGATAAATGCCGCCAGTACCGAATGGACTATTGCTTCTAATGAACGTTTTTTCGGCGCTAATAAAGCGCGAGTCGTTACTCCCTGATACTGTGATTCTTTATAATTAACATAAGGTGAACGTGCGAGAACGCAAATATCCACATCAAATTGCTGTTTAATAGTCGGGTATAAATTTTGACAATGTGTTTCCACACCGCCTAACACGTTTGGAATGCCACGTGTTCCCAGAACGGTAATTTTCGTAGTCATATTATTTATCGTTTAATAATTCCTGATAAAGCGCCAATAAAGATTCTGTGTGTTTACGTAATGAATATTTTTCGCTAAGACGCTGACGCGCATTCAATCCCATTTCTCTGGCTTTTTGCGGATTCAACGCCAGGTCATCCAGCACATCGGCTAATGCCTGCACATTACCTGGTTCGAATAAAACGCCGTCTACATTATCGCGAATTTGTTCGGGAATGCCGCCAATACGCCCGCCCACTACCGGTTTGGCGAACGCCATCGATTCCAGCACCGACATTGAACAGTTTTCATAATATTCGGAAGGAACCACCACCGCGCGCGCATATTTAATAAGCTGGTTAAGTTCTTCGCCCTGCTGTTTATAGCCCAGGAATTCCGCATGCGGAAATTGTGCAACCAGATCGTCATACAGCGGCCCGCTGCCTGCAATTTTTAACGGAATTTTATTGCGCATTTGCTGATGCGCGCTGGCCAGCGTAGCCACGCCTTTTTCCCGACTCAGGCGGCCAATAAAAAGAAAATAGCCGTCATCTTCAACATCCTCCACCGGCAGGCTGTCATTAATGCCGTTCACAATCACCTCAATACGAGAATTCGGCAGCTTGCGAATTAATTGACTACGTAGAAATTCGCTGGGCGAAACGATCGCATCCAACGCCTGATAATTTTTGGCAATATTCTGCCAGGCGCCCTCTAACGAAAGCAGCAGGCTTTTCGAGGCGGAGCCTTGCTGGCAACGATATTTAAAGGCATTAAATACCGAGCCGGTTAAACAGGCGTCACAGACTTTGCCATCGCGCAACATGGTGTACGAAGGGCAGATAATCTTGTAGTCATGGGCCGTTAACACTGTTTTACACCCAAACTGATGGGCAATTTTAATCAATGACGGCGTGAGCTGATGATAGATATTATGGAAATGAACAATATCCGGCTTTTCTTTACGCAATAACGCCAGCAACTTCTTACATGCTTCAGCGTTATGAATAAAGTTAACGGCCGTTTTCATTGCTCCGATCACGCCGCTGCTCTGATGATAATCCACATTATCAACGAAATAGGGTGAGTAATCTGACGGGAAGTTATTTTCATGCTGCATTGAGAAAGCGATAACCTCAACGCCAGCCTTTTTCAGCATATCGATTTCCTGAAAATAAACCGTTTCCGCACCGCCCTTGATATAGAAGAATTTATTGACTAATAAAACTTTCATCATACCTGCCTATTCATGAATAACCTTGCTGTCTGGCGGCGTCATCGGATCACGCATGGGCCTGGTTAACCCTTTGACCAATCCGGCAGAAAATACAGCCAGGTTCATCACGCTTTGTAATCCGTTCAGCAGTGAACGGTTCTTCATCGTTTTTAAAGTAATAAAAGCGAATAACGGCAGCAACGCTATGCCAATAATGCCGATGTTAAACGTCAACAAACTTATCAACAGCGCTAGCAGATAAACGGCAAAAACCGCCTCGTTTTTAACGATGTGCAACGCCTCGCGAAAATAAGGCATGCCCCATGCACTGCGTAAAAGTTCGCCCGGCGCCCAGAGAAAACCGTTCGTCCAACGATATTGCAGCATTTTATATGTTGGCATGGTGTATGACGTGTGACGGAAATAAGGCACGTTAAGGCGATGTAATTTATATTGGGCATAGCGCAGACGAATGCCTAATTCAGCCTCTTCATAACCATGCAAGCTGCGGTTGGTGAGATAACCTATTTTTTCAATTGCCGAACGGCGATATAAGCCCCCGCCGCCTAAATGGCCGCAGTCGCCCAGCGGATATATTTTATGAAGGCGCTGTTTACGCGATTTAAATTCATAGTTCGCCGCGCCATCCATCTCCACCGTTCCAGCCACGCCGGCGTAGTCTGGATGCGCCGCCAAAAATGCGATGCCCTGCTCAATAAAGCCATCTTCCAGCACCATATCGCCATCCATCAGCAGGAGATAATCCCCCTGACTGTACAGATAGCCAAGCTGATGCCCCACGCCGCAGCAGCGTTCGGACGGTTCAGTCAGCGACACCACGGTTACCCCTTTGGCGCTGGCAAGCTGCTGAGTGTTGTCGGTCGATAAGCTATCGGCAACAATAATTTTATGGGGATAATCCGCAATATGGCGACGAATGCTGTCGATGGTTTGCTCGATGCATTCCGACTCATTGAATGTCTTAATACTCACAGAAATAAAAGGTTTATCACTCATACGATTTTCCGGTATAACGGCGGACAGAATGGCGTATCACCAGACTTGAGCCCAGAGACAAATAAAACAGGAATTGCAGCATGGGAATAATCATCAGGATCTGGCTATAAGGCAGACTCAGCAGGCACCCAACCGCAAAAACATTAAAGGCCGGAGAAAAACTCAGCAGTTGCAGATCCTGTCGGTCTACTTCATTACGCTCCAGCACCGGCTTTGGTCGCGTAATAATTAAGATATAAATAATTAACCCGGTAAAGAATAACGATCCAACAACGCCCACTTCCCATAGCAGCACGCTTAGTGAAGTCGAATCGATAATCAGGTTGTAGATAATATTTAAAAATCCGGGAGAAACGGCGCTTCCGCTATTTGTCGCATTTAAACCGTAACCAAATAACGTACCGGAAAGCCCCCACATATCGTGATTTTTCAGCCAGAAAAATATCGTCGTCAGACGGCCAAGCTCACCTGACTCCATAATGTAGTTGGTATCAAAAATATAGCCTAGCGAATCCATAAATACGCTTAACGCACTTTTCGTCGGGTCGCTGCCAAACGCCGAGGAGTAACCCGAGGCCAAAATGGTGATCGCGATGGCAATGAGTAACGCCATGCCGGTAAAAATCAGCAAAATCGCTTTCAGGTTTACGTTATTCATGCCTTTGATGTAGCTCGGCATTAACCAAACCCAGGCCAGTAATAATGGAGAAACCAGAATCACGAATTTCACTTCCCCCAGAATACACAGGCCAAACCCCAAAACGATATGTACCGACATGGATTTAAACGACGTCAAACCATGTTTAAATTCCGAAACTTTCAGCAGCATAATCAGCAGACAGAACAGCCCCATCGCCGCGGTATTGCCCCCGCCCATCGGGTCGCCGCCAAACGTGCCGACCACGGAGTCCCATTTTTCATCTTCGCCACGAAGCGCCACACGCCGCGGCAACACAAACAACACCTGATAAATCACGATGGGGAACTGCGCGTAGAACACCCAATACAAACTGCGGGTCACGCGGTAAATTTGTGATTCACGGCAAAACCCCAGCAGCAGGCAAAACATCATCAACGACAAGGCAATCTCGTTTTTAAAACCAACGATCGTGACCGTTATTCCGCCCTGCAATAGGGTAGACACCCCCGCCATCGCCAGAAAAGAGAGATACAGCGTGAGCACCACCCATTCCTGCGTATCCAAATGCAACGCATCGTAGCGGGTCTGCATAATCAGCAACCCCACCATGATTAAAGCCAAAATAAAAGGCAACCACAGCACCGCCAGCAGGCCGGTGAAATACTGCGTCAGCCCGCAGAATACCAGTGTGATGACAACATAAACCTGCAGATAAAGCCCGGTATTCAAACTCATGACGCTATCATCATACTTTTCAGCAAGCCGGCGCGTTTGTTGACCTTGAGATAAATAAACGCATAGCGTACAAACGTCAGCATGGAAAACAGAATCATGGACGTGGCATAGTGATTATAAAAATAAGGCACAATCACAAAAGCGACTAATACAACCGCCAACTGTTCTAACTGAATACGCAGAAAATAGCGATGAGAGCCAAATATTAGCTCAATCACCGTCAGCGGACACACCGCCAGCGCAGGAAATAAATAAGGTAGCATATAGCGAGACGTTGGAATGGAGTTAATCCACTCTTCGCTAAAAAACAGGTGCATCACCAGCGGATAAAAAATGAATACTCCCAGCGTGCAGACAACCCCTGACATCAATAATACCAGGCGAACCTTTTTAAATTCCTCATAGTTGAAACGCTTATTTCTGAAATCGACCGACCACGTGGAAAAAATAGAGTTACGCACCGCATTACCGATGATCACCACCGGAGCCAGACAAAAGCGGCTCACCACCGAGAAATAACCCGCTGTCAACGCGGAGAACCAAAAGTTAATCAGCATCACCGGCAAATTGCTATTGACCATCGCCAGCACTTCGGCGCTGCCAACCCGGGTGAGGTGGTGAACATGCTGATGAAAGAAAGCCACATTACGCTGCAGACTAAAATTTCTGAACGTAACGGTGTGAATATTGAACGAATGTAAAATACAGCCGCTAATAAGTACCATCATGGCGCAGGCCCAGGACCAATAAAATGCGCTGGTATGTGAAGTGAACACCACCGAAAGCACGACCACCGCCGAGACGGCGAGTCGCTGAAAGGCCAGAAAACGATAGTTACCCTCGCGCAGCGATAAATTCTCCGCGATCAGCACCAGCGCATAGGCAAGTGTGAGCAGGTAGAGAAAGAACACATTTCGCTGGAACAGCCATGCGGTCAGCATCGCGTAAGGCACCGCGGTAAGCAGACTTTGCAGCACGCTGAACACCACGCTTTGCGCCAGTTCACTGTCTTGCTGTTTTGGAATCAGCAGTTGCGATGCAAAGGTACAGACTTGCGCCCCCACCAACACGATGCTGTAACTCAGCGCGTAGATTCCCACCTCGGCCATGTCATATTTATGTGAAATCAGCCAGATAGACAGCGCGCCAATCAGCTGTGAAAGCACCGACGACCCAGCAATGGTTGAAACGCTTTTTAATAAACTCATCTTTTCAATAAACTCATTTTTTCAATAAACTTATAGATGGCCCGTACTATTGATTAGCGCATTCATGCGTTGATTCAGGGAACGAATTCCCTCTTTGGTTTCGAGGTTCTTATCCGCAACCCGATTTATTACCGCGCCAATCAGCACCGCGCGGTGGTGCTTCACTTTCTCAATGGCATTAAGCACATCGCCCGCACGCCACGCACCGGCTTTCAGCACAAAAACCACCCCGTCTATCACCCGGCTAATCAATTGAATATCCTGCGTTTGATTCACCGCAGCCACGTCAACGATAATTCGCTGATAGCGCGTTTTCAGCTCAGTCATCAACGTCACAAAATGCTCGGACGACAGCATCAGTAAAGAAGACGTCGAGGCATGACCACGCGGCAGGAAGCTTAAATGTTCATTGATTGTCACCAGCGCGGCATCCAGCGGTGATTGACCTTGCAGTAGCTCCGCCACGCCAACCGCGGCAGGATGCGCCAAATCTTGCGTCAGCCCGCCGTCGTTAAAGAAATCCAGATCGATAAGCAGCGTTTTTTGATCAGCGCTAAAGGATGTCGCCAGCAAATGCGCCAGCAACGATCGCCCTTCGCCATGCTCTGTCGAGCTGACGGCAAGGGTTTGGCAGGAGGGATGCGATAGCAAAATGTGGGTTCGCATACTGTGGACAATATCGACATCCAGCGGCGATTCGGTGATCAAACGCACCACCTGCGGGCGCCTCACTCCATTGGCAAAGGTGCGAATTTCACCCACCGGCGCCACATTCAGGCGCGTTTTCATCTGGCTGATGTTGTTGATTGAATTATCCAGCGCGGCTCTCACGATGAAGTAAACCACGGAGAAAATCAGGGTTAGCATGACAACCATCACCAGCAGCATCGCTTTATTGGGCTTCGACGGATGGTCAGCCGGCACCGCCGGGTCGTAAAGTATCGCGTCCGGCTCTAAATAGTTACCCGCGAGCGTCTGCTCCTTCGTGCGCTGATAGAGCGCCTTATACAGTTCTTTGGTTTTATCCAGCGCCGTGGTCAGGTTGTTGTATTCATCACGTTTAGACGCCAGCGTTTGAAAATCCGCTTTCTGTTGATTCAACAGCTGCTGATAGTATTTTTCATCCTTCAACGCCGCCTGATACTGCTTATTCAGTCCCGCTTCCAGTTCGAATAACACCGTGCGGGTCTGTTCCTCAATCGCCTGAACCTGGGCTTCGGCTTCCAGGATTTTGGTATGTTTCAGCCCATAGCGTTTACGCAAATCATATAAAGAACGCCGGGCCTGAATCAGCGCGATGCGCAAATCCTGAATCTGGGCATGAGTAGAAATATCAGGCAGAGAAATCACGTTTTCCAGCGACTTACCCGCGTTCAAACGCACGCTGTTGTAATTCGTTTCCGCCCTGATGCGACGTTGGGTCGCATCCGCTAACTTCGTGGTGACGATCCCCAGTTGTTCAGTCTCAAAGCCATCCACGCCACGGAACGTGAGCAACCCTTCTTTCTTCAGAAACTGGTCGATGGCAGCCTGTTGCTCAACGACTTGCTGCCATACCTCTTCCATCTGTTTTTGGTTCAGCGCCTTGGCTTGCAGCGTCTTGAGGTGCTTTTGCTTAGCCGTATAGTCAATAAACGCCTGCGCCACGCCGTTAGCGATATCGGCCGAAAGCGCAGGCGATGCCGATTCGTAGGAGATAGTGGCGAGGTGTGTGGTGCGAACGCCGTTGATAGTGAGGTTTTTCACTATCGCATTCAGCGCGTTATCGACCCGCTGTTGCTCATCAGCGCGGTTATCCGCGTTTTTGTCGGCATCGCCGTTAAACGCGGGGTTTTGGTCCAGCCTGATGTCCCGCACGGCTTGTTCCAGCACGATGCGTGACTGCATCAACGCATACTGGGTTTCGTAATAGCCGCTGCGGGTGGAATCATAGCCATCGACCTGCGGCAAAGGCGAAACGTTATCCTGCTGCGCTTTCAGCAGCACCGTTGCCGTCGAAACATATTTGGGCGTGATCATGCTAATCAGCGGGTAAGCCACTACCGCGCTAATCAGGCCAGCCAGGATGATCTTCCAACCGTTCTGTTTGATCTTTTGGGCAAATCTGGAGAAATCGATCGTGCTTTCCAGTTTTCTGCCATTTTCCACTATAGATAGACTCATGGTCAGAAAAAGCTCATACCGACAATCACGGTGTCGCCAGGATGAACGGCGCGTCTTACATCAACATTTTCAATCAGTTGATTGCTATTCGACAGGCGAATACTCACATCCTTGCGGTCTGCGCGATCGGTAAATCCGCCGGCCAGCGCCAGCGCTTTTTCAACGGTTAAGCCCGGTTCGTAGGCATACCCATTCGGCTTCTCAACTTCACCGGTGATATAGAATTTCCGGAACTCGGCGATGCTGACCGTCACCATCGGGTTTTGCAGATAGTCACCGCGCAGGCGATGGGCCAGTTCCTCGCCTACCTGCCCCGGCGTTTTCCCTTTCAACACCAGCTGACCGATATAGGGGAAGTTAATCGCGCCGCTTTTATCCAACATAAATGTCATCGTCATCTCCGGCTCGCCGTATACCAGAATATTGACAGCGTCGCCTTCATCTAACTGATAACCGGTTGTTTCATTGTCAGGTTTGTCCAGCTGCCGCGGGCTCGACAGGGAACATCCCGCCAACCAGACGCTTAGGCACAGAAAAATGCACAGTTTTATTATTTTCACGTTAGATCTGTACCTTAGCTGTAAACATAATCAGGGAGTTATCGCGGCCCAACGTTCTGACGACCTGGCGATCGCCGTCGGGGCCAATGAAGAAAGAATCGGTATCTTGATTGGAACGTAGCGTGTTCAGTTGATACTTTAATTCAAGATGAATCGAGGGCCTGAAGTTATAGTTCATGGCGAAGGTGAACACCCTATTTCGGTCTTTGCGATCCTTCGGGTAATTCTTGTACCCCTCGGTCAGGTATGAATAGTCAAACCTGGTGGAAAAACGATCGGCTAACCAAAAATGCTGATAGGAAATGCCGTATTTAGACGCCATGATATAGCCGCCGACTTCCGACGGATCTTTGATATGCTGCGACGTATGTACAGTAAAAACGGCTTGTTCGAGCGGTTTCCACTCAGCCTGAATATCCCAGTTTACCCCGCTAAAATCCCTGGCATTGGGGTTATTATCGAATGTCTTATATAGCCAGGCTACGTTTGCATCCACGCGGGTTTTGCCCGTAAGCTGCGATTTAATACCGTATTCCAGGTAATACTCATCATTGTCTTTTTGCGAATCGACCTCATAACGGCGCTGATTGTTAATAAAGCGGTAGCGAAAGCGCGTTGCCCGCGAGTATTGGTCAGATAATTCTGCGATCAAACCGTTCTCGTGCCATTCCTGCCCACGGACATAGTTATAAAAATCAATATCAGTATTTTTAATATCGTCCGCGTGGCCTAAACGCAGCTTTTTAAACAGTAGAGCGACTTCGGCTTTACCGCGCCCTTTCGGTGCGCCATAGCTGTAACGTAATTCGCTGTTAAAGAGTTCGCTGCTCAATGGCGAATTAATACCGAAATCGCTGAACTGTTGTGATCGAAAACCCTCGGAAATACCACGCCCGCGCGCCTCGTGCCCGAGAGAATCTCTTCAAGACTGAGCGTTAATCCATGCTTTAACCCGTAGCGCCATGCACCATTAAAGCGAAAGAAATGATCGGTATAATTATCCGCCGAATCGCGGTCGTAACGACGATAATCACCGGAATACATCAGCAGATATTGGTCCTGATAACGCGCGCCAACAGCTTTAATCATTGGTCTGACGCTCTGAAAATCAGAACTCACTGCGTCTTGATCATAAGCCTGATAGGTCACGTTATTCTCATGTCCATAATCCAGACCGACCTGGCTTTGAAAATCAATACCTGCAATACCGATATGCGATTTCGGCATCAGGTCAGCCCAGCAGGGATGCGGCATTATCATTCCAGCGGCGATGATCAATTTAGTACGCATTTTCACCAATAAAGCCTTTGAAAATGGTTCTAAAGATAATCTTGATATCCAGCCAAAGAGACCAGCTCTGAATATAGGCAATATCGTAGTGAACCCGTTTTTCCATTTTATCGAGGGTATCCACTTCGCCACGATAACCATTAACCTGTGCCAATCCTGAAATACCAGGCTTCACTTTATGGCGAATCATGTAGTTTTCGACCAGTTGACGATACTGCTCGTTATGCACCACGGCATGAGGTCGCGGGCCAATAATCGACATCGTGCCTTGCAATACATTGAAAAACTGCGGCAGTTCATCCAGCGAAGTACGGCGTAAAAATGCGCCAAAACGCGTAACGCGCGGATCGTTTTTAGTCGCCTGCGTCACAACGCCGGCGTTTTCCATCACGTGCATCGAGCGAAATTTCCACACTTTGATTTTGTTGCCGCTCAGACCGTAGCGATCCTGCTTGAATAACACCGGCCCGCGCGACGTCAGTTTGATGCCAATCGCAATCAGCAGCAACAACGGCGAAATCATCAGCGTAATAACGCCGCCAATCACTAAATCCTCAACGCGCTTAATAAAAGAACCAATACCATCAAACGGCGATCTGAAAATACTGATGGTCTGAATGTTATTGATGGAACGAAACTGCGATACATATGAACTGTAGGAATAAAGGTCAGGAATGATGTAGGTATCAACCGTAGTATCGGACATCATCGACAGAAAATAGCGAATGCGTTTCAGCGCAATCATCGGCAGTGCAATATAAATCTCATCCACTCTGCCCGCTTTGGCTTCTTCAACCAGCGCACTTACCTTGCCTTTAAACGGGCTCTTAGTCAGATAACCGCAACGGGATGGACTGCGATCGTCATAGAAAGCCAATTCCAACTGCATATTGGCATACTCTTTGAGCAACGCTTTTTCCGCCGCTAACCCACCGGGCGTTAAGCCCACAATAGCAATCCTAATCCGTTTTTTGGTCGTAAATTTAAACGTAATCAAACGAGTGAGATAGAGGCCGCATAGCGAAAGGATATACCAATACAGCGTCGCGGAAAAATAGATGTTATCGAGATGATGCAATAGCCCTAGCGAGTACAGCGTGCCGGCATAATCCCTGACCACTTCAACAAACATGACGGACAATAATGCGGAACTCCACAGTCTTCTCTGCCCGCGAAATTGCATATTCTTAAGCCCATTATGATATAAGCCGGTATATTCTCCAATAAGTAGAAAAGAGGTGGAAAATAGCAAACTAATCATAATGACATCGTCGAAAGCGCCCATCAAAAATAGCCTGGCGCTGACTATTAATGTTAAATTGATTGATAAGAAATCCATCAATTTAATAACAAAAAAGTCATTTCCATAGGAAATCTTTATCTGATTACTAGACACTTTTTAATCATAATCCATTAGGTTTTTATTATTGACGCCTCTCCGAGATGGATAATATATCACCTAAATAAAATTTAAAATGACAATCAGAAGATTCTCAAAAAAATTTTTATTAAAATACAAAGACCCACAGTATTTTCCACAATGATTATTAATCTATAGAATATAAATGTTCACGTTAGTAATTTAACAATAATTATTCATTCTATTATTATTTATATATTAATATTTGGTATTAATAATTATTACGAGAGAATCGATAAGGAATAAAATTTCGCCGCCCCTGTTGAGCCAGCCAGGCAAGACTACGCATCGTTTCATTCGTCTGCCGCCCCGGTTGCTATGTACTATGATTGCGATGTACATATGATTGCGATGTACATATGGTTGCTACGTACTATGCGAAGCGGCAATGCGAGGCGGCATCTCAAACGTCACTGACAACAGTACCAGACGTTACCCGGCGTATTTGCCGAATTCGCAGCTCAGTTGCGTCCACTTGCGAGCCTGTTCGCTCAGGGTGAAGCCCAGACCGTGACGATCCGACACCCACATGCGTCCGTCGCGCAGTTCAAGCTGCTCGTTAAACAGCGGGTTGAGCCATTCAAAATGTTCCAGCCAGGGTTCCAGCGGGTAGGCGGCGGCCAGATGCAAATGCACCTCCATCGCAAAATGCGGCGCCAGCTTACGGCCGTGTTTCGCCGCCAGATCCATGATCTTCAGGAACGGCGAAATCCCGCCCACGCGCGGCGCGTCCGGCTGCACAACATCACTGGCGTTGCCCAAAATCAGCTGTTCATGTTCCCGGAAACTGGTGAGCATTTCCCCGGTGGCGATCGGCGTGTCGAGCGCGGCGGCCAGTTGCGCGTGGCCTTCCACGTCGTAGGCGTCCAGCGGCTCTTCAATCCAGATCAGGTTGAAAGCCTCCATTTTGCGCCCCATGCGGATCGCGGTTTCACGATCCCACTGCTGGTTGGCATCCACCATTAACGGGAAATCATCGCCCAGCGCCTCGCGGACCGCGGTCAGACGGCGGATATCCTCCGCGGTGTTGGGCTGGCCGACTTTTAGCTTAATGCCGCCGATGCCGCTCTCCCGCGAGAACGCCACGTTCTTCAGCACCTGTTCCAGCGGGGTATGCAGAAAGCCGCCGGAGGTGTTGTAGCATTGGACGGAATCCCGGTGCGCGCCCAGTAATTTCGCCAGCGGCAGCCCCGCGCGCTTCGCTTTCATATCCCAAAGCGCAATGTCGATAGGAGAGATGGCCTGCACGGCCATGCCGCTGCGCCCCACCGAGGCGCCGGCCCACAGCAGTTTGCTGTAGATTTTATCGATATCGTTCGGGTCTTCCCCCAGCAGATTGTCGGCAATCTCTTTCGCATGCGCATAAATCCCCTGGCCGCCTGCGCGCTTGGAGTAACTGAATCCGACCCCTTCAAACCCATCGCGAGAGCGAATCTCCGCGATAATAATCGCCACTTCGGTCAGGGGTTTCTGGCGCCCGGTGAGCACCTTGGCGTCGCTCACCGGCGTCGCCAGCGGCAGCAACGCCAGCGACAATTTAACCCACTCAATACGGTCGCCGGTTTCCGCCGCGGTTTTGACGCCGGTAACGCTGGCATAGGAAACGGCATCTGAATTTGCGCTTAACGACATGGCATGGTCCTCATCAGGTAAAATGTTTGCGCTAACATCAATAACGAAGATACCGATAGAGCACCACTGCATTGAATCTATTTTGTACAAACGATCACAATCCGGATATTTATGGCAAGTTGCACAATAAAATGATAGCGCCAACACCAAGCCTTCCCGCGTAATATCAGGTACGAGAGCGTGCCGCCGCGCCGTGCTGGAAAAAGCACACCGCTTCACCAATAATCCACGAAACGGACGCCACCGAATAACACAAGGGCCAGGCTCACTGTGAGTACCAAAAAAACAACCCGACATGCCGCCGCAACGCGCGCGCCAACGCTGGATGACGTCGCCCGGGCGGCGGGGCTCTCTTCCATGACGGTCAGCCGCGTGCTCAACACCCCCGCGCTGGTGCGCGCCAAAACCATTGAAAAGGTGCAGGAAGCGGTGCGCGCCACCGGGTATATTCCGAACGCGCTGGCGGGCGGGCTGGCCTCCCGGCGCAGCAAACTGATCGCCGTTGTGGTGCCGCAAATCAACAACAATATGTTTGTCGATACTATCCAGGCCATCAGCGACGAACTGGCGCAGCGCGGTTATCACATGCTGCTGTGTGTGGCGGGATACACGCAACAGGCCGAGGAAGAACTGGTGGCGACGCTACTGTCGCGCCGCCCTGACGGCGTGGTGTTGACCGGCATCCATCACTCGCCTGCGCTCAGGAAAATCATGCTGAACGCCGCGGTTCCCGTGGTGGAAATCTGGGATCTCACGCCAACGCCGCTGGATATGCTGGTGGGGTTTTCTCATGAAAAAGTCGGGCTGGCGATCGGCGAGTATATCCGCCGTAAAGGGTATCAACACCCGGGCCTGATCTGGACGGCAGACCCGCGCGCCGCGAGGCGCAAAACCGGCTTGTGCGACGCGCTGGCCCGCGACGGCGCTCCCCAGCCAGCCTGCATCGACGCGCCCCTGCCCGCCACGCTGGCATTTGGCCGGCACGGGGTCAGCCAGTTGCTGGAGCGGGGTCATCCCGACATTGTGGTCTGCAGTTCGGACACGCTGGCGCAGGGCGCGATCATGGAAGCGGAAAGCCGTGGCCTGCGTGTTCCGCAGGATCTGGCGGTGATGGGATTCGGCGATCTGGATTTTGCCGCCAGCAACCGTCCGTCACTTACCACGGTCGGTATCGACAGACGGGAGATGGGCCGTCGGGCGGCCACCTTACTGGCAGACAGCATCGCAGGTGATGACCGCAACGGCACCATTGTCGACATCGGCTTTCAGCTTATCGAGCGGGAGTCGGCGTAGCCCGGCCAACGCGCGCGCAGCGGCTACGTTCACCCCAAATGCGTATGACCGGTGCCGCTGTCCTCCGGTTCCAGCACAGACAAACCGTGCAGGATGCCGCAACCGTCCACCGTCTGCGTGACCTGGCAGCGCTGGCTGATGTGCATCAGTTGCGCTTTCAGCTGCTGCAGCTCCGCAATGCGCGCCTCCACGTGCCCCAGATGTTCGTTCAGCAACACGTTCACCCCTTCGCAGCTGGCGGCCGGTTGCTCGCTCAGCGCAATCAGGGCGCGAATTTCATCGTGGTTCATGTCCAGCGAGCGGCAGTTGCGGATAAACCGCAGCCGGTCGACATGAAACTGATGGTAGTAGCGGTAGTTCCCTTCGGTTCGTTCCGGTTCCGGCAATAGCCCTTTCTTCTCATAAAAACGAATGGTTTCCGGTGTGGTGTTGGCCACTTTCGCCAGATCGCCAATTTTCATG
The DNA here is from genome assembly GCF_000406205.1 of Dickeya sp. NCPPB 3274. Classification (NCBI taxonomy): domain Bacteria; kingdom Pseudomonadati; phylum Pseudomonadota; class Gammaproteobacteria; order Enterobacterales; family Pectobacteriaceae; genus Dickeya; species Dickeya sp. NCPPB 3274. The sequence goes on along the minus strand of NZ_CM001979.1, from coordinate 557,294 downwards.
TGATTCCCCCTTGACCCTGTAGTTGCTACAGGGTTTTTACTACAACAAAACCACGAACAGGAATCAACCATGTCAGAGAAACATTCACCCACTTCTCCGCGTCAGTTCCAGCCTGTCGCGCTGGAAAAACCGGGCAAGGCCCTGTTCCGACCACTCCCGCAGGCTCACGCCGGACTGGGTCAGGCCGCGACTAAAAACCGCGGGTAACCCGCAAAGCGGGCAATCTTGTACTAGTCACTGCTGCGACCATCCGGCACCGGCTCAGCCTACCGATGCGCTGGCTGGCGCGGAGCGCATCGGCGACCAGCAGCGCACGCCGATCCGCATCATGCAGATGGACTGCCCGACCGAAGAAACGATGCTGCGCAAAAAACTCGACACCCTGCCGGAAGTGAGCGCGCTGGAATTCAACCTGATGCAACGGGTGATGACCGTCACCCACCGCTACGACGCGCTGGACAAGGTGCTGGCCGCTATCCGCACGTTAGGTTTTGAACCCGAAGTACGCACCGGCGACGACCGCTCGCCCCTGCCGCCGGAGCCGAAGAAATCCTGGTGGCCGCTGGGGCTGGCGGTGGTCGCCGCCGCCGCCGCGGAAGCGGTGGAATGGACCGGGCTGCCCGAATGGTGGGCCGCGGTGCTGGCGATTCTCGCCGTGGCGGCCAGCGGGCTGACCACCTATCGCAAAGGCTGGATTGCCCTTCGCACCGGCAACCTGAACATCAATGCGCTGATGAGTATCGCGGTAACCGGCGCGCTTTTCCTGCAACAGTGGCCGGAAGCGGCGATGGTGATGGTGCTGTTTACCCTTGCCGAGCACATCGAGGCGCGTTCGTTGGACAGAGCCCGCAACGCCATCGCCGGGCTGATGAATCTGGCGCCGGACACCGCCACCGTACAACAGCCGGATGGCGACTGGCGCGAAGTGGAAGCCAAAACCGTCACGCCGGGCGACATCGTACGGGTGCGGCCCGGCGAGCGTATCGCGCTGGACGGCGAAATCACCAGCGGCCACTCCGCCGTCAATCAGGCGCCGATTACCGGGGAAAGCCTGCCGGTGGATAAACGTGTCGGCGACAGCGTGTTTGCCGGCACCATCAATGAAAGCGGCTCGTTTGAATATCGGGTGACGGCGGCGGCGGCCAATACCACGCTGGCGCGGATTATTCACGCGGTGGAACAGGCGCAGGGAACCAAAGCGCCGACGCAGCGGTTTGTCGATCAATTTGCCCGCGTCTACACCCCACTGGTATTTCTCGGCGCGCTGCTGGTGGCGGTGCTGCCGCCGCTGTTTACTGACGATAGCTGGCTGGACTGGACTTACAAAGCGCTGGTGCTGTTGGTGATCGCCTGCCCGTGCGCGCTGGTTATTTCCACCCCGGTGACCATCGTCAGCGGACTGGCGGCGGCGGCGCGGCGCGGCATTCTCATCAAGGGCGGGGTGTTTCTGGAAAAAGGCCACGCCCTCTCCTGGCTGGCGCTGGACAAGACCGGCACCCTGACCCACGGCAAACCGGTGCAGACCGGCTTTGAACCGGTCGCCGGCGTTGACGACGCCCGCTGCCGCCAACTGGCCGCCAGTCTGGCCGGCCGTTCCGACCACCCGGTATCGCAGGCGGTGGCAAGAGCCGCGCAGGAAGCTGGCACGCCGTTGCTTGCTGTCGTTGATTTCAGCGCCGTCGCCGGACAGGGCGTCACCGGTTCTCTTGAGGGGACAGCGCTATTTTCTCGGCAACCTACGGCTGGCCAGAAAGTGGCTGGGCGACGCGACCGCCGTCATTACCGATCGGCTGACCGAGCTGGAGCAGGCGGGCAACACCGCGATCATCCTGGGCGACGAGCGACAGGTTCTGGCGCTGATGACGGTGGCCGACACGGTGAAACCCTCCAGTCAGGAAGCGATCAACACACTGCATCAGGCCGGCATCAAAACCCTGATGCTCACCGGCGACAATCAGCACGTGGCGCAGGCTATCGCCCGCGACGTGGGGATCGATGAGGCGCGCGGCAACCTGTTGCCGGAAGACAAGCTCTCGCAGATTGAACGGCTGTCGGCGCAAGGCGTAACCGGCATGGTGGGCGACGGCATCAACGACACCCCGGCGCTGGCGCGCGCGGATATCGGTTTCGCTATGGGGGCGATGGGCACCGACAGCGCGATTGAAACCGCTGATGTCGCGCTGATGAACGACGATTTGCGCAAGATCCCGGAATTCGTGCGCATCTCCAAAGCCACCCGCGCCATCCTGATCCAGAACATAGTGCTGGCGCTCGGCATTAAGGCGCTGTTCCTGACGCTCACCCTGCTGGGCATGGGCACCATGTGGATGGCGGTGTTCGCCGATGTCGGCGCCAGCCTGCTGGTGGTGGGCAACGGCCTGCGGCTGCTGCGTCAGGCGCCGGCCGCCGCTACGGCATAGGCAATAACCGGGCGGAGACAATAACCGGGCGGAGAACAACCGCCCGGTTATTTGTTGAGATACGGCGTTACACCGTTGATGGCGTTCCGTCAGACCCGCCCCAGACAAGCGTCGAAGCGCGCCCAACTGTCAGACAGATCAATCACACTACGAGTTTTACGCGCCTCATCGATCTTGATGGCGGTTAGCCCGGCCTCCAGCGCATCGATAACCGACACTTTCAACGGCGTGCCCTGACGGAAATGCTTCACGATCTCTTCCGCCATCAGAGTATCCGCGCCGTAGTGCCCGTCATACGCATTGCCCTCGTAAGCTTTATCGGTCTTTTTGTCGCCGGTACGCGCATCATGCACCCGGAAAAAATTCCGCACAAAATCGCCTTCGGCCATACCGTCGGTGCCGATAACGCAAAAACGGCGAAACTCATCCGGCACATTCAAATTGGCATGGAAACTCAGCGTGGCGCCGCCGGCATACTCCACGATCGCCGTCTGGTAATCCACGATATCGGCATCGCTTTCAAACACCGCGTCAGTGGAAGACCAGCCGCTGGGCTTAACATGGTAAAGTTCGGATGTTGGCGTGATATCACCGTGCGGCGCGTGCGACGGCGTGAAAGATTTGCGCCCGCCGAAGCTGGCGACGCGCACCGGCCGCTGGCCAACCAGCCCCTGATACAGGTCGATGTCGTGGCAACATTTCTCCAGAATATAAGGCCCGGCATAACGTTCATAACGGCGCCAGTCACGCATAAAAAATGCGCCGTGGTAAGGCCGGATATGCTCCGTCGCTTCGATAGAGGTGATCTCGCCAAGCTGGCTGGCATCCCGCGCTGCCAGCAAGTCCTGATACAGCGGCGAGTAACGCAGTACCAGCCCGACCAGAATGCGTTCGGCGCCATACTGCCGCACCAGTTCGGCCAGCGCCAGGGTCTGCGCTTCGTCAATCACCACCGGCTTTTCGGTAAACACGGTATACCCCGCCTGTAACCCCTGGCGGATGTGTTCCAGATGCATAAAGTTGGGCGACCCCACCATCAGCATGTCGAATCCGCCAGCGGCGAGCAGCGCTTGCAGGGAATCGAACGCCGTTCCCACATCAATCCCCGCCTGCTGAAGCCCCGGTAACCCGGCAGGCGCGGGATCGGCGTAACCGACAATGGAAAAATCAGGATCGGCCTTAAGAAACTCTTTGACCACATTCGACAAACGGAAGCCGAGGCCCACAATACCCACTTTCATGTAATCCCCCTGGTCGACCATGCGTCGGCCGCGACAACAACGTGATTAAGGCCAGGCAGGTACCCGGCGTGCCAAATGATGATTATCTGACCACCAACTTATTACGACAAAAAAACTAATGTCAACAAAAACGCGATAACAAAAATACGATAAAAAATTAATTTATTGTTTTTTATGTTGTTTTTTAAAACACAAACACTTCATATTTATTTGTTATTGTGATTTAAGTTTTTTTACCCTATCTTTCGCACAGTAATGTGGCGATTTAATACCCTGATGGCAGGCCGTGAAAGGAGCACAACGTGCAAGTACAATATCTGCTTGGCATTGATGGCGGTGGAACCCACTGCCGCGCCAGACTGACGAATTTGCAAGGGAACGTGCTGGCCGAATGTCAGGCCGGGCCAGCCAACGTGTATTCCGATTATTCGCAAGCACTCCAGACCGCTAGCCTACTGGCGCACGACGTCGTACAACGCGCCGGGCTCCCCGCCGACGCCTTGCAGCGTACGATTGCCGTCAGCGGACTCGCCGGCGCCAACGTGCCCTCCTTACGTCAGCGTTTACAACAGTGGCGCCCGCCTTTTTACCGGCATCAAACGTTGTCCGACGCGGAAATTGCCTGTATTGGCGCACATCAGGGAGAACCGGGGGCGATCCTGATCGTCGGCACCGGCAGTCAGGGAGTGATCTGGGACGGGCAGGCATTTCACTCCGTGGGCGGCTGGGGATTCACGCTCGCCGATCAGGGGTCCGGCGCGCAACTGGGTCGCCGCGCGTTACGTCATGCATTGCTGGCGCATGACGAACTGGTAGAAAACACCGCCTTGACTCAGGCGATTATGGCGCGCTTCGAACATAACCCTGAGCAGCTATTGCAATGGTCAGGCAACGCCACGCCCGCCGACTGGGCGGCGTTTGCTCCTCTGGTGTTTCAGGCGGCAGAACAGCAAGACCCGGCAGCAAGCGTACTGTTGCAACGCACGGCGGATGACATCACCCTGCTGCTCAGCGCGCTTATCAAACGCGGACAAGGGCGCGTGTCGCTCATGGGTGGGCTGGCCGCTCCCGTGCTTCCCTGGCTTCCTCACCATGTTCAGGCTACAGTAGTGCCCGCACAGACTGATGCGCTCAGCGGCGCGCTTTATCTGGCTCGCCGCCAGCATCAACAGTCGACTGCCGGGTATTGACGCGGCACGTGATTCTTTTGTCCACTTTTCAGCAATCCTCGGGTTAAACACAAAGAATGATGACGGCTCCGAATGTAACCGCACGTATTTTGCGACTGATCGTTGAACACGCGCCTATCAGCCAATCTGACCTGAAAGTACGCAGCGAACTGAGTATGTCGACCGTCTCTCAGGCGACTAACCGACTGCTGTCGCAGGGAATTATTCAGGAGTTGGGATTACGCCGGGTGTCGATGGGTCGGCCTAAAACGTTGCTGGGGCTGAATGCCGACTATGCCACCGTAGTCGGTATCCAGCTCAACGCGGAACGCAACCTGATCGTCATGACCGATCTGTCCGGCAATTTACTCGGCGAGCAACAGATCCCCTCCGGCGAACTGACGCCAAAACAGCTCAGCGACGCGCTGGCGCGCTTTCTACGCACGGTGCAGGACAAGCACGTCGGCGCGATCGGCCTGGCGATTTCAGGACTGGTCGATCCGCTGAACGGGTACTGCATCCGTTCCAAAGTGCTCGACTGGGATCAGGTGCCGATCGCCAGTATGCTGGAAGAACGCTTCTCGCTGCCGGTATTTATCGAAAACGACGCCAACGCCATGGCAATGGCTGCGCTGGTGTTCGGCCAGTTAGGCAATGCCAGTTCGGCCATTATCGCCACCTACGGTAAAGGCATCGGCGCCGGTATTATTCTCGATCGTCAACTCTATCGCGGTCGTAACGGCAAAGCAGGTGAAATCGGTAATGCGTTGTTGGGCGACGGATCGGAACGCTTGCTGGAAGAAGTAGCGTCATCACGGGCCATTCTGCAACAGATTGCCGCGCTCAACGGCGGCGATGCGCCCACCAGCCTGGCCGAACTGGATCTACGCCCGTCCGCCGCGATATTGGATACCCTGTCTGAAGCGGGCCATCATCTGGGATTATCGCTTGCCAACCTGGCTATCGCCTTCGACCCGGACGTGGTGTATCTGGCGATGGAGCCGCAAATGGCTTCACATATTCTGCTCGATCAGGTCACGCAGAGTTTCCAGAAACACCGATTAAAGCTGACGCCGCAGATGACGCCGCTGCAATTTCTGACTGAATCCAACCGCATGTGGGCATTGGGTGCGGCCGGTTTTGCAGTCAACAAGTTACTCGATATCCTCTCTGCCAGAGCCGACGAAGAGTGAGCCGTGAACGGGTTTCCCCCGTTCACGGCAAGCATTAGCGCAACCGTCGCCCGGCATCGTCAAACAGCAGACAATGCACGGTATTCAGCCCGTAATTTACCTGATCTCCCGTTTTCACCCCAGCAGCCTGACGCGCCTCGATAACCAACAGCGTCTCGCGCCCGATATCCAAATGGAGATAACTGGTATGCCCCAGTTGTTCGGTAAAGGATACGGCGCCGTCGAAGCGCTGTTCTGACGGCGCTTCGGTAGTGAAATGCTCAGGGCGAACGCCAAGTTGTACCTGTTGCCCGACCTGACAGTGCGCCGTGATCGGCAGCGGCAGCGCCGCTATCGCCAGATCAGGTATCGCAACCCTGACTTCCCCTTCCCGCACATCAACGATGTGCGCCGGTAACAGGTTAATTTTGGGTGAACCGATAAACCCGGCCACGAACACATTGTCCGGGTCATGGTATAGCGTTAACGGCGCGCCTACCTGCTCAATGCGCCCCTGTCGCAGCACCACGATCCGATCAGCCAGCGTCATGGCCTCCAGTTGATCATGCGTCACGTAAATCATGGTATTGCCCAGTGCGGCATGCAGCCGTGCTATCTCAATACGCATCTGCAATCTCAGTTCCGCATCCAGGTTGGACAATGGCTCGTCAAACAGAAAAATGCGCGGTTTGCGTATAATTGCGCGCCCAATGGCTACACGCTGTCGCTGTCCGCCGGACAAGGCGCGCGGCATACGATCCAACAATTCCGTCAGATGAAGTTTCGCCGCCGTCTCTTCGATAGCCCGCGCCACCTCCGCTTTTGACCATTTCGCCACCTCCAGCGGATACGCCAGATTGCCCTTTACCGTCATATTCGGGTAGAGCGCGTAAGACTGAAACACCATAGCGATACCGCGCTCTGTCGCCGGACGCCGGGTCATATCGTCGTCGCCGATCATCAATTGCCCGCCGGTAATTTCTTCCAACCCGGCAATCATTCTGAGCAACGTTGACTTACCGCAGCCGGATGGCCCGACAAATACCACAAACTCACCACTTTCTATTTTCAAATCAATGCCATGAATGACATTAATGTGATCGTAGGATTTTTTTGCGTTTCGTAATTGCAAGCTTGTCATAACCACCCTCAGTCAGAGCGTCCGCGCCATGTAAATGGCATGACTGCGCACGACATGCCGGAATCCCAGTCGTTGGTAAAAAGCGCATACCGCTTCGTTTTGCAGGCTGACGCCAAGGTGTACCCCTTTCACCCCCGCCTCGCGCAGCGCCCGCAGTTCCGTTTCCACCATGCGCCGCCCCCAACCGCCGCCTTGCGCCGACGGCAGCAGGTTAATATGCAAATGCGCCGGCCAGGCTGACGTCAGTTGCGCCGCCGCCCGTTCTGGCCGCCGAATCGCCCCCAGGATGTAATCATCCCGCTCCGCCAGTGCCTGACGGTCGCGATAGGCGTCCTGCCATCGGGGCCACCAGTGCTGCGCCAGAGCCTCCTCAAACAGCACGGTATCCGGCGCGGCCACGACATACCCGGTGACCTGGCCGGCCTGCTCCAACACAAAAGCAAACGGCGCAGCGAAGTAGAGATAAGGAACCGAGAAACGCTGCCCCGGATACTGCGGGTCGGAATACAGCGTGGATGCGTCGCCGCCGGCATTGGCCGTTTTCAGGCAGATGTCGTACAGCGCCGCGAGATCAGATTCACGGGCAAGCCGGATCACGCCTTCGGATGCAGTCATAGAAGTCTCACTGTGGTCACGATATGAACAACACCACGTTAAAGAATGCCGACTTAGTTTTCAAGAAAAAATAAATACCAAATGCGCTGTTTTCTGATAAAGCGATATCCGTAACATCGGTTCAGGATCACATCACAGCGATATTATGCGGTGAAATCGGTCCGATGCGCCGCAACCCTGTGTATCCCCGGCTTTACCCGGAACAAAAGCATAAGATATTCATATGATTTTGTGTATAAAATCACAAATTTTAGAGTCAAAAACAAACAACCATATTGCTTATAATTTATAGCTTAATACAACATCACATTACGATCTCTTAGCTAAAACAGCTGAAAAAGCACCTATAACAGTACATTTATCACTCAGATAAAAATAACAAACACGAAACAAACCCTATTTGACTTTATTTCACCCATAAAGTAAGTATTCAAATCAGGTAAAGCGCTGTCACATTTACCATCCGGCAACCAGCAGGAGCATGCGGTTGCCATGACGAAGGGATGCCAGTCTAGTGTTGGAGTACCGAGCATTATGTGTAACGCATTTATGATTTCGCCTTGTTCCCGCACATCCATCCGCCGAAACGCCCTGCCGGCTCTGGTCGGAGCGATCGCCAGCCTGTTCATGGTCGCCGCCCAGTCAACCACATTAAGCGAATGGGACATTTACAGTTACCCGGAACAGTCCACAGCGGTCGAAAAGGCCATCAACACGTTTACCGCCGAACATCCCGGCATCACCATTCAGCGCTCGGTGCATTCGTTTGAAGACACCCGCATACCGCTAAAACTGGCGCTGACCTCCGGCGATGGCCCACAGGTGGCGCAGGTCAATCAGGGCGGCGGCGACATGGGTGCGCTGGTGAAGGACAAACTGCTCTATCCGCTGGATGACTACGCGAAACAGTACGGCTGGACCACCCGCTTTCCCGACTCAATCCTTCAGCGCAACCGTTGGTCGGATAAGCAAGATTTCGGCAGCGGCAAGTTATACGGCGTCGCCAGTCTGGGGGAGATGATCGGTCTGTATTACAACAAAGCATTGCTGGATAAAGCGGGCATCGCCGTCCCCCAAACGCTGCCGGAGCTGGAAAAAGCGATGGCGACGCTGAAAGCCAAAGGCATTCCGCCGCTGATGCTGGGTCTGCTGGACGGCAACATGGGCCAGCAGTTGCTGAGCACATTATGGGAAACGCACATCGACAGCGCTAATCGCAAACCGCTGGATGAGTTGATTTACGGCGTGGGCGGCACCTTCAACGATCCCAGGTTACTCAAAGCGGCCGGCATCATGCAGGACTGGAATCAAAAAGGGTATTTCTTCCCCGGCTTTCAGGGCATCGGCCATGACGACGCCGCCACCTTATTCCAGAACGGCCAGTCCGCGTTTCTGATTAGCGGCACCTGGTATCTGGGCCAGTTCAAGCAGAATAAAGATATCCATTTTGCCGCTATTCCCCATGCCGAAGGCGTGAACCACGCCCTGATGGTAGGAGGCACCGATCTGGCCTACTCGATTACCAACATGGCGAAAACCAAAGAACAGCGCGACGACGCCGCTAAATTTATCGACTATATCGTGTCGGATAGCATGGCCAATCTCTGGCTGCAGGCCGGTTTCCTGCCGGCAGGCACCAATAAGAACGCGGCCATTCCGAAAGATAATCCGCTGCTGGAAGAGGCTTATCACACCTGGGTCGATCTCAATGCCTACGACGGACTGGGACACTATGTGGACTGGGCTACGCCGACCATGAACACGACCCTGAATCAGAACGTGCAACTGTTGCTGGCCAACCGCCTCACGCCGGCGCAACTGGTGGCAAATCTGGACAGTGACTACGCCAATTATATGAAGTCGTTAAAGAAACCGTAATGACAGCGCCCGGCGCGCCGCCGGGCAGCCACCAGCTTACAGGGATACTCCTCATGCTCAATCACTCTACGTGGCGCAACATGCTGTACATCCTGCCGGCAGCCATCGTTTATGCGCTGTTCCTGCTGCTGCCGCTGCTGACGTCGGTTGGGATCAGCTTTACCCATTGGGACGGCACGTCATGGCCGGTGTTCACCGGCCTGAGCAACTTCGTGCGCATGTTCAGCGACCCGCTGTTTTGGATCTCGCTACGCAACAATGCGCTGCTGATGCTGTTCTACACACTGTTGCCCATCAGCGTAGGGCTGATTCTATGCAGTTTTCTGCATGAAACCCGCAGCGACAGCGAACGCAGCCTGCTGCGCATTCTGTTTTTCCTGCCTTACATCATGCCGATGGCGGTGCTCGGCGTCGTCTGGCGCTGGCTGTATAACCCGGCGTTTGGTCCGCTGGATCAACTCCTGCGGGCCATCGGCCTGCCGCAACTGGCCATCTCCTGGCTGGGCGATTTCAACTGGGCGCTGCCTGCCGTCGGTCTGGTCGCCACCTGGTACTTCTTTGGCTTCTGTCTGGTGTTGTTCATGGCCGGATTACAGCGTATGGATCCGTCATTACTGGAAGCCGCCGATCTGGACGGTTCGTCGCGACGACAAAAATTTCTACGCATCACGCTGCCGTCGCTGCGGCCGGAGCTGCGCATCGCGCTGCTGTTAACGGTCATCGCCAGCCTCAAGGCATTCGATCTGGTGTACGTCATGACGCAAGGCGGGCCGGGAACCTCAACGCTGGTGACCAACCTTTATATGTATCAGCAAGGCTTTGATCTGCGCTATTTCGGTTACGCCTCCGCGGTCGCCATGGTCAGCATGCTGCTGGTTTTCCTGCTCAACGGACTGATTCACTTTGCCATTCGGGAGCGTTACTGATGTCTACCCCTCCGGCTTTCTGGCGCGTGCTGATTTGGATCGTCGCACTGATGACGGTGCTGCCGTTCGGTCTGGCGCTGATGACCTCATTCAAAACCCAGACCGAATTGTTTCAGGGCGTATTTACGCTGCCGTCACGCTTTAATCTGGACAATTACCTTACCGCCTGGCAGCAGGGGCATTTCAATCTGTACTTCATGAACTCGATACTGGTGGTAGTGCCGGTGGTCATCAGCAGCCTGCTGCTTGGCATTCTGTCGGGGTTCGGTTTCGCGTTTCTGCGCATTCCCGGTAAACGGCTGTTCGCCGCCGCGCTGGCGCTGGGCATGGTGCTGCCCTCGGAAGCCTTCATTATCCCGTTGTACCATGAGCTGCACTGGCTCGGGCTCACCAACAGCTACCTGGCGCTGATTCTGCCGCAGGTGGCGCTGTCGATGCCATTCGCTACTCTGATGATCGCCTCGGCATTTCAGCAGGTTCCCAAAGAACTGCTGGAGGCGTCGGTGATGGATGGCGCGCCGCGGCTGAAAATTCTATGGGGCATTCTGGTGCCGGCCATTTGGCCAATGCTGTCCACGCTGGCGCTGCTGCTGTTTATCTGGACCTGGAATGAATTTCTCATCCCGCTGATCCTGGTGAATAGGGATGAGCTGCGCACCCTGCCGATCGGCATGATGTTCTTTCAGAATAAGAACACCATCAATATTCCGGTATTGATGGCTGGCGCGATGATCGTCATCTTACCGTTGATAGCGATTTTCCTGTGTTTCCAGCGCAAATTCATCAGCGGCGTAACCGAAGGAGCAGTGAAATAACGCGGCGTTCAGGCGGTCTGACGTCATCAGACCGCCTGATGCCATTGATGCCTTATTCCGACGGCTGGTGCGCGGTTTCTCTGGCGCAGAACACCGCCAGACAGGTCACCAGCAACGCCAGACAAACATACAGTGAGATCGCCAGCGTGCTGTTCCACGACCGAAACAGCGAGGTGATCACCAACGGCGCGAAACCACCGCCCACAATGCCTGCCAGCGTATAAGCCAGCGATGAACCGGCGTACCGCACATGCGTCGGGAACTGTTCAGTCACGAACGCCGCCTGCGGGCCGTACATCGCCGCATGGATAATCAGCCCGACCACTACCGCCACGCAGATCGCTAGCGGTTGCGCGGCATCCAGCAGCATGAAAAACACAAATGCCCACACGATAGCCGCAATAGCGCCGCCCAGATAAACCGGGCGTCGGCCCAGCCGATCGGACAAGATGCCAAACAGCGGAACCGCTATCACGTTGGCGACCGCGCCCAGCATGGTGGCGGTCAGCGCCAGCGGCCGCGGCAGTTGCAGCACCGTGGTTACGTAGGTCAGCGTAAACACCACCACCAATGCATACAATACATCCGATCCGATACGGGCGCCGCCGGCGATCAACAGCGCGCGCAGATGGTCGCCGAATACCGTTTTCAGCGGCGCCTCCCGGTGTTTTTTCTGATGATCCAGCGCCAGAAACGCCGGCGTTTCACCCACCCCGCGCCGCAGCCACAGTCCAAACGCCACCAGTACCAGACTCAGCAGGAACGGCACACGCCAGCCCCAGTCGAGGAACTGAGACGGTGACAGCAGCAAGGTAATCAACGTGATAAACCCCGTGCCAATCAACGTACCGCAGGACGGTCCTACCTGGGCAAACGATGCATTACGTCCGCGCTGATGCGGCTTGCCATGCTCCATCGACAGCAACACCGCCCCCGCCCACTCGCCGCCCAACGCCACGCCCTGCATAAAACGCAGGCTTACCAGCAGGATCGGGCTCCAGATGCCCCACTGGGCATAACCGGGCAACAGTCCCATCATCGCCGTAGTGACGCCCATGATGACCAGCGTGGCCACCAGCACGAAACGACGGCCCAGCACATCGCCAAGATGACCGAAAATCAGTCCGCCGACCGGCCGCGATACATAACCGACGGCATACGTGGAAAACGCCAGAATGGTCCCTACCAGCGGGTCAAATGACGGGAAAAAGACATGATTAAATACCAGCGCCGCCATCAGGTTGTAGACGGTAAAATCGTACCATTCCAGCGCGGTGCCGATGGAACTGGCGGCGGCCAGTCGGCTGGTCTGCACCGCAGCGGGTTGTTCATGTGCCGGCGTCTCGGCATGAAGTGACATCGTCATGATTGCAGATCCTCATCGGTCAGCGTCCAGCTCAATGCGTAATGCATGGCGTCGGACAGGGGCAGGGAGAGCGCCGCGGTGGCGGCATGAATGAAATGACGGCATGCACTGGACTGGTTGCTTTCAATCAGCAACATCGGCAGCAGTTGCCGGTTCTCGGTCTCTTCTTTCGGCAGCGGGCTGCTGAGCGTGGTATCCGGGAGCAGCAAACTGGAGCGAACAAATCCCGCCTCTTTTGCCAGTGACTCGCCCAGCAAGCGCATGGTTTCAGCCTGGACGGCTGCGTCGCCGTCCGGCAGCGTGATAATAGCCAGCTGGCTTCCCGTTCCTTGCCCAACCACGGACTGAATGGAACAAACACGGCGCATCGGGTTGCGCATCCGCTGCAGGTTGGTTATTGACCAGGGGGTCTGGTGTTGAAAAGCCGCCTGATAGGATGGCGACGTGAAGCTCGCCAGCGACGCCGTTTTGTACAACCCCAGATATTTTCGGCCACCGCTAACTGACTGGTAGCGACTGCCGGACAAAAAGCCCTCGATACGCACCCGCTCTTCTACGTGTTCCACGTCATACCAGCGGTTAAAGTCGTCTTCATCGTTGCTATCAATATCGGTGGCAACAAACAGCATACCCTGAAACATGGCGGTCATTTGGTTCTCCTGATAAGAATGGTCACACGTCAAAACGGATTAAGCGCATCAGGCCGTCTGCGCCAGATGCTTTTCTATCGCGCTGGCCCATGCCAGCACTTCACCATCACGAAACGGCAAGCCCGCCACCATCAACCCCACCGGCGCTTCGCCCGGCTGGTGGCAGGGCAACGACAGCGCGCAGCCATCAAGGAAGTTGATCGTGCCGGTATTACGCAGCGAGCGGCCATTGGCGAAGAAATAGGCATCTTCGCTGCCTTCCAGCTCCGCAATCGACGGCGCCGCCATCGGCACCGTCGGCATCAGCACCGCGTCGAATGACTGCCACAGCGCCGCAACGCGCCGCTGCCAGTCCGCACGCGCCGCCGCCAGCTCGCCCGCCTCACGTTCCCCAAGCGCCTCGCCTTTGCGAATGCGCGATAACACGCGCGGGTCGTAGCTGTCGGCACGCCGGGCGATCAAGGCGCGATGCCACTGCCATGACTCCAGCGCGGTAAAGCCGCCGCCGGCGTTAATCTGCGCCAGTTCCGCAAAAGGCTGGCACGGCAGCTCGATCAGGGTCGCGCCGGCACGGGAGAGCCGCGTCAGGGTATGGTTAAAGGCGGCGGCGACGGCGTCGTCCAACCCATCCAGCACCAGTGTCGTCGCCACCGCAAAGCGGGCGCGCGCCAGCGACTTTGGCTCCGGCGTCAACGACTGACGGGCGATGACGCTGTCCAACAACTGGCATCCGGCCACGTCGTGAGCAAGCACGCCCACTGAATCCAGCGAGGCGGATAGCGGCAGCACGCCGGTTTGTTCCACGCGCCGGGCGGTAGGTTTAAAGCCTGTCAGGCCGCAAAACGCGGCGGGGATACGTACGGATCCCCCGGTATCGCTGCCGATGGCGCCGTAGCTCATCCCATCGGTAATCGACACCGCCGCCCCTGAAGACGACCCGCCGGGAATACGCCCGGTAGCGCGATCCCAGGGATTGCGCGGCGTGCCATAGTGTGGATTGAGACCCAGACCGGAATAGGCAAACTCGGTCATGTTGGTTTTGCCGACGATGACCGCGCCAGCACGCAGCAAACGCGTGACCACCGCCGCGTGGGCAACGGCGGCCGGGGCATCACTCAGCACGCGTGAACCAGCCGTGGTGGTATCGCCCGCGACATCAAACAGATCTTTGATGGATACCGGGATGCCATCGAGCGGTGACAGGGGGGTGCCGGCCTGCCGACGCTGATCCGACTCGATAGCCTGCTGCTGCGCCCAGTCGCCGTACACTCGGGTAAAGACTCGCCGCCCTTCGCCCTGCGGATCGGCAATACGATCCAGCGCCTGACGAGTCAGCGCCGTGGCGGTCTGGCGTTGCTGCGCCAGCGCCAGAGACAGTGATGTCAGCGTTTGTTCATTCGGTTCATTCGGTTCATTCGGTTCATTCGGTTCATTCATGATCATCGCCTCACGCGACTACCGGCAATGTCGTGATCGCATACTGATGACGAATCACGCGGCCGAGAACATCGTCCACCAGTTCCATACGGAAGGCGGCCGCCGGGCGAATACCGCCAATCGCGGCCACCGTCCCGCAGCTCATCGCCACCCCGTCAGCGGGCAAGTCACTGTCATGGCGACTGGCATACAACGCCAACAGTTCTTCCGGTCGGCGTAATCCCGCCAGCGTGCCCTGCTGATACTGCCGATATTCGCCGTCTTCCAGAATCCATGAACGCAGTTGCAGTTGATCCCAGTGTTCCGCGACATCGCTAAATCGCCACGCCTGCCGGGCTACCGGCTTAACGCAAACCTGCTTGGAAAGCGCCACGCTGGCAGCTTCCAGCTTTCTGTCGGTGTGATCGGATGCCAGCGACACATACCACTCGCCCTGGCGGCGGAACAGTAATGGTTCCGCTTCACCCGACGTGCTCTCGCCCACCACCTCAATCCGCTCCGACTGACTCAGTTGGTTAGCCGCGACCCGATAAAACAGCGGGATTGCACTAGGTTGAGGCACGCCCAGCTCCGCCAATTCCCGAATATGGTGCATAACCGCCTCGCGATCGCGCCCGGTCCACCCGGCAATCACCACGTCTCGCGCATCGAAACTGATTGGAATTTCTTTAAAATCAGCAAATAAGCTAAAATTCAGTGTCATAACATCGCCTCATTTATAAAAACACAGTGAAATTTCACTGACACTTCACGATGTAATTAAGCGATTTCCATGCCAGAATTTTTCGATAAGATGTAGGTTCGCTATAGATACAGGTTCGCCATAATTGACGAGTACGGTTGACGATATAAAAAACAAGCAGGAGCGAAGAGTGAGAGTCGTTAGTGAAATCACGCCATCCGGAACGGCGCAAGAAGCGGGAGGATCACTCAATGAGCAGGCTTATGAACGGTTCAAGGCTGCGCTGATCAGCCTGCGCTATAAACCGGGCGAATACCTGAATACCGCACAGGTCATGGCGGAGTTATCACTAAGCCGGACCCCGATTATTCAGGCAGTACATCGGCTGGCTAATGAAGGCTTGCTACAGATTATCCCGCGTAAAGGCATGATGGTGTCGCCGTTGTCGCTGGACGACGCCGTAGAACTGATCGAAGTTCGGATGGTGAATGAGATGCTGTGCACCCGGCTGGTGTGCCAGCGTTGCACAACACAGGATATTGCCCAACTGCGCGCCATCAACCAGCAGATTCGCATCGCCAGCGAAACACGCGACCATATCAACATGATGACGCTGGATCACCAGTTCCATCAACAGCTGGGGCATATCGCAGGCAACCGTATTCTGGCGGATATCCTGAGTGTTCTGAACGCCCGCTCACAGCGCTTCTGGGCCACCACCCTGTCTCGGGAAGGGCACATGCAGGAAGTGGTTAACGAACACGACGCGATTATCAGCGCGCTGGAACAACAAGATAGCGACGCCGCCGTAGCGGCAACGCAGGCGCATATCCTGTCATTTCGTCACGCGCTGTTCAGCAACTGATCGCCAGACCGAGAAAATCGGCGAGAAATCAGGGAGTACCGCGGCAAGACACCTACTGCCGTTGACCATCTCGTCGCAGGCTATCCCAGCGGACCACCCTGTATCGTGTCGCGTAACCCGGCGATGATGCGATCGCCGGTTTCCTGACGCAGTTCCTGATACCACGCCTGCGTCTGCTCCCACACCTTGCCGTGGGTCAGGTCACAGCGTTTGCGCGCTTTCAACACCAAATCGCGCACGCGATCGAGGCGTTGGTGCTCGTACTGCCGCAGCGCCGTCTCTATCGGGTGATGCCCCGCCAGCGCCTGCCCCAGCACCACCGCATCCTCCATCGCCGCGCAACCGCCCTGCCCGATATCCGGCGTCGTGCTGTGCCCGGCGTCGCCCAGCAACGCCACCCGGCCGCGCACCAGTCGTTCCACCGGGTCCATGTCGTGGATCTCAATCCGGTTGATGGCGCCGGGGTCAAGCTGTGCGATCAACCGTTGCACCGGCGCGCACCAGCCGTCGAAATAACGCCGCAGATCCTGACCCGCGCTGTGGCGATCCTCCGCCAGCCCGGCGGGCAACGGCACATCAAAGAAGAAGTAGAAGCGCCCGTTCGCCACCGGCATCAGCGACACCCGTTTGCCTTCGCCGACAAACGTGGTCCACTGGCGGGCCGGCGCGATGCTTTCGTCGATCGCCACCAGTCCGTTCCAGTTGACGTACCCGGCATAACGCCGCGCCGGCGCATGCCCCAGCACATACGGGCGCACCGCGGAATGAGCGCCGTCGGCGGCAATCAGCAGGTCGCCCTGCGCCGCCGTGCCATCGGTAAAGGTCGCGCGGACCGTGCCGCCCAGTTCCTCCACCTGACACACACGCTTGCCGAACTGAACCCGGTCGCGCCCCCAGTGATCCAACATCTGCCCCTGTAATTCGGCGCGCGCCACCGGACAAGGGCGTTCCCCCACCTGATCGACCAGCGGCTGCAAACTAAAGCGGGTCAGCGTGTCGCCCCGCCGTCCGTCTTGATAGGACATGTCGTGCATCGGGCCGCCGCCGCGGTCCAGAATGTCGCCCATGCCGAGCGACCGCATACACTTCACGCCGTTCGGCCACACCGAAATGGCCGCGCCCACCGGTTTGATTTCGGTGACCGCTTCGAACACCTCGCACTCCATGCCGGCTTTTTTCAGCGCCGCCGCCGCGCACAACCCGCCAATCCCGGCCCCGATTACCAGCGCTTTCATTCGCGTTTCTCCTTACTATCGCGGTAAACGCACCGCCCGCGGCAGCCAATCGCTGCCTTCAACCGCTACAATTCAATCACCAGATGCGCCGATCGGCTGCGGGAACAGCACAGCGCAATCTGTTGTTGCGGCGCGCTTTTTTCCGCGTCCGACTGCACGCTGTCGCGGTGATCCGGTCTGCCGTCGCGCACCGGCGTCAGGCAGGCGCCGCAAATCCCCATCTCGCACGACAGCGGCACCGCCACATCATGCTCCAGCAGTACGCTGGCGATGGTTTTCTCCGGCGGCACGGTGAACGTGCGGCCGCAGGACGCCAGCTCGACGGTAAACGTCCGCTCGTCGGCGTCATCAGCATGAGTTTGCGCCGGAGCGCAAAACGCTTCGGCGTGAATGGCGGACGCCGGCCACTGGTGAGCCAGCGCCTCGTTGGTTACATGGGTCATGAACCCGGCCGGACCGCACAGATACAATCGTCGGCCTTCGGCACCCTCGTACAGGCTGCCCGGTAGGCGGCGACGCGGGCTGTCTCCTTCGTCGGCGCACCAGATCTGACAGTGGCCGTGGCGGAACCCCTGACTGAACCGCTCACGAAACGCCAGCTCACACCGACGACGAACAAAATAGTGCAGTTCGAACGGCTGACCGGCCTGATCCAGCGCGTGCGCCATCGCCAGCAACGGCGTAATGCCGATCCCGCCCGCCAGCAACAGATAGCCACAGGCCGGCGCCAGCGCGAACGCGTTGCGCGGCGGGGAGATCGTCAGCCGCTGCCCCACCCGCAATGCGGTGTGCACGTAACGAGAACCGCCGCGCGACGCCGCATCGTGTCGCACGCACAACAGATAGTGACTGCGATCCGCCGGGTCGCCCGTCAGCGAATAGGGGCGCACCACGCCGCCCGGCAGATGTACATCGACATGCGCGCCCGCCTCGAAGGCAGGCAACGGCTGTTCATCAGGCGCCACCAGCCGTAGCGCCACGTTGCCCTCGCCCTGACGGGACAGCGCATCGACCACCACGGTCATGGTGTTTGCCAAGGTCGTATTTTTTATCTCGCCCGCAGCGTTTATCCGGCTCGGTATTTCCATCGCCTTTCCTCCCGCGCTCATACCAGAAAGAACTCGCCATACCCCAGCTTTTTCAGGCCGCGACGATAGGCGATCGAACTGCGATCCGCCGGAATGTGCGCTTCCAGCGTCAGGTCCAGCGGCAGATGCTCCGGTCGCTGGCTTTCCACCATCGTCCGATCCTCCTCGAACACCCGCAGGTTGAAGGCATGCACATCCTCCACCGGAATGTGCAGATCGAAATTACGGGCGATCGGCACAAACAGGCGGGTTTTGCGCGCCGAAACCGGCGACGCGGCATTCATGATCACCAACCGCCCGTCATCCGGGAAATGGATGGTAAGCGTGGCGGTAAACGGCAGGAACATCTCGAAATGGCGCAGCCAGACGAACCCTTCCGGCTCCTGCCGTCCGGAACCGCGGGCAAAATTGGACACCGAACTGACGTAGTCCACGCTGAAACCATACGGCGTTTCCACCGGCTGATAATCGGCAACCTGTTGATTGTCCGGGTCGGCGAAGGTGTCGGTATGCACCCAGGCAAAATGGGCCACATCAAGAAAGCCTTCAATCTGGCGACCGGCAAACCCGGCGATATCAAACGACGGGCAGACAATCTGCTGGAAACCGGCGTCATTCCAGTGCGGCATGTGCGGCAGTTCCGGCAGGATGCCGTCCGGCGGCGCCAGACACACCCACACCAGCCCATACTGCTCGCGCGCCGCGAAAGTATTCAGATGCAGTTTGGCGGGAATCGGCTGATCCGGGCTGGCCGGCACGCGGTTACAGCGCCCGCCGGCGCCGAAACGCAGGCCGTGGTAGGGGCAAACGATGCCCTCGCCATCGTGCGATCCCATACTGAGCGGCACGCCGCGGTGCGGGCAAATATCACGCGCCGCCACGATCTCGTCACCCATTCGGTACACCACCAGTTGCTCATCCAGCAGCGTGACCTGCGTCGGCGCGGGGCCGACGTCGCTCGCCAGCGCCACCGGGTGCCAGCAGCACGCCAGACGAATCCAATCGTCTACCTCGAAGGAACAGTGTGCAGGGGGTGTCAGCGTGGGTTTCATCACATCACCTTTTATGCCGTCGGCGGCCGGGGAAATTAACAGGTGAGGTTATTGTGGATAACAGGAAGTGTTGCAGTCCATAATAGATTTTTAACATTATCGCTGCAAAAATTCGTACAGGTGAAGCCGATGGACCCGTTCTCCCGCTTTTCCCACTATTTTATGGCGGTCGCCCGCACCGGCAGCCTGCGCAAGGCGGCCGAGGTGCTGCACGTTTCCAGTTCCGCCATCAACCGGCAGATTCTGCTGGCGGAAGCGATGATGGAAACGCAGCTGTTTGAACGGCTGCCTGCCGGACTGCGACTGACCACCGCCGGCGAATTGCTTTACAGCGACCTGTGCCGCTGGAAAAAGGAGTATGCGCTCACTCGCCAGCGCTTCGACGACCTGCAGGGGCTGCGGCGCGGTCATGTGTCGGTGGCGATGATCGCCGCGTTAAGCGACGGGCCGCTGATACAGGCGCTGGCGACGGTAAGCCGCCAGTATCCTCACCTGACCTTCGATATTCATACCCATGAAAGCCACATTATTAACGGGCTGGTGGCGGAAGCAGAGGTGGATATCGGCCTGTTGCTCGACCCGCTGGAAAGCCGGGGCATTGAAGTGCGCGCCTTCACCGAAATCCCCATCGGCGCGGTGATGCGCCCTGACCATCCACTGGCTAGTGAGCGGGCGCTCACTGTCAGCCAACTGGCCGCCGACCGACAACTGTTACCCGCCGCACCGCTGATGGTGCATGAGCGTACCGAAGGGCTGTACCACCGGCATAACCTGACCCCGGCGCAACACATGGTGTGCAACGACCTGCGGGTGATGAAGTCGCTGGTGCGTCAGGGTGTGGGAGTCGGCGTGCTGAGTCTGCTGGATGTTTATAGCGAAGTGCGCGAGGGGTCGCTGGCGTTCGTGCCCTTCACCCATCAGGCGGTGCGGCCGCTGACCCTGGCGCTGTGTGTTGCTCCCAGCCGCCAGTTGTCGCGTGCTGCACAATTAGTGATTACTCACTTTACTCAGGCGATCGAACAACTGGATGCAGAGACAACCGGGCGGCATTCCCCTTCACCGACGTAACGCCGTCCAGGTGTGCCACACCGATGGCGCCGCAATTGCACCACATTCACAATGACACCACCCCCGCAATTGCACCATAAAAGTGCAATACGTTGCGCCACTGTGAGCCGGTTGTATGCGCCAGACTACACCGGTTTCTGAGCTGTCGGTCGAATTACGGCTGGCATGTTAGTTGCAAGTGGGTTGCAAAAAGAAAAATCCTATCCTGTGAAACCGGCGTGACAACAGGGAATTTGCGCCGCATTGCGTCAATACAACCGAACAAGGAGCGACGATGATCACGTTAGAACAGTTTAATCTGCTCAGTGTCAGCGAAGCGGTGGCGCTGCTAACGCCGTGCGTGACCCTGCCCGGCTGGGCAAAGCAGGTCACCGCCGGCCGTCCCTACGGCAACCGCGCGGCGTTGCTGGCGGCCGGATTACAGGCCACGCAAGGCTGGCAGGAAGAAGAACTGGCTCAGGCGCTGCGCACGCACCCGCGCATCGGCGAGCCGGCGCACGGCCCGACGCCGGAGGCCGGCCTATCGCGTCAGGAACAGGCGGCGGTACGGTCCAACGATAACACGCTGACCAACGCATTACGGGCGGGCAACGCCCGTTACGAATCCCACTTTGGCCGGGTGTTTCTGATTCGCGCCAAAGGCCGCAGCGGCGAAGAAATCCTGCATATTCTGCACCGCCGGCTACAAAACACACCCCAGCAGGAAACGGCGGAAGCGCTGGAACAGTTGCGCCAGATTACCCTGCTCAGACTGGAAGGAACTATCGGCGAATGAGTACCCTCAGCACCCACATTCTGGACACGGCGCTGGGCCAGCCGGCGGCGGGCGTCCAGGTCCTGCTGGAGCGACGAGTGCACGACAGCTGGCAACCCGTGGCGCAGCATCAGACCAACGATGACGGCCGCATCGCCAGCTTCACGCCCGACCCGCTGCCCGCCGGTCACTACCGCCTGACGGCCGACATCGGCCGTTGGTTTGCCGCCGGCAACCGGGAAGCGCTGTACGTGAGCGCGCAGATTGACGTGCGGCTGGGCGACGCCGGGCATTACCACCTGCCGTTTCTGATTTCGCCCTGGTCGTGGTCTACCTATCGCGGCAGTTGATCGGACGGCGTCGGGGACGACGCGTCGCGATAGAAATAGTCGACGAACGTGGTCACATCCTGCTGGAACAGGTGCATATGATCGCGGATTTTCTCGTCCGGCCAGTCCCACCAGCTTAGTTGCTCCAGTTTTTCCGCCACCGCCGGGTCTTCAAAGCGCGGGCGCAGCACCCGCGCCGGGTTGCCGACCACCACCGTCCAGGCCGGTACCGGCTTGGTCACGATGCTGCCCGCGCCGACGATAGCGCCGTTGCCGATGGTCACGCCCGGCAGCACGATGGCGCCGTGGCCGATCCAGACATCATGGCCGATCACGACCTCATCCTGCTGACGCCAGGTGAAAATCTCCTCGTCCACCGCCGCCGGATTATCACTCAGGCGGTATTTACCGGGGCGATAGGTGAAATGATGCAGCGTCGGCCGCCACCACGGGTGGTTGCTGGGATTGACCCGCACATGCGAGGCGATCGAGGTAAATTTGCCGATACGGGTAAACATCAGGTCGCAGTCATTCATGATGTAGCTGTAATCACCCAGCGAGACATGGTTGAGCACGGTTCGTTCAGCCACTTCCGTCCAGCGCCCCAATTCGATATGGTGGGCTTTTACATCACTGGCAAGGCGGGGTTCCGGGCTGAGCACCGGCGATGGCGGTTGAGGACGCATAATCGGTTTTCCTGGTGCGGTGAAGTTAATGAAGAAATGGCGTCAGCAAGCGTGACGAAGCCAAAAACTCATCCTGTCACTGGCCGATGACAGCAGCATGTCAGGCCCGGCGCGATTAAGATCCGCTTACAACTTCATGACTGTGTGAAATTTACCCGTCATCAAAGTGCGCCTAACCTAGGCGAACATATGTCGATACCCCAAATAATTCGGGCTGATGCAAGACCCGGCAAGAACCGCATCACGCAGCCCCCTCCTGCCATCTGCAGCATGAAGGGCATATCAATCACCAACCACTCGGAGGAATCATGAACCCGTTACGCCGCCGCTTTGTCTTACAACTGCCGCTGCTGGCTTACGGTATGTCGTTGTTCGCCAACGCCAGAGCCGACGACACGTTCAGCACGATGCGCCCATCCGGTTCCCTGGTGCCCACGCCGCGCGATATCGGCGGTAAATTCAATCCCGACGGCAGCGTCAGGCGCTTCCCCGGCAACACCATTATTTCCCACATCCCGCTGGCATCTACCGCCTCGGATGCCTTTACGGCGGTGCGCGATACGCTCAGGCAACAGGATTTCAGCCACTGCCTGGCCTTCACCCCACCCTCCAGTTACCACATGACGGTGTTTGAAGGCGTGACCGAATCCAAACGCAAACTGCCATTCTGGCCGGCCGACTTGCCGACCGACGCGCCGCTGCAAGCCTGCACCAGTCATCTGGTACGCAAGCTGGCGGGATTCGATCTGCAGGCCACGCCGCCGTTTAAACTGCGCATCACCGATTTCAACGCCCGACAGGACTCCGGCGCCACGCTACGCCTGACGCCGCTGGACGACAACGAGGAACGCAAGTTACGCACCCTGCGGGATCGGCTGTCCGAACGGCTGGCGATCCGCGCGCCGGACCACGATAACTATGGCTTTCACGTCACGCTGGCCTATCTGGTGCGCTGGATGACGGAAGAGGAATCGCAAGCGTATCTGCAAGCCCAGCAGGCGTGCCTGCGTTATTTGCAACAACAGGTGCCGGTGCTGGAACTGGGCGTGCCGGAATTCTGCGTCTTCAACGACATGTTCGCGTTCGATACCCAGTTGAAAGTCGGTCAGCCGGTCACCACCGTGCCCTTGACCGTCTGACAGACGTTAATAACGCATTGTCGGGAGAGATTGTTGACGTCGCAGCGCGGCGCTCCGCGGAGTAGTGGTTTGCCGCGCGCCATAAAAAAACCCCTTCAGACACGCTGAAGGGGGTCGGGTCGCCTGAAAGTTCAGGTTAATGCATGAGGGTAACAGCCCGAAAGTGGCCGGTCAGGCCACAGGATGGAATAAGGTTCGGACCTATCAAGCCTGGGTTCTGATCAAATAATCAAACGCGCTCAGCGAGGCTTTGGCCCCTTCGCCGGTGGCGATAATGATCTGCTTGTAAGGCACGGTGGTGCAGTCGCCCGCCGCAAACACGCCTTTCACGCTGGTTTCGCAGCGGGCATCGATCTCGATTTCACCGATACGGTTGCGCTCAACCGCGCCTTCCAGCCAGCCGGTGTTGGGCAGCAGGCCGATCTGCACGAAAATCCCTTCCAGCGCCAGCTTGTGAACGCTGTCAGTAGCGCGATCTTTGTACTGCAGGCCGGTGACTTTCTGACCGTCGCCCAGCACTTCGGTGGTCTGAGCATTCACGATCACATCCACGTTCGGCAGGCTGCGCAGTTTGTCCTGCAACACCGAGTCCGCTTTCAGTTCCGGCGCGAACTCCAGCAGGGTAACGTGTTTCACCACGCCCGCCAGGTCGATGGCCGCTTCCACGCCGGAGTTGCCGCCGCCGATCACCGCCACGTGCTTGCCTTTGAACAGCGGGCCGTCGCAGTGCGGGCAGTAGGTCACGCCGCGGGTGCGGTACTGATCTTCGCCCGGCACGTTCATGTTGCGCCAGCGCGCGCCGGTGGCAATGATGATGCTGCGGGATTTCAGCACCGCGCCGGAGACGGTTTCAATCTGGTGCGGTTGACCCGGTTCGGAAGCTGGAATCAGTTTCTGCGCGCTTTGCAGATCGATAACGTCGACATCGTAGTCGTCCACGTGGGTTTTCAGCGCGGTCGCCAGTTTGGCGCCTTCGGTCTTCGGCACCGAAATGTAGTTTTCGATATCGACGGTATCCAGAATCTGGCCGCCGAAACGCTCGCCCATCAGACCGGTGCGGATCCCCTTACGGGCCGCGTACACGGCGGCGGCGGCGCCCGCCGGGCCGCTGCCGACGATCAGCACGTCATACACCGGGCGGCTATTCAGTTTGTCGACCACGCGGGCGTTGGCGCCGGTGTCGACCTTGCCGACGATTTCCCCCAGGCTCATGCGGCCCTGGCTGAAGTGTTCGCCGTTCAGGAATACCGTGGGCACGCCCATGATATTGCGGTCTTTGATCTCATCCTGAAACACGCCGCCGTCAATCGCGGTGTGGGTGACGTTCGGGTTCAGAACGGACATTAAATTCAGCGCCTGCACCACATCCGGACAGTTGTGGCAGGTCAGCGAGTAATAGGTTTCAAAGTGGAATTTACCGTCCAGACTGCGAATTTGATCGAGTAATTCTTTCGCTTCTTTCGACGGGTGACCACCGGTCTGCAACAGCGCCAGCACCAGCGACGTAAATTCATGCCCCATCGGCGCACCGGCAAAACGCGGCCCGTTGGCCGATCCCGGATTGGTTATCAGGAACGAAGGCTTACGCACCGGCAGATCGTTATTTTCAAAGAAACTGACTTTGTCGGACAACCCGGCGATTTCGGTCAGCAGTTCCCGAACTTCAGCGGATTTGGCTGAGTCGTCCAGCGTCGCCACTAACTCAACAGGTTTGGTTAATTTTTCCAGATAGGCTTTCAACTGGAGCTGCATATTATTGTCGAGCATAGATTATCCTTGGCGTTGGCGTAAAAAATCGGGTGCAGCGCACCCGATAAAAACATCAGAGGGAGAGTCGGACTTAGATTTTGCCAACCAGGTCCAAAGACGGCGCCAGCGTGGCATCGCCTTCTTTCCATTTGGCCGGGCACACTTCACCTGGGTGAGACGCCACGTACTGAGCGGCTTTCACTTTACGCAGCAGGTCGGACGCGTCGCGGCCGATGCCTTCCGCCGTGATTTCCACCGCCTGGATGATGCCTTCCGGGTCAACGATGAAGGTGCCGCGGTCAGCCAGACCCTGGTCTTCACGCAGGTTTTCGAAGTTGCGGGTCAGCTGGCAGGTCGGGTCGCCGATCATCGCGTATTTGATTTTAGCGATGGTGTCGGAGCTGCTGTGCCAGGCTTTGTGAGTAAAGTGGGTGTCGGTGGACACAGAGTAGATGTCTACGCCGATTTTCTGGAATTCATCATAGAAATCCGCTACGTCGCCCAGTTCGGTCGGGCAGACAAACGTAAAGTCAGCCGGATAGAAGAAGAACACGCTCCATTTGCCTTCAATGTTTTTCTCGGTCACTTCGATGAATTGACCCTCTTTGAAAGCCTGATTTTTAAACGGTTTAACTTTAGTATTGATAACGGACATCTCGGTTTCCTCATGTGTTCCAATGTGTTTGGCTTGAGATGTAAGGTACAAAAATGTGATGTATGTCGCTAATGCGTTGTCTTTATCAAATCGATAAGCAATACCTAACGTTTTGCCAGCAGGGCAATCACGAAAGCGCCCCCCAACCCGGCGGTCACAATCCCCACCGGCAGTTCCTGCGACGGCAGCAGTACCCGGCTGAGGGTATCGCCGCCGCACAGCAGCGCCGCCCCCAGCAAGCCGCACAGCGGCACCAGCCGCCGGTGACGCGCCCCAGCCAGCGGGCGGCACAAATGCGGCACCATCAGCCCGACAAACCCGATCACGCCGGTCAGCGACACCAACAGTGCCGTCGCCAACGCGCAGCACAGAAACACCTCTACCCGCAACCGATTGACGTGAACCCCCAGCGACGCCGCCGTCTGTTCCCCGGCCAGCAGGCTATCCAGCGCCCGCCAGCGCGCCAACAGTAACCCGAGCAGCAATAGCAGGCTGCATAACGCCACCGGCAGATTCTCCCAGCGCGCCAGCCCCAGCCCGCCCAGCGACCAGAACAGCACCGAACTGGCGGCGCGCTGGTCGCCGGAAAACACCAGATAGCTGGTGAGCGCGCCAAACAGAAACGAAATAGCCAACCCGCAGATCACCAGGTGCTCCGCCTGCCGCCCCTGTCGCAGGAAAAACAGCGCCATCACCGCCAGCGCCGAACAAATACCGCCGCCAAACGCCGCCACCGGCAGCGTGAAC
This sequence comes from Dickeya sp. NCPPB 3274, assembly GCF_000406205.1. Classification (NCBI taxonomy): domain Bacteria; kingdom Pseudomonadati; phylum Pseudomonadota; class Gammaproteobacteria; order Enterobacterales; family Pectobacteriaceae; genus Dickeya; species Dickeya sp. NCPPB 3274. Next base: position 530,415 of record NZ_CM001979.1, on the reverse strand, counting down.
GCGCCGAACCACTCGCCGAAACGGGTGATCACCAGCACCGCGCCCGCCGACGCGCCGGAGGACAAGCCGAACAGGAACGGATCCGCCAGATCGTTGCGGGTGGTGGTTTGCAGCAACGCGCCGACCATCGCCAGCCCGGCGCCGGTGATCGCCGCCAGCAGGGTGCGCGGCAGTCGCAGTTCCATGACGATGCGGCGCACGCTGTCCGGCGCGTCGCCGTGATTCGGCGCCAGCGCCGCCAGCACCTGCGCCAGCGGAATACGAATCGCGCCCACCGCGGTGCTGAACAGCATCATCGCCAGGAGCAGAGTCAATACCAGCAGGCAGATCAGCGCATAATGACGGCGCGCCCTCATTGCGCCGCGGCCGGATAAAGCGCGTGCGCGAGCTTTTCAATCGCGGTGATATTGGCCGGCCCCGGCGTCAGCTCGGCGTATTGCAGCTTCAGGTAACGCTGATGTTTCACCGCCGGGGTATGTTTCATCAGCGGGTGGGACGCCAGAAAATGCTGCAAGGCCGCCGCGCCGCCGCCGTTCTGGTAATCCAGCAAAATGATCAGATCCGGCTCCGCCGCCGACACCGTTTCCCAGGAGGTGGTGGCCCAGCTCGCCGCCATACCGTCCATCACATTACGCCCGCCGGCCGCGTCGATAATGGCGGTCGGCATGGCGTAAACGCCGCTGGTAAAGGGTTTATCCTCGCCGGAGTCATAGACGAATACCTTGAGCGGCGCCTGACCCGACGGCGGTTTAGGCACCGCCGCCAGCCGCGCCTTCCACTGCTCCACCAGCGCCTGCGCCTGTTCCGCGCGGCCGAAAATTTGCCCCAGCGTCAGCACGTCGCCGTACAGCAAATCCATATCGGCGCGCGGGCGATGGCGGTCTTCGAAAATACAGCTTTCGCTCAGCACCAGCGTTTTGACGCCGTATTTCGCCAGCGTGTCCGGCGTGACTTCGCCGCCTACTTTCATGCCGTAGTTCCAGCCGGCGAAGAAAAAGTCCGGGTTGGCGCCCAGCAGGGTTTCCAGCGACGGGTATTTCGGCGACAGCTCCGGAATCGCCCCCATTTGCCGGCGAAATTCCGGCGTCATCTTGTACCAGCCGCTAATACCGGTCAGGCCGACGATCTGCGGTTGCAGATGCAGCGCGAACGCCATTTCGGACATGTTGAGATCGTTGATGACGGCGCGCTGCGGCGCCTGGGTGAAGGTCAGCGGCTTGCCGCAACTCTGCACGGTAACCGGAAACCCCGATGCCTGCGCCGTCATGGCGCTAAATCCCAGCAGCAGGCTAATCAGCCCGACAGAACCGTTGAATGGCGACGCGCCGCCGAATGATATTTTCATAGACTTCCTCTGGTGGTAAATGCACACGCGCCCGCGGGCACGTCAAACAAGCGGAACGGGAGGCCGGTTTGCGGATGGGGAACCGTGAAGCTGTGAATGCCAAACACCGGATACAGGCAATCGCTGGCAAGCGCCCGGGACGGCGCGTCCCAACACACCTGCCGACCCCGGCACAGCACCAGCACCCGGTCGGCGAACGGTTCCACCAGCGACAGATCGTGTAATACCGCCACCACGGCGATGCCGTGCTGTCGCACCAGCGCCAGCAGCGCCGCCCGCCCGAGCGGATCCAGATGGTTGGTCGGCTCGTCCAGCAGCAGCACATCCGGGCGCTGCGCCAGCGCGCGCGCCAGAAACGCCCGCTGGCGTTCGCCGCCGGACAACGCCGCCAGACTGCGCTGCCGTAATGGCGACAAGCCGGTCTCATCCAGCACCTGCTTAACCGTGGCCTGTTGTGCCGACAGCGACAGCACATCCGCATGCGGCAGGCAGCCGAGCGACACGTACTCCTCCACCGTTAACGTCAGGCTAGGGGAGTCATGCTGGCTCATCAGCGCGATACGTCGCGCCCGTTGCGCCCGGGACAGCTGCGCCAGCGGCTTATCACCCAGCCAGATACATCCGCCTGCCGGCGGCGGGTCATGCAGCAACGCGCGCAACAGCGTGGATTTGCCGCTGCCGTTGGGGCCGACAACCGCCAGGCATTCCCCGCTCCCGACCGTAAAATGAATATCGGTGAGCAACGGCTGACCGGCGGAATGCGCCACATTCAGATGTTCTACCCGCAGATGTTCTACCCGCAATAAAGGCGGCATGGCCTGCCACATTTGAGCGCACCTCTCGAATTAAATATGTTATGTTATAACATAACATATTGGAGGTTTAAAAAAGAACCCCAAAAACGTCATCAAACCTGCCGCCGGATACGCCCGGCATAACCGTCATGAACGCTTACAAACTGTACGATTGTGGGACGAGAACGAGGGATGCGAAGCGAGAAAGGTTATGTTATAACAAGCCGTCATTATTCCTTCGCAACATGATTTGCGTTGCAACCCACAGGCGGTCTGTCATGAAACTCAGGATGTCGCTGGTTTTTCTCTCATTTGCAGCAGCCAACGCTTCGGCGTTTCAGGCCAAACTGGCGCCGGTCAATCCGGATGACGCCATGAAACTGGCGCAGGTGGAAACGGCGTTCAGTAACGGTCACGTCGCTACCGGCCAGAAAGTCAGTCAGTTAGGGATCTGCGATGCGACGTCGGTCAGCGGTTGCAACTGCCCGTTCTGCACCCAGTTGAGAAGCATCGGTCGTTAACTATCAGCGCCAGCCGCCGTGTTCGTTTTGCAAAGCGCTATCCGCCTGAACGCCGGGTCGGCTATATCGTCGTTATAAACCGGCATCGCTGGCACGCAACGATCGTTCCACCAGCGCCACCCACACCTGAACGCCGTTGGCGATAATCTCATCGTTAAAATCGTATTCTGCATTGTGCAGCGAAGCCGATGGCGATGCGCCGTCCGCGCCCAGCCAGAAATAAGCGCCGGGACAAGCCTGCAACAGGTAAGAGAAATCTTCCGCCGCCATTGAGGGTGGCTGATTCCAGTGCACCCGCGCAGCGCCCAGCGCCGCGATCGCCGCCTCGCGCACCGTTCCGGCCGCTTCGGGCTGGTTCTGCGTTACCGGATAACCCGTGCGCCAGTGCAACTCGCTTTGTACCCCCATCGGCTGCGGCACCGCCTGCACATACTCGCCAATCAGTTGCCGCGCCCGCTCACGCGTGTCCGCCGTCAGGCAACGCAACGTGCCCGCCAGCGTGACCTGACCCGGAATAGCGTTGACGGCCTCTCCACCTTCAATGCGGGTGATGCTGATCACCGCCTGTTCCAGCGGCGACAACCGGCGGGCGGTAATGGTCTGCAACGCCAGAATCAACTGGGCGGCAGCCACGATCGGATCGGTACCGCGCTCCGGCATCGCGGCATGGCATCCCACGCCGGTCAGGATAATGCGGAAGCTGTCCTGCGAAGCCATCATCGGAGCGGGGTTAACCGCCACCTCGCCCGCCGCCAGACCCGGCCAGTTGTGCAGCGCATAGATCGCCTGCATCGGGAAACGTTCGAACAACCCTTCCCGCACCATCATTTTGCCGCCGCCGGCATTCTCCTCCGCCGGTTGGAACACAAAATGCACCGTACCGCGAAAGCGGCGGGTTTCGCTCAGATAGCGCGCTGCCGCCAGCAGCATCGCGGTGTGGCCATCGTGCCCGCAGGCGTGCATGCAGCCGTCGGTACGAGAACGGTGGGAAAAAGCGTTCAGTTCCTGAATCGGCAGCGCGTCCATGTCTGCCCGCAGGCCGATAGCCGGCCCGTCGCCGTGGCGCAGCGTCCCGACGACGCCGGTCTGCGCCATCCCCTGATGCACGTCCAGCCCAAAAGACGCCAGCAGTTCGGCCACCCGCGCCGAGGTGCGATGCTCGCGCAGGCCGATTTCCGGGTGAGCATGAAAGTCTCGCCGCCATTCGATGGCCTGCTCAATAATGTGCCGTGGGATCTCCGTCATCAGGCGTTCCTCACGTCATGTCCGCGTCACAACAGCAAGCGCCGTCAGACGCGATAACCCCGGCAATCAACCGCTCAGACCCGTGACATAACCTCATATTTCCTCCCAGCCGCCGACGATAAGTGAACAGATTACGTCCACTCATCATAGGAGGCGGAAAAGGCGACAGCGAATCACATTTCATCATGAGTTATAATGAAATCAATATAAGGCGCGGATAATTAATTCCCCCAAAGAATAAAAATAACGTCTTGAAAAAATCACCCCGACGTTATTTCCGCCCTCTTGCGGGTCTATTCCGGCAAATGTGAATCGATAAAAAACGGGGCAATAATCAGATAGCCGATGAAGTCATTTTGACTCAACAGGCGGAGATTTCTGATCGGCGGCCAGGGTTTTACTATGACTGGTATGGGAATAATTAACCGGTAAATATCGCAGCCCTTCGCCGGGCAACCGGAATTGATTGGCGCCGGACTGAAACTCCTACTGCAACCGCCGCAGAAAGCGGAAGCCTTGCCGCTGACTTTCGGCAATCAGCGTCGCCAGCGCGCCCGGCAATGCCCCAACACGCACAATCCGCACGCTCACGCCAGTTCCCGCGTTCGCGCCAGCACCACGCTCAGCGGCAGATGGGCTTCGTACTGCTGCCATAACTGCTGATACCAGCCTTCATCGCCCTGCGCGCGGTGAATAGAGAGAATCGTGTGATCGCACTGGCGGGTCGCGACGTCGTACAACCTCGGGTCACCCTGCGTCAGCACCGCCAGCAAGCGGCGCATCTCCACCATGTACGGGCGGGCGAACACCGGGTCATGTTCCAGCACACTGCGGCTGTTATCAATTAGATCGCACAGCTTGATGCTCTGTGCCTCCGGGCAGGCGACCGCGCAGTGCAGCAAATTGGCGTTCTTGCGATGAATGCGCTCGCCGCCGGCTTGCCGGGTGCGCACATCGGTCAGCATTTCCACATAACGCGCCACCGGCGCGCCAAACAATTCGGCCACCAGCTCCAGCGTCACGCCGGTATCTTCCACCGTATCGTGCAGCCAGGCGGCGGCAATCATTTCCGGCGACGGGTCAATCTGCATCAACAGGGTAACCACCGCCGCCGGATGAACAATATAGGGCTCGCCGGTATATTTCCGTTTCTGCTCGCAGGCGGCATGCGCCGCGGTGGCGAAGATCCTGGCTCGTTCAGTGAGTGTCATTTTCTCGCTCCTTAAATGGAGTCAATGCCTATCGCAGTGCATTCGCGGCGTCATCACAACAACCATGTTGCAGCCCCTGATACACAAGGCACAGCGATCATGATGCTGGAAAACGCCATCAGGCTACGGCTAGCTTATTATTTAAGAATAAACTATTTTTTATTGAAGAATAGACTCCGGGGTGTGAACTCGAAAAATAGGTGGTAGTACACGTCTTGCTCGTTGCACTCAAGCGCGATTGATAGCCCGGCGCTCACCCTCAGACAGTGCCCTCGCCACCATGCGAGCGGCGACTCAGGCGCCACCGGCACGTGTCATTGTTCCCGCCTATACAGCCCGGCCATTCGGCTTGCTGCGGTTTCGCTCACCTGTTTTTTTCGCCGGCATTGTTCCGGTGATTTTTCGTCCTATTTACCCATCGCCAGAAATAAATATCAGTAGAATTATTTTCACCTTTTTATTTTTATATTTAAAACGCAGTTAATAAATATAAAATTGACATCAATGACTAATTATTAGAACGTAGCGACTGCCATTCTAGTTCTCACCTCTGGGGAGTGGCGTTCGTCGACAGAAAATAACCATCTATTATCGGCAGGCATTACTGTCTCTACCGAAAAAACGCTCTGCCATGGTCTGGTTGAGCCATAAAATAGCCAGCATGGACAGGCATAACCTATTTTCTGTCGGTCAATTCATCTCATATTGGGAGTTATTTATATGAAACGGAAATCAGTTTTCACACGCCTCGCTCTGGGCGGCGCACTTCTGGCGGCTTCACTTTCTCAGGCGGCCATCGCGGCAGGCAGCTACACCTCCAGCGTGGTGTTGCCCACCGTATATACCCGTAATTTCCTCGACATCGCTGATGTCCCGGTTAAGGGTAATCCGCCGGCCACCGGTGCGATTACCTACGTAAGCTGGACCTGGAATGTGGCAGGGTTTCCCGATGGCCTGAATGTTTATCTGTGTCAGGGCAGCACCAGTAATTGTGTTGATGTTTCCCGCACAAGAAGAATGTCAACCGAAGTATTTAAAGGCAAAAGCCCGGCGCTGCCGTTCTTCTTTGCAATGCGCGTATTAAGTGGCGGAAAAATACCGGTTTCCGGCCAGCAGGCGCAAATCATCGTGAACTGGCAATAAGTATTCAAGCCGCAGGGAAGCATGTCGCTTCCCTGTTTTATCCTTAATCAATCCAAAGTAAATAATAAAATAAAAAATAAATAACAACCTATGTTAATCAGGTTTCAAAAATATAAATTATTCGACTGAAACATCCAGAGATCGCCCCAAATACCCTCAACCGGAATAAACGCGGAAACGCTCCCCAAAAAGCGTGATATCGCCAATCCCTCCCACGCGGTTAAGCAAAGGTAAATACTGTTTTACGCGTTCGTATCAAAAAAAGGTCTGGTAATAAGATATAAATAAAGCATCTTGTTTTTTAACCATGCAAAGTGAAAGGTTAACGCCATATCCCTTTTACTGAGAGTAACGACCATGACCACACTGGCGATTTTCCACCGTCCTCACCTCGAATATCCCACTCAGCAGTTCGAGGAATTCGACCAGATTGCCGCCCTGCTGGCGGCGGCGGGCCTGCAACTGGAGCGCTGGCACACCGGCGATACCCCCGCCGACGTTGACGGCGACGCATTGCTGGCGCGTTTTCGTCAGGATATAGACCGACTCAGCCAGCGCGAGGGCTATACCTCGGCGGACGTCATCAGCCTGACGCCGGCGCACCCGGACCGGGCGGCGTTGCGGGAGAAATTTTTGCAGGAGCACACCCACAGCGAAGATGAAGTGCGTTTCTTTGTACGCGGCAGCGGCACCTTTTTCGTCCCGGCGGGCGAACAGGTGTATCGCCTCACCTGCCAGGCCGGCGACCTGTTGCGGGTGCCCGCCAATACCCCGCACTGGTTCGATAGCGGCGAGTTTCCCGATTTCACCGCCATTCGCATTTTTACCAATCCGTCCGGCTGGGTCGGGCATTTCACCGGCCGCCCGACGTTTCACTAAAGGAAAACGGGTAGCCCAAGGCTACCCGTTAACGGCCTTTCACCTTTGTAACTCAGAAGGTTTCCCAGCCGTCGTTGCTGCTTTTCGCTTTCTTCGCGCCGGGGAGCGTTTTGGGCAACGCCGCCGACGAAGAAGCCGGACGGGCCCCGATGCTGATGGCCGGACGGCGTTCCGCGCCGTCGATGCGAAACGCCGACACGGCTTCATTCAGCCCGGCGGCCTGTTCAGCCAGCGACGCGGCGGCAGCGGTAGCCTGCTCCACCAGCGCGGCGTTCTGCTGGGTAACATTATCGATAGAGTTAATCGCCTGCCCGACCTGATCGATGCCTTTGCTCTGCTCCTGCGACGCCACCGAAATCTCCGCCATGATATCCGTCACGCTGGTCACGGCGTTGACGATATCCTGCATGGTTTCCCCGGCGCGGCTGACCTGACCGGAGCCGGTTTCCACCAGCGCCACGGATTCGGTGATCAGCCCTTCGATCTCTTTGGCGGCCTGGGCGCTGCGCTGCGCCAGCGAACGCACCTCGCCGGCTACCACCGCAAAGCCGCGGCCCTGTTCGCCGGCACGCGCCGCTTCCACCGCGGCGTTAAGCGCCAGAATGTTGGTCTGGAAAGCGATGCCGTTGATGATATTAGTGATTTCGGAAATCTTCTTCGAACTCTGGTGGATGTTGCCCATGGTTTTCACCACGCCTTCCACCAGTTCGCCGCCCTGACGCGCCTTGCCGGAGGCGTTGCCGGCCAGTTGGCTGGCGTGGTTGGCGTTGTCGGCGTTATGGCGCACGGTAGAGGTCAGCTCTTCCATACTGGAGGCGGTTTGCTCCAGCGCCGACGCCTGCTCTTCGGTGCGGGAAGAGAGATCGCTGTTGCCGGCGGAAATTTCGGTAATGCCCTGATAAATGGCATCTACCCCGTGACGTACATTGCTGACGGTGCGCGCCAGCGACTGCTGCATGTTCTGCAGATAGTGCCCCAGTTGACCGATTTCGCCCCGTCCCCACTGCGCCAGCGGCATGGTGAGATCGCCCGCGGCGATATGTTCAATACGTTCAACCAGCGAACGCATCGGTTTGATGATCACCCGGCGCAGACACAGGTAGGTAAACAGCGACACCAGCACCGCCACCACAAAGCTGGCGGCCATCACGCTGTAACCCAGCACCGACTCCTGCTGCGCCTCGTTGTTGAGCGCTTCCGCCCGCTGGGTGCGAATCGCCACCACTTTCAGCAACACCTCGTTATAGGCCAGATCGAGCTTACGGGTCTGTTTCCATTCGGTAGCCACCACATCGTCGTAACGACCGGCTTTCACCGCATCCAGCATAGGCCTGACGCCATTATTGACGTAGTCGTTGTAGCGCTGTTGCAGCGCGTCATCCAGCGCCAGATCGGCCGAGGTTTTCACTTCACGATTCTGGTAGGCGGCAAAGCTGTCCGCCGACTGCTTCAGGCGGCCCTCCGCCTGCTGGATGCTGCTGGTGGCGGTGTCTTTATCGCCCTCTTTGGCGGCGGCGGCGGCCTGAATCAGCATCAGGCGAGCGGTACGTAAATGGTTGGAACTGTTGGAAACCCCCAGCCGGACCTGAATTTCCGCCGTCACGTCGTTAAGGGAGCTGTTGCTGCGCATCAGAAAATGGACCGAAAAACCAATCGCCAGCGCAAACAGAATCAGGATAACGCCGATAATCGAGCTAAACATCGGCATCAGCCGCCAGTTGTGCCAGAAACTCACACCGGACGACGAAGGAGGCAGAGTAGTTGTATTCATCATTTTTTCCTTTAAGAGGGCACGTGGTCGCTGAATTTATACAAAACATTACATTAGTTATCGGCGTGTTAACGTCGGAGATTAATCTGTTCAGCGGGAAAAAAACCGGAGAAAAGCCGCATTCGTGGAATACGGAGATGAAGACATTAATAACAATTAATTGATTTAAAATGAGAAAATAAAAACACTACAAAGTATATGGAAAAACCGCCGGCAATAGCAGATTAAAATTAAGGCGGTTGCCCAAGTCATAACACATCAGAAAACATGAAATATTACATCCGGATACAATGTTACCCTCAGATACCGTGTTGTCGCCGGATAACCGGCCGGGAGAGAGGCCGTCAGCCATCCCTCTAACCGACTATGTTTTAATCGTCTGTGTCCGGGTCAAGATTGAATGCCCGAAAACGCTCGGCGTAAGCGCCCTCCCGTTCGGCAAATCGCAACGCGCGGGCGCGCTCCACCACGATCTCGTCGGCCTCCGGCTGCTGCGACAGCAAGGCCAGCGTTTCATCAATAAAGTCCGGCAACGGCATGGCGCGCGGGTCATAACCCCATTCGCCCTGCAATCCGGTCTGCACCCAGGGCGGAATAATTTCGATGACCTGCACCGGCGTCTGACGCAACTGACAGCGCAGCGCATCGGTATAGGCATGCAGCGCCGCCTTGCTGGCGCAGTAAGTCGGGGTAATCGCCTGCGGCAGAAACGCCAGTTCCGACGTTACATTCAGCACAGCCGCGTGCGGCTGACGCAGCAAATGAGGTATTAACGCGCCGGTCAGCCACAACGGCCCCAGCAAATTGGTCGATACCGTGTCGCTGATAAGTTGCGGATCCGGCTGGGTAAGATCTTCGCGCCGCTGAATACCGGCGTTATTGATCAACACATTGAGCGCCGGATAATCCCGCGTCAACTGACCGACAAAAGCGCTGATAGCCTCAGGATCACGCTGATCCAGTACCCGCCAGACCATGCCGGGAAAGGCGGCGGCGGCCTGTCGCAGCGTCGCCTCGCGCCGCCCAGCGATGATCACCTGGTTGCCGCGCTGGTGAAACGCCGCCGCCAGCCCCAGCCCGATGCCCGAGCCGCCGCCGGTAATCAGGATCGTGTTGCCGGTCATCTTCATGTTCGTCGCTCCCTGTTGTCGTGACGTCAATGGCATCCTGTTCAGTCAAACAGAAACGTGGTGATATCGCTTTCCCGCAATTGGTAGGTTCCCGAGAAACGACGCCCCGCCAGATAATCTGGCGACAGCTCGGTCAGCAACTGCAACGTGAAGGTCTGCTGTACGGTATCCAGCCCGACCATGCGGACATCCAGAAAATCGAAGTAACGTTTTACCTGTGGATACAATGCCTTGTACAGGCTCTCTTTGGCGGAAAAACTCAGCGTCAGCATACTGGCGAAGCTGATGGGGTTGTGGGAATGCAGCCAGTCATACTCAATCTCATCGGCGATGCCGGGCCACAGGTTATTGGCGCGCTCGGCGTTCATCCGGGTTTCGATATCCAGCCCGACGCAAGTGCGGCCGTGGCGGCATTGATGCGCGGCGCACAGCACACTGTCGACGTTGTGGCTGAGCGATCCGACGATACGCTCCGGCCACTGCGGCGAGCGATCGGCCGCGCTGGCCAGCACATAGTCATTCACCCCCAACCGGGACAACACCATTTTTGCCAGATAACGCCCCGCCAGGTACTCCGCCCGACGTTTCGGCACCGAGCGCGTGATTTCCGCCGGGACGGTAATGCCGGCCTGGAAAAATAGATCATCGCGGTACGCCGACAGGTCGAAATAACAACGCGCGCAATGCCCTGGGTAGGTGGTTTCATTCCCGGCCTGATGGACGGTCAACCATTCGATATTTTTGATAAATGAAGAAAGCATGTCACTGCACTCTGCAACCGGGTGTGAACCGTCCACTATCAGGCTCTCCGGTAAATAAGACGATGTATCGCCGACTGAACGTGAACGCATCCGGCGAAACAGCGACCGCCGTTACGCCAGCGCCAGAAAGAAACCGGCGATGCTGGCGCTCATCAGGTTCCCGCCGCCACCGCCTTCAGCCCGAAACGGGCAATGTCCTGACAACGATGCGAAGCCACGCTGCTCAACCCGCCAATCAAAAACGCCAGCGGCGAGAAAACCCAGCCCGGCATCCGCTCCATCGACAACTGGCAGTCATTGAACCCGTCGTCGATGCCGTCAAGGATACCGTAAAGTAAAGCAATTAATGCAATAAACGCCAGTAGTATGGCGGCATCAAGCGGATTGATGCGGCTCCGGCGACTGCAATCCCGGAAACAGCCGCAGGGTATTGGCGAGAATAGCGCCCGCAATAACCTGCGGCCATTCCGGACGTAATTCGCACAGCGTTTCGAACACCGAAGTAATGCGCTCCGGACGATTCGGCTGCCCCTGAAACCCGCACACCGGCATATCCGGCGCATCGGTCTCCAACAGCAACCGGTCGAGCGGCAGTCGCGCAATCGCCTGCCGAGTCTTGTTGGCGCGCGGATAGGTAATAGTGCCGCCCACGCCGATGTAGTAGCCAAGGCGGATAAACGTCATGGCCTGATCGTAGCTGCCGGCAAAACCATGCACTACGCCGGTACAGGGAACCGGATAACGACGCAGTATTTGCGCCAGTTGATCGTGACTGCGACGGGAATGGAGGATAACCGGTAGATCGCGCCGGGCCGCCAGCTTAAGCTGCGCGCCCAGAAACGCTTTCTGCCGTTCGAATTGCGGTTCCGGCATGTAGAGATCCAGACCGATCTCGCCCACCGCCACCAGGCGGGGATGCGGCCGCTCCAGCAAAGACGCCAGTTCGGCCAGATGGGCGTCCTGATGCCCGGCGATATACAGCGGATGCAGCCCCAGCGCGGCGTACAGGGCAGGCCAGCGCTGACTGAGTTCCAGCACCCGCCCAAAATGTTCGGCGGCCACGGCCGGCACAATCAGGCGCTGCACGCCCGCCTGCGCCGCCCGCGTCAGGCTGTCCGCGTCATCCTCGGCGAACAGGGGGAAATCAAAGTGGCAATGAGTGTCGATAAACCCGACGCTCGCTGCCTGCGCGCGTTCGGGCTCCCCGGCCGCCATCGCGTCATCGGATAAAGAGTGGGTGGGCAACGGTTATCCCTCAGTGCAGACTGTCATGCTCCGAGGATACCTTGTCCTGCTCTTTTCCGTAATATTCCTGCATCACACCGGCCAGAAAACCGTGGTTTCCCGACACCCAGGCGCCGTCGCTGTCAAAGCACTCGGCCCACAGCTCCCACAGACACCCCTTCCACTGCTTCCATCTGCCGATGGCGACATCCAGATTCATCATGATGACCCCCAGAACAGGACAAAGGTCGAACAAAAAAACAGCATGGACAGTGTGGCGGAAAAATATGACAGCCGTATGGCTTCAGCGTCAGACCAGCTATCGGCGCCGCCGCCCCATAAACAGGCTGAGCAGGAACAGGATAATCCCCACCACAAAGACGATTTTGGCCGCGGCGGCGGCAGTACCGGCGAGGCCGCCGAACCCGAAAGCGGCGGCAATGACCGCAATAATCAGAAAGAGAATGCCCCAGCGAAACATCAGACCTCCTTGCGAGCGAACAGGCGAGGGGTGCCGCCTACCAGTACGTCCTGCACCGAGTGTACTGGTAGGCGGCGTCCCCAGTCAGAAAGGGAGTAACGGTGGCGGAAGCCGTGCCGCCGATTCGCCGCCGGAGCTCCCGGCGGCGACGCGCATCAGGATTTCACCGTCAGCGCGTTCTTGACGCTTTTGACGCCGCTTACGGCTTTAGCGATGGCTTCCGCCCGATCGGCCTGCGCCTGACTCGTCACCTGACCGGTCAGCAGCACCACGCCGTCGTGGGTTTCAACCTTAACGTGACGGGAGGGAACAATGTCATCCGCCAGCAGTTTGGCCTTGATGGTGCTGGTGGTGAGGGTGTCGTCGGCATACGCGCCGACCGACTGCACGCCGCTGTCATCCTTCACCTGCAATTTATCACTGACCGACTTGACCCCTTCGGTCTGGGCGGCGATTTTCACCGCGCCGGTTGCCATCTGCTGGCTGCTGATAAAACCGCTGAGCGTCACCACGCCATCGCGGGTGGAAACGGAAATGTCATTGCTGTCGAGCGTTTCATCTTTCAGCAGCGCGCTTTTCACTCTGGCGGTGAGGGTGCTGTCATCCACAAAGCCCGCGGCCTGCTGTACGGAACTATCGATTTTTTTACCGGCGGTATCTGCGATACGCTGCGCCTGCTGCACCAGCGTTTGCTGTTCAGCCTGCGCCTGACCGCCCGTCAGTACCGCACCCAGAACCACCGTCGCCAGCGAAAATGCAAATTTAGTCGAAAGTGCAATCTTGGTCTTTTTCATCGATACCTTCCTTATCGTTATTGCCTGTTTCACAACAGGTTTACCCATCAGCCCGGAGCGATCCGTCATGATTCTTCAGATTATATCGTTAACCAAACGTATAAAATCAACACAACAAACCACTACGAAATCCAATGGTAGTTAAATAAACCAAATACGTAACACACCGTTAACTATAGCTAATGAGAGTGAAAAGCCCAGCGCAGAGCGGCCGGCAGGTGGTGATTTCAGATTTGTCCGTGGCGGAAAAAACACCGGGAAGGCAGCGACAATATATTGATCGTTAAGGAATAAGTAGAAAGCAGCCCACTCCGGACGGAGTGGGCGGTAAACCGGCGATTAATGCTCGCGGGTTTTATGGAACCGTACGTCAGGATAACGTTCCTGCGCCAGGTTGAGGTTAACCATGGTCGGCGCCACATAGGCCAGATTGTCGCCGCCATCAAGCGCCAGATGCTGTTCGTTCTTACGCTTGAACTCCTCGAATTTCTTCACGTCGCCGCACTCGACCCAACGGGCCGTGGAGACGTTCACCGACTCGTACACCGCTTCCACGTTGTATTCGGTTTTCAGGCGCGCCACCACTACGTCAAACTGCAGCACCCCAACCGCCCCCACGATCAGATCGTTGTTGATCAGCGGACGGAACACCTGCACCGCGCCCTCTTCGGAAAGCTGCACCAGCCCTTTCAACAGCTGTTTCTGCTTGAGCGGGTCACGCAGGCGGATACGACGGAACAGTTCCGGCGCAAAGTTCGGAATACCGGTGAATTTCAGCTCTTCGCCCTGAGTAAAGGTATCGCCGATCTGGATCGTACCGTGGTTGTGCAAGCCGATGATGTCGCCCGGATAGGCTTCTTCCACGTGGGAACGGTCGCCCGCCATGAAGGTCAGCGCGTCGGAGATCACCACGTCTTTGCCGGTGCGCACCTGACGCAGTTTCATGCCTTTATCGTACCGGCCGGACACCACGCGCATGAACGCCACGCGGTCGCGGTGTTTCGGGTCCATATTGGCCTGAATCTTGAACACAAAGCCGCTGAACTTCTCTTCGTCGGCGCTGACCACGCGCGCGTCGGTCTTACGCGGCATCGGCGCAGGCGCCCATGCCACCAGCCCATCCAGCATATGGTCTACGCCGAAGTTGCCCAGCGCGGTGCCGAAGAACACCGGCGTCAATTCGCCGTTCAGGAACGCGTCCTGTTCAAACTCGTGGGAAGCGCCTTTTACCAGTTCCAGCTCATCGCGCAACTGCGCGGCCAGATCCTCGCCCACCGCCTGATCGAGTTCCGGATTATCCAGCCCTTTGACGATGCGCACGGCCTGAATGGTGTGGCCCATGCCGCTCTGATAAAGATAGGTTTCATCCTTGTAGAGGTGATAGACGCCCTTGAACAGCTTACCGCAGCCGATCGGCCAGGTAATCGGCGCACAGGCGATGTTCAGCTCGCTTTCCACTTCATCCAGCAGCTCCATCGGGTCGCGGATGTCGCGGTCGAGCTTGTTCATAAAAGTCAGGATCGGCGTGTCGCGCAGACGGGTGACTTCCATCAGCTTACGAGTCCGATCCTCAACGCCCTTGGCGGCGTCGATCACCATCAGGCAGCAGTCGACGGCGGTCAGCGTACGGTAGGTATCTTCGGAGAAGTCTTCGTGCCCCGGCGTATCCAGCAGGTTGACCAGGCATTCATGGTAAGGGAACTGCATCACCGAGGTAGTAATCGAGATACCACGCTGCTTTTCCATTTCCATCCAGTCGGATTTAGCGTGCTGACTGGAGCCGCGTCCTTTCACCGTACCGGCGACCTGAATCGCCTGTCCGAACAGCAGCACCTTTTCCGTGATGGTGGTTTTACCGGCGTCGGGGTGAGAGATAATGGCGAATGTCCGGCGTTTCGAGACTTCGCGTGCGTATTCACTTGGAGACATGTTATTCAGGCTTCTTAATAGTTAGCCGCCCGACACGCGCATCGCACGCCGTATCAGGCAAGGCGGAAAATACAGACATCAAGCTGTCTAATGCCAATCAGTTAAACCATCAGCACACGCAGTCAGCGCAGCCGCATGGCTGAGAGATTCCATTAAGCACTTTTACACGCGTTTTCCCCCACACAGGCTTAAGTGACAGGCATAAATAGCGACAGACATAAATAAGCCGTCCATTTTCCCCGATTTGCCAGCCCGGCACAATCAATCATAACGTAAACACGATCGACCATAACGCAAACACAGTCGGTGATAACGCAAACAGCGCATTAGGCACGTCGCCTGATAATAACATTCAGAAACATTTGTAAAGATCTGTTTTACACTTACCGATAACAGACGGGTTAACGCTTATCATAATTAAGGAGAGAGCATGAGCCTGTCTGTCGACAATACGGGTTATAGCAGTTCTCAGACCCAGATTAACGCCCCATCCGCCGACGCTTCGCCCAACGGCGATCCGGTAAAAATCGATCCTCTGACCGGAAAAACGATTGAACTCCCTACCAGCATCAAAGTATCCGAAGAAACGCTGGCGCGCTGGCGCAGCGCCACGCCGCTGAACGAAACACTGAGTAAAGAAGAACAGGAAAAACTGACGCTCACCATTCGCGATCTGCGCAACGATGTGATTACGCGCACCGCCTCCGGCGTCAGTCTGAACAACCCGCTGTTTAGCGACCCCATCACGTCCAGCGACGGCCTGACGTTTAGCAGTTGGGCCAATAACATCAAAGCCGACAGCGGCATCAGCAAGGAAGACCTCCTGACGCTGGTGCACGATGTGCTGGCCTACGGCTTCGCCGAGCAGCAAAGCAATATCACCAGCGCCATGCAACTGCGCGTGAAAACAGCCGAGCTGACCGCGATCAAAGACAAGTATCTGGACAGCGGCTACCAGCAGCAGGCGGAAGCGGCCATCAACAGTTACGTCAATCAGAAAATCAGCGATGAAGACACTGTCGGCAAGGCGCTGATGGAAGGGGAATACCGCATTGGCATCGAAGTAGGCGATGCCGCTCGCGCGGTGTGGGCGCAAAGCCAGCTACAGAAATACGACGCCGGCACCAGCGACTTGCAGGTTAAACGCCAGCAAATCTTTGCGCTGGCGAGCAGCGGCAACGTTGACGGCTGGTTCGACAGTTTCAGCCACTACCTGCAAACCTCGTCCTACGGCAGCGACTGGGAACAGCAGAACATTGATGCGTTGCAGAACCAGTGGCAGCAGTTCCGCCAGCGTCTGGGGTAATGCGCATCACGCTATTAACACCCACGCCGCATAATAACATTTAGCAACATTTGTAAAGATCTGATTTACACTTACCGATAACAGACAGGCTAACGCTTAATTGCATTTAAGGAGAGAGTATGAGCTTGTCTGTTATCAATACGGGTTATAGCAATTCTCAAACCCAAAACGTCGCCACGTCAGCCGCCGATACAGCCGACGACAATACGATAAAACCCATTACCGGTGGAGAAATAGCGGAATCCACCACCATCCAGTTGTCCGAAGAAGCGCGGGCGCACCTGCGCGACCTTATCAGCAAGGCAAACACCAAGTACGCACAGCAAGGCTCGTCCCTCGAAGAGGAACTGGCAAAACAGCTGCGCGAGTTCAGAGAGGCCAACGCGATTAATCCGGGCAATCCCGGCGATCCGACGCAGTCAGTCAATCTGGTTGGTACGCCAATCGTGATGATCCCGGGCGTGAATATGAACCACCCGCTGTTCACCGACCGTTTTCTGACCGACGAATCCGCGGTATTCGGCGTCTGGGCCAATAACCTCAAGGCCGATAGCGGCATCAGCAAAGATGATTTTCTCGATCTTGTTCACAGCGCCTTGTCTGATACCCCACTGCCCACCTGGAGCAGCGTCACCGACAACCTGGAGTTGCCGATCAAACAAGCTAAGCTGGAAGCGCTGAAAAACCGCTACATCGACAGCAATTACCAGCAGCAGGCCAGTCAGGATATTACGCAATACGTCAGTGACCGGATCGCCGCTTTCGACAGGATGGAGAAAGGCACGCTAGAAAGTGTATATCAATACAGTACCGACACCGGCGATACCCAACGGGCAGAGGCGGCACAGCGCGAGTTGCAGAAAAACAGTGAGGGTATCTCGACCAGTCAACTGGAACGCAAGAAGGTGTTTGCGCTGACCGAATCCGGCAGCGTCGATAGCTGGTTCGATCAGTTCCGCAATTATGTATCCAGAACCTTCGCCGACCCTTACACCAAAAGCGACTATCTGTCGGCCATCGGCCAGTTCCAGGCGCAATGGCAACAGTTCCAGCTACAGCTGGGATAACCGGCGCCCTGCAGCGCAATCCGGGACCGATTATCAAGGAGCGATTATCAAGGACCGATTGTGCTGCATTTCCCGACGGCGGATGGAAAAAACCGCCCCAACTTCTTATGCTGCTACTCCTCGGCTTTACCATCGCACCCACCTGCAGAGGATATGGCTATGCAAGACTGGAACCCCGAGCTTTACCTGCGCTTTGCCGGCGAACGTACCCGCCCCGCCCTTGAACTGTTATCCCGCATTCCCCATTCCGCCCCGGCCGCCATCACCGATCTGGGCTGCGGCCCCGGCAACAGTACCGAGCTATTGCATCAGGCCTGGCCGCAGGCGCGGGTCACCGGCGTGGATAACTCAAGCGCCATGCTGCAACAGGCGCGACAGCGTCTGCCGGGCTGCACGTTTCAGGAGGCGGATATCGCCAGTTGGCAGCCGGATACGCCGCAGGACATCATCTACGCCAACGCCTCGCTGCAATGGTTGCCGGATCATGACCAACTGCTGCCGGCACTGATCGATAAACTGGCGCCGGGCGGGGTGCTGGCGGTGCAAATGCCGGATACCCTCAGCCAGCCCACACATCAACTGATGCGCAAAATCGCCGCCGAAGGGCCGTGGTGGGAACGATTCGGTGATGTGGATCAGGTCAGGCAGGCGTTGCTCAGCACCGGGCAGTACTACGATCTGTTGGTCAGTCACGGCTGCGACGTGGATATCTGGCACACCACCTACTATCACGTGATGAGCGGGCCGCAGGCAATCATCGAGTGGTTGAAAGGCACCGGTCTACGCCCATTTCTGGCAGAACTGAACGAGCAGGAACAGCAGGATTTTCTGCAACAGTACCAGCTGTGCCTGCAAACGGCCTACCCGGCTCAGGCGGACGGCAACAGCCTGCTGACCTATCCGCGCCTGTTTATGGTGGCGACCAAACGCCAGTGATACGACAGCCCAACTCAGGGTTTGCGGGTCTGATCGCCATCCTGCGTGGACGGCTCATCGTCGTTAGCCGGTTCATCATCCTGCGCCGACGCGTTGGCCGTCAGCAAATAAGGAGACTGCTGCCAGCGGGAACGGCGATGCTGCAGCAGGGTGCGGGCCAAAATAATGCCGATGGCCAGCGCCATCAGAATCATCAATCGCAGGATATTGGTGGTGTTGTCGACCTGACGGGCTTCGGTCGCCAGCACGTGGGTATCCAGCGTGATGCGCAGAAAACCGATCGGCCCGTCCTTACTGTTGATCGGCTCCACCAGTTGGTGGTTGAAGTAGCTGCCGGCGCGGCTGCCATCCAGCGCCAGCCGGTCGCGCACCTCAATCTGTTCGCCGGCGCGCGCCACCAGCGTGCCGTCCTGCTGGTACAACGCGGCATCCAGAATACGGTTGTGGTCGGTGAGCTGTCGCAGCGTTTCCCCGATTCTGCCGCTGTTGTCGCTGTTGCTTTCCATCAGCGGCGTCAGACTGAACGCCACCTGCTTCACCAGCGTGCGCGCCAGTTCTTCCACCTGCTCGGAACGGGCCATTTGATGACTGAGGCTGAAATAGGACGCGCCCTGCAGCAACACCACCAGCAGAGCCAGACAGATCAGCACAATGGCCGTACGATGTAAGCGAAATTTTATCCGGGCCCGAACCATGGGAATACCTGCGCGATTTGGATACTTTCATGTTGCCAGAAGCGTTGGCGATAGGATAGCTTGTTGCGTTGATTTGTGACCGTCCACCCCGTCAATTCTTCACTACCCGCAGGAAAGGATATTTAACCCATGTCGAACCGTTTGACCTATAGCGATCTGCCCGATGAGATCAACTGCTGGCCAAATTTACCGCTGTCGTTGAGTGACGACGAGGTGATGCCGCTCGACTACCGCGCCGGCAATACCGGCTGGCTGATGTACGGCGACGTGCTCGACAAATATCTGTTATCCCGCATTCAGCGCCGTCTGGATGAGCCGCTGGTGATCGTCAGCGCCTGGAGCGTGGACGACTATCAGGTAGTACGGCTGGCCGGCACCCTGACGCCGCGCATCACCAAGGTAGCCCACGAACTGGGGCTGGACGTGACGCCGATGTACAACACCCCGAGTCTGCGTTCGCCCGGCCTGCTGGTCATGGACATGGATTCCACCGCGATCCAGATCGAATGTATCGATGAAATCGCCAAACTGGCGGGCACCGGCGAGCAAGTGGCCGAGGTCACCGAGCGCGCCATGCGCGGCGAGCTGGATTTCTCCGCCAGCCTGCGTCAGCGCGTCGGCACCCTGAAAGACGCTGACGCCAACATTCTGCGTCAGGTGCGGGACGCCCTGCCGCTGATGCCGGGCCTGAAAAACATGGTCAAACAGTTGCAGGAGGCGGGCTGGCATCTGGCCATCGCTTCCGGCGGCTTCACCTATTTCGCCGACTACCTGCGTGATGAACTCGGGCTGGTGGCGGCGGTCGCCAACGAAATGGGCATGCGCGACGGCAAACTGACCGGCGACGTGGTCGGCCCAATCGTCGATGCGAAATATAAAGCGGATACGCTGCGTCAGTTGGCGGAAAAGCTGTCGATCCCGCCGCACCAGACGGTCGCCATCGGCGACGGCGCCAACGACCTGCTGATGATCAAGGCGGCCGGATTAGGCATCGCCTACCACGCCAAACCCAAGGTCAACGAGCAGAGCGCGGTCAGCATCCGTCATGCCGACCTGACCGGCGTGCTGTGCATTCTCAGCGGCAGCCTGAGGCATGAAAAAGGCTGAGCCGCGCCGTATCGAGATGCAGTAAAGAGCACTGATGCTATAAGAGTACTGATACATAAAGAGTACTGATGCATAAAGAGTACTGATGCAGTAAAGAGCAGTAGAAAGGAGGTAATTCATGGCCAAAGCCGTCAAACGCGCCTTTGTCTGTAATGAATGCGGGGCCGACTATCCGCGTTGGCAGGGGCAGTGCAGCGCCTGTCACGCCTGGAACACCATCACCGAGGTGCGTCTGGCCGCCGCGTCCTCCTCGTCACGTAGCGACCGTTTCTCCGGTTACGCCGGGGACAGCGGCAACGTCAGCCGGGTACAGAAACTGTCGGACATCAGCCTGGAAGCGCTGCCGCGTTTTTCCACCGGCTTTCAGGAGTTCGACCGGGTGCTGGGCGGCGGCGTAGTACCCGGCAGCGCCATTCTGATCGGCGGCAACCCCGGCGCCGGCAAAAGTACCCTGTTGCTGCAAACCCTGTGCAAACTGGCCGAACAGATGAAAACCCTGTATGTCACCGGCGAGGAATCCCTCCAGCAGGTGGCGATGCGCGCTCACCGTCTTGGCCTGCCCGCCCAGCACATCAATATGCTGTCGGAAACCAGCATCGAGCAGATCTGCCTGATTGCCGAACAGGAACAGCCGAAACTGATGGTGATCGACTCCATCCAGGTGATGCATCTGGCGGACATTCAGTCGTCTCCCGGCAGCGTGGCGCAGGTGCGGGAAACCGCCGCCTACCTGACACGCTTCGCCAAAACCCGCGGCGTCGCCATCATCATGGTCGGCCACGTCACCAAAGACGGCTCGCTGGCCGGCCCGAAAGTGCTGGAACACTGTATCGACTGTTCGGTGCTGCTGGACGGCGACGCCGACTCCCGTTTCCGCACCCTGCGCAGCCACAAGAACCGCTTCGGCGCCGTCAACGAGCTGGGCGTCTTCGCCATGACCGAACAGGGACTGCGGGAAGTCAGCAACCCGTCCGCCATCTTCCTGAGCCGGGGCGATGAAATCACCTCCGGCAGTTCGGTGATGGTGGTATGGGAAGGCACCCGACCGCTGCTGGTGGAAATTCAGGCGCTGGTGGATCACTCGATGATGGCGAATCCGCGTCGGGTAGCGGTCGGGCTGGAACAGAACCGGCTGGCGATCTTGCTGGCGGTGCTGCACCGTCACGGCGGGCTGCAAATGTCGGATCAGGACGTATTCGTCAACGTGGTGGGCGGCGTCAAGGTAACGGAAACCAGCGCCGACCTGGCGCTGCTGCTGTCGCTGGTGTCCAGCTTCCGCGATCGGCCGCTGCCGCAGGACTTGGTGGTGTTCGGCGAAGTCGGGCTGGCCGGAGAAATCCGCCCGGTGCCGAGCGGTCAGGAACGCATCACCGAAGCCGCCAAGCACGGCTTTAAACGCGCCATCGTGCCGTTTGCCAACATGCCGAAAAAACCGCCCACCAACATGCAGGTGATGGGCGTGAAAAAACTGTCGGACGCGCTGGCGATCCTTGATGATCTGTAATTTCCATTAGGCTTTACTCGTCAGAGCCTTAATAATATATACCCACAATAATTCGAGTTGCAGGACGCGATAACCGAGTGAATCCCGGACGCTTGCCGAAGTCAGGCGGCGGGTGAGCCGCGGCCTGCAACGTAGAGTACGAAAGGTATAGCGCGTTATCCGCCACATCGGAGTATCAGACCATGTCTCCCTACGATTACCTGAAAACAGCCATCAGACAAAAAGGCTGTACCCTGCAACAGGTCGCCGATGCCGCGGGTATGACCAAAGGCTACTTAAGTCAGTTGCTCAACGCCAAAATCAAAAGCCCCAGCGCCCAGAAGCTGGAGTCGCTGCACCGTTTTCTGGAGCTGGAATTTCCTTATCAGCAAAAAAGCATCGGCGTGGTATTCGGCAAGTTTTACCCGCTGCACACCGGCCACATTTACCTGATTCAGCGCGCCTGCAGCCAGATAGACGAACTGCACGTGATTCTGGGCTACGACGAGCCGCGCGACCGCCTGCTGTTCGAGCACAGTTCCATGTCGCAACAGCCGACCGTCAGCGACCGCCTGCGTTGGCTGCTACAAACCTTCAAGTATCAGAAAAATATCCACATTCACGCCTTCAACGAGCAGGGTATGGAACCCTACCCGCACGGCTGGGATGTGTGGAGCCGCGGCATTAAGCAGTTCATGTCGGAAAAAGGCATCGACCCCCGCTACGTCTACACCAGCGAAGAGCAGGACGCGCAGCAGTACAAGGAACATCTCGGCATCGAAACCGTGCTGATCGACCCCAAACGCTCCTTTATGAGCATCAGCGGCGCGCAGATCCGTCAGGATCCATTCCGCTACTGGGAATATATCCCCACCGAGGTGAAACCGTTCTTCGTGCGCACCGTGGCGGTTTTGGGCGGCGAGTCCAGCGGTAAGTCCACGCTGGTCAACAAGCTGGCCAATATTTTCAATACCACCAGCGCCTGGGAATACGGCCGCGATTACGTGTTCTCCCACCTGGGCGGCGACGAAATGGCGCTACAGTATTCGGACTACGACAAAATCGCGCTCGGACAGGCCCAGTACATTGATTTTGCAGTGAAATACGCCAATAAAGTGGCGTTTATCGACACCGACTTCATCACCACGCAGGCGTTTTGCAAAAAATACGAAGGCCGTGAGCACCCGTTCGTGCAGGCGCTGGTTGAGGAGTACCGCTTTGATCTGGTGATTCTGCTGGAGAACAACACCCCCTGGGTGGCGGACGGCCTGCGCAGTCTGGGCAGCGCGGCGGATCGCAAGGCGTTTCAGGACGTGCTCAAGAGTATGCTGGCGGAAAATAACGTGCCGTACGTCCACGTCACCGAATCAGACTACGACAGCCGCTTTCTGCGCTGCGTGGAGCTGGTGCAGCAAATGCTGGGGCACGACCGGCAAACGCCGATGCCGGCGGCGAGTTAACCCCGCCGAGTATTCACCAACGCCAGCAGCGGGACGGGGTGATAATTTCCGGCAACGGCACATCCCAGCTTTCCGCCGGCAGCACATCCACCTGCTGGCAGTCGTGCGCCAGCCCGATGGGATACGGGCCGCGCGACCGCCAGTGCTGCAGCGTGCGGTCATAAAACCCGCCGCCCATGCCAAGCCGCTGCCCGGTAGCATCGAACGCCACCAGCGGCGTCAGCAGCACATCCAGTTGCTCAACCGGCAACACCTGGCGCACATCCAGCTGCGGCTCCTGAATCTTCAGCCGGTTCCACACCAGTTCGGTATCCGGCGCATAACGCAAAAACAGCAGATGCCCATTGCAGAACGGGTGCAGCACCGGCAGGTAAACCTGTTTTTGTCGCTGCCACAACGCGTCGATCAACGGCCGGGTATCCAGCTCGCCGTCAAACGACAGAAACAGCGCCACCCGACTGGCGTCGCCAAGACGCGGGTGCGCCATCGCCCGTTCGGCGGCCTGATCGGCAAAAGCGGCTTGCTGTTCACGATTTAACGCGCGACGACGCTGGCGAACCTGCTGACGGATTTGCTGGCGTAATGCCGCTACGGAAGAAAGGTCGGAAGAAGCACTGGCTGGAGTCATGCGCAGTCACTTTCATGTTCAGGCAATTAAAGGGGAATAAACGAGAGGGAATCTCCGAGATGCCGCCGCAGGCTGTAACCCTTGAACCCTTGGTTCAAGGTGAACGCAACGTCGCAGTCTTAAGGCTTCTCGGTCGAACCGAGCATGCTCACCAACCACGGATCGTTACATTCTGTTGGTTGAAATATCGGCTCAGGGGACTTGCCCGCTGACGAACATCTCAGAGAAATTTTGTTCTTTCAACGCTACCTTATCATGTCTGGCAGCGATGTGTTACCCCAAAAAACCGTACTTTTGTCAAAACGAGACACGCTACTCAAATTGCGCGCCCTGACGCTCGGTAATACGGCCCTGCTCCAGCAACGCCTGTTCAATCGTCTGCTGCAACATGCGAATACGCTGTTCCATATTGGCGGCATAATCGCGGGTTTTCAACCGCTCCTGCGCCAGCTCGTGGCACACGTTGAGCGCCGCGATGAACACCAGCTGCTCTGTGTTCGTCACTCGGGTACGAACTTTGAGGTCCTGCAACCGCTGGTTAAGATCCTCCGCAGCCTGATTCAGCGCATCCTGCTGTTCTGGCGGACAATTGACTCTTAACGAACGGCCAAAAATCTGAATATCTACCGGTTGTGCAGACATGTCACCTTCCTGCCTTATTTCGTTTCACGCCCGCATAAGGGACATCCGCTGCGCGGCCCGTGACGGGGCCGGGAAAAAGCGGGCGCTACTATATATATCCACAATAGAAGATACAAGCCCTTTATACCCGTCATACTTCAAGTTGCAGGTGCGTTGGCTGCGCTCGCTCACCCGAGTCACTTACCTGAGTAAGCTCATCGGGATTCGCTCACTTGCCGCCTTTCTGTCGCTTGAAATCTATTGGGTATCGGGTCTGGCGACGGAGCTTGCTGGTATAGCAGCGGAGCTTGGTGGTAGCATAACACGAACGACCTGCCAACGACGATGAATGCTCATGTCTATACAGAATACACTCCCCGGTTACGAAGCTATCGACCAGCTACTGCAACAACATCAGGTGGCCCTGACCGCCGCCGAAATGCACGGACTGATAAGCGGCATGCTGTGCGGCGGCAACCACGACGATAGCTGGAAAACGCTGACGTTCGAACTGACCAACGACGGCATGGCCTTCCCGCAGACGCTGGCCCAGCCGCTGCAACATCTGTATCAGGTTACCCGCGACGCGCTGGAGGACGACGGCTTTCTGTTCCAGTTGTTCCTGCCGGATGACACGCTGGAACACGTCAGCGTATTCGACCGCGCCGACGCGCTGGCAGGTTGGGTTAACCATTTTCTGCTCGGCCTCGGCGTCGTCCAGCCCCGCCTCGGCAAAACGCAGGGCGAGCTGAAAGAAGCGATTGACGATCTACGCAACATCGCCCAGCTCGGTTACGACGAAGACGAAGATAAAGATGAACTGGAACAGTCGCTGGAAGAAGTGATCGAATATGTACGGGTGGCGGCCATTATGTGCCATAACGAATTCACCCGTCCGGTGGTCACTGCGCCGGAGCAGAAAAAACCGACACTGCATTAACACACATTCTGCATTTGATGCCCTTTTCAGGAGCAGGTAATGAATCAACAAGAATACTTCCGCCGCCGTCTGGCCCTGCTGGACAAGATGGCGCCCGGCAGCGCGGCTATCCTGTTTGCCGCGCCGGAAGCGCAACGTAACGCGGACAGCGACCACCCTTATCGCCAGAGCAGCGATTTCTGGTATTTCACCGGTTTCAACGAGCCGGAAGCGGCATTGCTGCTGATCAAGAGCGACGAGAATCACCATCACAGCG
Source organism: Dickeya sp. NCPPB 3274 (assembly GCF_000406205.1). Lineage (NCBI taxonomy): Bacteria > Pseudomonadati > Pseudomonadota > Gammaproteobacteria > Enterobacterales > Pectobacteriaceae > Dickeya > Dickeya sp. NCPPB 3274. Next base: position 504,688 of record NZ_CM001979.1, on the reverse strand, counting down.
TGCTGTTCAACCGGGTGCGCGACGTCACCGCTGAAATCTGGTTCGGCCGTCGCCTCGGTCAGGAAGCGGCCCCCGCCAGACTGGGCATAGACCGCGCGCTGCCGTTCAGCGAAATCGGCGAACAGCTGCATCTGCTGCTCAACGGCCTGGATGTGGTCTACCATGCGCAGGGCGAATACGCCTATGCCGACAAGCTGGTGTTCGCCGCGCTGGAAACCCTACGCACCGGCGGTACGCGCAAAGGCTTCCACGCGCCGGCGACGCTGACCGACTGGCGGCCGTGGGTGCACGATATGCGCCTGTTTAAATCGCCGGCGGAAATCGACATCCTGCGCCGCGCCGGTGAAATCAGCGCGCTGGCCCACACCCGCGCCATGGAGAATTGCCGTCCCGGTATGTTCGAATACCAGTTGGAAGGCGAAATCCACCACGAATTCAACCGCTACGGCGCGCGTTACCCGTCCTATAACACCATTGTCGGTAGCGGCGAAAACGCCTGCATTCTGCACTACACCGAAAATGAATGTCAGATGCGCGACGGCGATCTGGTGCTGATCGACGCCGGTTGCGAATATCAGGGCTACGCCGGCGACATCACCCGCACCTTCCCGGTCAACGGCAAATTCACCCCGGCGCAGCGCGCCATTTACGACATCGTGCTGGAATCGGAAGTGCGCGCTATCGAGATGTTCGCGCCGGGCCGCAGCATCCGCGAAGTGAACGAGGAAGTGGTACGCATCATGCTGCGCGGCCTGATCAAACTCGGCCTCCTGCAAGGCGATGTCGACACCCTGTTCGCCGAGCAGGCGCACCGCCAGTTCTTCATGCACGGCCTGAGCCACTGGCTGGGCATGGATGTGCATGACGTCGGCGACTACGGCACCGCCGATCGCGGCCGTACGCTGGAGCCGGGCATGGTGCTGACGGTCGAGCCGGGTCTGTACATCGCGCCGGACGCCGATGTGCCGCCGGAGTATCGCGGCATCGGCATTCGTATCGAAGACGATATCGTCATCACCGAGAACGGCAATGAAGTACTAACCGGCGACGTGGTGAAAGATCCGGACGAGATTGAAGCATTGATGGCAAGGGCGGCAGGACAAGCCTCATGACCGTCATGATTGTCGGCGGCGGAATGGCGGGCGCAACGCTGGCGCTGGCGATCTCCCGGCTGTCGGGCGGCCGGATCCCGGTGGATCTGATCGAAGCTCGCTCGCCGCAGGAACACCACCACCCCGGCTTTGACGCCCGCGCCATCGCGCTGGCGCAGGGCACCTGCATGCAGTTGGACGCCATCGGCGTCTGGCAGGCGCTGGCGCCCGTCGCCACCCCCATCGCCAGCGTGCACGTCAGCGATCGGGGCCACGCGGGACGGGTGCGGTTACAGGCCAGCGATTACCGGGTGCCGGCGCTGGGCCACGTGGTCGAACTGCACGACGCCGGCAAGCGGTTGTTTTCACTGCTACAGAACGCGCCCGGCGTGCGGCTGCATTGCCCGGCAACGGTGGTGGAGGTCAACCGGGAGGCTGACGGCGCATCGCTGCTGCTGGACAACGGCGCCCGCCTCAGCGGGCAACTGCTGGTGGCGGCCGACGGCTCCCGTTCCCAACTGGCGCAACACGCCGGCATTCAGTGGCAGCAGGCGCCTTATGAACAGGTGGCGATTATCGCCAACGTCGCCACCGCCGAAGCGCATCAGGGCCGCGCCTATGAGCGCTTCACCGAGCACGGCCCGCTGGCGCTGCTGCCGATGAGCAAAGGCCGTAGTTCGCTGGTGTGGTGCCACCCGCTATCGCAACAGGCCGAAGTGGATAACTGGAGCGACGCACAGTTTCGCCAGCAGTTGCAGCGCGCTTTCGGCTGGCGGCTGGGCGCGATAACGCAGGTCGGCGATCGCCACAGTTATCCGCTGGCGCTGGTGACCGCCAGTCAACATATCAGCCACCGGCTGGCGTTGGTGGGCAACGCGGCGCAAACCCTGCACCCCATCGCCGGGCAAGGGTTCAACCTCGGTCTGCGCGACGTGATGACGCTGGCGGAAACGCTGACGACTGCCGTTGAACAGGGTGAAGACCTGGGCAGTCAGGCGGTGTTGCAACGCTATCAGCACCGCCGCCAGCCGGATCAGCACACCACGGTGGCCTTGACCGACGGGCTGGTGCGCGTCTTCTCCAACCACCTGTTCCCGATGGAAGTCGGGCGGAATCTGGGGCTGATGGCGATGAACAGTCTGCCGCTGCTGCGGGATGTGCTGGCGCGGCGCACGCTGGGTTGGGTGGAACGTTAACACAGACAGGAATTCATGCTCTATGCAATCATTTGATGTGGTCATCGCAGGCGGGGGAATGGTTGGACTGGCGCTGGCCTGCGGTCTGCAAGGCAGCGGCCTGAGCGTCGCCGTGTTGGAAAAACAGACCGCGACCGAACCGCTGGCGAACGGCCCGCACGCGCTGCGCGTCTCCGCCATCAATGCCGCCAGCGAGGCGCTGCTGCGCAAGCTCAACGTCTGGCCGGGCATTGCCGCGCAGCGGCTGAGTCCTTATAACGAAATGTATGTCTGGGACAAAGACAGCTTCGGCAATATCCGTTTTTGCGGTGAAGAGTTCGGCTTCTCTCGTCTAGGCCACATTATTGAAAACGACGTCATCCAGTGGGCGCTGTGGCAGCAGGCAACCCAATCGCGGGACATCACCTTGCTGGCGCCCGCCGCGCTGCGGCAGGTCGCCTGGGGCGAAAACGAAGCCTTCATTACGCTGGAAGACGGCGGCATGCTCACCGCCCGGCTAGTGGTGGGTGCAGACGGCGCGCACTCCTGGCTGCGCCAGCACGCCGACATTCCGCTGACTTTCTGGGATTACGGCCATCATGCGCTGGTCGCCAACATCCGCACCGAGCGGCCGCACGGCGCCATCGCCAGCCAGGTGTTCCACGGCGACGGCATTCTGGCGTTTCTGCCGCTCGGCGATCCGCACCTCTGTTCGATCGTCTGGTCGCTGCCGCCGGAACGCGCCCAACAGATGCGCGAGCTGCCCGCCGACGAGTTCGCCAGACAGCTGGCGATGACCTTCGATATGCGGCTGGGGCTGTGCCAGTTAGAGGGCGACCGTCAAACCTTCCCGCTCACCGCGCGCTATGCCCGCAGCTTTGCCGCTCACCGGCTGGTGCTGACGGGCGATGCGGCGCACACCATTCATCCGCTGGCAGGTCAGGGCGTCAACCTCGGTTTTATGGACGTAGCGGAGCTGATTGCCGAACTCAAGCGGTTGCAAGCGCAGGGCAAAGACATCGGCCAGCACCTGTACCTGCGGCGCTATGAAAGGCGCCGCAAGCACAGCGCCGCGCTGATGCTGGCGAGTATGCAGGGCTTTCGCACTCTGTTTGCCGCTTCCCATCCGGTCGGCGGTCTGCTGCGCGACATCGGCCTGAAACTGGCGGACACCCTGCCGGGCATAAAACCGACGCTGGTGCGTCAGGCGATGGGGCTTAACGATCTACCGGACTGGCTGGATCATGCCGGCTGATCCATGCCGCATAACCTGAGAATATCGGGCCGCGTGCGTTATGGCGCGGCCCGTAAATCCCGCAACACGACCCGCTCGCCGGCAAAGAAATAGGTATATTCAAACAGTTGCTGTTTGCCGTCGCCGTTCTTCCAGTCGGTATATTCCACAATGCCTCGTACAACCTGCTGACCGTTCAACTGATCCAGCAGCGAAAAGGAAAAATAAGGCCGGGTTCCCAATTTTTCCTGAATACGTTCGCGGATAACCGAATCGCCCAGATAAAAACCAAGCGGTGAAATATAGACGCCATAAGTGCGATAAAAATAGTTTTCGCTAATCTGCCGGGCAATAACCTGATAGCAGCGCTCATAGAGCGGGGTCTTTTTTTCTTCGACAATGCCGGGCGCGGGAGAAACCGTATTATCAATGCCATAAGCGACTGCGCCGCCATCCGCCAGACTGATGCGATAGGTATAACGCTCGCCGCCGATCGGTTCATTAATGCCGTGATAGTGTTTTTTCAACACGCCGGCGTACCTGTCTTTCAGGCTGACGTCGTAAATCCGGATCGTCGGTTTGGGATCGCGGTTCTGCGCCAGCGCGGCCGCCAGCGCTTTCAGACTGGCGTCGGACATAAAAAACCGATCCTGACCGAGCTGTGAAAGATCGGCAAAATAAGCCACCAGCCACTCATCGCGATCCTGCAAATCCTTGCCTGCCAGCGAGAAAAAATCGCCCGTCAGGTTCAGTTTCAGCAACCGATCGAGGTACGCCTGCTGCCGTTTGACGAACGCGGTCTTCTCTGCCCGCTCCGCCTGCACCCGCGCCAAAAACTGCGCCGGTGAGTCGGTCTCGGCAAAACGGACCATAAAGGTCTGGTCGTCGCTGCGATCGAGCAGGTAGAGCGCATACGCGCCTTGCCAGGATTTAAACGGTTCCGAGGGGGAAAGCCGGGTCATATCGAGGTACTGCAACTGCTCGCCGAACTGGGCGCGCAGCATCTTTTTATAAGGAGCGGGATTGGAAAAACGGATACAGGACGCCAGCAACGGCACGACCAGCAACATCGCCAGCCACATCACTTTTCTCATTGATCATCCTTGTCAGGCACAGATGTTATTTTCGTCTGAATAATGTCCAGGCAGTTACACAACATGCAGATTTCATAATAACAGTAAAATAAGCACCACCAATTATTTTCGCCACATTCGATAACGCATTAATATTTACCGGCAGAATTATCCATTCCTCAGATAAATCACCATACATTTCCGTCACAACAAACTACAGCGGTTAATATCTGGCGCATGAAAAGAACATCTATCATGATTGGAAAAAACAATTAACACATCAGATAGATAGCCTTGATGACTAACACTCGAACATCGTGATTTAAAGGCGTATGCTATCAACAAAGACGATCGTAACTATTTAAAGGAGAGTGAATTATTCACTGTTCGTCTTTTCTTTTTTTTGTTTTGTTCCCAAGGAGAAATACCATGCAGGCTCGTACCGTTAAAGAAAAAATCATATTGGCGGTGATGATTGGCATTATTGCCGGCATCATTTGCGCGATCGCCAAATTCGGCTGGGAAATTCCCTTCCCGCCCCGTACCCCGGAAAGGGATCTTACCAACCCGCCTCAGCAACTATTGCAACAGCTTGGCATGTCGTTTGATCTCTCGCATCTGACCTATCTGTTCAACGGCAATCCGCGGCCGATCATGAGTTTCATCATGCATTTCGGCTTCTCGATTACCTTTACCGTGCTTTATTGCGTAGCAGCGGAATTCTGGCCGCGCATCAAGCTCTGGCAAGGGGCTTTTTACGGTCTGGTGCTGTGGGCCGTCTTCCATGTAGTGCTGCTGCCGCTGTTCGGTACCGTACCGGCACCGTGGGACCAGCCGTTCGCCGAGCACTTCTCAGAAATCTTCGGCCACATGTTCTGCTTCTGGGTTGCCGAACTGGCGCGGCGCGATCTGCGTAACCGCATCACCCATCAGTCAGAAGACAACGCGCTGACTACACAACACGCGCAGTAAGTTTCCTGCCTTATCAGGCCATCTATTCAGGATGGCCTGTGTTCTCATGCTTTATAAAGCAGCTTTATAAAAACGACCTTATAAAAACAGCCTTCTTTATATCCTTTTGGGAATTAAAAATAATTTTTTATACTTTTACACGCTTCCGGCAACTCCCTAGAGTAAGTCATTAAGACTACACTCCTTATTACTATGCTAATTTCGAGGACTCAGGGAATGGCGACATTATCTCCGGCAAGCAAAACATCACGGATTTCCTTACTCACCGCAGGGTTGCTGTCTCTGGCAGTCGGCGCATCGCCTTTCGCCCACGCGGCGGACGCCACCGTTACGCCCGTGCAAGGCGGCACGCTGAATATCGGGCTGGGCAGCGATACCCCGGTCATCGATCCGTCCATCACCGCTTATTCCGTGGCGGCGCTGGTCGCCCGCAACGTGGTGGATTCGCTGGTTGGTCAGGCGGAAGACAACCGTTTCACACCCTGGCTGGCCGAACGCTGGGAAATCAGCGACAACAACACCCGGTATACCTTCCACCTGCGCAACGATGTGACGTTCAGCGACGGCACCAAGCTGGACGCGGCGGCGGTAAAATACAATCTGGACCGTATTCTCGACCCGAAAACCACCTCCAGCTACGCCAAATCCCTGCTGGGGCCAATCGACAGCATTACCACGCCGGACGACTACACGCTGGTGATCAGCTATAAGAGCCCGTTCGCCGCGCTGTTGCAGGGGCTGAGCCTGCCGTATTTGGGCATTCAGTCGCCGACGTACCTGAAAAACACCCCGAATACCAGCAACACCATCGTCGGCTCCGGTCCGTTCATTCTGGAATCCTTCGTAAAAGGCAGCGGCAGCCGCCTGAAAAAACGTCCTGATTACCACTGGGGACCAGGCTATGCCGCCCACTCTGGTCCGGCCTATCTGGATAAAATCGAATTCAAATACCTGCCGGAATCCTCAGTGCGTCTTGGCGCGTTGAGCAGCGGTCAGGTACAGGCGATCGACGCCGTGCCGCCCGCCAACGCCGCCGCGCTGAAAAAAGACAACCGTCTGGAACTGATCACCCGCGAGAACCCGGGCGTTAACCGCGTGCTGTACCTGAATACCTCCAAAGGCCCGTTCCAGGATGTCAGCGTGCGCCGCGCCTTCCTGCACGCGGTGGATGCCGCGTCAGCGACAAAAGTGGCGTTCTTCGGCACCCTGAAGGCCGCGGATAATATTCTTGGTCCTTCCACGCTGTATTACGACAAGTCAGCCGCATCGCTGAGCGGTTTTGATCTGAAGAAAGCCAACCAGTTGCTGGATGAGGCAGGCTGGAAAACCAAAGACGGCGAAGGCTACCGCACCAAAGACGGCAAACGCCTGACCGTACATTTCGTCTACAGCACCGGTTCATCGGAAGCCGCGGAAATCACCCTGTTCCAGGCAGTGCAGTTCCAGGTGAAACAGGCCGGTATCGATGTCCAGCTTAATCCGGTGGACAGCGGGGGCTTCATCAGCCGCACCAACGATAACGACTACGACATCGCGTCCAACTACTTTGTGCGCGCCGAGCCGGATATCCTGCGCACCGTGTTTGATTCCAACTATATTCCGCCCAACGGCAACAACTTCAGCCGCACCCACGCGCTGGATGACAAGCTGAGAAAAGCCATCGGCGCCAGCGACGCCGAGCGTCAGCAGCTCTACAGCCAGGTCCAGCATGAACTGCTCGACCAGGCTTATGCCGTGCCGCTGTTCGTCCCGGCCTACCAACTGGGCCTGTCGAAGAAAGTACAGGGCATCAGCTGGGCCACCAACGCTAAACCGAACTTCTATGATGTCTGGATTAAACCGTAACCTGGCCGTCACGGCTCTCCAGCGACTCTTCACCATCGTGGCTGTGCTTTGGGGCGCAGCCACGCTGACGTTTATTGCCGTCAAACTGATCCCCGGCGATCCGGTGGCGATCCTGAGCGGCGGCGATAACGTGGTGGATGAGGCGTACCGGGCGGCGCTGATCAAGCAATTCGGGCTCGATCAGCCGCTGTGGATGCAATACCTGCGCTACTGCGGACAGGCGCTGCAAGGCGATTTCGGCATCAGCTATCAATACCGACAGCCGGTGGTGGCGTTGATTGGCGACGCCATGCGCGAAACCGTCCAGCTGGCGCTGAGCGCGCTGGTGCTGGCATTGCTGCTGTCGATCCTCAACGCCTTGCTGACCGCCGGGCGCCATGCCCGGCTGCGGGCGCTGATGTCCTGGCTGGAACTGACGCTGCTCAGCACGCCGGTCTACTGGGTCGGTATCGTGTTGCTCAGCGTTTTCAGCTTCCGCCTGCAATGGTTCCCGGTGATGGGCAACGACGGGTTGATATCGCTGGTGCTGCCGGTCGTCACCCTGAGCCTGCCGCTGGCTGCTCTGCTGAGCCAGGTGCTGCGCGACGGGCTGGAAGAGGCGCTGTCGCAGCCGTTCGCACTGACGGTGCGCACCCGCGGCGTCAGTGAAACCTGGCTGCGCGTTCGGCACGGCCTGCGCCACGGCGCGCTGGCGGCGTCGACCCTGACCGGCACCCTGCTGGCGGGCGTGCTGAGCGGCTCGGTGCTGACCGAAACCGTGTTCGGTCGCGCCGGCATCGGCCAGATTACCCTGCATGCCATCGAAAGCCGCGACATGCCGCTGGTGCTGGGGCTGGTGATGCTGTCCGCCCTGCTGTTTGTGGTCATCAACCTGCTGGTGGATGCGCTGTATCTGATTATCGACCCCCGTTTGAGAAAAAAGGCGAGCGCCCATGAGCAGTGAACCTTTAACCCGTCGTGAGCCTCTGACGCTGATGCATACCCCTTATCGCACGGGCTATCGCAGCCCCTGGCTGGCGCCGGCAACCTTGCTTCCTGCCGCCGCCGTACTGCTTTTACTGCTGGCGGTGTTTTTCCCTGCGTTGTTCACCCATCGCCTGCCGGATGAGATGGACATGGGGGCGGTGCTCCAGCCGCCCAGCACGGACCACTGGTTCGGTACCGACCCGCTCGGGCGCGACGTGTTCACCCGCGTCGTCTATGGCACTTCACTGTCGCTGAGTATCGGCGTCGGCGCGATGCTGATCGCCTGCCTCGGCGGCGTGCTGCTGGGCACCTTGTCGGCGCTGGTGCCGTTGCCGGTACGCCGCGTACTGGTGCGGCTGCTGGATATCATGCTGGCGTTCCCGGAAATGCTGCTGGCGCTGCTGGTGATCGCGGTGCTGGGGCGCGGCCCGGAAAATACGCTGCTGGCGGTAGGGCTGGCCGGCGTCGCCAGCTATGCACGGCTGGTGCGCTCGCAGGTGCTGCAGGTGAAACTGTCCGGCTACGTGGAACACGCCGTCGCGCTGGGCGAACATCCGTTGTACATCGTGGTGCGTCATATCATTCCCAACACATTACGGCCGTTGCTGATTCTGGCGACCATCGGCGTCGGCAACGCGGTGCTGTCCGCCTCCGCGCTGAGTTTCCTCGGGCTTGGCGTGGTGCCGCCCACGGCGGAATGGGGCGCATTGCTGGCCGACGGCCGCAACTTCCTGGATATCGCGCCCTGGGTCAGCCTGTTTCCCGCCAGCGTCGTCGCGCTGTCGGTGATCGTCATCACCCTGCTGGGCCGGCGTTTGCAGGCCATTTTGGCTAAGGGGGCGGCATGAGTCAGTCTGCTTTGCAGCCGTTGCTGCGCGTTGATGGATTAAACGTGACCTTCCCCAGCCCGCACGGGCCGGTGGAATCGGTGCGCAACCTGTCGTTTCAGGTCAATCCGGGTGAAATTCTGGCGCTGGTGGGCGAATCCGGCTCCGGCAAATCAGTTACCGCCCGAACGCTGGTCGGGCTGGCGGGTGAACGGGCGCAGATTCAGGCCAACGCCATCGAACTGGTGCGCCACGACGGCAACCGGTGCGACCTGCAAAAACTCAGCGATCGGCAGTGGCAACAGGTGCGCGGCCGGGAGATCGGCTTCGTGCTGCAAGACGCGCTGGTGTCGCTCGATCCGTTGCGGCGCATCGGGCAAGAGGTGGCGGAACCGCTGCTGACCCATAAACTGGCGTCGCGTAATGATGTGGCGACGCGCGTCGCCGAGTTGCTGGCCCAGGTCGGAATTCCCGATCCGGCCAACCGCGCCGCGCAGTACCCGCATGAGCTATCCGGCGGGCTGCGCCAGCGGGCGCTGATCGCCTCGGCGCTGGCCGCCGGGCCAAAACTATTGATCGCCGACGAACCCACCACCGCGCTGGATGCCACCGTCCAGCAGCAGGTGCTGAAACTGTTCACCGCGCTGGCGCAGGCCGGACACGGCGTGCTGCTGATCACCCACGATCTGGCGGTGGTGTCGCAGGTCGCCGATCAGGTGATGGTGATGCAGAAAGGCGCGCTGGTGGAACGCGGCCCGGCCCGACAGGTGCTGTCCGCTCCCCAGCATCCTTACACCCGCAGGCTGCTGGCCGCTATCCCGACCGCCGCCACCCGCGGCAACTGGCTGGCAGGGGAAAACCCGCTCAGCCCGCAGGCATCGACCCTGCTCTCTTCCGCCGGCGAGTCAGGCGACAAGAGCGGGCTGGCGTTGCAGGTAGACGGCGTATCCGTCTCGTTCAAACGCCCGGACGGCAGCCGTATGACGGCGGTGAACAACATTTCGCTGACAGTGGAACGGGGTGAAACGCTGGGTATTGTCGGCGAATCCGGCTCCGGCAAGACCACGCTGGGGAAAGTGATCCTGGCATTGCAGCAACCGGACAACGGTGAAGTGCGCCTGTCCGGCCAACCGTGGAGCTCGCTGGCCGAGCGAGAGCGCCGCCCGTTACGCGCCCGTATTCAAACCATCACGCAGGATCCGCTCAGTTCGTTCGATCCGCAGTTCACCATTGAGCAGCTCCTACAGCAACCGTTGCGCTTACGGCGCGATCTCAGCCCGCAAGTCCGCCAGCAGCGTATCCTTGCTCTGCTGGAACTGGTCGGGTTATCGCCGACGTTGCTCTCCAGACGACCACAGTCGTTATCCGGCGGGCAGCGCCAGCGCATCTCCATCGCACAGGCGCTGGCGGCGGAGCCGGATGTGCTGATTTGCGACGAACCGGTATCGGCGCTGGATGTCACCACTCAGGCGCAGGTATTGGACCTGCTGGTGGCGTTGCAGCAACGTTTGCAACTGTCGATGGTGTTTATCTCCCACGATCTGGGGGTGGTGCAACACATGAGTCACCGGATTGCGGTTATGAAAGACGGCGATGTGGTGGAACGCGGCACCGTGGAGCAGATTTTTAATCAACCGCAACACCCGTACACCCGGCAATTACTTTCCACCGTCGCCCCGGTGGCGATTAACCGACAAAATAACGATATTTACGCCTGACGTTATTTCAGCGCGCCATCATGCACGTTACGTTTTCAATTAAAAAGAGAATGTAGTTCATGATGGCACGCTATTCTTTATTAATTAACCCCTTCATTAATAAAATCAAAAACAATCACAATCGGAAAACAATAAATCGATTGCTATTAAAACTATCATTCTGATATAAATGCAAAAAAAATGGAATTCTAATACAACCTCTGGGATACGTATGGCTAATATTATTTACCTGACACTAAATGGAAAAAAACAAGGTTTAATCTCTGCCGGGTGCTCTACATTTTCATCAATAGGCAATAAATATCAATCTGGCCATGAAGATGAAATTTTTATTTATGAGTTCTTTGGTCATTTAAACCGTGCCGGTAACGTGTCCTTTCTGCCTATACAGATAAAAAAGCCGATTGATAAATCCACGCCGTTAATTGCACAAGCACTCAATGACAACGAGACGCTAACCTGTGAATTTTCATTCTATCGAACCAGTACCACGGGTGGTAACGAACTGTATTTCAAAATAAAACTACTCGGTGCCATTATTACCGATATCAGTTATGTTTACCCGAATTCATTAACAGACAACGGTGAACAACCACACGAAAGTGTACACTTCAAATTCCATACCATTGAATGGGAACATGTTGTCGCCAGAACTAACTCATACCTGTTCTGGAAAGACGCCGCAAGTTAACGGCCAGCAATGATAAGTTATCTGGTACCTCACCAATGGGCGGATATTCCTAAAAAAGGGACTCTATGGCGTTACAAGGAAAGTTCATCGTCAATAATGCTGACTACTCACCGCTGACGCTGTTGGGCGTTGGCACGTTTATGGCGTTTTCTGGTGATAAAATCTATCGAAACCGGGGAGGATGTACCGATGTACCCGAAGCAGGACCTATTCCTGAAGGACGCTATTGGATAGTGGACAGGCCAACCGGTGGGATTCGCTCGCAAGCTACAGCTTGGTTAAAGGACTCATGGAATACAGTATGGGGTTATGATTCTAATCACTCCGAATGGTTTGCTTTGTATAGAGATGATGGTCAGATTGACGATTATACATGGATAAATGGTGTCAGGCGGGGGAATTTTCGGCTACATCCCATTGGCGGCCAAGGAGTATCTCTTGGTTGTATTACGCTCCAACATTATTCTGACTTTGCAGCTATTCGTGCAGCATTATTAAGGACAAGAAAACAGCCTGTACACAATACCGGTTTGGAAGCCTACGGAATTATTGAGGTTATCACTTATGGCAACACTTGCCCGTAGGGTACTTAAGACACTGCTATTCCTCACACTTTACTATTTATCACTGAGGTATATTCACCCTTATCCGATAACATTCACGCGGAACATGACCGACCGGCTTGTCACGGTTGCCAACAGTCTGGGGTTCCGTGATCCGGAGTGGTTTTACCTGCTGGCAATACTGCTGATTAATATCATTATCACTGTAGTATTATACGAGCTATTTATGCGAGCATGGATAAATCCTCAATTAAGAAAAAACATTAATCGGTTAGAATAGTGAGATAATAACAATGGCAACATTTATTCGTAGGGCATTTAAGACACTATTATTTATTTCCTTATTTCTTCTGTCTATTCGTTATGTTCATACTTACCCCGTTCCACTGACTCGAAAGCAAACTGATTTGTTAGTGACACTATCGGAAAAAGCTGGCTGGAAAGACCCAGAGCTGTTCTATATCACAGTGATGTCAATCATCGATCTTATCGTCACCATTCTCGTTTATTTAGCAATCATAAAACTCTGGCGTTATTATCACACCTCGCGCTCAACACGTCAGCCGTCATCGAAATAACGATAGCCGCCCACCGCTTCACGCTTTGCCGCCAGCCTGAAAACGCTGCCGGTAACCGCTTGGCGTGACGCCGAATGCTTGATGGAACACCACGGAAAAATAGTTGCTGTCGTCAAAGCCGCATTCGGCCGCCACTTCGCTGATGGTCTGGCGATTGTGGCGCAGCAGCTCCATCGCCCGGCACAGCCGCAACTGGCGCAGATACTGCGCAACGCTCATGCCGGTCTGCTGTTTGAAGCGACTGCGCAGGCTGCGCATGCTGATGTCATGCAACTGACAGAAATCCTCCAGCCGGAACGGCCGGGCGATGCTGGCGCGTAACGCATTCATCAGCAGGTCCAGCTGTTGAGCATCCGCCAGTTGCGTACTGTCCGGCGCGTAGCGATAACGTAGCGCCAGCAACGCAATCTGCAACAGCAACACTTCGCTCAGTTGCAAGGACAACGGGTCCGATTTCATGCATTCCTGCGTCAGATTTTCCACTTTGTCGCGCAAGATATCCATGCTCTGGGTCGCCAGCCGCCAGTAGCGCTGCTGCTGCGGCACCTCGCCGCCCGGCAGCAGGTTTTGCCAGTCGGTGGGCAGAGTCAGGCGGTCACGGATATAGAGGATATTGTCCAGCTCCAGGTCATGCACCGATTCGTAGCTGTGACGATCGCGGGCCGTGACGTAGAACAGGTCGCCGCAGGTAATACGGTAGGGAACATCATTCCACAGGTGCAGGCCATTGCCGCGCCAGACGATCACCAGTTCGTCGAAGTCGTGATGATGCAACGGAAACACCGGCTGCGGGCTGCGCTCCGCCACCGTGACCGTATTCTTGTCGGTAAGAAAGTAATCTTCCGTTTGTAACTTCAACCCGCGGGATGGCACAGCCTGTCGCCCCTATAACGCCTACTGGGATAGGCTCTTAGTCCTCACACAGCGCCTGATGGCGCAACGTTTTGGGGGCCAGCGAAAAGGCTTTGCGAAACTGCGTGGAAAAATGATTGCTGTCGCTAAAGCCGCAATCATGGGCGATGGTGGTGATGGAGTCATCGCTGTGCTGCAACCGACGCCGGGCTTCCAGCAGCCGCAAACGATTCAGATAGCGCTGCGGCGTCATGCCGGTGTGCTGCTTCAGTTGCCGGTGCAGCGTACGCAGCGACAGCGAAAAGCGGTCCGCCAGCGTTTCCCAATCCACCTCTTCACAAAAGTTGTGCTGCAACCAGCCCAGCAACGCCTGGATGCCCTGCTGTGCACTGCCGTCGCCCTGCGTCTGGAAACGCTTTTGCCGCAGCAGCACCAGAATCTGCAGGAACAGACTTTCGCTGGCGGCGATATCCTCCGGCTGATCGTGATGCGCCAGCGCCGCCAGTTGCAGAATCAACTGTTTGACCTGCTGCTGGGCGGCGGCGTTCACCTGCCACTGCCCCAGCCACTCGCCATTGGCGCCATACGGCAGAAACGGCGCGATGTCCGACAGAAATCGAAACCCGCGCGGCGACCGATACAGCACATTGGTCAGGTGCAGTTCCTCCACCTGTTCAAACAGATGGCGATCGTTGTCCCGCACGAAAAACACCGCCCCGCTGCACAGGGCAAAAGGCTGGTCGTTGAACACGTGCACACCGGCCCCCTGCTCCACCAGCACGATTTCCCAGAAGTCGTGATAATGCTCAGGAAAGGCGCATTGCGGCATACGAGGTTCCACCGCCACCGTCGCCGCTTGTGAAGCAAAAAACTCTTCGCCATGAAGTTGTGTCATGTCGCGCTCCTCCCCTCAGCCTGACGCATCCGCATGTCCGGATAGTAGTCAGAAGGCAGGCCCCCGCGCCTTAAAATAGCGCCGCGACATCGCCGTCGCGAGGTCATTTTTTCAAGATCCGGCGGTTAAATCACTGAACTGTGTGCAGGATCACAAGCATTTATACCCGGTTATTACAGGGTTACAGGCCGGCTATCGCCATAAACTGTGAGCCGATTCACAGTCAACTTTGCCATTTTGCCAACCCCATTTTTCAGATGGCACTCACCCAAAGGTGCCGCCGTTCCAACTCTCCTACACTGCCGAACACAGTCACAAACACACCATAACGACAACGGAGAGAACGGCAATGGCGGTCAGGCATTACGTAGCGGTCGATCTCGGCGCATCCAGCGGACGGGTGATGTTAGCGTCGCTGGAGACCGAAACCCGGCGGTTGACGCTGGCGGAAATTCACCGTTTCAACAATCCGCTGCGGCACTGGCAGGGGCATCATCTGTGGGATCTGGACGAACTGGAGCGCCATATTCGCCACGGGCTTGAAGCCGTCGATGCGCGCGGCATTCACCCCGTCAGCATCGGTATCGATAGCTGGGGCGTAGACATGGTGCCGCTGGACCGGCAAGGCAACCGGTTGGGCCTGTCTTACTCCTATCGCGACCACCGCACCGACGGCCAGATGGCGCAAGTCATCGCCGAACTGGGCCGCGAGCGCCTCTACCGGCAAACCGGCATCCAGTTTCTGCCGTTCAACACCCTTTACCAACTGCGGGCGCTGCGCCAGCAGGATCCGGACGTCTGGGGACAGGTGGCGCACCTGCTGATGATCCCGGACTACTTCCACTACCGGCTGACCGGCCAGATAGCCTGCGAATACACCAACGCCAGCACCACTCAGTTGCTGAATCTGGGCAGCGGCGATTGGGACCGCTGCCTGCTGGATTATCTGGGCGTGCCGCCCAACTGGCTCGCCGCGCCATGCCAGCCGGGCCGCCGGGTGGGCGACTGGGTAGCGCCCAGCGGCCGCGCCGTGCCGGTAGTGACGGTCGCCACCCACGATACCGCCAGCGCGGTGGTCGCCACCCCGCTGACCGACGCGGACAGCGCCTACCTCAGCTCCGGCACCTGGTCGCTGATCGGTATTGAAAGCCGTGAACCGCTGACCGGTCCGGCGGCGCTGGCCGCCAACATCACCAATGAAGGCGGGGTCGGCGGCCGTTACCGGGTACTGAAAAATATTATGGGACTCTGGCTGCTGCAGCAGGTGTGTCAGGAACAGCAGATCGCGGACCTGCCGGCGCTGCTCGACGCCGCGGCGGCGCAGCCGGGCTTCGTCAGCCTGATCAATCCGAACGACGAGCGGCTGATAAATCCGCCGTCGATGAGCGACGCGCTGTATGAACTCTGCCGCGAACACGGCCAGCCGCGGCCTGCCAATACCGCCGCGCTGGCGCGCTGCATTCTGGACAGCCTGGCGCTGTCCTACCGGCAGGGCCTGCTAACGCTGAGCGAGCTGCGCGGTGCGCCGCTGCGCCATCTGCATGTGGTGGGCGGCGGCAGTCGTAATAGCCTGCTGAATCAACTGTGCGCCGATGTCTGTCAGGTGCCGGTGCTGGCCGGTCCGACCGAAGCCTCGACCCTCGGCAACATCGGCTGCCAGCTGATGGCGCAGGGCGACGTGGCGGATCTGGACGCCTTTCGCCGTCTGCTCACCGACAACATCCCGCTGCAACCGTTTATCCCCCGACAGGATAGTGATTTTGCTGGTCACTGGCGCCGTTTTCAGGCGCTGTGCCAGGTTAACGAGGAGCTTACCGTATGAATACCGCGATAGAAACCGCCTGGCGGCTGGCCAGAGAACGTTACGCCCGACTGAATATTGATGTGGATGCCGCGCTGCGCCAACTGGATCAGATTCCGGTCTCCATCCACTGCTGGCAGGGCGACGACGTCGCCGGCTTCGAGCACGACAGCGGCGCGCTGACCGGCGGTATTCAGGCCACCGGCAACTATCCCGGTAAAGCGCGCAACGCCGCTGAACTGCGCGCCGACCTGGAGCAGGCGTTTCGCCAGATTCCCGGCCCGAAACGGCTGAATCTGCACGCCATCTATCTGGAATCGGATACGCCGGTGGCGCGTAACGCCATCGAGCCGCACCACTTCAGTCACTGGGTAGCCTGGGCCAAAGAACATCAACTGGGGCTGGACTTCAACCCCACCTGTTTTTCGCACCCGCTTAGCCGCGACGGTTTTACCCTGTCGCACCCGGATGAGAACGTGCGCCGTTTCTGGATTGAGCACTGCCAGGCCAGCCGTCGTATTTCCGCCTGGTTCGGCCAGGAACTGGGCACCGCTTCGGTGATGAACATCTGGATTCCGGACGGCATGAAAGACCTGACCGTCGACCGGCTGGCGTTCCGTCAGCGGCTGCTGGCGTCGCTGGACGAGGTGATCGCCGAAAAACTGGACCCGGCGCATCACATCGACGCGGTGGAGAGCAAACTGTTCGGACTGGGGGCGGAAAGTTTTACCGTCGGCTCCAGCGAGTTTTACCTGGGCTACGCCACCAGCCGCCAGACCGCGCTGTGTCTGGACGCCGGACACTTCCACCCCACCGAAGTGATTTCCGACAAAATCTCCAGCGCCAGCCTGTTCGTACCGCGCCTGTTGCTGCACGTCAGCCGCCCGGTGCGCTGGGACAGCGACCACGTGGTGCTGCTGGACGACGAAACTCAGGCCATCGCCCACGAAGTCGTACGCCACCGGCTGTTCGATCGGGTGCATATCGGGCTGGATTTCTTCGATGCTTCCATCAACCGTATCGCCGCCTGGATTATCGGCACCCGCAACATGAAAAAAGCGCTGCTGCGCGCGCTGCTGGAACCCACCGAGACCCTGCGCACGCTGGAACAAAACGGCGACTACACCGCTCGGCTGGCGCTGCTGGAAGAGCAAAAATCGCTGCCGTGGCAGGCGGTGTGGGAACACTACTGCCAGCAGCATGACGTCACGCCCGGCGGCGACTGGCTACAGTCCGTGCGTCACTACGAAAACACCGTTCTCTGTCAACGTTAAGGATTCGCCATGCAATCACTACTCACCTCCTGGTTTGTACAGGGAATGATCAAGGCCACCGGCGACATGTGGCTCAAAGGCTGGGATGAACGCAACGGCGGCAACATCAGCCTGCGTCTGACCGTGGACGACGTAACGCCGTTCGAAAGCGACTTCTATCCGCAGCCGCGGCACGAAGCGCTGTCCCAGCCGATGCCGGAACTGGCGGGCTGCTGGTTTATCGCCACCGGCTCCGGCAAGTTCTTTCGCAACGTCCAACTGGACCCGGCCGACAGTCTGGCGCTGTTGCAGGTGGATGACGACGGCCGCGGTTACCGTATCTTCTGGGGGCTGACCCACGGCGGCCTGCCGACCTCGGAGCTGGCGGCGCATTTTCAGTCGCACATCGTGCGCATGAACGTCAGCGGCGGGCGGGATCGGGTCATCATGCACTGCCACGCCACCAACCTGATCGCCCTGAGCTACGTGCTGGAACTGAATAGCGCGGCGTTTACCCGCGAGCTGTGGGAAGGCAGCACCGAATGTCTGGTGGTATTCCCGGACGGCGTCGGCATTGTCCCGTGGATGGTGCCGGGCACCGACGCCATCGGCAGCGCCACCGCCGAACAAATGCAACACCATTCGCTGGTGCTGTGGCCGTTTCACGGGATCTTCGGCACCGGTCCGTCGCTGGATGACGCCTTCGGTCTGATCGATACCGCCGAAAAATCGGCAGAGGTAATGGTCAAGGTGCGTGCGATGGGCGGGAAGAAGCAGACGATTTCAACTGAAGAGTTGATCGCGCTCGGCGAGCGATTTGGGGTCACGCCGATGGCGTCCGCCTTACGTGTCGGGTAAATGGCGCTATGTTGGGTAAATAGCGTCATGCCGGGTAAAGAGCACCATGCCGGGTAAATGGCGTCATGCCGGGTGAATATCACCATCAGGATACCATGCGGGCAGAAACGCCGTCGGGGTTCACCGGTAATGGTGAAAAGCAGGCGGAACCCTGGCGTCGTCTGCCGGCATGGAACACAAGGATGTTTCCCGCCGAATGCGGGCCACTGTCACTGTCTACAGGATGACGACTATGTTGAAAAAAGCCTTTGTGATGCAGGTCTTCCCGGATTGCCACGAGGAATACCAGCGTCGCCACAACCCAATCTGGCCGGAACTGGAAGCGGAACTGAAAGCGCACGGCGCACACCATTACAGCATCTTCCTCGACCCGGCGCGCAACCTGCTGTTCGCGTACGTGGAAATCGAATCGGAAGAACGCTGGAACGCCGTCGCGCAAACCGACGCCTGCCGGCGCTGGTGGAAATACATGAAAGAGGTGATGCCCGCCAACCCGGATAATAGCCCGGTCAGCGCCGAGCTCAAGGCGGTTTTTTATCTGGATTAATTCGCGCCGGCACGCCTGCCGCTAAAATCCACATCGCTAATCATACGATTATTTATTTTGTATGAAATTGTCTCGCAAATAAAAAATTTCCTTTATACCCAATGACTTGAAACGCAGGACAAAGCACCCGCATTTTGCACCACGCGAGGCGCTGCTCCTGCAACCTGCATTATTTTGGGCATATTCACAAAAAGTACAAAAAATCATAAATCGGCATCACAAAATCACTATTCAAAAAATAAAAAACAATTCGCCAAAATGACGACTCCCGCTATGAAGGGAATAAATTTTTGAATTACCCTGCCGTTATTAAAGATACTTTCCCTTGCCAAGAAAAAAACTATGAAAAAATTCTCGCAATTAACCGTCTTTTCCAAGCTGCTGTTCGGTTTTTCCGTGCTGATCGTTATGATGTTGCTGATTGGCGCCGTTTCCATCTATCAACTCAGCGCCAATAATGATCGTATCGACGCCTACCGCGACAATCGCCTGCCGGGGGTGCGCTATACGCTGGAAATGCGTGGCGTCCTGTCTGAATTGCGTCTGCAGCAGATACAGTACATCTCTTCCAAAACGCCCGACGAGCGAGAGGGCCATCGCAAGGAACTGTTGCAGAATCAGGACGTATTTCTGAACGCCCAGGCCAATTACGCCAAATTGGTGAAGAACGACGCACAGGACAAACAAGCGCTGTTCAGCCAGGTAACGGATAATTTCAAGAATTTCGTGGACGTCAACGCCAAGGTAATTGACGCGGTCAACAGTGAAAAACTGGACGATGCCAGCAAAATCAGCGGCGCGGTTTCGGCTAAATACCGCACCCAGTTGATGAAGGATCTGGCGAAACTGGTGGAAATGGAGATCGCCAGCGGCGATCAGGCCGCCGTTGAGGCAGCAACGGGTTATCGTACCGCGCTTTATATTCTGTCCGGTTTGTTACTGCTGGCGCTGATCGCAACCGGCGTTATCGCCACGCTGATTGCCCGCAACCTGTCCCGTCAGCTTGGCGGCGAGCCGGCCTATGCGGTATCGATCATGAACCAGATCGCCGCCGGGCACCTCAATACCGCCATCAACCTGCGCGCTGGCGACACCCAGAGCCTGCTGGCCACCATGAAGAACATGAATGAAAAGCTGGCTGACATCATCCACAACATCGTGAACGGCAGCGAATCCATCTCGCTGGCGGCCAGCGAAATCGCTCAGGGCAACAGTGACCTGTCGCAGCGTACCGAGGAACAGGCGGCGTCGCTGGTGCAAACCTCCTCCAACATGCAGCAGATCACCGAAACCGTGAAACGCAACGCCGATAACGCCCATCAGGCCAGCGAACTGGCGCGTCAGACGTCGCAAACCGCGGTGCACGGCGGCAACGTGGTGGACGACATGCTCAAGCGTATGCATGAAATTTCCGACAGCTCGCAGAAAATCGTCAATATTATCTCGGTGATCGAAGGCATTGCCTTCCAGACCAACATTCTGGCGCTTAACGCCGCGGTGGAAGCGGCGCGAGCCGGTGAGCAAGGCAAAGGGTTCGCCGTCGTCGCCGGGGAAGTGCGCAATCTGGCGCAGAAGAGCGCGAACGCCGCCAAAGAGATCAAAACGCTGATCGAAGGCACGGTGGAGAAAATCACCGATGGCTCCCGCCACGCCGACACCGCCAGCCACGCAATGGAAGAGATCGTCAGTTCGGTCACCAAGGTCACCGACATCGTGGCGGAAATCTCGATGGCGTCCAACGAACAGCATCAGGGGATCAAGGAAATCGGCATCGCCATTGACCAAATGGACCGCGTGACCCAGCAGAACGCCGCGCTGGTCGAGCAGGCCGCCACCGCCGCCCAGTCCATGACGGAACAGGGCGAGCAGTTACGCGACTCCGTGCGCTTCTTCCATCTGGAAGCACAGCAGTCTACGCTGCGCCTCAACTGATCCATCCCGCCGGGTCGTCGCGTCGACGGCCCGGTTTGTCGGCTTACCCTCTTCTCGCCTCGTTGTGGATTCGCGTCTATTTATCTGTCTTCTTATATGTCGTCAGGCAGGGTTTTCAGCGCCTGAGAGAGCGCGTCAGCGGTCTGGCGTAACGGCGCCAACAGGGTTTCCTCATCGATTTGGCGCAGCTTGGCCGAAGAAAGCGATAACGAAATGGCGTATTTCACGCGCTGATGCGCATCAAATACCGGCGCCGCCATGCAGGACACGCCGACTTCGTGCTCTTCCCGATCGAACGCCACCTTGCGCTGGCGCACGTCTTCCAGCTCACGCTGCATGTGCCCCGGATCGGTAATGGTATACGGGGTCAGCTTGCGGATATGCGGTTGATGGCGACCCCAGTAGGAAAAGAGCGCGTCTTTGGTATCGTCAGCCAGAAACAGTTTCCCCATCGCCGAACTGAACAAGGTCATCTGCTGCCCGAGGTAAGCGAGGGTACGCAACATACCCGTGGTGGGCTCCAGCTTGTGGATCAGAATGCAGTAATCACCGTCGCGCCTGGAAAAATTGACGGTTTCTCCGGTCGCGGCGTTCAGCGCCTGCAGCGGCGGCGCAATCATCCGGATCACCTCAGGCGGCGCCAGCGATGTCAGCCCAACAGTAATGAACCTGGTGGTGAGACGATAACTGCCCGCGGCGGGCGCCGGGGTGACGTAACCACACGCCTGCAATCCCTGCAACAGGCGATGCACGGTGCTTTTGTTGAGCCGGGCCAGCCCGGCCAAATGCGCCAGCGGGCACCCGTTCGGGTAATTGCTTAAAATCTCAAGCAGCAGAAATCCCCGCAGCAGGCTTTGGTTCCCCGCGGGTTTGTCATGACCGCGCGATATCGTTTCCATGCATCGCTCCCTCTGGCTAAACATTAGCGCCTATCGATACCACGATTCAGCGCAACATGACGTGATCCCGACCCGCTCTGCTTCACATCGTCAGAAAAAAAGCCGCCTAGCGGCACGGACACTGTCTACGCGACGCGACAATAACTGACAATCATTTACAACGAAAAAGAAAAAATTATCCATTCCCGCAATACCGAATAAATTCGCGTCGCCTTTTTTATCTTCAAAAAAGAAGATAAAAATATTATCCGTTATTTATTCGATAAGAAAAATAATACACACCTGGAATAAAATCAGTCCAAAGGCAATTCACTTTCGGGATTAATCGTCTTAACTAAAAATAAAACCCGCCGCTTGATGTGGTTTTATTGAAAATAAATTTCATCATCGGACTGGTATTGTCAGGTTATTGTTGCTATACATTTAGACAGTGTTGAAAATAAGGGTGATAGTCGAACCGTGACAGGACGACGACGTAAAAGGACAACAACACAACAGAAAAACACATTGTCACCCTGGTGATAATCGCTGTGTTAAAACGGGTAAGGATGCCTTTCCCTCCGGCGTATTTCCGCTGTACATACGATGATTTTTACAGAGAAATCCGATACTTAAACTAGAAGATAATTTGATAAAAATCATACTGTTAATTTTTTATGACATCACCCCACAGGCTTATCTGCTATCGCCTGCGGCGGCTGGCGTTTGCCATGAATAAACCAGACGGCGATCCATGATGCAGAACGACTGGTACCGTAAAAGCCAACGCACCTGCAACTTGAAGTATGACGGGTATATAAGAATAATGCTAAGCGGGACTGGGTAATATTATTACCTTCTGACCTGTCGTTATTTTCCTACAGCAGCAACCGACAGATGCCGTCATTCTTTTTTCTTATTATAGAAAGGATGACAGAGATAAGCCGCAGTAATTACTGCTCGGAATTATCTTATTTAACAGAAAAATCATTCCGAATAAGAACGGATGTGACAGTTCCGGTATCGGATAAATACGTGCCGTAAATATGCGATGCGTTAATTAGGCCGTGTCCCGCTATTTATCCGGCGAGGCACCTTCTCATTGTGAGTTATGTTCAACCTGGTAGAGAGAGTTCTATTGTGACGACGCTAAAACCTTTGCTCGCCAAAAACCGCAGTTGGGCACTGCAACGGCGGCAGCGCCACCCCCACTATTTCAGGAAGCACGCGCTGGTGCAAAAACCACATTCGCTGTGGATCGGCTGTTCCGACAGCCGGGTGCCGGCGGAAGTGCTCACCGGTTCCGATCCGGGCGAGCTGTTCGTGCACCGTAATATCGCCAACATGGTGAACCACGACGACGACAACTTCATGAGCGTACTGCAATACGCGCTGGAATACCTGAAAGTGTCGCGCATTGTCCTGTGCGGCCACTACGGCTGCGGCGGGGTGCAGGCGGCGGTCAACCTGCCGGACATGGGGCTGGTAAATGAAGATTCGCCGTTGTCCCGCCGCATCCGATCGTTGCGCGCCTCGCTGGCCCACCATATCGCCTTGCCGGACGACGACGCGGACGACGCGGCCCAACGCCAGAATCAACTGGTGGAAGCCAACGTGCTGGAGCAGTTCACCCGGCTGGTGAACGCGCCGCCGGTGCTGCAAGCCTGGCGCGACGGCGTCGAACTGGGCGTCTATGGCTGTGTTTACGACCTGCACAACGGCCATCTGAAAGAGCTTATTCATCAATACGCCGTGGAGGAATCGTCATGAACCTGAGTACGCTTCGGCAGGATATTCCCGCCGGTCTGGTGGTTTTTTTGGTGGCGCTGCCGCTGTGCCTCGGCATCGCCCAGGCCAGCGGTCTGCCGCCGTTCGTCGGCCTGCTGACCGGCCTGATCGGCGGGCTGGTGGTCACCCTGTTCAGCCCGTCCCGTTTCGCAGTCAGCGGCCCGGCCGCCGGGCTGGTCACCATTGTTTCCGGCGCCATCGAAACGCTGGGCTCGTTCTCCGCGCTGTTGCTGGCGATCATGCTGGCCGGCGTGTTGCAGTTTCTGATGGGGGTCGCCCGCGCCGGACGTTTCATTTCGGTGATTCCCGGCAGCGTCATCCGCGGCATGCTGGCCGCCATCGGTCTGCTGCTGATCATCCAGCAGTTCCCGCTGGCGCTGGGGGCGGACGCCAAAGCCAAATTCAGCAGTCTGTGGCAAAACCCGGCCGCGGCGCTCTCTATCGGCGCTATCGTCGTCGCGGGCGGCGGTTTGCTGCTGCAATGGCTGTGGGGGACCTCGGCGGTAAAAAATCACCGTTATCTGACCTGGCTGCCAGGGCCGCTGGTCGCGGTGCTGTTCGGCGGGGTATTCACCCTGTATGGCGCGCAGGCGATGCCGGAGATCCTCGGCAGCATGCCGCGCATCGTGCTGCCGGAATTCGCCAGCGTCACCGAGATGACCGATGAGCTGCTGCGCCCGGACTGGCTGGCATGGAGCAATCCGGCCGTCTACGCGGTGGCGGTGACGCTGGCGCTGGTCGCCAGCCTGGAAACCCTGCTGAGTCAGGAAGCGCTGAAGAAAATCAAGCCGCAGACGCCGCCCCCATCGCCGGACAAGGAACTACGCGCCCAGGGGATCGGTAAT
This sequence comes from Dickeya sp. NCPPB 3274, assembly GCF_000406205.1. NCBI lineage: Bacteria > Pseudomonadati > Pseudomonadota > Gammaproteobacteria > Enterobacterales > Pectobacteriaceae > Dickeya > Dickeya sp. NCPPB 3274. The sequence goes on along the minus strand of NZ_CM001979.1, from coordinate 480,306 downwards.
TTGCTGAGCGGTTTTCTCGGCGGCCTGCCCATCACGGCGGTGATCGTGCGCAGTTCGGTCAACGTCAACGCCGGCGCGCGCAGCAAAATCTCCATCCTGCTGCATGGCGCGCTGTTGCTGTTGAGCGTGCTTTACCTGACCGACCTGCTCAACGCCATTCCGCTGGCCAGCCTGGCGGCGGTACTGCTTTATACCGGCTACAAACTGGCGTCGCCGTCGCTGTTTGTCGAGCAGTGGAAGCAGGGCTGGCAACAGTTCGTGCCGTTTATCACCACCATCGTCGGCATTATCGCGCTGGGCATGCTGGCGGGGATCGCGCTGGGGATGGTGACGCAGTTGCTGATCAATTTCTACGGCAGCCACCGCAACGCGCTGCAGCTCACCCGCTACAGCGATCACTTCGTGCTGCGTTTCCAGCAGAACCTGACGTTTGTCCACAACCCGCGTCTGCAGGGCCTGCTGAACCGTATCCCGGCCAACAGCGTGGTGATCGTGGAGCACGATAACGCGGACTATATCGACCCGGATGTACAGGCCGTGTTGCAGGATTTCCGCGATAACGCGCCTGCGCGCGGCATCCGGCTGGCGCAGTGGCCAGTGTGAGATGAGCGCCGTGCCGACAACAGCCGGTACGGCGATTCGGGTAGGTAGCGCGCGTCAGGTCAGCCAGGGATGCCAGGCGCTGAATTGCGCGCGAACCTGCGGATCCAGCAGGGTCGGGTCGCCATTGACTTCCCCGGCCAGCTTGGCCAGAAAATCCACCAGCCAGGACGCATTGGCTTCGGCGATGCGTTTGCCTTCCGCCGTATTCATGGTTTCCGGCAAGCGCATCAGTTTGACGCGGAAGTGATCCAGCGTGTAGAGGCGATCGTCCAGCTCGCGATCGCAGGCGAACAGATCCTGCGGATCAAACAGCGGCCGCCCCATCATGCCCGCCACATAAAACACCCGCGCCAGCCCCAGCGCGCCGAGCGAATCCAGCCGATCGGCATCCTGCACGATTTTGGCTTCCAGCGTTTCCGCCGTAATGCCGGCGCTGAAGCTGTGCGCCTCAACCGCATGAAACAGCGCCGGATGTAATTCAGGGGGAAAATCAGGAAAATCCCGCGACAGAATACGTACCGCTTCTTCCGCCGCCATGCGCGAGGCCCGGCTGCGATCCGGGTGATTTTTCGGTATTAAAACAATGTCATGCAGCCAGGCGGCGGCGATAATCACCCGCAGGTCTCCCCCTTCCGTGCGCTGAATGTGCCGGGCGCTGTTCGCCACCCGCACCAGATGGTGGTGATCGTGCGCGCTATCCACGGAGTCCGCCAGATGCCGGGCGACGTACTGACTGAGCGTCTGTTCAAAACCAAGTAAATCCATGCCGTTCTCCTGCACCAATCCATTTAGATCACCACAGAATAGCCAAAAAGTAATGACAGCAACATGACTGATGTGGGCAGCGCATTTTTCAAAATTGATAATAAGCGGTAAAATTATTTTAAACAAAAAATGTTTACCCCGGTTTTGTCAATAAATAAACATTTACTTTCTCAACGACACATTATTATATTGAGGCGCTTATACGGTGCCGTAGCGTTTATTTTTCGTTTCCGCTTACGTCATTTTTTTAATTTACAAAACATGACCTGATATACCCTAAATAATTCGAGTGGCAGGACGGCGACGACGCAGCGAATCCCCAGGCGCTTACAACAGCAGGCGACCGGGGTGGCGGAGAAAACCGATGTCCCCGCAACTTGCGGCTATGGTGGGTTATGCTGTCAGGGGTATTTATCCCATGAGTCCGGTTTTGCTTTTTTTTCTTGCATTGGTGTTTATCGCCGATGGTTTGATGGTGTTCCTGATTCCGGTGCTGGTCTACGCCGAAACCCAAAGCCTGACCTACTCCGGTTTGTCTTATACCTTATGGTGGCTGCCGCGCATTGTGCTGATCCCGGCGCTGGGCGCGCTGATTGATCGCTGGGGCGTCCGCCCCATTTCTATCGCTTCCGACGCGGTCAAGGCATTTGGCTGCCTGCTGCTCTGTCTGGTGCTGAATTTTGCCGAACAACCGTTGACGCTGGCGTTGGCCTGCGGGCTGCTGGGCGCCGGGGTATCCATCGGCAACGCGCAAACTATCACCGCCGTGGAAAAGCTGATTGCCGCCCATAGCCGCCACATCGATCGGGATGCCAACCTGCTGACCCGGCTGGATTTACTCGGCATGGTGCTGGGGCCGTTGATTGGCATACTGTTGTATGAGTACGGTTTTCTGACGCTGCTGTATATCGCCGCCACATTCTATTTATGCAACGCTTATTATTTCCTCACCTCTCGCCTGTTTTCTTTCACCCCGGACCCGTCGTCGGAAAATAAAATCAGCTCGTCTCGCCCAGCGCCAAAAAAATTATTCCCGTTACTGATGATAATCAGAAATCCATTTATTATTTTGATGATCGTACTGGCGGCCGGAAATAATATGTTCGATGGGCTGGTCGAGTCCGGTGGCGCCGCCCTGATTGAAAATCAGATGGGGTTATCAGTGAAATATTTTGGTTTCATTGATATTTGCGCCGGCGCGGCAGGATTTTTATCCACGCTGGTTTACGGCGCGGCGCTCAGTCGCCTGAGCCGGGAAGCGCTGCTGGCGGCAGGACTCGGCCTGATTGTCGTCGCCTCGTTGCTGCTGACCACCACGCTCGACCACCTGGGGCCGTTTCTGACGTTCTACGCACTGGGCATCGTCGGTAAGGTTTTCACCGGCAATATCCTGCGCACCCTGCGCCTGACGCTGATTCCCTACGAACGGCTGGCCAGCGTTTCCTCGCTGATCCTGATGCTGAACCAGTCGGTGCTGCCGCTGATGGGCGTATTCCTGTTTCTGTCCGAACGCTACGACTGGCCGCTGACCTGGTTCATGCATATCGCCATCGCGCTCTCACTGCTGGCCGGCATCGGGCTGCTGATCGGTCTGCGGCGCAAACTGGCGGACGCATCGCTGCCATCGCCCCGCCCCGACCACTCCGGATGATGCCTCGTTCCGCCACGCCCGCTGGCGGAACGTATCAATATATGTCCAACAGTATGAAAATTTTATAAAAATGAAGCGGCTTCCACTATCGCTTCCCTTTCCGTCGCCAGCGGTTGCGGGTGAAATAAGCAGCGGCAGCGCGCGCGGAATCAGGGTAGCCGTATCGGCTGATAACACGAATTCATACAATCACATCCAGTAATCACCGCACAGAATGCAAAAGAATATGTACGTCTGGTTACGAATCCGCCATCGCCGCGTTGATCACAACGCTATGCCATGCACTTAAGATGGTGACGCGATGATTGCCGTGTTCGCCGCAGGCGGCCGTGGCGACGGCAGGGCCGATTGGCGGCGTTGCCTTCTTACTCTCAACCATCTGGAGACAATATGTTACGGACAATGTGTCTGGTAGCCTGCCTGATCAGCACCGGTGCGCTGGCAGCGGAAAGCGCCGATCTGGCATCACTGGTTAACCAACGCCTCGGCTACATGAAGGATGTGGCGGGTTACAAAGCGGCTCATCATCTGGCGATTGAGGATCTGCAACAGGAAGACAACGTACTGAAAGCCAGCCGACAGCAGGCGACGCAGTACGGGCTGGACGCCGACTCGGTTACGCCGTTCATTCAGGCGCAGATGGATGCCGCCAAGGCGATTCAGTATCGCTACCGCGCCGACTGGCTGGCTGTGCCGGAGAAAGATTGGCAGCCGCGCCCGCTGGACGAGGTGCGCGCTCAAATCGCCAAACTGAACGGCGTGCTGCTACAGCAACTCGCCGATACCCTGCACAAACAGGGCGGCAGCCTGAGCCGGCTGAATCACGCAGCGTTTATGCACACCGTGACCCAGCAGAACCTCAGCGAGCACGACAAGGCGCGGTTGTACACCACGCTGAAGCAGGCCAGATTACAGAAGTAACCCTCAGACGGCGCGTTCCATGCGCGCCGTTTTACGCCGTCCGCACATCCCCTTATCCGCCATCAGGCGCGTCGCACTGGAATAGCCGTATGATGTTGAAGGAAATTGCGTCATACTCATTTATTGCGCAATTTTGCTGCGTCAATGTGACGTCCAGTGGAGACTCAACCACCATGAAAACCAAAACCGCCGCCGCCGATAGCCCGGACGAAAAAAGCCTCAATCTCGACCGTTTTGATCTCGCCATCCTGCGTTATCTCCAGTCCGACGCCTCTATCTCCAACGTGGCGCTGGCGGAAAAGGTCAAGCTCAGCGCGCCGGCCTGCTTGCGCCGAGTGGAACGATTAAAACAGATAGGGTTGATCAAAGGTTATGTCGCCCTGCTGAACCCGCAGGCGCTGAATGTCGGCATGGTGGTGTTAATCGGCGTGGTGCTTGACCGCTCGACCCCGAAAAGCTTTGAAGACTTTGAAGCGGCGGTGCAGAAAATCAGCGGCTGCATGGAGTGCCACGTGGTCACCGGCGAGTTCGATTACATCCTGATGATCCGCACCAAAGACAACCAGAGCTTCAACAAACTGCACGCCGAACAGTTACTGTTCCTGCCGGGCGTACGCCAGATCCGCTCGTTTATCGGCCTGCGGGAAGTGCTGTCGACGACGCAGTTGGTGTTTTAAAGGCGAGCACACAAACGATAACGCCGGGATATACCCGGCGTGGTACATCACAACGACACTCAGCCATTGCGGAAAATATAGCTGTAAGCGCTCAATGCCGGCGCGCCGCCGAGGTGGACGTAGAGCACTTTGGAGCCTTTCGGGAATTCGCCGTTGCGCACCATGTCGATCATGCCGTGCATGGATTTGCCTTCGTACACCGGGTCGGTCAGCACCCCTTCCAGACGCGCGCACAGGCGAATCGCTTCCAGCGTGCCGTCGTTCGGCAAGCCGTATTCCGGGCCGCCGTAGCGGGTATCCAGCACCACGTCTTCTTCAGTGATCTCGCGGCCCAGTTCCACCAGCCCGGCGGTGTTCTGCGCGATGCGCAGGATTTGCGCCTTGGTTTTTTCCGGCTTGGCGGAGGCGTCAATGCCGATCACGTTGCGGGAACGGCCGTCGGCGGCAAACCCGACCACCATACCGGCCTGGGTGCTGCCGGTTACCGAGCACACCACGATGTAGTCAAATTTGAAGCCCAGCTCTTTTTCCTGCTGGCGCACTTCTTCAGCGAAGCCAACGAAGCCCAGACCGCCGTAAGGGTGCTCGGAGCAGCCGGCCGGGATCGGGAACGGTTTGCCGCCGTTCTGCGCCGCTTCGTCCATCGCCTGCTGCCAGCTTTCGCGGATGCCGATGTCGAAACCGGCCGGATCGAGACGCACGTCGGCGCCCATAATACGCGACAGCTCGATATTCCCCACCCGGTCGTACACCGCGTCGGCGTAATTCACCCAGTTTTCCTGCACCAGAATACATTTCATGCCCAGATGCGCGGCGACGGCGGCCACCTGACGGGTCTGGTTCGACTGCACGCCGCCAATCGACACCAGCGTGTCGCAGCCCTGCGCCAGCGCTTCCGGAATCAGGTACTCCAGCTTGCGGGTCTTGTTGCCGCCGAACGCCAGGCCGCTGTTGCAGTCTTCACGCTTGGCGTAGATCTCCACATCACCGCCCAGGTATTCGCTCAGGCGTTTCATCGGGGTAATCGGCGACGGTCCGAAGGTTAAGGGATAACGCGGAAATTTTTCCAGGTTCATAGTCAGGCTCCGGTGGCTAACGTGGGTCAATCAGGCATCAGATGACTGCTTTCCGGCAGGAAAACCGCGTCATCGCTTACCCCTGATATTACAGAAAACCAACTTGATTTAAATTGCGTTTTTAATCATTAATTTTTTAAAAAATTAACCAATTTATCTTTTTATGAAACTTAAAATAAAAATAAAAACGAAAAATAGAAATAAAATTAAATCGCAGACTGACGCATTAAAACCGGTGCCGCTCAGCGCAGCGGCAGCCCGAAATCCTGCCGGCATTGCAGGTCGTATTGCTGCAACGCCTGCTTCAGGAAGGTGAAAAAGCTGTTGAGAATGGCGCTGCGGGGTTTACCCATTTCGGTTTGCAGTTGCAGCGTGCGCTGGCTCAGTTGATCCAGATTGACCGCCTTCATCGTCAGGCCATCGCGCCGGGCGCTGCACAGGATAGAGAAATGACTGCACACGCTGACCGCTGCCGGTGTGTTGCGCACATACTCGTACAACGAAGAAAAGTGATTACAGGTGAATACCGGTTCGATAAACACGTTGTTCATCCGGCAGGAGAGATCAAATAGTTGCCGAATGGTAGCGGACTGATCCGGCAGCACCACCGGCCAGGCGTTGAGATCCGCCAGTTGAAAATCCCGGCTGGTCAGCGGGTGGTCCGCCGCCATGAACACCAGCACCGGCGCCGGAAACGACGCCAACACCTCCACGCCATGCTCCGGCGCCAGACTGAATTTGATGGCGACGTCGCATTCGCCGTTACGCAGCAGTTCCGGCACCTGCCGGGCGCTGCCGACCGTCAGGTAAAAATTGACGCGCGGGTGCTGTTCGCGAAAGCGCGACATGAGAGCCGGCAGTAGGTTGAGCGCCAGCCCGTCGGTACATACCACCCGCAGGGTAGTCTGGCGCGCCGACTTCATACCTTCGATTTCCGCCATCGCCAGTTCCATGTCGGCCATACTGCGCCGCACATGATTCGCCAGAATGTGCCCGGCGTCGTTCAATACCATACCGCGGGTGCTGCGCTCAAACAGCGGCATACCCAGCCGGGTTTCCAGCCGCTGGATCTGCCGGCTGATGGCGGAAACCGCCACAAACAGCTGCTGACTGGCGGCGCTGATGGAGCCGGTACTCACCACCGCCATAAAGTAACGAATTTCGCTATTGTGCATGGATTATCTCCGAGAGATAGAATCTTTCGGAAACGTTATGTCATCACATTCAGAATCCGAGAGGATTTCGGGCGAATTAACCTCATATTTTCTCTTTAATATCTACCGCTCCGCCCGACACAGGGAGGCTCAAACGCCGCCTCCCTGTGAACCCGGGCTGCTGGCTAAATTTTGCCGCTAACGCGGTCCCTTCGGAATACGCGGCCGCTTAACGGGCCGCTCGTGACGCGCTCCCGGCGCGGCACGAGCTTTCGCCGCGTCCATGCGGCTCACCCTACGGCCACTTATCCCTCAGCAAAATTTTTTACGCCAGAAGACAACACGCTAGTATCAAGATATGAGTGACATCTGCGAACTTACACCATTACCTGTTGATCTCTTAACTGCTTCACCTTGCTGCCCTCTTCCGCCAGATCCCAAAATAGGCCGCTCATGATTTGCAGCGCTTCGCACGCCACGTCCGCCAGCAGGTGTTCGTTGGGGGCGTGCTGGGAGCAGGCGGGATAGGAGTGCGGCACCCACAGCGTCGGCAGGCCGAGCGTGCGCAGGAAGCAGGCGTTGGGCAGGCCGCCGCCGAAGTTGGGCAGCACCGCCGCCTGCTTGCCGACCGAGCGCTCGATAGAATCCACGCCCCAGCGCACCCAGGGGTCGTCCGGGTCGATGCGGGTGGCTTCAAAACAGTTATCCGGTTTAACGATCTCCACATCTTCGAACCCGCAGGCATCAAGACGGCGGCGAATATGCCCGGCAAAATTATCGACATCGCTGCCCGGCACGTAGCGCATATGGCATTGCGCGCGGGCGCTGGGCGGAATGGCGTGTTCCGGTTTGTCCGGATTGCCGGTAACGAACGCCAGCACATCCAGCGTGTTCCAGCCGTATACCTTTTCCGCCGCGTTCAACCCCGGCTCGCCCCAGTGCGGATCGATAGCCGGGTCGCCCGGCGCGCCGCCAAGATCCAGATCCGATAACGCGCTGCGGATCGACGCCGACAGCGGCGGCGGCAGTAATTCCGGCACCAGAATACGGCCGTTGGCGTCCACCAGACAGCCGATGGCGTGCGCCAGCCGGATACCGGGGTTGCTTAACAACCCGCCCCAGTTGCCGGAATGGTGCGCGCCGTCGCGCAGCGTCAGTTGCAGGCCGAAGTTGAACACCCCGCGCGAACCGAGAAATAACGTCGGCCGGTCGGCGGATACACGCGGGCCGTCCGAGGCGATAAACAGGTCCGCCGCCAGCCAGTCGCGGTATTGCTGACACACCGCCTCCAGGCCGGGAGAACCGCACTCTTCGCCCATTTCCAGAATCAGCTTCACGTTGTAGCCCAGCCGGCCGCCGCGCGCCTCCAGCACCAGCGCCAGCGCCGCCAGATTGATGGTGTGCTGGCCTTTGTTGTCGGCGGTGCCGCGCCCGTACCAGCGGTTGCCGTCCGGCGTCAGTTCCCACGGCGACAGCCCGCTGCGCCAGCGCGACGCGTCCCCCATCACCACATCGCCGTGACCGTAGCTCAGCACCGTCAGCGCCGCGTCCGGTTCAATGCGCCGCGCCAGCAGGAATGGCCCGCGGTCCGCCACCGGGTTGGGAACAATCCGGCACTCGAACCCCATCTCTTGCAACAATGGGATCATCTCGTCGGTTAGGTAATCCATCAGCGCCGGCGCGCGATCCGCGTTCTGACTTTCGGTCTGGCAGGCCACCCGGCGCGCCAGAGTGTCGCGAAATGCGCCGGATTCGAAATACGCCGCCGCGGCTTGCATCATCTCTTCACGTGTCATCATCTGTCCTTTTTTGTTCACGCCATACCGGCCTTGCGGCTTACGCCGCCCCAATATCCGGAATGCCCAGCCCCGGCTCCGGCGTCAGTACCGACGCCAGCAGCGCGCGGGTATAAGGATGCTGCGGCGCGCCGAACACCTGCTCGCGGGTGCCCTGCTCCACAATCGTGCCTTTACGCATCACCGCCACGTGATCCACCAGATGTTCCACCACCGACAGGTTGTGGCTGATGAACAGGTAGGTGAGGCCGAATTCTTTTTTTAGCGTCAGCAGCAGATTGAGGATCTGCGCCTGCACCGACACATCCAGCGCGGAAGTCGGCTCGTCGCAAATCAGGATCTCCGGCTGCAGGATCAGCGCGCGGGCGATCGCCACCCGCTGACGCTGACCGCCGGAGAGCTGGCCGGGATACTGGCCGTGGGTACGCTCCGGCATCCCTACCACGTCCAGCATCTCGCGCACCCGTTGCTTGCGCTCTGCCGGCGTGCCGATGTCGTGCAGCCGCAGCGCCACCTCTACGATATCCGCCACCGTGCGGCGCGGATTGAGCGAGGAATAAGGATCCTGAAAGATCGGCTGGATGCGCGACGCCAGCTCGCGGCGATCGCCGGCGTCGATCTCGCGCCCTTCGATCAGCACGTTGCCGGAGGTCGGCGCCAGCAGGCCGAGCAGCATTTTCGCCAGCGTGCTCTTGCCGCAGCCGGACTCGCCCACCAGCCCCAGCGTCTCGCCCCGGCGAATGCGCAGCGACACATTGTCCACCGCGCGGATCTCGCCGGGCCGTGAGAACAGCCCGCGATTAAGGCGAAACACCCGGCTTAACGCGCACAGTTCCAGCGCGATATCGTCGTTGCCTGGAATGTGCGGCAGCGGGCGACCGCGTTCTTCCGTCATCTGGCTCATACCGGCTCCTCCGTCATCAGCGCATCGACACAGCGCACCGCGTGCTGCTCAGTCACCGGCACGTAGGGCGTTTCCTGCGCGCAGCGATCGCGGCACTGGCTGCAACGGTTGCGAAACGCGCAGCCGTGCTGCGGGCCAATCAGGCTCGGCACCACGCCGGGAATGGCGTGCAGCGGCTCACCCGGCACGGTGCGCCCGGCTACCGGAATGCATTCCAGCAGCCCGCGGGTATAGGGGTGACACGGCTGATGAAACAGCTCCATCACCGGCGCGGTTTCCACCACCTGCCCGGCGTACATCACCGCCACCCGGTCGGCGATGCGCGCCACCACGCCCAGATCGTGAGTAATGAAGATAACCGCGGTGCCGAACTCCTGTTGCAGTTCACGCAGCATCCGCAGGATCTGCGCCTGAATGGTAACGTCCAGCGCAGTCGTCGGTTCGTCGGCGATGATCAGTTCCGGGCCGCACATCAGCGCCATGGCGATCATGATGCGCTGGCGCAGGCCGCCGGAGAGCTGATGCGGGTACTGCCGCAGCCGCTCCGCCGCCATCGGGATGCCGACGCGATCCATCAGGTACACCGCCCGTTCGCGCGCCTCGGCTTTAGAGACCTTGCGGTGCGCCAGCAGGGTTTCGCACAGTTGGTCCCCCAGCGTGAACGACGGGTTGAGCGAGGTCATCGGCTCCTGAAAGATCATCGCCATCTGGTTGCCGCGCAGCGCCGTCCGTTCACGCGGGCGCAGCGACAGCAGGTCGGTATCCCGAAAGCGCAGCGTATCGGCGGTGCGCACCGCGTTGCGCGGCAGCAGGTCCATCAGCGCCAGCGAGGTCATCGACTTGCCGCAGCCCGACTCCCCCACCAGGCACAGCATTTCGCCGCGCCGTACCGAAAAATCGATGCCGCGTACCGCGTGCAACGTGCCGCGCGGCGTCGTCAGATCGACCCGCAGGTTCTTCACCTCCAGCACCACCTCGTCCGAGCGACTGGCCGACGGGGTTGTCTCAACAGCAGAATGCATAGCGATCTCCTTAGCGCCTATCCCACTAGGCTCTTAGTTACGCACGCCCGTCCAGCGCGGTAATATCGCGCAGGCCGTCACCCACCAGATTGATGCTCAGCACCAGCAGCGCCAGCACCACGCCTGGAATCACAATCACCCACGGTTGGAAGAACATGTAGGCTTTGCCTTCCGCCACCATCAGTCCCCAGGACGGCATCGGCGGCTGCACCCCGAGGCCGAGGAACGACAGCGTCGCCTCCAGCAAAATGGCGTGGGCGATCTCCAGCGTCGCCACCACGGTGAGCGGCCCCAGCAGGTTGGGCAGAATCTCACGCAGCATGATGAACAGCGACGAGGCGCCGAGCGTGCGGGCGGCGGCGATAAATTCCGCCTCGCGCAGCTGGCGCGTCACCGAGCGGGAGACGATCAGAAAGCGGTCCCACAGCAGCAGGCCCAGCAGCATGATCACCACCTTGACCGAACCGCCCACCAGCGAGGCCAGCGCCAGCGCCACCAGAATCACCGGCATCGACAGGCGCACGGTGAGGAGATAGCTCACCGCCGCGTCCACCCGGCCGCCGAAGTAGCCCGCCAGCACCCCGAGCGCAATGCCGATGGTGCCCGCCAGCATGACCGACACCAGCCCGATGGTCAGCGACACCCGCGCGCCGTACAGCAGGCGGCTTAAGTAATCCCGCCCCAGCTTGTCGGTGCCGAGCCAATGTTCCCAACTGCCCTTTTCATGCCACACCGGCGGGATCAACCGGCGGCTGACCTCCTGCGCGTAAGGGTCGTGCGGGCTGATGAACGGCGCCAGCACCGCCAGCAGCACGATCGCCCCCAGAATCACCAGCCCCAGCGTCATGCCGTGGTGACCCAGCACCTTGCGCTGCCAGCGCCGCCACGGCCCAGGTTCCGGCAGCAGGCCCGGCTGCGGAGCGGTTTTCATCATCACGGCCAGTCGTGCCATTGCAGTTCTCATCACGGCTCCTTATTTGCTGCGCAGTCGTGGATCCAGCGCGGCGTTGAGCACATCCGCCAGAAACGTCAGCCCGATATAAAACACGGCGATAATCAATACGATGGCCTGCACTACCGGAAAGTCGTTGCGCGAGATCGAGTCCCACGCCAGCTGTCCCAGCCCCTGCAACGAAAACACCGATTCGATCACCACCGAGCCGCCGAGCATGAACCCCAGTTCCACCGTCGCCAGCGCCACCACCGGGATAATGGCGTTGCGCAGGCCGTGCTTGACCACCACCTTAAAGGCGCTCAACCCTTTGGCGCGCGCGGTACGGATGTAATCGGAGCCGAGCACGTCCAGCATGCCGGAGCGGGTCAGACGCATCAGCGACGGCATGGCGTAGTAACCGAGCGCCACCGCCGGCAGCACGAAGTTCTGCCAGCTGGCGTTGCCCGCCACCGGCAGCCATTTCAGCCCGACGGCGAAGATAAGGATCAGCACCAGCGCGAACCAGAAATTAGGCATCGCCTGACCTATCACCGACACCAGCATGGCGAGGCGATCGACCCAGGTGTCGCGGAACACCGCCGCCAGCACCCCGAGCGGAATCGCCACCACCAGCGCCAGCAGCAGCGACACCCCGCCCAGCTTGAGGGTGACCGGCATCCGCTGGCCGACCAGTTCCATCACCGTGTTTTCAAAGTAGAACGAGCGCCCGAAATCCAGATGCAGCGCCGACCACATCCAACTGGAAAACTGGCTCATCAGCGGCTTATCCAGCCCGTTCTGCACCCGGATCTGGGCGATGGTTTCCGCGGTGGCGTCCGGTCCGGCGATGGCGGTCGCCAGATCGCCGGACAGGTGCAGCAGCGAAAAGCTGACCGCCGCCACGGTGAACAGCACCGCCAACGCCACCAGTAACCGATGAAACATGTACTTCACCATAAGCGAACTCCTCACAACTCAAGCGCGGCCGGTTCCCCGGCGGCGGTTACTTCCAGCTCGCTTCGGCGAAGCGCGGCAGTTCGTCCGGCCAGTCCTGGAAGTTCAGATCGGACGTAAAGGCGTAATGGGTGGAATAGGAGAACAGCGGCGCCATATACGCCTGCGCTGAAATACGGCCCAGCAGTGCGGCGTACAGCGCGCTGCGCTGCTGCGGGTCCACCACTTCGTCCGCTTTCGCCAGTTCGGCGATGACTCTAGGGTCTTTCCAGATATCGCTGCCTTTACCGCCGAAATAGGGGGTAACGAACGCGGTGGCGTCATTGATGGAGAAGGAACCCCAGGTGCTGAACGCCAGCGGCGCCTGACCGGACGCCAGCGCGTTGGCCATCACCGGGTATTGCACGAAGTGCAGACGGGCGCGGATGCCGACCTTGCGCAGATCGCCGATAATCGCTTCGGCGTAATCACGCTCGCGGTAGGCCCACAGATCGGTGTCGAAGCCGTTGGCGTAGCCCGCCTCCGCCAGCAGTTGTTTGGCTTTGGCCGGGTCGTAGGGGTATTGGATCACCTGGCTGGCGTCGCAGGCGGTCTGGGTGCGGAAGCAGGCGGAATACACCGGTTTGCTGCCGCCGCGCACCAGATTATCCACCATCGCCTGGCGGTTGACGGCGTAATTGATGGCCTGACGCACGCGCACGTCTTTGAACGGCGCGCCTTCCGGGCCGCTGGCGTTGGTGTTCAGCTCCAGAAAGCCGACGCGCATGGTTTCGCCGCTTTTCACCGCAATGTTCGGCATGGCGGACAGCGATTCCACCTGATCCGACGCCACGCGCCAGATCCAGTCCACCTGGCCGGTCATCAACTGGGCTACGCGCGCTTCCGGGTCGCGGATCACCACAAACTGCAGCTTGCCGATTTTCGGCTGCCCGATCGGACTGTCTTTGAAATAGTCCGGGTTTTTCACCATCGATACGCCCTGACCCGGCGTCACTTTGACGATTTTGTACGGGCCGGTGCCGATCGGCGCTTTACTAAAGCCCTCCAGCTTCACCTGCTGGAAATAGTTGGCGGGGTAAATCGGCGTCGGGCCGGAGAGGTATTCCAGCGCCGCCGGGAACGGTTTTTTCAGATGCAGACGCACGCTGTAGTCATCGACTTTTTCCACGTGGTCGATCCAATCGACGCTTTGCGGGATCACCGAGGCGGTATTCGGCCCGGCGATACTCTGAAAGGTATACACCACATCATCGGCGCTAAAGGCATCGCCATTATGGAAGGTCACGCCTTTACGCAGATGCAGCAGCAACACCGTCGGCGACTCCCATTTCCAGTCGGTCGCCAGCTCGCCTTTGTATTCCCCGCTTTTAGGATCGCGATAGATCAGCGTATCCCAGGCGAGATGCGCCAGAATCACCCCTTCGCGCATGTTATTGTGGTACGGGCTGACGTTTTCCACCTCGCTGTCGGAGGCGTAAACCAGCGTGTCATTTTGTTTGCCGGCATAACTGGCGCAGGCAAAACCTGCCAGTAACGCGGTTAATGCATATTGACGGATATGTCTTGCCAGATTACGAGCCATGCTGTTCTCCACCACAATAAAGGACGAATAAAAATGGTCACCAACAAAAACATTCGTCCGTTACGTTGCAAGAGCAGCGCCAGATAAGGATTATTACCGTTACCGATTTTCGATACACACTTTCTCAAAAAGAGAAACCACCGATAACAGCTGGATTCATTTGTCCAGACAATAATAAAAATGAATGATATTGATTACGCGGCAAGCCGCTGCCGACGCCGCATTGACAACGCCGGGTACTATTTCAGTGCAAAAACCCACCAGCCTGCACCATTTGCGTGATTATCGATAAGGGGAGGTTATTTCTTGTTTTGCGAAAACAGCGTTACGAGAGAAGGAAAGGAAAGCAAAACAGAGTATATAAAAATCAGGAATAAAAATAATTCGTTGATGGCTAATCCATATTAACCTCGCCAATAAAAACCTCACTCTCCAGAAAAATCTTTAAAATCATAAATATTGATAAAAACCTCGACGAACACCTCACGTCTTAGCCCCAAAGACAGATCAACGTTAAAAGCCGACTTTCAATCAAAACATTATGAAAAATAAATAATTTAAATAAATAACAAACCCTGTTTTGATGAAAATAATCATTCCTCACGCCAATGGATAAAAAACAAAAAGCATATAGTCTAAATTTAAAAACCCCGATAACAGGAGACCTTCCCAGTACGAAACAAAACACATAATAAACGCAGAAATTATTTCATTGTTTTCCATTCATATAATTCATTGCAAGTGAGGAAGACGACTATGCTGACTACCACTCAATACCGCTCGTTATTATTCATGTTGATTACCTCTTGTCTGCTGTTAACCGGCTGTGTTAATACAATCCCGGATAAACAATGGCAACACGTATGTAAAAGCGGCGTGTGCACCAAAGAGGAATTGGCCAATTTCATTCAAACAAAGTATTGCACTATAGACACCAATAACAGGAATGCTAAATGCCCTGATAATACGATGACCAGCACACGCACCATTACCGCCTTCCAAAAGAGCTACCTTGAATACAACGCAGTAGATGGTTCTCTCAGAGACCCGCAGCAACTCAAGGCAATTAAGGGATATATTCAACAAAAGGTCGATAGCGGGAAAAACATACTGATCGCCGTTTATATTCATGGCTGGCACCATAATGCCGCCCCGAAAGATAGTAATCTTATCCAGTTCGATAATCTGCTGGCTCGTTATGTCGGCGGGCTGCAACAACTTGGCAAAAAAGATGTTGAGGTGCTGGGTATTTATGTCGGCTGGCAAGGTGAGATATACAAAGGGGCATTTAATTTTCAAACGATTGGTAACCGGGCTAACGTTGCCGACGTCATCGGCAGCCGGGGAGCGGCTATCAATCATTCCGGCCGGGGTTTAAAGCAGGATTTGACAGAACTGGCCGACACCATGCGTAAAGCCAACGCCGACAATCATATGATTGTCATGGGACATTCGCTTGGCGGGCGAATGATCGCTCGCGCATTTTTGCCGGGTCTGGTCCATAACGCTCAGACCCTCGGCGATAATACGTTACTGGTCACGATTAACGCCGCCGTCGATTCCACCACGTTCGACGATGCCTATCGCCCGGATCAGCTCTCATCGCAGCCTGACTACCCAATATGGCTCAACCTGACCTCAAAGGAAGACACCGCCACCAAAGTCTATTATCCCTGGGCCCACCGAATGGGATACCTCGCTCCCTGGGGATTCTCCAATATAAAAACCCTCGGTCATACGACGGAGCGCATCACGCACCAGCTCGGCGTGCAGTTTTGTTCACCGGATAAAAACACGCCGTCTCAATGCGCGCCGTGGGAAAAATTGTTCAGCGCTATTCACCCTGTCTGGACCACAGCGGAACCCTATCACTTCAGCGTTCTGACTTATGGGGCCAAACCACGGTTGAACAAACGCCCACCGCTGACCCAATGCGTGCTGTTAACCCGCTACCCATTAACAGAGCAGGCAAAAGCGGCGCTCAATAGCTCGCCTCTCTGCCCTGGATTAAGAGAAGATTTTGACACGGCCGCACACCCCAACCCGCTACCTGCCAGGGGAAAAATGTGGAACATACGTACTGACGCCAGCGTGATTGATAATGAAACCGCTAAGCGAAGGGAATATCCTGACCACAACGCGTATATCCAAACCGACCTGGTGACCATGCTATTGCAGCTGGTATATCGTTAAGAAAATGCAGGGAATGGAGCAAATCATCCGTTCCCTGCCACCAGCGGTTGCATCCGTTACCTATTCCTGCCGTTGACACACCTCAGGACGAAGCCAGACGCGAAATCCGCTGGCCGCTGACCACGGCGGCCACCGTGGCGAATATCCCGGCGGCGATCAGCGATGCATGGGTGCCTTGCCCGCCGAACAGGTTGAACATCAGCGCCACCAGCGCCGCGCCGGTGGTCTGCCCCACCAGCCTGGCGGTGCCCAGCATACCGCTGGCGCCGCCGCTGCGATGACGGGGCGCCGCGCTGATGATGGTGTGATTATTCGGCGACTGGAACAACCCGAAACCGACGCCGCACAGCATCATTCGCAGGCAGATATCCAGATAGCCCGGCGAAGCCGGCAGCCAGGCCAGCGAAAACAATCCCAGCGCGAACAACGACAGCCCGATGGTGCACAAGACCCCGGCGTTGACGCGCTCAAGCCAGCGCCCCGCCAGCGGCGCCGTCGCCATGATCGCCAGCGGCCAGGGGGTGAGCAGCAGGCCGGTTTCGATTTCACTCATCCCCAGCGCGCTCTGGAAATAGAACGGCAGCGACACCATCGCCAGCATCTGCGCGCAGAACGAACCGATCGACGTGCCCATCGACAGCGCAAACACCGGGATGCGCAGCAGGTCCACCGGCAGCAGCGGGTAAGACTGATTCAGTTGCCGCCGGAAGAAATAGCCGCCGACCAGCAGCGTCAGCGCCAGTTCGCCCAGCACCAGCCACAGGTTTTGACCGTGAGCGAATCCGCCCAGCGCGATAAAAAACAGCCCGAAGGTCAGCGCGTTCAGCAACGCGCTCGGGGCATCGAAGCGCTGCGACTTCACCCCGTCGTTACGCGGCAGGAAACGCCAGCCCAGCAGCAGCGCCACAATACCGAACGGCACGTTGATGGCGAACAGCCACTGCCACGACGCCACGCCCAGAATCCCCGCCGCGACGGTCGGCCCGGCGGCGGTGGACACCGCCACCACCAGCGAGTTGATCGCCATGCCGCGCCCGAGCCGGACTTTGGGGTAAATCAGCCGGATCAACGCGGTGTTGACGCTCATCAGCGCCGCGGCCGCCAGCCCTTGCAGAATGCGCGCCAGCGTCAGCGTCGGCAGCGAATCCGCCAGCGCGCACACCACCGACATCAGCGTAAACAGCACCAGCCCCACCAGATAGACGCGGCGATAACCGACGATATCGCCAAGCGACGACAGCGACAGCAACGTCATGGTGATCGCCAGCTGATAGGCGTTGACGATCCAGATAGACGACGCCGGGCTGGTGTTGAAATCGGCGGCGATGGTAGGCAGCGCCACGTTGACGAGCGCGCCGTCCAGCACCGCCATAGCGATGCCGAAGGCAATCGCGAAAATGGCGCCGATACGCGCCGGCATCGGTAATCCGTCGACGGCGGGTCCCGCGTTCTGAGAGGTAACAGCAGCGTTCAAAATAGTGTCCGAAGATGAAAGGCGTGGAGTGCGCGGCAGACCGCCGCCGCACGTTTTTCGTACCCGTTACCCTACTGGGTTTGGCTGGGGGGTGCAATTGATGCGCCCGGCAATTCGTGCTTCATCTCGTTGACGAAGCGCATGATTTTTCCGACCTCGCCTGGCATAGTTAACGCATCGACTAACGCGATACGCTAACTCGCAGGAAAATGCATGGCAGCCCCCACACTCTGGACGCGTGACCAATTATTGGTTGCGTTTACGTTGTACAGCCAATTACCGTTCGGCAAGCTCCACTCGCGCAATCCCGAGATTATCCACTACGCCAAGCTGATTGGCAGAACCCCTTCCGCGTTAGCGATGAAGCTGGTGAATATCGCCAGTCTGGACCCGGTGATCATCAACTCCGGTCGTACCGGATTAAGTCAGGCCTCCAAAGCCGACCGGGAACTCTGGCAGGAATTGGAGCACGACCCGGACGCTTTCGACCAGCAATGCCAACAGGCGATCGCTGCGCTGACGGCACCGGATGAAACACCGCAACACGCGCAGGAAGAAGAGGCGCCCGATTACTACGGCCACGAACGTCTGACCGCCACCAAAGTACGCGTCGGCCAGCAACAGTTTCGCAAGCGGGTGTTGAATGCGTACAACGAACGCTGCTGTATTACCGGGCTGGAAGAGCCGATCTTATTGATTGCCAGTCATATTCGCCCGTGGAAAGACATCGCTGAACATCGGCTGGACCCCAGCAATGGACTATGCCTGTCCGCACTGCACGACAAAGCCTTTGACCAAGGGCTGATCGGTTTTAACGATCATCTGGAGTTATTGCTCTCGCCGCGTATCAAAGTCTTGAACAGCGATATTATTCAAAGCCAGTTCGAACAATATGAAGGCAAGCCGCTGCATCTACCCAAAGAAGAGAAACATACGCCGAAGCTCGCACATATTCAGCACCATCGGGATAATATCTTTTTAAAGCATTAGCCTGCCTGATTGCCGATTAAATCTATTCATTGGCCTTAGCCCCGTAATTTATCAATGATGCACGCCGGACGCGGGGAATAATGCCCGGCCCGGCCTCATTCCTCACGTTATTGATTCATTCGGATTAAAGAGAAACTATGCCAATGCCTGTTTTTATCACCGGTTTTATGACCAGTGCCGGTTTGATCGTCGCGATCGGCGCGCAGAATTCGTTCGTGCTGCGCCAAGGGATGCGCCGGGAGCACGTGTTCTGGGTCAGTTCGGTGTGCTTTTTATGCGATATGGCGCTGATGACGCTCGGCGTGCTGGGTCTTGGCAAAATCATCAACGACAACAAACCGGCGATCACCGCGCTGACGCTGGCCGGAGTGCTGTTTCTGCTGTGGTACGGTTACAACGCGCTGAAAAGCGCCTGGCGCGGCAACAATCAGCTGACGCTCACCACGCAGGGCGACGGCCTGCGCCGTCGGCGCACGGTGATCGGCGCCTGCCTGGCGGTCAGCCTGCTGAATCCGCATGTCTATCTGGACACGGTGGCGATCATCGGCGGCATTTCCTCCGGCATCGCCCCCGACCTGAAACTGTTCTATCTGGCCGGCTCCATCAGCGCGTCGTTGATCTGGTTCTACACCATTGGCTATACAGCCGCCGCCTGCTCACGCTATTTCGCCAATCCGCTCACCTGGCGCATCATCGATAGCCTGATCGGCTGCTACATGATTTTTATGGCGTTTCAGCTGTGTCGTTTTCTGTATCAGCAATAACGCTATCCGACGCGGCCGCTCCGCCGCGCAGCCACTCGATTGCCAGCGTCGGCCAGGCTTGCAGGCGCGCCAGCGCATCGGCGTAGAGCGGCATGGCGTTGGCTGCGCCCTCCCGTTCAACGCACACCGCCGCGTAGGCGGAGGCGAACAGCGCCGCCTCGGCCAGCGCTTCCCCCGCCGCCAGCCGGGCCGCCAGCGCGCCGTTGAAGGCATCGCCCGCGCCGGTGGTGTCTTTCGGTTGCGCCGGGAATACCGGAATGCGCGCCAGGCTGTCGCCGGTGGACAGCAGCGCGCCCTGCGTACCCAGCGTAATCAGCAGTTTCGCCACGCCTTTGTCGTGCAACACCTCGGCGGCGCGTTGGGCGCTGTCCCAGTCACTGACGGCGACGCCGGTGAGCTGGGCCGCTTCGGTGCTGTTGGGGGTGAGCAGATCGACGTGACGCAGAAAAGCGTTGCTGACCTTCTGCCACGGCGCCGGGTTGACGATGACGTAGGTGCCCGCCTCGCGGGCGGTGTCCATCATGCGCTGAATGGCGCTCAGGTTATTTTCCAGTTGCATCAGCAGGATGTCGGCCGCCGCCACCGTCGGCCGACAGCGGGCGACTTCGGCGGCGGTGACGGTGAGATTGGCGCCGGGGTAGACCGAAATCATGTTCTCGGCGTCGTCGCCCGCCACATAAATCAGCGCGTTGCCGGTCGGTTTTTCCTTGCAGGTGAACAGGGTGATAGCGTCAAAGCCGCTGTGTTCCAGATGGCGACGGGCGTAGGAGCCGAAGTCATCGCGCCCGACCTTGCCGATATAATGCACCCGCGCCCCGGCCCGCATCGCCGCCATCGCCTGATTAGCGCCCTTGCCGCCCGGCCCCATCATACTGTGCTGGGCAATCAACGACTCGCCGGGCGCCGGAAAGCGCTGCATGTGCGAGACGATATCCAGATTGAACGAGCCAAACACGCACACCTTGCCTTTCATATTTGCTCTCCCCACATATGCCATCGCCTCAAACAACGTTATCTCCCGAAATAACGTTCCGCCGCCAGACAGGCGCCGCGGCACCCGGTGTGATCGGTGGCGGCGCTGACGACCAGTTTCAGCCCGCGCTTGGTCACCGGCGGGCGCAGATGGCGCACCAGCAGCGACTGAAGCTGTTCGAGCGGAAAGTCCGCCATCGCCAGCACCCCGCCGCCCAGAATCAGGTATTCCGGGTCCAGAATATTCATTTCCGCCGCGATGGTTTTCGCCAGTCGGTCGATGAACGCGCGCAGATCCGGGTGGTCACGCTGCGCCGAAAACAGCGCTGAGAGCGGCAGTTCCGGGCAGTGCGCCTGCGCCCACTGACTCAGCCAGTGACCGCTGGCGATAGTCTCTACGCAGCCCTCGTTACCGCACGGGCAGGCCAGCGGATTATCCGGCCACGGAATGTGCCCCAGTTCGCCGGAGCCGCCGTGCCGGCCGTGGTAAAACTGGCCGTTGAGCCACAGGCTGTTGCCCATGCCGGTGCCGAGGTACACCCCCACCGCATGCTGCGGCAGGCGTTCCAGTTGCAGCAGGTCCCACAGCATCAGGTGGTTGACGTCTTTGTCCATCGCCACCGGCACGCCCACCCGCTCCGCCAGTTGGCGCGCTACCGGTTGATTATCCAGCGCGGGGATAAACGGCAGCGACACCACCTGCTGGCGGTCGTGGCTGAGGATACCCGGCAGCCCTAACATCACGCCGCCGATAGTGCAGTCAGCCGCCGCCAGCGCCGGGCGCAGCTCCCCGGCCAGCGCGCCGAGCGCGTCCGGCTGACGCGCCCAACTGGCGGTAGGCACTTTGTGAAATCCTGACCAGCGGCGCTGCGCGTCCATCACCAGCAGCCGGGTGCTGGTGCCGCCGATATCCACCCCCAACCAGCCGGTCATCACGCGGACTCGCTTAGCGCGCCCTTCGCCTGCGCGATGTGCCCCTGCATCAGGTCCCATGCCTGCTCCAGCCGGTCGTGCAGGCCGAACAGACCGGAGGTGCCGACGATCAGCACCTCAGCCCCAGCCGCCAGCAGCGTGCCGTAAGTGCGCTGGTTGCAGGAGCCGTCCACCTCGATCAGATAGCGGTGGCCGTGTCGCGCTTTCAGATCGCGCAGTTCCTCGATCTTGTTCACCATTTCCGGAATAAACGGCTGGCCGGCATAACCGGGATCCACCGTCATCACCGTGATCTTGTCCAGCAGGTGAATGTAGTGACGAATGAACGACACCGGCGTCGCCGGGTTGAGCACCACGCCGACCCGGCGATTCAGCGCGCGGATCTGGTTGATGACCCGGAACGCGTCGCGGTTGATGGTTTCGGCGTGCGGGCAGATTACGTCCGCACCGGCCTTCGCCACCGCGTCGATAAAATCGGTCGGCGCTTCCACCATCAGATGCACGTCGATAGCCACGCGGGTAAACGGCCGAATTTGCTCGATGAAAAACGGCGACAGGGTGATGTTCTTGACGTAGTGCCCGTCCATGATGTCCACATGCAGAAAATCGGCCCGGGTGTCCAGCACCGCCAGTTGCTGCTTAATCTCCATGAGATTCATGCACATCAGCGAGGGGGAGAGTTGAGTACGCATCAGACGTCCTTTTTATCGTTTAACGGTGACTGGCGGGCCAGCCGCACGCTGCGGCGCACGGCCCGGTAATGGATGTACTGGTTTTTGAAGAACTTGAGCGACAGCACCACGATCAGCACCGCGCCCCACATCGCCAGGCTGAAGTGCTGGCTGATGTTCAGCAGGTTGAAACCGGTGGAGAGGATCTGTAGCGCCACCAGCGCCAGCACCACGCCGGTGACGCGGCCGAAACCGCCGTTGGGGTCGGCGCCGCCGAGGATAATCGCCAGCACCGTCAGCAGCAGGTAGGAATCGCCGTAGCCGATGCGCGCCGAGTTAAAGCGCGCCATCATCACCAGCCCGGCCAGCACGCACAGCAAGCTGGAGATGACGTACACCAGCACCAACATGCGGTGGGTGTTGATGCCGCTGAACCAGGTGGCGTTGATGTTGCTGCCGCCCATATAGATGCACTTGCCGGCGCGGGTTTTGCCGAGGAACAGCGCCATCGCCGCGGCCGCCAGCAGGAACAGGTAGAGCGGCAGCGGCACGCCGAGCAAGGTGTCGGAACCGAGCGTGCGCACCACCTCCGGCATACCGCTCACCGCCGCGCCGCGCGTCAGCCAGATGCCGATGCCGTTGACCGTCATCATGGTGGCGAGCGTCACCAGAATCGGGTGCGCGCCCACTTTGGTCACCATCAACCCGGTGACGCCGCCGATCAGCACCGCAATCGCCACCGCCCCCAGCACGCCGATGCCGAGCCACAGCAGTTGCAGCGCGGTGCCCGCGCCGGACGGCAGATAATTCAGCAGTACCCAGGCGATAAACAGGCTGGTGAGGTTGGCGGTGGCGATGATGCACAGATTCAGGCCGCCGCTCAGGATGGCGACGAACATCGCCAGCGTGAACAGCCCCAGCTCCGGCAACTGGAACGCCATGCTCATGAAGGTGGAGCCGGTGAAGAAGCGCCCCGGCAGCGCCAGCGTAAAGGCGGCGACAGCGACGGCGATCAGCAGCAACAGACCGGGATGCGCGCCGCCCACCAGACGGGCAGCGGCGCGTAACCGGGTTGCGGGGTTCATGGCGGAATACGCCTGTCGTTCAGGTAAAACTGACATCGGTTTCCTTCCGTTTCTTGTAGTGGGTAACGGTTATCGCCAGCATGATCACCGCGCCGATGACGATGTTCATGAAGTAGCTGGAGACGCCAATCAGGTTGAGGCCGTTTTTGAGGATGGCGATCAGAAATACGCCCATCAGCGTGCCGGTGACGGTGCCTTTGCCGCCCATCAGGCTGGCTCCGCCCAGCACGGTGGCGGCCAGCACATCCAGTTCGCCGCCCACCAGCGCGTTCGGCACCACTTCACCGACGCGGTAAACCTGCACCAGCCCGCCAACCGCCGCCATCACGCCGAGGTAACCGTAAGCCAACAGGTGGATCAGCCCGACGCGAATACCGATGCGCCGCGCCGACTCCTGATCGCCGCCGGTGGCGTACAACTGGCGGCCAAGGTGGGTTTTGTTGAGCAGGATCCAGGTGAACAGCGCGATCGCCAGCATCAACGTCAGCGGCAGGCCGAGCTGATAACTCTGACCATTGACGCTAAACGGCAGCACGCTACGCAATGTCACCCACCACTCCGGCAGGCTATACAGGCTGTGGCCGTTGGTGAGCCACATCAGCAGCCCGAACAGCAGCGACTGCATACTGATGGTGATGATGATCGACACAATGCGCAGCGAATAGATCAGCACCGCGTTGATCATGCCGAACAGCGCGCCGCACAGCACCGCCAGCCCGATGCCGAACAGTGGGTTATCGATGCCGGCGCGTACGAACAGCGAGGCGATCAGGTACTGCGTCACCGAGGCCACCGCCGCGAACGAAATGTCGATGCCGCCGGTCACCAGCACCACGAACAGCCCCAGCGCGAAAATACCGGTGACGGCGTAGGTATCCGCCAGGTCGAGCAGGTTCTGCAACGTCAGGAACTGGTCGCTGGCGAGCGAGAAAAACACCACGAAACACAGCAGCACCCAGGCCAGCCAGCCCTGGCTCGACTGCGGTTTCAACCAGGATACGTCAGGCATTGATCACCTCCGCCAGTTGCTGCTGCGCGATGTCGTGCGGCCGGTATTCGGCGTGAATGGTGCCGTCCTGAAAATGCAGCACCCGGTCGCAGTTGTAGTAGACCTCCGGCACTTCATCGGAAATCAGGATGATGGCCAGCCCCTCGCGGGCCAGTTGGTGGATCAACTGATAGATGCTGGCCTTGGCGCCCACGTCCACCCCGACGGTGGGCGAGTCGAGGATCAGGATCCGCGGCTGCGTCAGCACCCATTTCGCCAGCACGATCTTCTGTTGATTGCCGCCGGACAGCGTGGAGATCGCCTGTTCCGGATCCGCCACCCGCACGCCCAATTGCTGGATCCAACGCAGGATCAGCGTGTTCTTGCGGTATTCGTCGATCAGGTGGAAGCGGTTGCGCAGTTGATCGAGGATGGTCAGCACCATGTTGTCCGCCACCGACTGCTGTTGGATCAGCCCCAGCGTCAGCCGGTCTTCCGATACATAGCCGATACCGGATTTGATGGCGTCCTCATGGTTGCGAAAGCGCACCGGTTTGCTGTCGAGCCAGATTTTGCCGCCGTCGGGTTGGGTCATACCGAACAGCGACAGCGCCAGCTCGGTGCGCCCGGAGCCAAGCAGGCCGCACAGCCCCAGCACTTCGCCCTGATGCAGCCGGAAACTGACATCGTGGTACTGCCCGGCGCGGCTCAACCGTTCCACCTCCAGCAGCACCCGATCCGGATCGCCGGTAGGCGTTTTCAGTTGGTAGTCGAGCTTCAGGCCGGTCATCAGTTCGGTCAGCCGGGCGCCGTCCATCTCGCTGGCGGGCCAGGTGCCGACCTTGCGGCCATCGCGGATCACCGTCACCCGGTCGGAGATCTCCAGCACCTCGTCCAGCCGGTGGCTGACGAACACCACGCAGATGTTTTTGTCCTTCAGGTAGCGCACGGTGCGCAGTAGTTGATTGACTTCGGTGCGGGTGAGCGAGGCGGTCGGCTCGTCCATGATCACCAACCGCGCGTCCGCCACCAGCGCCCGACAGATCGCCACCTGCTGGCGCTGCGCGATGGACAGCGCCGCTACCTTTGCATCCAGTTGCAAGTCAAACTGCAACTCGCTGATGATGCGCTGCGCGGTGTCCCGCACCCGGCGGGCGCTGTACCAGCCGAACAGCCCGTTCAGGTTATGCTCGAAAGCGATGTTTTCCGCCACGCTCAGGTTGGGAAACAGCGACAGATCCTGATAGATCACCTGAACGCCAAAATCGCGCGCCTGCCGGGCGGTGAGACGGGAGATCGTGTCGCCCTCCCCCAGCCGGATGCAACTGCCGCTGTCCGGGGCATGCACCCCGGCGATCACCTTGATCAAGGTACTTTTGCCGCAGCCGTTGGTGCCGGCCAGACAGTGCACTTCGCCCGCCATCAGCGACAGCGAGATATCGCTCAGCGCCCGGTTGCCGCCAAAGGTCTTCGACAGATTATCCAGCGCAATCAGCGTCTGTGGTTCGGCCGCGTTCATCGCTTACAGCCCCATCTTGACCAGTTTCGGCAGGTTGGTTTTATCCAGGCTCTCGGTGGTGTTGCCGAGGATGGTGTGGGTCTGGCTATCCACCTTCACCTTGCCCAGGCCGTCGATGGTCATGCCGTCGGTGATGGCTTCCTTCTTCTGGATCATGTCCGCCAGCCGCACGAATACCTCGCCCGCCGTCATCGGGTTCCAGATATAGCCGCCCTTGATGGCGCCGCGGTTGACCAGCGACTGGCCCTGACCGGGGCTGAACGAACCGATAACGCAGATCTGGTCAATCTTGTTGCGCGCCATCACCGCCCGCCCGGCGCCGATCGGCCCCTGAGAACCAAAGGCGATGATGCCTTTCAGGTCGGGGTATTTGGACATCAGTTCGTTGGTGGTGCGGATGGAATCATCCAGCGACTCGCCGACGCCGAACTTGTCCGCCACCAGTTGCATCTTCGGGTAATGGGCTTTCTGCCACGCCACGGCGGAATCGACCCAGGCGTTGTGCAGCGGTACCGTCAGGCTGCCGACGTAAGCGGCGTATTTGCCCTCGCCTTTCATGCAGTCCGCCAGCGCTTTCATGTGATTCTCGCCGTGGGTTTTGGCGTCCACCAGTTCAAAATCCCAATCGGCGTATTGCTGCCCCGGCGACTCATGCACCAGCACCTTGATGCCCGCTTCCTGCGCGCGTTTCAGCACTGGTTCCAGCACCTTCGGGTCGTTCGGCACCACGCCGATGATGTCCACCTTCTGGGCGATCAGATCTTCGATGGCGCGCACCTGTAGCGCCGGGTCCGCCGAGGTCGGCCCTACCTGCCAGGCGTCGATGCCGCGTTTGGCCGCTTCGCTCTTGATGCCGGCTTCCATGGCGTTGAACCACGGAATGCCGCCGATTTTCACCACCACCCCCATACGCAGCTTATCGGCGGCGTGGGCGGAAGCGGCGAACAGCGCCAGCAGGGTACAGGCGAGTAAGGTTCTTTTCATTATGCTTCTCCGATCGAGTTATTAATTAACTGCATGGCGGACGGCCGTTGCGAGCAATCGATAATATTGACGCCATTCCATGCCAGTTCCTGTTGAAGCGCTTTATCTTTCAAACTGTCGGTAATCAGAAAATCCACATCGCGGTAATGACAAATACGAGCGAATGACGGATGAGAAAATTTACTGGCGTCCATTAATAAATATTTCCTTTCCGACGCCAGCAGCATTTGTTGTTTTAAATGGGCGCTATTTTCATTGCCCTCGCGTAAATAACCGTCATTACCCAGACTGCTACAGGAAAAGAAAATCTTATTAATTAAAAACTCCTTTAACGGTTGCTCCGCCACTACGCCGCTAAAATCTTCATAGCGATCGGAATATTCCCCGCCCAGACAAATGGTGCGAATATTGCCTTTCGGCGCCAGCGTTTGCACCGTACGCAATGAATTGGTTAATACCGTTAATTCAATATCCGGTAATTGCCGCGCCAGAAACCAACAGGTGGTGCTGCTGTCCAGCAAAATACAATCGCCGGGGCTGATAAAATCCAGCGCGCGTTTGGCCATTTGCATTTTCTGCGACACATTTTCATTCATGCGCTGACGAAATGTGGCCTCCTGTTCGCTGTGGCCGCTTGTTATATTCGGAACATTTCCCTGGCTGCGCTGTGCGATAACGGCGCCGCCGTGACTGCGTAATAACACGCCTTTCTTTTCCAGCAGCGATAAATCCCGCCGGATGGTTTCCTGCGACACCTGGCATAACCTCACCAGCTCTGAAACCAATACACGACCATGCACGGTTATTTGCTCGACAATGCGCTGCTGACGCTCAATCGGCAACATGGCGACCTCCTGTGGGAATAAAGGTAATGGATAGCGGGAACACAAAATGTGCCCTGGGCAAAAGACCGGGGGCAGGAAAATGGCGGGGCTGCATTCAGTGATCCTGGTGGAAAATAAAAATGAAATTTGCATCACCGGCGGATTTAAAGGTGATGAATATCACAAAAAAGTACCGTTTTAACGGCCATCATCGCGCCTTAACATAAGCACGCTAATAAATGTAGCAATAAATTAACCTGCCCGAATGTGACCGTTTCTGTGGATTTGACCGGTTTGAGAGGACAACGTGGAAGAACAACATCGGAAGGCGGGGCAGCGCACACCACCCCGATAAAAGACATGAAGAATGCAACGATACTACTCGCCGCGATATGCCGTATTGGCGCCCATACCGCTAACATACACATTATGCGCCAGCCCGGTTTCCTTCATCGCTTCCCAGAAATGGACGTCTTTCACCAACGCTGACAGGTTTTGCCACTGCAACACGCTCCCCGCAGCGCCTTTGCGCTGATACAGACCGAACCAGCCGGAAAAACCGTACGATTCAGCCACCGGCGCCAGCACCACCACCGTCGAGGACGGATGACCGTGCGCCTGTCGCATCCGCTCAAGCCAGCCTAACAGTTGCGACGGCGACAGCGGCTGACCGCCATGTCCATGCAATACCCCCGCGTAGAGACAGGCCGGCTGGGGTTTGAGCTCCAGAAAATCGCTCGCCGACATATCTTTGCCGGTCAGATGATTGTCGCCCCAGCCCTTCGGCGAGATACAAATATCCCCTTGTTCAACGGCGGCAAACAAATCCAGCCCCAACAGCAGGTAATGTTTGTCTGGCAATACATGGTCTTCCTGCGCGATCACCGGCAGCGCCAGATCGGCGCCGGGCACCCACTCCGGCGTAAACTCTTCTTTCACGGAGAAGATCTTCTCAATCTGATGGATGTTTTGCCGGGCGTTGAAATCACACCGATAGAGAATATCGAAAAAGGTTTCCCCCTCAATGTCGCGGGTAATCACCGACGGCGGCACCGGCATCGCCAGCCCCAGCGCACTCAACAATTCGGGCAGATAATTAAGCGATGCCGCTTCCGCATCGGTGTTGGTATCACGCACCCAGGATTTCCGGCGATGTTGTTCTTTCAAATGGTAGCCTTTCATGGTGTATCTCCCGACAGATGAATGTCTTCACACCATAATTCAGCACGGGAAAATCCCTCTGGTGGCAAATAGGGAAAAGCGGGGGAGGAATGGGGTATTCCGGCAAATCAGCGCTTCAAAATAAAAAATCGTCAGACCCTAAAAGAAACATAACAAACGACTCAGAGAAGGATACATTTCCCTTGCAGCGGCAAGGCACCAGCAAGTACACACTCACTGCATAACTACATTTTGCGAGGCGCATTCCAAAACGTATCGCAACGCCACTGTAAATCCATCCAGCCTCTTTCACCCGGTTAGCCGCTGGCATAGAGTGTCTGTGCTGCGGCAACATCCGCAGCCGGGCGTGGAACCCCGAATATCTAGAACTGGAAAACGCTTTGTTTTTTCAGGGGCTGCGTGCACACTCATTATCCGTGGCTCAGGCAGGGCAACCGCAAGGTTGGCCGGTCGCTAGATCCGGTGTTCCAACCCTGTCTGGGTCACACCTTTAGTTTGGAACCTGAAGGCGTGATGACATAACTATCTAGCAATGGAAGACTTAACCATGACGGACACCCACGCCACACCCACTGACAGCAGCATCAACATTTTCCGCGACCTGATCGCCAGCCTGCCGTTCCATCAGCTTGATGAGGTTCAACTGTGTGACCTTGGCGCTATCGCCGCTGAATCCGTCGCCGGGCTGTGCCACGGGCTTCACGAACTCGGCGATCGGCTGCAAAACGGCGCCGACATCGAACCCGAACAGCGCTACCAGTTGGGCGCCAGCCTGAATGCCGCCGCGCACCTGATCCCGGCGCTGCTGGAAATCTGCGAACAGGCGGAGCGCCACACACGAGTGGTGCCGCATGCGGGTGAATTGATACCACACTACGTTATTTAAGTTCACCAGCATGGCCTGACAGCCGTTGACGGCACACTGCGATAGATGCCGGAGTCTGGATGAGTTGAGCGATGTCGCATTCATTGAACACGGTGAGTAATAAAACCGGCAGTGGCGGTGCGGTATGACGAATGATATAGCGACTCTCTGGCCCTAAAACCGCGTCTTATATTCCCGTCCTGACGGACGGGACTTTACACCGCACTGGATAACATTATCAGAAATCACATTTCTACTGCGGGAGCACTTTTAAAAAATCTAAGTGTGCTAGCCTTAACAGCGTAATGACCTTTCAACTCGTACCGAGGCTTTGATGCTGGAGAATGTAATCATCAGATAATCAGCTTCCCGACCTTCTCTGGCCGGACTGGTTATCGCTGCGCTTAAACTTTACGCCAATATCTGCGGGTGTTGGTTCGTTTTTGCACATGATGATTAACAGGTTTCCAGTATGAATTTATCCCGTCAGGAACAACGTACCTTACACGTTCTCGCTAAAGGCGGTTGTATTGCGCACGTGCGCGATGCTTCCGGGCGCATCACTTCCGTTGAATGTTATAGCCGCGAAGGGCTGTTGCTCAGTGACTGCACGCTCGCCGTCTTCAAAAAGCTCAAAACCAAAAAACTGATCAACTCCGTCAATGGTCAGCCGTACCGCATCAACCCCACTGGGCTGAACACCGTTCGCGCCCAACCGGACAACCGTTCAGGTACAGGTGATGAATATGCCTATTAATACCCCTTTTACCGATAGCTATGACAAAGCTTTTCTGCTGGACACCATGATGGGGCCGAATGCCATGCGCATTACGGAAGAAATGGCCAATATGCTCCCCATCGCGCCGGGCATGCGTATCCTTGACCTTGGTTGCGGGAAAGGAATTTCGTCCATCCTGCTGGCGGAAAAATACGACGTGACGGTGTTTGCCGCCGATTTATGGATTTCCCCGACCGAAAACGCACAGCGGTTCGCCAGTCTGAGCGTTGATTCTAAAATTTTCCCCCTGCGGGTAGACGTAACGAAGGAGATCCCCTTTGCTGATGAATACTTTGACATGATCATCAGCGTGGATGCCTGGCAGTACTTTGGCAGCAACGACGGCATGCTGGCGAAACTGCTGCCTTTTGTGAAAAAAGGCGGGCTGATAGCGGTTGCCGTACCCGGGTTTATACAGGACTACTCAGAAGGCAACTTACCCGAGGTAGTCAAACCTTTCTGGACACCGGACTGGTATTTTTATTCCTGTAACTGGTGGAAAGCGTTATGGGAAAAAGAATCCGGCATAGAAATTACCATGCCGCGCGAAATGGATTCATGCCAGCAGGCGTGGGATGACTTTATGGAATGCACGCTTGCTCAGGAAATGATGGTTCCCATCATGAAGGCGGGAGCCGGAGAGTATTTCAACATTATTCAAATCGTGGGACGGAAAAAATAAGATTAAAAGTTTATTTAATAGCCAAATATGAACGCTAATGGACGATGGCGGACACAAAAAAAGCCACCTAAAGGTGGCTTGATTTTTGAATTTTGGTGCCGAAGGCCGGACTCGAACCGGCACGTATTTCTACGGTTGATTTTGAATCAACTGCGTCTACCGATTTCGCCACTTCGGCACGAAGTAGTACTTTGCGGAAAACGTGGTGGATTATACCGTGGTGCGGGCACGGCGCAACCCCAATCCGTCGTATGGCGTTGCGAGCGCTGAAAAAATCGCCGTTGTCGGGACGATAACGGTGGATGGCAGAGTAATCTGGTAAAAAAACGGGCGAGCCGCAGCCCGCCCGTTTGGTGGAAAAGGTAAATCAGCGCCGTTTCAGCAGCAGCATGATGCTGATAAACAGGAACAACGCGCTCGGCAACAGAGCACCCAGCACCGGTGGAATGTGGTACACCAGACTGAGCGGACCGAAGATCTGATCCAGCACGTAAAACAGAAAACCGAAGCTGATGCCGATCACGATTCGCATACCCGCGGGTACGCTGCGCAGCGGGCCGAAGATGAACGACAGCGCCATCAACATCATTACGGCCACGGACAGCGGCGCGAACAACTTGCTCCACATATTGAGCAGGTAGCGATTGGCCTCTTGCCCGCTCTGGCGCAGGTAAGTGATGTAATCATACAAGCCGCGAATCGACAGCGCGTCCGGCTCCAGCGCCACCACGCCGAGCTTGTCCGGCGTCAGGTTGGTTTTCCATTCGCCGCTTACCGTCTGACTGCCGCCAATCTGCTTGCTGTCGCGCAGGTCGGACTCTTCAACCTGAGACAGCTTCCAGGCGCCGTTCTCATACACCGCCGACGCGGCATAACGAACCGACAGCAGTTTGCTTTGTTTGTCGAAGTGATAGATGTTGACGCCGACCAGCTCATTTTCTCCCGCCACCCGCTGAATGTAGACAAAGTCGTTACCGTCTTTGGCCCACATCCCGCTTTGGGTCGACAGCATCGAGCCGCCGTACATCATCTGAGAACGGTAGTTGCGGGCCATCTGCTCGCCCGCCGGCGCCATCCATTCACCAATCGCCATGGTCAGCAGCACCAGCGGAATGGCGGTTTTCATCACCGAGCCGGCAATCTGCAACCGGGTAAAACCGGAAGCCTGCATCACCACCAGTTCGCTGCGGGTAGCCAGCGTTCCGAGCCCAAGCAGCGCGCCCAGTAGCGCGGCCATCGGGAAGAAGATCTCAATGTCTTTCGGCACGCTAAGCAGGGTATACACCCCGGCGCCCGCCACCGAGTAGCTGCCTTGCCCTACTTTGCGCAGCTGATCGACAAACTTGATGATGCCGGACAGCGACACCAGCATGAACAGCGTCATCATGATGGTGTTGAAAATGGTTTTACCGATATAGCGGTCCAGTACGCGAAACATCTCAGGCCGCTCCTTTTATTTTCTGACGACTGCCCGATTTCAGGCTGGCGCGCATTTTACGCGCCGGCACGCTGTCCCACAGGTTCAGGATAATGGCGAGCGCAAGATAGGCCAGATTGGTCAGCCACATCCACACCATCGGGTCGAGCTTGCCCTTGCTGGCGTTCGAACGCAGCGAGCTCTGCAACAGGAAGAACACCAGATACAGCAGCATCGCAGGCAGCATACTCAGCACCCGGCCCTGACGCGGGTTGACTACACTCAGCGGTACGACCATCACCGCCATCACCAGCACCGACAGAATCAGCGTCAACCGCCAGTGGAACTCGGCTCTGGCGGCAATATCCGAAGAATGCCACAACATCTTCAGGCTCATCTGTTCGACATTGCTCGGATCGACCGCGACCGGCTGATAACCGACGATGGCCTGATAATTGATAAAATCGGTAATGCGGAAATCACGCAGCATCGCCGTTCCTTCATAACGGGTGCCTTTATTGAGCGTCACCACCTGAGATCCGTCGCCGCGCGCCGCAACCGTACCGCGATCGGCCACGACCACTGACGGCCGGGTGTTCTCGCGCGGATGCAACTGCGCCAGAAAGACCCGCTCAAAGTCGCCGCCGTTCACCTTGCCGACGAACAGCACCGAGTTGCCGTCCTGCGTCTGCTGGAACTGGCCTTCCGCCAGCGACGCCATGCCCGGGTTGGCGCGCGCCTCCGCCAGCACTTCATCCTGATGGCGCGACGACCAGGGGCTCAACCACAGCACGTTTGCGGCGGCGAGAGCCCCCGTCAGCAGCGACAGCAACAGCGCGGCCTTGAGCAACACGCCTTTGCTCAGCCCGCAGGCATGCATGACGGTGATTTCGCTTTCAGCGTAGAGCCGCCCGAAGGTCATCAGCAGCCCGAGGAACAGACTCAACGGCAGAATCAGTTGCGCCATCGCAGGCACGCCCAGCCCCAGCAGGGACAAAACCAGATTCGTCGGGATGTCGCCGTCCACGGCAGCGCCCAGTATCCGCACCAGTTTCTGACAGAAAAAAATCAGCAACAGGACAAACAGAATGGCCACCTGGCTCTTAAAGGTTTCCCGTACCAGATATCGAATGATGATCACGCTTAATTACGCCTGTGAAAACTTGTATTTTTGCAGGAAAGTCGATAGTTTTTTCGCTAACTCGCCATTTACACTCATTTGTGGCAACCTTCGTAGCTAAAGCTTTATTAAAACATCCCTGTTTATGGGATGTTTATCAGAACCTGCTGAGTATCTTCTGCACAGATTCGCTACGTCGTTTAGATTAACACAGGTTATGTTAACGCAACGGCGGGAAAATATTACGGAATGTCACATTCTAGCCGTAGATCCCGCCGTTGTCTTTAAAGATTCAGGAGAGTACATGGAGTTCAGCGTAAAAAGCGGTAGCCCGGAAAAACAACGCAGTGCCTGCATTGTCGTCGGCGTGTTTGAACCGCGTCGGCTGTCCCCTATCGCAGAACAACTCGATAAAATCAGCGACGGTTACATCAGCGCGCTACTTCGCCGTGGCGAACTGGAGGGCAAGGTCGGGCAATCCCTGCTTTTGCACCATGTACCCAATATCCTTTCCGAACGCATTTTGCTGATTGGTTGCGGCAAAGAGCGCGAGCTTGATGAACGTCAGTACAAGCAGGTGATCCAGAAAACCATCAACGCCCTCAATGAAACCGGCTCGATGGAAGCAGTCTGCTTTTTGACCGAACTGCATGTAAAAGGCCGTAACACCTACTGGAAAGTACGTCAGGCGGTCGAAACCGCCAAAGAGACGCTCTACACCTTTGATCAACTGAAGACCAACAAGGTCGAGTTGCGTCGCCCGTTGCGCAAGATGGTGTTCAACGTGCCGACCCGCCGCGAGCTGACCTCCGGCGAGCGCGCCATCCAGCACGGTCTGGCGATCGCCTCCGGCATCAAGGCGGCCAAGGATCTGGGCAACATGCCGCCCAACATCTGCAACGCCGCCTATCTGGCCTCGCAGGCGCGTCAGCTGGCCGACGGCTACAGTCAGGTCACCACCCGCGTCATCGGCGAACAGCAGATGAAAGAACTGGGCATGAACGCTTATCTGGCGGTAGGACAGGGCTCGCAGAACGAATCGCTGATGTCGGTGATCGAATACAAGGGCGACCCGGACAACAACAGCAAGCCGATCGTGCTGGTAGGCAAAGGCCTGACGTTTGACGCCGGCGGCATCTCCATTAAACCGGCCGACAGCATGGACGAAATGAAGTACGACATGTGCGGCGCGGCCTCGGTTTATGGCGTGATGCGCGTGGCGGCGGAGCTGGCGTTGCCGCTCAACATCATCGGCATTCTGGCGGGTTGCGAAAATATGGTCGACGGTCGTTCCTATCGTCCCGGCGACATTCTGACCACCATGTCCGGCCAGACGGTGGAAGTGCTGAACACCGACGCCGAAGGCCGTCTGGTACTGTGCGATACCCTGACCTACGTCGAGCGCTTCGAGCCGGACGTGGTGATTGACGTCGCCACCCTGACCGGCGCCTGCGTCATCGCGCTGGGGCATCACCTGACCGGGCTGATGTCGAACCACAATCCGCTGGCGCACGAACTGCTGGGCGCGTCGGAACAAGCGGGCGACCGCGCCT
This sequence comes from Dickeya sp. NCPPB 3274, assembly GCF_000406205.1. Lineage (NCBI taxonomy): Bacteria > Pseudomonadati > Pseudomonadota > Gammaproteobacteria > Enterobacterales > Pectobacteriaceae > Dickeya > Dickeya sp. NCPPB 3274. The sequence goes on along the minus strand of NZ_CM001979.1, from coordinate 445,273 downwards.
GGCGCTTGCCGCTGGGCGATGAGTATCAGGAACAACTGGACTCCAACTTCGCCGATATGGCCAATATCGGCGGCCGTCCAGGCGGGGCGATCACCGCCGCCTGTTTCCTGTCGCGCTTTACCCGCAAGTACAGTTGGGCGCATCTGGATATCGCCGGCACCGCCTGGCGTTCCGGCAAAGCCAAAGGCGCGACCGGCCGCCCGGTGGCGCTGCTGTCGCAGTTCCTGCTGAACCGCGCCGGGTTGAATGACGCCGAGTAATCATCGGCAATCGCCACCGCCGGCCGGTGGCGCATTCATCCCCTTCCGGCCTGATCCCCGCGCTTGCGGGGATTTGTTATTCTGTCTGTGACCCTCATCGGTATGCGGAGCACCATGAAAAACGCGACCTTCTATCTTATTGATCACGACCGCCCCAGCGGCGAACTGAACGCCTGCGAGGCGCTGGCCTGCTCCCTGGCGGCGGCGCGCTGGCGTGCCGGCCAGCGAGTGCTGATCGCCTGCGAGGACGAGCAGCAGGCATTAAGGCTGGACGAGGCGTTGTGGCAACGCGAACCTCACGCGTTCGTGCCGCATAATCTGGCGGGAGAAGGGCCGCGACAAGGCGCGCCAGTGGAACTGGCATGGCCGCAGAAGCGCGGCAACGCGCCGCGCGACCTGCTGATCAGCCTGCAGCCGCAGTTCGCAGATTTTGCCACCGCTTTCCATGAAGTGATAGACTTCGTCCCTTACGAAGAATCTCTGAAACAGTTGGCGCGCGACCGCTACAAGGCCTATCGCAGCGTCGGCTTCCAATTGACCACGGCGACGCCGCCAACTCACTGACTTTTTGAGCATAATGGAAAAGACATACAACCCACACGACATTGAGCAGCCGCTGTACGAGCACTGGGAAAAACAGGGCTACTTCAAGCCCAACGGCGACACCAGCAAAGAAAGCTTCAGCATCATGATCCCGCCGCCCAACGTCACCGGCAGCCTGCACATGGGCCATGCTTTCCAGCAAACCATTATGGATACGATGATCCGCTACCAGCGCATGCAGGGTAAAAACACCCTGTGGCAGGCCGGGACCGATCACGCCGGTATCGCCACCCAGATGGTAGTGGAACGCAAGATCGCCGCCGAAGAGGGCAAAACCCGCCACGATTACGGCCGTGAAGCGTTCATCGATAAAATCTGGCAGTGGAAGGCGGAATCCGGCGGCACCATTACCCGTCAGATGCGCCGACTGGGCAACTCGGTAGACTGGGATCGCGAGCGCTTCACCATGGACGACGGTTTGTCCAACGCGGTGAAGGAAGTGTTCGTCCGTCTGTATCAAGAAGACCTGATCTACCGCGGCAAACGCCTGGTGAACTGGGACCCGAAACTGCGCACCGCCATTTCCGATCTGGAAGTGGAAAATCGCGACGTCAAAGGTTCCATGTGGCACCTGCGCTACCCGCTGGCGGACGGCGCTAAAACCGCTGACGGCAAAGATTATCTGGTGGTAGCGACCACCCGTCCGGAAACCGTGCTGGGCGATACCGGCGTCGCGGTAAACCCGGAAGATCCGCGCTACAAGGATCTGATCGGCAAATTCCTGATCCTGCCGTTGGTCGGCCGCCGCATTCCGATCGTCGGCGACGAACACGCCGATATGGAAAAAGGCACCGGCTGCGTGAAGATCACCCCGGCGCACGATTTCAACGACTACGAAGTCGGTAAGCGTCATCAGTTGCCGATGATCAACATCCTGACCTTTGACGGCGATATCCGTCAGGAAGCGGAAATCTTCAGCACCAACGGTGAAGCCAGCACCGCCTACAGCAGCGAAATTCCGGACGCTTTCCGCGGGCTGGAACGTTTTGCCGCCCGTAAAGCAGTCGTGGCCGCTTTTGACGAACTGGGCCTGCTGGAAGAAATCAAAGCGCACGACCTGACCGTACCGTACGGCGACCGCGGCGGCGTAGTCATCGAACCGATGCTGACCGACCAGTGGTACGTGCGCGCCGGCGTGCTGGCCAAGCCGGCCGTCGAAGCGGTGGAAGACGGCCGTATCCAGTTCGTGCCGAAGCAGTACGAAAACATGTACTTCAGTTGGATGCGCGACATTCAGGACTGGTGTATCTCCCGCCAGCTGTGGTGGGGTCACCGTATCCCGGCGTGGTACGACGACAACGGCAAGGTCTATGTCGGCCGCGATGAAGCCGAAGTGCGCCGCGGCAACAACCTGGGCGCCGATGTGACGCTGCGTCAGGACGAAGACGTGCTGGACACCTGGTTCTCCTCCGGGCTGTGGACCTTCTCCACCCTGGGTTGGCCGGAGCAGACGCCGGAACTGAAAGCCTTCCATCCGAGCAGCGTGATGGTCAGCGGCTTCGACATCATTTTCTTCTGGATTGCCCGCATGATCATGCTGACCATGCACTTCATCAAGGATGAAGACGGCAAGCCGCAGGTGCCGTTCCACACCGTGTACATGACCGGCCTGATCCGCGACGAAGAAGGCCAGAAGATGTCCAAATCCAAGGGCAACGTGATTGACCCGCTGGATATGGTGGACGGTATTTCGCTGGAAGCGTTGCTGGAAAAACGCACCGGCAACATGATGCAGCCGCAGCTGGCGGAAAAAATCCGCAAGCGCACCGAAAAACAGTTCCCGAACGGCATCGAGCCGCACGGCACCGACGCGCTGCGCTTTACGCTGGCGGCGCTGGCGTCTACCGGCCGCGACATCAACTGGGACATGAAACGTCTGGAAGGTTACCGCAACTTCTGCAACAAGCTGTGGAACGCCAGCCGCTTCGTGTTGATGAATACCGAAGGGCAAGACTGCGGCTTTACCACCGACGGAAAAAACGGCGGGGAGAAAGTGCTGTCGCTGGCAGACCGCTGGATTCTGGCGGAATTCAACCGCACGGTAAAAACCTACCGCGACGCGCTGGATGGCTACCGTTTCGACCTGGCCGCCAACGTGCTGTACGAGTTCACCTGGAACCAGTTCTGCGACTGGTATCTGGAACTGACCAAACCGGTGATGACCGGCGGCAGCGACGCGGAACTGCGCGGCACCCGCCATACGCTGGTCACCGTGCTGGAAGCGCTGCTGCGTCTGGCGCACCCGATCATTCCGTTCATCACCGAAACCATCTGGCAACGGGTAAAAGTGCTGAAAGGCGTGACTGCCGACACCATTATGCTGCAGCCGTTCCCGGCCTTTGACGCTGCGCTGGACGACGAGCAGGCGTTCAACGACCTGGAGTGGATCAAACAGGCGATCGTCGCGGTGCGCAACATCCGTGCCGAAATGAACATCGCACCCAGCAAGCCGCTGACGCTGCTGCTGCGTGATGCCTCCGCCGATGCCGCCCGCCGCGTGCAGGACAACCTCGGCTTTATTCAGACGCTGGCGCGTCTGGAGAGCATCACGCTGTTGCCGGCTGGCGACAAAGGCCCGGTATCCGTCACCAAACTGGTGGATGGCGCCGAGTTGCTGATCCCGATGGCGGGTCTGATCGACAAAGTGGCCGAGCTGGACAGGCTGGCAAAAGAAGTGGCGAAGCTCGAACTGGAAATCAGCCGCATCGACAGCAAGCTGTCCAACGAGGGCTTTGTCGCGCGCGCACCGGAAGCGGTGGTCGCCAAAGAACGTGAGAAACGCGACGGTTACGCGGTCGCCAAAGCCAAGCTGCTGGAACAACAAGCCACCATCGCCGCACTGTAATCAGGTCATTGGCCGGCGCAGATAAACGCTGCGTCGGTCTTGACTGATTAAATAATCAGCCCCTCCCCTACGGGGTTTAAAGCTGACAGTAAAAAGCCCCGCTTTTCATCGCGGGGCTTTTCTATTGATGTGGTGCTCATTTATATCTGACGTGGGTTACCGCGCGCCGACCAGCGCCACACGCGGCGGCTGCGCACTGAGGCTGCCGCCCAGCACCGGCTGCGTCTCATTGTCGAGACGGAAGCTGGCGATCGACTGTTGCAGATGCGTCACCTGCGCCTGCAGCGAGCTGGCGGCGGTCGCCACTTCCGCCACCAGACTGGCGTTCTGCTGGGTCACTCCGTCCATCTGATTGATGGCGATATTGATCTGCGAAATGCCCCGGCTCTGCTCGCCGGAAGACAGCATGATCTCGCCCATGATATCCGCCAACTTGCGGACATCCGACAGAATCTCATCCATCGTCTTACCGGCCACTTCCACCAGCCCGGCGCCTTTTTCGATACGGCCCAGCGAGTTATCGATCATGTTGCCGATCTCTTTGGCGGCCGTGGCGCTGCGCTGCGCCAGCGTGCGCACTTCGGACGCCACCACCGCGAACCCTTTGCCCTGCTCGCCTGCGCGCGCGGCTTCCACCGCCGCGTTCAGCGCCAGCAGGTTGGTCTGGAAAGCGATACCGTCGATAACGCCCACGATGTCGGAAATGCGGGACGAACTCTGCTGGATAGAACGCATGGTATCCACCACTTCCGTCACCACGTCGCCGCCGCGGGATGCGGAATCCGACGCTTTCTTCGCCAGATCGTTGGCCTTGCGGGTGTTGTCTTCGTTGTTGCTCACCGTCGCCAGAATCTGTTCCATACTAGCGGCGGTTTCATCCAGCGACGCGGCCTGCTGCTCAGTACGACTGGACAGGTCGATGTTGCCGGAAGCGATCTCCTCAACGCCGGTGCTGATGGCGTCGGTGCCGTTGCGCACCGCAAGCACCATATCTTCCAGCCCGTCGCGCATATGCTGCACCGCGCCAAACAGCTGGGCGATTTCATTATTGCCGCGAATCTCAATTTTCGCGCGTAGGTCGCCTTCGGCAATCCGGTCAAACACGGTAATCGCCTGATTGAGCGGTTTTACCACCAGATTGGTCAGAATCGACCAGGCCAACGCCGCCAGCACCAGTGCGCACACAATGACGATCGTCAGAATGACCTGCATACGGCTAACGCGCGCATTAGAATCACTGTACGCCTCGTCAATGCTCTGACGTTTGTACTGCACCAGCTTTTTCGCCGCGCCGTCAAAATTGGCGTACAGCGAAGTGGATTTACCCGCCCGCTGGCGATACTCATCCAGATTACCGGCTTCCAGCGCGATAAACGCCGGGTTGATGAATTCATTCATCAGGGTGTCGCGTTTGGTCGCCATATCGGAAGAAATGGCCTTTTCCTGTTCGAACTGCGGATAAGTCAGGTACTCCTGCCACTTCTTGCCGGCGTCATCGATTTTGCCTCTGGCGCGCTTGAGCGCCACCGTGGCGGCATCCTTATCCCCGTTGCTCATCAACGACTCGTACAACCGTAAATCCAGACGGGCGCGCAATAACAATTCCGAGCTTTCATTCAGCGCCACCAGCCCTGGCAGCACCACGTTATCCACATGCGCAAAAGATTTATTACCCGACTGGACGGCCACCAGCCCCAGGATGCCCACAATCAATGACAGCACCGCCAGAGAGAACACCATAATACTGAGCGTTGTGCGGATCTTTATCTTACGAAACATAATTGTCCCTGTTGTTTGGTAATGAAAAACCATGAGCTTCAGCTCACACGTAAACCGCAACAAAAATGAAAAGAAAATATCATGAAAGGGAAAGGCCGACGTTATTGTATAGACATCATTGGGTAGTCGTCGTCGGCCCAGTGTTATCACTTCCCGTTATTTATTATGTGGCGGAACCGCGGCCAAGAATTCACCCAGCTTATTCTTGTAAAACTTCGCCGACATCATGGTGGCGTGACCGCTGGTTTCTTTACTTGCCGGGATCAAAAACAGCTCGGCTTGCTTCACCTTTTTCAGTTCACTTTCCAGTATTCCTGTTTCAACCGGATTACGCTCATCGTCGGCGGAATTAATCACCAACAGCGGCGCCTTGATGCGGTTTAATTCCGGCGAGGCGTTATAATCCGCCGAGGAATTCCAGATATAAATAAAGTCGTTGGCGTCGCTGGTTACCGGCGCGGCCAGACGCTCGTCCACCAGTTTGTCCGCCTGAGCGCGGGTCGGCGCTTTGCTCTGGTAGGCCAGCGTACCGCCCGTGGTGGCGATGCTGAACATGATGTTGGCGGTCTGCAACGACGGCGGCTGGCTAGCGTAATCGCCGTTTTTCCATGCCGGGTCGCGCTTGATGGTTTCAATCAGCATACGGCGCAGCATCCAGTTGCGGCCCGAGAGTTCGTTCGGCTGCGACGCCATCGGCACCAGCGCATCCATCATGTCCGGGTATTTTTCGCCCCACATCCAGGTATGCATGCCGCCCATCGAATATCCCATCACCAGACGCAGATGCTTAATGCCAAGACCTTCGGTCAGCAGACGATATTGCGCCAGCACCATATCATCGTAGTTATATTGCGGGAATTTAGTACGCAGGCCGTCAGACGGCTTGGCGGATTTTCCGGAACCGATGCTTTCCGGAATGATGATGAAATATTTGCTGACGTCCAGCGGCTGGCCGGGGCCAAATAATTCGCCGCCAAAACCGGCGGCCAATAAAGCGCTGATCGGCTGATTAGTGCCGTGCAGCAATAATACGGCCGGCTTTTTACTGTCGCCCAACGTGTAATAATGAATACGGAGATTGTTGACTGTTTCTCCGGTATGGAATCGGAATTCAGGCGCGGCCCAATTTCCTTCTTGTGGTTGTAGCGTTTGTGCAGTCGAAAAAGGGGATAAAACAAACAGAAAAACCAGACCAGCCAGTCCAGACAACAAGCGATTAACCATAGAACAACTCTTCCGTAATCATAGGCGGGGGACCCTGATGTTAATATTTCCTGTAAAATATCCCAATAATGCTCGCCTGCTAATCATTGAAAAAATAATTATATGCCGCCAATTTTAGTTATCACGGCATATAATTTAGTCCTGAACAATACTTATGAAATAATCCGTGTCCCGATTCTGTTCAGGCACACGCCGCTAACCGCAAAACATGCCCGCCGTTACCCTCCGGTTGCCGATATTGTCGCCTGTGCGCGGAGGTAAAGAGATAAACCAAGCCGCCATCTACAGCGGCAGATGCAGGAACTGATTGAATTCACTGGCCGTATACTCAGAAAACGCCTCGCCATTCACAAAACCGTGTTTGCGGTACAGCGTCAATGCCGGTTCAAATGCCGGACCGCTGCCGGTTTCCAGACTCAGGCGGCGCAAGCCGCGCCGACGCGCTTCGGCCAGAATATGGACCAGCAGACACGCGGCCACGCCCTGACGCAAACACCGCGGATGGGTGCGCATCGATTTCAGTTCTCCACTGCCGTCCGGCAGCATTTTCAGCGCGCCGATACCGGCGATCTGCTCGCCGCGCCAGACGCTCCAGAACGTGATGTCCGGTGCCTGCAAACCGGACAAGTCCAGCGCAAACACCTGCTCCGGCGGCGAATTATCGTGCATACCCGCCAGGTGCAAGGCCACCAGCGCTCGCGTGGCCTCGCCGGTCAGGTCATCGTTGCGGATCACCAGCGGATCCCGCGGGGATGTGTTGGTCATTATCATCAGCTCCGTTGCAAAAAAAGATCAGGGGGTGCAGATAGCAATCAGGTAACGAACCGGGCCCGGACCGGGATTATGGAAACCGGACGCGCCATACAGGCGATAACGCAGGCTGTCCCGCGGGCCAAGCGTGTGCGCCACGCCTTCCAGCGTCATAGCCAACTGACCATCCAGCACATACAGGTGATGCTCCAGGCCCGCCAACGGCGGCGCGCTGTAATCGATACGCGCGCCGGCCGGCAACTCGCCGTGGATCATTTCGGCGCGAAACCCGGCGGAAGGGGGAGAAATACTGCGCCGGACAAACCCGGTTTCCGGGTCAATCCATACCGGTTGTTGCGCTTCGCTCAGCTTCTGCGGCAATTGGGTTTCCACTTCGGCCAGCAGGCACGATAAGGTACAGCCGTACACCGCGCACAGACGGCCCAGCAACGCCGCCGTCGGGCTGGACTCCATGCGTTCCAGCCGGGATAAGGTTGCGCGGCTGATGCCGCTGTTCTGCGCCAGTTCGTCCAGCGACCAGCCGCGCTCACGTCGCAGCGCCGCCAGCCGCCCGGCCAGCCGACGATCGGTTTCGGAAAGACGATCGGTTTCAGAAATGGAAGGTTCCATCGCGTCTCCTGAAATGTCAATTTTGATAAAAAATCTCATAAATGAGAAAATAGATCAAGATATGTTCAGAACGAAACGCGGTGGGAACGGGTTATTATGCCGGGCGCATGTTTAACAGCGGGAGCCGCGTCATTGGCGAGCGATTACTGCGGCGCTGATCCACTGTTGCGCTTTTCGTTGTGCGTCTTTATCAATAACGGGGTTTTGAGCCGACGCCTCGGTACGTATAATCGGTGATACGTGTAAACGACAGTACGTATCACCGACAGCACGTATCATCGGGAAACGCCAACCGATTACCGACGTTTTCGACCTGACAGGATTCTGCCGACAAGAGTGAGCAACATGACAACTTCAGCGTCCACACCATTGCTGACCCGCCCGATCACGGCCGCGGATAACGCGGCGATTGCCAGCGTGATACGCCGGGTTTCCGCTGAATTCGGCCTGACGGCCGACAAGGGATATACCGTGTCCGACCCGGACCTGGACCAGTTGTTCGAGCTCTACTGTCGCCCCGCCAGCGCTTACTGGGTGGTGGAATGCAACGGCGAAGTAGTGGGCGGCGGCGGTCTGGCCCCGTTGTCTGGCGGCGAGTCGGATATCTGCGAATTGCAAAAAATGTATTTTCTGCCGCTGGCGCGCGGCCAGGGCATCGCCCGGCAACTGGCGGAACTGGCGCTGACGTTTGGCCGCGAGCAGGGGTTTCGCCGCTGCTATCTGGAAACCACCGCGCACCTGACCAGCGCTATCCGCCTGTATGAAAGACTCGGCTTCGAGCATATCCCGCACGCCATGGGCAGCACTGGTCATGTGGATTGTGAAGTCAGGATGCTGAAAACGCTGTAAGGGTGCCAGCGCAGTCATTGTGCCGCGCAGAAAACACATCGCCCGGCGGTTGCCGGGCGATAGATAACACGAGAATCAGTGACGCTTGCCGTCGTCATCCTCATCGTAGAAGTCTTCGTCTTCCCCGAATTCGTCCTCATCCTCGCCGTCCGGGTCTTCAAAATAGGTACCCCAGCCGTCGTAATTGACGCCATGACGCTCGGCCAGCGCCAGCAGTTGCTCCACCTGCTGATCGATCAGCTCAGCGTTCAACGCCACCTCGCTGATAGCATCGCAGCACATCAACACCACGCCGTCTTCCATTTCCATTTCTTCGGCGTCGGTAACTTCGTAACCCAGCTTGAACGCATCCACCGCCACTTTCTCCAGATCTTCAAACTTCTCGGCTGAGAAATGGTGTTCGATGGTGTAGAGCGCATCGGGATCGCTGCCGTCCTCCAGCAATTCCTCAATGATCAGACGGGTCTCTTCACGTTGTTCTTCCAGCAGTTCGCGGTTTGCCATGTCTCAGTCCTCATAAAAGCGGCAAAGATAGGGTTATTTTCCCACAGGCTAGCCTCTCTCTCCACCAGAAAGTTTGAATGCGGCACTTGAATTTGAATATTTACACATATAAAGTGAATTTTAATTCAACCTTCAGTGTTGAGCCACATGGAGAAGACAACGATGAACCCGTTCTACAAGCGCCATTTTTTACGGCTGATGGATTTCACGCCGGCTGAAATCAGCAGCCTTCTGGCTCTCGCCGCCGCCCTCAAAACCAATAAGAAAAACGGCGCCGAGACCCGCCACCTGCAAGGTAAAAACATCGCACTCATCTTCGAAAAAGATTCGACCCGCACTCGTTGCTCTTTCGAAGTTGCTGCATACGATCAGGGCGCGCAAGTCACCTACCTCGGCCCCAGCGGCAGCCAGATCGGTCATAAAGAATCAATGAAAGACACCGCCCGGGTGTTGGGCCGCATGTACGACGGCATCCAGTACCGCGGTTACGGCCAGGTGCTGGTGGAAACGCTGGCCGAGTTTTCCGGCGTGCCGGTCTGGAACGGTCTGACCAACGAATTCCACCCGACCCAGTTACTGGCGGACCTGCTGACCATGCAGGAGCACCTGCCGGGTAAATCGCTGTCGGGCATGAAGCTGGCCTACGTGGGCGACACCCGCAACAATATGGGCAACAGTATGCTGGAAGCCGCCGCCATCACCGGGCTGGATCTGCGATTAATCGCCCCGAAAGCCTGCTGGCCGGATGCCGGTCTGGTGGCGGAGTGTCAGGCGGCGGCAGCCAAAACCGGCGGTTCGATCACGCTGACAGAAGACGTGGCGGCCGGGGTGAACGGCGTGGACTTCATCTATACCGATGTGTGGGTTTCGATGGGGGAACCGAAAGAAGTATGGCAGCTGCGTATCGACCTGCTGCGGCCGTATCAGGTTAACGCCGCGATGATCGCCGCTACCGGCAACCCGCAGGTGAAATTCCTCCATTGCCTGCCGGCGTTCCACGACGACCAGACCACGCTCGGCAAACAGATGGCGGAGCAGTACGGCCTGCACAATGGCATGGAAGTCACCAACGATGTGTTTGAATCCGCCCACAGCATTGTGTTCGATCAGGCGGAAAACCGCATGCACACCATCAAAGCGGTGATGGTGGCGACATTAAGCCAGAGCGTCGAAATTAAGCAGTGAGAATATGAGCCAAATCTATATACCCTAAATAATTCGAGTTGCAGGACAACACGCTGGCGTGTTGAACAACGCACCTGCAACTTGAAGTATGACGGGTATAGATGATTTGGCTCAGCGTATGGGCCGGATAAACCAACGCTATCGGCCCAGTCACATATCCCAGCAGTTCTGCCCCGGCTTACAGTTCTTCGCCGTTCGAAGCGATTACCCGCTGGTACCAATGGAAGGATTTCTTCGGCGTACGTTTCAACGTCCCGGTGCCGTCGTCGTGCTTGTCGACGTGGATGAAACCGTAACGCTTCGCCATTTCGCCAGTCGTGAACGACACCAGATCGATGCAGCCCCACGGCGTATAACCCATCAGGTCGACGCCATCTTCCCACACCGCTGCCTTCATGGCTTCAATATGGGAACGCAGATAATCGATACGGTAGTCATCCTGACACACGCCGTTCGCATCCGGCTTATCGACGGCGCCCAGCCCGTTTTCTACGATAAACAGCGGCACTTCATAACGTTCATACAACGTCACCAGCGCATAGCGCAGCCCGGTCGGGTCGATCTGCCAGCCCCAGTCGCTGGCTTTCAGGTGCGGATTGGCAATCGAATGTTCGGAACTGCCGTCCATGCTGGCGTCAATATCGTTCTGCACATCGTGTTTCACCACGTTCGACATGTAGTAGCTAAAGCCGATGTAGTCCGCCTTACCTTCCTGCAGAATCCGCTCGTCCTCCGGCTCCATATGGATGTGGTAGCCCTTGAGCGCCCACTCGCGTTTCGCATAGGCCGGATAGTGGCCGCGCACGTGCACATCGGAGAAGTAGAAACGGTCATGCATCGAACGCGCCGCCAGCATCACGTCTTCCGGATGGCAGGAATACGGGTAGTACGGCACAAACGAGCACATGCAACCCACTTTTATATCCGGGTTGATGTCATGCGCGGTTTTCACCACCAACGCGCTGGCGACAAACTGATGATGCACCGCCTGATACATCGCCTCTTCCGGTTTTTCCTTCTGCGGGAACTTCACTCCGGAACACATCCAGCCGAAAATCTCGGCCGATACGTTCTTCTGGTTGTTGATCTCGTTGAAGGTCATCCAGTACTTCACTTTGTGCTGATAACGTTCGATCACCGTGGCGGCGAAATGCACGAAGCAGTCCAGCGTTTTGCGGCTCATCCAGCCGTCGTACTGCTGTACCAGATGCAGCGGCATCTCGAAATGGCTGAGGGTCAATACCGGCTCGATACCGTGCTTGAGCAGTTCGTCGATCAGGTCGTCGTAAAACTTCAGCCCCGCCTCGCACGGCTCCGCTTCGTCGCCGTTGGGGAAAATACGCGTCCAGGCGATGCTGGTGCGAAAACATTTGAAGCCCATTTCCGCAAACAACGCGATATCGTCCTTATAACGATGATAAAAATCGATTGCCTCATGGTTCGGGTAGGACTCGCCGGGAATCACGCCGTCGGTGATGCGCCGCAGTTTGCCGTGCGCGCCGGCGGTCAGCACATCGACCACGCTGACGCCCTTGCCGCCTTCATTCCAGCCGCCTTCCAGCTGATGCGCAGCCACCGCGCCACCCCATAAGAACCCTGCGGGTAATTGACTCATACTCTCCACCTCCTCTTTAAATGCCGTCATACGCCGACGGCAAGGCACTCAATATTCACAGTTATATCAAACCGATGTGCTGGTCCGGGTCGGCGCCGCCTCCGCTGGCGCCGCGGCCGGCTCCTCCACCGGATCGTCAAACCCCACTATCATCACCAGCCCGATAGTCAACACGATTGCCACGCCGCAGCCGGCCAGCTCGCCGATAAACGACATCGGTGCGGACGGGTTGATGGCGTTGATCACCGTCAGCACGCCCGGCAATGCGGCATAGGCGTAATACAGCGATCCGAACAGGCTGGCGACGACCGCGCCCACCGCACCGCCGATGCAGCCGCAGATAAAGGGTTTCTTGTAGCGCAACGTCACCCCGTAAATAGCCGGTTCGGTGATGCCGAAAATCGCCGTCACCCCCGCCGACATCGAACGCGCTTTCAGTTCACGGTTGCGCGTTTTCAAAAAACAGCCAAAGGCGGCCGCCATCTGGGCGACCACGGCGACGGTCTGGAACGCCTGAAACGAGTCGTAACCGTTCAGGTCAAAGTTGGCGACCACCACCGGCGTGATGCCCCAGTGCACGCCGAAGATCACAATGATCTGCCACACGCCGCCAATAATCGCGGCCGCCAGCGCCGGGAAAGCATTGAACAACGCGTTGTAGCCGGCGGCGATCCCGGTGGCGACCCAGGTGCTGGCCGGGCCGATCAACAGCAGCGTCAGCGGCACCACAATCACAAAGCAGATCAGCGGGGTAAACAGCGCGCTGACGATATCCGGCAATCGCTTTTCCACCCGGCGTTCCACCCACGCCAGCACCCACACCAGAAACAGCGGCGGCAACACCGACGCGGTATACACCGTCTTCGCCAGCGGCAGCCCCAACAGAGTGATCGATTCGCCGGCGGCGATTTTCCCCGCCATCGCCGTCCATTCCGGGTTGATCAGCGCGCAGCAGCACAGCACCGCGATATAAATGTTGCAGCGGAAATGACGGGAAGCAGTAAGGGCGATAAACACCGGCAGAAAGGCAAACGGCGTCCAGGACATGAAATTGAGCACGCGATAGGTGCCGGTCAGCGCAAAACCGGCGGAGAACTGCTGGATAACGATCAGTATGCCCTGCAGTATCCCTGCCGCCGCCAGAATATACACAATCGGCGCGAACACCGCCGACATGGTGGCGATCACCGTATCCAGCACGCGTCGACGAGGCTCTTCGCCGCGCTTCGCGCCCTCGCCGAGCAACGCCGCCATCTGGCTGTACACTTCTGCCACATGTACGCCGATGACCACCTGAAACTGACCGGCGCTCTCCACCACGCCAATCACGCCGGGCAGGCTCTGAATCCGCGCTTTCGCGTTATCAGGCGTTTGCGCCAGTATCAGGCGTAGCCGGGTGGCGCAGCGGGAAAAATCGACGATATTCGGTTGACCACCCACTTCCTGCAGAATGCTCTGCGCTAATTTCGCGTAATCTCGGATCCCTGACATGGCGCCACCTTATGTTGGTATTTGGTAACCACTTCGTCGATCGACCACAACTGAAACCGGTTTCAGACTGCATGAAAGCCATTATTACTGCAACCGGTTTCATAAAACCTTACGTCGGTTTTACGGGCGGGATCACATCCGATACGCTGCTAACAGAAGGGATATCAGGAGAAAAAACGAGGTCTGTCAAAATACAAAGGTGGGCCGTTGACAAACAGCCGTATTGGCTTGTTGCTGGCGATTTTATGCAAAAACGGTGAGAAATTTCGTGCGTGATGACTTTGGTTGTTCCTTTTCCACATTATCGCACGCACGACAAGAAGAGGCTCAAACGCCGCCTCTCCTTGACCACTGGCTGGGGGCTAAACTGTGCCGCTGCGCGGTACCTTCGGCGTTCGCCTTCGCTGTTCGGGCCGCCCGTGACGCTTTCCCGACGCGGCACGGGCTTTCGCGACGTCCTGTCGCTCACCCGGCGAAGTCGCTCGCCTCAGCACAGTTTTTGACGCCGGAAAAACCCATCATCTTGCACTTAAGGGTTTGTCGGCAATATGAAAGCATAAAATAACAGATTACAGCACCAGCGAGGCGTCGATCTTCACAACCGCCTTGCGCACGTGGGCCGGGGCGCCGACCGCGCACAGCGGTTTGTGTACTTCACCGGGGAAGAACACCACGAAGTCGCCTTTATGCAGCACAAACTGTTTTTCCTGTTCGCCAGCCGGCAGGAACGCGATGTCCTTGTCCGCCAGCCAGTCCACGTCCGGTTTGCCCGCCGGCAGGTTGCTGAAGGTCATGCCTTCGGTGCCGTTCAGCACAATCTGGATGTCCAGGTATTTGGCGTGATACTCGGCGCGGCGTTTCTCAAACAGATCCGTACTGTCGTTCGACACCAGCACAAACACTTTATTGCCGTCGATATCGTGCTTACCCAGCGGAGTATCGGCGTTGATATGCTGCTTCACATACTCAATCGCCTCGCGCAGTTTAACGGGCAGATAGGGAACCAGTTCCAGATGGTCGACATTACCGGTAATCATGATCGCTCCTTAAATAAATAAACTGAAACAACGTTTTGATTCCTTATACTCCTGTCGGCATCGGGTCGCCAGCCAGCGATAGTAAAAAAGTGATCCGAACGATGCGTTTCTTCTTACTATGAAACAATCAACCGCAACCGATTGCCTATCGCGAAAAGACAGCGTTTTTCTGCTTGAATTCACCTCTTCGGCGCGTATAATTCCGGACAATTTGCCGGAGGGATCATGTCTGACGCTGCTGTTTTTGTGAGTGCCGAACCGCAACTGCCTGTTGGCGGCATGACAGCGTTTTTCCTTCCGTTGCCTGACAGATTCGTAAAAAAAGCCCCTCGTTGAGGGGCTTTTTTTTGCCTGTCGCCGCCGTCATACCGTTTGTTTACCGGGCCTAACCGAGGGGAGCATAGCCAAATGGTCAATCCGCTATATAAAAGACACATCATCTCAATCAACGATCTCAGCCGGGACGATCTGGAACTGACGCTCAAGGTGGCGGCCAGCCTGAAAGCCCGTCCGCAGCCGGAACTGCTGAAGCACAAAGTGATTGCCAGCTGTTTCTTTGAAGCCTCCACCCGTACCCGTCTGTCGTTTGAAACCGCCATTCACCGGCTGGGCGCGTCGGTGGTCGGGTTTGCCGACAGCAACAACACCTCGCTCGGCAAGAAAGGCGAAACCCTGGCGGACACCATTTCGGTCATCAGCAACTATGTGGACGCCATCGTAATGCGCCACCCGCAGGAAGGCGCGGCGCGACTGGCGACCGAATTCTCCGGCGGCGTGCCGGTATTCAACGCCGGCGACGGCGCCAACCAGCACCCGTCCCAGACGCTGCTGGACCTGTTCACCATTCAGGAAACCCAGGGCCGTCTGAACAACATCAATATCGCCATGGTCGGCGACCTGAAATACGGCCGCACCGTACACTCGCTGACTCAGGCGCTGGCCAAGTTCGACGGCAACCGCTTCTACTTCATCTCCCCGGACGCGCTGGCGATGCCGGATTACATCCTCAATATGCTGAAAGAGAAAGATATCCCCTACAGCCTGCACACCAGCATTGAGGAAGTGGCGCCGCAACTGGACATTCTGTACATGACTCGCGTGCAGAAAGAACGGCTGGACCCGTCGGAGTACATCAACATCAAGTCGCAGTTTATCCTGCGCGCCGCCGACCTCGGCAGCGCCCGCGACAACCTGAAAGTGCTGCACCCGCTGCCGCGCATCGATGAAATCACCACCGACGTGGACAGTACCCCTTACGCCTACTACTTCCAGCAGGCGGGCAACGGTATTTACGCGCGCCAGGCTCTGCTGGCGCTGGTTCTGAACAGCGAACTGGTTCTGTGAGAGAGGAGCATACAACATGACTCACGACAATAAATTACAGGTAGAAGCCATCAAACGCGGCACCGTGATCGACCATATTCCGGCGCAGGTGGGCTTCAAGTTACTGACGCTGTTCAAATTGACCGCCACCGACCAGCGCATCACCATCGGCCTGAACCTGCCGTCCAACCACCTGGGCCGCAAGGATCTGATCAAGATCGAAAACATCTTCCTGACCGAAGAACAGGCCAACCAGTTGGCGATGTACGCGCCGCAGGCTACCGTTAACCAGATCGACAACTACGAAGTGGTGCGCAAGCTGCACCCGCAATTGCCGTCGCACATCGAAGGCGTACTGACCTGCCCCAACAGCAACTGCATCAGCCGCAGCGAGCCGGTCAACTCCGCCTTCGGCGTGAAACAGCGCGGCGACGACGTGCAGCTGAAATGCAAATACTGCGAGAAAGAGTTTGAACGTCAGGCAGTGCTGAACAGCCACTGATACGCGGTTGCCGTCAGGAAAACGCCGCCTATCGGATTGCGGTATTGGCCTGACGGCGGGCTTTTTGGAATAATGCGGGAGTCGCATCATTTCAGACATAATCAGGAGAAAACATGTCACGCATTATCAGTACGGAACAGGCTCCGGCCGCCATCGGCCCTTATGTTCAGGGTGTTGACCTGGGCAGCATGATCATCACCTCCGGCCAGATCCCGGTGGATCCGAAAACCGGTCTGGTGCCGGACGACGTCACCGCACAGGCCCGTCAGTCGCTGGAAAACGTGAAAGCCATCGTGGAAGCGGCCGGTCTGAAAGTGGGCAACATCGTCAAAACCACGGTGTTCGTGAAAGACCTGAACGACTTCGCCACGGTTAACGCTGCGTACGAAGCCTTCTTCTCCGAGCACAACGCGCCGTTCCCGGCTCGCTCCTGCGTGGAAGTGGCCCGCCTGCCGAAAGATGTGAAAATCGAAATCGAAGCTATCGCGGTTCGCGGTTAACGTCAGTTACCCGGCCGCGTTGTACCGCGCGCCGGGTGTTTCACGCCGGTGCGCCCGCCCCGCCATCGCACCATTCTCTCTCGTTATTTTCACTGCATCACCCCGCCATAGCGCAACGTTCGTCGTCATTTGCACCAGCGAAGTGCAGTTTTTCCCCGTTGTCAGCAATAAGCACCTCATTTACCACGCTGGCATGCTTTCTGCATTTTTCACGGTATCTTCCATCAAGCGGAATGCAGGGGACGACAATGATAAAAATGACGCTTCCGACCGCGCCTTACTACGATGAGATGCTCAGCGCAGAAGGCGGGCAACGCCAGCACTACGACGCCTACTGGCAATGGTTGCAACAGACCGACCAGCACGCTATCCGCCAGAAGAAAGAACAGGCGGAACTGCTGTTCCACCGGGTGGGGATTACCTTTAATGTGTATGGCGAAGAAGGCGGCACCGAGCGCCTGATTCCTTTTGACAGCGTGCCGCGCATTATTCCGGCCCATGAATGGCGTATGCTTGACCTTGGCATTCGCCAGCGCGTCAAAGCCCTCAATGCCTTCCTCTACGACATCTACCATCAGCAACACATTCTCAACGCCGGCATCGTGCCCCGCGAACAGGTGCTCGCCAACGAGCAGTATCAACCGTGCATGCAGGGCGTCGACTTGCATAACAATATCTACGCCCACATCACCGGCATCGACATGGTGCGCAACAGCGACGGCCACTATTACGTGCTGGAAGACAACCTGCGCACGCCGTCCGGCGTGTCCTATATGCTGGAAAACCGCAAAATGATGATGCGGCTCTACCCGGACCTGTTCGCCAGCCAGCATATCGCGCCGGTGGAGCGTTACCCCAGCTACCTGCTGCAGACGCTGCGGGAAAGCACCCACGTCGACGACCCGACGGTGGTGGTAATGACGCCGGGCCGCTTCAACAGCGCCTATTTCGAGCACAGCTTCCTCGCCCAGCAAATGGGGGTAGAACTGGTGGAAAGCGCCGACCTGTTTGTCAAAGAAGGCGCGGTGTATATGCGCACCACCGAAGGCCCGTGCCGGGTGGATGTGATCTACCGCCGCCTCGACGACGCCTTCCTCGACCCGCTGGCGTTCCGCGCCGATTCGATGCTCGGCGTGCCGGGGCTGCTGTCGGTGTACCGCACCGGCGGCGTGGTGCTGGCGAACGCCATCGGCACCGGCGTGGCGGACGACAAATCCATCTACCCTTACGTGCCGGAGATGATCCGCTTTTACCTGTCCGAAGAGCCGATTCTCGGCAATATTCCCACCTGGCAGTGCCGCAAGCCCGACGATCTCAGCTACGTGCTGGCTCATCTGGACAGCATGGTGGTGAAAGAGGTTCACGGCGCGGGCGGCTACGGCATGCTGGTCGGTCCCAAATCCACCCGCCAGCAAATCGAGGATTTCCGCCAGCGGTTGCTGGCCAACCCCGGCAACTATATTGCTCAGGACACGCTGGCGCTCTCCACCTGCCCGACGTTTGTCGAGGAAGGACTGGCGCCGCGCCATATCGACCTGCGCCCGTTCGTGCTGTACGGCGAGGAGATCCGGCTGGTGCCCGGCGGGCTGACCCGCGTGGCGCTGACCGAAGGCTCGCTGGTGGTGAACTCCTCGCAAGGAGGCGGCACCAAGGACACCTGGGTGATGGAGGAGGACGAATCATGCTAAGCCGTACCGCCAGCGAACTGTACTGGATGGCCCGTTATCTGGAACGGGCGGAGAGTTTTGCGCGCGTGCTGGACGTCACCTACAAGCTGTCGATGATGCCGCGTCACAACCAGCAGCAGCATGACCTGTCGCTGCCGCTCAACCTGACGTTTACTCACGAGCTGTTTCAGCAGCGCTACGCCCGCTTCACCATGAACAACCTGCTGAACTTCTTTGCGCTGGACAGCCACAACCCCAGCAGCATCTACAGTTGCATCGAAATGGCGTGGAATAACGCCCACGCGGTGCGCGGCAGCCTGTCGTCCGAAGTGTGGGAATGCATCAACACCACCCGCATCGACATCCGTAACCTGCGGCAGTCCGGGGTGGACAAGATCGGCATCGACGCCTTTTTCGACTGGGTGAAAGAGCGTGCGCACCTGTTTCGCGGCGCCATGTTCGGCACCCTGCTGCGCAACGACGCCCAGTGTTTTATCCGCATCGGCACCCTGATCGAACGGGCGTTCGCTACCGCGCAATTGCTGGCGGTCAAGGATCAGCAACTCAACAACGACCCGGACCCGGTGCGTGAATACTACCGGCTCGACACCCTGCTGCGCGCGGTGAGCGCCCGCGAGGCGTACCACAGTATTTATCGCCAGCCCATCAGCCGGGAAACCGTCACCGAATTGCTGGTGCTGCGCAACGACGTGCCGCGCTCGCTGCACGCCTGCGTGGGCGATCTGGTACAACAGCTGGAGATGATCGGCAGCGAACGGGCGCGCATCCCGCAGCGGCTGGCCCACCTGCTGCACGTGGAGCTGCGCTTCGGCTCGATCGACGACGTACTGGCCGACGACCTGCAACATTACCTCAGTCGTTTCCTCATCAAAATCAATGAACTGGCTGACAGCATCCGTCACACCTATCTGGAGGCGCTATGAAACTCACCATCAATCACCTGACCCACTACCGTTACGATGAAGAAGTGAAGTTCAGCACCCAGTACCTGCGGCTCACGCCGCAGAGTTCCGCCCGCCAGCGCATCCGCGACTGGAAGCTGACGCTGCCGGCCTCGGCGGTCGCCACCACCGACGCCTACGGCAACCTGATGCACGTACTGACGCTGGACCATCCTCATCACGACATTCTGATCCACGCTCAGGGCGTGGTGGAAATCGCCGATAATGGAGAAGAGCAGCCCGAGGAGAGCAGCGAGTCGCTGTCGCCGCTGGTGTTCCTGCGCGTCACCGAGCTGACCGAGGCGGACGAGCCGATCCGCGAGTTTGCCCGGCGCTATTACCGCGAGGCCGACCCGGCGGGCAGCCTGGAAACGCTGATGGCGGAACTACGGCTGAAAATGCCGTATACTCCCGGCGCCACCCGGGTGCACGATACCGCGGCGGCGGCTTTTGCCAAAGGCAAAGGGGTGTGTCAGGATCACACCCACGTGTTCCTGGCCTGCTGTCGCAGCCTGCGCATTCCGGCGCGCTACGTCAGCGGCTACGTTTACAGCCGGGATACCGAGCACGTGGCGATGCACGCCTGGGCCGAGGCCTGGCTGAACGAGCGCTGGCACAGTTTTGATATCACCAACAATACCCGCCGGCTCAATCAGCACTTGCGGCTGGCGGTGGGGATGGATTATCTGGATGCCTGCCCGGTGCGCGGCAGCCGCCTCGGCGGTGGTTGTGAAGAGATGTTTTCCGAGGCTGAAGTGAGCCTGTTTGAGCGACAGCAGCAGGTGCAACAACAGCAATAGTGAGCACTGTTTAATCAAAAGGTGTTGTATGACCTACTGTGTGGCCATGCGTCTGTCTGACGGTCTGGTTTTCGCTTCCGACTCCCGCACCAACGCGGGGGTCGACCACATCGCAACCTTCAGAAAGCTCCATGTGTTCCGTCAGGAAGGCGAACGGGTGCTGGTGCTGCAGTCCGCCGGCAATCTCGCCACCACCCAGAGCATCATCAGCCTGCTGAACGCCCGCATTCAAGACCAGCACACGCCGAACCTGATGCAGGTCAGCACGCTGTACGACGCCGCCACGCTGGTGGGCGAAACCGTGCGCGAGGTCATTCACCGCGACAGCCAGGCCCAGCAAAACGGCAGCAGCACCAATTTCGGCTGCAACCTGCTGCTGGGCGGGCAGATTGGCGACGAAACGCCGCGGCTGTTCCACATCTACCCGGAAGGCAATTTTATCGAAGCCACCGTCGACACCCCCTACTTTCAGATCGGCGAAAGCAAGTACGGCAAACCGATTATCGACCGGGTGCTGACGGCGGACACCTCGCTGGAACAGGCGATGTGCTGCGCGCTGATTTCCATCGACTCCACGCTGCGCAGCAACCTGTCGGTCGGCCTGCCGCTGGACGTGATGATTTATCGCACCGGCAGCTTCGATGCCGGCGAACAGCACCGCATCACCGAAAACAACCCTTACTTCATCGCCATCCGCAAAGCCTGGTCGGAAGGACTACTGAATACCTTCCGTCAACTGCCGCCGTTTCCGGCGCAGGGATAAGGTGTACGTTGTTGTCGAGGAGTATTCAAAGATTGCCCCTCGACCCTAAATAATTTGAGTTACAGGTGCGTTGGTTTTCCTGTAACTCAAATTATTTTGGGTCGAGGTATATTGCATTAAAAAATCAGAATGGGTAATTTTTATAAAAAGTCACTCTGATTCTGTAAGCTTTAATCATGCACTCATTATAAGCGATAGCGTAAGCTGGAGAGTCTTTGATGTTTAACAACCCTTCAGCCTGGCACTCACTGGCAATATATTTTTCCCAAAAAATTTTAGTGCTATTAGTCGATTCAACAAAATCATTATAATTAGTCAAATCTTCACGATGAATGCTTTTGATGAAACGATCATATTCATCATGATATTTTTTATTCTCATCATGAGCTAAAGCCTCCATGCAACTCTGAATATACGCCGTCACTTTTTTGTCATAACAGGATTGAATATCACTTGCCTGAGATGAGAATGATAAAAATAAAACAACAAAAATTATAAATTTCATTGCCCCTCCTTTAAATAGACGATTCTTTTTCTACTTTTATCATAAGCAGACAAACTGGGTGTTTTATTTATAAGCAGAATAACATCTTCAGGATCGTTTCTCTCAAAAGAAGAGACATATCTAACTCTCATCGCACCTTGATAAATCATATCAATAAATATATTTTTTATTCTGCTATTCATATCTCCCCAAGAGACGGCATTGGAATTTTTATACTTATTATAAAAACCTTTAGCTCTTGTAATATACATAGAAAATGATAGTTTAAACAGATTAGCTTGCTGAGAGTGCGTTATTTCGCCAACTTTATCTCTGTTTTGCATAACAAACGCTGATGCTTCACATCCATGCATCCCTGCTCCTTCTGAGATCAGAATTGCCTTATCTTGTGGAATACCTGCACTCATAAGGTGATAATATGACTCAGTTTGAGTTCTTTGACCAAGATCGAATCCTCTTCCTATCGTCACTCCAGATGCTATATCCTTGCAAATAGACGGATTACCAGGCCAATGGATCTTTCTTGAAAAATAGAGACTATTAGGAATGTCATCACCCTCAGCATTGAAGGTAAAGAGGCCTTCTTTGATATCCATTCCCTCTCCCTCTATATAAATCCTTTATTAATTAAAAAACATCAGGATTGAGCCCATGAAATATTATTCACAATCATCATTCCATATACTATACCCTGATGTCCCTGCTGTTTTATGTGACCACTCTATTGACTTGTACTTCAATCTAATCACTTCATATGGCAGAGTTTCATTACTATTAATGGAGTGAGGGTAGGAAGATGATACATCCACAACTCTGGCATCTATTAACTTCAGCTCATAGAAAATTTCTAATTGCCCAGCCGAGTTCGTTCTATAAAAAAAAATTAGCAGTGAGTTTCTCATTAGAAGTAATAGACATACCAAGTAATGGTGATGACTTATCTATCGGTTTAATTAGTTGTATAGGATGATGAGCAATATTATCATCTCTGGTTATAGAGTGACTTAAGCCTAATACTTGTATCTGGTCCTCATGCCCACTTTGATATCTATTTCCAATAGAATCAAAGGTTGAACAACCAGAAGAAATTAATCCTTGCTGGTTTCCCTCTAGCGTTAAATAAATCAGATGTGACATAAAAATACTCCTTGTTCACTTAGATCATCATAAAGTCCATGTAAAGATCACCCCAAGTATATCCTTGAACATATAGCGCGCAAGGCAAACAGAACCTGATAATCACAGCTAATCATAGCCCCTTTTCCATCACTTCCCGCAGCCAGCCGCAGCGCATTTCCGGCACCGCCAGCAGCAGTTGCTGTGTGTAATCGTCCAGCGGCGGCGACAGCGCTTGCGTCACCGGTCCCTGTCGGATAATGCGGCCCTGGCGCAGCACCGCCACGGTGTCGGCCACTTCCCGCACCACGTGTAAATCGTGGGTGATGAACAGGTAGGCGACGCCGGTTTCCTGCTGGATCTGGCGCAGTAGCGAGAGCACGTCGCGCGCCACCAGCGGGTCCAACGCCGATGTCGGTTCGTCGCAGACGATAAGCGACGGCTGCGCCGCCAGCGCGCGGGCGATGCATACCCGCTGTTTTTGACCGCCGGACAGCGCGGTGGGATAACGCTGCGCCATTTCCGGCGGCAACCCAACCTGATGCAGCAGATCGTTCACGCGTGAACGTCGCGTCGCGGCGTCCAGTTGGGTCAGGCACACCATCGCCCGCTCAATCTGCACGCCGATCGGCAGGCGCGGGTTGAGCGCGGTATCCGGGTGCTGGTGAATCATCTGGACAGATTGCAACTGGGCGCGAGTGCGCTGCGCCAGTCGCGGCGGCAAGGCGTCGCCACTCAACCGAATCTCGCCGCCCGCCGGGGCCAGCAGCCCGCACAGGGTACGCCCGAGCGTCGACTTGCCGGAGCCGGATTCGCCGATCACCGCCAGCGTGCGTCCGCGCGCCAGTTGCAACGACACGTCCTGCAATACCGGTTGTTGCTGGTAACGGGCATCAAGATGGCGGATATCCAGCAACATGTCGCCGGTCGCCGGTTGCGGCGTTTTCGGCTCGCCGCGCGCCTGTAGCAGCGCGCGGGTGTACGCTTCGGCTGGCTTTTCCAGCAATTGCGTGGTGTCGCCGGTTTCCACCTGACGGCCGTGACGCAGCACCATGATGCGGTGGCTGATTTGCGCCACCACCGCCAGATCGTGACTGATATACAGCGCAGCCACGCCGGTCAGGCGGATAATATCATCGATGGCGTTGAGCACCCCGAGCTGGGTGGTGACGTCCAGCGCGGTGGTAGGCTCGTCGAAAATAATCAGATCGGGGCCGGCGCACATCGCCATCGCGATCATCGCCCGCTGCAACTGCCCGCCGGACACCTGATGCGGATAGCGTTGGAAAAAGATCTGCGGTTCCGGCAGCGACAGCTGGGCAAACAGTTCGATCGCCCGCGCGATGGCCTGCTGACGCGAGAGCACGCCGTGGCGTACCGCCGTTTCAATCACCTGCTCGCCGATGCGCTGCGCCGGGTTGAACGACGCGCTGGCCGACTGCGCCACATACGCGATGCGCGCGCCGCGCACCCGTCGTAACTGCCGCTCCGATAACGCCGCCAGGTCGCTGCTTTTATCGCCGTTCTGAAACCAGATGTGCCCGCTGTCGATACGCATACCGTGACGACAGTGGCCGAGAATCGCCTGGCCGATGGTGGACTTGCCCGCGCCGGACTCGCCAATCAGCCCCAGCACTTCGCCTTTATTGAGAGTGAAGCTGATGTCCTGCACCAGCGCCCGTCCGCCCGCCGTGACGCGCAGCTGTTCAACCCGCAGCAACTCACTCATGACGGCCTCCGCGCCAGTTACGCCCATCGCGGCTCAGCAGCCAGTCGGCCACCACATTGAGCGACACCGCCAGCAGGGCGATAGCCGCCCCCGGCACCAGCGCCGCCCACACGCCAAACAGAATGCCGTCTTTGTTGTCGCGCGCCAGCCCGCCCCAGTCGGCGGTCGGCGGCTGAATCCCCAGCCCCAGAAACGACAACGCCGACAGAAACAGCAGGATGAAGATGAAACGCAGCGCGAACTCCGCCACCAGCGTGTTGCGCGCGTTCGGCAAAATTTCGCGCCACAGAATCCAGCCCATCGACTCGCCGCGCATGCGCGCCGCTTCGATGAACTCCTGCGTGGCGATATCCACCGCCAGCGCGCGCGAAACGCGCAGCACGCGGGTGGCTTCCAGCACGCCCAGCACCAGAATGATGATCAGCGTGCTTTTCGGCAGCATCGCCAATACCACCAGCGCCAGAATCAGCGTCGGGATCGCCATCAGCACGTCGTTAACGCGGGAAATCAGTTGGTCGACCCAGCCGCCGCATACCCCGGCCAGAAACCCCAGCCCGGTGCCCAGCACAAACGCCAGTGCGGCCGCCAGCGCGGTCACCGCCAGCGAGGTGCGGGTGCCCCAGACTAAACGGGAGAACAGATCGCGCCCGATATTGTCGGTGCCGAACCAGACCTGCGGCATCGGCCCCAACCAGGCGCCGCCGACCACCTTGTCGGCCGGGTAAGGCACAATCCAGGGCGCAAACAGCGCCACCCCAATAAACAGGCTCAGCCCCAGCAGGCCGAACGCCACGGAAGGTTTCACAGCAGGCATGTACGGATATCCATTCGGTTGACGGCATTACCGCCGGGCATGGCGCAAACGCGGATTCGCCATCAGCGATACCACGTCCGCCAGCAGATTAAGCAGGATGTAAATCGTCGCCAGCACCAGCGCGCAGCCCTGAATCACCGGCATGTCGCGCTTGCTGATGCTATCGACCATGTACTGCCCCAGCCCTGGGTAGACAAACACGCTTTCGACGATCACCACCCCCACCATCAGATACGCCAGGTTGAGCACGATAACGTTGATGATCGGCCCCCAGGCGTTGGGCAGCACGTGGCGCAGCAGGATAGCGGAAGGCGACATCCCTTTTAGCAACGCCGTGTCGACATAGGCCGCGTTTTGAGCGCCGATCAGCGCCGCGCGGGTCATGTTGCTCATGTGCCCCAGCACCGCCAGCACCAGCGTCAGGCACGGTAACGCGATGGCGGTCAGATGCGCGCCGAGCGGCATACCATCGCTGACGCTGCTGTTGCTCGGCAGCCAGAACAGGGTGATGGAAAAAATCAGAATCAGCAGGTAGCCGGAGAAAAACTCCGGCAGCGCCACCGCGACGCGGGTAAACAGGTTCAGTAGCCTGTCCAGCCAACTGCCCTGATAACGCACCGACAGAAAGCCTACCAGCAGCGCCAGCGGCACCGCAATCACCGCCGTGCAGCCGGCCAGAAACAGCGTGTTTTCCAGCCGGTAGGCCAGCACCGGCGCAATGCTCTGACGGCTGGTGAAGCTGTGGCCGAAATCGCCGCCCAGCACGCCCCACAGCCAGCCGAGATAGCGGGAAACCGCCGGCTGATCCAACCCCAGTTGAGCATTCAGCGCCCGCACCGCTTCCGGCGTCGCCGTCTGTCCCAGAATGGCGGTGGCGGCGTTGCCCGGCAACAGCTGGATACCGGCGAAAATCAGCACCGATACCACCGCGATCATCGCCACACCCGCCAGCAGACGCCGCAGAATCAGCGTCAGCAACGGGTAGCGCTCGGTCCATCGGTGAAGATCGGTCCATCGGTGAAGAATCGTCACGTTACCCGCCTCAGGCCAGCCACACTTTTTCCGCCGCGCGGTTGCCGCTCAGCGGGAAGCCCGGAATGGCGCTCAGCCCTTTCACCTTATTACTGCAGGCATCGAGC
The DNA here is from genome assembly GCF_000406205.1 of Dickeya sp. NCPPB 3274. Lineage (NCBI taxonomy): Bacteria > Pseudomonadati > Pseudomonadota > Gammaproteobacteria > Enterobacterales > Pectobacteriaceae > Dickeya > Dickeya sp. NCPPB 3274. The sequence continues at coordinate 418,681 of NZ_CM001979.1, read as the reverse complement.
GCGTCAGCGTACAGCGGGATGATTTCGCTGCCCTTGTCCACCAGCATCACCTGAATGTCGTGGTAGATCTGACGACGCTTTTCTTCGTTCACTTCACCGCGCGCCGCCTGCACCAGTTGGTCGAACCCGGCGTCTTTCCAGGCGGACTCGTTCCACGGCGCCTGGCTGGTGAATACCAGCGACAACAGCGCATCGGCGGTCGGGCGCACCGACCAGTTGGAGGAGACGAACGGTTTTTTCATCCACACATTGTCCCAGAAAGCGTCGTCCGGCACGCGCTCCACATTCAGCGGAATACCGGCTTTCTGCGCAGACGCCTGATACAGCTGGCCGGCGTCCACCGCGCCGGGGAAACCGGCATCGGCGACCGACAGCGTCAGCGGGCCGCTGAAACCGGCTTTCTGCCAGTGCCATTTGGCTTTTTCCGGGTCGTACGGACGCTGGGGAATGTCTTTGGCGAAGTAACGGTTGGACGGGAAAATCGGGTTGTCGTTGGCTACGCTGGCGTAGCCGCCCAGCACGGTGTCGATGATCTGCTGGCGATCGATGGCGTATTTCAGCGCCAGTCGGCCGTCTTCGGTGTTGAACGGCGCCACATTGCCGAGGCCGGGGAAAGTGAAAATCTGGCTGTCGCGCGAGCGCAGCAGTTGCAGGGTCGGCATGTTCTGGATACGGCCGACGATGCGCGGGTTAACGCGGTTAATGATGTGCGCCGAGCCGCTGACCAGCGCCGCCACGCGGGCGGTGGAGTCGTTCATCGCCAGCGTTTCGACCGAGTCGACGTGGCCGCGCTCGCTGTTCCAGTGATTCGGGTTACGTTTCACCAGAGTGCGCACGCCCGGCTGGAAGCTCTCCAGAATAAAGGCGCCGGTGCCGATGCCTTTGTCGAAGCTCTCGTTTTCCGGGGTAATGGCAAAGTGTACGTCGCTCAGCAGCGCGACGAATTCCACGTTCGGCTCGCTCAGACGGATGGTCACTTCATGGCTGCCGGTGGCGTCCATTGCGATTACCGGGTCCAGATAGCCTTTCACCGACGAGCTGGATTTCTCGCCGCGATGATGGTTGAGCGAGTAGATCACGTCTTTGGCGCCGAGCGCACGGCCATCGTGGAACTGCACGCCTTTGCGGATGTGCAGCACCCAGGTGCGGCCGCCGTCTTTGCTGTCCCAGGATTCGGCCAGCGACGGCGTCAGTTCGCCTTTTTCATCCAGTTCCAGCAGGTTGTTGAACAGTTGGGAACCCACGAAGTACATATAAGTCTCGAACCAGAACGCCGGGTCGAGGCGGTCGGTGCTGGAGGCGTTATCCACCCCGACAATCAGGTGACCGCCCTTTTTCGGCTGTTCACCGGCTTGTGCCCCCCAGGCGGCGCTCAACGGCCAGCCGGTAGCGGCCGCGGCGACAGACAGGGCGCAGGCGCTCTTGATAAAATGACGACGATTCATGCTGTGTTCCCTTCGTGAGTGTTCATCCATTATGAATACGGATGATTATTATCCCCGTCATACGTCAAGTTGCAGGTGCGTTGGCTTTCCTGCAGCTCGAATTATTTAGGGGACATATCGTTATATTTTTCGCCGCCATCAGGACTGACGGTGAAATGCCTGCGCCAGACGGGCGATGTGCTCCGGGCCGATGCCGCAGCAGCCGCCGACCAGCGACGCCCCCTGCGCCACCCATTCCTGCGCCCATTGCAGGTAACCTTCCGGGTGCGTGTCGGTGCGTAAGCGACTCAGCCCTTCGTTGGCGCCGCGCTGGTTATCTTCCGGCTCGAAGGCGTTGGCATACACGCCCACGCCGATATTGGCGGACTGCGCTTGCAGCACCGCGCTCGCCTGCGCCACCGCCGGTGCCATCACTTCCGGCCGGCTACAGTTAAACAGCACATTGGCGGCATGCAGGCGGGCAGCCGCTTGCGCCGCGGCCGCCACGGTTTCGCCGGAACGCAGGCGGGCGTGGCCGTCGGCATCCAGTACATCCTGCAACGTAAACGACAGCCACAGCTCGCGCGGATCGTTCGCCAGCAGCTCGCGCACCAGCGTCACCTCCGCTAGCGAACTCTGGGTTTCCGCCAGCCACACATCCACGTAGGGATTCAGGGCGTCGATGAGCGTTTTCAAAATCGGCGTCGCCGCGGCGGCGTCGAACAGATCCGGACGATAAGAACCCAGCACCGGCGGCAGCGAACCGGCGACACGCACCGTGCGGGCGGCGGCATCCGCCGCCTGACGGGCCAACTGCCCGGCCAGCGCCGCCAGCGCCTGACCGCGCGCGTTGAACACCGCCTCGCTGATATGGAAAGGCACTACGGCGTAGCTGTTGGTGGTAATCACCTGCGCGCCGGCGGCAATAAAGCTGTCGTGCACCTGACGCACATGCTGCGGCGATTCCATCAGCGCCAACGCCGACCACTCCGGCTGACGAAAAGGCGCGCCGATGCGTGCCAGTTCACGCCCCATTCCCCCGTCCAGAATCAGAACGTTGTCTGCCATCGTCTTTCCTTATTGCGTAAAAAAATTTCCCGCCACCATACAAAAACCCTATATGGATGTCTAGATGCCTTGATAGCCAAAAAGCACAGACTGTCGTCAAGCCAGTGATGGCGGGGCTCCATCACGCCCGGTCACTTTTGTGCGTTATTTGTACAAGACTGATTTATCTACGATGCTGGAATTTCCTTGAGCCAGGTCAATTTCGGCGCAATAAAACCGGGTCCCCTCCCAGGCGAATTCAATATATAGTGTCTATCCTTTTACAAGAACCTACATATTGTGTTTATCCACAAGAACATCCACAGCCTCCGCATCCGTTGTCAGCCGCGGCTTCCGCCTGTGGATAACATCAACAAAGGAAGAACACCGAGGAACAACATGAAACCAGTAGTGATTAAACGGGACGGATGTCAGGTACCTTTTGACGAAAACCGAATCAATGACGCAGTCATCAAAGCGGCAAAAGCTGCCGGCGTGGATGATGCGGACTACTGTGCCACCGTCGCCGGCGCCGTCGCTCAGCAGGTGCAGGGAAAAGCGCGCGTTGATATTCGCGAGATTCAGAACGTGGTGGAAAACCTGCTGATGTCCGGCAAATATAAGCAGCTGGCGCGTGCCTATATCGAATACCGCCACGATCGCGATGTGGCTCGTGAGCGTCAGGGGCGGTTGAATCAGGAAATCCGCGGACTGGTGGAGCAAAGCAACGTCGCCCTGCTCAACGAAAACGCCAACAAGGACAGCAAGGTCATCCCCACCCAGCGCGACCTGCTGGCGGGGATTGTCGCCAAACATTACGCCAAACAGCACATCCTGCCGCGCGACGTGGTGCTGGCTCACGAACGCGGCGAGATCCATTACCACGACCTCGACTATTCGCCGTTCTTCCCCATGTTCAACTGTATGCTGATCGACCTCAACGGCATGCTGACGCAGGGTTTCAAGATGGGCAACGCGGAAATCGAGCCGCCCAAGTCCATCTCCACCGCCACCGCGGTCACCGCGCAGATCATCGCGCAGGTCGCCAGCCATATCTACGGCGGCACCACCATCAACCGTATCGATGAAATTCTGGCGCCGTTCGTCACCGCCAGCCACGAGAAGCACTGCGCCGTGGCGCGCGAATGGCAGATTCCGGACGCCGAAGGCTACGCGTTCAGCCGTACCGAGAAAGAGTGCTACGACGCTTTCCAGTCGCTGGAGTACGAAGTCAACACCCTGCACACCGCCAACGGCCAGACGCCGTTCGTCACCTTCGGTTTTGGGCTTGGCACCAGTTGGCAGTCACGGCTGATTCAGCAGTCTATTCTGCGCAACCGTATCGCCGGACTGGGCAAAAACCACAAGACGGCGGTGTTCCCGAAACTGGTGTTCGCCATCCGTGACGGTCTCAACCACAAACCGGGCGATGCGAATTACGACATCAAGCAATTGGCCCTGGAGTGCGCCAGCAAGCGCATGTACCCGGATATTCTCAATTACGACCAGGTGGTGGAAGTCACCGGTTCGTTCAAGACGCCGATGGGCTGCCGCAGTTTCCTGGGGATATACGAAGAAAACGGCGAACAGATCCACGACGGCCGCAACAACCTGGGCGTCATCAGCCTGAACCTGCCGCGCATCGCGCTGGAAGCTCACGGCGACGAAGCCCGCTTCTGGCAATTGCTGGACCAGCGGCTGCTACTGGCGAAAAAGGCGCTGATGACGCGTATCGCGCGACTGGAAAATGTAAAAGCCCGTGTAGCGCCTATACTTTATATGGAAGGGGCATGCGGAGTACGCCTGAAGGCGGACGACAATATCGCCGAGATTTTCAAGAACGGCCGCGCTTCCATTTCGCTGGGCTATATCGGGGTTCATGAGACTATCAACGCCCTGTTCGGCAATCAGGTTCATGTGTTCGATGATGAAACCCTGCGGCAGAAAGCGGTGGCGATTGTCGCCCGTTTGAAGGCCGCGACCGAAAGCTGGAAGGAAGAGACCGGTTATGGTTTCAGCCTGTACAGTACGCCAAGCGAAAACCTGTGCGACCGCTTCTGCCGTCTGGATACCGCTGAATTCGGCGTCGTGGCCGGCGTCACCGACAAAGGCTACTACACCAACAGCTTCCATCTCGACGTGGAGAAAAAGGTCAATCCGTACCAGAAGATCGATTTTGAGGCCCCTTATCCGCCGCTGGCGAATGGCGGTTTTATCTGTTACGGCGAGTATCCCAACCTGCAGCACAACCTCAGGGCGCTGGAAGACGTATGGGACTACAGCTATACCCGAGTCCCCTATTACGGCACCAACACGCCGATCGACGAGTGCTACGAGTGCGGCTTTACCGGCGAATTCGACTGCACCAGCAAAGGCTTTACCTGCCCGCAGTGCGGTAACCACGACTCCTCGCGCGTCTCGGTGACCCGGCGGGTGTGCGGCTACCTGGGCAGCCCGGATGCGCGTCCGTTCAACGCCGGCAAGCAGGAAGAGGTCAAACGCCGGGTAAAACACCTTGCCAGCGGACAACTGGGCTGACAGTCTGCGCCGCGCTCCCTTTGGGCGCGCGGCCTCATGCACGACTGCGGCGTTAGGCTGATGCCGCCCGGCGGGCGGCCTTTTGGACGGTAATCGCTATGAACTACCATCAATACTACCCGGTGGATGTGGTCAATGGTCCGGGAACGCGCTGTACGCTGTTTGTGGCAGGCTGCGAGCACCAGTGCGCCGGCTGCTATAACCAGAGTACCTGGCGAGTGAACTCCGGGCACCCTTTCACGCAGGAAATGGAAGATCGCATCATCGCCGATCTGCAAAACACCGACGTACCGTTGCAGGGCCTGTCGCTGTCGGGCGGCGACCCGCTGCACCCGCAAAACGTGCCCGATATCCTGCGGCTGGTGAAACGGGTGCATGACGAATGCCCCGGTAAGAATATCTGGATGTGGACCGGTTATCGACTGGATGAGCTGACGCCGGAACAGCGCGACATAGTGGATCTGATCAACGTGCTGGTGGACGGCCGGTTCGTGCAGGAACAGCGGGATTTGACGCTGATATGGCGCGGCAGCCGCAATCAGGTGATTCACCATCTGCGCTAAGCCGGCGACGGGCGCAGACAAACCGCGTGGCGCAGACATCGCACCACGCGGATACCGTTAGATGAAAACGGCACATATATGGAAAACCGGCAGGAAAACCGACATCGATTACATCGTTTCCGCCACCGTATCACGCCGCCAAAGGTGCTTTTTCCCAAACCCCAGCGCGTTATCGGTCATCTTCATTTCATTGAGCGACAGCTTCCAGACCGGCGCGCCGCTGCTGCGGGCAATCGGAAAGCGAACGTTATAGCGGCTGCGCGCCTGCGCTTCTTCATCGCCGGTCAACCGGCTGATCTCGCCCAGAAACTGCACGCCTTTAATCAGCAGCACGCTCTTCGGCTGACCATTGACCGTGCCTGCCACCTGCGGGCACCGCCGCATGATCTCGCCATGCCTCGTATCCGGCTCCGTCATCAGATAAAAGGCGATCTGTTCATCATCAAACACATAAAAGCAGTTAGCACACCATAAATCGTCATCGTCGCTGACACACAGCGTCAGCACATGCAATTTCTTCAGATAGCGGGAAATGACTCCCAGGGTATTCTCTGCCTGCACGGCCTCTCTCTCCCGGTAGAACATCGTTAATCCTTGCCTGACCGGATAGCATCAGTCCCTGTTATCACGAACTGCACATAATGCCACTTCCCGGGCAAAATACAGACCTGCTGCGCCGGTATTTTGCCCGAGATTGATAGAAAAAACGGATAACGTCTTCACAGAAAGGGAAATTTTGGTGGTTTGACCAGTGTATTAGATTGTCCGCTACGGTCACCAGACAGGCTAAATCAGGGCGCGGAATTTACTCAATTCTTTTACTGTTTGCGGTAAGCTCTGCCGGAGTAACGTATCAAGATACTCATCGACCGATTTAGGCGGTTTTCTCATGCTGTGACGCTGCCTACTTACCGCGGATAACACAAGCGCCTGATTCAAATCGAGCAGGTCTGTGATGAAATCATCCGGGTGTAGCGCTTCAATGCCAAAGTTATCGATCTCGGGATGGGAAAAATCTTTCAGGTTAAACGTAACGATAATTTCAGCGTTACTGCGAACGGCGGCCGCAACCACATGCTGATCATCAGGATCAGGGAGCGTGATGCCGGGAATGATCGCTTCAAACCCAGTAATCATCGCATCAGGAATAGCCTGATTCATCAGCTCGCGTGTCCGCGAGATTTGCTCCGGGGTTAAATCAGGTCTATTCAGCAGTAGATTGCGTTGCCATTCATCCTCGATGATGGCCGTCCACTTAGGCTGATACAGCCCTGTTAGTCCTAAGTGGATTAATAAATCCCGCAGGAGAGATGGATATATTACGCACGCATCTAGCACGACAGGATAAGGTGTATGCGTCATCAGTACAATCCAAGCTCTTGGCTATGATCTGCCAACGCCTGCATTGCTCTACTGCTTTCATTATCCCTTTGGTGTTTATAGTCCATCAGGTCAGCGAAAAGCACACGGCGGTGGCGACCGGTTTTATGAAAAGGTAGTTTCCCATCCTCCAGAAGCTTCACCATGTGAGGGCGTGAAACATTCAGAATGTTGGCTGCCTCCTGTGTCGTTAATTCAGCATGAACAGGAACAACCTGAACCGCGTTACCCACAGCCAGCTCGCCTAAAATCGACATCAATAATGTCAGTGCCGACGTCGGCAATTCGACCTGACGAGTGTTGTTATCTGCGTCCTGAATCGAGATTTTTTGTGTCTCCATCTTTGTGGAGAGATAGGCAGCAAGCTCCCTTTGTCCACGAACAGCCGCCTCAATCTCCCCTGGTGCCGGAAGGCTCAGGCTATCAAGAATTGAGTTTGTCATTTTGGGTATTCCATTTTCAGTTTGAGGTCTAGTGATAACCGTAACGGTTGCAATCAGACTATACGAAATAAACGAAAAGCACAGCAAACGAAATAAACGAAACAACACCAAGTTCGACAAGCAACCGCAGCGCAGAGGTGCATGGTTTATCCCCGCTGGCGCGGGGAACACATCTGGGCCAGTCGAACCGGCGACTACAAGGACGGTTTATCCCCGCTGGCGCGGGGAACACTGATGCAATGAGTAGTGACTGAAAACGCTCGCCGGTTTATCCCCGCTGGCGCGGGGAACACGCCCGCCAGCAGATCATCAGGGCTTGCGCCGTCGGTTTATCCCCGCTGGCGCGGGGAACACGTTCGGCAGTGACCTTGTACTTCACACCATCCACGGTTTATCCCCGCTGACGCGGGGAACACTTCCGCCTCAACGGACTGGGTAAGTTAATTGACGGTTTATCCCCGCTGGCGCGGGGAACACCAGCTCTCCACCGGCCTTGTGTCGCAACTCCGCGGTTTATCCCCGCTGGCGCGGGGAACACTGTGTCAGTAGCAGCACGACGCAATCCAGCTCCGGTTTATCCCCGCTGGCGCGGGGAACACGTCAACTAATAAAAATATTCAAACCATTGATTCGGTTTATCCCCGCTGGCGCGGGGAACACAGAGGAATTGAATAATGAAACTAACGCCTTTACGGTTTATCCCCGCTGGCGCGGGGAACACCCCGATTTCCGCTGACGCGACCTCTAGTGTTGCGGTTTATCCCCGCCGGCGCGGGGAACACCTGCTCGCTATAGCCCACTCTCATGCTCTCCACGGTTTATCCCCGCTGGCGCGGGGAACACGCGCAATCACACGCCTGCCTTGAGATCGGGGACGGTTTATCCCCGCTGGCGCGGGGAACACCAATCTGCTGCTGAACTGCCTGCGGATATCGTCGGTTTATCCCCGCTGGCGCGGGGAACACGTCAGCATCACCCAGCGTGCGCACTATGGAGGCGGTTTATCCCCGCTGGCGCGGGGAACACTTGAACCTGGTGAAATTACCACGGGGACCGACCGGTTTATCCCCGCTGGCGCGGGGAACACTCTAAAAGTATATACCTGTTTTATAAGGCATTTTAAAGGCAGGAAAATTCCACCGATTTTACCCGGTTGTTAAAGAACGCTAACCTATTGATTTTCAACAGGGTGAAATGAGACTAACCGCAGTCCGTCGAGGTCCACCGGCATCCGACGGTTTTCACCGAAGGTCTGGAACTCAAAACCGGATTCGGTATTGGTGGCCCAGGCCATCACCACGTTGCCCTGCTCCGCCAGTTCCACTACCTGCTGCCAGATCATTTCCCGCACCCGACGCGAGGTGTCGCCCACATATACGCCGGCGCGCACTTCCAGCAGCCAGACCGCCAGCCGACCGCGCAGGCGCGGCGGCACGTTCTCGGTGACCACCACCAGCATACTCATCCGCCATGCCCCCGGTGACCGGCGTCGCCAAACGGCGTCGGCTCGGGAATGGCGGGCGGTTGCGCGTCCGGCGGCGCCTGTGGCGGCTCTATCTCACCGGCGGCCAGCACGTCTTCAATCAGCGGAATCAGTTTGGCCAAGGTCTGCTGGCTGCGGAAAATATCGCGACACGCCACCCGCACGTCGCGATCCGGTTCCAGCGGATTACGGGCGGCAATCTCGAACGCTTTAGGCACCACGCCCTCGAACTTGATGATGTCGGCGATATCGTAGACAAACGATAACGGCTTGCCGCTGTGGACAAAACCGATGGCGGGCGCGTAGCCTGCCGCCAGTACCGCCGCCTCGGTAATGCCGTACAGGCAGGCGGTGGCGGCGCTGATGCACTGGTTGACCTTGTCGCCGCGTTCCCAATCTTTCGGGTCGTAGCGGCGGCCCTGCCATTTCACGCCGTACTGCTTCGCCAGCAGGCTATAGGTCTGGCGTACCCGCGCGCCTTCAATGCCGCGCAGTTGATCCACCGAGCGTCGACTCGGCGCCGGTTCGCCAAAACGCAGCTCAAACATGCGTCTGACTACTTTCAGCCGCAATTCTTCATCCAGCGCCAGCTTCGCCTGATACAGCAACCGGTCGGAACGCGCCCCGCCCGGCTGCCCGGCGGCGTACAGCCGCACCCCGGCCTCGCCCACCCACACCAGCAACGTGCCGACGGTAGCCGCCAGCTTTGCCGCCGCGTGGGAAACGCGGGTGCCCGGCTCCAGCATAATGCAGGCCACCGAGCCGACCGGGATATGGGTGCGCACACCGTTTTTGTCGATCAGCACAAAAGCGCCGTCGATAACGTCAATCTGCCCGTATTGCAGGAAGATCATCGAGGTACGGTCTTTTAGCGGCAGCGGGTTAAGCGGAACAAACGACATTCAGCCCTCCCGTTCAGGCGCGTCGCAACAGCAGCAGCCCACACCCCAACGACCGGCTTTTGCCCAGCCCCTGACTGACCGCCTGGGCAAAACGCCCGGCGTCAGTGATACGCAGCAGGCCGTCGAAATCCACCGAACTGAAGCTGACCGGCGCGGTCTGCTGCGGTTTATACAGCCGATGACGCTGATAACCGTCAACGCGACAGGCGTTCACCTCAAACCCGCCGCGCTCGCCCTGACGCGCCAGCCAGTCAGCGGCGGCCTGTTGCTGGCGCGGCCAGATCTCCGCCTTGTCCGCCCCTTGCGCTTTGGCGTGGTATTTGGCGTCCATCAGCACATCACTCCGCTGACGCTGGCGCGTCACCACCGGATTGGCGCGCAGAGAAAACGCCAGTTGCATCCCGACGCTCAGCTGTGGCTGCCAGGGTTTGGTTTCCACCACAAACAGGTTGTGATCCTGCCGGGGCGCACAGGCCGAGAGCAGGTAATAGCGGCTAAGCGTCGCATGGTCGTCCTGCCGAAACAGAAAACCGCGTTGCGCTTCCTGCGGGAACAGTTGCCACAACCACTGATGGCTGGCGTAGACCGGAGAGGTCTGCCACTTGTCCGCCATCACCGATGACAGCGCCGCCGGTTGCAGCGTCACCCGGGAAAAGAACATCACTGACCTCCTTTCAGCACGCCGCGATACTGTACCCGCGTGGTAAATTGCCAACGCCGACGGCTGGCGGGCTGGTCGTCGCGCAACACCTGCATCACCCCGTCCGCCGCCACATCCTCACCCGCTTCCCAGTAGCAGGTGCCGTCCGGCTGGTTGATGAACCGCAGATCGGGGTCGTTTAGCAACGGCGCCCCGTCAACCTGTTGCCATACCTCAGGGAGCGAGCCGCTGAACAGGTGCGGCGCCAGCGGCAACGCCAGCGGGCAGCTTTTGCGGCCGAGATACAGCGGGAACACCGGCGTGCGCAGCGCGTCGGCCAGGTGCGCGAGCGTGACCGGCGCGCCGTCGGTGGCGCTCACCGCCACGTGGTAGTAGGCGTCGCAGCGGTATTCGCGGGCGGTCAGCAGCGTTTCCAGCCCTTGCGCCGGGTCTGAACACAGCTCATCGCGACGGGTGTGGCGCACCCGCTTGCGTTCTTCACGCGGCATTTGCACGGTATGGTAGTCACGCAGCCAGCCCTCCCGGCGGGAAAGCGGCCTGACCGCGAAGCGGTAGTGGGCGTTGAATTGCGTCAGCCGTTCTTCGTCGTCGCGCCGGATGCCGAGCGCCGCCGCCAGCAGCCCCAGCAGCGCGGAACGGCTGGGCACCGGCGAGGTATGGCGCACCTCGCCCACCGCCGGTTCCCCCCAGGACGCCAGCGGCGCGTAAAGCTGAAACACCAGATACTCAGTCATGCCGCCCTCACTGGCTGATGAAATCCAACAGTTGCGGCAGGCTGCCGGCTCCGGCTTCCACATCCAGCACATAGTCGGTCATGCCGTCGGCGCCGTAGGCGCGATTGAACTTCTCCTGCTGGTTTTTCAGCGCGCTAATCGCCGTTTCCAGCGGTTCGGCGCTGCGCACCGGTTTGAAAAACGCCACCGACAGCGCGCGCGGTTGCGCCGAGCCCCGTTCCGCCAACACGTAAGAGGCATACGCGCGGGAGGCGAAACTGTTCTGCTTGCCGGTAGGCGACACGGTGAGCGCGGTTTCCCCCAGCGCCCGCAGCGTGCGCTGCACCAGCGCCTCGTCACCGCCGAGGTTTTCCCGCAGCCGGTCGCGGTCGATGCAGATATATTGATAGAACAGCGCCGAGGCAAAGCCTTGCTCGCCCATATGGCCGGAGCCGCTGTTGTCCTCGCCGGTGTTGAGGTCATCCACCGCGGTGAAGAAATCGTCTTCCACCGTCACCGCGCTGACGCCCAGCGCGTGCGCCACCTGACAGGCGGCCTCCACGTTAAATTCCGGGCTGGACGCCAGCATACGGCCGAACAGCGCGATATCGACGCTCGCCACCTCTTTGCGCAGCAGTTTCAGCTCTTCGCTGTTGGGTTCGCGGGATTCGGCAATCAGCGCATCCGCCAGTTGATCCACCCGCGCCCGCTCCGGCACGCTGACGTGCGCCAGTTGTTCGATGTCGAACTTCTCCAGCGGATCGGGGCTGTTTTTCTCTTCTTTTTTCAGCTTGCCGAACTGCCCGGCAATTTTCTTCGCGGCGTCTTCTGCGGTTTTGGTCGCCACGCCGCCGTCGGTAAGCGCCTTATACACCACTCGCCCCAATTGGCGGGTACGTTTGCCTATGTGCTCGCCCACTGCGGTTTCAAACACCTCGGAGGTGCGCCAGGCGCGTTTGATACTTTGGGATGAAACCCGCAACCGCTCCACCCCGCCGACGATGGCGGTTTTCGGGCGGCCGGTGTCGTCCCGGTTCAGGTTGGCTGGTGCGTAAGCGGTCAAAAAATGCAGTTGAATAAAGGTGGTCATGCCGGTTCCTTGTTGTCGGTCGGGTGATTTCCGGTCGGTTCGTTGGGGGTATGGGCTGACGGCGGGTCATCCGGCGCGGGTTCCAGCGACGTCTGGTTGTATTCGCAAGCCCAGCGCACCGCGTTGCGTTTTAACGGATTGGGTTGTGCCGGTAGGTTGTGCTGCCGGTCGTACCATTCGTCCATCCACAGCAGAATGCCGTCGGCCAGCGACGGCAGATTCACTCCGTCGCTGCCGCGGATCGTGACGGCGCGGATCAGCAGGCGGCACAGCTCCTCCGGCGTCTGCGCCCGCAGCAGGCGCTCAAAGCGCAGCTCGGACAGGTAGCGCCGGTCGCTGCCGGCACTGACCTTTTCCCCCAGTTGCGCAGCGAAACTTTTCTTGCCGTTATGCTCGTCCGCATGAGCCGCCACCGCCGCGAATATCGCCACCGCCAGCAGGCGATGCTCCTTATCACCGATTTGCGACGCCATTATCCGCGCAATCCGTTGAAATCCCGGACAGGTCAGCGCGCCATAAGGGGCGGCGGCGCGCCGCAACGCCGCTCGCTCCGCCCGCCCGTTGTAGTTGTCGTTATGCCGGTTCTGTAATGCGTAAAACCAGGCACTGATTTTCGCCGCCGCCGATGCGTCTATCACCAGCAGCGTTGCGGTATTACCCATTCACCGCCTCCTCCTGAGGTTGCATTTGTTTAAACTGCTTCATCGATTTCTGACCGTAGAACAGTTTCACCATGTCGCTGCGTGCTTTCACCGCCTGCGTCAGGTCGCCCTGTTGGTCCGGGTTGCCGAACGTCAGCCGGTCGAAGGTGCCGATCAGGTATAAGTAGAGCTGGTTCTGCCAGGCTTTCAGCGCGCTGATGGCGCACTTGCCGCTGGCGATGGAACGGTAAAGCTGGCGGAAAAACTGTTCGGTTTCCTGCCAGAACGACACGTCGATAATACTGAAATCGCCGCCTACCTCTTTCGGCCGTCGGAACCAGGCCGCCTTCACCGACTGGCGCAGCAGTTGCTGAGCCTCGTGGGCCATCTGCAAGCCCAGCGGCAGGTAATCGTGCACCGCCGGGGGGAGCTCTTTCCACACCGGCACATGGTGTTCGTACCAGCAGCGCGCCTTCATGTTGTCCATGTCGTAGCCGAAGCACCACAGCCCGACCTTGTGCAGCAACGGTGCCCGTTGCTGGTTGAGGCCCACCACGCGGGCGGGCAGTGTCTGGTTGAGCGCGTCCTGCGAGCCGATCACCAGCCCCAGCCAGTCGCGGTACGACAATCCGCCCGGCTGGCCTTTTACCGACAGCAACATGCCGTCTTTGTTCGACAGGCGATACGGCGTCAGCGGGTGCTGCCAGTGTTCGTACTGTACGCCGTAGTTTTTGGTGCGGTAGTGCGTCAGCAGCTGGTCCGACTTATCGCCGCACAGGTCGCAATGCCCGGCCTCGGTGTGGCCGAAATCCAGTTCAATACGACGCGGCATGCCCCAGAACGCCTGCAACCAGTGTGCGTTTTCCGGCGTCACCTTATCTTTATCGCCTTCGCTGGTACGGGTGGCCGCCAGCCAGGGGAATACCGCCGCCACGCACTCGCCGCGTTCGCCGGGCGTGACGTTAGCCCACAGTTTGCGCCACAGCGGCACCGGATTTTGCGCGTCGTAAGGCATCAGCAGGGTGGTGATCGGCCCGCCGCCGCGCACGCCGACCCGGTGCCCCACCCCGCCCGACGGCGCGTTGGTTTGCAGCGTGTACAGCGCCAGCGCGGCGCAGTGCGGGCAGATGGCGTTCACCGTGCCGCGTTTGACGAAGTGGTCTTTGTTAAGCTTGAGGGTATTGCCGCCCGGCGCATCGATCAGCAAACCGGAAATCGGGCTGTTGTCGGCATCCAGCGGGGAAAAATCCTGCATAAACGCGGGCTTGTCGGCACCAAAATTGAGCGCCGGCGCCAGCGAGTCGAGCGCGTGCACCCAGTCTGCGCCCAGCCCGTCGCGCCAGATGTCCTCCCAGTCTTCCTCATCTGATGGGGCATAGGCGGTTTGCAACAGGCCGATCAGCAGTTGCCAGGCCGCGCCCTGAAAATCGGGCCGTGGACACGCCAGATCGATAATCCGGTCGTCGGCCAATTGCCGTGGAGAAATGTGGGTGCGGTGTCCGTCCGCGCCCACTACGGGTAACCAGGGTGTATCAATCAGTGAAAACATGAACCTACCTCTTCAGTAAGGCCTCATCCATGAGGTCGTCATGATTCCTGTTATTGTTTTCTGCCCCGGCGCGGCCAGAGTTCGCGCCAGTGGCACCGATGTTTCCCGGTGGACAAAACTGCTAACGCAGTAAAAAGACTGTGGAAAAACAGTCGTATTACCTTGAGGCTGTGGACACACAGCTCCATGGTCGTATTACAGACAAATTTATGTCGGAACAGTGAAACGTTTCGTGCGTGATAACCGGGTTGTTCCTTTGCAACCCCGTCGCACGCCCAACAAGGAGAGGCTCAAACGCCGCCTCTCCTTGACCTCTGGCTGGTGGCTAAACTGTGGCGCTACGCGCTACCTTCGGCGTTCGACTTCGCTGTCCGGGCCGCCCGTGACGCGCTCCCAGCGCGACACGGACTTTCGCCGCGTCCATGCGGCTCACCCGGCGAAGTCGCCCACCTCAGCACAGTTTTGATACGCCACAAAAGGCTATGGCGCGCAACCAGAAGGGTTCTCAACAATCTGATTACTTGGCTATCAAATTCATCATGCACTGACTACCGTGCAACTAGTCCCATATCTGCATGGTAGTAATCTGCCGCTTCACCCGGCGCCAGCAACAGCAATTCGGCGCCGGGGCGGTGCAGGTGTTGCCGGAAGCGCTCCAGCGCGTCGCCCTGTAAGGTCGGCCACTGTTTTTCATGCTGCTGCCACCAGCGCTGGCGCACCGACAGGCGGCTTTTCTCCCAGCCAAATTCCCCCTCGCCGGCATAGGGTCGTGGTAGTGAATCATCGCCGTCAGTGCGCCAGGCCAGATAGACATCCTGCGATGCCTCGCCTGAGCGGGTGAACAGCTCGGCGTCATCGCTCCAGCCGCGCTGACCGGCGGCGGCGCAATACCCCAGCTCAAACGCCAGCGACGACTGCGACGCGATGGTACGGTCACCCAGACTTTTCCCTTCAGCCTGATAACCACGCTCTTCCAGCGCCGCCGGAGCCGGTATGCGCTGCTCATAAACGCTGTCTATCAGCAAACGCGCCTCTTCCGGCATGCGCAGCGCGCCGCGTTCTCGCAATATCGCCTGTGTGCGCCACAACACCGCATGATGCTGATACACCGCACCGGTACCGCTCAACTCAACTCCCAGCCAGTCAGAACCGGCCTCGGGTTGCCATTGCGGTGCCAGAATCCACAACACCGGCGGAGTGCGCTCATCACTCAGCGGTGCGGTATCGTTCGGCTGTTTACCGCTACCGTCTGCCCGGCGAATATGGCGTTGCAGGCGACCGGCACGTTGAATCAGCAAGTCCACCGGCGCGAGATCGCTTATCATCACATCCATATCAATATCCAGCGACTGCTCCACCACCTGGGTGGCGATCAGCACCTTGCCGCGCCGTTGCGCGCCTGTGCTGTGTTTGCCGAAGCGCTCAACCGCCGTGTCTTCAATCACCATGCGGTCGCAAAACGCAAACCGGCTGTGGAACAGCAGCACATCGTCCGGCGTTATCTCGCGGCACTGGCGCAACTGCAGCCAGGCGTCGACGGCCTCATCCACCGTGTTGCGAATCCAACAGACGCACTGCCCGGCAGCCACCGCCTTGCGAATCAACGCGAGGGCTTCCGACTGGCGGGATAACCAGTCAACCGCCACCGTACGCCGGACTTCGGCGCGGGTTTCCACCGGCCACTCCCGCAGCGCCTGCGCGTTAACCTGGGTAAACCACGGATACCCGGCCTGCTCCGCCAGACGGCCGGGCGGTTGCTGCATCCCCCGGCAAAACGCCTGCACCAGCCGTTCCCGCTGTGATGCCGCCAGCGTGGCGGTGAGAATAATCGCGCTGCCGCCCTGACTGGCGTGGAAGGTCAGCAGGCTTTCCAGCAGACGGCCGGTGTAGGCATCGTAGGCGTGCACCTCATCCAGCAGCAGAATTTTTCCGCCCAGCCCCAGCAGCCGCAGCGACTGGTGGCGAAACGCCATCACCGCCATCAGCACCTGATCGAGCGTGCCGACGCCGACATCCGCCAGCAGCGCTTTCTTGCGCGAGTCGGCAAACCATTGATTGCAGGCGGCGCTGGCGCTGTCTTCGTTATCCGGCCCGTAGCGCATCTGCCCCGCCTGCGCTGGCCCCCATAGCGACAGGCGAAAATCCGTCACCATGTCGCGCGCGCCGTGCGCCAACATCAGCGATGGCGCATCCCTTTCGTCGAACAAGGCGCGATACGCCTTCGCCAACCGCCGGTACATGGAATTGGCAGTCGCCATCGTCGGCAGGCCGACATACAGCCCGTCGCCGCGACCGGCGCTCATCAGCCGGTGCGCCAGCACCAGCGCGGCTTCGGTTTTGCCCGCCCCGGTGACATCCTCCAGCACAAACAGCTGCGGGCCGGGCGTATCAATCTCGACCGTCATCGCCTGCTGCTGCAACGGCGTCGGCCGGGTGATAAAGGGAAAGAGGTTGCGCATTCCCTTAAACGGCGCAGCCATAGCGGCCGCTGGCAGACGAGAAACCGACAGCTCGGCCTGCGGCAACGCGCATTGCCGCCAGTATTGCGCCAGCGTCAGCGTCGGATCAGCTCGGTAGGGAAAATCGTCCTGCGATGAGCCAAGCCAGTCCGCCAGTACCACGCTGCCTGCCAGCGGCCAGCTTTTCTGTTGCAACAACACACGCCAGTTTTTGTCGCTAAAACCATCGGGAAATGCCGTCAGTTCAGGAAACACGGAGTGCAGATCGGTCAGATAAGCCTGTGCGGCCAGAATATCGTCAGGATGGAAAGCCAGCGCACCTTTGTCCTCTTCCAGCGGCGGCTGTCCATGATGGCCGCATACCAGCCGCAACCATATATCCATCGCGTAATGCAGTTTTTCCGGTCGGGATGCGGCGGGCAACCAGTTCGTTTGCTCTCGCCAGTTGTCATGCAGCTTAAAACGCCACAACCACAACCCCAGCGAGTCATGGCGCATTGAATAAGCCTGCCCCGCCCCACGCACCAGCGGCGCGGCAGGGTTCTGGTAGAGCTGTTGAAAACCACGGGCGAACTTGCCGATATCGTGCCAGGCCAGAAACCAGGCCAGCCATAATGCGGCGCACTCTTCATCCAGTCCCAACGCCTGCAAATGGTCACGGACATGAAAACGGTTATTTTTCACCAGCCAATAGCCACAGGCCGCCACATCCAGACAGTGATAAGGCAATAAATGATAAGGCGCGCCGTTTTCGTTATTGGAAAACGTTCGGGCTTTTCCCCAGTAACGAAAATAGGACTCAGACAACAGTTCCGAATGGACTGCCTCGGGCATCGGCTTACCTCACCACTAAAAACACGTGACTATTTATTAAGTATGGAAAACAAATAGGCGGTGACAAGATAATTTTTATAAATAAAAAAGCGACTTAACAAAACCGTCAATTTACTTATCGAAGTAATAATATCTATAAGTTATATCTTTCATGCTTATTTTTTCGGCTCCGTTGACTGCGTTATTCAACCCATTTCACGGGTCTCACTCTTCAGCCCGAGAGCTACCCACAAAACTCAGTGCTAATGCCGTAGCACATTTCCTGCCAATATCAAAAACGATCCCCCCTCGCTTTTTGATGCGGTTTACCTGGCAGCAAGTAAAGTCCAACTCGGTTCATCCGTATGGCGAACACCTGAACGGCGTACAAAATCCATAAACACAATATTGGCGGGAGGTAAATCCGAAATTCAAGGCGAATTATCAACCGTTTTACTCACTGTGGGTGAGTCATAGAAATGATATACCCGTCATACTTCAAGTTGCAGGTGCGTTGGCTGCGTTACTCGGCCCATTTCATGAGCCTCGCCCCTTCGGGGCCGCTGCCAGCAGCGTTCAAATCGGCTTACGCCAATTTGTCACTCACCCCAGTCACTTACTTGAGTAAGCTCCTGGGGATTCGCTCGATTGCCGCCTTCCTGCAACTCGAATTATTTAGGGTATATAATGCTGTTTCTGATCAACGTCATATTGCCACTATGATAAGAAAATCGACACACAAAATCTAATCACAAAAAAAATCATTGCATATAACGTAATTACATTATTTACATATCAAAATTCGTATAAACTGATTTTAATCATTTTTTCTTATTCGTTACTTTCCTCGTTGACAGTTTAACTTAACTAATGATATTCATGCTATCGAGATGATATTGCAATACATCTCATTAACAATTCACCTGCATTTATTAAAACCATTCAATAGGAAGTGAGGTTTTTTATGAGCAAAGCTAACGAAATCGCGAGTCTGTATAAAACACCGAAAATGGTTAATAGCAACGATGTAGAGGGTAATAGTTTTACCGATATGCTTTTACAGACGAAAGCAACCGCATCGGCTGCTTTTGATAAACTCGCTTATTTAGCTGGCATCAAAAATGCGCCGGCAGACGATAAGTATGCACAGTTGAATACCAGCAGCCTCAGCGAGCTGATGAAAAGCGCTAAAAGTGCCGGGTACGATGTTGAAATCGTGAATATCTGATGACCAGGGGCAATCTTTATGATTGCCCCGATTTTATTGGAGAGGCCGTTAAATGAACAATGAAATTGATGCGATTAACCAGAAAATAACTATCGATGGACTCCGTTGGGTTCCTCGCTGGAGAGTTAATAATGGTAAATCGGATTCATTTGTCGTACCTTTTGCAACAACCTACCCAATAAATATCGTATTTCACGGTGAGAGTGAGTTTAAATATGGACAATATGGTATTCATTTAGGACAACAAGATACACTCACATTCCTGGGAAATGAAAACCAGGTCATTTTGGCTAAGTTTATTGATTGCCGGGTGGACTCGCCGACATTCAGGCAAGCCTTAACATTTAACATCAACCCATCGTCCTCAAAGACCCTCATCATTCCGCCTGGTGTCGCTCATACTTTCCATAATTTGGAAAATATCTTCACGCTAAATTCATATACACTCTTCCTTCCAGATTTTGACATATTATCCAGTGCTAACCTGAGCTGGTCGCCAGGAAATGATGTGATAAACATCCCTGAAGATATTTCTCCAGCAGAGGTGCCTGGGTTTCACCCGATGACCGAGGAAGCAGCCAGCATTGTCTATTATCGTATCGGGGAGTTTCAACAAGAAAACCTTAAAAAACACAAATTCCAACACTCAGAAACCAGAGAATTTATATTAGATGATGGAAGTAAAATCAATCTAAGGATCAGAGAAAAAGTTGACGATAGCGCAACAGTAAAACTGCCTCAATCGAAAATTATTGGTGTCGAATTCAGAGAAATTCCATCGATAAAAACCGGAAAAGAGAGCTGTATTGTACCGCTAACCAGAAAGTCTCCAATGTATATTGTTGAGCATGGTAATGAGCACTATGATTTTGATTCTTATGGTTTACATTTAGGTCAGGAGGATCATCTAACCTTTTTAGGCAAAATGGATCATGAAATCATATTAAAACTGGTTGATATGAGGAAAGGTTCTGGCACTCTTTTCGTTGAAGAGGAATTAACATTCACACCTCACCCTAATGTAGAATTAGTCATACCCTGTGGGGTTGCACATGCTTTATTCAACATGGCGAATATCATTACCGTCAACCGGCCCATCATATTTCTCCATCACGATAAAGAGTATATCCCCGGTCATGATGTTATCGACTGGCCAATCAATAACAGGGAATACATGAGCTACAGCGTGAATGATGTAGAGGCTGATGCCGCGTACTATGAATTTCTGGTTTCTCAACAAAAGGAAATTGCTCGTGAAAAACCCACACATAACACGCCAAAGTCTGTCATTGTTTTTGATGAAAGCTCAGGAAAGTATGTTAAGGTCCTCTTAAAGGAAAAAGTATAAAGGTCACCTATGAACGCCCCATTCTTTTTTATGTTGTTTTTAGTTTTAACAGCAGATGGACTGATGGTTTTTCTGACGCCCGTTATTGTCTATCAACTTACCGGAAGTATTGGATATGCAGGATTATCATATGCCCTATGGTGGTTACCCAGGGTAATTATTATTCCGTTAGTCGGGACGTTTATTGATAAACTGGGCATTCGTCCATTATCTATCATGTCTGATGTCATTAAATCAGCGGGATGCGTTTTTCTGGCACTGACAGAATTCTCATCCAACTTGATGATAGCTGTCTCATTTGGAATCATTGGGAGCATTATATCAATTGGTAATTCCCAAACGATTATTACATACGAAAAATTAGTGTCATCACTCAGTAAGGCTAAAGAACATCACGCCAACCTGATTTCAAGAATGGATTTTTTAGGCATGATAGTCGGCCCGCTTATGGGTATGTTATTAATTGACTACGGATTCAGGATAGCACTCATCTTACCCTGTGTATTTTATATCATGAACGCGGTTTTCTTTTTCCTCGAAAAGAAAAACCTAAGTTCTTCAGCCATTGATATTAAACAGTATGCAACCGCGCCAAATGATAGTAAAAATAGCATAAAAGACTGTGCATTCTATCTTCTTTCAACACCGATACTTATCTTTACCATTTTTTTGGCAGTAGGTAATAACATGTTTGATGGTCTGGTTGAATCAAGCGGTGCGGCCTTAATTGAAAGGGGGATGAACCTTCCCGTCAAATATTTCGGTTTGATAGATGTTGCCGCCGGTCTCTGCGGGGTTTTAGGCACTTATTTTTACAGTTATTTAAGACCGCTAATCGGCAGGAAAGTGCTTTTACTGCTTGCTGTTATGATTATAGCTTCCAGCTCAATATCACTGATAGCATTTAAGGGATCGTTTATCGTCTTTATTGGTTGTTATGCATTATCAATTATAGGTAAAGTCTTTACTGGAAATATTTGTCGCATGATACGTATTGAAGTTATCAATCCAGCCATGTTTGCCAGTACATCGTCATTGATCGTTTTATTAAACCAGTCGGTGCTCCCGCTTATCGGTCTGCTCTTATATATCGCAGGCGATTCAACACAGTTTGTTTATCTTTTAATGGCTATCGGCATCGTTATTTCCTCAGGAGCCGGATTTTTTCTATATAGAAGGATGATGTTACCCGAAGCGAAACCAGATGCTCCCCAAGCTACTTAAATAGCGTTGTGTATGAACACCCCCACGACCATACCCTAAATAATTCGAGTTGCAGGAAGGCGGCAATCGAGCGAATCCCCAGGAGCTTACTCAAGTAAGAGACTGGGGTGAGTGACAAATTGGCGTAAGCCGATTTGAACGCTGCTGGCAGCGGCCCCGAAGGGGCGGGGCCCATGAAATGGGCCGAGTAACGCAGCCAACGCACCTGCAACTTGAAGTATGACGGGTATAGAGAGCCCCCACACTATCAACGTTGATAAACCCGTACCTGATTTCAGTGTGGTACGGGTTCATTGGACTAAAATAC
>NZ_CM001979.1:276790-396768 GCF_000406205.1 Dickeya sp. NCPPB 3274 | reverse complement strand
TACGCGTCGATTTTATCCACCTGGCATATACCAAAGCCCGCCAGAAGCTGGTTCCTAACACTCTTGACCCTACTTTTGGCGCACCATTGTCCATTAACAAGTTGATTAGCTAAACCGTTTCTTCTATTTTAGCCAACAGTTTAACTATCCCCGATAAAGAGTGTAATTATGTCTCACAAAGTATGGGTAATGGGCGATGCGGTGGTCGATCTCATTCCGGAAGGCGAGGAGCGCTATCTGAAATGTCCGGGGGGCGCGCCCGCCAACGTCGCCGTGGGCGTTGCCCGATTGGGCGGACACAGCGGCTTTATTGGCCGCGTCGGCGAGGATGCGTTCGGTCATTTCCTGCGCGACGTACTGGCCCGCGAGCAGGTGGATGTCCGTCACATGCAACCGGATGCGGAACACCGCACCTCCACCGTGGTGGTGAGTCTGGATGCTCAGGGTGAGCGCACCTTCACGTTTATGGTGCGCCCCAGCGCCGACCTGTTCCTGCAACCGTCCGACCTGCCGGCGTTTCAGCGCAGCGAATGGCTGCACCTGTGCTCCATCGCCCTGTCGCGCGAACCGTCGCGCAGCACGGCGCTGGAAGCGATAAAGCGGATTCGCGCCGCCCAGGGGTGGGTCAGCTTTGACCCGAATATCCGCGCCGACCTGTGGCACAGCGAGCAGGAATTGAGAACCAGTCTGGATCAGGTGCTGGCGCTGGCGGACGTGGTGAAACTGTCGGAAGAGGAATTCCGGTTTCTCAGCGGCAGCGAGGACATTCGTCAGGGCAGCGCCAACCTGATGGCCCGATACCCCATCAAGCGGTTGCTGATTACTCAGGGCGGCGACGGCGTCTGGCTGCATGACGGCCACCAGTTGCGGCACTTTCTGGCGCACCGCGTCACCCCGGTCGACACCACCGGCGCGGGCGACGCCTTTGTCGCCGGCATGCTCGCCGCGCTGGCCGGCTACGATAGCCTGTACCAGATTGACGACTGGCATACCGTGCTCACTCAGGCGCAACGCTGCGGCGCGCTGGCGACCACCGCCAAAGGCGCGATGACGGCGCTGCCGTTCTCCCATCAACTCACCGCCGCGTTATAGCCTTTCAAAGCCTGTTCCCGGCAACCGCATTGCACCGTCGGGAGCGGGTTTTGTTGTCATGATCACAGTTAGCACAGCAAGAAAACAAAATTCCTTGCCAACCCCCTTCACCCCATTTAGCTTTCGCTGCATAACCGGTTTAGCAATTTAGCAAAACAAAAAAAACCATCTGACCATCCAAGGGAAAACCCAACATGATAAAGCCAGGTTATCTTGCCGCCGCCGTGGGACTCGCACTCTGTACCTCTCAGGCGTTGGCAGCCCCTTCTGATAGCATTGAGGCGCGTTTGAACGCGCTGGAGCAGCGCCTGTTGCAGGCGGAACAACGCGCGAAGCAAGCGGAAGCCCGCGCCGACGCCGCCGAAAAACAGGCGAAACAACTGGCGGCCCGCACTACGCAGGTCGAGCAGAAAACCCAGCAGGTAGAACAAACCACCCAGCAAGTGGCGCAGCAGACTCAACAGGTCGCGGCGCGCGCCACGCAAAACGAACAGCAGACCCAGCAGGTAGCGCTGAAAACCGACTCGCTGGCCAGCAAACGCAGTATCGCCGATGGCTTTGAGTTCCACGGTTATGCCCGTTCCGGCCTGGCTATCCACGATTCCGTCACCAGCTCGAAGGCGAATATCGGCCCCAGCATGACGCCGGCCGGTGAAACCGGCGGCCATGTCGGCCGACTGGGCAACGAAGACGACACCTATCTGGAACTGAAACTGGAACACCGCACCAAACTGGATAACGGCGCCACCACCCGTTTCAAAGTGATGATGGCGGACGGCCAGCGCAGCTATAACGACTGGACCGCCAGCACCAGCGACCTGAACGTGCGCGAAGCGTTTGTCGAGTTGGGTTCGCTGCCGACGTTTACCGGCGCCTTCAAGGACACCACGCTGTGGGCAGGCAAGCGTTTTGATCGCGACAACTTCGACATCCACTGGATCGACTCCGACGTGGTGTTCCTGGCAGGGACCGGCGGCGGTATCTACGACGTGAAACCGGTGGATGGCTGGAAAACCAACTTCTCGCTGTACGGCCGCAGCCTCGGCGAGATCACCACGCTGGACAACGAAATCCAGAACTACATCGTCACCAGCAATAACTTCGTCGGCCCGTTCCAGTTCATGCTGAGCGGCCTGCGCGCCCGCAACAACGACGTGAAGGAAAACACCGGGCGCAACAACGCCAACAACGTCACCAACACCAATGCCGGCGACAGCGGTTACCACGCGCTGGCCGCCTGGCACGGCGACAGCTTCTACGGGCTGCGCGACGGGACGTCCAAAGTGGCGCTGCTGTACGGCCACGGCCTCGGCGGCGAAGTTAAATCCATCGGTTCCGACGGCAACCTGACCCAGAACGCCAGCACCTGGCGTCTGGCGACCTACGGTACTACCGCGCTGAATAAAACCTGGAGCTTCGCCCCGGCGATTCTGGCGCAAAGCAGCAAAGATCGTTACGTTCAGGGGGATGACTACCGCTGGGTGACGTTTAATGCGCGCTTTATTCAGGAAATCACCGAAAACTTCGCACTGGCCTATGAAGGCAGCTATCAATATATGAATCTGGATCCTCAGGGATACTTATCGCGTAATCAGGTAAGCGGCGGGTTCTACAAGCTGACTTTCGCCCCGACGTTTAAAGTAGGCGATATCTCCAATTTATTAAGCCGTCCGGAACTGCGCGTCTTCGCCAGTTATATGGATTGGGACAAGCGACTGGATAACTACGCCAGCGACGACGCCTTCGGTTCCACCGGTTTCAAAGCCGGCGGCGAATGGACCTTCGGCGTCCAGATGGAAACCTGGTTTTAACGGTTAACGCGGCCGCCACCGGCAAGGCTTCCGCCGTCGATGACGACCGCATACCTGTTGTTGATAAAGAGGAACACTATGGATATTCATGCCACTGCGGCATCCCTAATCCCCTTGCTGGGCGGCAGGGACAACATCGCCAGCGCCGCGCACTGCGCTACCCGCCTGCGGCTGGTGCTCAACGATGACGACCTGGCCGATAAAACCGCCATCGAAAGCGTCGAGGGCGTCAAAGGCTGCTTCCAGAATGCCGGCCAGATGCAGATCATTTTTGGTTCCGGGCTGGTGAACAAGGTCTACGCCGAGTTCATCAAGGCCGCCGGCATCAGCGAAACCAGCACCGCCGAAACCGCCTCGCTGGCGGCGCAAAAGCTCAATCCGCTGCAACGGCTGGCGCGCTTGCTGTCGAACATTTTCGTGCCGATTATCCCGGCGATTGTCGCTTCCGGCCTGCTGATGGGCCTGCTCGGCATGATCAAGACCTACGGCTGGGTCGATGCCGGCAGCGCCATTTTCGTGATGCTGGATATGTTCAGCTCCGCCGCTTTCATCATTCTGCCGATTCTGATCGGCTTTACCGCCGCGCGTGAATTCGGCGGCAACCCCTATCTGGGCGCGACGCTGGGCGGCATCCTCACCCACCCGGCGCTGACCAACGCCTGGGGCGTGGCCGGTGGTTTCAAGACCATGCACCTGTTCGGTCTGGAATTCGCCATGATCGGCTATCAGGGCACCGTGTTCCCGGTTCTGTTGGCGGTATGGTTCATGAGTCTGGTGGAAAAGCGCCTGCGCAAGGTGGTACCGAACGCGCTGGATATCATCGTGACGCCGTTCCTGACCGTGATCATTTCCGGCTTCGTCGCCATGCTGGTGATTGGCCCGGCGGGCCGTATGCTGGGCGACGGCATTTCCTTAGTGCTGAGTACCCTGATTGCCCACGCCGGCTGGCTGGCCGGGCTGCTGTTCGGCGGGCTCTATTCGGCTATCGTCATCACCGGCGTACACCACAGCTTCCACGCTATTGAAGCCGGGCTGCTGGGCAACCCGTCCATCGGCGTCAATTTCCTGCTGCCGATCTGGGCGATGGCTAACGTGGCGCAGGGCGGCGCCTGTCTGGCGGTGTACTTCAAAACCCGCGACGCTAAAATCAGAGCCATCGCCGTGCCGTCGTCGCTTTCCTGTCTGCTCGGCATTACCGAAGCGGCGATTTTCGGGATTAACCTGCGCTTCATCAAACCGTTCCTGGCCGGGCTGGCGGGCGGCGCGCTGGGCGGCGCCTGGGTCGTCGCCAACCACGTCAACATGACGGCGGTCGGGCTGACCGGCATTCCGGGCCTTGCCATTGTGCAAGCAGGCTCAATCCTGAATTATCTGATTGGCATGTTGATCGCCTTTGGCGCAGCCTTCCTGATCTCTCTGTTGCTGAAATACAAAACGGACAACGCATAATGAAGGAAATCCATCTGTTAAAACGTATGGCCTACGCCCTGATGTCCGGACCGTCACGGCAAACCTATGACCCGCATCGTCCGCAGTGGCACCTGTCGCCGCTGGTCGGGCTGCTGAACGATCCGAATGGGTTCGTGCAGCATAAGGGGCGTTACCATCTGTTTTATCAGTGGAATCCGCAGGCCTGTGCCCACGGTGCCAAGTTCTGGGGGCACTGGAGCTCCGCCGATCTGGTGCGCTGGCGTCACGAACCGGTGGCGCTGGTGCCGTCAGAAAGCTATGAAAGCCACGGCTGCTACTCGGGTTCCGCCGTGGTGGACAACGACGCCCTGACGCTGATTTATACCGGCAACGTGAAATACGACGACGGCTCTCGCACCGCGTACCAGTGCCTGGCGCGCGCCAATGACGACGGCGAATTCGACAAGGCCGGCCCGGTGCTGTCATTGCCGGAAGGGTACACCGGCCACGTCCGCGACCCGAAGGTCTGGCGTCATCAGGACAACTGGTACATGGTGCTGGGCGCGCAGGACGTCGATTTACAGGGCAAAGTGCTGCTGTATCGGTCATCCGACCTGCTGCAATGGCATTCTCTGGGTGAAATCGCCGGCTCCCGCCTCAACGGGCTGGGCGATTTCGGCTACATGTGGGAATGCCCGGACCTGTTTGCGCTAGACAACCACGAGGTGTTGATTTGCTGCCCGCAGGGGCTACCCGCAGAAGAAGAGCGCTACCTGAATACCCATCAGTCCGGTTATTTCATCGGTTCGCTCGACTACGACAACGGCAGCTTCACCCATCAGGCGTTCCACGAACTGGATCTGGGCTTCGAATTTTACGCGCCGCAAACCACGCACAGCGAAGATGGCCGCCGTCTGCTATTCGGATGGATGGGCGTGCCGGATCAGGACGAATTCTTTCAACCGACAATCACGCATGGTTGGATCCATACCATGACCTGCCCGCGCGAGCTGACGCTGCGCGATGGCCGGATTTACCAGCAACCGGCACGCGAGCTGCAAAGCCTGCGCCATCTGGAACATCTGTGGCAGGGCGTCGCCGACTACGCGCCCGCACTGCCCGCCAGCAGCGCGGAACTGATGCTGGACACACAGGGCGAATTTCAGATCAACTTCGCCGGAGTGATGGTGCTGTGCTGGGACGGCGAACGCCTGACTCTGAGCCGTCGCAATCGCCGCACCAACGAGCCGGAACACCGTTACTGGCATGACGGCCCGCTGCACCACTTGCAGATTCTGTGCGACCGCTCCAGCGTAGAAATTTTTATCAACCACGGGCAGGCGGTGATGTCATCGCGCTATTTCCCCGCCAGCGACGCCACGGTCAGCTTCAGCGGCTCGGGTCGCATCACGTTGCAACACTGGCTGTTGGCACCGTGCGTGATAGAATAAGGTTCCTTTTCATGCCATTAAAGGCACATTGTTCTCTAAAGATACCACGGTGAAACAGACCAAACGCGTCACAATCAGCGACATCGCACGACTGGCGGGAGTATCCAAATCCACCGCCAGTCTGGTTCTCAATGGCCGCAGCAAAGAGTTCCGCGTTTCGGACGAAACCCGTGACCGGGTGCTGGCGCTGGCGCAGCAGCAACGCTATCAACCCAGCATCCACGCCCGCTCTCTGCGCTCCAGCCGCAGCAACACGCTGGGGCTGGTGGTGCCGGAAATGACCAACTACGGTTTTGCGGTGATCTCCCGCGAACTGGAGTGCCTGTGCCGGGAAGCCGGGTTGCAATTGCTGATTGCCTGTACCGATGAGAACGCCAGCCAGGAAATGATGGCGGTCAACAGCCTGATTCAGCGTCAGGTGGATGGCCTGATCGTCGCGTCCAGCATGCTGAGCGATGTCGAATACCAGAAGATTAACCAGCAGTTGCCGGTGTTGCAGTTCGACCGGATGATCGGCGAGTCCGACCTGCCGATGGTGGTCTGCGAAGCGGTGGAATCCACCGCCACGCTGGTGGAAAACATCGCCCGTCAGCATCCGGACGAATTCTATTTCATCGGCGGTCAGCCGCGCATTTCCCCCACCCGCGATCGACTGGCCGGTTTTCAGCTCGGGCTGGAGCGCGCCGGCGTCGAGTGCCGCCCGGAATGGATTATCCACGGCAACTATCATTCCAGCGCCGGTTACGAGATGTTCGCCCAACTGTGCGCCCGCCTCGGCCGCCCGCCCAAGGCGCTGTTTACCGCCGCCTGCGGCCTGCTGGAAGGGGTGCTGCGCTACCTGAACCAGCACAACCTGATGGACTG
The DNA here is from genome assembly GCF_000406205.1 of Dickeya sp. NCPPB 3274. NCBI lineage: Bacteria > Pseudomonadati > Pseudomonadota > Gammaproteobacteria > Enterobacterales > Pectobacteriaceae > Dickeya > Dickeya sp. NCPPB 3274. The sequence goes on along the minus strand of NZ_CM001979.1, from coordinate 390,140 downwards.
CGACATGCGGCTGTGCAGCTTTGACGATCACTACCTGTTTGATTGCCTGCCGATGAAGATCGATACCGTAGCGCAGGATTGCGAGACGCTGGCACGCAATAGCTTTGAGATGATCAACGCGCTGATTGAAGGGCAGCAATTGCAGGAAAGCCGTGTATATGTGCCGACCCGCCTGCACTGGCGTCACCCGGACTCCCGCGCCTGAAGGCGATGCATCTGGAAGACCTCACCGAAGAGATAGCGTGACAAAAAGAGAAGCGCGACAAAAAGTAGCTTGTGAGGCTGGCGACCGGTAAGATAACCGACAACTGGTTATATTTACAGGTGTGATAATGAATGCCCAGACCTTCAAAGAGCAAAAGTTTAGTGCGGATCGCTTCACCCATCAGTGCGTCGAAAACTGTAAATTCCATAATTGCGACTTTGCCGGCTGCGATTTAACTGATACTCAATTTTTGAACTGCCAGTTTTTCGATCAAGAAAGCCAAATGGGCTGTAATTTTTATAGAGCGACGTTGAAAGACGCCAGCTTTAAAAACTGTGATTTGTCGCTGTGTAATTTCCGCTCGGTGAAGGCGCTGGGCATTGAAATACGCGACTGCCGGGCACAGGGCGCTGACTTCCGGGACGCCAGCTTCATGAACAGGATTACCGCCCGCACGTGGTTTTGCAGCGCCTACATCACAAAATCAAATTTAAGTTACGCCAACCTGTCGGGCGTCATACTGGAAAAGTGTGAGCTTTGGGAAAACCGCTGGACAGGCGCGAATGTCAACGGCGCCAGCTTCGTCGGCTCCGATTTGTCAGGGGGAGAGTTTACTTCTTTTGACTGGCGTTCCGCCGACGTTACGCAATGCGATTTAATCAACTCAGAATTGGGGGAGCTTGATGTGCGCTCGACAAACCTCGAAGGCGTGAAGTTAGATAATTATCAGATAAATACCTTGATGGAACGTCTCGGAATAATCGTGATTGAACAATAGTTCAAGGCCGCAAGAACCCGGCAGGCGCCGTTAGCGCTCTCGGTTTATTCGCGGCAGCGCGCAAAAAAACAGACGCCCATAAAAAAACCACCGCCGAAGCGGTGGTTCAGTTCAGACAGCAAACCGCGCCTCAGCGCGCTTTCTCCGCGCCCATCAGGCCAATTTTGAGATAGCCCGACTCACGCAGCGAATCCATCACCCGCATCAGGGTTTCGTAATCCACGCTCTTGTCTGCCTGAAAGAAAATGGTGGTGTCTTTATTGCCCAGGGTTTTGGCTTCCAGCGCCTGAGCCAGCGTCGCTTCGGTGATCGCATCGTCGCCCAGATAGAGCTGTTTATCGGCCTTCACCGTCAGGAACACCGGTTTTTCCGGGCGCGGCTGCGGCGTGGCGCTGGAGGCGGGCAGGTTGACCCGCACATCCACCGTCGCCAACGGCGCAGCCACCATGAAGATGATGAGCAGCACCAGCATAACGTCGATAAACGGCGTCACGTTGATGTCATGCATTTCACCGTTTTCACTCTGCCCGTCGTTCAGATGCATCGCCATCGGCTTACCCTACCCGCAGTTTCTGCGCCGGTGAAGAAGAGGCGTTGCCGGCACTGGCTGCAATATCCAGGTCGCGGCTCTGCAGCAGCAGAATCTGCGCGGCCACATCGCCCACTATCGCCTTGTAGCTGGCCGTCCAGCGCGCGAACACGTTATAGATCACCACCGCCGGAATCGCCGCGACCAGACCGATGGCCGTCGCCAGCAGCGCTTCGGCGATACCCGGAGCCACCACCGCCAGATTGGTGGTCTGCGACTGGGCGATGCCGATAAAGCTGTTCATGATGCCCCAGACGGTACCGAACAGACCGATAAATGGCGCGATAGCGCCCACCGTCGCCAGATAGCCGGTTCCACGCCCCATCTGACGCCCGGTAGCCGCCACCCGGCGCTCAAAACGAAACGCGGTGCGCTCTTTGATACCGTTATTGTCGTCGGAACGTTCGGACAGCTCCTGCTCGTTGCGGGCATCCGCCAGCAGTTGCAGCGACACGCTGCCCGGTTTGAACACGCCGGCGATATCCGCTGCGTCATCCAGCGTGCGGGCATCTTCCAGCGCCTGATGCTCTCGACGGATGCGCTTTTTGGCGCCCATCAGGTTGGCGCTCTTGCCGAAGAAAATCGCCCAGGTAACCACGGATGCCAGCAACAGGCCGATCATCACCGTTTTTACCACCACGTCAGCGTGCTGATACATTCCCCAGACGGACAGATCCGTGCTCATCAGGCTGCCGACGGCTCCCGACGGCGCGGAAGGAGCGGCGGTCGCCGCTGCCGTCGTACCGGTCGCGATCGGCGTCGACGCCGGCGCGGCCAATGCGCTGCCTGCCATACCCAGCAACGCGAACGCCATCAGACGATGAGTAAAGCCCCCGAACACACGGCCGGACTTACGCCAGACTGATGATCCCCGTTGGTTAATATTCTTGTCAGCCGTATACACGCTGTGCCTCCACCAATCATTTTCATGCCACTTTAATCTGGCGAAAATGATACCAAACCCAGAATTAATTGATAGTCGTTCTCATTATTATTTACGCATTTTGCTGCACGCTTTACCTCTAACGCGCCGTTTCTCAGCACATTCGCTACATCGTATCAACGACATGCTCATCTTGATAAGAAAAGCCGCCCCCCTGCTCCCCCAGCCGTGATAACGTACAGAGATGGACGCAAGGAATGTTTGAGCTACAGGTGATGCCGTATGACGAGTAAAAAAATCGCCACCGCGCTGGTGGCCGCCGGGCGCAGCAAAAGAGTGACCCAGGGGGCGGTAAACCCGGTGATTCAGCGCGCTTCTTCGCTGGTATTCGACAGCGTGCAGGACAAGAAAAACGCCGCCATCAACCGCGCCAAAGGCGCGCTGTTTTACGGTCGTCGCGGCACCCTGACCCACTTCGCTTTTCAGGACGCCATGACCGAACTGGAAGGCGGCGCGGGCTGCGCGCTTTACCCCTGCGGCGCGGCGGCAATCGCCAACGCCATCGTATCGTTTGTCTCGGCGGGCGATCATCTGCTGGTCACGGGGTCCGCCTATGAGCCGACGCAGGATTTTTGTAACAAAGTGCTGAACAAAATGAACGTCAGCACCACCTTTTTCGATCCGATGATTGGCGGCGACATCGCCAACCTGATCCAACCCAATACCCGGGTCGTGTTTCTGGAATCTCCCGGTTCCATCACTATGGAAGTACAGGACGTTCCGGCGATTGTCGCCGCCGTTCGCCGCGTTAACCCGGATATCGTCATCATGATCGACAACACCTGGGCAGCCGGCGTGCTGTTCCGGCCGCTTGATCTTGGCGTAGATATTTCGATTCAGTCCGGCACCAAATACATCACTGGTCACTCCGATGTCATGATTGGCACCGCCGTCGCCAACGCGCGTTGCTGGGATCAACTGCGCGAGCAATCCTACCTGATGGGGCAGATGGCCGACGCCGACAGCGCCTACATGGCCAGCCGCGGACTGCGGACGCTCGGCGTCAGGTTGCAGCAGCATCAGGAAAACGGCCTGCGCGTGGCGCGCTGGCTGGCGGAGCGCCCGGAAGTGGCGACGGTCAATCACCCGGCGCTGCCCGGTTGCAAAGGGCATGAATTCTTCGTGCGGGATTTCAGCGGCGCCAACGGCCTGTTCTCATTCGTGCTGAAAGAGAAGTTAAGCCGCGAGCAACTGGCCCATTATCTCGACCATTTTAGTCACTTCCGCATGGCCTATTCCTGGGGCGGTTTCGAATCGCTGATTCTGGCCAACCAGCCGGAAGAACTGGCGGCGATTCGTCCGGCAGGCGGCGTCGACTTTACCGGTACGCTGGTACGGCTGCACATCGGCCTGGAAGATTGCGACGATTTGATCGCCGATTTGGAAACCGGCTTCAGGAGATTGCGGGAAATGTGACGCCACTATCCCTCCGGCCCCCTGATGCCGCTGTGGTAAGCGAGGCAAAGCGTATATGATGAACAGTAACAATGATGACAATACGTTTACCTTTTTTACCCTATCCTGATGCTCGTTTTTTCAGGCTTAGAGCCTATCCCAATAGGCGTCATTGGCGCAGCCAGTTTGGACACGGACAGCGCGCAGAACCCGGAGCGTACACGTAGTACGTGAGGAGTTCGAGCACTGCCCAGGTCCAAAATGGCAAGTAAAATAGCCCTATTGGGATAGGCTCTTAGTGCGGCGTATTTACGCGGCTTCAGGGGTTATAGCAAACCAGACAGGATGCGATATGAGTGTTGTTCATGAAATTATTCAAGCGCTGTGGCAACAAGACTTCAGCGCGCTGGCCGATCCGCGCGTGGTATGGGTCATTTATGGCGTGCTTTTCACCACTCTGTTTCTGGAAAACGGTTTGCTGCCTGCTTCCTTTCTGCCGGGCGACAGCCTGTTGTTGCTGACCGGCGCCATGATCGCCAAAGGCGTGATGAGCTTTATTCCCACTATGCTGCTGTTGACCGTGGCCGCCAGCCTCGGTTGCTGGCTGAGCTACCTGCAGGGGCGCTGGCTGGGCGATACCCGGCTGGTAAAGAAATGGTTGCATCAGTTGCCGGCTCACTATCACCAACGCACCCACAGCCTGTTCCACCAGCATGGGCTGGCCGCACTGCTGGTGGGCCGTTTTCTGGCGTTTGTACGCACCCTGCTGCCGACCATTGCCGGGGTGTCTGGACTGAGTAGCACCCGCTTTCAGATTTTCAACTGGCTGAGCGGTTTTCTGTGGGTCACCGGTATCGTCACGCTGGGCTACGCTCTCAGCCAGATTCCGCTGGTCAAACGGTATGAAGATCAGGTCATGACCGCGCTGTGCATTCTGCCGCTGGTGTTGTTGTTCAGCGGGCTGGTAGGGATGCTGCTGGTGTTGTGGCGTAAAAAACGGGCGATGGCCTGAGAAATACCGGCGGAGCAAACATGCGGCCGCCGGATAATCGATATGCGGTTCATACGCGACTCAACTGCTCTCCACCACCCCTGACCCCGAACGCAGTCTGGCGACTTCATCGCCTGGCGTAACGCCAAAGAAGCGCTTGAATTCCCGGCTGAACTGCGAAGAACTTTCGTACCCCACCCGCATGGACGCCGCATTGGCTTTCAGCCCGTCATGCACCATCAGCAGACGCGCCTTGTGCAGCCGGTAGGACTTCAGGTACTGCACGGGCGAGGTGTTGGTCACCGCCTTGAAGTTATGGTGAAACGCCGACACGCTCATGTTCACTTCCATTGCCAGCCGCTCTACGCTTAGGTTGTCTGCGTAATGGTTTTCGATATAGCGCAGCGCGCGGGCAATCTGGCTGAAATGACTGTAGCGGTTCATCAGCGCCTGTAGCGAATCACCGCAGGGTCCGCACAGTACATGGTAGAGAATTTCACGCACAATCCACGGCCCCAGCACCCTGGCGTCGCGGGCGTTCGCCATCGCCTCCAGCAACCGCTCCGTCGCGCACAGGATGGCTTCGTCAAGCGGCACACTGTTGATGCCGGCGCTATCGGCACGCCGTTTCTCGCCGCAGCCGTCATCCCCCATCTCGATCAACAGATCTTGCAGAATCGGGATATCCACCCGAATGGAAATACCGACCAGCGGGTTTTCCGGGCTGGCGAAACTTTCACACTCGAACGGCAGCGGCACCGTCATCAGCAGGTAGTTGTCCGGGTCATACTGGAAGACCTTGTCTCCCAGATATCCCACCTTGTGCCCCTGAAAAATGATCACAATGCAAGGGTCGTACAGCACCGGCGCCCGCATGCCGTGGCGATCGATGTAAATCACCTTGACCTGCGGAATCGGGGTCTGACTGACGCCATTGCCGGCGGTGTGCAGCATCGCCAGATTGACCAAACGCTGGCGTGGGCTAGGGTTTTGCATATATTTATCTCTTACTGGCAACGGAAATAAAGTGACATATATGGGCGATAGAATCACCCTTTTCTCCTAAGCTTTGCAGAAACAGGCAATACATAGCGAGAAATGAGCATTGCCGGAACACCGGGAGAAGCCGAGAATAAAATCCACATTCATGCACGCCGTTCCACCAGCCATCACTTAATGGCTCGGCCATGCATGACAAGGAATCCCCATGAATCAAACCATTGAGTTACTCACTCATCATCGCAGCGAACGCAGCTATCTGGACAAACCGATTCCGGAAGAAGTGCTATCCACCATTATCGAGGCCGCGCATCTGGCGCCTACGTCGGTGAATTCGCAGCAGGTTTCCATCGTAGTAACCCGTGACCCGGCCCGGCGCGCCCGCATCGCCGAACTGGCGGGAGGACAGCCCTGGATCGCGCAGGCTCCGGTCTTCCTGACACTGGTTCTGGACATGCACAAAACCGCAGCCGGCATTGCCATGAGCGGCAAAGAACAGCACGCCAACGAGAGCGTCGAAAGCATCGTTTCCGGCTCCACCGATGTCGGCATCGCGTTAGGCTCCCTGATCGCCGCCGCTCATTCCTTCGGACTCGGCATCGTGCCAATCGGCGGCGTGCGCCGTAATCCACAGGGTATGATCGACCTGCTGGAACTGCCGCCGCTGACATTCCCGGTCGTTGGATTGGTGCTAGGCTATGTAGACCAACCGGCGCACCAGAAACCGCGCCTGCCGCTGAATACGTTCAGCCACGATGAGGTTTACCGCACCGAACCTCTGGCGGCGGCGATCGAACAATATAACGACACCCTGATTAACCACTGGAAGCAAACAGGACGCAGCGATGGCGAAGCCTGGGGCAGCAATACCGCCGGCTACTATCAATACGTCTATTACCCCCATGTCCTGCCTGCGCTGTTACAGCAAGGCTTCAAACTGGACCAGTAACCTTACAAGGGATTTATAACCATGCAGAATTTTACTCTCCATACCCCGACCAAAATCCTGTTCGGCGAAGGGCAAATCGCCAATCTGGCGGCTCAGATCCCGGCGGACGCCCGTATCCTGATCACTTACGGCGGCGGCAGCATCAAGAAAAACGGCGTGTTCGACCAGGTGATCAACGCGCTGAAAGGCCATAACGTACTGGAGTTCTCCGGTATTGAACCGAACCCGACCTACGAAACGCTGATGAAGGCGGTTGAGATTGTCCGCAAGGAAAAAATCGACTTCCTGCTGGCCGTGGGCGGCGGTTCAGTGGCGGATGGCACCAAGTTCATCGCCGCGGCGGCACACTACACCGCGGCGGAAGATCCGTGGCACATCCTGCAAACCTGGGGCGCACAGGTCGAAACCGCTGTCCCGTTGGGCGTGGTGCTGACCCTGCCGGCGACAGGCTCCGAATCCAACAGCGGCGCGGTCATCACCCGTAAGAGCAGCGGCGACAAGCAGGCGTTCATGAATCCGCTGGTATGCCCGCGCTTCGCCGTGCTTGACCCGGTAGTCACCTACACCTTGCCTGAGCGTCAGATCGCCAACGGCGTGGTGGATGCCTTCGTCCATACCGTCGAACAGTACCTGACCTACCCGGCTAACGCCAAAGTACAGGATCGCTTCGCCGAAGGCCTGCTGCTGACGCTGATCGAAGAAGGTCCGCGCGCGCTGAAAGAGCAACAGAACTACGACGTGCGCGCCAACGTGATGTGGAGCGCCACCATGGCGCTCAACGGCCTGATCGGCGCCGGCGTGCCGCAAGACTGGTCGACCCACATGCTGGGCCATGAAATCACCGCCATGCATGGGCTGGACCACGCCCAGACGCTGGCTATCGTGCTGCCGGCGATGCTCAATGATCGCCGTGTCCAGAAACGTGAAAAACTGCTGCAATACGCAGAACGCGTCTGGAACCTGCGCGACGGCACCGAAGATCAGCGCATTGATGCGGCGATCGCCGCCACCCGCGCCTTCTTCGAACAGATGGGCGTACCGACCCGCCTGTCCGACTACCAGCTGGACGGCAGTTCCATTCCGACGATGGTGGCGAAACTGGAAGAGCACGGCATGACCGCGCTGGGCGAGCACCACGACATCACGCTGGACATCAGCCGCCGCGTGTACGAAGCCGCCCGCTAACCGCGGCCGACTGACTTTCGACTACACTTAAGGGCATGCCGCCGCTGGTGCGCAGGCACCGCCTGATGTGAAAACCGGCATTCAGACGCCGCCGTTCGGGCGGCGTCTTTGTCTCATCGCCACATCGCCGCCATACCGTCTGGCTCTCTCAATCGCCGGGCGTTGAAAGCGCATAACAAGGAGAATGACATGACGATGCAACCTCTGGTTAAACTGGCTGACGGCAATATCATGCCCCAGCTAGGGCTTGGCGTCTGGCAGGCCAGCAACGAACAGGCTGCCGCTGCCGTTACCGAAGCCCTGAACATCGGTTATCGCGCCATCGATACCGCCGCCATTTACAAGAACGAAGCGGGTGTCGGCAAAGCATTACAGGAAACCGATATCCCGCGCAGCGATATTTTCATCACCACCAAACTGTGGAACAGCGATCAGGCGCATCCGCGTCAGGCGCTGGAGGAAAGTCTGCGCAAACTGCAACTGGAATACGTCGACCTGTATCTGATCCACTGGCCGTTGCCGGAGCAGAACACCTACGTCGAAGCCTGGCGCGGATTGCTCAATCTCAAGGAACAGGGGCTGGCGAAAAGCGTCGGCGTCTGCAATTTCAATACGCACCACCTGCAGCGCCTGAAAGAAGAAACCGGCGTGATGCCGGTTATCAATCAGATCGAGCTGCACCCGCTGTTCCAGCAGCGCATGTTGCACACCTGGAACACCACCCACCACATCCAGACCGAATCCTGGAGCCCGCTGGCGCAGGGCGGAGAAGGCGTATTCGACCATCCGGTGATTCACGCGCTGGCGAAAAAATACGGCAAGACGCCGGCGCAAATCGTCATCCGCTGGCATCTGGACAACGGTCTGGTGGTGATCCCCAAATCCGTTACCCCGGCGCGTATTCGGGAAAACTTCGAGGTGTTTGACTTCAGGCTGGAGAAAGAAGAGTTAAGCGAGGTGACTACGCTCGACTGCGGCAAGCGGCTGGGGCCGGACCCGGATCAACCGCGCACCGATGCGCCGCGCAAAGACTAACCTCGACCTCGCCAAGGCTAACATAGCGCCCGCGCCTGACGCGCGGGCGACGCCCATCAGGGCTGTACTACCAGTTGAGCGGTGGAGCCGCGATCGGCCATTTCCAGCGTATGGCTGTAATACAGGAACGGGAACTGCGGCGTGGAGAACTGGCCGAAATACACCAGCAGCTCCACATCATTTTCTACCCATACCGTGTCTTTCCAGCCGCTGTCCTCCGGCGGCGTCAGGCCGCCGTTCACGCTGCGCACCAGAAACGCCGCGCCCTGAACGTGGAACGGTTGCGGCTGATCGGCATGCACAATCCAGCGCTCATAGCGCCCGACCTGGGTTTGCACATCCACACGATTCATGTCCCACATGGCGCCGTTGATGCCCGGCAGGCTGTCGCCGAGGCGGAATTCACGCGTCCGGCTGACCGCGCCGTCAATGATATTGTCGGCCAGCAGGCGCATCGGCAGGGTGTTGGTCACCAGCGGCAGCAGGCCGGTGGGCCGCAGGGTCAGAATCGCCGATGACACCAAAATATTGGAGGGTTCGAACAATCCGCGCAGCCGCTGCATGATGCTGGCCGACGCGCCGGCGGTCAGCGTCACCTCATTACCCTGGGACATATCCACCAGCACTTCGCGACGCTCGCCGGGCGCCAGCGAAACCTGATTCAACGCCATCGGCGCAGGCAGAAAACCCTGATCGTTGGCGATCAGGTGTAGCGGCCGGCCGTCGCTCATGCGCATCACATAGCGGCGGGCGTTGGAAGCGTTGAGCAGGCGCAGGCGTACCCAGCCGCGGGAGACGTCCACATACGGGTTCCGCGCGCCGTTCACCAGCAACGTATCCCCCATAAAACCGCCGCTGCCGGGCGGGTTGTACAGCGGCGCGCCAAAGTTATCCAGCCGTTTGTCCTGAATAATCAGCGGGAAATCATCTACGCCGTAATGATTCGGGATAGGCAACGACTTGCTGAGGTTGTCTTCCACCAGCCACAGACCTGCCAGCCCGTTATAGACGTGCGGCGCCATGCGGTTGGGCGTATTGGCGTGATACCAGCAGGTGGCCGCCGCCTGACGAACCGGCAACACCGGCGACCAATCCATATTCGGCTGAATCATGCGGCCGGCGCCGCCCATCAGCGAACCCGGTACCTGCAGGCCGCTGACGGTCATCGACACCGGTTCATTAAGGCGGTTGCTGTAAATCAGCTTGACGTCATCATTGCTGAACACCCGCACCGTCGGGCCGAGATAACGGCCGTTAAACCCCCATACCGGGTTTTTTCGCTCGCCGGAGAAGGACCACTGCGCCTGTTGCATGGTCAGAAAGACCGGCTGCCCGCGGCGGGACTCCAACAAAGGGGGAACGGGCAGCGGGTTTTGCCCGCCATCGGCTCTGACCGTCAGCGGCATTGCACCCGCGCACAGCGCAATGCCCGAAGCCTGAAGAAACTGACGCCGACTCAATGACATAATGACTCCGAAAACCTATTCAATCCTTTACTCCATCCCGGGCCGACATTCCGCCCGCAAGGTCACGCCGCGCATCCTCGCGCTGACTTAGCGTTTTTCCGCCGCTTCGCGTTGTGCGACTTCGGCGTCCAGTTGTGCGATTTTCGCCGCCATCAGGTCATGGCAATAAGCAGCCAGTTCGCGGACCTGTTCTTTACCGTAAGCGCTGCAGTCGACCGGCGGCAACACCTCGACGATCACATGGCCGTTGTTCCAGCGGTTCAGCTTCACTTTTTTATGGGTGGTGGACACGCAGATCGGCACCACCGGCACGCCGGCGGCAATCGCGGCATGGAACGCGCCGGTTTTGAACGGCAGCAGGCCGCGCCCACGGCTGCGGGTGCCTTCCGGAAACATCCACACCGAAATGTTGCGCTCTTTAATATGCTTCACTACCTGCGAGATAGTGCCGTGCGCTTTGGCGCGGTTATCCCGGTCAATCAACAGATTGCCGGAGAGCCAGTACAACGGGCCGAAAAACGGGATCCACACCAGACTCTTCTTGCCCACCGTCACGGTGCCCGGCATCACCACGTTTGCCGCCGTCACCATGTCATAGTTGTTCTGATGATTGGCGATATAGATACAATTGCCGTCAAAGTGGGCCGCCTGCGGATAACGGATTTCCACCTTGAGGCCAAACACCACCGACAAACGCCCGAACAGGCGACCAAACCGGGAAACATGACGGGGATCTTTCGGGGTAAACAGGCAGTAAACCAACCCTGCCAGACAGATCACCACAGAACAGACGATCACCACCAAAAACCGGAGAATGAATAACATAGCAACCTCATTAGCCAACAGCCGCCGCTAGTATAGCGGCTCCGCGATAAAACACACGGCGAACCTTGCCGCAGCAGATCGCCTTGTCCACCCCAAAGCGGCTATCGGACGTACAGGGAAAGACGAAAAGGGAATCTCGACGGGAAATGCCACCCCGGCATCGGCGCCTATCGAAAAAACAAGACGCCCCGTTTACGGCCCGCCGCACGCAGCGACGGGCCGCCAGCCTCCACAGGAAGGACTATTCTTCGCTGCTGCCGACGCTTGCGATACCGGCAGGCGCGTCAACCTCGATGCGATCCACTCGCTGCAAACCGCGCGGCAGTTGCGTGCCTTTGCAGCCCCGGCTGGCCTGATACTTCTGCAGTTCTTCCGGACGCAGCGAGTACTTGCGTTTGCCGGCATGCAGCGTGATGGTGGATTGCGGCGCGATCGCCATCAGCCACAAGATCCGATCGTCGCCGCTGGCCAGTTGCGCCGCCGGGATCAAAACGATCTTGTTGCCCTTGCCTTTGGACAACTCCGGCAGGTCGGACACCGGGAACAGCAACATGCGGCCGGCCGCGGTCACGGTCAGCAGCAAATCATCGTCGCGTTGAAGCTCCAGCGGCGCCAGCACGCGCGCATTGTCCGGCAGGGTCAGCACCGTTTTACCCACCCGGTTGCGGGCTACCAGATCGGCAAAGGTACAGATAAAGCCGTAACCGGCGTCGGAAGCCAGCAGCAACCGCTGGTTGTCCGCCGCCATCAGCACCTGCTCGATGGTAGCGCCCGGCGGCAGCGTCAACTTACCGGTCAGCGGCTCGCCCTGACCGCGCGCCGACGGCAGCGTGAGCGGGTCCAGCGCATAGCTGCGCCCGGTGGAGTCCATGAACACCACCGGCTGGTTGCTCTTGCCGCGGGCGGCGCCACGGTAAGCGTCGCCGGCCTTATAGCTCAGGCCGGACGGGTCGATATCGTGCCCCTTGGCGCTACGCACCCAACCCATTTCCGACAGCACGATGGTCACCGGTTCGGACGGCGACAGGTCATGCTCGCTCATCGCTTTGGCTTCGCCGCGCTCATACAGCGGCGAACGGCGCTCATCGCCGTAAGCTTTGGCGTCTTCCTGAATCTCTTTCTTCAGCAGGGTGTTCATTTTGCGTTCTGACGCCAGCAGCGCCTGGATCTGATCGCGTTCTTTCGCCAAATCGTCCTGCTCGCCGCGGATCTTCATCTCTTCCAGCTTGGCCAAATGACGCAGTTTCAGTTCCAGGATAGCTTCGGCCTGGGTGTCGCTCAGGCCGAACTTCGCCATCAGCACCGGCTTCGGTTCGTCTTCGTTGCGGATGATATGAATGACTTCATCGATATTCAGGAACGCAATCAGCAAACCTTCCAGAATATGCAGGCGCTTGAGCACCTTATCCAGCCGGAAGTTGAGGCGGCGGCGCACGGTGTCGCGGCGGAACGCCAGCCACTCGGTCAGGATTTCCCGCAGCCCTTTCACGCCGGGGCGACCATCCAGACCGATCATATTCATGTTGATGCGGTAGCTTTTTTCCAGATCGGTGGTGGCGAACAGGTGGTTCATCACCTGATCGGCATCAACACGACTGGAATAGGGCATTTGCAATACCAGACGGGTCGGGTTCTCGTGATCGGATTCATCACGCAGATCATCGATCATCGGCAGTTTTTTCGACCGCATCTGGCTGGCAATTTGCTCCAGCACTTTGGCGCCGGAAACCTGATGCGGCAGTGCGGTAATGACAACTTCTACCTTCTTCTTATTGTCGTCATCTTTTATCGTTTCTTTTTTCCAGATCGCCCGCATGCGCACTGAGCCACGGCCGCTTTCGTACATTTTGCGGATTTCGTCGCGCGGGGTAATGATTTCCGCCTCGGTGGGGAAATCCGGCCCCTGCACGTGGCGCAGCAACACGTCCATCGAGGTATCCGGCTCGTCGATCAGCGCCACCACCGCCGCCGCCACTTCACGCACGTTGTGCGGCGGAATATCGGTGGCCATGCCGACCGCGATACCGGTGGTGCCGTTGAGCAGGATGTTGGGCAGGCGGGCAGGCAGCATCTTCGGCTCCTGCAGCGTGCCGTCAAAGTTCGGCACGTAATCCACCGTCCCTTGCCCCAATTCGCCAAGCAGCACTTCGGCATACTTCGACAAACGGGATTCGGTATAACGCATGGCGGCGAACGATTTGGGATCATCCGGCGCCCCCCAGTTGCCCTGACCGTCCACCAGCGGGTAACGGTAGGAGAAGGGTTGCGCCATCAGCACCATCGCCTCGTAACAGGCGCTGTCGCCGTGCGGGTGGTATTTACCCAGCACGTCGCCCACCGTACGGGCGGATTTCTTGAATTTGGCGCTGGCGCTCAGCCCCAGTTCAGACATCGCGTATACGATACGACGCTGAACCGGCTTGAGGCCGTCGCCAATAAAAGGTAACGCCCGGTCCATGATGACGTACATGGAATAGTTGAGATAGGCGTTCTCGGTAAACGTGTGCAGCGCAAGACGCTCTGCGCCGTCATGAGTCATGTCACTCATTGATAATCCTTAAACCGTGGCGTTTTGCCATGTTCAAAAAAACTCGCTTATTTTACGCGATGAGCCACGCGGTGGCAGAAGCTGCCCGGATAGTACCGCAAGTTGTGTCTCTCTTCACTGCATCCCGCCGCCGCGACGTCTTGCCCCGGCTCAAAACCGACGATTATTGACGATTCGGCAACAGTGTTGTGCGCCACGGCACATTTTTCTTCGCTAATCCGACGGATAGACTGGCCTACAGCACATGCCTATTTATGCCACCCGAGGTCATCAGCCATGCATAACGTACTCATCATCAACGCCGGAAAATCCTTCGGTCATTCCAAAGGCGAACTCAACCGAACCCTGACGGATGTCGCCGCCTCTTTCCTGCGCGACAAAGGTCGCCACGTCCGCATCACCACCGTCGATGACGGTTACGACATCGAGCAGGAAGTACAGAATTTCCTGTGGGCCGATGCCGTCGTTTACCAGATGCCGGGCTGGTGGATGGGCGCGCCCTGGATCCTGAAAAAATACATCGACGAAGTGTTCACCGCCGGACATGGCGCCCTGTATGCCAGCGACGGCCGCACCCGCGCGGACGCCAGCAAGAAATACGGTTCCGGCGGACTGCTGCAGGGCAAACACTACCTGCTGTCGCTGACCTGGAACGCGCCGCTGGAAGCCTTTACCGACCCCGATCAGTTCTTCCACGGCGTCGGCGTGGATGGCGTGTACCTGCCGTTCCACAAGGCCAATCAGTTCATCGGCCTGTCGTCGCTGCCTACGTTCATCTGCAACGACGTCATCAAACAGCCGGACGTGGAACAGGACATCGCCCGCTACCGCGCGCACCTTGATCAGGTTTTCGCCTGATTCCGGCCACGTCGCCTTAATCTATCCTCGCCGATTTACCCTCGGCGCAGTATCCGCTTCACGACTAGAGCGGGTTCTGCGCCACTTTTTCGCTGAGGAAATCCAGAAAACTGACAATCCGACTGGCCAGTTCCGTATTGCGGTAGTACACCGCATTCACCGGCAAACGTCTGTCTAACGTTTCTTCCGCTAGCACCTGCACCAGTCGACCTGCCGCCACATCGTCCTGGGTCATAAAATCCGACAGCCTGACAATGCCCTCTCCCCGCAGCGCCAGTTGACGCAACATTTCACCGTTGGACGCCGCAATCGTCGGCACGATCGGGTAGTAATCGCCAAAAGCGCTGCGTAACGGCCAGAGATTGAGCGACTCCGACTGGGTAAACCCCAACAAGGTGTGGCCGCTCAATGCTTCCACGTTGAGCGGCGTACCGTGACGGTTCAGGTAAGCGGGACTTGCCAGAATCCGCAGCCGGGTGGAGCCCAGCAGCCGGGCATGGATGCTGGAATCACGCAGCTCGCCGATTCGAATCGCGACATCGGTATGCTGTGCCAGCAAATCGATAATCACGTCATCGGTATTCAGTTCCAGTGAAATACAGGGATAACGACGGCGAAACTCCGGAATCAGCGGCACGATCAAATGCTGCATGAATGACGCGGCGGCGTTGATACGCAACCGCCCGCTGGGCTTCCTGCGACGCAGCGCAATTTGCTCTTCCGCCAGTTCCACCGTCTGCAACACCTCCCGCGCATGTTGCAGGAATATCTGCCCTTCTTCCGACAACGCCAGACGGCGGGTGGTGCGATGCAGCAGCGTCATGCCGAGCTTACTTTCCAGGCGGCCCAGCGCCCGGCTGATCCCGGACGTGGTCTGCCCCAGTTGCGCGGCCGCGGCGGTGACGGACCCGCTGTCCACCACCACCACGAATGCCTGCATCTCTTCCAGCGTGACTTTCATCGTACCCGGGCGTCAGACGTCAAGCTCAGCCTTGTCGCCCTTCTCCTGCAGCCAGTTGCGGCGGTCTTCGGCGCGTTTTTTCGCCAGCAGCATGTCCATGGTCGCCAGCGTCTGTTCGATGTCCTGCTCATTAATAGTAAGCTGCACCAGACGGCGGGTATTGGGATCCAGCGTGGTTTCGCGCAACTGCATCGGGTTCATTTCCCCCAGCCCTTTGAAGCGTTGAACATTGGGCTTGCCTTTCTTGCGTTTGAGCTGTTCCAGAATGCCGGCTTTCTCTTCTTCATCCAGCGCGTAATAAACCTCTTTGCCGAGGTCGATACGGTACAGCGGCGGCATGGCGACATGCACATGACCACCCTGCACCAGCGCGCGAAAATGGCGCACGAACAACGCACACAGCAGCGTGGCGATGTGCAGCCCGTCCGAATCCGCATCCGCCAGAATACAGACCTTGCCGTAACGCAGCTGGCTCAGATCGTCGCTGTCCGGATCGATGCCGATCGCCACCGAAATATCATGCACTTCCTGCGACGCCAGCACTTCGTCGGACGACACTTCCCAGGTATTGAGGATCTTGCCCTTGAGCGGCATGATCGCCTGGTACTCGCGGTCGCGCGCCTGCTTGGCGGAGCCGCCCGCCGAGTCCCCTTCCACCAGGAACAGTTCGGTCTTGCTCAAATCCTGCGAGGTACAGTCGGCCAGTTTGCCGGGCAACGCCGGGCCGCTGGTCAGTTTCTTGCGCACCACTTTCTTGGCGGCGCGCATACGACGCTGGGCGCTGGAAATCGCCATCTCCGCCAGTTGCTCCGCCGCCTGCACGTTCTGGTTCAGCCACAGGCTGAACGCGTCTTTCACCACGCCGGAGACAAACGCCGCCGACTGGCGCGACGACAGTCGCTCTTTGGTCTGGCCGGCGAACTGCGGATCCTGCATCTTCAGCGACAGCACATAGGCGCAGCGCTCCCAGATGTCGTCGGCGCTAAGCTTGACGCCGCGCGGCAGTATATTGCGGAATTCGCAGAATTCGCGCATCGCGTCCAGCAACCCTTGCCGCAGCCCGTTGACGTGGGTACCGCCCTGTAAGGTCGGGATCAGGTTGACGTAGCTTTCGGTCAGCAGCTCGCCGCCTTCCGGCAGCCACAGCAGCGCCCATTCCACCGCTTCGGTGTCGCCGGGAATGGCGCCGACAAACGGCTTTTCCGGCAGCGTCGGCAGGCCGTTGACCGCTTCGCACAGGTAATCGCTAAGACCGCCCTGATAGCACCAGCGCTGTTCGGTGTCGTTTACGCCGTCTTTGAAGACGATTTCCACCCCCGGACACAGCACCGCTTTAGCTTTCAGCAGATGCGTCAGGGACAACACGGAAAAGCGCGGGCTGTCGAAGAATGACGCATCCGGCCAGAAATGCACCCGGGTGCCGGTGTTGCGGCGCCCACAGGTGCCGGTCACCGTCAGATCCTGTACTTTGTCGCCGTTTTCAAAAGCGATGTCGTAGACCTGACCGTCGCGGCGCACCGTTACCTCCACTCGGGTGGAGAGCGCGTTGACCACGGAAATCCCCACCCCGTGCAGGCCGCCGGAAAACTGGTAGTTTTTGTTGGAGAACTTGCCCCCGGCGTGCAGCCGGCACAGGATCAGCTCGACGGCGGGGACGCCCTCTTCCGGGTGGATATCCACCGGCATCCCGCGCCCGTCGTCAATCACTTCCAGCGACTGATCGGGGTGCAGAATCACGTCGATGCGACGGGCGTGACCGGCCAGCGCCTCATCGACGCTGTTATCAATGACCTCTTGTCCCAAATGGTTGGGACGGGTGGTATCGGTGTACATCCCCGGACGGCGGCGCACCGGCTCCAGCCCGCTGAGGACTTCAATCGCATCAGCGTTATAACTTGATTGCGTCATGGTTAGAATGAATGTTGTCGTTGTTTGAAAGTCAGACGGTATCCCGCGATTATACGTGGCGCAGGCACAACGCCAAGCGTCGATTATCAGGGTGAAAACGCCGTAAAAGCGCGTTAACCAGCCTGACATGACGGGATACGGGTGATGATGGGCGCCGACCGCTCACCGCGGCCGCGCCGGGATGAGTCAGTCCGCCGTCAGTCCGAGGAAATCGATAATCGGCGCAAAGTAATGTTCAAAACCCACAAACGCATGATTACCTCCGGACTCCACCGTCTGACGGCACGCGGTGTAATAAGCCACCGCCTGACGATAGTCCAGCACCTCATCCCCGGTTTGCAGCAGACACCACAGCAAATCCGGAGATTCCAGCGGCTCGACCTGCATCACCTTGAGATCGTAAATGTGCCGTGACTCTAACACATATTGCTCGCCGGTGTAGGGGTTCTGCTGATCCCCCAGGAAATCAAGCAGCAGCTCATAAGGCCGCACCGCGGGGTTGACCACCACCGCCGGCAGGCGAAAACGCTGCGACAGCCAGGTGGCGTAATAGCCGCCCATCGACGACCCGACCAGACCGAGCGGCCGCCCGGCGCGCTCCATAACCAGTTGCTCCACCAGCTCCGCCGCGTCCGCCGGGTAGGGCGGCAGCTGCGGCACCAGCATATCAATGTGGGGATGATGCAGCGCCAGCCACTGCTGCAACGCCGTGGCTTTCGCCGACAGAGGCGAGCTGTTGAAACCGTGAAGATAAAGCAGGGTGGGCATCAGTAACCGTCCGAATCCATATCTGGCAGAAATTCATTCCCTTCAAGGCGGCACACCCGGGTTTCAACCCCGCCATCCGGCAACAATTCCAGATAGCGCCAGCCGGGCGCGACATTATCAATGGTGAAGCTGGTGCAGTGCGGCTTGAATTGCACGCAGGTCGAGGGCGTCGCCAGCAGGCGGCGGCCGTTCCAGTCCAGATCCAATTCCTGATGAATATGGCCGCACAGCACGGTGCGCACGCGCGGGAAACGGGCCAGCAGCGCGTCCAGACTGTGGGCATTGCGCAGGCTGTGCTGATCCAACCAGGTGCAGCCTGACGGCAACGGATGATGGTGCAGCATCAGCAGCGTATGGCGTTCCGGCTGGCTTTGCAGGCTGCGCTCCAGCCACTCCAACTGGTACTCGCTCAGCTCGCCGTGCGGCACGCCGAACACCTGGCTGTCCAGCAGAATCACCTGCCAGTGTTCACCCAGCAACACGTGTTTGGAAGGCGCTATCCCCGACCGGGCCAGCACATCCACCATCGCGGGCTGAAAGTCGTGGTTGCCGGGCAACCAGACACAAGGCGCATTGAAGCGACGGATACCATCGGCGAAACGCGTGTAGGCTTCCTGCGTATGGTCCTGCGCCAAATCCCCTGTGGCGGTGATCAGATCGAAATCGGATTGCTGGGCGGCGATGGCGTCCAGCACCGCCTGATAACTGCGGTAAGTATCAACGCCGAGCAGCGTTCCCCGCTCGCCGGCAAAAAGGTGGGTATCTGTTATTTGTAAAATCCTGATTCTGGCCCCACGCGCCACAGGAAGTGTCAACAGGCTTTCCAAATAGTGTCCTTGGGTCTTTGCAATTTGCCTAACAAATCGATCTATACCCTCAATAATTCGGGTTGCAGCCAGGCGACAACCGGGGTGAATGACAAATCGACGTCGCCGATTTGAACGCTGCTGGCAGCGGCCCCCAAGGGGCGAGCCCCGGAAACGAGCCGGGTAACGCGGCCAACGCACCTGCAACCTGAAGTACGACGGGTATATCTAACAAACAGGAACCGACATTGAACCACACGCCAGGCAATATCTTAGCCAATCGGCAAGAAACTGATTAATCTGATGCTTTTCGTCACGTTGATGTAACTTCTTGTTCGGATAATCATAACGTGCCTTAAAGCGGAAGATCTGCTGACTGGAACACACTTCCGCAACCATCGCATCGTAATACAGCCGCACCACCAGCGTCGGCAGGCTCCAGTAACTGACCGACGGCGCAATCTGCTGGATCTCCACCAGCGCGGTATACCGCGTAGACTCCAGAATCGTTAAACGGTAGCTGGCGTTATGGACCTGATAAACCACCGCCGCGCCCACCTCTTCATTACGGGGAAGCAGGCGGCGTAGCTGCGCGAAGTTGATTTCGCTGAGCCGCATCATTTCCGGGAAATCCGGGACATAGCGCTTCATCATCCGTCCACCCAGTCTTTTTTTAATGTCTCATGGTGCAATGCCAACCATTGCAAGGCAATGACAGAGGCGGCGTTGTCAATAATCCCCTGTTCCACCCATTGATAGCTTTGTTCGCGGCTGACTACATGCACGCGAATGTCCTCGTTTTCCTCGGCCAGCCCGTGAATGCCGCTGGCGGCGGCGGCGTCCACCTCGCCGACCCAGATAGCCAGCCGTTCGCTGGTGCCGCCGGGACTAGCCAGATAACTGAGCGCCGGACGACAACGCTTCACCACCAGCCCCGCTTCTTCCTGCGCTTCGCGGCGGGCAACCTCTTCCAGGCTTTCGCCCGGCTCGATCATACCGGCCACCAGTTCGAACAACCACGGCGACGTGCTGGTGTCGTAGGCGGCGATGCGAATCTGTTCGATCAACACCACTTCATCGCGCACCGGGTCATAGGGCAACAACACCACCGCATGGCCGCGCTCCAGAATTTCCCGGCTGACTTCGCCGCTCATGCCGCCGTTGAACAAGCGGTGGCGAAAGCGATAGCGTTGCAGCGAAAAAAAACCCTTGTAGAGCGTTTCGCGTGCAATAATTTCTACATCATCTTTGGTAAAAGTACCGTGTTTAGTAAAAGTACCGGGATGCGTATCTGAGGACGCCATAAACTCAACTCCTGTGAACAACACGGCAGACGAGCCACTTTTGTGTGGCGAAAACGTGGACAGGTGTTCACCGTTTTGTGCAATATTCATCATGCAATCGTGCCAGCCCGATACGGATAATCAGGTGCGGAAAGTCTACCAGCAAGAATGAGGCGTTCCCGGTATTAACGCAATGCCTTTGCGACACCCGGAAACGGCGATTCTGCCGGGGCGGCCTCTGGCAGGCTGCCGGGCATTGTGCCCAGCCACAAGCCGCTAAGTAAAATAGGCTTTTGGGATAACCGCAAGGAAAAGATGGCACATTCAGCCACCTAATTCGATTGGTCGATTCTGATAGAATCGACAGGTATATCGTCTCCAGATGGCGCAACCAAGAAACTTTGCTGCACAACAAGGAATGCAAATGAAGAAACTGCTCCCACTTCTCATCAGCCTGGGTCTGGGCGGCTTTAGCGCCGTAAGTCAGGCCGAAGACTTGTTACAGGTTTACCAGCAGGCCAAAACGACTAATCCGGATTTACGCAGCGCTGCCGCCAACCGAGACGCTGCCTTTGAGAAAATTAATGAAGCCCGTTCGTCCCTGCTGCCGCAGCTGGGTTTGGGCGCGGATTACACCTACAACAGCGGGTACCGCGACCGCAAAGACATTAACAGTAATGCGACCAGCGCCTCGCTGCAGTTGACCCAGTCAATCTTCAATATGTCGCTGTGGCGCGCTTTGACGCTGCAGGAAAAACAGGCCGGCATTCAGGACGTCAGCTACCAGACATCCCAGCAGACGCTGCTGCTCAATACCGCGACCGCTTATTTCAGCGTGCTGCGCGCTATTGATTCGTTGTCTTACGTCAGCGCCCAGAAACAGTCGATTTACCGCGAACTGGACCAGACCACCCAACGTTTCAACGTCGGCCTGGTCGCCATCACCGACGTGCAGAACGCCCGCGCCCAGTATGACAGCGTGCTGGCGAGCGAAGTGACCGCGCGCAACAATCTGGACAACGCGATGGAAACCCTGCGCCAGGTGACCGGTCAGTTCTACCCGCAACTGGCGGGACTGAATATCGATCGCTTCAGCCCGCAGAAACCCGATGCGGTGAATGGCCTGCTGAAAGAAGCGGAAAACCGTAACCTCAGCTTGTTGTCGGCTCGCCTGAGTCAGGATCTGGCGCGCGAGCAGATTCGTTCCGCGGAAAGCGGCCATCTGCCGACGCTGAATCTGACCGCCTCCACCGGCGTCACCAATACCGATTACTCCGGTTCCCGCGCGGTAGGCGACAATTTCAACAACACCTATGTGGGCCAGAATCAGGTCGGGCTGAGCTTCTCCCTGCCGATCTACAGCGGCGGCGGCACCTCATCCAGAGTGAAACAGGCGCAACACAGCTTTGTGGCATCCAGCGAAAGCATGGAAAGCGCGCACCGCTCGGTCATTCAGACGCTGCGCTCCGCGCATAACAACATCTCTGCCTCCATCAGCAGCGTTAACGCTTACAAACAGGCGGTGATATCGGCGCAGAGCTCGTTGGACGCAATGGAAGCCGGTTATCAGGTGGGCACCCGTACCATCGTCGATGTGCTGGACGCCACCACCACGCTGTACAACGCCAAGCAGCAGTTGTCCGGCGCCCGTTATGACTACCTGATCAACCAGCTGAACCTCAAGCAGGCGCTCGGTACGTTGAACGAAGAGGACCTGCGCACCCTGAACGCCATGCTGGGTAAACCGGTATCTACGTCCGCCGCCATCGGCGACGATGCGCCGGCGCCGACAACTACGCCAGCGGCAGCAAAAACCGCCGCCAAGGCCAAGCCCTGATGCTTCGCAGGGGAACCCGGACGGGCTCCCCTGCGCTTTTCGTCCGCCGCATTCAGACAGGTTATGTCTTGTACACCGGCGCTTTACAATCTGTTCACCCTTCTCCTATTCTTAAACCCGCTTTAATACATGTAAATGATGGGCACGATGCCCTTTTGCTCTGGTATCAACTTTGTTCTGGGATTAACAATGAAAAGAACGTCAAACATCAACCACGCGCGTTTTCGCAAGCGCTGGGGTTACCGTATCGCACCGATCGCGCTGGCTGTCGGCGCCGTGTTTGTTCTCTCCGGTTGCGAGAAAACCGACGAAACCGTATCGCTTTACCAAAACGCGGACGACTGTTCCCGCGCCAATCCGTCCATGAAGGACCAGTGCACCACCACCTATAACAACGCCGTGAAAGAAGCGGAAAGAACCGCGCCCAAATACGCCACTCGTGAAGAGTGCGTGGCGGCCTTCGGCGAAAGTCAGTGTACGCAAAGCTCGACAACCGGCACTACGTCGGCGACCAACACTACGGCCAGCGCCGCGCCGCAGCAGAGCGGCAGTTTCTGGATGCCGTTGATGGCCGGTTTCATGATGGGCAAACTGATGGGCGGCAACAATTTTTCGCAGCAACCGGTGTTCAGCCCGCGTACCCCCAATAGCCCGGCTAACGGCAGCTATGTAGACGCCAGCGGCAAAAGCTATGGTTCCGCCACCGGGCGCCCCATTACCGTTCCTAAAGACGCGATGGCCCCCAAACCGACCTCCAGCGTCACGCCGTCCGGCATCACCACCACCCGCGGCGGCTTTGGCGATTCCGTTAACAAACTCAACAGCGCGCCCGCAGCCAACATGGCCGGCAATCAGGACAACGCTCGCTCCGCGACAAGCACGACGGGCAGCACATCCGCCAGCGGCGGCAGCACCCGTCAAACCAGCGGTGCGGCCCCGATTCGCCGCTCCTTCGGCGGTTAAGGTCACCGGCTATGAAACGTATTGCGATTCACGAACGCCCGAACTGGCAGGAAAAAGCGGCCGAGTATGGTTTTCAGTTTCACACCATGTATGGCGAACCCTACTGGTGTGAAGACGCCTACTATCAGTTTACGCTGGCGCAAATTGAAGAGCTGGAAGAGGCGACCGCCGAGCTGAACCAGATGTGCCTGCAGGTGGTCGATAAGGTGGTCAACAGCGAAGCGCTGCTGACCAAATTCCGCATTCCCCGCCACACCTGGGACTTCGTGCGCAGTTCGTGGCTGTCGCGCCAGCCGGCGCTTTATGCGCGGCTGGATTTGGCTTATGACGGCAAGAGCCCGGCCAGGTTGCTGGAAAACAACGCCGATACCCCAACGTCGTTGTACGAGTCGGCATTTTTTCAGTGGATCTGGCTGGAAGATCAGGTCAATGCCGGTCTCCTGCCGCAGCACGCGGATCAGTACAACAGCCTGCAGGAAAAGCTGATCGAACGCTTTGAATATCTGCGTACCCATCACGGTTTCGGCAATATGCATTTCACCTGCTGCCGGGACACCGAGGAAGATCGCGGTACGGTACAATACCTGCAGGATTGCGCGCAGGAAGCCGGCGTTCCTAGCCAGTTCCTGTACATTGATGAAATCGGGCTGGGAGACCGCGGGCAATTTACCGATCTACAGGACCACACCATCGGCAACCTGTTCAAGCTCTACCCGTGGGAATTCATGCTGCGCGAGACCTTCTCCACCAAATTGGCGGACGCTGGTGTGCGTTGGCTGGAGCCGGGCTGGAAAAGCGTAGTGTCCAACAAGGCGCTCTTGCCAATGCTGTGGCAGATGTTCCCCAACCACCCCAACCTGCTGCCGGCCTATTTCACCGAAGACAACCCGCCGGCAATGAGCGACTACGTGGTCAAACCGCTGTTTTCCCGCGAAGGCGCCAACATACAAATTTACCAGCAGGGCAAGCAGGTCGCCGCCGTGGACGGCCCCTACGGTGGAGAAGGCTCCATCGTGCAGCAATTCCACCCATTGCCCAGATTCAATGACAGCTACACGCTGATCGGCAGCTGGCTGGTGGGCGATACCCCTTGCGGTATCGGACTACGGGAAGACCGGGAATTGATTACCCAGGACTTATCTCGCTTCTATCCGCATATCATTCTGGATTAACGCCAACGCGTCTTGATGACACACATCGTCCTTCCGGGCGATGTGTGTTTTTAGCGGCCATAACGGTCAGGGTATTATCCGACCTGCACCGACATCATGCTGAGCGACCCCATCACAATGCCGTCCGTCGGCGTAGATACCGGTTCCTGACCATCCCAACTGCCGAGTACGTACAACAGCGGCAGGAAATGGTCCGGCGTCGGGTTGGACAGCGCCGCGTCATTGTGTTGCATGAAGTTCACCAACGGGTGCTCCGCCGCATCGCCCTGCCAGGCCAGATTACTGCGAACGAAATCGTTGAACGACGTCGCCCAGCCATACGGCGCGCCATCGCCGTTCCACTTAATCATCCGCAGGTTATGCACCACGTTGCCGCTGGCGACGATCATGATGCCTTCGTCACGCAATGCAGCCAGCTTACGGCCCAGTTCATAGTGATAGGCAGGCGGCTTGGTGCCGTCGACGCTAAGTTGCACCACCGGGATATCCGCCTCTGGATAAACCTTGATCAACACGCCCCAGGTGCCGTGATCCAGCCCCCACTCCTGATGATCCGCATACACCGACACCGGAGCCAGAGCGTCCTGCACCCGCTTAGCCACGTCCGGAGCGCCGGGCGCCGGGTACTGGGTATCAAATAACGCCTGCGGGAAGCCGCCGAAATCATGGATGGTACGCGGTTTATCCATCGCGGTGACTGCGGTGCCGCGGGTATACCAGTGTGCGGATACCGCTACGATCGCCTTCGGACGCGGCAGGGTTTCTCCCAGTTTACGCCAGGCCCGTGTGTAGTCATTTTCATCCAGCGCATTCATCGGGCTACCGTGGCCCAGAAACAGTGCTGGCATCCGGGAAGTGCTCATAGCAATATCCTTAGTAACAGTGGAGGTAACAAGTACCGATGGGGATTACTTTACCTCTACTGTTTCATCGATACAGTCGGATTCCCATGATGATGATTGTCAATAAATTTGACGGTTGCCGCATTCGGACACTAAACCGGCCGATAACGGCAGACTCGTCAGGAACGAGAATACGCGGAGGCTTCCAGCATTAACGCCTCATTAGGCCGAACACCGGTATAAAGGGCAAATTGCTCCAATGCCTGCAACGCGATGACCTGAGCACCGGTAATAACCGGTTTATCACATTTCCTGGCCAGTTGGATTAATGGCGTTTCCGCAGGAAAGGCTACAACATCAAAAATATGACTGGCGATGAGCACTTGTTCTTCGGTAAATGCCAGTTGATTTTGTTCTTTCCCGCCAGCCATGCCAACCGGCGTGACATTCACCAGAATATCCGCCTTTACACCTGAAGCATCCCGGCACCACTGAAAACCATATTTATTCGCCAGAGCAAGCCCGTTTTCTTCATTTCTTGCCAGAATCGTCACCTGCCGAAAATCACTATCACGGAATGCTGCCACAACCGCTTTAGCCATACCGCCGCTGCCTTTTATCAGCACATGCATGGTTTTATCTTTGAGGTGTTTCTCAATCAGATCTTTAACAGCAATATAATCGGTATTGTAAGCGGTCAAATGACCATTCTCATTGACAATGGTATTAACAGAATCTATCGCTTTGGCTGAATCCGACAGCGTATCAATAAAAGGAATGCAACTCTCTTTAAAAGGCATGGATACCGAACAGCCGCGGATTCCCAACGCCCGAACCCCTTTCACCGCATGCTCAATATCATTGGTGGTAAACGCTTTATATATAAAATCGAGATCAAGCTTTTGATAAAGGTAGTTATGAAATCGTGTACCAATATTACTTGGGCGGCCTGAGAGAGAAATACAAAGTTTCGTATCTTTATTCAGCATAGTAGGCTCCTCGTGTCATTTGTTTCAATGTATCACCGCAGCCAGCACCCGCAAGTCAATTGATCCCCCATGAATAGACTCGTCTGACAACACACGCATCAACCCGGGAACAAATAACGCACGTCCGGAAGGAAAAAATCAGAGAAAAATAGAACACACAGGCAATCGCACCTGCCACGCTGGGGATAGTCGGGAAGAGACAACCGTTGGTGTGCCTCACTTCGCTGTAAAGTACCTGAGACACACCAACGTATTGTTTTTGAAAAGAGTGAAGTTGACCGATAAGCCGGGTTCTGTCGTGGACAGCCATTCATCTAGGCCAGCGCTCGCGCACTGGCTCAAGCAGCCTACCCGGGTTCAGTACGGGCCGTACCATGTGAACCCCTATTTGGCCTTGCTCCGGGTGGAGTTTACCGTGCCACGGACTGTTGCCAGCCGCGCGGTGCGCTCTTACCGCACCCTTTCACCCTTACCTGATCCCGCTTGCGCGGGCCATCGGCGGTTTGCTCTCTGTTGCACTGGTCGTAGGCTTTCGCCTCCCAGGCGTTACCTGGCACCCTGCCCTATGGAGCCCGGACTTTCCTCCCCTCCGCCCGTCTTCCCCGAAAGGAACGACGACGAAGCGGCGACTGTCTGGTCAACTTCGGCGCGGATAATAGGGCAAATCGGCCGGCTTGTCATCTCTGATTATGCGTGACCGTCTTCCTGCTCCAGTCCGTAACGATAAAGGGCGTTCTTCTTCACGCCATGAATCTCCGCCGTCAGCGCCGCCGCCTTCTTCAGCGGCAACTCCGCCCGCAACAGTTGCAGCGTACGCAACGCCGCCGCAGACAGCGCCTCTTCGTCGGGCTGGTGTCCTTCCACGATCAACACCATCTCGCCTTTGCGGCGGTTTTCATCTTCCTGCACCCACGCCAGCAGTTCCGCCACCGGCGCGCCGTACAGCGACTCCCAGGTTTTGGTCAGCTCGCGCGCCAGCACGACGTAACGCTCAGGCCCCCAGACCTCGACCATATCCTGCAGGCTATCCAGCAACCGATGGGTTGATTCGTAGAAAATCAGGGTGCGCGGCTCTTCCAGCAGGTCGCGCAGCGTATCCTTACGCGCCTTGGTCTTAGCGGGCAGAAACCCTTCATAGCAAAAGCGATCCGACGGCAAGCCGGCGGCGGACAACGCGGTAATCGCCGCGCACGGCCCCGGCAGCGGCACCACGCGCACCCCGGCTTCACGACAGCGACGCACCAGATGATAGCCGGGATCGTTAATCAGCGGCGTACCGGCATCCGACACCAGCGCAATACTCATGCCCTGCTGCAACCGCGCCAGCAATTGCTCCGCCTTTTGCTGTTCATTGTGGTCATGGAGTGCGAACAGGCGCGCATTAATCGCGAAATGTTGTAACAATAAACCGGTATGACGGGTATCTTCTGCTGCAATAAGATCAACCTGTTGCAACACCGCCAACGCCCGCTGCGTGATATCCGCCAGATTGCCGATAGGCGTGGGAACAATGTAAAGCGTGGAGGCGGAAATCTGTGCTTGTTGGTCTTGATTCATTGTTTCATCCGGTTTGCCGATTTAATATTGAGCATCGTTAAAACATCACTGGATACAGTATGCTTCCGTTAAATTCTGTCCGTACCCATGCAGGCCGTCTGGTTCCTGTCATGCTGGCGGCACTGTTTCTCGCCGGCTGCCCCAGCCAGGCCCCGCAAGACACTGCGACCCAGCAGCACGTAGAGGGCAAAGCCGGCGCTTCTTCCGATTACTACCTGCAGCAGATGCAGCAAGGTGGTGATGATAGCAAGGCTGACTGGCAATTACTTGCGATTCATGCCCTGATTCAGGAAGGCAAACTCCCGCAGGCCAACGGTCAGTTGAACGCTTTGCCGTCGCAGTTGAACGACAAGCAGCGTCAGGAACAGCGCCTGCTGACCGCCGAACTGGCGGTCGCGCAGAACGATCTGAATGCCGCCAGCAGCACGCTGGCCCAGTTGGATGTGAAATCGCTGTCGCCCCAGCAGCAGGAACGCTACTACCAGACGCAAATCAAAGCCGCTCAGGATCGCCCGTCATTGACGCTGATCCGCGCCTACATTGGGCAGGAGCCGTTGTTGCAGGGCGACGCCCATCAGCGCAACATCGATCAGACCTGGGCCGCATTAACCCGCCTTACTCAGCAGGATCTCGGATCGATGGTGATCAATGTCGACGAAAATACCCTGCAAGGCTGGCTCGACCTGCTGAATCTGTGGCAGACCAAAGCTCAGGTTCCCTCTGACCTGCAGGCTGCGATAGAAGACTGGAAGAGACGTTATCCACGCCATCCGGCGGCCAAACAGCTGCCGTCGCAACTGGGCGGCACGCCGCCCGCCGCGGCCACGCAGCCGGGAGAGAGCGCCCCCGCCGGCAGTAACGCCATCGCGCTGCTGTTGCCGCTGAACGGGCAGGCGCAGGTATTCGCCAATGCTATTCAGCAAGGATTTAGCGCCGCCAGAAGCGGGCAGGCAACGCTGGCGATGCCGCCGCAGGTAGCACAGTCAGCCGCGCCTGCCGAGGCGGCCAGCACCGCTGCGCCGGCTACACCATCGACAGAGGCGAATACCCCGCCACTGTCCTCCACAGCGGCTGTCTCCACGCCTGTTGCAACGGCAACCGCCGTTCCGGCGATTGCGCCGACAGCGGCCGGCAGCATTCCGGTGAAAGTCTACGACACCTCCAATCAGGCGTTGGCAAGCGTGATTGCTCAGGCGCAGAAAGACGGCGCCACTACCATTGTCGGTCCGCTGCTCAAAAACGAGGTGGAACAGCTACCGGGACTTAACCCGTCCCTGAATGTGCTGGCGCTGAACCAGCCGGAACATATCCAGCCTAATCCGAATATCTGCTATTTCGCTCTGTCGCCGGAAGACGAAGCCGTCGACGCGGCGCAATTCATTCACAAGCAGGGTAAGCAGCATCCGCTGATTCTGGCGCCGCGCGGTAATCTGGGAGACAGGGTGGTAGCCGCTTTCGCCAAGTCCTGGCAACAGCAGGCAGGCGGCGTGGTATTGCAGCAGCGTACCGGCGGCGTGTATGACCTGAAACAGGCGCTCAACAGCGGCGCAGGTATCCCGCTCAACGGCCAACCGGTTATCATAGCGGCTTCCGCTCCACAGTCCTCCACCACGGTTGGCGGGCTGACCATACCGAATCAGGCGCCGCCGATCGCCACCGTCACCAGCGACGGCAACGTGGATGCGGTTTATATCATCGCCACGCCGGATGAACTGACGCTGCTCAAACCGATGATCGACATGCGCAACAAAGGCGCGGTGCGCCCGGCGCTCTACGCCAGCTCTCGCAGCTATCAGGCCGGCTTGGGGCCGGATTTCCGGTTTGAAATGGAAGGGCTGCAGTTCAGCGATATTCCGCTGTTGACTGGCGCCAGCCCGGCGCTGATGCAGCAAGTCAGCACGCAGTTCCGCAACGATTACTCGCTGGTGCGGCTGTTTGCCATGGGGATGGACGCCTGGAAACTGGCCAGCAACTTCGCGCAGTTGCACCAGTCGGGAAATTCGTTGTCCGGTGCGACTGGTGTGCTGAGCACCTCGCCGGATTGCGTCGTCAACCGTAAACTCACCTGGCTGCAGTTCCGTCAGGGGCAACTGGTGCCCGCCTCCTGAACCGGCGCATCACCGGCGATCGCTACGAACAACTGGCCCGACGCCATCTCGAACGCGCCGGGCTGATGTTTGTAGCCGCCAACGTGACGGTGCGCGGCGGTGAACTGGACCTGATTATGCGCGATGGCGGCACCTGGGTCTTCGTTGAGGTTCGTTATCGCCGCAACAGCGACTTTGGCGGCGCAGTGGCCAGTATTACCCGGCAAAAACAGCGATCGTTGCTGCACGCCGCAGCGGTGTGGCTGTCCCGTCAGGGCGCCAGTCTCGATTCCACCGATTGTCGCTTTGATGTACTGGCCGTAACCGGCCCGCAGGTGGAATGGTTGCCCAACGCGTTTGGGCAGTCTGAGTAACATCATGATTTTCAACTTCAAAACAGGTTAACAGAACGTGCTGGAGAGAATTAAAGTCTGTTTCACGGAAAGCATTCAAACCCAAATCGCCGCTGCGGAAGCGCTACCGGACGCCATTTCGCGCGCCGCCCTGGCGATGGTGCAGTCGCTGCTCAATGGCAACAAAATCCTGTGCTGTGGTAACGGTACATCTGCCGCCAACGCACAGCATTTTGCCGCCAGTATGATTAATCGTTTTGAAACCGAGCGGCCCAGTCTGCCGGCGATTGCACTTAATGCCGATAACGTGGTCTTAACGGCTATCGCCAACGATCGCCTGCATGAAGAAGTCTACGCCAAGCAGGTACGGGCGCTGGGTCAGGCGGGCGACGTGCTGCTGGCGATATCCACGCGCGGCAACAGCCGTGATATCGTCAAAGCGGTGGAAGCCGCCGTCACGCGGGACATGACCATTGTGGCCCTGACCGGCTATGATGGCGGTGAGCTGGCGGGCTTGCTGGGCCAGCAGGATGTGGAAATTCGCATCCCGTCACACCGCAGCGCCCGCATTCAGGAAATGCATATGCTGACCGTCAACTGTTTGTGCGATTTGATTGATAACACGCTTTTCCCACACCAGAACGATTAAGGAGCACTCCATGAGGATCTACTCTTGCATTGCCGTGCTGTCTGCCTGTCTGATGCTACAGGGCTGTATTGGCGCTGTCGCGATTGGCAGCGCGGCGGTTGCAACCAAATCCGCGACCGATCCACGGACTGTCGGCACTCAGGTCGACGACGGCACGCTGGAAGTCAGGGTATCCAACGCGCTGAGTAAAGACACGCAATTAAGCAAAGAAGCGCGGATCTCCGCAACCGCCTATCAGGGCAAAGTGCTGTTGACCGGTCAGGCTCCTTCGACCGAGCTGGCCAGCCGGGCCAAACAGATCGCCATGGGTGTGGAAGGCACTACCGAGGTGTATAACGAAATCCGCAAAGGCACGCCGATTTCGCTGGGCACCGCGTCCATGGATACCTGGATCACCACCAAAGTGCGTTCTCAGCTGCTGACCAGCGACACCGTGAAATCCTCCAACGTGAAGGTCACCACCGAAAATGGCGAAGTCTTCCTGCTGGGTCTGGTGACGCGCCGTGAAGCAACGTCAGCGGCCCAGATCGCCAGCAGGGTCGGCAGTGTCAAACACGTGACGACTGCGTTCAGCTACCTCGACTAACCCCCCCGCTCCATCTGGCGGCCAATCACGGCCGCCAGACTGACTATCCGGCAGGTGGCCACAGGCGTCTGCCATTCTGCTCGCGTCTCCCGTTACTCATGGTACCGGCTAATCATGGCGTTGGCGTATCTCCCGCGGTCGCTGGCGGTGACAGCAGCCAGATGCTGCGGCGGGTATCAATGCTGACTCCAGCATCTTTTTTTCCCTCAGGCGCCCCGGTCAGCAACGGTGCGAATCCCGCCTGCCTGATAGCCGCATGATAACGGGGAGAACCGATAGCCTGCTCGGCCTGCAGCATTAGCGGAATCAGCGGGCTGCTCTCTCGCCCCATGGTTTTATAAGGCCAGGGTCTGGACTCATCCAGATACGGAGCCATGAAATCCAGAGCCGACAACAGGCTGCTGCCTTTGGGGGTACGATACTGCCACAGGTTATCGCCGTACTTCCCTGCCACGGTCGCCATCAGGCTAACAGCCTGCAGATTGAAGCCGCTGTAATGGAACGACCGGGTACGCGCCAGTTCCTCTGGTTGCGAACCATCCGCCGCCAGCTGATGGTCGAGCTTCTGGCGCTGCAATGCCGCCATCGCCTTCACCGTTTCAGACTGGCCCAGATAGGCGGCGATACCCGCCACCTGCACCGTATACCAGCTGCCATGATTATTCTTTGCCGAGGCTTCCTGCTTGCCGTTATGACTGGTCAGCAACCAGTGTAGGTAGTCCGTCATCCACTGCCGCATCTGCTGCTCGTCACTGGCGCCCCATCCCGGCGCCTGCCGCAACATGACCAGCGCATCCACGATACGAGTAGCGAAGAAACGGCCGTCGAGCACGCCTGCGCCCCGCCCGTCGTTTCTGCCCGGAATGGCCTGCGCATAATTCAGGTTAGGGTTCATACGCGTTTCAGGAGTGATAAACCAGGTGCGAATCATGGAAATGGCTTTGCCGGCATATTCGGGGCGGTCCGAAAAATACCAGGCCAGCGCCAGTACACGCACCTGATCGGTAAACGTCGCCAGACGGATAGCATCCGTCTCCTCACCCTTGGTCGCCGGGTTCACCTTGCCGTCATGTCGAATCCAGGGTAAGCCGTCTTTCTGCTGCGGATCAGGCCACCAGTAAGCCGCCAAACTCAAATAATCATGACGGTTGCCGCCGGGCGGCATTGAAAGTTTTTGAGTAACCGATAGATCAGGTTTTTTCATGGCGCTATCCGCCGCCCGCAACAACTGCTGATAAGCAAGCTGCATCTGCGGCGGCGCGGTCTGGCTGCGCAGTTGCTGTTTTACCTGGGCAAGTTTGTCTGCCTGTAAAAATACATAAGCAGAATTGTCGTTTTTAACACTGACCGCGTCGGCAGAGGCCCCCAGGCCCCACAGCGAAAGCGTCATAAGAAAAACCATGCCATACCGCATTATTTGCCCCTGTTCATGCGGTCATGATTTCCCATACCGACACGGGAAATGGAAACCGCGCATTGGAAAAAATCTATCAGTCAATCAGGTTTGTTAATAAAGCCGGTTCGCTTCCAGAAAATTTTCTCCGCCGATCTGGTTCATCTGACGCAAAATCCATTGCTGACGCCGCATGACGTAGCCGGACGGTTTACTGGCGCGATAGCGGATAGGATTCGGCAACACCGCCGCCAGCATCGCCGCTTCCGATGCCGTCAGCCGGCTCGCCGGTTTATTGAAGAACTGACGCGATGCGGCCTCTATGCCAAAAATTCCGGGTCCAAACTCGGCAATATTCAGGTAAACCGTCAGAATACGACGTTTGGTCCATACCAGCTCAACCGCCGCCGTCAAACCGGCCTCCAATCCTTTACGCAACCAGCTGCGCCCGTCCCACAGCAGCAGGTTTTTTACCGTCTGCTGCGACAGCGTGGATGCGCCGCGAATACGATTCTCGTGTCGCTCGTTATGTTTGAGCGCCGCCGAAATCGCGTCGAAATCAAACCCCCAATGCTGGGGAAATTTCTGATCTTCCGCTGCAATAACCGCCAATGGCGCCACAGCGGCGATCTCATCCATCGACACCCAGTCCGAATGGGCCACATACGCAAAATCGCCGCTCAGCCAGGCGCTAAGCTGGCGATCGATCATCACGGCGGAAAAGGGTACGGGCAAAAATGCAAACAGCAGGATCGCCGCGACCCACAACGCAACGACGCCAAAGAAGATGCGCAACACCCAACGCCGGATACAAGCGGCTATTCGTCCTACCGGGCCTTTCCCGAATAGGCCTGCTGACCTCATTCAGCCAGTTCCAAAACACGCGCCACCAGTTTCTCAATTCCGTTGGCGGCTTCACCAATCGAGTTCGCCAGCATGTAAGCCGGAGTCGTCACCACCTTGTGTACAACGTCAACGACAATGTCATCTACCGGGCATTTCACGTGCACGCCACCCATCGCTTCTATCGCCTGCGCAGTCCCTTCATCGTTACCAATTGTAAGCTGCACAGAGGTATCAAGCAGTTTCGGTAACATGGCGGGGGCGATGCAAATAAACCCTATTGGTTTATTTTTCTTATGAATTTCACGGGTAAGTATTTTCAGTTCGTTATCAATCTCACAGTCGGCTCCACGGGTGGCGAAATCGCTCAAATTTTTTGCGGCACCGAATCCGCCGGGGACAATCAGCGCATCAAGCTGTTGGGGATCCGCGCTGGATAATGGCTGGATTTTCCCACGAGCAATACGCGCTGATTCCGCTAAAACATTGCGTTTCTCACCGGTAACCTCACCGGTCAGATGATTAATCACATGTAGCTGTTCTTTGTCCGGAGCAAAGCAGACAGCTTCGGCACCGGCACGATCGATTGCAAGCAGAGTCAAGACAACTTCGTGAATCTCTGAACCATCATAAACTCCACATCCGCTGAGTACGACACCAACTTTTTTCATCACTCATGCCTCATTTCATTACATCAACTAATTGATTTTTTGATTGACAAACACTAATCTACATCACACATTTTAATGATTCTTGTAACAAACGACGCCATATTTGCTATGGTGTGTGTTGCCAGAAGATGGGATTTCAAAAACGCTTGCGTACCAACAACATCTGAGATTGAACGCAGGTGTACCGCTTTCCCTGGTGTTGGCGCATAATTCGCGCACCCCGGCCTCGGTCGGGGTCATTTTTTTTCAGCCTCCGAAACCCAGTCTTTCAATACCTGCACATCCTGCTGCCAGTCGTGTTTCAACTCGTCAATCCACTCCTGCACGTTGTCCCACCATGCCGGTAATGTCGTGGTCTGAATCTGTTGCGCAACCTGTTGCAAATGCTTGAGCCCCACCGAGCCCGCAGCGCCTTTGATTTTGTGTCCCTCTTCCGCAATGCCTTTCTGGTCGCGGGCGGTCATGTTGGAATCCAGAATCGCCAGATAGCCGGGCATCATCTGCTCGAACATCGCCAGGCTCTGATGAATCAGTTTCGGCCCCACCAGCGTCAGGTACTGCTCCAGCATCGGAATATCCAGCAGGCGGTCCTGCAGCGACCCGGAGTCCACCGTCGCGGCTTCCGGTTCCGGCTGCGCATGATGATCCCAGTATTGCTGGATTACCGCCGTCAGCGCCGGCACCGCCAGCGGCTTACTCAGCACGTCATCCATGCCGGCGTCCAGATACTCTTTTTTATCCTTGAGCACATTCGCCGTCAGGGCGACCAGCGGTGGCATCGACTGCCCGGCATAACGCTCGCGCAGTTGGCGCGCCACATCCAGACCGGTCATGTCCGGCAACTGGATATCCAGCAGCACCAAATCAAATTCATCCGGATCGAACATATCCAGCGCCGCCTGACCGGTCATCGCCACTTCGACGCTGCTGCCCAGTTTTTCCAGTACCGAGCGCGCCACCACCACGTTCAGTTCGATATCTTCCACCAGCAGCACATGCAATGCCGGCAGCGGCAGCTCATCCTGCTCGTCTTCATCAGACTCGTCATCACGCACCACCGGCGCCGTCACCGTCAGCGCAAAACAGGAGCCCTTGCCCAGTTCGCTGGTCACCTGAATATCGCCGCCCATGCTTTGCGCCAGACGCTTGGAAACCGCCAGCCCGATGCCGGTGCCGGTAGCCGGTTTGCCGCCGTGTTGGTCCTTGACCTGGTAGTACATGGAGAAGATTTTCTCCAGCTCGTCGGCCGGGATCCCCATGCCGGAATCCTCCACCTCAAAACGCAGCCGGTCGCCCTGCTCATGCCAGACCCGCACCACCACCCGGCCCTCACGCGTGAATTTCACGGCGTTGCTGAGCAGGTTCCACAGAATCTGGCGCAACCGGGTACCGTCGGTGACGATGGTTTTCGGCAACGGCTGATGCAGTTCCATCTCAAGCTGTAGCCCCTTGGGCTGGGCCAGCAGTCCGCCCAGATTTTCCAGATCCACCACAAAGCCGACGAAATCCATCGGCTGGTTATCCAGTTGGACCTTGCGCCGCTCCTGCTTGTCCATTTCGATGATGTCGTTGAAAATATTGCCGAGCGTGATGGCGCTGACGTGGATGGTTTTCAGGTATTTTTGCTGCTCTGCGTCCAGATGCGTGTCGAGCAGGATACGACTCAGGCCGACAATGCCATTAAGCGGCGTACGAAGCTCGTGGCTGATCGTAGAGATGAAGGTAGTCTTTTCCCTGCTGGCGTTCTCTAACGCGTCCTGGTAGCGCTTACGCTCGGTAATATCGCGTCCAAACCCCATCAGGCCGTGTCGCTTACCCATGCGGTCGTAAAACGGCACCTTGCGCAACTCGAAACAGGCTTTGCGGCCATCCGGATAGACCAGCCACTGCTCATAGGTCAATGAAACGTTGTGGCGAAACACCTTCTCATCCGTTTCCATGACTTTTTCGGCAATATCGGGCGGATAAACATCTTTTGGCGTCAGGCCGATCAGCTGCTTCTGGCTTTTGCCAAGCAGCAATTCCATCGCCCGGTTGCAGCCGGAAAATTCTTTGTTTTCATTGCGGTAGTAAACCAGGTCCGGCGAAGCGTCGAGAAAAGAGCGCAACAGCGCCGACTGCTGTTCCAGCTCAACCTGCGCCTGCTCGCGGCGCGCCATCTCTTCACGCAGTTTGGAGACCATCAGCAGGCGGGCTTCCTCCGCCTTGATGCGATCGCTGATTTCCTGATTAAGCTGGGCGATATTGCCCTGCAACTGTTCGTTCAGTTCCTGATCGCGATGACGCATCTCTTCCAGCTTGGCCACCAGCCGCGACAGCCGCTGACGCGACTCTTCAAGCTGCTCCACCACCACGGACAGGAAGTACACCGCCCAGGGCGTGATCAGTAAGCCGAAAAAGATAGAACGCACCACGTCGATGTTTTCCACCTTGCCGGTGAGCAGCAGCGTCACCGCCATCTGCACCACCAGCGCCAGTAAAACCAGCGCTGACGCCAGCAGCAGGGAAAAACGAACCAGCCCCAGTTTAACCATTAAATCAACGTAGTACTGCGCCAACAGCCTGATTTGCCTCATAGCGGTGTTCCTTAATCATAAACCCGCAAATCATACCGTAAAAAAATCGTGTGCGCGGTAAATGAGCGGTCAATTTGCGAGCCGCCGCGGAGGTTAGATTGTTGAGTAATGAAACGGCTGCCCCAGCGCGGAACCTTGCGCGCCATGCTGTTGCAGGTAGTCGTGAACGCCGACCATGCCGGTCCAGCGATTTTCGCACCACAGCGGCGCCAGCAGCGTCGGCCGCCGGGCGCTGGCGGAAATACGGTGATAGACAATGCCGGGCGGGGTGTGGCGAATCATCTCGCCGGCAATCGATACATAACGCGCCAGCGACAGTTCCGGTAGCCGGCCGGCTCCCCAGGCTTTTGCCATTACGCTGCCGGTCACAATGTGCAATGGGTGCAGCTTGATGCCGTCCACGCCGGCTTCCACCACCTGCCGCAGCGTCGACAGGCAATGCTCGTCGCTCTCGCCGGGCAAGCCGACAATCAGGTGGCTGCACACGTTGAGCCCTCTGCCGCGCGCGCGCTGTGCGGTCTGCCGGTAACAGGCGAAATCATGCCCGCGATTGATGCGCCGCAACGTTCGGTCATGCGCGCTTTGCAGCCCCAGTTCCAGCCAGACTTCATAGCCTTGTTCGTGATAGTCAGCCAGCAGGTCCAGCACCGTATCCGGCACGCAATCCGGCCGGGTGCCCACGCACATCCCCACCATATCGGCCTGCGTCAGCGCCTGCCGGTACATGGACGCCAGCACCTGCACCTCGGCATACGTGCTGGTATAAGCCTGGAAATAGGCCAGATAGCGGCGGGCGCGATTGACCTTGCCGGCCTGCGCAGCCAGTTGTTCGGCGATGCTGCGCTGCTGCATCTGTTCGTCGGCGAACGACGCCACATTGCAGAAGGTGCAACCGCCACGCCCCAGCGTGCCGTCGCGGTTCGGACAGCTAAATCCCCCGTGCAGCGTCAATTTATGGATTTTTTCTCCATAACGACGCTGAAGATCGCCACCAAACATATTGATTAATTTTTGCAATTGCATATTCTGATTCTTCATTTCACAAAAAATCAGCCTACCTTTAACGCCTATTAACGGCGATGACCCCGATCAATACGCTCCGGTTTATATAACTGCATGTTTATTCGTTTTTATTGAAAATAAAATCACATCTTTTCTGATTAATTTTTCTTATCTGCGGGGTTCATTCCATTAAAAGATGACCGTAAAATGAAAAACAGTGTCATAAATTAAAAAACTCTCACCAGACAGAATAAGATGCCAGTAAGTCACATTATCGCAGCATGCAGCGACAAAAACCCGCCGTTAGCATAGTGATACAGCTCACAGTTAGACTAATACCCCCACCTTGCCAACGTCTTATTTTTATTAATTAAATCCTTTTATTTCATAAACATAAGTAAATATTATCCCTAAAGTGCTTACCCGCTATGGAGATTTGACCTGAACAGGGTTTCTCGCTAATTTGGGAATCCGCTGGAAGCTTTCCCGACGAGTCAACGTCTCGTCATATTTATGCAGTAAGAAGAAGACTCCCTCATCAAGCAAGCACACCACTTGTGAGACCTTACGAGAGGCCAGATAAAAGAGAGCGGCGCACACCACTGATGTCAAATTGGCGCAGTGAAGGGGTCGCTCGCGGTTAGCGCGCGGTTAACACGCAATTTAATAAGCGCCCGCATTCTGGTGGTGGCATTGGCGATGAGGAAGTCATACAGAGCCTGGGGAGGTTCACTGAGATATGTTGTACGATGCATCCCATGAAAGAGACAACTGTGGTTTCGGATTGATCGCCCATATAGAAGGTGAACCGAGCCATAAAGTCGTGCGGACGGCGATTCACGCCCTGGCCCGCATGCAACACCGTGGCGCGATCCTTGCCGACGGCAAGACCGGCGACGGTTGCGGCTTATTGCTTCAGAAACCCGATCGTTTCTTCCGCCTGGTCGCCGAAGAACACAACTGGCGTTTGGCCAACAATTACGCGGTCGGCATGCTGTTCCTCAGCCGGGATGAAGAAAAGGCTCGGGCCACCCGTCGAATTGTCGAAGAAGAACTGCAGAATGAAACCCTGTCCGTACTCGGCTGGCGCGAAGTGCCGACCAACCCGGACGTGCTGGGCGAGATCGCGCTCTCTTCTCTGCCGCGCATCGAACAGATTTTTGTCAACGCCCCCGCCGGCTGGCGTCCGCGTGATATGGAACGCCGCCTGTTTATGGCGCGCCGCCGTATCGAGAAGCGCGTGCAGGATAAAGATTTCTATGTGTGCAGCCTCTCCAATCTGGTGAACATCTATAAAGGTTTGTGCATGCCCACGGACCTGCCGCGGTTCTATCTGGATCTGGCGGACCTGCGTCTGGAATCGGCTATCTGCCTGTTCCACCAGCGTTTCTCCACCAATACCGTGCCGCGCTGGCGTCTGGCGCAGCCGTTCCGCTATCTGGCGCACAACGGCGAAATCAACACCATCACCGGTAACCGTCAGTGGGCCCGCGCCCGCGCCTACAAGTTCAAGACGCCGCTGATTCCCGACCTGCTGGACGCCGCGCCGTTCGTGGACGAAAGCGGTTCAGACTCCATGTCGCTGGACAATATGCTGGAGCTGTTCCTGGCGGGCGGGATGGACATCGTGCGCGCCATGCGTCTGCTGGTGCCGCCGGCCTGGCAGAACAACCCGAACATGGACCCGGAGCTGCGCGCCTTCTTTGACTTTAACTCCATGCACATGGAGCCGTGGGACGGCCCGGCCGGTCTGGTGCTGTCCGACGGGCGCTACGCGGCCTGTAACCTCGACCGTAACGGTCTGCGTCCGGCGCGCTATGTCATCACCAAAGATAAGTTGATCACCTGCGCCTCCGAAGTGGGCATCTGGGATTACCAGCCTGACGAAGTGGTGGAAAAAGGCCGCGTCGGCCCGGGCGAACTGATGGTGATCGACACCCGTACCGGCCGTATCCTGCATTCGACCGAAACCGACGATGACCTGAAAAGCCGCCATCCGTACAAAGAGTGGATGGAGAAAAACGTCAAGCGTCTGGTGCCGTTCGAAGAGCTGCCGGACGATCAGGTCGGCAGCCGGGAGCTTGATGACGCGCT
This sequence comes from Dickeya sp. NCPPB 3274, assembly GCF_000406205.1. Lineage (NCBI taxonomy): Bacteria > Pseudomonadati > Pseudomonadota > Gammaproteobacteria > Enterobacterales > Pectobacteriaceae > Dickeya > Dickeya sp. NCPPB 3274. Next base: position 350,034 of record NZ_CM001979.1, on the reverse strand, counting down.
GCTGGAAACCTACCAGAAACAGTTCGGCTACAGTAACGAAGAGCTGGATCAGGTTATTCGCGTGCTGGGAGAAAACGGTCAGGAAGCGACCGGCTCCATGGGCGACGACACGCCGTTCGCCGTGCTGTCGAGTCGTCCGCGCATCATTTACGATTATTTCCGCCAGCAATTCGCGCAGGTGACCAACCCGCCGATCGACCCGCTGCGCGAAGCGCACGTGATGTCGCTCGCCACCTGTATCGGTCGTGAGATGAACGTCTTCTGCGAGGCGGAGGGTCAGGCTCACCGCCTGAGCTTCAAATCACCGATCCTGCTCTATTCCGACTTCATTCAGTTGATCAATCAGGATCCCGAGCACTATCGCGCCGAAAAGATCGATATCACCTTCGATCCAAAACAGCGTTCATTGCAGGACACGGTTGAAAAACTGTGCGACGAAGCGGAATACAAGGTGCGCGCCGGAGCAGTGTTGCTGGTGCTGACCGACCGCGGCATCGCGCAGGATCGCCTGCCGGTGCCGGCGCCGATGGCGGTGGGCGCGATTCAGGCTCGCCTGGTGGAAAAGAGCCTGCGCTGCGACGCCAACATCATCGTTGAAACCGCCAGCGCCCGCGATCCGCACCATTTCGCCGTGCTGCTCGGCTTCGGTGCTACCGCGATTTACCCGTATCTGGCCTATGAAGCGCTGGCCCGTCTGGTGGATAACCACACCATCGACAAACCGTACCGTACCGTGATGCAGAACTACCGCAACGGCATCAACAAGGGCCTGTACAAGATCATGTCCAAGATGGGGATCTCCACCATCGCCTCCTACCGCTGCTCGAAACTGTTCGAAGCGGTCGGTCTGCACAACGATGTGGCGTCCCGCTGCTTCCAGGGCGTAGTGAGCCGCATCGGCGGCGCCAACTTCAGCGACTTCGAGCAGGACCTGCAAAATCTGTCCAAACGCGCCTGGCTCAAGCGTCAGAAGCTCGATCAGGGCGGTTTGCTCAAATTTGTCTACGACGGCGAATACCACGCTTACAACCCGGATGTGGTGAAAACGCTGCAAACCGCGGTGCACAGCGGCGACTACCACGATTACCAGCAGTACGCCAAACTGGTGAACGAGCGCCCGGCGTCCATGCTGCGCGACCTGCTGGCGCTGCAGCCGCAGGAAGGCGCGGCTATCCCGCTGGAGCAGGTCGAACCGGATTCGGAACTGTTCAAACGCTTCGATACCGCCGCCATGTCCATCGGCGCGCTGAGCCCCGAAGCGCATGAGTCGCTGGCGGAAGCCATGAACAGTCTGGGCGGCTTCTCCAACTCCGGCGAAGGCGGCGAAGACCCGGCGCGTTACGGTACCAATAAAGTATCCCGTATCAAGCAGGTGGCTTCCGGTCGCTTTGGCGTCACCCCGGCCTATCTGGTCAATGCCGACGTTATCCAAATCAAGGTGGCGCAGGGCGCCAAACCGGGCGAAGGCGGCCAGTTGCCGGGCGACAAAGTCACGCCGTACATCGCGCGCCTGCGTTACTCCGTACCGGGCGTGACCCTGATTTCACCGCCGCCGCACCATGATATTTATTCGATCGAAGACCTGGCGCAGCTGATTTTCGACCTGAAACAGGTCAACCCGAAGGCGATGATTTCGGTCAAGCTGGTTTCCGAGCCTGGCGTCGGTACCATCGCCACCGGCGTAGCGAAAGCCTACGCCGACCTGATTACCATCGCCGGTTACGACGGCGGCACCGGCGCCAGCCCGCTGTCCTCGGTGAAATACGCCGGTTGCCCGTGGGAACTGGGTCTGGTGGAAACACAACAGGCGTTGGTCGCCAACGGCCTGCGTCACAAAATCCGCCTGCAGGTGGACGGCGGCCTGAAAACCGGTCTGGACATCGTGAAAGCGGCGATTCTGGGGGCGGAAAGCTTTGGCTTCGGCACCGGTCCGATGGTGGCGCTGGGTTGTAAATACCTGCGTATCTGCCACCTGAACAACTGCGCTACCGGCGTGGCAACACAGGATGACAAACTGCGCCGCGACCACTATCACGGTCTGCCGGAACGTGTGGTGAACTACTTTACCTTCATCGCCCGCGAAACCCGCGAGCTGATGGCGGAACTGGGCATCAGCCGCCTGGTGGACCTGATCGGCCGCACCGATCTGTTAGTCGAACTGGACGGCATTACCGCCAAGCAGAACAAGCTGGATCTGTCGCCGTTGCTGCACACCGTGACGCCGCAACCCGGCAAAGCGCTGTACTGCACCGAGGGTAACCCGTCGTTTGACAAGGGCCTGCTGAACAAAGAACTGATCGCACAGGCTCAGGCGCATGTCGACGCCAGACAGAGCAAAACGCTCTACTTTGACATCCGCAACACTGACCGCTCCGTCGGCGCGACCTTGTCCGGCGTCATCGCGGAAAAACACGGCGATCAAGGGCTGGCGAGCGATCCGATCAAAGCGCATTTCACCGGTACAGCCGGCCAGAGCTTCGGCGTGTGGAACGCCGGCGGCGTTGAGCTGACCCTGACCGGCGACGCCAACGACTACGTGGGCAAAGGCATGGCTGGCGGCATTATCTCCGTGCGTCCGCCGGTCGGTTCAGCCTTCCGCAGCCACGAAGCCAGCATCATCGGCAACACCTGCCTGTACGGTGCGACCGGCGGTAAGCTGTTCGCCGCAGGGCGTGCCGGCGAGCGTTTCGCGGTGCGTAACTCCGGCGCCATCACCGTGGTGGAAGGCATCGGCGATAACGGCTGCGAATACATGACCGGCGGTATCGTATGCATCCTGGGCCGTACCGGCGTCAACTTCGGCGCAGGCATGACCGGCGGCTTCGCCTACGTGCTGGATGAGGATGGCGAATTCCGCAAACGCGTCAACCCGGAACTGGTTGAAGTGCTGGATGTGGAAAACCTGGCGATTCACGAAGAGCATCTGCGCGGGCTGATTACCGAGCACGTCCAGCACACCGGCTCGCAACGCGGTGAGGAAATCCTCGCCAACTGGCCGGTCTGGGCATCGAAATTTGCGCTGGTAAAGCCGAAATCAAGTGATGTGAAAGCGTTGTTGGGTCATCGTAGTCGTTCCGCAGCGGAGCTGCGGGTACAGGCGCAGTAAGAGGTCATCATGAGTCAGAATGTTTATCAGTTTATCGACTTACAGCGCGTTGATCCGCCCAAGAAACCGCTGAAGATTCGTAAAATCGAGTTTGTTGAAATTTACGAGCCGTTCTCGGAAAGCCAGTCCAAGGCGCAGGCGGATCGCTGCCTGGCCTGCGGCAACCCTTACTGCGAATGGAAATGTCCGGTTCACAACTACATCCCGAACTGGCTGAAACTGGCCAACGAAGGCCGGATCATTGAAGCCGCGGAGCTGTCTCACCAGACCAATAGCCTGCCGGAAGTGTGCGGCCGCGTCTGCCCGCAGGATCGTCTGTGCGAAGGGTCTTGCACCCTGAACGACGAATTCGGCGCCGTCACCATCGGCAATATCGAGCGCTACATCAACGATAAAGCGATCGAGATGGGCTGGCGTCCGGACGTGTCGTCGGTACAGCCGACCGGCAAGCGTGTGGCTATTATCGGTGCCGGCCCTGCCGGGCTGGCCTGCGCCGACGTGCTGACCCGTAACGGCGTGAAGGCGGTGGTTTATGACCGCCATCCGGAAATCGGCGGTTTGCTGACCTTCGGTATTCCTGCTTTCAAGCTGGAAAAAGAGGTAATGACCAAACGCCGCGAAATCTTCACCGAGATGGGTATCGAATTCCAGCTTAACACCGAGGTCGGCAAAGATATTCAGTTGAGCGACCTGCTGACGGAATATGACGCCGTCTTCCTGGGCGTCGGCACCTATCAGTCGATGCGCGGCGGGCTGGAAAATGAAGACGCGCCGGGCGTATACGATGCGCTGCCGTTCCTGATTGCCAACACCAAGCACCTGATGGGCTTCGAAACCGGCGAACAGGAACCTTACACCTCGATGCAGGGCAAGCGCGTCGTGGTGCTGGGCGGCGGCGATACGGCGATGGACTGCGTGCGCACCTCGATTCGTCAGGGCGCGACGCACGTGACCTGCGCCTACCGCCGTGATGAAGAGAACATGCCGGGCTCCAAACGCGAAGTGAAAAATGCGCGTGAAGAAGGCGTGGAGTTCCGCTTCAACCTGCAACCGCTGAGCGTCGAAATCAACGGCGCCGGTAAAGTGTGCGGCGTACGCATGATTCGTACCGAACTGGGTGCGCCGGATGCCAATGGCCGCCGTCGCCCGGAAGCGGTTGAAGGGTCTGAGCATGTGCTGGAAGCGGATGCTGTCATCATGGCGTTCGGTTTCCGTCCGCACAAGATGGCATGGCTGGCGGAGCATGGCGTGGATCTGGATGCACAGGGTCGCATCATCGCACCGGAGCAGAGCGACAGCGCTTTCCAGACCTCAAACCCGAAAATCTTCGCTGGCGGCGACGCGGTGCGTGGCTCCGACCTGGTGGTCACGGCGATCGCCGAAGGCCGCAAAGCGGCTGACGGCATCATGAACTATCTGGAAGTGTAATTGCTTTCAGGATATCCCAAAGGCGGCTCAGGCCGCCTTTGGCTTTTCTGGTTGGCGATCGATCGGGTATTACGCTTTATGTAAATCAATGACATCCTGTTCAGTCATCATTGGGGTTTGCTGCGCAAAGTCGTAATAATCAGGCTTATTATCAATATAGATTTGCGAAACCAGTCGTTTTTGTCCGTCTGAAAATAGCCCCGCCGAAAGCGAGTAGATCTCCGGTTCAAGCAACCGATAAAACAGATGAGTCCCGCATGTACGGCAGAACGCGCGCTCCGCCCAGTCGGAAGAGCGATAAAAACCGATATGCTCTTTCCCTTCAATCACCACATCATGCTGAGACTCAATCGCCATCAACGGTCCACCGCCCCATTTCTGGCACATACCACAATGGCAGACGTAAACATCATGCGTACATGACTCAGGGACCGTTATGGTTACCGCACCGCATAAACAGCGGCCTTGACTGGTTTTCATCACATTCTCCTTCGGTTAGACACGACACTGACAATGGATAAACCCGTTGATACACAGCAAAGTACGTTACTGTTACTACTTTTCTTCCAACCAATAAAAAAGGCACAGTGATGTGCCTTTTTTATCAATCGCGATTATTTGACCACACGTAGAGAAGGTCTGCCGCCTCTCGGCGGCTGCGGCGGCTCGTCATCCGGCTGCTCGTTCTGCGAAGAGGGTGGTTCGTTGTCCACCACCGATATCAGCGTCGGTTTGGACTCATCTTCGGTTTGAGGCTGCTCGCCAAACTCTTCGACGATTTCGTAGGCCGGCTCCGGCTCAAACATGGTGCCCGCGCCATTTTCCCGGGCATAAATCGCCATGACCGAGGCCATCGGAACGAACACCTGCCGGGGAACACCACCAAAACGCGCGTTGAAACGTACGCTGTCGTCAGCCAGTTCGAGATTTCCCACCGCACGCGGCGCAATATTCAGGACAATTTGCCCATCGCGGGCAAACTCCATCGGCACCTGCACGCCGGGAACGGTCACATCCACCACCAGATGCGGCGTCAGCTGGTTGTCCAGCAACCAGTCATAAAAGGCCCGTAATAAATACGGGCGGCGCGGAGAGAGCTGAGACAACGTCATGCCATTACCCTCTGGATTGCAACCGGATTTCGCGCTCAGCTTCAGTCAGGGAAGCGAGGAAGGCATCGCGCTCGAACACGCGCGTCATGTAGCCTTTCAGTTCCTTGGCGCCGGAACCGCTCAATTCAATCCCCAACAGCGGCAGACGCCACAGCAGCGGTGCCAGATAGCAATCCACCAGACTGAATTCTTCACTCATGAAATACGGGGCTTCGTTGAAAACCGGGGCGATCGCCAGCAGTTCTTCACGAAGTTGCTTGCGCGCGGCCTCGGCATCCTGTGCATTGCCATTCAGGACGGTTTTCATCAACGAATACCAGTCCTGTTCAATCCGGTGCATCATCAGGCGACTGTTACCGCGCGCTACCGGATAGACCGGCATCAACGGCGGGTGAGGGAAACGCTCATCCAGGTATTCCATGATGATACGTGATTCATACAACGTCAGCTCACGGTCAACCAGCGTCGGTACGGAACCGTAAGGATTGAGGTCGATAAGGTCCTGCGGCAGATTATCCATGTCCACCTGTTCAATCTCGACACTCACCCCTTTCTCGGCCAGTACGATGCGGACCTGATGGCTAAAAATGTCGGACGGACCGGAAAACAGCGTCATCACCGAACGTTTGTTGGCAGCGACAGCCATGAAAACCTCCAAGTTATCGAAAAAATACGGCGAACAACCGATCGAATAGGATCCTGCTGGCCTTGCCGCGTTTGGACTTCCCCGCGGGGAAAGCGGACGACATCCGTCGTTCTGTTAAAATCACTTGCTGGCGAACAGGCACAAAACCGGCGAATAGTGTATCAGATTCTGTTTGTTTTGTGGGGGAATAAGCCGTTTATCATTGTTAACCACTTGTCATATAAGGCGATTTATTCTCTGTTTATTCTCTATCGCCATAACAGGTGGAAAAAGCGGTCTGCGCCATACGATTGGCTAAGATACACAGTAGCATCGCCGCTACGCCGCACAGCACTATCACCACCGGCAACACCACCGGCCCTGGCAACACCTGGCTGGCGCCATACCCAACCAGTGCGGCGATCAGATACTGCAACATCCCCATCAACGCCGAAGCAACCCCCGCCTGCCCGCCCGCATTCGCCATCGTCAGTGCGGTGAGGTTGCCAAATACCAACCCTAGCGTACCGATCGTCGTCGCCAGCAGCAGCAGATATCCCCACAGCCCAATCCCCTCGGCCAGAATCAGTATCGATAGCACCAGCCCAGCCAGAATATGAATCACGATGCCAAACATCATGATCCGTTGCTCACCCACTCGTCGTCTGAGCAGCGTCGTACTGATTTGCCCTCCTATCACCAGGCTGACGGCATTCGCCGCAAAAATGTAACTAAACTGCGCGGGCGTCAGCCCGAAAGACTGGGTAAAGACAAACGAGGAGGAACTGATATAGACAAACAGCGAGCCAAAAATCACCCCACCTGCCAGGGTATAAGCCATGAAAACTCCATAGCCAAACTGCTGGACATACGCCCGCACGATATTGCCGGGAGACAGATTTCCAGCGCGGGACGCCAGGCGTTTTTCCTCACTCAGTGATTCGGGGATGATGCGTATCCCCCAAATCAACCCCGCGACGCCCAGGCCCGCCAGCACCCAGAAAACCAGACGCCATTCGCCATGCGCCAGCAAATAGCCGCCCAGTAACGGCGCCAGAATCGGGGCAATCATCATCACCTGCATCAACAGGGAAAAAATACGTGCCGACTCGGCGACGCTGTATAAATCAGCCACAATCGCGCGTGGCGCCACCAGCCCGGCGGAAGCGCCCAGTGCTTGCAGAAAGCGCGCCAGCATCAGCCACTCGATTGACGGCGACAACGCAGCCATCACGGATCCGCCAATAAAAATCACCAGGCCGGCCAGCAAGGGAACGCGCCGGCCATAGCGATCAAGCAGCGGTCCACAGATGCCTTGCCCCAAAGCCAGCCCCACGAGGAACACGGACAATGTTTGCTGCACCTTGCCCGATGAGGCGCCGAAATCCATAGCCAGCGCTGGCATGGCTGGCAAATACATGTCTATCGCCATGGCGTCCAATGCCGTCAACAACGCCAGCAGCAAGATCAGGGGATACGTCATCGTTGTGGTGGAGTGTTGATACCTTTCAGACATGGTGTTGCCCTCGCGATTGTCTGGACGACAGGATTGCGCATTGCAAAGCATCAGACAGCAGCCGCCGCATTGCCGTCAGCCTGCGTGAAAAATCCGGCTCGGCGGTATAAACCAGCTTGACGTGCAGGCTGTCAACAATACCCAGATACGCCTGCCCAAGCTGTTCCACGTCGTCCGCCGGCAGCAGGCGTGTGTCGTGGCCGGAATGCAGCTTATTGATAAAGGCGTTCAGCAATAGCCCCAGATATTGCTCGTAACCCAACGATATCTGGTCATATAACGCCGCGGGGGCCAGATAGCCTGTGCGCAATAAAAAGCGAAGATAAGCCGAATCGGCGTAACGTTTCGCAAGGCAGGAGAAATAGTGACTGCCCGGCAGCTCATCTGGCGTTTCATCGTCAAAGCACTGCTGAGCAAATGCCGTCTCAATGCGCAACGTATCGTCAAAAACCGTCATAAACAGCGCGTTTTTACTGGCGAAATGCGAATAGAGAGACGCTTTTTTGATATTGACCGCTTTGGCTATCTCATTCAGAGACGCCGCATCGTAGCCATGTTCAGCAAAGTGCGCGGCAGCAGCCACGCAAATTCTGTCAACCGATAAGGTTCGTGCCTGCATTCTGTCCTTCCGCTATCTGGAGTATCGGATCAGCCGGGTATGTTGGTAGTTCAACACGTTACGTCAATAACCACAAATACTACCTACCGATAGGTAGCCTTTTATAATAGCATGACACCGCCGTGGAACAACTGGCGAGAGTTACATCCGAAACAATCACACTGCCCGGGAAAACGGTTTAACGCCAACAATAAAAAAACCCGGTGACAGGCACCGGGTTTTTCTGCGTTGATTTCGCTGCCAGGCAGCCAGAAATTAACGTTTGGAGAACTGCGGACGGCGACGTGCTTTGCGCAGACCGACTTTTTTACGTTCAACCTGACGAGCGTCACGAGTAACGAAGCCAGCTTTACGCAATTCAGAGCGCAGAGATTCGTCGTATTCCATCAGAGCGCGGGTGATACCATGACGGATAGCACCGGCCTGACCGGAGATACCACCACCTTTAACGGTGATGTACAGATCCAGTTTACCAACCATGTCGACCAGTTCCAGCGGCTGGCGAACGACCATGCGAGCAGTTTCGCGGCCGAAGTACTGTTCCAGAGTACGCTGGTTGATGACGATGTTGCCGCTACCCGGTTTGATAAATACGCGAGCGGCGGAGCTTTTGCGGCGACCAGTGCCGTAGTATTGATTTTCAGCCATTGCCTGTAATCCCGATTAAATGTCCAGAACTTGCGGTTGCTGTGCCGCGTGATTGTGCTCGTTACCAGCGTAAACTTTCAGTTTACGGTACATAGCACGACCCAGCGGGCCCTTCGGCAGCATGCCTTTAACCGCGATTTCAATTACGCGCTCAGGACGGCGGGCAATCATCTCTTCAAAGGTCGCTTCTTTGATACCACCGATGTGGCCGGTGTGATGGTAGTACATCTTGTCAGAACGTTTGTTGCCGGTTACAGCAACTTTTTCTGCGTTCAGAACGATGATGTAGTCACCGGTATCAACGTGCGGAGTGTATTCCGCTTTGTGCTTACCGCGCAGACGACGAGCCAGTTCAGTAGCCAGACGGCCAAGAGTTTTACCGCTCGCATCAACAACGTACCAGTCGCGTTTTACGGTTTCTGGTTTAGCTGTAAAAGTTTTCATTAAAAGCTTACCCAATTTAAGTTACACGTTGGTGAACACCCAAACGCTTCATAAATATAGTGTTTTGAGGTTCACACGGCTATCTAGTCCAGCAAACCTACCCCTTCGAATAGCAATTGCCAGCGCGATTAAAGTTTCGGGAAAAAACTTTGTTGTAACGTGGGGTCGCAAGATTATAGAGAAGTCGATTTCAAAGATCGACTTTTTTCTCAACCAAATGGCGAAAGATTTGAGCCTGCATAACCGCGACGGAGCAAAACCGCCTCCGCGAAAAGTAAAGAATGGTAAGCATTGTGGAGACGGCGCGGGCAACCGAACATCACCGTCGCGCCTGTTCGCGATAATATATTGATAAATAAAAATTTTATTCCGCATCATCAACCCCGTATCCTGCTGACCTATGGTGCGTCCACTCCGGCCCGCTTTTCTTTTTGCTACATTGAGTTGGAACAACATCAGCGGAGGAAGAGTGAGATGACGCGCCTTACAGCAAAAGATTTTCAACCGGAATTGCTTGAGCTTTATGACTATTACGCGCACGGCAAGCTGACCAAGCGCGAATTTCTGGAGCGCGCCGCCAGGTATGCCGCGGGCGGCCTGACCGCCATGACCATTCTCTCCCTGATGAGCCCGAACTATGCGTTGGCGCAGCAGGTGGAATTCACCGACCCGGCGATCATCCCGGAATACATCACCTACCCTTCCCCTAACGGTCACGGCAGCGTGCGCGGCTATCTTGTGCGGCCAGCCAAAACCAACGGCCCGGTTTCCGCTGTGGTGGTGGTGCATGAAAACCGAGGGCTTAACCCGTATATCGAGGATGTGGCGCGGCGTTTAGCAAAAGAAGGGTTTATCGCGCTGGCGCCGGATGGCCTGAGCTCAGTCGGCGGCTACCCGGGCAACGACGACAAAGGGCGGGAACTCCAGCAGCAGATCGACCCAACCAAACTGATGAATGATTTCTTCGCCGCAGTCGAATTTCTGATGAAGCATAAAGACGCGACCGGCAAAGTCGGCATCACCGGATTTTGCTACGGCGGCGGCGTATCCAACACGGCAGCCGTGGCCTATCCGGAGCTAGCCGCCGCCGTGCCGTTTTACGGACGCCAGCCCAAGCCGGAAGACGTCTCCCGCATCAAAGCACCGTTATTGCTGCACTACGCAGAGCGCGACGACAACATCAATGCCGGCTGGCCGGCGTATGAATCCGCGTTAAAAGCCGCCAATAAAACCTACGAAGCCTACGTCTACCCCGGCACCAATCACGGCTTCCATAACGATTCCACGCCGCGGTACGACAAAGCCGCCGCCGACCTGGCATGGAACAGGACCATCGCCTGGTTCCGGCGCTATCTGGTATAAGCCGCCATTCACTAAAAGCGCCTTGCCGCCGTCATTTCCCGGCGGCAAGCGACAATCACGGCAGGTGGGGCTGACGCAGGTACTCTTCGCTCTGCATTTCCTGCAAACGCGACAGGCAGCGCTGGTATTCAAACTTCAGATGTTCGCCCTGATAAATCTCGAACATCGTCGCCTGCGCAGACATAATCAGCTTCACCCGGCGTTCGTAAAACTCGTCCACCAGCGCCAGAAAGCGGCGAGCGGCGTTCTCGTCTTTAACTTCCATCACCGGAACATGATGCAACAGCACGGTGTGGTACAGCCGCGATAGCGCGATGTAGTCATTCTGGCTGCGCGCCTCAAGGCACAGGGTGGCGAAATCCACCGCCAGCACCCCGTCGCCGGCGCTCAGCGTCGCCAGCGGTCGATGATTAATCTCCAGCACCGGACCGGGCTGACTGAAATCACGCCCGGACAGGCGGCGGAACATCGCCTGCATTTCGGCGTCGGTATCCGCATTATTCGGGGTCAGATACAGATGCGCCTGAGTCAGGGTACGCAACCGGTAATCGATGCCGGCGTCCACATTCAATACAGCGCAATGCTGCTTGATCAACTCGATAGCCGGCAGGAAACGCGCGCGCTGCAACCCGTTGCGGTACAGTTCATCCGGCGGAATATTGGAGGTCGCCACCAGCGCAATGCCTCGGGAGAACAGCGCCCGCAGCAGTTCCGCCAGCAGCATGGCGTCGGTAATATCGGAGACGAAGAACTCGTCGAAGCACAGAATGTCGGTTTGCGCCTTAAACCCGTCGGCCACCTTTTCCAGCGGATTTTCCTGTCCCTGCAACTGATTCAATTCTTCATGCACGCGCAGCATGAAACGATGAAAGTGCAGACGCAGCTTGCGTTCCGAAGGCAGACTGTGAAAAAACAGGTCCATCAGCCAGGTCTTACCCCGCCCCACGCCGCCCCACATATACAGCCCTTGTACCGGCGACGGCGATTTTTCCTTCTGCCCGATCCAGGCTCGCCATTTTGCCATCAGTCCCGGCGCGCTGCTTTCCGCGGGCGCCCACACCTGTTCCGTCAGCGTCTGATGAATGGCGTTCAGGCGGATGACCGTCTGATACTGCACTTCGTCCGGCTGGTAGGTCTGTGCCGCCAAAGCCTGCTGGTAAAGTGCCAAAGGGGTTGTTCTCTGCATAGCGCAAAATCCCTGAGAAAAATTTCGTTGTATTTTATCGTGCGTTGACGCCGGTTCAGCCCGCGATCGTGGGCGTTACCGCTTCGCGGCGCCTGTGTTCCCGGTCAGACCAGACACAGGGGCTCCACTCCGGCGAGGTTAGCGGTTATAGTGACTATTATTAAGTGAAAAAACCCTACGGGACAACGAAGTCAAAATAGGAGTCGTTTTATGACCTGGGAGTCTGCGCTGATTGGATTTGTTATCGGTGTCATCATTGGCGCTGTCGCGATGCGGTTCGGCAACCGTAAACTGCGCCAGCAGCAGGTACTGCAAAACGAACTGGAGAAAAACAAAACCGAGCTGGAAGAATATCGTCAGGAACTGGTCAATCACTTTGCCCGCAGCGCGGAACTGCTCGACAACATGGCGCGCGATTACCGCCAGCTCTATCAGCACATGGCGAAAAGCTCCAACAGCCTGCTGCCGGATGTCCCGATGCAGGATAACCCGTTCCGCTATCGTCTGACCGAAGCAGAGTCGGACAACGATCAGGCGCCGGTGGACATGCCGCCCCGCGACTATTCGGACAGCGCTTCCGGCCTGCTGCGCGGTACACGCCCGATCGGCAAGTGACCGGTTATTTTTACCGATCTTTCCGATTTTATTCACCCTGGCGGCACGAGGTTTGTCGTCAGGGTATGACCCTATCGTCGGCCGCTATCATCTTCCCCCGCAACGACGGTCGTTACATTCTGCTGACGAAATATCAGTGAACTTTACACACTGCCCTGGGTCTGAGTCTTCACCGCAAGTTTGAGTTTATATATCATTGTTTTATTCATAGGCAGGTCGTGAGAGAGTTAACAATCAATGAAAAAAACATCGTTGTTATATAGCGCACTGGCACTCGGTATTGGACTGTCGTTGTCTTCGCTGCCCCCGGCCAATGCCGCGTTGCCTGCGGTTGTAGAAGGTCAGGCTCTGCCCAGCCTGGCGCCGATGCTGGAAAAGGTGCTGCCCGCCGTAGTGAGCGTCCATGTGGAAGGCACGCAGGTACAGCGCCAGCGTATCCCGGAAGAGTTTAAATTCTTCTTCGGTCCCAACACGCCTTCTGAAAAACAGAACTCTCGCCCGTTTGAAGGGCTGGGTTCCGGCGTCATCATCAATGCCGAAAAAGGCTACGTGCTGACCAATAACCACGTCGTCAACAACGCCGATAAAATTCAGGTGCAGCTGAATGACGGTCGGGAATACGACGCCAAACTGATCGGCCGCGACGAGCAGACCGATATCGCCCTGTTGCAGTTGAATGACGCCAAGAATCTCACCGAGGTCAAAATGGCCGATTCCGATCAGCTGCGCGTCGGTGACTTCGCCGTTGCCGTCGGCAACCCGTTCGGGCTCGGACAGACCGCGACGTCCGGCATCATTTCCGCGCTGGGTCGCAGCGGCCTGAACCTGGAAGGGCTGGAAAACTTTATCCAGACCGATGCCTCCATCAACCGCGGTAACTCCGGCGGCGCGCTGGTTAACCTGCGGGGCGAACTGATCGGCATCAACACTGCGATTCTGGCGCCGAGCGGCGGTAACGTCGGCATCGGTTTCGCTATTCCGAGCAACATGGCGCAGAATCTGACGCAGCAGTTGGTGGAATTCGGCGAAGTGAAACGCGGCCTGCTGGGTATCAAGGGCAGCGAGATGACCTCTGAAATCGCCAAAGCGTTCAAGGTGGACGCACAGCGCGGTGCCTTCGTCAGCGAGGTCATTCCTAAGTCCGCCGCCGCCAAAGCCGGCATTAAAGCGGGCGACGTGCTGGTATCGCTGGATGGCAAACCCATCAGCAGCTTTGCCGAACTGCGCGCCAAGATCGGCACCACCGCGCCGGGCAAAACAGTACGTATCGGCCTGCTGCGCGACGGTAAGCAGCAGGAAGTCGCGGTCGTGCTGGACAACAGCGCCAACGTCACCACCAATGCCGATACACTGTCTCCAGCCCTGCAAGGTGCGACCCTCAACAACGGGCAGTTGAAGGACGGCAACAAAGGCGTGGCGATCGATAATGTGGCTAAAGACAGCGCCGCCGCCAAGGTCGGCCTGCAAAAAGGCGACATTATTGTCGGCGTGAACCGCGAGCGCGTGGAAAACATCACCCAATTGCGCAAAATTCTGGAAGCCAAACCTTCGGTGCTGGCCCTGAATATTGTCCGCGGCGACGAGAGTATCTATCTGTTACTGCGTTAAGCCATGAAAAAATGGACGCCGCGCGATGCGGTGTCCATTCTTCTCTGATATTCTGCGATTCAACCTTCTTTATGCACCCCAAACGCTCATGCTAACCAAACTGTTACGTTCGGCGCTGTTCGGTGTCATCGTGGCCGGCATCCTGCTGCTGGCAATCCCGGCATTGCGTTCCAATCAGGGATTGCTCAAATCCGGCGGCGGCGACAGCCAGGAAACCCCGGTCAGCTATTATCAGGGAGTGCGCCGCGCCGCGCCAGCCGTGGTGAACGTATACAATCAGGCCAACGACCCGAGCGCCCAAAACGAGCTGAATATCCGTACGCTGGGCTCCGGCGTGATCATGAACAACAAAGGGTACATCCTGACCAACAAGCATGTGATCAGCAATGCCGAACAAATTGTGGTCACGCTGCAGGATGGCCGCATCTTTGAAGCACTGTTGGTAGGCTCAGACAGCCTGACTGACCTGGCGGTACTGAAAATCGAAGGCGCAAATCTGCCGGAAATCCCCATCAATCCGAAGCGGGTGTTCCACGTCGGCGATGTGGTGATGGCCATCGGCAATCCCTACAACCTCGGCCAGACGGTGACACAAGGGATTGTCAGCGCGACCGGTCGGGTGGGACTTAGCTCCTCCGGCCGGCAGAATTTTCTGCAAACCGACGCCTCCATCAACCGCGGCAATTCCGGCGGCGCGCTGGTTAACACGCTTGGCGAGCTGGTCGGCATCAACACGCTATCATTTGATAAAAGCAACGATGGCGGTACGCCGGAAGGTATCGGTTTTGCCATACCTACCGCACTCGCGACCAAGATCATGAACAAGCTGATCCGCGATGGACGGGTGATTCGTGGTTATATCGGTATCAGTGGCGCGCAGCGAGAGCGACTGGGCAACCAGGTAACCGGTCTGGAGCGGCTACAGGGTATCATCGTCAATAAGGTCGATTCCGGCGGCCCGGCGGATAAGGCTGGCATCAAAGAGGGCGACCTGCTGCTGGAGGTCAACAGCAAACCGGCGCGTTCGGTGATAGAAACGATGGATCAGGTGGCGGAAATTCGCCCCGGTTCGGTCATTCCGGTGGTCATTTTACGTGATAATCAGGAAATAAAGCTCGATATGACTATCCAGGAATATCCCAGCGACTAAGCCAAACCTCGTGGGAAAACGCCGGGCGACGAACAGGCCGCCCGGCAGGAACGATTAGTCGTTAGCGCTCACACGTTCAATGTTGGCGCCCAAGGCGCGTAATTTGTCTTCAATGCGTTCGTAGCCGCGATCGATATGATAAATACGATCTACCAGCGTGGTGCCTTCCGCGATACATCCCGCCAGTACCAGACTGGCCGACGCACGCAGGTCGGTCGCCATTACCTGCGCACCAGACAGGTGCTCAACGCCATGACAAATCACCGTGTTGCTCTCGATTTCCGCCTGCGCTCCCATACGAATCAGTTCAGGGATATGCATGAAGCGATTTTCGAAAATGGTTTCAGTGATGACGCCGGTGCCTTCCGCCACCAGATTCAGCAGGCTGAACTGCGCCTGCATATCGGTCGGAAATCCCGGATGCGGAGCGGTACGCACGTTGACCGCTTTCGGCCGGCGACCATGCATGTCCAGGCTGATCCAGTCTTCGCCGATTTCGATATCAGCACCCGCTTCGCGCAGTTTGGACAACACCGCATCCAGCGTATCCGGACGGGTGTGGCGGCACATGACCTTACCGCCGGACACCGCGGCCGCCACCAGGAAAGTACCGGTCTCAATGCGGTCCGGCAGCACGCGATAGACCCCGCCGCCCAAACGTTCCACGCCTTCAATGACGATTTTGTCGCTGCCTGCGCCGCTGATTTTGGCGCCCAGCGTATTGAGGAAATTCGCGGTATCGACGATTTCCGGCTCACGCGCGGCGTTTTCAATGATGGTTTTGCCCACCGCCAGCGTGGCGGCGCTCATGATGGTGACGGTCGCGCCGACGCTGACCTTGTCCATCACGATGTGCGCGCCTTTCAGCCGACCGTCGACCGTGGCCTTCACATATCCTTCTTCCAGCGTGATGTGCGCGCCCATCTGTTCCAGGCCATTGATGTGCAAATCAACCGGACGGGCGCCGATGGCGCAGCCTCCCGGCAACGACACCTGCCCCTGACCAAAGCGCGCCACCAGCGGACCCAGCGCCCAAATTGACGCGCGCATGGTTTTCACCAGGTCATAGGGTGCGCAGAACACGTTAACCGCGCTGGCATCCACATGTACGGAACCGTTGCGCTCGACATGCGCGCCCAGTTGGCTCAGCAGCTTCATGGTGGTGTCGATATCACGCAGCTTGGGAACGTTCTGGATTTCTACCGGCTCTTCAGCCAGCAATGCGGCAAACAGAATGGGCAGAGCTGCGTTTTTAGCGCCGGAAATGGTGACTTCACCAGCGAGCCGGGTTGGACCCTGCACACGAAATTTATCCATAGTGACGATTTCTCAATGTTCAGACTCAATAGCACGGCCGGGCGGCCGCTGAATTACAGACCGCTCAGTTTGCGGTCGCGCTGCCATTCTTCAGGGGTGTAAGCCTTGATCGACAACGCATGAATGCGATTATCCGCGATGTATTCCATCAGCGGCGCGTAGACCGCCTGCTGCTGTTTTACGCGGCTCATACCCTTGAACAACTCACCTATCACAATGACCTGGAAGTGGCTGCCGTCACCGGAAACATGCACTTCCTGCAGCGCCAGCGCGCTCATCAGCACGTCTTTAATTTCGTTGTTTTCCATTGCTCTCGATTCTACGTCAGGGGGATGATAAACAGGGTGGTATCTTAGATGAATCTGTCGTTATCTTAAACAAAAGAAATCCCCCTTGCGCACACGCGACAAGGGGGATCGATGCTAACCGGAATGCAAGGTTCAGTCGGCTGGCCGAACGGGAATGATTTCACTCAGGTTATATAGCTGAATCAGGGTGCGAAGCCGGTCGCTGGCGCCGATAATCGCCAGCGGTTTCCCCCGCTGTTCCTGCTGATGATAGAAATGCACCAGCAGGGCAAGCCCGGAAGAATCCACCCGCGCCACCTGACCGACATCCAGCACGCTGCTGTCGTTCAGCAGTGCGTCGCGCTGCCGCCACAGCGGCAACAGCGTATTCCGGTCCAGATCGCCCTCCAGACGCAGGGCGCCGTCTTCCTGTCGCCAGCGCAGCGCGTCAGCCATTTTTCTGACCCAGCGAAATCGGCTGCTGAGCCGCGGCCTGCAACTGCTTAGTCAGGCCGTCGACGCCGTTCTGACGCAGCGTGGACGCCCACTCGTTCTGCTTGGTGGTAATCATGCTCACCCCTTCGGCGATCATGTCATACGCCTGCCAGTAACCGGTTTTGGTGTTCTTGCGCCACTGGAAATCCAGACGAATCGGCGGGCGGCCGCCGTTATCGATGATGGTCACGCGAATGGAAACGATCTCGGCGTTGCCCACCGGCTGCTCCGGCGCGATCTCGTAGGTCTGACCGTGATAAGACGCCAGCGCCTGACCATATGCCTGTTCCAGATAAGCCTCAAACGCCTTGAAATAAGTCTCGCGCTGATCCGGCGTAGCATTCTTATAATACTGGCCCAGCACCAATGCGCCGGCGTATTTCACCTGCACATAAGGCAGCAGTTCTTCACGCACTACGGTACGCAGATAGCTGGGGTCCTGCTTAATGCGCGGCTGTTCATTTTTGAGGCGGTCGAAGGTTTTCTGCGCCGCGTCGCGCATCAGGCTGTAAGGGTTGGTCTGGTCAGCAGCGCTGACAAACGGGGCTACCACCAACAAAGCAACCATCAATAAACGTTTCAACATGCTGTGTCCTCTCAAGGCTGTTGGGCTGGTTTTGCGCCAGGTTCAGGGGTTGCCGCCTCGCCACTTTTCTCCGCCGGTTTGGTTGGTGCCGGTTGAGCATGGCTCTGATTCGCATTATGTGGGGTAACCGTGTCCTGACCGGCATTATTCTGGCTGGCATTGTCAGTATTGTTGCCGCCGCTCTTATATAGGAATTGACCGATAAGGTCCTCCAGCACCATGGCCGACTTGGTGTCCTGGACGGTGCCGCCGTCTTTCAGAATCGACGTGCCCATGTCCTCGTCTTCAAAACCCATGTTCAGCGCCAGATACTGTTCACCCAGCAGACCGGAAGTCCGAATCGCCAGCGAGCTGGTATCCGGAATGTGGTCGTAACGCTTATCGATATCCATCGCCACCCGCGGCAGATACGTCTTGGTGTCCAGCGAGATATCCGCCACCCGGCCAATCACCACCCCGCCGATTTTCACCGGTGAACGCGCTTTGAGACCGCCGATATTGTCGAAGGTCGCGTACAAACGGTAGGTCTGTTGTTGCCCCAGCGATTTCAGGTCAGCGACTTTCAGACATAAAAAGACTATGGCGCACAGCGCAATCAGCATGAATACGCCAACCCAAATTTCATGTTTCTTTGTTTGCATCGACTCATTTCCCAAACATCAGTGCTGTCAGCACAAAATCCAATCCCAGTACCGCCAGCGACGAATGCACCACGGTGCGGGTCGTCGCGCGGCTGATGCCTTCTGACGTCGGAATCGCGTCATAACCGTTGAACAGCGCAATCCAGGTAACGGTAATGGCAAACACCAGGCTCTTGAGAACGCAGTTGAGCAAGTCTTTCTGCCACTCCACCGCGTTTTGCATCGCCGACCAGAAAAAGCCGTTGTCGATGCCTTTCCAGTCCACGCCGACCAGCGCCCCGCCCCAAATGCCGACGGCGACAAAAATCACCGTCAGCAGCGGCATGGTGATTACCCCGGCCCAGAATCGCGGCGCCACCACGCGGCGCAACGGGTCCACCGCCATCATCTCCATACTGGATAACTGCTCGGTGGCCTTCATCAGCCCGATTTCCGCCGTCAGGGCGGAACCGGCGCGTCCGGCGAACAGCAACGCGGTCACCACCGGCCCCAGTTCGCGCAGCAACGACAACGCCACCATCATGCCCAGACTGGCTTCGGCGCTGTAGGTAGTCAGGACCAGATACCCCTGCAACCCCAGCACCATACCGATGAAGACGCCGGACACCATGATGATCAGCAGCGACTGCACGCCGACGCTATACAGCTGTTTGCGCAGCAGCGGCCACTGTTTGGCTGGCTCCGGCTTTCCGACCAGCGCATTGAACAGCATCAGCCCGGCACGCCCGAAAGCGGCGCAGACCTGAATGCCAACGCGTCCCAGCGACGCTAATGCCTGTACTAGCATGAATTACTTACTCCTCAAGCCTAACAGCCCATGCTGATAATCGCCTGCCGGATAGCGGAACGGCACCGGGCCATCGGCAATGCCGTCCAGAAACTGCCTCACGCGCGGATCGTCATTCTGCTGCAATTCAGCCGGCGAACCTTCCGCCACCACCCGTTGGTCGGCGATGATGTAAGCATAATCGGCAATACTCAGCACTTCCGGTACATCGTGGGACACTACGATGCAGGTCACGCCAAGCGCATGATTCAACTCGTCGATCAGCTTCACCAGCACGCCCATGGTGATCGGGTCCTGGCCGACGAACGGCTCATCGAACATGATCAGCTGCGGGTCGAGCGCAATGGCGCGCGCCAGCGCCGCCCGCCGCGCCATTCCCCCCGACAGCTCCGACGGCATCAGTTCCGCCGCGCCGCGCAGCCCAACCGCTTCCAGTTTCATCATCACCGTACTGTGCAGCAGCGGCTCGGGCAGTTGCGTATGTTCGCGCAGCGGCCAGGCGACATTGTCGAACACGTTCAGATCGGTAAACAGCGCACCGGACTGAAACAGCATGCTCATTTTCTTACGGGTCTCATACAGACGGGAACGGGAAAGAATCGGAATATTTTCCCCGTCGAACCAGATTTCGCCGCTGTCCGGTTGCAGTTGTCCGCCAATCAGACGCAGCAGCGTAGTTTTACCGATGCCGGACGGCCCCATGATGGCCGTGATCTTTTGTTTTGGCACGTTCAGCGAGACATCCGAAAAAATCGGCCTGTTGCCCCGCCGGAAACTGAGCCCGCGAATTTCTACCAGATTTTCGTGGTTCATGGTCTCTTTCCTCAACGACCGCCGATGGCAGCCGCCCGTTTTCACATTTTTGCGCCGCACCGCCCCGACAACCGTCTTCCGGGGTGTTACGCTGGCCCTTCACTGTTACAGAATCAGGACACCGGTTCGTGACCAAAATTGCCATTGGTTTTACTTTTTCGCCCTGCGCAGTCAGAATTAGCGCTAACGAGGAAAAATGGCGGTTTTGCTTATTATTCGTCCAGAAATACTGGTTTGTTCGCCAATAAACCGGTGATTATACCTGAATAAAGGACGCTGCATGCTTTTTGCGACAGTACTGTTAATTGTTGGTTTAGTATTACTGGTTTATGGCGCCGACCGTCTGGTGTATGGCGCTGCCGTACTGGCCCGCACATTTGGCGTACCGCCGATGATTATCGGCATGACGATTGTGGGAATGGGTACTTCGCTGCCCGAACTGATGGTATCCGTGACCGCCGCGCTCAACCATCAGACCGACATGGCGGTCGGCAATGTCCTGGGTTCGAACATCGCCAATATTCTGCTGATCCTCGGCAGCGCCGTCCTGATCCGCCCATTGACCTTTCATTCCACACTGCTGCGTCAGGAACTGCCGCCCATGCTGGTGGTAACGCTGCTGTGCGGCGTCCTGCTGCACGACAGCTTCCTGAGCCGCCTGGATGGCGTGATTCTGTTGCTGGCCGCCGGTGGTTGTATCGTGCTGATGCTGCGTATGGCGCACGCCGCCCAGAACCGCGGCGACGACAGCCTGACCCGCGAGCAGATGGCCGAGCTGCCCAGAGAAAATAATCAGACCGTGGCGCTGTTATGGCTGCTGATCGGCCTGATTATTCTGCCGATGTCGGCGCGGATTGTGATCGATAACGCCACGGTCATCGCCAATTACTTTAATATCAGCGAACTGACCATCGGGCTGACGGTGCTGGCCGTCGGCACCAGTCTGCCGGAATTGGCGACCGCGATCGTCGGCACCCTGAAAAAAGAAGACGACATCGCGCTCGGCAACCTGATTGGTTCCAATATCTTTAATATCGTGATAGTGCTGGGCGTGCCCGCCCTGTTGTCCCCCGGTGCGGTAAACCCGCTCGCGTTTGCGCGCGACTACTGGGTGATGCTGGGGGTCAGCGCGCTCCTGACGGTTCTCTGTCTCCGCCAGAAACGGCGCATCGGTCAGGGCGCGGGCGCATTGCTGTTGTGTGCGTTCATCGCGTACCTTTCGGTGCTGTTCTTGTTCTCATAGCCAGAGCATTGGCAACGCAGGATGTTTTACATGTCACATTTCGAGCTACAACCTGGTTTCGATTTCCAGACCGCCGGCCGGCAGGTCCTGACCATCGAACGCGACAGCCTCGCGCAGTTGGATCAATACATTGACGACAATTTTTCGCACGCCTGCGAGAAAATGTTTTACTGCCACGGCAAGGTAGTGGTGATGGGCATGGGTAAGTCGGGGCATATCGGCTGCAAGATGGCGGCCACCTTCGCCAGCACCGGCACGCCCGCTTTTTTCGTCCACCCCGGCGAAGCCAGTCACGGCGATTTGGGCATGATTACCGCGCAAGATATCGTAATCGCCATTTCCAACTCCGGCGAGTCCCATGAAATTCTGGCGCTCATCCCGGTGTTGAAGCGCCTGCAGGTGTGCCTGATCTGCATGACCGGCAATCCGGAAAGCACCATGGCCAAAGCGGCGGACATCCATCTTTGCGTCCACGTATCGCAGGAAGCCTGCCCGCTGGGTCTGGCGCCGACCTCCAGCACCACCGCCACGCTGGTGATGGGCGATGCGCTGGCCGTCGCGCTGTTGCAGGCGCGCGGCTTTACCGCCGAAGATTTCGCGTTGTCGCACCCCGGCGGCGCACTTGGCCGCAAACTTCTGTTGCGGATCAACGATATCATGCACACTGGCGACGAAATCCCCCGTGTCGGCCGCGACGCATCGCTGCGTGACGCGCTGCTGGAGATTACCCGCAAGAATCTGGGGATGACGGTGATTTGCGGCCCCGGCGATCGTATCGAAGGCATTTTTACCGACGGTGACCTGCGCCGGGTGTTCGACATGAATATCGACCTGAACAGCGCCGGCATCGCCGATGTGATGACCCGCGGCGGTATCCGGGTTACGCCGCAAACGCTGGCGGTGGATGCTCTGAACCTGATGCAATCCCGCCATATCACCTCGCTGCTGGTGGCGGAGGACGAGCGCCTGCTGGGGATCGTCCACATGCACGATATGCTGCGCGCCGGCGTGGTATGAACCGGCGGCGTGCGTACAACGCGGAATGAAAAACCAAGGATATGTGTGAATGAGTGAAATCCGGCCGCAAACCGATACCTGCTACGGACCTGTCGATACCCAGGTCATGCAACGCGCCCGTGATATACGTCTGTTAATCTGCGATGTCGACGGCGTGCTTTCCGACGGCCTGATCTACATGGGGAATCAGGGCGAAGAACTAAAAGCCTTCAACGTACGCGACGGCTACGGTATTCGCTGCCTGCTGACGTCCGACATCGACGTGGCGATTATTACCGGCCGTTCGTCGCAGTTGCTGGTCGACCGCTGCCAGACGCTGGGTATCCGTCATCTTTATCAGGGACAATCGGATAAGCTTTTGGCCTTCCGCGAGCTGTTGGATACACTGTCGCTCACCGCCAGCCAGGTTGCCTATATCGGCGATGATCTGATCGACTGGCCGGTGATGGCCGAGACAGGGCTGAGCGTCGCGGTGGCCGACGCCCATCCGTTGCTGCTGCCCAACGCGCACTATGTGACGCGCATTGCCGGCGGCCGCGGCGCGGTCAGAGAGATTTGCGATCTTATTTTGCTGGCGCAGGGTAAACTGGATTTCGCCAAAGGGCTGTCGATATGAGTAAAACAAAACGCTGGCTAACGCTGTTGCTGGCATTGATTGCGTTGGTGCTGATCGGGTTAAATCTGACAAACCAGCGTGCGGGAAACGGGCCGACGGAAGTGCAGAATAACGATCCGGCCTATACCATGCAGCAAAACATTACCGTGGTGTATGACCCGACCGGAAAGCTGAGCTACAAGCTGGTGGCCGAAAAAGCGGAGCACTACAACGCCGACCAGGTAAGCTGGTTTACCCAGCCGGTGGCGACCATGTTCAATGAACAAGCCGTCGCCACCTGGTCGGTACGGGCCGATCGCGCCAAACTGACGAAAGATCGCATGCTGTATCTGTACGGTCATGTCGAGGTCAACAGCCTGACCAACGACTCGCAGCTGGAGCGAATTAAAACGGATAATGCGCAGATAAATCTGGTTACGCAGGACGTGACGTCGGATGACGAAGTCACCCTGTACGGTGTCAACTTTACCTCTAACGGACTGAAAATGCGCGGAAATCTGCGCAGCAAAACCGCTGAGCTGATCGATAAGGTAAAATCCTATTATGAAATCCAACCAAAAAATTAATGTCTTACACAGCATCCTGATCGCCAGCTCGCTTTTTGCCGTCAGTATTCCGGCACTGGCGCTGACCGGCGACACCGATCAACCCATCCATATCACCTCCGATCAGCAGGCGTTGGACATGCAGGGCAATGTGGTGACGTTCACCGGCAACGTTATCGTCACGCAGGGATCGATAAAAGCGCAGGCCGACAAGGTTGTGGTCACCCGTCCTAACGGCCAACAGGGCCATGAAGTGATCGAGGGTTACGGCAACCCGGCCACCTTCTATCAGATGCAGGACAACGGCAAGCCGGTCAAAGGCCATTCTCAGAAGATGCGTTACGAAATGGACAAGCAGCTGGTTATTCTGACCGGCGACGCCTATCTGGAACAGCTGGACAGCAACGTCAAGGGCGACCGCATCACCTATCTGGTGCAGCAGCAGCAGATGGAAGCGTTCAGCGACAAAGGCAAACGAGTCACCACCGTGCTGGTCCCGACGCAGTTGCAGGACAAAGGCACCCAGAACGGCGCCAAGCCCAGCGGCAACACCGGCAAGCCCACCAAACAACAGTGAGTAACGCGCTAACCCATGGCAACACTAATCGCCGAAAATCTGGCCAAGGCGTATAAAGGCCGCAAAGTGGTGGAGAACGTCAGCCTGAATGTGAATTCGGGCGAAATCGTCGGGCTGCTCGGGCCCAACGGTGCCGGCAAGACCACCACCTTTTATATGGTTGTCGGTATCGTCCCGCGCGACGAAGGCCGCATCGTGATCGACGATGAGGACATCAGTCTGCTGCCGCTGCACGATCGCGCCCGCCGCGGCATCGGTTACCTGCCGCAGGAAGCCTCGATTTTCCGGCGTCTGAGCGTCTACGACAACCTGATGGCGGTGCTGGAAATCAGAAAAGATCTGACCCGTGAGCAGCAGCAGGATCGCGCCAACGAACTGATGGAAGAGTTTCATATTGTTCACCTGCGCGATAGTTTGGGACAATCGCTGTCCGGTGGTGAGCGCCGCCGGGTGGAAATCGCCCGGGCGCTGGCCGCCAACCCCAAATTCATCCTGCTGGACGAACCCTTTGCAGGGGTAGACCCGATTTCGGTCATCGACATCAAGAAAATCATTGAGCATCTGCGCGATAGCGGGCTGGGCGTGTTGATTACCGACCATAACGTTCGCGAAACGCTTGATGTCTGTGAACGCGCTTATATCGTTAGTCAGGGCCAGCTTATTGCCCACGGCTCACCGATGGATATACTGGCGAATGAGCAGGTAAAACGAGTCTATCTGGGCGAAGGCTTCCGACTCTGATAACGTCATGTTTAGGTTGATCATTCAAAAAGGAAGTTAGCGCGCGTTATGAAGCAAGGTTTGCAACTCAGGCTCAGCCAGCAACTGGCTATGACACCGCAGTTACAGCAGGCCATCCGCCTGCTGCAGTTGTCCACGCTTGAACTCCAGCAGGAAATCCAACAGGCGCTGGAAAGCAACCCGTTGCTGGAGCAAGCCGATATTCATGACGAAGTGGAAACCCAGGAAAGCAGCGACAGCGAAACGCTGGATACCCGCGAGGCGCTGGAGCAGAAAGATATGCCCGACGAGTTGCCGCTCGACGCCGCCTGGGATGAAATCTACACCGCCGGCACGCCGTCCGGTACCAGTACTGACTACCGCGACGAAGAGCTTCCTGTCTATCAGGGCGAAACCACCCAGACGCTACAGGATTACCTGATGTGGCAGGTGGAGCTGACGCCGTTTTCCGACACCGATTCCGCCATCGCCACGTCTATCGTGGACGCGGTGGACAGCACCGGTTACCTGACCGTGTCGCTGGACGACATCCGCGACAGCATTGGTAATGACGAGGTGACGCTGGAAGAAGTGGAAGCGGTGCTCAAGCGCGTACAGCGCTTTGATCCTGTCGGCGTAGCCGCCCGCGATTTGCGCGAGTGCCTGCTGGTGCAGCTATCGCAGTTCGACACTGACATTCCCCGTCTGGCCGAGGCCAGGCTCATCGTCAGCGAATACCTCGACCTGCTTGCCAACCATGACTTTCGCACCCTGATCCGTACCAGCCGTCTCAAGGAAGAAGTGCTGAAAGAAGCGCTGGCGTTGATCCAGTCGCTGGATCCGCGTCCGGGGCAGTCGATCAACACCGGCGAGTCCGAGTATGTCATTCCGGATGTGCTGGTGCGCAAGATGCAAGGCCACTGGACGGTGGAACTCAACACCGACAGCGTGCCGCGGCTGCAGATCAACCAGCAGTACGCCGCGCTTGGCAGCAGCGCGCGCAACGACAGCGACGGCCAGTTCATCCGCAGTCATCTGCAGGAAGCTCGCTGGCTCATCAAGAGCCTGGAAAGCCGTAACGATACCCTGTTGAAGGTTACCCGCTGTATTGTGGAACAACAGCAGGCGTTCTTCGAACACGGCGAAGAATTCATGAAACCCATGGTGCTGGCGGATATCGCCCAGGCCGTGGACATGCACGAGTCCACCATTTCCCGCGTAACGACCCAGAAATTTCTGCACAGTCCGCGCGGTATTTTTGAGCTGAAGTATTTCTTTTCCAGCCACGTCAACACCGACAACGGAGGCGAAGCGTCATCCACCGCTATCCGTGCGCTGGTCAGGAAACTCATTGCAGCGGAAAACCCCGCTAAACCGCTGAGCGACAGCAAGCTGACCTCACTGCTTTCCGAACAGGGAATCATTGTGGCCCGCCGTACTGTCGCCAAGTATCGAGAGTCTTTATCTATCCCGCCGTCAAACCAGCGTAAACAGCTGGTTTGACCCCTACATGAGAAGGAAGACGATATGCAGCTTAACATTACCGGACACCACGTCGAAATTACGGATGCTCTGCGCGAATTCGTAACCTTAAAATTCGCCAAACTTGAGCAATACTTTGATCGTATCAATCAGGTGTACGTGGTACTGAAAGTGGAAAAGATCCTGCACATTGCGGATGCCACCATCCACGTCAACGGAGGTGAGCTGCATGCCACATCGGAAGCGGATGATATGTATGCCGCCATCGATCTGTTGATCGACAAGCTGGCAAGACAGTTAAACAAACATAAGGATAAACTGAAACAGCACTGATTTTGCCGTTTCAGGTGCAGGGACAGCAACCGGCCTGCTGTATGATGGCGGGCCGGTAACCGAAGGCAACAGTGTCGTTAAGTGAACGTATCATGAACAACGAGCCCGTTATGCAACTTAGCGCCGTTCTCCGTAAGGAGTGCACGCGTAGCGCCGTCCACTGTCAGAGCAAAAAGCGCGCACTGGAAATCATCAGTGAACTGGCCGCCAGACAGCTCAACCTGCCGCCGCAGATGGTGTTTGAAGCGATCCTGACCCGGGAACGCATGGGCAGCACCGGTATCGGCAGTGGCATTGCCATTCCGCACGGCAAGCTGGAAGACGAGAATACGCTGGGCGCGGTTGGCGTCTTTATCCAGTTGGAACAGCCGATTGCCTTTGACGCCATCGACAACCAGCCGGTCGATCTGCTTTTTGCCTTGCTGGTTCCCACTGAACAATGTAAAACCCATTTACATACTTTGTCGCTCGTCGCCAAACGGTTAGCGGATAAAACCGTATGTAAGCGGCTGCGCGCCGCTCAAAGCGATGAAGAGCTGTATCAGATCATGACGGAAGCGGATCTGTCCGACCAGCCCTGACGGCTGGCGGCGCCGGTTTCGGTTGCTATCCACAACACACGTAACATCAGGCGCGAGCCTGACAGGATGCCGGCCCGGCCGGGAAAACGAAGTTAGCTAACTGTGGCGGTGGACATTCACCATCCCGCTGCCAGGGGGGAGTCGTCAGATGGTGCTGATGATTGTCAGTGGTCGTTCAGGTTCGGGGAAATCCGTAGCCCTGCGCGCGCTGGAAGACATGGGTTTCTATTGTGTGGATAACCTGCCGGTGGTGCTGTTGCCCGAGCTGGCGCACACGCTGGCGGAACGGAATATCTCCGCGGCGGTCAGCATTGACGTGCGCAACCTGCCGGAAACGCCGGAAGTGCTGGAACATGCCCTGACCCGCCTGCCCCAGAGCTTCTCTCCCCAACTGCTGTTTTTGGATGCCGATCGCAATACGCTGATTCGGCGTTACAGCGACACCCGTCGCCTGCATCCGCTCTCCAGCAAAAACCTGTCGCTGGAAAGCGCTATCGATGAAGAAAACGATCTGCTGGAGCCGCTGCGCTCGCGCGCCGATCTGATCATCGATACCTCGGAAATGTCGGTGCATGAGCTGGCGGAAATGCTGCGTACCCGTTTACTGGGTAAACGCGAGCGCGAACTGACTATGGTATTCGAGTCATTCGGCTACAAGCACGGCATCCCGATTGATGCGGACTACGTGTTTGACGTGCGTTTCCTGCCTAACCCGCACTGGGACCCGAAACTGCGTCCGATGACGGGTCTGGATAAACCGGTGGCCGCGTTTCTCGACAGGCACACCGAAGTCCACAACTTCATCTACCAGACCCGCAGCTACCTGGAACTGTGGCTGCCGATGCTGGAAACCAACAACCGCAGCTATCTTACCGTCGCTATCGGTTGTACCGGCGGGAAACACCGCTCGGTCTACATCGCCGAGCAACTGGCGGATTACTTTCGCTCCCGTGGCAAAAACGTGCAGTCACGCCACCGTACGCTGGAAAAACGCAAATCATGACCGTCAGGCAAACCGTTGAAGTGAAAAACCGCCTGGGAATGCACGCCCGCCCGGCCATGAAACTGTTCGAGCTGGTGCAAAGCTTTGACGCCGCGGTGTTGCTACGCAACGAAAGCGGCACCGAAGCCGACGCCAGCAGCGTCATCGCCATGCTGATGCTGGACTCGTCCAAAGGGCGTCATATCGAAGTGGAAGCCACCGGCCCGGATGAAGAACAGGCGCTGGCGGCGGTCATTCAGCTGTTTGAAGCCGGGTTTGACGAGGAGTAATCTGCCGGGGCTGCTCCTGCTGGCGCAAGTCGCCTCGTAATCCCGCTCTGTTCCTTTTTCTGCGGTCAGTTTTTTATGTGGTACGTTTTTATGTAGTAAGTTTTTATGCGGCGAGTTTTTATGCGGTAAGTTCCCGGCATCCCTGCTACCATCAGATTAACTTATGCCCCTGCCCATCGCGGCGGGGGCGTTGTTATCTGCTATTGCAAAAACTGGAGAGACATATGGATAAACCGCACCTGACGATTAGCGAGCTGGATGCCGAACGCCTGGATGCGCTGCTGGAGCAACCCGCTTTTGCCGATACAGAGGTGGCTCAGGCCCTGAGCGAAGAACTGGACCGGGCGGATATCGTCCAGCCGGTCGAGATCCCGGCCGATGTAGTCACCATGAACAGCCGGGTTCGGTTCCGCGATCTGCTCACGACGGAAGAACATATCCGCACGCTGGTCTATCCGGCCAGCCTGAAAGACAGCCGGGAGCAGATTTCGGTCATGGCGCCGCTGGGCGCCGCGCTGCTCGGCATGCACGTCGGCAACAGCATTGCCTGGCCGTTGCCGAATGGCGAAGAAACGCGGATTGAAGTGATGGAACTGCTCTACCAGCCGGAAGCGGCGGGTGAATACCACCGCTGATAACGGCGACATGCGCCAAACGACTGCCCTGAATGTCCGGGCAGTCAATGTCGGCGACAATAAACCTTATACCCCGGCAATCTTCATCGACGGCAACAAGACCGAGCCGCACTGGATGTTGCTGCGCGTTTCGATATCATCACCGATGGTCACCATGTTGCGCAGCATATCTTTCAGGTTGCCGGCGATGGTGATTTCGCTCACCGGATACTGAATTTCGCCGTTCTCCACCCAGAATCCGGCCGCGCCGCGGGAATAATCCCCGGTTACCGCGCTCACGCCTTGCCCCATCAGGCTAGTGACCAGCAGCCCGGTGCCCATTTCCTTCAGCATGCCGTCAAAATCCAGCCCGCGCCCGGCAATACGCCAGTTATGAATCCCGCCGGCGTGGCCGGTACTCTTCATGCCCAGTTTACGACCGGCATAAGTAGTCAACAGCCAGGTTTGCAATACGCCGTCTTTGACGATATCGCGCTGCTCGGTGCGAACGCCTTCGCTGTCGAACGGGGTGGACGCCAGCCCTTTGCGCAAATGCGGCAGTTCCTGAATGGTCAGCCATTCCGGCAGAATCTGTTTGCCGAGGCTATCCAGCAGGAAGGTGGATTTGCGGTAGACGCTGCTGCCGCTGATGGCGCCGACCAGATGACCGAACAACCCGGTCGCGACCTCGGCGGAGAACATCACCGGCGCTTCCATAGTGGCCAGTTTACGCGGCGACAGGCGCGCCAGCGTACGGCGGGCGCACTCTTCGCCAACCCATGCCGGCGAGCTCAGATCGCCCAGCTCGCGGCCGATGGTGTAGGCGTAATCGCGCTCCATCTCGCCGTTGTGCTCGGCAATTACGCTGACCGACATGGAGTGGCGGCTGGAACAGTAGCTTTGCAGCATACCGTGGCTGTTGCCGAACACTTTGATGCCATAGTGGCTATTGAAACTGCCGCCTTCGGTGTTGGTAATGCGTTTGTCGGCTTTCAGCGCCGCCTGCTCAGCGGCGGCGGCCAACTCGATACCGCGATCGGCGTCCAGCTCCGCCGGGTGGAACAAGTCCAGATCCGGCGCCTCAAACGCCAGCAGATCCTTGTCCGCCGGACCAGAGCATGGGTCAACCGACGTGTAACGGGCAATATCCAGCGCCGCCTGCACCGTGCGGGCAATAGCGTCCGGGCTCATATCGGTGGACGACGCGCTGCCCTTGCGCTGTTGATAGTAGACGGTAATACCGAGCGCACCGTCACTGTTGAATTCGACGTTTTCAACTTCACCATACCGGGAGCTGACGCTGATCCCCGTTGTTTTCGTGACGGCAACTTCCGCCGCATCAGAACCGGCACGGGCCAATTCCAGCGCCTGCGATACCGCCTGTTCCAGCGCTTTACGCTGTTCTGCAACCTGAGTGATTATTGTCATCGATTTGCCATAATGAGTGAGAAAACATTCAGATAATCCATGATGCAACGAATGCTGTCCGCCTGCTATTCGTCACCTTACCTCAGACGTAAAATGAGGTAGCCTGTGATTGAGTCTAACAGGATCGGCGGACAATTTCGCACAAAGCCCATAACCTGATAGGATCAGCCTCTTTTATTGGGGAGCCACGATGAACAAACATCCCGAAGACTGGCAGGATGACGTCCCGGACGCCAGCCAGGACGATGAAGACGAAGAGATAATTTGGGTCAGCAAAAGCGAAATCAAACGCGATGCTGAAGCCCTGAAAGCGCTGGGCACCGAGCTGGTTGAGCTGGGTAAGAACGCGCTGGAGCGCATCCCGCTGGATGAAGACCTGCGCGCCGCGATTGAACTGGCGCAGCGCATCACCAAGGAAGGCCGCCGCCGTCAGTTGCAGCTGATTGGCAAGATGCTGCGCGCCCGCGATCCGGAACCCATCCAGACCGCGCTGGACAAGCTGCGCAACCGCCACAACCAGCAGGTGTCGCTGTTCCACAAACTGGAGCAGTTGCGCGACCGGTTGGTGACCGAAGGCGACGGGGCGATTCCGGACATCCTTGCGCTTTATCCGCAGGCCGATCGCCAGCAACTGCGCTCGCTGGTGCGTAACGCCCAGAAAGAAAAAGCCGCCAACAAGCCGTCCAAGTCGGCCCGACAGATTTTCCAGTATCTGCGCGAACTGGCGGAAGCCGAGTAATGTCAGGCAGGCACCTTACGGTGCCTACTTTTTATTATTTGGTTGATGCCACCAACGCGGAGCCGGCGAAAATGAACAGGGTGCCGGTAGCGCGGTTGAACAACCGCAGGCGGCGCGGATGGGCAAACAGCGCCGATACGCGGTGACCCATGCAGGCGTAAGTAAACATGATGCTGAAATCCAGCACCACCCAGGTGAGCGCCAGCAGCGCGAACTGCATGGCTTGCGGCGCGCTGGTATCGATAAAATTGGGAAACAGGGCGGCAAAGAACAGGATGTCTTTGGGATTGCTGACCCCCACCATAAAGCCGTGGCGATAGAGACCCAGCGCACCCGGCGCCGCTTCATCCACCTCCACTGACGGCGTCAGGGTGTCCTCCCGTGTCCGCCAGGCGGAAATGCCGAGCCAGATCAGGTAGAGCGCCCCCACCACTTTCAGCGCCAGAAACGCCGTCGCCGACGCCGCCAGAATCGCGCCCAGTCCCAGCGCGGACGCCGTCATCAGCACCAGCGAGCCGGTCGCACCGCCCAGAATGGTCGCCAGCGCACGCCGTTGCCCGTAACGCAGGCCATGCGCCATACTAAGCAGAGCCGACGGGCCCGGTACGGCAATCAGCACGGCGATCACACCGAGGTAAACCAGCCAAAGATGCACAGTCATTAATTCTGTCTTCCGTTGATGTCAATTTATCTTACAAGCGATTAAGGTAACGCTTTCGTTATGTAATTCAAAACACAACAAAATGGCAGACCACAACCCTAAGAGACTGATCCCACATGACAACGCTATTTATGTATTACGTGGGCGGACGCGCCCAGGGCGCCAACATCGAACTGCATGACGTCCAGTTCGCCGCCGTGGAGCGCCCCGAAGACGGATTTCCCCTGCTGAAAGCCAACTGGTTCGGCGATAAAAGCCAGGTCCACGTCGATAGCTACACCCCCTGTCAGTGGGCGGACGGCTATGATATCACGCTCAGCCGTCAGCCGTTTCATGGGCGGGAAAAACTCTGGTTCATCAATATGGGCGGATATCTGCCGCACGACCCGGCGGAAGTGCATCAGTTCGGGCTGTTCGTGGCGACGGATGCGGAACAGGCCAAACGGCGCGCCAAAGCGGTGTTGTTGACCGAAGTATTCCAGCAGCACAAGGACGATCTACGCGATGTGGACGACTGCCTGCCGCTAACCCTGCTGGACCGCTGGCATATCCACCTGACCGCCAACCCAACCGGACGCGCATCGTCGCCGCAGTGGCAGGGGTATCACCCGTTGTAACCGCTTCCCTGCCTAGTCGCCAAACGCGTGCTTGTGGCGATGCAGCAGCGCAGTCAGGCGGCCGACCGCATCAATCGCGCTATCCGATACCTGATGCTCGCGCAACAGGTGCTGGTATTCATCCATCTGCGTCAGCAGCCGGGAGAAATGGTGGCTGCGATGGCGGTCATGCGCAGCGTCAATCACCTGCGCCGCCGTCAACCGTATCTGGCGGTGAAACGCGGACAAGCTGGCGTTAACCGGCAGTTCCAGCGTGCGCAGACGCTGGTGCACCATGATTAGCGACAGCGCCAGCCGGTATTTGGCGATGTCGTCCGGAAACAGGTTCAGCAATAAAAACAGATGCTGATACAACGCCGGCAGATGATTCTCCCGCCGACGCGCAGAACGCGTGGATAAAGCGGACACCGCACCATATACAAATCGGTTAAGCAACGCGCGACCGGTATGAAGCCGGGAGTTGTCTTTTATCAGCAACACAACCAACAGCGCCAGAACACAGCCGATGATTTGACCAAGCGCATTATCCAGAAACGACGATAAATTGAACGACATCGGATTTGACAACCCCAGTATGTTAAGGGTGCTGACCAGCGCGCCCATGGTACCGATGCGCCGTTTCTGCAATTCAATGCCCAAAACAAATGCCATAATGCCAATGCTCAGGCACATCAATAGCGCGCTCTGCTGTGTGGCGGGTAAAACCAGCATAAACATCAATGCGCCCAACGGTAATGCCAAAATCGCGCCAATCAGAAAGTCCTTCACCGCCATCACCGGATTAGGCATCCGGGCAACCAATGCAGTAACCACGGCGATCATCAACATACACACGCTGCCGGATGTCCACCCGGACATCAGCCAGAACAAGCACCCCAACACGGTTGTCACACCGGTTCGCAATCCATTAATCATCGCATAATGCGTTTGCGCGGATTTCGGTTTGGCAAATACCTCGGCAGCCAACAGCTGCTGCTCCTTCCTGCCAATCCGCGCATTGGTTTTTATCCCGCTAGCTAGCAACTGATAGCGAGCGCACGCTGACAGCCAGCTCACCAATGCGGGAGGCAGGCTTCCACTGTGCGTGGCCGCCAGATGACGCAGTTGTCGCAGCCGCCCACGCAGCTCAGCCGGCGTTGAAACGGGATTACCCAGCAGCATGACGATCCCGCCGTGTAACACGGTATTCCCTTCGCGCAGAACCAGCCAGATTTCGCAGCTCTGCGTAATCAGAGTCCAGGATTCAGATACCAGCGCGTTTAATCGACGCGGGCTCCCTTTCCAGCGGGAAGACTCCATCGCCAAAATACCGCCCATGTCATTCAGCGCTTTGGTTTTTCTGATTAAGCTATGCCAGTCCGCATCCAGCTCATCGCCGCTAATGCCGTTGACGCAACGCTGCAAGAATTGGTATTGCGCCAGCAATAACTCATCCACCGTGCGATCAAGGGCCGGTTTGACCGAGCGCGGGGCAAACAGCAAATCCGCCAAAATAGCGCAGACAATACCCAGCACAATTTCACTACAGCGCTCGACGGCCAACTGCGGTAATTGCTGCGGCGCCCCCTGGCTGGCCAGCAAAATGATCAGCGTGGTATAGCCGGACAGCGCAAAAATGTAGGAGTTCTCCATTTTCACCAGCGATGACATCCAGACGCAAAAGCCCGCCCAGGCACAGCACAGCAACAGCATCACGACGGGCGCCCGAATAGTCGAAATGATGATCACCAACGCGCCGAAACAGCCGATAAACGTGCCGATAATTCGCAGGATACCGCGGTGCCGAATCGCGCCGGAAAACGGTTCCCCTCCGGCCACAAATGCGGGGGCGGAAATCACCAGCGCCGCGGTCAACGCCGCGGTACGGGGGGAGCCCATCTGAAAATAAAACCCGAGCATTAGCGGCATCACTACCGCCAGACTGATTTTTAAAGCAAAACGCAGCCGCGCCAGAGAGGAATTATGCATGATGCCCTTCCCGCTTAACCAAACTCGCGCAGGCGATGCAGCAATTGCAACAGCGGCGACATCGACGTGGTGTTACGGGTATGTTCACCGGTCACCACTACCGTGGCGGTGGTGCCCGCTGGATACAGGTCGCCCCATTGCTGTTCGAGGCGAATTTTCACCGGCACCCGCTGCGCCAGCCGCACCCACTCCAGATTGGAATCCACCGTCGCCAGCCCTTTGGCATCGGCAGAACTACTGCCGTTGGTCACCCCGGCGGCGATGCTATCCACCGCGCCGAACAGTATCTGGTTGCTGCCCAGCGGGGTGATTTCCACCCGATAGCCGGGGCGTACGCCCGCCAGTTTGGTTTCTTCCATGTAGGCCAGCAGATAGAACGAATCTTTTTTCACCAGCGCCACCGCGGTGGAGCCGCGGGTAATGTATTCGCCGGCATGCACGTGCAGGTTGGTTATCCAGCCATCGGCCGGGGCTCGTATCACCGTCCGCGCCAGATCGAGTTTCGCCAGTTCCAGCTCCGCCTGCGCCTTCGCCAGTTGGTGCTGCGTGGTTTGCAGCGCATTGCCGGACTGTTCGATCTCTTCGCGCGACATCGCCTGCACGCCGAGACGCAAACGACGCGCCGACTCTCGTTTTTTCTCATCGACCAGCGCCTGATAATAGTCCACGTCGGCCTGTGCCTGTTCCAGCGCTTGCTGATAACGCGGTCGATCAACCACGAACAGTATGTCGCCCTGCTTCACCGGTTGGTTATCCTGCACCTTCACATCGGACAATAAACCGCTGACATCGGGGGCGATTGCCACCACATCGGCGCTGAAGCGGGCATCACGGGTCCAGGGGGATTCGGTATAAAACGACCACACCCGTACCAGCGCAACCATCGCCACCAATACCAGCAATAAGGTGACCGCCAGGCGGCTGAATTTTTTGATCATCACTTTCACAACAGATGCTTTCACAACAACCTCAAAGACCGAAATGAAACAGCAGATAGAACAGACAGACAAATAACGCGGTATTAAACAACGCCGGGTGCCAGACGCAATCGTAGATACCTGTGGGATGTAGCAGTCGGACACAAATAAAAAACAATGCCAGCGTTACCAACAGCACAAAAAACACTGGCGGAAACGACAGGCCGAACAGCACCATGACCGGGAGTGAATGCATCCTCTTTTCCTTCTTCATTTGCCATCGCGCGTCAGCAACAGAGTGTGTCGGTGATGGGAAAAAGAGACGGACACCCATTCCCGCCAGCATCGCTGCCAGCGGGTGAAAGACACAGCTTTAACTGAATAATCTCGATGGCGGGCTCTGATTTAATGAATCTATTGCTTGCGATGTTAAATCAGCGTTTTAAACCATTTGGAACGACCACGGCAGCGAAGACGAGTAATCAGGCCCGCTCTTCGTGGTCAAACAGGCTATATTATG
Organism: Dickeya sp. NCPPB 3274; assembly: GCF_000406205.1. NCBI lineage: Bacteria > Pseudomonadati > Pseudomonadota > Gammaproteobacteria > Enterobacterales > Pectobacteriaceae > Dickeya > Dickeya sp. NCPPB 3274. The sequence continues at coordinate 313,839 of NZ_CM001979.1, read as the reverse complement.
AAACGTTATTATTATGTTATCTACGCAGTGTGATCTAAATCACTTTTAAGCCAGGATTAACAATGGAACGATTAAAGAGCATGTCGGTCTTCGCCAGAGTAGTGGAGTTCGGCTCGTTCACCGCCGCCGCACGCCAGCTGGAAATGAGCGTTTCCGCCGTCAGCCAGACGGTTACCCGGCTGGAAGATGAACTACAGGTGAAACTGCTCAACCGCAGCACCCGCAGCATCGGGCTGACGGAAGCCGGCAGGATTTACTACCACGGCTGCCGCCGCATGTTGCACGAAGCGCAGGAAGTACATGAGCAGTTGTATGCCTTCAACAACACGCTGATCGGTACGTTACATATTGGTAGCTCCGCCACGATGGCGCAAAACGTGCTAGCCACCATGACGGCCGACATGCTGAAAGAATACCCAGGGCTGTCGGTCAATCTGGTGTGTGGCATTCCCGCGCCGGACCTGATTGCCGACGGGTTAGACATCGTCATTCGGGTCGGCGCGCTGCAGGACTCCAGCCTGTACAGTACCCGTATCGGTTCGATGCCGATGGTGGTTTGCGCGTCCAAAAGCTATCTTGCGCAAAACAGCGTGCCGGAAAAGCCCGGTGATGTGAGTAATGCGTCCTGGCTGGAGTACAGCGTCCGCCCACACAGTGAATTTGAGCTGATAGCGCCAGAAGGCATCACCACCCGGCTGATGCCACAAGGGCGCTTCGTCACCAACGACCCGTTGACGCTGATTCGCTGGCTGAAAAACGGCGCCGGCATCGCCTATGTGCCGCTGATGTGGGTGTTTGAAGAGATCAAACGCGGCGAAATAGAGATCCTGTTCCCGCGTTATCATTCGGACCCGCGTCCGGTGTACGCGCTCTACACCCGCCGCGACAATCTGCCGCTGAAGGTGCAGGTGTGCATTAATTACCTGACCGAGTATTTCAATAAGGTGGCGCTGATTTATCAAGGATACCGGCAGGAACATCCGCAGAGCGAGCCGCCGCAGAAATAAATCAGGCCGCATCGGCGGCCTGATTTAACAACTAACGTATCAACAACGCTTAGGCGGTGCCGCCCACCGTAATGTTGTCGAGCTTCAGGGTCGGCTGACCGACGCCGACCGGCAGGCTTTGTCCTTCCTTGCCGCATACCCCAACGCCTCTATCCAGCGTCAGATCGTTGCCGACCATCGAGATCTGTTGCATGGCTTCAATGCCGGAGCCAATCAGCGTCGCGCCTTTCACCGGTTTGGTGACGCGGCCGTTCTCGATCAGGTACGCCTCGGACGTGGAGAACACGAACTTGCCGGAGGTGATATCCACCTGACCGCCGCCAAAGTTCGGCGCGTACAGACCGTAATCCACGCTGGCGATGATCTCTTCCGGGGTAGATTTGCCCGCCAGCATGTAGGTGTTGGTCATACGCGGCATCGGCAAATGGGCGTATGACTCGCGGCGGCCGTTGCCGGTCGGCGCGACGCCCATCAGACGGGCGTTCAGTTTGTCCTGCATGTAGCCTTTGAGAATGCCGTTCTCGATCAGCACGTTGTACTGGCCGGGCACGCCTTCGTCATCCATCGCCAGCGAACCGCGGCGCCCTTCCAGCGTACCGTCATCCACCACCGTACACAGCTCGGACGCCACCAACTTGCCGACCTGACCGCTGAACACCGAAGTGCCGCGACGGTTGAAGTCGCCTTCCAGACCGTGCCCGACCGCTTCGTGCAACAGCACGCCCGGCCAGCCAGAGCCCAGCACCACCGGCATCGACCCAGCCGGCGCCGCCACGGCGGACAAATTGACCAGCGCCATGCGTACCGCTTCTTTGGCCCAGGCTTCCGCCCGCACTTCGCCATCCGCCTGCTGCCAGAAATAGTCGTAGCCGGTACGCGCGCCGCCGCCGCTGGAGCCGCGTTCACGCCGTCCGTCTTCTTCCACCAGCACGCTCACCGATAAACGCACCAACGGGCGCACGTCCGCCGCCAGAGTGCCGTCGGTGGCGGCCACCAGAATCAGCTCATACACGCCGGTCAGACTGGCGGTGACTTCCTGCACGCGCGCATCCACCGCGCGGGCGGTGACGTCAACCCGTTGCAACAGCGCGATCTTCTCTTCACGAGTCAGGCTGTCCAGCGGATTGGCCTGCGGGTACAGGCCGCGATGCGGCACTTCGCCCAGCGTTTTAACCGCGCCGTTGCCCTGCTCGCGCACAATGCTGCGCGCGGCCTGCGCGCTTTGCTGCAGCGCGTTGAGCGTAATCTGGTCGGCGTAGGCAAAACCGGTTTTCTCGCCGTTAATGGCCCGGATACCCACGCCCTGATCGATATGATAAGAACCGTCCTTGATGATGCGGTCTTCCAGCACCCAGGACTCATGGTAGCTTGACTGAAAATACAGGTCGGCGTAGTCGATACGCCGTTCACTCAACGTGCCTAAAATAGACTGTAAATCCTGATGGCTCAGTTTATTGGCCGTGAGTAATTGCTCACTGACAAATGTCAGACTCATAGAATGTCACTCTTATTGTCAATGTCATCAGATAACCAGACCGCAGTTACTGGCCCGCCGCCTCGGCGGCTTTGGCTTTTTGCGGTTCACGCACTACTTCCTGAATCTTTGGTTGATCCACACTACCGGAAATGTGGTAACGAATCAGGGAAATTTTACTCCACAACGGCGCCAGCACCTTGCTGGCGGCAAACACCGCCGCCCCGATTACCGGGTTGACCGCAAAGGCGGTCGCTACGCCGACGGTGGCGGAAATCTCCGGCGCCACCACCGCTTCCATCGACAGTTCACGCTTCACCAGGTCGATATCGCCTTTCATGGCGATATCCGCCTCAAGGCCGTCCACCAGCAGATTATCGGTGTGCAGCACGCCGTCTTTTATCCACGCCGTGCTGCGAACCGAGTCAAAGTAAAAGCCTTTGCCGAAGGTGTCGCTGAAATCAAACTGTAGCTTACGCAGCAGCGCATCGAAACTCACCAGCCGTAATAATTGCCCGGCCTGGCCGGTGCCGACGTTGACGATTTCGCCTTTGCCGATATCGGTTTTCAGGATCCCGCTCAGGCTCGGGATATGCGGCGCCCACGGCGAACCGTGCCAGTATAGGTCGTAGTCTACCTTGAACGCGCCGGCGCGCAGCGGCGTCGCCAACCCCAGCCAGTCGGCGTTGTCGCTCAGGCTGCCGCCGGACAATTGCCCTTTGATAGCCGTGCGGGTACCTTCGCCGCTTTCCTGCCAGCTGCCGTCCAGCGTCAGCTTCGCCTTACCGTTATCGACCAGCCCGTTAGCCAGCACCAGCTTGTTGGGTTCCGGTTGCAACGTGCCTTTCATCTGCCCGACGTTTTGCCCCATCAACCAGCATTCACGGCATTCGAACTGCAACGCCGGCCAGTCTTCAAAGCGGATGCTGGGATCGTTGAGCGGCGATTTTTTCTCCGCCAGCGCCGCCGGGTTGGTCGCATCGTCCCCTTGCCACTGCGGATTATAATAAAGATAGCGCACATCGCCGCGCCACAGCCCGGAAGTTGGGATCAGCAGGCGGCCGTCGATTTCCCTGCCGGCGGCGGTAATTTCGCTGCCGCCGTTCTGGCTGCGGCTGGTAAACATCAGGTCATGCCATTGCTGACCAAGTATTTTCAGTTCCGGCGTGGTCAGCGTCACCCGCTCCGGCCACTGAAAACGGCTGGTTCCGGCCTGCGCCGTCACGGCGTTGCGCACGCCGGGCAGCAGCGCCAGCCAGCGCTCGCCGTCCAGCGGCGGCAGCGCCAGCGTCAGCGACGAATCATCCGGCAGCGGTGGGGGTTTCGTCCCTTCCTGCCAGGCGGCTCGCGTCAGCATGACCTTGTTATCTTTAAGCAGCCACTGACTGTTGAAAGCCTGATTTTTTCCCAACGAACCGGTGAGCGAGAAACCGCGGACGTCCCCTTTGGCGCTGACCTGCAGCCCCTGCGCCGTTCCTCCGGCTTTATTCAGCGGAGAAGGTAAGTGACTGCTCACTTCTTTAAGATCGCCCTGAACCGTCACTTCATAACTGGATGGCCCCTGATGCGGCAGCGTTACCTGTACCGTGCTCTGCCAGCCGGCATTGCCATTAAGCGCCGCCGCTACCGGCTTGGGCAGCCCCGGCAAACGGGACACCGCCCAGCTTCCCTGCAATCCGACATTAACCAGAAACGCCTTTTCCTGTTCCTGAGTCGAGAAGTTGAAGGTAAGCGGTTGTTCGAGCCAGCGCGCTTGTAGCGTCTGACTGGAGAGGTTGCCGTTATCGTAATGGAACATCCCGCTGACTGACTGGAGCGACACATCCAGCGGCTTGATAAACAGCTGGTTATTGTTGAGCGCTACGTCGCCGCTGGCCTTCACCAACCCACCATTGAGCGGGATATCGAGATGCAGGTTGCCCTGCACGTCTCCGCCAATCTGGAGCTGCGTCAGCGCGCTGCCCAGCGTGGGTTTCATCGGCGTCTGCGCGAAGTAATCGCTCACTTTTTTACCGCTTCCGCGGATGTCGCCGTCAATCAGCAGTTTTTCCTTGCTGTAATCCGGGATCACGGCATTGATGTTGCGCCCTTCGGCCTCGCCCAGCATCACATGCGGCGCCGACATCCACAGGCCGTTATTAAGGAAATTCAGGGTAATATTCAGATTGTCCAGCGCGGGCCAGCCGGGTTGGAACTCGAAACGCGATTTTTCCAGCGGCACCCAGACCTGAAACTGCCCTTCCTGATGCTCGAACGGGAAATGCGCCGGGTTACCGGCGAACACCAGCGTGGCATTATCCACCTGTCCCGATTTGATGGCGCCGGTCAGGTAATCCACCAGATCCTTGCCCATAAAAGGTTCGGGATAGTAGCGCCAGGCATCGGCGGCATCGCCGAGCCGAATCCCGGCCAGAATATCCAGCCGCGGTTCTCCCTGAGCGGGATGACGATAGCGGAAATCACCGTTGGCCCACAGCGAACGGGAGCGAACGTCCAGCCCCTGCCCCCACAGCTCCCAGCCCTGAGAGTCGTTGCGCCAGTCCAGCGTGGCGTCCGCCTGCCGGATATCCAGCGGCGCGCGGAACATATCCTGATACGGCAAGGTGCTCTGCGCCAGATTCACCCGCACCCGCCCGCGCGCCAGACTGCCCGCCGCCTCGCCGGAAACATGATTGGCGCCCGGCAGCAGTTGCCAGTTTTTCCAGCCGACATCCTGCCAGCTCGCCTGAAAGCGAGTCTGTTCGGGTTGCTGCAAGGGGATATCCAGCGCCAGCGTGGTCAATTGCCCTTCCGGTTGCAGTGCCTGCCAGCGGGTTTTCAGTTCCGGCGTGGTGGTGCTTAACAGCGGCAGCAGCGGCCCCAGGCGCTCCAACGCCAGGTGACGACCGCGGATGCGTAACTCGGCCGGACGGTCCGGCCCCAGCAACTGAGCATTCGCCGGCAGCCACAGGGCGGACAGCTGCCCTTTCGGCCAGTCGACGCCATCGGTGGACAGGTTCAGCGCCGGCACATCCAACTGCCAGCCGTTCTGGTAGCGGCTGGCGTGCAGCGTCATGCCGTTAATTCCCAGCCGGTGCAACGTGGCGCCGTCGCGCCAGCTGGCATCGCCCTGACTGAGCAACAGATCGCCGCCGTACATGTCGCCTTCCCGCACCTGTAACCAGGCGGCGAGGCTGAAATTGGCGCTCTCCAGCCCGGTGTTGTTGCGAATCCAGCGGCCCAGCCACGGTTTCATGTCGATGTTGTCGGCCTGCAGATAGACCACGCCGTTATTCAGCCAGCCCTGCTCATCGCGCAAATCCATCCGCAACTGCACCATGCCGTGCGGGCCGTTAAGACTGGACAGGCTAATTTGCCCTTCCGCCCGGTGCCGGTTTTTACCGTTCAGCCAGGTCAGTTGAGGAATTTGCAGCTCGGCCTGGGTACCCGCCGGGGTCAGGAAACGAATGCGGCTATCGCGCAGATCGAAATGATCGAACTGTCGCAGGAACAACGAGCCAAGTTGATCCGGCTCCCAGGTACGGGCGCGCTGTCGATCGGGGTCGATCGGCGTTTTGATGTCTACTTGCAGGTGATAAAACGTGAGATCGCGGAATTTCCACTTCAGATGCAGCAGCGACTGCCAAACATCCAGCGCCACCGAAATGCGTTCCGATTGCCACTCGGCGTCCGGATGATGAATACGTAGATTAGTGATATCCAGCGTGGGGCCGAAGGTTTCCCAACTGCCGCTGAGGCTCTCCACCTCCATCGGCAAACCGGTGACGGACTGCGCCCAGGCCACGACCTGTGGCCGGAAAGTATCCAGCGTCGGCAGCACCATTCTCAGGCCGCTGACCAGCAGCGCGACCAGTACAATCAGAATGGCCCCCGTGGCTGCAGCTATTCCGGGCAATCGTTTTATGCCGGCCAGTCGCCTCACACATGTCTCCTCGTTGTTCGTCACCGGCGACGAGCAAAAACCTTAACAGCAAAAAACCCGCCAGCCGGTCTTGGCGGCGGGCGGCATGACCTTACATCATGACCACATCAAACTGTTCCTGACTGTACAGGGGTTCGATCTGAACCTTGACCTGCTTGCCGACGAAAATCTCCACTTCCGCCAGCGCATGCGACTCGTCGCTTTTCAATGCTTCGCCCACCGCCGGCGAGGCGTAAACCAGGAAGCGGTCGGAATCATAAGCATGGTGCACACGCACGACTTCGCGCATGATTTCATAGCACACGGTTTCCACGGTTTTGACCGACCCGCGGCCGCGACAGGTAGGACATTCGCTGCACAACACATGTTCTATGCTCTCACGGGTGCGCTTGCGCGTCATCTCCACCAGTCCCAATTGAGAGAAGCCGCTGATACCGGTTTTGACCCGATCCTTGCTTAGCGCCTGCTCCAGCGAATGCAGCACGCGACGGCGGTGATCCTCATTCCCCATGTCGATAAAATCGATGATGATGATCCCGCCCAGATTGCGTAGCCGCAGCTGACGGGCAATCGCCTGCGTCGCTTCGATATTGGTATTGAAAATGGTTTCGTCCAGATTGCGGTGACCGACAAACGCGCCGGTGTTGATGTCGATGGTGGTCATCGCTTCCGTCTGGTCGATAATCAGGTAGCCGCCGGATTTCAGCTCTACCTTGCGATCCAGCGCCCGCTGAATCTCGTTTTCCACGTCGTACAGGTCGAAAATCGGCTGTTTGCCGCTGTAATGCTCCAGCTTGCTGGTCATTTCCGGGATGTATTCGGCGGTGAACTCCAGCAGCGAGTCGTAGGTCAGCTTTGAATCAACACGGATGCGATCCAACGACGCGCCGGCAAAATCACGCAGGATGCGATGGGCCAGCGCCAGCTCGCCATACAGTTTGCATTTGGTCTGGTTGCGCTTTTTGCGCTCCATCACCTTGGTCCACAAGCGCTTGAGAAAGGCGGCATCTTGCGCCAGCTCTTCTTCGCCCACGCCCTCGGCGGCGGTACGGATGATAAAGCCGCCCTGCTCGTCGCAGTAATCGGCCACCGTCTTTTTCAGGCGCTCGCGCTCGGCTTCGCTTTCAATACGCTGGGAGACCCCGACGTGCGACGCGCCCGGCATGAACACCAGATAACGTGACGGCAGCGTGATATCGGTAGTCAGGCGCGCGCCCTTGGTGCCGAGCGGGTCTTTCACCACCTGGACCATCAGGTCCTGCCCCTGACGCACCAGTTCGGCGATGTCGCGCACATGGAAATTTTTCTGCTCGTCGCCAGCCACGCACTCGGTATGCGGCATGATATCGGAAGCGTGCAGAAACGCCGCTTTATCCAGCCCGATATCGACGAACGCCGCCTGCATGCCCGGCAGCACACGGCTGACCCGGCCTTTGTAGATATTGCCGACAATTCCACGCCGGGCTTCCCGCTCGATATGGATTTCCTGCAAAATACCGCCGTCAATATAAGCGACACGCGTCTCTGAAGGGGTAATGTTTACCAGCAACTCAGCGGTCATGGGTTCCTCGTTCTTTACGCCGTGCAGAAAAATGTGTGAACAATTCAAGAGTTTCCACCAATGGCAACCCTACCACGGCGTGATAGCTCCCGAAAATCGATTTAACGAAACATCCGCCCTTTCCCTGAATACCGTAAGCGCCGGCTTTATCCATCGGCTCGCCGCTGGCGATATATTGCGTAATTTCGTCGTCGGATAGCGTGCGGAATTGAACCTCGGTCACGACCCGCGCCGACACGCTCTCACGGCGGTCCGCCAGCGCCAGCGCGGTCATCACCTGATGACGCTGGCCGGACAGCGCGCGCAGGATGCGGACGGCGTCTTCTTCATCGCGGGGTTTTTCCAGCACCTGACCGTTCAGCACCACAATGGTATCGGCGCCCAGCACCGGCAAATCCATCGGCGCTGCCGCCACGCCGGCGGCGGCTTTGTCGCACGCCAGACGGCTGACATACTGTTCCGGCGTTTCATCCGGCTGGCGTTGCTCGGCGACATCGATCTTCAAAATATCGAACGCCAGGTCCAGCAACGTCAGCAATTCGCGGCGACGCGGCGACGCGGATGCCAGATACAGATCGGTCATCACTTTCCTCTTATCATTTGCTTGTTATTGAACGGCAAACTGGCGGCGAATCTTGCGCATCAGCAGGAACAGCCACGGCCACAGTATGCCGTCGACGACACTATTCCAGAAAATTTCCGGTCGTAAAGAGACATTGATCACCAGGAACTCAGCCCAGAACACCAGCAAATCCAGCACCAGCGACAACAGCATGACGATCAGCGCCTGCTGCCACAGCGCCATGTTGCGGAACAGCTGGAATTTGAACGCCACCAGATAAGCGATGATGCTCAGCCCCAGCGCCCGTACTCCCAGCGTGGAGCCGAGGATCAGGTCGGTGATCATCCCCAGCACAAACCCGGTGCCGACATTAACCCGGTGCGGCAACGCCATCACCCAATAAATCAGGATCAGCGTCAACCAGGAAGGGCGATACATGTAGAGGTCATCCGGCCAGGGCATGATCTGCAGCACCATTGCCACCAGAAAAGAGAGCCAGATGATCCAGTGCCCGTGCCGGCGGTAACTATTCATGGGTTACCTCCCGTCATTGGTTACCTCCCGACGCGCCGGGCGCGGGCGTGGTCCTTTGCTGCGACGGCGCAGCCGGATTGGCGGCTGGCGTCGTGGTATGCCGGGATGATGTGGCGTTCGCCGGTTTGGACGGCGCCGCATTATTGGTTTTGGCCGGCGCCGTTTTAGCAGGCGGCGCGGGCGGGCCGACAAAGTCAGCCGCCGGCGTGTTTGACGACGGCGCAGGCGGCCCCATTTCCTCTGGCGACGGCAGCACGTGCGGCATCATCTGCATCAGGCGCTCGTTCGCTACCCGGTGCACGTCGTCCGGCGGCAGCGCGGTACGGGAATTACTGTCGACGCCCCACATCAGCAACAGATAACGCAGACGTTGCAGTTCAGCGGTAGGACGCGCCTGAATAACGGTGTAAGCGCGCTGGGTGTCCACTTTCACGGACGACACCACCGCCACCGGATACCCTTCCGGGAAACGCCCGCCCAGACCGGAGGTGACCAGCACATCGCCGACCCGAATATCGGTATTGTTGGGCAGATGTTCCAGTTGTAAATCTTCGGTGCAGCCGTTGCCGGCGGCGATAACGCGGATGTCGTTGCGCAGCACCTGAATCGGCAGCGCATGAGACGCATCGCAAATCAACAGCACGCGGCTGGTAAACTGCCCCACCGCGACAACCTGGCCGACCACGCCTTTATCGCTGATGACCGGTTGCCCTTCATACACGCCATTGACGTTGCCTTTGTCGATCACCACCTGATCGCTATAGGGATCGGAACCGGAGGACAGCACCTGCGTGACCATCTTCTGCTCTTCCTGACGCAGCGGCGACCCCAGCAGTTCGCGCAGACGGGCGTTCTCCTGACGAAATTGCCCCAGCAGCAGCAGATCGCTGTTTTTCAGCAGCAGTTCCTGACGCAGGGCGGTATTTTCCCGCTCCAGCTGTTCACGTGAGGTCAGATTGGCGGACAGGTTGTCCAGCATGGCGCGCGGGCCATTCGCCAGAAAATAGAACGGGCTGACGGCGGTATCCATGTACGTTCTGATTTTGACAAACGTACCGAGCCGACTGTCAGCAAAAATAATGACAATTGCGGTAATAACTGCAAGAAAAAGGCGCAGTTGCAGGGAAGGGCCCCGGCTAAAAATCGGCTTCATAAAATTGCGTATTCCTCGACAATAAAAAAGGGGGCTACCACGCGGGATGAATACGGCAGGCTTTCATCCATGCGATCGGTCCCCCTTCTTTGTTCTGGCCGGATTATTCTTCGCTGAACAAATCGCCGCCATGCATGTCGATCATTTCCAACGCCTTACCACCGCCACGCGCTACGCAGGTCAACGGATCTTCCGCCACCACGACCGGAATGCCGGTTTCTTCCATCAGCAGGCGATCGAGGTTGCGCAACAGCGCGCCGCCGCCGGTCAACACCATGCCGCGTTCAGAAATATCGGACGCCAGTTCCGGCGGGCACTGTTCCAGTGCGACCATCACGGCGCTGACGATACCGGTCAGCGGTTCCTGCAACGCTTCCAGGATTTCATTGGAGTTGAGGTTGAAACCGCGCGGCACGCCTTCAGCCAGGTTACGACCGCGCACTTCGATTTCGCGCACTTCGTCGCCCGGATAGGCGGAACCGATTTCGTGTTTGATACGCTCAGCGGTCGCTTCACCGATCAACGAGCCGTAGTTACGGCGCACATAATTGATGATGGCTTCGTCAAAGCGGTCGCCGCCGATACGCACCGAAGAGGAGTACACCACGCCGTTCAGGGAGATCACCGCCACTTCCGTGGTACCGCCGCCGATATCCACTACCATGGAGCCGGTCGCTTCGGATACCGGCAGACCGGCGCCGATCGCAGCCGCCATCGGCTCTTCGATCAGGAACACTTCGCGGGCGCCTGCGCCCTGAGCGGATTCACGGATCGCACGGCGTTCAACCTGGGTGGCGCCGACCGGCACACACACCAGCACGCGCGGACTCGGACGCATGAAGCTGTTGCTGTGCACCTGTTTGATGAAGTGCTGCAGCATTTTTTCGGTGACGAAGAAGTCGGCGATCACGCCGTCCTTCATCGGACGAATGGCGGCGATATTGCCCGGCGTACGGCCCAACATCTGTTTGGCCTCGTGACCGACGGCGGCCACGCTTTTCGGGGAACCGGCACGATCCTGGCGAATAGCCACCACGGAAGGCTCATTCAGTACAATGCCTTGTCCTTTTACGTAAATCAGGGTATTGGCGGTACCCAGGTCGATGGACAAGTCGTTGGAAAACATGCCACGAAATTTCTTAAACATAACTAAAGGATAATCCTGCAAGCTGGGGGCGGAAATGAAATCCGCTTACTGTACCAACCACACGCAACAGCGACAAGGCGCTAACCGGCTCTGCTACGGTGAAAAAATGATGTTTGCGCAAATTGCCATGATAATAAATGCCTGCAGAACAGCGATCCTTCTGGCAGCGGCTGGGATTGTCGCGAGCTGTCCCCGAAAATTGCGCGAACCACCGACATAAAATCTAACATTTTCGTGCGCGCCGCCCCGTTCAGCAAACCGGTCAGCTACGCTATGGCGCCGATATTCTACGCTAATTTGTTCGGATTTTGACATCAAACATACGTGCGCGGTGAATATTTTTTCAGCGTGTTGCCGACAGGCTCGGAAGCGGCGAACAGATCGCCCTGACCGCCGCAAACGCCTTTATCCAGCAACGTCTGCCACTCTTCGCGCGTACGCACGCCGGCGGCGAACACCTGAGCGTGCGTCCCCTTACAGGCTTCGGTCAGACTACTGACGAACAGCTGGTTCTCCGGTCGCTTATCCAGGCTGCGCACCAGCCCCGGGTGCAGCTTGATCACCTCCACCCGCAGCGACTTGATATAGGCGGTGCTGACCAGCGTCAGCCCGGCCTGCGTCACCGCCAGCCGGCAGCCCAGACCGGTGATCATGGCAAGTATCGGTCGCAAACGGCCGATATATTGACACACATCCGCTTCAGCAAGTTCAAACAATAATCGCTCACGCTGCCTTTTCGGACACTGGAGCAGGGTTTCGCGCAGCCAGCGCAGGAACGGCCGCTGTAACAGCGAATCCACCGTAATCGGTAAAGCCAGCACCGAATCCTGCCAACTGACCGTCAGGGCAATCACCCGGTTGATCAACTGCCGGTCATAACCGGAGGTCAGGCCGAGCTGACGCACCAGCGGCATGTACTCCGCCTCCAGCAATTCCTGGGTGCCATCATAAATTCGGCTAAACATTTCCCGGTGATGCACCTCGCCGTCGCGGGTAATCGCCGGCTTCTGATATAAACGCGGCCCGCCGCGCAGCAGGGTATGTTCCAGCAGCGTGCGCCACTTCACGCTGCCGCGGCCTTTTTCCGGCACCCGCCGGTCATAAACGCACCAGCCGTTGCCGCCCTGCAATACGGCGTTGCGAGTGGCATCTTCCACGCTTTCCATCACCTGTTCGGTGGTCTGTCCGCCGTGATAGGCGCTGATGCCGATGTGCAAAATGTCTTCCCGATCGATCAACGGCGTAACCGGCAGAATATCGATCGCTTTCACCAGTTGGCTGGCGATGCTGTCCGCTTCTTTCAGGGTGCGGTGCGGCAGCAGCACCGTAAAATCGCTGTGGTAGTAACGCGCCAGCAGCGCGGAGGGGTAGCGTAAGACAAACGTGGACAGCAGGTTGATCAGGGTATTGCGATACTCTTCGAGCACGCCGCCGTAGCCGTGCGTTTCCTGCAAGGTGTCAAAATCCGGCAGGCGGATCATCATCACCACGCCGTGCGTGCCGACGTCTTCCGGATCTTCCAGTTGCGTGGCGAGCTGATTTTCAAAAAACAGCCGGTTATTCAGGCCGGTTTGCGCATCCTGCGCCGCAAACGAGCGGATCAGCGTATCCACCCGACTGCGCGCTTCGCGCGCCTCCGCCAAATCCAGCAGCAACTGGTCCAGCGCGCCGCTGGCCGTCGCCGGCCATTCGTGTACCGAACCGTGCATCACGGTATCGCGCTCGCCCGCCAGAATGCGTCGGGCGCGCTTCTCCAGCTGTTCCTGACCGGCCATTTGACGTCGCAGCCAGCGCACGCCATGAAATACGACCACCGCAATCACTAAAATCATCAGCACGATAGATAACGAGGATTTGAGATAGCGGGGCGTCCCGAGCAACGGGTCGACGTAGGTTACGTTTACCCGCACGTCAGTATGGTGCAGCAGCGATAAACGGGTATGACGATAGAGCAGCGCCCGATCCTCGCCGTCAGACAACATTTCCGGCAAACGTAATAAATAGAGGCTTTCGTGACCGTCGCGAATCTCCAGCTCCACGATTCCGGCCGCTTTCATCACCGCCGGCAACCAGAACTGGATACTGCCGGGCGGCTGCACCAGCAGTGCCTGATCAATACTCGCCGCCACCGCCCTGAGCTGGTGCTCCATTCGTTGCTGGCTATAACACACAAAACTAAAAATGCTGCTGGCCAACATTAGCACTACGGCCAATGTCGTTAGCATCGTCATCAATATCGATATTCTGGCAGTCAACCCCATCCCTGCGCCTAACTCCGTATCAAAGAATTGAAAAGTGCTTTCATGAGATACTTTGTGTGTTCTTTGCGATTTATCAGTTCGCATACTACCCGTTACAAATATAGTCCTTAAATGATTTACCTCTATTTTTGTCCCCGATAAGGAGGATTTTTATGCGCGCTTTAGTACTCAGGCAACAAGACGGTCTGACTTTGGCCGACGTCAGTACCATCGAACCGTCACAATTACCTGATGGCGATGTCACCGTCGACGTCGACTGGTCCGGCATCAACTATAAGGATGCGCTGGCTATCACCGGCAAAGGGAAGATCATTCGTCAGTTCCCGATGGTGCCGGGTATCGATTTTGCCGGAACCGTTCGCCACAGCGACCATCCCGACTTCAAGGCCGGGCAGGCCGTGGTACTGACCGGATGGGGCGTGGGAGAAAATCACTGGGGCGGGCTGGCGGAACAGGCGCGAGTGCGGGCCGACTGGCTGGTGCCGTTGCCGCAGGGGCTCTCGCCGCGTCAGGCGATGATCATCGGCACCGCCGGCTTCACCGCCATGCTGTGCGTCATAGCGCTGGAAGAAGGCGGAGTGACCCCGGCGAGCGGCGAGGTGGTGGTCAGCGGCGCCAGCGGCGGCGTCGGCAGTACCGCCGTTGCGCTGTTGCACGCGCTGGGTTATCAGGTTACGGCGATCAGCGGCCGGGCGGACAACAGCGCCTATCTGCAACAACTTGGCGCGCATCAGGTGCTGGATCGCCAGGAGTTCGCCACCGCCGGTCGTCCGCTGGAGAAACAACGCTGGGCAGGCGCCATCGACACGGTGGGCGATCAGGTGCTGGCGACGCTGCTGACCCAAATGCATTACGGCGCAACCGTCGCGGCATGCGGGCTGGCAGGCGGCGTATCGCTGCCTGCCACGGTGATGCCGTTTATTCTGCGCAATGTGCGCCTGCAAGGGGTCGACTCGGTGATGACGCCACGCGCACGGCGTCAGGAAGCCTGGCGTCGTCTGGCCACACTGCTGCCGGCTTCCTTCTATGAGCAAGTCACGCAGGAAATTACGCTGGAGCAGGTTCCCGCCACCGCCGCTGCACTGCTGGAAAACCGGGTTACCGGCCGTACGCTGGTGCGCGTCGGCGCAGCGGACTAACCCGGTTTCAGGACGGGCCGACAACGGCCCGTCCTCTTCTCCTTTGCAGCAACCGCTAGAATGAACAACCGGCACACTCAGTAGAGTGTAATATCCGGTAGATATGTAACACCCGGTAAAAAAAGAACGTTTCCCCGGCACATTATTTCACCGCATACTGACCACATCGCCATCAGGGCGAGCATTTAACCCGAATCCCCCAGCCAGACATCAATAATCAAAAGCGGGAGTTCACCATGCCCAGACATCGCAAACTGACCGGCGCCGATGTGACGCCGGAATCGCTGTTCCACCAACGCCGAACCGTCCTCAAGGCGCTAGGCCTTACCGCCGCCACGCTGAGCCTGTCGTCCGGCGCGCGCGCCGACCTGCTCAACTGGTTCCAGGGCAAACCGGCGCCTGTCGCGCCGCCCGGCAAGCCGCTGACGTTCAGTCAGCCGCCGCAGTGGCGCCCGGATCTGGCGTTAACGCCGGAAGACAAAGTAACCGGCTACAACAACTTCTACGAATTCGGTCTGGACAAGGCCGACCCTGCCGCCAACGCGGGCGGTCTCAAGACCGAGAGCTGGAAAGTCCGGATTGACGGCGAAGTCGCCAAACCCATGACGCTGGATATCGACGACATTCGTCGCCGTTTCGCGCTGGAAGAACGCATCTACCGTTTTCGCTGCGTCGAAGCCTGGTCGATGGTGATCCCGTGGGTCGGCTTTGAACTGTCGCAATTGATAAAACTGGCCGAGCCAACCAGCGACGCCCGTTATGTCGCCTTTCAGACGCTCTATGACCCGGCGCAGATGCCCGGTCAGAAAGACAGTTTCGTGGGCGGCGGCCTGGACTATCCCTACGTCGAAGGGTTACGCATGGACGAAGCCATGCACCCGCTGACCTTGCTGGCGGTCGGCGTATACGGCAAAACGCTGCCGCCGCAAAACGGCGCGCCGATACGGCTGGTTACGCCGTGGAAATACGGCTTCAAGAACATCAAATCCATCGTGCATATCCGGTTGACCCGACAGCCGCCGCCGTCTACCTGGAATCTGTCCGCACCCAACGAGTACGGGTTTTACGCCAACGTCAATCCGAACGTCGACCATCCGCGCTGGTCGCAGGCCAGCGAACGGGTGATCGGCTCCGGCGGATTGTTGAACGTTCAACGCCAGCCGACGCTGATGTTCAACGGCTATGCCGATCAGGTCGCCTCGCTGTATCAGGGGCTGGATTTACGGGCGAACTTCTGATCGCCGCGGGTTTAATCCGTATGATCCGGGACTCACAGGAATGCTCAATGCACAGGAAAACGTCCGCATGCGTTTAACCGCCCGACACATCACAGCCCTGAAAGTGGCGCTCCATCTGGCGGCGTTTCTGCCGCTGGCATGGCTGGTATTCGCCGTCAATCAGGGCGCGTTCAGCGCCGATCCGGCAAAAGATATCCAGCATTTTACCGGTAGAATGGCGCTGAAACTGCTGCTGGCGACGCTGATGGTGACGCCGCTGGCGCGCTACGGTAAGCAGCCGTTGCTAATCCGTTGTCGCCGCCTGCTGGGGCTGTGGTGTTTCGCCTGGGCCAGCCTGCACCTGCTTAGCTATACCTTGCTGGAGTTGGGGGTCAATCATCTCGATCTGCTGGGAAAAGAGATTTTCCTGCGCCCTTACCTGACGCTCGGTATGGCGAGCTGGCTAATCCTGCTGGCGCTGACGGCGACCTCCACCCAATCGGCACAGCGAAAACTGGGAGCTCGCTGGCAAAAGCTGCACAATCTCATTTATCTGGTCGCGATCCTCGCCCCGGTTCATTATCTTTGGTCGGTCAAATCGCTGTCGCCATTGCCAATCATTTATGCGTTAGTTGCCGTCATCTTGCTGCTTTTTCGCTACAAGAAATTGCGCCAGTGGCGTCGTTAATCGGGAATATCGGCGTGAATCAGGCGGCGTTTTCAGTGAAATTTCGTAAAATTTTGTCAATACCGACGTGGCAACTCCGCAGATAAGACCAGTATTTCGCTGCCAACTGCTACGATATGGCTATAATGTTCAAACCTTGCGGGTGAAAACGGATATTTTCGCCCGGCAAAGGGTGACAAACGGATAGCTTCGCGTTATGTTGTGCGCCACTGAGCCAATCGAGGGAGATAGCAGCACAATGGCAGACAAGTTTCACATTTTGCTCCTTAACGGTCCAAACCTGAATCTGCTGGGCACCCGTGAGCCGGACAAATACGGCCATACGACGCTGGCGGAGATCGTGAGCCGACTGGAGCAGGATGCGGCAGCGCTGAACGTGCAGCTTTCCCACCTGCAGTCGAATGCGGAACATGAGCTGATTGACCGTATCCATCAGGCCAGAGGAAACACCGATTTCATTCTGATTAACCCGGCAGCCTTTACCCACACCAGTGTGGCGCTGCGGGATGCCCTGCTGGCGGTCGCCATCCCGTTTATCGAGATCCATCTGACCAACGTGTACGCACGTGAACCCTTCCGCCATCACTCCTACCTGTCCGACGTGTCGGCCGGGGTGATCTGCGGTCTGGGGGCAGACGGATACCATTATGGTTTACAGACGGCGGTCAAACGCCTGTCAACGTCCAATTAACCGTTTCCAATAAACAAGAGTACGGAACCACATTCATGGATATTCGTAAAATCAAGAAGCTGATCGAACTGGTTGAAGAATCCGGCATCGCCGAACTGGAAATCTCCGAAGGCGAAGAGTCAGTACGCATCAGTCGCGCTCCGGCGCCGGGTAGCTACCCCATTATGCAACAGGCCTACGCGCCGATGCCGCAGGTCGCTCCGGCCGCCGCCCCGGTTGCTGCGCCCGCCGCCGCTGCAGAAGCCGCGCCGGCCGCCATCAGCGGTCACGTCGTGCGCTCGCCGATGGTCGGTACCTTCTACCGCACGCCGAGCCCGGACGCCAAAGCCTTCGTGGAAGTCGGCCAGCAGGTAAAAGTGGGCGATACCCTGTGCATCGTTGAAGCAATGAAAATGATGAACCAGATCGAAGCGGACAAAGCAGGCGTGGTGAAAGCCATTCTGGTTGAAAGCGGCCAGCCGGTTGAATTTGACGAGCCACTGGTTGTCATCGAATAACGAGGCTTACCATGCTAGATAAAATTGTCATCGCCAACCGCGGTGAGATTGCTCTGCGCATTTTGCGTGCCTGTAAAGAACTGGGCATCAAAACCGTCGCCGTGCACTCCACAGCGGACCGCGACCTGAAACACGTATTGCTGGCGGACGAAACCGTGTGTATCGGCCCGGCTCCGTCCACGAAAAGCTACCTGAATATTCCGGCGATCATTTCGGCGGCGGAAATCACCGGCGCGGTGGCGATCCACCCCGGTTACGGTTTCCTGTCCGAAAACGCCGACTTCGCCGAGCAGGTTGAGCGCTCCGGCTTCATTTTCATCGGCCCGCGCGCCGACACCATTCGCCTGATGGGCGACAAAGTGTCCGCCATCAGCGCCATGAAAAAAGCCGGTGTTCCCTGTGTGCCGGGCTCTGACGGCCCGTTGGGCGACGACATGGACAAAAACCGTGCCATCGGCAAGCGCATCGGTTATCCGGTCATTATCAAAGCCTCCGGCGGCGGCGGCGGTCGCGGTATGCGTGTGGTGCGCAGCGAAAAAGAGCTGGAGCAATCCATCGCCATGACCCGCGCGGAAGCAAAAGCGGCGTTCAACAATGACATGGTCTACATGGAAAAATACCTGGAAAATCCGCGTCACGTGGAGATCCAGGTATTGGCAGACGGCCAGGGCAACGCCATCTATCTGGCGGAGCGCGACTGCTCCATGCAGCGCCGCCACCAGAAAGTAGTGGAAGAAGCGCCGGCACCGGGCATCACCGCCGATCTGCGCCGCTATATCGGCGAGCGTTGCGCCAAGGCTTGCGTGGACATCAACTACCGCGGCGCCGGTACGTTCGAGTTCCTGTTCGAAAATGGCGAGTTCTATTTCATCGAAATGAACACCCGTATTCAGGTAGAGCACCCGGTTACCGAAATGATCACCGGCGTGGACCTGATCAAGGAACAGCTGCGCATCGCCGCCGGCCAGCCGCTGTCCATCAAGCAGGAAGAGGTCAAAGTACGCGGTCACGCGGTGGAATGCCGTATCAACGCCGAAGACTCGAGCACCTTCCTGCCGAGCCCTGGCAAGATCACCCGCTTCCACGCGCCGGGCGGTTTTGGCGTGCGCTGGGAATCGCACATTTACGCGGGCTACACCGTGCCGCCGCACTACGATTCCATGATCGGCAAGCTGATCACCTACGGTGAAAGCCGCGATATCGCCATTTCCCGTATGAAGAACGCACTGGCGGAACTGATCATTGATGGCATCAAGACCAATGTGGAATTGCAGATGCGCATCATGTCCGACGAAAACTTCCAGCATGGTGGCACCAACATCCACTATCTGGAGAAGAAACTCGGCCTGCAGTAATCTCCCGCACCGATGAAACGGGTCGGCCATGCCGGCCCGTTTTTATTTCCGCGCCGCCCGCCTCTTTCTGGCTCGATGCATCGATTTTTCGCTGGGCAATTGGCTGACATGCCGTAAAATCCCCTGTTTTGTGTCACCTATACCCAAAATAATTCGAGTTGCAGGACAACACGCTCGCGTGTTGAACAACGCAACGCGTTGGCCCTTTAGGGCAAGGCTCATTGAGCCTTGTAACGCGACGCCGCCGCGAATCCCCAGGAGCTTACTGAAGTCAAGTGACTGGGGTGAGCGACAACTCCGCCGGGAGCAGCGTTGAACGCGGTTTACCGCGGCCCCGCAGGGGCGAGGCCCAGGGATGGGCCGAGTAATAAAGCCAACGCACCTGCAACTTGAAGTATGACGGGTATATACACTGATTCCTGCCGGATTAAGGGGAAATCATGGATAAACGCTTTCTCCAGGCTCACCGCGAAGCCCGCTGGTCACTGATACTGACGCTGGCTTATCTGGTGGCCTGGGTGCTCTTTGCCTATCTGCCCGACAACCGTCCCGGACTGACTGGTCTGCCGCACTGGTTCGAACTGGCTTGTCTGGCGTTGCCGTTGCTGTTTATCGGCCTGTGTTGGTTGATGGTGCGCGTGGTGTTCCGCGATGTTTCACTGGAGGATCATGATGCAGAGTGATGTCATCCTGCCGCTGATTGCTTATCTGCTGCTGGTGTTCGGCCTGTCAATCTATGCCTGGCGACGTCGCCAGCAGGGCAACTTTCTCACCGAATATTTTATCGGCAGCCGTTCGATGGGCGGCTTCGTACTGGCGATGACGCTGATCGGTACCTATGTCAGCGCCAGTTCGTTCATCGGCGGCCCTGGCGCAGCCTACAAATACGGGCTGGGCTGGGTACTGCTGTCGATGATTCAGGTGCCGACCATGCTGTTGTCGCTGAGCATCCTTGGCAAGAAGTTCGCGATTCTGGCGCGCCGTTACAACGCCATCACCCTCAATGACATGCTGTACGCCCGCTACGGCAGCCGTTTGCTGGTCTGGTTCGCCAGCCTAAGCCTGCTGGTGGCGTTTATCGGCGCGATGGCGGTACAGTTTATCGGCGGCGCCCGGCTGCTGGAAACGGTAGCGCACGTCCCTTATAGCGTCGGGCTGCTGATTTTCGGCATTACCATCGCGCTCTACACCGCGTTCGGCGGCTTTCGCGCCAGTGTGCTGAACGACGCGCTTCAGGGGATTGTAATGCTGATCGGCACCCTGCTGTTGCTGGCCGGCGTGATCTACGCGGCAGGCGGTTTGCCGGCCGCCGTCGGCAAACTGGCGCAGATCAACCCGGCGCTGGTCGATCCGCACGGCAGCAACCAGATCCTGTCCGCGCCGTTCATGGCGTCGTTCTGGGTGCTGGTGTGTTTCGGCGTCATCGGACTGCCCAACACCGCCGTGCGTTGCATTTCCTACCGCGACAGCAAAGCGCTGCACCGCGGTATCCTGATCGGCACCCTCGTCATCAGCATATTGATGCTGGGTATGCATCTGGCCGGCGCGCTGGGGCGCGCTATCCTGCCCAACCTGACGATTCCCGATCAGGTGTTGCCGGAGCTGATGCTGACCGTGCTGCCGCCGCTGGCCGCCGGGATCTTCCTGGCTGCGCCGACGGCTGCCATCATGTCGAACATTAACGCCCATTTGCTGCAGGCTTCCGCGACGATCGTGAAAGATCTCTACCTGAGCGTCTATCCTCAGAAGATGAGCAACGAGCGTTATATCCGCCATCTGTCCAGTTTCACCACACTGCTGCTCGGCCTGCTGGTATTGCTGGCGTCGTGGCGGCCGCCGGAAATGATCATCTGGCTGAACCTGCTGGCGTTCGGCGGGCTGGAAGCGGTATTCCTGTGGCCGCTGGTGTTGGGCCTGTACTGGGAACGCGCCAACGCCACTGGCGCGCTGTGTTCAATGTTTGCCGGCGCTATCAGCTACACCCTGCTCGCCAGTTTCAACATCCAGCTGGCCGGCTTTCATCCCATTGTGCCATCGCTGCTGTTAAGCCTGGTGGCGTTTATTCTGGGCAACCGAGTTGGGCGCCAGCCCGCGGCTGCCGCATCTTCATCACTTTGAGGTCAGAGGCTGCTATGCCGTGGATTCAACTGAAAATCAATACGTCCGGCGCACACGCGGAACAACTGGGCGACGCGCTGTCTGAAAGCGGCGCTGTCTCGGTCACGTTTCAGGACACCCATGACACACCGGTGTTCGAACCGCTGCCGGGTGAAACCCGTTTATGGGGCGATACCGACGTCATCGGCCTGTACGACGCCGAAACCGACATGGCCGGAGTGGTCGCCATGCTGGAGCAGGAACCGCTGCTCGGCGCCGGTTTCCGGCACAAAATCGAACAGCTGGAAGACAAGGACTGGGAGCGGGAATGGATGGAAAACTTCCATCCGATGCAGTTCGGCAAACGGCTGTGGATTTGCCCGAGCTGGCGCGACGTGCCGGACCCGAACGCGGTCAACGTGATGCTGGACCCCGGTCTGGCGTTTGGCACCGGCACCCACCCCACCACCTCGCTGTGCCTGCAATGGCTCGACGGGCTGGATCTGGACGGCAAGACCATCATCGATTTCGGCTGCGGTTCCGGCATTCTGGCGATTGCCGCGCTGAAACTCGGCGCCGCCCACGCCATCGGCATCGATATCGACCCGCAGGCGATTCAGGCCAGCCGCGACAACGCGCAGCGTAACGGCGTGTCCGAGCGTCTGGAGCTGTATCTGCCGAAGGATCAGCCAAAAGACCTGTCCGCCGACGTGGTGGTCGCCAACATTCTGGCCGGCCCGCTGCGTGAACTGGCGCCGCTGATCGGCGTGCTGCCTAAGAGCGGCGGCCACCTCGGCCTGTCCGGTATTCTGGCTTCGCAAGCGCAAAGCGTGGCGGAAGCCTATGAAGACCGATTCCAGCTCGACCCGGTGGCGGAAAAAGAAGAGTGGTGCCGCATTACCGGCGTTCGTAAACCGGTCTGACCTGTTGCGATTGCCTGCCGGAACATCGCGGTTCCGGCAGGCGTCTCCTGTGGACATTTCGCTGGACAAACGCTGGACAAATGTACTGCCGCTGCCATCAATCACTGTTTCTATGCGGTGAAACAGCATATTCAGGCAGATGTTTTATTTCCCCGGCCTGTTTACAAAATCAGCGACATGAAAATAACATTCTGTAAATAAAGGAAAAATAAAAACAGCGTGGAAGCAATGCGGCATTTCCTTGATCTGTTCCGCTCAATTGCTCAAAGTTTGGCCTTTCCTATCGCGTAAAAAATGCGTAATATACGCGCCCTTGCAGGCACAGTATGGTCACTCTTTGTCTATGCGCATTGGACAATTTCAGCTTCCCAATCGTTTGATTGCCGCCCCGATGGCGGGCGTAAGCGATCGCCCGTTCCGGGCACTCTGTCACGCGATGGGCGCTGGAATGACGGTCTCCGAAATGCTCTCTTCCAATCCGGAAGTGTGGCGTTCGGACAAGTCGCGACTGCGCATGGTACACAGCGATGAGCCCGGTATCCGGGCGGTGCAGATCGCCGGCGGCGATCCGGACGAGATGGCGGCGGCCGCCAGAATCAATGCGGAGAACGGCGCGCAGGTAATCGACATCAACATGGGATGCCCGGCCAAGAAGGTCAACCGCAAGATGGCCGGATCGGCGTTGTTGCAGTATCCGGAACTGGTCAAACAGATCCTGACTGCGGTGGTGAAAGCGGTAGACGTACCGGTAACACTGAAAATCCGCACCGGCTGGGCGCCGGAGCACCGTAACTGTGCAGAGATTGCCAAATTGGCTGAAGACTGTGGTATTCAGGCGCTCACCGTTCATGGACGCACGCGCGCGTGTCTGTTCAATGGCGAAGCGGAATACGACAGTATTCGGACAGTTAAGCAGAGCGTTTCCATTCCCATCATTGCGAATGGCGACATTACTGACCCGCGCAAAGCCAGAGCGGTTCTTGATTACACCGGGGCAGACGCCCTGATGATAGGACGAGCCGCTCAGGGAAGACCCTGGATCTTTCGGGAAATCCAGCATTATCTGGACACAGGGGAGCTGCTGCCCCCGCTGCCACTGGCAGAGGTCAAGCGCTTGTTGATCGGGCATATACGGGAATTGCACGACTTTTATGGTCCAGGCAAGGGATTTCGTATAGCGCGTAAGCACGTGTCCTGGTATCTCCAGGAGCACGCCCCAAACGACCAGTTTAGGCGCACATTCAACGCCATAGAGGACGCCAGCGAACAGCTGGAGGCGTTGAAGGCATATTTTGAAAATCTTGCGTAAACAGAAAAAGAGCTGACAGAACTATGTTCGAACAACGCGTGAATTCTGACGTACTGACCGTTTCCACTGTAAACTCTCAGGCTCAGGTAACCCAAAAACCCCTGCGCGACTCGGTTAAACAGGCACTGAAGAACTATTTCGCTCAACTGAATGGTCAGGACGTGAATGACCTGTATGAGCTGGTACTGGCTGAAGTAGAACAGCCGCTGTTGGACATGGTGATGCAGTACACCCGCGGCAACCAGACCCGCGCTGCTCTGATGATGGGTATCAACCGCGGCACGCTGCGTAAGAAACTGAAAAAATAACGGCATGAACTGATAACCATCAGTCATCCACTGAATACAAAAGGCGCGATACCGGTTTGGAATCGCGCCTTTTTACTTATTGCCTTACCGTGTCACAGTCCCACCGTCTCACCTTCGCGTTTTCCGCTTAATCAGACTGTCTTAAGCCAGCGTGCCGGAAGCTTATGCCAGCGATGCCATATCGATGACAAACCGGTATTTCACGTCGCTTTTCAACATACGTTCATAGGCGGCGTTGATGTTCTGAATATCGATCATTTCCACGTCGGACGTGATGCCATGCTCACCGCAGAAATCGAGCATTTCCTGCGTCTCGGCAATCCCGCCGATGCAGGAGCCCGCCACCGACCGCCGCCCCAGAATCATCGAAACGGTACTGAGCATCGGGTTGATATCGCCCAGCAGGCCCACAAACACCAGGGTGCCGTCTACCGTCAGCGTCGGCATATAAGGGTTGATATCATGCTCGTAGGGTACGGTGTCGATAATCAGCTCAAATTGCCCTTTGACGGTTTCCATCTGCGATGCCGAAGTAGAAAGCACAACGCGGTCAGCGCCTAAACGCCGGGCGTCGGCCTCTTTGCCGGGAGAGCGTGTGAATAGCGTCACTTCCGCGCCGAGAGCGTGAGCCAGTTTGATCGCCATATGACCCAGACCGCCCAATCCAACCACCGCTACCTTGCTGCCTTTACCTACGTTCCAGTGACGCAGCGGCGACCAGGTGGTAATCCCGGCGCACAGCAGCGGCGCCGCCGATTTCAGGTCCATTGATGCGGGAACCCGCAGCACAAAGTCCTGCGAGGCGACGATTTGCTGCGAATAGCCGCCATAGGTCGGCTGGTGATCATGACGGTCGACCCCGTTATAGGTCTGCACGTTGCCTTCATCGCAGTATTGTTCCAGACCCTGCTTACAGGGCTGACATTCACGACACGAATCCACCATGCAGCCGATACCCACCAGATCGTCAGGTTTGAATTTGGTGACGCCAGCGCCAACGGCGGTCACACGCCCGATGATTTCATGGCCGGGAACCAGCGGGTAATGGCTAAACCCCCAGTCATTGCGCGCCTGATGCAGATCGGAGTGGCAAACGCCGCAATAGAGCACCTCCACCACCACATCATCGGGGCGCGGTGTACGGCGGGTGAAGTGAAACGGCGCTAACGGCGCGGTTGATGACTGCGCGGCATAACCCAGTACTTTCATGGTCATAGTTGACTCCTTGCCTTATTCAAAGCGTGATTACAATTCCTGCCGGGTCGGACGGAACAGAATTTCGTTAATATCCACGTCTTCAGGCTGGCGGATGGCGAAAGCCACGACCCGGGCGAACGACTCTGCAGAAATAGCATAGTCGTCATAGAACGACTTGACGCCCGCTGCCATGTCAGGATCGGTAATACTTTGCACCAGTTCGCTTTCTACCGCGCCGGGCGAGATAACGGTGGTGCGAATATTGTAGGGTTTGACCTCCTGACGAAGCCCTTCCGAAATCACCCGAACCGCGGTCTTGGTGGCGGCATAAACCGCGCTGCCGGGACGGACTTTGTGTCCGGCCACCGAAGAAGTATTAATGATGTGCCCGCTCTGTTGCTGCTTCATATAAGGAAGCGCGGCGGCGATGCCGTACAGCACGCCTTTCAGATTGACATCGATCATCGCATCCCAGTCCTCAATCCGGCGCCGTTCCAGCAGGGAATGCGGCATTAACCCGGCGTTGTTGACCATCACGTCAATGCGGCCGTACAGCGCAACAGCACGGTCGACCAGCGTCTGAACCTGTTCCGGACGGGTCACATCGGTGCTGACTACCGCCGTCTCCGGCAACCCCAGCGAGCGGGCAAGCGCGTGTAACCGATCTAACCGGCGAGCCCCCAACACCAGCCGGGCGCCCTCCGCGGCCAGATGGCGAGCCAGCGCTTCGCCAAGCCCGCTGCTGGCTCCGGCAATCACCACCACCTTATTACCTTGATTCTCAGTCAAAATATCGGCCTCCTCGTGATCCCAGATTATTTCGGGTATTGCTCATCGCTGACGTGCTCCAGCCATTCCACCACGCTGCCATCAAGCGACTCGGCGATCGCAATGTGCGTCATCGCCGTTTCCGCCGCCGCGCCGTGCCAGTGCTTGACCCCTTCGGGGATCCATACGATATCTCCCGGATTGATTGCCTGAACCGCCTGTCCCCACTCCTGAACCCAGCCCTGCCCCTGAGTGACAATCAACGTTTGCCCCAGCGGATGGGTATGCCAGGCGGTGCGGGCGCTGGGTTCAAACGTCACGGTCGCGCCGCCCACGCGGGCGGGTTCTGTCGCCTGAAACGGCGCGTCAATGCGCACCTGACCGGTAAACCACGCCTCCGGGCCTTGCCGGGAAGGCTGTGAGCCATTACGAATAATCTTCATTTTTTCCTCTACTCCCGGCCAGATTGCCGGCGTTAACATCAACAGGGCGATGGACATGGTATTGCCGCAGTCAGCAGACGCCACGTTCGACCGAACTCAATCGCTGATGAAAACGTATCGCGCCTGATAACCGACGACTAGACAGGGAAATCCGCATGGAGCTATGAGTTAAATTCATATATTTATTTAGTATAGTGTCAGGCGACGACACGCACGTTGCGCCACAGGAGGCAAATCAATGCTTAAAGAAAACTTCAGCGATCTCATTTCGTTTCGCATGGTCGCGCAGGAAAAAAGCTTTACCCGCGCCGCGGCGAAACTGGGCATATCCCAGTCGGCGCTAAGCCATGCCATGCGCAGCCTGGAAGAGCGATTAAGCATCCGCCTACTGACGCGTACCACGCGCAGCGTGTCATTGACCGAAGCCGGCGAGCGCCTGCTCGGGAATATTTCGCCATCGCTCAGTGAACTCGAATACGCGCTGGAAGATCTGGGCGAAATGCGCGACAAACCGGCGGGCAATATTCGTTTGACGGCCGGTGAACATGCGGTGAATTTTGTCCTCTGGCCGGCATTGAAACCGTTTCTCAGCCAGTACCCGGATATCCATCTGGAAATTACCGTCGACAACGCGCTGACGGACATCGTTAACGAGCGTTTTGACGCTGGAGTCCGACTGGGCGAGCAGGTCGCCAAAGACATGGTGGCTGTTCGCATCGGCCCGGATATGCGCATGGCGGTAGTCGGTTCGCCGGCATATTTCGCCCGTCACGCCGTGCCCGAAACCCCGCAGTCGCTACAGCAACACAGTTGCATCAACATGCGTCTTCCAACATTGGGGGGATTGTTCGCCTGGGAGTTTTCCCGAGACGGGCGCGAAATCCGTGTCCGGGTCGACGGCCAACTGACATTCAACAATCTACAGCACCGTATCGACGCCGCGCTGTCCGGTCTGGGGCTGGCTTACGTTCCGGAAGACACCATTCGGCAAGCGGTCGCAGAAGGGCGTCTTATTCAGGTACTGGAGTCATGGTGCGAACCGTTTCCCGGCTATTACCTGTACTATCCCAGCCGTAAGCAGCACACCGCCGCCTTTTCACTGTTTATCGACGCGCTGCGCTATCGCGGCTGACGCCAGCGCACGTGTCCTGCGATAACGAACAATCGATAATGCATTACGCTCCCGGCGGGAAGTCGGTGGACGCGGCCAGATCGACCTGCTGTTCAAAATCCTGTAGCCGTTTGCGCAGCACGTCGATCGTGCCTTGCAACGCCTGAGAACCCAGCACCATGCGCAACGGCGCTGGTTGACGATCAACGCTTTCGATAATGCGCGCCGCCATTCTGGCCGGATCGCCCGGCGCCAGCCCATTCGCGGGATCAAGCATACGTAAAAAAGCATGAGCGGGCGTCGCGTCATAAACCGGCGTCAATGTGGCTACCTGCGCGCTGCCGTAGCGGAATTCGGTACGGGCACCGCCGGGTTCAACCAGCGTCATGCCAATGCCAAAGGGAGCGACTTCCTGCGCGACTGATTCGACGAAGCCTTCAATCCCCCACTTGGTGGCGTGATAGAGGGAATTGCCGGGGAAGGCCACCTGCCCGCCATAGGACGAGATCTGGATAATGCGCCCCCCGCCCTGTCGGCGCATGATGGGAATGACGCTGCGGATAAATTGAATCGATCCCAGCAGGTTGGTGGCGATCATCTGCTCGATCTGACGATCGGAAAGTTCCTCCGCCGCGCCAAACAGCCCATAACCGGCGTTGCTGATCGCCACGTCGATACGGCCGAACTGTTTGAATGTCCGCTCGACAACACCGGTTATCGCTGCGGTATCCGTGACATCCAGGATTTCCGGGCGGAACGTCTCCGGCCATTGATCTATAAGGGGCTGAACGCTGGCCAGATTTCTTACCGTGCCCACCACGCGGTCGCCCTTTGCCAACAGTTGCTGCGTCAGTTCACGACCAAAGCCGGTGCTGACCCCGGTAATCAGCCAGATTCGCTGTGACATTATCTCTTCTCCATCATTATCTTGATGGTCGATAATTTAAGCAGCCGCCGGGATGAATACTATAGATAGAAAATGCTTGTACTTATGAATAGAAATCATGAGTTCACCGGCGGGTTCCGCTGCCGCGCCTTTCTTCCTGCGCCGAGAGGCACATACATTAAGACGAGACGGGTGCCCCGAAAACGAGGCGGATGACCCGCCTCATTCACAACGGTGCAATCTCCTCACCGTCGCCGCCATATGCCGGACGAATTCAGGAGATATTCAGCTCGACCCACACGGCAGCGTGATCCGACGCCGCGGTATCCCAGGAGGTGACGGTCGGGAACGGCGTCACCGGTTCCGCGCCTTCTTTGGCGGTGATCTTGTCAATGTTATAGATACCGCGCCGCTCAATGCCGCAGGTGACCTTCGCCTGATGCAACGGCGTGGAAATGAAAATATAGTCCAGTTGGTTCAGCCGTTCTCCAGCCTTACCGCCAGCAAAGTAATAGGTATAACGCGCCGTTTCCGGCAGAGAAGGATCGATCGCCGGGTGCAAATCCGGTATGGAAAACAGCGGAGCCAGACTGTGCCAGGGGTTGGCGACATCCTCGTTCAGGTCGCCCATCACCACCACATACTCCTGCTGCAGATTGTACCCGCGGACAATGTCGGCAACCCGCTCCGCCTGCGCGCGCCGCCGTTTGGCCGCGCGTTCGCGCTCGTCATCGTTACGACCGTTCTGACTTTTGAAGTGATTACACAGCACATGCACCGGCCGCGACAGGCCGACATCTATCGTCACCTCCAGACAATCGCGGCTGAACAGCGGGGTAAACGACTCGCCGGCGTCAAAAATATGGGTACGCAACTGGATAATACGATGACGCGTCAGGCAGGCGACATCGATGCCGCGCGGATCGTTCGGGCTGTCGATCAAGACATACTGAGCGAATGCCTGATCCGCCAGAATTTGCCGGTTGAAATCGCGCAGCACCGCCATGTTTTCCACTTCCGCCGCACACAGGATATCGGCATTCAGCGCCTTGATGACCAGCCCGGTATTTTTTCGCTGTTGATCGCCGAACGCTTCGGCACGAAAAATCAGCTCGCCCAGCCAGTCGCCTCGCCCCTGGCAGCTCTTGTTAATCCGGAATCCGGTCTTGCCCGCCTCGCTTTTCCAACTGCCGAGCGAACCGCCATCAACACGGAGGTCAATGTAAGGCTGGAGATTGCTGGTCAGGGTAAAGACCCGGTCTTTCAGAGCGTCGTCATACTTATCGGTATCCAGCAGCGTCTGCAACTGACGAACTTTCTCCAGTAACTCGCTGCTTTGCTGCGGGTCGGGCAGGTTGAGAATAGCGGTACGGTGAAACAGGTTTTCAACGTTATAGCTGGCAAGTCTGAGCTTCATAGCTCCTCCTCAGGCAACAGACTACGGCGGGAAAGTACAAGTCTGGCAACCGATTGTTACCACCGTATATCACACCTTCCCGCGATGCTAACCCGCGGCCCTCAGTGGTAAAAAATACCGGCGCTCACTATATTCATAGCAGATATAAGCCATGTCTTTATGTACTTGGCAAACATCATGACATCACGTAAATTCGCAGCATTTCTGACTTACAACGGCAATAGCCATACCTGGCAGGAACTATGATGAAAAAATCTCGCTTAGCATTACTTACCGGCGCTTTACTGGTTACCAGCGCGCTGGCACAGGCTCAGGACGATCTCAGCGCCATCAAGGCCGCGGGTGTGATTAAATTCGGTACCGAGGGTACGTATGCGCCTTACACCTACCACGACGCCTCCGGCAAACTGGTCGGTTTCGATGTGGATGTCGGCCGTGCCGTGGCGGAAAAACTGGGCGTAAAAGCTGAATTCGTCGAAGGCCGCTGGGACGGACTGATCGCCGGCGTGGACGCCAAACGCTATGACGCCGTTATTAATCAGGTGGGCGTAACCAAAGAGCGTCAGGTGAAGTATGACTTTACCAAACCGTATATCGACGCCAAATCGGTGCTGATCGTGCGTGGCGATAACACCAGCATCAAATCGTTCAACGATCTGAAAGGCCACAAATCCGCCCAGAGCCTGACCAGCAACTACTCCAAACTGGCGACCAGCTACGGTGCGGACATCGTGCCGACCGACGGTTTCAACCAGTCGCTGGAGCTGGTGCTGAGCGGTCGCGCCGAAGCCACCCTGAACGATAACCTGTCGTTCCTGGACTTCAAAAAGCACAAGCCGGACGCCAATGTGAAAGTGGTTGCCACCGCTGAAAGCGGCGATCCGTCCGCCATTCTGGTACGCAAAAACCAGCCGCAACTGGTGGATGCGCTGAACAACGCGCTGGATCAAATCAAAGCGGACGGCACCTATAAGACGATTTCTGTGCGATACTTTGGACAAGACGTTTCCAAATAATGCATTGATATCGGAGTTATTTTAGATGCCATCATGGCTACAACTCATGGCAGACTCCTTCTGGAGTCTGCTTTCCGCTGGGCTGACATTCACCGTTCCTCTCGCGATCCTTTCCTTTATCCTCGGTTTGACGATCGGTGTACTGGTCGCCTTGCTGCGCCTGTACGGCCCGAAATCGCTCAAGCGGATTTGCGACTTTTATGTGTGGGTGATTCGCGGCACGCCGCTACTGGTCCAGCTGTTCCTGATTTTCTATGGCTTGCCCAACGCCGGCATCACGCTGGATGCATTCCCGGCGGCACTGATCGGCTTCAGCCTTAACGTCGGCGCTTACAGCTCGGAAATCGTGCGCGGCGCTATTCTGTCCGTACCGAGGGGGCAGTGGAACGCCGCCTATTCGCTCGGCATGAGCGGCGCACAAGCTATCCGCTGGGTGATCGTGCCGCAGTCGGTATTCGTGTCGCTGCCGCCGCTGGCGAATACCTTTATTTCGCTGGTCAAGGACACGTCGCTGGCCGCCGTGATCACGGTGCCGGAAATGTTTCTGGCGGCGCAGCGTATCGTGTCGGTGACCTACGAGCCGCTGATTCTCTATATCGAAGCCGCATTAATCTACCTGCTATTCAGCACCGTGCTGAGCAATTTGCAGACCTGGCTGGAAAAATACTACCAGCGCCACACCGTGCATTGATAACCGACAGGCAGGCTATCCTGCCTGCCTTTCCCCTCTCTCACCATCAAAGCGACCAGCTCGACATTGCCTCCGATTTGCCGTAGCCTTCTGTTTTACCAGCCGGAGAATGTCATGAAACAGACTGTCAGAATCGCGCTGATAGGTGACTACAACCCTGCCGTCACCGCCCATCAGGCCATCCCGCCCGCTCTCGACCTCGCCGCTCGCCAGCTTAATCTCAACCTTCAGTACCAATGGATAGACAGCGAGCAGTTGTCGCCCGCGGCTCAGCTCGACGCCTTCGACGCCGTCTGGTGCGTACCCGCCAGCCCGTACCGCCACGACGACAATATCCTGCAGGCCATTCGGTTTGCCCGCGAAACGCGTATCCCGTTTCTGGGCACCTGCGGAGGCTGCCAGTACGCCTTGCTGGAATACGCCCGCCATGTGTTGGGCTGGCATGACGCCAACAATGCGGAAGTCACTCAGGAAGGCCGGGCGGTGATTGCTCCATTGCAATGCGAGATGGTGGAAAAACAGGGCGATATTCGCCTGTCGCCCGACTCACGCATCGGCCGCGCTTACGGCCGCGACGCGATCACCGAAGGCTATCGCTGCCGCTACGGCATCAACGAAGCGTTTCGGGATGCGTTCACCGCCGCCGGCGTCCGGGTATCTGGCATGGATGACAACGGCGATATTCGCGCTGTCGAACTCACCGATCACCCGTTTTTTGTCGGCACCCTGTTTCAACCGGAACGCGCTGCACTAAAACAGATAGCGCCGCCGCTGGCAGTTGCCCTCCTTGAGGCAGCCTCAGCGCATTAATCCCCGGTTTTTACGTAAGTTGCACCAAATTGGATCGAGCGCAGCCTGTTCCCTCCATTTTGGTGCATCCTATGCCTTCCCTTTATCCCCCTATACCTCTGATTTATCCCGGCGTACCACTGATACGATTTAGTTTCTTGCCCGTAGCACGGCTATTACAAGCTGGCATTGTTTTTGCTTTCTGATAACGACGGCTCCCGAATCCGGGGCACAACGCCGACAGACAGAGCAGGCGCAGCCATGACTGCGCCAAAACACAACAGCACATTACTATTACATTAGGCACATACGATGATTATGAAGAAAGTGATTATGTCCACGCTGGTCGCCAGCGCTTCACTGTTTGCCTTCATCAACCAGGCACACGCAGGCGCAACGCTGGATGCGATCCAGAAGAAAGGGTTCGTGCAGTGCGGTATCAGTGATGGACTTCCTGGTTTCTCGTATGCCGATGCCAACGGCAAATACTCCGGTATCGACGTTGACGTCTGCCGTGGTGTCGCTGCGGCCATTTTTGGCGATGCCAATAAAGTCAAATTCACCCCGCTGACCGCCAAAGAGCGCTTTACCGCCCTGCAGTCCGGCGAAGTGGATTTGCTGTCCCGCAACACCACCTGGACCTCCTCCCGTGACGGCGGTATGGGTCTGCTGTTCACCGGCGTGACCTACTACGACGGTATCGGCTTCCTGACCCATAACAAAGCCGGACTGAAAAGCGCTAAAGAGCTGGACGGCGCAACCGTTTGCATCCAGGCCGGTACCGACACCGAGCTGAACGTGGCCGACTACTTCAAAACCCACAACATGAAATACACCCCGGTGACCTTCGACCGCTCTGACGAAAGCGCCAAAGCGCTGGATTCCGGCCGCTGCGATACGCTGGCTTCCGACCAGTCTCAGTTGTACGCCCTGCGTATCAAACTGGGCAAACCGGCCGACTTCGTGGTACTGCCGGAAGTGATCTCCAAAGAACCGCTGGGACCGGTAGTGCGCCGCGGTGATGAAGACTGGTACGCGATTGTCCGCTGGACGCTGTTCGCCATGCTGAACGCCGAAGAGATGGGCATTACCTCTCAGAACGTCGACCAGATGGCCGCCAAACCGACTACCCCGGACATGTCGCACCTGCTGGGCAAAGAAGGCAACTACGGCAAAGACCTGAAACTGCCGGCCGACTGGGCCTACAAAATCGTCAAACAAGTGGGCAACTACGGCGAAGTGTTTGAGCGCAACGTGGGTCAGGGCAGTGAGCTGAAAATCAAACGTGGCCTGAACGAACTGTGGAACAAAGGCGGCATCCAGTACGCCCCTGCCGTTCGCTGATTCCTGATGTAAAACCGGGCACGTGCTGCGAACCAGCCGTGCCCTTGCTTTATCTGTCACAGAGGCTCCAACATGCTGCAACGCCCAACCGTGAAAGGTGATTTATCACTGACTAATCCAGCGGTGCGCGCCTGGTTGTATCAAATCCTGGCGGTCGTCATCGTCGTGGTTACCGTCGGTTATCTGCTGCACAACACGGTAACCAATCTGGCGCAGCGCGGGATTACGTCAGGTTTTGCCTTTCTGAACAA
The DNA here is from genome assembly GCF_000406205.1 of Dickeya sp. NCPPB 3274. Lineage (NCBI taxonomy): Bacteria > Pseudomonadati > Pseudomonadota > Gammaproteobacteria > Enterobacterales > Pectobacteriaceae > Dickeya > Dickeya sp. NCPPB 3274. The sequence goes on along the minus strand of NZ_CM001979.1, from coordinate 280,081 downwards.
CAGCGCCGGCTTTGGTATTGTTCAGCACCTGATTGACTATGAACAAGGCGATACTTACGCCCGCGTCTTTGTCGTCGGTCTGCTGAATACGCTGCTGGTCTCGGCTATTTGTATTATCTGCGCCTCGCTGCTGGGGTTTATCGTCGGTCTGGCTCGTCTGTCCGACAACTGGCTGTTGCGTAAACTGTCCACTATCTATATCGAGACATTCCGCAATATTCCGCCGCTGCTGCAAATCTTCTTCTGGTATTTCGCGGTACTGCGCAACCTGCCGGGCCCACGTCAGGCGGTAAATGCGCTCGATACCTTTTTCCTGAGCAACCGCGGATTGTATATTCCGGCCGCCGAGTTCGGCCCGGGGGCGCTTCCTTCGATACTGGCGCTGATCATTACGCTGGTCGTCGCCGCCATGATTTTTCGCCGCAATAAGCGCTACCATGCCCTTACCGGTCAGCAACGCAGAGTCTGGCCGATTCCGCTGGCGATGCTCGTGGTGTTGCTCGGCTTATCGCACCTGATTTTCGGCCGGGCGCTGCATTGGGATTTCCCGGTACTGAAAGGATTCAACTTCAGCGGCGGGCTAGTGCTGATTCCTGAACTGGCGGCGCTGGCGCTGGCATTGTCGGTGTACACCTCTTCTTTTATCGCCGAGATCATCCGCTCCGGGATCCAGTCCGTCTCTTATGGGCAGCACGAAGCGGCGCTGTCGCTGGGCCTGCCCAAACCGGTCACCCTGCGCAAGGTCATTCTGCCGCAGGCGCTGCGCGTGATTATTCCGCCGTTGACCAGCCAGTATCTGAACGTGGTGAAAAACTCGTCGTTGGCTGCCGCCATCGGTTATCCGGATATGGTGTCGTTGTTCGCCGGCACCGTGCTGAACCAGACCGGTCAGGCCATCGAAACCATCGCCATCACCATGTCGGTCTACCTGATTATCAGCCTGCTGATCTCGTTACTGATGAACATCTATAACCGGAAAATCGCCTTAATTGAGCGTTAAAGGAATAGGATGACCATGATTACACACACACCATCCAACCCGACGCCCATTAACCGCGCCATCGTCTGGGCGCGACGGAACCTGTTCTCCAGCATCACCAACAGTGTGCTGACGCTGGCCTGCCTGTGGCTGCTGTGGACGCTGATCCCGCCGCTGCTGAACTGGGCCATTCTCAAGGCGAACTGGATCGGATCCACCCGCGCGGATTGCACCAGCGACGGTGCCTGCTGGGTGTTTATCCATGCCCGTTTCGAGCAGTTCATGTACGGGCTTTACCCACGGGAAGAGCTCTGGCGCATCAATTTCGCGCTGGTACTGGCGCTGATCAGCATCCTGCCGATGTTCTGGCGCAACCTGCCGCGCCGCGGCCGTTACATCGCCATCTGGTGCGTGGTCTATCCGCTAATCGCCTGGTGGTTGCTGTTCGGTGGTTTTGGCGGCCTGACTCGAGTGGAAACCCGCCAGTGGGGTGGCCTGACGCTGACCATCATCATCGCGGCCATCGGCATCGCCGGCGCCTTGCCGCTGGGAATCCTGCTGGCATTGGGACGTCGCTCCAACATGCCGGTACTGCGGGCGCTCTGCGTCATCTTTATCGAGTTCTGGCGCGGCGTGCCGCTGATTACCGTACTGTTCATGTCCTCCGTCATGCTGCCGCTGTTTCTGACGGAAGGCACCAACATCGACAAACTGCTGCGTGCGCTGGTCGGGGTGATTCTGTTTCAGTCCGCCTATGTGGCGGAAGTGGTCCGCGGCGGTCTGCAGGCGCTGCCCAAGGGGCAATATGAAGCGGCCCAGTCTCTGGCGCTCGGCTACTGGCGTATGCAGGGGCTGGTGATTCTGCCTCAGGCGCTGAAGATGGTGATACCTGGTCTGGTCAACACCATCATCGCACTGTTCAAAGACACCAGCCTGGTGATCATCATCGGCCTGTTCGACCTGTTCAGCAGCATTCAGCAAGCGACCGTTGATCCGGCCTGGCTGGGAATGTCCACGGAAGGCTACGTATTTGCCGCCATCCTCTATTGGATCTTCTGTTTCAGCATGTCGCGTTATAGCCAGCACTTAGAAAAACGTTTTGATACCGGACGCAAGTCTCATTGAGGTTACCCATGAACCAGGACACGTTAACACCATCTTCCGACTACATGATCACGCTGGAAAACGTGAATAAGTGGTATGGGCAGTTCCACGTACTGAAAAATATCAACCTGCAGGTCAAACAAGGGGAACGTATTGTTCTGTGCGGACCGTCAGGCTCCGGTAAATCAACTACCATCCGCTGTATCAACCATCTGGAAGAACATCAGCAGGGACGTATCGTGGTAGACGGCATCGAACTTAACCACGATAGCCGCAACATTGAGAAAATCAGAACCGAAGTGGGCATGGTGTTCCAGCATTTCAACCTGTTCCCGCATCTGACGGTTCTGCAGAACTGTACGCTGGCGCCGAGCTGGGTCCGCAATATGCCGAAAAAAGAAGCGGAAGAGCTGGCGATGCACTATCTGGAACGAGTGCGCATCGCCGCGCATGCCCATAAATACCCCGGTCAGCTTTCCGGCGGACAGCAACAGCGTGTCGCGATTGCCCGCTCACTGTGCATGAAACCAAAAATCATGCTGTTTGACGAACCGACATCGGCGCTGGATCCAGAGATGGTGAAAGAAGTTCTGGATACTATGCTGGGTCTGGCGGAAGACGGCATGACCATGCTGTGCGTGACCCATGAAATGGGCTTCGCTCGTACTGTAGCCAACCGGGTGATCTTTATGGATCAGGGTGAGATCGTCGAGCAGGCGCCGCCGGATATCTTCTTCAGCAGCCCGCGCTCAGAACGTACACAAACGTTTCTGGCTCAGATACTGCATTAATCACACCCAACATCTCTCAGGCCCGCTCACTGTAGCGGGCTTTTTCATGCTCTGAATACCGCAGTGGAAGGCTTCAAACACGAACCGATCGATAAAATTCTGCTGTACCGTCACGAGTCTGGGCGTGATATCGACACGCTGATCGATGCCGACACGCTGGCCGTGGCCAGCGATTCCGCATTAACGCTCGACCTGCCCTGTCTGGATCTTAACCAGCCGGCGCAGATCGCCGCGTTTATCCGCGGCTGGTTGTTAAGGAGAGGGACAACCGGAGACTGAGCGCGTATTAAGGGATGTTTTCTCTGCCGACAGGCACAAAAAGGGGATAGGGTACACAGAGGAAGAGCCACACAACGCCGGAAGACAGAACCGGACCAGACCGTAAGCCACAACGCCAGGCCGCCGGCCGTATCCGCC
>NZ_CM001979.1:238932-276690 GCF_000406205.1 Dickeya sp. NCPPB 3274 | reverse complement strand
TCCATCAGGCAGATCCCCAGACATTACTCACCCGTCCGCCGCTCGCCGGCGGGGAAGCAAGCTCCCCCGCTGCCGCTCGACTTGCATGTGTTAGGCCTGCCGCCTAGCGTTCAATCTGAGCCATGATCAAACTCTTCAATTTAAAGTTTGATGTGTTTTCCGAAGAAAACGGTGCTCAAAGAATTTACTGTTAGTTCATATGAATTAACTGTTGTCACTCTTCAAGACTTTCACATAATTTTTTAGTGAAGTGTCCTGCGAGTGCCCACACAGATTGTCTGATTGATTGTTAAAGAGCAGTGCGACCGGCTTACAGCCTGCTGTCGCGAGGTGGCGTATACTACGCTTTCCTCATTCAGAGTCAACGACTTTTTTCTCGTTTTCCCCGCCTCACACCGCGCTGGCTCATCGCCGTTGCCGTGTCAGTGGATGCGCATTATAGGGAGTTCCTCGCAGGCCGCAACCGGTATTTTTGATTAAATCGCGCGTTCGCTGCATTCCACAGCAAAAGTGCCGCTTATACCTTATTTTGCACAGAGTTATCCACAACTCAGGCATTTTTTGAAATTTGGCGAGCATCACGCAAACGTTTTCGCTACAATTCCCCACCTGATGAATAACGCGTATCCGTGAGCGCGTTAGCTGAATATCGGTGACTCAATCCGTATTTTTCTTGATGTGACCGCCACTATTCACGTAACGCTCTTTAAAGTAAGAACCTAAGTCAGGGGATCAAACCATCATGCAACAACGTCGTCCTATCCGTCGTGCTTTGCTCAGCGTGTCTGACAAAGCCGGTATCGTCGAATTCGCCCAGGCGCTGTCACAACGAGGCATTGAGCTGCTCTCTACCGGCGGCACTGCACGCCTGCTGGCCGACGCCGGCCTGCCGGTGACAGAAGTCTCGGATTACACCGGTTTTCCGGAAATGATGGACGGACGCGTCAAAACCCTGCATCCCAAAGTGCATGGCGGCATTCTGGGTCGCCGCGGTCAGGATGACGCCATCATGACCCAACACCATATCCAGCCGATCGACATGGTGGTCGTTAATCTTTATCCGTTCGCCCAGACCGTCGCCAAAGCCGACTGCACGCTGGAAGACGCCGTAGAAAATATCGATATCGGCGGCCCGACCATGGTGCGTTCCGCGGCCAAGAACCACAACGACGTGGCTATCGTGGTTAAAAGCAGCGACTACACGGCTATCATCACCGAGATGGACGCCAACGAAGGTTCTCTGACTTACGAAACCCGTTTTGATCTGGCAATCAAAGCATTCGAACACACCGCCGCTTACGACAGCATGATCGCCAACTACTTTGGCAGCAAGGTTCCGGCCTATCACGGCGATACCACTCAGCCTTCCGGCCGCTTCCCACGCACGCTGAACCTGAACTTCATCAAGAAGCAAGACATGCGTTACGGCGAGAACAGCCACCAACAGGCTGCCTTCTATATAGAAGAGAAAGTCGCTGAAGCATCGGTGGCAACCGCTCAGCAGCTACAGGGCAAAGCGCTTTCCTACAACAACATCGCCGATACCGACGCCGCGCTGGAGTGTGTGAAAGAATTTGCCGAGCCGGCCTGCGTGATCGTCAAGCACGCCAACCCGTGCGGCGTGGCGATTGGCGGCTCGATTCTGGACGCCTATGAGCGCGCCTACAAAACCGACCCGACATCGGCGTTTGGCGGCATCATCGCCTTTAACCGCGAACTGGACGAAGCCACCGCGCAAGCCATCATCAGCCGTCAGTTTGTTGAAGTGATCATTGCCCCTTCCGCCAGCGAAGCCGCGCTGAAAGTCACCGCCGCTAAACAGAACGTACGCGTGCTGACCTGCGGTCAGTGGCAACAGCGTACGCCGGGGCTGGATTTCAAACGCGTCAACGGCGGCCTGCTGGTGCAGGATCGCGATCTCGGCATGGTAGAAGCAGCCCAGTTGCGCGTGGTCACCGAGCGCCAACCGACCGAAGCCGAGCTGCGCGATGCGTTGTTCTGCTGGAAGGTGGCGAAATTCGTTAAATCCAACGCCATTGTTTACGCACGCGACAATATGACCATCGGCATCGGCGCCGGTCAGATGAGCCGTGTTTACTCGGCCAAAATCGCCGGTATCAAAGCGGGTGACGAAGGTCTGGAAGTCAAAGGTTCCGTCATGGCGTCCGACGCATTCTTCCCGTTCCGTGATGGTATCGATGCAGCGGCGGCCGTAGGCATCACCTGCGTGATTCAGCCGGGCGGATCCATTCGCGATGATGAAGTCATCGCCGCAGCCAATGAACACGGCATCGCGATGCTGTTTACCGACATGCGCCACTTCCGTCACTAATCCGGAGTTATGACGATGAATATCTTGATTATTGGTAATGGCGGCCGCGAGCACGCGCTGGCCTGGAAAGCAGCCCAGTCTCCACTGGCCGACAAGGTTTACGTCGCGCCGGGTAATGCCGGCACTGCGCTGGAACCGACGTTGGAGAATGTGAACATCGCCGCGACCGACATCCCGGCGCTGCTGGATTTTGCTCGCCAGAACGCTATCGGCCTGACCATCGTCGGCCCGGAAGCGCCGCTGGTGATTGGCGTGGTTGACGCCTTCCGCGCCGCCGGTCTGAACATTTTCGGCCCGACGCAGGCGGCCGCTCAGTTGGAAGGCTCCAAAGCCTTTACCAAAGACTTTCTGGCTCGCCAGCACATCCCAACGGCGGAATACCAGAATTTCACCGACATCGAACCGGCGCTGGCTTATATCCGCCGCAAGGGTGCGCCTATCGTCATCAAGGCGGACGGTCTGGCGGCCGGTAAGGGCGTAATTGTCGCCATGACGCTGGAAGAAGCGGAAAATGCGGCCACCGACATGCTGGCGGGCAATGCGTTTGGCGATGCCGGTCACCGTATCGTGGTCGAAGAGTTTCTGGACGGCGAAGAAGCCAGCTTTATCGTGATGGTGGATGGCGAGCACGTGCTGCCGATGGCAACCAGCCAGGATCACAAACGCGTTGGCGACAGAGATACCGGCCCGAACACCGGCGGCATGGGCGCTTACTCACCCGCGCCGGTAGTGACGGATGAGGTTCACCAGCGGGTAATGGACCAAATTATTTGGCCAACCGTGCGCGGCATGGCGGCCGAAGGCAATGTCTATACCGGCTTCCTGTACGCGGGCCTGATGATTTCCCCGGACGGTCAGCCGAAGGTAATCGAATTCAACTGCCGTTTCGGCGATCCGGAAACCCAGCCGATCATGCTGCGTCTGAAATCCGATCTGGTGGAGCTGTGTCTGGCGGCTTGCGACGGCAAACTGGATGAGAAAACCTCTGACTGGGATGCGCGCCCGTCATTGGGCGTGGTGCTGGCGGCAGGCGGCTATCCGGCCGATTACCGTAACGGCGACGTGATTTCGGGCCTGCCGACGCAAGATGCGGCCGATGGCAAGGTGTTCCATGCCGGCACCAAACTGAATGGCGACGACGTGGTGACCAACGGCGGGCGCGTGTTGTGCGTGACGGCGCTGGGTCACAGCGTAGCCGAAGCGCAGCAACGCGCCTACGAGCTGGCTAAGCCGATCAGTTGGGAAGGCAGTTTCTGTCGCAGCGACATCGGCTATCGCGCCATCGCTCGCGAGCAGCAAGCCTGACGATAGCGCTCAGATCTCAACAAGGGGTCATGCCTGACGGGCTGGCCCCTCCTTTACTTGTTTTACCGCTCATCGTCTTCCCTGATTACCACGCCTCGGCTGTGGGTTCCCAACGACAGAAATCCGTCTCCGCCACCTGCAACAATTGCGTTCCTTCCGGTGACGCCAGCCAGGCAACGCTAAGCGGTGCGGCGGCGCGTTCGGCTTGCTGTGCGATCCAGGACAGCGAAGAGCGGTCCAGCTCCGGGCGTACCGTTTTTCCGTCGCACGTAGTCACCTGCCCTGCATTCCAGCGCCCCTGCATCAGTGATACCTTGCCCGCGCGCAGGGAATCGCTCAGTTCCAGCAAGCGCCGGGCATCGAACTGGAACAGCGCAATCTCGTCTTCCGACAGCGACTCTCGCCGGTCTGGCAACTGGCGCTGCATGTAACTGACGGTTCCCGCCTGATCAAAACGCAGCCTGACTTCTTCCCGCGCCGATGCAGAATGGGTCTGCTGGACCTCACGCAACGCGCCCTGCTGGAAGCGGTAACGGGTGATCCGGGCTTCCTTTCCTGATAGCGGGCTGAGAGCCGTCACCAGTGTGGTGAGATGCTGCTGCGCATCGTCTTTACGCCACAACCGCACCACGCCGCTATCGGCCAGGTAGCCGCTGGCATACACGGCGGGCGGCGGCGTCGAGGAACTACAGGCGCTCAGCCAGCACACCAGCGCCGGAACGGCAAAGCGGATGTGCCGTCTGCAAAAAAGCAAAAGGGGCGAAATCGCCCCTCTGCTTAAACCTTGTATCAGCATGCGCTTATTTGACAGCGTCTTTCAATGCCTTACCGGACACAAACGCAGGCACGTTAGCGGCAGCAATTTTGATTTCTTTACCAGTCTGCGGGTTGCGGCCAGTGCGCTCGTTACGATGATTGACTTTGAAAGTGCCAAAACCAACTAATTGTACTGCATCACCTTCTTTCAGAGACTCCGTGATTGCTGCCAGAGTAGCTTCCAGGGCAGCTTTAGCCTGGGTCTTGGAAAGGTCAGCTTTGTCAGCAATTACATCAATCAGTTGAGTCTTATTCATAAGTTATCCTTACAGTGTGTTTATCGCTTGCTAAGCATCGAGTGCGACGGATATGCCATCTCCCGTCATACTTCGAGCCACAGGTGCGTTGGCTTTCCTCGCTCACCCCATTCACTTACTCAAGTAAGCTCACGGGGATTCGCTGCGTCGCCGTCTTCCTGCAACTCGAATTATTTTGGGTGTAGTAGCACTCTCCTGCATACACGCACCGACAGCCACTTTTATTACGCCCCCCAAATGTAGACCAGACAGGGTGCGGATGTGAAGCCTAAAGACAGGCCATTTCAGGCCTTAAATCACGTTTTATCGCGTTATTGATACAAATTTATCCCAATGTTACTAATTCCTGACTCGCGCAGGTCGGCGCGCAGGCCTTTTATCAGCTCGACGTCGCGTTCTTCGCAGTCGGCCAGCAGGCGGAAAATCTCCCACTGGATGTCCCATTCTTCTTCAACGGCAGGCACAACCTTCAGTTCTTCATCGGTCATTTCCCGACCCGCCTGCGTCATCTCCAGCATCGCTACGGTGCGGATCGAAGTTTCGCTGATGGTAATGGCATGCTCCAGCGTTTCGCCGCTCAAACGCGAATGCAGCAGCTCGCTCAGCGCAACGCAAGCGTCAATGGCCGGGTATACGCCATAAATGTCGTAATCGTCTGCGGCAGGAATCGCATCTTCCAGCTTTTCCAACTGACTGTCGAAATTAACCTTGGCGTCCTTGACCACCAGCGTTTCCCACACCAGGTCCAGTATGCGCCGGTAAAGCTGCGCATCTCCAAAACCCGTTTGCTGACAAAACTCATGGTAGTTGGGGTACATACGTTCACAAAGACAGGCCATAAAGGTGACATGCTGCCAACTTTCCAGCTTTTCCAGACGCAAATGAATGGGGTTACGTAACATTGTTCATCTCAATAATAATGGGCGGCAGTGTAACGAAAATCGCCGCACCGCCATATACCTGAATTCCTAAAGTTTCCTGCCCGGCATTATCCTACAGGCCGGCCTGACGTTGCCAGCGCTGAAACGCCGGACGGTTGGACGCCACCGCATCCGCCCAGCGGGTAGGTTCCGGCAGGCGATAGCCGTTCATGCAACGCATCACCCACTGCAACGCGCTGTCTATACCGACACGGTGACCGGTGGAGACAAACAGCGGATTGCAACGAGCTTTGCTGCGCCATACCCAGCCGATCTGCTCGTCCCGATCCAGCAACGGCTGGCGACTGCCCACCGCGTCCGCCAGCGGCGCAAACTGCCCGCACAGGCGCCGTTTGGCGACGCCGATGGTCGGCACGTTGACCAGCAAACCAAAATGGCTGGCGACGCCCAGACGACGGGGATGAGACACGCCGTGCCCGTCGACAAACAGCAAATCCGGCCGGTGTTGCAACTGCTCCCACGCCGCCAGCAGAGCCGGGTATTCGCGAAACGACAGGAAACCGGGGATATAAGGCATGATAGTCGGAATACGCGCAATCTGGTATTCCACCAGTTGCAGCGATGGATAGGTCAGCACGGCCAGCGCGGCGCGGGTTACCGCGCCGTCCTGCTCGAAACCGACATCGGCGCCGGCGATCAGCGTCGGCTGTTCAAAAGGCACATCGTCATGACGAATCACCTGAACCGCTTTGTCACGTTGTTCTTCGCGCAGCGCCTGCATATCCATCAGGCGAGGTCCTGATGATACGGCGCGGATAAGCGGTGTACCGCCTCGACGAAAGCGCCGGCATGCTCTGGCGGTACGTCCTGATGAATGCCGTGCCCCAGGTTAAACACATGGCCATTGCCGGCGCCGAAGCCGGCCAGAATGGCAGCGACTTCCTGCTCGATGCGGGCAGGCGGCGCATACAGCATCGACGGGTCCATGTTGCCCTGCAACGCCACCCGATCGCCGACGCGACGGCGCGCATCGGCAATATCGGTGGTCCAGTCCAGCCCCAGCGCATCGCAGCCGGTATCCGCCATCGCTTCCAGCCACTGACCACCGCCTTTGGTGAACAGCGTCACCGGCACCCGGCGACCGTCGTTTTCTCGCAGCAGGCCGTCGACAATCTTGTGCATGTAATGCAGCGAGAATTCACGGTAATCAGCCCCGCTCAGCGCCCCGCCCCAGGTGTCGAAAATCATCACCGCCTGCGCGCCGGCCCGAATCTGGGCGTTAAGGTAGAGCGTCACGCTGTCCGCCAGCTTGTCCAGCAACAGATGCAGCGTGCGCGGCTCGGTAAACATCATCTTCTTGATCACGGTGAAGGCTTTGCTGCTGCCGCCTTCCACCATATAGGTCGCCAGCGTCCACGGGCTGCCGGAAAAACCGATCAGCGGCACCGCGCCCGCCAGATTACGGCGAATCGTCCGCACCGCGTTCATTACGTAGCCGAGCTCCAGCTCCGGGTCCGGCACCGGTAGTTTTTCCACGTCGGCATGACAGGTGACCGGCGAGGTAAAACGCGGCCCTTCGCCGGCTTCAAAATACAGCCCCAGCCCCATAGCGTCGGGTATGGTGAGAATATCGGAAAACAGAATGGCCGCATCAAGGTTGTAGCGTCGCAGCGGCTGTAACGTCACTTCGCAGGCCAGCTCGGCATTCTTGCACAGCGACATGAAATCACCGGCTTGCGAGCGAGTCGCGCGGTATTCCGGCAGGTAACGTCCCGCCTGACGCATCATCCATACCGGGGTCACATCCACAGGCTGACGCAACAGCGCACGCAAATAGCGATCGTTTTTCAGATCAGTCATGGTCTTTTCCTTGTAACGCCTGCTTGCAGGCATGATTGTCGCTGGCGACGACCGATCAGCGATCGGCCTCGCGGCACAGCACTACCGTGTCTTCAATCAGACGCCGGGCTACCGTACCCGGCGGCGGCAATTCCGGCAAGCGATCATAACGGAACCAGTCGGCATCCCGCAGTTCGGACGGATCGGCTTTCACCTCGCCCCCGTCGTAGTCGGCCATGAACGCCATCATCAGCGAATGCGGAAACGGCCAGGGCTGGGAACTGACGTAACGCAGGTTCCTGACGCGGATATTGCTCTCTTCCATCACTTCCCGCGCCACCGCCTGCTCCAGGGTTTCCCCCACTTCCACAAAGCCGGCCAGCGTTGTGTACATGTTTCCTTTATGGCGCAAGTGCTGCGCCAGCAGAATCTTGTCGTCGCGGCGAATCGCTACAATCACGCAGGGGGCAATCTGCGGGTAGTAACGCTCTTTGCAGTGCGCGCACAGGCAGGCCAATTCGGTGGTGCTGACCGACATCTCATGGCCGCAGTAACCGCAAAACCGGTGCGAACGATAGAATTCCGCCAGTTGCACCGCGCGGCCCGCCAGTTGGAACAACCCGGCATCCTGATCCAGCAGTTGACGCACCGAACCCATGTCGCTGGTCTTATCCTGCAGCACCAGCCATACCGGTTCCCCCTGCCACTCGCCAATCCGGCGGGCGGACTGCTGCTGCAACTGCCACTGCGCCGCCGTTCCCTGCGGCAATTCGCCCTGAGGCAGCCAGATCTGATGGCGGTGATACACCACCCACCATCCGCGTTCTTCACCCTTCAGCGTCACTTCCATCTCTTTTATTGCCCCGCTTATTACCAGATTGGCGTTTTACGACTATGGTTATAAATAATGACACGACTAACTGTCATCATCCTATCGATACCCGGAGTCAACCATGCTGAAACAGTTGCAACGTCTGACGGAGAACGTTGGCGGCAATTATGCCTTGATCGATCAGTGGTTGCTGGCCCGCAAACATCTTCTGTTGGCCTATTACCACCTGCTCAGCATTCAGACAGGGAAAATACCGGAAGCACGGACGCTGGATGAATTTTGCCATCATCTGGTCGACTATCTGTCTGTCGGTCATTTCCATGTCTACGAGCGCATGTTGCAGGAAAACATCATGCATAACGACAGAAAGCTGACGCAAGCGTCGCACTTTGATGTTGCGCTACGCAGCAACACCCAGCAAATCATGGATATTTACGACAGCCATCTGGCGTTTTTCATCGAGCCCGTCGACAGTCAGGAATTTCGCCAGACATTATCCGGCGTGGGTGAAGCATTGGCAATGCGCTTCACCCTGGAAGACAGCCTGATCCGACTGATGTTCGATCATTGACGGCACATAGTCACAGCGCATAGAGTGTCAGAGTTTTAGTTCGCCCCGTGAAGGGGCGATATCTTGTCGGAGTGCCCAACACGCCGTATGGCGCGTGGGCTGAGACCGTTAATTCGGGATCCGCGGAACCTGATCAGGTTAAGACCTGCGAAGGGAACAAGAGTAATCACATTGCCAGCCCCGGGCGCAACGTCCACGTTGCCGCCGCAGCCGCAAGACCCGGCATCACATGATTGCCGTTGCCAGCGGGCCAGCATCCGACCATTACTCCCTCCGAGCTCCAGACAAGCAATTTTTCCTTTTAATGAACAGGAACTTGCTATGTCTACAGAACCAACCCAGTCTACAGAACAGAATGTTTCCGGAGAAAAGAAATCCTCCGGCCGTCGCGAACAACGCGCCGCCGCCCAGCAGTTTATCGATACGCTGCGCGGGTCGACCTTTCCCAACTCGCAGCGCATTTATCTGACCGGCTCACAGCCGGACATCCGCGTGCCGATGCGGGAAATCCAGCTTAGCCCGACGCTGGTGGGCGGCAACCGCGACAATCCGCGCTATGAAGCCAACGAAGCGGTGCCGGTGTATGACACCGCCGGCCCGTACGGCGACCCGGCCACCACCCCGGACGTACACCGCGGGCTTGGCAAACTGCGTGCCGACTGGATTGCCGGGCGCGACGACACCGAAGCCTTACCGAAAGCCAGCTCCGGCTTCACCCAACAACGGCTGGCGGACATCGGCCTCGACCATCTGCGTTTTGAACATCTGCCGCAGCCTAAGCGCGCCAAAGCCGGTCGCCGCGTTACCCAGTTGCACTACGCCCGTCAGGGCATCATCACGCCGGAGATGGAATTCATCGCCATCCGCGAAAACATGGGGCGCGAGCGCGTGCGCGGCGAGGTACTGCGCCAGCAGCATCCGGGCCACAGTTTCGGCGCGCTGCTGCCGGACAACATCACGCCGGAGTTCGTGCGTCAGGAAGTGGCCGCCGGGCGCGCCATCATCCCCGCCAACATCAACCATCCCGAATCGGAACCGATGATCATCGGCCGCAATTTTCTGGTAAAGGTGAATGCCAATATCGGCAACTCCGCCGTGACTTCGTCTATCGAAGAAGAAGTGGAAAAACTGGTGTGGGCCACCCGCTGGGGCGCGGACACGGTGATGGACCTGTCCACCGGGCGCTATATCCATGAAACCCGCGAGTGGATCCTGCGCAACAGCCCGGTGCCGATCGGCACGGTGCCGATCTATCAGGCGCTGGAAAAGGTCAACGGCATCGCGGAAAACCTGACCTGGGAACTGTTCCGCGACACCTTGCTGGAGCAGGCGGAACAAGGGGTGGATTATTTCACCATTCATGCCGGCGTATTGCTGCGCTACGTACCGATGACCGCCAAACGCCTGACCGGCATTGTGTCGCGCGGCGGCTCGATTATGGCCAAGTGGTGCCTGTCGCACCATCAGGAGAACTTCCTGTACCAGCATTTCCGTGAAATCTGCGAAATCTGTGCCGCCTATGACGTCGCGCTGTCGCTGGGCGACGGCCTGCGCCCCGGTTCCATTCAGGACGCCAACGACGAAGCGCAGTTCGCCGAACTGCACACGCTGGGCGAACTGACCAAAATCGCCTGGGAATACGACGTACAGGTGATGATCGAAGGCCCCGGCCATGTGCCGATGCAGATGATCCGCCGCAACATGACCGAAGAACTGGAACACTGCCACGAGGCGCCGTTCTATACTTTAGGCCCGCTCACCACCGATATCGCGCCCGGTTACGACCACTTCACCTCCGGCATCGGCGCGGCGATGATCGGCTGGTTCGGCTGCGCCATGCTGTGCTACGTCACCCCGAAAGAGCATCTGGGGTTGCCGAACAAAAACGACGTCAAACAAGGTTTGATCACCTATAAAATTGCCGCCCACGCCGCCGACCTGGCGAAAGGCCACCCCGGCGCGCAGATCCGCGACAACGCCATGTCCAAAGCACGTTTTGAATTCCGCTGGGAGGACCAGTTCAATCTGGCGCTGGACCCGGAAACCGCCCGCGCCTACCACGACGAAACCCTGCCGCAGGAATCCGGCAAAGTAGCCCATTTCTGCTCGATGTGCGGACCGAAATTCTGTTCGATGAAGATCACCCAGGAAGTGCGCGATTACGCCGCCCGTCAGGAAGCGCAGCCGCAGCCGGTGGACGTCGGCATGGCGCAGATGTCGGCCGAATTCCGCGCCCGCGGCAGCGAGCTGTACCACACCGCTACCAGCCTGCCGCAGGAAGAACGCTGATGAACGGCGCTTTTCCCGCTACTGACGCCCGGCTGGGGCTGTATCCGGTGGTTGCCAGCGTAGAATGGATCGAACGTCTGCTGGCAGCCGGCGTCCGCACCATCCAGCTACGCATCAAGGATCAACCGGCGGATCGAGCCGAACCCGATATCATCCGGGCGATCGCGCTCGGCCGTCGCTATCAGGCCCGGCTGTTCATCAACGACTACTGGCAACTGGCGGTGAAGCATCAGGCCTACGGCGTACACCTTGGGCAGGAGGATCTCGACACCGCCGATCTAAACGCGATTCGCGCCGCCGGGCTGCGACTCGGCGTTTCCACCCATGACGACGCCGAACTGGCGCGCGCCGTCGCTATCTCGCCGTCTTATATCGCGCTGGGCCATATCTTCCCCACCCAAACCAAAGCGATGCCGTCTGCGCCGCAAGGGCTGGTCGAGCTGGCCCGCCATATCCGCGCGCTGGACGGACGCTTTCCCACCGTCGCCATCGGCGGCATCAGCATTGACCGGGCGCCGGCGGTGCTGGAAACCGGGGTCGGCAGCATTGCCGTGGTCAGCGCCATCACGCAAGCGACGGACTGGCGCGCCGCCACCGCAACGCTGCTGCAACTGATTGAAGGACGGGAGGCGTAACATGCTCGATGATCAGGCCTTTATGCGTTATAGCCGCCAGTTGCTGCTGGAAGATATCGGTCAGGAAGGGCAGCAGAAGCTGGCGGAGGTCCGGGTGCTGCTGGTAGGGCTGGGCGGGCTCGGCTCGCCGGCGGCGCTCTATCTGGCGGCGGCCGGCGTCGGCACGCTGTTGCTGGCGGACCACGACACCCTGCACATCTCCAATCTGCAACGTCAGATTCTCTACCGCAACGCCGACCTTTCACGCCCCAAAGCGGTGCTGGCCCGTCACGCGCTGGAAGCCGTCAATCCGCTGGTGAAAACCGTGGCCCTGACCACCCGGCTGGAAGGCGAGTCACTTGAGCAAGCGGTGGCGCAAGCCGATCTGGTGCTGGACTGCTGCGACAACATGGCTACCCGCCACGCGGTCAACGCCGCCTGCGTCGCGGCGCAAAAACCGCTGATCAGCGCCAGCGCCGTCGGCTTTAGCGGTCAGTTGCTGGTGCTGACGCCGCCCTGGCAACACGGCTGCTACGCCTGCCTCTACCCAGACGCCACGGAACCGCAGCGCAACTGCCGCACCGCCGGCGTACTCGGCCCGGTGGTCGGCGTGATGGGTACGTTGCAGGCGCTGGAAGCGATCAAGCTGCTATGCGGTTTGCCCTCGCCGCTGGACGGCAAACTGCGGCTGTTCGATGCGCGCCAGCAGCAGTGGACCACGCTGCAACTGACACGTTCGCCCGCCTGCCCGGTATGCGGGGAGCTGGCATGAAAATCCGGCTTAACGACGATGTTATCGAACTGCAGGACGAGCTGACCGTGGCGCAGTTGCTCAGCCAGTTGAACCGGCTGCAGCCCGGCACGGCGCTGGCCATCAATCAAACCATCATCCCGCGCGATGCCTGGACGCAACACCCGCTGCGCGACGGTGATGACATTTTGCTGTTTCAGGCAATCGCAGGAGGTTGAAATGCTGAAGATTGCAGATACTACTTTTACCTCCCGGTTATTAACCGGGACCGGAAAATTCGCCAGCGCGCGACTAATGCAGGACGCCCTGCGCGCTTCGGGTTCACAACTGGTCACGCTGGCGATGAAACGTGTGGATTTGAAAGGCGGCAGCGACGCCATTCTGGCGCCGCTGCGCGAGCTGGGCGTACACCTGCTGCCGAATACCTCCGGCGCCAAAACCGCCGAAGAGGCGGTGTTCGCCGCCCGACTGGCGCGCGAAGCGCTGGGCACGCACTGGGTGAAGCTGGAAATCCACCCGGACATGAAATACCTGTTGCCCGACCCGGTGGAAACCCTGAAAGCCGCCGAACAGCTGGTGAAAGACGGCTTTGTGGTATTGCCTTACTGCGGCGCCGACCCGGTGCTGTGCAAGCGACTGGAAGACGTCGGCTGCGCCGCGGTGATGCCGCTGGGCGCGCCGATCGGCTCCAATCAGGGGCTGCAAACGCGCGATTTCCTGCGCATCATCATCGAACAGGCACGGGTGCCGGTGGTGGTCGACGCCGGCATCGGCGCGCCCAGCCACGCGGCGGAAGCGATTGAACTGGGCGCGGATGCGGTACTGGTCAACACCGCTATCGCCGTGGCGCGCGACCCGGTGCAGATGGCGCAAGCTTTTCGACTGGCGGTCGACGCCGGAGCCATCGCCCATCAGGCCGGGCTGGGCAACCGCCAGCGCATCGCCAGCGCCACCAGCCCGCTCACCGGCTTTCTGCAACATACGGAGGCCGCCAACTGATGGACACCCACGATCAATCGCCGTCGTTTGAACAGCGCAGGCAACAGTTGGAGTGGCATGACTTGACCCTGCGCATCAACAGTAAGACCGACGCCGATGTAGAACGGGCGTTATGCGCCGATCGGCCGACGCGCGAGGACATGATGGCGCTGCTGTCGCCCGCCGCCGGCCGCTGGCTGGAACCGCTGGCGCAGCGGGCGCAGCAACTGACGCGCCAGCGCTTCGGCAACACCGTCAGCTTCTATGTGCCGCTGTATCTCTCCAACCTGTGCGCCAACGACTGCACCTACTGTGGTTTTTCCATGAGTAATCACCTCAAGCGCAAGACGCTGGATGAGCAGGAAATCCTGCGCGAGTGCGAGGCAATTAAAGCGCTGGGGTTCGATCACCTGCTGCTGGTAACCGGCGAACACCAGCGTAAGGTAGGGATGGACTATTTTCGCCAGATGTTGCCGCTGATTCGCCCGCAGTTCAGTTCGCTGATGATGGAAGTGCAGCCGCTGGCGCAGTCGGAGTACGCCGAGCTGAAAACCCTCGGGCTGGATGGCGTGATGGTGTATCAGGAGACCTATCATCCGGCAACCTACGCCCGCCATCACCTGCGCGGTCACAAGCAGGATTTCGCCTGGCGGCTGGCGACGCCGGACAGGCTGGGCCGCGCCGGGATCGACAAGATCGGGCTGGGGGCGCTGATTGGGCTGTCCGACAGCTGGCGCGCCGATTGCTACATGGTGGCCGAGCACCTGCTGTATTTGCAGCAGACCTACTGGCAGAGCCGCTATTCGGTATCGTTCCCGCGCCTGCGCCCCTGCGCCGGCGGCATCGAACCCGCTTCGCTGATGGATGAAGCGCAACTGATGCAGGTGATCTGCGCCTTCCGACTGCTGGCGCCCGATGTGGAACTGTCGCTGTCGACGCGCGAATCGCCCCACTTCCGCGATCACATGATCCCGATCGCCATCAACAACGTCAGCGCGTTTTCCAAAACCCAGCCGGGCGGCTACGCCGACGACCATCCGGAACTGGAGCAGTTCACCCCGCACGACGACCGCCGCCCGGAAGCGGTGGCCGATGCCCTGAGCCGTGCCGGGCTGCAACCGGTGTGGAAAGACTGGGACGGCTATCTGGGGCGACCGGGCGCAGGCTGAGTTTTACGCCGGCCCATCGCGACGCAGAGGATCCTGTTCTCACGGCACGATCGTCATCATCTGCCGTCATCACCTGCCGTCATGACTGGCAGGAAAGATCAGGCTGAAAGTGATCCGCCCGATCGTTGCATCGCGCGGATCGCAACGGGCAATGACCTCGCCGTCGTGCAATGTCATGATCGCCCGTACGATCGACAACCCCAGCCCACTGGAATCGCTGCTGGCGCTGCGGGTGGCGTCGGCACGGTAGAACCGGTCGAACAAGCGCTCCAGTTGCGCCGGCGGCAGCACCGGACCGAGGTTGGTCACCTCGACCACCACTCGCTCAGAGGATGCGGCTACGCTTAGCCGCACCGGGCTGTCGGCTTTGGCGTAACGCACCGCGTTGGCGACCAGATTGCCCAGCGCACGCTGGAACAGCAACGCATCCACCGCCAGCCGGGCATTGCCTTCGCACAACAGTTCGATACCGCGCTCTTCCGCCAGCATCTCAAAGTAATCCGCTACCCGACGCAGTTCGGCCGCCACCTCGACCGGCACGCGATTGAGCACCGGCTGCTCGTGACTGGCGCGAGCCAGAAACAGAATGTTTTCCACCATGCGCGACATTCGCTCCAGCTCGGCGATGTTGTCGGACAGCAGCGTCTCATATTCTTCCACGCTACGCGGCTGATACAGCGCCACCTGACAATGCCCCATCAGCGCGCCAATCGGCGTGCGGATTTCGTGCGCCAGATCGGCGGAAAACTGGGTCAGCCGCAGGTAACCGTCGTTCAGTCGGTCCAGCATGGCGTTGAACGCGCGAATCAACTGTCGCATTTCCTGCGGCGCATCCGCGTCGCTGATCCGGGTGGACAGCGTATTCGGCGCGATCGCCGACGCCTGCGCCGTCATCCGCCACAACGGCAATAAACCGCGGCGCAGCGCCAGGTAGCCCAGCCCGCCAATCAGCACAAAGGCGATCGCCACCGCCCCCACCACGCGCCACAGGTAGTGTTCCAGCATCTTTTGTTCGCTGAACATCACGTGAGCCGCCGTGACCTGCAACATCTGACCGTCATTCAGCCGCACCTGTGCGGCAATCGCCCGCAGCGGTACGCCCTGCGCCGTCAGGCTACCGCGTACCGCATCGGTTTGCAGCGGCGCGTCCACCGCGATCGGGGGAATGTCCGGCAGAGCAATATGCGCCGGGTTGACGTTAATCAGCGGCTTTTGCCCCGGCAGGGAAAACAGCAGCACGTCCTGCTCGTTCCCCAGCATATTTTCGAACATGCCGGTGTTGGCGGTCAGCATCGGCAAGGTGAAATTCCGGCCCAACAGATGACGGTAGTACTCCACCCGCCCGGTAACCTGCACGTCGCTGCGCCGGTACATCTCCTGACGCAGAGCGCCGTACAGATAGCCGCCGACGCTGCTGACCACCAGCGCGGTCGTCAGTGCGAACAACAGGCTGCAACGCAACGTCAGCGAGCTGGCGCGCCAGCGCTGAAAAAACACGTTCATGAGCGCGGCTCGCACACATAGCCGATACCGCGCACGGTATGGATCAACTTGACGTCAAACGGCTTGTCGATTTTGGCGCGCAGGCGTTTCACCGCCACATCCACCACGTTGGTGTCGCTGTCGAAATTCATGTCCCACACCTGCGAGGCGATCAGGGTACGGGACAGCACTTCGCCCTCGCGCCGCACCAGCAAATGCAGCAACATGAACTCCTTGTTGGTCAGTGGTATCACCGTATCCTGACGCGTGGCTTTACGCCGCAGCACATCCAGTTGCAGATCCGCCACCACGTAGTGATCCGCCTCGCGCACTACGCCGCGGCGCAACAGGGTGCGAACGCGCAGCACCAGTTCAGTAAAGGAAAATGGTTTGATGAGGTAGTCGTCCGCGCCCAGCTCCAGCCCGTGAATGCGGTCGTGCAACTGGTCTCGCGCCGTCAGAAACAGCACCGGCACGTCGCTTTTCTTGCGCAGCATCTCAATAATCTGCCAGCCATTAAGCCCCGGCAGCATCACATCCAGAATGATAGCGTCATAGCCGTGCTCCAGCGCATTGAACAATCCGTCGGTGCCGTTGCGCGCCAGATCGACCGCATATCCCGCCTCGGTCAGCCCTTTTTTCAGGTAATCCCCGGTGCCGGCGTCATCTTCAATTACCAGAATACGCATCGCTATCACTCCCGCTGTACTGGCGGCATCGCTGCCGAAACATCGCCTCATCATAGCAACTCCGCCCGGCTGACTTGATGACATTAATGTCATCAAACGGTCATCCTGACGACCTGATGGCCTCACCATGATGGGGGAAAACACCAACCCAGGAGCCTGTCATCATGATACGTCATCGTTTTACCGGACTGCTGTTTTCCTCGCTGCTGCTATGCAGCCAATGGTCTGTCGCCGCCGATGCCCCCGCCAAACCGCAACCGCCGGTGCGCGGCACCATCAGCGCAGTATCGGACAGTCAGCTACAACTGACCGACCGTAAAGGGCAAAAGATTGATGTCAAGCTGACCGACCGGACCCGGGTGATGAGCGTGACCAAAGCCAGCCCGGATACCATCAAACCGGACAGTTTCATCGGCACCGCCGCCATTCCCCAACCTGACGGCACGTTGAAAGCGCTGGAAGTGCATGTGTTCGACGCCAGCCTGCGCGGCGCCGGCGAAGGTCACCGGCCGTGGGAATCCGCCGACGGCAAGAGCGGCACTATGACCAACGGCACCGTCGGCAAGCTGGTAAACAGCAACGGACGCACCCTGACCGTCACTTACAACGGCGAACAGAAAACCGTGGTGGTGCCGGATGACGTGCCTATCGTCAGCATCGCGCCCGGCGATCGCAGCCTGCTGCAACCGGGCACGCATATCGTACTGTTCTCCAACGTCGATGAGCAGGGCAACCGGGTCGCTATCGCCATTTCGGCCGGAAAAGACGGCACCGTGCCGCCCATGTAATCAGGCGTAGCTATGCAAACATCACCTCCCGTGCACGCCTGGCCAGTCAGGATCACCCACTGGGTCAACCTGCTGGCGATGACCGCTATGTTCATGAGCGGCTGGGAAATCTACAACGCCTCGCCGCTGTTTGATTTCCGCTTTCCTCAGTCCATCACGTTAGGCGGCTGGCTAGGCGGTGCTATCGGCTGGCATCTGGCGGTGATGTGGTTGCTGGTGAGTAACGGCTTGCTGTATGTGCTGTGGAGCCTGTGCAGCGGACACTGGCGGCGACGCTGGTTGCCGCTCACGCCGGCGTCGCTTTGGCGCGATATCCGGCTGACGCTGACCTTCCGCCTGCGGCATGAATCCAGTCAGTACAACGCCATTCAGAAGCTGATGTATTTCGGCGTTATCGCGCTGGGCGTATTGCTGGTGCTGTCCGGGCTGGCTCTCTGGAAACCGGTGCAGTTGCAGGGGCTGACCAATCTGTTGGGCGGTTTCGCCGTCGCTCGCTACGTGCATTTCTTTGCCATGAGCGGAATCGGCCTGTTTGTGGTGATCCACGTGGTGATGGTGCTGATAGTCCCGCGTACGCTGTGGGCGATGCTGACCGGAGGCAAACATGAGTGATAAATCGCCGCGCCGCGCGCAGCTGATACTGGAGCCGGACCAGAAAAAACAGCTGGTGAATCTGGAACGCCGCCTGATGTTGCGCTCCGGGCTGACGCTCGGCGCCGTAGCGATGCTTACCGGCTGCAATATGCAAGACGGCGACAGCGTCGACAAAGTGCTGTGGGCAATGTCGCGCTGGAACGACCGGGTACAGGCGTGGCTGTTCAGCGGACAGCGGCTGGCTCCCAGCTATCGCCCGGACCAGATAACCCAGCCATTTCCGTTTAACGCCTTTTACCCAGAATACAATGTGCCGGAGATCGATCTGGACAGTTACCGTCTGGAGGTTTCAGGCAAGGTGGAGAAAAAGGGCATCTGGACACTGGATCAACTGCGCCGGCTACCGCAGGAGACACAGATTACCCGGTTGATCTGCATCGAAGGCTGGAGCGCTATCGGCCAGTGGCGCGGCATTCCGCTACGCCTCTTCCTGCAGCATATCGGCGCTGACCTCACCGCCCGCTATGTCGGCCTCAAATGCGCCGACCGCTATTACTCCAGCATCGATATGGCGACCGCCCTGCACCCGCAAACCATTCTGGCGCTGGAATTCGGCGATCAGGCGCTGCCCGCCGACTACGGCTACCCGCTGCGGCTGCGCGTCCCCACCAAACTCGGCTTCAAAAACGCCAAACATATCGCGGCGCTGTTCGTCAGCGACACCAACCCCGGCGGCTACTGGGAAGATCAGGGGTATAATTGGTTTAGTGGTATCTGACGTGTTTATGCATGATCCACTGGCAAGAGTCGCTCAATAGATTATTAAGACCAATGGTCACGCCTGTCAGCTTTAACGTTACATGGACAGATAACTATATCGTTTAACCATAGCGCTAATTAAATTAATGCTCAAAAAGCGATTGAAAACAAAGAGCAAGAAAAATACAATGAAAAAATATCAAGGATGGGAGATTGGAAATGGCAAACCTAATTTTTATGAAAATAAAAGGGAAGACACAGGGACTTATATCCGAAGGGTGTTTAAGTGTTAACTCAGTAGGAAATAAACACATTTCCGGCCACGAAGATGAGATTTTTGTTTATGCTACGAATTATGATCTATCAAGAGATCGCAACGTAAATCATCATCCATTTTCAATAACAAAACCGATAGATAAATCAACACCACTATTATTAATAAGCATAGCAAACAATGAACTCCTGGAATGTGAATTAAATTACTACAGAACTTCCTCTAGTGGGAAGCAAGAGAATTACATGACGATAGCATTAAAAGATGCGTCTATTATAAACATATCCAATCAAAATCCAAACTCGTTGACGCACAACGAAGTACAGCCATTTGAGACTATCGCCTTCCGCTATGAAAGCATAACCTGCCAACACAACATTGCAGGAACATCAGGGTATAGCATTCTTACAGAATACATGTACTAAACCGGTATGAATGAGCTCAAATTCTTAAAGGCTACTTGTGATTCACCATCACAAACATCGGAAGATTACCCCAAGTGGACCACTCTTGATGCAATATGGTGGAAAACATTTGGCGGTGATGATTACTTAAGCAAATATAAAGACGGCTACATTCTTTTTCATAAAGAAAGGATAAAGGAAATCGCCAATCGGTATCATATACCTGCAATACTTCTGGCATCAGTAGCAAGAGTAGAAGCCGGTGGAATGCCTGACCATTTCAAAGACACCGTATTGAATGTGAGGCAAGCTGATTTCCCTGCCAAAAAGTGGATAGAAAGAAACATACCCACAATCGGTTCCCCAGAGAAAACATCTATGGGGATTATTGCAATGCAAATAAGAGTAGTTGCAGAGATTTTCGGGAAAAATTCCGATAGCTTGACCAGCTCAGAAATGACATACATCTCAATTTGTTTACAAAAAGATAATTTTAATCTAGCGATGACAGCGCAACACCTTAACGATCTGATCCATTTTGATTATCCTGATATCGATACGATGAACCTGAATGATGAACAATTTGTTGTAGCTGGCTCCCGCTACAATAGAGGAATTCAACGTAATCTAAATGACTTCATAAGATCATATAGTGCTAAAGAAGGAACATCAGAAAGGATATGGACATCATATGGGCGAGCCATGTTACGAAATAGGGAAAGGGTTAGCAGATTGCTTTATAGAAATGCCTCCATTAAGGTAACGCCTTAAAATTATTATTGAGTGACATTACATGATTAAACAAAAAACAAAAAACAATCTTCTTAATTTTATTTTCATACTATACGTTATTATTTTATTTTTTTTCATTAATTTATTTACAACGGGAGAGTACGAATGGATGATCGGTGACGGGTCTATTAGCAGCATTTGCGATCTGCCAATGGAGGACGGATATTTCTTTCATGCAATCATACCTTTAGCAATACTCACCCCTTTCCTCTTCTTAAAAAAAAGCAAAACCAACATAGCCGTATTATTTATTTCTGTTCTTTATTACGCATGGAGATCTTTCTTAAGATTTTATGTCTGCTAAGGTGCTTATATAACTTCCTTAATAGGCACAGTCAGCAAGTGAAAACAGCTATACCCGTCATACTTCAAGTTGCAGGTGCGTTGGCTGCCCTCACTCCCCCCAGTCACTTACTTGAGTAAGCTCCTGGGGATTCGCTCGATTGCCGCCTTCCTGCAACTCGAATTTTTTAGGGTATAACGCTACCAACGTTAAAAATAACAAGTTAAATAATCCCTTCAACACAATCCCGGAAGCTACCAGGAAGATCAAGGGGATAACTGGTTTAGTGGTATCTGAACGTCTTACCCCGCCACCGGATTGCTGGCAAGCTCCCCGACAATCACATTCCCTAATGCGATAATCGCCGCCTCTCTCTCCGGTGTTAATGGCAAGGCATAGCTCAATCGCAGGCAATGACGGTATTTCCCGCCGACAGAAAACAGCTCCCCTTCATAAATCCTGATTTTTTTGTTAGCCAGACTGTGATTCAACCGTACGCCATCAAACTCCTCCGGCAACTCAACCCACAAGACAAACCCGCCTTGCGGACGGCTGAGACAAATCGTATCCGGAAACACGCGACGCACCAGGTTGACTAGCGCCTCCAGATTGCGCTGATAGACCGAACGCATTCGGCGTACATGCGGCATGTAATATCCCTGCTGGATAAATTCGGCCACCGCCTGTTGGAAATATATGGATATCGCTCCGGTGCTGGTGTACTTCATATACAATGCCCGATCCAGATAACGCCCCGGCGCCACCCAGCCGATTCGCAGGCCGGGGGCCAGCGTTTTGGAAAAAGAGCTGCATGTCAGAACCCGCCCGTCATAATCGAGGGATTTCAGGGTAATCGGCCGCGGATAGTCATACGTTAGATCCCCATACACATCATCCTCAATAATGGCGATGTCATAACGTTGCGCCAGCGTCATCAATGCCCGTTTGCGATGTTCCGGCATAACGAACCCCAGCGGATTGTTGCAATTCGGAACCGTCAGCACAGCCTTCACCGGCCATTGCTCCAGCGCCAGCTCCAGCGCTTCAAGGCTTATCCCACTGGAAAAGTCAGTAGGAATTTCAATCACCTTTATGCCATAGCCGCACAGTATCTGCATGATGCAATGAAATACCGGCGACTCAATGGCGACGATATCGCCGGGATTACACACCGCCCGTATCGCAATCGACAGCGCTTGCGTGCAGCCATGAGTAACGATGATATCCTGTGCCGACAACTGGCAACCGCTGTCAATCATTAGTCTGGCAATCTGTTCGCGCAGCAGCGGCAGACCATCCGGACCGTCATACCCCAGAGTGGCGATATCCTGTTTTTGTCCGATACGATTGATGTTCTTCCACAATGGTTTCAGCGTACTTTGCGCCAGGTCGGGAAGACTCCCCCCCAACTGCAAAATTTCCGGATCGGTGCGGGAACGGAGCAGATTCAGCACCGAATCCCACCGGGTAATCTCCACCGGGCGCTGTACCGGGCGAGTCATTGCCGGGATCGGCGCAGCCGCCATTCGGGGTTTCACGAAATATCCCGAACGAGGCAACGGTACGATTAGCCGCTTCTCTTCCAGCAAATGATATGCCTGCTGAACCGTGCTGATACTGACGCCATGCTCCTGACTTAACGCACGTACCGATGGCAAACGCTCGCCGCTCTGATACAACCCTTGTTCAATCCGCTGCGCCAATAAGGTGGCCAGAAGCTGATATCGCGTCATTGATGTAGTTCCTCCTGGTTTCCATACAGAATGCCGCTTAAACGACCATTCAGATCGCCACATCGGTCATCTGTATCAAAAATAAAATCCAATACTGCCTCTAAAACCAGACAGACGGGTTTGCCATGATAATACTCGGCCATCACCTGCGGAGAATCGCCATGACGATACTATTCCCTCCCCATCGCCTTGAGTTATACCCCCACATGCCCATTCTGCTGCGCCTGTTACGGCGCTTATGGATTGGGTACCAGCACCATCAGACCCGCAAAATCCTGAATGAACTGAATGACGAGCGTCTCAAAGATATCGGTCTGAAACGGGAAGACATACAGCGTCTTTACCGGAACTGGCCGGACAGGATTTAGCAAGCAGCGCACAACTACAGGCGGCTACGGCCGCCTGTCTGTGAAAGCGCTACGCTTGGCAACGCCCTAATCGCGATAATTGCTTGTTTTCTTTAAACCATGAATTGAGCGCTAAAAACAGGTACAGATCACACAAAAAATCGCAATTCAGATCGCCTGACCGTGCCTCTGTATGATCAGAATAGTCATTTTCTGCATCTGTATCCTGAAACACGCCGGTTGCACACTGTTTCCAGCACAGTTCACCGGGGATACCACCATGACACAGCCACACCGCCGTTCAAATACCGCAGTCGGCCCGCGATTCTTCCTTCATCATTTCCGCCAACACTGGCGCGCCTGGCGGCAGCGAGTACAGGCCCGAAAGGCGCTACGTCGACTGAACAACGATCGGTTGGAGGACATGGGGCTGACTCGCCGGGATGTGGACAATTTATGGTAGCAACGAACAAACGCTGACGAATCGAATAACGCGGAGTCAGGGCGAAAATATGCGAAGCACCGCGCAGAAAAAGGTAATCAATACAGAGAGAAAGCGATGGTCTGCGTACCGCCGCGCACATCGCCGAATTGCCCGTCGCGGTGCGGCCGGGCGGTTGTTACAGTGCGTGGGCTGAATACAGCCGGAGCAGAGACCTACCGCCTGCTCCGCCCCATCCTCGGCCAGCGCGGGCGGAGAGACACAACCCGCACCGGTCCTGTCAACATCGTGCCGGGCTATTCAGTCGGGTAGCCCGGCATCGCCCATACCGACGGCCAGTCACCCGGCTGCCCGCCATTGCATTCCGGCTGATAGTTGTAGGCCACAAGCTGGAAAGTCTTGCCGTCAAACACCCACTGCGCGCTTTCGCCGCAGTCGGCGATGCCGCGCCCTTTCGCCGAGTGATACAACATGCCGCTTTCCGGGTCATAGTCCGCTTCGGTGAACCAACGGATTTTTTCCTCGCGGCTGTCCGCCGGGCGAATCGGCCTTGGCAATTCCAGCAACTGTGCGGCCTGAGGGTTATTGCGCGGAGTGACAAACAGCATGCTGGAAGACTGATAGGCTCCCATGCCGCAGTTGAGCATCACCAGCGCCAGCTCGTTGGTCAGCGGTTCGGCTTCACTCAACTGGCGGGCTTCTTTGCTCAGCCCGCAGTCTTCCTCTTCCAGCAAGGTTTTTTTAGCGCCGATCACGCCGTTAATCAGCGTCCTGGCATTGGTCAGCGGCGGCGGCTGGGTGTAAGCCGGGTTGATTTCCTGCCCCACCGGTACCGGCGGCACCTGCGTCACCTCAGCATTGCCGACCTGCAATAAGGCGCTGAGGTTATTCAGGCGCCCCTGCCGTTCATCCGCCAGCAATAACGCCGCATTCAGGCCGTTAAGCGAGATGGATTCTTCCTGATTATTACTCTGACTACCGCCGTGCTCCGACAGCGACAGCCGCTTGGCGTTTTTGGCCGCCAGCACAAACTGCTGGATCACATCCAGTTGATCGGTATGGACGTAGAACGCGCCCTCTTCCTCATCCGTCTGCCAGGCCGGCTGAGTCAGCGGAAAACGGACGCCATCCAGATACAGCGCCTGACGTTTATCGGCCAGATCAAAGTCCAATGAGATTTTGCCCTGAGCGCCCGCTTCACGCTTTAGCGTCACACGCAGGTACGGGTCATTGTTCCTGATGTCGCAGTCGTTCAGGTTGTTGCAGGTAATCTGCCAGTGCCTGAATACCTTCTGCACCGGTGTTGGATAACCGGAAGGCATCTCACCGGCGCTGAACGCGCTGCCGGACAGCAAAACCAGAATGACGCCTGAAAGCGTTGTCGTGAATCGCATCGGACATTCCTTATGAAACTTCCATGCTGATGTTATAGCGCAATTATGTCTTTTCCCCGCCACTAAAAAAACGCTGAAAGCGTTTTTTAACGTCGCTTGCGACGGCCCATCGGGTGAGTTCCGCCATTAGGGTGGAACGAATCATAAAACGCTGAAAGCGTTTTTTAACGTCGCTTGCGACGGCCCTTCGGGTGAGTTCCGCCATTAGGGTGGAACGAATCATAAAACGCTGAAAGCGTTTTTTAACGTCGCTTGCGACGGCCCTTCGGGTGAGTTCCGCAATAGACCATTTTTAAACAGTCACGGTCGTCAATAAAAGATCTTCATGTGAAATAAGAATATAAAAAAAACCGCACCTTATCGCTAAGGTACGGTTTTTTATTATCGGTGAAACTGACGGTTATTCGTCGTCGCTGCTGCCAAAGCCCGCGTTCAACAGTTCAGCCAGGTTGGCAGATGCTTCATCCGCGCTCACCTGAGCCACTGCCGGGACTTCGCCAGCCTGACGGCGGCGCATGCGATCCTGATGGTACGCATAGCCGGTACCGGCCGGGATCAGACGACCCACGATGACGTTCTCTTTCAGGCCACGCAGTTCATCGCGTTTACCGGCAACCGCCGCTTCCGTCAGCACGCGGGTCGTTTCCTGGAACGACGCAGCGGAGATGAAGGACTCGGTAGCCAGAGACGCTTTGGTGATACCCAGCAGGTCGCGGCTGTAGGTTGCCGAAATCTTGCCGTCCGTTTCCAACTGACGATTGGCGATCTTGATGCGCGACATTTCCACCTGCTCGCCTTCCAGGAACTCAGAGCTGCCCGGATTGACGATGGTGCCTTTACGCAGCATCTGACGAACGATAACTTCGATGTGTTTATCGTTAATCTTCACGCCCTGCAGTCGGTAAACTTCCTGCACTTCGTTCACGATGTAACGGGTTACCGCGTGTACGCCGCGCAGACGCAGGATGTCATGCGGAGATTCCGGACCGTCGGAAATCACGTCGCCGCGTTCCACACGTTCGCCTTCGAACACGTTGAGCTGACGCCACTTCGGAATCATCTCTTCGTACGGTTCGCTGCCGTCAACCGGCGTGATCACCAGACGACGTTTGCCTTTGGTTTCTTTACCGAAGGACACCACGCCGCTGATTTCCGCCAGAATCGCCGGCTCTTTCGGACGACGGGCTTCGAACAGGTCGGCAACGCGCGGCAGACCACCGGTAATATCCTTGGTACCGCCGGATTCCTGCGGAATACGCGCCAGGGTGTCACCCGCGCCGATCTGAGAACCGTCTTCCAACTGGACAATCGCTTTGCCCGGCAGGAAGTACTGCGCCGGCATGTCGGTGCCCGGAATCAGTACGTCGTCGCCGTTAGCGTCAACGATTTTCAGCGCCGGACGCAGGTCTTTACCGCCACCGGTACGTTCCGCACTGTCCAGTACCACGATGGAGGACAGGCCGGTCAGTTCGTCGGTCTGACGAGTAATCGTCTGGCCGTCGATCATATCGGTAAAGCGAATGCTACCGCCCACTTCGGTGATAACCGGCATGGTATGCGGATCCCAGTTCGCTACGGTATCGCCACCGTTAACTTCTGAGCCATCGCCTTTGCCCATGACCGCGCCGTAAGGCACTTTATAGCTTTCTTTGGTACGACCGAATTCGTCGATCAGTTTCAGCTCGGTGTTACGCGAGGTAATAACCAGCTTGCCGGCGCTGTTCTTAACGAACTTGGCGTTGGTCAGTTTCAGGCTACCTTTGTTTTTCACCTGAATGCTGGATTCAGCTGCCGCACGAGATGCCGCACCACCGATGTGGAACGTACGCATCGTCAGCTGAGTACCCGGTTCACCGATGGACTGCGCCGCGATAACCCCGATGGCCTCACCTTTGTTGATGATGTGACCACGCGCCAGGTCGCGACCGTAGCACTTGGCGCACACGCCGAAGTCGGTTTCACAACCTACTACGGAGCGCACTTTCACCGCGTCGACCGAGTTTTCTTCCAACAGGTCACACCATTTCTCGTTCAGCAGCGTGTTGCGCGGAACCAGAATGTCTGCGGTGCCCGGTTTCAGCACGTCTTCCGCCGTCACACGGCCCAGTACGCGCTCACGCAGCGGCTCTTTCACGTCGCCGCCTTCGATAACCGGCGTCATCATGATGCCTTCGTGGGTACCGCAATCGTCCTCGGTCACCACCAGGTCCTGCGCCACGTCAACCAGACGACGAGTCAGGTAACCGGAGTTCGCTGTCTTCAACGCGGTATCCGCCAGACCTTTACGCGCACCGTGGGTGGAGATGAAGTACTGGAGTACGTTCAGACCTTCACGGAAGTTCGCGGTGATCGGCGTTTCGATGATGGAGCCGTCCGGCTTCGCCATCAGACCACGCATCCCCGCCAGCTGACGAATCTGTGCCGCAGAACCACGCGCACCGGAGTCGGCCATCATAAAGATGCTGTTAAAGGAAACCTGTTTCTCTTCTTCGCCGTTACGGTTGATAACGGTTTCGGTAGAGAGGTTTTCCATCATCGCCTTGGCCACACGCTCGTTCGCCGCGGCCCAGATATCGATGACTTTGTTGTAACGTTCGCCCGCGGTTACCAGACCAGACTGGAACTGCTCCTGGATCTCGGCAACTTCGGCTTCCGCTTCGCTGATGATTTCCACTTTCTTCGCCGGAATGACCATATCGTCGATACCAACGGAAGAACCGGAACGCGCCGCGTAAGCAAAACCGGTGTACATGATCTGGTCGGCAAAAATAACCGTCGGCTTCAGACCCAGCACGCGATAGCAGGTGTTCAGCATCTTGGAGATCGCTTTCTTACCCAGCGCCTGGTTGACGATGGAGTAAGGCAGACCTTTCGGCACGATCATCCACAGGATAGAACGACCCACGGTGGTGTCGATCAGGCTGGTTTTCTGCGTCCACTCGCCCTGCGCGTTCTTCTGGTGTTCGGTAATACGCACCTTCACGCGAGCGTGCAGCGAAGCCAGGCCAGCGCGATAGATACGCTCCGCTTCTTTCGGGCCGGTCAGCACCATGCCTTCGCCTTTGGCGTTAACACAGTCACGGGTCATGTAGTACAGACCCAACACCACGTCCTGAGACGGAACGATGATCGGCTCGCCGTTCGCCGGCGACAGAATGTTGTTGGTGGACATCATCAGCGCACGCGCTTCCAGCTGGGCTTCCAGCGTCAGCGGTACGTGAACAGCCATCTGGTCACCGTCGAAGTCGGCGTTATACGCCGCACACACCAGCGGGTGCAGCTGGATGGCTTTACCTTCGATCAGTACCGGTTCGAACGCCTGAATACCCAGACGGTGCAGGGTCGGCGCACGGTTCAGCAGTACCGGGTGCTCGCGGATGACTTCATCCAGGATATCCCATACCACTGCTTCTTCGCGTTCCACCATTTTCTTGGCGGCTTTGATGGTGGTAGCGAGACCACGCAGTTCCAGCTTGCCGTAGATGAACGGTTTGAACAGTTCCAGCGCCATTTTCTTCGGCAGACCGCACTGGTGCAGACGCAGGTACGGACCAACGGTAATAACGGAACGACCGGAGTAGTCCACGCGCTTACCCAGCAGGTTCTGACGGAAACGACCCTGCTTACCTTTGATCATGTCAGCCAGCGATTTCAGCGGACGCTTGTTGGAACCGGTGATCGCACGACCGCGACGGCCGTTATCCAGCAGCGCATCCACCGCTTCCTGCAACATACGTTTTTCGTTACGTACGATGATGTCCGGCGCAGCCAGATCCAGCAGGCGTTTCAAACGGTTGTTACGGTTGATCACGCGACGGTACAGATCGTTCAGATCGGAGGTCGCGAAACGACCGCCGTCCAGCGGAACCAGCGGACGCAGATCCGGCGGCAGCACCGGCAGCACGGTCAGGATCATCCACTCCGGCTTGTTGCCGGACTGCACGAACGCTTCCAGCAGCTTGATGCGCTTGGTCAGCTTCTTACGCTTGGTCTCGGAGTTGGTTTCGTTCAGCTCTTCGCGCAGCTGTTCGCATTCCTGCTCCAGATCCATGTTTTTCAGCAGAGCCTGGATCGCCTCGGCGCCCATCTTGGCGTCGAATTCGTCACCGAACTCTTCCAGCGCATCCAGATACTGCTCTTCAGTCAGGATCTGACGGCGCTCCAGATTGGTCATCCCGCCTTCGACCACCACATAGGATTCGAAGTACAGTACACGTTCGATATCGCGCAGCGGCATATCCAGCAGCAGGCCGATACGGGACGGCAGGGATTTCAGGAACCAGATGTGAGCGGTCGGAGACGCCAGCTCGATGTGGCCCATGCGCTCACGGCGCACTTTGGTCTGGGTCACTTCAACGCCGCACTTCTCACAAATCACGCCACGGTGTTTCAGGCGCTTGTACTTACCGCACAAGCACTCGTAGTCTTTTACCGGCCCAAAAATACGGGCGCAGAACAAGCCGTCACGTTCCGGTTTGAACGTACGGTAGTTGATGGTTTCTGGCTTTTTCACTTCACCAAAAGACCAGGAACGGATCATGTCTGGCGAGGCCAGAGCAATTTTGATCGCATCAAACTCTTCGGTTTTAGTTTGCGCTTTCAGAAACTTTAATAAGTCTTTCACGGATTGGCTCCTGTCGGAGTTAGACCTGTCAGACACCTGAACCATGCCGTTAAAAACACGGTTCAGGTGCCCCTGTAACGAATGCTCGCAGCGCTATCGTGCTGGGATTACTCTTCTTCCAGCTCGATGTTGATACCCAGGGAGCGGATTTCTTTCAACAGTACGTTGAAGGATTCCGGCATGCCTGGTTCCATCCGGTGATCGCCATCCACGATGTTTTTGTACATCTTGGTACGGCCGTTCACGTCATCGGATTTCACCGTCAACATTTCCTGCAGGGTATAGGCTGCGCCGTAAGCTTCCAGCGCCCACACTTCCATCTCACCGAAGCGCTGACCACCGAACTGCGCCTTACCACCCAGCGGCTGCTGGGTAACCAGGCTGTAAGAGCCGGTAGAACGGGCATGCATCTTGTCATCCACCAGGTGGTTCAGTTTCAGCATGTACATGTAGCCCACGGTAACCGGACGCTCGAACTGCTCGCCGGTACGGCCGTCGAACAAACGGATCTGACCAGAAGTCGGCAGATCGCCGAGTTTCAGCAACTCTTTGATCTCGTTTTCCTTGGCACCGTCGAACACCGGCGTGGCGATCGGCATACCTTTCTTCAGATTTTCCGCCAGACGCAGCACTTCTTCATCGCTAAAGGTGTTCAGGTCGACTTTCTGGCGCACGTCGTTACCCAGGTCATAGGCTCTCTGGATAAACTCGCGCAGCTTGGCCACTTCCTGCTGCTGCTTGAGCATGGCGTTGATCTTATCGCCGATGCCTTTGGCAGCCATACCCAGGTGGGTTTCCAGAATCTGACCGATGTTCATACGTGACGGTACGCCCAGCGGGTTCAGTACGATATCGACCGGCGTGCCGTTCTCGTCGTAAGGCATATCCTCGATCGGGTTGATCTTGGAGATAACACCCTTGTTACCGTGGCGGCCTGCCATCTTGTCACCCGGCTGGATCTGACGCTTAACAGCCAGATACACTTTGACGATCTTCAGCACGCCCGGCGCCAGATCATCACCCTGGGTGATTTTGCGGCGTTTGGCTTCGAGTTTCTTCTCGAATTCGTGTTTCAGTTCGTCGTACTGCTCAGCCAGTTGCTCAAGCTGGTTCTGTTTCTCTTCGTCGGTCAGACCCAGTTCCAGCCAACGCTCGCGCGGCAGCTTGTCCAGTTTGTCCGCTTCGACGCCGCCGGCAACCAGCACGTCATGGATACGGGCAAACAGGCCGGCTTCCAGAATCTGCAGTTCTTCAGTCAGGTCTTTCTTCGCCTGCTTGAGCTGCATTTCTTCGATTTCCAGCGCGCGTTTGTCTTTTTCCACGCCATCGCGGGTAAAGACCTGCACGTCGATAACCGTACCGGAAACGCCGTTCGGCACACGCAGAGAAGAGTCTTTCACGTCAGACGCTTTCTCACCGAAGATGGCGCGCAGCAGCTTCTCTTCCGGCGTCAGCTGGGTTTCGCCTTTCGGCGTCACTTTACCAACCAGAATATCGCCGCCGGTCACTTCCGCACCGATGTAAACGATGCCGGATTCATCCAGTTTGGAGAGCGCTGCTTCACCCACGTTCGGGATATCGGCGGTAATCTCTTCAGGCCCCAGCTTGGTGTCACGGGACACGCACGCCAGTTCCTGAATGTGGATGGTGGTAAAGCGGTCTTCCTGCACCACACGCTCGGAAACGAGGATGGAGTCTTCGAAGTTGTAACCGTTCCAGGGCATGAACGCGACGCGCATGTTCTGACCCAGCGCCAGTTCACCCAGATCGGTGGACGGGCCGTCGGCCAGCACATCGCCGCGCTCAACCGGTTCGCCCAGCGACACGCACGGCATCTGGTTGATGCAGGTGTTCTGGTTGGAACGGGTGTATTTGGTCAGGTTGTAGATGTCGATGCCGGCTTCGCCCGGGTACATTTCATCTTCGTTAACCTTGATCACGATACGGGACGCATCCACGTACTGCACGGTACCGCCACGTTTGGCAACGGCGGTTACACCGGAGTCCACCGCGACCGCACGTTCCATCCCGGTGCCCACCAGCGGCTTGTCAGCGCGCAGAGTCGGTACCGCCTGACGTTGCATGTTCGCACCCATCAGGGCACGGTTGGCGTCATCGTGCTCCAGGAACGGAATCAGGGACGCACCCACGGAGACTACCTGCTGGGTGGAAACGTCCATGTAGTCAACCTGATCGCGGCTGAACAAGCTGGATTCGCCCTTGCTACGGCAGGTAACCAGTTCCTCGATGAAGTGACCTTCGTCATCCAGGTTGGTGTTCGCCTGAGCAATAACGTAGTTGCCTTCTTCAATCGCCGACAGGTAATGGATTTCGTCGGTCACCACGCCATCGCGTACACGGCGATACGGGGTTTCCAGGAAGCCGTATTCGTTGGTCTGCGCGTACACAGACAGCGAGTTGATCAGACCGATGTTCGGACCTTCCGGCGTTTCGATAGGACATACGCGGCCGTAATGGGTCGGGTGTACGTCTCGAACTTCAAAGCCGGCGCGCTCACGGGTCAGACCGCCTGGGCCCAACGCGGAAATACGGCGTTTATGCGTAATTTCGGACAGCGGGTTGTTCTGGTCCATAAACTGGGACAGCTGGCTGGAACCGAAGAACTCTTTCACCGCTGCGGAAATCGGCTTGGCGTTGATCATGTCCTGCGGCATCAGCGTATCCAGATCGCCCAGAGACAGACGCTCTTTCACCGCACGTTCAACACGCACCAGACCGACGCGGAACTGGTTTTCCGCCATTTCGCCCACGGAGCGGATACGACGGTTGCCCAGATGGTCGATATCGTCGACTTCGCCCTTACCGTTACGGATATCGATGAGTTTTTTCATCACATCGATAATGTCCGCTTTGCTCAGAATCCCGGAACCTTCGATTTCTTCGCGCAGCAGAGAACGGTTGAACTTCATACGACCAACCGCGGACAGATCGTAACGATCTTCGGAGAAGAACAGATTCTCGAACAGGGTCTCGGCTGCTTCACGTGTCGGCGGCTCGCCCGGACGCATCATGCGGTAGATTTCGACCAGCGCGCTCAGGCGATCGTTGGTCGGGTCGACACGCAGGGTCTCGGACATGTACGGACCGTGGTCCAGATCATTGGTGAACAGCGTGTCGAGACGCTTATGACCCGCCTGGCTCAGTTTAGCCAGCAGATCCAGCGACAGTTCCATGTTCGCCATAGCGATCACTTCACCGGTGCTTTCATCCACGTAATCTTTAGCCAGCACTTTACCGGCGATGTATTCGACCGGCACTTCAATGCGCTCGATGCCGTCTTTTTCCAGCTGACGAATATGGCGCGCGGTGATGCGGCGGCCTTTCTCAACGTAGACTTTACCGTCAGCTTCGATGTCGAACGACGCGGTTTCGCCACGCAGACGTTCCGGCACCAGCTCCATCTGCAGCTTGTTGTTGTGGATTTCGTACACCACTTTATCGAAGAACAGATCCAGAATTTCTTCGGTGGAGTAACTCAGCGCACGCAGAATGATGGTAGCAGGCAGTTTACGGCGACGGTCGATACGGACAAACAGGTTGTCTTTCGGGTCGAATTCAAAATCCAGCCAGGAACCACGGTAAGGAATGATACGTGCGTTATACAGCACCTTACCGGAGGAGTGGGTTTTACCCTTGTCGCTGTCAAAGAACACGCCCGGGCTACGATGCAACTGAGAAACGATAACACGCTCAGTACCATTGATGACAAAGGTACCGTTGTCGGTCATGAGCGGAATCTCGCCCATGTACACTTCTTGTTCTTTGATGTCTTTAACGGTGCCTTCCGGCGCTTCGCGCTCGTAGATCACCAGACGCAGTTTCACGCGCAGCGGCGCGGAGAAGGTAACGCCGCGGATTTGACATTCCTGAACGTCAAATACCGGCTCACCCAGACGATAACTCACGTACTGTAGCTCGGAATTACCGCTGTAACTTGCGATAGGAAATACGGAACGGAATGCAGCTTCCAGACCGTACTGGCCTTCCGGATCTTGCTCGATAAACTTCTGGAACGAGTCAAGCTGGATAGAAAGGAGATATGGGATATCCAGAACTTGTGGACGTTTCCCAAAATCCTTACGAATGCGTTTTTTCTCGGTATAGGAGTAAACCATAGGGTTCCTCAGCTCGCTGACAAGTCGACCCACTTTGTCCACCCTGAAAAGGGCGGTTCATGCGACACCATTTATGTCGATCGGAAAGTGGAACACTTTCCGCAATACCTGTTTCTATCACTCTTAAACCATTTCATTGCGCTTTACACAGAGCAGGCACCCTGACGCAATATATTAAGTCGTCGATAGAAACAAGCATTGACGGGAAATCGGTAGTCAAACAGTGTGAAACGCTACCGACACCCTACAGCGCAAAAAGGCTGGTGACCAAAAAGTCACCAGCCATCAGCCTGATAACTCAGGCTGCAACCGGAAGGGTTGGCTTATTTAACTTCAACTTCAGCGCCAGCTTCTTCCAGAGATTTTTTCAGAGCTTCAGCGTCATCTTTGCTTACGGCTTCTTTCAGAGCGGCCGGAGCAGACTCAACCAGGTCTTTCGCTTCTTTCAGACCCAGGCCAGTTGCGCCACGAACTGCTTTGATAACAGCAACTTTGTTAGCGCCAACAGCTTTCAGGATAACGTCGAACTCGGTTTTCTCTTCAGCAGCTTCAGCCGGGCCAGCAGCAGCTACAGCAACAGCGGCAGCAGCAGAAACGCCGAATTTTTCTTCCATTGCAGAGATCAGCTCAACAACGTCCATTACAGACATAGCCGCTACTGCTTC
The DNA here is from genome assembly GCF_000406205.1 of Dickeya sp. NCPPB 3274. Classification (NCBI taxonomy): domain Bacteria; kingdom Pseudomonadati; phylum Pseudomonadota; class Gammaproteobacteria; order Enterobacterales; family Pectobacteriaceae; genus Dickeya; species Dickeya sp. NCPPB 3274. Next base: position 242,650 of record NZ_CM001979.1, on the reverse strand, counting down.
AATGATTTGATCTTTAGTGATAGACATGACAATTGTTCCTAACAATCAGAAAAAGTTTATACGTTAGCAAATGCGATAACAGGAAAAGCGCGATTAAGCAGCTTCTTTCTGATCGCGAACAGCAGCCAGAGTGCGGACCAGTTTGCCAGCAGAGGCTTCTTTCATGGTCGCCATCAGGCGTGCAATTGCTTCTTCGTAAGTCGGCAGCGTTGCCAGACGGTCAATTTGAGCCGCCGGAATCAACTCACCTTCAAAGGCCGCAGCTTTAACCTCAAATTTTGCATTCGCTTTCGCGAACTCTTTGAACAGACGAGCGGCAGCGCCCGGGTGTTCCATAGAGTATGCAATCAGGGTCGGACCAACAAACGTGTCTTTCAGGCATTCGAACTGAGTGCCTTCAACGACGCGGCGCAGCAGGGTGTTACGAACAACACGCATGTATACGCCAGCTTCACGACCTGCTTTACGCAGTTCAGTCATTTTATCTACGGTAACGCCGCGAGAATCCGCAACTACCGCAGACAGCGCGCCTTTGGCCACTTCGCTGACTTCAGCAACAATCGCTTGTTTGTCTTGAAGATTTAATGCCATTAGCTTTTGCTCCTGGATTTAGCCGGAGAAAATCTCCGGAACTCACTTCACCTGTCGCCAAAACGGAGACAGGCGCTGAAACACGGTGAGCAGAATCCAGCAGGACTATTCTTTAAAAAAGAATAAAAATGTTCTTTAGGCTCTGTCACCGTCTACGCAGGAAAATTAAGTTTCTGACGAAACACCTGCGGTCTTGGACGGAGGCCTGGATTAGGCCAGGCTCCAACCGAAAAATCGTCTCTTGTTCATTTACAGCACAGAACAACGGGCGTAAGATTATAAAGAAATCCCTCGCCCGGGTAAAGAGGAACAAAAGCTATCAGTTTGCGACTGCGTTCAGGCCGCTCTGATCGATGGCAACGCCAGCACCCATGGTGGTGGACAGGCTGATTTTCTTGATATAAACGCCTTTCGCCTGAGCCGGTTTGGCTTTTTTCAGCGCAACCAGCAGAGCTTCCAGGTTTTCTTTCAGTTTGTCAGCGTCGAAATCAACCTTACCGATAGTGGTATGGATGATACCGTTCTTGTCGTTACGGTAACGCACCTGACCGGCTTTAGCGTTTTTCACAGCTTCAGCAACGTTCGGGGTTACAGTACCCACTTTCGGGTTCGGCATCAGGCCGCGCGGGCCCAGGATCTGGCCCAGTTGACCAACAACGCGCATTGCATCCGGAGAAGCAATAACTACGTCGAAGTTCATCTCGCCTTTCTTGATCTGCTCAGCCAGGTCATCCATACCTACCAGGTCAGCGCCGGCAGCTTTAGCAGCTTCAGCGTTGGCACCCTGAGTAAATACAGCGACGCGAACAGTACGGCCAGTACCGTGCGGCAGTACAGTCGCGCCACGGACGTTCTGGTCGGATTTACGTGCGTCGATGCCCAGGTTTACGGCAACGTCAACACTTTCAACAAATTTAGCAGTGGCCAGCTCTTTCAGCAGGGCAACGGCTTCGTTGATGTCATACTGTTTGGTTACATCAACTTTTTCACGGATCACGCGCATGCGCTTGGTCAGCTTAGCCATTTCTTAGTCCTCCACTACCAGGCCCATGGAACGAGCAGTACCTTCAATGGAACGCGCCATGGCTTCCACGTCGGCACCCGTCATGTCCGCCGCTTTGGTCTGGGCAATTTCCAGAACCTGAGCACGGGTCACTTTACCCACTTTGTCTTTGTTCGGCTTACCGGAACCAGACTTGATACCAGCCGCTTTTTTCAGCAGTACGGATGCCGGCGGAGTTTTGGTAACGAAGGTGAAGGAACGGTCGGAGTAAACAGTGATAACAACCGGAATCGGCAGACCTTTTTCCAGGCTTTCTGTTTTGGCGTTGAATGCCTTACAGAATTCCATGATGTTAACACCCTGCTGACCCAGAGCCGGACCAACTGGCGGACTCGGGTTAGCCATACCAGCTGCAACCTGCAGCTTGACATAGGCTTGTACTTTCTTGGCCATTTAGCTTTCCTCTAATGGGTAATAACGCTTCACGAAGAAGCTCCCCGCGTTTTATAAACATGTTATGCGTCTTAATGACACATAAAACAAAGGCGCGAAATTGTAGGTCAATTTCGCGCCGGATACAAGTATCGAATTTAGGCAGTGATCAGCCTTTTTCAACCTGGCTGAAATCCAGTTCGACAGGGGTCGCTCGACCAAAGATGGAGACGGAAACCTTCAGGCGGCTTTTCTCGTAATCGACTTCTTCCACCACGCCGTTGAAATCGGCAAACGGACCATCGTTGACGCGCACCATTTCGCCCGGTTCGAACAACGTTTTCGGCCGCGGCTTGTCGCCAACCTGCTGCAGGCGATTCATGATAGCGTCTACTTCTTTATCGCTGATCGGCGCAGGGCGATCGGACGTCCCGCCGATGAACCCCATGACGCGCGGTACGCTACGGACCAAATGCCAGCTGGCATCATCCATCACCATCTGTACCAGCACATAACCCGGGAAGAATTTGCGCTCGCTCTTGCGACGCTGGCCGCCACGAATTTCAACCACTTCTTCGGTCGGCACCATCACCTCACCAAAGTGGTCTTCCATGTTATGGAGCTTAATATGTTCACGCAGAGACTGTGCTACGCGACCTTCAAAGCCAGAAAACGCCTGAACGACGTACCAACGTTTCTTTGGAGCTTCAGACATCTTAGAACCTCAGGCCAGTAATAAACGATACCAGACGCACCAGAATGCCATCCAGTCCCCACAGAATCAGCGACATAACGGCAGTTACAGCAGCAACGATCAGAGTGGTGTGCAATGTTTCCTGTCGGGTCGGCCAGATCACCTTGCGAACTTCGGTCCGGGCTTCACGCGCAAACAAAACAGTTGCTTTGCCTTTGGTCGTCAGCAATGCCACGCCGCCCGCAGCAGCAATTAAAATAACTACAGCCAATGCACGCAGCGGCAAGCTGAATTCACGGTAGTAGTAATTACCTACAATTGCCGCGATCAGTAATACTGCAACGACCAGCCATTTCAGCGCCTCAAGACCACGCCCGCTCTCCTGAGCTTCGGTATTCGCACTCATAAACCAACCTGTCACTAGATTCAGACAAATAATTTTGCCCTGCCGTAAGGGCAAACCAGACCGGAAAGTATTCTAAAATCAAGCAATCCGGGACTCACACCGCTTACACAGAGCCTATCTCACCAATGATTATACTGCACAATCGCTGATGAGATAGGTTCTACGACAACAGCGTAGAAAAAGGGCATCAAATGATGCCCTTTTACCGCATGTTGCGTCAAATTTTATCAGCAATTAAGCGATAACTTTGGCAACCACGCCGGCGCCTACAGTACGGCCGCCTTCACGGATAGCGAAACGCAGACCGTCGTCCATCGCGATCGGCGCGATCAGGTTTACGACCATCTTGATGTTGTCGCCCGGCATTACCATTTCTACGCCTTCCGGCAGTTCGATGGTGCCTGTCACGTCAGTTGTACGGAAGTAGAACTGCGGACGGTAGCCTTTGAAGAACGGCGTGTGACGGCCACCTTCGTCTTTGCTCAGGATATACACTTCAGATTCGAACTGAGTGTGCGGCTTGATTGAGCCCGGTTTGGCCAGAACCTGACCACGCTCAACTTCATCACGCTTGGTACCACGCAGCAGAACC
>NZ_CM001979.1:233276-238832 GCF_000406205.1 Dickeya sp. NCPPB 3274 | reverse complement strand
CGGTACCACGGCCGGAGATGGAGAATACGTCTTCGATCGGCAGCAGGAACGGCTTGTCAATCGCACGCTCCGGTTCCGGAATGTAGCTGTCCAGCGCTTCGGCCAGTTCGATGATTTTCGCTTCCCACTCGGCATCGCCTTCCAGCGCTTTCAGCGCGGAACCGCGGATAACCGGCGTGTCGTCGCCCGGGAAGTCGTACTGAGACAGCAGCTCGCGCACTTCCATCTCAACCAGTTCCAGCAGCTCTTCGTCATCAACCATGTCGCATTTGTTCAGGAACACGATGATGTACGGAACGCCTACCTGGCGACCCAGCAGGATGTGCTCACGGGTCTGCGGCATCGGGCCGTCAGTCGCAGCAACTACCAGGATCGCGCCGTCCATCTGGGCAGCACCGGTGATCATGTTTTTCACGTAGTCGGCGTGTCCCGGGCAGTCAACGTGCGCGTAGTGACGAGTCGGGGTATCGTATTCAACGTGAGAGGTGTTGATGGTGATACCACGCGCTTTTTCTTCCGGCGCGTTATCGATCTGGTCGAATGCACGAGCCTGGCCACCGTAGGTTTTCGCCAGAACGGTAGTGATGGCAGCGGTCAGCGTTGTTTTACCATGGTCAACGTGGCCGATAGTACCGACGTTAACGTGCGGTTTTGTACGTTCAAATTTTTCTTTAGACATCGATTGTCCCTCTAAGACACGGATAAATCGGTGGTATCACCACATCAACCAAGCAATTACTTGCTGAGCTTTTAACAGAAAGAAAATCAGGAGGAAAAAAAAGAAGTGGTGCTGATAGGCAGATTCGAACTGCCGACCTCACCCTTACCAAGGGTGCGCTCTACCAACTGAGCTATATCAGCACATCTAATTGGAGCGGGCAGTGGGAATCGAACCCACATCATCAGCTTGGAAGGCTGAGGTAATAGCCATTATACGATGCCCGCATCCTGGAACTCGGCTACCTGATTTCTCTGTAGAACATTAAAGCAAGGTACAATTTATATTGATACCTTGCTTTTTTTTCGATTCGGTTTTGATATTGCGCCACCGCATCGATTGCATCCTGTCTCCAGGATTGAATTTGGTGGTGGGGGAAGGATTCGAACCTTCGAAGTCTGTGACGGCAGATTTACAGTCTGCTCCCTTTGGCCGCTCGGGAACCCCACCTGATTGTATGCACTTGATGGTGCCGGCTGCCGGAATCGAACTGGCGACCTACTGATTACAAGTCAGTTGCTCTACCTACTGAGCTAAGCCGGCATCAAGTGCTGCGCATTCTAGGCAGAGGGGCCGGTCTATGCAACAAAAAAATTGCTCAAAACGCGCTATCGCCTAGATTTTGCACAAATTCGGATACTGTTTCACATTCCTGTCAATCATTCGTGCAAATAAGCGTCAGACAACATGTTAAAAGCGCTCTGCGCGTACGGTTCTCAGGCATTCAGACCTCAATGATATGCTGCCGTCATCGCCGAATATCTGCACCAAAAAAGTGATAATGCCCCCCTTTGTGGCGGTCCTGAGCATGAGATTCGGCATTTAGCCACTTTTAGTCGCTCATCGGTGAATGGAACACTCCTTGCATGACGAACCAGACGAGACACACTTTAGCCCACCCCAGCAGGAGAGACAGCATGAAGATCGTATTACTGAATGTCGCCACTCTTCCGGTCTATCGTTACGAGTTAGCCGGCTTACTGGTAAATGCGGTGGCAAAGGGAGCGTCTGTCGGTTACCAGTCACCACTGACGCACGAGGAAGCCGAGAGCTATTTTCACAGCCTGCGTCCTTCTGTCGCCGAAGGAGAGCGTCTGTTATGGATTGCGCGCGATGATAATGGCGTAATAGGCAGTATCCAGCTTGAACTGTGCCAAAAATCAAACGGACAAAACCGGGCTGAAATACAAAAACTGCTGGTTCATAGCAGCATGCGGCGTCAGGGGATTGGAAAACGTTTACTCTCCACGCTGGAGCAGGCGGCATTACAGCATCGGCGCGGCTTGATCTATCTCGATACGCAAGCCGGTTCGCCTGCCGAGCACTTTTATCGTGCTCAGGGTTACCGCTATCTGGGAGAACTTCCCGACTATGCCAGTTCTCCCGATGGTTATTACTATCCGACAGCAATTTACTACAAGCGCCTGTTCGCCGTGAATCGCGTAGAACGCGCCCTCGCCGGCTAATTCCTACCTGATGCCTGTATCACAGGTATCAGGGTTGATACAGATTTTTGCTTCTTTTCCTGACCCTCATGGTGGTAACCTGCCCGCTGGACGATAATTTTATCAGGAAAGGATGCTGCGGCTGTTGCCTGTCCAGCCTCCCGGTGTCTCAGTTTCATGCACTGAAACCTGGCTGTTTCCCTTCCTTACCGGTAGCGTCAAGCAGAAATACATTTATGACTAATAACGCGCAATCTTTCGCAACGCCTTATCTTCAGTTCAATCGTCAGCAGTGGGCCAACTTGCGTGACTCTGTGCCATTGACTCTGACTGAAGATGAAATCATTAAACTCAAAGGCATTAACGAAGATCTATCTTTGGATGAGGTCGCGGAAATTTATCTGCCATTATCTCGACTGCTCAATTTTTATATCAGTTCCAATTTACGGCGTCAGGCCGTGCTTGAGCAGTTTCTGGGAACCGATGGGCAGAAAATCCCCTATATCATCGGTATTGCCGGCAGTGTTGCCGTAGGGAAAAGTACAACAGCGCGTGTACTGCAGGCATTACTCAGCCGCTGGCCGGAGCATCGCAAGGTCGAACTGATTACCACCGACGGCTTTCTTCATCCCAATAAGGTATTGCAGCAAAGAAACCTGATGAAGAAAAAAGGGTTCCCCCAGTCCTATGATATGCATAGCCTGGTAAAATTCGTTTCTGAGATAAAATCCGGCGTCCCTTGGGTCACTGCCCCCACCTATTCTCATCTGACCTATGATATTGTGCCTGATTGCAATAAAGTCATAGAACAGCCAGATATTCTTATTCTTGAAGGGCTGAATGTACTACAAAGCGGGATGGATTATCCCCACGACCCTCATCGTGTTTTTGTATCTGATTTCGTGGATTTTTCCATTTATGTCGATGCACCTGAGGAACTACTGAAGAGCTGGTATATCAATCGATTCCTGAAATTCAGGCAGGGTGCATTTACCAATCCCGACTCCTATTTCCATAATTATGCAAAACTAGCGGAAACAGAAGCCGTTAATATCGCATCACAATTATGGAATGAGATTAATGGTTTGAATCTCAAGCAGAACATATTACCCACGCGTGGACGAGCCAGTCTTATCATGACCAAAAGCGCAAATCACGCAGTCGAGTGTGTACGCTTAAGAAAATAAAATTAGAGGGGATGACAATCCCCTATTACCATCCACGCAGAGAAATCTCACCACCAATATAAGATTGAATTTCCCCATCCTGCTCCAGCAATAACGCCCCCTGGTTATCAATTCCTTTATCAATACCTTTTATTTCCCGATTACCGACAATCAGCCTCACTGCACGATTATAAAAATTATCCAGATTGTTCCATCGGGAAATAAAAGGCGCCAAACCTTGTTGCTCATAAATAGCCAATGCGGCACGTAATTCAGTAACAAGCCTCACAGCCAGCATATTACGATCAATATCAATCCCGGCTTCCTGTAGATTGATCCATCCCTGATCGATCACAGTCGAACCTGATGAATTCATGCGCAAATTAATACCTGCACCGATGACCAGATGCGCAGCATCCCCCGTCCGCCCATTTAATTCAACGAGAATACCAGCCAGTTTTTTATCGTTCAGATACAGGTCATTCGGCCATTTTACCCGTACCCCTTCAGCGCCCAGATGATGCAAGACTTCCGCCATAATGATGCCAATCACCAGACTCACGCCAACCGCTGCGGCAGGCCCCTGTTCCAGACGCCAATACAGTGACAAATAAAGGTTACTGCCAAAGGGGGAAAACCATTTTCGACCACGCCGTCCCCGCCCAGCCTGTTGGTATTCAGCAATGCAGGCATCACCCGACGATACCGAATCAAGACGATCCAACAGATATTGGTTGGTAGAATCAATTACGGGTAAAACCGCTATATTGCCGCTTTGTATTTGCGAGCGAATTTTCTCCGCATCGAGCAATTGAATGGGGGCTGAAAGTGCATAACCTTTTCCAGTTACAGTAAATACATCCAGCCCCCACTCTCTGATGGTCTGAATATGTTTGTTGATGGCTGCTCGGCTCATCCCCATTAGTTCACCGAGATACTCCCCCGAATAAAACTCACCATCGGACAGAATAGAGATTAGCTTCAACGGGACGGTATAATCTTTCATGCTAAAACCTCCACTGCGTTAACCTCTCCCTGAGCGGAAATAAACCGTACCTCAGGCTCCAGCCATACATTGAATTGCTGTGCAACCTTATTTCTTACATAACGAGCCAGATTAACCAGATCACGACTGGTTGCTTCGCCTTTATTCACCAGAACCAGAGCCTGCTTATCATGAACCGCAGCCTGACCAATTTGATGCCCTTTCAAACCGCATTGATCGATCAACCAGCCGGCAGCCAGCTTTACCTCACCATTCGGTTGAGGATAATGAGGGGCATTAGGATAACTCGCCAGAATGTGTTCAGCTATCGCAGCAGGAATAACCGGGTTTTTGAAGAAGCTACCTGCATTACCCATTACCGCGGGATCGGGTAATTTGCTCCGCCTCATCTGACAAACGGCGTCAAAGATTTGTTTGGCTGTCACTGCCGAAGGGTCAAGACGGGTAAGATCGCCATATTCCAGGACCGGCTTCCACTCTTTCGATAAACGTAATCCGACTGCGATAATGGCAAATCCATCCTGGTATTCATGCTTGAAAACGCTATCCCGATAACCGAACCGGCACTCTTCAGCACTCAGACGCGCTGTCTCGCCTGTTCTCAGATTTAGCATATCGACATAAGCACAGACCTTTTTCAGTTCTACGCCATAAGCACCGATATTCTGAATAGGCGCGGATCCAACACATCCTGGGATCAAGGCCAGATTTTCAAGACCGGAAATCTGGCGTTCCAGCGTATATTCCACAAGGCGATGCCAGTTTTCCCCAGCCCCAACATGGAGCATCCATTCAGATGCAGTCTCTTTGATCTCAATCCCTTTGAGCCGATTGATGAGTACTATGCCGTGAAAATCGTCAAGAAAGAGTACATTACTCCCTTCCCCCAATATCAGGACCGGTAACCCGCTCTGGTGAGCACGCTGCCATGCAGATAACAACTCGCTTGAATTTTCGATAGTCGCGACCTCTGTCGCAAATACCGGTAATGAGAAGGAATTAAACGATTTTAGAGATGTGACAGAATTCGTCATAGTAGCCAATACTCAGTAAACAGTTAGGCATAGTCTAACTGATTCTGAGGGATTATTGAGGGATGTTTTCTCTGCCGGCAGGCACAAAAAAAGGGACGGGGTACACAGAGGAAGAGCCACACAACGCCGGAAGACAGAACCGGACCAGACCGTAAGCCACAACGCCGGGCCGCCGGCCGTATCCGTC
>NZ_CM001979.1:15773-233176 GCF_000406205.1 Dickeya sp. NCPPB 3274 | reverse complement strand
TGCATGTGTTAGGCCTGCCGCCAGCGTTCAATCTGAGCCATGATCAAACTCTTCAATTTAAAGTTTGATGTGTTTTCCGAAGAAAACGGTGCTCAAAGAATTTACTGTTAGTTCGTATGAATTAACTGTTGTCACTCTTCAAGACTTTTCACAAATATTTTAGTGAAGCGTCCTGCGAGTGCCCACACAGATTGTCTGATTGATTGTTAAAGAGCAGGACCACTTACTGTGGTCGCGGGTCGCATATATTATGCTTTCCCGAAAAGAAGTCAAGCGATATGCGCCTGATTTCTTACTGAAACCGCTTCGGTTTGTTGCCGTTGCCGTGTCAGTGGAGGCGCATTATAGGGACTTCTCAGGCGCTGACAAGCACTAATTTCAAAAATAATTTTGACCGCTCAATATTTACTCGCCAGCAGGCAAAAGCGTTAATCGTTCAAGCGAGCTGAAACCATAACGGCGCAGAACAGGCAACAGTGTCGCGACCTTAGGTGTAATCGATAAACAGTAAGCCAGATTAGGCTCTGTCGACAATTTCGGATTCTCCAGATGCTCAATCAGCCATGCTGTTCTGCGCGCAATAGCGGTGCCCGAATCAACAAGCCGTGTGCCGTCAGGCAATACCTGTTGCAACTCTTCCGACAACAGAGGGAAATGAGTACATCCCAGAACGACCGTATCCGGGGGCTCCGGCAATTTCAGCCAGGGCTTGAGGATTTTCCGCAGCGCGTCCTCAGGTACCGCTTCCCCCTGAAGTTTGGCTTCTCCCCATTCCACCAATTCTGCAGACCCCAGCAGCAGAATCTGACAGTCATTGGCAAAGCGGGAAATCAGTTCATGCGTATAAGGACGCTGGACCGTAGCACGCGTCGCCAACAACCCAACGACGCCATTCCGGGTCAATTTGGCAGCCGGTTTTACCGCGGGCACCACACCAACGACGGGGAAATTAAAGCGCGCACGCAGTGCCGGGAGTGAAATCGTACTGGCCGTATTACAGGCAATGATTACCAATGACAGCGGATGTTGTTTTTCCACCGCGTCAACGATAGACACCACGCGTTCAATGATGAATTGCTCAGGCTTTTCTCCATAGGGAAAAGCCTCGTTATCAAAGGTGTAGATATAATGTAAGTCCGGCAGCAGTTTGCGAACTTCATCATAAACGGACAAACCGCCCACCCCGGAATCAAATACAAGGACCGTGGGGCGGGCGGGTAAATCAGAAACTATAGCTTCCGGTGAGATAGTATTCTCGCCCTGCAGTTCGGTAGCCATATACCGTCTCGTAATTCTTATCGAACAGGTTGGCGATTCTACCACGAACTGTCAGATGAGAGGTGACGGGATATGACGCAGCAACGTCCCACAGACTAACCCCAGCTAACTTCACCCTCTCTGACGTATTAAAGTTCTGGTCATAACGTTCACCTAAATAATGATAAGTCACCGTCCAGTCTAGGTCTTTGAACTGCCAGTCCAGATCATATTTGAATTGTTGACGGGCACGTCTGGTCAGGACTTCATTTGTATCGACATTGCGTGGATCCAGATAATCGTATGACAGTTTGTGTGATACGAACCCTGTGTCAAACGATGCAGTTGCTTCTACACCTTGTAAACGGGCGCGTCCCACGTTCATATTTGCAAAGGTCGGCGCGCTACCGCTCTGGATCAGGTTATCCACATCATTGCGATATGCCGAAACATGCCAGTTCACCGGACCAGTAAGGCCTTCAATACCGCTTTCCCATTGCTTGCTTTCCTCAGGTTTCAGGTTGGAGTTTCCAGCAAATGACCCATACAATTGACCAACCGTAGGTGCTTTATAACCCGTCCCATAAGAAGCCAGCAGACGATACCCTTCAACAAACTCCCACGCGGCACTGCTCTGCCAGGTAGTATGCTGACCAAACTGGGAGCTATCATCACTACGCAACGCACCTTCAAGTGTTACTGGCCCGAATGACTGCAACGCCGTGGTATAAACGCCAGTATTGTGCAACTCATACCCATTGGTGACAAAATTGGTTCCAGGCTCGGTGGTCTGTCTCTGCCAGTCAACCCCAACGCCGATATTCCCTTTACCAACCTGAACACTGTTGCTCCACTGGACGTTGTATTGTTGGATATCATCCAACGTTGCGGAAATATCAGAGCGGCCAAAACGCGGATCGTAATTATAGTCTTTGCTGTGGCTGTAACTGGTAATCAGCTGAGATGACCAAATATCTTGGTGGTAACGTAATCCGCCATCCCAAGATTGGCTATAGAGCTGCCTTGTATCGGGAAATGCCCCCACACGATTAAAACTGGCGGTACCATCATACCCGGTCCGATTGTCAAAACCGTATCCCCGTAGGAATCCACTTATGTTATCGCTGAACTGATGCTCGACATTGCCGTATAACGTTTTGCTCATAAAGCCGTCACGGTCAGGTTGAGCAGGATCACCAAAAGGATCAGGCAAGTTGGCAACCACATTAAACCCTTTGGTATAGGTGTAATTACCTGCAAAGGTTGCCAGCGTATTGGCACCCAGTTGCTGCTGGGTCGCAGCGTCATAGGATTGATAACCATTGGAGCCGATACCTGCGGAAAGCGTGGTACCTTTCTTCTCGCGTGTCGTAATGATGTTAACCACACCGCCAATCGCATCCGAGCCATAAACGGCAGAACGCGGTCCGCGGATATATTCTACTTTCTGAACCAACGAGATCGGGATTTGGCTGATATCGGAAGAACCGCTGACGCCGGCCTGATTAAGCCGAACACCGTCAATCAACACCAGTACATGGCTTGAAGAAGAACCGCGAATAAACAGAGAGTTCAATTGCCCCAGCCCGCCGCTCTGGTAGAAATCGACACCCGGAAGTCGGCGCATCACATCCGACAGACTCTTCGACTGCCAGCGATCAATATCATCACGCGTCACCACGGTAGTGGGTGCCAGTACGGAAGAAATCGGCTGGGGGAAACGGTTGGCGGTCACCACCATTGCGTCATTGCTGTTTTGCTGTGTGTTGTCGCTACCCTGCGCCCATCCTGAAAAAGCGGTGGCTACCATCGCCGCCAGCATTGTGGTTTTTTTAGTAAACATTATAAGCATCCAAACTGAATTGGCAGGATGCCGCACCCTCATGATCGATAGCACGCGATGACCATGAAACATTGCGACGTATTCCGGCAGGTCTTCGGACTCGGGGGTCTGCCATGATGGCAGGCTCGGCGGCGATGACTTCCCATCCGTCAGGACAGTGTCCGCATCACGCTATCGTCGCCCATTCCCCTTACCGCTGCGCGTCAGTTCCAGATTCGCACTGGATTCCCTTTTCACTTGCGAGGCAAGACCGGACGCCCATGCTACGATCGAGGCAGGTGGATGTCTAGACTTCCATTTTGGATAAGAGAATCCGTGCAACAAGGCTGGACATCCCTTCTGGATGCCCTACAATCGCGCCCTGACAACATCGCCACCTTATCCCAGCCGTTTTTCAGATGAGACCATCATGACGCCAGAGATTCTGCCCATCGATCAGTATGACGCCCAGCTTGAAGAAAAAACCGGGCGCCTCGGAGCCATGATGGCGCCATTCGATGCGCCGGCGCCGGCCGTGTTTCGATCGCCGGTCAGTCACTACCGGATGCGGGCGGAATTTCGGATCTGGCATGATGGCGATGACTTGTACCACATTATGTTTGATCAGCAGACTAAACAGCGGATCCGGGTCGATCAGTTCCCGGCCGCCAGCGAGTTGATCAACCGCCTGATGCCGGCGCTGCTCAGTACCCTGCGGGCCGAGCCGGTGCTACGGCGCAAGCTGTTTCAGATTGATTATCTCTCCACGCTTAGCGGTGAGATTGCGGTCTCGTTGCTCTACCACAAAGCGCTGGATGACGAATGGCAGCAGCGCGCTCGCCTCCTGCGTGATCAACTGCGCAGTCAGGGTTTTGCCCTGCAGTTGATTGGCCGCGCCACCAAAACCAAAATCTGTCTGGATCGGGATTACGTGGACGAGTGCCTGCCGGTCGCTGGCCGTCAGATGATTTATCGTCAGGTGGAAAACAGCTTCACCCAGCCCAATGCGATGATGAATATCCAGATGCTAGAGTGGGCGCTATCGGTGACGCAGGGGTCGAAAGGCGATTTGCTGGAACTGTACTGCGGCAACGGTAACTTTTCGCTGGCGCTGGCGCGCAATTTCGAGCGGGTGCTGGCAACCGAAATCGCCAAGCCATCGGTCGCGGCGGCGCAGTACAATATTGCCGCCAATCAGATTGATAACGTACAGATTATTCGCATGGCGGCGGAGGAATTCACCCAGGCCATGAACGGCGTGCGTCAGTTCAACCGCCTGCAAGGCATCGATCTGAGCGGCTATCGCTGTGAAACCATTTTTGTCGATCCGCCTCGCAGCGGCCTGGACGACGGCACCGTAAAACTGGTGCAGGCGTATCCGCGCATTCTGTATATCTCCTGCAACCCGGAAACACTGTGCGCCAACCTGGAAATCCTGAGTCAGACGCACCGCATCAGCCAGTTGGCGCTGTTTGACCAGTTCCCTTATACCCACCACATGGAATGCGGCGTGTTACTGGAAAAGCGCCAGTAACCTCACCACGGATTAAGGCGTGTTGGTTTTACTGTCGGGCTTGCGGGCCCGCAGCTTCACCACCAGCCACAGCGCCAGCACCACGCACAGGATTGACGGCACGAAATTGGAGCCGATTTGCGGGTACTCGGCGCGCACAATAGCGCTGTAAAGCAGCAAACCGAACAGGAAACAGCCCGCCGCCAGCAGCGGCGTGCCTTTTGGCATGGCATGATGCATATAACGCTGATGCAGGCAGTAAACCGACAGCACCAACGCAATCAGCGGAAAGATGGAAAACGGCACGATAGAACTGAACACGGCGACAAAGGAACCATTCGCGGACAAACCGGCCACCAGCGCCAGCACCAGCGTACTTTTCTCTGAACTTATCTGCTCTGTCATGACTTTTCCTCTGATTATCCCTCAGGGTAGGCAAACCCCTTGCCCTGCTCTCTGCGATACCAGTAATAGGCGCCTTTGGCAATCATGCGCAACTGCAACACCAGCCGCTCTTCCAACTGGCGTCGCTGTTCTATATCCACATCCAGCGCTTCAGCGCCGGCGCTAAATACGATGATCACCATCGCTTCCGCCTGCGCCTCCGCGAAGCTGCGCGGGATATGATTTTCGACTTCAAGATAGTCCGCCAGTTCAGCGATAAAATGCTGAATCTCACGCGCCACGGCAGCACGGAATGCCGCTGAAGTGCCGGAACGTTCGCGCAACAGTAGCCGAAAGGCGTTGGGGTTATTGCCGATGAACTCCATGAACGTCGATACCGATGTTCTGATCACGCTACCGCCGCTTTTGACGATACGCTGGCGCGCCTGCCGCATCAGCTGGCGCAGCATCAACCCGCTTTCATCCACCATCGTCAACCCCAGTTCGTCCACATCGCGGAAATGGCGATAAAACGAGGTAGGGGCAATGCCGGCTTCACGAGCCACCTCACGCAAACTCAGGCTGGCAAAACTGCGTTCAGCGCTTAACTGGCTGAAAGCGGCCTCAATCAGGGAACGACGAGTTCGTTCTTTTTGTTGTGCTCTGACACCCATTATCCTGCCCGCAGTCATCGGCTCTCCTTAAGTCAAGGGGAGCACTATAACAAACTTTACTCTCTACATACTGCGCCAAAGTTTGCCATAGTAAAAATGTGATCATCGGTTCCCATACGGATGTCAGGGATGATTGGGTTATCAGCAGGACGATGTTACAATCGCGTTAGTAATTTGTATAAAAACAGGTGGTTCCTACCATGTCCATACAACAGCAATACGATTACGATGCCATCGTGATTGGTTCGGGTCCGGGCGGTGAAGGGGCGGCTATGGGGCTCGCCAAACAAGGGGCGAAAATTGCCGTGATAGAACGGCATTATAATGTTGGCGGTGGCTGTACCCACTGGGGAACCATCCCATCCAAAGCCCTCCGACACGCCGTCAGCCGTATCATCGAATTCAATCAAAACCCACTCTACAGCGACAACGCCCGCGTCATCAGTTCCTCATTTTCCGATATCCTGCGTCACGCCGACAGCGTGATCGGCCAGCAAACCCGCATGCGTCAGGGTTTCTACGAACGTAATCACTGCGAACTGTTTTCCGGCGAGGCGCGCTTTATTGATGCGCATACCGTCGCGGTCTACTACCCGGACGACACCCACGATACGTTGACCGCCGCCAATATCATTATCGCCACCGGTTCACGGCCTTATCATCCGGCCGGGGTGGATTTTCATCATCCCCGTATCTACGACAGCGACTCCATTCTCGATCTGGATTATGAACCCAAACACGTGATCATCTACGGTGCTGGGGTAATCGGCTGCGAATATGCGTCGATCTTCCGGGGGTTGAACGTGAAGGTCGATCTGATCAATACCCGCGATCGGCTGCTGGCGTTTCTCGATCAGGAGATGTCCGACGCGTTGTCCTATCACTTCTGGAACAGCGGCGTGGTAATTCGTCACAACGAGGAATTCGAACGCATCGAAGGCCTGGATGACGGCGTCATCATCCATCTGAAATCAGGCAAAAAGATGAAGGCGGATTGCCTGTTCTACGCCAACGGACGCACCGGCAACACCGAAACGCTGGGGCTGGAGAATATCGGGCTGGAAACGGATAGCCGCGGCCAGTTGAAGGTTAACAGCATGTACCAGACCGCTCAGGCGCACATCTACGCCGTGGGCGATGTGATCGGTTATCCCAGTCTGGCGTCAGCCGCCTATGATCAGGGCCGCATCGCGGCGCAGGCCATCACCAAAGGCGACGCCACCGCGCATCTGATCGAGGATATTCCCACCGGTATTTACACGATCCCGGAGATCAGTTCCGTCGGCAAAACCGAGCAGGAACTCACCGCCATGAAAGTGCCGTATGAAGTCGGCCGCGCCCAGTTCAAGCACCTGGCGCGAGCGCAAATTGTCGGGATGAACGTCGGTAGCCTGAAAATTCTGTTCCACCGCGAGACCAAGCAGATTCTGGGCATTCACTGCTTTGGCGAACGCGCGGCCGAAATCATTCACATCGGTCAGGCCATCATGGAACAGAAAGGCGAAGGCAATACCATCGAGTATTTTGTGAACACCACATTCAACTACCCGACTATGGCCGAAGCCTATCGGGTAGCGGCGCTGAACGGTTTAAACCGGTTGTTTTAACAACCGGTTTTTTGATAACGAATCGTTTTGGCTTTGATTAATCAGACTGTTTTGACAGCTGTTCCATGTGGAGCTGCATGTGCTCGCGCACCGAATCGGCCAGTTGTTCATAACGGCCGCGCAACGGCGAGCCCGGACGATACACCAGTGCGATGGTGCGTTTGGGCTCCGGTTTGTAACAAGGCAAATAGCACACGCCGTCACGCACTCGTTCCCGCGGCACCGCCAGCGACGGCAGCAGGGTAATACCGCTGCCCGCCGCTACCATGTTGCGCAGAGTTTCCAGACTGGTGGCACGGAAATGGGTATCCTCGTCCGCGCCTGCCTGGAAACAAAATCCCATCGCCTGATCGCGCAGGCAGTGCCCGTCTTCCAGCATCAGCAGTTTTTCGCCCGACAAATCGGACATCGCCACCCGCTCGCGGTTCGCCCAGGGGTGATCCTGATAAATCGCCAGCTTCATCGGCTCGTCAAACAGCGGCACTTCGATAAACGCTTCCGACTCTTTCACCATCGCCAGAATGGCGCAATCCAACTTGCCGCTGTCGAGCTGGGCCAGCAGTTGGTGAGTCTGGGCTTCATGCAGGTACATTTCCAGCTTCGGGAAAGTGCGGTGCAACATCGGGATAATCTGGGGCAACAGATAAGGGCCGACCGTCGGGATCAGGCCGATATGCAGCGGACCGGACATGGTTTCGCCCTGCTGACTGGCCATCTCCTTCAGCACCTTCACTTCACGCAATACGGTTCTGGCCTGCTCGACCAGCAGCAACCCCGCCTGAGTGAACAGGACTTTGCGGCTGGTTCTCTCCAGCAGCATCACCCCCAGTTCGTCTTCCAGTTTGCGGATCTGGCCGCTCAATGTGGGCTGGCTGACGTGGCAGGAGTCCGCTGCGCGTCGGAAATGGCGATGCTCCGCCAATGCCACCAGATACTCTAAATCCCGAATATTCATGCCCTGATTCCCCTAAACATGATAGTCCCTAGCGATAGATAGGATAGCAACGAACGATTAGTCCTATCAACATTTGATAATGAATAATGTCCCTAACGAATCGAGTCCTGATCACTGACGGATTCAGCCAAACAGAACGTTTCGACTAGCAGGGACTGAAAAATGTTTGTAAGCCAAGAAGGCAAAAAAATTCCGTCAGTAACTTTCCATACCCGTCAGGGGGATCAATGGGTTGACGTGACGACCGGGGAACTCTTCAACAACAAGACCGTGGTCGTCTTTTCCTTGCCAGGGGCCTTTACACCAACCTGCTCTTCCAGTCATTTGCCACGCTATAACGAGTTGGCTGCGGTATTCAAGCAATTTGGCGTGGATGCGGTTTTATGCGTATCCGTGAACGATACTTTTGTGATGAATGCCTGGAAAGCCGACCAAGACGCAGAAAACATTACGTTTATTCCCGATGGCAACGGTGAGTTCACCCGCGCCATGAACATGCTGGTCGAAAAAGCGGAACTGGGCTTCGGCCCCCGCTCCTGGCGCTACTCCATGCTGGTTCGTCACGGCGTGGTGGAGAAAATGTTTGTTGAACCCAACAAGCCGGGCGACCCGTTTGAAGTTTCCGACGCCGACACCATGCTGAAGTACCTTGCTCCTCACTATAAGGTTCAGGAATCTGTTTCACTGTTTACCAAACCCGGCTGCCCGTTTTGCGCCAAAGCCAAACAGTTGCTGCAGGATCGCGGTATTCAATACGAAGAAATCATGCTGGGTAAGGATGCCACCACGGTGAGCCTGCGGGCGGTAACCGGACGTAGCACCGTTCCCCAGGTATTCATGGGCGGCCGTCATATCGGCGGCAGCGAAGAACTCGAAACATTCCTGACCACATAAATTTTTATAAAGCCAACGAAACTTTGGCGGGCTTCGGCCCGCCCTTTTTTTATCTCCAAATAGCGCTTTTTATCTTCGAATATCGTTATTCACGCCAAATACCCCATGCCTTAAGCACGAATGCCCGCCCGGATATCTCCGGGCGGGCATTCGGCATAATAGTCGGCGAGAAAATCAGGCGGCCGTCACCGGGCGCACGCCCAGCGTATGGCAAATGGCGTAGCTCAGTTCCGAACGGTTCAGGGTATAGAAATGGAAATCCTTCACGCCTTCACGGCTGAGGATCTTCACCATATCCATGGCGATCGACGCGCCGACCATCTTGCGGGTTTCCGGGTCGTTATCCAGCCCTTCGAACATGGCGGTCATCCAGTTCGGCACACGCACATTGGTCATGGTGGCAAAACGCTGCAACTGCTTAAAGTTCGACACCGGCAGAATACCGGGTACGATTTCCACATCGATACCGGTCGTGACGCAGCGGTCGCGAAAGCGCAGATAGCTTTCCACGTCAAAAAAGAACTGTGTGATGGCGCGGCTGGCGCCGGCGTCAATCTTGCGTTTGAGATTGATCAGGTCCGCCTGCGCGCTTTTCGCTTCCGGATGCACTTCAGGATAGGCCGCGACCGAAATATCAAAATCCCCCACTTCCTTGAGCAAGGCGACCAGATCAGAGGCGTACATCTCCGGTTTGCCGCCGTCCGGCGGCAAGTCGCCGCGCAGGGCGACGATGTGACGGATGCCGCTCTGCCAGTAGTCCTGAGCAATGGCTTTCAGTTCGTCGCGGGAAGCATCGATGCAGGTCAGGTGCGGCGCGGCTTCCAGGCCGGTACGTTCCTTGATGCCTTTGATGATGCTGTGAGTGCGGTCACGCTCGCCGGAATTGGCGCCGTAGGTCACCGACACGAATTTGGGTTTCAGGCTACTGAGGCGGTCAATGGAGTTCCACAGCGTTTCTTCCATCTCGCTGGTGCGCGGTGGGAAAAACTCAAAGGAAACGTTAATCCGCCCCTGTAATTCCGCCAGGTTCTGGTTCAGCGCTTCCTGATGGTTCGCGTGGAAAAAACTCATATCCTTACCTCGATTCGCCATTATCATCGTTATTTTCTACAAACGTCTATACGTTTAGACGTCTATATAGAAAATGACCGAATCCGCCTAAAGAGTCAACGCTTTTCAGCGTGATAAATGCTGATGTTTGTTCATGCAAGATGAAGAAAATTCATGGCAGCGGACGGCAAGCCGTCATGCCCCATCACAGAAAAAACACACATGAAATGTAAGGGACGCACCCTCAGTATTGGCAAAAAACGCGGCCCTCGCCACTGGATGAATCGCAGGCATAACAAAGCCCGCGGCTGCGGGCTTTAGGACATGATGGCTAACGCTGTCTGATTTCAACTGACGCGATTACAACAGTTGCGCCAACCGATTGAGATCCGACTGAATCGCCCCGGCTGTCACGTCGCGGCCGGCTCCCGGACCGCGAATCACCAGCGGGTTATCACGATACCAGCGGCTTTCGATAGCGAACACGTTATCACACGGCAACAACGCCGCCAGCGGATGATCCGCCCGTACGGCTTCCACCCCTACGCGCGCCTTGCCGTTGACGTCAAAGCGGGCGACATAACGCAGCACCAGTCCCATTTCGTTGGCGGCTTCCAGTCGCTGCAACATTTGCTGATTCAGCGGCTCGCCGTCTTCAAAGAACTGATCCACCGAACCGTTTTCGCATCCGGCCGGCACCAGCGACTCCACCCGCACCTGATTGGGTTCGATCTCATAACCCGCTTCGCGCGCCAGAATAACCAGCTTGCGCATCACATCCTGACCGGAAAGATCGACACGCGGATCCGGCTCGGTCAATCCCTGCTGCCAGGCTTGATCCACCAGTTCGGTAAAAGGCACCGTTCCGTCAAACTGCAGGAACAACCATGACAGCGTACCGGAAAAAATGCCGCTGATAGCCAGAATGCTATCGCCGCTTTCACGCAGGTCCCGTACCGCATAGTTCACCGGCAGCCCGGCGCCAACGGTGGCGTTGTACAGCCAGTGACGCCCGGTTTTAGCGAACGCGTCGCGGATCTGCCGATAGTTGTCGCCGCCGGACGCGCCCGCCAGTTTGTTGGCGCTGATCACATGGAAGCCATAGCTGGCGAAATCCAGATAGAGATCGGCAACCGACTGGCTGGCGGTCACATCCAACACCACCAAGTCATCATACGGATGGGCGCGCATCCACAGGAACAGTTCATCATCGTCACGCTCCTGCGCTTCATCGCCGAAGAAAGCCAGCACACGGCTGGCGTCCAGCCCGTCGTAATTCAGCAGGCTGCGGGAACTGTCCACCACGCCCGCCAGCGTGAACTCAAAACCGGTGCGCGCCGAAATCAGGCTCTGCTCACGAGCGAACAGCTCCAGCCAACGCGAACCGATGTTACCTTTGCCGAACAACACCAGCCCGATGCGTTTTTCCGCCCGGAACAGCGAATGATGCAGACCGCGCACCAGATGCTCGGTCGGCCCTACACGCAGCACCGCCACCAGACTGATGTCGTCTTCCGCCTGCCAGACGAACTCGATCGGCTGGTCGCGCAGTTGTTGGTAGAAACGGTGGCTGTGCAGCGGGTTGCGGCAAACGCCCGCCCCCACCAGCGCCACCAGCGCCAGCCCTTCGCGCAGATGAAGCGATACCGGCAACGCCGCCTGCTCCAGCACCTGCCAGGCGCTATGCACCACTTCCGAGGTGTAGCACAGCTGCAGCAGGTTGCGATCCTGATGCACGCCCAGCGCCAGCGGCCGGATCTGGGATTTTTGCAACAACTGTTCGACGTCTTTATGGGTGCGGGCAAAATCGTGCTCCGCCGGTACGCCAATCTCAATCAGACAAACATCATCATGACTGGTGACAATCTTGGCGCCTGTGCCGGAGGCCAGCACGCGCTCAATGCGGGTCGACCCTTGTTCAGGTTGGTAGCTGCAGCGCAATTGCAGATCGATATCGCTGCCGGAAACCGGCTGCAGGGTGCGGGCATGCAATACCGGCGCCGCCAGACGGGCCAGCTCGCTGGCTTCATCCAGCCGCAGCAGCGGCAACAGGCAGGCGTCTTTCACCTTACGCGGGTCAGCGCTGTAGACGCCGGCCACGTCGCTCCAGATGGTGACGCGCTCGACGCCAGCCAGCGCGCCAATCTGCGTGGCCGAATAGTCGCTGCCGTTACGGCCTAGCAGGACGGTTTCGCCTGCGTCGTTACTGCTGATAAAACCGGTAATCACCAGACGCTGCCCGGCATGCTGGGTCAGCAGTTGTTGCAGCAGCGGCCAGGAACGACCTTCATCGACCTGCGGCTGCGCCGCACGCTCGGCGCACAGGAAGGTACGCGCATCCAGCCAGGCGGCGGGCAGATTTTTCTGATTCAGTACCGCCGCCATCAGACGGGCGGACCAGATTTCGCCGTGCCCGACCACCTCGGCGTAGGCGGCGTCGGTGAGCTTGCCATCCAGCAACGCGGCCAGACGTTCCAGATCGCGAATGAATTCATTGATAAGCGGTGCCGCCGTTTCGGCCGGCAGCAAACCGGAAATCAGCTCGCTTTGATAACGGCGCAGCGACTGTTGTACCTGATGGGCGGAAATCCGGTCAGACTGGCTGAGGTTCAACCAGCTGATCAACTGGTTAGTGGTGCTGCCCGCCGCCGATACCACCATCAAATCGCCCGCCTGGCTGTAATCCGCCATGATGCCGGCGACGCGCTGATAACATTTCACATCAGCCAGGCTGCTGCCGCCGAATTTGTGCAGTTGCCGTCCCTTCACGGCCGCTGCTATCCCTAACGCACTCATTGTTACCTCTTGGCTGCTGCCTGAAATGCTCTGTCCAGATCGGCAACCAGATCGTCGCCGTCTTCAATACCGACAGAAATACGCAATAACGTCTCCGAGATACCGGCGGCGGCGCGCGCTTCCGGCGCCATGCCGGCGTGGGTCATGGTAGCCGCGTGAGAAATCAGGCTCTCTACGCCGCCCAGCGATTCCGCCAGCGTGAACAATTCCAGTGCGGCCAGAAAGCGGCGCAGAGTACCTTCATCGCCGTCCAGCTCAAAACTCAGCATCGCGCCAAAACCGGACTGCTGCTGGCGGGCAATCTCATGACCGGCATTCTCGGGTAAAGACGGATGATACAACGCTTTCACCAGCGGCTGATGCCGCAAATACTCCACAATTTGCAGCGCATTCTTCTGCGCGAGCGTCATACGCGGCGACAGCGTACGCAGACCACGCAGCAACAGGTAGCTGTCAAAGGCTGCGCCGGTCACGCCGATGTTATTGGCCCACCAGGCCAGCTCCGTCACCACCGCTGGATCGCGGGCGATAACCGCGCCGGCTACCACGTCCGAATGACCATTGAGGTATTTGGTGCAAGAGTGCACCACCAGATCCGCCCCCAATTTCAGCGGATTTTGCAACGCCGGGCTCAGGAAGGTGTTATCCACCACGCTCACCGCGCCCGCTTCGCGCGCCGCCTGACAGATGGCCGCGATATCCACCACACGCAGCAACGGGTTGCTGGGGCTTTCCACCAGCACCAGCTTCGGTTTTTCCGCCAGCGCCGCCTGCAGCTCGGCCGCATTGCCCTGATCGACGAATTTCACCCGGTAGGCGCCGCGTTTGCTCAGGCTGTCGAACAAACGGTAGCTGCCGCCGTAGCAATCGTGCGGAGCCACCAGCAGGTCGCCAGGCCGCAAAAACACCGTACAGACCAGCAGAATCGCCGACATGCCGCTGCTGGTCATGACCGCGCCCGCGCCCCCCTCCAGTTCCGCCAGCGCGCGTTGAACCACATCACGGGTCGGGTTGCCGCGCCGGGAATAGTCATGCGCTCTGGGTTCATTAAAGCCGGTGAAATTGTAGGTGCTGGAGAGATGAATCGGGGGAACAACGCAACCGAACTGCTCGTCATTGTTTAACCCACTGCGGACTGCGATAGTAGCCTGTTTACGCGTCATCGGTGCTTTTCCTGACTGGAGGACTGAGGTAAAGAGATTAAAGAGTAAACCCGGACGATATAGACGTCAATACATCTGGACTTCTAAACTTCTTTGCGTATAGATTGAGCATCCCTATAATAATCGTTAGAATTATGGTGTTTTGTGCCAGTGACTGTTTTTATCACGATCAATATTTAAGGTATCCCATGGCTGAGTGGAATGGCGAATACGTAAGCCCATACGCTGAACACGGCAAGAAGAGCGAGCAGGTTAAGAAGATCACCGTATCTATCCCCTTGAAGGTATTGAAGATACTGACAGACGAGCGTACCCGTCGTCAGGTCAACAACCTGCGTCACGCAACCAATAGCGAGTTACTGTGTGAGGCGTTTTTGCACGCTTTTACCGGCCAACCCTTACCGAATGATGACGACCTGCGTAAAGAACGCGGCGACGAAATTCCCGATGCCGCCAAGGCGATTATGCGTGAGATGGGGATTGACCCGGATACGTGGGAATACTGACTCGCCCGTTTGGAGCGGATGGGGAAAGACACCAGAAACGACAAAGGCACCCGCAGGTGCCTTTGTTTTGGCTGGAAAACCGGTTAACCGGTTTTCCGCCCCGGTGCAAAAACCAATTATTTTTTGGTGCCCGGGACGCTGAAGCGTTTGTTGAAACGCTCAACACGACCACCGGTGTCAACGACACGCTGTTTGCCGGTGAAGAACGGGTGGCAAGCGCCGCACACGTCCAGGTTCAGGTCATGAGCAGCGGTGGAGCGGGTTTTGATGACGTTACCGCAAGAGCAAGTAGCGGTAATTTCAACGTAATTCGGGTGAATACCTTCTTTCATGGGAAACCTCTGTTTAAGGCCGTGTCGCTATCCAGCCCTGTTCCGCCAGACACCACACGAAGTTGAGTGAAATGTTCTTTACACCACAAGGTATAAAGGCGGCGGATCATACAGAAATTAACCACCCGATGCAATTGGATCCGCGCGGACTCGTCGCCCCGGATAAACAAGATGGCGCGCAAGATTGCACAACGCATCCGCGCACAGTACCGTGACGGCAGACAAACCCTCATGCATGACGTAAGACCTTCATGACGCATTTGAACGCAGAGACCATGCCCGTTGTTCAGGTTGCCTTGCCGGTACCGCTGACGCGCACGTTTGATTACCGGCTGCCGCAAGGCGTGACGCCGCCGGTGCCGGGCGTGCGCGTCAGCGTTCCCTTCGGCAACCGTAAGATGATCGGTATCGTCACTGCCCTGAGCGCCGGCAGCGAACTGCCGCTGGAACAGCTTAAACCGCTGCACGGCGTGCTCGACGCCGCCCCGCTGTTTCCGGACAGCCTGTGGCGCATCCTGCTGTGGGCGGCGGAGTATTACCACTATCCGCTAGGCGAGGTGCTGTTCCATGCCCTACCGATTTTGCTCCGCCAGGGGAAACCGGCCCATAGCGCGCCGCTCTGGCAATGGTTCGCGACCGAGCAGGGGCGCGCCACGCCGCTGAACGCGCTGAAACGGGCGCCCAAGCAGCAGCAGGCGCTGGCGGCGCTGCTACAAGGGCCGCTGTACCGCCATCAGGTGGCGGAAACCGAACTGACGGAAGCCGCGCTGCAGGCGCTGCGCGAAAAAGGGCTGAGCGAACTGCGCGCGCTGCCGCAGCAGGTGCAGGACTGGCGCAACGATTTCAGCCTGACGGGCGAACGCCTGCGTCTTAACACCGAACAGGCCACCGCCGTCGGCGCCATACGCAGCGAAGACGATCATTTTGCCGCCTGGCTGCTGGCGGGCATCACCGGCTCCGGCAAAACCGAGGTCTACCTCAGCGTGCTGGAAAATATTCTGGCGCAAGGCAAACAGGCGCTGGTGCTGGTGCCGGAAATCGGCCTGACGCCGCAAACCATCGCCCGCTTCCGCGATCGATTCAACGCACCGGTGGAAGCGCTGCATTCGGGGCTGAACGACGGCGAGCGGCTGTCGGTATGGCTGCGCGCCAGACAAGGCGAAGCCGCCATCGTCATCGGCACCCGTTCCGCGCTGTTTACCCCGTTTGCCCGGCTGGGGCTGATCGTCATCGACGAAGAACACGACGGCTCCTACAAGCAGCAGGAAGGCTGGCG
Source organism: Dickeya sp. NCPPB 3274 (assembly GCF_000406205.1). Taxonomy (NCBI): domain Bacteria; kingdom Pseudomonadati; phylum Pseudomonadota; class Gammaproteobacteria; order Enterobacterales; family Pectobacteriaceae; genus Dickeya; species Dickeya sp. NCPPB 3274. Next base: position 216,947 of record NZ_CM001979.1, on the reverse strand, counting down.
TTATCACGCCCGCGACCTGGCGGTGTTCCGCGCCCGGCAGGAAGACATTCCCATCGTCATGGGGTCGGCCACGCCGGCGCTGGAAACGCTTTATAACGTGCAGATTGGCAAATACCGCCAGTTACGTCTTAGCAAACGCGCCGGCAATGCCCGGCTGGCGCAGCAACATTTGCTGGACCTGAAAGGACTGCCGCTGACCACCGGTTTGTCGCAGCCGTTAATCAACCGTATCCGTCATCACCTGGCCGCGGACAATCAGGTCATCCTGTTTCTCAACCGCCGGGGTTTCGCGCCGGTGGTGCTGTGCCATGAATGCGGCTGGATCGCCGAATGCCAGCGCTGCGACAGTTACTACACGCTGCACCAGCATCAACGGATGATGCGTTGCCACCACTGCGACAGCCAGCGTCCGGTACCGCAGCAATGCCCGCAGTGCGGCTCTACCCATCTGGTGCCGGTCGGCCTGGGCACCGAACAGCTGGAACAGGCGCTGCCGACGCTGTTCCCCGAGGCCCCGATCACCCGTATCGATCGCGACACCACCAGCCGCAAAGGGGCGCTGGAGCAGCAACTGGCGCAGGTCCGCCAGGGCGGCGCCCGCATTCTGATCGGCACCCAGATGCTCGCCAAGGGCCACCACTTTCCCGACGTCACGCTCGTGGCGTTGCTGGATGTCGACAGCTCGCTGTTTTCCGCCGACTTCCGCGCCACCGAACGTTTCGCCCAGCTCTACACCCAGGTGTCCGGCCGTGCCGGTCGCGCGGGCAAGGCGGGCGAAGTGGTGCTGCAAACCCATCACCCGGAACACCCGCTGTTGCAGACGTTGCTGCATCAGGGCTACGACGCGTTCGCCAGCCAGACGCTGAAAGAACGCCAGAGCGTGTTCCTGCCGCCGTTTACCAGCCATGTGCTGTTCCGGGCTGATGACCACGACAATCAGCAGGCCAGCCTGTTCCTGCAACAGCTACGCAATCTGCTGGAGGCCAGCCCGCTGCGCGACGACTCGCTGTGGCTGATGGGACCGGTGCCGGCGCTGCAGCCCAAGCGTGCCGGGCGCTTTCGCTGGCAATTGCTGCTGCAGCACCCGTCGCGCGCCACGCTGCAACGGCTGATCCGCAATTCCATGTCGTTGATCGATACCCTGCCGCAGACGCGCAAAGTGAAATGGGTGATGGATGTCGACCCGACGGACAATTGAGCCGATTCTGAGCCGCCAGAATATCTGATGCCAGCAGCAGCGGCATTTTTTGCGAACAGCCCCGAGAAACAGATAATTCAGGCTGCGCCAGCGTAAATTATTCGATAAATATTGAATGCAATCTGTTAAGAGTGATGGCGGAAGCAGTATGCTGATCAGGCGGTTGGCACAACACCAGACGCCAGGCGTCGGGGTGACAACTCGCCACCCAGTGCTATACCTGTGCATAGGGAGCCCAATACCGTCCCCGCCCGCACGGAGCAAGTCCGGTCGGAAACCCTGAACCGAACGATACTTCACGACAGCACCGCCTGGTCATGCCGCGTTTCATGACGGCGCATGGCAAAATCAGACATCCTGTAAAACGGTGGCCAGCCTTTGGTAACGGCCCCTTGACTACGGCGCCAGTAAACGCTGACGCAAGGAGGAAATGCGTTGGAGCAGAAAAAATTCATCCCGCCCGCAACAATGAAAGACGTTGCCGACCAGGCCGGCGTGTCCACCGCGACGGTGTCCCGCGCCCTGACCAATCCTGAGAAGGTGTCGGCCACCACCCGCCAAAAGGTGGAGCAGGCCGCGCTGGCGGTGGGATACTCTGCACAAAATCTTGCCCGTAATATGAAGCGGCATGAGTCAAGAACGATTCTGGCGCTCGTCCCCGATATCTGCGATCCCTTTTTCACCGAAATGCTGCGCGGTATTGAGGAAACGGCGGCGGAGCGCGGCTATCTGGTGCTGATTGGCGATTGCGCCCACCAGCGCAAAACGGAAAAGACCTTTCTGGACCTGATCACCACCCGGCAGATCGACGGCATTCTACTGCTGGGCTCGCAGTTGCCGTTTGATGCCGGCAAGGACGAACGCCGTCATCTGCCTCCGATGGTGATGGCAAATGAGTTCGCCCCTGAACTGGATATGCCCACCGTACACATCGATAACCTGACCGCGGCGTTCGAGGCCGTCAGTTATCTCAATCAACTGGGGCACCGGCGCATCGCCTGTATCGCCGGTCCGGAACAGATTCCGATCAGCGAATACCGGCTACAGGGCTATATTCAGGCGTTACGCCGCTGCGGGCTGGTGATCGACAACCAGTACATCGTGCGCGGCGATTTCAGCTATGACACCGGTTCCCGCGGCCTGGTGCGGTTGATGTCGCATCCCACGCCGCCCACCGCGATTTTCTGCCATTGCGACGTCATGGCGCTGGGGGCGTTGACGCAGGCGCGCAAAATGGGTCTGGACGTGCCGCGTGACCTGTCGCTGGTCGGGTTTGATGACATCGCGCAGGCCAGCCACTGCTTTCCGGCGCTGACCACCGTTTCCCAGCCGCGCTACGATATCGGTCGCGAAGCCATGCTATTGCTGCTGGCTCAATTGCAGCAACACAAGGTCCAGCGGGGGTCGCGGCTGATATCCAGCCAACTGATTATTCGCGACAGCACCGCCGCGCCATCCCTGCGTGTTACAGGCTTTAAGAATTCAGGTGCTGGTCAAACATTTTAGGGTTCAGTAACATGGCGACCTGTTACTTATTTTTTTCGCAACGAAACGATTGTGGCACAACGAGACTATGTCAGCCGGGGGCGTTCTGGAACGCGCCGGAAAAAAACATCCAGCCGGAAACGAGGAGGGTCCTCGGGCGCATCCAAAACGATGATAGCGCTGGCTGTTGCCGTGCTGGTCACGTTTGCCGGCGGACTCTATTTTATCGCCCACAATAAGCCGGACGAATCACCGGTCCTGCCGCATCAGGGGACCAAAGGCAACGGGTTGCCGCCCAAACCGGAAGAGCGCTGGCGTTATATCAAGGAGCTGGAAAACCGGCAGATTGGCGTCGCTTCGCCGACCGAACCCTCGGCGGGTGGAGAAATCCAGTCGACGGGCCAACTTACCGGTGAACAGCGGCAACTGCTGGAGCAGATGCAGGCGGACATGAAACGCCAACCGACCACGCTGACGGAAGTGCCTTACAACGATCAAAGCCAGATGCCGGCCCGCACCTCGGTAGCGCCCAGGCCGCAGACGGTTGTGCCGATCGTGCCCAATACCAATACCATGACGCCACCGCCGACGCCGCGTACCACGACTGCCGTTCCGGCAGCCAGCCAGCATCATACGACGCAGGCGGCGACGCCACCGGCACAGACGGCGCAGAAACCGGTGCAGACGGAGCCCCGCAAAGAAGCCGTCAAAACGGAAACGGCAGCCAAAGAAACCGCAAAAACCGACAGCAAGACGGAGAACGCCAAGCCAGAGAAAGAGCAGCGCTGGATGGTGCAATGCGGTTCGTTCAAGACGGCAGAGCCTGCCGAATCGGTAAGAGCGGAACTGGCGTTTGCCGGCGTCGAAAGCCGTATCGCCAGCAGCGGCGGCTGGCATCGGATTATGCTCGGGCCGTACAACAGCCGTACCGTGGCCGACAAAATGGCACAAAAACTCAAAGGCATGGGGCAATCCAACTGCATCCCGTTAGCCAGCGGGGGTTGAAAACCCCCCGTCCCTCCCCCATGTTTATCGTCAATATGCCCCGCGTCCGCGCGGGGGCCTTTTTCTCAGTAACGGGGATAAACTCGTGACAACAATTGTAAGCGTACGCCGCAACGGTCAGGTCGTGATTGGCGGAGACGGGCAGGCCACCCTGGGCAACACCGTAATGAAAGGCAACGTGCGTAAAGTACGCCGTCTGTACAATGACCGGGTTATCGCCGGATTCGCTGGCGGCACCGCCGATGCGTTTACCCTGTTTGAACTGTTCGAACGTAAGCTGGAGCTGCATCAGGGGCATCTGGTGAAGGCCGCCGTGGAACTGGCTAAAGACTGGCGCACCGACCGCATGCTGCGTCGGCTGGAAGCGTTGCTGGCGGTCGCCGACGAAAACGCGTCGCTGATCATCACCGGCAACGGCGACGTGATTCAGCCGGAAAACGATCTGATCGCTATCGGCTCCGGCGGCCCCTACGCGCAGGCTGCCGCGCGCGCCCTGCTGGAAAATACCGAATTAGGCGCCCGGGAGATTGTCGAAAAATCACTGGGTATTGCGGGTGATATCTGCATCTACACCAACCAGTTCCACACGATTGAAGAATTAGCCTCCAAGGCGTAAGGATCCACTATGTCTGAAATGACCCCGCGCGAAATAGTCAGCGAGCTTGATAGCTACATCATCGGCCAGCACAAAGCGAAGCGCGCCGTGGCGATTGCCTTGCGTAACCGCTGGCGCCGCATGCAGCTGGAAGAGAGCCTGCGCCATGAAGTCACCCCGAAAAACATTCTGATGATCGGCCCGACCGGGGTGGGGAAAACCGAAATCGCCCGTCGTCTCGCCAAGCTGGCCAACGCCCCTTTCATCAAGGTGGAAGCGACCAAATTCACCGAAGTGGGCTACGTCGGCAAGGAAGTAGACTCGATTATCCGCGACCTGACCGATGTCGCCATCAAGATGGTGCGCCAGCAGTCGATGGAGAAAAACCGCTACCGCGCCGAAGAACTGGCCGAAGAGCGTATTCTGGACGTGCTGATTCCGCCGGCCAAAAACAACTGGGGCCAGACGGAAGAGAATCACGAGCCGTCTGCCGCCCGTCAGGCGTTTCGCAAGAAACTGCGCGAAGGGTCGCTTGACGATAAAGAGATCGAAATCGAGCTGGCGGCGGCTCCCGTCGGCGTCGAAATCATGGCCCCGCCGGGCATGGAAGAGATGACTAATCAGTTGCAGTCAATGTTCCAGAATCTGGCGGGTCAGAAACAGAAAAACCGCAAAATCAAGGTTCGTGAAGCCTTCAAGCTACTGGTGGAAGAAGAAGCCGCCAAGCTGGTCAACCCGGAAGAGCTTAAGCAGCAGGCGATCGAAGCGGTGGAGCAGCACGGCATCGTGTTCATCGATGAGATCGACAAGATCTGCAAACGGGGCGACACCTCCGGCCCGGACGTGTCCCGCGAAGGGGTGCAGCGCGACCTGCTGCCGCTGGTGGAAGGCTGTACCGTGTCCACCAAGCACGGCATGGTGAAAACCGACCATATCCTGTTCATCGCCTCCGGCGCGTTCCAGGTCGCCAGCCCGGCGGACTTGATCCCCGAGCTGCAAGGTCGTCTGCCGATTCGCGTGGAATTGCAGGCGCTGACCACCGAAGACTTCGAACGTATTCTGACCGAACCCAGCGCGTCGCTGACACGTCAGTATCAGGCATTGATGGAAACCGAAGGCGTCAACATCACGTTCCAGCCGGACGGTATCCGTCGTATCGCGGAAGCGGCCTGGCAGGTTAACGAGCGCACGGAGAACATCGGCGCCCGCCGTCTGCACACGGTGCTGGAGCGATTGATCGAAGAAGTCTCCTACGGCGCCAGCGAAATGAACGGCCAAACCGTGACGATCGATGCAGATTATGTACGCAGTCACCTTGATGAGTTGGTAGCAGATGAAGATCTGAGCCGATTTATCTTATAATCCGTGTTCACGGATCGCACTGATGACTGACCAGTGGGAGGCCAATGCCTCCCACTGCTGTTTTTATCACCGTCACCAGGCTTTATTTTCCAGAACTGAACGCGCCACAATCTGGCTAATACCATGGCCCATTAACACCATGACCCAATTGACACATAGCAGCAAAACCCAAGCCTGGCTGGACAGCCTGCGTCCCAAGACGCTGCCGCTGGCTTTTGCCTCCATCGTTACCGGCACCGTCATCGCCTGCTGGCACAGCAACTTCAAACCCGGCGTGGCGCTGCTGACGCTGATTACCGCCGGCCTGTTGCAAATCCTCTCCAATCTGGCTAACGACTACGGCGACGCCGTGAAAGGCAGCGACAAGGAAGACCGCATCGGCCCGCTACGCGGCATCCAGACCGGCGCCATCAGCCTGCAGGAGCTACGCAAGGCTCTGCTCATTACCGTGACGCTGACGGCGATTTCCGGCAGCGCGCTGGTGGCGCTGGCCTGTGAAAAGCCGGTGGACATCGTGGTGTTTCTGGCGCTCGGCCTGCTGGCGATTCTGGCCGCCATTACCTATACCGTCGGCAATAAACCGTATGGTTATATCGGGCTTGGCGACATCTCGGTGCTGATCTTTTTCGGCTGGCTGAGCGTGGCCGGGTCGTACTACCTGCAAACCGGCCACTTCGACAGCAGCGTCATTCTGCCCGCCACCGCCTGTGGTTTGCTGGCCGTCGCGGTGCTCAATATCAACAATCTACGCGATATCGACAGCGATCGGGAAAACGGCAAGAACACGCTGGCAGTGCGGCTCGGCGCTCACAAGGCCCGGCGCTACCACATGGTGCTGCTGATGACGGCGCCGGTCTGTCTGGCGCTGTTCGCCATGCTCTATCTGCATACGCTGGCTGGCTGGCTGTTTATTCTGGCGCTGCCGCTGCTGGTGAAGCAGGGGCGCTACGTGATGCGGGAAACCACCGCGTTCAGCATGCGACCGATGCTGGAAAAAACCGTCAAGGGCGCGTTGCTCACCAATCTGCTGTTCGCGGTGGGCGTGCTGCTGAGCTAGGCGACTGCCCGCTGAGGCTGAGTAACGGCTTGTCCCGGTTGGCAAAATCACTACCGATTACTGATGCGGGTCAAAGCCGCGGTTGATGATTTTGCCAACAACAAACAGAAAGGGATATACTCAGTCTCACACTTCCAGCGGCAACAGACGTTACTCCTATGAAATACGATACTTCCGAACTGTGTGATATCTATCATGAAGAGGTCAATGTAGTTGAGCCTCTTTTCTCCAACTTTGGCGGGCGTAGTTCATTCGGCGGCAAAATCATCACGGTGAAATGCTTTGAGGATAATGGCCTGCTGTTCGACGTGCTGGAAGAAAACGGCAGCGGGCGCGTGCTGTTGGTCGACGGCGGCGGCTCCGTTCGCCGGGCGCTGGTTGACGCTGAACTGGCGCGTCTGGCTACGCAGAACGAGTGGGAAGGCATCGTGGTGTACGGCGCGGTGCGTCAGGTCGACGACTTGTCGGAACTGGACATCGGCATTCAGGCGATGGCGGCGACCCCGGCGGGGGCGGCCAGCGAAGGCATCGGCGAAACCGATATTCGGGTGAATTTCGGCGGCGTGACCTTCTTCTCCGGTGACCATCTGTATGCCGACAATACCGGCATCATTCTGTCCGAAGACCCGCTCGATCTGGAATAACGGGTGGGCACCCAAGGGCGTCAACAGACGCCCTGTGCGCATCCCATCTATCTGACGTCGGCGATTACTGAACGTCTTCCATTTTACCCAGCAGCGCACGCAGGCGCTCTTGCCATACCAGCTGTTCCTGCTTTAACTGCTCGTTCTCGCGCATCAACGCATCACGGTTGCCCGCCATACTCTCCACTTCCTGCGACAACGTCTTGTTCTTCTCTTTCAGCTCTTCGATTTCCATCTGCAACAGCGTGATCGTGTCAATCGCCTGCTGAACTTTCGCTTCCAGCTTCTCAAACACTTCAAATGACATAACTTCTAACCCCTTTTGATCGCACGGCATAAGCCGGTTAACGCAGATGTACCACGAACGGGTGTGTCACGGACGGCATTTCATCAACAGATGCCTCACGCCTTCACACCCCGGCGCTGACGCGCCCGACGTAAACGCCAGCCAAATTGTATGTAGCCGGATCAGGCGTGTCCAGCACACCGCCGGTAAAACAGCGACTCTGCCTGCTTTTTCGCTCATGCGCTATCAGCACAGACTGAAAATCAGCCTGATCATTATTAAACAGTACTAATGTTAATACATTTAACACCCCTGTTAACACCCGTCCGGTAGGCAGATGGGCATTTTGTCGCTAATTACGCGAATGCGCGCATTTTCTTGACGCATCACACACATTTTGATTTCGATATTTCTCGTTTTCGAGCATTAACGATAAATTCACATCCGAAATACAAAAAGAGTCTGGCCGTGGATCCTTCCAGGACCGACGGGACAGACCAGAAACGCGCGGGTTACTCCATCGGCCTGCGTCAACCATCCATGCTGTAGCCTACAAGCAGGAACAAGCATTATGAGTCAATCTGAACTTTCTACCCTTAAAGGCCAGTGCATCGCCGAGTTTCTCGGCACTGGCCTGTTGATTTTCTTTGGCGTTGGCTGTGTGGCGGCTTTGAAACTGGCGGGCGCCAGCTTCGGGCAATGGGAAATCAGCATTATCTGGGGGTTGGGCGTCGCTATGGCGATCTACCTGACCGCCGCGATTTCCGGCGCGCACCTCAATCCGGCGGTGACCATTGCCCTATGGCTGTTCGCCTGCTTCGACGGCCGCAAAGTGATGCCGTATATCCTCTCGCAAGTGGCCGGCGCATTTTGCTCGGCGGCGCTGGTCTACGGCCTCTATCACAACCTGTTCGACAATATCGAGCAGACGCACAATATGGTGCGCGGCAGTGTGGAAAGCCTCGATCTGGCCGGTATCTTCTCCACCTACCCCAACCCGCATATTTCGGTATTGCAGGCATTCCTGGTGGAAATGGTCATCACCTCCATTCTGATGTGCCTGATTCTGGCGCTGACCGACGACGGCAACGGCATTCCGCGCGGGCCGCTGGCGCCGTTGTTGATCGGTATTCTGATAGCGGTGATCGGCGCATCGATGGGGCCGTTGACCGGATTTGCCATGAACCCGGCGCGTGACGCGGGTCCGAAGCTGTTTGCCTATTTCGCCGGCTGGGGCAAGATTGCACTGACCGGCGGGCGCGATATTCCTTATATGCTGATACCGATTTTCGGCCCGATTGTCGGCGCCTGTCTGGGCGCGTTCGGCTATCGCACCCTGATTGGCCGCAACCTGCCCTGCGATGTCTGCGCGACAGACAACGACACGGCAGCGTCAGCCCAAACCCGTAAGGTCTAACCCTACTCCGCTCACAGGATTACGTTTATGAACCAGGAAAAAAAATACATCGTCGCGCTCGACCAGGGAACCACCAGCTCACGGGCTGTCGTACTGGACCATGACGCCAACATCGTCAGCGTATCCCAGCGGGAATTTACCCAGATCTACCCCAAAGCGGGCTGGGTAGAACACGACCCGATGGAAATCTGGGCCTCGCAAAGCTCCACGCTGGTGGAAGCGCTGGCGAAAGCCGGCATCAGCAGCGACGAGATCGCCGGCATCGGCATCACCAACCAGCGTGAAACCGCCGTGGTATGGGAAAAAGAAACCGGCAAACCCATCTACAACGCCATCGTCTGGCAATGCCGCCGCTCCGCCGACATTTGCGAAAAGCTGAAAAAAGACGGGCTGGAAGAGTACATCCGCGCCAACACCGGCCTGGTGGTCGACCCGTATTTTTCCGGCACCAAGGTCAAATGGATCCTCGACCATGTGGAAGGCTCGCGTGAACGCGCCCGCCGCGGCGAGCTGCTGTTCGGCACCATCGACACCTGGCTTATCTGGAAAATGACTCAGGGCCGCGTCCACGTCACTGATTACACCAACGCCTCCCGCACCATGTTGTTCAACATCCATACGCTGGACTGGGACGAACGCATGCTGGAAGTGCTGGATATCCCGCGCGCCATGCTGCCGCAGGTGCGCCCGTCCTCCGAGGTTTACGGCCAGACCAACATCGGCGGCAAAGGCGGCACCCGCATTCCCATCGCCGGTATCGCCGGCGACCAGCAGGCGGCGCTGTACGGCCAACTGTGCGTACATCCCGGCATGGCGAAAAACACCTACGGCACCGGCTGCTTCCTGCTGATGAACACCGGCACCGAAGCGGTACGCTCCAAACACGGCCTGCTGACCACCATCGCCTGCGGCCCGCGCGGCGAAGTGAACTATGCGCTGGAAGGCGCGGTATTTATCGGCGGCGCGTCGATCCAGTGGCTGCGCGACGAACTGAAACTGATTGGCGACGCGATGGACTCCGAATACTTCGCCACCAAGGTGAAAGACAGCAATGGCGTCTATGTGGTGCCGGCGTTTACCGGGCTGGGCGCGCCCTACTGGGACCCGTACGCCCGCGGCGCGATTTTCGGCCTGACCCGCGGCGTTAACGCCAATCACATCATCCGCGCCACGCTGGAATCCATCGCCTACCAGACCCGCGACGTGCTGGACGCGATGCAGGCCGACGCCGATACTCGCCTGCAATCGCTGCGGGTGGACGGCGGCGCGGTCGCCAACAACTTCCTGATGCAGTTCCAGTCCGACATTCTGGGCACCCGCGTCGAGCGTCCGCAGGTGCGTGAATCCACCGCGCTGGGCGCGGCATTCCTCGCCGGTCTGGCGACGGGTTTCTGGAATGATCTGGACGAAGTGAAGAGCAAGACCGCCATCGAGCGGGAGTTCCGTCCCAGCATTGAAACCGTGGAGCGCAACTTCCGTTACCGCGGCTGGCAAAAAGCGGTGGAACGCGCCCGCGCGTGGGAAGAACACGACGAGTAAAATCATCGCTATCCTTGATCGGGCGCGGCTATCGCGCCCTTTTTCCTTCCACCTCGCCCCTCGTCCGCCATCACGCCTGTGCTACCATAATGCCCCGATAATTCCTTTACTCCCCGTTCAAGACAGGTACCCATGAAACGTGAATTAGCCATCGAATTCTCCCGCGTTACCGAAGCGGCCGCGCTGGCCGGTTACAAATGGCTGGGCCGTGGCGATAAGAACGCCGCCGACAACGCTGCGGTGCAGGCGATGCGTATCATGCTCAATCAGGTCGACATCAACGGCCGCATCGTCATCGGCGAAGGCGAAATCGATGAAGCGCCGATGCTCTACATCGGCGAGCAGGTGGGTACCGGACACGGCGACGCGGTAGATATCGCCGTCGATCCGATCGAAGGCACCCGCATGACGGCGATGGGGCAGGCTAACGCGCTGGCGGTACTGGCGGTGGGTGAACAGGGGGCATTCCTGCACGCGCCCGACATGTACATGGAAAAGCTGATTGTCGGCCCGCAGGCCAAAGGCGCTATCGACCTTGATCGCCCGCTGGAAGACAACCTGAAACGGGTTGCGGAACGATTGGGCAAGCCACTCGGCGAACTCACCGTGATCACGCTGGCCAAACCGCGCCACGATCGGGTGATCGCCGACATGCAGCGGCTGGGCGTAAAAGTGTTCGCCATTCCTGATGGCGACGTGGCCGCCTCGATTCTGACCTGTATGCCGGAAAGCGAGGTCGATGTGCTCTATGGCATCGGCGGCGCGCCGGAAGGCGTGATCTCAGCGGCGGTGATCCGCGCGCTGGACGGCGACATGCAGGGACGTCTACTGGCCCGTCATCAGGTGAAGGAAGACAATGCGGAAAACCGTCGGCTGGGCGAGCAGGAACTGGCGCGCTGCCGTGAAATGGGCATCGAAGCCGGTAAGGTGCTGATGCTGGGCGACATGGCGCGCAACGACAACGTGATATTTTCCGCCACCGGCATCACCAAGGGCGATCTGCTCGACGGCATTTCCCGCCGCGGCAACATCGCCACCACCGAAACCCTGCTGATCCGCGGCAAGTCGCGCACCATCCGCCGCATCAGTTCCACCCATTATCTGGACCGCAAGGATCAGGCGCTGCACGCCTTTTTGCTGTAGCCGCGGCAAGGCACGAATTGTTTCACTGTTGTTAACAGATCGCGTATCGTAAAGTCTGGCTGCTCGCAGCCCTGTGACACCCGAGAGATCAAAACAGGAGCATAGAACCATGGCAGAGTGGGTGACCGGCAAGGTTATTCAGGTTGAACACTGGACGGAAAACTTATTCAGTCTGCGGCTGGAAGCGCCGGTGGCGCCGTTTACCGCCGGGCAGTTCGCCAAGCTGGCGCTGGAACTGGACGGCGAGCGGGTGCAACGCGCCTATTCCTACGTCAACGCCCCCAGCGACAATCTGCTGGAGTTTTACCTGGTCAACGTGCCGGACGGCAAGCTCAGCCCGCATCTGCACCGTTGCCAGCCGGGCGACGAGGTGCTGGTGACGCAGGAAGCCGCCGGCTTCTTCGTGCTCGACGAGATTCCGGACTGCGACACGCTATGGATGCTGGCGACCGGCACCGCCATCGGCCCGTATCTGTCGATTCTGCAGGAAGGGCGCTACCTGGAACGGTTCAAACACATCGTGCTGGTGCACGCCGCCCGTTTCGCCCGCGATCTCAGCTACCTGCCGCTGATGCAACAGCTGGAACAGCGCTATGACGGCAAACTGCGTATCCAGACCGTAGTCAGCCGCGAGGAACAGCCCGGCTCGCTCACCGGCCGCGTGCCGGCGCTGATTGAAAGCGGCGCGCTGGAGGCGGCGGTCGGCCTGCCGATGGACGCGGCGACCAGCCACGTGATGCTGTGCGGCAACCCGCAGATGGTGCGGGATACCCAGCAGTTGCTCAAAGACACGCGGCAGATGAGCAAACACCTGCGCCGTCGTCCCGGTCATATGACCAGCGAGCACTACTGGTAACGACGAGCGAGATTCAGGAAGCGCGGAGCCGCAACGGCTCCGCCGCCGGTCCGAAACGGTTAGCGCCAGCCGTACCGACAAACGCGCCGCAATCCAGCAGCATCATCACGGCAATCAACACAGGCAGAAAACTCCCTACCCCCCACTGACCGAGCGGCGGCAGCATCGACCAGTTGCCGTTGCCCAGCATCCAGGCCACCACCAGCAATAACGCCCACCAGCCGCTTTTGTTGCGGTCATGCAGCCGTTTGACCAGTATCGCCGCCAGCGGCCACATCAACACCACCAGCACGAACGCCGCTTTCTGGGTTTCCAACCAGCCGGTACCGGCCAACATGAACAACCCCACCATCAGCGCCGACACCATCACCATCCCTAACCAGAAATCCCGGCGGCCAACACGGCCGCGAAACGAAAAACACCATTGTTGTATCGTCATCACTTTCCATCCCCGAATGCGGTTCTACGGGCGTGAGTTTACCTTAAGTCAGCCCGTGTTTTTTATCGCACGTTTTGACAATTGAGTCCGAATCCCGTTTTAATCACACAGCATGCCAACGGTACGTGACGATGCTGATGAATTGATGATGAAAAATGCCCTGTTGATTGTTTGTTGCCTGTCTGCCGGCCTACTCTGCACCCCGTTTGCCAGGAGTGACGGTCTGTTCCAGCAAAAACCCCCGACCGCCGCGCCTTATCTGCTGTCAGGTTCTCCCACGTTCGACATGAACATCGTACAGTTTCGCACCCGTTATAACCTGAGCAACCCGTCGTTGCCGATTAGCGAATACCGGGTGGTCGATACCGGCGATGACTCGCCCAATCTGACGCGCGCCGCCAGCCGTATCAACGATCGTCTGTATTCTTCCACCGCGCTGGAAAAAGGCACCGGCAAGATCAAAACCATGCAGATTACCTGGTTGCCCAAACCGAAAGACACCGACCAGAGCGGACGGCGCAAACAGGCTATCGGTTACATGGCGGCGCTGGTACGCACCTTTATGCCGTCGTTGACCAACGAGCAAAGCCTGAAAAAGATCGAAACGTTGCTGGAAAAAGGCAAAGGGCAGCGCTTTTACCAGCAAACGGAAGGAGCACTGCGCTACGTCGTGGCGGATCATGGCGAAAAAGGGCTAACTTTCGCTGTTGAACCGATTAAGCTGGCGCTATCTGATTCGTGATCACATCGAGAATTAGGCACGAAAAACAGAGCCACCGTGCCATTTCGACTCTATACTATCGTCAGTTTTGTATCATCGTCAGATTGGCTGCCTGACGCAGCCATGTAATGATTAACTGGCAATTCGCCTGGAGGAAACAAGATGCGACACCCCTTAGTCATGGGCAACTGGAAGCTGAACGGCAGCACCAGCATGGTTCACGAACTGATCGCCGGCCTGCGCAACGAACTGAGCGCCGTAACGGGTTGCGGCGTGGCCATCGCGCCGCCGGCGCTTTATCTGGATCAGGCTAAACATCTGCTGGCAGGCAGCCGTATCGCACTGGGTGCCCAGAACGTGGACGTCAACCTTGCCGGCGCCTTCACCGGTGAAACCTCCGCCGCGATGCTGAAAGACATCGGCGCCCAATACATCATCATCGGCCACTCCGAACGCCGTACCTATCATCACGAAAGCGACGAGTTCATCGCTAAAAAATTCGCCGTGCTGAAAGAAACCGGCCTGATTCCGGTACTGTGCATCGGTGAAACCGAAGCCGAAAACGAAGCCGGCCAGACCGAAGCCGTATGCGCGCGTCAACTGGACGCCGTGCTGAACACGCTGGGCGCGAAAGCGTTCGAAAACACCGTGATTGCCTACGAGCCGGTCTGGGCCATCGGCACCGGCAAATCCGCCACCCCGGCGCAAGCGCAGGCGGTACACAAATTCATCCGCAACCACATCGCCAAGCAGGATGCTGCGGTAGCCGAGCAGGTCATCATTCAGTACGGCGGGTCGGTCAATGCCGCCAACGCCGCTGAACTCTTCACCCAGCCGGACATCGACGGCGCACTGGTTGGCGGCGCTTCGCTGAAAGCCGACGCCTTCGCGGTCATCGTCAAAGCTGCCGCCGAAGCCAAAAGCCAGGCCTGATCAGCCCTGTTGATACCGCACAACGGCTCCGCTTCGGGGCCGTTTTTTTATGCCTTTTTTCCACCCATACCAACCGCGTTCATCATTCTGTCATTTTCTCTGTCTAGGTTTTACCACACATGTTTATTTGTTACTTAATTTAACTGCGAGTGAATGACCATGACCCGTAAGGCTTTGATCCGCAAAACTTTGATCCGCAAGACCTTGATCAGTAAAACCTTGATCAGCAAAACCCTGCTCTCTTCCCTGATGATGACGCTTATCGCCGGCAGCGCTCTGGCCGCCAGCGCCGATTACAACCGCCAGGCTCAGGGCGATATCACCCAGCCCGGCGGCGCGCGCCGCCTCAGCGCCGATCAGACCGAGATGTTGAAGGCCTCGCTCAACGCGAAAACCGCCAAAAACGTGATTCTGCTGATTGGCGACGGCATGGGCGACTCTGAAATCACCGCGGCACGCAACTACGCGCTGGGCGCCGGCGGTTTCTTCAAAGGCATCGACGCGCTGCCGCTGACCGGCCAATACACCCACTACTCGCTGGACAAGAAAACCCGCAAACCGGATTACGTGACCGATTCCGCTGCATCGGCCACCGCCTGGTCCAGCGGCGTCAAAACCTACAACGGCGCGCTGGGCGTAGATGTGGACAGTAAAGACCATAAGACGCTGATTGAAATCGCCAAAGCGGCGGGCAAAGCCACCGGCAACGTCTCCACTGCCGAACTGGAAGACGCCACACCGGCCGCAATGGTGTCGCACGTCACCTCGCGTAAGTGCTACGGCCCGGAAAAAACCAGCCAGCAATGCCCGACCAACGCGCTGGAAAACGGCGGTCGCGGCTCTATCGCCGAACAGCTGCTGGTTACCCGCGCTGACGTCACGCTGGGCGGCGGTGCCGCCACCTTCAAAGAAATCGCCAAAGCAGGTAAATATCAGGGTAAAAGCCTGACAGAACAGGCGGAAGCGCTGGGCTACCACCTCGTAACCGATCTGGACGGCATGAATGCCGTTACCGCCGCCAGTCAGAGCAAACCGGTGCTGGGCCTGTTCGCCGACGGCAACATGCCGGTGCGCTGGCAGGGGCCGAAAGCCAGCTACCACGGCAACCTCGATAAACCGGTAGTGACCTGTGAACCCAACGCCCAGCGCGGCGCCGGCGTACCGACACTGGCGCAAATGACCGATAAGGCCATCCAGCTGTTGAGCAAGAACAAAAACGGTTTCTTCCTGCAGGTGGAAGGTGCCTCTATCGACAAACAGGACCACGCCGCCAACCCGTGCGGTCAGTTCGGTGAAACGGTGGATCTGGACGAAGCGGTGCAGAAAGCGCTGGAATTCGCCCGTCGCGACGGCAACACGCTGGTGATCGTCACCGCCGACCACGCCCACTCCAGCCAGATCGTCGAAAACGGCGCCAAAGCGCCGGGCCTGACGCAGGCGCTGAACACCAAAGATAACGCAGTGATGACCATCAGCTACGGTAACTCGGAAGAGGAATCGCAGGGACACACCGGCACCCAGCTGCGCATCGCCGCCTATGGTCCGCACGCCGCCAACGTGGTGGGCCTGACCGACCAGACCGACCTGTTCTACACCATGAAAAACGCGATGGGGCTGAAGTAATCTCCAGGGCCGCGGCAGCCCGCCGTCGGCCCGTTCCCTGATAACGGCGCGTCGGGTCTGTACTGAGGCTCGCCCCCTCCAGGGACACAAACTCACACCGGCTCCCCATTACTTACACATTCACGTCGCTGTTAACACTCTCCCCGATGCAATCCAGACTACGCTCAGGCTACGCTGCTGATGCGTAATAACCATCCCTTGTTTGAATCAACCAACGCTGGGACTCACTCATGAACTATTCACTGATATTGACGCCCGTCTGGCGAGGACTGCTCGCCTCAATGATGCTGTTGCCTACCGTCTCCTTTGCTGATGTTTATGACTGCGACCCTGCTAATTTTGGCGCGATCGCGGACAGCAAGACTATCAACACCACCGCCATTCAACAGGCGATTGACGCCTGCGGCCAACAGGGCGGCGGCCGCGTGATTTTTCGCGCCGGCGTCTGGCTCAGCGGCCCGCTACAGTTGCGCAATGGCGTCACGCTGCAGTTGGAGGAAGGCAGCGTATTGCAGGCCACTAACCAGGAACATCGCTTCGTCCCGGCGTTTATCGGCACGCCCACCCACGCGGACGAAGCTTTCATTCTGGCCGATGGCGTCAGCCATGTCGGCATTAACGGCACCGGTATTATTGACGGCAACGGTGAGAAAGACTGGTGGCCGCAGGCCCGGGAGGTTAGCCAGGACCTGAAAACGCACGGCGATGCCAACTTCCGCCAGCGCTGGCCGAATATCCCGCCCACTAACGGCATGCCTCGCCCCTGGCTGGTGGAATTCAACCATGTGTACGACGGCAAAATAGGTACGGTGCTGGTACGAAACTCGCCGATGTGGAACATCGTACTGCGCAACAGCGAGCAACTGGTGCTTGACGGCACCCGAATCAACAACCCGGTCGATGCCCCCAACACCGACGGAGTAGATATCGTATCTTCAAAAAATGTCATTATGAGACAATTGGATATCGACACCGACGACGACGATGTCGCCATCAAGTCCGGTCTGGCCGGGATGCTTGGCGACAAACGCCCGGCCAGCGATATTACGCTGACGGATAGCGTCATCCACCGTGGTCATGGCGTGTCGATCGGCAGTGAAACCGCCAACGGCATTGATAACATCATTGCCAACCACTTGCGTTTCTTCGGTACGGAAAACGGCGTGCGCATTAAGTCGGGCCGGGATCGCGGCGCAAATATCGGCCCGGTATCATTCAGCGATATCACGATGGATAACGTCAATACACCGATCTCTATTTCCGACAGTTACGGCAAGTCACTCACTCCAGGTCATTTTCCCGAGGGGCTGCCAACGATCGCCAACGCGCCAGTCACCGCGTATACGCCGTATGTGCATGACGTAACGGTTAGCAACCTGACCGCCAGCAACGCTAAAAATGCCGGGATTATTAGTGGACTGCCGGAAGCGCCGGTGAAAAACCTGCTGCTGGAAAACGTTGACATCACCGCATCGCAGCGCGGTTTGCTGACTAACTACGTTGACGGTAAGTTGATTAATACCCACATTCAGGCTGCCAACAGCGAAACCGTCAATCAGGGCGATGGCTCCCAACTGACGATCCGCTAACAACACCCCCAGGATAGCAAGAACGCTTCATGGGGGTGCAGGCAGCAGAGATTAGCGGCGTATCGCCGGAATTTGCTGGGTAATACAGTGGATGTTGCCGCCGCCCAGCAGGATCTCGCGGGCCGGCACGCCGCTTACCAGATAGTCAGGGAACATCTGTTGCAGCAGGGCGTGTGCCTCGCCGTCAGTGCGTTCATCCAGCAACGGGTAAATGATCTGCTGGTTGCTGATCAGGAAATTGACGTACGAGCCCGCCAGCCGTGAGCCGGCGTTACGTTCAATGGCGTTGCCGTCGGTCACGCCAGCCGCTTCTTCCGGCGTGGCGTACAGCGGGCCCGGCGCCGGCAGTTTCCAGATTTTCAGCGACCGGCCTTGCGCATCCTTCGTCTGCGACAGCACCTGATACGCCGCCTGAGAGCGGGCGTACTGCGGGTCGGTTTCATCGTCGGTCCAGTGCAGCGCCACTTCGCCGGGGCGCACAAAACAGCACATGTTATCGATATGGCCGTCGGTTTCGTCGTTATACACGCCGTCTTCCAGCCAGATAAAGGCGGTGACGCCGAGATAATCCCGCAGCAGTTGTTCAATCTGCGCCTTGTTCAGGTGCGGATTGCGGTTCGGGTTCAGCAGGCACTCGGCGGTGGTCAGCAGCGTGCCTTCGCCATCGGTGTGGATGGAACCGCCTTCCAGAATCAGCGGCGCGGCATAACGCGCATCGCCATGATACGCCAGCACCTGCGCGGCGACCTTTTCGTCACGGCTCCAGTCTTGGTACAGTCCGCCCAGAGCACCGCCCCAGGCGTTGAACTGCCAGTCGACGCCACGGCGTTCGCCGGCGGCGTTCAGCACCACGGTCGGCCCGGTGTCACGCATCCAGGCGTCATCGCTTTCCATCTCTACCAGCGTGACGTCGGCCGGCATGACGCTTTTGGCGAGCGCCATCTGGTCGCGTGGTGCCCCCATGATGACCGGCGTGGTCTGCGCAATGGCGGCGGCAACGGCGGCAAAGGTGCGCTGAGCGGGAATGGCATCTCCTTGTGAGCGCCAGTTGTCGCGGCGATACGGCCACAACATCCACACGGCGTCGTGCGGCGCCCATTCCGCTGGCATGGAGAAACCGTCCTGCAACGGCGTGGTCAGTTCAGACATCACTTATCTCCAGGTCTTGCCGTCAGAAGTACCGATGACGCCGTACATGTCCGGGCGACGGTCGCGGAACAGGCCCCAGGAAGCGCGCTGTGCGGCGATGGCGTCCAGATCGAACTCGTGCACCAGCACCGTTTCATCCGTTTTGTTGGCCTGCGCTACCAGCGCGCCGGTTTGATCGGCGATGAACGACGAGCCGTAGAAAGTCATTTCCAGACCGTCGATGTACTTGCTGGCTTCGGTGCCGATGCGGTTGGAGGCGATCACCGGAATCAGGTTGGCGGCGGCATGGCCCTGCTGTACGCGAGTCCAGTGCGGCTGGCTGTCGATTTCCGGGTACGCCGGTTCGGAACCGATGGCGGTCGGGTAGAAAATCAACTCAGCGCCTTTGAGCGCCAGACAACGAGCGGTTTCCGGGAACCATTGATCCCAGCAGATGCCCACGCCCACTTTGGCGTAGCGGGTCTGCCACACTTTGAAACCGGTGTCGCCCGGAATAAAGAACTGTTTTTCCTGATAGGCCGGGCCGTTCGGAATATGGGTTTTGCGATACACATCCAACACGCTGCCGTCGGCATCGATCATCACCAGCGAGTTGTAGTAGGCGTTATTGGCACGCTCGAAGAAACTCAGCGGCAGCACCACTTCCAGCTCGGCTGCCAGCGCGGAGAAGTGTTTGATAAGCGGGCTGGTTGCCAGCTCCTGGGCCAGCGCGTAGTGCTCCGGGCTCTGGTCGATGCAGAAATAAGGCGCGGCAAACAGTTCCTGAATCAGAATGATTTGTGCCCCCTGAGCATGCGCCTGACGCACCAGCCTTTCGGCGTTTTCGATATTTTTTGGCAAATCCCAGGTGCAGGCCATCTGAGTGGCGGCAACGGTAACTTTTGTCATGCGAAAACCTCAATAATTTCTGTATGGGTGCTCATGCCTGCGCCGCCAGCGGCGTGGGTAATAGCAAGAGTCTGGTAAAAAGTTTAGGTCAACAAATCACCCTGTGCCCGGCGAACGCCGTCATGCGCGACGCGGCACCGCAGAGCGGCGCCATTATGCCAGCGAATCATGACGGTGAGGATGCACTGATCCTCCCGTTACCGACTGCCGGCACTCGAATCGTTCGCCGATGGTTTTGCCGTTTTCTGTTTCCCAATAAGAAATCCCGCCCTGAAGAGCGGGATTTGCTTTTTCGGCCCGGCCATCGCCGGGCACACATCAGAACAGCTTCTTGGCGGTGTTAAGCCAGTCGCCTTTGAACGGGCGCTTCATGTTCTCGATGGCGTCGATAATATCATGATGGACCAGTTTTTCATTCTGGATCCCGACGCACCGGCCGCCGTAGCCCTGCTGCAGCAGTTCGATAGAGTACGCGCCCATGCGGGAGGCGAGGATACGGTCGTACGCCACCGGCGACCCGCCGCGCTGGATGTGGCCCAGTACGGTGGCGCGGGTTTCACGTTCGGTTTCCTGCTCGATATAGTGCGCCAGCTCATCCACATCGCACACCAGTTCGGTAATCGCCACGATGGCGTGTTTCTTACCTTTGGCGATACCGGCTTTGATCTCTTCCACCAGGTCTTCTTTTTTGAAGTCGACTTCCGGCAGCACGATAAACTCACACCCCCCGGCAATCGCCGCCGCCAGCGTCAGGTCACCACAGTGACGCCCCATCACTTCCACGATGGAGATACGCTGATGCGAAGAAGAGGTATCACGCAGGCGGTCAATCGCTTCCACCACGGTTTCCAGCGCGGTGAAATAGCCGATGGTGTAGTCGGTGCCGGCAACGTCGTTATCGATGGTGCCCGGCAAACCGATGCAGGGGAAACCCATTTCCGTCAGGCGTTTGGCCCCCATGTAGGAACCGTCGCCGCCGATCACCACCAGCGCGTCCAGGCCGCGTTTTTTCATGTTTTCCACGCACACCTGACGCACCGCTTCTTCGCGGAACGCCGGAAAACGGGCGGACCCGAGGAACGTGCCGCCGCGGTTGATCACATCCGACACGCTATAGCGGTCCAACTGCACCATGCGATCTTCGTACAAACCCAGATAGCCATCATAGATGCCGTATACGTCCAGGTTTTCCGCTAACCCTGCTCGCACCACGCCACGAATGGCCGCATTCATTCCCGGCGCATCGCCACCGCTCGTCAGTACTCCGATTTTTTTAATCATGACAACCTCTGGATTTGTAGATGTAAACTCGCAGATTCTTCTATCTCAAGGCTCACAGGACAAAGCCTAACCGTTTATCAGCATATTATAACAAATACCCGTAGCTGAATTGATTCAGGTCAGGCCGAATGCCCCATAAAAAGCTACCGCATATCACATTTTTACAACACTTTCTGATATCGGCGGTGTTCTCCCGCCTTTTCACTCGCCCTGAAAGGCGCAACCTCGCAATCGTGCGCAGTGGACTTAAAGCACCCAGCGACCACGCTGTTCCTGCGGCACCACCGAGACGGGATCCTGATGAATGATAACGTCTGAACCGGGGAAACGCTTGAGCAATGCCTGCTCTAGTTCGTCTGCAATCTGATGTGATTCCACCAGCGGCAGGTTATCCGCCATTTCGAGATGCAGTTGGATAAAACGGGTCGGGCCTGAACGGCGGGTCCGCAACTGGTGCGCGCCGCTTACGCCCGGCCATGAGGACACGATATTGACGATTTCCTGCCGCTCCTCGTCCGGCAAGGCCCGATCCAGCAACACCTGAATAGCCTCATACGCCATTCGCAACGCACTGCCTAAAATATAGACGCCGATCCCCAGCGCGAACACTGCATCGGCCCAATTAACACCTTTCCAGCTCAACGCCAGCGACAGCAAAATCGCGCCATTCATCAGGACGTCCGACTGATAATGCAGCATATCCGCCCGCACCGCCTGACTATGAGTCTTGCGGATCACCCAGCGCTGGAATGTCACCAGCAACCCCGTCACCACCAGCGCGATAATAGTAATCCACATCCCCAGTTCAGGCCCTTGCAACGGCTGCGGGGTAATCAGATGCTGGGCGCCGGTCAATAACAAAAACAGCGCCGAACCGGAAATGAACATGCTCTGCGCCAGCGCGGCCAGCGATTCGGCTTTGCCATGCCCGAACGTATGTTCCGTATCGGCGGGTTGCAGCGAGTAACGCACCACCAGCAAATTGACCAGCGAGGCCGCGATATCCACCAGCGAATCGACCAGCGACGCCAGCAAACTGACCGACCCCGTGTACCACCAGGCGTACACTTTCATACCAAACAGAGATAACGCCGTGGCGGTAGCCAGAAAAGCGGCAGTCGTCACCAGGCGCGCGTAATGAGAATTCATACACAATTCCATTCAAGCGAGGGGGTCAGTATACCGAATTCTGACGCTGGAAAACCGTGACACTTTATTTCCGGTTTCCCGATAAGTTCCGGTTTCCCAGCATAGGCGCTACGTTCAATAATGACAGGCTTACGGCTTGCGCAGAATTTTCTGCAACCGTTCCTGCTCCCAGCGCGACCAGCGATCGCGCAGCCAGAAAACCCGCGCCGCCCGCATCGCCAGCACCCCGCCCCAAATCAGCAACGGCCATAAGAACCAGTGCGTTTGCGGGTTGACCAACTGATTGATGGCAAACAACAGCGCATTCACCGGCACAAACAGCAGCAGGCCACGCCAGAAACGGCTCTCCTGACTGACCTGCGTTCTGGCCTGCTCAATACGCTGCGCCAGCGATTCGCCGCTCACCGCCTGCTCGCTGTCTTCCTCCATCAGCACCGTCACGTTAACGCCAAACGCGGCGGCAATGGCGCTGAGCGTTTCCAAACTGGCGCGTTCCCCATTTTCGATCCGCTGGATGGTTCTGACGCTCAACGCAGACAGTTCAGCCAGTTGTTCCTGAGACCAGGCGCGGGCGAGGCGCTGTGATTTGATCGTATTCATGATGTACTCCTGTTGAATTAAACCTCGCTAACAGCCTGCGCCAGCCCCCTTCAATACACCACGACAGCAACCGGACAGCAACCCGACAGTTACCCGACATGCCCCGGCAACCGCGCCATCATGCAGATTTTGCCTGCCGACATGGACATCACTTCAGATGACGGGGAGAATACTGACGACCAGATATACGCCAGGAACACTTATGAAACGCCGACCTGCCTCACGCCTGCTGATCCTCAATCCTGAACAACGGGTGTTGTTATTCCTGTTTCACCATACTCGTGATGCCCTTGCCGGGAAACGTTATTGGGCCACGCCGGGCGGCGCAGTGGAAAGCGGAGAAACCTTTGAGCAAGCGGCGCTGCGGGAAATGTGGGAAGAAACCGGTATCCGCCGTCAGGACCCCGGCCCTTGCGTCGCCGCCCAAAGTTTTAGCATGGCGATGCCCAACGGGGACACCGTGATAGCCGATGAGCGTTTTTTTGTCATTCGCGTCACAGACAGCGCCATCCACACTGACGCATGGACAGCGCATGAACGGGACATGATGCGGGACCATCACTGGTGGAGCCGCGATGAACTGCTCGCCACGCCGGATACCTTCTACCCGGAACAGCTGGTTGAGATGTTGTGGCCTCAAACGGACGCGCCAACCGCACCCCGTTAGCAGGTGGGGGAAACAGGCCAGTTGATGCTTGGGGCGTGAGTCAGGTTGATACGGCTTAATTGCACCAGATAGGTTTTCCAATCTTTGAGTGCCTGCGTTTCCTGACTGGTAGCGATCGCCAGTTCCTGTGCGTAAGTCAGTTCCTGGATTCGATCATGCGCCATCTGGCACCGGGCATCGCGCTCCAGCCGTGCCGCCTGTAATAGGCTCGCCTGATACACAATCGCATCCGTTGCCCACTTTTCACCATCCTAGCGGTCACACTCGCTGGTGGGCGGCAACAGAGTCAGACTGGCGGACAGCTCGCCCAACACCTTGATGGTCTGTGGCTGACGCGTCTGCGTATGGTAAGCGGTATGTCCGCGAAAATCCGACACCGACTCCCAACACTGGCCATCAGCCGAGCGGCACAGCGCCTGCCCTTGCGTCACGGATTGCAGCGGTTCATCCGCATAACTGTGTGCCGGAATCCCGGTTCCCGGCATCAGATATTCATCGCTGTAACCATAGTATTCACGGGTTAGCGTATCTGCGTGATACAACCCGCAGCCAGCCGGCATGGGATGCCAGTCCATCGGCCGCCAGCACGGCACGAGCTTCCTGTGTCGATATCGTTATTACGCGGCCCTCACGATGTAGTTAAAGGCGATGTTGCGGGGGCGATTATCCGGCGCAGTGGGAACGACTCTCGACACGTCAAGCATGATCAGTTGCCCCTCCCCACCAACGGAAGCGCCGACATGTGACGACTGAGTATTCTCGGCGAAAGTAAAAGCTCCCGTGGGAACTGGCTGATTTGATGCCCCTCCGGCGAACAGCGCCTCCGATCCGAACGATCCCAAAATATTACGTATGCCATCTTTCTGAGCAGACAAAAGCGCCCGCTCTACATCCACCCCACGCCCATCATCCCAGCCACGAATAAACTCGCCGCGCAAATCCGGCAATACGCCCGACGGATAGACCTGTGCCAACCGTGGATAGCGACTTCTATCAAACGCCTGGCCGTTACATTTGAGCCATCCATCAGGGACTGTGGCTTGTGGCCAGGGCTGTGGGATACCAACGATGTCATTAATATCCAGTTTGAGTTTGGTGTTGGCCTCGGTTTTACCAGACAGCAAGCCAATAGCATAAGCAACTGCATCAGCAACAAAAGCGGTAGTCGCCAGTTGTGTCGTACTTGTTCCTGCGGCGGCGGTCGGTGCCGCAGGACTGCCGGTAAACGCCGGGCTGGCAATCGGCGCATATTGCTTATGCGGATTAACAGCAGCGACATGATCGGCTAGTAACGTGTCGGCATAGCGTCGCGTCGCCAGCGCCACCGTCGGGTCAAATTTCAGCGTTATTGCATCGGTATGGCTGACAATCAGCACCATGCGCACCGTCTGTATCCGACCGGAGCCTTCTTTTAATTCCGGTTTATAGGTTTCCGGGCAGTTACCGACCGCAATCAAATCGCCATCCACGTCGTACAAACCGATCTCACGCAGCCAGAACCCGCCTTCATTTTCCGGGATCACCTGCTCAGCAATCATTTGGCTGGCGTTGTCCGGATCAACCGTTAGCGAATTAATAACCCCGCGCCGTCTTTCGTTCACCAGTCTGGTCTGTACCGAGTCCGGGGTGGGGAGTACGCCGTTTCCATCCCCCACCCCCATTTGTACCAGCTCCAGTGGTTTTCCTGCGGCTATCGCCGCCGCCAGTTTTTTCTCACCCACTTGGGTGAGCAAGGTGAAATATTTAGTCCCCATCGATTCTCTCATCAACATGAATATAAAGGAAAAAGCCTGACGGCATCAGAAAAAATCAGAGCACGGCAAGTACTCATCGTCCCCTGTGTGCCTTGTGACAACCATTATGCTGATAGCCCATCAAATCGCCCGTTCATACGGGTGTGGTGGTGATGGCACAACAAGGTTACTGAATCCCCGCTGGCAGAGGAAAAATCGATAAGGAGCGGGGGAATATATCGAAACAACCGGTCCAGAGTAGACCAATGAAAACAACCCGTTCGGAATAACCTGGCGAGGTTATTCCGAACGGGTATCGAATAGATTTGGATTAGTTTGTCGGTATTGTCGGCCAGCAAATATCAGGCGCATGGGCCGGGTCGACGCGACTTAATTGTACCAGATAGGTTTTCCAGTCTTTGAGCGACTGGGTTTCCTGTTCGGTAGCCATCCCTAGCTCCTGTGCATAGATCAGCTCCCGGATACGGTCATGCGCCGTCTGACGCCGCACATCACATTCCTGCCGGGCTGCCTGCACCAGACTCGCCTGATGTGCCGCCGTATCCGTGACCCATTGTGCCCCATCCCAGCGGTCAAACTCGCTCGCTGGCGGCGACAAGGTCAGGCTCACGGGTAAAGGCCCCAATTCACTCACCCCCCCGGCTGGCGCGTCTGCGTATCGTAGACAGTCTTCCCGCGAAGATCCGGTACCTGTTCCCAACGCAGACCGTCGGACGAACGGCGCTGCGCTTGCCCTTCCGCCACAGATTGCGACGGTTCATCAGCATAACTGTGCGCCGGAATTCCCGTCCCCGGCATCAGATATTCGTCGCTGCTACCATAATATTCACGGGTTAGCGTATCTGCGTGATACACCCTTAACCAGCCCGCACGGGACGCCAGTCCCTCGGCCGTCAGCATAGCGCATGCTTCCTGTGCCGATACCGCCATCACGCCGCCCTCACGATGTAGTTAAAGGCGAGGTTACGGGGACGTGCAACACCGCAATATGGATAGGGATCAGTCGCAGTTTGACCAGACACAATGTTAACCCGGATGGATGGATACTTGGCTGAGGTCAATTCAGCGATATCCCAGCCTACATTGGCTTTTGTCGCTGCTTCGCCAACATTATTCAACGTCGCCATGTTGATATTGTTGGCAATATCGCCAACGATAAGTGATCCCGTCTGTGCTGACAAAATAGCGCGTCCCGCATCCACCCCACGCCCATCATCCCAGCCACGAATAAACTCGCCGCGCAAATCCGGCAGCACTCCAGATGGATAGACCTGCGCCAACCGCGGATACAACGTTTTATCAAACGCCTGACCGTTACATTTGAGCCAACCCGCTGGCGCTGCGCTCTGAGGCCACGGCAACGGAATACCGACGATATCGTTAATATCCAGTTTTAGTTTGATGCTGCTGTCCGTTTTATTCGACTGTAAATCAATAGCGCCCGCAACAAACGCGGTGGTGGCGAGTTGCGTCGTATTAGTTCCCGCCGCCGCTGTCGGTGCGATAGGGTTGCCGGTAAACGCCGGACTGGCAATCGGTGCATACTGGTTGTGCGGATTAGCCGCTGCGACATGATCGGCCAGCAACGTCTCGGCATAATGCCTCGTCGCCAGTGCTACCGCTGGGTCAAACTTCAGTGCCACCGCATCGGTACGGCTGACAATCAGGATCATGCGCACCGTCTGTATCCGGCCTGACCCTTCTTTCAGTTCCGGTTTATAGGTTTCCGGGCAGTTAGCCACCGCAATCAGGTCGCCATCCGCGTCGTACAAGCCGATTTCACGCAACCAGAACCCGCCTTCATTTTCCGGAATTATCTGTTCGGCAATAATCTGGTTGGGATTAGTCGGATCCACACTCAGGGAATTTAGTGCAGCACGACGTTTTTCATTAATCAATGTCATTTGAGCAGGATCAGGCGTTGTCGGATTTCCACCTCCATCACCTACCGCCATATATGTAATATCCAGTACCTTTCCCAACGCAACGGCATTCGCCAATTTCGTCGTTCCCACATGAGTAAGCAATGCCATGTACTTCACTGCCATAACCGGTATCCCCTATGTCGCCTACAAGTGTCACTGGCGTTGCAATAACTCCCTGAAAAAATAGTTGCCAGTATTTGCAACGCATTCCGTTTCATTGCTGTTTCAGACAACATTATGCAAAGGGGATAACATCGTGTCGTCTGACTAGCGCTGTATCAGCCATGGCACAACACGTAAATAAAAATAAACCCGCCGTAGAGGCGGGAAAAAATAAAACAATGTAGAGAGAGTAAATAAAATGTGCTTTTATTTATTTTCCAGGCAACGCCGGCCACTCTACATTATGAGGAAAACCCGTTTGTTCCGGAACCTGACGCAATACTTCACGATAAGAACGCCAGGCTTGCTGATCAACCGGTGCATCCGGTACCTGAGTCCAGTCGCTGGCAAGCAATAAATTGTCTCGCTGCCGCCGCACTGCTTCAGCCAACTGTGTTTCTGATACGGGGGCTGGAGTAACAGCAATAGGTTTTTTCGCCAATTCATCAAAAATAATCGTGTTACCAAGCGCCTGCTCACTCAATAAGTGTTGATAGTAGTCATCACCTATTGCAACCGCATCACCGGGAATGTTATCACCATTAACTTCTTTACTATAAAAACCATTACTTGATTTGGAATAAAACATATTACACCTCAGTTCCCTATCGCAATAAACTGATAAGAAATATCAGAAGAAAATTCAACAGAACCACCATTACGGACAAAAGCGCCATACCCTTTCAACATTTCTCTGGTACTATTGCTTTGCCCATAAACAGTCACACCAGTATAATTCCATCCAACAGAGTTGTTTTCTGTAATGACGACTGAGAAAAAATTATTGGGGTATACAATAGGAAATGACTGGTTAATAACACCCGCCGCTAACGTTCTTCCAATACCCCATTGAATAATAATACCGGATGGCAATACCTGATAACCGTTCAATCCTGCACCAGCAACCCCTGCACCACCTATAGCTCGCCACTGCGGGCCAGTGGAAAGAAATCTTACATTTACACCACTTTGAATTCTCAACGTTTTCGAACCAGATGGGTTATTCGGGCCGAGAATATCTAAACCCGCGCCAGAAATAATAACTGCACCATTGGAAATATTATTAAACTCAATGACTCCACCAGGACAAAGCAGTGCATCAGGCAACGTAATCGTAATATCTGCTACTTGCGACTCGATGAAACAACCAAAGGCATCACTGGTAAGTACCTTATTTTCCCTGACACCAAACGCTGATTTCATATTTCCCAACGCACGCTGTACAAACGCGGTGGTAGCAATACTGGTATCGGCATCAAACAGTGGCGGGGTCGATGCTGCAGGATTACCGGTAAAAATCGGGCTTTCAATGGGTGCATATTGCTTGTGCGGGTTAGTCGCTAAAACATGATTCGTCAGCAGAGTCTCGGCATAATGCCGCGTCGCCAACGCCACCGTCGGATCAAACGTCAGCGTCACTGCCTCGGTACTGTTGACAATCAAAATCATACGTACCGTCTGCACCCGGCCAGAACCTTCCTTCAGCTCCGGTTTATAGGTTTCCGGACAATTGCTGACCGCGATCAGATCGCCATCTATATCGTACAAACCAATTTCACGTAGCCAGAACCCACCTTCATTTTCCGGAATCACCTGCTCGGCAATCATTTGGTTAGGATTGTCAGGATCAATAGTGAGCGAATTGATTACCCCGCGCCGCTTTTCATTAACCAGCCTGGTTTGTGACGGATCCGGGGCTGGCAATGAACCACCCCCATCACCTACCCCCATCAGGGCAATTTGCAGTGGTTTTCCGGCCGAGATCGACGCTGCCAGTTTGACCTCACCGACCCGGGTAAGTAATGTAAAGTATTTAGTACCCATTTTCTCTCTCTGAGGATTATTTATAAATGAAAAGACCATACAACACCGGTATTAAATGCTTACGAAAGAAAATGGAACACCATGTTTTTCAGGCGATTCATTTTCGTTTTCATCGTAAAAAACATTACGCTATATTTATAAAAAATAACGCGATATGATGGATATGGTATTCATGACACAACAGAGAAAACTCTTAGCTCGTGTGACCAATCACGTTATTTAAAAAAAATCGCCTCATTTGTTAATGAGGCCAATGAATAAATTTAGAAAATTTAAACTTATAAAAAATCATTATAAAAATAGATTATATTAAATATTTAGAAGCATATGCATCAAATAATACATTTCCTGATGTTGCATCACTTGTGGCAATAGCAACATAGCCATCATTAACGATTACAACATTAGCATAATTCTGCGATGAAAGTCCATTTTCCATGACATGGGCTGTCATCTGCTGTCCAGATAAAACATTTCCATCACCACAAATTGTCATAGATAATAACCCAGAAGCAGTGCTACTTTGTCGAGTATACCCACTTATAGATTTAGTATTTAATGGAGCAACACTACTAATAGAAACATTAAAATCTGTTGTGGTTTTTAAAGCAGAATATATTCTCTTGGGTGGTATATATACTTCTCGCCCTCGAACAGACAACGGAATAAAC
Source organism: Dickeya sp. NCPPB 3274 (assembly GCF_000406205.1). NCBI lineage: Bacteria > Pseudomonadati > Pseudomonadota > Gammaproteobacteria > Enterobacterales > Pectobacteriaceae > Dickeya > Dickeya sp. NCPPB 3274. The sequence continues at coordinate 186,985 of NZ_CM001979.1, read as the reverse complement.
TTACCCGCCTTGACCGGTACAACCGTCAATAATGCCGATGCCGTGTATCCATCCGGCATATTGGTTCCGCTATAGATCTCCGGCAATTTTACTGCGGTGGCATTAACCGCGAGCAAACCAGACGCCATCGTTACCGGATTAAAAATGGCATAAATCCCGACAAATCCTTCATCAGGGACCGTTCCGGTATCCATCCCCCCAACGCCATTTTTTGTCAGATCGATCGTCTTCTCGAATAAACCAATGCGATATTGGCTTCCACCCAAAGACGTTCCAACAATGATTTCATCGGCAACAAACCTGGCATTAGAAGAAGCGGAGGGAATATTCATTGTGGCATTTCGTGTCATGCCAATGACACCGGAGAATGCACTCCTCACGCCCAAATTCTCGATAAACCGAGCTTTATCCGCAATATCCGCGCCATTTTGAGCTTTAGCCAGAGCCATGTTGTCCACATACTGCCGGCTTGCCAGCACCACCGCCGGGTCGATTTTCAACGATACGGCATCAGCCTGGCCGACCGCCAGAATCATGCGTACCGTCTGCACGCGACCGGAGCCTTCCTGCATCTGCGGTTTATAGGTTTCGGGACAGTTGGCCACCGCCACCAGATTGTCATCGGCGTCATACAAACCGATTTCACGCAGCCAGAACCCGCCTTCATTTTCCGGAATTACCTGCTCGGCAATAATCTGATTGGGATTGGACGGGTCGATGTTCAGGGAATTGAGCGATGCGCGCCGTTTTTCATTAATCAGCTTGGTTTGCGTCGCATCCGGCGTCGGCAACGTACCACTACCGTCTCCCACCCCCATCTGGGTAATTTCCAGTTGTTTTCCCAGCGCAATCGCATTCGCCAGCCTGGCTGCCCCAACCTCGGTAAGCAGAGCGATATATTTTGTGCTCATAACGTGTCTCATCAGAATTAGCGATAAAAGGGACCCATGCAGGGTATGGAACCAATACCGCCACGCCCGTCGATACACACTTTTTCAAGCGACTTCAGCCCGTTGTGGCAGTGGAGGACATTATGCTGACGGACCGGCAAAAACGCGCGTAATGGGGGTTGGTACAGCCATGGCACAACAGCGCCAGGAAAAGGTGGTACAGAATACAGGCAAAAAAAAGCCCACCTTCAAGGTGGGCGAAAGACAGGGATGGTGTCTATGGCAAGGAAAACAGGTTACTTCTCTACACACTACTCTCAGCACTACTCTCAGCACTACTCTCACTACTCGGAAAAACACGCATTACTCGGTACTCTCATCCTGCCCCTGACGGGACAGTTCCAAATTCTGGCTACTCGATCCGGATGCCGACATCCGCTGCCGCACGCTCTGCATCACCTGTTCATGCTTCTGATTCAGAATCGATTTCTGCTCCGGCGTCAGCATGTTGTACATCTGGTTGCTCACCCGGGCTATCTCCACCTGGCGCGCAATCTGCTCCTGAACCATTCTGGCGACCTGCGCCTGCACCGCCGGAGCATCGAATTTTTCCGCCGTCACCAGCCGATGCATAATTTCCACATCGTTTGCGTCATAGGCTGGCTGCTCATGGCGAACTTGCCGCATCAGGTCACGCATTTGCTGACGCTGATGTTCCGTCAACTTCACACCGTCAAACATGCCCTGCTGACTCTCTTCGCGTTTCATGGCAGAGTCATCGCGATAACAGTTCCCCAACTCAGGGGCGTCGTTTTCAGTCGCCATTACGGTGCCGGTTACCAACATTAGCAGTGAAGCAAAAGATAACGTGATGATGGTGCCCCGCATCAATGACTCCTCTGTAATTCACGTACGGCTTGTGTTTGCGTACGGTGTGACGTGTACTGTTTGGCGAATCGATGGAGTTAGTCTAATTGCCTTGCTGCAAACATGCGTCAGACGATGTAAAACTACGTAAAGTCATGGAATAGCGGCGATCTATGACGTATTTTGCCCGTGGAGGTAGGTAAATCATGAATAAAATCCTGTTGGTTGATGACGATCGCGAGCTGACATCCCTGTTGCGGGAATTGCTCGAAATGGAAGGCTTTAACGTCGTTGTCGCCCATGACGGCGAACAGGCGTTAAGCGTGCTGGATGACTCGATTGACCTGTTATTGCTGGATATCATGATGCCGAAGAAAAACGGCATCGATACTCTCAAGGAAGTTCGTCAGCGCTACCAGACGCCGGTGATCATGCTTACCGCCCGCGGCAGCGAGCTGGACCGCGTGCTCGGCCTGGAGTTGGGCGCGGACGACTATCTGCCTAAACCCTTCAACGATCGCGAGCTGGTTGCCCGCATCCGCGCCATTCTGCGCCGCTCCAGTTGGACCGACCAACAGCAGGCGGGCGAAGCCAGCGCGCCGACCATCGAGGTAGATGCGCTACGGCTTAATCCAGGCCGTCAGGAAGCCAGCTTCGACGACGAAGTTCTGGATCTGACCGGCACCGAATTCACGCTGCTCTACCTGCTGGCGCAGCGCCTGGGTCAGGTGGTGTCGCGCGAACATCTCAGTCAGGAAGTGCTGGGCAAGCGCCTCACGCCGTTCGATCGCGCCATCGACATGCATATCTCCAACCTGCGACGCAAATTACCTGAGCGCAAGGATGGGCTGCCCTGGTTTAAAACCCTGCGCGGCAGAGGCTATTTGATGGTTTCCACCGCATGATTCGGGCTGCCGCTGTATGATCAACAGTCTTACCGCCCGAATCTTCGCCATTTTCTGGCTGACGCTGGCCCTGGTGCTGATGCTGGTGCTGATGCTGCCCAAGCTGGATTCCCGGCAACTCACTCCCCTGCTGGAAAACGAGCAACGGCAGGGGCTGATGCTGGAGCAGCACATTGAGGCCGAGCTGGCGAGCGATCCGGCTAACGATTTGCTATGGTGGCGACGTCTGTTTCGCGTGATCGAAAAATGGGCGCCGCCCGGCCAGCGCCTGCTGCTGGTCACCAGCGAAGGCCGAGTGATTGGCGCCCAGCGTAATGAAATGCAGATGGTGCGCAACTTTATCGGCCAGTCCGACAGCGCCGATTTCCCGCAGAAGAAAAAATACGGCCGGCTGGAATTGCTGGGGCCGTTTTCCGTGCGCGACGGCGAGGACAGCTACCTGATGTACATGCTGCGCCCCGCCAGCAGCCCGCAGTCCGATTTTATCAACCTGCTGTTCGACCGCCCGCTGTTGCTGCTGATCGTCACCATGCTTACCAGCTCGCCGCTGTTGCTGTGGCTGGCCTGGAGCCTGGCGAAACCGGCGCGTAAGCTGAAAAACGCCGCCGACGAAGTGGCGCGCGGTAATCTGAAGCAGCATCCGGAGCTGGAGTCCGGCCCGCAGGAATTCCGGGCGACCGGCGCCAGCTTTAACCAAATGGTGAGCGCGCTGGAGCGGATGGTGACGGCGCAGCAGCGCCTGTTGTCCGACATTTCCCATGAGCTGCGCACCCCGCTGACCCGTCTGCAACTGGCGACCGCGCTATTACGCCGCCGTCAGGGCGAAGGCAACGAACTGAACCGCATCGAAACTGAAACCCAGCGGCTCGACGGCATGATCAACGACCTGCTGGTGCTGTCGCGCAACCAGCACAAGCATGAACTGTCGCGGGAAGAGCTACAGGCGGATGAACTGTGGAACGATGTGCTGGACGACGCCCGCTTTGAAGCCGAGCAGATGGGTAAAACGCTGGAGGTGTTATCGCCTCCTGGTCCCTGGCCGCTGTTCGGCAACCCGACCGCACTCGACAGTGCGTTGGAAAACGTGGTGCGTAATGCGCTTCGTTATTCGCACAGCCGTATCGCCGTGTCGTTCTCGGTCGATAGTCAGGGCGTCACCATTGTCGTCGGCGACGATGGTCCCGGCGTTAGCCCGGAAGATCGGGAACAGATTTTCCGGCCGTTCTACCGCACGGATGAAGCCCGCGATCGCGAGTCCGGCGGCACCGGTCTGGGGCTGGCGATCGTCGAAACCGCCATTTCCCAGCATCGCGGCTGGGCCAAAGCCGATGAAAGCCCGCTGGGCGGTTTGCAGCTCACGCTCTGGCTGCCGCTCTATCAACGTTGATAACCTGCCTTTTCGGGCGCGGACACCCGCGCCCGACGTCACATCCATGCCGTCAACCGATTGAGTTTTTTCCCTGCTCGGGTAGAGTGTGAACCTGTGCCGCCGGGCGAATGGCCGCGAGAAATCGCGCGCGCAACCCCGCTGGCAAAAGAAATTATCCCTTCAGTCATGCATGAACCCGCACATGCCTGATGGAATAAATTCTTGATGTTGCCTGACACCCTGCACAGGAAAAGGACATGAAAGGATTAGCCTTACTGGCTGGACTTATCGCCACGCTGGTACAGATGCCGACATACGCTTCCGGCGATGGCGTATGCGGTTTTTCCGATGCCGATTGCGGTATGCCCGCGCTTCCCTACCTTCTGCCGGATAACGACACCCGCACCAATCTGGTGCTGCTGCAGAGCAGCCGTAATCATATTCCGCTGCCGATACCTCAGCCGGAGCCGGACCAAACCCGTTCCCGCGTCGACCCGTTCACCGCTTACCGCGTGATGGGGCTGGCCGCCACCGAAGGCAACAGCGCCGGCGCGGACACCGACGCGCCGGCCGACCCCAGCGCGCCCTCGGACGACAAAGCCGACGAAGAGAACGCCTCGCTGCTGCAAAAAGCCGCCCAGTTGCATTTTCCTGATGCCGAACTGAATAAGCTGCGCGACCTGACGCCGGTTGATCTGGATGGGCGTTGGGTTTCCAACGACGCCACCACGCTGGAAAGCTTTTTCGATCTGCTGCTGGCGGACAAGGAACTGAACGACGCCCAGCGTACCCAGTTGGCGCTGGTGCGAATGAAAATGCTGTCCAGCGATTACGGCGTCGGCGACGCCAATACCGATCTGGACAGCGTACCGGACGCCGGCCATGCCGGCGAACTGCGCCGCTACCTTGCCAGCGCGGTGGCATTTTATGAAGGGCAGTTGGATCAGGCGGATAAAGGCTTCCAGCAGTTGTTGCCGGCCAGCCAGCCGTGGGTGGCGGAAACGGCCCGTTATATGCTGATTCGGGTATCGATTAATCAGGCGATGAAAGACGCGCAGGACGAATACAACATGTTCGACCCTCGCAAGATGGACAAGACCGCCGGGAAACAGGCGGTTCAGCGTATCGATGAGTACCTGAAACAGTATCCGCGGGGAAAATACGCCGACTCGGCCAACGGCCTGTACCGCCGGGCGGAGTGGATCAGCGGCGACATCGTTGCGCTGGCCGGTCGTTTCAGCCAGGTACTGGCGTCCGCCAAAAGCGTGGATCAGTTGCAGGCCATCGGCAACGAAATTGACAACAAGCTGCTGGAAGACAACCAGTTTGTGACCTCGGCCGATACGCCGGTCCTGATGCTGGTGCAGGACATCAAACGCCTGCGCAGCCCTGACGGCTGGATGACGCTGCCCGCCCTGACGCAGGAAGAAATCACCCGTCAGCAGCCGCTGTTTGAAAAAGCGGGTATGCAAGAAGAATTCCGCTATCTGCAGGCGGCGTTTCATTACTACCTGCAACGGGACTACGCCGCGGTGTTGAAGACCCTGCCGATGACCACCGCGGAAGATATCACCAACGTCACCGCTTTCAGCAGTCAGGTGCTGCGCGGGCTGGCGATGCAACAGCAAAAACAGTGGGACGAGGCGGAAGCGCACTGGCGTCATCTGCTGATGCTGAAAACCACCTACACCCAGCAACAATTCCTGCAACTGACGCTGGCGCAAACGCTGGTGGACAGCGGCCAGCCGGAACGGGTATTCACGCCGGAAAGCCCGGTCAAAAATCTGCGTTTTCGCTCCGCCATCCTGAAAGTCAGCGCCGATGCCGAGCTGTTGCACCGCCAGACCGGCCCTCAGCAGACGCATGAAGAACGCGCCATCGCCCTGCACACGCTGTTGACCAAGCAACTGACACACCGCGATTACGCCGGTTTTCTGAAAGACAGCGCGCTGCTGCAAACCATCGCACCGCTGAAAAGCACCGAGAACATGAGCTGGAACGAGGAAGACCTGACCGTATTCGGCTGGGACGGCAGCGACACCGAGGAAGGATACGAATGCCCGACGCTACAGGAAACGGTCACGACCCTGAGCCAGAACGCCAATGACGCCCATGCCCTCAACTGCCTGGGCGAGTTCGTCCTGCGCACCGGCAACGGCGTTGGATTCGACTGGGGCGAAAGCAACATGCTCAACGGCCTGACGGATGCCGCCGCCCAGTATCCAGGCAAGGAATTCAATCGTCTGGACAACTACATGCAGGTGATCGCCGACGCGAAAGCCGCGCCGGAAGACAAGAGTTACGCGCTCTACCGCGCCATCTACTGCTATGCGCCAAGCGGTTACAACGACTGCGGTTCGCAGGATATCAGCAAGGAAACGCGCAAAGCGTGGTTCCGGCAGCTCAAAGCGGACTTTAAAGGCAGCCAATGGGCGCGACAGCTCAAATACTACTGGTAGTCCGTTGTACCGTTGTGCTGACGAGCCTGCTGTGCCTGAGTTCCACCGCGTACAGCGCCACCGTTAACGCCGCCCGCTATCACGCCTTCTGGCTGTGGGCGGCGGTGCAGCCGCAACCGGTGTTGTCTCAGGCGGACACGCTCTATCTGCATCAGGGGGAAATTGCCCGCCGGAACGGCAAAACCGTATTTCTGCGTCAGGGAATTCCGGTCAGCGCCCTGCCGATCCGGCATCTCTGGCTGTCGTTTCGGGTTTCCGAACTGCGCCTTGGCGCACCGGAACTGCGACGCCTGCTGCAACTGCGGCAGCGTTGGGCCGCCGCCGGCAACCGGGTCGACGGCATCCAGATCGATTTCGACGCCAAAAGCTACCACCTGTCGCACTACGTCGCTTTTCTGCAAACGCTCCGCCAGCAGTTGCCGCCTGACTGTCGCCTGAGCGTCACCGGGCTGCTGGACTGGGCCAAAACCGGCGATGTCCGGCAACTCAACCGTCTGAACGGCGTAGTGGATGAACTGGTGGTGCAGACCTATCAGGGACGGCGCACGGTGGAGAATTACGCCGCCTATCTGCCAACGCTGATGAACCTGAAACTGCCGTTCCGCCTCGGGCTGGTGCAACAAGGCAAGTGGGATGAACAATGGCAGCGGCGGCTGGCGGCATCGCCGTTTTACCGCGGAGAAGTGGTGTTCCTGCTCAATCCGATACCGGCGCGCCGCTCCCCCATCTTGCAACAGCGTTGATACCACGCGCCGGGCGTTCAGTCGTCCGGCAAAATCCCCGCCATAAAACGTTCGATGTCCTCGCGGCTGCGTAACACGAGGCGCTGCGATGGCGCGCACTGCTCAAACACCCGTTGATGCCCGCTGAACGAGCTGTTGCTTTGCCGCTCCCGGTACTCGCCCGCCCAGCGCAGCAATTCGGCCAGCGCCGCCTCATCGCCGCCGCGGCGCAGCCCGCGCTGACGAATATTGGTCAGGCATTCTTCAACCGGAATATCCAGCCAAATCAACACAGTAGCCTGCCGCACCACTTCCTGCATCAACCAACCGTAAACCCCTTCCATGATCCAGCATTCGTCCTGCGCCAGCGCCCGAGCCTCGGCTTTGACCCGCGCCCGGTCGCGCGCTTTCCCGTAGCCGCCCGGCTCCCAGTTGATCAGATCCAGGTCGATGGCGGGCGCCTGTAGCCGGGCCGCCAATTGTTCCGCCAGCCAGCTTTTCCCCGAACCGCTGTTGCCCATGATCAGGGTGCGCCGCAGCGCAGAAGCAGGTATCGAATAGGTCACCACGCGCTCTCCTGTTGGTCGTTCCGATGGGTTAGTCGTGTCGATCAATTGATCATGACGGGCGTGGCGCGTCAGCGCCGGCCGCCAAACCCATTCTGTCGCCAGGCCTCATAACTGATGATCGCCACCGAGTTGGACAGATTCAGGCTGCGGCAGTTCGGCTCCATCGGGATGCGGATCCGGCATTCCGGCGCGAAACCGTTGCGGATATCATCCGGCAGACCGGCGGTTTCAGAGCCGAACAGCAGCACATCGCCCGGGTGGTAGTCGGGCTCGTCGTAAGGGCGGCTGCCTTTGGTGGTGCAGGCGAAAATCCGCTGCCCCGCCACCGCCTGCAGAAAGTCCTGATAGTTGCGATGACGGCTGACATTCGCCAGATCGTGATAATCCAGCCCGGCGCGACGCAGCTTTTTTTCCTCGAAATCGAAGCCCAGCGGTTCGATCAGGTGCAACGAACAGCCATTGTTGGCCGCCAGACGGATAATATTGCCGGTGTTGGGCGCAATCTGTGGCTCATAGAGCGCGATATGAAACATGATGAAGTCAGGTACGAAAAAAGGTGGGCGTCAGTATAGCCTATTCCACGCCCACGCCCCAGCCGGGGCTGGCGCCGCGAATCGTCTGAAGTGTCGGCAAAGGCCGGGACGACGCCCTGATTAACAGCTAGAATAAAGCGGTATCCGACAGCCGTTTCCCCGGAGGAATCATGAAAATAATATCTCCCCTGATGCTGCTCCTGAGCCTGCCGTTGCTGGCGCAGGCCGCCACGCAACAGATATCGCCCCAGCAGCAGCAATTTGAAAACGGCATCAGCAGTCAGAAGCGACTGCTGCAGGAGATGCAGCAAAATCAGGCGCTGCAGCAACAGCAACTGAATAGCGACATCCAGCAGCGCAGCCGTGAACAGCAGCGCCAGTTGCAACAGCAACTGGAACAGAATCGCCAGCGCATCCAGCAATCCGCTCCGGGCAATACCAACCGGTACTAACGCTCAACCGATACTGACGCTTCCAACCGGTACGGACTTCCCGCCGCTCACCTCAGTGATGGTAGGCGGGTTGCGGATGGGGTTATACCCTCACGCCCATCAGCGTCAGAATCAGCGGCGTGGTAATGCCGGCCAGCGCGGTCGACATCAACAGGCTGGCGGCGACCGGGCCGCCCAGCACATTGAATTGCCGGGACATCAGGTAGATATTGACGCCCACCGCCATCGACCCCAGCAGCACCACCACCCGTGTTTCCATCTCCGGCAGGCCCAGCGCCACCGCCAGCACCCATACAACCAGCGGCTGCACCAACAGTTTGATGAAACAGATGGCGACGCTGATTTGCCAGCCGTCGCGAATACGGTATTCCGCCAGCCCCATACCCAGCGCCACCAGCGACAGCGGCACGCCGATCTGACTCAGCATACCGACAGGCTTATCGATGCTATCCGGCAGCGGCAATCCGGTGAGGCTGTAGAACGTACCGGACAGAATGCCGATGATCAGCGGGTTTTTCAGCACGCCGAGCGCGGTTTTAGTGAACCCCTGCATCGACAGCGAACCGTTGCGCGCCCATTCCACCGAGACGGTCACCAGCGTCCACAAAATCAGGCCGTTGAACACCAGCACCAGCGCCACGGACGGAATCGCCTGCGGGCCGAGCATCAGGGTGGCGATCGGCAAACCGAGCATTACGTTGTTGGAGAAAATCCCGCTGAGCGAGAACACCGAGCCGGACACGCCATCCAGCCGAAACACCCGACTGGCGACAATCCGGCCAAGCACAAACACAATAAGACAACTGCCGAAGAAGGCGATCAGCAGCCGGGCGTCCACCGCCGGTCGTTTGGAGAAATCGCACATCATGCGGAACAGCATGGCAGGCAGCGCCACTGAAAATACGAATTTGGTCAGCGCATCGGTTACGGTCGACGGCCAGCGGCCGAAACGAATCAGGCCATACCCCAGCGCAATCAGTACAAACAGCGGCAGTGAAAGAACAATCTGGTGCCAGAGAGAAAGAATAAACGTGGGCATCGCCCTTCCTTAAAAAACGCGCGGTTCACCCAGGCGAAGGCTGATGGCTTATCACGACGGCGCAGCAGCAGCCCCGCCGGGAGAACGGGCCGGACGGCCCGAGGTCATACAGGAAACGCCTGACGAAACACGCCGGTTTATTGGCCGGCGTGGCGCGCTGTCGGGACAGACGACATTCAGCCGGCGTTAATTAAATTGTGGTCCAATCAAATCTATCCGGTCGGTACAGACACAGTCAACGCCCCACTGCAGCAGGATGCGAGCGCGATCCGGTTGATTAACGGTGTACACCAGAATACGCAGCCCGGCGTCTTTCAGCAGCCTGACGCGCGTCTCATCCAGCAATTGGTGATTAAGGTGGATCGACACGCAGCCCAGCCGTTCGGTCAGGATGCGCCAGTCGTCGTCCCACTCGTCCAGCAACAGTCCGCGCGGCAGCTCCGGCGCCGCCTGCTGCGCTGCGTCCAATGCCGCAACCGAAAACGACGACAACAGCGGCGCGACCGGATGGTTCTGCCACAGCTCGCGTGCGGCCAGCGCCACCACGCGACCGGTCTGCTCCTCACAGCCGGTGGTCGGTTTGATCTCGATATTGGCCGCCAGACCGTACTGTGCGCAACGCTTCGCCACCTCCGACAACAGCGGCAGGCGTTCGCCGTGGAACTGGCGGCTGTACCAACTGCCGACGTCCAGCCCCACCAGCTTGTCCCACGGCAGCTCGCCCGCCACGCCCCAGCCGTTGCTGGTGCGTTCAAGCGTGTCGTCGTGCAGCAGGAAAATCTGCCCGTCCTGCGACAGCTTGGCGTCAAACTCAATCATTTTGTGGCCGTGATGCGCGCCGACATCAATCGCCGCCAGCGTATTTTCCGGCGCCAGAGAGCCGCCGCCGCGGTGGGCGACGATAGCAGGATAAGGCCAGTTCGGGGTCATGCTTCCATCCGTAATCCGCTTTGCGAATCAAATATATGCCAGGATGCGGCCGGCAGATTGAGCCACAGGGTTTCCCCCACCGCCGGACAATGCTCGTGCGACAGGCGCACCACGATATTCTGCCCCGCCCATTTGCCGTGCGCCAGATTATCCGCGCCCAGCAGCTCCAGGGTCTCCACCACCAGCGGCACGCCGCCGGCGCCGGCGGTGGATTGCAAAATGTGCTCCGGACGCATGCCGAGCGTGACGTCGCGCCCTTGCCATGCCGGTTTCGCAACCGGCAACGGCAGCGAGAAATCCGCCGACAGCTCGACCCGGCTGCCGTCGGCGCTCACCTGTCCGGCCCACAGATTCATGGCGGGCGAGCCGATGAAGCTGGCGACAAACAGCGACGCCGGTTTGCGGTAAATCTCCGCCGGCGCGCCGATCTGCTCCGCCACGCCTTTGTTCATTACGATCACCCGGTGGGCCAGCGTCATCGCCTCCACCTGGTCGTGGGTGACGTACAGGCTGGTGGTTTTCAGCCGCTTGTGCAGCTGTTGCAGTTCAAGGCGCATCTGCACCCGCAGCTTGGCGTCGAGGTTGGACAACGGTTCATCAAACAGGAATACCGCCGGTTCGCGCACGATGGCGCGCCCCATCGCCACGCGCTGGCGCTGGCCGCCGGACAGCTCGCGCGGCTTGCGGTTGAGCAACGGTTGCAGTTCCAGAATGCGCGCCGCTTCTTCCACCCGCTGGCGAATCTGCGCTTTGCCGAAACCGCGAATTTTCAGGCCGTACGCCATGTTGTCGTAAACACTCATATGCGGATAGAGCGCGTAATTCTGGAACACCATCGCAATGCCGCGATCTTTCGGCTCTTTGTCGGTAACGCGCTCCTCACCGATGTAAATATCGCCGCTGGTGGTCTGCTCCAGACCCGCCACCATGCGCAGCAGCGTGGATTTGCCGCAGCCGGACGGGCCGACCATCACCACGAATTCGCCGTCCGCCACATCGAGATCGATCGGCTGAATCACCTGAGTTTTGCCGTCATAGGATTTGGTGACGGCCTGAAGTTTTAAACATGCCATAAGATTCTATTTCTCACTATCAACCAGACCGCGAACAAACCAGCGCTGCATCAGCAACACAATCAACAACGGCGGCAGCATGGTTATCAGCATCGCCGCCATCACCTGATGCCAGGGCGTAGCGGTGTCGCCGGTGGCGATCATGCTCTGGATCCCGGCCACCGCGGTGCCCAAATGGGGGTCGTTGACGATCAACAGCGGCCACAGATACTGGTTCCAGCCGTAGATAAAGGTGATGACAAACAGCGCCGCCAGATTGGTTTTGGACAACGGCAGCACCATGTCGAAGAAAAAGCGCATCGGGCTGGCGCCATCGATACGCGCCGCTTCCAGCAGTTCGTCCGGCAACGTCATGAAGAACTGGCGGAACAGAAACGTGGCGGTGGCGGACGCCATCACCGGCAGCGTCAACCCGACATAGCTGTTGGTCATATGGAGATGGGAAATCACCTCGACCGTCGGGAAAATGCGCACTTCCACCGGCAACATCAGGGTGGAGAAAATCATCCAGAAGAACAGGTTGCGGCACGGAAAACGGAAATAGACGATGGCGAAAGCCGACAGCATCGAAACGCTGATTTTGCCGATGGTGATCGCCAGCGCCATCACAAAGCTGTTAAACAGCATCAGGCCGAACGGCGCGCTGTTGTTGTCGCCTACCCCGTGCCGCCAGATATCCGCCAGGTTTTCCCACAGGTGGCCGCCGGGCAGCAGCGACATCGGCACCTGAGACATCTGCTCCTGACTCATGCTCGCAGCGACAAACGCCACGTACAGAGGAAACAGCACCACCAGAATGGCGACCACCAGCATGGCGTGGCTGAACATATCCAGCCCGCGGCGGTTTTCGATCATTCGGTTCCCTGTCATTGCAAACCTGCTCATTGATAGTTCACCTTACGCTCGACAAAGCGGAACTGAATCACCGTCAGCACGGTCACCACCAGCATCAGTACCACCGACTGCGCCGCCGAACTGGAGAGATCAAGACCGGCGAACCCTTCGCGGTAAATCTTGTAGATCAAGGTAGTCGTGGCCTGCACCGGCCCGCCGCCGGTGGCGGCATCGATCACCGGGAAGGTGTCGAAAAAGGCGTAGGTCAGGTTGACCACCAGCAGGAAGAAACTCACCGGCGAAATCAGCGGCAGCACCAGATTGAAGAAACGGCGCACCGGCCCGGCGCCGTCAATCGCCGCCGCTTCGATCAGCGAACGGGGGATGGACTGCAACGCCGCCAGGAAAAACAGGAAGTTGTAGCTAATCTGCTTCCACACCGAGGCCAGCACCACCAGCAACATCGCCTGACCGCTGTGCTGGGCGTGGTTCCAGTCGTAACCCCACTGGTGCAGCAGCCAGGTAATCAGCCCCAGGCCGGGGTTGAACAGAAACATCCACAGCACCGCCGCCACCGCGGGCGCGACCGCATAAGGCAGAATCAGCAGCGTCTGGTACAGGCGGCTAAAACGCAGGGTGTAGTCCACCAGCGCGGCCAGAAACAGCGACACGATCAACCCGGACGCCGCCACCAGAAAACTGAACAGCAGCGTGGTGTAAAACGAGCCGAGGTAATAGCTGTCGTGGAACAGATTGGTGAAGTTGTCCAGCCCGACAAACTGACTGGAGAGGCCGAACGGGTCTACGCTCTGCACCGAGTACCAGAGCGCCTGCCCGGCAGGCCAGAGGAAAAAGATCACCGTGATGGCCAGCTGCGGCAGCACCAGCAGGTAAGGCAGCAGGCTGCGGCCAAAAACAGGACGGGAAGCAGTCATGCACAAGGTTCTCAGAAAACAAGGGTCTCAGAAAACTGGGTTCTCAGAAAAAGGGGTGGCCGAATCCCTTCGGCCCGGAATACGGTTACTTGTTCGCTTGTTCGAAGCGGCGCAGCAGCGCGTTGCCGCGTTCCACAGCGGCATCCAGCGCCTGCTGTGGGGTTTTCTTACCCGTCCAGACGCTTTCCAGCTCTTCGTCCACGATGGTGCGAATTTGCGGCATATTGCCCAGACGCAGCCCCTTGGTGAACGGCAGCGGCTCCTTGTTCAGCATCTGACGGGTGGCGATGTCGGCGCCGGGGTTCTTGTCATAAAAACCCTGCTGTTTGGTCAACTCGTAAGCGGCGGTGGTGATCGGCAAATAGCCGGTCTTCTGGTGCCACTCGGCGGCGATTTCCGGCGTCGACAGGAACTGCATGAACTCAGCCACGCCTTTGTAGGTGGCGGCGTCTTTGCCGTTCATCACCCACAGGCTGGCGCCGCCGATAATGGCGTTCTGCGGTGCGCCTTTCACATCGGCGTCATACGGCATCATAGCCACGCCGTAGTTGAATTTGGCGTACTGACGAATATTAGCCAGCGAACCGGACGACGCGGTGGTCATGGCGCAATCGCCGTTGTAGAACTTCTCGGTCGGCTCGTCTTTGCGGCCGTAATAGGTGAAGTCCCCTTTCTTGTTCATGTCTTCCAGCATCTGGATGTGCTTGACCTGAACCGGCTTGTTGAACTCCAGCACCGCATCAAGGCCGTCGAATCCGTTGTTTTTAGTGGCGATCGGCAGGCCGTGCCAGGCGCTGAAGTTTTCAATCTGAATCCAGCCCTGCCAGCCGCTGGCGTAGCCGCATTTCATGCCGGACGCACGCAGTTTGGCGGTGTACTCGGCCATCTGCTGCCAGGTTTTCGGCGGCTGTTCCGGGTCCAGACCCGCTTTTTTGAAGGCGTCTTTGTTGTAGTACAACACCGGGGTGGAGCTGTTGAACGGCTGAGACAGCAGGTGTCCGGTTTTAGAGTCGGAGTAATAACCAGAGACGGTCGGCACGAAGATTTTCTCGTCGTACGGCACGCCGGCATCTTTAAACACCTGATACACCGGCTTAACTGCCTTGCTGGCCATCATGGTGGCGGTGCCCACTTCGTACACCTGCAGGATAGCCGGCGCATTGCCGCTGCGAAACGCCGCGATACCGGCCGCCAGACTCTGCTCGTAGTTGCCTTTGTATACCGGCACGATTTTGACGTCGCTGTGCGTCTGGTTAAAACGGTCAGCCAGAGAATTAACGGTTTTACCCAGTTCCCCTTCCATCGAATGCCAGAACGGAATTTCGGTAACAGCCTGCGCCTGTGCGCTGGCGGCTAACGCCATAATGACAACGGCGGCGGTTTTACGGATAGCGTGCTGAAACATGCTGTCTCCTGAGATCATGTAGGTGCTGATCATTGCGGATGCTGATCATTGTGAGCGCCATGAGCGAAAAAGCGCGTTTTATGTTCGGCAGGTAACATGACACGCCCGGATGACAGAAAAATAACTGCATCATGACAACCGGATGACAAGTGCATACGATTGCAGCGGGGAGAAAAACCAGCAGTAAACCGATACGACAGGTGATTATTTTTTATAAAATAATCATTATGTTATAAACAAAGAAAGGCTGTGTTACGCCAGGATGATAGGCAGGAACACCCACAAGAAGACGGACTTCACATCAACACCGCGCCCGATGGCACATATTTCCCGCCGTCGGTCAGCGTCTCTTCGCTAAATCCGTTAATAGAGTAATCCCCAGATAGTTACTCCAGTTAAAGGCGTTTTGCAGGACGACAATTGCGTTGCCGTTTTGCTTATCAAAGCCGATAAAACTGGAATACCCGCCGATATACCCCACCTGATACGTTATGCTGTTTTTTCCGTCTATGTCGGTTACCCAGGCAATGTTTTGCACCTGATTCCCGTGACGGGCATAACCCTGGTTTATCTGTGCAAAAGCCTGGTTTATCAATGGTGAAGGCGTATCGCCCAGATGGGCTCGAAGGTAGAGGATTAAATCATGCGCGTTACTGTATAGCCCTGCCGCTGCGAGCATATTATTGCTGAAATGCCAGTCTGGCGTTAGTGCGCCGCGCGCAATGAATTTAGGCTGATCGCCAGCATGCCCCAGGGCGCGAAAAGCAAAACGCGCTAACGTCTCCGGTCTAAAACTTGTTTGCCGCATATAAAGAGGAATGAAAAGACGATCTTTCGCCATATCCTCAATACTCTGGTGGAATTTATCCTTCAGGATATAGCCGAGAACGGCATAGCCAAGGTTTGAGTATTGTGCGGTTGGATGCGAAGGCGCACTGAAGTCAGCCAGATAATGCAGTACCTCATCACTATCCAGCCCGCCATAAAAATTCTCGCCGCTGCCAAGATAACGCACAAATTTAGTCAGAATGTGGAAATCGATATCCTGACGAGGCAAACCGGAAGTGTGCGTGACCAGTTGTAATAACGTGATTCGCTTTGCATCCTCGCTCAAAGGCGTACTTTCCGGCAGCAACGTAGCGAGCGTATCTTCCCAACGTAATTTTTTCTGCAACACCAGTTGGCTGACCACATCGGCGGTAATGCCTTTACTGATCGACCCCAGAGCAAACAAGGTATCGGGTGTTATGGCATAGCCGCCCTGCTCATCCGTCACGCCATAACAGTAAAACTGAGCCGGTCCTCGGTTATGGATAACCGCAATGCTGATGCCCGACACCGACTTATCCTTCATATAATGATGCACAATGTCATCGACATTCGCCTGGAAGGAGGAATGGGTAAGATAGGCGTCGTAACGGGCGGGCATAGTGACTTGTGACAACGTTCCGCAGGCACAGAGCATAAAACAGCTCAGAATCAGCAACAGATTTAAAAAAAACGCCCGAGGATACGACATACCGTTAAAATGCAGGGGATTAAAAACATAACGGCATTATTTATTAATCTTTTTGTTTTACAATGTGTTTTTAGTAAAAAAACATTTTTATACACCTTCCAGATAAAAAATCTGAAGCAGAAGCAATTTTTTCATGTAACGGGGTGATCTCCCTCACAGTAAAACTGCCAATATATGGATCGCCATTCTATCGCGGTTTTCTCTTCATTGAGTACGGACAGACCACGATGGCGGCATCGGCAGAAGCGCCAGCCGCCAGTATCCCGGCGCCGCACATCTCGCCGGAGCCGCTTACCATCGAGAGCCAGTCACGGCGATGCTTTATCCGGCTATCGCCATCGACACACCCTTGCGGTAAAAACGCGATCGGAATTGCAGAAATACCGCCGAAAATTATTCTTTTGATACTTTATTTGAAAAGTTTATATATTGCATTCGACAAACCAATTTCTATTCCTTACTCTTATTAACCAATAAGCTCCACTGTAAATTTCAATTCCAATTACTTTCTCATCTTAATTATTGGAGTTAGCGATTCTTGTTATCGGTTTTTATAAGACCATTACCTCTCTATCTATTTACAAAATAATCGTAATAAACAGGAGATCTGTCGGCTGGCCCACAAAAATTATTCACATGAAATAGAACTAACCCAAATTATACACACATAGAGCTATTTTCATTTTACCTCCTGGACGAGGTCCCGAATAAACGCATGGAATACACGACGTAAGGACATCTATGAACGCGCTGAAAAAAATAAAACTGGGCACCATGCTGAGTGCCGGATTCGCTCTGGTCATCGTGATTGGTCTGCTGGTAGCGACATTTGGCCGAACCCAACTGGCGGGGCTGGGGGACGACATCGATCACCTCTCTTCCACCACGCTCACCAACATGATGCTGATTCAGGAAGCCAAAACCGGCTTCGATACCAATTCCCGTCTGGTGCGTAATATTGCGCTCAGTAACGACCCTGAACGCATCGCGCGTGAAAAGCAGCTGATCGACCGGCAAATCGCCCGCAACACCGAGGTGCTCAAACAGTTATCGGAACGGCTTGATACGCCGGAAACCCGCGATCAACTGAACCAGTTGACGCAGGCGCGCCCCGCTTACCTGCAGGCATTCAATAATGCGGTTCAATTGGGCATCTCCGGCCAGCCGGAGCAGCGCGATCAGGCCCGCGAATTGATTCTCAACGACATGCAGACCGCCCAGAACGGCGTCTTCCGGGCGCTGGACAACATGCTCGACTTCCAGAAAAAAATCACCATGAACGTGGTGACGGATTCCATGCAAAACGCTCGTTCAGACGGCACGGTAATGCTGGCGCTGGCGTTGGCCGCCGCGGTGCTTGGCGCGCTGACCGCCTGGCTGATCACCCGCACCGTCAAAGGCCAACTGGGCGGCGAACCGGTTTACGCCGCGGCGGTTGCCCAACAAATCGCCGACGGCAATCTGGCCTTTAATGTCGAACTACGCGCGGGCGACAAGCACAGCGTGCTGGCAGCCATGAACGACATGCGGGAAAAACTGGGACAGATCGTCACCCAGGTGCGCCAGAGCAGCGAATCCATCGCCACCGGCGCCAGCGAAATCGCCGCCGGCAGCACCGACCTGAGCCAGCGCACCGAAGAACAGGCCGCCAGTCTGCAACAGACCGCCGCCTCTATGGAACAAATGAGCCAGACCATCCGCCAGAACGGCGATACCGTGCGCACCGCCACCAAACTGGCGCAATCGGCCAGTTCAACCGCCGCCAAAGGCGGTGAAGCCGTCAACAATATCGTCCGCACGATGGAAGACATTTCCGTCAGCTCACACAAAATCGGCGACATTATCAGCGTCATTGACGGCATTGCCTTCCAGACCAACATCCTGGCGCTCAACGCCGCGGTGGAAGCCGCCCGCGCCGGCGAGCAGGGCCGCGGCTTTGCCGTGGTGGCGGGCGAGGTGAGAAATCTGGCCCAACGCTCCGCTTCCGCCGCCAAGGAAATCAAGGAGTTGATCACCGCCAGCGTCGAAACGGTGGAAGCCGGTTCAACGCTGGTGGGCGAAGCCGGGTCCACCATCGACGAACTGGTGAAGCAGGCGCGCCACGTGGCGGATTTGATTGGCGAAATCGGCGTGACCACTCACGAGCAGGAATCCGGTATTTCGCAGATTAACGATGCGGTCAACCAGCTCGATCAGGTCACCCAGCAGAACGCGTCGCTGGTGGAAGAGTCGGCCAGCGCCGCCGACAGCCTGAGCGATCAGGCCGCGCGGCTGGTGGAACTGATGAGCATATTCACTATTCAGAATGCGTTTAACAACCAGAGCGCCTTGCTGCAAAAAACGGGAACCGGGCTGAAAAAACCAACGCCATCCAAACTGGCGCTGGCAAACAACGCCAACAACAGCAACTGGGAACAGTTCTGAGTTTACCTTTCCCCTGACCGCCGCCGTCACGGTGGCGGTTTCTTCCGAATTTAGCCCCTGACGGCCGAGCCCTTCACGCAGCAAAGGTCAATAAAGCGACCTGCCCCCCGGCAGCATGAAAGAGGGTGGGTATAGCGAATATCTATTACTCAACCAGTGCCATTTTGGTTATTTATATCCTGACCTTACCAGCCACGACGCCACACAGCCGCCGACAGCCTTCAGGCCTAACGCGGCGCATAACAATATCAGCGTTTATTGTTCTTTTTTGCTATGCATTGAGCCGCCATGCCATTGGCGCTGTTACCTCAACCGCTCAGGGGGGACGCATGACTACATTCAGTAATACCGGCTTCAGGAATATCAGCTTCAAAAACATCAGGCTTTCCACCCGGCTCAACTCGGGTTTTGCGTGGGTGATCGTCATCGGTTTTCTTATCGCGCTATTTGGTCAGTTTCAGCTACGAAAACTGAGCGCCGACATGCAGTTGCTGTCGAAATCACACATGGTGACGCTGCTACAGTTGGAAAGAATGAAAGACCACCTCAACGATGCCGCCCGCCGGGTACGCAACATTGCGCTCCTAAATGACAAAACGCAGCGAGAGCAGGAAAAACAACGGCTGGATGAAACCAACGCCAGCATGACGAAGCTGGTCGCGCAAATCGGACAGTCCGCTGACGACCCTGACATGCAGCGAGGGCTGCAACAGCTCGACCAGTTTCGTCCCGCCTATAGCGAAGCGATGAACAACGCTGTGGAAGCGGGTATGGCGGGGCATCCGGTGCAAGCGCGCAATATTATTGTCGCCGACCTGCAAAAAGCGCAGGAAGGGATTTTCACCACGCTGGATAAAATGATCGACGACCAGTCCTCGTTAACCTTGTCGATGGCTAACGACGCCGAGCGGCAGGCCAATCAGGCGGGGTTGCTGATGCTGGCGCTGGCGTTGGCAGGCTGCGTTATCGGCGGCGCCACCGCCTGGTATTTGAGCCGCTACATCCGGCGCCAGCTGGGCGGCGAGCCCCAGTACGCCGCCCGCATCGCCCAGGAAGTCGCACAGGGAAATCTGGCGGTCAGCGTAGACCTCGCCCGCCACGACCAACAGAGCCTGCTGGCTTCGATGCATACCATGTGCGACAGTCTCGGTCACATCGTCGGCCAGGTGCGCCAGAGCAGCGAATCCATCGCTACCGGCTCGCAGCAGATAGCCATGGGCAACGCCGACCTCAGCCAGCGCACCGAGGAGCAGGCCGCCAGCCTGCAGCAAACCGCCGCCTCAATGGAGCAAATCAGCCAGACCATCCGCCAGAACGGCGAAACCGTGCGTGAAGCCGCCCAGATTGCCACCACCGCCAGCGATACCGCCGCCAAAGGCAGTGAAGTCGTGGGTAACGTCATCCGCACGATGGACGACATCACCGCCAGCTCGCGCAAAATCGGCGACATTATCAGCGTCATCGACGGCATTGCCTTCCAGACCAATATTCTGGCGCTGAATGCGGCGGTGGAAGCCGCCCGCGCTGGCGAGCAGGGCCGCGGCTTCGCGGTGGTGGCCGGTGAAGTGCGTTCGCTGGCGCAGCGTTCCGCCTCCGCCGCCAAGGAGATTAAGGAACTGATCACCGAGAGCATGGGAAAAGTGGAAAGCGGCTCGCAACTGGTTGGTCACGCCGGCACCACTATGGACGATATCGTGACGCAGGCGCGCTGCGTTGCCGATTTGATCAGGGAAATCGGCGTCACGACCACCGAGCAGGAATCCGGCATCAGCCAGATTAATCTGGCGGTCAACCAGCTCGATCAGGTAACCCAGCAGAACGCCGCGCTGGTGGAGCAGTCCGCCAGCGCCGCCGACAGCCTGAGCGATCAAGCCCGCCATCTGGTGGAACTGGTGAGTATGTTCACTATCCACCATACGGCGTCACGCCAGCCTGCTGAGCCGATGCAAGGACGCCCATTCCAGCCTCAGTTGGCGCTGGCGACAAACACCACCCCAACCTGAGGATGGTTCTCGCATGACGCCCGGACAAGCATCATGCAACAACGGTATTGAGCGCCGCGCCCATAGATAAAACACCAATAACAATGGTGGGCGCGGCCCATTCATTCAATATGGCAGGTTAAATTTATTGGAATACTCACTGTTACTGAGAAATTCCATTTCGCCAGCATTGAACATCATCAACCAATATAAAGTCACGCGTATAATTATTATTAATATATAGCACTAACCACACCTAAAAACCGAAATGGCGTTCTGAAAACAGAGAATAAAAAATAAAAATGTAACCAAATGAAATTACCCCTCCTCCTTAAGATATAGCAAAGATTCATCAATTAGATTAATCCCCGAAATCACAGATAATCTGACGAGCGTGTTATCGGTCTTTTTTATTCATATCGGTTTATCGTGATTAAAAACAACTTTTAGGGGATAAACCATGAGCATTCTCAAGAACATGAAACTTGCCACCATGCTCGGTGCCGGTTTTGTTATCGTACTGATTATCAGCTTTTTTGTTTCTACCTATGGGCAAGTTCAATTACGGCAGCAAAGTGACAATATCAATGCATTGGCCAGCGACCAGATGGAAGGTCTACTGCTGATTCAAGAACTAAAAGATAATCTGAACAGCGTCGCCATTTCGGTACGTAACCTGACGCTGTTTACTGCGCCGGATCAGGTAGCGCAGGAAAAACAGCGCATCAACGAGGTCATTACCAGAAATAGCGAAGTCCTAAAGCGCATCGCTGAACTGGCAAGTTCTCCCAAAGAAAAGGCGCTGTTTGAAGCGCTCAACCAGGTACGGCCAGCCAGCCTTGCCGCTACGCAAAAAGCCATTTCACTCAGTCTGAATAACAAGCTGGATGAAGCCAAAAGCGTCATTATGAACGAAGTGAAACCGGCGCAGGACAATTACTTTAAAGCCATCAACGATATGGTGAACTACCAGAAAAGCGATACCCGGCGGTCGGCTGACGATGCCAGCGACTCGGCGCGCTCCGCCGGCATACTGATGCTGGCATTCACGGGTATCTCTACGGTACTGGGCCTCGCTATCGCCTGGCTGATTACCCGCAGAATCAAAAGACTGCTTGGCGGCGAGCCGGTGTATGCCTCCGACATTGCGCGTCAGATTGCCGGCGGCAACCTGGCCATCAACGTCGATCTGCAACCGGGCGATACCGCAAGCCTGCTGGCCGCCATGAACGATATGCGCGACAGACTGAGCAAGATTGTGCAGCAGGTACATGATAGCAGCGCATCCATTTCCACCGGCTCCAGCGAAATCGCCATCGGCAGCAACGATCTGAGCCGCCGTACCGAGGAACAGGCCTCCAGCGTACAACAGACCGCCGCCTCGATGGAGCAGATCAGCCAGACCATTCGTCAGAATGGCGACACCGTACGCGAAGCCGCCCAACTCGCCAACACCGCCAGCCAGACCGCGGCCAAAGGCAACGAAGTCGTGCGCAACGTGATCACCACCATGGGCGATATCAGCACCAGTTCCCGTAAGATTGGCGACATCATTACCGTGATCGACGGCATCGCCTTCCAGACCAATATTCTGGCGCTTAACGCCGCGGTGGAAGCCGCACGCGCCGGCGAACAAGGCCGGGGGTTCGCGGTGGTGGCGGGAGAAGTACGCTCACTGGCGCAGCGCTCGGCGTCCGCCGCCCGTGAAATCAAAGAACTCATCACCACCAGTATGGAAAAAGTGGCAAGTGGCTCTCAACTGGTGGAGCACGCCGGTGAAACCATGACGGATATCGTCACCCAGGCGCAGCACGTTGCCAACCTGATTAGCGAAATCGGCGTCACCACGCAGGAACAGGAATCCGGTATTTCACAAATCAATCAGGCTATTACCCAGATGGATAGCGTAACCCAGCAAAACGCGGCGCTGGTTGAAGAGTCCGCCAGCGCCGCCGACAGCCTGAGTGAGCAGGCGGAAAAACTGGTGGAACTGATGGGCGTATTCACTATTCACAACACATTTAGCAGCCAGCCTGCCCAGCGGCAGCCACACTCGGCGCCTGCACGAAAAAAACCGGCGCCATCCAAACTGGCGTTAACGAACAAAGCCAATCACAGCAACTGGGAACAGTTCTGAGTTTACCTTTCCCCTGACTGCCGCCGTCATGGTGGCGGTCTCTTCCGGGTTTACCCCCTGACGGCCATCCCTTAACCGCAGAGAACGGTCAATAAAGCGACCGGTGCCCCGGCTAAAACCGGCGGCATCACTGGCAACGGTTAATAACAGTGGCTGGGAAGCATTCTGAGCCGCCAGGTCATGACCCGGATATATTCCGGGTCATGACCTAAATAGCCACACAAAAAATATTGTTTTGATAAAATGTCATTGGCGAATCTCAAAAAGGATTGGTTTTTATATCACCATAACTTTTTATATCACTACAAAGTGCAGGCCTTAAATTGGGGATTTATTTTTTGTAACTTCCATTAAAAAATTGCTTCTAATTACGTTAATAAAAAAGCCATTGAGCAATAAGAAAAACTTTTATCACGATTTATCGACAAACGCATAAAAACCCTCCATACTGCAATTTGTTCAGGAAGAGCGTTCATTTCAGGTATTAAAAATACCCGAAGATAATTTTTATACATTTTTCTTATCTTGATTAGAATTATTAATCAATTAGTCAATTAACGGTTTAATTCACACCTGCAGGCCAGCCTTTCCCTGACGAAGAATTTTCGCCAGCGGTCTTGTTATTGCCTGAAACACGCTACGGAAGCCAATATCTATACTCCAAATTAATTCGAGTTGCAGGAAAAGGCAGAGTTGAAAGCGGTTTACCGCAGCCCCGAAGAGACGAGGCCGCGAGTGAGTCGATAACGCAGCCAACGCACCTGCAACCTGAAGTGTGACGGGTATATCAGGGATAAAAATAAATCTTATATAAAAAAGGTGACGTTATGCGTTTTTTTAAAGAAATGAAGTTAGGCTCCATGTTAGGCACCGGGTTCGCGATGGTAATCGTTATTGGTTTTCTGGTAGCGATTTATGGTCAGGTGCAGTTACGTCAACTCAGCACAAATATCCAGACATTATCAAAAGAGCGGCTCACTAATCTG
Organism: Dickeya sp. NCPPB 3274; assembly: GCF_000406205.1. Classification (NCBI taxonomy): domain Bacteria; kingdom Pseudomonadati; phylum Pseudomonadota; class Gammaproteobacteria; order Enterobacterales; family Pectobacteriaceae; genus Dickeya; species Dickeya sp. NCPPB 3274. The sequence continues at coordinate 162,955 of NZ_CM001979.1, read as the reverse complement.
CTATTGATACAGGAATACAAAGATAATCTGAATGTGGCCGCCCGGGTGATCAGGAATATCGCGTTGCTTTCCGATCAACAGCAAATGGCGGTAGGAAAAACACACGCATTGATGCGATTATTCCAAGAAACAGCGACATCATCGCCATACTGCGCAAAGCATCGGAAACGGCGGAGCAAAACGCCTTGCTCGACCAGCTTGAACAGAAACGCCCGGCTTATCTGGAAGCAGTCAGAAAAACCATTGAGCTAGGGCTGTCAAATCAATCGGATAAGGCAAGAAACCTGATTCTGAGCGACGTGCGCAACGCGCAGGACGCGCTGTTCAAAGTGATAGAAACCATGCTGACCTACCAGAAAAACGCGACCTCTACGGCAGCTGATAACTCGGAATCACAAGCCGACAGCGCCGGTATACTGATGTTGTCGCTGGCGGCGCTGATTGCTGTCGCCGGCAGTCTGATAGCCTGGCTGATTACCCGCCGCATCAAGGGGCAACTGGGCGGCGAACCGGCTTATGCCTCGCATATCGCTCAGCAGGTGGCGCAGGGCGACCTGTCCGTCGATGTCATGCTGAAAACCAGCGACCACCACAGCCTGCTGGCCGCCATGCGCGCCATGCGCGACAGCCTCAGCCACATCGTCAGTCAGGTGCGCCAGAGCAGCGAATCCATCGCTACCGGCTCACAGCAGATAGCGATGGGCAACGCCGACCTCAGCCAGCGCACCGAGGAGCAGGCCGCCAGCCTGCAGCAAACCGCCGCCTCAATGGAGCAAATCAGCCAGACCATCCGCCAGAACGGCGAAACCGTGCGTGAAGCTTCCCAGCTCGCCACTACCGCCAGCGATACCGCCGCCAAAGGTAGTGAGGTCGTGAGTAACGTCATCCGCACGATGGACGACATCACCGCCAGTTCGCGCAAAATCGGCGACATTATCAGCGTCATCGACGGCATTGCCTTCCAGACCAATATTCTGGCGCTGAATGCGGCGGTGGAAGCCGCCCGCGCCGGCGAGCAGGGCCGTGGCTTCGCGGTGGTGGCCGGTGAAGTGCGTTCGCTGGCGCAGCGCTCCGCCTCCGCCGCCAAGGAGATTAAGGAACTGATCACCGAGAGCATGGAAAAGGTGGAAAGCGGCTCGCAACTGGTCGGCCACGCCGGCACCACCATGGACGATATCGTGACGCAGGCGCGCCGCGTCGCCGATTTGATCAAGGAAATCGGCGTCACGACCACCGAGCAGGAATCCGGCATCAGCCAGATTAATCTGGCGGTCAACCAGCTCGATCAGGTAACCCAGCAGAACGCCGCGCTGGTGGAGCAGTCCGCCAGCGCCGCCGACAGCCTGAGCGATCAGGCTCGCCATCTGGTTCAGTTGATGAATGTATTTGTGGTCGCGGGAAATCACCGGCAAGACGAACACGCCGTGTATCCTCCCCGTGCCGATTTACGTCTGGCGCTGACATCACGCTAACCCACCGATCTGATTCATACCGTGGGGAAGCGGAAAACGAATTCCACTTCCCCATACAGACGGCATATACCCTGAATTATTCACGTCGCCGATTTCCCCGCTCACCGCGCCAACCCGCTACCGCATACATTTTGTTAAAAAGTTAATTAACTAAAAAATCATTTCGTTACCTACCGCTAACAGGTTGAGATCAATTCGCTACGGGCTGCTTTCACTACGGACTGTTTCACTACGGACTGTTTCCGCTACGGATTGCTTTGGCAGCGTTTTCGTCGCCAGCGTCCATCACTACCAATACACACAGTTCGCTTCACACCAGGAATGCGAATCCATTCATGACGGCAACACTAAAATAGAATAAGGCACATGATGCAGATACTAAAAAATATGAAACTCGGCGCTATGCTCGGATCCGGTTTTATACTGGTCATCCTGATAGGTTTTATCGTCGCGATTTTCGGGCGCAGCCAGCTGATTCATGTGGGCAATAATCTGGATTACCTGTCCAATATTCGCCTGAATAACCTGATCGCCATGCAGGAAATTAAGGACAACCTGAATGCGGCCGCCCGCATTATTCGGGAAAGCGCCATACAGACCGACGCCGCCCGCCTCGCTCAGGAAAAACACGATCTCGAGCAGCTCATCGACCGTAACAACGACTTGCTCAGACAGTTGGATGAAAAACTGAAACTGAAAAAATCACGCGAATTGCTGGCGCAAATTAATCAGGCGCGCCCGCCTTATTCCAATGCGGTACGAAAAGTGATTGAGCTGAGCATGTCCGGCCAGCAGGAACAAGCCCGCACGCTGATTCTGGGCGACCTGCTGACCACGCAGACCGTGCTGTTCAACGCGATGGATACCATGATCACCGAACACAAGAACGACACCGTCGCCATGTCTCAACGTTTCATGGCGGATGCCAGCTATTCCGGCACCCTGCTGTTGATCGTGACCGCCATCAGCGCCCTGCTGGGCGCCGTGGTAGCCTGGCTGATCACCCGCCGGGTGAAAGGACAACTGGGCGGCGAGCCGACCTATGCCTCGCATATCGCTCAGCAGGTGGCGCAGGGCGACCTGTCCGTCGATGTCATGCTGAAAACCAGCGACCACCACAGCCTGCTGGCCGCCATGCGCGCGATGCGCGACAGCCTCAGCCACATCGTCAGTCAGGTGCGCCAGAGCAGCGAATCCATCGCCACCGGCTCGCAGCAGATTGCTATGGGCAACGCCGATCTCAGCCAGCGCACCGAAGAGCAGGCCGCCAGCCTGCAGCAAACCGCCGCCTCGATGGAGCAAATCAGCCAGACTATTCGCCAGAACGGCGACACGGTGCGCGAAGCCGCCCAGCTCGCCACCACCGCCAGCCAGACGGCCGCCAAAGGCAGCGAAGTGGTGAGCGACGTCATTCGCACTATGGAAGAGATCACCACCAGTTCACGCAAAATCGGCGACATTATCAGCGTTATCGACGGCATTGCTTTCCAGACCAATATTCTGGCGCTGAATGCCGCGGTAGAAGCCGCCCGCGCGGGTGAACAAGGCCGCGGCTTCGCAGTGGTGGCCGGCGAGGTGCGTTCGCTGGCGCAGCGTTCCGCTTCCGCCGCCCGGGAAATCAAAGAATTGATCACCGAGAGCATGGAAAAAGTGGAAAGCGGTTCGCAGCGCGTCGGCCACGCCGGCGTCACTATGGAAGAGATTGTCTCTCAGGCCCACCATGTCGCGGAATTGATTAAGGAAATCGGCGTAACCACCTCAGAACAGGAATCCGGCATCGGCCAGATCCATCAGGCGGTCAGCCAGCTCGATCAGGTTACCCAGCAGAATGCCGCACTGGTGGAACAGTCCGCCAGCGCCGCCGACAGCCTGAACGCTCAGGCCGGTCATCTGGTACAGCTGATGAATGTGTTCGTACTCGCCAATCACACCGTTCAACCGCAGCGGTCACACGATGACAGCGCCGCCTGGCGTCTGGCGCTGGCGTCACGCTAACCCACGGCGCAAGCGACATACCGGGCAAGCCGCCGGGGAGAAGGAAAAACGCCGACTCCCCGCATTATTGCGCGCAGCCACGCTGCGCGCCTGACCGTCAGACCTGCACATCAATCGAGATATTACCCGCGGGGCCGACAGACAGATCGACGCTGACCCCGCCTCCCGTCATGCTCATCGACTGAACCGTCTTCTCAGTGTCGGCAATATATTGATTTATAGCCTGAATCTGCTTCTGGGCTTCTTTGTCGTCGTTTCTGCTGGCATTTTTCACCATCGCAAGCAGCGATTTCAGCTCGCGGACGGCGTCCTGCACCGACTTCGCATCCGCCCTGCGCTGCTGCGACCCGGCGCCCCGTTCGGTAATGGCGGCCGCCACGCTCTGCAATTGCTCAGCCTCCTGCGCGGATGCGTCTCCATCGCTTTTTTCCGCCGCTGACGCCCCGATAGCGTGGTCGCCACCGTCCCCTAAACCATCGGATTCGGCGGACGCGCCCTCACCCGCGGCGGACACCGCCACCGCCCCGGAAAGCGCGGCAGCGGAAGTATCGCCACTGCCGCCAGCAACAGCGCCGGACTGATTTTCACCGCCCGCCACGCCCGCCGCTCCGGTATTAGCCCCCCCGCTGCCCCCGCCTTCATTCAGGGTTTTAGCCGCCTGGCCCAGTTCTGCGGCCAGTTGGCGGATTTCGCGCAGTATGCCGGGCGGAACCGACTGACCGACCAGCGACAGCATCATCATCTTCAGCATCTGAATGCGCCGTTTGATTTGTTCGATGCGCCCGCGCGCCAGATCCTGATCAAAATCGTTCATTTTGCTCATGTTGGTCCGCATTGCGGCATCAATCCGTTTACGGACCTCGTCGCTGAACTGCACCAGTACGGAGGTGACCGACGGTTGTTCCTGGGAAGCATCCGCTTGCGCGCCGGCACGAGTCGTACTACCGGCGTCAGTATCAGTCCTGGCATTCTGCGCCGATGTACCCGCGGCAGAACGGTTGAAAGAGATGGGAGAAGTCATCGGGAATCCTGTGCAAGGCCTGTCATGATCCATCAGCAAAGACTCAGCATGGAGGGTGTAGTTACGCACCATCAGGCCGAATCTTTCTGACACATATTGAAACATAACGGCACCGCGCCCGCCGTCTTTAGGCCCGCGGTCGGTTAAAACATAAATATGCGTAAACCGTCAGACAACGCCACGCACGCGGCTGGGTGCGCCCGCCGGGCTGGAGTCACTTCACCGGAGCGCTTCCCGGCCTTGTTGACAAAAAAATACACAGGGAGGCGATTAGACAAACGGCAAAACGCCGCTCATAGTCAAATGAGTAGTTCAAATAATCATCGCTTGTCGCTGTCATTCGGATAGAGTGCGACGCTGTTCGACAAGCCTGAATCCAGGCGACGCCTGCAATGATGCGTGACGTGTGCCTAAGCCGGCATCCATTCTTTTTGCTCTCGCCCGATTTAGGCGAGGGTCCAGCACCAGACCAAAGCAGTAGCGTGGCGGTATCCTTTAACGGGCGTGCATGGTACAGCGTCTGCGCCTCGTCATTAAACGCAAACATTCAGCACTCGCGGGGCCAGCTTCAGACCGCGGGCGGATATTGCCGTTGAGTGCCGGGGCGACCAACCTGCAACAACAACACCGGAAAAAAGGGTCACAACCCAATAAATAACGGGCGTGTCAGGTCTTAGCCGTAATAGCGACGGCGGCGTGATACCTCTTTCGTTCTGGCATCGCCATCGTGCACGCGGGCGTTTACACACAGGCAAGAATATTATGAACTTATTCAAAAAGATGAAGTTGGGCACGCTGCTCAGTATCAGCTTTGCCGCCGTCATTATCATTGGCTTTCTGGTCGCCAGTTTCGGTCGTTTTCAATTGCACCAGTTAAGCGGAAATATCGAAACGCTGGCGCAAAACCGATTGGTTAAACTGGTTCTTATCCATACCTATAAAGACAATATTAATATTGTCGCCAACGCCATTCGAAATATGGTCATGATGACCGACCCGGCGCAAATGGAAGCGGAAAGCAAACGCATCAGGGAAACCATCGATAAAAGCACGGAGATTATCAATACATTCAGCAGCATGACCGTTTCCCCGGATGCGAAAGTATTATTGAAGCATCTGGAAGACGTACGGCCTGAAAATATTCAGGCCTTGAAAAAGGCTGAAGCGCTGGCGCTGGAAAATCGGGATGAAGAGGCAAAAGCGGTTATTCTGAATGAATTCCAGCCGGCGCAAAATAAAGTTTTCAACGCCATTGATGCCATTATCAATTATCAGAAAAACGCTACCACCGACCTGGCGCACAGTTCGGAACAGCTGGCGGATAACGCCGGGCAAGCCATGCTGACGCTAGCTATCATCGCGATGGCGATAGGCAGTCTGGTGGCCTGGTTTATTACCCGTCAGGTGAGAAGCAAGCTGGGCGGCGAACCGGCGGACGCCGCCAGCATCGCCCAACAGATCGCGCAGGGCAACCTGATCACGACCATCCCAATACGGGATAAAGACAGCGGCAGCGTGCTGGCCGCCATCGACCAGATGCGCGGCGGGTTGATCACTATCGTCGAGCAGGTCAGCCAGAGCAGCCATGCGATCGCCTCAGGCGCCAACGAAATCGCCGCCGGCACCAATGACCTCAGCCAGCGCACCGAAGAGCAGGCCGCCAGCCTGCAGCAAACCGCTGCGTCTATGGAGCAAATCAGCAACGCGGTCAGCCATAACGTCGAAACCATCAGGCTGGCGACCGAATTGGCCAACGCCGCCAGTCTGACTGCTTCAAAAGGCAATCAGGTCGTGGGAGATGTGATAGCCACCATGGCGGACATCACCCAGAGCTCACATCAGATCGTCGAAATCATCAGCCTGATCGACAATATCGCCTTCCAGACTAACATTCTGGCGCTGAACGCCGGGGTAGAAGCCGCCAGGGCGGGCGAAGAAGGCAAAGGCTTTGCGGTCGTCGCCCACGAGGTACGTTCACTGGCGCAAAGCTCCGCCTCCGCCGCACGCGAAATCAAATCGCTGATCGGCGAAAGCGTGAAGAAGATTGAAACCGGCTCCGACCGGGTCAATCTGGCGGGCAACACCATAAGCGAGTTGATGGAGCAATCCCGTCAGGTGGCGCAACTGATCAACGAGATAGGCATCACCACCAACGAGCAACAGCAAGGCATCGCGCAGATTAACACCGCCATCGCCCAACTGGATCAGGTCACTCACCAAAATGCGGCGCTGGTTGAAGAATCCGCCTGCGCCACCGACAACCTGAATCATCAGGCGGCGCATCTGGTGGAGGTCATCAGCGTGTTTGTGGTGGACGACGTGATTTCCCGCAAGCGGCTGGACACCCCGGACGAGCACTCAATGGTGCCGGTCGCCGGCCAGCAACTAGTCATACACTGAAAACGTTACCTGCCGCACGGCAACCGACACTACGGGTTGCCGTGCGCTAACCGAAAGGCGTCGTCATCAGAACTGCTGGGCAATCGACGGCAGCTCGCGTTCCAGAATCGCAATCATGCTGTCGCGCACGGGGTCGCTACCGGCGCTCATCCAGGCGGCGGCCAGCGGCAATCCTTTGCATGACGAGGCGTCCTGACGCCGAATGGGAATAAACCGAACATTCGGCACCGACATGCGGGATACCCAGCGCGGCATGATCGCACCGCCGACCTCCGCCGCAACCATATTGATAATGGTCTGTTTTTCATCCGCTTTTTGCACCACGTTCGGTTCCAGCCCCGCTTCGCTAAACAGGTTCATGGTCAAATCGTGGCTGTGCGGCCGCGCGCGCCGGTCAGGCACAATCAACGGCAGAGCGGCAAGATCCTGAATCCCGACGTCCTGATGCCCCGCCAGTTCATGGTGTTCCGCAATCGCCAGCACCACGTTTTCATACAGCAGAAAGCGCGTCGTTAACCAGGGCGCCCAACGCTCCGGAGGGCGGATAAAAATCAGGTCCAGACGACCGGATTTCAGTCTGGGCAACAGGCGGGAGGTTTTATCTTCATGAATCTGTACATTAACGTCGGGATACGCCTGACGAAAAAAGTGCAGCAGATGCGGAATCAGGCCGATGGCGGCGCTATCGATCGCCCCCATGCGCAGAATGCTGGCGTTCACCCTTCCCTGACAGCGAAAGCGGGTCGCCAGCGCATCGGCGTCAGCCAGCAGTTTCCGGCTTTCTCCCAGCAGGGTTTGCCCGTCCGGCGTCAGCGCCACGTTACGCGTCGAGCGAATAAACAGCCGGGTGCCCAGGCATTCTTCCAGTAAACGAATATGCCGTCCCAGCGCGGAAGGCAGCATATCCAGCCGCTGAGCCGCATGGCCGAAATGCAGGGTTTCAGCAACAGCAATAAAACAGCGCAGCTGGTTAAGCTCCATTCTCTTCCTCAGGCGATTATGTGAAATATTTGAATAAGAGCCTATCCCAAGAGGCGTAATTGGCGCAGCCAGTTTGGACTCGGACAGCGCGGAGACAACATGCAACGCATGTTGAACGGACAATACTTGTCCGGCCCAACGGGCGAGCGCAGCGAGTAAACCGGAGCGTACACGTAGTACGTGAGGATTTCGAGCACTGCCCAGGGCCAAAATGGCAAGTAAAATAGCCCTATTGGGATAGGCTCTAAATAATAACGCTGTTTTTTTTCTGTACAACCGCTGGGGAATAGTTCTTTGCGTCATTGCTGATCTTTATCACAGAATGGGAAATTGATTCACGCTCATTCTGTTATGTTATTTTTAATCAACCGTAAAAATACGGTCATCATCAGGCAGAAAATACGTAAAACATTGATCGACGTCATTCTATTCCCCCCTCCTTCACGCATCACACCGAATTATACGAATTATTTATATAAACGCTGATGGATGATCGGCATTCCACGCCAGTGCATAGTCACCTCGCTTATTTCCATGACCCTTATCGCCTTGTTCGGCGTCATTTTTATTACCCTATTTTTATCAATCTGGAATGCATCATGAAAAAAGACCTTGAAGGTGCGGCACTCAAAAAAATAACCTGGCGAATAGTGCCCTTTGTCATGTTCGCGTATTTCATCGCTTTTTTTGATCGTATCAATATCGGTTTCGCCGCATTAACCATGAATCAGGACTTGGGTTTCTCCTCGACGGTATTTGGCATCGGCGCCGGCATGTTTTTTATCGGTTATTTCTTCACGGATGTTCCCTCCAATATTATTTTGCAAAAAGTCGGCCCGCGTATCTGGCTGGCGCGCATTATGATTAGCTGGGGAATCGTGGCCGCCTGCATGATATCGGTAAAAACCGTTACCGGTTTTTATATTCTGCGTTTTTTCCTCGGCGTGGCGGAAGCGGGGTTCTTTTCCGGCATTATTCTTTATCTCAGCACCTGGTTTCCGGTCAAACGCCGCGCTCAGGTGATCGCGTTTTTTATGGCGGCGGCGCCTATTTCATCCATGCTGGGTTCGCCGCTGGCCGGCACCATTCTGAGTTTTCATGGCGTGATGGGGATGACCGGCTGGCAATTCATGTTTCTGCTCGACGCCGTCGCCGCCATCCTGCTGGGGGGGTTCACCTTCTTTTATCTGAATGATAAGCCGGAAAAAAATACCTGGCTGAATGAGGAAGAAACGCAATGGCTGGTGAAAACGCTGCAAGAGGAAAAGGCCGCCAGAAGCAGTGAAACCAAAACCAGCACCCTGAAAGGATTGACGGATATTCGCGTATTAACGCTGGCGCTGGTGTATTTCGGCACCTCCGCCGGTTTGTATTCGTTAAATATCTGGTCGCCGCAGTTTATTAAATCCTTCGGTTTAAGCACGCTGCAGATTGGCTTTATCAACGCCATTCCGGCGGCAATTGCCGTGAGTGCGATGATTTTCTGGGCCAGACATTCAGACGCCACCCGCGAGCGCATCTGGCATGTGGTCAGCGCCTGTATTCTCGCCAGCCTCGGCTTTGTGCTGGCCGGCTCCGTTCATTCCCTCGGTTTCGCCATGCTGGCGCTGGTGCTGGCCAGCATCGGTATTTATTCCTGCAAACCGCCATTGTGGAGCATTCCGTCACTGTTTTTATCCGGCCCGGCCGCCGCGGCGGGACTGGCCGCCATCAACTCCATCGGCAATCTGGGCGGTTTCTTCGGCCCGGCGATTATCGGCTGGTTAAAAGAAAAAACCGGCGATTTTTCCCTCGCGCTCTACGCCATTGCGGCGCTGCTTTTATTGTCCGCCCTGTTAACGCTGCTCATTGAAGTCAGCCGTAAACGTAAGGTCATGAAAACGTCGATGGCCTGATGACTTGCGCCATTAACGCATTTTTAGATGCCTGCCCCATTAGGCTCTTACACCTGGAGGTTATTGTGAGTACTGAATCCATATCGGAATTAATTGATGTCATGACCCGTTTTACCGGCTATGTCGGCAAACGGCTGCCCACCGACGTCATTAAAAAGCTGGAAGAATTACGAGCCAAAGAAGATAGTCCGCTGGCTAAAGTGGTCTACGACTCTATGTTCGAAAACCAGAAACGGGCGGATGAGCTGGACCGCCCGTGCTGTCAGGACACCGGCGTCATTCAATATTTTATTACCGTCGGCGCTCGCTTCCCGTTTATCGGCGATCTGGAACACGTGTTGCAGCAGGCCACGCTGGAAGCCACCAAAAAAGCGCCGCTGCGCCACAATGCGGTGGAAACCTTCATTGAAAAGAATACCGGCACCAATACCGGTTCGCGCGTGCCCTGGCTGGACTGGGAAATCATCCCTGACGACGACCACTGCACCATCGAAGTTTACATGGCAGGCGGCGGCTGCTCGCTGCCCGGCGCGGCCAAGGTGCTGATGCCGGGGCAGGGCTACGAAGGCGTCAACCAGTTCGTCTTTGATGTGATCACCTCCTACGGCGTGAACGCCTGTCCGCCGCTGCTGGTGGGCGTGGGCGTCTCCACCTCGGTGGAAACCGCCGCCCGCTTATCCAAGAAAGCCATTCTACGGCCGGTCGACTCCTCACACCCGAATGCCGACGCCGCCAAAATGGAAAAACTGCTCGAAGACGGGCTGAATCAGGTTGGACTGGGACCGCAGGGGCTGGGCGGCGCATCGTCGGTGATGGGCGTCAACATCGAATCATCCGCCCGTCACCCTTCCACCATCGGGGTCGCGGTGTCCACCGGCTGCTGGGCGCATCGCCGCGGCACCATCCGTTTCTCCGCCGATCTGTCCTATGAAATCCTGTCTCACGAAGGTGCCGTATTATGAAAAAGATTCTGACCACTCCCATCAAAGACGAAGACCTGGCTGAGCTGAATATCGGCGATGTGGTTTACCTGACCGGCACGCTGGTGACCTGCCGCGATGTGGCGCATCGCCGGTTGATTGAGCTGGGGCGCGAATTGCCGGTTGACCTGCGCGGCGGCGCTATTCTGCACGCCGGCCCCATCGTGGTGGAAAAGGACGACGGCACCTTCGACATGATCTCCATCGGCCCGACCACCAGCATGCGCATGGAAAAATTCGAAAAAGAATTTATTGAGCAGACCGGCGTGAAACTGATTGTCGGCAAAGGGGGCATGGGGCCGAACACCGAGGCGGGCTGCCAGCAATTCAAGGCGGTACACGCGGTGTTCCCCGGCGGTTGCGCGGTGCTGGCCGCCACCTGCGTGGAGAAAATCGAAGACGCGCAATGGCGCGATTTGGGGATGCCGGAAACCCTGTGGGTCAACCGGGTAAAAGAATTCGGTCCGCTGATCATCTCCATCGACACGCACGGCAATAACCTGTTCGAGAAAAACAAGCTGACCTACAACGAACGCAAGGTGCCGGTGATCGCCGACATCAACGAGCAGATTCGCTTTATCAAATAACGTCCCACACCGGTTGGGCGACACGCGACGAGCTACCGGCCCGGCGCGTCGCCCCGGTGTTCAGCAACGGAACACATCTATGAAACTGGCGAGTTTTATCAATCCGCAAACCGGCGCGAAAAGCGTCGGTCTGGTGAACGAAGGGGGCCTGATCGATTTGGGCCGCCGTCTGTCCGGCCGCGTTACCGATCTGGCTGCGCTGCTGCGGGCCGATGCGCTGACGACCCTGCCGCAATACGGCGCCACCGCAGATTTTCATCTCGATGAGGTGGCGTTTCTGCCGGTCATCGAACGGCCGTCGAAAATTCTGTGCGTCGGCATGAACTACATGGAAAAGCGCATCGAATTTGAACAGACGACCGACGCGCCGACGCTGTTCATCCGTTTTGCCGATACCCTGTGCGGCCATCAGCAGCCGTTGCTCAAGCCGGCCTCCACCAACGAGTTCGACTATGAAGGCGAACTCGCGGTGATCATCGGCAAACACGCCGACAACGTCAGCCGCGACAAGGCGCTGGAGGTCGTGGCGGGTTACAGCTGCTTTATGGATGGTTCGGTACGGGATATGCAGTACAGCTGGTTTACCTCCGGCAAAAACTGGCGCCGTACCGGCGGTTTCGGCCCCTGGCTGGTCACCGCCGACGAGATTGGCGACCCGCAGCAGCTCAGCATCAGCACCTATCTGAACGGTAACCGGGTACAGCATGACCACACCGGCAATATGGTGCGCTCCGTCGCCGAACTGATCGAATACATTTCACGCTTCACGCCGCTGTCGCCCGGCGATGTCATCATTACCGGTTCCCCCGGCGGCGTCGGGAAAAAGCGCACGCCGCCGCTGTTTATGCGGGAAGGCGATGTGGTGGAAGTAGAGATCGGTGGGATTGGCCGACTGGTTAATCGCATCGCGACGCCGCAGCCTGCCGACGGTAGCCATGCGCGCTCAGCGTCCTGCGTTGCCTGAATAACCGCTGCCGGACGGCAGCGGTCATCATCGTCATCGGTTACACCGGTCGGTTATCACGTTCGATTACAACGATCGATTACAGCGCGCGACGCAGGCGGGCGACCGCCTCGTGCATCTGCTCTTCGGTCGCGGTGGCGAACGACAGACGCAGCGTTGACTGGTCCGGCCGATCGGCGAAGAAGAACTCGCCGGGCACGAACACCACACCCTGCGCCAGCGTTTTCTGCAGCCAGGCGGTGGTATCGAACGGCTGACGGAAACGCGCCCACAGGAACATGCCGCCTTTCGGCTGGTTGAAGCTGATCACATCGCCCAGCTCACTGGTCATCAGCTCGGACAGCAGTTCGCCTTTCCGGCGGTAAGCCTCACGGATCTTGTCAATCTGCGCCGGCAGGCGCCCGGTCCCCAGATAGTATTCCACGATAGTCTGAGACAGCGAACTGGCGTGCAGATCGGCGGCCTGTTTGATGATCGCCACTTTGTGCAGCAGCCAGTCGGGCAGAATCGCCCAACCCAGACGCAGCCCCGGCGCCAGAATCTTGGAGAACGACGAGGTATAAACCACGCGATCGGCGTGTCCGGCTTCTTGCGCCAGCTGATAAATGGTGGCGTGACGTTCTTCAGTGAAACGCAGTTCGCCGTACGGGTCATCTTCCACGATCAGGAAATCGTGACGGGCGGCCAGCGCCACCAGTTGACGGCGACGCGCGTCGCTCAGGGTGACGCCGCTGGGGTTGCCGAAATTCGGCACCAGGTAGACGCCCTTGATGCGCGTCGTTTCCAGCAGGGCGGCCAGTTCGTCCACCACCATACCGTTTTCGTCGGACGACACCGACATCACCTGCGCTTCCGCCAGTTCCAGCGTCTGCAGCGCCGCCAGATAAGTCGGGCGCTCTACCACAAAGATATCCTGCGGGTTGGCGGTGGCGCGCATCACCAGATCCAGCGCCTGCTGAGAACCTGCCGTCACCACGATATCCTGCGCCTGCGTGCGAACGCCACGCAGCGCGCACAGTTCGGCGATACGCTCGCGCAGCAGCGGGCTGCCTTCGGTCAGGCCATACTGAAACGCCGATTTCGGCTGTTCGGTAATCGCCAGTTGGGTCGCTTCATTCAGTCCCTGGAAATCAAACAACGCATCAGAAGGAATGCCGCCCGCCAACGAAATCACGCCGTCCATTTTGCTGTGTTTGAGCAATTCACGAATCGCGGAGCTTTTCAGGCGCGCCATACGCTGCGCCAGTAACCCATCCGTTGACATGTTGAGTCTCACTTATTTTTTGAAAAAGTTATGATAGAACAACGGGCCGGAGGAATCCGGCCCGATAAAGGTGTCGCACATAAGCAGTTTAACCGCCAAGGTAGGCAGAACGCACGGCTTCGTTAGCTAACAAAGCATCGCCGGTGTCTTCCAGCACCACGCGGCCGTTCTCCAGCACGTAGCCGCGATCCGCCAGACGCAGCGCCTGATTGGCGTTTTGTTCCACCAGAAAGATGGTCATGCCTTCTTCGCGCAACTGCTGGATGGTGTCGAAAATCTGCAAAATGATGATCGGCGCCAGCCCCAACGACGGTTCGTCCAGCAGCAGCAAACGCGGCTGGCTCATCAGCGCGCGGCCGATAGCCAGCATCTGCTGCTCGCCGCCGGACATGGTGCCGGCGCGCTGCACGCGACGTTCATACAGCCGCGGGAACAGGTCGTACACGCGCGCAATGCGCTGCTGATACTGTTCGCGGCTGGCGAAAAACCCACCCATCGCCAGATTCTCTTCCACCGTCATGCGGGAGAATACCCGGCGGCCTTCCGGCACAATAGCGATAGCTTCGCGCATGATGCGCGCCGTCTGCCAGTCGGTAATGTCCTTGCCGTCGAAAACGATCGACCCTTCCGAGGCGCGCGGCTCGCCGCACAGCGTTCCCAGCAGGGTGGTTTTGCCCGCGCCGTTGGCGCCAATCAGCGTCACGATCTCGCCCTGATTGATATGCAGGCTCACCTGATGCAGCGCCTGAATTTTGCCGTAGTGCGCAGAAACCTGATTCAATGACAACATACGTTTTATCCTTCACCCAGATACGCACGGATAACATCCGGGTTGTTACGAATTTCAGCCGGGGTGCCATTCGCCAGCGGCGTCCCCTGATTCACCACGTAAATCCGGTCGGAAATGCCCATCACCAGCTTCATGTCGTGCTCGATCAGCAAGACAGAAACCTGATGGTTGCCGCGCAGGTCGATAATCAACTCGTTGAGCTCTTCCGTCTCTTTCGGGTTCAGGCCGGCGGCCGGTTCATCCAGCATCAGCAATTCCGGACGGGTCACCATACAGCGGGCGATCTCCAGCCGACGCTGCTGACCGTAAGCCAGGTTCCCCGCCTGACGGTTCGCCAGATCGAGCAAACCCACCCGCTCCAGCCAAACGGCCGCGCGCTGCTGGGCGTCGGCTTCGGCGCGGCGAAACGCCGGTGTCTTCAGCAGACCGGCGAACACGCCGCTCTTGAGGTGCTGATGCTGCGCCACCAGCAGGTTTTCAATCACCGTCATTTCACGGAACAGACGCACGTGCTGGAAGGTGCGCACCACGCCCATGCGGGCAATCTGCTGGCCCGGCAAGCCTTCCAGATGCTGGTCACGCAACAAAATGGTGCCGCCGGTGGGGCGGTAGAAACCGGTCAGGCAGTTAAACACCGTGGTTTTACCGGCGCCGTTGGGGCCGATCAGCGACACGACCTCGCCCTGATGCAAATCCAGCTCGACGTTGTTGACCGCCAGCAGGCCGCCGAAGCGCATCATCAGGCCCCGGACCGACAATAATGGCTGCGTACTCATGCCTGCTCTTCCTTCTTCTCAATCTGCAACTTCATCTGCGGGCGTTTCATCGGCAACAGCCCTTGCGGGCGCCAAATCATCATCAGCACCATCAGGGCGCCCAGCAGCAGCATGCTGTATTCGTTCAGGTCACGCATCAGCTCACGAGACACCACCAGCAGAATGGCGGCCAGAATCACCGCAAACTGCGACCCCATTCCGCCCAGCACCACGATCGCCAGCACGAAGGCCGACTCGACGAAGGTGAAGGATTCCGGGCTGACGAACCCCTGACGGGCGGCGAACAGCGTCCCGGCGAAACCGGCGAACGCCGCGCTGATGGTAAACGCGGTCAGCTTGATTTTGGTCGGGCTCAGGCCCAGCGAACGGCAGGCGATTTCATCTTCACGCAGCGCTTCCCAGGCGCGACCCAGCGGCATACGCAGCAGACGGTTGATGATAAACAGCGTCAGCAATACCAGCAGCAGCGCCACCATGTACAGGAAGATGATGCGATCGCTGGGGTCGTAGGTCAGGCCAAAGAAGTGATGGAAGGTATCCCAACCGCCTTCGCGCGGCGAACGGCTGAACTCCAGACCGAAGAAGGTCGGCTTCGGAATCTGGCTGATGCCGTTCGGCCCGCCGGTGAAACCGGTATTGTTGAGCAGCAGGATACGTACAATCTCGCCAAATCCCAGCGTGACGATCGCCAGATAGTCGCCGCGCAGCCGCAGCACCGGGAACCCCAGCAGGAAACCGGACAGCGCCGCCGTCAGCCCCGCCAGCGGCAGGCACTGCCAGAAGCCAAGACCGTAGTAGTGACTCAACAGCGCGTAGGTGTAGGCGCCGATAGCGTAGAAACCGCCGTACCCCAGCACCAGCAGACCGGACAACCCCACCACCACGTTCAGGCCGAGGCCCAGAATGATGTAAATCATGGTCAGCGTGGCGATATCCACCGTGCCGCGCGATACCACAAACGGCCAGGCAACCGCGGCGATGATCAGCGCCAGCGCCAGCAGTTTCTGCCGCGGCGTACTGCCGTCAAAGCTCGGCAGCACAAAACCGGGGCCGGACACTTTCTTCGCCCCCTGAGCCAGCGCAGGCCGCAGCAGTTGAAACAGGAACACCAGCGCGCAGGCGGCGCCGATCCAGTACCAACGCACTTTTTCCGCGCCGTGCACCACCAGTTGAGTCCCATCCAGACTCAGTTGCATTCCCATCACGAACGTGGCCAGTACCAGCAGCACCAGCGCCGATACAACGGCATTAACCAGCGTGTGCAGTTTCATACCTTCTCCACCTCCGGACGGCCAAGAATCCCGGTCGGCATGACCAGCAGCACCACAATCAGCAGCGCGAAGGACACCACGTCCTTGTATTCGGTGCTGAGGTAAGCGGAGGTCAGCGCTTCGGCGATACCCAGCACCAGACCGCCGATCATCGCTCCCGGAATACTGCCGATACCACCCAGCACTGCGGCGGTAAACGCTTTCATCCCGGCCATGAAGCCGATATAGGGATTAATCACGCCATAGAATTGGCCCAGCAACACCCCGGCCACCGCCGCCATCACGGCGCCGATGACGAAGGTCAAAGAAATCACGCGGTCGGTGCTGATGCCCAGCAGGCTCGCCATTTTCAGGTCTTCCGCGCAGGCGCGGCAGGCGCGCCCCATGCGGGAGTAACGGATAAACAGCGTCAGCGCCAGCATCGCCAGGAAGGTGACAATCCAGATGGTGAGCTGCATGGAGGAAAGCGTAGCGGCAAAACCGTTGCTTTCGCCCAGCACCCACTGGCCGTGGATCAGGCTCGGCAGCGCCACATCGCGCGACCCTTGCGTCAGACTGACGTAGTTCTGCAGGAAAATCGACATGCCGATGGCGGAAATCAGCGCGATCAGCCGTTTGGAATTGCGCACCGGCTTATAGGCCACACGCTCGATGCTCCAGCCGTAGGCGCTGGAGATCACCACCGCCGCGATGAACGCGACGCCGATCAGCAACCAGCCGGCGTCGATGCCCATCATCATCAGGGCGGCAATCACGATAAAAGAAACATAACTACCGATCATGTAGACCTCGCCGTGGGCGAAGTTAATCATGCCGATAATGCCGTAAACCATGGTGTAGCCAATGGCGATCAGCGCATAGGTGCTGCCCAACGTCACGCCGTTGAACATCTGCTGAAGGAAATAGAGGAACTGCTCGGACATACCTTAACCTTAGACATTGCCCCCGCAGCCTGACGGCTGAGGGGGCATCGGTATTGGGAGTATTACGGATTCGGTCAATTACTTCACGGGAGAGGAAGTACCGTCTGCGTGCCACTCGAATACGCCAAATTCAAACCCTTTCAGGTCGCCTTTTTCATCCCAGCTCAGCGGGCCCATCACCGTGTCCACGGACTTGGCTTTCAGGTCGGCCGCCAGCTTGGCCGGCTCGGTGCTGCTGGTACGTTGCATCGCGGTGGTCAGCGACTGCAGCGCGGCATAAGTGGTCCACACGAACGGGCCGGTCGGGTCCAGTTTCTTGGCTTTCAGCGCGTCGACGATCGGCTGGTTGGCCGGCACCTGGTCATAACGCTTCGGCAGCGTCACCAGCATGCCTTCGGACGCCGCGCCCGCAATGTTGGACAGCGACGAGTTACCCACGCCTTCCGGTCCCATGAACTTGGTGGTCAGGCCGGCAGCGCGCGCCTGACGCAGAATCTGCCCCATTTCCGGGTAGTAGCCGCCGAAATAAACGAAATCGACGTTCTCTTTCTTCAGGCGCGCCACCAGCGTGGAGAAGTCTTTATCCCCGGCGGTCACCCCTTCAAACAGCACCACGTTGGCGTTGGATTTTTTCAGGCTGTCCTGCACGGCGCGAGCCAGGCCTTCGCCGTACTGCTGTTTGTCGTGCACCACGGCGATACGCTGCGGTTTCACGTGTTCCAGAATGTATTTCGCCGCAGTCGGGCCCTGGTCGGAATCCAGACCGGTAGTGCGCAGAACCAGCTTGTAGCCACGGGTAGTCAGGTCAGGCGCAGTGGCCGCCGGCGTAATCATGATTACGCCTTCATCCTCGTAAATGTCGGATGCCGGCTGCGTGGACGACGAGCACAGATGACCGATCACGTAGTGGATACCGTCGTTGATCACCTTGTTGGCGACGGCAACCGCCTGTTTCGGGTCGCAGGCGTCATCATATTCCACACCCACCAGTTTGTTGCCGTTGACTCCGCCTTTGGCATTGATATCGGCAATCGCCTGACGGGCGCCGGTAAACTCCATATCGCCGTACTGCGCTACCGGACCGGACATGGCTCCGACGATCGCGACCTTGATATCCGCAGCGTTCACCGCATGGCTCATCGCCGCTGCCAAGCATCCCATCAGCAGCGCGTTACCTTTGCTTAATTTCATCCGTTTTACCCCATCTGTCATTTTTGGATATTGCTATAATTATTGTCATCAACCGCTATTACTCGCACTTTTTCATAAGTAATAACGAGTTAGGCTCTATTATAAGCAATAGTTTGTAATAAGACTTTATTATTCATGATATTAAACAGGAGTTTTATGCTGTAAATCAACTGGGATTCTCAGTAAAACACGGTGTAAACAGCATAAAATACCACTCTTAAAATCCGTATTTTGTTTCTAAAATAGTCAGTTATGCTGGTTTTACCACTGAGAGATAATTGATTACTCGAAAAATTAATGGCAGAGAAACCTTTTTCCCTGATAACCGTACAGAAAAAGTTACACAACCCTTTTTCTACAGGTTCGCTACAATATTCTTAAGAATTAACAGGAGCACCCGCGTATGAGACTCTCGGTTGAACGCCTCACAAAAATCAGCGAGCAGGACAGGCATGATTTGGCCCATATCTGGCCACACCAGAATTTCGACGCGCTGGAGCGCGACCTGAACCATGAGCATCGTCTGTTTGCCGCCCGTTTTAACGGCCATCTGCTGGCGGGCGTCATCGTCGAAATCGACAATAACAGCGACAGCGCGGAACTGACCGACCTGCAGGTCAGAACCTCCACCCGGCGGCATGGCGTCGGTAAGTATCTGGTGGAAGAAGTGCTGCGCGCCTGCCCTGACGTTAAGGAATGGTGGCTCGACGCCGCCGACCATGCGCTGGTCAGCGAAGCGGTGATGGACACATTCATGCAGTCCTGCGGCTTCTATCCGGTGTCCGGCGGCTGGGAATATGTCGTTAATCAGGAAGAGAAATAAATAGCAGGAAAAGCAGTGGCGCCCGTAGGACAGACGGCGATAAAAAAACTTCGGGTGATAAAACAAAACGACCGGGCGGCTTGCGGCTGTCCCGGTCGTTTACGATGAATAATGCGTTAGCTGCGACCTGCGTTACGCCTCAATGGCCGCCCGCAATTTCTTCATGGCATTCTTTTCCAACTGACGTACACGCTCGGCGGACACGCCGTAATGATCAGCCAGTTCCTGCAACGTGGACTTATTGTCGTCATCCAGCCAGCGGGCGCGGATAATGTGCTGGCTGCGTTCGTCCAACCCTTCCAGCGCATAGGCCAACTTGTCCGCCGCATGGGTTTCCCAGTTGTCCTCTTCAATGCCATCGGCAAAGTCGGAAGATTTGTCCTGCAGGTACAGCATCGGCGCCATCGGCTGGCCCGGCTGCGCGTCGTCTTCCGGCGACGGATCAAACGTCATGTCCTGCGCGGCCATGCGGGATTCCATTTCACGGACATCCTTGCTGGTCACACCCAGTTCGCGCGCCACCAGTTCCACTTCGTCCTGATTAAACCAGCCCAGACGCTGCTTGGTCTTACGCAGGTTGAAGAACAGCTTGCGCTGCGCCTTGGTGGTCGCCACCTTGACGATACGCCAGTTACGCAGCACGTATTCGTGAATTTCGGCCTTGATCCAATGCACGGCGAACGACACCAGGCGTACGCCTACATCCGGGTTGAAGCGGCGCACCGCTTTCATCAAGCCGATGTTGCCTTCCTGAATCAGGTCCGCCTGCGGCAGGCCGTACCCTGAATAGTTACGGGCAACATGAATAACGAAACGCAGGTGTGAAAGAATCAGCTGCTTGGCGGCGTCCAGATCCCCGTGATAATGCAGCCGTTCAGCCAGCGCCCGCTCTTCCTCCGCCGTCAGCATCGGATAGGCATTGGCGGCACGGATGTACCCTTCCAGACTGCCCTGGGGAACTAAGGCGAAAGTTTGCATATCTTTGGTCATTCCACCCCTCTCATAGATCGTTCATATCGTTGCGCATCATCGAACAGCATACCGATCTTTGCTGCACTTTCTGTGCCTAAAAACAGAATTACTATGCTCAAAAACCGGATTAACGCTATTTCTGAATTAACTCTGGTTAGAGTGTGATTGACTGCACAAGTTCCACTTTTTGACCCTCTTATTTTACCTGTCAAGATGGTCGTCGTAGGGTGCAGGCTGGCGAGTGATGAAGGAAGGTGCGCATCGAAGACGCTGGCAATACGCTTCCCTCGCTGCTCGCCGCTATCACGAGGGAAGAGTATACCAGAAAACGCCCACGCCGGGCGTCAATACAGATTATTCCGGTGTAAAACGGCGTAAATGTTGTACCGTCGCCAGCCAGGCGGCCAGCCAGCCAATCATCACCGCGATCAGAATCAACAGTAACGTCTCATCCCAGCCCAGCCCACGCACCGTGAAGGTGGTGCCGAATACCGCCGCCACCTGCGTCACCGCGTTCGACAGTTTCCACACCAGCGCCTGCGACAGAATCAGCGACAAGATAGCGCCGCAGAACCCCAGCAGCGCGCCGCCATGCAGGAACGGCCGCAGGATGAAACCGTCGGTGGCGCCGATCAGCTTCATCACATTGATGGTTTCGCGGCGGCTGAAAATGCTCAGCCGCACGCTGTTGCCGATCACCAAAAATACCGCCGCCACCATCAGAATCCCGATGGTAGCCGCTATCTGGCCCACCAGCCCGGTCAACGCTACCAGACGGGAGAACCAGCTGTCGTCCATGCGGACCTCGGCCACACCCTGAACGGCGGCGATGCGATCGCGCAGGGTGTTGAGCGTCTGGTTATCCTGAAAACTCAGTTTAGGCGAGACGACCGCCACCGCCGGCAGCGGATTCTCCTCCAGCATATCCAGCGCGCCGCCAAAACCGGACCAGTTGCGGAACTCGCCCATCGCCTCGTTGCGGGACAGATAATTAACCTTGTCTACGCCTTCTTCCGCCTTGATCTTGCCAATCACTGCTTCGGCGGCGTTGTCGTCCAGCGACTTGTCCAGATACACCGTCAGCTGCGGCGTGGGGTACCACTGCGACGCCGCCTGGCTGACGTTTTTCCACACCAGATAACAGATGCTGGGCAGCGTTAGCGAAATGGCGATCACCATGATGGTCAATAATGTCGCCAGCGGTTGGCGCAGCATATCGCGCAGCGTATTGGCCCAGGCATAACGCCACTGTTCCTGCCAGCCGCCTTGCAGAGAACGGGTTTTGCTTCCGGCTCGCTGCGCGCGGGTATTATTCGCCATCGTGGCCTCCCAGCATGTGCCCTTGCGACAATGTCAGCACCCGGTAATGGCGGCGGGCGATAAGCCCGGTATCGTGCGTGGCCATCAACACCGTGACGCCCACGCGGTTAAACTCTTCAAACAAGCGCAGAATGCCTTCGGACAGCGCATCATCCAGGTTGCCGGTCGGTTCGTCCGCCAGCAGCACGGCCGGTTTGTTCACCACCGCGCGGGCGATACCCACGCGCTGCTGTTCACCGCCGGAGAGCTGAATCGGATAGCTGCGCGCCTTGTCGAGCAGCCCGACTTTATCCAGCGCCGCCGACACCCGGCGGCGGATATCTTCGGCACTGGCGCCGGCGATAACGAGCGGCATGGCGACGTTTTCATACACCGTGCGATCCATCAACAAATGGTGATCCTGAAAGATCATGCCGATCTGCCGACGCAGAAACGGCACCTCGCTTTTCCTCAGGCGGCTGATATCGTGACCGCCGAACAGGATGTGGCCCGCGCTTGGGCGCTCAATCCCGCAAATCAGTTTCAGCAGGGTACTTTTCCCCGCGCCAGAGTGACCGGTCAGAAATACCATCTCGGCCGGGCGGATATGAAAATCCACCCCTTGCAACGCCTGACGGCCGCCGAGATACGCCTTACTGACCTGCTCAAACCGAATCATCCGTTTTAATCCTCACGGGCAAACAGGGCTTCAATAAAATCATCCGCCTTGAACGGCCTTAAGTCATCGATACTTTCCCCCACCCCGATGTAACGGATGGGAATGCCAAACTGGTCGGCGATGGCGAAGATCACCCCGCCCTTGGCGGTGCCGTCCAGTTTGGTCAGCGTGATGCCGTTCAGTCCGACCGCCTCGTTGAACAGTTTGGCCTGACTGACGGCGTTCTGACCGGTGCTGGCGTCCAGCGTCAGCATCACTTCGTGCGGCGCGTTTTCATCCAGCTTCTTCATAACGCGCACGATCTTCTTCAACTCTTCCATCAGGTGCGATTTGTTCTGCAAACGCCCGGCGGTATCGGCGATCAGCACGTCGACGCCGCGCGCCTTGGCGGCCTGCAGCGCATCGAAGATCACCGAGGCGGAGTCCGCACCGGTATGCTGCGCCACCACCGGCACATTATTGCGCTGACCCCACACCTGCAACTGCTCCACCGCCGCCGCGCGGAAAGTATCGCCCGCGGCCAGCATCACCGACTTGCCCTGCGCCTGATACTGCCGCGCCAGCTTGCCGATGGTGGTGGTTTTACCCACGCCGTTGACGCCCACCATCAAAATGACGAACGGCGTCTTGCTGTCGATCTCCAGCGGCGCATCTACTTTCGCCAAAATGTCGCTCATTTCCGTTTTCAGCAACGCGATCAACGCTTCGGCGTCTTTCAGTTGCTTACGGCTGGCATGTTCGGTCAGCCGATCGATAATTTTACGGGTGGTTTCCACCCCGACGTCGGCAATCAGCAGTTGCTCTTCCAGCTCGTCAAACAGATCGTCGTCAATTTTCTTGCCGCGAAACAGCCCGACAAATCCGGACCCCAGATTCTGGCGGGTTTTCACCAGACTACGCTTCAGACGGGCGAAAAAGCCCTCTTTGGTCGGGCGTTCCTGTTCCTGCGACACCACCGGCGCAGCCGGAGCAATCACCGTTTCGTGCTCGGACTCAACATCGTCTTCCGCTTCCGCGTCTGTCTGCGGTTCAGCGACAGGCGCGGTCGTCTGCGCTAGCGTTTCCGGCTGTTCGACCAGCGTCGGTGGTACCTCTACCGCAGCCTCAGTCGGTTGCGATTCTGGCGACGACGTCTCCCCGGTTTCATCCAACGCAGTTTCATCCAGCGCGGTTTCAGCCAACATATTGTTCAGCGCCTGCTGCTCCGGTGCTTCATCGCTCGTGTGCTGC
This sequence comes from Dickeya sp. NCPPB 3274, assembly GCF_000406205.1. Lineage (NCBI taxonomy): Bacteria > Pseudomonadati > Pseudomonadota > Gammaproteobacteria > Enterobacterales > Pectobacteriaceae > Dickeya > Dickeya sp. NCPPB 3274. The sequence continues at coordinate 139,442 of NZ_CM001979.1, read as the reverse complement.
GCCGATTCAGGGGCGGCGGGCGTTGCGTCATCGGCCGGCGGCGCTTCCGGTGCCGGTTGCGGTTGTTCGGTTTTATCCTCGTCCTGACGACCTAACCCCAGCCAGGAAAAAAATCCGCGCTTTTTCTCTTTCGCCATCGTGTAATTGCGCTCCTGCCACCCAGTGCGGCTAATCAATAACCAATAGAAGTCAATAAAACAACGAGTTTAACACTTTCCCGCCGCCAGCAACACGCGCCGGACCACCGGGGAGAGCGACAATCTCCGTAACCAGGTGTGTCAAACCCAGGCTATATCCACTGATTTGCGGGATTTTTCCGCGCCGTCTCCCATTAACTGCATCTTTACATTTGCTACACCGGCCGGCGCCGTTAGAATAACGCCTCATCAAATCCGGCGGGCCGCCGCCGGTACCTCATTTCAGCAAAATACAGGCTATGGCAAAACATCAAGCGACATCCGCACCCGGTCAAATCCGCATCATTGGCGGTCAGTGGCGCGGCAGAAAACTCCCCGTGCCGGACAGCCCCGGTTTGCGCCCCACCACCGACCGCGTACGCGAAACCTTGTTCAACTGGCTGGCGCCGGTGATTCAGCAATCACGCTGCCTGGACTGTTTCGCCGGCAGCGGCGCGCTGGGGCTGGAAGCGCTGTCGCGTTATGCCGCTCACGCCACGTTGCTGGAAGCCGAACGCAATGTGGCGCGTCAACTGACGCAGAACCTGTCGCTGCTGCGCGCCGACAACGTCGAGGTGGTGAATGCCGATACTCTGCAATGGCTGGCTAAACCGGCTCCGGCGCAGCCTTACGACGTGGTGTTTCTCGACCCGCCGTTTCGCCGCGGTCTGTTGGACGATACGCTGCGGTTGCTGGAAGCCGGCGACTGGCTGGCAGAAGAAGCCTGGATCTATATTGAAACTGAAGCGGAAAACCGTACGCTAGCCATCCCGTCCACCTGGACGCTGCATCGGGAAAAAACCGCGGGGCAGGTTTCCTACCGTCTTTATATCCGTCACGTATCCGACGCGACCCCAGGAGGCAACGATGAGCATCTGGATTAACCTTGGCCGGCTACTGATGTTGGGCGTATGGGGATTTTTGGTTCTGAACCTCATTCACCCTTTTCCCCGCCCGCTGAATATTTTCATGATCCTGGCAATGGGATTCATGCTGCTGATGCACGGCGTGCAGTTCCTGCTGCTGAAAGCGAGCCAGCCCAAAGACGCGCCGCCGCTCAGCGGGCTGCTGCAATTACGCATCTTCCTGTTCGGGGTATTTGAATTGCTGGACTGGCAGCGCAAACAGCCGACGCCACCGCGCAAACGGCGTTGACCGGCAGACTCGCAATCCGGGGAAACGGCGACGCGATACCGCAAAGCGCCGCCGGACAGGTCAGGGTTTCTTACCTGGCAGAGAAGGGAAATGGGTAACGTTGTCGCCCAGTTCCGAAATACGCGCGCTATCGCGCTCACGCCCGGTCACGGCGTCAATACGAATGACCGCCTGCAGTGGAATATAGCTGCGATCGACGCCGGCAAACTCCGTTTTCAGTTTTTCCGTGGTCGGGTCAACCAGCACGGCGGAGGGGTTGTCGAAAACAAAGTCGGCGATTTCAATAAATCCGAACAGATTGCTCTGCACCAGCTCGCGCACATACAGCTGATAGTTCTTGCCGTTATTCATGAACTGAATGCGGTAAAGTACGGGTTCATTGCTCATTAAAGGTTCGTCTCCTCCGACAGACCGCCGGGTATCATTATTCCGTCATAAAAACTGGCCGCTAACATAACATGAAGCCCGGCGACCCGCAGCCCCGCGCGGGCGGAGACACGCTGTCGGAACGAATCCGCGCAGGATCCGCCTACTATACTTAGGCTGGCTGCGCCCGCTGGGATAACAAACATTGCCGGGTACGTCAGCAAGAAAAGACGGTGCGCCGACTTGCGCCGCATGGCGGAGTTCCACCCGATTCACCACGTTTAAGGACACTGTATGCTCTGGTCTTTTATTGCCGTATTTTTTTCCGGCTGGCTGTATGTCGATGCCAGTTACCGTGGTCCGGCCTGGCAGCGTTGGCTGTTTAAACCCGTCACCCTGCTGTTGATGATGCTGATGGTCTGGCAAACGCCGATGCTCGGCATCCCCGGTTATCTGGTGGTGCTGGGGCTGGCCGCGACGCTGGTCGGCGACGCGCTGATGCAGCTCTCCGGCGATAAACTGCGGTTCGCGCTGTCGGCCTATCTGGCGTCGCACCTGCTTTACACCATCAGCTTTTTCGCCTCCCGGCCATCGCTGGGGATTTTCTGGCCGCTGCCGCTGACGCTGATTATCCTGTCGGCGCTGTTACTGGCGTTACTGTGGTCGCGGCTGGAAGCCGAGCGCCTGACGGTCACCGCGCTGGTGTTGATGACCGCTTTCATGGCGTGGGTGGCGGGGGAGCACTACTTCGCGCTGGGCAACGAATCCAACTTCTCGCTGCTGGTGGGTACGCTGCTGTTATTTGCCGGTCACGCCATCTGGCTGGTGAACCACTTCCGCGTGAACTTCCGCGCCCATCAGGCGCTGGTCGCCATCTGCTACTTTGGCGGCCACTTCCTGATAGTACGCTCGCTTTACGTCTAGCGACGCTGGCCTTCCGGATTCGCCGGAGGGCCGTCAGCCGGCGGTCACGCGCCTTTGCGCAGCAGGTAACGATAAGGCAATTGCTCGGTCACCTGCGCCAGCAACTCATGTTCCATATAACGGCAAAAGCCGGGGATATCGCGGGTGGTTGCCGGATCATCGGCGATAATCAGCAGGGTTTGCCCCGCCTCCATCTGGCGCACCGTCTTGCGCACCATCATTACCGGTTCCGGACAGCGTAGCCCCTGAGCATCCAGAGTGCGGTCCGGATTGGCGAAAATATCGGTCATTCAGCGTCTCATTACGATTGTCGAACAAATTGCGGCTTAGTTTACGCTTCCCGCAAGGGGGGGCAAGCCGCGCGGTTTGCAGCCGACACACCTGCAACTTGAAGTATGACGGGTCTATCGGTCCACGATACGCGCCGCTCTCCGCCTTGATCGCGGTCAGTTGAGCCAACGCTAATAACACGCATAATTGAGGCATCGCCTAACGATTGCAAAGCCGCAACAACGCGGTATGATGCCGACACGTTAGCGTTAAAAAGACGCATATACCCCAAATAAGTCGAGTTGCGTGCGCCCCTCAAGGGTAAGGCCATGCAGGTGAGCCGAGTCATGCAGCAACGTGAAGTATGACGGGTATAACGAGGCAATTTGTCTGGGTTCCCTCACCCCAATAACCAAAAAAAGGTCACATTATGTTTCAGTTTTCCGCACAACAGCGGCTGACAGCGCTGTGCTGGCTATCCCTCTTTCACATCCTGGTGATTATCTCCAGCAACTATCTGGTTCAGCTGCCAATTACGCTTTTCGGCTTTCATACCACCTGGGGCGCCTTTACTTTCCCGTTCATCTTCCTGGCTTCCGATCTGACCGTGCGGATCTTCGGCGCCCCGCTGGCGCGCCGCATTATTCTGACGGTGATGGTGCCGGCGCTGATCGCTTCGTATCTGGTTTCGTCCCTATTCTACAAGGGCGAATGGCAGGGGTTTGGCGCGCTGAGCCAGGTGAACCCGATGGTGGCGCGTATCGCCGCCGCCAGCCTGATGGCCTATGTGTTGGGCCAGATTCTCGACGTGCACGTTTTCAACCGTCTGCGTCGGCTCAAAGCCTGGTGGGCGGCGCCGGCCGCTTCCGCGGTGCTGGGCAACCTCAGCGATACGGTGGCGTTCTTCTTCATCGCTTTCTATCGCAGCACCGATCCGTTCATGGCCACGCACTGGATGGAAATCGCTACGGTGGATTATTTCTTCAAGATCGCCATCAACCTGATTTTCTTCCTGCCGATGTACGGCGTACTGCTTAACATGTTGCTGCGCCGCCTGAGCCAGCCGGGAAGCGACGCGCCGTACCAGGATCAGACCGCCTGATACGCTGTTTTCGCTCATAAACCGGGTTTCGGAATAACCGGAAAAATTGCCTTCCCCTACCTGATTCGGGTGCAAGACAGGGACCGTGATAACAAAACGCTTGTTTTTACGCCCCGAATCAGGTGCCATAGCGCCACTTCTGTTTTTGTTCGTGATAAAGAAAGGATACCCATGCCAAATTTAGCGAAATATATCGGTATTGGTCTGCTGGCCGCCACGCTGGCCGCCTGCGACGGCAACAGCGATAAGAAAACCAACGCGCCGGCCGCCAGCCCCGCGGCGGAGAAAACCACAACGCAGAACGTGTCCCTGCTCTCCGGCAAACTGACCTTTACCCTGCCGGACGGCCTGAGCGATCAGAGCGGCAAACTGGGCAATCAGAACAACAACATGCACGTCTATGCGGATCAGAGCGGCCAGAAAGCCATCATCGTGATTGTGAGTGACGACACGCCGCTGGATCTGCCGGCACTGGGTCAACGTCTTGAAGAGCAGCAACGCGGGCGCGACGCCAACCTTCAGGTACTGGGTAACAAAACCGCCGAGATCAACGGCCATCAGATTCAGCAACTGGACAGCGTCCTGACCAGCAACGGGCAGAAAGCGTTTTCGTCCATCGTGCTGGCCAAAGCGGACAATCGACTGCTGACGCTGCAAATCACGCTGCCGGCGGATAACCTGCAGCAGGCGCAGGCCGACGCCGGTAAGGTAATCAGCACGCTGAAGCTGAACTGATCCCCGCACAGTTTCATCCCCGCCGCGCCGACAACGGCTGTCGGCGGGATTTTGCTCACACCGTTTTCGCGTCGCGCATCCCGCGCTGATACAACCGTACCGTCAGCAACAGCCCAACCAGCGCCAGCCCCGCCGCCGCCAGATAAATGGCATCGATATCGGTATAGGCCATCATGACGCCGGCCGCCGGCCCCACCACCCCCAACGACAAATCAAGAAAGATAGTATAAGTCGCCAGCGCGCTGCCCTGATTCTGCGCCGACACCGCCTTGACCGCCACCACGCCCAGCGCCGGGAACACCAACGAAAATCCGGCGCCGGCGAAAAATGCGCCCGCTTCCGCCATTAGCGGGTACGATGCCAGCCATACCAGCAGCAGACCGGCGCCCTCCACCAGAAAGCAAGCCAGCGCGACCCGCAGGCCGCCAAAGCGGGTAATGACATTCGGGAACAACAGCCGGGTGCCGACAAAGGCGCAGCTGAACAGACTCAGGGTCAGCGCGGCGCCGTCCCACTGACGGCTGGCGTAAAACAGGGTGATAAAAGTCGAGATCACGCCGAACCCGGCGGACGCCAGCGACAGAATCACGCCGTACAGCCAGACCTTGCCGAGTACCTCGCGGAACGGCAGCTTCTTACCCGGCGTCACCGTCACCGCCGGACGGGGCAACGCCAGCAGAATCGCCGCGCCGGCCACCAGCACGATCACGATGGATAGCAACCACAACCCGCCCAGATGATAAATCCACACTCCCAGCGGCGCGCCAATCGCCATCGCGCCGTAGGTCGCCACGCCGTTCCACGAAATCACCCGGCCAATATGCAGCGATCCGACTACGCCGACGCCCCACAAGGTTGCGCCGGTGCCGGCAAAGCTCTGTCCGATGCCCAGCACCAGACGGCCGGCGCACAACAGCGCCAACGCCAGCGCCGGCGAGCCGTCATTCCAGGCCGCCAGCGCATAAAATACGCCGCTCAGCAGCACGCCGGACAACCCAAACACCACCACCTGCTTCGGCCCTTTCTCATCCGCATGACGACCGGCTCGCGGGCGACTGAGCAGAGTAGAAAAATACTGCAGACTGATCACCAGCCCGGCCCAGAAGGCGCTAAACCCAAGCTGTTCATGCACATAACCCGGCAACACCGCCAGCGGCAACCCGATATTCAGATAGCTGGCAAAGTTAAACATCACTACGGACATGATGCGCAAGTTCAGACGCAAGCCGCCGGGAGAAGGTTTGGGCGGCGTAGACACAGGCGGTGTGGAAGCTGGCATGGAGAAATCGGCTCGCTTACGGGTCGCGTCGACAAGCGAACGCGGCAGACATTGTTGAGATTCTGAGTATAAACAAGACACTTGCGTCTTTCAGCACCAATTAGCGTGCGCCGCCATACGACTTTGGTCTCTGCACTTTTACGCTTATGTGACCTCTTTTACACTTATATGACGGGGCCACGCCTGCGTTATACTCTGCAGGATACGTCGCTCAGGAGAGATTGCATGCCTGTGAAGCCCAACCAGCCACGCCCATCGACCGAACAGGACACGCCATCCGGCGCTTCCTGTCAGCGGCTCGGGCACTTAGCAGGCTGGCTGCACCGCATCAGGTCGGTGCCCGTTGTCGCCCATTTTATCCGCGCGGGAGACCGCTTTAACGACCGGATGGGCAACCAGTTCGGCGCCGCCATCACCTACTTTTCGTTTCTGTCGCTGATTCCGATTCTGATGGTATCGTTCGCCACGGCAGGGTTTGTGCTGGCCTCCAACCCCGACCTGCTGACCGGCCTCATCAACCGTATCGTCAACAGCATCAGCGACCCGAGTCTCGCCCGCACCCTGAAGAACACCGTTAATACCGCGGTGCGACAGCGCACCACCGTCGGGCTAACCGGTTTGCTGATCGCGCTCTATTCCGGCGTAAACTGGATAGGCAACCTGCGGGAGGCGATCCATGCCCAGTCGCGCGATGTGTGGGAACGCCAGCCGCACGAGGAAGAGAAAATCTATCTGCGCTACCTGTGGGATTTTCTGTCGCTGATCGGGCTGCTGCTGGCGCTGGTGATCACGCTGTTTCTCACCTCGGTGGCCGGCAGCGCGCAGGCGACGATCGTCCGGGCCTTGGGTCTGGACGGTATTGATTGGTTACGCCCGGTGATGACGATGATTGCGCTGTCTATCTCCATCTTCGCCAACTATCTGCTGTTTTTGTGGATATTGTGGGTGCTGCCGCGCCATAACCCCCGGCGTGGACCGTTGTTGCGCGGCACGCTGATGGCGGCCATCGGCTTTGAAGTGCTGAAATTCGCTATGACCGTGGCGCTGCCTCAGTTGGCGACATCGCCTTCCGGCGCCGCGTTTGGTTCCGTCATCGGCTTGATGACGTTTTTCTATTTCTTTGCCCGCCTGACGCTATTCTGCGCCGCCTGGATCGCCACGGCGGACCCGAAAACCGATATCAACACCCAGACGCCGCTGCCCGGCACCTGACCCCACAGCCTATCAACAGGAGCGACCATGCCTTTCGTCAACATTCGCATCACCAAAGACGGCGCCACCGCCGAACAAAAAAAGCAGCTGATTGCCGGCGTAACCCAGCTGCTGGTGGATACGTTGGGAAAAAATCCGGCCACGACCGTGGTCATCATTGATGAAGTGGAAACCGACAACTGGGGCATTGGCGGACAGAGCGTCACCGAGCGCCGCCAGCAGGCTTCATAACCGGAAACACAACGTATCAATAGGCAACAGTCCGCTAAGGATCGGGATTACAAACGGTTTTCCCGATCCACATCATGAAAAAATAAAACATCGTTTCATCGCTATTGACTCCATGCCGCGTAATGTTGAGACTGGCGCTAGTTTCCGTTTGGTTCACCTTCTCTTTTTACAGGTCAGCTGTCATGACGACGAAGAACATTGCGATTATTGGCGAGTGCATGATTGAACTGTCACAGAAAGGCGCGGATCTCAACCGCGGTTTTGGTGGCGATACCCTCAACACTGCCGTCTACATCTCCCGTCAGGTAAAACCGGACGCGCTTGACGTACATTACGTCACCGCGCTGGGTACCGATTCCTTCAGTAGCGAAATGATGGCCGCCTGGCAAAAGGAAGGGGTCAAAACCGACCTGATCCAGCGTCTGGACAACAAACTGCCGGGGCTGTATTTCATCGAAACCGACGCCACCGGCGAGCGCACCTTTTACTACTGGCGTAACGATGCCGCGGCCCGTTACTGGCTGGAAAGTCCGGATGCCGAAACCATCACTCAGCAACTGGCGCAGTTCGATTACATCTACCTGAGCGGCATCAGTCTGGCGATCCTGAATCAAGCCAGCCGTGCGCGTCTGTTGACGGTGCTGCGCGCCTGCCGCGCCAACGGCGGCAAGGTGATTTTCGACAACAACTATCGCCCGCGCCTGTGGCAGAGCAAAGAAGAAACCCGTCAATCGTACAGCGATATGCTGACCTGCACGGATATCGCGTTCCTGACGCTGGACGACGAAGATATGCTGTGGGGCAACCTGCCGGTAGACGAAGTGCTGAAACGCACCCATAGCGCCGGAGTGACGGAAGTGGTGATCAAACGCGGCGCAGACTCCTGCCTGGTTTCGCTCCAGGGCGAATCGCTGCTGGAAGTCCCGGCGGTAACGCTGCCCAAAGAGAAAGTCGTCGACACGACGGCAGCGGGCGATTCGTTCAGCGCCGGCTACCTGTCCGTGCGTCTGAACGGTGGTAGCGCGCAGGATGCCGCCAAACGCGGTCATCTCACCGCCAGCACCGTCATTCAGTATCGCGGCGCGATTATTCCGCTGGAAGCGATGCCTGCCTAAGCAGGGTTACGCGGCTGACTCAATAAAAAACGCCGGTTCAGTCTGTCATGCTGAACCGGCGTTTTTGTTTTTGTCGGTGCGATCAACGTCGCCGTCTCAACGCGCCGTGCCCGCAGGCACGGCAAGCCGGCGTTAACGCACCGCCGAGGTTTCGTCCTGCGACGCTTTGGCGGCATCCGGCGCGGCGGCAGCGGCGCCATTATCCGGCTGCATGATGCTCATGTAGGTTTCCCGCAGCGCCTTCATGTTGGCTTCCGGCTCGCCCTGCGGCTGTAGCATCACCAGCGTCGCTTCCTGAGACAACTGCTGATGCAGTTCCTGATTCAGCATCTCCAGCGTGACAGACGACAGGTAGTTCTGGCGCAGTTTCTGATACTGCTCCGGCGCAATGTCCACCACCCCGTTTTTCTGCGAACGCAGACGCTGATCCATCAGAATATCGGTACTGGCGCGGGCATACGTGGCAAACAGCTTGCTCAGTTCTTCCGTCTTGCGCGCCATCAACGTGTCAAACTCCGCCTGAGACAGCCCTTTGTCTCGCAGCGCCAGCAGCTCTTTGCTCAGGAAAGTTACGCCGGCCTGCGCCGATTCGCTGGTGACATTGTCCAGATGGATGGCGCACTGGGCGCGGGCATACACCACATTGCAGTCAAAACGCACATTGGTGTCTTTCAGCGGGCTTTTGGTCAGCACCTGCTGCATATGCCAGAACAGCGCTTCGCGCGCCAAATCGCTATGCCAGTAGCGGGCCAGCGCCTGAGAATCGCGGATGGGCTGCCACGGCATGTCCCATACCAGCGACAGGATGTCCTGCTTCACGCCGCTGTCCATCAGGCTGATCGGCGTCGACGGCATCGCGGATAGCGTCGGCAACGGAGAAGGCGTCACCCGCTTGCCCTGCAACGGCGAGAACACTCTGTCGATCTGCTCGGCGATGACGCGGCTGTCGACGTTACCCACCACATACAGCGTCATGGCGTCCGGGGTGTACCAGGTTTTGTAGTATTTGCTCAGCTGTTCGGCACTCGCTGACGCCTTGAGCGGTTGCCCCGGCGCATACGACAACAGCGACGACCCTTTCAGGCGGTAGCGCCAACTCGGGTCTTGCGGATTGGTGGGCGCGGTCGCCACCGGATCAATCATCTTCATCGCCGACGCGATGCGTTTATCATTAATCTGCAACTGGCCCGCGGTGTCCGCCAGCCAGCTCAGCGCATCTTTCAGCAGGTCAGGCCGGTTATTCGGCAGACTCAGATTGTAAGAGGTAAAGTCATACGATGTGGTAGCCGGAGGCAATGGTCGGGTTTCGCTCTCAGACTGCTGCCACAACGACGGTAACTGCCCGGCGGAAAAGGTGTCGCGCGGCAACAACGCCAGGCGCGGAATAAAATGGGAAAACCCCGTCTGTTGCGCATTTTCCGTCAATGAACCGGTATTAATCATCAGCCGTAGTTCAATCCGGTCGCTGGGACGCTGAGGTGTTGCAAGAAGCTGCCAGCTAAAGCCGTTATCCAGCTTGCCCTGTTGCCAGGCGGGATCGGGTTGTAGTGTTTCAGCCTGCACGTTGCCGACGGCGGCCGCCAGCAACACTCCACCAACAAAAAGGCCAAATTTGGTGCCTTGCATGTGAACCCCTACTTTAATCACTAACCAATACAGTATGTTTTTGTGAATTCGAGCGGCATCGTCCTGCCGCCTCACGTGTTATACCCCAAATCATTCGAGTTGCCGGGCAAGACGCATACGCGCCTTGTAACGCGGGGCGTGTGAGGGCAGCCAACGCACCTGCAACATGAAGTATGACGGGTATATTCGCCCCACAAAAAAAGAGAAGCGAAGTGTACCATCCCGTTAGACAGCGTGCTTTCGTCTATGTCACTCAACAACGTGAAATAAAGAGCAAAAAAGTTAAAGGCGTCTAAATCTAGCACAGAATGGATAAGAATTACCCACAGTCCGCGAAGCGAACTGTGGGTAACTGGCAGGAAGGAATCCGCGTGAACGCGCTATCAGGACGGACGGGATTCCGCCGCCGGACCGTCATCACGGCCGGACAGCACGTTGTTCATCTGTTTGGAATCAAGCTGCTTACACCATTTGGCTACCACTACGGTCGCCACGCCGTTACCAACCAGGTTAGTCAGCGCGCGAGCTTCGGACATGAAGCGGTCGATGCCCAGAATCAGCGCCAGACCGGCAAGCGGCAGATGCCCTACGGCGGAAATGGTGGCTGCCAGCACGATAAAGCCGCTGCCGGTCACGCCCGCCGCCCCTTTGGACGACAGCAGCAGCACCACCAGCAGGGTGATCTGATGCCAGATATCCATGTGGCTGTTGGTCGCCTGGGCGATGAACACCGCCGCCATGGTCAGATAAATCGAGGTACCGTCGAGGTTGAAGGAGTAACCGGTCGGAATCACCAGACCCACCACCGATTTCTTACAACCCAGTTTTTCCATCTTCTCCAGCATACGCGGCAGCGCGGACTCGGAAGAGGAGGTCCCCAGTACGATCAGCAGTTCTTCACGAATGTAGCGAATGAACTTGAAGATGCTGAAACCGGTAGCTCTGGCGATAGACCCCAGCACCAGCACCACAAACAGGATACAGGTGATGTAGAAGCAGATGATCAACTGCCCCAACTGCACCAGCGTGCCTACGCCATACTTACCGATGGTGAAGGCCATCGCGCCGAATGCCCCCAGCGGCGCCAGACGCATGATCATGTTGATGATGCCGAAAATCACTTTGGAGAAACTTTCGATCACGTCGAAAATCAGCACGCCCTTGTCGCCCAGACGGTGCAGCGCGAAACCGAACATCACCGCAAACAGCAGCACCTGCAGGATGTTGCCGCTGGCGAAAGCGCCAATCACGCTGGAAGGAATCACATCCATCAGGAACGGCACCACGCCTTGCTTACCGGCTTCAGTAGCGTAGTTCGCTACCGCGGCCACGTTCAGCGACGCCGGATCCACGTTCATACCCACGCCAGGCTGCAGCACGTTCACCACCACCAGACCGATGATCAGTGCCAGCGTACTGACAATTTCAAAATAGAGCAGCGCAACGGCGCCGGTACGCCCGACGGCTTTCATACTCTCCATCCCGGCGATCCCGGTGACGACGGTACAAAAGATCACAGGCGCGATCACCATTTTGATTAATTTCACGAATCCATCGCCCAGAGGCTGCATTTGCTGCCCCAGTCCCGGGTAGAAGTGACCCAGCAATATCCCTATGGTAATAGCAGTAAGCACTTGAAAGTAGAGACTTTTGAATATTGATTTTTTCATAGTGTGACGTCCTTTGATGGGAAAACACACGGGGGACAAAGAACGATAAAGTTGCCGCCTGTGCTTGCGCCGGAAAATAACACCCTGATAACAGGCTGAATACTTTTATAACTTTAGTTTGTGAACATCCGGTTAAAAACAAGAGCTGAATCGCTTCAACAGATTCTTCCCAAAAACATTGCATTAATTTATCGGTAACATCACGCATGACTAACGCCGTCTCAACCTCGCGGCAAACCGCGTCATTACTCTATTCTGCGCTGATTCATAAGAATTTTTTGTGAATGGGATCACGAGTAACAACCAGGTTAACAAAGCGTGAAATATGCTATGTCTGAGGGATAGAAATGGGGGAAATGGCGAGGACGATGTCCTCGCCATGTGTACCGCAGGATAGGTTATTTAGCGCGAGCCAGAGTGGCCAGCAGGCGCAGGCTGGACGAGTAGTAATCTTCCGATGCGCCGGGTAGATCGCTGAGTTCGTCGAAGCTACCCATCGTCAGGTCGCGTACCGCCAGTAAGCCGCCCTGCATGTTGTAAGCCGCGGTGTTATTGCTCAGCACATCGATCCAGGCCGGTGTCGTCAGACGGGCATAATTACGCCAGTACAGTTGGAACGGCACCAGCGCCGTCGTTTTGGCGTCATACCAATACAGGTACAGCGGAATACGAATGGCGTCGTAACTGAAACGCGACGGCCAGGCCGTCGCCGGCGCCATCGATCCATCCGCGTTCAGCGCTACCCAGTCCGTCGGCAACCCGACCTGACCGAAACGCATTTCGCCGACCAGCGACAGGCTGTCGTCAATCAGTTTCCGCCACACCTGAAGATGGCTACGGTTAGCAAAGTCGCGCCAGGCCGGGAACAGGAAATATGACGGGTTAAGGATCACATAGCTGTTCTTGTTGAAGCCATAGGCGCCGGGCAACATCACGGTGCGGCCCGCAAACTGAGTGATATTATTGGCGATGATCGCTTTCTGGATACTGTCCGACGCCTGCAGGTAACGGTTGTCCTGCCACTTATTTCCCGCTTTTAACAACGCCCAGGCGATCAGCACATCGCCATCCGAGGCGTTGTTTTTATCCACCACCGGATTGGCCGCCGACGGGTCGTAACGCCAGTAGAACAGGCCGCCGGTCGTGTTCTGCAGGTGGCTTTGCGTCCAGTTCCACAGGCTATCGAACGCACTCCGATCACCATAATGCACCGCCATCAACATGGCGAATCCCTGGCCTTCGGTATGGCTGACATTCTTGTTGCCGGTATCCTGAATGCGCCCGTCCGCGGTCATGAAACGGCTTTTATAGATTTCCCAGCCGTTTGCCGCCGTTGCCGACGCACTGAACAGCACCATCAGCATCAACGCCCAACAACGCCACATTGGCTTTACCATTACGCCTCCGACTCAGTGTTGGTAACGGAACAGCAGGGTCGATTCATCGTCGGTTTCTTCACAGGACAGCGGCACGGACTCGACGCCGCCCTGCTCACGCAGCCAACGGCTGTAGAGCCCCTGCAACACCGCCGCCATCGCCATACGCCATCTGGCGCTGCCCGACGTATTGACGGAGACGGGCAACGCCAGATGATAAATCTCCAGTCGGTTTTCATACGGGCGCAGGTCCACGCATCCCCAGTGAAACAGAGACAGCACCCGATTGATCTCCCGTTCCAGGTCCACCACCGTCACCGCCGCTGACAACGGATAGCGGGCGGCCAGTTGCCCACCCATATGACGCAAAAACGCCAGCCCTTCCTGCTCACCGGCGTTATCCATCATCCCGTCGACGATCACGCCGAGCAGATCCGCCCAACCGGGCGGCAGTTGCTGCTGGCGATAATAGTTCAATGCATGCTGTTGCAGGTCACTCATGCTTATTTGCCTCCGAGCCCATAGCGGAAATAGAGCTGGGCCGTGGTTTCGTTATAGTTGCCAAAGGTGTCATAGCCCATCTGTCCGCCAACGGTCACGTCTTTGGTGACGCGATAATCCGCGCCGACATGCGCGTTATAGCCAATGCCGCTCTTGCTGTCGCCTGCGTAACGGGACTCTGTTGACCCACCTCGCGCCACCGCATTCTCCAGCAACGTTTGCAGGTCAGGGTCATTGGGGAAATACACGCTGCCGTCGCGCGAGTAGGATTGATACCCCACCGTCACGCCCGCTTTGACGCTCAGGTTGTCGTATTTCTGACTCCACTCCACCGGCAGCGACACTGACACGTAGTTCTGCGGGCTGAAATAGCCCCCCTGGCCGTAGCTGTAATAGCTGAGATCTTGGGAAAAATTCATCCATCCCAGGTTCACACCGACCTTCAGTTCACGATCGTTACTGTGGATTGGGCGAACATAAACCCCTGTATTCGCCATCGCGCCGGTATTGTTCTTCACATTTTCGCCAAGATAACTGTACAGGCCGCCACCGCCATAAAAACCGATGTCGCCGTTGTCATAACTTAGCATCACGTTGCCGCCGTTCTTGGTGACCTGCCCCCAGCGTTTGCCGGTCAGTTGGTCACGGCCACCAACATAAGACAATAGGCTATCCGTTACCGCACGGCGCTCGCCGGTCATCACCAGCGTCAGAAAATCGGTCAGCTTCGGCGACCACTGCACCCCACCCACCAGCGTATTCAGGTCCTGGCCCAACGGAGTACTGCCGAAGTCGAGTTTATAATTCTTACCGATCAACGCCAGATTCAGTTCCGCGCCGGACATCCGTTGCTGCTTAATCGACCCTGCAGCATTAGGGCCAGATAACCCTAATGCAGCCTGAGCTTCCGGATTAGGAGACTGGAATAACGACTGGACGCCAAAAGTCTTCAGACCGTTGCTATCCACAGAACCGGCGTTCATGGTAACGGGGGTTATGCCGAAATTGATACGCGAACTGCCAAACAGACCGCTCGACCAGGTCAACGGCGCTTTCGCCTCGGTAAATCGGCTCAAACCCGAATCGCCATCACGGGCACGAATCTGCACTCCGGACTGCACCCAGCCGCCGGTATCCCGCTCCAGATCGGCCATCATGCCGTTAATCTGGGTCAGCGTAGCAGCCTGTTGTTGTGTGGTGGTGGCTCCGGCCACCACCACCGCGGTGTCGCCACTGGCGACACCGTTACGCTGCTGCCACGGCATCACGCTGCCATAGGAGGAAGCACCGTTGGCGACGCGAGTAGCCGCCGGCGTCGAACGATCGATGAACGGATTGTCCGTCATCGCCAGTCCGCCGATCGCCGGCGCGTTGCCTGGCGCAGCGCCCTCCAGCCCCACCGCTTTCGAGCGGGCGGTTCTCAGATAAGCCAGCGCCTGATCGCGGTTGCCTTCGGCGTCCGCGATCCGAGCCAACAGCAGCAACCGCTCCGGCGTCTGCTCGCCCTGCAAGCCGGTGGACAACGCATGCGCCTTTTTAGGGTCGTGACGTTCCAGCGCCACATTAATGGCGCCGACGCGCGCGTCCTGCGTCGGGTTATCGTGCAACAACAGGTAGTCGTAAACGTCCGCCGCCTCTTTGTTCATTTTGCCGGACTGGTATAGCCGGGCCATGGCGAACATCAGATCGGTATTTTTCGGATCGCGCTGCAGCGCACGGGCCAGCTTGTCGTAAGCCTGCGCATACTGCTGGTTTTCGCGCAGGCGATCGGCTTCGCGCACCACGAAACCGGTACGCAATCCATCCAGTTGCGTCGCGCTGCTGCGCGCCATCAGTTCCGGGCGGCTCAGCCACGACTGCGCTTCATCGCTCAGCCCGGCCTGATTCAGCACCCCAACCTGATCGGCGTAATCGCCGGCGGTGCCCTGTACGCCGCGTTGCATGTTGTTGCGCACCACCGCTACCGCTGCGGCGGTATCGCCGGCAGCCGCCAGCGACTGGGCCAGTTTGCCCGCGTCAGCCGGGTTTTCCGGCGGCGCCACCGACAACGCCCGCAGGGTGTTGGCCGCCGCGGCGTTTTCGCCCCGCGACAGATAAACCTGGGCGGTCGCCATCTGCAGATTGAAATTGACCCGCTGCGCCAGGCTCCGGGTATCTTCATTCTGGTTGCGCGGCGGAATGCGCGACAGCAACGTGCTGGCCTGCTGCCAGGCGTTATTTTCACTGGCGAACAACGCGGCGGCGTACAGGTCGTCCGCACTGGCGCCCGCGCGGAACAGCGGCTGCATCAGAGACGTGGCGGCAGCCGTATTCCCCTGCTGCTGGTAAATCCGCGCCAGATCGAGCTTCAGCCAGCCATCGTTCGGGAAACGCGCCATGCCCTGCTGCAACAGGCCGATGGCGCGGACGGTATCGCCCGCCGCCAGCGCCTGTTTGGCTTCATTGCGCACCGGCGAGCTGGTAGCGACCGGGCGCGGCGCCATGCTGCGCCGCACACTCTCCGGCAAGGCCGAGAACAGCGTATTGGCCTCATCAGCGCGGTTCTGTTCGCGCAGTACGTAATACAACCCTTCTTTGGCGTTGCGATTATCGGCGTCGGTTTGCAGAACGTCGCGATAGAGCCGTTCCGCCTGCGGGAAGTTGTTGGTGCGGCGCAGCACGTCAGCCCGGAACAGTTTCGCCGTCAGCCCTTTGTCGCCGCCGGCCTGCGCCAGCGGTTCGCTCAGGGTCAGCGCCTGCGCCGTATTGCCGTTCTTCATCGCCTGCTGGGCATTCGCCAGTTGGGCGTAGAAACGAGCGTCTTCCGCCTGCTGTTGGCGCTGCGTGCTGTTCTCGCCGCCTTGCCGGGCCGCCCGCTCCAGATAGGACGCCGCAGCGGCAAAATCGCCGCGCCGCTGGGCGGCATACCCCATCCCCGCCAGCGCATCCGCGTCTTCCGGGTTAGTCTGCAGCACCTGGTTGAACGCGGTTTGCGCGCTGGACAGATCGCCGCTATTGAGTGCGGTAAACCCTTTGTCTTTCTCGCTGCCGCCCACGTTTTTGCGGTAATAGTCTATCACCGCCGTGTCCTGCGGGTGCCGCTGCTGGTAGAGCTGATAGAACGGCGCGTCGTCCGCTTTCGGCCCCAGCCACAGCAGCGCCTGCCGCATCGCCTGATCGGCATCGGCGCTGCCGGACGCCAGCCCGCTCAGGATCTGCACCCCTTCGCGGCGGGTCGGCTCCTGATAGGTCAGCGCCTTGCCGAGCGCCACGGCGGCATTGGTGTCCTGCGGATGCGCCGCCGCAAATTCGCGCAGATGGTCAATCGCCTGCGGCAACAACGTGCGGTCGCCCGCCATGGTCAGATAGTATTCCGCCGCAATGCCGGCAGGCGGCTGGGTACCGCTGAACAGATTGCGCCAGGTTTGCAACGAGGCGCTGATATTGCCGCTGCGCGCCTGCTGACGCGCCAGCGCCAGTTGCGCCTGCGGAATAGTCGCGGCCTGGCGGGCGTTGTCCAGCGCCTGCAACAACGGGTCCTGCGGCGATGCCTTGCTCAGGCGTTCGCGCCATTTGGCCGCTTCGGCGCTGTCGCCGCTGTTTTGGGCATACAGCGCCATCAGGTAAAGCGCGCGCGGGTTGTTGGCATCCACCATCAGGATTTTCTGCAGCGCGTCGCGGGCAAGATCGTCGTGAGAGCGCTGATGCCAGTAATCCGCCTGTTCAAACAGCGCCTGCAGCGCCGGATTAGCCTGCGCCGCCAGCGCGGAGGCCGACAGTACGCCGCCGACCACCACCCCGGTGAGAGACAGTGACTGACGGATGCGGGCTGTTAATGTCGTCATCTTCATAGGTGGCTCGCTTATTTTTTATCTAAACCCGCATCGCGTCGGGTCGACAGCCTTTTCTCCGCCAGCCGCCGGAGGATCGACGCCAGGCTAAGCCCCACGGCCGCCGCCAGCAGCAACGCCGCCAGCGCCAGCAACACCGAGTGCTGATTGGCGTACCAGACAATCATCATGTACCAGGGCATTTCGCCGCTGGGGAACTGCGGCCCGACCCGGAAACTGCGCACGCCGTTTTCATCGGTGATGATGGCGGTATCGCCCCGCACCGCGGCGTTGATGTTCGGCGAGTTCAGGTCGCCATACAGCCGCAACAACTGTTCATCGCCGCTGCCGGTAGCGACCACGACCACTCGCTCGGGGTTCCACGGCGACCGGTAGCTGAGGAAACCGCGCCAGGCCTCGTTGGACGAGAAATAGCGGTCCGCATCCAGCGGCGCGCGGTCCCAATCGCCGGTCAACAGGGTTCGTGCGCGTTCCCACGCGCCCGGCGCTCTGACGCCGAAGGTGCGGTCGTTAACCGTGTAGGGCGAACCAGACAGCAGGTTCTGATTGAACGCGGCCTGCGACAGCGTGGTGACCGCCAGCACGTCGCTGTTTTCGAGCTTCTGGCGATCCGCCGCGTTAGCCGGCAGGCCGAACATCACGCGGTTGTGATTGAGACTCACGCCGGTGGCGTCGCTGGCGCGGCCGGCCAGATCCAGCAACAGGCCGATTTCGGCGTTGGTGGGTTTTTCCGGCAGCAGCATCACCGTCTGGGCGTAATCCGCCTGACGGGTAAACGGAAACGCCACGCCCACGAAATAGGAGAGATTCGGCAGCAGGGTGAAATGGCGCGTCCGGCTCAGATCGATCGACGCGCTGTCGGCAATCTGGCTCTTGATGTTGTTGTTGAGCAACACGCTGCAAGGCGCATCATCCTTGGCGCGAATGTTGAAATAGAGCTGGAACTGGTTGTAGCCGTAAATCAGATACGGCTCGACCTTCAGCGTATAGTTTTCCTGACGGGTATCGCCGCCCATTTCGCGCCACAGTTGCTGCAACACGCCGATTTTGTTCACCGTCAGGTTGCGCAGGAAGGTGCCGTTGAGCATCACGTTCAGGTATGAGCGGCTTTCGTCAATCCAGCTTTCCGACGGGAAGCGGTAGTCGACTTTCACCGGAATGGTGTCGCCGTCCCACAGGAACAAATCCGGCGCGGCGCGGAAGTTGATGCGCAACGCCTCATGCCACAGCCCGCTGACCGTCATGCTTTGATCATTACGCAACAGTTCGCTCAGCCGTACCGGCCGGTCGGTGTTGATCCAGCGCGGCGCGTCATAGGCGCGACGGAACGGTATGGTCTGCTGCGCCACCGACAGGGTTGAGGCATCGCCAGTCAATGGCTGGCTGACCAGACGGTACGCCGCCTGTCGCAACTGTTCGTCATCCTTGCCCACTACCAGCATCAGTTTGTAAACCGGGTTTACCGGGTTATCAATCAGTTGCAGCGTGGGGCCGGTAACCTCCGGCAGCGTCAGCGTGCCCACTTTGTCCCCAGGGCGGCCAAACACCATGCCGCTCTTCTCGGGCAACGCATCGCGTATTACCGGGAAAGTCACGCCGTAGCCGTCCATGCGCATCCCCAGCCAGGAGGCCACCAGCGATGCCGCGCTAACCTGCTCGGGGGTGACATCGGCCGGAAATACCATCGGCACGGTGGCGGGCGTCATCTGCAACGGGTCGATAAACGGCCGCGGGAAATTCTCCAGCCGGGTGCCGATATCCAGTTGCTGACCTTCCAGATTCAGGGTGGTGGTCGGCAAAATCGTCAGGTTGTAGCGGGTCGCGCTGTCGCGCTCACACAGCAGGCGATCGGCGTCGTTGATGCGAAAACTCAGGTTGTTGCTGGACACCACCATCGCGGCGGGAATATCCAGTTGAAACAGCGTGCTGTCGCCGGTGGCGGCGTTGAGCGGCACGGTGCCGAGCGGCTGACCGTTCAGCATCAGCTGCATCGAGGTATTAAGCGCCGCCAGTTCTGGCGACACCCGTAGCGCCAGATCCAGACGCGCGTTGGTCACCACCTGATCGCCGGGCAGGGTAAAAATCACCCCGGCCTGAGCCTGACCGCCCGCCAGCGTAATGCCATGAGTTTGCCCCATCTGCGCCACGGAGACGCTGCTGGCCAGCGGCTGGTAACCCGCCGCAGTCTGATCGCCGACGGGCGTCGGCAACAGCATCGAAGGCGTGGTCAGCGACGGCGGCGCAGGAAAATCCGAGGCCGTCGGCGCCGCGGCTGGCGTGACCGCAGACGGTATCGCCGGCGAAATCAGCGGCGACGTTACCGGCGGCATCGCCGGCAGCGCCGTGGTCGGGGCCGCAGCGGAGTCCGTAACCGGCGCCGGTTCGGCCGCGGCGGGCTGTGGATTGCCGCCGCCGGGGCTGAGCATGGCGGGCAGCGGCTCATCCGCCGCATCGCCGGCGGCCAGCGCCCCGTTACCGCCCAGCGTCAACACGCTGCCCACGCACAGGGACAGCAGCGCTTTCATAAAACGTGGCGTCATCATGCGGCGACGTCCTCCTTCTTCAGGTCCGCTTTCCTGCCGCGGCCTCGCAAACTCATCCAGAAGAACGTGCAAACGGTGCGAACCACCGCCCACAGCGAACGCAAAGGGCGGTCCTGCGGCCACGGCGGATTCATCCAGGCATCCGCGCGCGACAACACCACCCGCACCAGCGCCCGGCGCTGGGCTAACGGAATATCGACGAATTGCAGGCGAATGATGTCGTCATCCGCCGCCACCAACTGCACCGGCAGGCAGATTTCGCTGGATTGCAGCAACAGTTCAACGGCCTCAATTTCATCGGTTTTATGACGCTGATCCGGCGCTTTGAGCTGCACCCCGCCCATCGACAGGTTGATGGTGGTGGCGCGGGACGCGATACCGCTGGCGTAATGGATGATAGCGGGTACGTCTGCATCGACGCGGATGGTTTTGCGCACTTGTTTGGTTTCCCGCGCCACGGCAATCGCCGCCAGCAGAGTCAGCAAACTGAGCAATGCCCACACCAGGTTCAGCACGATCACATAGGGGTCAACGTTGAAATAATCATGCGCCGCGATGCGGGTTATGCCGGCCAGAACGCCCGCCCCCAGCAAAACCGCGGCAACGATGTGCGGCCGCACAATGCGAAAATCAAAAAAGCCTTCGTCCAACAGGCCGCCTTTATCGGTCACGTTGAATTTGCCGCGCGTCGGCGAAAACAGGGTGACCAGCGTCGGGATCACCAGATGGAACGCCATCACCGTTTCGTAAATCTCGCCCCAGAAGCTGTAACGGAAACGCCCGTTCATGCGCGAGTTGAGGTACATCGATATCACCAGATGCGGCAGCGCATAGGCAAAGATCATCGCCGCCGAGGCATGAATGATATTGAGGTTGAACAGCAGGTAGGCCAGCGGCGCGGTCAGGAACACCACCCGCGGCAGGCCGAACTGGAAATGCAGCATGGCGTTGAGGTAGCACAGCCGCTGCTGCCAGCTCAGCCCGCGCCCCAGCAGCGGGTTATCAATCCGGAAAATCTGCGTCATGCCGCGCGCCCAGCGGGTACGCTGGATCACGTGCAGCACCAGCCGTTCGGTCGCCAGGCCCGCCGCCAGCGGAATCGCCAGAAAAGCGGATTTCCAGCCTTTGCGCTGCATCTTGATGGCGGTGTGCGCGTCTTCCGTCACGGTTTCTACCGCAAAACCGCCGATCTCATCCAACGCCGCACGGCGAATCACCGCGCAGGAACCGCAGAAAAAGGCGGCGTCCCAAAGGTCATTACCCTGTTGCACCGGTCCGTAAAACAGCGCGCCTTCGTTCGGCATGTCGCGCGCCGCACGCAGGTTACGCTCGAACGGGTCCGGCGAATAGAAATAGTGCGGCGTCTGCAACAGCGCCAGTTTCGGATCCGACAGGAACGGGCCAACCGTGGCCTGCAGGAAGATGCGCTTGGCGACGTGGTCGCAGTCAAACACGCAGATCAGTTCGCCCTGAGTCAGTTTAAGCGCGTGGTTGAGGTTACCGGCCTTGGCGTGCGCGTTGTTATCACGGGTGATGTAACCGACGCCGGCCTGCGAGGCGAACACGGCAAACTCGCTGCGCCTGCCGTCATCCAGCAGATAGATTTTTATTTTGTCGCGCGGGTAGTCGATACACTGCGCGGCCAGCACCGTATCGCGCACCACATCCAGGCTTTCGCTATAGGTTGGGATATACACATCCACCGTCGGCCATAGCTGGGTGTCTTCCGGCATCGGCTCAATGACGCGCTCCAGCGGCCAGGCGGTCTGGAGAAAACCCAATAGCAGAACGACCCAGACATAGAACTCGGCGATAAATAACCCGATGCCAAGGATGGCTTCAATTTCAGAATTGAAATGCAGGGTTTCCGTTGCGCGCCAGTATATATAGCGGGTCGAGGTCAATATCGACAGGACAATCAGTATGACCGTCACCTGTCGGCGCTTGGTCAGACCCAGCAAAAACATCAACGCTATGCTGATCAGACCGAATATATATTGTTTTTCACTGTCCATCGGGGTGATGACAATCACCGCCGCAACCGGTAGCAATAACAATAACAAAGCTAAAAACAGGATTTTTTTCATCGATTATCCTGATATTTAATGGATAGGAAACGTCCGCGCGAGCATGCCTCGCGCCGAAAAAACCAGCCAGAGAGTGTCAATTCTGTACGGGTTTAGACTGGCCAGCGCTTAGCTGGCTGGGACAGCCTGATAAGCTGGAAAATCGGCGTGAACTTCTCCGTTGCCAATCCTGATATCCAGCAGAGCCGCAACGCGTTTTCCGATAAGTTCAATATCAAACGCAGCGGCGGAGACCGGGCTGAAATCAAAAATGGAGCGTTGGGAGGCGTTGGCTTCAGCGACACTCTCATCACGGTGTACGCTGCCAATCAGTTTGTCCGGCATACGCTGCTGAACAAACGACGAAACCTGGCTGCTGATAGCACGGCGGTTATCCGTCTGATTCAGCAGCAGGTAGTAACCCTTTTTCCGGTTCAGACGCTGACCGGTCAGCTTGTTGTCTTCGATATACGGCATCAGCGATAACGACGCGGTATCCGCCATCATCACCATCAGATGCAGGTCGGCCAGATCGGTCATGGCTTTCAGCGCCGGACTCGGTCCGGGCGGAAAATCCGCCACGATCACCAACCCCGGGTAGTTCATCACCGTGCTGAGGCCACGCTTGAGAAACAGCGGATCGCTTGCCAGATTATGCTCAAACGCCAGCCGTTGATCTTCGGTGACGTTGCCGTAAGGCAGCACGAAAATATTATCGTCGGTGGTCAGGATGGACTGGCTCCAGTCCGCCGTTTCGTCGGATTTGGCGACATAACCGCGCTCATCGCCGAGCGGTACGCCAAAATGCAGGCGCAACGCATTCTGCACGTCGAAATCAATCGCCAGCACCTTGCTGCCGCCGCGGGCCAGCGCATATGCCAGATTAGCCGCCATGGTGGTTTTGCCGACGCCACCTTTCGGAGAACAAACACAAACTAACGGCATAACGCAATTTTCTCCAGCAAGGGTTTCAACAACATGGTTTTGGATACCGAATGAATTTCATCATGGCGGTGGTGACTGAATAGCTGGCGGAATCGGCCGGCGTCGGATGTAACCTTCGCCTCGCTCACCGGCGATACAAAAGCCAGCGGTTGCGGGCGCGCCGCTTCGGGCGGCGCCGTTTCCATCGCCAGAGCCGCCGGTTGTGGCGCAGGTGCAGGTACTTCCGGTTGCGGCACAGGCGCCGATACCACCTCAGCAGGCGGCAGCGATGCGGCAATGGCGTTAAACAGGGCGTGCTGATTGCCCCCGGAAAGGTCAGGGTTCAAACCAGACGATAGCGTTACGCGACGGGACGACGACGAAGACGGCGTCGGCGCGGACAAGACGTGTTGGCTCACCGGCACAGGCTGCGCGATGCTCACCGGTTGAGCGGCAGATAGCGTGTCGTCACCAGCCTGATTTCGCAACAGCTGTTTCATAATGGGCCAGACTACGGTTTCAGATTGCAATACCTGGCCGGACATGTCCCTGAAATTAATATCTTTTATCTGGGCTTTGTCCTTAAAGCGCTGCATATCATCATAACTTTTCATCTAACTGACATTTCCCTGGAAAAGGGTGACGGCGAATAAGGCGCTGGGCAACAGCGCAAAAAACAATCTTTTCGGATTAGTCTTATACCGATATTTGTGACGAAGGTAAATTACTCCAGAAAAATAAACAAATAATCCGTAAGTAAAACCCTCTCTCTCTAACTGCTTGAAAAAACATAATTCACCCGACTGAAATTTCACTATATAGATAGTTAATCTACGGGTAATCACAGAAGAAATTAATGGATTGGCATCGGATGATAAATAGACCGACGTGAAGATAGCGCAGTGTTCACCTGAAATCCATGATTAAATATTCGCCAAATTGTTAAAATAAATTAAATAATCACGGTAACCCTACTCCTCCATGCTATCGGCCTTTGTTTTTGCCAGTTCCTGCCGCGGTCGGCATTTGCGCCTCGCAACGGGATAAGGCCGGTTTCCCGGCCTTTATCGCCACAAAATTAGGGCTGACGCGCCGGCCGCAACGGCCATAACCGCGCGCCGAACACATTGACCAGCAACCCCAGCATAACCAGCAACGCTCCCAGTAGCTGCCCGGTCGACAGGCTTTCGCCCAGCAACAACGCCGCGCTCAGGATACCGACCACCGGCACCAGCAGCGACAGCGGCGCCACCCGCCAGGTTTCATAACGCGACAGCAGGTTGCCCCAGATGGCGTACCCGATCAGGGTGGAAATAAACGACAGATACATCAACGCCAGCACGGTAGACAAACGAATAGACGTCAGGCTGGCGACTATCGTGTCTCCGCCTTCGAACAGCCAGGAACACAGTAGGAACGGACCAACCGGAATCAGGGCGCTCCAGACCACCAGCGACATGGCGTTCACCGGGTGGCGACGCATGATCTGCTTGTTGCAGATATTGCCACAGGCCCAGGAAGCCGCCGCCGCCAGCGTCAGCAACAGCGTGGTCAACGTCATGCCCGGCAGCGACGCGTTCGCCGTATTGCTCTCGGCCAGCACCACCATGCCCAGCGCCGCTACCAGAATCCCCAGCCATTGATTCCACTGCAACCGTTCGCCCAACCACCATGCGCCCAGCATCAGGGTAAAGAACGCCTGCGACTGGATCACCAGCGACGCCATCCCCACCGGCATCCCCATTTTGATGGCGCAGAACAGGAAGGCGAACTGCCCGAAGCTGATGGTCATGCCATACGCCGCCAGCCAGCGCCACGGCAACGCCGGACGCGGCACCAGCAGGATGGCGGGCAACGCCACCAGCAAAAAACGCAGCCCGGCCAGCAAAAATGGCGGCATATCATGCAGGCCAATTTTCATCACCACAAAATTAACGCCCCACACCACCACCACGCACAACGCCAGCAACTGATCTTTTATTGTCATTTTTTTCCCTGCCTTTAAGAACCACACCTGCTGATTAACCTACTGGTAAATCGGTACTGCCGACAGACACAGTTGCGCGCAATGACAGGTAATACAGAGCGCCGGTGTACAATCACGATATCCGGTTCCATCACGATATCCGGTTACTCACAATATCCGGTTACCATTGCCACATCCGGTTTAAGAGGGAAAATCACGCATGTCCCGCGCCCAACGCCTGCTCACCCTGATCCAATTGCTGAGAAGCCATCGTTTCGCCGTGCCCGGCCCGCAACTGGCGGACAAACTGGGCATCAGCCTGCGCACGCTGTACCGCGATATCGCCACGCTGCAATCCCAGGGCGCGCCGATTACCGGCGAAGCCGGCCTCGGCTACGTGCTGCAACCGGGGTTCACCCTGCCGCCGCTGATGTTTACCGAAGAGGAGATTGAAGCGCTGGTGCTGGGGTCGCGTTGGGTGGCCAGACAAGCAGACCCTCGTTTGCAGGAAGGCGCCAGAAACGCACTGATGAAGATCGCCGCCGTACTGCCCGATACGCTGCGCGACACGCTGGACGGCACCACGCTGCTGGTGGCGCCGATGAATCTGACGGCACGCGATAGCGTTGACCTGCAACCGCTGCGTCAAGCGATCCGCGACGGACGCAAAGTCACGCTGCATTATCAGGACGGGCAGGGCAATACCTCAACCCGCTTGATCTGGCCGTTCGTACTGGGTTATTTCGAACAGGTCCGGGTCCTTGGCGCCTGGTGCGAAACGCGTCAGGCATTCCGTCACTTCCGCACCGACCGCATCCTCGCCTTTGCGGTCGAAGCCGAAACTTACCCGGTGTCGCGACGCCGCCTGTTCAAACAATGGCGAGAGCAGCAAGGCATCCGATTGCCCAAAGAAGGCTACTGACAAAAACTGTCAGCGGGGCGAGATAAGGTACGAATACGGCACACCGCCGGACTTTCGAACCCAGGCGGCGTCCCGCGTTTATACGCGGCACCGCCTGTTTACCCCCTTTATCGGAGTGCATCATGACAGACGCCCATTACGTACTTTTCTACGTCGATAACCCGGCCCACAGCGCCCGTTTTTACGGTCAACTGCTGGAGCTGGCGCCGGTAGAACAATCCCCCACCTTTGCGATGTTTGCGCTGAAAGCCGACCTGGTGCTGGGGCTGTGGTCAAAACACACCGTAGAGCCCGCCGTTGCCCAGCCGGGCTTTTCCAGCGAGCTGGCTTTCCGTCTGCCGGACCCGGCGGCGGTCGATGCCTGCTACGCCCGCTGGACCGCACAGGACGTGACCGTCATCCAGATACCGACCACCGTAGACTTTGGCTACACCTTTACGGTGCTGGATCCGGACGGCCATCGTCTGCGCGTTTTTGCCTATCCCAACGCCTGAGGATAGCCAGCCGGCCCGTTGGCCTGCGGGCTGGCTGGTTTAGCGATACGGCAGGATTGCCTGTCGCCTACGCTTCAACGTAACCTGTCGGCATCACTGCTGAATTCAGGGACTTCCCGATGTCAGACACCCCCCGTTACCGCCAGATTGCCGATCACTTCATTCGGGCCATCCAGAGCGGCACACTGCCTGCCCATCACCGGCTCCCGTCGGTGCGGGCGCTGGCGCAGCAGCATGGTACCAGCGCCACCACGGCGATGAAGGTGCTGCGCACGCTGGAAGATGAGCATTTCGCCCTCGCCCGACCCAAATCCGGCTTTTTTGTCGCCGACACGCGCCGCAGCAACGTCATGACGGCGGTTCCGCAGCCGGTCGCACTGCCGGTGCTCGACGAACAAACCGAATTGCACCTGTCGCTGGTCGGTACCGAATGCCGGGTACGGCTCGATCTGGCTAACGGCGATAACGCGCTCTATCCGCTGAAAAAGATGGGACGGCTAATCCGTCAGGCCAGCTATACCAATCCGATGATGCTGGGCAACGACGTCAAGGGCAGCGGTTATTTGCCGCTAAAAGAAGAGATCGCCCGTCGGTCGTTGGATTACGGCTGCCACCTGCATCCCGACGATATTCTGATCACCAACGGCTGTATCGAAGCGCTGTCGCTGTCGTTGCGGGCGGTGACCCGTAGCGGCGACGCGGTGGCGGTACAGTCGCCCTGCTATTTCGTGCTGCTGCAGATGTTGCGCAATCTGGGATTACGGGTGGTGGAAGTCGGGCAGGACGCCAGCGGACATATGGATGTGGACCAACTGGAGTCGCTGTTCAGCCAGCGTCAGGTGAGCGCGTTTATCTCACTGACCAACATCAACAATCCGCTCGGCACCAGCTTGCCGGATACCTACAAGCGCCGTATCGCCGACGCGGCGGATCGGTACGGCATCGCGCTGATTGAAGACGATACCTTTGCCGATACCGCTTTCGGCGAACAGCGGCCGTTTCCGTTACGCGCATTCAGCCCCAATGTGCTGCTTTGCAACGGCTTTTCCAAGACGGTCGGCCCCGGCATCCGCATCGGCTGGGTCAGCAGCGCTCACTGGCAGCGCAAACTCGCCGCCCTCAAATTCACTTCGACGATGGGCACCTCGCTGACGCCGCAGGTAGCGCTGGCCGAATTGCTGCGCAACGGCGGTTACGACGCTCATCTGCGCAAACTACGCCGCGAACTGGCGCGCCAGGTTGCCCGGCTGCGTCAGGCGGTGCTGCATTACTTCCCGGCAGGCACCCAGGTCTCGCAACCGGAAGGCGGC
This sequence comes from Dickeya sp. NCPPB 3274, assembly GCF_000406205.1. Lineage (NCBI taxonomy): Bacteria > Pseudomonadati > Pseudomonadota > Gammaproteobacteria > Enterobacterales > Pectobacteriaceae > Dickeya > Dickeya sp. NCPPB 3274. The sequence continues at coordinate 111,649 of NZ_CM001979.1, read as the reverse complement.
TATGCCATCTGGGTCACGCTGCCGCCGGGCTGTTGCTCGTCGCGCGATCTGTTTTCCCGCGCCCGGCGGCAGGGCATCGGCATCGCGCCGGGGCACATTTTCGCCACCGACCAGCGCTACGACCACTGTCTGCGGCTCAACGCCGGTTTCGGCTGGAACGAAGAGGTACACGAGGCTATCCGGCTGCTGGCGGGTTGGGTGCGGGAGAGCAAGTCAGAGGCGTAATGCGGCAAAGGTTGCTATCATTCAGCCATTCAAAACTGTTATAAGGATATAAAAATGAACAAGTTACTTCCTCTGGCACTGTTGTTCTCCGCTGCGGCCTATGCAGTCGGCACCCCAGCACCCAAACATGCTGATGCAGATACGCTTAAAGCCGAGCTGACGGCTCCCAGCGCCGCCCCCGCCGCTGAAGAGGAAGAAGAGGAATACGTGGATACCGATGCCGCGGCAAAACAGGCGATTGCCTTTTATCAGTGGTATCTCGGGCAAATTATCCAGGACAAGCACCCTATTCAGGATAATGACCCGGCACTGGAGAAGTATGTCGCCCGCGACACCGTCAAGGCGCTGCGTACCTCAAAGGTTTCCATGGATGTGGATTTCTTTCTCCGGGTACAGGATTTTAACGATGAAGACTGGCGGCAGAATATCAGTATCGAAAGTACCGATGCCGACCCTGTCTGCGCCAACCTGTATATGGTGTTGGGCAAAAAAAGCCCGAAACGCCTCGTCAACTGCTATGTGCAGGAAAACGGCGTCTGGAAACTGCGCTCGGTGACGGATCTGGACGAAATGTTTACCAAAAAATAAGTTATGCCGGGTAAGGCCGCTCAGCCGATTCTGCGTATAAAAAACGGCCCCGGTTTTAATCGGGGCCGTTTTTGTTTCACTACCGATGTTACTTACCACAGACGTCAGCTTACCTGGCTGTCCTCTTGCTCCACCGCAAAGCAGGCGACCAGTTGATCGCCGTGCGGCTTCAGCTGCGGCTGCAACTGGGTGCAGGTGCCGAAACGATGCTGACAGCGGGCATTGAAGGCGCAGCCCGGCGGCGGACTGAGCGGGCTTGGCAGCTCGCCGGTCAGCTTGATGCGTTCGCGGCGGGCGTCCGGGTTCAGACGCGGCGTGGCGGACAACAGCGCCTGGGTGTACGGGTGACGCGGGTTGCTGAAAATGGCGTCTTTGCTGCCTTTCTCCACACAGCGGCCCAGATACATCACCATCACTTCATCGGCGATGTGCTCCACCACCGACAGGTCGTGAGAGATGAAGACGTAAGACAGCCCCAAATCCTGCTGCAAATCCATCATCAGGTTCAGCACCTGCGCGCGTACCGATACGTCCAGCGCGGACACCGGTTCGTCGGCGATCACCACGTCCGGGTCGAGCATCAGCCCGCGGGCGATGGCGATACGCTGGCGCTGGCCGCCGGAAAACATGTGCGGATAGCGGTCGTAGTGCTCGGTTTTCAGGCCCACCTTCGCCATCATCGCCAGCGCTTTCTCGCGGCGTTCCGCCTTGCTGAGATCGGTGTTGATCACCAGCGGCTCTTCCAGGATCTGGCCTACCTTCTTGCGCGGGTTGAGCGACGCGTACGGGTTCTGGAACACAATCTGAATTTTCTGCCGGCGCAGCTTCTGCGCCGCCGGGTCCGGCTTGAGCAGGTCCTGCCCCTGATAATACAGCTCGCCGTGCGACGGGGTTTCAATCATGGTCAGCAGGCGGCCCAGCGTGGACTTGCCGCAACCGGACTCGCCTACCACCGCCAGCGTCTTGCCGCGCTCCAGCGTGAAGGATACGCCATCCAGCGCCTTTACCAGCCGCTCCGGCGCGAACAACCCTTTTTTCACCGGGTAGTGTTTTTTCAAATCGATCGCCTGCAGCAGGTACGGCTGCCCGGCGGCATTCATGGTCTGGCTCATACGGTTGGCCTCCCCGCATCATCCAGCGGTGTATGACATTTCACCTGACGACCGGGGATGTCCCGCATCTCAGGCTCTTCCTGACGGCAACGATCGCCGGCGTACGGGCAGCGCGGATTGAGCAAACAGCCGTTCGGCCGGTCGTATTTTCCCGGCACCACGCCCGGCAGCGACGCCAGGCGGGACTTGTCCACCGCGAATTCCGGCAGCGCGCGCAGCAGCGCCTGGGTATAGGGGTGGCGCGGGGCGCGGAAAATGTCCGCCGCCTTACCGGATTCCACCACCTGCCCGGCGTACATTACGATGATGTGGTGCGCCGCTTCCGCCACCAACGCCAGATCGTGGGTAATCAGGATCAGCGCCATGTTCTCTTTCTGCTGCAACTCCAGCAGCAGTTCGATGATCTGCGCCTGAATGGTCACATCCAGCGCCGTCGTCGGTTCGTCAGCGATCAGCAACTTCGGCCGACAGGCAATCGCCATCGCGATCATCACGCGCTGGCTCATCCCGCCCGACAGCTGGTGCGGATACACATCCAGCCGCGATTCCGGGTCGGGAATACCCACCTGATTCAACAGGTCGATCGCCCGCTGACGGCGAGTTTTACGGTTACCGCCCTGATGCACCTTGATGGCCTCCATAATCTGGAAACCCACGGTGTAGCAAGGGTTGAGGCTGGTCATCGGGTCCTGGAAGATCATCGCCACTTCCGCCCCCACCAGTTGACGCCGTTCCTTGTCGGACAGCGTCTGCAAATCGCGCTGGTTGAACTCCAGCCGGTCGGCCATCACCTTGCCGGGGAAATCAATCAACCCCATGATCGCCAGCGAACTGACCGATTTGCCGGAGCCGGACTCGCCGACGATGCCGACCACCTGCCCTTGCTCCACCTGATAGCTGATGCGGTCTACCGCGCGAAACGGCAGCCCCTCGTCGCCAAAGTGCACCGACAGTTTTTCTACGTTGAGTAACGCCATCTCTTTACCTCTATCACTGCTTGCTCTGTCACTGCTTGAGTTTGGGGTCGAGAGCATCACGCAGGCCGTCCCCCATCAGGTTAAATGCCAATACCGTCAGCAGAATCGCCAGACCGGGGAACGTCACCACCCACCAGGCGCTCTGCGCAAACTGCAGCACGTCGGAGAGCATGGTGCCCCATTCCGGTGTGGGCGGCTGTGCGCCCATGCCGAGGAACCCAAGCGCGGCCATGTCGAGAATGGCGTTGGAAAAGCCCATTGATGCCTGCACGATCAACGGCGCCAGGCAGTTAGGGAAAATGTTGACGAACATCTGGCGCAGCGGACCGGCGCCCGCCACGCGCGAAGCGGTGACGTAGTCGCGGTTGACTTCCACCAGCACCGCGGCGCGGGTCAGGCGCACATAGTGCGGCAGCGACACGAAGGTCAGCGCCAGCGACGCATTGACGATGGACGGCCCGAAAATCGCCACCAGCACCAACGCCAGCAGTAGGCTCGGCAGCGCCAGCATGATATCCACCAGACGCATAATGGCGGCATCGACCGCGCCGCCGAAGTAACCGGCGACCAGACCAAAGACGACGCCGAGGAGCAGCGACATCACCACCACCAGACAGCCCACCAGCAGCGACAGGCGCGCGCCGTACATCAGGCGCGACAGAACGTCGCGGCCGACATCGTCAGTACCGAAGAGGTACTGCCAGCTGCCGCCCTCCTGCCATACCGGCGGTTTAAGCAGCGCGTCGCGGAACTGCTCGGCCGGCGAATGCGGCGCCAGCACGCTGGCGCCAATCGCCACCACCAGCATCAGAATGATGTAGACCAGGCCGACCACGGCCCCTTTGTTACGTTTGAAATAGTGCCAGAACTCCTGCAGCGGGGTCATCGGCTTCGGCGCAGTCGTCGCTGCGGATTCGGTAACGTGAGTCATCTCCGCTTCCCCTTATTTCTTATGCCGGATACGCGGGTTCACCACGCCGTAGAGCACATCCACCAGCAGGTTCACCAGAATAATCATGGTGGCGACCAGCAATACCCCGCTCTGCACCACCGGATAGTCGCGGCGCTGCAGCGCATCGATCAGCCAGCGGCCCAGCCCCGGCCAGGAGAAGATGGTTTCGGTAAGGATCGCCCCGGCCAGCATGGTGCCCACCTGCAAGCCGATCACCGTCACCACCGGCAGCATCGCGTTGCGCAATGCATGCACCACAATCACCCGCAGGCGGCCCAGCCCCTTGGCGCGAGCGGTACGGATATAGTCCTCGCCCAGCACTTCCAGCATCGCCGAGCGCGTCATACGTACAATCACCGCCAGCGGAATGGTGCCGAGCACAATAGCCGGCAGCACCATGTGCATCACGGCATCTTTGAAGTCGCCTTCCGCGCCCCAGATTAAGGTGTCGATCAGCATAAAGCCGGTCAGCGGCAGGGAATCATCCAGAAACACGGTGTCGCCCACCCGGCCGGATACCGGCGTCAGGTTCAACTGCACCGATACCAGCATGATCAGCATCATGCCCCACCAGAAAATCGGCATGGAGTAGCCGGTCAGCGCGATGCTGACAGCGGTATGATCGAACACGGAACCGCGCTTGACCGCCGCCAGCACCCCGACCGGAATACCGACGATCACCGCGAAAATCATCGCGCAGACGCCCAGTTCCAGCGTGGCTTTGAATCGCGGCACGAATTCGTCCCAGACCGGTATGCGGCTCTTCAGGGACATGCCCAGATCGCCGTGCAACACACCGTTGATGTAGTGGAGGTATTGCTCCCAAAGAGGCTTGTCCAGCCCCAGTTCCGCCATCAGCTGCGCGTGGCGCTCCGGAGAAATACCGCGCTCTCCTGCCATGATCATCACCGGGTCGCCGGGGATCAGGTGCACGAAAGCGAAAGTCAGTAGGGTAATACCGATAAACGTTGGGATAACCAGCCCCAAACGACGGAGTATGAACTGCAACATATCCCGAACTCTCTGTGCTTCTCTTATTAGAGATAAAGGGCCCGATGGCGCTCACCATCGAGCCTGACATTGCTCACTGCGTTAAAACGGGCGTTGAAGCGCCCCCTGCCGTTCCCCTACAGAAACACTCTCCTCTAGAAACAACAGGGGCGACAGCGCTGCCATCGCCCATAAATGTGACGTGATAGATAATTAATCTACTGATACGTGATTGAAGCTGTGCACGCCGCGCGGCTCGATGACGTAGCCTTTCACGTTTTTACGGATCGGTTCATACACGGTGGAGTGCGCCACAATCAGCGCCGGAGCCTGATCGTGCATCACAACCTGCGCCTGCTTGTACAGTTCGATACGTTTAGCCTGATCGGACACCGCGCGAGCCGGCTGGATCAGGTCTTCAAACGGCTTGTAGCACCATTTGGAGTAGTTGGAGCCTTTTTTCGCCGCATCGCAGCTGAACAGGGTGGCCAGGAAGTTATCCGGATCCCCGTTGTCGCCGGTCCAGCCCATCAGCACGGTCTGGTGTTCGCCGGCTTTGGCGCGTTTGAGGTACTCGCCCCACTCGTAGGTAACGATCTTGGCTTTCACGCCCACTTTCGCCCAGTCAGCCTGAATCATCTCCGCCATGCGGCGGGCATTCGGGTTGTACGGACGCTGTACCGGCATCGCCCACAGGTCGATTTCAAAACCGTTTTCCAGACCCGCTTCTTTCAGCAGCGCCTTGGCTTTGGCCGGATCGTAAGCGTAATCTTTAATGTCGTCGTTATAGCCCCACATGGTCGGCGGAATCAGGTTCTTCGCGGCCTGACCGGCGCCCTGATAAACCGCTTCGATGATCGCCTGCTTGTTCACCGCGTAAGTCAGCGCCTGACGCACTTTCACGTTATCCAGCGGTTTCTTCTCGACGTTGAACGACAGGTAGCCCACGTTCAGGCCCGGCTTTTGCAGCAGCTCAATGTTCTTGTCCTGCTTCATGCTGGCCAAATCCGCCGGGTTCGGGTACGGCATCACCTGACATTCGTCTTTCTGCAGCTTGGCGTAACGCACGGATGCATCCGGCGTAATGGAGAAGACCAGACGGTCGATGCCCGGCTTGGTGCCCCAGAAGCTGTCAAAACGTTTGTAGAGGATGCGGGAATCTTTCTGGTACTGCTGCAACTGGAACGGACCGGTACCGATCGGATCCAGGTCGATTTTCTCCGGCGTACCGGCTTTCAGCATTTTGTCGCCGTACTCGGCGGACATGATGGAAGCAAAGTCCATCGCCAGGTCGGCCAGGAACGGCGCTTCGGCGCGGGTCAGCTGGAAACGGACGGTATAGTCGTCCACTTTCTCGATTTTGCTGATCAGGTCCGGCATACCCATGCCTTCAAAGTATTCGTAGCTGCCGCCGGAAACTTTGTGGAACGGGTGGTTGGCGTCGATCTGACGCTGGAAAGAGAACAGCACGTCGTCAGCGTTGAAGGTACGGCTCGGTTTGAACTCTTTGTTATCCTGCCACTTCACGTCTTTGCGCAGGTGGAAAGTATAGGTTTTGCCGTCGGCGCTGATATCCCATTTTTCGGCCAGACCCGGTTCAATTTCCGTGGTGCCGTTTTTGAACTCAACCAGACGGTTGTAGATAGGAATGGAGCTGGCGTCAAAAGTGGTGCCGGACGTGAACAGCTGCGGGTTAAAACCTTCCGGAGAACCTTCTGAGCAATACACCAGGGTTTTTGCCTGTACACCGGCGGCAACGGACAGCGCCAGCAAACCAAGGCTGAATTTCAGCACCCTTGATTTCATCAGGGATTTAGCCATTACATGAACTCCATTGTGGATGTTGTGTGTCAGTCAGACCTGTTGTTGTCATCGCGATTGTTGTCATCGTGACTGTTGTCATTGCAACATGGCTATCGCGATTGGGATTATCGCGACGGTTTTTATCGCGGTGGTCTGTACTTTTCTCTGTTTCAGCCCGAGGAACGCGTCCGGAGACTGATGCAATAGTAAACAGGGAGAGACAACAGTGCGGGACAAGCAGGAAAACCCCCGCCAGCCCTGTCGGATCAACCATAATGATGCCAGGTACTCTGCCGCCCTCCTCCTTGTGACGCCCACAATGTGTCAACAGATCACAATCGCGTCAATATAACCTGTTAGGATTTACAAACAGAAACCACAGAATCATCAGGGTATAAAGTTAGCTTAAAGTGCCACTTTATTGGTGATAAAGCCCGCAAAATAACAAAAAGACAACAGGTAGCACCATAAAAACAGCGTCATACAATAATTATCACCATGTAAGAACTCATAGGAAAATCCTCTCGAATGGTGAATTACCGCACAATAAAGCGTGTTAAAAAGGTTAAAATCAGGTGAAAATACTGACAAAACCCTGACATGGATGATGTATTCCTATCATCGCTGATGTTCTTTCTCTAACTATTTGCGCACTATAAAAAAACTTTATACCACCGCGGCAAAAGCACCGAGCGTGCAGTATGGCGGTCGGTCCGGCCGTCACATCGCGTCCGCTGGTTTCTTCCCTGCCTGTCACAGTATGGCAGAAAATAGCGGTTCTGCCGGATAGCAAAGACCTTGCCGGTATATCCTTCAACTTCAAGTTGCCGGTGCGTTGCGTTGTTCAGCACGCAACGCGAATTATTTGGGGTATATAAACCCAGCCTCAATCACATTCTCCTTGAATTTTATTTATATAACTTTTTAAATTTTATTTTTTATTTATCCCTGCCGTGTTATTTTTATATAGCTAAAAACACCCCACCTATCTAAATAACCCCACCACAATATCCACAAATTAATTTTAATTACAAAACTACGAATTAAGTTATTTAAAGACGAATTGCTGTGAGGTTCACAATTCCTTCACGTTTGTAGTGAATGGCTATTATTTTTAACATTTACCCATGCTAGATTACCTAAAGAACATGCTGCAATAAAAATAACATCGCCTTTTTCTTTTGATGGTGTGTCGCATGGCTACTGTGCTTTGCGCTCATAACACAATTTCCACGTCTTGCAGAGCAAGCTGCTTATCTCTGTCCTATGCCGCTACAGCAGGGTGAATATAATGAAAAACATTGAAACTGAAATCATGAGCGATAACACGCTCGCCACCGCCGCACCATCAAGCTTACTGGAAAGCTTAAATAAAACTCGCATTGGCTCTGTGCCTTTTATTCTTTTTCTGGTCATTGCCGCCGTTGTATTTATTGCGGCCTATGCCAGTTATTTACCTAAAAACATGATCGGCGGATTCGCCGTTATTATGACCATGGGATTCCTGCTGGCGTATATCGGCCAGCGTATTCCGGTGCTGAAAGAAATCGGCGGTCCGGCGATTCTCTGCCTGATGGTGCCGTCCATTCTGGTGTATTTCCATCTGTTCAACGCCAACACGCTGGATACCGTCAAGCTGTTGATGAAAGACGCCAACTTCCTCTACTTCGTCATCGCCAGTCTGGTGGTGGGCAGCATTCTCGGCATGAACCGCGTTATCCTGATTCAGGGCATGATCCGCATGTTCATTCCGCTGGTGATAGGCACCGCCACCGCGGTGGTGACCGGCCTGCTGGTGGGTAAACTGTTTGGCTACAGCTTCTATCACACCTTCTTCTTCATCATCGTGCCGATCATCGGCGGCGGCATCGGCGAAGGCATCCTGCCGCTGTCGCTGGCCTATTCCGCCATCCTCGGCCAGGCGCCGGACGTGTACGTCGCCCAGTTGGCGCCTGCCGCCGTTGTCGGCAACATTTTCGCCATCATCTGCGCCGGCGTGCTGGCCCGCATCGGCGTATGGCGCAGCGACCTGAACGGTAACGGCAATCTGGTGCGCAACGAAGCCGATAACGCACTGTTTGCGGTGAAAGACGCGCCGAAAACGGTGGATTTCCATCTGATGGGTGGCGGCCTGCTGCTGATCTGCACCTTCTTCATCGTCGGCGGCTTGTTTGAGAAAGTGCTGCATATCCCCGGCCCGGTGCTGATGATTCTGATCGCGGTGCTGTGCAAGTACGGCCGTGTTATTCCGTCCAGCATGGAAACCGGCGCCAACAGCTTCTACAAATTCGTTTCCAGTTCGCTGGTGTGGCCGTTGATGATCGGTCTGGGCATGCTGTACGTGCCGCTGGAAAGCGTGGTGGCGGTGTTCTCCGTCGGCTACGTGGTGGTGTGCGGTTCCGTGGTGCTTTCGATGGCGCTGATCAGCTTCTTCATCGCGCCGTACCTGAAGATGTACCCGGTTGAAGCCTCCATCGTGACCAGTTGCCACAGCGGTCTGGGCGGCACCGGCGACGTGGCGATTCTGTCCGCGTCCAACCGCATGTCGCTGATGCCGTTCGCGCAAATCGCCACCCGTATCGGCGGCGCCTCCACCGTGATCGCCGCCACTCTGCTGCTCGGCTGGTTGGTGTAATCCGTCGACCGGTTTATACACAAAAAGGCCACGGATACCGTGGCCTTTTTCGTTTTATTCGCCTGATAAAACAGCCACGCTGAACGTGGCCTTTTTCGTTTCGGCGCTATTCGCAGTACTGTCGCAGCGCGTCCTGCTTTTCCGGCAGTAGCCGGTAAAGGTAGACTGGACGACCGGTGGAACCGTACAGAATGTTGGTGTCGAGAATGCCGGTATCCGCCAGATAGATCAGGTACTTACGACAGGACACGCGGGAAATTCCGATGGCATTGGCCAGCATCTCGGTGGAAAACTCCGCGCCCTGATTGCCCTCGACCCATTCGCAGACGGTGCGCAGCGTCAGGCTGGTCAGCCCTTTCGGCAGTTTCTTGCGCTCCACCGTCGGGGTGCCGCTGGTGCGGCGAATCAGGTTATCGATGTCCGACTGCGCCACAAACTCGCGGTGTTTGAGCAGGTTGGCCTCTTCCCGGTAGGCGGTCAGCGCCTGTTCGAAGCGGGCGAACTGGAACGGCTTGATCAGATAATCCACCACGCCGTAATGCAGCGCTTTCTTGATGGTATACACGTCGCTGGCCGACGAAATGATGATCACGTCCGTGTGTTCGCTGAATTCACGAATCGTGGGCAGCAAATCCAGACCGTTATCCTGCTGCATGTAGATATCCAGCAGCACCAAATCGATCTCGCAGTCCGGTTGCATCAGCAGATTTCGCGCCTGCTGCAGCGTCGGTACCGTCGCGTAGCAGCTAAACCCGGAAATCTGATTCAGATAACACTTATTCAACTCCGCCACCATGGCGTCGTCATCGACGATCAGTACATTTATCATGGTCAAACTGCCTTAATCATGGTCAAACTGCCTTGCTTGATACGGGATATTCACAAAAAACTGGGTGTAAACGTCCGGTTCGGATTCAAAATCGATGGTACCGCCGATTTTTTCCAGACTCTGCCGGGTGAGGTACAGGCCGATGCCGCGTCCGGAGCCTTTGGTGGAAAATCCTTCCTGGTAAATGCGCTGCTGAATATCCGGCGCAATGCCCGGCCCGTCGTCGCTCACCGTACAGTGTAACTGCCCATCCTGATGATGGAAGGTCACGGTGATCTCGCGGTTTTCCAGACCGGATAAGGCATCCATCGCGTTTTCGATCAGGTTGCCCAGCACGGTGATCAGCTCATTGGTGGCCTGGGAGTCGTCGGTATCCGGCAACAGACTGTCTTCGCTGATGGACAGCGTAACACCCAAATCCCGTGCCCGATTGATTTTACCCAACAGGAACCCGGCAATCACCGGAGATTTTACTTTTCGGATAATCGAGCCGATTTCCGCCTGATAATTATTGGCGGTTTTTAAAATATATTCTTCCAGCTGCGGGTAATATTTCAAATGCAGCATGCCGAGAATCACATGCAGCTTGTTCATGAATTCGTGCGACTGGGCGCGCAGGGCGTCGGCGTAATACGACATCCCGGTCAGGCGCTGCAGCAGTTGGCTGACTTCCGTTTTATCGCGGAAGGTGGCGATGGCGCCGATAATATCGCCCTTCACCACCACCGGCACGGTGTTGATCAGCAACAGATTGCCGTTGAAATTGATTTCCTCATCCTGCCGCGGCGCACCGGTTTCCAGCACCTTTTCCAGATTCATCAGCGCCGGCCACCGGCTGATGGTGCTGCCGATCGCCAGCGTTTCGCCAGACCCATGCTGGCTGAACAACCGCTTGGCTTCGTCGTTGATGATGGTGACGCGCAGGTCGGTATCCACCGCGATCACCCCTTCTTTGATTTGCTTGAGCATCGCGTTGCGTTGCTCGAACAGATTGGAAATTTCGAACGGTTCAAAACCCAGCATGATGCGTTTGAGGGTTTTCACCAGAAAATAGGTGCCGAGCAGGCCGACCAGCGCGCCGAACAGGATGGTCCAGGGAATGATCCAGCGGTTTTCGTTAATCACCGACTGCACGCTGGACAGCGAAATCCCCACCGCCACCACCCCGAGTTGCCGGTTATTCTCGTCAAATACCGGCGTGAATACACGCAGCGCCGGATCCAGCACCCCGCGGTTCACCGCGGTATTCTCCAGCCCCAGCAGCGCCGGGTAGAGGTCATCGCCGATAAAATGGCGGCCAATCTGCCCCGGTTCAGGATGGGAATGGCGAATACCGTCCATGTCGGTAACGATGACGAACAGCAGGTGATTGCGGCTTTTCACGTCCTCGGAAAAACGCTGAACCAGCATCGGATTGCCGATGCCTTTCAGGTCGTCCACCACGATCGGCGAATTAGCGACGGTGCGGGCAATGGCGAAGGCTTTGTCCTTGAGGTGAGTTTCGGTCAGTTCGGTGATGCGGAAAAACAGCAGCGCGTAAACCACCAGCAGCACCGAGCCGATCACCGCCGACACCATCAGAATGATCGACGTGCCTAGTTTTAGCGGTGTCTTTTTCTTACTCATCTCTCGCTCCGGAATTCGCATCATCGATCCCGCTATATTAACCTGTTCGCGCTATTTCTGCGCCATTTCCGCACCCAGAGAACAAAACCGCCGCCCATATCCGGCGGCGGCGAATCAAACAGATAGGCAAAAAACGATCACCACATCCCCAGCACTTATTACCACATCCCCAAAACCTTCCACCACAGGCTACCGATGCCCAGCCAGATGGGAATGACCACCAACCCAGTCAGGAAGCCGATCTTCCACCAGGTTCCCAGCGACAGGTAGCCGCAGCCGAACATGATCGGCGCCGGGCCGCCGGAGTAGTGCGTGGTCGCCATAAACAGGTTGCTGAAAGCGGCAAACGCCAGCACCGTCAGTACCGGCGGCGCGCCCGCCGCAATGGCGATCGACACGAAAATAGCGTACATGGCGCTGATGTGCGCCACCGCGCTGGCCATGAAATAGTGGCTGTAGTAGTACACCAGCAGCAACAGTCCTATCATCGGCAACCAGTGCATCCCGGCGACGGCGTGGCCGGCGATGCCGCCCAGCCAGGCGATCAGCCCCATCTTGTTCAGTTGGGTCGCCAGCATCATCAGCACCGCGAACCACACCACGGTGTGCCAGGCCTCTTTCTCGCCGGTTACGTCTTCCCAGCTCAACGCGCGGGTCAACAGTAACACGCTCAGGCCGCCCAGCGCGGTCAGGGTAGCGTCGATATTCAGCGTCGACCCCAACACCCAGAACACTACCAGCCCCAGGAACACGCACAGCACAATCCATTCATTGCGGCTCATCGGTCCCATTTCGTGCAGGCGAGCCTTGGCCAGCTCGCGCATTTCCGGGGTTTTCTTCAGCTCCGGCGGGTAGAAACGGTAGAGCACCAGCGGGATCACGATCAGCGACAGCAGCCCCGGCACCAGCGTCGCCGCCGCCCATTCGGTCCAGGTCAGGTGAACGCCGAACTGGGTCGCCAGCTTGCTGATCAGTGGGTTACCGGCCATCGACGTCATGAACATCGCCGAGGTGATGGCGTTACACTGGAAAATGGTCTGTACCAGAAACGAGCCGATACGCCGCTGGGTGCCCTGCTCCGGCGTCGAACCGTAAGCTTCGGCGATAGAGCGGAACAGCGGGGTGATAATGCCGCCGCAGCGTGCGGAGGTTGACGGCATCGCCGGGGAAAACAGCAGGTCGGTAAACACCAGGCCATACGCCAGCCCCAGGCTGCTGTTGCCGAGCTTGCTGATGAACAGAAACCCGATGCGGCGGCCGAAACCGGTTTTGATAAAGCTGCGCGAAATGAAAAAGGCGCAGGCAATCATCCAGATGGTGGGGTCGCCAAACCCGACCAGCACATCCTTGACCGACAGCAAGCCGAGCGCCGAGACGGCGGTGATACTAAAAATGGCAATGGCGCCAAGGGGGTAAGGGGAGAGAATCAGACCGATGACCGTAGCAATAAATATTGCCAGCAGGTGCCATGCGGTAGGATTAACGCCGTCAGGAACGGGAACAAACCAAAATATAACGGCTATGCCGAGGATAATAAGAAGCTTAACTAACCTGCTGTTATTTGCAGACATACCAACACCACTCAAGATTAAAACGAAATCAGCCGCTTTTACCGGAAGTCCCGTGTTACGAGTGGAGGAGTTGTTTTATTTCTTCATCACCCTTAATTCCGCCGTCCGACTATGCGGATAGCGAGTTTTCCGGCGCGTCATCGCCATCTTTCATGGCGGGATACAGCCTGACAAACACAACGGGTACAGCATCAGCAAAAAAAAGACGAGAAAACGAAAAGAACAGGGTGCTTTTCTCGTCCCATCAAAATCAAGTGAAGTGATCAACGGGAAAAATAGTATTATAAAAGTGGAATCCACTACTGTTATTTTAATTACTAAATAGGTTTAATAATTTACTTTTGAAAATAAAAACGCCATTTCAAAAATAAATAAAACCCAAAAGCTCGTCACAATATAACAATATTGGAACATGAAATTAACGATGATGTTAATAATAATCTATTAGTGAATACAGCTTTCACCACCGTTATTTATTGGTTTATTTCATTCTATTCAGGCAAGAAATAAAATAATTCTGAAGTATTTTCCGATATTTTCCCTTTAAATGCGGAAAATAGCCATTAAGAACTAATGTAAACCATCGCCGGCGCCAGATGACCAGCAGGGAAAAGCGGGAATAAATGTTAAAAAAATGCCCGCGAGTACCTCGCGGGCGGTCGATTATGGCCGGTTAAGCCTGTTCATCCGGCGCCTTCTCGTGAAGCGCGGGCGCACGGCGGCCGATGGCGATACGCTGCGGTTGCAGCGCCTGCGGCACGTCACGAATCAGGTCAATGTGCAACAGCCCGTGCTGGAACTGCGCGTCGGACACATGCAGGTGATCGGCCAGCGTGAAACTCAGCGAGAACGGCTTGAACACCAGCCCCTGATGCAGGTACTGCGCCTTTTTCTCCGGCAGCGTCGGCGCGCCCTTCACGGTCAAACGCTGCCCTTCCACTTCAATATCCAGCTCCGACTGACGAAATCCAGCCAGCGCCAGCGTAATACGGTAATGGTTGTCATCGACTTTTTCGATGTTGTACGGCGGGAATTCCACCGCTTCCTGATTGCCCATGGTGCTGGCGAGTTTGTCAAAGCCAATCCACTGACGCAGCAGGGGGGATAAATCGTAGTTGCGCATACTCATAACTCCTTCTGTGAAGCGAGATAACGGTTTCCGGCGGCAGCCGGGTCGTCCCCATTCGGCGGACGAAGAGATGCCATCACCCAGAGAGATCTCTGAGATCGGTTCACTTATCGCCGCGGCGTCGCGCGCCGACGGCCATCACGATTATTTGATTTCGATACGCCGCGGTTTCAGCGTTTCCGGGATCACCCGTTGCAGGTCGATGAACAGCAAACCGTTTTCCAGGTTGGCGCCGTTAATCTGAATGTGTTCCGCCAGCTGGAATTTGCGTTCAAAATTGCGCTCGGCAATACCCTGATAAAGGTAGTTGCGCGGGGTGGCGTCGCCGCTGTGCGATCCTTTGACAATCAGCATGTTATCGTGCGCGGTGATCTCCAGCTCGCTTTCAGCGAAACCGGCCACGGCAATCGCAATGCGGTACTGGTTTTCGTCAACCAGCTCAACGTTATACGGGGGATATCCGCCATTGCCCTGGCTCTGGCCGGCTTCAAGCAGATTAAACAGACGATCAAAACCAATAGCGGAGCGATACAGCGGAGAAAAATCGGGGTTACGCATAAACTGCCTCCTAGCATGCAGCGAGGTCAAAAGATAACCGCCTTCCATTCGGACAGGCGTCTGGTACGGGGAAATACCCTGTCGGCGTATTTCCGTCTTGCCTGATATCAATATGGTGACCCACCTCCGCTTTTCAACACCGCGAAGGAAAATTCTCTTATTCTTTCCCCGGTTCAGGTGTAATCACATACACTGGACAGCAAGCACATTTTGCTAAAACATGTGAAGGCCGTAACCCATATGCAGGGCGATGCACGCGCAGTCAACCACGTAACCGGGAAAACTCTCCTCAGGGTAGCATGATGACCATACTGAAAAATGCCTCATTGTCGTTCGTACTGTCAGGCGGGATACTGGCGACATGCGGCGGCTGCTCCAGCGTAATGACTCACTCTGGCGGCGAGCAGGGGTACTATTCCGGCACCAAATCCAGCATGACTACCCTGAAAGACGAGGACACCAGTTGGGCGATGATGCCGATGGTGGCGCTGGACGTTCCCTTCTCCGCCATGTTGGATACGCTGCTGTTGCCCTATGACTATTACCGCGTCCACAGCGACCACCACAACACCTCGGCCCGCGACCGGCTGGAAGAATACGAACGCCGCAAACAGGCAGACGATCCGCCGCCGATGATGATACCGGTCTCGGCAAATAACGCCGGTCAGTGACTTTCCGCCTGGCGGCGGTGGATCAGGGTCATGGGGATCACCGCTTTATGCGGCTGCGCATCGCCGTTCAGCGCCTGCTGCATCGCCGCAAACGCCTGTTCAGTCCAGGCATCTTCGTTCTGACGCATCGACCAGAGCGTATTCGGTAAAAATCCCAGCATGGCGTGTTCATCGAAGGTGCCGATATTAATGTGCGCCGGAATATAGCCATAGCGCTCGCGCACCACGCTCAACATCCCTTCCAGCACCGGCAACGACGACGCGATGAACGCCGGCGGCGGCGCGTCGTGCTGGCGCAAGAACTGTTCCATCATCAGCATACCGTCTTCACGGCGGTTATGGCTGGCTTCCAGCACCGCCGGGGTCAGCCCGGCCTGCTGCACCGACTGGCGATACCCGCGCAGACGGTCGCGAATCGCCGGCTGCTGCACGTCGCCGGCCATGAAAAACAGCGGCGCGGCAGGTTGGGCGGCCAGCATCGCTTCGGTCAGCGCCGCTCCGCCCTGCAGGTTGTCACTCATCACCAGCGGCAGCTGATCGATGCCGAAATCGCGGTCCAGCAGCACCAGCGGCTTTTTTACTACCTTAGCGTGGTGCTGAGCCGACTGTAGCGACGACGGCACCACAAATAGCCCGTCGACATTGCGTTGCAACAGCGCCTCCACCAGCCGGTTTTCATACTGCGGGTCGCTGTAAGAACAGCTGATCATCAGTTGATAACCCACCTCGCGGCAGCGGGTTTCAAGCTTTTCAGCCAGCGTTGAGAAAAACAGGTTGGATAATCGGGGCACGATCAGCCCCAGCGTTTCGGTTTTGTTCAGCTTCAGGCTGCGGGCGACGTGATTGACGGTATAACCGTACTCGGTCACGTACTGGTGGATGCGTTGCTGGGTTTTGGCGCTGATCCGATACTGTTCCGCTTTTCCATTCAGCACCAGACGCACCGTGGTCACGGACAACTTCAAGGCACTGGCAATCTGTTCAACTGTTTTCGCCATGAAACAGAATATCCCTGTGAGAACTGAAAGAGGCCAGTGTAACGGAATAACTAACTCGACGCAGCTAAAGCGCGGCCGACCCTGGCCGCGATCAATAAATCACACCTCTTTGGTCATATCCCGACGCGACGTTTCCGGCGCTTTCCAGGCTGCGAACGCCGCCACCAGCGCCGCTACCGTGACGTAGGTCGCCACCAGCGTCCAGGACTCGTTATCCAGCGAGGTCAGCCCCTTGGCGATAAACGGGGTGAAACCGCCTGCGACAATCGCCCCCAGCTGTGCGCCGATGGACGCGCCGCTGTAACGCACTTTCGGGCCGAACAGTTCGGTAAAGAACGCCGGTTGCACCGAGTTGATGGAGTTATGGGCGATGTTGATCAGCAGGATGTATCCCAGCACCATCAAGCCAAAGGAGCCGCTTTCCAGCAGATAGAAGAACGGAAACGCCATCGCCGCGGCGCACAGCGCGCCGAAGATATAGATCGGACGGCGGCCCACCCGGTCGGACAGCGCGCCGAACAGCGCATGCATCGGAAACGCCAGCACGCAGGTCGCCATGATCACGTTGAGCATGGTCTGTTTGGGCACGCCCAGCTGTACGGTGGCGTAGGACACGGCGAACACGGTCGCCAGGAAGAACGGCACGCTTTCCGCGAAACGCAGCACCATAATCAGGCAGACGCTACGCCACTGTTTACGCAGCACTTCCACCACCGGGCTTTGACGACGCGCCGGCTCGCTCTCACGCGCCTGCTGTTGCTGCTGTTGCTGGACCTGCTGGAACACCGGCGTTTCATCCACCTTGCGGCGCATATACAGCCCCACCAGCACCAGCGCCACGCTCAGCATGAACGGTACGCGCCAGCCCCACGACATCAATTGGTCTTCCGGCAGCGTCGACACCATAGCGAATATCGCCGTCGCCAGCAGTTGTCCGGAAAAACCGCCGGTCTGAGGAATGGAACCGAGCAGGCCGCGACGGTTGGCGGGCGCGGTTTCCACCACCATCAGCATCGCGCCGCCCCACTCGCCGCCCACCAAAAAACCCTGCACGAAACGCAGCACCACCAGCAGCACCGGCGCCCAGACGCCGATCTGGTGATAAGTAGGCAGGCAGCCGATCAGAAAGGTCGCCATCCCCATGCCGCCGAGGGTAATCAACAGCGTCAGCTTACGCCCCAGAGTGTCGCCCATGTGGCCGAAGAAGATGCCGCCCAGCGGGCGGGCAATGAACCCCACGCCGAAGGTAGCGAATGACGCCAGCATCGCCGTGACCGGGCTGACGTTGGGAAAGAACAGTTTGCCAAACACCAGCGCGCTCGCCAGTCCGTAGAGCAGGAAATCGTAAAACTCGATGGTGTTGCCAATCCAACTGGAGATCACCACGCGGCGGATATTGGATTTATTGTGCATCGCCTGGTGTTGGGATAATTCCACGGAAATCGACATGATGTTCCTCGCTTTATGATTTTATCGCCCTTCAGGCAAAGCCATCCGGACGCCGCCGTACCCGGAGGTCGGCGGGGGGTGTAGGGTACAGTTTTTTTTGAGTGCTACAACGACTACCCGCTGAATATCAGCGCGCAGTAAACGATATTTTTTCGATTCCAGGTGTAGGTCACATGCAACGTGGTGCCACCGGCATGAGATGTGGTGCCACCGGCATTAACCGTGTCGCCATCGGCAATAATGGCGGGATAAGAAAACTCGCCGGGCTCCTGCTCAAGGTCGATACGGTTTTCCCAGTGTTCGCCGTTATCGACGGAGCAGGCTACCGTCAGCGGATAGCGATGGCGCCAGTTGCCGGTCACCGGGTTGTAGACCAGCACCAGACGGCCCGCCCCCAGATGCGCCAGATCGACGCCGCTGTTGTTGTTCGGCAGGTCGATGGCATAAGCCTCGCGCCAGCGGCGACCGTAGTCGTCCGAATCGCTGCGGTACAGCGCGCCGCGCGTGCTGCGCATCAGTACGTGCACCCGCCCCGGCGCCGACTCCCATGCCGATGGCTGAATAACGCCGTCCCACTGGAACACCCGCGTCAGGTCGTTTTCCCACAGCGCCGCCTGCTCCAGCCCCGGCCATAACGCCCCATCGCCGTCGTCGTCGGGCGCCCGATGGGTTAGAGGGATGGGCACGGCCTGCCAGCTCCGGCCCTGATCGCCGCTGAGATCCACGAAGGCATCCCAATGGCGGTCGTCCTCGACGGACGCAGGCGCCAGCCACTCGCCGTTGGACATCACCAGCAGCTTGTTCTTCACCGGCCCGCGCGGCGCGCTGTCGCCGGGCACCAGCGGACGCGGCGCGGACCAGCTCGCGCCGTCATCCGTCGATACCATCACCCGGGTCTGCCAGTGGTGTACATCCGCGCCCACTTTATAGAACAGCCACAGCTTGCCCGCCTGCCGGTGCAGCACCGGATTCCAGTGCGCCAGCCCGTCTTCCCACGCTATCCGCACCGGCGGCAACCAGCGCCCCTGCTCAGCGCAGGCCAGCCAGATTGCGGTATCGCCGCTGCCTTCCTTTTCGCCGGCAAACCAGGCCACCCGCAGCCGCCCGCCCGACAATGCCGCCACGGTCGAGGCGTGGCAGTTGCCGAAGTAGTCATGCCCTTCGGGCAGGATGAATTGCTGTGTTGTCATTGTCAGCTTCATCAGGGTGTCCTTCAGGTTACCGCAGCGGTGCCGGGAGCTGCGTCGCCAGCGTCTGGCCCAGCCGGAGCATGCTCTCAATCGCCTGTGGGAAAAAGCTCTCGCCGTAGGCGGCGCTGTTGCGCACCCGGCAAACGTGGGTCGAGAAATTACCACATTGCTGCTGATAGAATTTGGCGCAGGCCGGATAATCAAGAAACTCCGCCAGCGCCGCCGTACCGAGATAATCCGCCAGCTGCTGCGCCGCCTGCGGGTGCTCGCGCCAGTGCTCGAACAGCCACACGTACAGCTGCGGGTGGAAGTTGGCCATCACGCCGCTGTAGGCCTGACAGCCGGCCTGCAACGACGCCAGCAACGTCTGGCTGTTGGCGTTGGCCAGATGCAGACGCGTGCCCTGCGCCAGTTGCAGACGACGGCGAATGGTCGGCAGATCGCAGCAGGTGTCTTTGATGAAGGTGTAGCGCCCGCTGCGCGCACACCAGGCGACCGTCTCGTCAGACAGCAGCCGCTTGTAGGGATAAGGGCACTCATAGATCCCCAAATCCACCTGTGCGGGCAGTTGCGCCGTCAATGCCTGCAACCGAGCCAGCGCCTGTCCGTCCGGCTCGCCCGCCAGCGCCAATCGGTTACTGATCAGGATCACGCCGTCCACGCCGGTTTCCGCCACGCCGTTTAGCTGATCCACCTGCTGGCTGAACGCGCTGGCGGTGTGGCCCGAGGCCACCACCGGCACCCGGCCATCCACCTGCGCCACGATAAAGCGCACCAGTTCGCGGGTTTCCGCATCGCTTAAGAAAAACATCTCGCTGGACTGGCAGGCGGCGAACAGCCCGTGCACCCCGGCATCCAGATACCACTCCACCAGCCGCGCCAGCGAGGCGTAGTCGATTTCGCCGCGCGCATCGAACGGGGTGAGCATCACCGGCCAGATGCCGGTGTATTTGTTTTCATCGCTGAAGGATGAGTTGTCGTAAGTCATGATTTACTCCGCCAGCAACCGGTGAGCATCGCCCGCCGTCCATACCTGGATATGCTGCGTCAGCGCCTGAGCGACAAAGGCTTTCAGCACCTCGGCCAGCTTATCCTCGTCCACATACGCCACCGTCAGGTGGTTGCTCTGGTGGCCCGCCATCAGGTCGTCGCGGGTGACGCCGTCCAGCACCGCGTTGAGCAGCGGCCACTCGTAGTTGGTGGCGCGGCGGCGGCGTTCAAACTCATCAGTTGGCAATTCTACCGCCGTGCCGGTGCCGATATGCATGATCACCTGCGTGCCTTCGTAATGCGCCCGCGCCCAGACAAAACGCCCCGCCTTGCCCTGCCCGGCGATGGTGGAACCGCCGTACGGGAAGAACATCGGCGGCTGACGATAGCCGGTGGCGCCGGCGATACCGCCTTTGAGGTGAGCAAACGGCACCGCGCCGGAAATTTCCAAATCCCAGTAGAAGACGCCCTGATACTCGCTGCCCCAGCGAATATCGTGCAGCGTGGTTTCCGCCGGTAACCCCAGCCCGTGCAGCAGATGCCACAACATCACCTGCGGAATGGCGCTGCCCATGTCCACTTCATTGATGCAGGGGATAGCGACATCGGGGCGAATCGGCTCGCCCTGCTCATCCGGCAGCGGAAAGCGCTCTGCGTTGCCGATCGCCCCTTCGGCAAAATCGGACGCGGCGCAGCTGTCTTTCAGCCCCTGCTGGTACTGCACCCCGACCGCCGTCAGCCCGAAACGCTGCACGACGCGCGCCATCGCAATCATCATCGCGCACTGCTCCAGCACCTGATCCC
Organism: Dickeya sp. NCPPB 3274; assembly: GCF_000406205.1. Taxonomy (NCBI): domain Bacteria; kingdom Pseudomonadati; phylum Pseudomonadota; class Gammaproteobacteria; order Enterobacterales; family Pectobacteriaceae; genus Dickeya; species Dickeya sp. NCPPB 3274. Next base: position 90,552 of record NZ_CM001979.1, on the reverse strand, counting down.
GCGTCAGCTGGCGGCTGCCGTCGTCGCCAAACTCAAACTGCATACCACGCTGCTCATACCACGCCAGACAGTTTTCCCGCAGGGCGTGCGGCACCTTCGCCATCTCCACCAGCAACGCCGACTGGGACAACGACTCGATCGGCATACCAATATTCACCATCGCCTGCTGCGGGAACACGCCGTTGATCATCCCCATGCAGAAGGTGTCGAACAGCCCGATAATCGCTTTATGCCGCAGAATGTATTCCCCCACCTGACGGCCAATCTGACCGGCAGGCGCCGCCAGCACCGGGTGAGACGCCGCCACCGGGCGCAGGTAGCCGGTCTTGTGGCTGACCGCGCCGTCGCGCAGCCAGGTCGCCAGCCCCTGACGAAACGCGTCGTCCTCAAAGGTTTCCGACCACAGCCGGGAATACGTGCGCCCCAGACTGGTCAGGCAGCCCGCCATGCACAACATGCCCACCAGCCCCGGCCAGGTGCCGTCGAAATTGGCCAGCAGCAATACCGGGCCGCGGTGGTGCACCAGCGACGGCGCGACATGGTGAGAATATTGCCAGGCGGTCAGCAGCACGATCACCGGCGCGTCGGGGTCGAGCGCGGCGAACACATCGCTGCCTTCCCGCTGGCTGCTGATGAAACCGTGCCCGCGGGCGCTGTCCACCGCATGAGCGCGCGTCATGCGGTATCCCAGTTGCTCCAGCGCGCTCTGTAGACGGCTTTCAAACTGCTGCTGGGTCGGCCAGCAGGTCAGGTTGGCGGATTCCCGCAGATCCGCGTTGGTAACCAGCAAAACCTCACGTTCGCCGACAGAAAGCCGGCGGGGTGAAACGGGAAGATTCAGTGTCAACATAGGTACTCCTGGTGTCCGTTCCGGACTATGCCGGAAGAAAATTCGGCTATCAGTGACGGCTCATCTGTTGCTGGGCGGCCTGCTGGTAGTCATACATCTGTAAATAAATCTGGTATTTGGCGTCGTGAAACGCCTGATTGCACCGGTCGGCGCGAATAAGCGGACCGGGCTGCACCAGCGCCTGCGCCGCTTGCGGCAGCGAGGGATACGCGCCGCAGGCCACCGCCCCCAGCAACGCCGCGCCGAGCGTCACTGCGTCTTCTTCGCTCGCCAGTTGAATATCGCAGCCGGTGATGGCGGCGTATTCCCGCAGCCACAGCGGATTTTTGGTGGCGCCGCCGCACATCGTCAGCCGGGTAATATGATGACCGGCCTGATTCAATGCCTCGATAATGTGGCGGGTGCCATAAGCAATCGCCTGTAGCGTCGCCAGATACAGCCGCGCCAGCGCGTCCGGCCCTTGTTCCAGCGTCAGCCCCATCACCATGCCGCGCGCATTCGGATTGGCGCGCGGCGAGCGGTTGCCGTGGTGATCCGCCAGCACATGCAGATGACGGGTCGGCAGCGGTTCGCGCTGCTCCAGCGACGCCACCCACTCGTTCAGCAGCGCATACGGGCTACAGCGTTGCCGCTCCGCCTGCGCCGTCAACGCCGGCCACTGCGCATGCTGGCGCAATGTCCACTCCACCAGCGCGCCCGCCGCGCTCTGCCCGCCTTCGTTGAGCCACCACTGCGGCAGCATTGCGCCCCAGTACGGCCCCCACACGCCGGGCACCTCGACCGGCTGACGACTGACCAGCATATGGCAGTTAGACGTACCGCTAATGACGGCGAGGCTGCCCTGTGGTTCGCCGCCCACCAGCGCCAGCCCACCGGCGTGCGCGTCGATGATGCCGCCGGCCACCACCACGTTTTCCGGCAACCCCCAGTCGCGCGCCACGTCGGCGGCCAGCGTCCCAGCGGCGTCGCCCAGTTGCAGGATGCGCGGCGGGATTTTCTGCGGCAAATCAGCCAGCCCAACCGCCTGCAACAGGCTGTCGCTAAAGCGGTTTTCATGCGCCAGATAGTTCCACTTGCAGGTCAGCGTGCAAACGCTGGCGGCGTCCGTACCGGTGGCGCGCCACACCAGATAGTCCGCCAGATCGAAAAAGCGCCATACCTGCTGATAACGTGCCGGGAAATGGCGTTTTAACCACAGGATCTTGGGCAGTTCCATCTCGATGCTGACCTCGCCGCCTACATAGCGCAGCACGTCGTCGCCGGTGGCGTTGATGTCGGCGGTTTCGGCGGCGGCGCGGTGATCCATCCACATGATGATGTCCCGCTGCGGGTCGTTCTGCTCAGCTACCGATACCGGCTGACCCTGCGGCCCGACCGCCACCAGCGAGCAGGTGGCGTCAAAGCCGATGGCGCGTACCTGCGAAGGCGCTATCGCCGCCATGCCCAGCGCTTCACGTACGCAAGCGCCGACCGACTGCCAGATATCCGTCGACGATTGCTCTACCACGTGCGTGCGAGGATGAAACTGTTCGATGGGCCGCACCGCAAACGCCAGACGCTGGCCATTGCCGTCAAACACCCCGGCCCTGACGCTGGCCGACCCGACATCCACACCGATGAAGCAACCGTTTTTCATGCTGAAATCTCTTTGCTAAGTCGAGTTAGCAATGTATTGGAAGCACGGAGCCGGTGACAATGTTTTTTGCTGCGAACTGTGAGGCGGATCGGTGAATAAAAAGTAATCGTTTGAAAGGAAACAGTTTTATTGGGTAATCAAAACAGCGGATCGATGGAAACCACCAGAGCACGGCGGAAGAGAGGTAAACAACAGGCGGCGGCCAGTCTGGGCGCGCCGCCCGTCAGGAAAAACGCCGGCGTTAACGCATCACCGTCACTACAAAAATCTGGTTATAGCCATCAATATCCCGCAAATAGGCGATGCGATCGCCAGTCGGCGAAAACACCACCGCATCCCCCACCGGCGGCGTTTCGCTGCGCACGGTCTGGCGAATCAACCGACCGGTCGCTACCTCGCACAGCATCACGCTGTTATCGCCAATGAACGCCAGGTATTTGCCGTCCGGGTGCCAGCTGAACGCCGACTGTACCGGCCAGTCGCCCTGCGTCACCTGACGGGGTTCGCCGCCGTTCGGCGATACCGTCCACAACTGCACCACGCCGCGGTCGTCTTTCATCAGAAACGCGATTTGGCTGCCGTCCGGCGAACTGCGCAGCCAGTGACGCGGTTGATTGACTACGCCGGGATGTAGCCTGTCGGCGGTAAAGGTGAGACGCCGCTGGCGCACGCCGGCAGGCGGAGCAGGCAAACGATCGTCGGTGCCGCCCAACGGCCGCTCGCCGGGGCGGGCGTAATCGTTAAGTTGCTGCGGTAAATCGACGATAAACACTTCCGGCACCTTCTCGCCGCCAGCGGACAGCGTATCGCCGATAAACGCCAGCGCCCAACGCTGACGGCATCCATCCGGACGCAGATAGCCTTCCGTCCCTATCCAGCCTTCTTCGTAAGCGCGGTTGATGTCATCGCTGCCGGGGCGCGGCTGCGGCGTGGTGTCGCTCACCAGCACGCAGAAATGGCTGCCGTCATGCTCGCGCGGATGACGGCGCGACGCGGCCACCGGATGCAGCGGTACCGCCACTGCGACATTGCGCAGATCCAGCGCCGGGTCGCGCTCGTGCAGCACATGATCGTTGTAGGTGAAACTCAGTCGGCTGCCGTCCGGGCTGAACACATGCACATGGGAACCGCCGCGCAGCGCGCCGGCCAGATACGGCGCCGTCAACACGCAGGCATCCAGCGTCGTGGCCTGCTGGCGGTCATCATCCGATATCACCACGCCGCGGCGGTGATGAAAATCGTACTGCCAGCGCTCATCGGGGTGTTCCGGGCCGTGGATAAACACATAACGTTGCGGCGCCACCGGGCTACCGGTCGCTACGCCGACATGCGCGCCCTGCCCGGCGCGGTAAATTACCTCGCGCTGACGGGTTTCCACGTTGACGCGTTCGATGGTCAATCCCGTGAATGAAGATCCGTGCGGCCGAACGTCATAAATCAACCAGTTGCCATCGCATGACCAGATATTTATATTGGTCAACTGATGTGAAAAAGCATTAAGTGTTATCTGACTGTCTTCATTCTTCACAGATTCTTCGCCTTCTTGACGTAACTTGGCATATCCTAAAAAATCGCTCAAAAAATAACAAAGACAATAAAAATCATTGAGTTGTTTTCTATTCCTGACTGTATTTCCCATCAAAAAAATAGAAAGATATCTTCAACAACCTCCGTTTTCCACGAAGGCCAACAGGGCGTAACCTTTCCGTTATCGAAAGGACATACCCCTTTCAACCCAGTTACCAAAATAGAAGGAAAGAGATCATGAAAAACATCAAAACCATCGCTATCGCCGCTGCCCTTGCCACCGTATCTTTTGGTTCTTTCGCCGCCCAGAGCGTCAACTATGAGCAGGCCCAGCAACTGGAAAAAATCGGCTCCGTTTCCGCTACCGCCAACGATCTGAGCTCGCTGCAGGCCAAACTGGCCCATCAGGCTGAGGCCGCCGGCGCTTCCGCTTACACCATCACCTATGCTGGCGGCGACAACACCCTGCGCGGCAACGCGGTGATCTACAAATAATCGCCCGCGCTCATCATTACCCTCGACCCCGGTGCCTGTGTCCCCCCGGGGTTTTTTCATTTCTGGCGGGACTCACGCCTACTTATCACCGCTGAACAGATGATCGTACACATGCTGGAGATGGCGCTCCATGCTGGCGCGTGCCCGGGCCGGGTCGCGCGCGACGATGGCGTCGGCGATATCGATATGGTCCTGATTCATGGTGCGGGGAAAATCGGGGTCGGCGTAGAGCGTTTCCAGCCGCACAAACCGGCTGCTCTGACGCTTGTTCCACAGGTAATCCATCATGTCCTGCAGCACTTCATTGCCGGACATTTCACTGATCAACAGATGAAACCGCTTGTCTTCATGCAGAAACTGCGCGTCGTTGACGTGCAGGCGTGACAGGTCGCGGGTGATATCCTGCAGCGCGGCGCGTTGCTCGTCGGTGGCATGCACCGCCGCCAGTTCCGCCATCATCGCCTCGTATACCTGACGGGCCTGAATGAACGCCCGCAGGCTGAATTCGTCTTCCGGCGGCGCGGCGGGCGGCACGTCCGGCAGCGGATCGTTGACGTACACGCCATTCCCGGTGCGAATCTCCACCCACCTGGTAATTTCCAGCGCAATCAGCGCCTCGCGGATGGACGAGCGGCTCACCCCCAGCTGTTTCGCCAGTTCACGCTCCGAGGGCAGCAGTTGCCCGGCCGCAAACTGACCGTTCCTGATGCAGTTAATCAGCAGGTTGGATATCTGCCGGTACAGCCGCTCAACTTTCAGTGTGGGTAACACCATATCCCCTCCGGCCCCGTCAGCCGTGTCCTGTCGGCCTATGTCCTGTAAACATAGGCCTCTTATAAACAACAGCCCGCAGCTTACCATAGCCGTCAAAACGCCAGAAAATTAAATGCCGCAGCGCCATACGCAGATGATGGGGCTGCTATCCATCTCACATCCGGGCACCACAGCGGCCTCTTGCCTGATGTTTGCGTGATCTAAATCACAGAAATATCACCGCAGGTGGTGAATAGTGAATCGGTCTGGTGGCCTGACCACCAGACCGATTATTATTCAATCTATACCCTAAATAATTCGAGTTGCGGGACAACACGCTGGCGTGTTGAACAACGCCACGCGTTGGCCCTTTAGGGCAAGGCTCAGAATGAGCCTTGTAACGCGGCAACCGAGTGAATCCCCAGGAGCTTACAAAAGTAAGTGACTGGGGTGAACGACAAATTGGCGTAAGCCGATTTGAACGCTGCTTGGCGAGGCCCATGAAATGCGCAGCCAACGCACCTGCAACTTGAAGTATGACGAGTATATAGCTTAAGGAGCTACTTTATGGAACACACCTGGCGCTGGTACGGCCCCAACGATCCGGTGTCGCTGGATGATGCCCGCCAGGCGGGCGCGACCGGTATCGTCACCGCACTGCACCACATCCCGAATGGCGAAGTGTGGAGCGTTGAAGAGATTAAGAAGCGCCAGGCGCAACTGGCTGAAAAAGGGTTGATCTGGTCGGTAGTGGAAAGCGTGCCGGTGCACGAAGCCATCAAAACCCAGACCGGCGACTACCGCCGCTACATCGCCAACTATCAGCAGTCGCTGCGCAATCTGGGCGCCTGCGGCATCGATACCGTGTGCTACAACTTTATGCCGGTGCTGGACTGGACCCGTACCGACCTGGAATACCCGCTGCCGGACGGCTCCCGGGCGCTGCGTTTTGACCACACCGCCTTCGCCGCCTTCGAACTACACCTGCTCCAGCGCGCAGGCGCCGCCGCCGACTACACCGACGACGAACAACGCCAGGCCGCGGCCTATTTCGCCGCCATGACCGACGCGGACAAAAACAAGCTGACCCGCAATATTATCGCCGGTCTGCCGGGCGCTGAAGAGGGGTACACGCTGGAACAGTTCCGCGCCCAGTTGGCGCAGTACGATGGCATCGACAAGGCGACATTGCGTGAGCACATGGCCGAATTCCTGCGGGCGATTGTGCCGGTAGCGGAAGAAGCCGGCATCGTGCTGGCGGTACATCCGGACGATCCGCCGCGCCCGATTCTCGGCCTGCCGCGCATCGTTTCCACCATTGAAGATATGCAGTGGCTGAAAGACGCCGTGGACAGCATCCATAACGGTTTCACCATGTGCACCGGGTCTTACGGCGTACGGGCGGACAACGATCTGGTGAAGATGATCGAAACCTTCGCCGACCGCATCCACTTCACCCATTTGCGCGCTACCTGCCGCGAAGACAACCCGAAAAGCTTCCACGAAGCCGCGCATCTGCATGGCGATGTGGACATGGTGAAAGTGGTGAAAGCGATTCTGGCGGAAGAACACCGTCGCCGTCAGCAGGGCAACACCCGCGCTATTCCGATGCGCCCCGATCACGGCCACCAGATGCTGGATGACCTGAAGAAGAAAACCAACCCCGGCTATTCCGCCATCGGGCGGCTAAAAGGGCTGGCGGAAGTGCGCGGCGTCGAACTGGCGATCAAACAGACGTTCTTTAACGACTGATCCGCACACTCCCCTATACCCTAAATAATTCAAGTTGCAGGACAACACGCTCGCGTGTTGAACAACGCCACGCGTTGGCCCTTTAGGGCAAGGCTCAGAATGAGCCTTGTAACGCGGCGACGCAGCGAATCCCCAGGAGCTTACTCAAGTAAGTGACTGGGGTGAGCGACAACGCTGCCGGGAGCAGAGTTGAACGCGGCTGACAGCGGCCCCGAAGGGGCGAGGCCCAGGGATGGGCCGAGTAACAAAGCCAACGCATCTGCAGCTTGAAGTATGACGGGTATATATGTCTGGCCCGCTCGGGTCAGACATTCAACACAAACTTCTCAATAGCGTAAGCCACGCCGTCTTCACTGTTAGATTTGGTGACAAACTGGCTCGCCGCCTTGACCGCGTCGATAGCATTGCCCATCGCCACACCCAGCCCGGCGAACTCAATCATCGCCAGATCGTTTTCCTGATCGCCCAGCGCCATCACTTCATCACGTTCAAGGCCAAGGTGCTGCGCCAGCATTTTCACCCCTTCGCCTTTGTTGACGCGCTTGTCCAGAATCTCCAGGTAGAAAGCGGCGCTTTTCATGATGGTGTAACGCGTGAAATCTTCGCGCGGAATGCGGGCGATAGCGGCATCCAGTAACTCGGGCTCGTCAATCATCATCACTTTCGGGAAACGCAGGCCAGGGTCCATTTCCTCCACCGCCCGGTATTTCAGCGGCATGCTGGTCAGATGGGACTCATGCACCGTATAAGCGCTGATGTCTTTGTTGGCGGTGTAAACATAATTGAAATCAAGCGCATGGAAGTGCACGCCCAGCTCACGCGACAGCGCTTCGAAATGGAGGTAATCCTCAAAGCTCAGCGTCGTCTGCGCCACACATTCACCCGTCGCCGTGCGTTGCACCAGCGCGCCGTTATTGGTGATGCAGTAATGTCCGTCCTGCTGCAGGCCCAGCTGTTTCAGATAGCGCTCAACGCCAATGAACGGGCGCCCGGTAGCCAGCGCCACATAGACGCCTTTTTCGCGGGCGGCGACAATCGCCTGTTTCACCGCTGGCGAGATTTGATTTTCCGGCGTCAGCAGCGTGCCGTCCATATCAATCGCAATCAGTTTTATCGCCATGAATTTCCCCAATAATCAGTTCAACTCCCTGCATGCTAGCGCGATTTCGCCGGGCGAAGCCAGAAAAACAGCGCCGGTTTCATGGTTCCGACATTAAAGCCCCCGCCATGCAGGCCGATATTATAAATGTGATGCAGTTCACAATAGGGACATGGTTCAGGCTGCACACATTCACCTGCTGTTGATTTTTCTTTCATCCATTGAATGGCTTCACACAGGGGAGTTCTCATCATGTCCATTGAGCTGGTTTCCCATACTTCCTCTACCCAGACGCCTCTGGTTTCTCTCTCCACCGCCGGGAAGAAAAAATTGTCTACCCGCGCGCTGGTGCTGATTACCACGGTTTTCATCATTACCTGCGGCTTTATCCTCACTATTGGTTTTCTGCTGTGGCAATCCAGCCAGCAACAGAAAGCGACGGCTCAGCAATTGCTGGAACAAACCGCCTACACCAGCGCCTATTCGGTGCAGAACCGGCTCGATATCGCGCTGTTTGCCGCCCGCGACCTGGCGCAGAGCGTGACCAGCCTGCGGGAAACCGGCGCGCCGGACCGCACCACCGCCGAGCAGTTGCTGAAAAACGCGCTCAAAAGCCACCCCGACCTGTTGTCAATGTCGCTGGCATGGGAGCCAAACGCCTTTGACGGCAAAGACCAGCAGTACGCCAGCCAGCTGGAGCAGGACCCGAAGGGCCGGTTTGTGCGCTACGTTGACCGCGACAACGCCGGTAAAGTGGCGCTGCACAACCTGACCGATTACGAAACGCCCGGCAGCGGCGATTACTATCTGCTGCCGCGCAAACTGCAAAAAGAGGTGATTCTCGAACCCTATAGCTACCCCTATAACGGCGTCGACGTGCTGCTGACCTCGATTGCGGTGCCGATCATGATTGACGGCAAATTCTACGGTTCGGTAACCGCCGACTTCTCGCTGGATACGCTGCAGCAGATGGTCAACGGCATCAAGCCTTATCAGGGCGCTGGTTACGCCACGATGTACTCCGCCTCCGGCACCTACATCGCCCATCCGGACAAGGCGCGCATCGCCAAAAAACTGGAAGGCGACCCGCCGCTGATGGACAGCATCGCCGCGGGCAAGCCCTATAACCGGCAGCGTTTCAACAGTTTCACCAACGCCGACATGATGAATGCCTACGTGCCGATCGCCATCGGCAATACCGGCACGCCGTGGATGCTGGGGGTGAGCGTGCCGGAACAGGTGGTAATGGCCGAATCAGTGCGGCTGCGTTACATCGGCGCAATCATGACCCTGCTTAGCATTCTGGTGGTGTCCGGGGTGATTGGCCTGATCTTCACCCGCAAGGTACTGCGCCCGGTGGGCGGCGAGCCGGTGGAAGCGGCGGCGATCGCGCTGGCGGTGGCGCAAGGCGACCTGACGCTCCACATCCCGGTCCAACCCAAAGACACCAGCAGCATCTTCTATGCGATGTCCGAAATGCAGCAGCAGCTACGCAGCATCGTGGAACAGCTGATGAGCACCAGCGAATCGGTCAGTCACGGCGCAGCGGAAATTTCGGCCGGCAACGTCGATTTGGCGTCCCGTACCGAACAGCAGGCGGCAGCGCTGGAAGAAACCGCCGCCAGCATGGAACAGATCACCGCTACCGTGAAGCAGAACGCCGACAACGCGCACAGCGCCACCCGGCTGACGCAGAACGCGGCGCACATCGCCCAGCGCGGCGACGAAATTGTGGGTCAGGTGGTCAGCGTCATGGGCAGCATTGATGAAAGCTCGAAGAAAATCAGCGAGATCACCGGCATCATCAGCAGCATTGCGTTTCAAACCAATATTCTGGCGCTCAATGCGGCGGTGGAAGCGGCCCGCGCCGGCGAACAGGGTCGCGGTTTCGCGGTGGTGGCCGGCGAGGTGCGCAGTCTGGCCCAGCGCAGCGCCGATGCGGTGAAAGACATCACCGCGCTGATCGGCGAATCCGCCGAACGGGTCGGTCATGGGGTCGGCATGGTGGAAAACGCCGGGAAAACCATGCGGGACATGCTGACCGCCGTGACGTCGGTCAACGACATCATGAGCGAGATTGTCGCCGCGTCCGACGAGCAGTCCCGCGGTATCAGTCAGGTGACGCAGGCGGTGCATGAAATGGACGGCGTCACCCAGCAAAACGCCGCGCTGGTGCAACAAGCCACCGCCGCCGCCGCTTCACTGGAAGATCAGGCCCGGCAACTGGCGCAACTGGTGCAGGTGTTCCGTATTCATTGATCACCTGGCGGAACCCCATCACGCAAAAGGCATAGCCGAATGGCTATGCCTTATTCGTATCCGCCTGCTCACCCGACCCTTATCAGAGCCGCTTCGGGCGGCTTATTCCTCTTCGTCACGCAGCGGCACAATCAGCATGTCGATGTGCACCGTATTGATCAGCTGGCGCGCGGACGACATCAGTTTGCTCCAGAAATCCTGATGATGACCGCACAGCACCAGGTCGACATCATACTTGCGGATGGCGTCAACCAGCACCTGGCCCAGATCGCCGCTGCCGCTCAGGGTTTCCGAGATAGGATAGCCGGCGTTTTCCGCCAGTTCCCTCAGGGCATTCTGGGTTTCTTCGGAAATACGTTGCTGCATGTCGCCCAGGTTGACATCGATCAGCCCGGTGTAGAGATCGGAGTAATTCACGTCAACATGGATCAAAGAGACTTTGGCATCATACGGTCGCGCCATGGAAACCGCTTTTTCCACTAACACCTTACTTTCCGGTGACAGGTCGACCGCGATAAGGATGTGTTTGTAAGCCATGATAAGCTCCTTCCGTAATGACTAACTGATGGGTCAGCAGATATTTCTCCTGCCAGTCTGATAACCGATGGCTGTAATGAGCATAGCACCCCGCTGATTCCGGGTTATGTTCAACAGATCACAACGCCACATATTTTGTAACGGTTCTGCGGATACTGGTAACCACTTGCCCTGAAGCGACCGTCCATCTGCGCCGATACTATTTATAGCTAATGACTCATAGCTAATGACTCATAGCTAATGACTCATAGCTGATGACTCATAGCTGATGACGGTTTATAGCTTATAACTGAAACCTCCCGCCCGTATGCAAAGTGTAGTTGAAAAGGGCGCGGCCTACGGAGAAGAAAGCCGGTGTCAGATCAAAAGAAGTCGTGATGTTTTTTGCTTTCAGGAACCTTACGTCAGATATGGAAAAAAAACGCAAGGCTCTTCTACAATGAAATTGAGGGGGACCCTGTAGGCCCTTCTCCAGGCAAGGATACAGCGGTGAAGAAGAACACCCGGGCAACTCGCCATGGCTTGGCAGCCCCATAACATCGCGTGAATAACGTGTGGCATAAATACCCACGGATGTGATGTCGGCAGGATTCGACACGTGAAAGCATCTGATGGGTCATAATCCGGGAGGGAAGCATGATGATTAGTACATTTGCGCTTTTCTGGGCTTTATGTGTCGTCTGTGTCATCAATATGGCGCGATATTATTCTTCGTTACGAGTGCTGCTGCTGATACTGAGAGACTGCGATCCGCTGCTGTACCAGTATGTGGATGGAGGCGGCTTTTTTACCTCCCACGGGCAGCCCAGTAAACAGTTGCGGTTGGTTCGCTACATCTACGCACAACGTTATCTTGATCATCACGACCCCGAGTTCATCCGCCGCTGTGCACGGGTGCGCGGTCAGTTTCTGCTGACCTCCGCCTTGTGCGGGCTGGTTGTGGTCAGCCTTATTGCCTTGATCATCTGGCACTGAGGCGGCCCGGCGGCGGCGTAAACCGGTCGTGTTTCTATCAACCCCAACCCTATACACTGACAGCAGAAAGGCGGCCTGGTGGCCGCCTTTCTTATACTCGCACTCGCTACGGTTTTATCACCGCGCCGATTCAGATCAGTTTCAGCGACAGCCAGTACAGCACGCCGGACAGCAGCATCGACACCGGCAGGGTAAACACCCAGGCCAGCAGAATGCTTTTCACGGTTTTCCCCTGCACGCCGCCGCCGTCCACAATCATGGTTCCGGCCACCGCGGACGAAAGTACGTGAGTCGTGGAGACCGGCATGCCGGTATAGCTGGCGATACCGATGGACATCGCCGCCGTCACCTGCGCCGAAACGCCCTGCGCATAGGTCATGCCTTTTCTGCCAATCTTCTCGCCGATGGTCACCGCCACGCGCTTCCAACCCACCATGGTGCCGAGCGACAGCGCCAACGCCACCGCCACGATAATCCACAGCGGCGCATATTCCACCGTGTACAGCAGGTCGCTGCGCAGGTTGTTGAGCAGGCGTTTGTCGTCAGACGGGGTTTCCGGCAGCTTGACAACGCGATCCATCGTATCGGCGATGCACATCAGCAAGCGACGAGCGCGGGCGCGGTCGTCCGCAGCCAGTTCATCGTAGCTTTTGACGTTATTCAGCAGCACCAGCACGCGGTCGACGGCGATCATCGCGCGGGAGGTATCACAGTGAAAATCCGGTTTATTACCGGTGGACGGAATCACGTTTTCCGGCGCCGGAATCGCCGGATGCGACAGGTCGATCACATGCGTCAGCGCCGCGCCGTGAGACTGGTAGTACGTCTGCAGGTTCACCACCGCGTCGCGAGTGCGGCTGATATCGTAACCGGACGCATTCATGTTCAGCATAAATCCGGCCGGCGCCACGCCAATCAACACCAGCATGATCAGGCCGATGCCTTTCTGGCCGTCGTTCGCGCCATGCGAGAAGCTCACGCCCACCGCGGACAGGATCAGCGCGGTACGGGTCCAGAACGGCGGTTTGCGCTTACCGTCCTGTTTTTCACGCTCGGCTGGCGTCAGGTGAACGCGCTGGCGCTTCTTATTACTGCTCCAGTAACGGCGCAACAGATACACCATCAACCCGGCGATGATCATGCCGACCACTGGCGAAACCAGCAGCGACAGGAAGATACTGACCATTTTGGGAATATTGAGCGCATCTACCACCGACGTATGGGTCACCAGCGCATTGGTCAGACCGATACCGATGATGGAACCGATCAACGTATGCGAACTGGAAGCCGGCAGCCCGAAATACCAGGTGCCCAGGTTCCAGATGATCGCCGCCAGCAGCATGGAAAACACCATCGCCAGCCCGTGAGTGGAGCTAACGTTCAGCAACAAATCGGTCGGCAACAGGTGAACGATGGCGTATGCAACGCTCAGCCCGCCCAGCAATACCCCGAGAAAGTTGAAAACCCCGGCCATGACAACCGCCAGTTGGGCACGCATCGCACGGGTATAGATAACAGTGGCTACCGCGTTGGCGGTATCGTGAAAGCCGTTGATGGCTTCGTAGAACAGGACAAACAGCAGAGCGAGAACCAGCATCAGACCGGTGTGGAAATCAAGCCCGGCAAATAAATGTAGCATAAGTGTTAGGCCATGTAGTGGTCATGAACGCGGCGCATTATCGGCGACAAGCGGAAACGGGAAAAGCAAAATATGACATTATTTTGACTTAATTTACGCCATTCCTGCCGGTGACAATGATTTAGTTAATTAAAATCAAGGTATTATTGTTTTTACCCATCCACACACTTTGTTACCGGCAAACGGCGGCGGCACAGCATGGCGCAAGGAACAGGGCGCACCCGGGCGATGACCGGCGTCGGGACATCGCCTATAATCGGCCGCCCTGTGGGGCGATGACATGGCGGAACAACGGGAGAGTAATGTGGAACAGTTTGACGTAATCATCATTGGCGCGGGCGCGGCCGGGCTGTTCTGTGCGGCGCAGGCAGGCCAGAAAGGACTGCGGGTGCTGCTGGTGGATAACGGCAAAAAACCGGGCCGCAAGATTCTGATGTCCGGTGGCGGACGCTGCAACTTTACCAATATGCACGCCGAACCGGCGGCCTACCTGTCGAACAACCCGCATTTTTGCAAATCCGCCCTCGCCCGCTACACCCAATGGGATTTCATCAGCCTGGTCAACCGCCACGGCATCGCGTATCACGAAAAAACCCTCGGCCAGCTGTTCTGCGACGATTCCGCGCAGCAGATTGTCGATATGCTGATGAAAGAGTGCGAAGCCGGTAAGGTGACGCTGCGCCTGCGCAGCGAGGTGCTGTCGGTGGAAAAAACCGATCGGTTCCTGGTGAAGCTCAACACCGGGATGGTACAGGCGCCGGCGCTGGTTGTCGCCACCGGCGGGCTGTCGATGCCGGGGCTGGGAGCCACCCCGTTTGGTTATCAACTGGCGGCGCAGTTTGGCCTCAACGTGTTGCCGACCCGCGCCGCGCTGGTGCCGTTTACCCTGCATAAGCCGCTGCTGGAACAGTTGCAGACGCTCTCCGGCGTGTCGGTGCCGGCGGTGGTCACGGCCGAAAACGGCACCACCTTCCGCGAAAATATTCTGTTTACCCACCGTGGCCTGTCCGGCCCGGCGATCCTGCAGCTGTCCAGCTACTGGCAGCCGGGGGAATTCGTCACCATCAACCTGTTGCCCAACCTTGATCTGACCGAATGCCTTAACAACGAACGTCAGTCGCACCCGAATCAGAGCCTGAAAAACACGCTATCGCAGTGGTTGCCGAAACGGCTGGTGGAATGCCTGCAGGCGCTGGGACAGTTACCGGACGTCACGCTAAAACAGCTCAACAAGCCGCAGCAGACCGAGGTGGAAACCACGCTGCAACAGTGGCGGGTACAGCCTAACGGCACCGAAGGTTATCGCACGGCGGAAGTGACGCTCGGCGGCGTCGATACCCGTGAGCTGTCGTCAAAAACGATGGAAGCCGGCAACATGCCGGGGCTGTACTTCATCGGCGAAGTGGTGGACGTCACCGGCTGGCTCGGCGGTTACAACTTCCAGTGGGCCTGGAGCTCCGCCTGGGCGTGCGCGCAGGCGCTGGGGTAACGGTTGATCCCCGGCATGAATTCCGGAAATGGATGTATCATTGCCAGAAGATTTGTACACTGCGCAGGCGACTCAACGTCTGACTAAGGAACGGATGATGAAAATAAAGCAATTCAGGTTGCACAATGTCGGGCGCTTTACTTCTCTCGATGCTCTCATCGCGCCAACGGCTGATTATCCTTCCAACGTCACGGTGCTGGTCGGCAATAATGGCGCCGGGAAAACCTCCATTTTGCAGGCACTGGCGACTTCGCTCGGCTGGCTGGTCGCGCGGGTGCGCAGTGAAAAAGGCAGCGGTAGCGGCATCAGCGAAGACTCCATTACCAACGGGCAGACTTCCGCCGCGATTGAGATCATGGTACGGGATACCACGCCGTCGCTGAATAATGCCGAGGACAACGAGACTGAATATCATTGGACGCTGGCAAAAACCCGCAGCGGTAAAAAAGGACAGCACACCAGCCAGCTTAATGCACTCTCCACACTCGCCGATCGCTACCGTACTGCCTTGACGCAAGATGAACAAAGCAGCCTGCCATTAATCGCCTTTTATCCGGTCGAACGCAGCGTGCTGGATATTCCGCTAAAAATAAAAGGCAAGCATCGTTTTCAACAGGTGGATGGGTACGACAACGCGCTCAATCAGGGCGTGGATTTCCGGCGTTTCTTCGAATGGTTTCGTGAGCGGGAAGATATTGAAAACGAAGATGGTATGCCATTGGCATTATTAAAAATAATGGAGAAAGACCCTGAAAGGGTTTCAGATATTCTCAATTATATTGACGATGCTCCAGGTAGATTAGAAAAAATAGATCCGAGTAATTTTAAAGGAATTAAAAATGAGTTTGAAAAAATCTCGAGTGCATTACAACTTATCCGGGAAATAGAAAGCGCGTCAAAAGACTCACAGCTTAAAGCTGTACGCTCAGCCATTACCGCTTTTATGCCAAACTTTTCTAATTTACGTGTGCGACGCAAACCCCGGCTACATATGTCGGTCGATAAAAACGGTGAAGCCTTTAATGTACTACAACTGTCGCAAGGCGAAAAATCACTGATGGCGCTGGTGGGCGACATTGCGCGCCGTCTGGCGATAATGAACCCGAAGTTGGACAACCCGCTGCACGGGCAAGGCATTGTGCTGATCGATGAAGTGGATATGCATCTGCATCCGTCGTGGCAGCGCAGTATTATCGAGCGGCTGACCACCACCTTCCCCAACTGTCAGTTTATTTTGACCACCCATTCGCCGCTGGTGATCAGCGATTACAAGGATGTATTGGTCTACTCACTGGATAACGGCGAACTGACCGTGGTGCCCTCTCAGTATGGTCAAGACGCCAACAGCGTGTTGCTGGAGGTGATGGATACGCATATCCGTAACGCACGAATCGCGGAAAAATTTAGTGACCTGCTGGACATGATCCAACGCCAGCAACTCACGCCAGCCAAAGCACTGCTGGATGAACTGACGGCTGAGTTGCCCGCCACCAATCTGGAACTGACCAAAGCCCGCCTATTACTGCGCAAACAGGAGTTACGCGGTGAGAAGAATCACTAAAGGCGCTGAACCTACCGGCCTGACAGCCTGGAAGCGCGCCAATCCCAACGGCCGCTATGACGATTTGACGGAAACCGAGCGGCAGGACATCCGTGATACCTGCGCCAAAGAGCAGTTTTACCTGTGCGCCTACTGCTGCAAACCGATCAGCGGTGATAACAGCGACACCATGAATGAGCATGTGCAGGCGCGAAAACTGGTGCCTCACCGCAGCCTTGATTTCACCAATATCGTCGCCAGTTGCACTACACCAAATCAGTGCGACGCCGCCCACGGTTCACAACCGTTTTCACTTACCCCGCTGATGGCGGAATGCGAAACGGAATTGCAATTTATGATTAGCGGGCGCGTCAACGGTACGACGCTACGCGCGCAGGATGCTATTCGGGTGCTTAACCTTGGCGACAATGAAACCCATAACAAAAAGCTGATTGAGATACGCAAACAGTTTATCGACAGCCTGTTATGGACTAACGGTATCGATCCTGACGAAGGGTTGGAAGACGACGACCTGCTAAGAGCCGTTATTAACGATTTCAGCTCCCCGCAAAACGGCAGGCTGGAGCCTTACGCACCGGTGCTGGTTAATATCCTGAAAGGATGGTTGTCGGCATAAAATCCAATGCGACTTCTCCCGTTAATCGTCCCTCCAAAACAACAAAGCCGCCCGAAGGCGGCCATTGTTGCGCATGATAACGGTAAACCGGTTATCAGTTGTACAGTTCAGCCACGCCGCGCATCTGGTTTTCACCGGAGGTAGCGGAGATGATGCGGAACGATTTGGCGCCGGCTGCATTGGCTTTTTCCGACAGGCTGGCCTGCAGACTGTCCAGCGTAGCGGCAGTCGCGCTTACCGAGCCAACAGACAGGCTGGCGGACTGTTGAACTTCAGTCGCGGCGAAGGTGCCGAAAGAAACGGTAGCCAGGGCGATAACTGCAACAATATTTTTGATAGCTTTCATGGTCAATATCCTTCACGTTGAATTTGGTTGGTTTCTTCAGTGAAAGCGTCTTCGCTTTCGATGGAAGTGATAATAGACCTGTTGCCGCGACGTTAAAATCGGGTTTATTTGCAGATATCTTTCAAAAAATATGAATAAAAAATAACCATGAATTACCTGTCACCGGCAGACCTCGCCGCCGGTGACGGCCTGATTTGGGTTACTGCAATTCCACCCACAGCGGGTGATGATCGGACCCCTGATTATCGGTATCCGCCCAACAACGGCGTACCGTCAGCCCCAGCGACGGCGTCAGCAGGCAGTGATCGATTCGGCCGCCGACACTCGGATGGGTAGAACCGCTATTCTCCGGCTGGCCGGCGGCGACCCAGGCATCCATCAACCCACGGTGACGAACCAACCGGCCGTGATGCGGCGACACCGGCCCAATCAGGCGACTGTACTCCTCGCTGTCCGGCAGGCAGTTCAAGTCCCCCATTAGGATCATCTCCAGCGGCATCACCGGCATCCGGCCCTCAGTCCAGCCCGCGGCCGGATCAGGATGACCGCCGCACCAGGCGCCGCCTTCATCCGGGGCGCGGGCGAAAAGCGCCAGCATCGCCTCCACCTGCGGCAACCGGGTATCGGCGCACAGGTGACTAAGATGGGTGTTATAGACGCGGATCGCCCCGGCGCCGGTGTCGATCACCGTTTCCAGTATGCCTTGCTGAATTGAGTGTTGAGTCAGGGTGCCGAATTTCGGCAGCGGAAAGTTGCGGCTGGAGAGAATCGGCCAGCGGGACAGCGTCAGGGTGCCGAACTGGCGGCGACGATTGACGACCCGGCCATCCGCCGCCACGGTGCTGGCATCCATGTCCAGATTGGCGCCGTAAACCCAGTGGTATTCTCCCAGCAGCGCCGCCAGCTCCGCCGGTTGATCCATCATGCCGGAGCGCTGCCAGAAGCGTTCCACTTCCTGCATACAGATAATATCCGCACCGCGTACTTCATCCGCGATGCGAGCCAAATCGTAGCGGCCGTCGCGGCCAAGACCGTATTGAATGTTGTAGCTGACAATGTGCATAAGGCAACCTGTTGGTAAGTGGACGTTAACCTGCCGTCCGGCAGGCGAAAACCGTATTGGCAGGCAGCACGACGCCTGCATCGGGCAGGCGGTTGCCGTCGGCGTCAAACAACAGCAAGGCATCAACCGACAGCGATACCCCGACTGACATCCCCGCGTCGTACTGCGCCGTCGAACCGGCCGCCAGCGCCTGCAACGGGCCGAGCGGCGTGTAAAGGCGGTACAGAATCTCCCGCCCCATCGGCTCGACGTGTTCGATGCGTCCGGACAGCGGGCCGACGCCCGGCGGCGTCAGGGCGACGTCTTCCGGCCGAATGCCGAGCGTCAGCGCGCCGTGATACGTCGATGACAACCCCCAGCTTGTCTCACCCACCGTCAACTGGTAGCCGCTGGCCTGTCCCGGCAGCAGGCAGATAGGCGGCGAGCCGATAAAGCTGGCGACAAAGGTATTGGCGGGCTGACGATAGAGCTGTTGCGGGGTGCCGATTTGCTCCACCCGCCCCCGATTCATACAGATAATGCGGTTGGCAAGCGTCATGGCCTCCAGTTGATCGTGCGTCACCATCAGCGTGGTGGCGCGCGAGCGGGCGTGAATCGCTTTTAGCTCGGTGCGCATCGTCATGCGCAAGGTGGCGTCGAGGTTGGACAACGGCTCGTCCAGCAGCAACAGCGACGGCCGCTTAACCAACGCCCGCGCCAGCGCCACCCGCTGCTGCTGGCCGCCGGACAGCGCCGCCGGTTTGCGATCCAGCAATTCCGTCACCTGCACCAGCGCCGCCGCGTCCCGTACCCGCTGGTCGCGCTCGTCGCGTTCAGCAGGCTTGAAACGCAGCGGAAACGCGATGTTGTCGTACACATTCAGATGCGGGTACAGCGCGTAAGACTGGAACACCACGCCAACGTTGCGATCGCGCGCATCCACGCCGTTCACCCGCTGGCCGTCGAACAAAATATGCCCTTGCGTCGGCGCATACAGCCCAGCCAGCAGAAACAGCGTGGTGGATTTGCCGCAGCCGGACGGCCCGAGAATCGCCACAAATTCGCCGTCAGCCAGCGTCAGGTCAACCGGGTGCAGCACCGGCGTATCGCCCCAGGCTTTGGTGACTCCATCAAGAACAATCTCCGCCATAATCTCAGCCTTTGATTCCACCGACGCTCATTTGCGTCAGGTATTTTTGGGTTAACAGGTACAGCGCCAGCACCGGAAGGATGTAGATGACGCCCACGGCGGCAATCAGCCCGGAATCCGCGCCCATGCTGTCTTGCGACGCCCAGAACAGGTACAGGCTCATGGTCATCCTGCCGCTGTCGATCAACAGGGTGCGCACAAAAATGTACTCCTCCCAGCCGCGCAGAAAGGCAAAGGTGGCGATGGCGATAATGCCGCCGGTCACCTGCGGCAGCACCACCAGTCGGAATGCCTGAAAGCGGCTGGTGCCGTCGGTAATCGCGCTCATTTCGATATCCCACGACACGCCGTCGAAAAAATTCTTCATCACGAAAATGGCGAACGGCAGTTCGAGCGCGCACATCACCAGCATCACGCCCCACAGGCTGTTGAGCAGCCCCATCCAGTAGAGCTGGATAAAGATCGCCACCGTCAGCGCCATCACCGGAAAGGCGTGCAACAGCAGCAGTGCTTTCAGCACCCCTTCGCGCCGTCTAAAACCGAGCCGGGACAGGGCATAGGCGGCAGGCACCGCCAGCAGCGTCACCAGCAGCGTGTGGCCGGCGGCGAACAGCAGCGAGTTGCCAAGCGCGGTCCAGACAGACGGCAACGTGCCGTTCTGCATACCGGTGGCCTGCACGTCCGGGTTCCACAAAAAACGGTAGTTGTGCCATGTGAGTTGCGGAGCAACCCACAACCCGAACACCAGCAGCGCCGCCAGCCCGACCAACCACCGCAAACGTCGGGCGCGCTGTTCGGTGCCCGCCCGCCAGGCGACGGCGAGCAGCAATCCGTACGCCAGTGCCGCGATCGTCAGCAACCGCCACAGCACCTGATACTCGCCGCCGCCATCCCGATGGGTAAACGAGATAGCCAGCAGCCACAGATAAGGGGTCACAATCGGTATCGATACCAGCGTCAGAAACAGCACCACGCTCGCCAGAAAACCCACCCGGTTCCAGCGCGAGCGCGCCGCCTGACGCGCCCAGTCGACAGCGGTCATCGTCGTCATCGCATCACCTCAATACGCGGCGGGGTAAACTGCGCGCGCATATTCATCATCCGCCACTGCAACAGCGTCAGCAGCACGCCGAACACCATCAGCCCCAGCGCCAGCATGGCGCCGTAGCCATAAGCGCCGGACTCGAAGGCGCGCCGGTAAATGTAGAGCGCATAGGTCGTGGTGTCGTACACCGGGCCGCCGCCGGTAATCAGCAGGATGTACTCGTAGGTCACCAGCAGCGACAACGCCTGATACAACGCGATGAAGCACACCGGGCTTTTCAGCGCCGGCAGCACCACATGACGAATCACCGACCACTCCCCGGCGCCGTCTACCCGCGCGGCATGCCACAGGTGCGCCGGAATGGCGCGAATCGTGGAGGCGAGAATCACCATCGCAAAAGAAGCGCCCACCAGGCCGTTCGCCACCACAATCAGGATCATTGGATGGTCGTTGCGCAGATTGAGCGGCGGCAGCCCGAACACGCCGACCACCACCTGATTGATCAGGCTGTGGGGCGACGGGTCTGCCGCCCAGATCCACAACAGCGCGTACAGCACCGACGGCGAAATCCGCGGCAAAAACCAGATGCCGCGAAACAGCGCTCCCAGCGCCGGCGGCACGGCGGTGGTGGCAATCGCCAGCACGATGCCCAGCCCCAGGTTGAACAGCAGCAGCGTACTGACGACGTACACCAGCGTGGTCAGCAGGATGGCGGGCAGGCGTTTGTCCGCCACCAGCAACCGCATCAGGTTGTCGGCGCCAAAGGCGCTTATCTGCACATTGCTGCCCATGTCGCTAAAGGCAATCACCAGATTAAGCAGCATCGGCGCGACAAAAAACACCGCCAGCACCGAGATGGCGGGAGCCAGCCAGCGCGCGGGATGCACGCCGGTCGGGCGATTCGGGAACGTCACAGGCATACGCCACCTCGCTCGTCAGAGCCGGAGACACGCGCGCTCCGGCCGTGTCTCAATGCAGGCTATCCACGATTTCCACGTCCTTGCCCAACTGGGTTTCCAGCTCGTCGGCGATAAAGTCCACCGCCTGCGCCGGGGTCATGCGTTTGGTTTCCACCGCCTGCAAGCCTTTGAACAGCACCCGGTTATAGTCGCCAAAGCGGGCGTGATTCGGCACAAAGGTAATGTTTTTCATCATTTTGCCGGCTTCGCTCAACGCCCAGTTGTCGGTGTATTGCGGCATCGCGGTCTGGGCATAGCTGATAGCGGTGTGATAGGAACTGACGGCGTGGCGGTTGTTGTAGTACGGCAGGCTGGCGATAGCCACCAGCTGCGCCGCCAGATCCTTGTACTGACTCTTGTTGCTGACCACGTAGGCGATGGGGTGCGACAGATTGGCGGGTTTGCCGCCCTTCACCGCCGCCGGCGCCGCTATCCAGCCGATTTTGTGGGTGTAACCCGCTTTATCGGCGGGCCACGCCGGGCCAAAGTTATCGTTCACCTGCCAGGCCATCGCCCAAATGCCCTGATGGAACAGGAAGGCTTTTTCCTGCTTGAACGCGGTCTGGATGGTGTCCCAGCTCATGGCGGTGTTATCGGTCGGCGTCACGCCGGCCGCCACATTGCGGGCGTACCAGCTCAGCGCGGTTTCAACCTCTTTCTTCGCAAACAGCAGCTTGCCGGTTTTCTCATCCATGAATTTCGCGCCGCAGGCGGCGAACACCATCAGATAATCGATACCGACATTCGGGCGATGCAGCATGCCGATCGGCGCAGCGCCACGGTCTACCACCTCTTTCGCCAGCGCCGTCAGGTCATCCATAGTGAACTCGCCGCTGTCCACACGGGCGGGCAGGCTATCGATAAAGGCGTCGTCCTTGCCAATCTTGCGCAACATGTCCTTGTTATAGAAAAACATGCGGATCTCGGCATCCTGCGGTATGCCGTACACCTTGCCCTGATACTTCATCGCTTCCCACAGCACCGGCAGCATATCGGCGTACACCCACGGATTCGCCTTAATCTGCCCGTCCATCGGCATGGCGTAACCGTTGCGGGCAAATTCGCCGATCCACTCGTGCGGCAGCAGCACAATGTCCGGCCCCTGATTAACGCCGAAGGCTTTCAGCGTATCCAGCGCCAGATCGTCCCAGCCCTGCACCGCGCTGGCATGGGTATCGATAACGATTTTGCGATCCACCCCCGCCGCGGCGAATTGCTGGTTGAGCACCCCGGCCGCCTCCTCGATGTTGACGGTGCGCATCGGCGCATTGCGGTCATTCAGGGTCCAGAGCTTGAGTTTGATGACATCCGCCACCGCCGCGTGGGCTATTAGCCCGCTCGCCAGTAACGCCGACAGGGATAACGAAACAAGTTTACGCACGGGCACCATCCTGTTATTGAGGTTGACGAATTAATTAAGTAGATTAATTATATTGCAGACGTGTGAAGGAAACCGGACAGAACCGGGACAACGGATACCCATGGAAAAGCGAGAACTCACTGCCACCCACCGCAAACTGCTGGGGTTGCTGCGCCGTTCAGGCAGCCTGTCGCGCAGCGCGCTGGCCGCCGCCAGCGGCCTGACCACCGCCGCCGTCAGCATGATGACGCGGGACATGCTCAACCTCGGTCTGCTGGAAGAAAGCGACCGGGCGCAGGGGCGGCGCGGCCCGCCGCAAATCAATCTGCGACCGGCGGCGCACGCGGGCTATGTGCTGGGGGTGTACGCGGAATACGACCTGATTTGCCTGATCCTGATGGACTACGCCGGGCAATGCGTGGCGGAAACCACGCTGCGCGGCGATTTCCGGGTCGTCGATTCCGTGGCGGATACGCTGGCCGACGCTATTCGCACCCTGCTCGACACTCAGCCGCAGGCACGCGACCGGCTGCTGGCCGTCAGTCTGGCGTTGCCCGCCCGGTTTGACGGCGGCGCCATGCCGGTGTGGATCGCCCCCGGTCTGGCGGCCTGGCGCGGGGTGGATATCGCCCGGCAATTGAGCGACCGGCTCGGCTGCCCGGTGCTGGTGGAAAACGACGCCAACTGCGCCGCCATCGGCGAGCTGCATTTTGGGTCTGCCGCTCCGGACAACAGTTTTTTCTATCTGTATATCGGCAAAGGCATTGGCGGCGCGGTGGTTCTGAATGGCGAACTTCATCGGGGCAGGCAAGGCAACGCGGGGGAGATTGGCGCGCTGCGTACCCGCGCGCAATCACGCCCGTCGTTTGACGATCTGCACGACTCTCTGCTGACGGCAGGCGAGCCGCTACCCACCACCACCGCCGACGCAAACTGGCAGGCGCTGGCGACCTCGCCCGCCGGAGAGCGTTGGATCCAACGTGCGGCGGGCGAGCTGTACCGGCTGCTCTATGCCGTCACCGCGCTGCTCGACCCGCCCTGCCTCTACCTCGGCGGCACGCTGCCCGCGCCTTTCATGGCCGGATTGCAAGCCGCCGTCATGGCTCAGACGCCGGCGCCGGACGACGACGCACCGCTGACGCTACCGCCGGTGCGCCTCTCGACGCTACCGACACAAAATAGCGCCGCCTTCGGCGCAGCCGCGCTGGCGCTTAATCAATACTGAAAACAACAAAGCCGCCCGAAGGCGGCCATTGTTGCGCATGATAAATGTTTTATCAGTTGTACAGTTCAGCCACGCCGCGCATCTGGTTTTCGCCGGAGGTAGCGGAGATGATGCGGAACGATTTGGCGCCGGCTGCGTTCGCTTTTTCCGACAGGCTGGCCTGCAGACTGTCCAGCGTAGCGGCAGTCGCGCTTACCGAGCCAACGGACAGGCTGGCGGACTGTTGAACTTCAGTCGCGGCGAAGGTGCCGAAAGAAACGGTAGCCAGGGCGATAACTGCAACAATATTTTTGATAGCTTTCATGGTCAATATCCTTCACGTTGTATGGGGTGAGTATTCTTTTCAGGAGGCGTTCTCGCCTTCGATGGAAGTGATAATAGACCTGTTGCCGTGACGTTAAAATCGGGTTTATTTGCCGATATCTTTCAAAATAAATGAACAATATTTATCCATTGCTTCCCGACTTTTCCCCCGCCGGATTTACTGCGGCGGGCACACCCACAGCGTGTTGGCGCACGAACCGAGCTTGCCGTTGCCGGCCGCCGGATGCACCGGCATACATCCGTCGATCGCAGGCGTCTGACCTATCGCCTGCACCCTGTCCGGGTGCGCCAGCAAATATTCCGTCACAATCCGGCGGATCTCCGCCCGCTGCGCCTCGGTAAATTCACGGTTGCCATCCGCCGGATAAGGCGCAATAGCCAGCCCGCATAACGGCAGCATCAGCAACACCCCGCCTGCCGCCAGCCCGTTTAGTTTCATGATTGCCTCCTCACCTCGGGAGATCCGCTATGGCAGGCTCACTCCCCCCATGAAATGGGCCTGCCGCACAGCGTATCCGAGCCGTGTCATAATCGGTTGTCCGATCCCCTCAACGATCGCCCCGCCCGCGTTCGGTTAGCGCCGCCATCCGGGAACACGCAGTCAGGCTACCGGTCAGGCGATAAATTTGTCGTAAAAGCCGGTTATGCGGGTATAAAAATTCTGTATAGGGTAGGAAATCAGGCATATCCCTATGATTAGAAAAAACAAACTCTTATTAACAAACATCAGTCCGGCGATGGCGGTAGGCAAATCCCCGCTAACGCAGGCATGATAAACGTCGATGATTCGCAGCGGGCACGCGCCCGCCGTTTACAGGAGACAACGATAATGGCTGATGCCGTATACGGTAAATCCTTGCCGCAATGGTTCCACGACTTTCCACTGCTGGAGCCGCTGGTTAATCGCCAACCGGTGTGCTGGTTTAATCCGGCCGTGGTCCCTGTGAGCGACGCGCTGGGCGACGTGCCGCTGACCGATGCCGACGTAGCCGACGCCAGCCAGCGTCTGCAACGGTTCGCGCCTTTTCTGCGCCAGGCCTTTCCGGAACTGGCAGCCAGCCACGGCATCATCGAGTCCGAACTGGTGCCGGTGCCGGCGTTTGCCGCCGCGATCGCCCGGCAGGCGGGGCTGGATGCACCATCCTCAGTGTTACTGAAGCTGGACAGCCATTTGCCGGTGGCGGGTTCGGTCAAAGCGCGCGGCGGCATCTACGAGGTGCTGTACCACGCCGAACAGCTGGCGTTGCGTCACGGCTTACTGCGGGAAAGCGATGACTATCGCCGCCTGCTGGACGACGACTGTCAGCAGTTGTTCCATCGCCACAAAGTGGCGGTCGGCTCTACCGGCAATCTGGGGATGTCGATCGGCATCGCCAGCGCCCGACTGGGGTTTGACACCACGGTGCACATGTCCGCCGATGCCCGCCAGTGGAAAAAAGATCGGCTGCGCGCGCACGGCGTGCGAGTGGTCGAATACGACGGCGATTACGGCCAGGCGGTGGCGCAAGGCCGCCGGGAAGCGCAGTCCGACCCAAGCTGCCACTTTATCGACGACGAAAACTCGACTTCGCTGTTTCTGGGCTACGCGGTGGCGGGCGAACGGCTAAAAGCGCAGTTCGCCGCGCAGGGCCGGGTGGTGGACGCCGATCATCCGCTGTTCGTGTATCTGCCTTGCGGCGTCGGCGGCGCGCCCGGCGGCATCAGCTTTGGGCTGAAACTGGCGTTTGGCGATCACGTGCACTGCATTTTCGCTGAACCGACCGAATCCCCCTGCATGCTGATGGGCGTCTACACCGGCCTGCACGATCGGCTGGCGGTGCAGGATTTCGGCATCAGCAACCGCACCACCGCGGACGGACTGGCGGTCGGTCGGCCATCCGGCTTTGTCGGCAACACCATGCAGCGGCTGATCGACGGTTACTACACGCTGACGGATGAAGAAATGCTGGCGCTGCTGCATGTGATGCACGAAACCCAGCAGATTCTGCTGGAGCCGTCCGCGCTGGCGGGCGCGCCGGGTTTTCTGCGTCTGTTGCAGGAAAATCAGGGCTATCGCCAGCACGCGCCGCTGACGCCGCAGCGCTGCCGGCAGGGCACCCATGTTATCTGGGCCACCGGCGGCGGCATGGTGCCGGAAGACGAGATGGCGCGTTATCTGCAGGCGGGCGCCGCCTGCCGTCAGTCACGGATGCGGTAAGGAAACCTGCCTGATGTCGCTTATCGATTTTACGCCGACGGATTACCCGCGCCTGATTCGCTGGGTAGACAGCGCCGAACTGAATCTGCTGTGGGGCGGCCCCACGTATTCATTCCCGCTCACGACCACGCAGATTACCGATCATCTGGCTAACCCGCAGTTTGCCCCGTATCTGTTTGCGCATCAGGGCGCTATCGTGGGATTTGTCGAACTGTATCAGGTGGAGCCGCGCCACAGCCGGCTGTGCCGGGTGTTCATCGACCCGGCGTACCGCGGGCGCGGGCTGGCGCGCGAGATGTTGCAAGCCGCCATCCGACAGGCAACGGAGCGGTTTGAGGCGCAAACCGTATCGCTGTCGGTGTTTACTCATAACCACAGCGCGCTACGCTGCTATCAGTCGCTCGGTTTTCACATCACCGCCGCCGCCCCGTTCGGCGATCAGGGGCTGGAGCTGACGACGATGCGCTTGACCCTGTAGTGTGCTTGACCCTGTAGTGTGCTTGACCCTGTAATGCGCCTGACGCTGCGATTCTTTAGCTTTTCGACGTTTCGGCCGGCGCGCCGCAATCCGGACAGTAGTGATAGAAAGCGTTTTTACGCAACCCGCAGGACGGACACTGCGACAACAGTTGCAGCCCGCAATGCATACAGAATGCCGGGGCGGCGGCGCCCTGCAGGATCAGCGGGCGGTCGCAGCCGGGGCATTGGTTGCGCGCCAGCGACGTCAACGCCGCTTCGTAGTGAATCGACTCCTTGCGTTCTTCCTGCGATGCCGCCTGCTCCTGCTTCTTGCGTTCCAGATACGTCTGTAGCCAGCGCAGTAGCGCCCGCCCGCCGAAATAGGTCAGCACCACCCCGACGCCGTAGCGGATGTAGCCGCCGAAACTCGGCAGATACGGCACCAGTTCGACAAAGAAGCCGAACAGGGCGAACAGAATGAACCCCCACACGAACGGCCATTGGTTGCCGCTGCGATAGCGACGAAACAGCCACAGCGCCGCCAGCAGCAGCGGGCCGACAAACGCCAGCCGGATGAAAAACGCCTGCAGTTCCGCCTTGTGCAGCGCCTCGCCATAGCGCGCGTCCGCGTCGCCGTACAACTGGCTGACCGCCAGCGTTATCGGCGTCAGTTGAAGCTGCAACTGCGCTTTTTGTTTTTGCAGATCGGCGATTTGCCCATCCAGTTGCTGTTGCACCGCCAGCAGGCGATCCAGCTCATGGTTGCGCTTGAGCACCTCCGGGTTCTGATCGGACAGTTCGGTACTGCTGCGGGTGGCGCGCCAGTTGTCGAAGCTGGCCTTGGCTTTGGCGTAATCGTTGAGCGCCATTTCGCGCGCCTCCCGTTTATCCGCCAGCGTGTTGTCCAGCTTTTCCTGTGCGGCCTGAATCGGCGCCATGCGCGCTTTCTGGGCGTCCACCGCGGTCTGATCGATAAAGCTGCTACGCTCCGGTTCGCGGGTCAGCGACGGCAGGTCTTCCAGCACCGCGGCGCTGATCATCACCAGAAAATAGGCGAACAGCAGCGCAACGGTCCACTGTCCCATCCGAATCAGCCGTTCCGGCCCACGTAATTGTTTAAATGCTCGCATGGTTCCCTCTTGTTATTTTCCGGATGGCGCGGTGGAATGCGGCTGCCCGCCGGCAAAACGCAGGCGCGGCACCCAGCGTATATAGACCAGTTCCGCCAGCAGCTCCACCAGCGTCTGCGTCACCACCACCGCCGGAATGACCGGCAACGCATTCGGTATTGCCAGCGCCAGCGGCAAAATCACCAGTGCGTTGCGGGTAGCGCCGCTGAACACCAGCGCCCGCCCGGACGGCGCGGGCAGCGACCACAGCCTTGCCATCAGCCAGCCCAACGCCGGCGCCAGCACGGCAAACAGCAGATAAACAGGCAACGCCTGCCGTACCGCGCCAGTCGCCAGCCCCAGCCGCGGCACCACAAACGCGATGATCAGCGCCAGCACCAGCGCGGTGGCCGGCACCGGCAACAGCCCGAGCCAGCCGGCCACCGCCGCGCCGACAGGATCTCGCGCCGCCCAGCGCTGAACGACGGCCGCCAGCAACAGCGGCAGCGCCATCAGAACGATAAACGCGTGCAGGAACGGCGCCATCCCGATGGTGACCGCCGTGGTCTGCGGCAACAGCAGCGGCAGCCATAACGGCAGCAGCAACATCTGCAATACCAACAATAAAGGCGTCGCCGCCAGCAGCAATCGGGAATCCGCGCCGCCCTGATGCGAAAAGGTCACCACATAATCGACGCAGGGGCACAGCAGCACAATGGCGACGCCCAAAGCCACCAGCGGCTCCAGCGGCCACAGGCGCAGCAGTAACGCCACCAGTAGCGGTATCGCCACAAAATTCGTCGCCACCAGCGCCAGCATAAAGCGCAGATGGGTCAGCGCCTCCAGCAGACGGGACAGCGGCAATTGCAGAAAGGTGACAAACAGCATCAGCGCCAGTGCGGGGTTAATCGCCTCCGCCAGCGCGTCCGATGGCGGCCAGCGCCACGCCAGCACGGCGGCGACCAGTAGGGTCAGCAGATAGAGGACGGTCTGGCGGCGTTCCAGCCAGCCGCTCCAGCACGATAAAAATGAGGTTGGCATCAGGGCGTCGTTGATATCTTTCGTCCGACAGGTGGCGCTGACTATGCCATTAATCACGGCGAGGCACCACCCGCCGCCAGTCGTTCCCCTTTCTTCATTACCCTGCGCAATTACCCTGCGCAATAACGCCAGCAGAGCGTCATCCCGCGTTATTTCGGCAGGCGCGCCACCGCTTCGCCCCAGGTGGAGAAGGTCTGGCAGGAGAAAATCGGGTGAGTGCCGTTATACAGCGGGTTGATCAGCCCGGCAAAGTCGCCGTCCGGCCCGCGGATATCAATGCGGCACCACGGCCAGCTCGCCAGCGGCAGCGCAAAGCTCACTTCGTCGCGCCCCAGCGCATGGCGCGCAATCACCGTTCCGCCCGCTACGCATTCCGCCACATAGCCCGGCCGCTCGTTTTCGATGGCAAGGGTTGCCTGAACCGTACGCGCCCCGACATTCTGCCCCGGCAACACGTCGCCGTCGTCAAACCGGAAGCGCAGGCCGCACTGCCGGTCGATATACACCCGGCCTTGCCGCAATCCGTGCAGAATGGCGTCGCCGCTCAGGCCGTGGGCAAACACCAGCGTCGTCGGGTCGCCGTACACCGAAGGCTGGATCGCGCCGTCATAGCGTTCGTCCGGGCGCAGATGGCAATCGCTGCCGCCAACGGCGGCGATGCGCCAGCCGCCGTTCCACAACGTGCTCAGAACCTGCAACGCCCGCTCGGTGGCGGCGGCCGACGTCGGCCAGGTCGGGTCGCAGCACACTTCCAGCGTGTTGATGCGCGCCAGCGGCATCGCCGCATACTGCCAGTGCCACGGCGGCATCATCGGATGGTTGATGCTGATGTTGCCGTCGCCCGTCACATTCAGCGACAACCCCTGACGGATCAGCGTTTCCGGCGCCATGTCCCCATCTTCCGGCGTCAGCACCCGGCGCGGACCATGCACATTGAAATGGCCGATATCGGTGGTCACCTCCAGCGCAGGCAGGAACAGGGTTCGGCCGCCGACCGGCAGCGCCGGGTGGCACAGGTTATGTTCGGTCAGGAACAGAAAATCGAGCTGACGCTCTTGCGCCAGCGTCACCGCCGCCATCAGGCCATTGTGCCCGTCCGACAGCCGGGTGTGAGCGTGTAAATCGCCGCGATACCAGCGGGACGCCGGTTCGAGACAGGCGGAATAGTCAAAACACACCTGATGGTCGCCACGCAGCGCCACCGTCAGCAGCATCTCGTCCGGCGGCGGCAACGGCGGATCGAACGCCACCGTGATCTGGTAATCCGCCTGCGTCGGATGATTTGCCTGAGCCGGAATGCTGCACAGCGCCAGCCGCCACGCCCCCGGCGGCAGCGGCCCCGGTATGCCGCCCAACGGCAACGCACGCCGTGCGGCGATGGTCACCGACTTGGCGGTCGGCTCAATCAGCAGATTGGCGCGCAGTTGCTGACGGGCGTCGTAGACAAACGCATACAGGTAGCTTTTGTTGCGGTTGTGCGCGGTCAGCGTCAGGCAGTCGACCCCCTCCGGCACGGTAAACTCCACTTGCCCGCGCCCCGTCGTGAGGCAACCGGCAAGGGTCAGCTCCGGCTTATTCATTGATGCGGTCCAGCGCTTTTTGCGCTTTGCGGGCCGCCTCGGTCAATACCTGCTGCGCCGGTTTGTTTTCGATTTCCACCTGATCGGCGGCCACGGTCAGCGCATCCAGAATTTTGCCTTTGGTCGGGTCGATGAAATCCATACTGGCGGATTTCGCCTGCTGCACCGGCACGGCCGCCTGCGGGTTGGCGGCGACGTATTTCTGGTAGTCCGCGTCCTGCAACACGCTTTCGCGCACCGGAATATACCCGGTGAACATCGACCAGCGGGCGGTATTAGCCGCACTGGTGTAGAAACGCATAAAGGCAAAGGCGCCCTTCGCCGCCGTTTCCGGCGTGCCGACGGGCATCACGAAAATCAGCGCGCCCGCCTGCGGCGCCGCCGGATTACTCCCCCAGCCCGGCTGAGGCAACGCCGCCAACCGCTGGAAGTCGAGATCGCCCTGATCGCCGGACGAACCGGTATACCCCAGCGCCCGGTCTTTCATCACGTCATCAATGGTTTTGTACCAGTATTCCCAGCCCTGACCGCCGTGATAAATGCGCATGATGCGCTCTTCATGAATCCAGCGGCGGAAGCTGTCCCAGACCTCCACCCACGCCGGCGAATCGATCAACACCTTTTTACCGTCTTCGCTGAGAATCCGCCCGCCGTTGGACAGCGCCGCGTCAATCAGGTTGCCCGGCCCCCACATCGGCTCCCAGCCGTAATAGCGGGTGTTGCCGTCGGCGTCTTTTTGGGTGACCGCCGTCGCCACTTTCGCCAGTCCTTGCCAGGTTTTCAGGTCATCCGGCGTAAAACCATGCTGCGCCAGCACCGCCTTGTTGTAGTAAAGCACCTGTGTGGTGCCGTAGGCGGGCAGGCCGTAAACGCTGCCGTCCGGCCGGGTGACCTGACGGCGGAACGCGCCGATAAAATCGGTGAAATGGAAGCTGTCATCCATGTACGGCCGCAGATCGCGCAGCAACTTGCGCTCCGCCAGCGCCGTTCCTTGCGAGGCGGTCAACAGCGCGAACGCCGGGGCGTTTTGCGCCGCCATGCCGGCCTGTAGTTTTTGCCAGGTTTCATCGTAATTACCCTGCAACGCGCCTTTCACCACGTATTGGTCCTGACTGCGGTTAAATTCGTCGATCAGCGTCAGCATCATCTTTTGCGGCTTGGTACCGCCGGAATACCAGAAGTTCACCTCGGTAGCGGCCTGTGCCTGCGCGGTCAGCAACAGCGCGCACAGCGCGCCGCTCACACATCGCCACCCTTTACGTACGGTCATCATTATTCTTTCACTCCATTATCGGAAAAGCCGGACAGGATAATTCGTTGGCACAACAGGAATAAAAACAGCATCGGCATTACGACAATGGCGCTGGCCGCCATGATATTCGACCAGTTAAAGCCGTAGTCTCCCCCGGAAATAAAATACTGCCGGATGCCAATGGAAATTAAATTCAGCGACGGCGAAGTAATCACCAGACTGGGCCACATGTAGCTGTTGTAGTTGGTGATGAAAATAAGCAGAAATAGCGTAGCCAGCACCGGCTTTATTTGCGGCAGCACAATGGTGCGCAGCAACGTCCATTCGCCGGCGCCGTCAATACGCGCCGCTTCCATTAATGACGGATGAATTTTTTTCAGCGCCTGATGTAAATAAAACACCCCCATCGCACTTACCGCGTTGGAAAAAATCAGGCCGATATGGGTATCCAGCAAATGCAATTTAGCCAGAATGATGTAACAGGGAATATAGGTCACCGCGCCGGGCAACATATAACAGGCCATCACCACGCCATACAGCAAACGGCTGGCTTTACCGCGCCACTGAACAACGGCATAGGCAAACAGCAGGCTGTTGACCACCACCAGCAGCGACGTCAGCAACGCCACCGTCAGGCTGTTGTACATAAACAGCCCGAAATGCGTCTCGCGCCATACCGCGGCGAATGAGGAAAAGTCGGGATGCGACGGCAACAGTTGCAGCGGATGGCGAAAAATTTCGTCATTGGTTTTCAGCGCGCCGGACAGCATCCACACAAACGGGAATACCATCAGCAGACCGGCCATCATCAATAGCAGATGTTTCAGCAATCCCCGCCCGCGAAAAACCGGGCGACGGGCGGCAACGGAAACAACCGGTTCGGCAAGCGCGATCGGCGACGACACCATACCCATGCTCCTTAAAAATAGACCCAGCGGCGGGCAATCAGGGTATTGACCAGCGACAGCGACCCCGCCAGCAGCAGGATCATCACCGCGGTGGCCGCCGCCGGTCCCATGCTGAACTGCTGGAACGCCTGCTGATAAAACAGATACATCAGCGTGCGGGTGCTGTTGCCGGGGCCGCCCTGGGTCAGCATCTGAAATTGATCGAACGCCTGAACGGCATTCACCAGATTGACGATCAACAGGAAAAAAGTAGTGGGGGAAATCAGCGGCAAGGTGATGGTTAACAGGCGTCTGGCGCGGCTGCCGCCGTCCAGCCGCGCGGCTTCGTATAACTCGGCGGGAATGCGGTTGAGCGCGCTGATGAAAAACATCATCGTCCAGCCGATGCCCTGCCATACCGTGACCGCCACCACCGCCAGCATGGCGCTGCACGGCCGCTCCAGCCAGGGCACGCCCGCCACGCCGAACAGCCCGAGCAGTTGGTTCGCCAGTCCGGCGCGGGAGTCGAACACCCATGACCACACCACGGAAACCGCCACCGTCGGGGTAATCCACGGAGAAAAGATCATCGCCTGATAACAGCGCTGCCCGCGGCACCGGCGGTGCAGCAACAGCGCAAATCCCAGCCCCAGCGCCACCACCGGCATCACCACCGCGATGGCAAACACCAACGTGTTCACCAGCGCGCCGGAAAAATCGTCGCTCTGAAGCAGGTCGCGGTAATTATCCACACCGACGAGGTGATAATCCGGCGAAATATAATCCCAGTCGGTGAGGCTGATATAGAGGCTGCAAAAAAAAGGAATCACCCAAAATAGCAATAACGGGATCAGCAGCGGGGCAATAAACCCGGCGCCAATAAACCCTGAGCCACCAAACCCACCGCGGTTAAATAGCGTCGGTATTTTATTGGCCGTCATGACGTCTCCGTAACTCCCATTCGGTGTTAATCCGCCAAGCCTAAAAGTGCTCTGTGACAACAAACCGGCAAAAAGAAGACAGTTTCATGATTCGAACTTTTCTTTTTTCATGTCACAGCCTTCAGAGTGAAAGTGATACCGTTCACATCATTACCGCGCTCGAAAAGATATTTTCTCTTCAACAAACTTGTTTACAGGCTGAAAAAAATCCCACGATTCTTACATAGAAAAAACATTCTTCCTGTTGCCGCCATCGCTTAGCCTTGGCGGTAGCCAAAAGGCATGTACCCGAGGATCAACTATGTTATTCACACGCAAGACCGTCGCCGGGCTGTTGTTGTCGGCGTTACCCTGGCTGAGCGCGCAGGCGGAAACCGCTCCGTCAGGCTGGACGCTGGAAAAAGTGGTGGAAATCAGCCGCCACGGCGTACGCCCGCCGACCGAAGGCAACGTCAAAACCATTCAGGAAGGCACCGGACGCGACTGGCCTACCTGGCTGACCCATTACGGCGAGCTGACCGGCCACGGTTATGCAGCGGCAGTACTAAAAGGGCAGTACGAAGGGCAGTACCTGCGCCAGCACGGGCTGTTGACCCAAAACTGCCCGGCGCCCGACGACGTGTTTGTCTGGGCCAGCCCGTTGCAACGCACGCAGGAAACCGCGATGGCGCTGATGGATGGCGTGTTCCCCGGCTGCGGCGTGGTGATTCGCGGCCCGGAGAGTGAAGACAACGACCCGCTGTTCCATGCCGAAACCGCCGGCGTGCCGGTGGATCAGGAACAGGTGAAGGCCGATCTGCAAAAAGCGATGCAGGGCAAAAGCGCCGAACAGATTCAAGCTGAGTGGCAACCGGCGATCGATCGCCTGAAACAGGCGGTCTGCCTGGCGGACAAACCCTGTCCGGCGCTCAGCGCCAAATGGGAAGTGAAAGAGAGCAAAAAAGGGAACATCTCGCTGCATGGACCGGAAGCGCTGGCCAACATGGCGGAAACCATCCGGCTGGCCTACAGCAACAACAACCCGCTCGGTCAGGTGGCGTTCGGCAACGCCAGAACCGCCGCCGCGGTGGGCGCGTTAATGCCATTGCTGACCGCCAACTACGATTTCACCAACGACTTGCCCTACGTGGCGCGGCGCGGCGGTTCGGTACTGATGAATCAGATAGCCCTGGCGCTCAACCCGGAACATCAGGCGGACGCCCCGCCCGACGCCAAATGGCTGCTGTACGTAGCGCACGACACCAACATCGCCAAACTGCGCGCCATGCTGGGCTTCACCTGGCAGATGGGCGACTACCCGCGCGGCAATATCCCGCCCGCCGGCAGCCTGATCTTCGAACGCTGGCGCAATCCGCAGTCCGGCCAACGCTTCGTACGCATCTACTTTCAGGCGCAGTCGCTGGACCAGATTCGCGGGCTGACCGCGCTGGATAACGACCATCCGCCGCTGCGCAGCGAATTCTCGATGAACGGCTGCCAGAAAACCGATGTCGGCACCCTGTGTCCGTACGATGCCGTGATGAAACGCCTCAACGGCGCGGTGGATCGCACCGCGCTGCTGCCGGTGCGCTATACGCTGTAATCGCTATACCATCACGGGCGGGCCCCCGCCCGTGATTACCGACGACTGGCCGCCACCAGCGCCAGTAGCGTCACGCCGCCGGCAAACAGCGTTACCGGCATCCAGCCGCCCGCCTGCCAGGCGGCCATCGCGCCGCTGGAACCCAGCGCCCCGCCGAGGAACATGCCGCCCATGAACAGCGTGTTGATGCGCCCGCGCGCCGCCGGTTGCAGGCCGTAAATCACATGCTGGTGAGCGATCAACGCGCTCTGCACCCCGAGGTCCAGCAGTATCACCCCGACAATCAGGCCCGCCACCGTGCCCCACAGCCCGAACACGCCCCACGCCAGCAGCGTGAGCAACGCGCCCAGCAGAATCACCGGCCGGCTGCCGATACGATCCGCCAGACGTCCGGCCACCGGCGCCGCGGTAATGCCCGCCACGCCAATTACGCCGAACAGACCAGCCGTCGCCGCTCCCATCGGATGACTGCCGCTGGCGAGGTACAGCGCCAGAATGCTCCAGAACGCGCTAAACGACGCAAACAACGCACCCTGAATCCAGGTGGCGCGACGCAATGCCGGCTCCGCGCGCCACAGCGTCAGCAGTGAACGCATCAGCGAACGCCAGGACAGCGCCGATGACGACGGCAACGCAGGCAACATGCGCCCCATCAGCGCCGCGCCCGCCAGCGCCAGCGGCACGCTCAGCCAGAACATGGCGCGCCACCCGGCGACATCCGCCACCAGCCCGGCCAGCGTCCGGCTGAGCAGTATGCCGCTCAGCAACCCGCTCATCACGGTGCCGACCACCGCGCCGCGCTGGCCTTCGCCCGCCACCGTCGCCGCTACCGGCACAATCTGCTGCGCCACCGTCGCGCCGACGCCGATCAATACCGATGCCGCCAGCAGCACCGTCGCCGACGGCGCCAGCGCCGCCAGCACCGAGGCCAGCGCCAACAGCAAAAATTGCCAGACGATCAGCTGTCGCCGCTCGAACTTGTCGCCCAACGGCACCAGCATCAGCAATCCCAACGCATAACCGAGCTGGGTAGCGGTGGGGATCATCGATGTCGCGCCGCTGCCGGGAAAGCTGGCGGTCATCAGGCCGAGCATCGGCTGGTTGTAATAGATATTGGCGACTGCCACACCGCTGGCGGCCGCCATGGCAAAAATCAGCGGCTTACCCGCCTGTTGTACGGCGTCATCGCTGTAAGATAACGTGCTCATGGTCATTCTCCGTGGTTGCCTGTCTGAAAGTTGTTTTCCCCTCAGGCCGGAAGCACCATCACACGGCACGACGTGGGGGACAGGTTCAGCATAAGCACGGCGACTTCACCGCAGAAGAGCGCCATCGGCCATAATATTTATTCCAGAATGGAATGGGTGAAAGGAAATTCAGGCAGGGGTAGACAGATGGTGAGCCACAAATTCGGTAAACGCCCGGGCGCGGGCCGACGTTAACCGGCCGCCGGGGTAAACCGCCCACAGATCCATGACGCCGATATGCCAGTCGGTCAGCGCCGTTACCACCGCGCCGCTCGCCAGCTCCGGCGCAAACATCCACGCCGACGCCACCGCCAGGCCGTTGCCCGCCAACACCGCTTCCCGCACCCCTTCCGCCGCGCTGGTGCGGATGCGTCCCGACAGCGTGACCAGACATTGCCGGTCATCCCGACGAAACCACCAGTTGCCCGGCGCATCGGCCTGCAGGTAGATCACCGCGTCATGCTCTTCCAGCGCCTCGGGCGAGACCGGCGTGCCGCGGGCGGCGAAATACGCCGGCGTGGCCAGCAACCGCATCGGCGCCGAGCCGATCTTCCGGGCGGTCAACCCGGAGTCTTTCATCTCGCCCAGCCGCAACGCCACATCAATGCCTTCGGCGATCAGATCCACCGGACGGTCATCCAGAATGATGTCCACCTTCAGTTGCGGATGCTGCGACATAAACGTATGCAAACGGGGCAGTACATGCAGGCGGGCGAAGGTCACCGGCGCCGACACCCGCAAATAACCACTCAGATCGCCGTTGCCGCCGCGCACCCCATCCTGCGCCTCGTGTAACTGTTGCAACGCCGGGGCGACCTGCTCGTAAAACCGCTGCCCGGCTTCGGTGGGCGTCAACCCACGGGTGGAGCGCAGCAACAGCTTGACCGCCAGTTGCTGCTCAAGCTGCATGATGGCTTTGGAAATGGCCGGCTGCCCGATGCCCAGACGGCGCGACGCAGCGGAAAAGGACCCGCACTCATAAACACAGATAAACGTTTCCAGCGTTGCCAGACGATCCATTTTCCCTCCGGTGATTCACCGCCAAATACACGCCTGTCGCGCTACTCCGCCACTTCCGGGCTCGCCGACCTGGCGGCGTCCTGTTGCGTCGTCGAAAGCGCATTAGCCGCCAGAAACAACAGCCCCAGCAGCCCCAGAATACCGATTAGCCCATCACGGCCGTACCACTGCATCAGCGCACCGCTCACCAGCGGACCGCTGAAGCTGCCGACGCCCCATAAAACGCCGAACAAGGCGTTGATCGCCACCAGATCGACGCCGCTGAACTGCTTGCCCGCCCGCACCAGCGATAGGGTGTAAATACTGCCCGCCACCGCGCCCAGCAGGAAGACGTTCGCCCACACCCAGCCGGTGCCGTAGCTGAACGGCAGACCGGCCAGCATCAACACGAACAGCACCCCGCAGGCCAGATGCACCCGCACCGTGCCCAGTTTGTCGGAAACCCAGCCCAGCGGCACCTGCAACAGCGCATCGCCGATAAACAACACCGTCACCAGCAGCACCGCCAGCTGTTCCTCGTAGCCGTGCGCCATGCCGTACAGCGGCAACATCGACAGCACCGCGCCGTCGAAAAAGGCGAACGCAAACACCGCCGCCGCCAGCGCTGGCGCGGCCAGCACCAGTGAAAACAGGTTATGTTGCCGATGGGCGCTCAGCGCCAGCCCGGAAAAAGACGAGCCGGGCACCATCAGCAGACATACGCCATGCAGCGCCAGAATCAGCAACAGCCCGGTCGGATCGTCCAGACCGGTGAGGGAAATAAGCAGCGGCCCCAGCAGTTGCAGGCCGGTAAACGCGGTGGCGTACAATCCCACCAGCACACCCCGGCGGTGCTCGGCGGTGTGGCCGCTGACCCAGGACTCGCCGATGACGATAATCAGCCCACAGCAAAATCCCATCAGAAAACGCGGCGCTATCAGCAGCACCACGTTGTCGAGATAAAACGACAGCGTCAGGCTGATGCCCATGCCCCATGTCGACAGCGCCAGCAAGCGGCCCACCGGCAGACGCATCGCCACAGGCGCCGCCACCCAGGAAGAGACGAAGACGCCAATCGCCGGCAGGGCGGACACCATGCCGGTCAGCGCGGAGCCGTACCCCAGCGCGGTCAGTTTCAGCGTGACCAGCGGGATGGAATACCCCTGAACCAACCCCACCAGCGAGGCGCTGATCATCACCACCAAAATCGCCAGCTGATGTGCGCGGCGCGATGTCGACATGCCGTTTCTCCGTCCCTTTGTGATTTATCAGGCGGCCTACTATCACCTATACCGGATTTTACCTATACCGGATTCCGGCGCCGGACCTGACGCCGCTGCGTACCATCATCACAAACTGATGACTATAAATCTCGTTATTTATCAAAAAATTAAACTAACACACCGATATTGAGATGATTTTTTAACCGTCTTAAGTCTCTCTTAATGCTCCCCCGTTAGCATGACACCATCGCACCCAGAGGCGACCCCGACTGTCAACGCGCCACTCAGGAGTAAGACATGAGCTTTTACCAGCAACTGCAATCCGCAACATCAACATCGCAACAACTGATGATGTCCGCTCCGGTCATTGACGCCTGTCGTCAGGGAACCATCACCGGGGATATGTACATCGCCTTTCTGACGCAGGCTTACCACCACGTCAGTTATACCGTACCGCTGCTGATGGCGGCGAGCGGTCGTCTTCCCCGGCATCAGGCGTGGGTGCGTGAGGCCATTGATGAATACATTGACGCCGAGTACGACCATAAAGCCTCGATTCGTCACAAAATTCGTGCCTGCGGCGGCAAAACGGAAACCCTGAGCCAGAACACCGCCACTCAGTGGATTGAACTGATGGCGGCGTACCTCTATGACCAGATCCAGCGCGACAACCCGATGAGCATCTTCGGCCTGATACACGTACTGGAAGGTATCCAGGCCAACATCGAGTCCGATGATATGGTCAGCCAGAACGTTTTCGCCGCACTGATGGACAACATCAGCGACTCGGCCGATCAGACCGCTATAATTCATGCCGCTCACGTGGTTTATCAGCTGTACGGCGACATGCTGCACAGCCTCACGGAGCACTAATGTCATGAAGCTAAAAAATAAACGTATCCTTCTGACGGGCGCCAGCAGCAGCACCGGCCAGGAACTGGCATTGTCGCTGGCCGCCAGGGGCGCCAGGCTGTATCTGGTCGGCCGTAATGAAAAGGCGCTGCTGGCATTACAGCATCGGTTACCCGACCCCAGTCATCACAATATCTTGCTGGCGGACCTGTGTGACGAACAGGATCGCGACGCGCTGGCGGAGTGTTTCCCGGA
Organism: Dickeya sp. NCPPB 3274; assembly: GCF_000406205.1. Classification (NCBI taxonomy): domain Bacteria; kingdom Pseudomonadati; phylum Pseudomonadota; class Gammaproteobacteria; order Enterobacterales; family Pectobacteriaceae; genus Dickeya; species Dickeya sp. NCPPB 3274. The sequence goes on along the minus strand of NZ_CM001979.1, from coordinate 50,289 downwards.
AAACGTCAGACTGGACGTGCTGATTAACAACACGGACACATCGACCTTCGGCCTGTTTGAAGAACAGAGCCACGACGCCATCCGTCGACAGCTCGCCCTTAATACCGAAGTACCGATACTGTTGACTCACTCCCTGCTCGACTGTATCAGCACGCCCGGCATCATCATGAATATCGGCTCCACCCTCGACGGGATCGGCTACCCGGGATACAGCGCATATTGCGCCAGTAAATTTGCCTTGCGCGGATTCAGCGAAGCGCTGCATCGCGAATTGTCATCTAAAGGGATTAAAGTACTGCATCTGGCTCCCAGAGCCATCAATACCGGACGTAACGCCCCGAAGACCAATGCTCTGACCCAGGCGCTGGGCTACCACAGCGACAACCCGGCCTGGGTGGCGGAACAGGTGGTCAACGCGCTGGAGCAGGAAACCGTGCGCCGTTGGCTGGGTTGGCCGGAAAAACTGTTCGTGCGGCTTAATGCGCTGGTGCCTGCCGTGGTGGATAATGCCATCCGTCGTCAGCTTGCCGCTATCCAGCATTATGCAAAGGCGCAGAAAAAATAGGGAAATCACACATGGTTCTCCGGGCACACATGGCTATCCAATCACATATGACAATTCGCTCGCATACGGATACGGCTACCCGCTCGTCTATGACTATTCGATCACAGATGATTCTCCGAGCGACAATGCTACTGCTCAGTGGGCTGCTGACGGTAAACATGGTTCATGCCGGCGATACGTCGATGGATATCCACCGGCAATGGTCTGTTTGCCAGTACAAGACGCTGGCATCCCGCAAAGATGAGTGTTTCGCCGCATTGAGCCAGCAGGCGCAGGAACAGGCGGAAAGCCACCCTGACCGTGCGGATTATCTGATCTGGTCGGCGATGGTCGACAGCAGTTGGGCTGGCGTCAAAGACGGTATGGAAGCGCTCAATCTGGCCGGACAGGCCAAAAGTACGCTGGAAAAGGCCATCGCCCTTGACCCGCATGCGCTGAATGGCGCGGCTTACACCATTCTCGGCGTGCTCTATTATCAGGTGCCGGGCTGGCCGCTGGGGTTTGGCGATGACAAAAAAGCAGAGCAGTACCTGAAAACCGCGTTGAAAATGAATCCTGCCAACATTGATGCAAACTTCTTTTACGGCGACTTTTTGCTGAAAGCGGGACGCAAAAGCGAAGCCAGACAATACCTGACCTCCGCACTGAATGCATCGCCCCGCCCGGGACGGGAAATCGCCGATCTGGGCCGCCACGTGGAAGCCGAAAAAGCGCTGGCACAGCTGAAATATTGATCCCCCCCCCGCCATGAGCAGTCCTCTGCCTGGCGGGAAAGCATCGCCTATCCATGTTGTTTTTTTCGCCTTTTATCATTGCTCTCAGATTAAAACCCCTAATATTTTCATGATGAAACTGATTGCCAGCCCACCTAAATGTAAGAAAAGGTAAAAGATGGGAGGAATAAGTCATCGCGGATAAAAAGGCAAAATTAAACAAAAGATTAGTGAGTCAGACAGAGAAAAATGTTCGCAACGAAAAAGCATCGTTTTGAAGAAAAACATCAGAGAAATAAGGCATTAAGCAGGATTTGGCATAAATATGCCTGAAAAGACAGAAAAAAGGTGAAAAAATACGCCACGCCGGACTACAGAAACAAAAAAACTCGCTATCCAGAGGATGCGAGTTTCATGTCAACGGTAACCGGGTTTTACCGTTTTAAAATTTGGTCGGTGAGAGAGGATTCGAACCTCCGACCCCTTCGTCCCGAACGAAGTGCGCTACCAGGCTGCGCCACTCACCGAGTGCGGGGCGCATATTACTGCGCCCCTACCATAGCGTCAATCCCTTTTTCATAAAAGCCAACAGGTTGGCGACAAAGTGTCCGACAGGGTGGAAAAACACCGCCATTGCCGCCGGAATGCACGTCGTCCCAACCCGCAGGCAACGGCGTTATTCGCGCCCCGGCGCATTGCACCAGTTATTTTTTTCCTGAATGCCGCCGTCCGGCGAGGTATATCCCAAACACCCCAGCATGGAGTCGAAAATCTCCTCATGACGCAGCACTTTTCCTTGTTGCTGTTGCGCCCGCAGTTGCTCAAACGCCTGCTGATTACGCGGTTGCGCCAGATACTTGTCCGAAGCCCACAGCATAATCGGCGAACGGAACTGTTCCGGCGGCGCCATCTGGCGCGGCGTGCCATGCAAATGGTAGTTATCGTCGATCGATTCACCGTGATCGGAGGAATACACCAGCAGCGCCTTCTTGTCGCGCAACTGGTCAATTACCCGTTTGATGAAGGCATCGGTATACAACACGCTGTTATCGAAGGCATTGATTAGCTGCTCCCGGGAACAGGAAGCATCCACACCCATACACTCCGGCTGATAACGGGCATAGCTGCGCGGATAGCGCATCGAATACAGATAGTGGGAGCCTTTGGTGTGCAGCACCACCAGATGCTTGCCGTTAGGGTGACGCATCAACGACTGCGACATTTCATCAACCAGCAGCATGTCGTCCACCGCTTTGCCCTCATTGCGCTTTTCCGAGGCAATCATTTCACGAAAGGCGTAATTGTCGGCCTGAATGTTGTTATAGAACCAGACTTCGCTCTGCATCGCGAACAGTTCGGACGTGAACCCCAGCGACTTCATGACGGCAAAGATATTTTTTTCCCGCAGCGTACGTTGCGGGTTATCGGCGGTGCCGCCTTCCCGCACAAACATGCAGCGCATCGACAATTTGGTGGAGGTGTCGCAAGAGTGGCCGCGAAACGCCAGCAAATTCTTTTCCTTCGCCAGCTGCGGCGTGGTATCACGCTCGTAGCCCAGCAGTCCCAGATGGTCCCAGCGGGTGGTTTCGCCGATGATAAAGACGACGTAAGTGTCGTCGATTCCCGGCGGCGCCTGATAGGTAAACTCCTTGCCGGGATCAATCAGCTCGTCGTCATCCTGATTTTCATCATAACGGGCATAGGCAAACAAACCGAATGCCGATAGCCAGTTAGCCGGCAGATAGGAATGAGCCACCACCCCGCCGTAACTTGGCAAATCCTGATTGGACAGTTTCTCCGCCGAAGTATTCATCCGATCCAGATAGCGTAGCGGCAACCATACCAGTGCGGCGGACACGACCAGCCCCAACAGCGCGATACGTCGACGTCCCGGAGTACGCAATTGTTCGATCAGCGTTTGCTGCAGGCGGTTTTTCCAGATGATAAACAAGGGCGGGATACCGAGCGCCACCACCCACAGCACAAAAAACAGCCCAATCACCTCTTTGGATAAATCAATATCCGTGGTCATTACCGCGGCGATGATGCCATAGCCAATCACGACATTAAAAAAAGTCATGTAGTAGCTGGCGGCCACTGAAATCAATACCAGTAATGACGCCACAACACGAAAAAAACGGCGTCCGCCGAGCGACAACAGTCGCATCAGGAAAAAGGTAAACAGAATGCAAGCCATCGATTCCACCAGCAGGGGAATATATTTGGCGACCGGATTTTCAGTAAAAAACGGGAATGCATCTACACGCCGGTAAAAAACCGGCAGATTCAAAAAAAAGCCAATATAGATTGCCAGCAACCAGGATAATTTAGATTGTGACAACGCCAGCAGGGATTTCATTCCAGACCATGCTCCAGAGGTAAAAATATCCTGTAAACAGACCAATGGTATGTTCGAAAGTTCAGGCGCCATCAGCGTATTCCGGTTTTTTCTTATGCTATTACGCCCTTTCCCTGAGAAAACTTTACACAGACAGTTCAGCATCCTTTAAGCAATCTGTTTATCCTTTCGGCTAATAAGTGAATCGCGCGGAAAAACAAGGCAAAATCGTTATTAGATACCATTTTTATTTTAAAGATCGCCGAACTGGTTTTTCGTGTTATTTTTATTTTCTTGTTTGCTGCTCTGACTATTTTTTCTGTTCAATTCATCACTCTGGTTATTACCTGAAGCGCGCCCGTCAGACCGATAATTCCCGTCATGATTTCACGCCTTGTTCATTGAGCCAGGCTAGTTGCCGGACGATATCGGGGTGATGCAGAAAGTCCCGAATGCGCTGCGCCCGTCGAATGCCAATACCGGAAAACTGCTGCCATTCCGCCGCGGAACGTTGCTGCAACTGTTCGAACGATGCACCATCCAGCGCGTGCCGGGCGCGGGATGGCACCGGTAGTCCTAACGCCAGTAACCAGTTTCGCAACGGCTGGCGACGTGCTTGTTGAAACTGACGATGAATCCGCTCCGCCTGTTGTTCGCCGAAATCACCGGCCGCCGCCAGTTGCGCCGGTTCCAGCGCCAGCCAGGACACCACATCGGCCAGCGCGCCGCGCTGTGTCAGACGCCGCCAGGTGGCTTCGCTGATGCCGCCAAGCGACAGTCCGTTGCGCCCGCTCATCCACACCAGTCGGGCCAGAAACTGTGGCTGGCATTCCCGGCTCCATTGCAAACAACTGAAAACATCAAAGGGCGACGCCGCCGGGACGGTTATCGCTTCACGCATCGCACCGCGCCAGACCACGGCGTCCAGCCGGGGAATCCCCAATCCTGCCAGACTGACGCTAACCCGATCCCCCGGCAGCACATCCCACTGCCGCCAGCGGGATACCGAACCGAGATTGACCCGACTAACGGTTTTGTCATCCAGCACCACCGGCTGCAGTTGCAACACCACGGTCATTCTGCCGGTGCGCCCTACCTCAACGTCGACGCCGGTGACTTCCGTCACCCGGTTCACCAACGGGTATTTCCAGGCCACCGCCCACTCCGCCGGGGTGTCTTGCCAGTAACGTCCGGCGGGTTCCTGCGCCTGACGCACCACCACGCCATCGGTCACAAACGGCAGCGGCGCACGATACCAGCGTTCACGCCACTGCGCCGCCGCCTCCAGCGAGGATACGGGTTGCGTGTAATCCGCCGTCAGCCCAAACCCCAACGCCCGTAATTTCGCCAGTCTCGCCGACATGTTCGCCGGGCCGTCCGGCCAGGCCCAGATAAATACGCCAATGCGAGACAGCAGCGGCGAAGGTTGCTTTCGTCGCATTTCACCCGCCACCTGCGCTCGCGCGTTTATGCCGCCGAGCTGCTGCTGGCGGTGGCCCACTACCTGTAAATACAATTCGCCCTGAAAGACCTGACGGCCGGACACACCGGAAAGATGCTGTGGCACCGTATTCATCTGGCGCACCTTGTCGGTCCAGTCCTCACCCTGGCGGCCATTGCCGCGACTGATGGCGGCAACCAGCTTCCCTTGTTCGTACACCAGCGTCACCGCCACGCCATCGATCTTGGGCTGCACCCACAAATCATGATGTTGCGCGATCCACTGCTTCAGTTCGGCCGGTTCCGACAGCTTTTTCAGGCCGGTGTGCGCCACCGGATGCTGCCGTTTGCCGGTGGTCGGCAGAGCTATCGCAAAACGCCCGGCATCCGTCTGAAAACAGACTTGCCAGGTCGCCAGCGTTTGACGCAGCTGATCGTAAACCTGATCGTCCACCGGGCTCTGGCCCTGTTCGTAATAAGCGTTGTCCCACTGCGTCAGTTGCTGCCCCAACTGGGCGATCTCCTGCTCAGCCCGCACCGACGACCATGCCGGACAAGACGCCGCTTCGGTCAGCCCGCTCACAACAAACAGCACCGCCGCCAGTGCGTATCGATATCGCATCGCCTTTCCTCCTTGAGCGAAACTCCTTGAGCGAAAACCAGGGCATTAATACGCAGGCGGTCAGGAAATACGAGCACGAAGACAAGGGAATGCGAAACATGCCGCACGGCATCGCGCCGGTTGCTGCAACCGATATAAAAGCAGGAAGGTGGTCCGCAAAATGAAAAGAGGCGGGATGACAGACAACTGGCAGAGAGTCAGGCTATGTTTCACCACGCGACGGTTCACACAGCGGCGTGTATAATGCGGGAAAATGCGCGACTGGCCGCATCTCTCCTTTCATCTTTATCAGACACAGAATTCACTATGGCTCAAGGCACGTTATACATTGTTTCCGCCCCCAGCGGTGCGGGGAAATCCAGTTTGATTCAGGCATTGCTGAAAACGCAGCCGTTGTATGACACCCAGGTTTCCGTTTCGCACACTACCCGCGCCATGCGGCCCGGCGAAGCCCACGGCGAACACTATTTTTTCGTGCCGGTAGATGAATTCAAACGTATGATTGAAGAGGACGATTTTCTGGAATATGCCGAAGTTTTCGGCAATTATTACGGAACGTCCCGCGCGGCTATCGAGCAGGTGTTATCCACCGGCGTCGATGTCTTTCTGGATATCGACTGGCAGGGCGCCCGCCAGATCCGTGAGCGTATGCCGCAAGCCCGCAGCATCTTTATGCTGCCGCCTTCACAGGAAGAACTGGAGCGACGCCTGCGTGGTCGCGGTCAGGACAGTGAAGAGGTCATCGCCCGCCGGATGAAACAGGCGGTGGCGGAAATGAGTCATTACGCCGAATACGATTATCTGATTGTGAATGATGATTTCGATCTGGCGCTGCTGGATCTGAAAACCATCATTCGCGCCGAGCGCCTGCGTCTGAGCCGTCAGAAAGTTCGACATGACGCTTTAATCACCAAACTATTGGCAGACTGACGGCTCTTTCAGTATGATGCCCAGTCATTTTATTTCCCCACTGGAGTACACACTATGGCACGCGTAACTGTTCAGGACGCTGTAGAAAAAATTGGTAACCGTTTTGACCTGGTGTTGGTCGCCGCTCGTCGCGCCCGTCAGATCCAGGTGGGTGGCAAAGAGCCGCTGGTTCCGGAAGAAAACGACAAGTACACCGTTATCGCTCTGCGCGAGATCGAAGAAGGTCTGATCAACGGCCAGATTCTGGATACCCGCGAACGTCAGGAACAGCAGGAGCAGGAAGCAGCGGAAATCCAGGCGGTTACCGCTATCGCTGAAGGTCGTCGTTAATTCGAATTCGGTCGCGAGTCGCCCTTGTATCTGTTTGAAAGCCTCAATCTGCTGATTCAGCGTTATCTGCCGGAAGACCAGATAAAGCGCCTCAAGCAGGCTTATCTTGTTGCACGTGATGCTCACGAGGGCCAGACACGCTCCAGCGGTGAGCCCTATATCACCCATCCAGTAGCGGTGGCCTGCATTCTGGCCGAAATGCGTCTCGACTATGAAACGCTGATGGCCGCCTTGCTGCATGACGTCATCGAAGATACGCCCGCCACCTATCAGGACATGGAACAGCTGTTCGGTAAAAGCGTGGCCGAACTGGTGGAAGGCGTATCCAAGCTGGATAAGCTGAAATTCCGCGACAAGAAAGAGGCGCAGGCGGAAAACTTTCGCAAGATGATCATGGCGATGGTGCAGGATATCCGCGTCATTTTGATCAAACTGGCCGACCGCACCCACAATATGCGTACGCTGGGATCGCTGCGTCCGGACAAGCGCCGGCGCATCGCCCGGGAAACGCTGGAAATCTACAGCCCGCTCGCACATCGTCTCGGTATTCATCATCTGAAAACCGAGCTGGAAGAGCTGGGATTCGAAGCGCTCTACCCCAACCGTTACCGAGTCATCAAAGAGGTGGTGAAAGCCGCCCGCGGCAACCGCAAAGAGATGATTCAGAAGATCCTTTCCGAGATTGAAGGGCGTCTGAAGGAAGCCGGCATCAGCTGTCGCGTCAGCGGCCGCGAAAAACACCTGTACTCCATTTACTGCAAGATGCACCTGAAAGAGCAGCGCTTTCACTCGATTATGGATATCTACGCCTTTCGGGTGATCGTCCGGGAAGTGGATACCTGTTATCGCGTGCTGGGGCAGGTACACAGCCTGTACAAGCCGCGCCCCGGTCGGGTGAAAGACTATATCGCCATTCCCAAGGCCAACGGTTATCAGTCGCTCCATACTTCCCTCATCGGGCCGCACGGCGTGCCGGTTGAAGTCCAGATCCGCACCGAGGACATGGACCAGATGGCGGAAATGGGGGTTGCCGCGCACTGGGCTTACAAAGAAGGCGAAAGCAGCAGCACTACGGCGCAGGTGCGCGCCCAGCGCTGGATGCAAAGCCTGCTGGAGCTACAGCAGAGCGCCGGCAGCTCGTTCGAATTCATCGAGAGCGTCAAATCCGATCTGTTTCCGGACGAAATTTACGTGTTCACACCGGAAGGCCGCATCGTCGAGCTGCCTGCTGGCGCGACGCCGGTGGACTTCGCCTATGCGGTACACACCGATATCGGCCACGCCTGCGTCGGCGCACGCGTCGATCGCCAGCCGTATCCGCTGTCTCAGGCTCTGTCCAGCGGGCAGACGATCGAAATCATCACCGCGCCGGGCGCCCGCCCGAACGCCGCCTGGCTCAACTTCGTAGTCAGTTCCAAAGCCCGCGCCAAAATCCGTCAGATGCTGAAAAACCTCAAACGTGACGACTCCGTCAGTCTGGGGCGTCGTCTGATTAATCACGCGCTGGGCAGCGGCCGTAAACTGTCCGACATTCCGGAACAGAATATTCAGCGGGAGCTGGAGCGCATGAAGCTCGCCTCGCTGGACGACCTGCTGGCGGAAATCGGTCTGGGCAATGCCATGAGCGTGGTGGTGGCGCGCAATCTGCTGGAAGAACACGCCGAAACCGGCGCCGCCGGTATCCGCAAACTGCCCATCAAGGGCGCCGACGGGGTACTGATCACTTTCGCCAAGTGCTGCCGCCCGATTCCCGGCGATCCGATCATCGCGCACGTCAGCCCCGGTAAAGGGCTGGTGATTCATCATGAGTCCTGCCGCAACATCCGTGGCTACCAGAAAGAGCCTGAGAAATTCATGGCGGTGGAGTGGGATGAGGTGACCGAGCAGGAATTCATGACGGAAATCAAGGTCGACATGTTCAACCATCAGGGGGCGCTGGCCAACCTGACGGCGGCGATCAGCTCGTCAAACTCCAATATTCAAAGCATTAATACCGAAGAACGGGATGGCCGGGTGTACAGCGCCTTTATCCGCCTTACGACGCGCGACCGTATTCATCTTGCGAATATCATGCGCAAGATCCGCGTGATGCCGGACGTGATTAAAGTCAACCGTAACCGAAATTAGCCTGTTATGACCCCAGAACGTTATACACGCATCCGCGAAATGCTTAACAACCGTCAGCCCGACCTGACCGTGTGCATGGAGCAGGTGCACAAACCTCACAACGTATCCGCCGTTATTCGTACCGCCGATGCGGTCGGCGTGCATCAGGTGCACGCCGTGTGGCCCACCAACCGCATGAGGACCCTGGTGTCCACCGCTGCGGGCAGCAACAGTTGGGTGCAGGTCAAAACCCACCGTACCGTTCAGGATGCGGCCAGCCATCTGAAAACGCAGGGGATGCAAATTCTGGCGACCAATCTATCCGCCAGCGCGGTCGATTTCCGTGAAGTGGATTACACCCGCCCCACCTGCATCCTGCTCGGGCAGGAAAAAACCGGCATCTCCGCCGACGCGCTGGCGCTCGCCGATCAGGACATCATCATTCCGATGATCGGCATGGTGCAATCCCTGAACGTCTCGGTAGCATCCGCCCTGATTCTGTACGAAGCGCAGCGTCAGCGTCAGTTGGCCGGAATGTACCAGCGCGAACACAGTCCGCTGGATGAGGAAGAACAACAGCGCCTGCTGTTTGAGGGCGGCTACCCGGTACTGGCCCGCGTCGCCAGACGCAAAGGGCTGCCGCGACCACGCATCGACCACACCGGTCAGGTGATTGCCGACGCGCCCTGGTGGGCGGCGATGCAATCCACGGAGCAATAATGGACAGCCGCCTGCTGCATACCCAGCCGTTGAGCACCCTTGCCGGCGTCGGGGCCAGCCAGGCGGAAAAACTGGCCCGCCTCGGTCTGGAAACGGTGCAGGATCTGCTGTTGCACCTGCCGTTGCGTTATGAAGACCGCACCCACCTTTACCTGATTAACGATTTGCTGCCAGGCATGTACGCCACCGTGGAAGGCGAAGTGCTGCGCAGCGATATCAGCTTCGGTCGCCGCCGGATGTTGACCTGCCAGATCAGCGACGGCAGCGGCATGCTGACGCTGCGCTTCTTCAATTTCAACGCTGCCATGAAAAACAGCCTGTCGCCGGGCCAGCGCGTGCTGGCGTATGGCGAAGTACGACGCGGCAAGCTGGGCGGCGAAATGATCCACCCGGAATACCGGGTACAAGGCGAAAGCACTGCGGTCGAACTACAGGAAACGCTGACGCCGGTGTACCCCACCACCGAAGGCATACGGCAGGCTACGCTGCGCAAACTGACCGATCAGGCGCTGGAGTTGCTGAATACCCACCCGATTGACGAGCTGCTGCCTCAGGAGATGCGCCACGGGTTGATCAGCCTGCCGGATGCGTTGCGAACCCTGCACCGCCCACCGCCGGATGTGCAACTGGCTGAACTGGAGCAAGGCAAACATCCGGCCCAGCAACGGCTGGTGATGGAAGAGCTGCTGGCGCACCACCTGAGCATGCTGGCGGTGCGGGCCGGCGCGCAACGTCATCATGCGTTGGCGCTTGAACCCAAAGACAACCTGAAACAGCAGTTACTGGCCGCCCTGCCGTTCAGCCCCACCGGCGCGCAGCAGCGGGTGGTGGCGGAAATAGAACAGGATATGAACAAGCCGTTTCCGATGATGCGTCTGGTGCAGGGCGATGTGGGTTCCGGTAAAACACTGGTGGCGGCGCTGACGGCGCTGCGGGCCATCGCTCACGGCAAACAGGTGGCGCTGATGGCGCCCACCGAACTGCTGGCTGAGCAGCACGCCGCCAACTTCCGCCGCTGGTTCGAACCGCTGGGCGTCGAAGTCGGCTGGCTGGCAGGCAAGCAAAAAGGCAAGGCGCGGCAGGCCCAGCAAGAGGCTATCGCCAGCGGGCAGGTATCAATGGTGATTGGCACCCATGCCATTTTTCAACAGCAGGTGCAGTTCAACGGCCTGGCGCTGGTGATCATCGATGAACAACACCGTTTTGGCGTGCATCAACGGCTGGCGCTATGGGAAAAAGGCGAAGAGCAGGGATTCCATCCTCACCAGTTGATCATGACCGCCACCCCCATCCCCCGTACGCTGGCGATGACCGCCTATGCCGATTTGGATACCTCGGTGATCGATGAACTGCCGCCGGGCCGCACGCCGGTTACCACCGTCGCCATTCCGGATACCCGGCGCGATGACATCATCCAGCGGGTGCGCAACGCCTGTCTGCAAGAGGGACGACAGGCGTACTGGGTCTGCACCCTGATCGAAGAATCCGAACTGTTGGAAGCGCAAGCGGCCGAGGCCACCTGTCAGGAACTGAAAGCGGCGTTGCCCAACCTCACTATCGGGCTGGTACACGGCCGGATGAAAGCACAGGAAAAGCAGGCCGTCATGGAGGCGTTCAAAACCAATCAGTTGCATCTGCTGGTCGCCACCACGGTAATTGAAGTCGGGGTGGATGTGCCGAACGCCAGTCTGATGATCATCGAAAACCCGGAGCGGCTCGGTCTGGCGCAATTGCACCAGTTGCGTGGTCGCGTTGGCCGCGGCGCGGTCGCTTCCCATTGCGTGCTGCTGTACAAAACGCCACTGAGCAAAACGGCTCAGATGCGGCTACAGGTCTTGCGCGACAGCAACGACGGCTTCGTGATCGCCCAGCGCGATCTGGAAATCCGGGGTCCGGGCGAGCTGCTGGGCACTCGTCAGACCGGCAACGCCGCCTTCAGGGTGGCGGATTTGTTGCGGGATCAGGCATTAATTCCGCAGGTTCAGCGAGTGTCGCGTCATATCCATGAACACTACCCGGAACACGCCAGAGCGTTGATCGACCGCTGGCTGCCGGAACGCACCCGTTATACCAACGCCTGAGGACGATTCCGGCATCACGGTTCCTGCCGTCTCGTTGCGGGCTTGTATTTATCCCCATAGTTAACAAGGTATTATAATCCAGCGTATTCCGGCGATAAGAAAACTGCATTCCGCAATCGATTGCTTTTACAGAGAAGATGATTAAAATGCGCTTTTGCCGTTCAGGAGCGCCGAAATATCATGAGTCTTTCCACCACTGAGCTACCTCAGGCCGATGCCGCCACCCCGGCGCACAGCGAGCTGATTTACCGTCTGGAGGACCGACCTCCTTTACCGCAAACCCTGTTTGCCGCCTGCCAGCACCTGTTGGCGATGTTTGTCGCGGTGATTACCCCGGCGCTGCTGATCTGTCAGGCGCTGGGCCTGCCGGCGCAGGATACCCAGCACATCATCAGCATGTCGTTGTTCGCTTCCGGCCTGGCATCCATTCTGCAAATCAAGACCTGGGGACCGGTTGGTTCCGGCCTGCTGTCCATCCAGGGAACCAGCTTCAACTTCGTCACCCCGCTGATTATGGGCGGCATGGCGCTGAAAAACGGCGGCGCGGATGTGCCGACGATGATGGCGGCGCTGTTCGGCACCCTGATGGTCGCTTCCTGCACGGAAATCCTGCTGTCGCGTGTGCTGCATCTGGCGCGTCGCATCATCACGCCGCTGGTTTCCGGCATCGTCGTTATGATCATCGGCCTGTCGCTGATTCAGGTTGGCCTGACCTCGATCGGCGGCGGTTTTGCCGCCATGAGCAACCACACCTTTGGCGCGCCGAAAAACCTGCTGCTGGCGGCCGTCGTGCTGGTGGTGATCATCCTTCTGAATCGCCAGCGCAACCCTTACCTGCGCGTAGCATCGCTGGTGATCGCGATGGCCGTTGGTTATCTGGCCGCCTGGCTGATGGATATGCTGCCGGAAAGCGCCGGTACGTCCAGCCAGGCGCTGATTAACGTGCCGACGCCGTTGTACTACGGTCTTGGCTTTGACTGGAATCTGCTGATCCCGCTGATGCTGGTGTTCATGGTGACTTCGCTGGAAACCATCGGCGACATCACCGCCACCTCCGACGTGTCTGAGCAGCCGGTCAGCGGCCCGCTGTACATGAAGCGCCTGAAAGGCGGCGTGCTGGCCAATGGCCTGAACTCCTGCTTGTCCGCGGTGTTCAATACCTTCCCCAACTCCTGCTTCGGTCAGAACAACGGCGTGATTCAGCTGACCGGCGTTGCCAGCCGGTATGTAGGTTTCGTGGTGGCGCTGATGTTGATCGTGCTGGGCCTGTTCCCGGCAGTGAGCGGTTTTGTACAGCACATTCCTGAACCGGTGCTGGGCGGCGCGACCATCGTGATGTTCGGCACCATCGCCGCATCCGGGGTGCGTATTGTGTCACGCGAGCCGCTCAACCGCCGCGCCATCATGATCATCGCGCTGTCGCTGGCCGTCGGTCTGGGCGTTTCCCAGCAGCCGCTGATTCTGCAGTTCGCGCCGGAATGGCTGAAAACGCTGCTGTCGTCGGGCATTGCTGCGGGCGGTATCACAGCGATTGTGTTGAATCTGGTCTTTCCTCACGAAAAAGAGTAAGCCGCGCTTCCAGAAATTTTTCGTCTTACGTGATAATAAGGGCCGATGGTGTAACATCGGCCCTTATTTATTGTCTGTAATAAGTTACCTGTTGAGATGACTGGATAATTACGGCATAACACGATCATCCCTTGCGACTGGCGCGGACTTGAGCAATGAAACTTATCGGGAAACTTCTTCTCACACTGCTGTTACTGGCGCTGCTGGCTGTGGTGGTGTTGTACGTACTGGCCCAGACTGAATGGGGCGCCAGACATATCAGTCAATGGGTTAATCAACGTAGCGAATACCAGGTGTCATTCAGAAAGATGGCGCATGACTGGTCCTCCCCCGGGCGTATTCAATTGCTGGACGTCAGCTTCGGCCATAAAAATCAACCTGTTACTCTAGTCGCGCAAAGCGTGTCCGCGGGATTCAGCGTGCGCCAGATTACCGATCCGCGCCATTTTTCCAGCCTGATGCTGGAAGGCGGCACCCTCAATCTGGGTCAGACCGGTTTTACGCTGCCGATTGAAGCCGATGTTCTGCAACTGAAAGCCATGGCGTTGCATGCGCAGGATGGCGACTGGCGATTGAGAGGCGAACAGGTGACAGGCGGCATTACCCCGTGGCAGCCGGAACCCGGCTATCTGCTGGGTAAAAAGGCGGCGTTCCAGCTCAGTGCGCACTCGCTGCTCCTCAACGACCTGCCGGCCAGCAAGGTACTGGTGCAAGGGCAGTTTAATAACCAGCAACTGACGCTGGAAAACTTCGGCGCCGATGTGGCGCGAGGCGAGCTGACGGGCAATGCTTCCCGCGCGGAGGACGGCAGTTGGCTTGTCAACAACCTGCGGCTGAGCAATGTCCGGTTGCAAACCCGGCAGTCGATGGCGGATTTCTGGCAACCGGTGACTCGCCTGCCAGCGGTAACCGTCAATCGCTTTGACCTGATCGATGCCCGTATCGAAGGGCAAAACTGGGCATTCACCGATCTGGACGTCACTCTGCAAAACGTGACCTTTCGACAGAACGACTGGCAAAGCGACGACGGCTCGCTGTCATTCAACGCCACCGATATCGTCAACGGCAACATGCATCTGGTCGACCCGATCGTCAGTCTGGATTTGTCGAAACAGGGCGTGAACATCAAACAGTTCTCTACCCGTTGGGAAGGCGGACTGCTGCGCACCAGCGGCAACTGGCTACGCAGCAACCAGAGGCTGACGCTGGATGAGCTGGTAGTGGCCGGCATGGAATACACGCTGCCGGCGGACTGGCGTCAACGCTGGCAGCAAACGCTGCCCGACTGGCTGGCGGAAGTAGAGCTTCGGAAATTCAGCGCCAACCACAACCTGCTGATCGATATCAATCCGGCGTTTCCATTCCAGCTTACCGCGCTGGACGGCTTCGGCAGCAATCTGTTGCTGGCGCGCAACCACCAGTGGGGCGTGTGGCAAGGCGCGCTGAACCTGAACGCCAGTGATGCCACCTTCAACAAAGTCGATGTGCGCCGTCCGTCGCTGGCGCTGAACGCCAATGACAACCAAATCACGCTTACCGATCTGAGCGCCTTTACCCAAAGCGGTTTGCTGGAAGCCAAAGCGGTGATTGCACAACAGCCGGCCCGAACTTTTACGCTGGATCTAACCGGCAAAGCCGTGGCGTTCGATGTCCTGACCCGCTGGGGCTGGCCTGTCCCGGCCACCGCGCCCACCGGCAACACCAACCTGCAGTTACACCTGAACGGCCGGCTGGAAGCGGCAAGCCCGCTTAGACCAACACTCAACGGCACGCTGCAAGGCATTGACAGCGCCGGACACGCCATCAGCCAGGCAATGCATCAGGGAACGGTGGCAGACAGCGCACCCGCCACGTCGACCCCGCCGGCGACACCCGCGCCAGCCACACAGCCTTAAGCACAGGACAGCATAAAGCAAACAGCCACCGTCATGGTGGCTGTTGCATATCAGGTTTCAGGTTTCAGGTTTCAGGACTAGCGAATGGCAGAGCCGCCCTGTTCCAGCAATTCATTCGGATCCGGCGGCAGCACGATGTAGACACCTTCAAACAGCGCGCCTTTTTTATCATTGCCAAACAGCTCCACCTGCAACTGCACGCGCGCTTTGCGCCCGCGCGCCAGCCGATCCAGATCGCCGCTCAACGAGCCTAAGTCCGCCACCGCGCTGGGGCGACCGGTCACCGGCGTACTGTAGCGAATATGCGCATCCGCCAGAATAATGGTGCCGCCCAGCTGCCGCTCACGCAGCAGCAACCAAATCAATCCCCACCCGGTAAGCGTCGCCAGCGAGAACATGCTGCCGGCGAACAGAGTATGATGCGGGTTCTGGTTCCCCGCCTCCGGCATGGTGGTAATAAATTTCTGCCCGGTGTACTGACTGATGCGCACACCCATTTTTTCGCTGAGAGGAATGTGGTTGTACCACGCCTGTTGCAACTGACCACACCAGTCCGGGCGATGCAGAATGTCATCCAGCGTCGCCACCGGTTTTATCATCAAAAAGTGACGTACCGGCGTGGTCATCGGCGTGGTGATTTCCCCCTGATTGACAAAGCCAAGTCGGGAGAAGAACGCCATCGCATCCTCGCGGGCGCTGCACACCACCCGCTTCACCCCTTCCTGGCGCGCGACCGACTCCAGCGCCATCGCCATGAGCGTTCCCAGACCCTTGCGCTGTACGTCAGGATGCACCGCCAGAAATCGGATCGAGGCTTCATTATCGGCATTAATAGAGAGACGACCCACCGCGACCAGCTTGCCGTGCCCATCGACTATGGTTTGATGGTGCGCCAGCGCATCATAGGCATCCCGTTCGGAACCGAGCGGCTGATGCAGCGGTTTACGCAACATTTCCCAGCGGAACTGGTAATAAGCATCCAGCTCTTCGGCGCTTTCAGGCACTCTCAGGTAATACATAACCGCCCCTCTCAACGCATGCTTAATTGCAGCCTAGACCTGCAACCAGAAAGTTACAGGCCCATCATTTACCAGAGATACTTTCATGTCCGCGGCAAAACGACCGGTTTCAGTCGTTAGCCCGCGCTCACGGCACTGGCCGACAAAATACTGATACAGCCGATCGGCTTCGGCGGGCGCCGCGCCGCGGGAAAAGCTGGGGCGCATGCCCTTTTGCGTATCCGCCGCCAGCGTAAACTGCGACACCACCAGCAAACTGCCGCCGGCTTGCTGAACGTTCAGATTCATCTTGCCGTTGTCATCGCTGAAAATCCGATAGCCGATCACCTTTTCGCATAAACGGGCCGCTTTCTGTTCGTCATCGCCTTGCTCTACGCCCAGCAATACCAGCAGTCCGTGATCGATTTCCCCGATTACCGCGCCGTCTACCGTCACACTTGCGCCGGATACCCGCTGAATTAATGCGATCATAACGACCTTACGACTCCTGCTTAAAAACCTGGCTGGCAAAAAAATCCGGCACGACCTGCCGATCGCTAACCAGAATGGAGCGGATGCCTAATGCATTCGCCGCGTCCACATTGGCGGCATTGTCGTCAAAAAAGAGCGCGTCATGGGCGTCAACGCCTTCTTCGCGCAGAACATGGTGGTAAATCGTCGCCTCTGGTTTGCGCTGACCAATATCCTGCGACAGATAAAGCCGGTCTACGGCTTGCTGAACTTCCGGGTATTCGTCCGGCCAGAATTGGCAGTGCAAGCGATTGGTATTGGAGAGTATTACCACGCGATGCCCTTCCTGCCGCAAACGATGCATGATATCGATCACATCTTTGCGTACACCTATGAAAATTGCCTGCCAACCGGTCGAGAACTGCTCAAAACTGAGCGTCATTCCCAGCTCGTGGCTCAAGCGCGACGCAAATTCCTCATCGCTGATTTCACCGCGCTCATGTTGTTCAAAGGTATGCCCCAGAATAAAACGTTCACGCAGGGTCGCCAGCGGCGCGCCGCTCAGGTTGCTCCACACCCCTAAAACACGATTGAAATCAATATCGATAACCACATTACCCAAATCAAAGATATACAGCATGCGTCCTCCAGATTGGCCAGTAGGGTTTTCACTGTAGCGAGAAAAATCCGTGCTGAACAGGGAGGATAAGCAGGATCATAATGAGGTCAAAAATGGTGCAGATTCGGTCCGGAGCGGATACCGGACGCGCAGAAAAAAATAAAGGCCCCAAAATGGGGCCTTATCGCAAGGCAGCACGGTCAAATACCGTATTCCGCCTTTATATATAGCCAAAAAAAGTGAATTACTCTTCCTTGGCGCTGCGGCTGGCGCGACGACGATCGTTTTCCGTCAGGTGACGTTTACGCAGACGGATAGAGGTCGGCGTAACTTCAACCAGTTCGTCGTCATCGATGAACTCCAGAGCCTGCTCCAGCGACATTTTCACCGGCGGCACCAGTACGGTAGCTTCGTCAGTACCGGAAGCGCGCATGTTGGTCAGCTTCTTACCGGTCAGGCAGTTAACCGTCAGGTCGTTGGAACGGGTATGAATACCGATGATCTGGCCTTCATACACTTCGGCGCCGTGGCCCAGGAACAGCTTGCCGCGGTCCTGCAGACTGAACAGCGCATAGGCGACAGCTTTACCCTGACCGTTGGAGATCAGTACGCCATTCTGACGCTGGCCGATTTCACCCGGACGGATGTCATCGTAGTGGCTGAAAGAGGAGTACAGCAGACCGGTACCGGAGGTCATGGTCATGAATTCGGTACGGAAGCCGATCAGACCACGGCTTGGAATCACGTAATCCAGACGTACGCGACCTTTGCCGTCCGGAATCATGTCTCGCATTTCGCCTTTGCGCAGACCCAACGCTTCCATCACCGAGCCTTGATGCTGCTCTTCGATATCCACGGTCACCTGCTCGAACGGCTCCTGACGGCGGCCGTCAATGGTGCGGAAGATAACTTTCGGACGGGATACCGCCAGTTCGAAACCTTCACGACGCATGTTCTCGATCAGAACGGACAGGTGCAGTTCGCCACGACCGGATACGCGGAACGCGTCCGGGTCTTCCGTTTCTTCTACACGCAGCGCCACGTTGTGCACCAGCTCTTTGCGCAGGCGGTCCAGAATCTGGCGGGACGTTACGTATTTGCCTTCCTTGCCGCAGAACGGCGAGGTGTTAACGCAGAAATACATCGTAACGGTCGGCTCATCCACCGACAGCGCCGGCAACGCTTCCACACAGGAAGTTTCGCAGATAGTGTCGGAAATGTTCAGCTCGCCCAGGCCGGTGATCGCGATGATGTCGCCAGCTTCAGCCAGTGTACTTTCGATACGTTGCAGGCCCAGATGGCCCAGCACCTGGTTTACTTTACCGTTACGGACTTTGCCTTCGCTGTCGATGATGCTGACCTGCTGGTTCGGTTTCACCACGCCGCGTTTGATGCGGCCGATGCCGATAACGCCAACATAGTTGTTGTAGTCCAGCTGGGAGATCTGCATCTGGAACGGGCCGTTAAGGTCAACTTTCGGCGCTTCAACGTGCTTCACGATGGCTTCGAACAGCGGAGTCATGTCTTCCGCCATGTCGTTATGATCCAGACCGGCGATGCCGTTCAGCGCGGACGCATAAACGATCGGGAAGTCCAGTTGCTCATCGGTGGCGCCCAGGTTTACAAACAGGTCGAAGACCTGATCGACAACCCAGTCAGGACGCGCGCCGGGGCGGTCAACCTTATTAATGACAACGATCGGCTTCAGGCCATAGGCAAAAGCTTTCTGGGTCACGAAACGCGTCTGCGGCATCGGACCGTCCATCGCGTCTACCAGCAGCAGTACAGAGTCCACCATGGACATCACTCGTTCTACCTCGCCGCCGAAGTCGGCGTGTCCCGGGGTATCCACGATATTGATGCGGTAGTCGTTCCAGTTGATGGCGGTGTTTTTGGCGAGGATGGTAATTCCGCGCTCTTTTTCCAAATCATTGGAGTCCATAACACGTTCGGTGGCTTCGTTACGCTCACCCAACGTACCGGACTGTTGCAGCAGCTTGTCAACCAGGGTAGTTTTTCCATGGTCAACGTGCGCAATAATAGCGATGTTACGCAAATTTTCGATCACAGCTTTGCCTCAGGCATTTTAGAAATAGCGCGCTATTGTACACGTATTAATCGAGCTACTGAACAAGATCACAATCATCTTCCACAAACAACCTGCTGATGCCGGGTCTGTGATCCCTTTCACGGTGCAATAAAGCAGCACTCCTTAAATGATACAGCACCATTATGGTGCAATAACACCAAAATGGTGCACCGTATTAGTGCAGTTAACTATCTTGGTGCAGTAGAGGAGGACACAAAAAACCAGCAGGAATGCTTGTTAGAACTATTCATAAAAGTTGGCACAGTTTTAGCTATAACCTCTGTACGGTAACAACATCATTCCACAACGATATTCGTTCCACGACGATAAATGACACAATCGGGAGAACCAAGTATGTCAGTAGAACACGTTTTGACGATGCTGAATGAACATGAGGTGAAGTTTGTTGACCTTCGCTTCACGGACACCAAAGGTAAAGAACAGCACGTCACCATTCCGGCCCACCAGGTTGATGCTGACTTCTTCGAAGACGGCAAAATGTTTGATGGTTCCTCGATTGGCGGCTGGAAAGGCATCAACGAATCCGACATGGTGTTAATGCCGGACGCGACTACTGCGGTTCTGGATCCGTTCTTCGAAGAACCGACCCTGATCATCCGTTGTGACATTCTGGAACCGGGCACCATGCAGGGCTACGACCGCGACCCGCGCTCCATCGCCAAGCGCGCAGAAGACTTCCTGCGTTCTTCCGGCATCGCCGACACCGTACTGTTTGGGCCTGAGCCGGAATTCTTCCTGTTCGACGACGTTCGTTTCGGCAGCAGCATCTCCGGTTCTCATGTTGCTATCGATGACATCGAAGGCGCCTGGAACTCCAGCACCAAATACGAAGGCGGCAACAAAGGCCACCGTCCGGCTGTGAAAGGTGGTTACTTCCCGGTTCCGCCAGTAGATTCTGCGCAGGATCTGCGCTCCGCCATGTGTCTGACCATGGAGCAGATGGGTCTGGTGGTTGAAGCTCATCACCACGAAGTGGCGACCGCTGGTCAGAACGAAGTGGCTACCCGCTTCAACACCATGACCAAGAAAGCCGACGAAATCCAGATCTACAAATATGTCGTGCACAACGTGGCGCACGCCTTCGGCAAAACCGCAACCTTCATGCCGAAACCGATGTTCGGCGATAACGGTTCCGGTATGCACTGCCACATGTCTCTGGCTAAAGACGGCGCCAACCTGTTCTCCGGCGACAAATACGGCGGCCTGTCCGAAACAGCGCTGTACTACATCGGCGGCGTGATCAAACACGCTAAAGCCATCAACGCGCTGTCCAACCCGACCACCAACTCCTACAAGCGTCTGGTTCCGGGTTACGAAGCACCGGTTATGCTGGCCTACTCCGCCCGTAACCGTTCTGCCTCTATCCGTATTCCGGTGGTATCCAGCCCGAAAGCACGCCGTATCGAAGTGCGCTTCCCGGACCCGGCCGCTAACCCGTACCTGTGCTTCGCCGCACTGCTGATGGCCGGCCTGGACGGCATCATCAACAAGATCCACCCGGGCGATGCCATGGACAAGAACCTGTACGATCTGCCGCCGGAAGAAGCGAAAGAGATCCCGACCGTAGCTGGCTCTCTGGAAGAAGCGCTGAACGCCCTGAATGCAGACCGCGAGTTCCTGACCCGCGGCGGCGTATTCACCGACGACGCAATCGATGCTTACATCGAACTGCGTATCGCTGAAAACGACCGTGTTCGCATGACGCCGCACCCGGTTGAGTTCGAACTGTACTACAGCGTGTAATACCCGCGCTTGGACGGCATGACAAAGAAAATGATGTTCACATTGCCGTCCGCTAACCGTTTTCTGTTTATGTTTATTTTTGTTGCCGTGGAAACTTTTCAGCCCATCTTCGGATGGGCTTTTTTCTCCACAAGACATCTTACAGTTGCTACTTAAACTACAATCCAGAATAGTGTGCACTAAAATAGTGCGGGAGTCTGCGTTATGGCAACAGGCACGCTGCCCGATGCTGGGCAGATCCTTAATTCTTTAATAAACAGCATCTTACTGCTGGATAAAGATCTGGCTATTCACTACTCCAACCCGGCGGCGCAACAACTTCTAGCCCAAAGCTCACGCAAACTGTCTGGAACGCCACTGCCGGAGCTGCTCGGTTACTTTTCGTTGAATCTCGACCTGATGCGGGAAAGTCTCGACTCGGGGCAAGGCTTTACCGATAACGAAGTCACCATCGTGGTGGATGGCCGGGCGCATATCATGTCGCTGACGGCACAGCGCATTCAGCACGATTTTATCCTGCTGGAAATGGCGCCGATGGACAACCAGCGCCGTCTCAGCCAGGAACAACTGCAACACGCCCAACAACAGGCGGCGCGCGATCTGGTGCGCGGTCTGGCGCATGAAATCAAAAACCCGCTCGGCGGCTTGCGCGGCGCGGCGCAGTTACTGTCCAAAGCGCTGCCGGACCCGGCGCTGATGGAATACACCAAGGTCATTATCGAACAGGCCGATCGCCTGCGTAATCTGGTTGACCGTCTACTTGGCCCGCAACAGCCCGGCCTGCACGTCACGCAAAGCATTCATCAGGTGGCTGAACGGGTATTCCAGTTGGTGTCGATGGAAAAAGCGGACAACGTGACGCTGGTGCGTGACTACGACCCCAGCCTGCCGGAACTGATGCACGACCCGGACCAGATAGAACAGGTACTGCTGAACATCACCCGCAATGCCATGCAGGCGTTGGGGGAAGAAGGCGGCACCATCACCATCCGCACCCGCACCGCGTTTCAGTTGACGCTGCATGGCGTGCGTTACCGTCTGGTCGCCCGTATCGATATTGAGGACGATGGTCCCGGCGTGCCTGCTCATCTGCAGGATACGCTGTTCTATCCAATGGTGAGCGGCCGCGAAGGCGGCACCGGGCTGGGCTTGTCGATTGCCCGCAGCCTTATCGATCAACATTCCGGAAAAATTGAATTTAACAGTTGGCCAGGTCATACCGAATTTTCGGTTTATCTGCCCATTCGCCAGTGAGGTTCACGATGCAACGAGGGATAGTCTGGATTGTCGATGACGATAGCTCCATCCGTTGGGTGCTTGAACGTGCGCTTACCGGGGCGGGCTTAACCTGCGCAACCTTTGACAACGGCACTCAGGCGTTAAATGCGCTGACCACCCAAACGCCGGATGTACTGCTGTCGGATATCCGCATGCCCGGCATGGACGGATTGGCGTTGCTGCAACAGATTAAACAGCGCCACCCGATGCTGCCGGTCATCATCATGACTGCCCATTCCGATTTGGACGCAGCGGTCAGCGCCTACCAGCAAGGGGCGTTCGATTATCTGCCCAAACCGTTTGATATCGACGAAGCGGTGGCGCTGGTTGAGCGCGCCATCAGCCATTACATGGAACAGCAACAACCGGTGCGCAGTCAGCCGATTAGCGGGCCGACCACCGACATCATCGGCGAAGCGCCGGCCATGCAGGACGTGTTCAGGATTATCGGCCGGCTTTCCCGTTCATCGATCAGCGTGCTGATCAATGGCGAATCCGGCACCGGTAAAGAACTGGTCGCCCATGCGCTGCATCGCCATAGCCCACGCGCCAAAGCGCCGTTTATCGCGCTGAATATGGCGGCCATTCCCAAGGATCTGATCGAATCGGAACTGTTCGGCCATGAGAAAGGCGCATTTACCGGCGCCAATCAGATTCGGCAAGGCCGTTTCGAACAGGCTGACGGCGGCACGCTGTTTCTCGATGAAATCGGCGATATGCCGCTGGATGTGCAAACCCGCCTGCTGCGCGTACTGGCCGATGGTCAGTTCTATCGCGTCGGCGGCTATGCGGCAGTGAAAGTGGACGTGCGTATCATCGCCGCGACTCATCAGAATCTGGAATTACGGGTTCAGGAAGGCAAATTCCGCGAAGATCTGTTTCACCGTCTGAACGTAATTCGCGTCCACTTGCCGCCGCTGCGCGAGCGTCGGGAAGATATTCCTCGTCTGGCGCGCTACTTCCTGCAGGCGACCGCCAGGGAGCTGGGTGTGGAGCCGAAAAACCTGCATCCGGAAACCGAAGCGGCGCTCACCCGTCTGCCCTGGCCGGGCAACGTGCGTCAGTTGGAAAATACCTGCCGCTGGCTGACCGTGATGGCCGCCGGACAGGAAGTCCTGATTCAGGACCTGCCGCCGGAACTGTTTGAAACCACCGCGCCGGACGCCACCGTGCATGTCATGCCCGACAGCTGGGCTACGCTGCTGGCGCAATGGGCCGATCGGGCGCTGCGTTCCGGTCATCAAAACCTGCTGGCCGAGGCGCAACCGGAAATGGAACGCACGCTGCTGACAACGGCATTGCGCCACACGCAGGGGCACAAACAGGAAGCGGCAAGACTGCTCGGCTGGGGGAGAAATACCCTGACGCGCAAGCTCAAGGAACTGGGCATGGAGTAACGGCGATCTGCCGTTTTAGCCGTCTCCGGTCATCGTCTGATAGTGGCGATAAAAAGTGCAATATGACGTACAAATTCGCCACTATACCCAAAATAATTCGAGTTGCGTTGACCCTCCAGGGCAAGGCTCGTGGAGGAGCCGGGTAAGAAAGCCAACACACCTGCAACTTGAAGTATAACGGGTATATTTTGTACTTTACTTGCGCCGCGCCAGCAGTATGATCGTGTCGCTGACTGGAGAGGGTAACCATGCTGGAATCCATTTTTTCTGCCGTGACGCACGGCGCTGAAATCAGCAGTGCGGTGGGTCACTCATCGCAAACTGCGATTGCAGCCGTGTTGTGCGCAGCACTGATCAATTTCTTCAGCTAAATCATCGCTGACAGGAACAGGAAAACAGCCAGTCATATCGACTGGCTGTTTTCTTTTATCATTCCAGATCGGCTCAGATAACCCGAGAGAACTGACGTTCACGCATCTTGCTGCGCAGATACACGTCAAAACACATGCAGATATTGCGGATCAACAGACGCCCTTTGGGCGTCACCTGAATACGATCCGGCAGAATATCCACCAGCCCGTCCTGCGCCATTGGCGCCAGCAACGCCAGGTCCTCGCGGAAATATTCGCCAAACGACAGATCATACGCCCGCTCAATCGCGGTGAACTCCAGTTGAAAATGACAAATCAGCGCCTTGATTACGTCACGGCGCAGACAATCATCACGGGTCAGGGCCAAACCGCGCCACAATGCGTGACCATACTGTTCGACGTCAGCGTAGTACAGCTTCAGTTCTTTCTGGTTCTGGGCGTAGCTGTCGCCAATCATGCTGATGGCGGATACCCCCAGCCCCAGCAAATCGGTATCGCCCTGGGTGGTGTACCCCTGGAAATTGCGATGCAGTTTTCCTTCGCGTTGCGCCACCGCCAGCTCGTCATCCGGCCGGGCGAAATGATCCATACCGATGAACTGATAACCCGCCGCGGTCAGGCTTTGAATGGTCTGCTGCAAGATCGCCAGCTTTTGCTCCGCATCCGGCAGATCGGCCTCTTTGATCTTGCGCTGGGCGGCAAACAGGCTGGGTAAATGCGCATAGTTGAACACGCTAAGGCGGTCCGGGCGCAGCGCCGCCACCCGCTGTAGGGTAAAGGCAAAACTGTCCGGCGTCTGTTTTGGCAAACCGTAGATCAGGTCGATGTTGGTGGAGGCGAACCCCAGCGCTTTGGCCCGATCGATCAGCGCAAAAATAAAGGCTTCATCCTGCTCGCGATTGACCAGGCGCTGCACCTCTTTATTGAAGTCCTGCACCCCCATACTGAGACGATTGAACCCTTCGGTGCGCAAATGATCGAGCACATCCAGTTCGATTTCCCGCGGGTCCACTTCCAGCGACATCTCGGCCTGTTCGGCAAAGCGGAAATGCTGGCGCAGCAGCCCCATCAGGCGGCTAATCTGTGTTTTGTTCAGAAAGGTAGGCGTTCCGCCGCCCCAATGCATCTGAGTGACAACGCGACCGGCAAACAAGGGCGCGCGCTGACGGATTTCCAGCGCCAGCCGGTCAAGATACTCATCCGCCTTATGCAACTGACGGGTCACCAGCTTATTGCAGCCGCAGAAGTAGCACAAACGGTGGCAAAACGGGATATGCAGGTACAGCGACAGCGGCCGGTTAGGGTAACGGGCCACCGCCTGAGCAAACGCGGCGTTGTCGTAACTGTCGCTGAATTCCAGCGCGGTAGGATAGGAGGTGTAGCGCGGTCCCGAATAATTGTATTTCTGGATCAGGGATAAATCCCAGTCTATGGTTTGTTCGGGCATGCGACTCACTCCTTCCGGTAACCGGTCCTCGCCGCACGGCGCGGGGGCAGCCGACGCTGCCCCGACAATACGGCACGCTGTAATCTGTCTTTCCGTTTCGACAGGCACCACAGTTTAACCAACAGACCGCCCAAAAAACAAAGAACCAGTAAGGTTATGAGCAGAAACAGCGCTTTCAGCATCAATGGCCGTCTTTCGGATTATTGCGACGGAGCAGTTGCAGCATATCCTCTTCCTGCTCTTCGTCTTCCTCGTCGTCGTCCAGACTGATGCCCAATTGCTCCATCAGAATATCGATACGATCCAGCGTCTCATCCAGCCAGGACTGTTCTTTGGCCGGCAGCGTTTCGCCTTTCTCCAGTCTGTCCAGCAGTTCATCAAGGCGCGGATCATTCTCCAGCATTTCCAGCTCTTCCTGCGGCGACAGGCGAGCGGGTTTCTCTTTCGCCGCCACCGGCGCTTTCACCGCTACGGCCGCACCTTCCGGCAGCAACGACACCGGTTTTTTGCTGCCAATGCGCGGGTCTTTCAGCTTGTCGGAGGCGGAGTTTTGCTGACGATCGCCGGACGGCTGGGTACGGCTTCCCGCAACGTGACCACGGTGCTTTTTCTGGCGTTTGCGTTCACGAGCTTCCAGATCCAACTGCTCACGGCTCTTTCTTTTAATCTTCGGTGCGGGAGCTTTGCGTCCCGCCCCCTTTGATGGTTGTTTCATAGCGTCAATCTCGGGTTCAGACGAGCAAATATAGGGAGAATTGCGGCGGAATCTAGCAGAAAGCATACCAATAAAAAAGTGCTCCAAGAGCTGTGTGCTGGTTTTATTTTTTTCAGTCTGTTAAGACGGTAATACCGCGACAAAAACAGATAAACGCCGCCTTTCTTATCGGTTGCAGGTATAATCAACCACATAAAACCGTGATCCAGACAGAGACGCAAACTGTGACCCAACAATACAACTACCATGTGACCCATTTCGTCACCAGCGCGCCGGACATTCGTCATCTTCCTGCCGACAGCGGTATTGAAGTCGCTTTTGCCGGCCGCTCCAACGCGGGCAAATCCAGCGCGCTCAATACGCTGACCAACCAGAAAAGTCTGGCTCGCACCAGTAAGACACCGGGCCGGACCCAGCTTATCAACCTGTTTGAAGTAGCCGATGGCGTGCGTCTGGTCGACTTGCCTGGTTATGGTTACGCCGAAGTGCCGGAAGAGATGAAACGCAAATGGCAGCGTGCGCTTGGCGAATACCTGCAAAAACGTAACTGCCTGAAAGGGCTGGTGGTACTGATGGATATCCGTCACCCGCTTAAGGATCTGGACCAGCAGATGCTGGAGTGGGCCGTTGATGTCGGCTTACCGGTGCTGGTACTGCTGACCAAAGCCGACAAGCTGGCTCAGGGTGCCCGCAAATCCCAGTTGAACATGGTGCGGGAAGCGGTGTTGCCGTTCATGGGGGATATTCAGGTTGAAGCGTTTTCTTCGCTGAAAAAAACCGGTGTAGATAAATTACGTCAGAAATTAGATAGCTGGTTCAGTATGTTACCATCAGCAGAGTTGCAATCTCAGCCAGAATCCGACCAGTAATACACCGATCAATCCTTCCCAACAGAATCGCTATCCCGATGACTACCGGCTAAGTGTTCCGCCGGTAGCTTGGGCTATGCGCCAACGGAAACATAGGTTTTCATTATCGGTTTATCCGTCATCCAGACAATAAAAAACGCCCCGGTCAGAAACCCGACCGGGGCGGCTAACATTCAGCCAAATCCGATTACGTGAAGTAAAAGGTCTGAAAGATAGAACATCTTACCTCTGTACCCTACGTGTTTAACTCTACCCCATTTCCTTTCTGGAAAAAAGGTTTTTTTGTTGTTTACTTTCATAAAAAACGGTGATGAATTAAACAAACTCAAACCGGGTCACACAATCCTGTAGTTTAATTACAGGATTGCTTAGGATTCAGCTGAAAAAACCAACAGAAAAAAGAAAGGCGATATTTCTTATGGTATTCATAACAAAAATCCGCATAACACCCAAAATCATGCTGACCCGCTTCTTTCACCAGACAGTTTAATGGGCCTGATCCCAGTTGCTGCCGGTGCCGATATCCACCCGTAAGGGCACATCCAGCTGCATGCAGCCTTCCATCAGATTGCGTATTTTCGCGCTGGCTTCGTCCAATACGGAGTGATGCACTTCAAACACCAGTTCATCGTGTACCTGCATCAGCATCGTCACCAACGGTTTTTCCTGTTGCAGCCAGGCATCAATGGCGATCATCGCTTTTTTGATGATATCCGCCGCGGTGCCCTGCATCGGCGCGTTAATAGCCGCCCGCTCCGCCGCCTTGCGGCTATTGGCGTTGCGGGAATGAATATCCGGCAAATAGAGACGGCGACCATCCAGCGTGGATACATATCCTTGATCCGCCGCCTGCTGGCGAGTGCGCTCCATGTACTCCTGCACGCCCGGATAACGCTCAAAATAGAGGTTCATATATTTTTGAGCTTCGTTACGCGGAATAGCCAACTGACGGGACAAGCCAAATGCGCTCATGCCATAAATCAAACCAAAGTTGATGGCTTTGGCGCTGCGACGCTGTTCAGTGGTCACCCTGTCGAGCGGCAGACCGAATACCTCGGCGGCCGTGGCGCGGTGAATATCCAGACCTTGGGAAAACGCCCTCAGCAATCCAGCATCCCGTGACAGATGCGCCATGATGCGTAATTCAATCTGCGAGTAGTCCGCCGCCAGAATGCAGTATCCTTCCTGCGCAATAAACGCCTGACGAATACGCCGCCCTTCTTCATTACGCACCGGAATATTCTGCAGATTGGGATCGCTGGAGGAAAGACGTCCGGTTGCGGTTACCGCCTGATGGTAGGAGGTGTGCACCCGCTTGGTCAGCGGATTGATCATCTGCGGCAGCTTATCTGTGTAAGTGGATTTCAGTTTCGCCAGTCCGCGATACTCCAGAATCAACTTCGGCAGCGGATAATTCAACGCCAGTTCGGCCAGCACTTCTTCATTGGTAGAAGGCGCGCCCTTCGGGGTTTTCTTGATAACCGGCAACTGCTGTTTTTCGTACAGAATGGCCCCTAACTGTTTGGTGGAAGACAAATTGAAGACTTCCCCTGCCAGTTCATGCGCCTGCACTTCCAACTCCGCCAGACGTTGCGTCAGCTCCCGCGAATGCTCCGCCAGAATAGTGGTATCGATCAGCACCCCGGTGCGCTCCATGCGCGACAACACCGGCACCAGCGGCATATCGATATTCTGGAACACCGTGCGCAGTTCCTGCTGCGGCTCCAGTTTCGCCCATAACGTCTCATGCAAACGCAGCGTCACATCAGCATCTTCAGCTGCGTAGACAGATGCCTGCTCCAGTGGAATCTGATTGAACGTCAGCTGTTTTTTGCCCTTACCGGCAATCTCTTCGAATGTAATGGTCTTATGCTGCAAATAGCGCTCAGACAGGCTGTCCATATCATGGCGGCCAGCCACACTGTCAATCACGTAGGACTCCAGCATGGTGTCGAAGGCAATGCCGCGCAGATCGATGCCGTAACGAGCCATCACGCCTTTATCGAATTTCAGGTTTTGCCCGATCTTGCGAATGCCGTCATCTTCCAGCAGCGGTTTCAGTTGCGCCAGCACCCAATCGAGATCCAGTTGTACCGGTGCATTTTCAGCGCATGTGTTCGGTACGCTCATCGCAGGCGATACAGTACTGTTATAAACGTTGCAGGAGTATACCCGCTGTACAATTCCGCTCGGGAGAGCCTCCTCCGTCTGCGTACTCGGTGCACCCATCGCAGGTGATACAGTACTGTTATAGACGTTGCAGGAGTATATCCGCGGTGTAATGCCGTTCGGGGGGGCTTCTTTCGCGTACTCACCATTCAAATCATCATGGCCTAACGGCAGGTAAGCCGCCTCACCTGGCTTGATCGCCAGTGAAATCCCAACCAGATTAGCTGTGAGGGTATCAAGACCATCGGTTTCGGTGTCGAACGAGAACAGACCAGCAGCTTTGATTCGTGCAATCCAATCCTGAAATGTCTGTTCATCCTGAATGGTGACATAGCCGTCCTGAGACAGCACGCTGGCCGCTTCTTTCGGCACGTCCTCCACCGTCGCCTTGACGAATGGCATGGCCGGCGAACTCTTTCTGTTGCCGCCTTGCAACCACTGCCCGGCTTCCACATCCGCCAGCCAGCGTTTGAACTCATAACGGGTGAACAGTTCGCGCAGTTCCGCCACATCCGGCTCATTCACCGTCAGTTGCTCACACCCCTGCTCCAGTTCAACATCCGTCTTGATCGTAGCCAACTGATAGGAAAGGTAAGCCACCTCTTTATTCTGTTCCAGCTTGGCTGCCATGGTTTTGGCGCCCCGGAAAGTCAGGCCGGCAATTTTATCCAGATCGGCATATAGGGTATCCAGCCCCCCCAGCCCCTGCAGTAATGCCTGTGCGGTTTTTTCACCCACGCCCGGCACACCAGGAATGTTGTCGGAGGAGTCCCCCATCAGAGCCAGAAAATCAATGATCAGCGACGGCGGAATACCGTATTTGGCGCATACCTCATCCGGCCCCAGAATGGTGTTGTTCATGGTGTTGATCAGCGTGATATTCGGCGTCACCAGCTGCGCCATATCCTTATCGCCGGTGCTGATCAGAACAGGTTTACCCGCACGTTCCGCCTGCTGCGCCAACGTTCCAATCACATCATCCGCCTCTACGCCGGAAATGGAGAGCAACGGCAATCCCATCGCTTTTACCATGCGGTGCAACGGTTCAATCTGAGCGCGCAGATCATCCGGCATCGGCGGCCGGTGAGATTTGTAATGTTCAAACAAATCATCACGAAACGTCTTACCCTTCGCGTCAAACACCACCGCGACATGACTGGGATGGTATTGCTGCAGCAAACTGCGCAACATGTTGAGCACGCCATACATCGCGCCGGTCGGTTCGCCAGCACCGTTGGTCAGTGGGGGGAAGGCATGATAGGCGCGGTAAAGGTACGATGAACCGTCAACCAGAATGAGGGGATTATCTGCTATTTGAACCATGATATTTCGCGATCGTTGTTTTCTGACATGAAGTTAAGGATGCCATAGCTGGCAGTCAGAGACGAATATTAACGCTCGCTCATTACGCTTTTTGCACAATGCCTCGCAAAAAATCTGTGGATAACTTTGTGCATAGAAATTGAAAGATAATTAACAGAGATATCGATAGAAGTGGAATGTATATGTAATTCATTGCTAATCATTGTGTTAGAAGAAAAGCATTGACATTACAGTTATATCAAGGCGTTGTTATTGATGTGGATATATATGAAATCAAAATGTTTGCCGGTAAGCAGAATTGTCCAGACATTACCATTAGCGCCGAAACAAAAACAAACGCCACACGCGGTAAGGCGTGTGGCGCATAGAAAAAGCAGAAAGCTTATTTCTGAGAGAGCAGGAATTTCACTACATCGGCATATTGTTTGACGTAGTTGTCCATGGAGCTGGTATCAAGCCCATCGCTTTTTATCATGTATTTGCCGTTCACAAACACGGCCGGAACACCCCGCAGCTGCAGATCGGCAGCGGCTTTCTCCTGCTGCGCAACCAGTGACTTCACCACGAAGCTATTCAAGGCGCTGTCATAATCTTCAGCTTTTACGCCCGCAGCCACAAAGACCTGACGAATGTCTTGCGGTTGTTTCACGGTCTGGGTCTTCTGAACAGCATCAAACATCAACGGGCTGACTTTATCTTCCACACCCAGAGCGATCGCCACCGCCCAGGCCTGGGTCAGCTCTTTGCCCAACGGCCCCAGGAAATCGACATGATACTTGGTTAACTTGGCATCGGCCGGCAGCGCTTTCTGAATGGCGTCAGGAATGTGGTAAACCTGAGCGAACTGGTAACAATGCGGGCAATAGAATGAGAAGAATTCCAGCACCTGAGGGGATTGAGGAACCGGTTTATCCAGTGTGGCATACTGTTTGCCATCGGAAAAATCAGCTGCTGACGCACTGAACGCCAACACCATACCAGCCAGCGCAAGCCATATTTTCTTCATATCAACGTTATCTCCATAAGTGTCAGTACATCGGTGTCAGCTGCAGCGGTGGTTCCTGCAACAGCCTTACCTGTTCAGTAAAAATAGTGGCCTGCTTTGCCCAGAAATCAGCTTCCTGCATCCATGGAAAACTACGAGGAAAAGCAGGGTCATGCCAACGGCGGGCTACCCAGGCCAGATAGTGAACCATACGCATGGCGCGTAGCGGTTCAATCAATGCCAGTTCCGCTTCATCAAAAGAGGCGAACTCACTGTAAGCATCCAGCAAAATATCCAGCTGGATGCGCTGCTCCTGACGATCTCCATGCAACAGCATCCAGAGATCCTGTACCGCTGGGCCATTACGCGCATCGTCCAGATCGACAAACAATGGGCCGTCACGCCAAAGAATATTACCGGGATGACAGTCACCGTGCAGACGCCTGGCTTGCCAGTTCGTATTCCAGTGCTGTTTCACTTCATCAATCAGCCGGGCTGTCGCCATTAGAAACGGCGCTTTTTGCGCGTCAGAAATCAGGGGACTGTCAGTTAACGTGACCAGCGGGTCATCAAGGTATTCCTGCAACCCGACAGTAGGGCGAGTTGAAAACAGATTTCGGCTACCGGTCTGATGAATTCTACCCAAATAACGCCCAACCTCTTCCAGTTGGTCGTCATTGTCCATTTCATACTGGCGCCCGCCAACGCTGGGAAACACGGCAAACCAGAAACCATCATGCTCATGCAGCGTGTTGCCCTGTAAGGCCAGCGGCGCCACCACCGGCACTTCATCAGCGAACAACTCGGCCGCAAAATGATGCTCTTCGCTAATCTGAGCGGCATTCCAACGTTGCGGCCGATAAAATTTCACCACATAACGTTTACGGTCTTCATCACTAAACTGATAAACCCGATTTTCATAGCTATTAAGCGCGGTCAGGCCGGAATCGACACGGATATCCACAGACCAGAGCGCATCCATGATGACATCCGGCGACAGAGTATGAAAATTGAATACGGAATCATGCATGACGAGCACAGCTCCATCGCATCAGACTATGAGTGAAGCCGCTAATCCTTGATAACGCCACGGGCACGCAGTAATGCGGTTTTGAAATCTTCTTCATAATCTTTCTGCAAGCCTGGAATTGGCTGTGCGCTATCTGCGTCACGCAATTTTAAATGATAAATAAGGATATCATCAGTCAAATCACTAAGCGCCCCCTCGAACCCGGCTTCCTGTGCAAGTTTTTGTAAAAATTGCACCAAATTCAAATCCGGCTCTTTTTGCCAGGCCGGGTGCAGCAGCTCAATCAATTCATTTACACGATGGCATTTCATTATCACTACCTCAAATATTAATGACTGTTTATCTAGTATGGGGAAAGGGCTTGGCCTTGCGCCATACTTTTCCGACAATAACGCATCAAATCATTATGGATGCCAATACGATGATAACAGGTGTGATTCTGGCTGGCGGCCAGTCATCCCGCATGGGAGGAAACGATAAGGGGTTGATTGAACTGGAGGGCAAGCCGCTCTATCAGCACGTTCTTGAGCGTCTGAAGCCACAGGTCGATATCTTGCTTATTAACGCCAATCGTCATCAGGAACGTTATCAGCAAAGCGGTTATCCGGTGATCGGTGATATTAACCGTAACTTTTCTGGTCCGCTGGCTGGCATTTTCACCGGGTTAAGCCTCGCCAAAACAGACTGGGTCGTGTTTGTTCCCTGTGATGTTCCCGCGTTGCCTCTTGACCTGGTTTCCCGATTGCTGCGGTTCAGTGATAATCACCTTGCCGCCTATGCCACGGATGGATCTCGCGAACATCCGACATTATTGGCGATCCACACTTCGCAGGTCGATAAACTGAAGGCTTATCTGAGTAACGGCGATCGAAAATTGATGCTTTTTCTGCAGCAGATAAAGGCAGAAGCCGTCTCTTTTGCAGATCAACCTTTATCATTTCGTAATCTCAATACGCCAGAGGATCTGGCTCGCTGGCAGGAACCGCTCCATGACTGATATACCGCTTCTGGCTATTGCTGCTCACAGTGGTACAGGCAAAACCACCTTACTGAAGCAGCTCATTCCATTGCTGAACGCGATGAAGATTCGGGTGGGTATCATCAAACACACGCACCACGATATGGACGTCGATAAACCGGGTAAGGACAGCTATGAACTGCGCAAGGCCGGAGCTGACCAGACGCTGGTTGCCAGCAATACTCGCTGGGCATTGATGACCGAAACACCGGAGCAGCAGGAACCCAATCTGCACTTCCTGGCCAGCAGAATGGACAGCTCAAAGCTGGATTTGATTCTGGTAGAAGGCTTCAAACACGAACCGATCGATAAAATTCTGCTGTACCGTCACGAGTCTGGGCGTGATATCGACACGCTGATCGATGCCGATACGCTGGCCGTGGCCAGCGATTCCGCATTAACGCTCGACCTGCCCTGTCTGGATCTTAACCAGCCGGCGCAGATCGCCACGTTTATCCGCGGCTGGCTGCGAAGGAGAACCGCGGCAACCGGAGACTGAGCGCGTATTAAGGGATGTTTTCTCTGCCGGCAGGCACAAAAAAGGGACGGGGTACACTGAGGAAGAACCGCACAACACCGGAAGACAGAACCGGACCAGACCGTGAGCCACAACGCCGGGCCGCCGGCCGCATCCGTCAGTCCTGACAGACCGGTTCCACCACCG
>NZ_CM001979.1:0-15673 GCF_000406205.1 Dickeya sp. NCPPB 3274 | reverse complement strand
TCCCACTCAGGCAGATCCCCACGACATTACTCACCCGTCCGCCGCTCGCCGGCGGGAAGCAAGCTTCCCCCGCTGCCGCTCGACTTGCATGTGTTAGGCCTGCCGCCAGCGTTCAATCTGAGCCATGATCAAACTCTTCAATTTAAAGTTTGATGTGTTTTCCGAAGAAAACGGTGCTCAAAGAATTTACTGTTAGTTCGTATGAATTAACTGTTGTCACTCTTCAAGACTTTTCACAAATATTTTAGTGAAGCGTCCTGCGAGTGCCCACACAGATTGTCTGATTGATTGTTAAAGAGCAGTGCGACCGGCTTACAGCCTGCTGTCGCGAGGTGGCGTATACTACGCTTTCCTCATTCAGAGTCAACGACTTTTTTCCCGTTTTCTCCGCCTCACACCGCGCCGGCTCATCGCCGTTGCCGTGTCAGTGGAGGCGCATTATAGGGAGTTCTTCTGGCCTGACAAGCGATAAATGCAAAAAAATCATCAACTGGATGGTTTTCAGGCAAAACGGGCAGGAATACATCAATATGCCGCTTTTCAGCGGTATAAAACCTCAGAATTAAGGAAAACAATCAGCCACTAACTTCTTTTGCCGACCGAATCCCGAATGATCAGCTCCGGCGTCAACACCAGTACATTGTGTTCCTCATCCGGGTGTTCCAGCCGGTGAAGCAGAGTATCAATCGCCAGTTCGCCCAGTTCATCTTTAGGTTGATGAATCGTCGTCAGTGGTGGAGACAGGTAGCGCGCCAGTTCGATATCGTCATAACCAACAACGGCCATATCGTCCGGGATAGACAAACCAGCTTCGTGCAAAGCACGATAGACGCCCACCGCCATAGCATCATTACTGGTAAAGACGGCTTCGGGCCGCTGCGGCAATGCCAGCAATTGTTGCATGGCGCGAAAGCCGGTCTCGAATTCGAAATCCCCGACCACCTCATAACCGGGAAGGATCGGCAACCCCGCCTGATGCATCGCTTTACGATAACCTTCCAGGCGATTATGCGCGGTGGTTTTATCCTGCGGACCGGCAATACAGGCGATGTTGCGATATCCCTGAGAAATCAGGTAATGGGTAGCCATTTCGCCGCCTTGCAGCGAGTTGTCTTTGATGACATCGCTGTTGCCTTCAAAAGGCGCCCAATCCATCATCACGACAGGAATAGAAGGATAACGGCGAATAATATCGGGTGACGGCATATGGCTTTCGGTGCACATCAGCAGCAACCCATCGACCCGTTTCTGCAGTAATGTTTCCAGGCTGCGGCTCAGGCGGTGGTGGTCACCCTCCGTATTGCACAGAATCAGGCTGTAACCCCGTTCGTAGCAACAACGTTCCACACCTCGCACCACTTCGGCATAGAACGGGTTGCTACTGGCGGTCAGCAACATACCGATGGTTCGGGTCTGATTGATTTTGAGGCTACGCGCCAACGCTGACGGCGCGTAATTCAATTGCTCAACCGCTTTCATCACCCGGTCGCGAATGATGTCGCTGACATAGCGGTTATTGTTGATGACATGAGAAACCGTTGATGTGGATACCCCGGCCAGACGGGCCACGTCTTTCATCGTTGCCAAGGATCACTCCTGCGCATTCAGGAAAGCATCAATCTCTTCACGCCAGGGAACTGAAGGCTGGGCGCCATAACGAGTAACCGCGATAGCCGCCGCCGCATGCGCGAATTTAACCGCAGCTTCCATCGGGCGTGACTCCAGCAGAGCCGTCACCAGCGCGCCATTAAACGTATCACCGGCAGCGATGGTATCGACCGCTTTTACGCGAAAACCGGGAATGCGCTGCCCTTTACCCTGTTCACTTAACCAGACGCCGCGACTCCCCAACGTAATCAGTACGGTCGCAATGCCTTTATCATGCAATACCTGAGCGGCGCGTTGCGCGTCGTCTTCCGTTTCAACCGTGACGCCGGTCAGGATCTGCGCTTCGGTTTCATTCGGCGTAATCATGTCTACCAGCGACAGCAATTCATCAGGCAACGAGCAGGCCGGCGCCGGATTGAGGATCACTTTGGTGCCATTGTCATGGGCCAGACGAGCGGCGGCCGTCACCGTTTCCAGCGGCGATTCCAACTGTATCAACAGCGCGGATGCATCAATAATTTTCTGCTGATAACGATTCAGGTAATCAGGCGTTACCGCCGCGTTGGCTCCCGCATGAATACCGATCATGTTTTCGGCTTCGCCGTTGACGAAAATCAGCGCCACCCCGGTAGTCTGGCCGGAAATCGCCTCAACGGCGGAAACATCGATGCGGTCTTTGATCAGTTGCTGGCGAATACGCTCACCGATATCGTCTGCCCCGACACAGGCAATAAATTCGATATCAGCGCCGCTACGCCCGGCAGCCACCGCCTGGTTGGCGCCTTTGCCGCCAAATGCCACGCCATACTGTTTACCGATCACCGTTTCGCCCGGGCGGGGAAACTGCGCCAGATTCAAAATATGGTCCGCATTGATACTTCCCAAGACTACCAGCTTGCCTGATTTCATTACCATGAACCCCGATGTTGATTACGCGCCACCCGTGAGGGGTGGCGCAGTACTGCACGTGCGGTATTACGCTTTGATTCTGTTATTGTTTGGTAACCAGTTTCAGGTCAACAGGAATGATCGGCTGTACTTTTTCGCCTTTCAGAACCTTGTCAGCGGTTTCCACGCCGATGATGCCGATTTGCTCAGGACGCTGCGCCACGGTAGCCGCCAGCTTACCGCCTTCTACGGCTTTCACGCCGTCGGCGGTGCCGTCAAAACCAACTACCAGCACATCGTCACGACCTGCCGTCTGCAAAGCACGCAGGGCGCCCAGCGCCATTTCGTCGTTCTGGGCGAACACAGCTTTAACGTCCGGATGAGCGGTCAGCAGGTTCTGCATGACGTTCAGACCCTTGGTGCGATCAAAGTCAGCAGGCTGGCTCGCCAGCATGGCGAATTTGTTTTTCTCGGCAGATTTCATGAAGCCGGCGCCGCGTTCACGAGCAGCAGACGTTCCCGCCAGACCTTCCAGCTGAATCACCTTGGCGCCTTCACCCAGTTTTTTAGCGATGAAATCACCGGCGACTTTACCGCCGAAGGCGTTGTCGGAAGCCACATGGCTAACCACTTCGCCGCTGGCGGCGACACGGTCCAGCGTGATGACCGGGATTTTGGCCTGGTTAGCCAGCTTCACCGCATTACCTACCGCGTTAGAATCGGTCGGGTTGATCAGCAGCAGTTTGGCGCCGCGAACGGTCAGATCCTGCACATTGGAAAGTTCTTTGGCCGGGTTATTCTGAGAATCCAGGATCACCAGATCGTAGCCAAGTTTGTCAGCCTCTTTCTGCGCGCCATCTTTCAGAGACACGAAGAACGGGTTATTGAGCGTGGAAACAACAAGAGCAATGGTATCCTTCGCCAGCGCATTGGCACTGACGGTGGCACTCAGCGCAACAGCGGAAACCAGAGTAGCAATCTTCTTCAAATTCATAT
Source organism: Dickeya sp. NCPPB 3274 (assembly GCF_000406205.1). Classification (NCBI taxonomy): domain Bacteria; kingdom Pseudomonadati; phylum Pseudomonadota; class Gammaproteobacteria; order Enterobacterales; family Pectobacteriaceae; genus Dickeya; species Dickeya sp. NCPPB 3274. Next base: position 12,181 of record NZ_CM001979.1, on the reverse strand, counting down.
TTCAATTCCTGTGTGAATGAAAAGTTATTTACTGCCTTTGTTATCTACCAAAACCGCCAGCAAAATAACCACCGCCTTGACGATCATCTGGTAGTAAGAAGAAACACCTAACAGGTTAAGTCCGTTATTCAGGAACCCCAGAATCAGAGCGCCGATTAACGTTCCCACCACGCGTCCTTTACCACCTGACAGACTTGTGCCACCCAGCACCACCGCCGCAATGGCATCCAATTCATAACCCGTCCCTGCCGTTGGTTGCGCCGATGACAGGCGAGCCACTTCGATAATGCCCGCCAGCGCCGACAACAAACCACACAACGAATAAACGACCACTTTCACTCTATCAACGCTGATCCCGGAAAGGCGGGTTGCCGCTTCATTTCCGCCCAGCGCATAGATATAGCGGCCGATGCGGGTATGGTGCAGCATGTACCAGGTTGCCAGGAATACCACCGCCATAATCCAGATTGGCGTAGGTATTCCCAGAGGACGTCCGATGCCGAACCAGCCTAGCGCATCCGCCGCATCGGAAAAACCGGTATTGATCGGGCTGCCGTTGGTATACACCATGGTCACGCCGCGCAGCAGCAGCATCATCACCAGCGTGGCGATAAAGGCCTGCACCCGTCCCTTGGCAATCACGATGCCGGTGCCTGCGCCGATGACCGCGCCCAGCGCCAGCGCGGCGAACACCGCCACCAGCGCATTGATCTCAAGTCCGACGATGGAAGCCGCTACCGCGCCGGTCAGCGCCAGCAACGATCCCACAGACAAATCAATGCCGGACGTGAGGATCACCAGCGTCATACCCACCGCCATGATGGCGTTCACCGAGGTCTGCTGCAGGATGTTGAACAGGTTGTTCAGGGTAAAAAAGTTGGGGCTCATTGAAGACACCACAGCGATCAGAATCAGCAGGGCGATCAATGATTTTTGCTCCATCAGCCACTCTTTGCTGAGCCAGCGCTTTGCTGTGATAGTTTGGGAACTCATGTCTGACTTACTCCTGCTTTACGCCGTATTGCTTACCAACGGCCGCAGCCATCAGCGTTTCCTGTGTCGCCTGTTCAATCGGGAACTCGCCGCTCAGACGCCCTTCGTGCATCACGATAATGCGATCGCTCATCCCAAGTACTTCGGGCATTTCCGACGACACCAGAATGATGCTTAATCCTTCCTGCTTGAACTGGTTGATTAACTGATAGATTTCTTTTTTTGCCCCCACATCCACGCCGCGGGTCGGCTCATCCAGAATCAGCACTTTGGGACGAGTCATCAGACCGCGAGCGATGGCCACTTTCTGCTGATTACCGCCAGACAGCAGCCCAATCGGCTGGGACATGGACGGCGTGCGGATATTGAACATGCGGATGAAATCGCTCACCGCCTGCTGTTCATCGCCGTGCCGCAGCGACCCCGCGGCATTGCTGAAATAGCGCAGCGCGGTCAGAGACATGTTTTCCTTCACCGACATGCCGAGCACCAGCCCGTCGTGCTTGCGGTCTTCGGAAATATAGACGATGCCGCTGGCAAGCCCGTCCTGCGGACTGCGGGTCACCACATCCTTACCGTCCAGATGAACGTTGCCGTGGGTACGCGGCAGCGCGCCGTAAAGCACTTTCATCAGTTCGGTACGACCGGCGCCCATTAACCCGGCGACACCAAGAATCTCGCCCTTGCGCAACGTGAAACTCACGTTCTCCACGCCCGGCCCGGACAATTCGCTGACCTGCAAACGCACCTCGCCGGGCGCCTGATTCAGACGGGGATACTGATCTTCCAGCTTACGCCCCACCATCATTTCAATCAGCGAGTCTTCCTGCAATTCACTCACCGGGCGCTCGCCGATGAACTGACCGTCGCGAAAGACCGTCACGTCATCACAGATTTCAAAGATTTCTTTCAGTCGATGGGAGATATAGACGATACCGCAGCCATGAGACTGCAATTCTTTAATCACGCTGAACAGCGACGCGGTTTCGGTATCGGTCAACGCATCGGTGGGCTCATCCATGATGATGACCCGGGATTCAAAGCTGAGCACCTTGGCGATTTCGACCATCTGCTGGTCGCCAATCGACAATTCGCCCACCAAACGACGACTGTCATAACGCAAATTCAAGCGCTTGAGCAGTTTGTCCGCCTCGGCGTACATCCGTTTCCAGTCGATACGCCCCAAGCGGTTGGTAAATTCGCGGCCAAGGAAAATATTTTCCGCAATGGTCAGTTGAGGAATCAGGTTCAGTTCCTGATGGATAATGCCGATCCCTGCTTCCTGAGAGGCTTTGGGGCCGCTGAAATCCACGTCATTACCCAGAAAATGGATACTGCCGGCATCCTTGCGATAAATCCCCGTCAGTACCTTCATCATGGTGGATTTGCCGGCACCGTTTTCGCCCACCAGCGCCATGACCTTCCCCGGATAGACATTCAATGCCGCGCCGGAAAGCGCCTTAACGCCGGGAAAGGTTTTGGTGATGCCTTGCAATTGCAGTAAAGGTTGCATCGGTACCTCAGAAGGTGACGCCGGCACAAAGGATCACATTCGCATACGGAGAACATTCCCCAGTGCGAATAATGGCCCGGCTTTGACCACTTTGCTTTTTGAAATCCTCATGGCTGACGTAATGCAGTGAAATAGTATTTCCCTGGTGTTGTTCAAGTTGTGCTAACTGTTTCAATAATGCGTCATGGAGTTGCGTATTCTTCTCGATGATTTCCTGCGCCAGAATCGCGGCTTCAACCTGCATTTCCGCCGTTACCACATTCAGCACCTGCAAAAATCCGGGCACATTATGGGTCAAGGCCAAATCGATACGGGTTGTGGTCTCCGGAATCGGTAACCCGGCATCCGCAATGACAATCTGGTCGGTATGCCCCAGCCGGGAAATCACCGACGAAATATCGGAATTAAGTAACGCACCTTTCTTCATTTTTATTTACCCTGATAGCGAAACGTTTCGCTTGTATGACAAGTGTAGAAAAAGAACAGGAGAAGGCAACGATTATCTTATGAAAATGTGATCGTTATCGAAACGTTTCGTTGGCGTAATAAAAGGAAGATTTTAAGTTATTAAAACCAATAAAAATGCCCGCTGGGAGCAACAGGCGGACCGCTGCCCGCCTGACAAAACAGGCTATTTCTGGATTTTTCGTATCTGTTTCACATCCAGTTGAACCGAACTAAAGTCTTTGTCCAATTCGCCTTTCAACTCGACCCGATCTTCCGGGGTAATGGTCTGGCCTTCCCACCGTCTGTCATCGATTTCCACCAAGATGGTGCCGGTGGCGTCGCGAAACTGATAGTCATCTTTGCCAACACGCTGAATGATATTTCCCTGCAATCTTACCCAGCTGTCGTCACGCATGTCTTTAGCCTGCGCCACCGTGGTCAGGCTGCCATCCGGACCGGAAAAACCGCCTGTCGCAGAAGAAGGCGGCGTCGGCGCCGATTCGCCGGGGCCGAGAAATCCTCCGGTTTGAGCGGCGGATAACGAGGTGGAACACAATGCCGCAACAACAACCAGTACAATGCGTTTCTTCATGAATTCTCTCCTGAGTCTCGATGGATTAAGCCGAATGACTAACTGCGGCTACTAAACCAAAAAGTTCTTAACAGGATCTTAAAGCCCACGGCGTTGCAGCGGTATTTGTCCGGATTGCGGGCCGCCTCGCGTCGTGGCGTTGTCATCCTATTCTTTAGCAAAGGAAATAACGTATAAACACAGCGGAAAAAGCAGGAGGGACGATGCGTATACTGTTAATCGAGGACGATCGTTTGATTGGCGACGGCATCAAGGCCGGGCTTATCAAGCTCGGTTTTAACGTGGACTGGTTCACCCAGGGAGACGATGGACTGGCTGCGCTACCCGCCGCACCTTACGATGCGGTGGTACTGGACCTCAGCCTGCCGAAAATCGACGGGCTGGAGATTCTGCGGCAATGGCGCCAGCGTGGGCACGACGTACCCGTGCTGATACTGACCGCGCGCGATGCGATTGAACAACGTGTCCAGGGGTTGCAGCAGGGGGCGGACGATTACCTTTGCAAACCCTTTGAACTGACCGAGGTTGCCGCTCGCCTGCAGGCATTGATCCGCAGGCGTTATGGTCAGTTACAGCCGGTGCTGGCGCATGGCGCCGTCACACTGGACCTTGGTTCACGCCACGTGACGCTCAATGGGGAGCCGCTTACGCTGAAATCCCGCGAACTGGCGCTGCTGGAACTGTTTCTGATGAACCCCGGCCATATCCTGACCCGTAACCAACTGGAAGAAAAACTCTATAGTTGGGACGACGAGGTCTCAAGCAACGCAGTAGAAGTGCATATCCATCATCTGCGCCGGAAACTCGGCAGCCATTTCATCCGTACCGTGCATGGCGTGGGGTACGCACTGGGAGCCGCCGATGCTGACGCTTAACCTGCGGCTACGCCTGCTGCTGGGCTTTACACTGCTGATGCTGCTGGTCGGTGGGGCTGCCGCCATACTGTCATGGACGCAAACCCGTCATAACATCAATGAGCTGTTTGATACCCAGCAAATGCTGTTTGCCAGACGGCTGGCTACTATCGATCCACAAAACTGGCGTATCGATCCGCAAAACTGGCAGCAAAGCCCCCAGCCCTTGCCCAAATCTCCCAAACTGGCGCGCCACCAGCGCGGCGAACTGGACGACGACGCACTGGCGTTCGCCATTTTTACCCGTGATGGACAGATGGTTTTGAATGATGGCGAAAACGGCAGAGACTTTATCTTTCACTATCAACAGAATGGTTTTACCGATTCCCGTTTGCGGGATGATGACGACAAATGGCGGCTGATGTGGCTGGCTACCAAGGATAACCGCTATGTGGTGGTCGTGGGTCAGGAGTGGGATTACCGCCGGGATATGACGCTGGATATCGTGAAAACCAACCTGATTCCCTGGCTGGCGGTGCTTCCGGTTATGTTAGTGCTGCTGTTCTGGTTGCTCAGTTATGAACTGGCGCCACTGAAGCGAATCGCCGCCCGGTTGCATCAGCGTAATCCGGATGACGGAACGCCGCTCGGCATAGCCCGGGTGCCGCCGGAAGTTCAGCCACTGGTTAGCGCGCTCAACCAGCTGTTCGTTCGTCATCAGGATACCTTGTTGCGCGAACGGCGCTTCACCTCGGACGCCGCCCACGAGTTACGCAGTCCGCTGGCGGCGCTGAAAGTGCAGGCTGAAGTAGCGCAACTGGCGCAAGACGATACCGCGGTACGCCAGCACGCGCTGACAAATCTGGGCGCCGGCATCGATCGCACCTCCCGTCTGGTGGATCAACTGCTGACTCTCTCACGTCTGGACGCCGCCTCCGCCGCTGGCGAACCGCCTCCCGTGCACTGGCAGCCATTGCTGCAGCAACTGGTGATCGAACACTATCCTGCCGCCCAAGCTGCTCAGGTGGAGATTCGACTGGAAGCGCCTGACGCCCCGGTCATCAGTCTGGGGAATCCGTTGCTGCTGACCCTGCTGGTGCGCAATTTACTGGATAACGCCATTCGCTACAGTCAGACAGGCGGCGCCATCACACTGACGCTGACCGCCTCCAGCCTTCAGATCGCCGACGACGGGCCGGGCGTGGATGAAACGATACTGGAACGTCTTGGCGAGCGCTTTTTCCGCCCTCCCGGCCAGGAAAAATCCGGCAGCGGACTGGGCTTGTCGATAGTCAATAATATCGCCCGGTTACATGGCATGCGCACCCGCTTCGCCAACCGGCCGGGAGGCGGTTTTGTTGCGACGCTGACCTGGTGAAGAAATGCATCCGGTGAAAGGGAAACAGAGGCTGATGCAAACAACGAGACTTCGGTGACGAACGCGAAAGCGGGTGAATTCTTACCGAATCTCACCCGCTTAACCTGCCGCGAAGTCAGGCGTCAGATTTCTACCTGAATGCCGAGTTCGATCAGCCGGTTCGGTGGGATTTCGAACTGGTCTGCCGCACGCAGCGCATTGCGGCTCAGCATCATGAACAGTTTGCCGCGAACGCGCAGATACCAGGGTCGATTCCCCATCATCAGCGATTCGTTCGACAGGAAGAACGTGGTCTCCATCATCTGACAGGTTAAGCCATCCTGCCAGCAACGGTGGAAAACCTCTTCCACGTTGGGGGTTTCACGCCAGCCATAGCTGGCGACAACGCGCCAGAAGGTCGGAGAAAGCTGTTCCACCGAAACACGCCGGGCGTTATGCACATAAGGCGCGTCTTCCGTTCTCATGGTCAGCAGCACCACGCGCTCATGCAATACCTTGTTGTGCTTGAGATTGTGCAGCAGCGCAAACGGAATCACGTGGGTGGCGCGCGAAAGATAGACCGCGGTACCGGTCACTCGCACCGGCGGGTTCTTTTCCAGCGAAGCAATCATCGCATCCAGCGAATTGCCATGCTCGTGGATACGGCGCAGCAGCCGGAAGCGTTCGCTTTTCCAGGTGGTCATGATGATAAACATCACCAACCCCAGCGCCAGCGGCAACCAGCCGCCGGAAATAATCTTCACCACGTTAGCCAGGAACATCGGCAGGTCGATAGCCAGCAGCGCCACCAGCAGCAACCAGACCAGATAGCGATACCAATGCCAGTTTTTCAGCGCCACCGTACAGGACAGGATACTGGTCAGCACCATGGTGCCGGTCACCGCAATACCGTAGGCGGCGGCCAGATTGCTGGAATGTTCAAAGCTGACAATAACGATCACAACCGCCACGTACAGCAGCCAGTTGATAAACGGAATATAAATCTGCCCGGATTCCATATCCGACGTATGCACGATGCGCATCGGCGGCAGATACCCCAGACGCACCGCCTGTCGGGTCAGCGAAAATACGCCGGAAATTACCGCCTGAGAAGCGATGATGGTAGCCAACGTCGCCAGCACCAGCAGCGGGATCAGCGCCCAGTCAGGCGCCAGCAGAAAGAACGGGTTTTTAATCGCCTCCGGATTTTTCAGCAGCAGCGCGCCCTGACCGAAGTAGTTGAGTACCAGCGACGGTAAGACCGCGGAAAACCAGGCGATACGAATAGGCAGTTTGCCGAAATGCCCCATGTCGGCGTACAGCGCCTCCACCCCAGTGATCGCCAGCACCACCGCCCCCAGCGCAAAGAAGGATACCGCTTTGTACTGAATAAAGAAGTTGATGGCCCATTTGGGGTTCAGCGCCTGCAGCACCTCAGGATTGGCAATGATACTGCGCGCGCCCAGCACCCCGAGCGTCAGAAACCACAGCATCATGATCGGCGCAAACAGGCTGCCCACCCGGCCGGTGCCGTGCTTCTGAATCATGAACAGCAGCGTCAGCACCACAATCGAAATCGGGACAATGTAGGTATCCAGCGACGGCGCGACGATATCCAGCCCTTCAATCGCCGACATCACCGAGATCGCCGGGGTGATCACCACCTCGCCATAGAAAAAGCTGCCGCCGATCAGCCCCATGATCACTACCATGGCGGTCACCTTATCGGATGTGTTGCGCCCGGCCAGCGACATCAGCGTCAGAATTCCGCCTTCGCCGGCGTTATCGGCACGCATGACATAGCTCAGATATTTAAGGGATACCACCAGCACCAGCAGCCAGAATATCAGGGAGAGAAAGCCAAAAACGGAATCGGGCTCAACCCCAAAACCAAACTGTCCGGAAAGACACTCCCTGAGCGTATAAAGCGGGCTGGTGCCGATATCGCCATACACTACCCCGATGGCAGCCAGCGTGATCGCCGGAAGTGAACGTTTATGTTCTGAATTCATAAACCCTGTCTTCTGTTATCAATTCATTAACAAATCGGGCCTTATTCTGGTTGGACTAGCCCGAAAACGCACAGTATGCACAAATCACGTTAAAAGCCCATTTTTAATATTACCTTCGTTCTGATTCAGGACAGGTGCCTTGGTTGATTAACACCGGTAATGGTGACAATAATTAATGTATGGCTAATGAAGAAAACGTAATCTTCCCAACGTTCCTGGATAACTGTTTTTTCACGCTTCCCGACGGCGATTCACAGCAATGACGGATCTATCATGATACAACCCACAGCGCTGGCCGACCGTATCTCTCGCCTGAGCCATGCTCTCGAACACGGTCTTTACGAACGGCAACACGCCATCCGACTCTGCCTGCTGGCGGCGCTTAGCGGTGAAAGCGTCTTCCTGCTCGGGCCGCCGGGGATAGCCAAAAGCCTGATTGCCCGTCGCCTGAAATACGCCTTCCGACATGCACGCGCCTTTGAATACCTGATGACGCGCTTTTCGACGCCGGAAGAAGTATTCGGCCCGCTATCCATTCAGGCACTGAAAGACGAAGGGCGTTACCAGCGTCTGACAACCGGTTACCTGCCGGAAGCAGAAATCGTATTTCTGGATGAGATCTGGAAAGCCGGCCCCGCCATCCTCAACACCCTGCTGACCGCCATTAACGAGCGACGTTTTCGCAACGGCAACAGTGAAGAACCTATCCCGATGCGGCTGCTGGTCACCGCGTCCAACGAACTGCCGGAAGCCGACAGCAGTCTGGAGGCCTTGTACGACCGTATGCTGATCCGCATCTGGCTGGACCGGGTACAGGACAAACACAATTTTCGCGCCATGCTCACCGCCTCGCCCGGCGAACAGGACAATCTGGTCAGCCCGGCGCTGAGCGTCAGCGACGAAGAATACCAACAGTGGCAGTCTCATATCGATCATATACCGTTGCCGGAAAATTGCTTCGAACTGATTTACCAGTTGCGCCAGCGTCTGGACTCGCAGGACGGTTCGCCGTACGTTTCCGATCGCCGCTGGAAAAAAGCCATCCGCCTGTTGCAGGCCTGCGCCTTCTTCAGCGGGCGGGAAACCATTACCCCGGTTGACCTGATCCTGCTCAAGGATTGCCTGTGGCATGACCTCGGCACCCATGATCTGGTGGAGCAGCAATTGCAGCAGTTGATAAGCGAGCAAGCCTATCAGCAGCGGGCATTGCTGTACCGGTTGCAGCAACTGAATGTGAAACGCCAGCAATACCAGCAGCAGCAGAGCGAGCAGCAAGCCTTCCGGGTTGAACGTCAGGTCAACTTTTTCGGCCGCAAACCGCATCACACGCTGCCGGAAAGCCTGACATCCGCCGAACTGACGCTGATGCTGCAAAAACCGCTGCTGCTCAACGATTACACCGTAACCCACGTGGTGATCGACCGGGAGGCGCTGGCGGGCTGGCTGCAAAAAGGCGGCGAATTACGCGGCAAGCTCAACGGCGTCGGTTTTAGCCAGCGTCTGGATATGGAAGTGGATGAACGCCAGCATCTGATCATCCGCGATATCAGTTTGCAAGGCGCCGCATTGTCTTTGCCGGGCGTAATAAAAGGCGAACTGCCGGAAGAGATGCTTCAGGAATATGAAACGCTGAAAATTCAGTTACGTGAGCAACGTCGATTGTTTGAACGCCATCAGCCTTGTCTGTTTGTACCCAAAGAATGGCTTGCCAGGATTGAAGAAAGCCTGCAGCAGGTCGATGAACAAATAGAGCAATCACAACGGGAGTAACGATCATGCTGACGCTGGAATCCCTGGAGATGCTGTTGTCCATCGATGAAAACGATCTGCTGGACGACGTGATTATCACCCTGATGGCAACGCCTCAATTGGTGATGTTCTTCGACAAATACCCGCGTCTGAAAAACGCCGTCATGCGTGATTTGCCGGAGTGGAAAGAAAACCTCCGGCAACGGCTGCGGAATACCCAGGCGCCGCCTGAACTGGAGAAAGAGTTCACCTGCTATCAGCAGACCCAGTTGATCAGCGATCACACCTTTCAGTCCAACCTGTCGGACATCATGTCCACCTTGCATAACGTCGATTCCCCCTTCCTGAGTCAGGCAGAAAAGCTGGTCCATTCCGCGTCGAATGCATCGGAACTCCATATCAGCAGCAGCCAGCACAGCCTGTTCATGCAGCGCTGGCGTCTCAGCCTGACGTTGCAGACCCTGAATCTGCACCAGCAAATCATGGAGCAGGAACGGGATCAGTTGCTGGACGAGATCCAAAAACGTCTGACCATCAGCGGCGCGCTTGAGCCCGTTTTAGCCGACAACGATACCGCCGCCGGGAGACTGTGGGATCTCAGCGCCAGCAAACGTATGAAGCAGCCATTAAATGCGTTGCTGGAAGTCGGCGCCTTTCTGCGGCAACAGCCGGAATTACAGCGTCTGGCGGAACGTCTCGGCCGCAGCCGGGAGACCAAATCGGTCCTCAGCCAGGATGCTCCTAAAGAAGCCTTTCAGATCATGGTGCGTGAGCCGGCTTTTGCGCCGGAGCAGGTCAGCGGCATCCACCAGAGCGACGATATTCTGCGCTTGCTGCCCACCGAGCTTTCCACCCTCGGCATCAGTGAGCTGGAATTCGAGTTTTACCGTCGTCTGTCGGAGCATCGGTTACTGACTTACCGATTGCAGGGGGAGAGCTGGCGGGAAAAAACGCTGGAGCGGCCGGTCGTCCATCAGCATAACGAGCAGCAACCGCGCGGGCCGTTTATCGTTTGTGTGGATACCTCCGGCTCAATGGGCGGGTTTAACGAACGCTGCGCCAAAGCCTTTTGCCTGGCGCTAATGCGGATTGCGCTGGCGGACAACCGCCGCTGTTACATCATGCTGTTTTCCACCGGCATCGTCAGTTACGACCTGACGTCGGAAAGCGGGCTGGAGGAAGCCATTCGTTTTCTCAGTCAGACCTTTCGGGGCGGCACTGACCTGGCCAGTTGCCTGTCAGCATTGCTGGAAAAAATGGACAGCCAGTCCTGGCAGGATGCCGATGCCGTCATTATTTCGGACTTTATCGCCCAGCGTCTGCCGGACGATCTGGTCAATGAAGTCAAACGTCGCCAGCATCGGCTGCAGCACCGTTTCCATGCGGTCGCCATGTCAGCGCACGGCAAGCCGGGCATTCTGCGCATCTTCGATCATATCTGGCGCTTTGACACCGGGCTGAAAAGCCGTCTGCTGCGTCGCTTTCAGCACGAAAAAGTCTGATAACTTCAACCATCTATTCTTCTTATATTCTTCTTATATAGAGAGTTTCTCTGAACACCCCGTCGGTTTGGTCGTTGATTCATTCGGCAATAATCAGTAAAACGCTTCAGACAGTTCTTCACGGAGCAACATCATGGCAGCAGACACCTACACAATGGACGAACTCGATCGCGGCATCCTCAATGCGCTGATGGAGAATGCCCGCACGCCTTACGCCGAACTAGCCAAACAGTTCTCCGTCAGCCCTGGCACCATCCATGTCCGGGTGGAAAAGATGAAACAGGCCGGCATCATCGTGGGAACGCGGCTGGACGTGAACCCCAAACAGCTGGGATATGACGTCTGTTGCTTCATCGGCATCATTCTTAAAAGCGCCAAGGACTATCCATCCGCGGTGGAGAAGCTCAGCAATCTGGAAGAAGTGGTGGAGGCGTATTACACCACCGGGCATTACAGCATCTTCATCAAGGTGATGTGCCGTTCCATTGATGCGCTGCAACATGTACTTATCAACAAGATTCAGACAATTGATGAAATTCAGTCCACTGAAACCCTGATCTCCTTGCAAAACCCGATCATGCGTACCATCGTGCCTTAAGGCTTTTTTACTATCCCCCTATTATCCACAGGTAGATCCCACCAAGATCACAGCGTACAATGTGCCGTCGTTCAATCAGGCGGGATCGCGTATGGCAGACATTACCCTCATCAGCGGCAGTACCCTTGGCAGCGCCGAGTACGTTTCCGAGCACCTGGAATCGCTGTTGCAGCAAAACGATTTCACGACCACGCTGCTGCATGGTCCAGAACTGGATGAGGTCACGCCTGAAAATCTGTGGCTGGTGGTGACATCCACCCACGGCGCAGGCGATCTGCCGGACAACCTGCAGCCGTTTTATGACGATCTGCAAACGAAACGGCCCGATTTGTCCGCGGTTCGCTATGGCGCGATCGGGATCGGCAGCAGCGAGTACGACACCTTCTGCGGCGCGATCGTCAAAGTGGATCAATTGCTACAGGATCTGGGCGCTCGTCGGATCGGCGAAATGCTGAAGATCGACATTACCCAACACGACATTCCGGAAGATCCCGCGGAAGCCTGGCTGGGATCATGGGTAAATTTACTCAAATAATCTTATTTTTTAGATCTGCATCTGTGGAT